>NZ_JACIFH010000001.1:0-2400000 GCF_014197265.1 Microbacterium invictum | reverse complement strand
ACATCGCGTCGCTCGCTCGAATGAGTTCCACCGGCCACTGACATGCGCGTTGAGCGGCATCGGACGGCCATGACCCGAACAGCGTTTTCTCGACCGGTCGCCACCGCCCTCGCCGACGGCATCATCAGCGAGGGCACATCGGTGTTCGACTACGGGTGTGGCCGTGGCGGTGACGTTGACCGTCTGCACCACCTTGGCTACCAGGCCACCGGATGGGACCCCGTTCACCGGCCGCAGGTCGCGAAGGCTCCCGCGGACATCGTGAACCTCGGCTACGTCGTCAACGTCATCGAAGACCCCCGCGAGCGGCGCACCGCCCTCGCCGAAGCGTGGGGTCTGAGCAGTCGGGCCCTAGTTGTCGCCGGCCGCACCATCGGTGAGGACCGCGCGCCCGCCGGCGTTGTGCACGGCGACGGCCTGTTGACGGCGCGGCGTACGTTCCAAAAGCTGTTCACGCACGCGGAGCTTGGGGGCTGGATCGCCGACGTCCTCGGCGTCCGCCCACACGCTGCGGCACCCGGCGTGTTCTACGTTTTCCGCGACGACGAGGACGCGCTGTCATTCCTGCGGTCGCGGGTCCCCGTCTATCGGCCCCGTGTGCGCATCGACCCGCACCACGAGTTCGACGCGCACAGGGACGTCATACAGCCGCTGCTGGACTTCATGACCTCGCACGGCAGATCCCCACGCTCGGACGAGCTCACCGAAGAGCACCGTGAGGACCTCCGTGTCGCGGTCGGCGGCGTCGCCCGGGCGGCACGGATCATCCGTGCCGTCACCGACGACAGCTTCTGGGAAGAAGTCATTATGCACCGTCGGAACGAGCTGCTCGTGATGCTCGCCCTTGGCAGGTTCCGCGGCGTGAACCTCCGCTCCGACCCCACCACCCGTCTCGACGCCAGACAGCTGTTCGGGTCGGAAGACGTCGCCCACGGTGAGGCATACCGACTTCTGCTCGCGTGCAGCGACCCCGCCGTCCGCTACGTGAACGCGCTCGCCTCTCCGGTCGGCAGACTCAGCGGCACGTCCATTTACGTCCACACGTCCGCGCTTGCCCAGCTGCCGCCGGTGCTGCGGGTCTTCGACGGCTGCGCCAGGCTGCTTGCTGGAACGAGCGTCGGAGTTAACATTGTCCGGCTGTCGTTCGTGAGGGCGGAAGTGGAGTATCGCGTCTACGACGACTTCGACCGTTACGCGCACCCGCAACTGCTCTCCTCGTCCACGGTCGCCATCGGCGACCTCGACGTGAGATGGGCGCGGTTCCTCGATCCGCGGACGCGTCCCGTCTTGCACCGCAAGGAGGAGTTCGTGGCCCCGGACTACCCACGTCACGCCCTGTTCGCGGCGCTGTCGCGTGCCGAAGACCGCCACGGTCTGTATGACAACCCCTCGGCGATCCGAACGGCCGGGGCCTGGGAGGAGCAGCTGCGGGCACGGGGTCTCAAGATCTCCGGGCACCGCATAGGTGCTGCTCCGAATGATGTCGGGAGCAGGCGGTAACCTCAACGCGTGCTCGATAATCTGCTCGCTACGTCTGCGGCTACGCCTCTCGCCGAATCATCGTCGACTGTCGGCCTCGACGTCGGCGCTATCTGGGCGCTCCTCCTCGCCCCCGCGGTCATCGCCGCAGTAATCAGTGGACTCATAACCCTCCTTGCGCCATACATCTCAAGGAAGCTCCGTCGCGACGAAGCCACCGAAGCTGCGGCTCGCGAGTTGAACGTTCGTGCCCTCAACGAGTTCTACTCGCCAATCCGCGAGCTGCTGAACGAGGTGAAGGTTCTCCGCGACGAGATCAATCGCCGCGTCACCGTAGCCAACGAGCTGGCTTGGCACACCCTCGACCATGTACCAGAGATCAAGAACGACAAGGTCTCCTGGGCGTTGTTCGAAGCGATGGTCGCGACGAACGAACGTATCAAGCAGCTCCTGGATGAAAAGTCCGGTCTTGCTCGCGGCGCGGTGCCCGCATCCGGACGGTGGCGCGTGCACCAATCATTGCTGAAGGGTGCTCTCGCGAACCCGGAGGAGGTGCCGCGGACGGACCTGAGTTACTTCCCGACCGAGTTCGAGACGCAGATCAACAAGAACTTCGATGTGTTGGCGGGACAGTTCGGCGCGCATAGTGCCCCCAAGGCGAACAATAACGACAAGAAGAGAGAGACCTGATGAGCCGCGACACCTGCCGTTTCTGCACCCTCCGCGACAGCGACGAGGCCGTTCGGTTCGGCTCCGTCTACGCGATCCCTGACGCGTACCCCGTGGCCGAAGGCCACCACCTCATCATTCCCGTGCGTCACCGCGCGGATGTGTTCGACCTCAGCCCGCAGGAGATGCTCGACACGCAGGAGGCACTGCATGCGCTCCGCGACGAGCTCGGCGCGGAGGGGTGGACGGCGTTCAACGTCGGCTGGAACGCCGGCACCGCCGCCGGCCAGACCGTCGGCCACGCCCACTGCCACCTCATCCCGCGTAGGGCTGGCGACGTCAGCGACCCGGTCGGCGGGATTCGAGGCGTCATCCCCAATCGCCGCAACTACTTGTCCGCAGCCGGTTGACGGCACTGTTGCAACAAACACGTCCGCCACACCCCCTTACCTCATGCCAGGGTGTGCTTGAGAAATCGGGCCCACGCTGCACCTGATCACCGTTGAGGTGATCAGCACAACTCAACACGCCATTCGCCAGAACTACCGACCGTGAACGCCGCAGGCGACCACCGTCAGACACGTAGGGAAAGAACAATGATTAGCCTCGAAACCGAGGCTGCTGTGATGATTCTGCAGCAGTCTGCCGACGCAACGTCGGCAAGGGATGTCTTCGAACTCGACCGGATTGACCGGGCTCTCGACCAGCTCGTCGCACATCCCAGCAATACCAAACTGCCGGAGTGGCAGTTGCGTGACGCCCGCGCCAACGCCAGCAAGGTCCTAAAGAAACGTCGTGCACGTGAGGTATACCGGCTCGACGATGAGGACCTCCATGAGACGCATCGTGCGGAAGTCGAATACGCGCAACAACGCCTGACGGGCGACACCGACACCGTCGAATCCTTCGGCATTCTCTGGTGGCTGCGGACCACAACGTCCCTCACCGAGGACGAACGATCCATCCTCGTCCTCCTTGCTCGTGGCGAAGACGCCATGAGCCTCGCCTCACTCACCGGCATCCCCGTCAAGCGCATGCGGGAACAGATCTCCCGCGCCCGCCGCGTCGGCCGCCTCGCCTACGGCGCCGAGGTGGGGTTCTGATGCCGGGCCGCCGCTACCTGCTCACGTCGTGGCTCGTGCGCGCCATGATCCCTGAGCACACCATCGGCACGTACACGCTGTGGGCCCCGGATGCGCCGATCTACATCGGCCGCAGCGACACATGCCTGCGCCGCCGCCTCATCGAGCACACCGCGACATGGGCGCCCGATACACGGTTCACATTCGACGTATCCCGCACTGCCCAGGACGCCTTCGCCATGGAGTGCAGTCTCTTCCACGCTCTCGGCGACAGCACCTCGAACGTCGAGCATCCGCCCCGCGCCAGCCGTAGTGACCCGGCCTGCCCGTTCTGCCGCAGCACCGTCACCGCGATCCTCGACAACCGACTCACCCAAGGAATGAACCAATGACCGCCATCCCCACCCCTTACACCTCGAACATCATCGAGGTCGACAAGGCCCTTGAAAGCATGCGTGATGCAGGCTTCGACCTCACCGCCGCCGTCGGTGAGCCCGTCGACAACTCCATCGAGGCAAGCGCCACCATCATCCGTATCGAGCCCCGCTACGCGGCCAACAAGAGCCAGATCACCGACATCGCGTTCGCCGACAACGGCCGCGGCATTGAGCTGGAAACCCTCGCCCAGGTCCTTAAGATGGGGTACTCAACTCGCTATGGCCAGCGTGGAGGTTTGGGACGGTTCGGCGTCGGACTGAAGCTCGCGGCACTCAGCGTCGGCAAGCGCATCGAGGTCATCACCAGGCCGTTTGGTCAGGAGAAGTTCTACCGCTCGTACATCGACCTGGATCTCATCTCCAGCGGGGAGCAGGAGCTTATCCAGGCCGAGGAGGTAGGCGGGTGGCCTGCGGAGTACGCGGAGCTGATGGTGGACGCAAAAGGCGAGCCGTTCGTCAGCGGCACGCTCGTGCTGTGGCAGAAGATCGACCGGCTCGCCAACGGTGGCAACTACGGCCGCTCTATCGACGCGAGAATCGCGGAGCTGCGGAAGTTCCTCGCCCGCGCATATCGGAAGTTCATCGACAACGGCCTGCAGATCGTCCTCGACGGCAAGACGGCGGTGCTTCACGACCCGACCTTCCTCCTCGACGACCCGCGCATCGAGGAGCAGTACGGGTTGAGCGGTCTGGAACCTGACCGCTTGAAGGGGACTGTCATCCAGGAGACCGACATCGACATCAACGGCGAGAAAGTACACGTCGTTGTCACCGTCGCACCCGAGATCTTCCGCCACCACCGTGGAGCCGGTGGCGCAAAGGACTTCAACGGACGGGACATCCGCGAATTCCAGATCAACACCGAGAACGAAGGCCGCATCAGCTTCCTGCGCAACGGGCGCGAGATCTACTACGACATCGTCCCCCGTATGTTGCAGGGCGGTGTCACCCGCGGTGACCGTTACATCGGCATCGAGGTGTCGTTCCCCGCGGAGCTCGACGAGTTCTTCCAGGTTCGTCACGTCAAGCGCGGCGCCGAGCCGATGGACAAGCTGCGCGACAAGCTGCGTCTCTGGCTCGAGCGACCCGTCAAGGTCGCCCGCAATCGCATCCGCGACCACTGGAGTGCAGTCGAGGAGGCAGAAGAGAAGGCCGAGCCTGTCGGCGGTTCCCCCTTGGTGCAGGGCGCAGTGGAGACGGCAGAGAAGACGATGCCACGCGGCAACGCCGGTGCAGGAATGACCGCCGAAGAAGAACAAGGCAAGGTCAACGAGATCATCGAAGATCTCGGTCTCGACGAGGAAGTCGACGGCACTACGGCACAGCGCGTCCGGGATCAGATTATGTCCCACCCGCTGACCATCGTGGACACGTCCTGGCCGGGCAAGGAGATGCTCGAAATTGAGCACCTCAATGGCAAGGCGGTCGTACGGCTCAACCACCGGCACCCGTTCCTGACGGCCGTCTACGGACCGCTGCGCGCGTCGGCTCTCAAGCCGGTGGACGAGCAGGACCCCGCTGACCTGCATGCCCTGATATTGCGTTCCGCGGACGCCCTGGAGGCGATGTTCCTTGCCTACGCGAAGGCGGAAAACATGCAGCACAACCCGGAGCAGTTCGAGGACCTGCGCTCCTACTGGGGACAGCACCTCAGCGCGTATATGAAGGAGATCCTCCGAGTCGAGGACATTTGAGAGATACCGAGCGAGAGGCGGTCGATCAATCCCACGGCCTCTCGCTCATCTGGTGCCGGCGCGACGCCGATAAGCGATTCGGACAGTCCGGCGGCCGTCAGGCCCTCACCACTTCAAACCGTCGAGCAGTTCGTCCACCGAGACGGCGGCTGCACCCTTCTCATCATCGAGGGCTTCGACAACAAGGTCCATCACGACGAGCGCGGCCGGCTGATGGCGAACATTCCTCTGCTCCTGGATGTACTCCAGGCCCCCGTTCGCATACTCCTCGAAGATCCGGACTCGTTCTTCCAGACGGGTATCGTCCATGACCTCCGGATCATCGACCGTGTTCACCGCAATCATGTTGATGAGCGTGTCGCTGAAGGTGCGCGCACTCAGCGTCTCGAATCGGATGGGATCCCCGGCGGTCGCTGTGAAGGGGGAGCGGCGGCCCTGGCGGAATCCCACTGCTCCGGCGAGGAGCAGCACGTCCCTGAAGGTCGGGAAGGCTCCTTCGTCTTGCAGTTCCTTCATCAGCGCTTCATGTTCGGCGGGCCGGCGCATGCGAACATCGGCGGACGCGGTCACTGGATCTCCTTCAGTTCGGAGCGGTCACGGGAGGACTTGACGATATATGGATACGAATTTCCCCTCAGCTCGACGTCGTCAGCGACGTCGCCGTCGCTGGTCGTGTGCGTCTCGATGATTCCGACGTGACTCACGTGCGGCATCAACTGTTCGACGACCTTTCCGAGGCCCTGGCTCTTGCTGACGAGGACGACGAGCTGCGGCGCCATCTCCGCGAGAGCGCGTGCGACGGACTCTTGGTAGTCCTCATCGAGTGAGCCGAACGCCGCGTCCATGACGATGGGGTATTCGCCAGCGCCCTCCCGCGAAGCACCTTCCGCGCGCGCCTCGGTGCGGATCTGCCGCGCGATCTGTGAGACGGCGGTCACGAAGCTCAGGCTGAGAATCTGATTTTCGCCGGTCGACTTGGGCACAGGCAGCATGACCCCGTCGATCTCCTTCTCCAGCCGCAGCTCGAAGCCCTCGTCCAGGATCGGTTGGTGATTCTGGTGCGTGATCTTCGCGAAGATTGCCTTCAGTTCCGCGTCCAAGCGGCGACGCATGTCGTCTTCGCGGATACTGAGGATCTCCTTCAATGCTCGGGTCACGGACTGTACGAGGTCGGAGCGGCTACGGGCCTTTTCTGCGAGTTCGTCTTCCACGGCTGCTTTGGAACGGTCGCGGGTCTTCTGCTCGATCTCCCGGTCGAGGTTCTGCCGTTGGACGGTGATCTGGCCGAGCCTCTGCTGCTTGTTTGCGATGCGGCTTTCCAAATCCATGGACTTGGTCTGCAGCGCTTGAACATCTTCGGCTGGGCTGTCCTTGAGCTGACCTGTGAGCTCCCCCTGCTGCTCTTGGAGCCGGACGAGACGGTCCTTCTCGCTGCCAACTCGGCCGAACAGCTCCGTGAGCGACTCTCGCAACTCGGTGCGGGACGATGCGAGGGGGCGCAACTGGCCGGAGAGCTGCTGCCAGGAGGTCTCTACAACCTGCAGGCCCGCGCGATGGCGCCACTCACGGACGTGTGCGGACCCCTCCGAGTCGGCCGTCAAGTGCGCACCGCAGATGCACACGCCGTCTGCGAGCAGCTTGTCGACAAACTCCCGCTTGAGCGGCGCGGGCAGTGCACCCTTTTCGTACAGGCCCTCAGCCATTGACTCGGTCGAGTCGCCAAGCGCCTTCGTGAACGCTTGAAAACCTCTTGTGGCAACAAGAGCTGAACGAGCGGCCTCGGCCGCCTCCAGCGACTGCCGCGCCTCTTCGAGCTCCCGATTCACCGTGTCCAGGGCGGTCTGGATCGGCGCCGAGTCGGCGTGCTTGCGAAGGAGGCCTGCCACCTCGTCGCGCTCCTCCTTCAACGCGACGATATTGCGGGCGGTGAGAGTGGCCTCCTCCGCGAGCTGAGTCTCCTCTTCTTGCTTCGCGTCGATGACGTCTTGTATCTCGGAGGCGCGTGCACCGCCGTATCTCCGGAGCTCGGCGGTCAGTTTCCGGTCGACTTTCGGAAGATGAGTCAACGCGCGCTCCACCTGCTCGAGCCCCAGGAGTACCTTGATGTCTTTCTGGACCTCCGCGTACGCACTCTTCTTCACAAGGTTCTCGATGCGTTCACCGTTGAAGAAGAAGAAGCGACTCACCCCCTGGGGGAGGATCGATGACACCATCTCTTGTGGAGAGCCAAGCACCTCGGAGGCCCCGGAGGAGCCGGTACGCCACCCTTCCAACTTCACCGATGTGCCGCGCACGGACTGCTGGTCGGACTCTTTCCGCACGGATGCGGACCGGAGAATCCGATACGTTTCGCCCTCGTGATCGAAGACTAGGTCCACGGACACCTCGACGGTGTCGCCCATCGACGCTTCTCGCCACGCATCGTCGTTGATGAGACGGTGGTGCTGCTCGACGTCATCGGACAACGTTCCGTACAGCGCCCAACTAAACGCGTTGAGAAAGGTGGTCTTTCCCGAACCATTGGCCCCAAAGATCAGCGATACCGGTTTGAGTGAACTGGAGTCGAGATCGAACGACTGTTCATCGGCGAACTGGCGGAAGTTTCGAAGCGTGATCCGCTGCAGCTTCACGGCAGGATCACCTTCACCGCTGCCAGGAGTTCTTCGGTCGCGTCATAACCCGGGATGTGGAGTTTCGACCGTTCGATCTCCAGAGCCCGTGTGAGGAGCGCTCTCTCATCGTCGGACAGTTCCTCGAGGACACGTCGCTCGCTTCTGTTCTCAGGCACTTCGGTTTCCTTTCGCATTCATGACGCAGCCGCTGTCACATGTCCATGAGCTGGTAGCGCTCTTTGAGCGGTCTCAACGTGGCGAGGGTATCGCCATAGTTTTCCGACAGGCGAGCGAACTCGTTGGTCCGCTCGAGCTCTCGAATGAGCAGGCGTCGCTCTACTTCGAATTCCACGGGCGCGTCCGACGGGGGCACGGCGACGTAGTCCACGATCTCGGCGTACTGTTTGCCTTCAGCCAGGCGCAGGAGCCGGCCTCGGCGTTGAATGAACTGGCGCGGGTTACTGCTGCTCGCCAGCAGGTAGCCGATTCTCGCATCGGGGATGTCCACACCTTCGTCGAGACACCGCATTGCGACGAGCGCTTGGAGGTCTGTTCCGGTGGCGAAGCGGCGCATCAGTGCTTTGCGGTCCGCACGGGGGGTCTCCGAGGTGTATTGATGGGCGGCCAGGCCGAGGTCTCGACCGACGAGCCGCAACACGTCCCGGAGTTGATTGGGCCCTGGTTCCTCGCCGCGCGGGGCAGGCCGGGAACCCTCCGCGCAGTACACGAGCTGGAAGTGCGCGTCGCGCCGTGATGCTACGTCTCTCCGTACTGCCTCGAGCTTGCCCGCGGCGTGTCCGAGGATTCCCGCGCGTTGACGCAGGAGGTATCCCAGCGTCGCATCTGAGTCTGGCTTCTCGGGATCGCTTCCCATCGCCATTCGGGTGGCGATTTGTGCAGTGAGGTCGACGTAGAACTGCGTCTCGGCATAGTCGAGCTCCACAAGCTGTGGTCGATAGCGGTAGCGGGTGAGAGCACCCATCTCGATGGCACGCTCCATATTCAACTCGAACACGACCTCACCGAAGTAGTCGATGAGAGCGTCGGTGCCCTCTTCGTCGAACCATCGCTCCGGGGTTGCGGACAGCGCCAGGCGGTACGGGGCGTTATCGGGAAGGCTGTTGCGGTAGGCCGCGGAGCCAAGGTTGTGCGCTTCGTCGGCTATCACCAGCAGGGGAAGCGTCATCCGCTGAAGGATGGACTGGAACCGCTCCCCCGAGAAGGAGCTGTTGGTCGCGACGAGAGCGACGACCGGCCGGCGACCGAGTCGGGCCGCGGCGAGCTGTTCTTCGACGAGAGGAAGCCACGTTGCGCTTGATTCGTACACCGCGATTGGGCGCACGCCGAAGTCCTCGACCTCGGAGATCCACTGGTCTACAAGGTGTTGGAGGGGCGCGATGATGAGGACGACAAGGGGTTCTTCGCGTTTGCGGAGGACTTGGCTCAGTTGTGTCGCCGCGATCATGGCGGTCTTCGTCTTGCCTGTGCCCGTCGCCATCTTCAAGATCCCGCGGCCGCGGTTGGCCAGCCAGCTTTTGACGGCTTGTTTCTGGTAGTCGCGCGGGGCTAGCCAGGTTGGGATTTGGAGCTCGGCGGGTGCGGTTTCTGCGACTCTCGGAACGAGTGCGTACTCCGAGGCCTCAAGCTTCGCTGCCGGCCGTTGCTGGCCGATCTCGATGAGCCGTTCGCGGGCAACATCGGGGAAAGCCTCGACGCTCAACCCTGGTGTCTGATTCGTCCAGAGCATGCCGAAGTCGGCCTCGAGCCGGAGAGCCCGTTCACCGTCACTGGCGTGCCACCCCGGGTATACCTCGACTGACTCGAAATTGGCGAGAAGGCCGCCGAGGGTCTCGTTGCTGCTGCCCGTGAAGCCGACGACATCGCCTTCCTGGTCGCGGAAAATCCCCAACTTCTCGTGATAGATCCCAACGCGTCCGTCGCGCTGCACGAAGGCCAGCTTGATGTCCAGCCGGCCTTCGGCGATGAAGCGGCCGAGCTGCCCAAGTCCGTCCAGAAGTGTGTCTGGCTGCTCATCTGTCAGCTCGCGCAGGGCGGCGCGTTCGATGACGCTTCGAAGATCGTACCCGCGCTCGATGTCCGCGATGTCGTCCCCATTGAGGTTTGGCGATGCGATGAGCTGCATGCTTCCGCCCCGTTCGGCGAACTCCTCGAGGCCGCGCGAATACAACGCAAGACTTGTCGACGAAAAGTAGCCGACCGCGCGCTTGTACACCGACGCTGCGGAGAACGCGGGCAGGTAGAAGGACGCCACGACGTCCTCCATGTCGCTGCGGTAGCGCGTGGCGAAGTTCACCGAGCGCAGACCCCTCAGACGCGTCACAGAAGATCCATGATGTACGAGACGTCAGGCGCAGAGGTAGGGCTCTCGGCAATCGGTGCGCCGGGGTCCAGTTCGTTTCGCAGCGCGATGAGGAGATCGGCGATATCGTCATCGCCGCGCCCGCGGAAGACGTCGACCACGCTCACGAACGGCGTCGACAGATCCTGATTCGCCGCCAACGTAACGTGATGCCAAGCGTCTTGAGCGTCCTCGGGAGCTCCAATGAGTGTGAGGAGGTCGTGCGTGGGATCGCCCGTCTTCGACCCCGCTTCCTCGAAGTCGAATACGAGCTCGTCGCTGATGGTCAGGAAGGCGTCGGTGTTTGCTTCGATGTCGGCATCCAGGAGGAAGCGCCGGATGCTGCCGAAGGAGGGCTGAATCCCGGTCCACGCTATGACCTGAGGTCCTAGGCGAGAGTCGAGCTGAATCGAGGCTCCCGCGCCGAGGCCCAGCAGGCTCGCCATCGCGGTAGGTGCGACAAACCCGCTGCCCCGGAGGTGGTCTTGCGACACGGTGATCCGGTACGCCCAGCCATCGGTGCGTCGGAATAGGCGACGCGTACGCTCGGGAGGCTTCTCGGCCGTTCGGCTCGCGCGCATCGTTCGCACCGTGCCATCGACGGTCTCAAACGGGGCAGCGTTGGCGTATGCGATAACGCTGCTGGCGCTAACCGAATAGCGGCCAGTGATCCCCTCGACCAATTCGTCGAGGGGTGCTTGGCCCCCATTCCGGGCGAGATGTTCGCGGATCACTGAGCGGATTCCGCCGTACGCGCCCAGCCCCCATTCCTTCAATCCCCAAAGCTCGCGATCCACCCGCTCGAATCGCTCATCCTGGCTCATCGCGTTCTTGAGGGATCCAGCACTACGTTCGAATGCGAATCGCTCCAGGATCGATGAGACGCTCATTGGACTACCCGCTATCGAAAGCACAGCTGCCCCGTAATCACCAACGGACCGTGTACGCAGCAGAACGAAGTCGCCGTCGACGACATACCCGCAACGAGTCAACCACTGCTTTGAGGTACTTTCGGCATCGGTGGTGCCCGCGACCGAAACGACGTTGAGATCTGAGATTCGAGCAACCCCGTACGTGTCAGCAGACTCGGTGATGAGCGCCAGAGTTGCAGCCTCCGCGGCCGCCATCGACGGGGACACCCTCCACCCGTCCACGATTTCGTAGGCGTCGTCCAGCTGATCTAGTACTCGCCATGCTGGCTGGTCAGCGCTCGGCACAGTATCAGCCAACGCGGGATAGGCCTCGAGCAAGTCTGCAAGAGGACGGATGGTCCCGGTGGACGAAGCAACGGACGCCGCGACGTCAGCCAGACCAGTCGACTGTGAGACTGCAGTTAGGAGTGCTCCGCGGGCCTTCCCCTCAATCTGCCGGACGCGCTCACGGGTGACGCCGAACTGTCGGCCCAAGTCCTCGAGGGTCATCGGAGAGCCGCTTAGTAGCCGGAGCTTGAGGATCTCTAGAGCTCGAGGCTCCAAGCGGAGGAGTGCGTCGTTGAGGACCACACTTAGCGACTTCGCTCGTGCGTCCGCGGAGATATCGCTCAGGCGAAGAGCGAGTACGTGCTCGGCAGCGCGTCTCACCTCATCCGGAGCGGACGCGAGGGCCGAGCGATCCAGGAGCGCCTTGTCCTCGATGCCGATAAGTGCGCACCAGTCGGCGATGAGCTTGAGGTCATTGCCGACCGCGTGCAACCACTGGTCGTTGGGGCGTTCGTGGAAGGGCCAATCCAGGCCGGCTGGCGCGGCGGCCGTAGGCACGCCGGTGCTCAGGACGGGCGGAGACGCCGACGTCGAGACCCGGACGAGCCGAGAAATGATGGCGTTAATGGTCCCCGCGCCGATGCCACGCCAGCCCATGAGCGACTCGAGGAACTCGTTCGCCAGCTCCCCGGTCGTAAAGATCCCGTGCCGGGCCATCGAGTTGGCCGCCCTCGTTGGCAGGTCAAGGGTAGACAGCTCTACATCCGGCGGAAGGCTCGGGAGGATTTGGCCGATGGTCCAGTGTGGCAGCCGCTCGCTCGCGAGCTCCGCGATGACTCCAGCAAGACGCTCGGCCACCTCTTCGCCGGCAAGCTCGATGGGCGAGTTCCACGCTTCATCGTACGACCGCCCAATGGCCGGCAACCAGGGGAAGGCATCCAGCCACGTCGATGCGGCCCGTAATGAACTCGATTCGTCGAGCGCTTCGAGCATGTAGAGCTCCCCCCAGGTGCGTTGCCACTTCCTTTATATCCGGATGAGCGACACACCGCGGCGTCATATGGCAGTTGGGGGCGGTTCCGCGTCCGATGGGTCGTACCCGGAGCGGCGATGACTAGTCGGCCCGCTGGCCGGTCGCGTTCGTTACGTCAGTCCGCATGCCGAACAGTACCTTTGTAAACGAGGCATGATCTTGTCAACTGGATCAAAGTACGGCCCGCTGTGTGTCCCGGCACGTCATTCGCGGAGAGTTGCCCGCGCAGAGCGCATTCGTTTCGATCGGAGGGCCATCTGCTCCGCATTCCGCAGCGGTCCTAGTTGACGGAGGTCACGGTAGATCCAGTTGACACCGTCCCGCGCTCTGACATCCGCCCTGGCAAGCCGGTCGAAACCCGCGGGAAGAAGGATCGCCGCTCCACAGCCGAACCTAATGTGCCGGTCGTGGGGCAAATCGTTGCGAGGCGCGGTGACCACCTCGATGAATTTGAGGTTCCCGGATTGAAACCATGGGCGAAGCAAGCGGAGCCCCTCTTCCGGAGTGAAACCCTCGGCGTCGTCGCTGGTGAGCGTTACCTCGATCCCGTCATTGTTATCAAGTTGACCGAGGCGAGTGATAAGCCATGGCAAGACGTGATCGCGCTCCGACGAGTTTTGGTCCAGGCGTCGAAAGATGAATCGATCGACGATGTGGACCGTTCGCGATCGCACGGCCAATGGTTCGAGGACCTGTGCCCAGAACTCTTTTCGCACCCCTCCGAACGAGAGGTGTGCGTCGGCATCGAGATCTCGTAGGGCCTGCAGGGTCGATGAGCGCGACAGGTCGCGAACGGTACAAAGTTCTACCTTCGGCCGGGTGTCATCGAAGGTTGGGTCAGCGATCGAGGGCCGGTCGTCGCCGGCGGCACCCTGTAGCCTCACCCCCCAATCGATGGGTTCGGACAGAACGTTGAATCGGTTTAGCTTCCCTAGGGTCAGGAGTACCTCGATCCAGCGCTGCCCACTCAGCCCGGGCTGGGACCGCACAAACCTCGCGAGTTCCACCCTGTGGGCTTCGTCGAGCACGTCGAGCACGCCATGCCGGATCAGGTCGTCGCGCAAGCGGTCGCTGAGAACTTGGGCGAAGCCTGGATCCATCTCTTGGAGCTCAGCGATTGCCGAGAGGTGGACCTCGAAGTCAGTGATCATGCGTCGCCGAACAGCTCGTGAAGGCGCTCCTCGAAGAATCCGTTCGGCCATTCATCGATGAATCCACCGTCACTACCCAGCCGAAGCCGCCGGATGACCGCCCCCGAGTTGTCGTAGTTGTCCACGTAGAGCACGCATACGCGCTCGGGGTCGATGGCGCCCTCGCGGATACGCCGCTGGATACGTAGGAGGAGATGCTCCGAATGGGTCTCGGCGATCACCTGCATGCCGCGCCCAAGGTCGTGAGTCGATTCGATCAGCAGGTCCCCTAAGGTTGCCTGAAGCGCGGGGTGTAGATGAAGCTCCGGTTGCTCGATACACACAATCCTTGAGCTCTTGGTTGCTAGCGCGACAACGAGCGGAAGCACTTGAGATACGCCGAAACCGACATCCCGTGGAGTGACGGCGACACCAGACCGCGTGTCAGTAAGCGTCACCGCGATGGCGTCTACCGCGGAGTGCGATCCGTACTGCACCTCCGTGAGTCGCATCTCATATGGAAGCTCGACCCGCGCTAGCCATCCGTTGACCGCGCGGAGTGCGCGCGGATCCCGCGCCAGCCGTGCCAACTCACTGTTCCAGTCCGTGATGTCGGCGCTGACCGGGTACAGCCGCTGCGGCATCGGCCGGAGGGGGCCGAAGTAGTCGACACGCTGCAGAACGTCATACGCTCGCTCGCTCACTTCGCGCAGGACCGTCCCAAGTAGTTCGAAGGCCGCCCGGCGAGCGTCAGTCACCTTGTCGCCCGATGCCTGGCCGACGGAGCCTACGAGCAGACCGCGGAGTTTAACGTCCGCGGACGCGCCTTCGTCGAGCTCCTGGAATCGCCGCAGGTCTATCAGTTCCGGTTCTTCACTCCGCAAGCGTTCGCGGAGTTCCTCCCACGCAGGCTCAAACCCGGGGGATCGCGTCGCACCGGATATCCCGAACGCATCGCGCACATCGTCCAGCACGCGTTGGTGGTCTTCCTGGAAGGGGTACCGAAGGTCGAGGAGAGATCGAACGTGCTTGAAACTAAGGGTTGTTGCACCAGATCGGAGTCGAGGATTATCCATTCGCAACCCGCGTGAGCCGATGCCGACCCTCAATGACTCCCAATCGGCTCCGTTGCCTGAGGCCGCGAAGTCTGCGCCGTAGGACGCTTCATCAGCGATCGAGCCTCCGGGGGCACGGTCCAGAGCGAATCGAGCGCTCACCCCCATGGTGAAGGCCGTGTTATGAGCGGAGATCGCGTTCTCAAAGGAACCCAGGTCGATCTCACCGAAAGCGGCCCTGATGCCGCCGACTTCTAGTGAGTGGGCCAACGCCAAGAGGGCCTGGATGAGCGACGACTTCCCAGCAGAGTTAGGGCCGAAAACAAGCGTGAGTGGTCGCAGTGGCACCTCAGCGTCATGGATGCTCTTAAAGTGAGACACCGCCAACCCTCGCAGTAGTCGGCCCTTTGCTGCCTCCCCCGCAACCGACGTAATGGCGAAGTCCGGGTCCTCCTGCGGAACCTGTCCAGGTCGCTTCTCGCCGCCCCATCGCGCGACCACAGCCCATTCCGGGACGGCAACCTCTCTCCCCGCCATCCAATCGCGAACGGCGAGGCCGAGAGCCTCACTGTCGGAACGGTGCAACGCGACGAAAGGATCCCGTGGCGCGTGCCTAGCATCGACGACAAGCGCCCCACGCTTGGTATCTGGGGTTCCACAAACAACCCATGCGACGGTAGGGCCATCGGACAGTGGACGTGATCCTGGGGGGAGGATGACCACGGCAGCGACCGCGCCCCGCTCGACAAGCCCATGAATGTACGAGTTTGGGCTGTCTTGGATAAGGGAGTCGGCGGATAACACCACGGCACCGACAGCGCCCGCCGCCAACCGCTCCGCAACCGCAGCCATCCACACGTCGTCCAATGTGAATCGAACGTCCCGGCTTCCGATGCCGGCACGTTCCGCGGTTTGCGCGGGAATGTCAGGAGGAAGCGATTCCTCGAGCGGCGGATCGAAGATGACGAGTCCGTCAAGGTCCGGTTGGTCGAACCCATCGAGCGCGTCCGCCGCTTCAAAGGCAACAGAGGAGGGCCAAACTTCTACCCGTGCCCGCGTCAACGGCAAGACGCTGGCATCAATATCGCGTCCGATCAGCTCCTGCCGCCCTCGACGTGCCGCTTCGACAAGCACAGCCCCGGTACCGCAGGCGAGGTCGCGCACCGGACCGGCAATCTCGTCCCCGATTGCCACGAGAAGAGTGGCAATCCCCGTCGCAGTCGATTGGGCCGATCGCACTAGGTCGCTGGGTGAGCGTGCCGCATTGACGACGGCTTCGCACAGTTGACCAAGATCTTCAAGGGAGGCGCCCTCTTCGTACAGCACTTCGCACCCGAGGCTGATCAACTCCTGGGCGCGGTCGCGGCCGATGATGTCCACATCGCTATCCCAGCCCCACGATGCCCGCGGCAATTGCGCGCGCGCCCGGCGCCCGAAGCGAGAATCGGACGCGTAGCCCTCGACTATCCGATCGATGTCCAGAGCTTCGCGCATCGCTGATTCATCGGGCGCGAGCTCCGAACTGTGCAGGACTCGTTCGACGACTTCTTCTGCGAGTTCGTCTTCGTCTAAGCCAGGCCTGGCGTTCCAGACCATCGCCACTGTCCAGAACCCGTAGAGGACCAGGCTCTCGGCGTCGACAGGGTTCATGCCTCGTGCAGCGGCAACGTACCGTGCGACAGCCCCATCGATCTGCCTCTGCAGCACCGCTGGCTTTATCACTGCGCTGAACCCCTCATCATGCGGCTACAGTCCAAGGCGCGGGACGCCCTATCCGTAGGGATTTGATCATGACATCCTTCTCGACGCAGATGCGACATTTAGGAACTGACGGCTTCGATGAAGGCCATTGACGATCGTTGAGCGCCCGATATCAGATCCAGTTCTTGAGCAATGCGACTGTCGTCGGATTGATGCGGCGGTTGTGCTTGTGATACTCGGTCATGAGGTCGGCCTGCTTGCCGTCCGCGAAATACGCCTGACCGTCTATCGACACGATGACGACTGTCTCGGCGCCGCGGCGGAGTGCCCAGAAGTGGCTTTCGGGCTCGCCTGGGATTCCGAGAGTAGGTGTCGTCCTCGCGGACTCAACGGCTACGGGGAAGGCAGCAAGATAGCCGGCGCGGGGCGCTCCGTATTCCGAAGTGTCGAGGAACTCACTCCTTACATCCCACCGAAAACGATCGTTGAGTGTCATGGTCAGCGCTGACGCGAAGAGGCGGTAGGCGAGCGCTCGCTTCGTCGTGGCCGGCGTTGTTTGGGGCGGGGGCCATCCTGCGCGCCGTTCGAGGTCCTTCACGATGCTGTATGGCGTGGGCGATTCGAGCGCCTGGATCCAGGTTGCGACGACTTCTGCTTTGGCGCCCTGATGGACCTGAAGTGTGCCGTTTCGGTTCAGCATCACGCGTGGTAGGTCTCCGGATGCTAGGTGTGGCGAGAACGAGGCGGGGTCGGTGACGCACAGTACGTCGTACTGTCCTCCGCCAGGGTGCATCTCGTACGCAAGGAGTTGAGGTTGCCGTCGGACGAGTTCTGATGCGATCCACCACGATTGTGCGAGCGCGATGCGAGTAGCACCCCAGCCTGGGGTCATGTCGTGGGCAGTGTCGTTTGCAGCTTCAGCGGCGGCGGCACGAATCGCAGCTTGCTTCTCCTGCAGCAGCGCGACGTGCTGGTGAAAAGCCCAGTGCTCTTCGCGGTACGCCGCAATAACGTCGGGGTCGGCTGTATCGAAGAGTGACTCGCTGTTGTGGTTGTGAATTCGCCAGCTCGGGGATTTATGGGCGAGGAAGTGCACCCACTCTTCGAGCGACTCTGTTGGGCGTTCCAGCAGCGCCTTCTCACCGCGCTTGAGGTATTTCTGGTGTTCAGGCGGATAGTAGGGAACGGCGGTTGTGCCGTGTACTTCCCACGCTCCCACGGGCTCTGGACGCGCGCCCTTCGTCCTTCGGACTTGGTGGATCGCGATCAGCGGCATTCACAGTCTCCCTTGGCGGCTCGGTTGGCTCTGCGCATTGCTGGATGGGTCGATCATCTCGCAGATGCGCGCGGCCGTTGACGATCAGGAGTGACCACACGCGGTGTGTCCGACACGGATGTCGTCGATCGGGGGAGCGCCGTCTGAGACGTACGCCCACCCTGCCTCGTCGACGCTGGCGGGTACCTCGGATCCCCGGTACATCGCCGCGTCGCAACGGTTCGTCGGCAATGTGCCGAGGCGACGCGAACCTGTCCGCACGTAGCCCATCGCAACGCGGCGAACACCAACACGATCGTCGCTCGAAGGTCGGCGTCAGTATGCCCGGAACGGGACAAGACTGGCCAACCAGTTACGGCCATTCGACGAGTTGAGCGGAACTATGCACGTAGAGGGGGTGGCCGGGGTGGCCATCCTTCGTGATGGCGAGGGCGTGAAGCTGGGGGAGTAGCGTCAGCGCGTGCAACACTCGTGCAGGTTCGGCATTCGTTCCCCAGCCGGCGATGACGGTACCAGTTGCTGCGGCGAGCTCGCGGTCGGTTTCCGGGCCGACGGGGTCTTTGGCCGCGAGCATGATCTTTGGGCTTTTCGTCCGGAACGCGTACAAGTTGAGGATCTTCATACCCCCGAAACCGAAGCCCTTGGCGAAGCTCACACAGCGCTTGAGCGTGTTGTCGAGCTCGTACCCGTCGGCGGTGCTCGGGTTGAGGAGCACGTAGGTGACCTGGGGGACGGAATCATTCCAGACTCGAGTGAGCGAGTAGCGGTAGTCGCCCTGGATGTCGGCGGTCGCCGAGATGAAGTCCGGGTCGATGCTCACGGGGAGATGCTAGCTCTATCCTCGATGTCGTCGTGGAATGCCAGGTGGAACGCCGCCGTTAGGTGGGCCCCTGGTGTCGCAGACTGGCGGCCACCATCGCCTCATTCAGCTTCGACGCCACTGAATCTAGGTCGTCGTCGAAAAGGTCGACGTATGTGTCCAGCGTCATTGCCGCTGAGGCGTGCCCGAGCATACGCTGAACGGCCTTCACGTTAGCGCCTGAGCTGATTGCGAGTGATGCGGCTGTGTGGCGAAGGTCGTGGGGCGTCAGTCGCGGAATCGAGGGATCTATTCGTTGCGCCCGGCGCACTGCTGTGGCAAACCAGCTGCGCTCGCCGTTTTCCTTCTTCATGTGTGTATTCCCATTGCCGAACAGCAGGCCGTCTGACGGCTTCCCGGCGCAGGCTGCCGCCAACAGTGGATCGAGACCTTCAGGGTAGGGCACAGATCTGCGTTGAGAGCTCTTCGGTGTGCCGACCTGTATCTGCCAACCCACTAGGACTGCGTTCTCCTCCACGCTGAAGCGGTAGTAGTGCCCCATAAAGTGGTGTAGCCCGTGGTGGCCGGCTCGTCGATCGCGACGAAGTGCGGTCACCGCGTGATCCTTCGAGGAAACTCTCACATCCCACTCGAAAGGCATCATCACGATGACCGCACCTCATATTCTCGACCCTGCCCGCCTGCTTGGTGAAGCCCTCGCCGATTCGTCGCCGGATCTGATGCGGCAACTGTTGCAGACGATGATCAACACGCTCTTGTCCGCGGACGCGGACGCCGTTGTCGGCGCGGAATGGGGGCAGGCGTCCCCGGACCGTGTCGCGCAGCGCAACGGCTACCGACACCGCGACCTTGATACCCGGGTCGGCACGATCGACGTGCAGATCCCGAAGCTGCGCACCGGCACCTACTTCCCGGAATGGCTGCTCGAGCGCCGCAAGCGCGCCGAGACCGCGCTGATCACCGTGGTCGCGGACTGCTACCTCGCCGGTGTCTCGACCCGTCGGATGGACAAGCTCGTCAAGACCCTCGGGATCCATAGCTTGTCGAAGTCGCAGGTGTCGCGGATGGCGGCGGATCTCGATGAGCACGTCGACCAGTTCCGGCACCGCCCCCTGGGCGATGCTGGCCCGTTCACGTTTGTCGCCGCCGACGCGCTGACCATGAAGGTCCGCGAAGGCGGCCGTGTCATCAACGCCGTCGTGCTGGTCGCGACCGGGGTGAACGCCGACGGCCACCGGGAAGTCCTCGGCCTCCGCGTTGCCACAAGCGAGACCGGAGCGGCGTGGAACTCGTTCTTCGCCGACCTCGTCGCCCGCGGCCTCGGCGGGGTGCGCCTGGTCACCAGCGACGCCCACGCCGGCCTCGTGGAGGCGATCGCGGCGAACCTGCCCGGCGCCGTCTGGCAAAGATGCCGCACCCACTACGCCGCGAACCTGATGAGCGTGACACCGAAGGCCATGTGGCCGGCAGTGAAAGCGATGCTGCACTCCGTCTACGACCAGCCCGACGCCGACGCCGTCAACGCCCAGTTCGACCGGCTCCTGGACTACGTCGACGAGAAACTCCCCGACGCCTTCTCTCACCTCGACGCCGCCCGCGCCGACATCCTCGCGTTCACCGGGTTCCCCGACGGGCTCTGGCAGCAGATCTGGTCCAACAACCCGAACGAGAGATTGAACCGGGAGATCCGCCGCCGTACCGACTCCGTGGGCATCTTCCCCAACCGCGACGCGATCATCCGGCTCGTCGGCGCCGTCCTCGCCGAGCAGACCGACGAATGGGCCGAAGGACGCCGCTACCTCGGACTCGACATCCTCGCCAAGTCCCGCCTCACCCTCGTCCCCGACACCGGAGATGAGGTGACCGACCAGCCCGTCCTCGAACTCAGCGCCTAACCGAAACCAACAGCAGAAGGATCACCGACCGCTACACCACTCGCCGGGGCTTGACCGAAGCGGTGGCGAATTCGGTTGACATTGCGTACCCGCAACGCCGTAGCTTCACCCCATCTCAGCCCTGTGTATGCGAGCACCAATACGAGCGTCGGATGCGCACAGTTTCCGGCGAGAACGCTCACCTGTTCGTGCGATAGATATACGCGGCGTTTCGCGGGAGCTCTCCGCGGCAGGCTGCGAAGATTGCGCGCGGGATTTGCGGCCAGCCGGCGATCGTCGACGGCAAGGTCCAGGATGCCGGCGAGCACCCCGAGCGCACGGAGCACGACGGTACGCGACCGCTTGGACGCGAGCTCCGCCACCCACGCTTGTACCTCTGACCTGTGTATAGAGGACAGCTCGCGATTTGACCACGCTGGAGCGACGTGCGCACGCCAGGAGTGCTCGAGCGCGGCAAACGACGAGGGCTTCAGCATGGGGGGTCGCTTCGACCGGAACCAGCTGTCAGCGAAGCTACCCAGGGCCACTTTGCCGAGAGCAGGGTCGATGTAGTCACCGGTCGCCGTCGACACGGTGACGGTCGCCAAGAAGAGCTTCGCCTCCCGCAGCGAAGCGAAGCCCCGCTTCTCAGTTTCGGTCTTGTCGGGCTTTCGGTAGCGGACGCGATACCGGCGCCCGTGCACCGTCTCGTATGGCGCGATACTGCCCATTTCGGCCTCGCAAACCTGCTTCCACCTCAGTGTGAGCCGCGGTAGCGGGAGCGTCAATGCATGCAGTTGTAGCGAACCTCCTGCGGGTGAGTGATCTGGACGACGCATTGAGACGGGTAGTTGGGCCGATCATCGGTCCGTTGTCTTCGGCCAGCCGATGCGGTGCAATGAAGATGCGGAGCAGCGGTACGCACTGCGGTTGTCGGCGATTCCTGCAAGTCTGCGCAGCCTAGGGAGGAGAAGGCTCATGCGATTCAAGTTTGTGGCAACGCGAGTCGAGACGGTCGAGCGCTGGGTGCGAGCGACCGATGAGGATGATGCCTACCAGAAGGTCAAAGAGCAGCTGGAACGTCCCTACGCCTTTATTGGAGAGTGGGAGTGTCAGGCAACAGAGGTGCGCATCGTCGCCGCGGAGGATGCCGTCGCCCTTGATGCGAGCGCGCTGGCAGGGCCCGGTGGAGGGATGCTCAAGCTCAAGGACGCTGCTCAAGCGCTTGGAGTCTCCTACGGGACGCTCCACAAGCTCATCACGAGAGGCGACATCAGGTCGACGTCCGTGGGTTCCAGGGTCCTGATCTCACGGGAGGCCATCGACGACTTCATCCGTGAGAATACCCGGAGAGGCTCGACACCATAGCATCTCTCCGGGCGATCCTCGATGAGCAGTTGCGTCCTATGCGCCAGCCTAGCCATAACCGACGGATCACCGACGAACCCAGCTCGCGACGCGCGGCGTCAAGGTGCCCCCGACAGGATTTGAACCTGCGACCTGCGCGTTAGGAGTGCGTTGCTCTATCCACTGAGCTACGGAGGCGTTTGACCCAGCCTATTCGACCCACTCGAGCCCCGTTCGTCGGGGAAGGGTGCTCGGTATGCCGCGGCGCCCGCTCAGATGATACCGGCGCGACGGCGATACGCGATTCGGATGCTCCGCGGTGAGGGGCCAACGTCTGCTGCCCGCCTGACCCGACGGCGGCCGGACGCCCTGGCCTCGTGCACGGCGTCTTCGATGTCGAAGTCCAGGAGTTCACGGTCGTCGAGGTCGAGGCGACGCACACGCTCGGCGATGAACTCGGCGAGCACGGCCGCAGCGGCTGTTTTGGACATAGGGGTGGCTTCTTGAGTCATGCCCCTTACATGCGCGGTGTGCATCGCGCCGTGTGACACCGGTCAGCGCCAGAGGGTGGTGAGCCCGTCCGATGCGGACACTCGAAGACCCGATTTCCTTGGCGCCGCGGATGAGGCAACCGACGCATACTTCTCAAAGCGCAACGATACGAACGCCAGGTCGTGCCCAGACGTGATCACGGTCGGTAGGGCCAGTGAAGTCGCGGCTAGGTCATGCCGTCTCGTACGGGTGAGACGGCCGGTACAAGAGATCAAGTCATTTGACGAGTCCACGAGTGGGTCGCTCGGGCGAGGGCGCTACCTCCATGGATCAGGTAGTGCAGATTGGGCGCAGGTCGAGTGACGTCTCACATCAGCGGAACGGATGCCGGGGCCTCGGGCTCCGGCATCCATGCGTCTGCCGCTGCGACGGATGAGGTCTGCTGTCGGGGTGGATGCCGCGGTCAGCGGACGTCTGCCGCCGCGTCATCCGTCGCAGAGTGCCGCTATCCGGCAGGTTGGCGACGTTTCGCGACGGATGAAGTCCGCCGTCGGGGGTGGATGCCGCGGTCAGGCGGGACCCGCCGCGACGCGGCGCCGGGCGAGGCGCGCGACTCCGGCATCCCTCAGCCGATCGGCGATGAAGATGCCGAGCCACGTGCCGGCCAGGCACGACACGAAGCACAGCGCCACGAACGCGACCAGAAGCGGCGCGCTCATGGCCCACAGGTCGAACGACTGCGCCGCGAGGAACGGATAGGCGATGCCCACTGCCGCCCCGCCGGCGTAGTGCAGCCAGGTCGACCACCGCCGATAGAGGGTCACCAGGAACGGCAGCTCGGGAAACGCCGACCAGAACAGCGTCGTCGCGATGGCGGTGACCGTGTAGAACGGCGCGAGCACGAGTCCCGAGATGAGGCCGACGAGCACGCCGGCGAACGGTCGCTGGATCAGCCGCAGCGCGATCACCGCGGGTAGCACCCACAGGCCGGCGATGCCGACCGACACGAACGGCACGGCCGCGAACAGCACGAGCGAGACCCACCAGCCGATCGCGAGCACCGCGGCCGACGCGACGCCGATCGCGGCGCAGGTCAGCAGGTAGGCGGTGGTGACCGTGCCCACGTCAGTGCTCCGCAGCGACGGCCTGCTGCGACTTGGGCGCAGGCGATGCTGCGCCCACCCGCCAGTAGCCGAGGAAGCTGACGGCGTTCTTGTCCATGCCCTGCGCGACGAGGTGCCGGCGCGCCGAGGTCGGCAGCTCCTGCTCGCCGGCGATGTACGCATGCGTTCCGGATGCCGGGGAGGGCAGCGCCTGCAGAGCTTCGAGCGCCGCGGTTCCGGGCTTCGCGTCGGCGTCGCGCGCGATCCAGCGGACGTCGATGCCGGCCGGAGCCGGGAACTCCAGCACATCGTCCGCGGTGGGCACCTCGAGGATCGCGACCCCGGTGGCATCGACCGGCAGCGACGCGCAGATCCCGGCGATCGCGGGCACGGCGGTCTCGTCCCCGACCAGCAGCACCCGGTCGACGCCGCGCTCGGGGTTGAACCGCAGGCCCTCGTCGATGAGCACGACGCTCTCGCCCGGCTCGGCTGCCTGCGCCCAGCGTGAGGCCGGGCCGGCGGTCGGCCCCGACCCGTGCAGCACGAAGTCGACGTCGAGTTCGGCCCCGGCATCCCCCGTACCTGGGCGGAACTCGCGCACGGTGTAATTGCGCATGACGGGCCGCACGCCGTCGGGGATGCGCAGGTACTTGAGATACCCGAAGATCTTGTGCGCCTTCGCGGGAAGGCGTTCGAGCCCCTCGTCGCCGCCGAGCGGCAAGAAGATGCGGAACCATTGGTCATAACCCATCGGCGTGAACCGATCGATCTCGCCGCCGCCGAGGGTGATCCGCATCCAGTGCGGGCTGAGCCGTTCGGTCCGCAGCACCGTCACATGCACGAGGTCCTGCGAGGCGGGCTTCACAATGCCGTTGGTCCGGGCCATTCCGGGTCCTTTCGGTGGGGGTGGATGCCGGGGATGCCGGCGCCTGAGCACGGGAACGCCGTCACGGGAGCACCCACGGGAAGAAGGCGATCAGGATGCCGGCCGAGGCAACCCAGAAGGCGAAGACGAAGACGGTGTCACGGATGCGCCACGGCACGATGTAGCGCTCGGTGCGGTCGGCGTACGCACCGAACGCCCGCGCGTCCATGGCCAGCGCGACGCGTTCGGCGTGGCGGATGGCCCCGGCCAGCAGCGGGACGATGTAGCCCCACCAGCGGGCGATCGCGGCGAAGGGGCCGCGCCCGCCGTGCGATCCGCGGACCCGGTGCGCTTGACGGATCACCTCGAGCTCGAAGCCGAACCGCGGCACGAAGCGGAAGGCGGCCAGGGCGGTGTACCCGATCCGGTACGGCACGCGCAGCTGCTGAACGGTCGAGCGGACCAGGTCGGGCCCGGTCGTGGTCAGTCCCGCGATGAGGGCGAGCGCGAAGATCGCCGCCAGGCGCAGACCGGTCGCGAGGCCGATCTGGATGGCGCCGCTGTAGAGGGTCCATGAGCCGATCGACAGGAGCGGGACGGTGTGTTCGACGCCCGCCGGATCGGCCCACAGCGACATCCCGAGTCCGATGACGAGTGCGGCAGCCGGCAGGGCGACGCCGAGCAGAAGCCAGACCATCCGGCCCAGCGGGGCACCGACCAGCAGGAGCAGGTAGCTGAGCGCGATGAATGCGAGCGGGGTCGCCAGGTCGCGCACGAAGACCAGCAGCACGATCACGGGCAGCGGCGCGGCCAACTTGGCGAGCGGGTTCAGCCCGGTCAGGAAGCGCCCGGGTGCCGGCGCGGTGGCGTACGGATCGAGGACGGAGGTCACGGGGTCGCCTCCGGACCTGCGGGCCGGCTGAGCGGTGGGGTGGGCGTCGCCTGGTGCGGCGCGGCGGTGGTGGGCGCCTGGTGTGGGGGCGCGGCGGTGGGCGCGTGGTGCGGAGGCGTGGTCGGCGGGCCGCCCGGCAAGTCCGCCAGACGCGTCGCCGTGGCGAGGGACGGATGCCGCGTGACGCCGTGCAAGGCGGTGACCAGCGGCGGCAGGCGGAGGCCGGCTCCTCGCAGCAGTGCCTCGTCGGCGAAGATGTCGGCGGTGGGGGCGTCGGCCGTGATGCGGCCGCCAGAGACGACGACCGTGCGCGAGGCGTACTCGGCTACGAGCTGCATGTCGTGGGTCACGACGAGAATGGTCGTGCCCTCGGCATTGAGATCCTGCAACAGGCGCAGCAGTTCGTCGGCGCGGGCGCGGTCCTGCCCGAACGTGGGTTCGTCGAGGGCCAGGATCGGGGCGCCGGCGACCAGCGCCGTGCCCACCGACAGCCGGCGCTTCTGCCCGCCCGACAGCAGGAACGGGTGCACACCGGCCTTGCCCTCGAGCCCGAACCGGCGCAGCACCTCGAGAGCGCGCTCGCGCACCTCGTCTTCGGGCAGCTTCTGCAGGCGCAGCCCGTGGGCGAGCTCGTCGAACACGGTGTGCGCGATGAACTGGTGCTCGGGGTTCTGGAACACGAACCCGATGCGCCGCGACAGCCGTCGCAGGTCGGTGCGCGCCGGGTCGACGCCCTGCACCCGGATCGCGCCGCGAGGCGGATCGACCACCCCCGCGATCGCCTGGATCAGACTCGTCTTGCCCGCGCCGTTCGCCCCGACGACGGCGACGAACTCCCCGGCATCCACTCTCAGGCTCACGTCATGGAGCACCTCGGTGCGCCCCCGCTTGAGGGTCAGGTTGTGCACTTCGATGGCCGGCAGCGCTGCCGGGCCGGCTTGGGGCGTGCCCATCTGCGCAGAATCGCGCGAAGTTCGCAGGAATTCGGCCGAATCGTGCGAACTTCGCGCGATAGTGCGCAGTTCGACGGGGTGGGATGCCGCGGGTGCGGCGTCGAGCGCATCGCGCAGTTCGACGGGGGTCAGTGGCAGCCGGTCGAAAACCCAGCCGGCATCTCTCAGCCGCAGCGCAGCGATGGTCGATACCGGCAGCCAGACGCCCATCTCGTGCAGTTCGCCGGCCCGGGCGCGCAGCACCTCGTCGACCGACCCGGCCGCGTACGTACGGCCTTCGGCGTCGAGGACCACGACCTTGTCGGTGATCGCGATGACGGCGTCGAGATTGTGCTCGACGAGCAGCACCGCGCGACCGGCGGCGACGACGTCGGCCAGGGCCGAGTACACGTCCTCGATACCGGCCGGGTCGAGGTTCGCGGTGGGCTCGTCGAGCACCAGCAGCTCGGACCCGAGGGCCAGCGCGCAGGCGATCGCCAGTCGCTGCTTGCCGCCGCCCGAGAGGCGGTCGGGGTTCTCGCTCCGGCGCCCCCACAGCCCCATCTGCCGCAGCGCCCGCTCGGTGCGCGACAGCACCTCGTCGACGGGCAGCTTGAGGTTCTCGGGCCCGAACGCGACCTCGTCGAACAGGGTGCCGGTGACCAGCTGGGCGTCGGGGTCCTGGAACACCATGCCCACGTGCGCACTCAGCTGCGGCACCGGCGTCGTCGCGGCATCGAGCCCGCCGACGTGCACGGTGCCGGTCATCGTGGCCGGCACCGCCTGCGGGATCAGCCCGTTGGTCGTGAGCGCAAGGGTCGACTTGCCCGATCCGCTCGGCCCGAGCAGCAGCACGAGTTCACCCGGAAGAACTTCGAGAGTCGCGGATGCCGGTGTCGCGGCATCCGTCCCCTCATGTCGCACCGCGACGTCGACGGCGCGCAGCACGGCGGTGCCGGCGAGGGCGTGATCCGGGGCGTCGGCCGCGGTGGCGCCGGACGCGGCAGCGGTCACGAGCGGTCCCAACGAAGGAGGAATACGGGCCTTGCCAGCTTAGCCTGCCCTAACTTAGGCGCTCAAGCAGTTCGACGGGCCACTCCGGCGCGACGGAGGGCAGATCCGATGGCCAATCCGACCGCGGTCCATGCGACCGGTCCCACGAGGAAGAACACGACGAACAGGACTCCGGCCCACGGCGCCAGCGCGCTCACGTCGAAGGCGAACCACAGCGGGAGGGCGAGCACCGCGCCGGTGATAACGCCCGACAGCAGGAACCGCCAGGCCTCCCAGTGCCGGTAGCGGGTGAGCGCGGACACACCTTCCTGCACGCCGCCGAAGACCAGCGCCGCCAGAAGGTAGCGCCCGGTCATGACCGGCACGAAGGCGCACGCGATCAGCGCGGCGAGGGCGTGGGTGAGCAGGGCGACCCAGGGCAGCCGCAGCACCTGCTGCGCGATCACGCCCGGCAACGCGTGGAATCCGAGCACGAGTCCGTAGAGGGGGATGGCCACTCCCGCGGAGGCGCCGTGGAGGGGAGTCCACAGCGCGGTCGCGATCCCGGTGGCGACGCCGATCGCCGCGCATACGAGCAGGACGCGCGTCGAGAGGGCGGAGGTTCGGGCCACGACACCAGCGTATCCGTGGCTGCGCGCGATGCGGTGGTCCGCGTCCGTGAGAATTCGTCTCGCCGGTCAGGGGCGCCGGCGCCGCTGCGTGAGGCGCACGCCCGGCATCGGCGGGGCGGGGATGCGCTCGTCGCCGTGATCGACGACGTGGCCGAAGCGGTCGGTGTCCGCCTCCCACGCCTCGCGCGCCTCGACGATCTCCTCGTGGGTGCGGCCGACGAAGTTCCACCACATGACGATGTCGGCCTCGAACGGCTCACCGCCGATGAGGAACACGGTCGTGTCGCCGGCGGCCGCCACCTCGATGCCCGAGCGGGCGATGCCCAGATACAGGAGCGCTTGCGGAGCCAGCTCGACCGCGTCGGCGGCATCCGTCACCACCGAAGGTGTGCCGTCGATACCGACCAGCGCGTGCTCCCACGCCGGGTTCAGGGGCAGCGTGACCCGCACGCCGGCCGGGATGAACACCTCGGCGCCGACGATCGGCGTGTACATCTCCGCGGGCGAGTCGACGCCGGCGAACGAGCCGACGACGACGGCCGCCGTCGCGCCGTCGCCGAGGTCGACGACCGGCAGCTCGCGGTACTGCGCGAAGGCGGGCGGACCGTGGCGGCGCGACTCGGGCAGCGCCACCCAGAACTGCAGCGCATCGATCTCGGCCTCGCCGTCGCCGACCGAGTACTCGGAGTGCGCAATCCCCGCGCCGCTGGTCATGATGTTCAGTTCGCCGCGGTGGATGACGACGTCGTTGCCGAGCACATCGCGGTGCCGGGTGTCGCCGACGAACGGCCAGGTGACCGTCTGCAAGCCGATGTGCGGATGCGGCTCCACGCGCATCTTCGCGGTCTGCGGGCCGAACCGGTCGAGAAAGCACCAAGCGCCGACCATCGGCAGCGCGCGCTGCGGCAGGCTGCGGTGCACCTGCATGTTGCGCACCCCGCCCAGCGGCACTTCGCGTGCGTGCAGCATCAGTGCGCGCGGACCGTCGCACGGCGAGGGCGATTCGATCTGCGGATCCGTGCCCTGCGCGAGCGCCCCCTCGCCCAGGCGGGTCATCGCTCTGCGGCGTCGATGGCTGCGCTGCCGGCTTCGTCAGCCGTCGGGCGCCAGTGCACGTCGAGCCCCTCGATGGTGTTCGAGTGGAGGAACTTCACGATGTAGGGGCACACCGGCACGACCGTCTCTGCGCGGGCTGCGACATCGGTCAGTGCGCGCGAGACGAGGATCTTGGCCAAGCCCCGTCCCGAGAACGCGGGGTCGACCTGCGTGTGCGGGAAGACCAGGCGGCCCTCGCGATCGACGATGAACTCGGTGAACCCGGCGACGGTGTCATCGAGGTGGATCTCGTACCGGCCACGCTCGTCATTGCGGCTGACGGTGATCTCGGGGGCATCGGTCACGGCGGCTCCTCTGCTCGGTCCTGCGCGGGTGACTCCACCGTAGGCGTGGTCGGCGGCATTGCGCCAGGGAGGGGTGGATGCCGGTGTGCTGAACCGCTTGTCGCGCCGGCGATGCCGCTCGTCGCGGCGGACCGACGCGCGCCTCGCTCGTCCACGGACTTGTTCCTAACGTGGGGGGTACGCAATGCTGCGTCATCCAAGGAGAACCCCCATGACCGAATCCTCGTCGCGCCGTGGCCGCGGCGCCGCGCCCGATATCGACGAGCCGGACATCGTCACCGACCCGGCACTTCCCCCTGTCGCTCTCAGCGAAGCCGAACACACCAAAGACGGCCGCTGGACTCCGCTGAAGATCGCGGTGTGGGTGATCATCGCGCTGCTGGGCGGGGTGGCCTGGGTCATGCTGGCGATCGTGCGGGGCGAGACCGTCAACGCGATCTGGTTCGTGTTCGCCGCGGTGTGCACCTACCTGATCGGCTACCGCTTCTACTCCAAGGTCATCGAGCGTTTCATCGCGCGCCCCGACGACAGGCGCGCCACGCCCGCCGAGGTCAAGCAGGACGGCAAGGACTACGTGCCGACGGACCGCCGCGTGCTCTACGGGCACCACTTCGCCGCGATCGCCGGCGCGGGGCCGCTGGTCGGTCCGGTCCTGGCCGCGCAGATGGGCTTCCTGCCCGGCACGATCTGGATCATCGTCGGCGTCGTGCTCGCCGGTGCCGTGCAGGACTACCTGGTGCTGTTCTTCTCGATGCGCCGCGGCGGCCGCACGATCGGCCAGATGGCCCGTCAGGAGCTCGGCCGCATCGGCGGCACCGCCGCGATCATCGCCTCGCTGCTGATCATGCTGATCATCGTGGCGATCCTGGCACTCGTCGTCGTCAATGCTCTCGGCGAGAGCCCGTGGGGCGTCTTCTCGGTGGCCATGACGATCCCGATCGCCCTGTTCATGGGTGTCTATCTGCGCTATCTGCGCCCCGGCAAGGTGACCGAGGTCTCGCTCATCGGGTTCGTGCTGCTGATGTTCGCGATCATCGGCGGCGGCTGGGTCGCCGGCACCGAGTGGGGCCAGGCGATCTTCCACCTCGACAAGACCACGATCGCGTGGGGCATCATCATCTACGGCTTCATCGCGGCGATCCTGCCGGTGTGGCTGCTGCTCGCCCCCCGTGACTACCTCTCGACGTTCATGAAGATCGGTGTCATCGTCATGCTCGCCGGCGCCATCGTGCTGGTGCGCCCGGAGATCACGGTTCCCGCGGTCACCGAGTTCGCCGAAACGGGACTCGGGCCGGTGTTCTCCGGACCGCTGTTCCCGTTCTTGTTCGTCACGATCGCCTGTGGCGCGCTGTCGGGCTTCCACGCGCTCATCGCGTCGGGCACGACGCCGAAGCTCATCGAGAAGGAGCGTCAGACCCGCTTCATCGGCTACGGCGGCATGCTCATGGAGTCGTTCGTGGCGATCATGGCGCTCGTCGCCGCGATCTCGATCGACCAGGGCATCTACTTCGCGATGAACTCTCCGGCCGCGCTGACCGGCGGCACGGTGGAGGGCGCGGTGGCCTTCGTCAACACGCTGGGTCTGACCGGCCCGCCGTTGACGCCCGAGATGCTCACCTCGACGGCCGCCGCGGTCGGCGAGGAGTCGATCGTCTCGCGCACCGGCGGTGCGCCCACTCTGGCCCTCGGCCTGGCGCACATCATGCAGCAGGTCCTCGGCGGAAACGCTCTGATGGCGTTCTGGTACCACTTCGCCATCATGTTCGAGGCGCTGTTCATCCTCACCGCCGTCGATGCCGGCACACGGGTGGCGCGCTTCATGCTGCAGGACTCTCTCGGCGCCTTCTTCCCGAAGTTCCGGGACGTGTCGTGGCGGCCGGGTGTGTGGATCTGCACGGCGATCATGGTCGCCGGCTGGGGATACATCCTGATCCTCGGTGTGACCGACCCGCTCGGCGGCATCAACACCTTCTTCCCGCTGTTCGGCATCGCCAATCAGCTCCTCGCCGCGATCGCGCTCGCCGTGGTCATGGCGGTCGTCGCCAAACGGGGGCGCAGTTACGTGAAGTGGCTGTGGATCGTGGCAGCGCCGCTCGCCTTCACCGCGGTGATCACCATCACGGCCTCGCTGTACAAGATCTTCTCGCCGGTCCCGGCGATCGGGTACTGGGCGAACCACTTCAAGTACCGTGCGGCGCTCGAGTCCGGCGACGACAGCCTCGGCACGCCCGAGGTCGTCGAGGCCGTCATGCGCAACACCGCGGTCCAGGGAACGCTGTCGATCGTGTTCGTCACGCTCGCGATCGTCGTGATCATCGCGGCGGTGGTCGTCACGATCAGGGCGATCCTCGCCGGGGGCGGTGAGAACACCGAAGAGGCGCCTGTCGCGTCGCGCCGATACGCGCCGGCGGGATTCATTCCGACGCCGTCCGAGCGCGAGCTCGAGAAGCAGTGGGAGCCGATCCTCGAACAGGAACGTCGCGAGATCGCGCGCCGCGGGCACTGAGATGACATACCGAATGGATGCCGCGGTCTCCCGCCCGCTGCGTGCCCTCGTGGCCGCCGCGGGCCGGGCGGGCCGCGGCATCCGCTGGTACATGACCAACCTGATGGGCGACAGCGCCTACGCGACCTACGTCGCCCATCAGCGGCGCACGCACCCCGGCGTCGAGGTGCTCACCGAGCGGCAGTTCTGGCGACAGCGGATGGACGACCAGGACCGCAACCCCGGCGCCCGCTGCTGCTGACCGCGTGCCTCTCGCGTCGAGTGCATCACCGTCGACACGCGGCCGCCCCGGGTCCGTAGGCTGACGCCATGACCGACGCCGTCGTCCTCGCCGCGGTGCTCGGCGTCGCGGGCGGAATCGTGCTGACACTGCTGCTCGTGTTCGCGTGGCGCCTCGCCCGCGGCTCGACCGATCTCGGCAGCGATGCGGAGCAGGGTGCGTACGCCGCGCTCCACCAGGCGAGTCTGGCCGCTCCGCACCTGCGCGGTGGTCTCGTCGCACCCGATGTCGCGCCCGCCGCACGGCACCTGCGCGTCCTGCTCGGCAGCGCCGCCGTGGCGCTCGTCAGTGAAGGCCGCGTGGTCGCACTCGACGGGCACCCCACCGGGCTCGAGGCGGCGGCGCTGCGTATCGCCGAACGCGTCCGCGAGACCGGCCGCCGCCAGGTGTTCCCGCGCAGTGAGGGTAACGACTCGCTCGAGGCGGTCGGCGCGCCCATCACCGTCGACGGGATCGTCATCGGCGCCGTCGTCGCGTTCGCCGTGCCGGTGCGAGCCGCGCTCGTGCGCGCGGCCGGCGAGGTCGCCGACTGGTGCGCCGCACAGGTCGAGCTCGGCGACCTCGACGCGTCGCGCGCCGCGCTCGCCGAGGCCGAGCTGCGGTCGCTGCGGGCGCAGATATCCCCTCATTTCATCTACAACGCCCTCACCGCGATCGCCTCATTCATCCACACCGATCCGACTCGAGCGCGCGAACTGGTGCTCGAGTTCGCCGATTTCACCCGTTATTCGTTCCGGCGTCAGGGCGAGTTCACGACCGTGGCGGAAGAACTGCGCAGCATCCATTCCTATCTCGAGCTCGAGCGCGCCCGCTTCGGCGACCGCCTGCAGGTCACGCTGCGCATGGCGCCCGAGACGCTGGCCACGGTCATCCCCTTCCTGTCGGTGCAGCCACTGGTCGAGAACGCGGTCCGGCACGGCCTCGAGCCCGGCGAGGCGGGCGGCACCATCCGCATCGCCTCGCGCGACGAGGCGACACACACCGAGATCACCGTCGAGGACGACGGCGTGGGCATGGATCCGGGCGCGCTGCGCACGCTGCTGACAGCGGCCGACGACGGTGCGCACATCGGACTGCGAAATGTCGACACGCGACTGCGTCAGCTGTACGGCGCCGACGGCGGGCTGGTCGTGGAGACGAACACCGGCGCCGGTACCCTGGTCAAGATGCGGATCCCGAAGTCGCAGCCGCTGCACCAGCCCGATCCGGTCTGAGTGAGGGGGACCCCGTGATCGATGTTCTCGTCGCCGACGACGAGCGGCCCGCGCTCGACGAGCTCGCCCATGTGCTGCGGGCCGATGATCGCATCGGCGAGATCCTCACCGCATCCACCGGCGCCGATGTCCTGCGTCTGCTGTCGGAGCGTACGGTCGTGATCGCGTTCCTCGACATCCACATGCCGGGTCTGAACGGCCTCGAACTCGCCCGCGCGCTGCGCAGCCTGGCCGAGCCGCCGGCCGTCGTCTTCGTCACCGCCGACGAGGCCCGCGCGGTCGACGCGTTCGATCTGCGCGCGGCGGACTACCTGCTCAAGCCCGTCCGCGCCGAACGGCTTCGCCGTGCCGTCGATCGGGCGCTCGAACTCGGCGGTGCCGGCGACTCAGAGGACGACGAGGTTCTCCCGGTGACCGTCGGCGCGGTCGTCCGCTTCGTTCATCGGCGCGATGTGCGGTGGGTGCATGCGCAGGGTGACTACTCTCGGCTGCACCTCGACGACGGGTCGGGTCATCTCGTGCGCATTCCGATCTCGGAGCTCGAGCAGAGGTGGTCGGATGCCGGTTTCGTCCGCGTCCACCGGTCCTATCTCGTGCACGCGGCATCCATCACCGAAGTGCGCCTCACCGGACCGGAGCCGTCCGTCTCGGTGGGGGATGTGGTGGTGCCGGTCAGCCGGCGTCTGGTTCCCGCCGTGCGCGAGGCGCTGCTGCCCGGAGGCGCACGATGACCGACCCGCCGCGGCGCGTGCGAGTGACCGCTGACACCACGGTGCGGCGGGTGGGCCCGTCGACGCGCGGGATCGCGCTGCCCGGCGCCCCGGTCGACGAGGCGGACGCCGTCTACGCCCGCGCCCTGCGGCGGTCGCAGCTGCGGCTGGCGCTGGGCACCGTGGCGGGATTCGTCGTGGTCGGTGCCGCTCTGGCCGCTGCCATCGCGCTGATCCCCGAACTCAACGACATCGTGCTGCTCGGCGTGCCGTTGTCGTGGCTGCTGCACGCGTTCGCGTTCTATCCGGTGATCCTCGGGTTCGCGCTGCTCTACGCACGAGCGGCGGGTCGCAACGAGCGGCTGTATCGCGCACTGCGGGAGCGCGAGTGAACGCCGTCCTCGACCTCACCGCGGTCGCCCTCCTGGTCGCTGCGACGCTCATCATCGGCGTGTACGGACTGCGCATCTCGCGGACAACGAGTGACTTCTTCGTGGCCTCACGCACCGTGCGGCCGGTGTGGAACGCATCCGCGATCAGCGGCGAGTACCTCTCGGCCGGCACGTTCCTGGGGCTGTCGGGCATGATCCTGCTCGCCGGTGCGCGCGGCTTCTGGTTCCCGATCGGCTACGCGGCCGGCTACCTGCTCGTCCTGGTGTTCGTCGCCGCACCGCTGCGCCGCAGCGGCGCTTACACCATTCCGGATTTCGTCGAAGCACGGCTGGAGTCGACGGCGGCGCGCCGTGTCACGAGCGCGGCGGTGCTCATCATCGGGTGGCTCTACATCGTGCCGCAGCTGCACGGCGCAGGCATCACGCTCGTCGTGGTGGCGGGGATGCCGCCCTGGGTGGGTGCGGTGGTCGTCGCCGTCCTGGTGGCCATCGCCGTCGCCGCCGGCGGTATGCGAGCGATCACCTACGTCCAGGCCTTCCAGTACTGGCTCAAGCTGACGGCGCTGCTGGTGCCCGTCATCTTCATCTTCTTCGCCCTCAGCGGCGGCCCCCACGACGTCGACCCGGCGGTCGTCTTCCCGATCGAGGCAGGCCCGTCGCGCATGGACGTGTACGAGACCGGATCGCTCATGCTGGCGTTGCTGCTGGGCACGATGGGCCTGCCCCACGTGCTCGTGCGGTTCTACACGAGCCCGACCGGGGTGTCGGCGCGCCGGACCACCGTTCTGGTCATCGCGATGGTGAGCATCTTCTACGCCGTCTCGAGCATCGTGGGCCTGCTCGCACGCCGGGTCACCCCCGACCTCGCCGAACCCGGTCTCGCCGACACGGTCGCGCTCGTGCTGCCCTCGCGCGTCTTCCCCGGTCTCGGCGGCGAACTGCTGACCGCACTCGTGGTCGCGGGCGCGTTCGCGGCATTCCTCGCGACATCAGCCGGGCTCGTGGTCTCGCTTGCCGGTGTGATCAGCCAGGACGTGTTCTCCGGTTCGGTGCGCTCCTTCCGCGGCTCGGCCGTACTGTGCACGCTGGTACCGCTGCTGGTCGCATTGCTGACCGCTCCGGCCGGACTCGTCTCCAGCGTCGGAGTCGTGTTCGTCTTCGCCGCGTCGAGCCTGTCACCGGTCGTGCTGCTGGGCGTGTGGTGGCGGCGGCTCACCGCGAGAGGGGCGGTCGCCGGCATGATCACCGGGGCGCTCTCGTGCGGTCTCGCACTGCTCGTGCACGCGGCGATCGACGGTGTGGGTCTCGCGGCCCCGTACCTGGCCCAGCCCGCGGCCTGGACGATCCCCCTCGCCATCGCCGTCATGGTGGCCGTGTCGCTCCTCGACCGCCGCGGCACCCCGCTGCGCGCCGACCGCTATCTCGCCCGACTGCACGCACCCGAACGCGCGTGAGGGCTGTGACCCGGGGAGTGCTGCCGGCGAGCAGCGCCCGGCTCCCCGCGTGGGGCAGACTCGGGGGATGACCACTCTCACCGACGCGATCCCGGCCGGCGCGTCCGCGGACGCGGTCTACGACGGCTTCGCCGACTGGACCACCGCGCAGGGCATCACGCTCTACCCGGCGCAGGACGAGGCGGTCCTGGAGCTCGCCTCGGGTGCCCACGTGATCCTGTCCACCCCGACCGGCACCGGCAAGTCACTCGTCGCGGTGGCCGCGCACGCCGCGTGCCTGGCCGCCGGTGGCCGCTCGTACTACACCGCGCCCATCAAAGCCCTCGTGAGCGAGAAGTTCTTCGCGCTCGCCGAGGTCTTCGGCGCCGAGAACGTCGGCATGGTCACCGGAGACTCGTCGGTGAACTCCGAGGCACCGATCGTGTGCTGCACCGCTGAGATCCTCGCGAACATCGCCCTGCGGCAGGGGGAGGATGCCGCGATCGACCAGGTCGTCATGGATGAGTTCCACTACTACGGGGACCCTGAGCGCGGCTGGGCCTGGCAGGTCCCGTTGCTCACACTGCCCCGGGCGCAGTTCCTGCTGATGTCGGCGACCCTCGGCGACGTCAGCGATATCGTCACCGACCTCGAGCGTCGCACGGAGCGCCCGGTCGCGCAGATCACCGGTGTGGAGCGACCGGTGCCGCTGCACTTCTCCTACGAGCGGCGCCCCGTGCACGAGGTGGTCGGCGCGCTGCTCGAAGAGCACGAGACGCCCGTCTACATCGTGCACTTCTCCCAGGCCGCTGCCGTCGAGCGTGCGCAGGCGCTGTCGTCGGCGAAGGTCTCCACGCGCGAGCAGCGCGACGCGATCGCCGCCGCCATCGGAGGCTTCCGGTTCACGACCGGATTCGGCAAGACCCTGTCGCGACTGGTGCGCGCGGGTATCGGCATCCATCACGCCGGCATGCTGCCCCGCTACCGCCGGCTCGTCGAGACCCTCGCCCAGCGCGGCCTGCTGCGGGTCATCTGCGGCACCGACACCCTCGGGGTCGGGATCAACGTGCCGATCCGCACCGTGCTGATCACCGCGCTGTCGAAGTACGACGGCACGAAGATGCGGCAGCTGTCCGCCCGTGAGTTCCATCAGGTCGCCGGCCGGGCGGGCCGGGCGGGGTTCGATCCCTACGGCAACGTCGTCGTGATGGCGCCGGAGTGGGAGATCGAGAACGCCGTCGCCCTCGCCAAGGCCGGCGACGACGCCGCCAAGCGCAAGAAGATCGTCCGCAAGAAGGCGCCGGTCGGCGTCGTCAACTGGGGACAGGGGTCGTTCGAGCGGCTCATCGAGGCCCCGCCCGAGCCGCTCATGCCGCAGCTGCAGCTGACCGCGGCGATGCTCATCAACATCATCGGACGCGGCGGCGATGTGTTCGCGAACGTCCGATCGCTCGTGTTCGACAACCACGAGCCCCGCGCGAGGAAGTATGCGCTCGCCCGCCGGGCGATCGCGATCTTCCGCACCCTGCTGGACGCCGGAATCGTCGAGACGCTCGATACCGGCATCCATCTCACCGTCGATCTGCAGCCGAACTTCGCGCTCAACCAGCCTCTCTCGCCGTTCGCGCTGGCCGCCATCGATCTGCTCGACCCCGAGGATGCGCCCGGGGGCGTGGGCACCGGGCACTACGCGCTCGACGTCGTGAGCGTGATCGAGGCGACGCTCGACGACCCCCGCGCGATCCTGAACCAACAGCAGCACAAGGCGCGCGGCGAGGCGATCGGCGCGATGAAGCAGGAGGGCATCGAGTACGAGGAGCGCATGGAGCTGCTCGAAGAGGTCACCTACCCGAAGCCGCTCGACGAGCTGCTGAGCCAGTCGTTCGAGGTGTTCGCCTCCAGCCAGCCGTGGGTGCGCGACTTCGAACTGCGCCCGAAATCCGTCGTCCGCGACATGTTCGAACGGGCCATGTCGTTTGCGGAATATGTCTCCTTCTACGAGCTCGGTCGTAGCGAGGGGCTGGTGCTGCGCTACCTCAGCGACGCCTTCCGCGCCATCCGCCAGACCGTTCCCGCCGACGCGCGCACCGACGAGCTGATGGACGTCATCGAGTGGCTCGGCGAGCTCGTGCGTCAGGTCGACTCGAGCCTGGTCGACGAGTGGGAGACGCTGATCCATCCTGTCGACGACCCGACCGCCCCCGTCGTCCCGCCGGCTCCCCCGTCGGTGCTGACGAACCGGCGCGCGTTCACTGTGCTCGTGCGCAACGAGCTGTTCCGCCGGGTGCAGCTCGCGGCGCTGCAGAGCGACGATGCGCTGGTCGAGCTGGATCCGGATGCCGGCTGGCCGGACGCCCTGGACCGGTATTACGACGAGCACGACGAGATCCTCACCGGCGGACCCGCGCGCTCGCCGCGGATGTGCCGCATCACCGAGGAGTCCGAGGTGTGGCGGGTCGAGCAGACCATCGACGACCCGGACGGAAACCACGACTGGCGCATCCGCGCGGAGGTGGATCTGCCGGCATCCATCGACCAGGGCACGGCTGTCGTGCGGGTCACCGAGGTGCTGCGGCTCTGACGCGTGCCGTTCTCGGCGACCAGGTCGTCCCCAGGCTCCGGGGCTGCGGCCCGATCCGCGCGACGGGTCGGCCGCGGGGGTGTCATCGGGACTCCGAATCTCGTGGCCGCGATGGGGTGCCACCGGGGTGTCGCATCATCCGGTCGAGGTGCACAATGGGTCGATGGCCACCCGACTCGCATTCCTCCGGGCAATCAATCTCGGGGCGAAGCGGGTGTTCCCGAAGGCTGACATCCTGCGTGTGGTCACCTCGGTCGGGTTCGAAGACGTCGCGACCCACATCAACACCGGCAACGTGCGGTTCGACACCCGCATGCGCTCGCGCCCGCGCATCGAGGCGACGCTCGAGCAGGCCTTCGCCTCCGACCGCGGATTCGACGTGCCCACGGTGACGTTCTCGGCCACCGAGTTCGCCGACCTCGCCGCCGAGGCGCAGCAGATAAACGCTGACCACCCCGGACTGGCTCGGCACTACGTGTACCTGCTCAAAGAGCCGCTGGCCGTCGAGCAGTGTGCCGCGGTCGAGGCCACCCGCACCGAGCACGGCAGGATGCTCGTCCGCGACCGCGCCGCCCACGCGCTGCTGACTCCGGGCTACCAGAACGGCACGGTCGACCCGCTGGGCGCCGCGCGGCTGCTCGGCGTCGCCACCAACCGCAATCTGAACGTGATCCAGACCCTCGCCGCGAAGTGGTGCTGAGCAGCCTCTGCGCTCGCCGAGGAACGCGGCGAGGCCTCTGCGGTACGTCGGAGATGACTTCGCGCACACCGATCTGCAGAGCGCGTTGGGCGGCTGACGGCGCCCCGCGTGCGTCGCGGGGGGTGTCTCCGTCGGGAATGCGAGGTCGTCGCGGGGGATGACGGGAGCGGATGTCGGATGCCGGAGCTATCGTGGACCGGGTGACTGACGGCAGCCGGAGCGACGACCCCTACGCTGACGTCCCCTGGGACGCCGACGAACTCGTCCCGCCCGACGACGACGACTCACCGCCTCCGCCCGATCCCGCATTCGACGGGTACGCCGGTGCGATCGCCCGGGCCACGCACACCGTGCCCGCGTCTGCGCCCGTCTACGCAGCACAGACCGCTGCGGCCGCGGTCGCGGCATCCGTCCTCACCCTCGACAAGCGCGACCATGCCGGAGCCGATCCCGTCGCCGTCCTGGCGGAGGTCTTCGGCTACGACGCGTTCCGCGGCGACCAGGGCGACATCGTCGAGCATGTCATCGCGGGCGGCGACGCCGTCGTGCTCATGCCCACCGGCGCCGGCAAATCGATCACCTACCAGGTGCCGGCCCTCGTGCGCCCCGGCACCGGCCTCGTCGTCTCGCCGCTGATCGCCCTCATGCACGACCAAGTCGATGCGCTCGTGGCCAACGGCGTGCGGGCCGCATATCTGAACTCGACGCAGTCGGCAGGCGAGCGGGCCGGCGTCGAGCAGGCGCTGCTGGCCGGTGAACTCGACCTGATCTACGTCGCGCCCGAGCGGCTGTCGAACGCGGCCACCACCCGGCTGCTTCAGCGGGCCCAGCTCAGCGTCATCGCGATCGACGAGGCCCACTGCGTGTCGCAATGGGGCCACGACTTCCGGCCCGACTATCTCGCTCTCGGCGACCTCGACGAGCGGTTTCCCGGGGTGCCGCGCATGGCGCTCACCGCGACGGCGACCCGTGCAACCCACACCGAGCTCACCGAGCGGCTGCATCTGCCGGACGCCCGGCACTTCGTGGCCAGCTTCGACCGGCCGAACATCCAGTACCGCATCGAGCCCAAGGTCGACCCGCGCCGGCAGCTGGTGCAGTTCATCCGCGCGCAGCCCGAGCGGTCGGCCGGCATCGTCTACGCGCTGAGTCGCAAATCTGTCGAGCAGACGGCGACCCACCTGCAGGCACAGGGCATCGACGCGCTGCCGTACCACGCGGGCCTTCCCGCCGAGGTGCGGGCGGCGAACCAGTCCCGGTTCCTGCGCGACGACGGCGTGGTCATGGTCGCCACGATCGCGTTCGGCATGGGCATCGACAAGCCCGACGTCCGGTTCGTCGCCCATATCGATCTGCCGAAGTCGGTCGAGGGGTACTACCAGGAGACCGGTCGCGCGGGTCGCGATGGCGACCCGGCCATCGCGTGGATGGCGTACGGCCTGGGCGACGTCGTGCAACAGCGCCGGCTGATCGACCAGTCGCCCGGCGACCGCACCTACAAGATGAGGATGGGGCAGCACCTCGATGCGATGCTCGCCCTGTGTGAGACGGTGGGATGCCGGCGGCAGAACCTCCTCGGCTACTTCGGTCAGGACTCCGGTCCCTGCGGCAACTGCGACACCTGCCTGACCAAGCCCGACACGTTCGACGGCACCGTCGCCGCGCAGAAGCTGCTGTCGACGATCGTCCGGCTGCAGCGCGAACGGAACCAGGCATTCGGTGCCGGGCACCTCATCGACATCCTGCGCGGTGCGTCGACCGAGCGCATCCGCCAGCAGGGCCATGACAAGCTCGCGACCTACGGACTCGGGTCCGACATGTCCGATCAGGACTGGCGCTCGGTGGTGCGGCAGCTGCTGGCACATGGCATCCTCGTCGCCCGTGGCGAGTACGGCGTGCTGGCAGTCGGCGACGAGGGCGCGGCGGTGCTGCGCGGCGAGGCCGAAGTGCCATTGCGGCGCGACGTTCTCGGCCGCGGCGGCGGCACGGCGCGCGCGCGAAAGGCCGCGGCATCCGATGCGCTGCCCGAAGGCGACCGCGATCTCTTCGAGCAGCTGCGGGCCTGGCGCGCCGCGACGGCCAAGGAGCAGGGCGTGCCCGCGTACATCGTGTTCGGTGATGCGACGCTGCGGGCGCTCGCCGAGCACCGCCCGGCGACGCTCGCCGACCTCGACGGCATCACCGGCATCGGCGCCAAGAAGCGCGACGCCTACGGCGAGGCGGTGCTGGCGGTGATCACTGCGGGGTGAGGCCGGCAGTCTGCATCAGTGCACCGTTCTGATTGGGACGACCCGCATAGGCTGATCGGAGCGGGCGACGGCGCCCGCGGGCAGGGGCGGACGTGACCATCAGCAGCATCGAGATCGCACAGCAGGCCGACCTGTGGCCGATCACCCGGGTCGCCGAAGGCCTCGGCATCCCCGAAGACGTCGTCGTGCCGTATGGCCGATTCAAGGGCAAGGTCGCTCTCCCGTATCTCGCAAGCCTGGCCGACCGGCGGCAGGGCAGGCTCATCCTGATGACCGCCGTGTCGCCCACCCCGGCTGGTGAGGGCAAGACCACGACCACCGTCGGCCTCGGCGACGCCCTCACCCGGCTCGGCGAGAAGGCGATGATCTGCCTGCGCGAACCTGCGCTCGGGCCGGTGTTCGGCATGAAGGGCGGCGCGGCCGGCGGTGGCTACGCGCAGGTCGTGCCGATGGAGGACATCAACCTGCACTTCACCGGCGATTTCGCGGCGATCGGCGTCGCCACCAACCTGCTCGCCGCGATGATCGACAACCACATCCACCACGGCAATGCTCTCGGCATCGACGTGCGCCGGGTCAGTTGGCGCCGCGTGCTCGACGTCAACGACCGCGCGCTGCGCGACATCGTCGCCGGGCTCGGCGGCACCGGCAACGGATACCCGCGCGAGACGGGCTTCGACATCGTCGTCGCCAGCGAGGTGATGGCGATCTTCTGCCTGGCGACCAGCCTCGGCGACCTCAAGCAGCGGCTGGGCCGCATCGTCGTGGCATACACGCGCGATCGGCTGCCGGTGCGCGCGAGCGACCTGAACGCGCACGGCGCGATGGCCGCGCTGCTCCGGGACGCGCTCGCCCCCAACCTCGTGCAGACCCTGGAGCACACGCCCGCGTTCGTCCACGGCGGCCCGTTCGCGAACATCGCCCACGGCTGCAACTCGCTCATGGCGACAGGGTCGGCGCTGCGCCTGGCCGACTACGTGATCACCGAGGCGGGATTCGGCGCCGATCTCGGGGCCGAGAAGTTCGTCGACATCCTCTGCCGTACCTCGGGGCTACGACCCAGCGCCGCCGTGATCGTCGCCACCGTCCGAGCGATGAAGTACCACGGCGGCGTCGCCGTCGCCGACCTGGCGACCGAGGACGTGCCCGCCCTCGAGCGCGGCCTCGTGAACCTCGAACGGCACATCCACATCGTGCGCGAGGTGTTCGGGCTACCCTGCGTCGTGGCCATCAACCAGCGCGTCGAGGACGCCCCGGCAGAGATCGACGCGCTCATCGCAGGAGCAGCCCGGCTCGGCGTCACTGCGGTGCCCGCCCGCCACTTCACCGAGGGTGGGGCCGGTGCCGAGGATCTCGCGCGTGCCGTGCTCGCCGAATTGAATGAGGGGGTGGATGCCGGGGTCTCCGATCTGCAGTTCACATACCCCGACGACGCCTCCCTCTGGGACAAGGCCAAAGCCATCGCCACCAAGATCTACGGCGCGGCCGGCATCACGGCATCCACTGCGGTGCGGGATCAGCTCAAGCGGCTGCAGCAGGACGGGTACGGCCACCTGCCGGTGTGCATCGCCAAGACGCAGTACTCGTTCTCGACCGACGTGGCCCTGCGCGGAGCTCCCACGGGCCACCACGTCGACATCCGCGAAGTGCGGCTGGCCGCCGGCGCCGAGTTCGTGGTGCTGGTGTGCGGCACGATCATGACGATGCCCGGCTTGCCACAGGTGCCCGCTGCCGAGTCGATCGACGTGACCGACGACGGCCGTATCACCGGTCTGTTCTGAGTCCGACCTCGGCACCACACCACCGGTGGCCCTCGTCTCCAAAGCGACCTGGAAATGGGCATGGGACCCCCAGACCCCACTGGCGCGCCGCCTGACCGGCGGAGCACGAGGCGAGACACGGCCGACCCGATACCGCACCCGGCCGCCGGGCGTCGGCCCGCGACCACCCGTCACCGGCGCGGTCTGTGTGTCGTGTACAACCCGTCAACGCGAATCGGACCGCGTCGATTGTGGAAGCACGCCATACGTCTTGGCGCCATCTTGTAGAACTCCTACCGTCGATACCGAACTTCCCTGTCCGTCTCTGCGAAGGATGCCGCCCCATGACCGACACCGTCGTCCGCCCCAAGAAGCCCGCAATGAACAAGCGCACGCCCGCCGGCGGCGCCCCGACCGCTGCGCACACCGCAGCCGAGGCGCACGAGGCGCGCATCGACATCCCGGCTGTGACCGATCTGCTGCTGGGAACGTGGGCCGCCACCCGCCGTGAGGCACGCGAGATGATCAAGGACCCGGTGTTCTGGCGTGTCGAAGGCCAGCCGATGGCCGAGCACCGCGAGCGCACCCTCAGCCAGCTGCGGCTCCTCGCCGAGAAGGGCGCCTCCGGCCGCGCCTACCCGAAGGAGTACGGCGGCCAGGCCAACGACGGTGCGAACCTCGCCGGCTTCGAAGAACTGGTGCTGGCCGACCCCAGCATGCAGATCAAGGGCGGCGTGCAGTGGGGCCTGTTCGGCTCGGCCATCCACCAGCTGGGCACCGCCCAGCACCACGAGGCGTGGCTGCGCGACGTCATGAACATGGACCTGCCGGGCGCATTCGCGATGACCGAGATGGGCCACGGCTCCGACGTCGCCGCCCTCGGCACCACGGCCACCTACGACGCTGCGACCGAGGAGTTCGTGATCCACACGCCGTTCCGCGCGGCGACCAAGGAGTACCTCGGCAACGCGGCCCTGCACGGCCGGGCGGCCACGGTGTTCGCTCAGCTGATCACCGGCGGTGTCAACTACGGCGTGCACTGCTTCTTCGTGCCGATCCGCGACGAGAACGGACAGAACCTGCCGGGCATCACCAGCGAGGACGACGGCGTCAAGGGCGGTCTCAACGGCATCGACAACGGTCGTCTCGCGTTCGACCACGTGCGCATCCCGCGGTTCAACCTGCTCAACCGGTACGGCGATGTCGCCGCCGACGGCACCTATTCGAGCGACATCGCCAGCCCCGGCCGCCGGTTCTTCACGATGCTCGGCGCCCTGGTTCAAGGTCGCGTGTCGCTCGACGGCGCCTCGACCACGGCCACCGCCCTGGCGCTGCACATCGCGATCACGTACGGCAACCAGCGCCGCCAGTTCGACTCGGGTGCCGGCACCGAGGAGGTCGTGCTGCTCGACTACGGCAAGCACCAGCGCCGCCTGCTGCCGCGCCTCGCACAGACCTACGCGCAGTTTTTCTCTCACGACGAGCTGCTGCGCAAGTTCGACGGCGTCTTCGGCGGCACCCACGACACGCCGGCCGAGCGCGAAGATCTCGAAACCCTCGCCGCAGCGCTCAAGCCGCTGTCGACCTGGAACGCGCTCGATACCATCCAGGAAGCCCGTGAAGCATGCGGCGGCGCCGGCTTCATCGCCGAGAACCGGTTCACCGGGCTGCGCAGCGACCTCGACGTCTACGTCACCTTCGAGGGCGACAACAACGTCCTGCTGCAGCTGGTCGGAAAGCGGCTGCTGTCGGACTTCGCAAAGCAGTTCAAGGGGGCGGATGCCGCGAAGCTGGCCAAGTTCGCCCTCGGCCAGACCGCGGGCAAGATCTTCCACGGCGCGGGGCTCCGGCAGTTCGGGCAGGCGGTGGCGGACCTGGGCTCCACCGCTCGTTCGGTCGAGCTCGGACTGCGCGCCGACCAGCAGCACGAACTGCTCGCGGGGCGCGTCGAGCAGATGGTCTCCGACATCGCGGGGGCGGTGCGCCCGGCATCCAAGCTCCCCGCCGCCGATGCCGCGGCGCTGTTCAACGAGCACCAGACCGAACTCATCGAAGCCGCCCGCGCGCACGGCCAACTGCTGCAATGGGAGGCCTTCACCGACGGCGTCAACGCCATCGAGGACGATGACACCCGGCAGGTGCTGATCTGGCTGCGCGACCTTTTCGGGCTGCACCTGATCGAGAACCACCTGGCCTGGTACCTGATCAACGGGCGCCTTTCGACCCAGCGCGCCGCGGCCGTCTCGCGGTACATCGACCGGCTCGGCGCGCGGCTGCGCCCGCACGCGCAGGACCTCGTCGACGCCTTCGGATTCGAGCCCGAGCACGTCCGTGCGCCCATCGCGCTCGGCGGTGAGCGCGAGCGCCAGGACGAGGCTCGGGCCTACTTCGCCGCCCGGGCCGAGGCAGGCGATGCCCCGGTCTCGGAGAAGTCACTGAAGAAGAAGTGATCCCGGGCCTGACGGCGTGAATGTCACGGAATGGTAACGATGCGAGATCTGTGCGTCAGGAATCGCATCGTGCGGACATTACCTCTATGAAGGCACCATGAGGCGCCTGCCCGCCGTTCGGCTTCTGCGGGCAAGCCCACGCCTTCCTGGGGCCGCGCTACGGGCGCGCGGCCCCATTTCTCCTTTCCGCACCGCCGTCGGAGGTCTCTTCTAAGGTGAGGGCGTGAGTGACCTCCGCATAGGAACCGACGGCGTCGCGCGCTGCGCATGGGTCGGCGACGACCCCGAGTACATGCGCTATCACGACGAGGAGTGGGGGCGCGCACTCCACGGCGACCGTGCACTGTTCGAGAAGATGGCCCTCGAGGGGTTCCAGGCCGGGTTGAGCTGGATCACCATCCTGCGCAAGCGGCCGCGCTTCCGAGAGGTGTTCCACGGGTTCGACCCCGCCGTGGTCGCCGGGTACGGCGCATCCGACGTCGCGCGTCTGATGATGGATGCCGGGATCATCCGCAACCGCGCCAAGATCCTCGCCACGATCTCCAACGCGCAGCTGGTCACCGAGATGGAGCCGGGTGCCCTCGACGCCCTGATGTGGTCGTTCGCGCCCACCGAGAAGCGCCGGCGCCCGGCATCCTTCGCCGACGTTCCCGCCACCACCGGCGACTCGGACGCGATGAGCAAGGCCCTGCGCAAGGCGGGGTTCCGGTTCGTCGGCTCCACCACGATGTATGCGCTCATGCAGTCGGCCGGCATGGTCGACGACCACCTCACCGGCTGCCATCGCGCCGACGGTTGAGCGGCCACCTGCTCGACGTCAACGCGGTGATCGCCCTGATCGATCCGCTCCACATCCATCACGACCGCGCACACGCCTGGTTCGCCTCGCGCGCCGGTGCTCCCTGGCATACCTGCCCGCTCGTCCAGAACGGCGTCGTCCGCGTGGTGAGCCACCCGAAATACCCGAACACCCAGCCCGCGCCGGTCGTGCTGGCAAGTCTGGCCAGCCTCGCGGCGCAGGACGGGCATGTCTTCCTGCCCGACTCGGTCAGCCTGCTCGACAGCTCGGTGCACACCGAGCGGCTGCTGGCCAGCTCGCAGGTGAGCGACACCTATCTCCTGCACCTCGCCGCGTCGCACGACGTTCTGCTGGCCACGTTCGACACCCGCATGGTCACCACGGCCGTACCGTCCGGATCGAAAGTCGTCTTCACCATCCCGTGAGCGCGGCCCGGAATGAGGACACATTCCGCCCGCAGATGACGGCAGACTGACTCCCATGGCCGAACAGCACATCGCCGACACGCACGACCGGATCGTCGTCACCGGCGCCCGGGAGAACAACCTCAAGAACATCGACGTCGCCATCCCCAAGCGCCGGCTCACCGTCTTCACCGGTGTCAGCGGCTCGGGCAAATCGAGCCTCGTTTTCGCGACCATCGCGAACGAGTCGCAGCGGCTCATCAACGAGACCTACCCCACCTTCGTGCAGCAGTTCATGGGCCAGCTCGGGCGTCCCGACGTCGACGCCCTGCACAACATCAGTCCGGCGATCCTCGTCGACCAGGAGCGCATGGGCGCCAACTCCCGCTCGACCGTCGGCACCGCCACCGACGTCCACGCCATGCTGCGGCTGCTGTTCAGCCGCATCGGGCAGCCGCACGTGGGCTCGCCGCAGGCGTTCTCGTTCAACGTCCCCTCGGTGTCGGGTGCCGGCGCGGTCACCTTCGAGAAGGGCGGCGAGAAGGTCAAAGAACGCCGGTCGTTCACGGTGACCGGCGGCATGTGCCCCCGCTGCGAGGGCCTCGGCGAGGTCAGCGACGTCGACCTGGATGAGCTGTTCGACCGCACGAAGTCGCTCAACGACGGCGCCATCACCATTCCCGGCTACAACACCGGCGGCTGGATGGTGAAGGGCTTCAGCGAATCGGGGCTCATGGACCCCGACAAGCCGATCTCCGGCTACACCGAGCAGGAGTTGCACGACTTTCTCTACAGGGAGCCCACGAAGATCAAGGTCGCGGGCATGAACATGACCTACGAGGGCCTCGTGCCCAAGATCACCAAGTCGTTGCTGCAGAAGGACCGCGACGCGATGCAGCCGGGCATCCGCGCGTTCGTCGACCGCGCCGTGAAGTTCATGCCCTGCCCCGACTGCGGCGGCACCCGGCTGAACGAGGGGGCGCGTTCGTCGAAGATCAAGGGCGTGTCGATCGCGGATGCCGCCGCGATGCAGATCAGCGATCTCGCGACGTGGCTCGGCACCGTCGACGACCCGGAGGTCGCGCCGCTCATGTCGGGCCTGCGGCAGACGGTCACCTCGTTCCTCGAGATCGGCCTGGGCTACCTCTCGCTCGACCGCGCGAGCGGCACCCTGTCGGGCGGTGAGTCGCAGCGCATCAAGATGATCCGCCACCTCGGCTCGTCGCTCACCGACATCACCTACGTGTTCGACGAGCCCACGGCGGGGCTTCATCCGCATGACATCCAGCGCATGAACGATCTGCTCGTCCTCCTGCGCGATAAGGGCAACACGGTGCTCGTGGTCGAACACAAGCCCGAGGTCATCGAGATCGCCGACCACGTCATCGACCTGGGGCCCGGCGCCGGGCGCGCCGGTGGCGAGATCATGTTCGCCGGCGACGTCGCAGGGCTGCGGACCTCCGACACGATCACCGGGCGCTTCTTCGACCACCGCGCACAGCTGAAGCCCGCCGTGCGTGCCGGCACCGGCATCCATCCCATCCGTGGCGCGAACCAGCACAACCTGCAGAACGCGGACGTCGACATCCCGCTCGGCATCCTGACCGTCGTCACCGGCGTCGCCGGTTCGGGCAAGTCGTCGCTGATCCACGGCAATCTGACCGGCGTCGACGATGTGATCATCGTCGATCAGGCACCCATCAAGGGCAACCGCAGGTCGAGCCCGGCGACCTACACCGGCGTCCTCGATGCGATCCGCACCGCGTTCGCGAAGGCGAACGGCGTGAAGCCCGGCCTGTTCAGCGCGAATTCCGAGGGTGCCTGCCCCGCCTGCAAAGGGCTCGGTGTGATCATCACGAACCTCGGGTTCACCCAGACCGTCGAGACCCTGTGCGACCTGTGCGACGGGTCGGGGTTCAGCGACACGGTGCTGGAGTACCGCCTGGACGGCAAGAACATCGCCGAGGTGCTGGCCATGTCCGCCGCTGAGGCGGCCGATTTCATCACGAAGGGACCGGCGCACACGACGCTGGCCCGCATGGTCGACGTGGGCCTGGGCTACCTCACGCTCGGTCAGTCGCTCAACACGCTGTCCGGCGGCGAGCGGCAACGGCTCAAGCTCGCGATCTCGATGTCGAAGAAGGGCGCGGTCTATGTGCTCGACGAGCCCACCACGGGGCTGCACCTCGCGGATGTCGACAACATGCTGGCACTGCTGGATCGACTCGTGGATGCCGGGAACTCGGTCATCGTCATCGAGCACCACCAGGCGGTGATGGCGCACGCCGACTGGATCATCGACCTCGGCCCCGGAGCCGGCCACGACGGCGGGAAGGTCGTCTTCGAAGGCACTCCAGCCGACCTCGTCGCCCGCGGCGAGACGCTCACCGCACAGCATCTACGGGCGTATGTCGGGGGCTGAGTCGACGCGGATGGGGAGTTCTCCCCACACCCGAGGGCGGCACTTTTCAGGAAGCCCACGTATTCTGTCTTCACGTCCCCCCATGTGAGCGACTGATTCAGCGATCAGTTCCCGAGCCACGCAAGACGCCAACAAGAAAGCGAGCCGAGCCCTCATGACGTCATTCGCGTGGCTTCGAGCGCGCCCGCGCACCCTGGCGTCCATCGGTGCAGTGTCGGTCGCGGCCGTGGCGCTGGGCACATTGGCCCTCGTCTACGAGGGTAAGCCCACCACCGAGCTCGACCTCCACGACGGCGGCGTCTGGGTGACGAAGCAGTCGAGCCTTCTGGTGGGGCACCTGAACCACGAGTCGAGCGTGCTCGACGGCGGGCTGCGGGCGACCTCGAGCGAGTACGACATCCTGCAGGCGGGTGCGCAGGTCCTCGTCGTCGACACGCAGGAATCCTCGGCTACGGCCATCGATCCTGCCCGCGTCCTGCTGGCCGACAGCGCCGACCTGCCACCCGGGGCGCAGATCACGATGGGCGGCGGCAACGTCGCCATCGTCGACGCATCGGGCATGCTGTGGGCGCTGCCGTTCACGTCGGTGGGTTCGTTCGCGCCAGATGCGTTCGACCCGATCGGCGAGCTGGGCGAGGGGGCCAAAGCGACGGTGGGCACGGACGGCACCGTGTACGCCGTGTCGCCGGAGACCGCACACCTGTACACCTACTCCCGCTCCGGCGACGATGGAGAGATCCAGCAGCAGTCCGAGCATGCTCTGGAGGGCGTCGACGAGCGCGATGAACTGACGGTGAGTGCCGTCGGGCAGACGGCCTACGTGCTGGACGCCGATACGAACACGCTGTACGGCAGCGATGGCTCTCGCGCCCAAGTCCCGGCTGGGGCTGTGCTCCAGCTGCCGTCCGACGTCACGGACGCCGTGACCTTGAGCGCCGCCGACGGACTCATCCGAGTGTCCAGCGATGGCGAGGTCTCCACGGTGGCCGTCGACGGTGAAGGCACGGCGGCAGAGCCCGTGCACGTCGGCGGCTGCGCCTACGGCGCATGGTCGGGCTCGGGCCAGTTCGTGCGCGACTGCCCGGGCGAGAAGGACGATCTGGTGCAGGCGGTGGAGGGCATCGAACCGACCAGCGTGCTGCAGTTCCGTGTCAATCGTGACGTCGTGGTGCTCAACGACGTGGTCGGCGGCGCCGCCTGGATGGCCAGCGACAGCATGCAGCGGGTGGACAACTGGCTCGACCTCACCCCGCCCGAGGGTGAGGGCGACGAAGAGGAGGAGACCACCGAGGAGACGGTGCAGACCACCCTCCCCGAGCGCACCGACAAGAACACCCCGCCGCTGGCCGAGGACGACACCTTCGGCGTGCGCCCCGGCCGGACCACGGTGCTTCCGATCCTCTCCAACGACACCGACGCCGACGGCGACGTGCTCGTCGCCTCGGTCAAGACCGAGCCGAGCTTCGGCACGGTCGAGCCCATCCACAACGGCGCGGCACTGCAGATCGCGATCGACGAGGATCAGACCGGCGCGACGTCGTTCACCTACACGGTGGAAGACGGCCGCGGCGGCGAGGCCACGGCCAAGGTGTCTCTCGCCGTCCACGGCTGGGAGACGAACGCCGCTCCCGTCCAGCAGCGCAAGACTCCCGTCACAGTCGAGACCGGCGGCACCGCGTCGTACAACGTGCTGCCTGACTGGATCGACCCCGACGGCGACGACATCTTCCTCAAGTCGGTCGTGCCCGACGGCGGCGACGAGGCCGACTTCACGTCGGACGGCCAGATCACCTATCGCGCGATCGGCGGTATGCAGGGGCGCAAGGATGTGCCGATCGTGATGTCGGACGGCACCGACGACGGTGCCGGCATCGCGCGCTACGACATCCGCCCGCTGGGCAGCACTGTGCCCATCACCAACTCCGACCATGTCGTCACCCGTGTCGACCGGGCCGTATCCGTCTCCCCGCTGGCCAACGACACCAGCTCAGGGCGCGAGCCGCTGCGGTTGACGCGCGTCGATGAGGTCGACGGCGCCACGATCACCCCCGACTTCGCCGACAAGACCTTCAGCTTCGTGTCCGACAAGGTCGGCACCTACTACGTGCAGTATCTGGCCTCTGCCGGCGCCAACTCGGTTCCGGGACTGGTGCGGGTGGACGTCCTGCCCGAAGGCGAGAGCAACCTGCCACCCATCGCCGTGCGCGACGTGGCACTGCTGCCCACCGGTGATGAGGTCCTGGTCAACGTGCTGTCCAACGACACCGACCCGTCCGGTGGGATTCTGGTCGTGCAGTCGGTCTCGGTCGAAGACGGCGGCGGTGTCGCGGCGGCAGTCCTGGGTCACGAAACCGTGCGCATCAGTGACCAGGGCACGCTCACCCAGCAGATTCGCGTCACGTACACGATCTCCAACGGGGCGCAGCAGGCCCAGGGCGAGATCGTCGTGATCCCGGTGCCGGCACCGGACCGGTTGCGCCCGCCGGTGGCGAACGACGACCAGGCTGTCGTGCGTGCCGGCGACGTCGTCACCATTCCGGTGCTCGACAACGACTACCACCCCAACGGCGACACCATCCATGTCGCTCCGGAGCTGGTTCCGCCGCTGCCGGATGACGCCGACGGTGAGATGGTCATCTCGGAGGACACTCTGCGCTTCCGTGCCGGCGACGAACCCAAGACGGTGTACGCGACGTACGAGGTCGAGGATTCGACGGGGCAGCGCGACGCCGGATATGTCACCATCCAGATCCTTCCCCTCACCGACGACACCAACGCGGCGCCGCGGCCGCGCGATGTCACCTCACGCACGCTCGCCGGGTCGAAGGTGACCATTCCGGTGGAGCTCGACGGCATCGACGAGGATGGCGACTCGGTCGAACTCGTCGGGATCGCGTCGGCCCCCGCGAAGGGCCGTATCACCGAGACCGGTGCCGACAGCTTCACGTACGAGGCGTTCGGGGACTCCATCGGCGTGGACACGTTCACCTACCGTGTGCGTGATCGCCTCGGCAAGGAAGGCACCGCGACGATCCAGGTCGGTATCGCGCCCGCCGCCACCACCAACCAGGCGCCATACGCCGTGCGCGATTCGGTCGTGATGCGTCCCGGTCGCGAGGTCGCCCTTCCCGTTCTGGTGAACGACTCGGATCCTGACGGCGACCTGTTCGGCTTCGCCGCCAACGCGGTCGAGGTGGCCGATGTCGAGGGGCTGGATGCGAAGGTCTCAGGCGAGTATCTCCTGATCACGTCGCCGGACTCTGAGATGAACACCAGCGTCCAGTACACGATCGAGGACGAGCGCGGGCTCCGGGCCACCACGTCGGTGCAGATCACGGTGGACGAGGACGTGCCGCTTCTGAAGCCGATCGCCCGCGACGATCGCGTCCGTTCGGAGGACGTGAACGAGGACGGCGTCGCCGACGTCTCCGTGCTCGAGAACGACGACGACCCCGACGGCACCAAGAGCGCGCTGGACATCTCGCTCGGCACCGGCGGAGCAGACGCCGCCGTACGTGCCGACGGCGTCGTGCGGGTGACGCTCACCGACGAGCGCCAGCTCATCAGCTATACAGTGACCGATGTCGACGGCCAGACCGCGACGGCGTTCATCCACGTCCCGGCGCTCACGTCGCTGCCGCCGAGTCTGCTGTCCACCGCCGCGGTGGAGGTCAAGAGCGGTGAGACGATCGAGCTGCCGCTGTCGGAGTACGTCCAGGCCGCCGGGCGCCGCGACGTGGTCATCACCGAAGCCGCCAAGGTCTCGGCATCCCATTCCAACGGCGACAGCCTCGTCCAGGACCAGCAGACGCTTGTCTACACCTCGGCCGATCGCTACCACGGTCAGGACGCGATCACGTTCGAGGTGACGGACGGCAACGGACCCGACGATCCCGACGGCCGCAAGGCGACGCTCACGATCCCGATCACCGTGACACCGCCCGACAACGTGCCGCCGACGCTCGTCGGCGCAGCGATCAGCGTGGCCCCGGGCGAAGACGCGTCCACGCTCGACCTGTCGGCGCTGGCCACCGACCCCGACCCGGAGGACACCCTCACCTTCGATCTGGCCGGCAGCGCGCCCGATGGCATGTCCGCATCGGTCGACGGGAACGTCCTCAGCGTCTCGGCCGAGACCGATACGCCCAAGGGCACGCAGGTTCCGTTGCGCGTGAGTGTGAGCGACGGCGAGGCCGACCCCGTCACCGCCGACATCACCGTCACCGTGACCGCGTCGACGCGCGAGCTGGCCAGCGCGAACGACGACGTCATCGAAGAGGCCGATCAGGGTGAGACCATCAGCGTGCCGGTGCTCGCCAACGACGTGAACCCGTTCCCGGACACCCCGCTGAAGGTCGTCTGGGCGGGCACGGAGACCGGAGATGCCAACGCGGTGATCGCCGGCGACCACGTCGAGGTGACGAGCAGCTCGACATTCGTCGGCACGGTCGTGGTGCGCTACCGCATCCAGGACGCGACTGCCGACAGCGACCGCGAGGTCGACGGTCACATCCGCATCACCGTGCAGGGGCGCCCCGACGCGCCGGGCAAGCCGACTGTGTCGAGCGTGCAGAGCCGCCAGGTCGTGCTCTCGTGGACCCCTCCGATCGACAACGGGACCCCCATCACCGGGTATACCGTCGCCTCGACGGCGGGCAACTACACGAAGGAGTGCGCGGCCACCACGTGCACACTCGACGGGCTGACCAACAACGTCGAGTACAACTTCGTGGTCACTGCGACCAACCGCGTGGGAACCTCCGACCCGTCGGTGCCATCCGAGACGGCCCGCCCCGATGTGCGCCCCGAGACGCCGGCGCCGCCGAGCCTGAAGTTCGGCGACCGCAGCCTCGATGTCACGTGGGCGACTCCGGCCACGGAGGGCTCGCCCGTCGAGAGCTTCACGCTCGAGATCTCACCGGCTCCTCCTTCGGGCGTCGTGCAGAAGACCGGCCTGACCGGCAACAGCGTGAAGTGGGAGGGTCTGGAGAACGGCGCGTCGTATACAGTGCGCGTCCAGGCGCACAACCGGGCGCCCGAGCCGTCGGCCTGGAGTCCGTGGTCCGCCGCCGAGATCCCTGCTGCACCGCCCGCGGCCTCCGGCGCCCCGACGACCTCGCGACTGGAGCCGGTCGGCAGCCAGGCTCAGCTTCAGGCCTCGTGGAACGCGCCGGCGAACAACGGCGACGCGATCTCGGGTTACCAGCTGCGAGTCATGCAGGGCTCCACGGTGGTCAACACGGTGAACGTGGCGGCCGGCCAGACCACCCAGGCGGTCGTGGTCGCGGCATCCGAGACCAACTACACATTCAGCGTGCGCGCCCAGAACAAGGCGGGCTGGGGCGAGTGGAGCCCCGCATCGGCCCCGCGCCGCGGGTTCACGCAGCTCGCTGCGCCGACCGGCGTTTCGGCCACGGAAGGCAACAACACCGTCGGAGTGACGTGGAGCGCGGGCGACCGCGGTGGTGCGAGCGCGGGCGAGGTCACCTACCAGTACTCAGTGGGCACCGGCGGATGGCGCAGCGACTGGGTCTCGGGAGGCAACGGCAGCGGCACGATCGGCAACGGTCAGGTCAATAACAACGGCAGCTACACGATCCGCATCCGTGCGGTCGCGACCGTCGACGGTGCCACTTACACGAGTCCGGCGTCGGGGGCGTCCAACTCGGTTGCGCCTTACGGGCAGATCGGGAACCCCAAGATCTCCGCGTCGGCCAGTGGTACGACGGTGTCGTGGTCGTGGTCCTCCCCGGCGAAGAACGGCCGTGACGTCACGACCCAGATCAAGATCGGCGGTGACGCGTGGAAGACCGTGGCAGCGTCGGGCAGTGGATCGAGGAACGTGGGCTACAGCACGACGCTCAACGTTCAGGTCCGCACCAGCGCGGCCGGCAGCACCACCACCTCGGACTCCGCCTCGGCGAGGACGCAGGACGCGCCCCCGCCGCCCCAGCCGCGGGCGTGGCTGAGCAAGGGCACGCCTAAGAGCGGGTGCGTCAACGGCTGCTACTACTTCCGTCTGCACACCGAGAACTTCCCCGCCGGAAGCTACCGCATCGACTGCTACACGAACGGCCGGAAGTTCAACGACTACGACGGGCCGTTCAACGTCCCGGCCAATGGGACGGTCGATCTGACGTGCTATTTGGGCGCGGACGGCAACGACGCGCACGTGAACATCAAGGGGTGGGGCAACTCCGAGCATGCCAATTGGTAGCACCGGCATCCCCTCCACAGCAGACGACAGAAGACAAAGGACACACGACACATGAGCATGACCCCCGAACAGGCCGCCTGGTTCCGCGATACCTTCACGCGGCTGGTCGACAACGTCGACATCGCGCTGATGGGCAAGCGCGATGTCGTCGGACTCGTGCTGTCGGCGATGCTGGCCGAGGGCCACGTGCTGCTCGAAGACGCGCCGGGCACCGGAAAGACGAGCCTCGCGAAGGCGCTCGCCGCGAGCGTGCAGGGCACGTCGAACCGCATCCAGTTCACGCCCGACCTGCTGCCGTCCGATGTCACCGGCGTCACGATCTACGACCAGGCGAACCACAAGTTCGAGTTCCACCGCGGACCGGTGTTCACCTCGATCCTGCTCGCCGATGAGATCAACCGCGCCTCGCCCAAGACGCAGTCGGCACTGCTCGAGGTCATGGAGGAATCCCGCGTGACCGTCGACGGCGTCGCGCACGAGGTGGGGCGCCCGTTCCTGGTGATCGCGACCCAGAACCCGATCGAACAGGCGGGCACTTACAAGCTGCCCGAAGCGCAGCTCGACCGCTTCATGATCAAGACGTCCATCGGCTACCCGTCGCTGGCCATCGCCGAACGCATTCTGGCCGGCGTGGTCGACCGCAACCCGTCGGCGCAGCTCAAGCCCGTCATCACGACCGGTGCGGTCGCCGACATGGCCGACCTCGCCGCGACCGTGCACGTCGACCCGGCCGTGGCCCGCTATGCCGCTCAGCTGGTCGAGGCCACTCGTGCCGCCGACGCCACCCGGCTCGGTGTCTCGGTGCGTGGTGCGATCTCGATGATGCGCATGGCACGCGTGTTCGCCGCCGCGCAGGGCCGCCACTACGTCATCCCCGACGACGTCAAGTCGCTGGCCGGCGCCGTGTGGACCCATCGCCTCGTGCTGGACCCCGAGGCCGAGTTCTCGGGCATCACCGGCGAGACGGTCATCCAGCGTGCACTGGCCGACGTCGAGGCACCCCTGGCGCGGGCGACCGCCTGATGACCACCACACCGGAGACGCAGGCACCGTCGCGCAAGGCGCGGCGGAGTGCTGCCGCGCCTTCGGACGTGTCCGCGGCGCCGGTCTTCGACGCGGTCGCCCCGGCGCCCGAGCCGGAGGCGCCCGCGCCGCTGCGGAAGCCGAAGGAGCTGTCGCGCGCGGAGAAGCTGCGAGAGGACGCCGGAGAGATCGCGCGAGTGGTCTGGCGCGGTGTCCGCGACGTCGCCGCCGTGATCCGACCGCTCGGCTGGGTGCTCATCGGTGCGGCGATCCTGCTGTGGGTCGTGGCGCTCACCCTCGGGTGGGAAGAGGCCATGATCGCGGCCGCCGTCGTCACCGCGGTCGTCGTGCTGAGCCTGCCCTTCCTGTTCGGCCGCACCACCTACGACGTCGACCTCGACCTCACCCGCTCGCATGTCGTGGTCGGTGAGCGCGCGGTCGGAGCCCTGACGCTCAGCAACACGACCTCGCGCGCGATCCTGCCCTCGCAGGTCGTGCTTCCGGTGGGCGCCGGCCGCGGCCTGTTCCAGGTGCCGAGACTGGCGCCGAACGAGACGCACGAAGAGCTCTTCGCGATCCCGACCAGCAAGCGCGGAGTGCTCGAAGTCGGGCCCGTCAGCGTGCTCCGCGGCGATCCGATCGGACTGTTCGAGCGCACGCACGACCGCCGTCAGGCCGTCGACCTCTACGTGCACCCGCGCACCAAGAACCTCGAAGGCCTCTCGCTCGGCCACCTTCGCGACCTCGAGGGGCTGCCGTCGCAGCAGCTCGCCCGCGACGACGTCTCGTTCCACGCGCTGCGCGAGTACCAGCCCGGCGACGACCTGCGGCACGTGCACTGGAAGTCGACCGCCCGGGTCGGCGAGGTCATGGTCCGTCAGTATGAGGAGACCCGCCGCTCGCACTTCGTCGTCGGCCTGTCCACCCACCCCGACGAGTACCGCCTCGACGAGGAGTTCGAGCTTGCGATCTCGGTGGCGGGTTCCATCGGCCTGCGCGCGATCCGCGACTCGCGCACCCTCGACGCGCGGGTGCAGAAGGGTGCGCTGCGCGCCCAGTCCGGCCGCCGCTTCCTCGACGAGCTGTCGGCCCTCGACCACTCCCGCCCCCGCGAGGGCGGCATCGTGTCGCTGGCCGGTGCGGTCTCGGCGCACTCGCCGCAGGCGGCTGTCGCCGTGCTCGTGACCGGATCGAAGACCGACACCGCCGAGCTGCGGCTGGCCTGCTCGCGACTGCCGTACGGTGTGCGCGTGCTGGCTGTCGTCGCCGATGCCCGGGTCGACTCCCCGGCGCTGCGCCGCATCGGCGAAGCCGATGTCATCACCCTCGGGGACCTCGAGCAGCTCCCCGGCGCCGTTCGAAAGGTCCTGTCGTGAACGCCCGGCCCGGTACTCTGCGTCCGCTGCGCATCGTCGTCCTGGACCTTGTGGCGATCGCGCTGCTGCTGTCGGTCGCGGTGATCGGCTTCGGTCCCACGTTCGACGGGCCGCAGTACCTCGTCGCCGGGTTCGGCGGACTCGCGCTCGGGCTCGGCATCGCGTGGCTCGGCGGATACCTGCGCTGGGGCGTGCTCCCCGTCGCCGGCGTGACCGTCGCGGCCTACTTCCTCTTCGGCGGCGCGCTCGCGCTGCCGCACACGGCGATGCTCGGCGTGATCCCCACCCTCGACACATGGGCTCAGCTCGGCCTCGGCACGGTTACCTCGTGGAAGCAGCTGCTGACCACGGTGCCGCCGGTCGCGGCATCGGACGGGCACCTCATGGTCCCCTTCCTGCTCACCCTCGTGGCCGCGGTGCTGGCCGGATCGCTCGCCCTGCGCGTGCGCACGGCCGCGTGGGCGCTGCTGCCGGCCTCCCTTCTGCTGGCCGCGCAGATCCTGCTCGGCGTCGCCGAGCCCGCGGCGCCGATCGTGCAGGGCGTGCTGTTCGGCATCGTCGCGGTGCTGTGGCTGTCGGTGCGTCATGCCTGGGCAGGCGACCGCGCCGCCGTCCGGGTCGAGGCCAGCGGCACTGCCGATGCCGGCGCCGTCCGCCACTCCCGTTCGCGGCGGGTCATCACCGGTGCGATCCTGCTCGCCGTCGCCGCCGGCGCGGGCGTGACCACGGCAGCGGTCGCAAGCCCGCCGGTGCCGCGGTACGTGCTGCGCGACTTCGTCGTCCCGCCGTTCGACATCCGCCAGTACCCGAGCCCGCTGCAGTCGTTCCGCGCGACGGTGCGCGACTTCGAGGACGAGACGCTGTTCACCGTCACCGGCCTGCCCGAGGACGCCCGCATCCGCCTCGCCACGATGGACACCTACAACGGCATCGTCTACAACGTGTCCGACGACGGGGCGGGGTCGTCCAGTTCGTTCACCCCGGTGCGCTCCAACATGTCGCCGGCCGCAGAGGGCGAAACCACGACACTGCAGTTCGCGATCGAGTCGCTCGACGGCGTCTGGGTTCCGGATGCCGGGGCGGTGCGCGAGTTCACCTTCGACGGTGAACGGGGCGAAGAGCTGCGCCGCGCGGCGCATTACAACGACGCCACCGGCACCGCGGTCACCACGGTCGGCCTCACCGCCGGCGACCAGTACACCGTCGACACGGTGCTGCCGAACCTGCCGAGCGACGCTGCGCTGGCCGATGTGCCGTTCGCGCCGCTGAAGATGCCCAAGCAGGCCGGCATCCCCGAGAACCTCGCCGAGCTCGCCTCGGAGGCGACCGTCGACGCCGAGACCCCGATCGAGCGGGTGCGGGCGCTGGAGGACTGGCTGAGCACCGACGGGTTCTTCAGCCACGGACTCGAGGGCGACGTGCTCTCGCCGTCCGGGCACGGCGCGGCGCGCGTCATCTCGATGTTCGCGGCCGACCAGCTGATCGGCGACGACGAGCAGTACGCCGTGGCCATGTCTCTCATGGCCAACCAGCTGGGCATCCCCGCCCGTGTCGTGATGGGCTGGCATCCGAACGACGACGACACCCCCGAGAGCGTGTTCACCGCCACGGGTGACAACGTGCACGCGTGGGTGGAGGTCGCCTTCGACGGGTACGGCTGGATTCCGTTCGACCCGACGCCCGACGAGGACAACAAGCCGAACGAGCAGTCGACGAAGCCGCGCGCGAACCCGAAGCCACAGGTGCTGCAGCCTCCGCCACCCGCGCAGGAGCCCGCCGAGCTGCCGCCCGCCATCGCGAACGACCGCGAGCAGGAGGAGGAAGAGGAGGCCGGTGTCGACTGGCTGGGTCCGATCCTGCTGTACAGCGCGATGGGTCTGGGCGTGGTCATCCTGCTGATGGCACCGTTCATCGTGATGGGACTCATCAAGGGCACCCGTCGCCTGCGACGCCTGCGCGCCGATCGGACCGCCGACCGCATCTCCGGCGGCTGGGACGAACTGGTCGATTCGGCCATCGACCTGCGGGCGCCCGTGGTCGCCGGCGCCACTCGCTCCGAGAGCGCCACCGTCGTGCAGGAGACCTTCACCCAGCCGCGGGTCGCGGAGCTGGCCGTGCGGGCGGATGCCGATGTATACGGCCCCGGCGACCCCTCACCCGAGGACGTGGCCGCGTTCTGGCGTGAGGTGGACGATATCGTCAGTGAGATGAAGGGGACCACCACGGTGTGGCAGCGGCTGCGAGCCCGGCTGAGTCTGCGGTCGCTGCGCCGCTCGGGCAGGGGCGCGTCATGACGGGGCGTCCGGCCGAGCTCGGCCGCCGTGTGATGGCGTACGTCATCGACGGCGCGATCGCGGGCATCCTCGGCGGTATCGTCGTGAGCCTGCTGACGGCCGTGTCGCTGGCCACCCAGGGAGGCTTCTCGCCGTTGCTGGCCATTGCCGGCGCCTATCTGGCGCTGATCGCCTGGTTCTTCGTGTACACCTTCATGCAGGGCGGGGCCGGTTCGATCGGCATGCGCCTGCTCGGGCTCGAGCTCGCCCACATCGATGGCGACGCCCTCGGCTTCGGCCGGGCGCTCGGCCGCAACCTGGTGTGGGCCGGCGGCTCGGTCATCATCGTCGGTATGTTCTCGCCGCTGTTCGACCAGACGGCATGGCATCGCGGCTGGCACGATCAGCTCTCCGGCGCCGTCATGACCGACGTGCGCGGGGTACCCGGCTCCTACGCACCGCCCGCCGTGCCCCTCGCGCCGCCGCTGCCCGATCTGCCGGCCCCCCAGGGCGCACCCGGCACGCAGGGCGCACCCGGCATGCAGGGCGCACCGGGAACGTCGGCACCTGCACCGGCCGGTGTGGCGTACGCGCAGCCGCCCGCCGCCCCCGCACATGTGATCTCGCCCCAGGCGGCCGCTCCCGCGGCATCCCTCCCTCCCTCGGCTGCCGCCGACTCGGGGTTCGGCGCCTATCCGGCCGCGCCGGCAGGGTACCCGGCGGCGACCGCGAACCCGGCGTCCCCCGGCCTGTCGGTCGTCGACCCGGCGTCGCCCGAGACGCCCGCCGCCACCGTCGTCGCGCCCCCGCGCGCGCCGCAGCCTCAGCCCGACGGTCCGATCGCGTTCGTCCCCGGCGTGACCTCATCGCGCGCGCCCGCGCAGCCGGAGCCGCGGCCCGTGGTGCCCGACGAGGTGCCCGTCGACGAGACGCGCATGTCCACCGGTGCCCGCGCGTTCGCGACGCTCGTCTGGGACGACGGTGCGCGCCACGCGCTCTACGGCCGCACGCTGTTCGGCCGCAACCCCACACCCGAGACCGGGGCGCACGTGGCACCGATCCGTGACGAGACCCTGTCGCTGTCGAAGACGCACTTCGAGGTCGGCCCGGGCGACGGCAGCGTGTGGATCGTCGACCGGCACTCCACCAACGGCGTCGTCATCCGTCGCGGCGCGCAGACCCAGGCGGTCACGCCCGGCGAGCGGGCCACCGTCTACGCGGGGGACATTCTCGAGATCGGGGACCGTCGCATCACGATCGAGGTCGGCCGATGAGCGACGAACCCATCGAGATCGCCGCCGGAACCTCGACCCACCCGGGGCTGCGGCGACGGGTGAACGAAGACGCGCTGCTCGCACAGGCGCCCCTGTTCCTGGTCGCGGACGGCATGGGCGGCCACGATGCGGGCGACCGGGCCAGTGCCGCGGTCGTGGGGGAGTTCGCGGCCTTCGCCGGGCGCCGCACCGTCGACATCGACGACATGCGCGCCGCGCTCGAGCGCGCCCGCGCGCAGGTCGGCGCGATCGTCAGCGGTGCGCGTGCGGCCGGCACCACGCTCAGCGGCGTGGCCGTCAGCGAGGTCGGCGGTGTCGGCTACTGGCTGACGCTGAACGTCGGCGATTCGCGCACCTACCGGTTCGCCCGGGGTGTGCTCGAGCAGATCAGCGTCGACCACTCCGTCGTGCAGGAACTCGTCGACGCCGGCGCGCTCGACGGAGCGGCGGCGGCCACCGATCGCCGGCGCAACGAGATCACGCGCGCCATCGGCGCGGGGAGCAACGGCGAGGCGGACTACTGGATGGTGCCCGCCGAGCCGGGCGACCGCATGCTGGTGTGCTCGGACGGGCTGTCCGGAGAGCTCGACGCGGTGCGGATCGCCGGCATCCTCACCGAAGAGCACGACCCGCAAGCCGCGGCCACGCGGCTCGTGCACGAGGCCCTCGTCCACGGCGGCCGCGACAACGTGACCGCCATCGTCGTGGACGCGCTCTCCGTCAACGGGCACGACGACATCTACGACACTGCACCGGCCGGCGGTCGCAGCGCCGACATCGACGAAGACACCCGGCCGCGGTCCGGGGCGAAGGGGAACGCCTGATGGTGGATGTGCGATACCGGCCCGCGGTGCAGGCCGAGTCATGGCGGGCCGCCGTGTCGGGGCAGACCGTCGCCGTGCTGCCGCCGACCACCACCGCCCAGACCGCCGAGGCCGTCTGGCGTCGCCTGGCCAGCGGCGGGATCGCCGCGCTCATCGAAGGCCTCACCGGCGCATTCGGCACGTCGCTGACCGCGATTCCGCCGTTCGCGCTCGCGACCGTCGAGGATGACGGCGTGCGCGTCGCCGTGCGCGGACCGATCGAGCTCATCGTCGAGGGAACGGCCGGCACCGAGGCCGTCTCGGGCGCCGGCGTCGCCACCTGGGTGGAGCGTCTCATCCCCGGCACCTACCGGGTCACGCTCACGGTCGACGGCGCCGTGGACGACGCCGAGTCGCTCCCGCTGGTCGAGGGTGTCGCACCCATCGCCGGGCTCGTGCTCGTCGCCGGCCCGATTCCGCCCGCCTCGCCCGTCGGGGCGGGGGGCGGCGCTGCCGCCGGTGCCGGGATGGATGCCGGAGCTGTGGTACCCGGTGCGGACGTCGGCATTGCGGGTGGACCGGTGGATGCCGGTGGCCCGGGCGCCGATGATAGGGACGCGGACGCACTGAACACGGCAGGTGCGGATGCCGCGGATGCGGATGCCGGTGAGGTGGATTCCGCAGGCGCAGATGCCGGTGACCGCGATGCCGGTGGCGCCCCGGACGCCGCTGGCGACACCGGTTCCAGCGATGGCCCAGATGCCGACGGCGGCCAGGAGGCCGCGGGTGGTGCGGATGCCGGCGACGGCTCCGCAGATGCAGACGCGGACGCAGGCGCCGATGCGGTCGGCGGCGGTGGCGCCACCGCGGCCGCGGGTGCCGGTGCTGTGGATCCGGGTGCGACGGCGGTTCCTGCCGTGGCACCGTTCCTGGGCAGTCGCTGGTCGGCCGACGACGAAGACGACGAGTCCGACGCGGGCGACGGCGGCGCGGGCCTCGTCTCCGCCGTTCCCGCGGAGTTGACCGTCGATGGGCCCGCCTCCGAGGCCGAGCACGCCCCCGAGGCTTCACAGGCCGCTGGCGAGACGTGGCTGCCCGCGGCCACCGGCACGGTCCCGGCCGACGACGACATCGTCTTCGGCGCGACAGTGGCTCGGCCCGCCGGTGCACCCCCGGCACCCATACCCCCTGCCGCTGAGGCACCGGCATCCATCTCGGTACCGCCGATGCCTCCGCTGCCACCCGCACCCGATCTCGGCGACCACGACGGCGCGACCATCGCCGTCTCGGAGATGCGCAGGCTGCGCGACGCCGAGCGTGAGCAGTTCGAATCCACCGAGAACGTCCCGGCACGACGCCCGTCGCAGGGTCGCATCCGGCTGTCGACCGGCCGCGTCGTCGAACTCGAACGCCCGGTCGTCATCGGGCGCCGGCCGAAGTCGACCCGGGTCGCCGGCGATGAACTGCCGACCCTGATCGCGGTCGACAGCCCCCAGCAGGACATCTCGCGCAGCCACGTCGAGATCCGCGCCGAGGGCGAGCACGTGCTGGTCACCGATCTGGACACGACCAACGGCACCGTGCTGCTGCGCGCCGGGAACGATCCGGTACGACTGCACCCGGGCGAGCCGACGCTGGTGGTCAGCGGTGACATCCTCGACATGGGAGACGGTGTGACCGTCGCCTTCGAGGATCTGCCGTGAGCGCCAAGCGCCCTCCGGCGCCGCCGCCCCAGCTGCCCGGATTCACCTACGTCGAGGTGCTCGGGTCGGGCGGCTTCGCCGACGTGTACCTGTACGAACAGCAGCTGCCACGGCGTCGCGTCGCGGTGAAGGTGCTGCTCGCCGAGCGGATGACCGACGGCTCGGCCGAGCAGTTCACCGCCGAGGCGAACGTGATGGCACTGCTGTCGACGCACCCCGCGATCGTCACGATCTATCAGGCCGGCGTCTCCGCGGACCAGCGCCCGTACCTCGTGATGGAGTATTGCCCGCGCCCCAACCTGCAGATCCGGTCGCGGGCGGCCGCGTTCTCGGTGGCAGAGGCGCTGCGGGTCGGCATCCAGGTCGGCGCCGCGGTCGAGACGGCGCACCGTGCCGGCATCCTGCACCGCGATATCAAGCCCGCGAACATCCTCGTCACCGAATACAACCGGCCCGCGCTGACCGACTTCGGAATCGCGACCACTGCGGACAGCGCCGACTCCTCGGCGGGGATGTCGATCCCGTGGTCGCCGCCCGAGTCGTTCGCCGACGTGCCCGAGTCGGGCGTGCGATCGGATGTCTACGCACTCGGCGCGACCGTCTACACCCTCCTGGCCGGCCGGTCGCCGTTCGAGGTGCCGGGCGGCCGCAACGGCGGCGCGGACCTGATCCAGCGCATCGAGACGCAGCCGGTGCCGCGCCTGGAGCGCGCCGATGCCCCCGAGTCGCTGCAGCTCGTGCTCGAGCGCGCGATGTCCAAGCGCCCGTCCGACCGATTCGAGAGCGCGGTCGCGTTCGCCCGCGCTCTGCAGCGCGTGCAGATCGAGCTCGCGCACTCGGTCACGCCGATCGACATCCTCGACGACTCGCCCATCGACGACGAGGACGACGACGAAGACGGCGAACTCACCCGCGTGCGCGGGATCGTCAGCATCGAGCCGTCGACCTCACCCTCGGCCGGTCAGACACGCCGCGGCGAGGTCGATGCGTTCGCCCCCGGCACGACGACGTCATCGGGCACCACGGGCTATGGCACGACCGGATACGCCACGACCCCGGCGGCAGAATCGACCGTGCTGCGGGCGCCGGTCGCATCGATCCCCGCCGAGGACGTCTCCGCCACCGTCCGGCGGGCACCCATCGTGGGTGCACCGGTCGCCGGTGACACAGTCGCCCCACCGCCGCCGGTGCAGAGCGCGGCGCCGGCAGCACCGGCATCCGCCCGCGGCCCCCGCTCGAAACGTGGGCTGTGGATCGGGCTCGGCGTCGGAGCTGCCGCTGTCCTCGTGGTCGGGGGCGTGGCGCTGGCCAGCGCGCTGGGCGGAACGCCCGAGCCCGCCCCGACCTCGAGCGGCGTGGTCAACCCGCAGAACCCGGTGGAGGGTGTCGTGCCGGTGCCCGCAGACCTGGCCGGTGAGGTCGAGGGCGACCAGGCGCGGTTCACGTGGACCAACCCCGACCCGCAGGACGGCGACTGGTTCGCGTGGCACACGTACACGCTCGAGGGCGCCGGGGACTCGCAGCGCACTGATCAGACCGAGCTGACAGTGCCCGTCGATCCCTCTGGTACGACGTGCATCGAGATCGAGCTCGTGCGCGCCGGTGGCACGAGCAGCCAACCGGAACGAGAGTGTGTGGAATCGTGACAGATCTCGGCGACACCGTCCCCCCGACCGCGGCCCGGCCCGACGGCGTCACCGTCGAGTTCGCCGGCGAGCTGTTCACCATCACGCGGGGCGAGCGGTTCACGATCGGCCGCGAAGGCGACCTCGCCCTCGACGACAACCGGTTCCTGCACCGCCACTTCCTGTGCATCGAGGAGACCGGCGGGCTGTGGTGGCTCATCAACATCGGGTCGCGCCTGTCGGCCACCGTGACCGACACCGAAGGCCGCGTGCAGGCGCAGTTGGCGCCGGGTGCCCGGCTGCCCATCGTGTTCGCCGCGATGGCGGTGGTGTTCAGCGCCGGGCCCACCACGTACGAACTCTCGGTGCACATCGAGCAGCCCGCGTTCCGCGAGAACGTGACGCACGTCGACGAGGACGGCGTGTCGACGATCGGCGCGGTGCCGCTCACGATCTCGCAGAAGCTGCTGATCCTGGCGCTCGCCGAGCCGCTGCTGCGCCGCGAGGGCACGGGTATGAGCGAGCTGCCCGGGTCGGCGAAGGCGGCGGAACGCCTCGGCTGGACCCTCACGCGCTTCAACCGCAAGCTCGACAACGTGTGCGACAAGCTCGACCGGCAGGGCGTGCCCGGGCTGCGCGGCGGCGTGTCGTCGTCGGCCACCAACCGCCGCGTGCGGCTCGTCGAGCACGCGATCGCCTCGCGGATCGTCACCCGCGAGGATCTCGAACTGCTCGACGACCCCGAACTCGTGGGCAACGTCGAGTAGTCCGGGCTTCTCGGCGCGGGCGGGTGGCTGGCTCGCCTCGCGGGCGGTTTTGGGGTCGCGTGGTGCTGGGTCACGCGTGATGAGGCGGCCAGACGTGACCACGTTTCTGCCGACGGCGCGCTTGCGGGCGGTTTTGGGGTCGCGTGTTGCTGGGTCACGTGTGAGGAGGCGGCCAGACGTGACCATGTTTCTGCCGGCGGCGCGCTTGCGGGCGGTTTGTGGTCGCGTGTTGCCGGGTCACATGTGAGGAGGCGGCCAGACGTGACCACGTTTCTGCCGACGGCGTGCTTGCGGGCGGTTTTGGGGTCGCGTGTTGCTGGGTCACGTGTGAGGAGGCGGCCACGAGCGACCACGATTCGAGGGGCTACCGCGAACCGCGCCCCGAGGGGCTACCGCGAACCGGGGCGTCGCCTCGACTGCGGCCCGGTCAGTGCCGGTCGGTGCCGAGCACCTTCACGATGACGCCGCGGCGGCGGAGCTCGCCGATCGTCCGCACCTCTTCGTCGGTGTTGCGCCCGAGTGCGTGCTTGTCGGCGACCACCACCACGTCGCCGGGCCCGAGGCGGCCGAAGAGGCGGGTGAGGCGCTCGATCCAGCTCTCCCCGGTCTCGGGTGCGGGATGCCGGAAGCCGTCGATCGCCACCCCGAACTGCGCGAGTGCTTCGCGCTGCACCGCGACACTGGGCATGTTGTCGCGTGAGACGACCAGGCCGACCAGACGGGCGCCGGCCGGACGCGCCGCCCACCACTCCGGGTTCTGCTGCAGCTCGGCCAGTCCCTCGGGCAGCTCTGCCACGTCGGCGGGCAGCGGCATCGTGTGACTCTCGGCATAGTCGCCGGGCGCGTGGGTCGCGGCATCCACCTGATCGCTGCTCATGCTCACTCCTTGCTCGCGTCCATTCTCACAGGTCGACCGGCGCGCTGTGCGCCACATCTTGTGGCATGCGCCGCAACGACGGCCGACACGTCGCGCCGCAGTCTCACTCCTCGCCGCGCCGCACCTCGAGGCTGAGCTGATCCGCATCGAGCTGGGCGAGCACGACACGCACCGTGGCCGAGGAGTACCCACCCTCCTTCGCCAGCTCGGTGAGGTGCCTGCGCATCACCTCGATCAGCGCGATCCGCAGGTCGATGACGGCCCGAGTGGTCACCGCCGGATCCTCGCGAGGCGGTTGGGCCAGTCGCTCGCTGACCGTCTCGAGCAGCTCGGCCGGGAACGGCACACCGTGCGCGTCGGTCAGGCCCGGCCGCAGGGCCTCGAGGGCGGCGGCGTGAAGTTCGTCGTCGAGCTGCTCCTGCTCGGCGCGCCCCGCGATCGGGTCGATGGATGCCGGAATCCGCAGCCACCGGATCAGTGCAGGCAGCGTGAGTCCCTGACCGAGCAGGCTCAGCAGCGCGACGAGGAACGCGGTGAACACGACGAGTTCGCGGGAGGGGGTGGATGCCGGCAGCGTCTGGGCCGCGGCCAGCGTGACGACGCCGCGCATGCCGGCCCAGACGATCACCGTGCCGTGCTTCCAGCCGAGCGCGGACGCCTGGTAGTAGTCCAGGTCGTTGAACCCACGCGTGAGGCGGGAGCGCATGCCGGCCACCCGGCTGCGTGCGCGGCCGGGCAGCGCGACCTCGTCGAGCTGGTCGAGCCGGTCGGAGATCAGGTGGAGGCGCTCGCGCTGATGGGTTCGTGCGCGCCTCCCCTGCCACAGCACCAGAACCGAGACGTACACAGCCCGCACGGCGAGCACGATGCCGAGCGACGCGGCCGCCAGGGCCAGAGCGGTGCCGACGCCGTTGTGCTCCTCGAGGTTGGCCGTGACGAGGTCGCGCAGCTCGAGGCCCATGATGAGGAACACCGCGCCCTCGAGCAGCAGTTCGACGGTGCGCCAGTTGTGCTCGTCGGAGAGTCGCTGTTCGGGGGTGAACCATCGGGTCGCGCCCTGCCCCGTCGTGATGCCGGCCGCGACGGCGGCGACCAGGCCCGAGCCGCCGAGGTGCTCGGTGGGGAAGTAGGCGATGAACGGCACGACGAACCCGAGAGCGGTGTTCGCGCCCGGGTCGGTGATCCAGCGGCGCACCCGCAGGTTGATGAGTCCGATGAAGACGCCGACCACGACGGCGGCCAGCACGCCCCACGCGAAAGCGCCGACCGTGCCCCAGAACGAGAAACCGGCGGCGACGGCGGCGACCGCGCTGCGCAGCAGCACGAGTGCCGTCGCGTCGTTGAGCAGGCTCTCGCCCTCGAGCATCGTGACCACGCGCGGCGAGACGCCGAGCTTCTTGACGATCGAGGTCGCCACGGCGTCGGTCGGGCTCAGGATCGCGCCCATCGCGACGGCGAGCGGGAAGCCCAGGCCGGGCACGGCGACGAAGAACAGCGCGCCCAGCAGCAGCGCGCTGATCACCACGAGCAGCACCGCGAGGCCCGTGATCGGCAGTGCGTCGCGGCGGAACTCGAGCGCCGGCATCCGCACCGCGGCGGAGTACAGCAGGGGTGGCAGGATGCCGACGAGGATCAGCTCGGGATCGACCTCGATCGGCGGGAGGAACAGCGAGGCCAGCAGCCCGATCGCGACGAGGATGAGCGGCGCGGCGATGCCCAGGCGCCGCGCCAGCACCGTGGAGACGGCGATCACGATCACACCGATCACGAATGCGGTCAGCGGCTCCATCAGCGCGGCGTTCCGTCTGCCGGCCGCAGAGCTGTCGCGTCGGCGGCACCGGCTGTCGCGCACAAACTCATGGACAGAGCCTATTGCCGTGCCGGCATATCGGGGAGAAGCGGTGTGCGCCACCGGCATCCATCCTCCTCGCCCGCACCCTCATGCCGTTGTACGGTGAGCGCATGACGTTCAACAGCAACGCGGACGTGAGCGGCCACACCGCCAAGCGGCGCGGCCGCGGCGGACTGATCGCCGGCGGTGCCGGCGTCGGCGGCCTCGGCGTCATCGCGGTGATCCTGCTGCAGCTGTTCACCGGCGGTGACGCCGGATCGCTGCTGGCCGGCGGTGGACTCGGCACCGCGGGTGACGGCGGCGCCGAGATCGCGCAGTGCGACACCGGGGCCGACGCCAACGCGAACGACGACTGCCGCATGGCGGCGACCGAGCTCGTGCTCAACGGGTTCTGGGACGACACCGTGCAGGGGTACCGTGCACCACAGCTCATCGTGGTCGACGGTCAGGCGTCGAGCCGGTGCGGTACGGCGTCCAACGCGACAGGGCCCTTCTACTGCCCACCCGAGGAGACCGTCTACATCGACCCTACGTTCTTCGGGATCCTGCGGCAGCAGTTCGGCACCGAGGCCGGCCCGCTCGCGCAGATGTACGTGCTGGCGCATGAATGGGGCCACCACATCCAGCAGATCACCGGTGTCATGGACGCCAATCCCAGCAACGGCACCGGTCCCGACAGCAACGGCGTGCGGATCGAGCTGCAGGCCGACTGCTTTGCCGGGGCGTGGGTGGCCGACGCCGCGACCGTCGAGGACGAGAACGGGGTGACATTCCTGCAGGAGCCGACCGAGGCGCAGCTGCAGGACGCGCTGGCCGCGGCGGCGACGGTGGGCGATGACAACATCCAGTCGCAGTCCGGCGTGGTCAATCCCGAGAGCTGGACCCACGGATCGAGTGAGCAGCGGCAGCGCTGGTTCACCGTCGGCTACCAGTACGGCGCCGGAGCGTGCGACACCTTCGGCGTCTCGGGAGGAGACCTGTGACCGCGCCCGCCCACCTCGACGAGATCCTGTACCCGCCGATCGAGCCCTACGAGACAGGCTTCCTGCTGGCGGGGGACGGGCAGCGGGTGTATTGGGAGCAGTCCGGCAACCCGGACGGCAAGCCGGTCGTCTTCCTGCACGGCGGGCCCGGCGGCGGCACGAGCGACTGGCACCGCCGGTTCTTCGACCCCGAGGTCTACCGCATCGTGCTGTTCGACCAGCGCGGCTGCGGCAAGAGCACGCCGCATGTCAGCGAACCGGCCCCCGACCTGCGGTTCAACACGACCTGGCACCTGGTCGCCGACATGGAACTGCTGCGCCGCAACCTCGGCATCGACCGCTGGCAGGTCTTCGGCGGCTCGTGGGGCAGCGCGCTGGCGCTCGCGTACGCGCAGTGTCACCCCGGCGCGGTGACCGAGATCGTGCTGCGCGGCATCTTCACCCTGCGCCGGCACGAGCTGGAGTGGTTCTACGAGGGCGGTGCCGCAGCGCTGTACCCCGACCTGTGGGAGCAGTTCCTCGGGCCCATCCCGGTGCTCGAGCGCTCGCGCATGATCGATGCGTACCACCGGCGGCTGAGTGACACCGACCCTGCCGTGCACCGGCCCGCCGGCGTGGCCTGGACCACGTGGGAGGCGGCGACGCTCACGCTGAACCCGGACCCCGACCTCGTGGCATCCATGTCGACTCCGGATGCCGCTGTCGCATTCGCCCGCATCGAGAATCATTACTTCGTCAACGGCGGCTGGTTCCGCGAGGGGCAGCTGATCGAGGACGTGGCCGCGATCCGGCACATCCCGGCCGTGATCGTGCAGGGGCGTCACGACGTGTGCACGCCGATGATGACCGCATGGGATCTGCACCGGGCGTGGCCCGAGGCCGAGTTCGTCGTCGTCCCCGATGCGTCGCACGCGGCATCGGAGCCCGGCATCGCCCGCGCGCTGCGGGCTGCCACCGACCGCTTCCGCTGACGCCCCGGCATCCACTCAGCCCGCTACTGCTACGCTGAAAGCACTTGCAACGCTCTCACCCGCGTTTCTCGCGTCGTAGAACGCTTCCCTCGCCGCCGTCCTCTGGGACGAAGTCGGCTGACATTCTTCGTACGGCGACCCCGTGTGCACTTCCGCACCCGGGCCACCGACAGGGCACCACCGTGTGCTCAGAAACTCCCTGATGACTGATACTTCTTTCCGCACGCTCGGCGTGCCCACCGCTCTCGTCGAGGCGCTCGCCGCCGAGGGCAAGACCTCCGCGTTCCCGATCCAGGTCGACACGCTGCCCGACACGCTCGCCGGGCGCGACGTGCTCGGCCGCGGCAAGACCGGCTCGGGCAAGACCCTCGCCTTCTCCATCCCCATGGTCGCCCGCCTCGGCGGCGAGCTCGCCGGCGGCACCCGCCGCTCGGGCCGGATCCTGGGCCTCGTGCTCGCCCCGACCCGCGAGCTGGCCACCCAGATCAACGCCGTTCTCGAGCCGCTCGCCGCGGCCTACGGCCTCAAGACCACCACCATTTTCGGCGGGGTCAATCAGAGCCGCCAAGTGCAGGCGCTGAACTCCGGTGTCGACATCGTCGTGGCCTGCCCCGGCCGTCTCGAAGACCTCATGAAGCAGGGCTACGCGAAGCTCGACGCCGTCGAGATCACCGTCATCGACGAGGCCGACCACATGGCCGACCTCGGGTTCCTCCCGGTGGTCACCCGCATCCTCGACAAGACGCCCACCGGCGGCCAGCGCCTGCTGTTCAGCGCGACGCTGGACAACGGGGTCGACAAGCTCGTCAAGCGCTTCCTGCAGAACCCGGTGATGCACTCGGTCGACGAGGCGCACTCGCCCGTGGCCGCGATGACCCACCACGTGTTCCTCGCCAGTGGGACGGATGCCAAGAAAGACCTCGTGAAGATGCTCGCATCGGGCACGGGACGGCGCATCCTGTTCATGCGCACCAAGCACCAGGCCAAGAAGCTGGCCCGCCAGCTGACCGACGAGGGTATCCCCTCCGTCGACCTCCACGGCAACCTGTCGCAGCCGCAGCGCGACCGCAACCTCGCCGCGTTCTCGGCCGGCACGGCCCGGGTTCTCGTCGCCACCGACGTCGCCGCCCGCGGCGTGCACGTGGACGATGTCGAACTGGTCATCCACGTCGACCCGCCTGCCGAGCACAAGGCGTACCTGCACCGCTCGGGCCGTACGGCGCGCGCGGGCGCGGAGGGCTCGGTCGTCACGATCGTCCTTCCCGAGCAGCAGCGCGATGTCAAGGATCTGCTGCGCAAGGCCGCGATCTCCGTGAGCCCCATCGCGGTGACGGCGACGTCGGCCGAGGTCACCGAGCTCGTGGGTGAGGTGGCCGAATACGTGAAGCCCGTGCCGCGCGTCGAGCCGCAGCGCGGTGGCGGCAAGAGCCAGGGCGCGAACGCGCAGCGCAAGCGCGCCGCGCGCGACGGCCAGGGTCGTGACGGACAGCGTCGCGAGGGCCAGGGCGGTCGCGGTCAGTCCGGGCGCGGTGGCCAGGGTCAGCCGCGCACGGAGCGCCAGGGTCGTCCGGCTGCAGCCGGCGGCGCCCGCACCGATCGTCCGGCGCGTCCGCACACCGAGCGCACTCATGCGTCGGATCGGCCCGCCGGTTCGGGTAACGCCCGCACCGCGGGGCGTCGCGCCTCGCAGTCCGGAAGCAAGCTCACGGTCGGCTCGGTCGTCCGCCCGAACGGCGGCAACCGCCGCGGCGGTCGCTGACCCCTCGCCCCGATCGCGCATGACGCGCGTCGAGTGATGCGCCCATCGGCCTCACGCCGGTGGAACGCACGCACTCGACGTCGCTCATACGCACTCGGCGCCGGAACGACGGCACGTGCGCTCAGGCGCCGAAGGCCTTCACCAGTGTCACGGCCATGCGCGGCCAGTTGCCGTCGGCGCGGAAGCGGGTGAAGCCCTCGCATACGGCGGCACCGGTGCGTGCGGTCACGAACCACGGCGGCTTCGGCAGCACCGACCCGTGCGTCAGCCGACGGGTGTCGAGCAGCGAGATGATCGAGCGCGGGAACGGCCGGAACGGCCCGCGCACGATAGTCCGCTCGACCCTGTCGAGCAGCAGGGCGTTGTGCACGACGCCGATGCCGCTGGGCGCATCGTCCACGGTGCCGCCCGGGAACGCGCCCCACGTCGCGGTGGGCGTCAAGAACCCGAAGGCCGTCCACGCGTTGACCGCGATCGTCCCGTAGCGCAGCCGCTCCAGCGCGCGCTCGAAGTCCATGCCGAGTGCGGCATGAACTCGCGGCTCGATCAGGATGTTCGCACCGAGGGCGCCGTGCAGCTTCTCGTTCGCATGGTCGACGGCGGCGTCGAGGAAGGCGCGCCCGCGACCCGGCAACGACACCACGCCGAGCACCGGGGCGAAGTACTCCGTCGACTCCACTGCCGTGGCATCCGCCCCCTCGTCCAGTTCCACCAGCAGACGCGTACCCGCGCACACGGTCGCATCCGGGTACGCCTCGCGCGCCCGCGCCATGCTCTTCTCGCTGTTCGGATACCAGATCGGCCGCTGCGGTGCCCGCTCGTATGCCGCCCGCAGCTCGCGCAGGAAGGCCTCGCGCTGGGGCCAGTCGGCGCTCACAAGCACCACCTGACCGGCGATGCAGTTGTGGCCGCTGTTCTGCAGTCGCATCGTCACGATGTGCTCGGCCTGGTAGCGCAGGTCGGCATCGCTCCACGGGCCGGGCACGACGATGATCGGCGACACCCCGCCGAGTTCCGCGCTGATCGGCACCGCCAGTTCGGGGACGATCGCCCGGAAGGTGGCCTCGGATCCGGTGACGTGGACGTGGTCGATCGATGGATGCCGGGTGAGGTATGCGCCCACATCGCCCCCACCGGTCACGATGCGCAGGAAACCCGGCTCGATCAGCGGGGCGAGGGCGCGCTCGAAGACCGGAACGAGCGCATCCTGCGTCGGATTCACCTTCAGCAGCACGGTCCGGTTGAACGCCAGCAGCTCGTAGAGCACGTCCAGGAATGGGATGGACGAGACGTTCCCGGCGCCCAGGACGATCCCGACCCCACCGGCGGTCGACGGGGTACGCTGCCCGAGGCCCGCACTGTCGCGCGCCCGCTGCGGTGAGACGCCCGGCTCGAGCCAGACCTCGGTCGTGAACCCCGACAGCAGCAGAGCATCGGTCCCGTTCAGCGGCGAGGTGTGCACCACGGTACGACCACCCGGAGCCGCGCCGAACTTGACGCCGTCGAGCGGACTCGCACCGCGCGCCAGCGCACCGAGCGTGTCCGCATACGCGTCCAGCGCGACCAGGGCGGCGTAGGGCCCCGACAGCCACTCCTCGCCGCGCAGCGGGTGACCCGGTTCCAGTCCCTTCGAGGTCGCCGCGACGTCCGCCCACTCTTCGACGAGTCCGACGACCGCAGCCCGGATCCGGCGGATGACCGTTCGGCGCTGGCCGAGCGTCAGGAGGCTCCAGGTGCGGCTGCCGGTGCCGAGGTCGGCGATCGCGGCATCCATTCGCCTCCGGTCATCGGCAGACGGCGCAGCAGACGACGGTGCGGCATGCGACGCCGCATCGGGCGATGGCGCGACCGCGGATCGCGCGTCGGGCAGGTCGGTCGTCACGGGCTCTCCTTCGGGTCGGACATCTCAGCCTACGTCGCCACCGGCGGCCGACCTCCGCGCCCGGTCACCGGGCATCCGGCTCGATGTCGCTGCGCCGCAGCCGGTATCGGGCGAGCCCGATCAGGCTCAGCGCGATGAGTGCCGCGGGCACGACGCTGAAGCTGATCACGATGCCCGCGACGGCCGATTCGGGCTGAGTCACCGTCTGCTCGCCGGTCGACGCGACGTATCCGGTGGTGGCCAGCACGATCGAGAGCACCGCCGCGCCGAGGGCGAAGCCGGTGGTCTCACCCGCGGTCCACACGCCGCCGAATGCGCCGGCGCGGCCGGGCTCGTGCCGGGCGGCGTCATGGCTGATCACATCGGGGAGCATCGCCATCGGCAGCGACTGCATGCCCGCATAGGCGATGCCCGCGACGCCCACCGGCACGTAGATCCACGCTCCCGGCACCCACAGCGCCCCCGCTGTGGACAGGGCGGCGACCGCGAACAGCACGCTGGCCATCGCGAATGCGCGCTCCTTCCCGACGCGGCGGGCGACCACGCCCCAGGCGGGCGCCGCCAGCAGAGCCGGGGCGATGAGCGCGACGAACAGGAGCGTCACGGCGTCTTCCGAGCGCAGCACCCAGGTCGCCAGGTACTGGGCGCCGGCGAGCATCATGCCCGTCGCGAGGGCCTGCAGCACGAAGGTCGACAGCAGTGCCCGGAAGGGCTGGCTGCGTCGCAGCGTCTCCCACGCCGAGCGGAAGTTGTCGCGGATCCCGCCGCCGGGGGTCGTGGCATCCCTGCCCACCCGAATCCGGTTCGGCCGCGTGACCGTGTCATGCATCAGCTCAGCCGCCTCGGCGTGGCTGGTGCCGCCGGCGGTCATGGCCGAGCTGACCCGGCGAGCACGGCTGGCGACCCCGGTCGCGACGAGCATGCCCAGGCCGATCACGACGCCGGCGACGATTCCCATCAGCAGGTACCCGGTGGCCGGGTCGCCGGTGACGCCGCGCAGCACCGGGCCGCCCGCGCCGAACAGCAGGATGGCGAACGTGAGCACCACGACCCGCCAGCTCAGCAGCGTCGTACGGGTATCGTAGTGCGCGGTGAGCTCGGCGGGCAGCGCGATGTACGGCACCTGGAACAGGCTGAACGCCGTGGCCGTCATCAGGAACGCGACGAGCGCCCAGACCCCGCCCCACGCCGGCCCCAGCGCCGGCGGCACCGCGAACGTCAGCGCGAACAGCACCGGGATCGTCAGCGACCCGAGCAGCATGAGCCGACGGCGGTTGCCATGCCGGGCCAGGTCGCGGTCGGTCAGCGCACCGATCACCGGGTCGATCACGACGTCCCAGATCTTGGCCGCCGCGACGATCACACCGGCCATGAGCGCGGCGACGCCGAGGTTGTCGGTCAGATAGTAGGTGAGGACCAGGCCCGGCAGCGTGGCGAACCCGCCCGTGCCGAGCGAGCCGGCCGCATAGCGGGCGATCGTGCCGCGGGTCAGGTCCGAGGGCGACGCTGCATCGGGTGCCATGGCATCACCCTAGTGAGGGTGTGGATGCCGGGTGGGCAGGCCACGGCATCCACTGGCCATCGGAGTCGCATGACCCCGGCACCCGGTCAGATGAGGGACAGCTCGCGCAGCTTCGCCTCGACGTCGATGTTCGCCGGCTCGACGTGGTGCGAGGAGTCGGGGTATACGACCACCGGAATATTCGTGCGGCCCGAAATCTCGCGTGCGACGTCCGCGGCGGCGGGGTCGGCCTCGAGATCGACGTAGGTGAACGAGACGCCCAGCTCTTCGAGCTGGGACTTCGTGCGGCGGCAGTCGCGGCACCAGTCGGCGCCGAAGACGGTGATCGTGTCGGGGGAGGTCATCCCCCTATTCTTCCTGACCCACATTGAGCGTCGGCCGTGAGGGCGCGGGGGCGGGCTCCGGCGGGGGCTTGATCACGCGCTTGGGTGCGTAGACGACCAGCGCGTGGAACACGAAACGCAGCACGAACGCGGCGATCAGCGTCAGCCCCGCGGCGAGCACGCTCGGGATGTGGGCACTTTCGACCAGCACCCACATGACCGGGATGCGGATGATCGCCTCGACGTTGTTGAACGCGAACGACTTCAGGAATCGGTGCCACATGCGCCCGGACTCGGCGCGCATGTCGGCGAACACGAGGAACTCGAGCAGCAGGAAGTTGCCGATGATCGTCAGCTCGCTGGCGATGATGGCGGCGACGACGTAGTCCACGCCGAGGCGGATGAGGCCCCACATGATCACGAGGTTGACGACGGCGCCGGCGCCCCCGACGAGGGCGAACGCCGACATGCGGCCGAAGCGCAGCATGGCCAGCTGCGTGAGGAAGCGGAGCCCCTGCCGGATCGACGCCTTCGACTCGCCGGCGTGGCGGCTCGCGAACTGGAACGGGACCTCGGCGACGCGCAACTGGCGTCGCGCGAGGATCTCGAGAAGGATCTTGAAGCCGCGCGGGCGCAGCGCGTCGACGTCGACGGCCTCGCGATCGACCAGGAAGAACCCGGTCATCGGGTCGGAGCAGCCGTGGAGCTTGCGGGGGAACATCGACTTCGTCAGCAGCGTCGACGCACGCGAGACCGTGCTGCGCGTCGCGTCGGCGAGCCCGTTCGAGTCGCCCCCGGCGATGTACCGCGAGGCGACGACCACGTCGACGTCCCCCTGGGCGGCGCGATCGAGCAGTCGGGGGATGTCCTCGGGCGGATGCTGCAGGTCGCCGTCCATGACCAGGCACCACCGCGCGGCGGCCAGGTGCACGCCCTCGACGACGGCGCCGCCGAGGCCGGCGGTCGCTTCTTCGCGGTGCAGCAGCCGCACCGGATACGGGGCCTTCGCCGCGGCGGCAGCGATGATCGCGGGGGTGTCGTCGGTCGAATCGTCGGCGAAGATGACCTCGAACCGGCGATCGCCCATCGCCTCGCCGATGCGGCGCAGCAGTTCGCCGACGTTCGGACCTTCGTTGAAGGTCGGAACGATGATCGACAGATCCATATGAGCGCTCGCGAATCGGGGGCGGGCCGGGGTCAGTTCAGACTACCTGCGCTGTCAGTGCGATGGCTGGGGATGCCGGAGGCTGTGGAATCAGGGGCTCGCTGGATGCCGGGGATGCGGCCCTCAGGCGCCCGGCCCCGGAGTCGGGGTCAGCGTGTCGTACAGTCTCGACAGCGTGGCCAGGACGCTCTGCTCGACGACATCTTCCGGTGGCCCGTCGAAGTAATGGACCCGCGTCGTCCAGCCCTGCGCGGTCGAGACGCCCACGTGCACTTCGCCGGCAGGATGGTCATCCACCGGCTCGGGCCCGCCGATGCCGGTGACCGACGCGCAGACGTCAGCACGCAACAGCGCGCGGCCGTTCGCCGCGAGTTGCGCGGCGCACGACGGCGAGCAGGGGTCGGTTCCCGGCACGAGGCCGAGCACCCATTGCTTCGTCTCAGTCTCGTACGCCACCACACCTCCGCGGAACCACTCCGCGGCCTCATGCCCGCGCCCGAGTGCGCTGGCGACGGCGCCGCTGGTGAGCGACTCGATGACGCCGACGGTCATCTCACGGGCGAGGCACGCGTTCGCGATGTCGTCGACGATGGCATCCACGGCGCTCATGAGACAGACACTAGTGCCGCGCGGGTCTACCCCAGCCCCTGTTTCCCGGCAGCCCAGAAGGGGTGGCTGAGAATGGACTTCCGCGGCACACCCAGAAATCGAAGGTCAGCGCGCAGCCGCTGGATGATGTGGGCGCCGCCGGCGAGATAGTACAGCGGCGCCACTGCTCCTTTCCCTTCCGCACCGAAGTCCGCCAGCCACGCATCCAACCCTCGACCGGGGAGAGTCTGCGAGGTCAGGACCTCGAATGCCGGGAGCAGGTGCTTGGCGGCTGCTACGGCATCCGCCTCGACTTCCACAGCGCCAGTCAGCCTGCATCCGTCACGCAGGGCCCGGCGTGCGAAGGCGGATGCCAGGCCGACCGTGCTTGCGTCTCCGAGCAGCACGGCATCGCTGTTCGGGCGCCAGCGCAGGCCTCGTGAAACCTGGATTCCACACCAGTTCACGTGGTCTCCGGGCGCCCAGGTGGCGAGTGCCTGCTCAGCGCCGGTCGACTCACCCTTGTGGCCGCGGTGCTGCTGGGCGATGATCGTCGCACGAAAGCGGACCGGGTCGATCTCGGCGATCGTGAAGTGCCGGAACTGGGTCTGGGCGACACGAAACGCGGCGTGTGCGCCGGGCTCGGCAGCGATCGCGGGCACTGTCTCCAGTTCGAATTCCACCCGCAATAGTGAGCGGCACAACGGTCGCGTATCGACCACGACGGAGGGTACGCCGGCCCGTTCGATGCTGTCGGCGAGCAGCGCGGGGGCGGAAGGCACGTCAGTCTGCGTCAGCGGTGACGGTCGCCGTCTGCTGCGGGTGAGCGGGAGGTGCGCCCACGCCGGTCCGGCGAAGGGCGGCGGCGATGGTGCGGGCCAGGAGCGCCCACAGCAGGGTGGCGCCGACGATGGTGATCGGGGCGAGGATCATGACGGCGACGGGCAGTGTCGATCCGCCCAGCAGTGCGAACGAACTGACCGCACCCAGCAGACCGACGAGAGCGGCTGCGATGTAGACGGGCCACGCCGACCAGTTGCGATAGCGGGTGGCGAGATGAGCCACCTCGAGCACGACCCCGAACAGGATGAACGCAAGTCCCGGTGCCATGATCGCCGATGTCGCCCCGACGGAGACCAGCCCGGCGAGCACCCGGGTGAGGATGGCGACACCCGGCCGTCTCAGCAGCGAGACGGCGATGATCCCCGGCATCAGGTACACGCCGCTGAGGACGGGGTAGAACGGCGGGGCGGCGAGGGCGACAGCGGCCATCAGCGCGCTGTCGCCGATGCCGATGACGCCGAAGGCGACACCGATGGCGGCGCAAGTGAGCAGAGTCCGTGTGGTGACGCGCTTCATGAGTTCTCCTCGTCCTCTGGTGGGCGCTGCTGCGCCTCGTCATCCATCGTCTGGCCGATCCGTGGCTCGAGACCGCGGATGATGGTGTCGATAATGTGCTCGAACGCTTCGTCGGGCGTCAGTGCCGGCCGGGCCGCGGCGGCACGCACGGTCGGCGCGGTGAGCTCGGGGAAGGCGGCGAGCCAGGCGGACGGCACCGGATCCAGCAGACGCTCACGCTGGGCAGGCGACGCACGGTCGGCGGGGTAGTCCACCGACAGCACGAACCCGAGCACCTGGGTGAGAAGCTGCATCCGCAGCGCGAGGGCGTCGGGTAGGGGGAGCCCGATGCGCACGAAGTAGGCGAGCATCCATTCCGGGGAGAGGATCCTTTCAGCCTCGACGCCGGCCGGCGTGACCTGCTCCTCCATGCCGATCAGCAGGGCACGCGGATGCCGCCGGTAGGCCTCTCGTGCGTCGCGGAACACACCGCGGATGCTCCCACGCCAGTCGTCGACATCGAAGTCGTGCTCTGGGAGGCCTGCCACCAGCAGGCGTGCGACACCGTCGATCACGTCTTGCCGGTCGTCGACGTGGTGGTACAGCGCACGCACGGTCACGTTCACCGCGGCGGCGAGACGTCGCATCGTGAGCGCTGCTAGACCTTCTTCTCCCGCAATCTGCAGCGCGGTGTCGAAAATGGCTTCCCGGGTCAGCACGGGACGACCCGCATAGGAGCGGAGCCGAGGCTCAACAGGGACGTCAACGCCGGTGTGTTCCCGCATCTCGTCCTCCTCGTTTTACACGCTATGTTGAATTCTGTCGCCGGTTCCTACTATACGGTGCGGGTGTGGCGGCGCAGGACGTGAGGGTGATCGCGGCGATGACGGTAAGGGTGGTGAGGGCGAGGCGGCGCATGCGCGTCCTTTCGGGCTTGGGGTGGAGGGTTATCGGTCGCAGGCGCCGGTGGCGCAGTGGCGGGTGGGTTGCCTGCTGAAGCGTTGGTGCAGGGCGCATCCCGCGCACCACCCGAAGACGGCTTCTAGAAGGAGGAGGGTGAAGCAGATCCCGCAGAGACCGAGGGTCACGGCGAGGGGAACGATTCCGGCGCTCATCGTCACGCATGAGACGGCAGCGATGCCAAGCGCGAGCCACCACGCGAACACCTTCTGCGGCGCACCGACCCAGAGCGGGCGGCGTCGGCGCTTCAGCGCACGGCCGAGGGCGAGGGTGAGAGACAGCCGGTCACTGATCAGGATGCGGGTGGTCATGTCGAGAAGGAAGAACATGCCGAACGTCTGCAGCGGCCGAACGCTGCCGGAGACGAGTGTGATCGTGAAGGCGGTGATGCCTGTGGCGAGGAGGATGCCGGCGGCGGTGCGGATGGCGTGCTCGTCGAGGACGGGCACCTCGTATCCGTCGACGTGTTCCCGGTGCGGGGCGCGGTGTCGGTCGCGTTGGGCATGTGGGGCTTCCTGTGGCGGTCAGGCGGAGAGGGTCTGAATGATGAGGGCGGTGAGCATGGTCAGCCCCACGGCCAGCACGAGGACTCCGAATCCGGTGCGGATGCCGGCGGCGGGGAGGCGGCACGAGAGCGCCAGGCCGATGAACGATCCGGCGACCGCGAGGGCGGTGAAGGTGAGGACGGTGGGCCAGTGGATGGCCACGGTGCTGATTTGCGTGAGGAACCCGGCGGACGAGTTCACGACGATGACCAGGAGCGAGGTCCCCACGGCCGCGGCAATGGGGAGGCCGAGGAAGGTGAGTGCGGGGACGATGAGAAACCCGCCGCCGGCTCCTAGGGCTCCCGTGAGGACTCCCACGCCGAGGCCGGTGGCTGCCGTTCGGGTTGTCCGCACGATCGGCCGCGTCTGACGAGGTTCGGTGTGCTCTTCCCGGGGCCGCATCATGGCGATTGCGGTGACGATCATGATCGCAGCAAACAGGACCGTGAGGACGGGTTCCGGGAGGAACTGGCCGACCACCCCGCCAGCTACGCCCCCGATCAGCCCGGTCGCGGCGAAGATCGCTGCGACCTTCCACCGCACCTCGCGTCGACCGATCCGGAGCGCGGTGGAGACCGCGCTAGTGATAGCGACGACGAAGAGGGAGGAGACGATCGCTTCTCGTGTTCCGGTGCCGAGGACGAGAGTGAAGATGGGGACGGTGAGGATGGAGCCCCCGCCGCCGAGGAGCCCGAGTGCGACACCGACCAGGACCGCGAGGGTCATGGCGATGACCATGGACGTACTCACTCGAGCTCCCCGGTCTGATCAGGCCGCGGTGGCCTGGGGCGTGTTGGCGGCGACCCAGGCGTTGTAGCTGCCTTCGATTTCGATGACGTCGTGCCCGGCGCGGCGGAGGGCGCTGGCGACGACGCTGTTACGAACCCCGCTCTGGCAGTAGGTCAGGATCTTGCCGGCGGGCAGTTCGTCGGTGTGCCAGAGCGCACGGCCGCCGGAGAGCTGCTTGGCGCCGGGGATGTGGCCCGCGGTGTACTCGGTGCGGTTGCGGACATCGAGGAGGAGCGCCGCGTCGACCTGGTCAAGGTCGGTCGGGGCGATCGTCTTGGGCTGCACCGTGGGAAGACCGTCGAGGGGGGTGGTGAACCCGTCGACCTGGTCGATACCGACGCGCAGCAGGTGGTCCCGGAACTGGGCTGCGGCGTTCGCGGAGTCGATGAGCAGCACGAGCGGACGCGTTTCGACCTCGGGGTCGTAGACCCACGCGCCGTAGCTGGCCGCTTTCGCAACCCCGGGGACGTTCAGCGCGCCCGGCACGGTGCCCTCATGGACGAGGGAGTGGTGGCGGGTGTCGACCACGATGACCCGGTCGCCCTCAATGTCCGCGCGAAGCTCGGACGCCGAGTACTCGGTCAACGGGCTGAGCTGGCCACGCAGGGCCGGCCCGACGCGGTTCTGCCGCTTCATGCGCGCGAAGTACGCGTGCGCGTCGGGCTGATCGTTCAGCAGCGTGTCGATGAACCCCTGCTCGTCGCCCGCTGCAAGGTACGGTGCCCACCACGCGAAGCGCCGTTCGTAGCCGACGGTCGAGCTGGGGACGGCGCCGAGCGCTTTACCGCATGCGGAACCCGACCCGTGAGCGGGGAGAACCTGCACGTAGTCGGGCAGGGTGAGGAAACGGTCGCGGAGGCTGGCGAACAGGTCGCGAGCACCGTCGAAGCGGGTGTCGACACCGCCGGCGGCCTCATCGAGCAGGTCCGGTCGCCCGACGTCACCGACGAACACGAAGTCACCGGTCAGGACGTAGCCCGGCTCAGAGGAGGCGGCGCCGTCGGTGACCAGGAAGGACAGGTGCTCGGGAGTATGCCCGGGGGTGTGGACCGCCTCAACGGTGATGTTCCCGACAGTGATGCGGTGGCCGTGCATCATCCGGGTGGCCTCCTGGAACCCGGAACCGTACTGCCAGTCGGGTCCGCCCTCACCGGAGACGTACATTGTCGCTCCGGTGCGGGCGGCGAGCTCGCGGGTGCCGGAGAGGTAGTCCGCGTGGATGTGGGTTTCGGTGACGGCGGTGATGGTCATGCCGTGCTTCGCGGCGAGGTCGAGGTAGACCTGCACGTCGCGGCGCGGGTCGACCACGATCGCTTCGCCGGTGCGCTGGCAGCCGGTGACATAGCTGGCGTGGGCGAGGTCGTCGTCATAGAGGCGTTCGAGGAGCATGGTTCGGCTTTCGTGTCGCTGTCAGTGAGCGCAGCTGCAGCGCTCGTCGTTGGGAATGCCCGCGAGGGCTTGTTCGATGTGCTGTCCGCAGCCGGCCCAGGTGGGCTTGCCGCAGGTTGAGCAGGTGATCTGTGCACACATAGGGGGGTCCTTTCAGGCCGCGGTGGGCGATTCGGCGATCTGCCGGCGCACGTCGTCCATGTCGAGTTCGCGGGCCTTGCTGATCAGAAGCTCGAGCTGGGGTTCGGGGAGCGCGCCGGGCTGCTTGTAGACCAGGACACCGTCACGGATGACCATCAGCGTGGGGATGGAAGTGATGCGGTTCGCCGTGGCGAGACCGACTTCCGCTTCGGTGTCGACCTTCGCGAAGACGACGTCGGGGTGACGTTCGGACGCGGCCTCGAACGCGGGAGCGAACGCGCGGCACGGGCCGCACCACGCCGCCCAGAAGTCGACGAGGACGATGCCCTCCCCCGCGACCGTGCCGCCGAAGCTCTCACCGGTCAGATCGATCGTGGCCATGCGCGTCACTTCCCGAACAGGCGGGAGAGGAACCCGCCACGCTGCGACTGCGCGGCCTGGACCTCACCGCGGGTGTGTTGGCCGTTGCACCAATCCGACGCCGGCACGCCCTTGCGCACGGACGCGACGTGCTGCCCGCAGCCAGTCCACGTGGTCTTCCCGCAGGTCCGGCACTTCGTTGCTCTGCACATGTGAATCCTCAATCTGTAATACCCCTGGGGGTATCGGGTTGGAGTGGACTCAGCATACCCCAGGGGGTATCGTGATTGTCAACTCCACGGAAGGACCGAAGATGAGCGCAATCGAGACCCCCATCGCAGAGTTCGCCCACGACGCTGAGGCCAAGCGGAAGGTCGTCAACCGGCTCAAGCGCGCTCAAGGGCAGCTCGCCGCCGTCATCACGGCCGTGGAAAGCGACGCACACTGCCGCGACGTCGTCCAGCAGCTCGCCGCCGTCTCCAAGGCCCTCGACCGGGCGGGGTTCCTCGTCATCTCCACCGCGCTGCGCGACTGCATGACTGACCCCGAGGCCGAGGGCGTCACCACCCCGGACGAGTTGGAAAAGCTCTTCCTCTCCCTCGCATGAGTGACGCGCACCCGTTCGACCCGAACGCGACGCAGCCTCCACCCACCCCTGCGCGGCCGGAGACGGGGAGCTCAGCGACGCGCCACTACTGGCAGGACGACGTCTCGGAGCAGAAAGCCCTCGCCTGACAAACCCCCGAAGCGCTCCGCACCTACCGGGCGGCAGAGGTCGCCATGCGCCGCCGCACCCGCGAGGCGATGTCGATGGCTGAGGACGAGATGCTCGCCCTCCGGTTCCTACTCCGTCGCGCCGATCGAACCGCGCGACCGGCTGAGCTCAGCAACTACCTCGGGATCCCGGCAGCAGCGACAAACGATCTAGTGGACAAGCTCGAACAAGACGGCCGCGTTGAACGCGTCGCCGGGTTCGCGATCAGCCGCAGCGCTTCCATCCGCGCCACCGATACCGCGGACGCCGAAGTCCGCAACACGCTGAACGGCATGCACCTGCGCATGTACGCCGCCGCGATGAAGCTCACCCCCACCCAACACCGGCACGTCGCAGGCTTCCTCGCCTCCATGACCGAAGCGATCGACTCCGTCGACGCTCGATAAAGCGATCTGCTGTGGACATTGTCGCTTTTTGGCGGTGTTTTGTGATCGCTTAGTGACGGGTGTGGCTGGCCGGCGACTGACGGAAAGCAGAGGTAGTCGGCTCTGTGTGTTAGTTGGTCAGAGTAGGGAGCCGAGGTCGGAGCCGAGGGAGGGGTAGGTGGCGGTGGTGGATTTGAGTTGCCGGGTGGTGAGACCCAGTTTGATGGCGATGCCGAAGGTGTTGATCAGTTCGGAGTAGCCGGGGCCGAGCAGGTGCGCGCCAAGGATCTGATCGGTGTCGGTATCGATGATGATCTTCGCGGCGGCGGTGGTTTCGGCGACCCGGTAGGTGGAGTACCAGTTGCTGGTGTCAGTGAAGCGAACGGCGGTGTTGTGGCTTGTGGCGGCTTCTTCTTCGAGGAGGCCGACCCGGTTCAGCTCCGGGATGGTGAACACGGTCGTGGGGACCCCGGTGTAGTCGGGTGCTGTGGTGGTTCCTTTGAGCATGTTCGACGCGGCGACTTTCCCCTCAAACACGGCCACCGGAGTCAGGGGACGTCCCGCGGTGTCGGCGGCGTCTCCTGCGGCATAGACGGCGGGGTTGGTGGTGCTTTGCAGGTGCCCGGCGACGGTGACTCCACGTAGGCTGCCGGCAATACCGGCAGCGTCCAAATGGAGGCCATCGAGGGCGGGGACGCGACCTGCTCCATGAACGACGAGGTCCGCGTCAAGACGGGTGGTCGTGCCGTGGGTGTTGATGCTGATCTGGAACCCGGCGGGGGCGGCCTCGATGGCGGTGACGTTGGTGTTTCGGTAGACGTGGATGCCGGCTTGCTCGGTGCGGGAGGTCAGCAACTCCACCAGGTCGGGGTCGAACTCGCGCAGGGGTCGCGGGCCGTGGTCGATGATCGTGCACTGCGCGCCGGCGCGGGCGGCGATGTGCGCGAACTCGAACGAGATGAAGCCGCCGCCGATGAACACGATCCGCTGCGGTAGAGCATCGAGGTCGAGGAATTGGGTGCTGTCGATGAGGTGTGCCGCACCGGGGAACGTCAACGGCCTCGGGGTGGCCCCGGTGGCGATGAGGAAGCGGTCGGCGTGGTGGGTAGTGCCATCGATGGTGAGGGTGTTCGGGCCAGTGAACTCGGCGTGGCCGTGAAAAGTGGTGGCACCGTTGCCGGTGAGTTCGTCTTCCATGCCTTTCGGGACACCGTCGGTGAAGCCGCGCTTGCGCCGCATCAGGGCCGGCCAGTCGACACGGAGGCCGCCTTCTGTAATGCCGGTGTCGTTCATCAGCCGGGCGGCATCGACGATTTCGGCGCCGCGGCGGAGGATCTTTTTCGGGTCGCATCCCCGGAGCGCGCAGGTACCGCCGTAGGGCAACGCGTCGACAATCCCGACCCGCCAGCCCTGCGCCGCACACTTGTTCGCAGCGGACGTGCCCGCCATGCCTGCACCGATGACCAGCAGATCGAACGCGTCACTCACCGGATACCCGCTTCGACGGTCCTGATGGCGTCCCGGATCTGCTCTGTCGTGGGCGACCCGGCAAGACCTGCCGGTGTCAAATACACCCGGCACGACAGGCCGGGCGGAGCTTCTGGCGCGGGAAACAGCGGCACACCGTCGGCCAGGAGAGTCGGGGACCCGCGGAAGTCGAGAGCTTCCGCTTCCTCCTGCGTCTCGATGAGCTGCCGGCTCACCGTGACGTCGGATCGTTCCGCGGCGATCACCGTGAGGCGATCCGCGGCCGTCTCCCAGTTCGGGCACCCATCGAAGTACTGCAACGTGATCTGCATGCATCGACCGTAAACGTTGCAGCCCGGTACAAGGTCAAGTGGTGAAATGGGGGTATGCGCATTGGAGACCTCGCCGCCACCACGGGAGTCAGCACCCAGACCCTTCGTTTCTACGAACGCGAAGGGCTACTTTCTGCACCGAGTCGACAAAGCAATGGATACCGGGTCTATGACGATGAGGTCGCTTCCCGCGTCGGATTCATTCGCGCCGCTCAATCTGCCGGATTGACGCTGGCCGACATCGCCGGAGTCCTCACTCTCCGGGAAGACGGGCAGGCGCCCTGCTCGCACGTGCACTCGCTGCTCGATGGCAAACTCAATGAAGTCAGGGTCCGTCAACAAGAACTCGCCCGTCTCGAAACAGAACTCGTCGACATGCTCACCACCAGTTCGGCCGTCGACCCAGCGACGTGCTCGGAGCGCAGCATCTGCAACGTCATCCCGCGGCCGCTACCGTAAACCCGTCGTTGTACGCACCAGCAGGGCATCTCGAAAAGCTACAGCTTTTCGAGACATCGGCCGGATCCCGGCTGTGTGATCGCTGATCCGTGTGATCCTCGGTCAGCGTCTGTCTCAACAATGCGTCTCACCGGAAAGTGTCTCAGCGCGATGACGCGGCGGGGTTTGTGAGGCACAATGGCCGAGTGAGACTTCTTGGATACACCCGCGTGAGCACATCGAGCCAGGATGCGCAGCTGCAGCTCGACGCACTCGTCGCCGCTGGTGTTCAGAAGCGCGACGTGTTCGCCGATGTCACCTCCGGGAGCAAGACCGCGATCGAGCGTCGTGGGATGAAAAAACTCCTCGAGCACGCAGAAGCCGGTGACACCGTCGTCGTCTGGCGCGTGGACCGCCTCGGCCGCTCCCTCATCGACGTGCTGAACACCGTAAACCTGCTGCGCGAGCGGGGCATCCATGTGCGTTCTGTCTCGGATGGGTAGATCCAGCGACATCGACGGGCCGGTTGATGCTGAACATGCTCGCCACGCTCGCGGAGTACGAGCGTGAACTGATTGTCGAGCGGGTAAATGCTGGGATCGCCGCCGCCAGGCAGAGCGGCACTCGCTTCGGTCGTCCACTCTCGGACCCAGCGGTAATCGCCGACAAGCTCGCGATCGCCGCCGACGCCCGAGCGAAAGGTCGCACCGCCGAAGATGCAGCACGGCTCGTCGGGTGGAGTCGCGCCACGCTCTACCGCCACCAGCAAGCCCTCGCCAGCCGCGAGAGCATCACCATCTAGCGATGTGATGAGCGGCGGGGAGCGGTGGCGAATTCTTCGACTACACGTCGAGGACCAGATACCTCTCACCGCTCTCTCCCGAGAAACCGGGATTGGCCTGCGCACGCTCCAACGCTGGCACCAGCTCTACCGAGACCACGGCATCACTGCACTCGACCCTCAACCGAGAGCCGACGCCGGCATTCGTCGCACGAGGGGCGAATTGGTCAGATTCATCGAGCACCTCGCGTTGACCAGGCCGAGGCCAGCGATCGCGACGCTGCACCGCCTTGCGAGTACCGAAGCGGAGCGGCAAGGCCTGGTGGTGCCCAGCTACGCCACTGTCAGAGATATCGTGCAGTCCCTCGACCCGGCACTGGTAACGCTCGCGTTGGATGGACCCATTGCGTATCGCGATCGATACGAGCTCGTATACCGGCGCCGAGCCGACGGGCCCAACCAGATCTGGCAGGCCGATCACACCGAACTCGACATCCTCATCACCAGTGCCGTAGGCGGCAAATCTGATCGACCCTGGCTCACGATCGTGATCGACGACCACTCACGCGCGATCTGCGGATACACCGTCTTCACCGGTGCACCATCAGCGATGAACACGGCCCTCGCGCTCAGGCAGGCGATCTGGCGCAAGACCGACCCCGCGTGGGCCATGTGTGGAATACCCGACGTGCTCCACGTCGACCACGGCTCCGACTTTACCAGCCATCACCTCGAACGCACCGCCATCGAGCTGCGCATCCGGATCATCCACTCCACCGTGGCTCGGCCCCAAGGCCGCGGCAAGATCGAACGCTTCTTCCGCACCATCAACACAGAGCTTCTCTCCACTCTCCCCGGGCACCTCAGACCAGGCGACAGGAATCCTCACCCCGCTCTAGATCTGGCCGCCCTCGACCAGGCGATCGGCGGGTTCATCGGGATGTACAACGCACGCCCGCACCGGGAGCTCGGAGTATCGCCTCGGGACGCGTGGGTCGCGAACGGCTGGCTTCCGCGAATGCCCGACAGTCTGGAACAACTCGACGGCCTCCTGCTCACGGTCCCCAAGAACCGGGTCGTGCAGCGCGACGGCATTCACTTCCAGGGCCAGCGCTACCTCGCTCCGACACTCGCCCCCTTCGTCGGGCACACGATCACAATCCGCTACGACCCGCGCGACATCTCCGAGATCCGCGTGTACGACCGCGACACATTCGTCTGCATCGCCGTCGACGAAGCCCACCCCAATCTCCGCCTCAGCCTCCGCGACATCGAAACCGCCCGCCGAGCCCGCCGCCGCGCACTCCGACACACCATCAACGACCGCATCCTCACCGCCGTCACCCGCGACGAGCCACGCGACGTCGCGGCACCTCCGCATCGCCGCCGGCTACGCACCTACGAAGAGGACGAGTGATGAACCAGCCATTCATCGTCACCAAAGAGCACCGACGCTTCACCGAATTCGCGAACGCCGTCCGCAAAGAGAAAACCATCGGCATCTGCCACGGCGACGCCGGCGTCGGCAAGACCAACTCCGCCCGCCGCTACGCAAACTGGGACGCTCTGGAGCCCTACATCAACAAGTGGGGACCTCGCGGCGAGCACGACGCCAAGCACTACGCCCTCGCCAACCGATCCCGGACTGTCTTCTACACACCCGAGGTCCTCTGCAGACCCAAAGATCTCATGCACGACATCGACCGCTGGCAGGCAAAGGTCGAGATCTGCGCCGACGAACACCTCCGCTCGCGTGAGACCGAACCGACCACCACGCCGATCGGCATGTCTCACCTCGTGGATCTGCTCATCATCGACGAAGCCGAAAGGCTCACACCGACTGCGCTCGAGCTGCTCCGCGACCGCCACGACCGTGAACACCTCTCTATGATCCTCATTGGCATGCCCGGCATCGACCAACGGTTCCGCCACTACCCACAGCTCTACAGCCGACTCGGCTTCTCCCACCACTACCGAACCCTCGGCCGAGAAGAACTCCTCTTCGTCCTCGACCGCCACTGGAAACACCTAGGACAGCAACTCGACCCAGAGGACTTCACCGACGCGCAGGCGATAGCTGCGATCGAACGCATCACCCGTGGCAACTTTCGTCTCCTTGAACGGCTCTTCCCTCAGATCGCCCGAGTGCTGAAGATCAACGGGCTTGAGACCATCACCGACGACGTCATCGAAGCCGCAGCTAGCATCCTCGTCATCGGCAACTAACGCCGCCAAGCGATCACAGAACACCGCCACCGAGCGATCAACTCCACAGCGATCTGCCTCGGGGGCAGCTTCACAGCTCGCCGGAAACGTCCGCCGAAACTCGGTTTCGATCCACGTTTTCGGCGGGCGATGTCGGTTACTCCGAGCGACGGGGCAAAAAACGATCGTTTTCGTTCTGGACTAGCCCGCCGGGATCGGCGAGAAAGACACTCCACGCTCCCGCGCCTAAATCGCAACTTGCACGACATCCCACCGGGTCGTTACTGCCCGAGAGGCGCGGCGACAGACTGGTTCCGGCTGCATCGCCTTCTTGGCGCGTCAGAGCCCGAATGCGCCGCCGCTGATCAGGATGAAGATGCCGAGGCCGATCAGAACGATCGGGAACAGGATGTGCTCCCAGCGCTCCAGAATTTCCGCGATCGGACGTCGGGTAGCGATGAACTTGGCGACGTACACCAGGACCGCGACGAGCGCGAGGAACACAACACAGTAGGCGACCACGGCGGCGGGTCCGACACTCAGGAAGACCGGCACGTAGACCCCGATGTTGTCCCCGCCGTTTGCGAAGGTGACCCCGGCTACAGCCCAGACGGCGACCTTTTTGCCTTCGATCTTGCCCTCATCGTCATCGTCGTCGTCGCGACGTCGACGCCATGCCTGCCAGGCCGCCCATAGCCCCAACGCCAAGGGGATCAGGCCGAAGTAGGGGATGACCTCTGGAGGCAGGAATGCTCCGGCGCCGAGAGCTACGAGTACGGCTGCGCCGAGAATGCCGGCGAATCCCAGATACTGCCCGAGCAGGATTCGAGCGGTCGTGCCCCGTTGTCCCACGCCGCGGGCGAAGAACAGCGACAGCACGATGATGTCGTCGATGTTCGTGGCAAGGAACAGGCCGATCGCTTGCAGGATGGAGAGGAAGATCATGCGGTCGCCTCCGTCGTGCAGCATTCCGGGGCCGCGCAGGAGGGATCGATGCACCCGGCTGCATGGTCAACGGCCAAGGTCGTGTCCAGCAGCGCAGTAAGCGCCCGGCTCAGACGGGGGTCGGCGACCTCGTACCGGGTTCGGCGGCCCTCGGGCTCGGCGACGACGATGCCGCAGTCACGGAGGCAGGTCAGGTGGTTGGACACGTTGGACGGGCTGAGGCCCAGCTCGCGAGCGAGTGCCGCAGGATAGATCGGGCCCTCAAGCAGGGTCATGAGAATTCGTGAGCGTGTGGGGTCGGCCATGGCTCGGCCGAGTCGGTTCATCACGTCCAGACGATCAGTTATAGTCAGCACACGATGAACATACACGGTTCACTGTATGATTGCTAACCGTCCCGTACAAATCTCGCGATGGGTGAAAGTTGTCACAGTTCGTCGGCCGTGAATTCTTCTTCGGCCTGTTCCTCATGCTGTCCGGCGCCATCGGGTTGACGGCAGCGATGGCGCTGTCCATCGAGAAGATCGAAAAGCTGACCAACCCCGATACGGGCCTCAGCTGCGACTTCTCCGTGTTGGTGCAATGCTCCGCGAACCTCGACAGCGCTCAGGGAGCCGCACTCGGGGTTCCCAATCCGTTCCTCGGACTGGTCGGGTTCGCGCTCGTGGTGTGTGTCGGCGTCACGGTGTGGGCGGTCCCGCACTTCGCGCGCTGGTTCTGGATGCTGTTCAACATCGGTGTCGCAGGAGCTTTTGGTTTCGTGGTCTGGCTGATTGGGCAGAGCATCTACGTGCTGGGTACGCTCTGCCCCTGGTGCCTTGTGGTGTGGCTGACGACGCTCCCGCTGTTCTTCTTCGTGACCGCTCGGAACCTGCGTGAGGGCGTCTTTGGTCGCAGAGCAAGACGAGTCGGTGCGTTGTTGTGGCCGTGGATGACCCTCGTGACGGTCGCCGCATACCTGGTTGTCGCGGTGCTCGCTCAGCTCCGCCTGAATGTCCTGGCGAGCATCATCTAGCGCGAACGACCCATTCGGGCCGAGGTTACTTCTCGTGGGCGGGGGTCGCGGCCGGATGTTCGCTGCGCGGCTGAGATCGGTTGGTGCGGAGCATCTGGAGGATACCGAGTCCGACGCCGACTCCAATGGCGATGTCGGCGATGTTTCCGATGAAGAGGTTGCCGTAGGCGAGGAAGTCGGTGACGTGACCGCGGCCGAACCCTGGAGGGGCGAAGAGACGGTCGATGAGGTTGCCGATCGCTCCACCCCAGACGAAACCGATGGCGACCGCCCACAACGTGGATGTCGCCCGCCAGGCGGCGTAGAACAAGGCGATCACTGCCACCATTCCGACCAGAGTGAACACCCAGGTGCTGTTCGAGCCGAGAGACATGACGGTGCCGGGGTTGAAGGCGAGCTGCAGCCCCAGCACGTCGCCGATCAGTGGAATGCGTTCTTGCTCGCTCAGCTGTGCGAGCGCGAGGGCTTTCGTGCCCTGGTCCACGACAGTCATAACAAGCGCGACCAGGCACGCGACGGCCAATCTCCAGCTCCGACGCCGCCTCATCGTGCGCCCCGCACGACGGAGGCCAAGGAAACGCCGTGCCGAGCTTCCGTGTCCGTCCCCGCCCGCGAACGTGGAGACCACTCGGGATCGAACAGTGGTGTGAGCATTGAGGAAAAAGTCCTTTGAAAGTCGAACGTTGGTCGTTAGCTGAGGCCGGAGTAGGCGTGCAGGCCTTTGAAGAACATGTTGACGATGGTGAAGTTGAAGAGGACGGCGGTGAAGCCGATGATCGACAGCCATGCGGAGCGGGTGCCCCGCCAGCCGCGGGTCGCGCGGGCGTGGATGTAGCCGGCGTAGAGCACCCAGATCACGAACGTCCATACTTCCTTCGTGTCGAATCCCCAGTATCGTCCCCAGGAATCGTTGGCCCAGATTGAGCCGGCGATCAGAGTGAAGGTCCAGAAGATGAACCCGACGATCGCGAACCGATACGCCAGTGACTCCAGCGTCTCCGCGGTCGGCAGCGTGCGCAAGTATCCCAGGCCGGATCTCTTCGTGCCCTCATCCTTGCGACGCGCAGCCTGTCGTTCGCGTCGGGCTTGCATGAGCTGTGTGGCGGAAAGGCCGCAGGAGATCGCGAACAGGGCGGTAGCGAGGGAGGCGACGAAGACGTGGATGACGAGCCAGACGCTTTTGAGCGGGTCCATCAGCGGGGTAACTTCGACGTAGAACGCAAGGGTCGCACCACCGAGGAGCAACGCGACCATACCGATGAGGAACGAGCCCAGGAATCGTAGGTCGTACCGGCGGAGCACGGACAGGTAGACCGCAACGATCAGCAATGTCCCGGTGAGCGCGAACTCGTACATGTTCGCCCACGGGACCCTTCCCGCATCGAGTCCTCGCCCAATCGTGCCGGCGAGGTGAAATACGAACGCGAACCCGGTCAGGACGGTGCCGATTCGCGCCCAGAGCAGACGTTGCCGCTGGCCCGGCCGGGTGCGGACCTCGTTCAGCGCGGCGCGTTCGTCGCCTGTGTTCTGCGTGTCTCCGCCCGCGGTCACGAGCGCGGGCACCCGCTGGGGTTCGTCGCGGCGTACTGAGCGTTGTGCAAGGTCGATGGCGTAGGCCACGAACGCGAGCAGGTACACGGCGATCGCGGTCCACACCAACAGCAGGGAGATGCTGTCCAGGGTCAGGGATTCGGGGTCAGGCATCGGTTGCTCCTCGTGCAGATCGGTGGCGGTGGTGGTGGCGGCTGATTCCGGCGATGGTGAGACCGGTGATCGCGCCGAGGGCGATCAGGGCGGTGAGGGCACCGCCGAGCACGACGGCGGGGGTGAGACCGTCTCGCAGCGGGACGCGGGTGATCGCCGCGGCTGCCTGGTCGACGCCGGCGCCGTCGATGATCTGCCCGTCCGGGGCGATGACTTGGCTGGTGCCGACGGTGGAGACGTTCACCACGGCACGGCCGGTCTCGATCGCACGCATCCGGGCGAACGCGAGCTGTTGAAGATTCTCGTCGGTGCCGCGGAAATCGGCGTTGTTGGTCTGAAACACGTAGACCTGAGCGCCCTGGCGGGCGCCGTCCCAGATGACGGAGTCATAGATGACGTCGAAACAGATCGCCAGTCCGACTTTCACCCCGTCGACGGTCACGAACGGGGGGTTCTGTCCGGGGGTGTATTCGCGTTGGATCAGGCCGATGAGGTCGGGCGCGATCCGCTCGTAGAACCACCGGTCCGGGACGTACTCCCCGAACGGGACGGGGTTGACCTTGTCATGCAACTGCGGGTCGCCTTGCCCGCCCCACAGTATCGAGGTGTTGAACACGTCACCGTCGCGTGCGGTGGCGGCGTTAATCAGCAGCGGTGCGCCGGCCTGGGCGACGAGATCAGTGAGCCGCCGGGCGGTGGCCGGGTCGGTAAGGGGGTCGCTGTCGACGGCACCCTCGGGCCACACCAGCAGATCCATGTCCTCCCCCAGCAGGGGGTCGGTCGCGGTTGTTTGCGCGGCCAGCACATCCCCGGGGGTGCGGTCGTCGAAGTACCCGGAGGGCCCGTTGCCCTGCACCCAGCCGATGTCCATCTGACCGGCGTCCCCGGTGGGGAACTGCGGCACGAGTACCAGAGCGGTCACGATCATCGCGGCGGGCAGGACGCCGCGCATGCGTCGGAACCCGCCGGCCCGCCACCACTGCACCAGGCACGCGCAGGCGGCGACGATGAGGAAGCCCAGACCGGTCATCCCGACCCAGGACGCCGCCTCCGGGAGCGGGCCGTTCGCCTGGGTCATCCCGATCCGCGCCCACGGGAACCCGGAGTACGGCCAGGACCCCATCATCAGCTCTCGGACGCTCCACAGCCCCGCTACCAGCAGCGGCACCCCGACAAACCACAGGACGGCGCGTCCGCGGGCGCGGTCGGTCCACCGGTACGCGAGAGCGATGGGGATCGCACCGACCCCGAACAGCACCGTTTCCAGACCGGCCAACGCCACCCACGGGACGGGTCCGAGATATGTGCCCACCCACACCAGGTGGGTGAAGAAGAACGCCGCACCGAAGGCAACACCGACCAGGAACGCGCCGCCGATGCTGCGGCCGATGATCGTGCCCAACGCGAGGGTGATGCTCACAAACGCGAGCGGCCACCACCCCACAGCGGGGAAGGACAGGTCCAGGAGCCCACCAGCAGCCGCGGCGACGAGGAGCGCCGCCCAGAGCGGTACCTTCCGGCGCGCGGCGGGAAATGCCTCCGCCGCCGCGTCAGTCAGCGAGGGCGCGGTCGAGAGCATCGGTGAGATCCGTCAGCTGGTTGAGCTCGAGTCGTTCGCCGTTGAGGAAGAACGTGGGCGTGCCCTGCACACCCATCTGCTGCCCTTCGGCGAAGTCTCCCTCGACCCGCTCCCGGGTGGCGGGGTCTGCCACCGCCTGGTCGTAGGCAGCCATGTCCAGGCCAAGGTCCTCGGCGAAACTGCGGAACAGGTCAGCTTCGGAGACTTGCTGCTCGCCCCACTCGGCCTGCGTCTCGAACATGCGGTGGTACATGTCCTCGACCCGGTCTTGCTGCGCGGCCGCTTCCACCGCGAGGGCGGCGTTCATCGAGTTGTAGTGGCTGGGGATCGGGTAGTACCGGAACACATAGTTGATCTGTCCGTCGTACTGCTCACGGATCTGTTCGACGTACGGGTAGAACGCCCCACACGCCTCGCATTCGAAGTCGAGGAACTCCACCAGGGTCGGCGCGTTCGGGCCGGCGCTGTCCAGGACGTGGGAGTTGCTGCGGGCACCCGGTAACGCGTCCGCGGCGTTGTCGCCTGCGGGCGCTTGAGGGCGGGCGGAGACCGTGTAGATGATCGCGCCGATGACGAGCACGACCACGGCGGCGATCGCAATGAGGGTCACTTTCATGGGGGTCTTCATCGTGGGTTCCTTCGGCTGGGTGTCTGTGAGCTCAGGCGATCACGGGCGGCGAGGTGGGCGTTGCGGATGCCGGCGATCGCGTCGGGCAGTTGCGGGTCCTCTCCGCGCGCGAGACCGGCGTATTCCAGGCGCAGGGTGGGCTCGTCCGGGTCGCCGGTGACGGATGCTTTGACGAACACGCGGCGTCGGGGAACGAGAAGGCCGGTGATCAGACCCAGTGTGGCCAGGGTGGCGAAGCCGAGCACCCAAGGACCGCCGGTGTCGCGTTTGATGTCCAGCGACGCGAATCGTTTCACCGCCGCCAGGGGATTCGTGCCGCTGGAGGCGTCCTCGAAGGTGACCGTGCCCCACCCATTGGGCAGGTCGGCGGTCTGCCCGGGAGTGAGCTGGATCGACTCGGCGCCGCTCGTGCCGCCGGTGAGTTGGGTCATTCCGCTGGTGTCGAGGGTGTACACCGATCGGGGCACGCCGTCGTTGATGCCGAGGCTGCCGGAGAACACGTTGAAGGTGACGACCGGGTTCACAAGATCGGGATACACCGAGGTGAACGCCCCGGTGTCGAGGGCGCCCTGTGTGGGGTAGAAGAATCCGACGAGCCCGACCTGTTCGGGGAGCCCGTCTGGGACCTTGATGATGCCAAGCGAGGTCATCGTGGTGTCTTGCGGGAGGAAGGGCTGTGACTCGCTGTACACGACCGCGCCCTCGGAGTTTCGGACGGTGATGGTGGGTGCGTAGCCGTTGCCGAGCAGATAGACCCGGTCATTGCCGACCGTGATGGGGTAATTCACGCGCACGCTTTCGGTGTCCTCTGTCCCGGCGCGGGCGTCGCGGATGGTGAGGTTCGCGGCGAAGTCGCCTGCTTGGCCGGCACCGGCTTCTCCCGGTGGCACGTAGCTGACGTCGAAGCTGTCGAGGGTCAGCGAGTACGGGTCCAGCTGCGTTCCGTCGACGAACCTGCCCGGGGTGAACGAGGAGTAGTCGTTGAGGGTGTTGACGAACGTGGTCCCCTCGACGATGACCCGCTGCCCGGTATAGGAGAAACCGCTGGCCGCGAGCACAGCGACCAACACTCCGACCAGGGAGGCATGAAAAACCAGGTTGCCGGTCTCCCGGAGGTAGCCGCGCTCGGCCGACACCGACCAAGACCGTGCGGTGTCGTACCGCTCGATGCGGTATCCGCGGCGGCGCAGATCGGCGGCTGCGGCGGTGATCGTGGCCGCCGCGTCCGCGGCGGGGTCCTCGGCCTTTGCCGGGACGTCTGCGAGAAGGTGGGCGCTCAGCCGGCTGAGACGTACCGGGGTGCGTGGTGGCCGGGTGCGGAGGGCTTTCCAGTGGTGACGGGTGCGGGGAATGATGCAGCCGATCAATGAGATGAACAGCAGCAGGTAGATGCCTGAGAACCAGGCGGAGTTGTACAAGTCGAACACCTGGAGCCCGTCGAGGATCGGGGCCAGGTCGGGGTTGGTTCGGAAGTATTGGAGGACCCCGTTGGGGTCCGCGGTGCGTTGCGGGAAGATCGACCCGGGAACTGAGGCGATGGCCAGCAGGAGCAGCAGCAGGATCGCGGTGCGCATGCTGGTCAGCTGCCGCCATCCCCATCGCAGCCACTCGACGGGTCCCAGCGTCGGGGAGGTGACGGTGTCAGGCTCGTCCTGTTCGATGTGATCGGCGGGGCGGGAGGGGTCGGTGGGTGCCTGATCAGAGAGGGAGCGTGACACTGAGCATCACCCCCTGTAGGACGGACATCAGCGTGCCCCAGATGCCGGTGACCATCAGCACGCCTAGGGCGATGAGCAGGCTGCCGCCGATGATGTTGACCACGCGGATGTGACGGCGGAGGAAGGTGACCGAGCGGGTGGCCCAGCCCAGTCCGAGCGCGAGCAGGAAGAACGGGATGCCCAGGCCGAGGGAGTACGCCAGTCCCAGCAGCGCGGCACGACCGGGGTCGCCGAGATTCCAGGACACCGACATGATCGCCGCCAGCGTCGGTCCGATGCAGGGGGTCCAGCCGATCCCGAGCGCGATGCCCAGCAGTGGCGCGCTGAGCAGACCCAGGTTGCCGCGGAAACGGGGGCGGAGGGTGCGTTGCGCGCGAGGGAACGCGCCAATGAAAACCAGGCCCAGAACGATGACGACGACCCCGAGCGCCCGGGTGAGGATGTTCGCGTATTCGAGGAAGAACAGTCCCGCGACCCCACCGAGCACTGTGACGGTCATGAACACGAGGGTGAATCCGGCGACGAACAACGCCACCCCTCCGAGCAGCCGTCCACGGCCGGCGGGATGGCTTTGTGTCGGGGAGGTGGAGAGGGAGGACCCGAGGTAGCCGAAGTATCCGGGGACAAGCGGGAGCACGCACGGGGAGACGAAGGAGATCAGGCCCGCGAGCATGGCGATGAGCACGGCCACCCATAGCGCGCCGTCGAAGATGAACCCTTCGGCGCTCACTGGCTCTCCGCCAGCGCGTCCGCGACGAGGGTGGACAGGATTGACGCGGCCGGCAGCTGCCCGATAATCCGCGCGGCGACCCTGCCCTGCCTGTCCATCACCAGGGTCGTCGGGGTCGCCTGGATGGGGGTGACCGCGGCGAAGGCGAGCTTCGTCTTCCCGTCGACGATGTCGATCACGCTCGGGTAGGTGATCCCGTAGTCCTCCGCGAACGACAGCGCGGTGGCGGGTTGGTCGTAGATGTTCACCCCGATGAACCCCACCCCTTCGGGTTGGTAGGTCTGCCACACCTCTTCGAGCAGAGGAGCCTCGACCCGGCACGGGCCACACGCGGCATACCAGAAGTTCACGACGTACACCTCGCCGGCGAACTCGTCGCTGCTGACCGGATTGCCGCGCTCGTCGACGCCGGCGAACACCACTGTCTCGCCGCGCTTTTCCGCGGAGATCTCGACGATGCGCTCGTCAACGCTGGTGGAACCGGTGCCGTTGTTTGCCGTGGCGGCCAGCCCGTCCTGCGATGTGCACCCTGCGACCGCGAGTACAGCGGTCGCGGCGAGCATCGCGGCGGCCGCACGGAACGCGCGCCAGGATCTCCGATGGGCAACCGGGGGGACGGTGCGGGTGACGGAAGTCACCCGGAATGGGTTTGCCACGACGTTCTCCAATACCAGGACTCAACAGGCGTGCGGTCTGGCGGCGCCAGCGACCGCACGCTCTCACAGGGGCGAGTGGGTTGAGTGGTGGATCAGGTTCGGGAGACGCCCAGCTGCGCAAGAGTAAGCGCCGGCATTCGGGACGGCGCGACCGTGATCAGCTCAAGCATCATCTTCGCGACACGCTCGACGCTGTAGGGCCGCGAGGGTGCCCGCCAGGCCAGCACGACAAGCATCAGCGCGCACACCACTCCCAACAGGCAGAGGGCGGCGCCGAGATCTCCGGCCTCGCTGGCGTGCCCACCTGACGTCACCGTCGGGACGGCGCCCGCCTCGTCCATGATGATGATCGGCTCTGCGATCGACGCGGCCTGACGGCCTTCGGTCTCAGAGTGCGTCGCTGCCCACGAGCACATCAGGAGCGCCAGGACGAGACCCAGCCCTACCAGCAGCCTTGCCACCGGCCAGCGCACGCTCGGGGCGATTGCGCGGCCAGCGCGGTCGGGGCGAATCATCGCAAACGGTCCTACGCTCAGGGATCAGGGAAGTGGAATATCCAGTTATCAGACACTATCAACTGTATAGTCAGCCGATGCTGAGGTCGCTAGGCGGAGGGAACCCGGCTGAGTCCGCTGTCGTCTACGACGAGGATGTCGCCGGCGTCGGTGACGGTGATTGCTTGCGCGGAGCCGTGTACGGTTCCGACGTTTTCCCAGGACGGATCTCCGCTCGTGCTGGCCCAGATGGTGCCTTTGTTGTCGACGCCGATGAGTTGCTGGTGGTTCGGGGAGTTGGCGATGGGATACAGGTTCGGCGCACCGGGTAGCGGATCGAACGTTGCCCCTCCGTCGGTGCTGACCTGGGGGCCATCGGGGGTCGTGACGATGATTCGTCCCGCGGCGTCGACGACGAGACCGAAGATGAGCAGGGTCGCTCCCGTGGGAGACCACGTGACACCACGATCAGCGCTGGCCATGATCAGTGCGCTGCCGGTTTCTTGTCCGTACAGGGTGTCGTCGGGCCCGGCAGCGAGGACGTGGAAGTCTTTCTCGCCCGTGAATGCGACCGGTTCCCAGGTGGTGCCACCATCGCCGCTGCGGATGATGCCAAGGTTCCCTTCCCCCAGTTCGGCTGGGGTGCCTCTGGCCGGGTGGCCGGAGGCGATGAGGTCGTCGTCAATGGCAGTGAGTCCCATTGCGTCGAAGCCGTAGCTCCCGACTCGTGAGGCGAGTTGCCCGTCGGCGGTCGCCGCGTAGAGGCCCTCGTGGGTGCCGAGCAGGAACCCCTCGCCGTTCGGGTCAGGCACGATGGCGTGCACGTGTGCGGTAGCGGTGGCGGCCGTGTGGTCGGCGCCGGTGGACGGTGGCGCGGTACCTGCACAACCGGTGAGGGCCAGAGTGAGGAGCGCGACAACGCTGGCTGTCTCGCGCAGAGGCATGCGCATATATACCCTTTCGAGTTGAGGGTGAGGACGCCCGTCGGGTTGGGCGTCCTCACCGGGTGCGGTTAGAGCTGGCCGAGCAGTTCCTGCATCTGAGCGATCTCGGCAGTCTGCGTGTCGACGATGGTCTGAGCCATCTCTACCGGGTCCGGGTTCTGACCGTTGTCGACTTCGTCTTGAGCCATTTCGATGGCGCCTTCGTGGTGCATCGTCATCTGCTCGAGGAACAGTCGGGCCGCGTCGGCGCCGGTGGCCGATTCGAGGGCGGCCATGTCGTCCTCGCTCATCATCATGTCGCCGCCGTGGTCCATGCCTTCCATGGACTCGGTGCCGCTGTCGGCACCCCACTCGTCCAGCCATTCCTGCAGCTGGTCGATTTCGGGTTGCTGGGCGGCTTTGATGTCCTCGGCCAGAGCGATCACCTGCTCGTCGATGCCGTCCTTCGCGAGGAGCATGTCGGACATCTCGATGGCCTGCTGGTGGTGCGGGATCATCATCTGCGCGAACATGACGTCCGCGCCGTTGAAGTCCGCTGCCGACGTGGACGACGAGCTTCCGCCGTGATCCATGCCCGGCATGGATTCCGAACCGGAGCCGGTGCTGCCGGCGCAGCCTGCGAGGGTGAGCGCGGCGGCGAGGGTGAGCGCGGCGGTCGCCGCGGTACGAATCTTCATAAGGGGGTTCTCCAAACAGGGGTACGTGAAAGGACGCCGGTCGGGATGACGGGCGCGCGACGAGAGAGCCGGTGCCACGAGGGGGCCGACTCGGGTCGCATCACGTACGGCTGATACAGAGAACGTTGAGGGAGGGTGGTCGCAGGAGCGTGAAGGGGAAGACGGCGGTGCCGAGCGGCCTGGGGCGGGGCTGTGTGGACAGACACCGCAGGGCGTTGCGCGGCCCAAACAGTAGCAGCACGGCCGCCAGCAGAGCGAGCACGCACGCCATAGTGAGCATGTCGGTGTGGCCGGTGCCGCAGTCCGGGCACGGTTCATCCGTCGCGGGAGCGCCGGGATGATGGTCATCCACAGCCGTGCTCGCAGCAGCGGCGGTGAGGGTGGTCTGGTGACCGGTGTCCGCGGCGGTGTGGGCGTTGAGGGAGTGCATGGCCAGCAGGCCGGCGATGACCGCGGCGGTGAGGGCGATGAGCAGCAGCAGCGTGCGCGCCATCGACCGGCCAGCGTACAGCCGGTCCGTCAGTGCGATCAGCGACATGTCACCTCCCTCCCTTCCACGGTACGGCACACCCGTCACCGGTCGAGAACTGCGTCCGGGCTAAGGTCAAGCCTCCGCAGCAGCTGCGCGTTGAGGGCGACGACGATGGTGGACAGTGACATCAGGATCGCGCCGACCGACATCGGTAGCACGAAACCGATCGGGGCGAGGATGCCGGCAGCCAAGGGCACCGAGATGAGGTTGTATCCGGCGGCCCACCACAGGTTCTGCTTCATCTTGCGGTAGCTGGCGCGGGACAACTCGATCACCGACAGCACCGACCGGGGGTCGTCGCTGGCAAGGATGACCCCCGCGGACGCGATCGCGACATCGGTTCCCGCGCCGATGGCGATACCCACATCAGCCTGGGCCAGGGCGGGGGCGTCGTTCACCCCGTCGCCGACCATTGCGACCTTGCGGCCTTCGTCCTGCAGCTGCTTCACCTTGGACGCCTTGTCCTCCGGGCGCACCCCAGCGAAGAACCGGTCGATGCCCAGTTCAGTAGCCACCGACGCGGCGACCGCGTCGGCATCACCGGTGATCATCACAACCTGCACGTTCCGCTCGTGCAGCGCGTCGACGGCCTGCCGGGACTCCGGGCGGATCTCATCGGCCAACCGCAACGCACCGGCGACCTTCCCGTCGATGAGGACGTGCAAGATGATGGCACCCTCTTCCCGCCACCGGTCCGCGATGGGCAGCTCGTGCGCGCCGGCCTGCTTGAGCAGGTACGGTCCGCCAACCTGCACCACCTGGCCGTCAACGGTCGCACGCACCCCGACCGCGGGTGAGGACTCGAAGCCGGTCGACGCCGACACCGGCAGGTGCTTGTCCCGCGCAGCAGTGACGATGGCGCGCGCCAGCGGGTGCTCGGAATCGGACTCTGCCGCAGCGGCCAGGGCCACCAGCCGGTCCGCGTCGATCTCGTCCACTGGTTCGACACCGGTCACGGCAGGGGCGCCCTTGGTGAGGGTGCCGGTCTTGTCGAACAGCACGGTGTTTACGGTGCGCATGCTTTCCAGCGCGAGCCGGTCCTTGATGAGCACACCGCCGCGGGCGGCTCGTTCGGTGGCGATCGACACCACCAGTGGGATGGCCAGGCCCAGCGCGTGAGGGCAGGCGATGACCAGCACGGTGATGGTGCGGATCACCGCGTCGTCGGGCAGACCGACCAGTGTCCACACCACGGCGGTGATCCCGGCGGCGATGAGAGCGAACCAGAACAGCCACCCGGCGGCCCGGTCGGCGAGGCGCTGCGCCTTCGAAGAGGAGTTCTGCGCCTCAGTGACCAAGCGTTGGATACCGGCCAGAGCGGTGTTCTCCCCCACCGCGGTGATCTCCACCCGCACCCCGGAGTCGGTGGCGACGGTGCCGGCCACGACCGGGTCACCGTCGCTGCGGCGTACCGGGCGCGATTCGCCGGTGATCATCGACTCGTCCATGCTCGCCGACCCCTGCACCACCCGCCCATCTGCAGGTACGCGCCCGCCGGGGCGGACCACCACCACATCCCCAACCTGCAAGTCCGAAGGCGCGACGGTCACCGTGGTATCCCCGTCGACCTTCTCAGCCTCGTCCGGCAGCAGCGCGGCGAGGGAGTCCAGCGCGGAGGTGGTCTGCGCCAGGGACCGCATCTCGATCCAGTGGCCCAGCAGCATGATGACGATCAGCAGCGCCAGTTCCCACCAGAAGTCCAGCTCGTGGTGCAGCAGGCCGAGACTGGCCCCCCAGGACGCGACGAACGCGACGGTGATCGCCAGCCCGATCAGCAGCATCATGCCGGGCTTGCGGTTTCGCAGCTCGCTGACCGCGCCGGTCAGGAACGGGGCACCACCCCACACGTACATGACGGTGCCCAGCACCGGAGAGATCCACCCCACCCAGGCGGCATCGGGCAGCGGATACCCCAGCAGCATCGAGAACATGCCCGAGAAAGCGACCACCGGGATGGCAAGGATCAGCATGATCCAAAACAGCCGTCGGAACTGACCCACATGGTCCCCGTGACCGGCATGCCCCCCATGTCCGCCGTGCGCCATCCCCGCATGTGCACCCTCATGACCGGCGTGCTCATCATGCCCGGCATGCCCGCCGTGCGTCGGTTGGGCGTGCTCGTCGTGTGGGGCGGCAGCCGGCGCGTGGTGCGCGTGCTGGGTGTCGGGTTCGGCGACGGCTTCCCGCATGCCGCGGGCGGTGTTCTCGTCGTCGGCGGGCCCGGCAGGGGTCTGCCCCGCGGGGTGGTGGTCGTGCTGGCTCATGGCGAGCCTCCTTCCACGATGCATCCGGGGGGATGCGGGTCAGACTCGGGCAGGAACGCGGGAGTCCGGTGAGGTGAGAGCGGGTGTGGTGGCCGGGGTGGCGCGGAAGCCGCGCAGCCGCAGGCTGTTGGTCACCACGAACACCGAGGACAATGCCATCGCGGCCGCGGCGACCAGCGGGTTGAGCAGCCCGGCCATCGCCACCGGGATGGCGGCGACGTTGTACGCGAATGCCCAGAACAGGTTGCCCTTGATGGTGCCCAGGGTGCGGCGAGCCAGCCGGACCGCGTCGGCCACGACCAGCAGGTCGCCGGAGACGACGGTGATGTCGCTGGCGGCGATTGCGGCGTCCGTGCCGCCGCCCATCGCAAGACCCAGGTCAGCGGCCGCTAGCGCGGCGGCGTCGTTCACACCATCACCGACCATCGCCACCACCCGGCCCTCGTCCTGCAGCCGGCGGACGACATCGAGCTTGCCGGCCGGGGTGACACCGGCGTGGACCTGGTCGATCCCGACAGTCGCGGCGATGTGGCGGGCGGCGCCGTCGTTGTCGCCGGTGAGCAGTACCGGCGTCATCCCCAGCGCCTTGAACCGGGCAACGGCTTCGGCACTGGTGGGTTTGACCGTGTCCGCGACCGCGATGATGCCCAGGTGCTCCCCGTCGCGGCCGATCGCGACCACTGTCGCCCCGGCCGCTTCCAGATTGTCCGCTTCCCGCTGCAGGTCAGCAGGAGGAGTGATGCCCCACTGTTCTTGCAGCCATGAAGGGCGACCGGCGACTATGAGCGACTCGTCCACGATGCCCTGCACCCCGAGCCCGGCGTGAGAGGCAAACGTCTCGGCCGCCGGCACCGGGCCGGACTCGGTGACGATGGCCCGCGCGACGGGGTGCTCCGACCCGGACTCCACCGCCGCGGCCGTGGCCAGCAACTGGGCGGTGGTGACGCCGGGGGCGGGGTGTACCGCGGTGACGGTCATGGTGCCGGAGGTGACGGTGCCGGTCTTGTCCAGCACGATCGTGTCGACCTTGCGGGTCTGCTCCAGCACCTGCGGTCCCCGGATGAGGATGCCCAGCTGGGAGCCGCGACCGGTGCCCACCAGCAGCGCGGTGGGGGTTGCGAGTCCCAGTGCGCACGGGCAGGCGATGATCAGGGTTGCTACCGCGGCGGTGAACGCCAGCTCGATCGAGCCACCGACCAGCAGCCACCCGACGAACGCGGTGATTGCGAGCAGGATCACCACCGGCACGAACACACCCGAGACCCGGTCGGCGAGACGCTGCACCTTGGCTTTCCCGGTCTGCGCCTCCTCCATCAGCCGCCGCATCCGTGCCAGCTCGGTGTCCGCGCCGACACGGGTGATCTCCACCGTGAGGCGGCCGCCGACGTTCACGGTGGCGCCCACCACCCGAGAGCCGACGCCGACTTCGACCGGCGTGGATTCGCCGGTGAGCATGCTCGCGTCGATCGCGGACGACCCGTCGACGACGAGCCCGTCGGAGGGGATTTTCTCCCCCGGCCGGACCAGCACGGTGTCACCGACGACCAGCTGCGCCGCCGGAACCCGCTGCTCCACCCCGCCGACGATCTTCACGGCGTCTTTCGCGCCCAGTTCCAGCAGCGCACGCAACGCCTCGGACGACGACTTGCGGGCGCGGGCTTCGGCGTACCGGCCGGCGAGGATGAAGACCGTCACCAACGCGGCGACCTCGAGGTAGATCTCGTGCCCGCCTGCCTGCGGGGTGCCGACAAGCGTGAAAGTCATCGTCATTCCCGGCATCCCGGCGCCGCCGAAGAACAGGGCGTACAGCGACCAGCCGAACGCGGCGATCACGCCGACACTGATCAACGTGTCCATCGTCGCTGCGCCGTGGCGGGCGTTGACGGCCGCGGCGCGGTGAAACGGCCACGCCCCCCACACCGCGACGGGGGCGGTGAGGGTGAGCGCCAGCCACTGCCAGTACTCGAACTGCAACGCCGGGACCATCGACAGCACTGCGACCGGCACCGCCAGGGCGGTGCTGATCAGCAGACGCTGCCGCAACGACACCAACTCACCATCCGCGGCCGGCGCGGCAGCACCCTCGCCTGAGGGGTCGGCGGCCGGTGGGGCGGGAACGGCGGCTTGATACCCGGCCGATTGCACTGCGGCGATAAGCGCCGCAGGGTCGACGTCCTGCCCGCGCACCCGGGCTTTCTCGGTGGCGTAGTTGACGGTCGCTTCCACGCCGGGCAGCTTGTTGAGCTTGCGCTCGATCCGTGTCGCGCAGGACGCGCACGTCATCCCGGTGATGTCGAGCTCGACATCACCGTGCTCATGACGAGCTGCTGGCCAGGGAGTAGCCAGCCTCCTCCACCGCTGCCGTCACCGCAGCGGTGTCCACCGGTGCGGTGCTGCGGATCGTGACACGCGAGGCTCCGCCGGCGTTCAGGTCCACATCAACGCTTTCCACGCCCTCGATCGAGGCCAGCTCCTCGGTGACGCTCATCACGCAGTGCGAGCACGTCATACCCGCCACCAGAACCTCAGAGGTCACCGCCGCCGCCGACACGTCAGTGGTCGTGGGGGCAGATGCGGTCGAGCAGCACGCACAGCCAGCCGAGTCCTTCAGGCCCAGGTCGTCGCGGTTGTCAATGTTCATCACAGTCTCCTCGTGTGGTGATCGGTTAGTCAGGAACGGACGAGGCGAGCGATCGCGTCATTGGCTTCACGGATCTTCTCCGCGGCAACCCGGCCACCCTCGGCACTGGCCTCGGCTACACAGTGCGTGAGGTGGTCTCCCAGCAGCGACAATGCGACGTTCTCCAGCGCCTTCGTCGCTGCGGAGACCTGAGTGAGGATGTCGATGCAGTACTTGTCGTCCTCCACCATCCGGGCGATTCCCCGGACCTGACCCTCGGCGCGGCTCAGTCGCTTCAGCAAATCGTCCTTATTCGCCACATAACCGTTCATATAAATACCATACCCCCCTATGGTACTTTGTCAAGCCCGCTACTCCCTTTTGAGATAATCTGCGTATGTTTGCAGATAGTTCCGGATGTGGTCGCCTCCCGGAAAGCGAATACGTTGAACTCGCGGTAGAGGTCTTCGCGATGCTGGCTGACGCGACGCGGGTGCGGATCATCATGGCATTGCGAGATGCCGGCGAATTATCGGTGAATCACTTGGCCGACATCGTGGACAAGTCCCCGGCCGCGGTATCGCAGCACCTGGCGAAGATGCGCCTGGCGCGCATCGTGTCGACCCGCCAAGACGGCACACGGATCTTCTACCGGCTCGCGAACGAGCACGCACAACAGCTTGTGGCCGACGCAATCTTCCAGGCTGAGCACTCTCTCGGGGGCACCCCCCACCACCATCGTCAAGCCGAGGAGTCGCGAGCGGTGGTGGAGCCATGAGCACGCTGACCGATGCGCCGGTCCGCGCCGGAGAACGGACTCTGGCGAAACCGCCCTCGATCTTCGTCACCGGCACCGAGAACGCATCGCCCTCATGACCTACGGCCCTTGGGCGGGACAGTGGCGCGACACCATCCTCGTCGAGCGGCGGGCGGAGTGACTATCTCAACCGTGCGGTGACACCCACCGGGCCTGCAAGGTCGCTGGTCCGAGAACAGCTAGACCCGCCTGTCCACGAGTGTGGGGCGGGTCCGCACACTCAGCTTGTCCGACCCCGCTGCTCCTGGCAAGGCAACGATATAGCGCGGGCAACCTGGACGGAGTCTCAGCCCTTCCGGCCATCGCTGGTTCGTCGAGTACTCCGCTTCCTATCTGTCGCGACGGGATGGCATTGGTCGGTTACCGGGGATGACGAGACGAATCGCCCGGCCGCCAGGTCTTGCTGGAGTCGAACCCGCAACTCGCGAGCAGCGATGCGCGCCGCTTCGCTGTAGACACTGGGCACAGTTGCGTTCACCTCCCGGTCGTTTGCTGGAGTGACCCCGCCATGTACTGGTCGCTCTGCGTCGCCGTCCTTCGAGCTGCCAGAGCGATATTGCTGGAGCATCCTCTCGATAGTCAGCGATTCTTCGCGTCTTCTTCCCATTCCCAGAGTGCCCCACCTGGGCGTCGCTTGCGACGCCGCGCGCCCTTGACCGAGCGCAGAAATGGCGTGATCTTCCGGTATCGCGTGAAGGGTTCCATGTAGCCCGTTATCCGCTTGAGCCACTGGTCACGTCTCCCTTTGAAGGACGATGAACGCGGTACCGCCCCGAGCCGTCAACGTCGACGGTCCAGCCAGACAGCCGTAGGTTCGCTGCGCCTTTTCGGCTAGTCGTTGCGCCAACCGACGAGATGTGTCGCTGAACGGGGGAGCCGCTTTAGGCCGGTGGAAGGGAAGCATCACGACCATGCCTCGATGTATTCGATCTGGTCGAGAAGCTGGGATCGATTCTCAAAGACGACGTGCGGGGCTCTTGCCAGGTGAGTATTTGAAGGGTTGAGGGCCAGTCGATATTGGGGTTCAGTGCCACTCGATATTGCGATTCAGGGCCGCCCGGTATTGCCGGTGAGCGCCACCCGGTGATGGCAACGCTCACCGGCGCCGGTCAGGCCGTCCTGGCGGTGTGTTCGCGCATGTTGGTGCTGCCGGTCTCGATCCAGATGGTGTTGTGGACGATGCGGTCCATGATCGCGTCGGCGTGGACTCCGCCGCCGAGGCGTTGGTGCCAGTCCTTCTTCGCGTACTGGGTGCAGAACACCGTCGAGGTGGCGTCGTAGCGGCGCTCGAGCAGCTCGAGCAGCATGCCGCGAACGCTGTCATCGGGGTTGTCGAGGAGCCATTCGTCGATCACGAGGAGCGTGAACGCCGCGTATTTGCGGAGCCACTTCTCCTTCCCCGCGGGCCGGTCGCGGGCGGTGGCCCAGGATTCTTCGAGGTCGGGCATGCGGATGTAGTGCGCCCGGTAGCGGTGCTGACAGGCCTGCTTCGCCAACGCCGATCCGAGGTAGCTCTTCCCGGACCCGGTGAAGCCTTGGAAGACGACGTTCTGCTGCCGGGTGATGAACTGGCAGGTGCCGAGTTGCGCGATCACCCCGCGGTCAAGACCCCGCTGCTCGAGCAGGTCGACTCGCCGCAGGTCCGCGTTCGGGTAGCGGAGACCGGCCCGCCGGATGAGGCCTTCGACCTTGGCGTGGGTGAAGGTGGCGTGGGCGTCGTCGACGGCGAGCTTGACGCGTTCTTCGAACGCCATTCCCAACGTGAGGCTGTCGTCCTGGACCTCGAACGCGTCGACCAGCGACGTCACCCCCATCTCACGCAGCTTCCGCTTCGTCTCCGAGTCGAGCCGGCTCATCGGATGTCACCGGCGTAGTAGTCCGCGCCGCGGACGTATCCGGTCGGCCCCGTAGTCGCGGGTTCAGCCCATGGGCTCCTCCCGTCGGGTTGGTCCTGGTTCGTCTCGAGGATGGGCCGCAGATGCGCGTAGCGCGGAGATCTCACCCGGGACGCGAGGGCGATCCCGGCGGCGGCTTCGACCCGAGCGGCGGAGTAGCGGCGGGTGAGCCGCAACACCGCCAAAGCCGCGTCCAGGCCCTGCTCGTCGACGGGCACGGACTCGAAGATCCGATTCACCACGATCGTGGTGTCCTCCCCGATCCGGCCCGCCCACTCGCGAACACGTTCGGCGTCCCATTGCCGGTAGCGGGGACCGTCGGGCAGATCGCTGTCGTGGGTGCGATACTCGTTCACCATCCCGACCGGAGCGAGCAGGTGGCTCGTCAGCCGCTCCTGCCCGGCGAAGATCTCGACCGTGGTGTCGGTGACCCGCAGATCAACACTCCGACCGATGTTCGGGTAGGGCACGGAGTAGAAGTTGCGCTCGAACACGACGTGCCCGTTCTTCTGAACCCGGCGCCGGTAGAACCACCTCGAGATCTCAAACGGGACCACCGGAAGCGGCCGCAGCAGCGGCTTCTCCTCCGAGTCGAACACGCTCAGCCTTGACCCGGCGCGCTTTTGGAACGGCTCCGCGTTGTAAGCGGCCACGCGTTCGTAGACGACCGCCCGCAACTCCGCCAAGCTCGCGAAGCTTCGGTCGCGGAGGGATGCGATCACCCAGGTCGCGACGTTCCCGACCGTGTTCTCGACACTGGCCTTGTCTTTCGGCTTCTTCACCCGCCCCGGGAGCACCGCCGCGGAGTAGTGCGCCGCGAGTTCCCGATACGCATCGTTGAGCACCACCTCACCTTCCGCCGGGTGCTTCAGCACCCCGGTCTTGAGGTTGTCCGGGACGACACGCGGGACACTCCCGCCGAACCAGTCGAACATCGACACGTGCGCGCGCAACCAGGCGTCCTGCTGCATGTCCAGCGTCGGCTCCACGAACGAGTAGCGGGAGAACGGCAGCGTCGCAACGAACAAGTAGACCCGCGTCTGCTGCCCGGTGACCGGGTCGGTCAGCTGCATCGTCTTGCCCGACCAGTCGACCTCGACCGTCTGCCCCGCCTTGTGCCCCACCCGCGACGCCGCCCCGGAGATGAGGACGTGCTGCTGGTAGGCCTTGCAGAACCTGTCGTATCCCATCGCCGTCGATCCCGCCGCCCGGCAGGCGTCGACATACTCGCCATGCAGCAGCTTCAGCGTCACCCCGACCCGCGCGAGCTCCCGGTGCACCCTGTCCCAGTCCGGCTGCGCGTGAACGCTGTCATGTTCACCACGACCAGGAAACAGCCGCGCATACACGTCCGCTTCCTCGAGCTTGGCGACGTCGTCCCAACCGATCCCTTCCCGGTCGGCGGCGTCGATGACCGCCGCCACACTCGTCCGGGACATGCCCTGCGCGGCGATCTGCCTCCCCGTGAACCCCTCCGCGCGAAGCCGAAGCACCAGCTTCGCCTTGATCTTGCGTACCATCCGAATCACTCCTTCTGCCGTGTGATTGGCCACGCGGCAGAAGGAGCCTAGGAACGGTGGCCCTCAACCCCAATATTCGGTGGCCCTCACCGACACGATCGCGTCGATGAGCGAGTGGCCCTGAACCGCAATATCAGTGGCCCTCAGAGGAGCGAATACTCAGCCAGGATCGGAGAGATGGCGTAGATGACCCGCAACTGAAGCCCTTCGTGGTGAACCACCGTGGGCTGCGCAAATCGCTGGGACGGAGGCCACGTCCACATATCGAACGTGTGGGAGTCCCAGCCTTCATCTCGTCGCGATCGCCAGCCTCTGAGGCTCAGGGCCTCGTCGAGCTCCGCGTCGTAAGGGCGTACGTACGGCTTTGGAGCTGGCTTGCCGCCCTCGTCGACCAAGGCGCGAAACAGGCGCTGCAACTCCGATGGCCCCGCTGCACCGGACCTCACAGCCGCCGCTATCCCGGTCGCCGATGGATCGCCGGGAAAGTAGTACTCGAGCCGACGCAAGACCGATGACACCGCGCGATCACCCGGTTGCTGCTGCGATTCGCTGAGAGACACTCGCCTATCCACTCAACTGCTGTGGTCCGACGCAAGGCGAGGCTGGTCGAATCAGTCGGATCGACAAAGGCGTAGCGGCACCCGGCGCTACGAGCGCAACAGCTCGTCGAACACACGCTAGGGATGTTGCGCCGTAGCGGCAGTAGCACCGTGACGATTACTTTGCGGCTTTCGCTGGCCACGTCGCATCGTCAGGTCAACGCTGAGGTCATGGGATCGATTGAGCCGTACGAAACAGCAGCCGGCAGACGGTATCGAGTGCGATACCGCAAGCCCGACCGCTCGCAAACGCAAAAGCGGGGGTTCCGAACGAAACGCGACGCCGAGCAATATCTCGCAACGCAAGAGGTCGCTCAGATGCGCGGGGAGTGGGTTGACCCCCGTCGCTCTCGTGTCGATGTTGCGATCGTCGCCGCCGATTGGATAGCCGCCCAGGTGCACGTGAAGGCGTCCACCCGATCCGGCTATGAATACTCCCTCGCGAAGCACATCCTTCCGCGTTGGGGAACCACCCGAGTCAGCGACGTATCGCATGGCGATGTTCAGCGTTGGGCGACCGAGCTGAGTAAGACACTGGGTCCATCCACTTTGCGCCAGGTCGTGCTGGTCCTCGGCGGCATCTTCAAGCTGGCGATCCGTGACGGCAGACTTCAATCCAACCCGGTCGCCGACTTGCGGCTGCCGCGCATCACGCGCGACCGGCGTGGGTACCTGACTCACGAACAGGTCGTCGAGCTTGCTTCGCAATGCGGTGACTACGCCGACCTGATTCTCACTCTGGCGTACACCGGCCTGCGGTGGGGTGAGCTGGCGGCGCTTCGCAGGCGGTCGGTGGATCTCCAGCGCAATCGGATTGTGGTCGACGAGGCGGTGGTGGACGTCCGTGGTGAGTTGGTGTGGGGAACACCGAAATCGCACGAGCGGCGGTCTGTTCCCGTTCCGCAATTCCTTGCTGACAGGTTCATCGAGCGGGTGGCCAGTAGAGGCCAAGACGATCTGATCTTCACTTCTGCGCTCGGCGTGACAATGCGGAACGGCAACTTTCGACGCCGGGTATTCCAGCCGGCGGTTGCGAGATGTCGTGAGGCCGACCCGACCTTTCCCGTCATCACCCCGCATGATCTTCGACACACGGCCGCATCGCTCGCTGTCTCTGCCGGTGCCCACGTCAAAGCAGTGCAGCGGATGCTCGGCCACGCGTCTGCAGCCATGACGCTGGATGTCTACGCTGACCTGTTTGACGACGACCTGAACAGCGTTGCAGCGGCTCTTGGCGCACGTGCCCTCGATGCGGTGGCCAAAATGTGGCCAGAAGACCCGGTGGCGCCTCGCACGCACGCATAGAAAAAGCCCCCGATCCCAGTAGAAGCCTGGAATCGGGGGCAGTGGCTCCGACGGGCGTCGATCCCGTGACCTCACGATTTTCAGTCGTGCGCTCTACCAACTGAGCTACAGAGCCGCATGGCATCCGAAAAGCCATGTCCTAGACGAAAGGCCCTCTGAAGAATCAAAGGGCCCGTCGCTGTGGAGCGACCCTGACGGGACTTGAACCCGCGACCTCCGCCGTGACAGGGCGGCACGCTAACCAACTGCGCTACAGGGCCATGCATATTCAATTATGGGAGTGACCCCAACGGGATTCGAACCCGTGCTACCGCCGTGAAAGGGCGGCGTCCTAGGCCGCTAAACGATGGGGCCGAGCGAACCCGAAAGGCTCACGCTTACCGAGGGACAAGCATACGTGCCACACGATGAAAATACCAATCGAGGGCGCGCCCGCGCGCGCTGGCGTTCGAGGGAGGGAAGGATGCCGGTGTGCTTCGCCTTCGAACGCGGGATGATGTCTTCAGAAAGTGACTCTGGGCGAATGTTACAGATGTTGCTACTGTGAATGCTGTTGTCTGCGGCCATCAGCGGCCGCGTGCAACCCGATGACCGTCAGGAGAGGTACCCGTCGTGCGACCCGATAGCGCCGAAGCGGCCGTGGATTGCGGCTGCGCGCCGACGGCCGATGAGATGCGCTCCTTCCGCAGGCCGCTGTCGCGGCGCGGAGCGATCGGGCTCGGCGTGATCGGCCTGGCCAGCACCGGGTTCCTCCTGGCATCCCCCGCCTTCGCCGCCACGAGCTATCCCTCGTGGGACGACGTCGAGCGGGCGAAGGCGAACCAGTCGGCCAAGGCCGCCGAGGTCACCCGCATCGAGGGGCTCATCGCGCAGCTCGAGAACGACGTGGCCCAGAAGCAGGCGCTCGCCGAGCAGCTCGGCCTCGAGTATCAGCTCGCGCAGGAGGAGTTCGAAGATGCCGCGGCGCGCGCGGTCTCTCTGCAGGAGCAGGCCGATGCCGAGGCGGCACGCGCCGAGGAGACGGCGGCCAAGCTCGGGCGCCTGGCCGCCCAGCAGTACCGCACCGGCGGAGACAACACGTCGCTCGAACTCTTCTTCTCGGACTCGGCCGCCAGCGCCGACGACCTGCTCGCCCGCCTCGGCACGATGGATCAGCTTCTTGCGGCGAACCGCTCGGTGTACGCCGAAGCGGTCGGTGCGCGTGACAACGCGCTGAACCTTTACGCGCAGGCCGCCGTCGCCCGCGATGAGCGTGACCGGCTGCAGCAGGAGGCCGAGGGCAAGATGCTGGCCGCGCAAGAAGCCGCCAGCGCCGCGCAGGCCGCACTCGAGGCGCAGTCCGCGCACCGTGAGACCCTGCAGGCTCAGCTGGCCGCGCTCCAAGACACCACCGCCAAGACCATCGCCGACTACCAGGCCGGCGTCGAAGCCGCCCGCAAGGCGCGTGAAGAGGCTGCCCGGAAGGCCCGCGAAGAGGCTGCCCGGAAGGCCCGCGAAGAAGAGGAACGGCGCCGTAAGGCTGCCGAGGAAGCCGCCAAGAACAACAGTGGCGGATCCAGCGGTGGCGGTGGCGGCAGCTCGTCCGGCGGCGGCGGAAGCCCCGCGGGCGAAGTGCAGAACTCCGGCTGGGTCCGTCCGGCAGCGGGCTGGATCAGCTCATGGTTCGGCAACCGCGGCGGCCTGTGCGCCAATGGCTATTGCACCGGCAGCGGGCACCGCGGCATCGACTTCGCAGCCGGATGCTGGTCGCCCATCTACGCCGCGGCATCGGGCCGCGTCGTGTTCGCGGCCAACAGCGGCTCGTGGGGCAACTACATCAAGGTCGACCACGGCGGCGGCATCATCACCGGCTACGCGCACATCGCGCCCGGCGGGTTCGCGGTGAGCCACGGACAGCGCGTCTCCGCCGGCCAGGTCATCGCCCATGTCGGCAACACCGGCGCCTCCACCGGCTGCCACCTGCACTTCGAGGTCTACTCCGGCGGCGTGCGCATCGACCCGGCGCCGTTCCTGCGCAACCGCGGCATCTCGGTCTGACGCCGAAACGAAAGAAGAGTGGATGCCGCGGCATCCACTCTCCCCTCTGAACACACTCAGATGGTCTTCGGCGCGTGACCCTCACCCTGCGTCGCGGTCTGCGCACCCTCGGCCGGGAACCGGTCGAACGCCTCGCTGACCAGACGCTCGGCCTCGGCCGCGTCGCCCCACTGGTCGACCTTGACCCACTTGCCGGGCTCGAGATCCTTGTAGTGCTCGAAGAAGTGGCCGATCTCGCCCTTGGTCCACTCGTCGATGTCGTCGACGTCCTGGATGTGGGCCCAGCGCGGGTCCTTCGCCAGCACCGCGACGACCTTGTCGTCGCCCCCGGCCTCGTCGCTCATCTTCAGCACGCCGACGGGGCGCACCTTGGCCATGATGCCCGGGTACAGGTCGCGGTCGAGCAGCAGCAGGACATCGAGCGGGTCGCCGTCCTCGCCCAGCGTGTCTTCGAAGAAGCCGTAGTTGGCGGGGTAGCCCATGGGTGTGAACAGCACGCGGTCGAGGAACACGCGGCCGGTGCCGTGGTCTACCTCGTACTTGACGCGGCTGCCGCGCGGGATCTCGATGACGGCGTCGTAGGCGCCCATAGGGGTTCTCCTTCGTGTGTGGAATGCCGCGGACAAGCCTAGTCGGGGGGTCGCCCGTCCAGAACTCCGCCTGAGATCGTGTGGGAGACCGGCAGGCAGCCTGTCCGGGCGATTCCGGCGGAGTCGTGCACGCGATGCAGTCGGTACGGTAGGCGGATGGAGCACCGGCCCGGCCTCGACCCTGCGGTCGCCGACATCCGCCGCGCGGTGCGCGCCGCGCTGGCAGGCGTCACGGGCACCGTGATCGTGGGACTCTCCGGCGGTGCCGACTCGCTCGCGCTCACCGCGGCCGTGGCGTTCGAGGCGCCCAAGGCCGGCATCGCGGCCACGGCCGTCGTGGTCGACCACGGACTGCAGGGCGGCTCGGCAGACGTCGCCGCCCGCGCCGCACAGCAGGCGAACGCGCTCGGCCTGCAGGCCCGGGTGGTCCGCGTGGACGTGGGTGACGACGGCGGTCCCGAAGCCGCGGCCCGCACCGCGCGCCGGGCCGCGTTGCACCAGGCGGCGAGGGATGCCGGTGCCTCCGCGATCCTGCTCGCCCACACTCTCGACGACCAGGCCGAGACCGTGCTGCTGGGTCTCGCCCGCGGGGCCGGCGCGACGAGCCTGGCCGGCATGGCCCCGGCCCGCGAAGAGGACGGCGTGGTGTGGCTGCGGCCGCTGCTGAGCGTGCGCCGCGACACGACCCAGGCGGCGTGCACCGCCGAAGGCCTCGGGTCCTGGCAGGATCCGCACAACGCCGATCGCCGCTTCACCCGCGTTCGGGTGCGGGCCGACGTGCTGCCGGTGCTCGAGCGCGAACTCGGACCGGGCGTCGCCGAAGCGCTCGCGCGCACCGCCGACCAGCTGCGTGAGGACGCCGATGCCTTCGCCGCGATGATCGACGAGACCATCGAAGACATCGTCGAGCACGTCGAGGCCGGCATCGCCGTGTCGGTGCCCGCGCTCGCTGCGAACCCGCCGGCGCTGCGGCACCGGATCATCCGGCACGTGGTCGCCAGTGAATTCGGCGAGAGCCTCACCCGCGCTCAGACGCTCGAGGTCGCACGCCTGGTCACCGACTGGTCGGGCCAGGGCCCGATCGACCTGCCCGCGTGCCGCGCACGCCGCGTGGGCCGCCGCATCGAGTTCACGGCATCCTGACCCGCGTCCGTCCGCACCCCGGTCTCGTCGCTGCCTCGGGTGTTCATGCACCCTCGGTGTTTGCCTAGACTCGACCCATGCGTGCGGCCGAAATCGCTGACCAGTTGTCGAATGTCCTCGTCACCGAGGAGCAGATCGCCGAGCGGCTCGAGGAGCTCGCCGCCGAGGTGGTGACCGACTACGAGGGCAAAGACCTGCTGCTGGTCGGCGTGCTGAAGGGGGCGGTCATGGTGATGGCCGACTTCGCGCGCAAGCTCCCGCGCGACATCACGATGGACTGGATGGCCGTCTCGTCGTACGGGGCGGGCACGAAATCCAGCGGCGTCGTGCAGATCCGCAAGGACCTCGACACCGACCTGACCGGCAAGCACGTGCTGATCGTCGAGGACATCATCGATTCCGGCCTGACCCTGAGCTGGCTGCTCGAGAACTTCGCCTCGCGCGGCGCGGCCTCGATCGAGGTGCTGGCGCTGCTGCGCAAGCCCGACGCCGCGAAGGTCGAGATCGACTGCCGATACGTCGGATTCGACATCCCCAACGACTTCGTCGTCGGATACGGGCTCGACTTCGACGAGCGGTTCCGCAACCTGCGCGACGTCGCCGTGCTCGCCCCGCACGTCTACTCCTGAGGCGATCGGCGCCGCGTACGCCGTGGGCGAATGCTCAGGCGGTGCATAACGGTGCACGGTAGCCTGATCGGACCATGAATCTGAAGAAGCTGTCCCGCAACCCGTTCATGTACGTGTTGCTCATCGGCGTGCTCCTGCTCATCGGCATGACACTGATCAGCGGTCTGACCGGCGCCAAGCAGATCACGACGCAGCAGGGACTCGAGCTGCTCGACGGCGACACCGTCTCCGAGGTCGTCATGACCGACGGCGACCAGCGCGTGGACATGACCCTCTCGAAGGAGTTCGAGGGATCGACGCAGGTGCAGTTCTACTACGTCGAGCCCCGCGCCGCCGAGGTCGTCGCGGCCATCGACAGCGCCGCGCCCGCGGACGGCTTCAACGACGTGGTGCCCCGGGCGACCTTCTGGGACAGCATGCTCTCGCTGATGATCCCGATCCTCCTGCTGGGTCTGCTCTTCTGGTGGCTGCTGTCCAGCGCCCAGGGCGGCGGCAGCAAGGTCATGCAGTTCGGCAAGTCGAAGGCGAAGCTCGTCACGAAGGAGACGCCGACGGTCACCTTCGCCGACGTCGCCGGCGCCGACGAGGCGATCGAAGAGATGCAGGAGATCAAGGACTTCCTGAAGGACTCCGCGCGGTTCGCCGCCGTCGGCGCCCGCATCCCGAAGGGCGTGCTGCTGTACGGCCCTCCCGGAACCGGCAAGACCCTCCTCGCCCGCGCCGTGGCCGGTGAGGCCGGCGTGCCGTTCTACTCGATCTCGGGTTCGGACTTCGTCGAGATGTTCGTCGGCGTCGGCGCCAGCCGCGTGCGCGACCTGTTCAGCCAGGCCAAGGAGAACGCCCCCGCCATCATCTTCATCGACGAGATCGACGCCGTCGGCCGCCACCGCGGCGCCGGCATGGGCGGCGGCCACGACGAGCGCGAGCAGACGCTCAACCAGATGCTCGTCGAGATGGACGGCTTCGACCCCAAGGCGAACGTCATCGTCATCGCGGCGACCAACCGCCCCGACATCCTCGACCCGGCGCTGCTGCGCCCGGGCCGCTTCGACCGTCAGATCGGCGTCGACGCCCCCGACCACAAGGGTCGCCAGCGCATCCTCGAAGTGCACGGCCGCGGCAAGCCGCTGTCGCCGGGCGTCGACCTGTCCGTCATCGCCCGCAAGACCCCGGGCTTCACCGGCGCCGACCTCGCGAACGTCCTCAACGAGGCCGCGCTGCTGACCGCGCGCTCCAATGCGCAGCTCATCGACATGCGGGCCCTCGACGAGGCGATCGACCGCGTCATCGCCGGCCCGCAGCGCCGCACCCGCGTCATGCGCGACAAGGAGAAGCTCATCACCGCGTACCACGAGGGCGGCCACGCCCTGGCGGCCGCGGCGATGAACAACACCGACCCGGTCACGAAGGTCACCATCCTGCCGCGCGGCAAGGCGCTGGGCTACACGATGGTGCTGCCGCTCGATGACAAGTACTCAGTCACCCGCAACGAGCTGCAGGACCAGCTCACCTACGCCATGGGCGGACGCGTCGCCGAGGAGATCGTCTTCCACGACCCGACCACCGGGGCCGCGAACGACATCGAGAAGGCCACCGGCATCGCCCGCAAGATGGTCACCGAGTACGGTATGACCACCGACGTCGGCCCGATCAAGCTGGGCTCCTCGTCGGGCGAGGTCTTCATGGGCCGCGACATGGGCCACGGCCGCGACTTCAGCGAGCGTATCGCCGAGCGGGTCGACGAGCAGGTCCGCGACCTCATCGAGCAGGCGCACAACGAGGCCTACGAGGTCATCAACGCCAATCGCGACATCCTCGACAAGCTGGCCCTCGAGCTGCTCGAGAAGGAGACGCTCGACCACAACGAGCTCGCCGAGATCTTCACCGACATCAAGCGCCTGCCCCCGCGCCCGCAGTGGCTGTCCAGCCAGGAGCGCCCGGTCTCGACGCTGCCGCCGGTGGAGGTCCCGCGCCGCCAGGGTGAAGCGGGGCTGGCCGCCTCGACCGAGGCTGAGGCCGAGCCGGCCGCCGACAAGGCTCCGGCGCGCCGCCCGAGCGGGCAGGCGCGACCGGCGACCGCGTAGGCTCGTGACGTGCCCGTCGACCGTGATCGCGTCGCCGCGGCGGTGCGTGAACTCCTCGAGGCGATCGGGGAGGACCCTGCCCGTCCCGGCCTGAAGCAGACCCCGCAGCGCGTCGCCGATGCGTACGCGGAGTTCTTCGCCGGGGTGGGGGTGGATGCCGCGGAGCCGCTGCAGCACACCATCTCGGTCTCGCGGGGTCCGGCCCCCGACACGCTGCCCTCCGGGGCGGTCATGCTGCGCGACATCCGGTTCCGCTCGATGTGCGAGCATCACCTGCTGCCGTTCGCCGGCCACGCCCACATCGCGTATCTTCCCGGCGAACAGGTCGTCGGCCTCGGCGCGCTGCCTCGCGTGGTCGACGTGCTGGCTGCCCGCCCTCAGGTGCAGGAGCGGCTGGGCGAGCAGATCGCCGACTCGATCGCCGGCGCCCTCGACACCCGGGGCGTGCTGATCGTGCTCGACGCCGTCCACGAATGCGTGACGATGCGCGGCGGCCGCCAGCCCGACGCGTCGACGGTCACGATCGCCGCGCGAGGGGTGTTCACCGACCCGGTCGCCCGCACCGAGATCATCGCCCTCCTCACCGGGGGAGCGGCGTGACGACACTCGTGATGGGCATCGTCAACGCGACACCCGACTCGTTCAGCGACGGCGGACGCTACCTCGCCACCGCTGATGCCGTCGCGCACGGCCGCGCCCTGACCGCGGCCGGGGCGGACATCCTCGACATCGGCGGAGAATCCACCCGCCCCGGCTCGCAGCGCGTCTCGGCGCGGGTGGAGCAGGAGCGCGTGCTGCCGGTCATCGAGGCGCTCGCCGCCGAGGGGGCCGTGATCAGCGTCGACACCCTGAACGCGTCGACGGCCGCCGCCGCGATCGCCGCCGGCGCCCTCATCGTCAACGACGTCTCGGGCGGCGCGGCCGACCCCGAGATCCTGGACGCGGTCGCCGACACCGAGGCGCACTACGCGATCGGCCACTGGCGCGGACCGTCCTCCGACATGTACGCGCGAGCCCAGTACGACGACGTCGTCGACGAAGTCATCGCCGAACTCGGCGGACGCCACCACGAGGCGCTCGCCGCCGGCATCCCGCCCGACCGCCTCATCCTCGACCCGGGGCTGGGGTTCGGCAAGCGCGGCCCGCAGAACTGGGCGGTGCTCCGCGGCCTCGAGCGCATCGTCGCGATGGGCCCACGGGTGCTCGTCGGCACGAGCCGCAAGGGGTTTCTCGCCGAGGCGCTCGCCGAGATCGACGGCGAGGCCACCGAGCCGCGCCGCGATCTGGCCACCGCCGTCACGAGCGTCCGCGCCGCGCAGGCCGGGGCGTGGGCCGTGCGCGTCCACGACGTCACCGCGACCCGCGACGCCCTGCACATCTCCCGGCTGCAGACCGGGGGGCCACGATGACCGACGAGATCGCGATCACCGGCATCCGCGCCACGGGCTTCCACGGCGTGTACGAGCACGAGCGGCGTGACGGGCAGGAGTTCGTCGCCGACGTCGTCCTCGGGCTGTCGCTGCGGGCCGCGGCATCCACCGACGACGTCACCGACACGGTGCACTACGGCGAGGTCGCCGAGGATGTGGCCGCAGTGCTCACCGGCGAACCGGTCAACCTCATCGAGACCCTCGCGCAGCGCATCGCCGACATCGTGCTGACGCGCCCGCTCGTGGAGCGCGTGACCGTGACGATCCACAAGCCGCGTGCGCCCATCGTGGTGCCGTTCGACGATGTGACCGTCACGATCACGCGGAGCCGCGCATGAACCGCCGCCTGGCCGAAGGGCTCACACCTGAAGAACCGCATGCCGCGACGTCGCCGAGCGTCGCGGTGATCGCACTGGGCGCGAACCTCGGCGACCGCACGGCGACGATGGCCGCTGCGCTCGCCGAACTCGACCGGATGCCCCTCAGCCGGGTGACCGCGGCGGCCGATCCGATCGAGTCGGTGGCGGTGACCCTGTCGGGTCCGGATGCCACGGCCCCGGCCTACCTGAACACGGTCGCCCTGGTGGAGACACGCCTCGCGCCGACCGTGCTGCTGGGCTACCTGCATGCGATCGAAGACCGGAACGGTCGCGAGCGCCGGGAGCGATGGGGCGACCGCACGCTCGATCTCGACCTCATCGCCTACGGTGATGTGCGCAGCGACACTGCGGTACTGACCCTGCCGCACCCGCGGGCGGCCGAGCGCGACTTCGTGCTCGAACCGTGGCTACGCATCGAACCGGGCGCGGTGCTGCCCGGCGCCGGTCGCGTCGCAGACCTGCTCGAGCGGGTCAGGGCGGAGGGCGCTTCGTGAAGCGCACCGGTGCGGGGGCCCTCGCGATCGCGGCACTCGTGGGCCTGGTGGCCGGGTTCCTCATCGACCAGCTGCTAACCGCGGGCGGCCGGCCCACCTTCACCCCATCGGTGTTGCTGGCGATCCTGCTGGCACTGCTCGCCATGGTGCTGGTCATCCTCGCGCTGCCGATCCGCCGGGCCACGCGCACGCCGGGGGCGCCGCCGGTCAACCCGTTCCAGGCCGTGCGCATCGCGATGCTGGCGAAGGCATCGAGCCTCGTCGGGGCGCTCGTTGCCGGCTTCGGAGCCGGGCTCGTGCTGTTCCTTCTCACACGACCGGTGCCGCCCTCGTTAGGCTCGTTGAGCGCGGTCATCGCGGCAGGCGTGGGCGGACTCGTCCTCGTCGTCGGCAGTCTGGTCGCCGAGCACATGTGCACCACCCGGAAGGACGATGATGACGAACAGCCCGGACCCGACGAGCCCGGCTTCGGACTCACCCATCGCGACTGACGCCGCCTTCGACGCCGGCACGTACACGAAGATCATCGAGCCGCGCAGTCAGAACCGGCTGCCGCTCGGCGACGGGACGTGGTACCAGGTGTCGAAGAAGTACATCGTGGTGCAGTTCATCTCCAACGCGGCCGTGCTGGTCATCGTCGCCGCTGTCGCCCTCGGGCTGTACCTGTTCGCCGACCAGACGTGGGTGTGGATCCCCGCCGCCGTCGTCGCGGCGATCACCGTCGTCATCATGATCGTGCTGCCGCGGCAGGCGCGCTCGATCGGCTACCAGCTGCGTCAAGACGACCTCGTCTTCCGCCGCGGCATCCTGTGGCAGCGCATGGTCGCCGTCCCCTACGGCCGCATGCAGCTCGTCGACATCACCCATGGTCCGCTCGACCGCGGATTCGGAATCGCGCAGCTCAAGCTCGTGACCGCCGCCGCGTCGACGGGGGTGACGATCCCGGGGCTCACGCAGGCCGCCGCCGAGCAGCTGCGCGACACGCTGATCGATGTCGCCGAGACCCGGCGGACCGGCCTGTGACCTTCCCCGCGCCGTCCCCGTCGCCCGCACCGCCGCCGTCGAGCGTCCGATCGCCGCTCAGCGACGGCGAGTGGCACCGCATGCACCCGCTGTCGCCGCTGCTCAAGGGCGGGCTGTTCCTCGTCGTGGTCATCGGCATCGTAGTCGCGAATCTGCGCGACCGGCTGATCGCACTGTTTGTGCCGACCGGCATCGACGTCGACTACGAGGGCGATCCGATCGACTTCATCCTCGACAACAACCTCATCCTGGTCGCAGCCCTCGTCGTGCTGGGCGTGCTGCTGATCCTGCTGGCGCTGTTCTGGCTGTCGTGGCGGTTCCACACGTTCCGCATCACCGACGACGACGTCGAGGTGCGCAGCGGGGTCATCTTCCGTACGCACCGTCGTGCGCCGCTCGACCGCGTGCAGGGCGTGAACCTGACCCGCCCGATGGTCGCGCGGCTCTTCGGGCTGGGCAAGCTCGAGGTGGTCGGGGCGGGGCTCGACGCCAACGTCAAGCTCGAGTACCTGTCGACCGTGAACGCCGAGACGATCCGCGGTGACATCCTCCGGCTCGCCTCGGGCCGGCAGCTCGGGGAGGCGGCGGCCCGTGCCGAGAAGGCCGGAGTGCCGCTGACGCACGCCGCTGCCGCCACGGTGGCCGCCGGGCTCACCGGGCTGATCGAAGGAGCGGAGGAGCCGGTCGAGGAACCGGCATCCGTCGTCCACATCCCACCCGGGAGGGTGGTCGCCGCGCACCTGATCTCGGGCAGCACGATCTGGCTCCTGCTGCTGATCGCGGCCGTCATCGTCGGGTCGGTGCTGGGCACGCCGTGGGTCCTGTTCACGATCATCCCCACGCTGATCGGCTTCGGCGCGTACTGGTTCCGGCAGATAACCCGGTCGCTGCGGTACTCGATCGCCCCGGCCCGCGGCGGCGTGCGGATCACGTTCGGCCTGTTCACGACGATCACCGAGACGCTGCCGCCCGGGCGTATCCACGCGTTCGAGATCGCACAGCCCATCCTGTGGCGCAGGTTCGGCTGGTGGCGCATCCGCGTCAACCGGCTCAGCGGCCGGTCGGCGACCGATTCGGCCACGCAGCAGTTCGCCGATGTGCTGCCGGCCGGCACACGGGAGGACGTCGAGCGCGTGATGCGGCTGTTCCTGCCCGGCGTGCCCGACGAGCTCTGGGCCGAGCTCTCGGTGCACGGGCTGCTCGGGCCTGCCGCGGACGACCCGTACACGACGACGCCCCGCCGGGCGCGGTGGCTGCGGCCGTTCTCGTGGAAGCGCAACGGCTTCCTGCTGACCCCCGGCGCTCTGCTGCTGCGCCACGGCGTGTTCCGCCGGGCGCTCGTCATGCTGCCGCTCGCGCGCCTGCAGTCGGTCCGGATCGGCCAGGGGCCGGTCGACCGGCGGAACCGCGTCGCGAACATCACCGGACACACCGTGCTCGGCCAGGTGTCGGGCACTCTCGGGATCATCGACCGCGACGATGCGATGCGGGCCTGGGAATCGACCGCGGCCGGGGTGATCGTGGCCTCGGCCGATGACCGGTCGCACCGGTGGGAATCCCGGAATGTGGATGCCGGTGACGCGGTGATCGCGGGTGCCGACGGTGCCGACGGTGCCGACGGTGCAGGCGAGGGCATCGCCGATGCCGAGACCGGAGTCGCCGATGCCGCTGCGGCCGGTCTGGCCGTCGAGCCGCAGGCGCATGCGGTGGTCGATCCGCAGGAGCACCGGGCCGGCCGGTCGGGGAGCCCGGGAGACGTGCCGGTGGAGCTCCGGGTCGACGGCCCGGAGGAGCCCGCGGGCGGAGTGCAGCGATGAGTCGCGCCGGACGCCTCGGCGTCGGCGTGATCGGCGCCGGCCGGGTCGGGCCGGTGATCGCCGCCGCGCTCGCCGGTGCAGGACACGCGCTCACCGGGATCACGGGCGGCTCCGACCCCGACCGGGTCGAGGCCGTGCTCCCCGGCATCCCGACCCTGACGGCTGACGAAGTCGTGCGTCGCAGTGAGCTGGTGGTGCTGGCGGTGCCGCACGACGAGCTGCCCGGCCTCGTGGCCGGCCTCGCGGAGCTCGGCGCATGGCAGGTGGGCCAGCTGGTGATGCACGTCGATCCTGCCTACGGCATCGACGTGCTCGCGCCGGCGGCCACCCGGGGGGCGATCCCGCTGGCGGTGCACCCGGCGATCACCTTCACCGGGACCTCGATCGACGTGCGGCAGCTGCACGGCGCATACGCCGCGGTCACGGCGCCCGCCGCGGTGCAGCCGATCGCGCAGGCGCTCGCGGTCGAGCTCGGGTGCGAGCCGATCGTGATCGCCGAGGCCGACCGTGCCGCCTACGCCGAGGCCATCACGACGGCGACCGAGTTCTCGGCCTCGATCGTCCGTCAATCATCGGCGCTGCTCGCCCAGGCCGGCATCGAGGAGCCCGGCCGCTACCTCTCGGCCCTGATCCACTCGACCGTCGATCGCGCCCTCACGGCGCCCGACGGGTGAGATATCCGCTCGACGTAGACTGAGGGGTCGAAATCCTAGGAGCAGCATGACCGACACGACGCCCGCGCCCGCGCCCGCCACCGCCGAAGACGACGTCTTCGAGCAGAAGGCCGTCCGCCTGGCCAAGCGGGAGCGGCTGCTTGCCGAGCGGGTGGATGCCGCGGGCGGCGCCTACCCGGTCCATGTGCCGGTCACCGACACGATCCCTGCGCTGCGTGAGCGCTACGCCGACCTCGAGGCCGGCGCCGAGACCGGCGTGACCGCGTCGGTCGCCGGCCGAATCGTGTTCAGCCGCAACACCGGCAAGCTCTGCTTCGCCTCGCTGCAGGCCGGCGACGGCAGTCGCATCCAGGCCATGGTCTCGCTCGCCGAAGTCGGCGAGGAGTCGCTGCAGGCCTGGAAAGAACTCGTCGACCTCGGCGACCACGTCTCTGTCACCGGACAGGTCATCTCGAGCCGCCGCGGCGAGCTGTCGATCATGGCCACCGACTGGACCATCGCCGCCAAGGCACTCCTGCCGCTGCCGAACATGTACACCGAGCTGAGCGAAGAGGGCCGCGTCCGCTCGCGTTACCTCGACCTGATCGTGCGCGAACAGGCCCGCACGACGATGCTCGCCCGCGCGAAGGTCAACGCGAGCCTGCGGGAGACGTTCACCGCCCACCGGTTCGTCGAGGTGGAGACCCCGATGCTGCAGGTGCAGCCCGGCGGCGCCGCCGCCCGCCCGTTCGTCACCCGCTCGAATGCGTTCGACGCCGACCTGTACCTGCGCATCGCCCCCGAGCTGTATCTCAAGCGCGCCGTCGTCGGCGGCATCGACCGGGTCTTCGAGATCAACCGCAACTTCCGCAATGAGGGTGCCGACTCGACCCACAGCCCCGAATTCGCGATGCTCGAGGCCTACCAGGCGTACTCGGACTACAACGGCATCGCCGACCTCACTCAGGAGCTCGTGCAGAACGCCGCCGTCGCGGTCACCGGCACCACTGAAGTCACCTGGGCCGACGGCACGGTCTACGACCTCGGCGGGCAGTGGGACCGCATCTCGATGTACGAATCACTGTCGGATGCCGCCGGTCGCGCCATCACGCCCGAGACGTCGTTCGAGGAGCTTACGGCGCTCGCTGCAGCCGAAGGCGTCGGGGTGCCCGAGAAAATCGCCACGCACGGCAAGCTCGTCGAAGAGCTCTGGGAGCATTTCGTCAAGGGCAACCTGGAGCGTCCCACGTTCGTGATGGACTTCCCCCTCGACACCAGCCCGCTCGTCCGCGAGCACCGGACCATCCCGGGTGTCGTCGAGAAGTGGGACCTCTACATCCGCGGTTTCGAACTGGCCACCGGGTACTCCGAGCTGGTCGACCCGGTCATCCAGCGCGAGCGCTTCGCCGAGCAGGCGGCCCTCGCCGATCGCGGCGATGACGAGGCCATGCGACTGGACGAGGAGTTCCTGCGTGCCCTCGAGCACGGGATGCCTCCGACCGGCGGCATGGGCATGGGCATCGACCGGCTGATGATGGCGATCACCGGGCTCGGCATCCGCGAGACGATCCTCTTCCCTCTGGTCAAGTAGCCGGAGCGCCGGGCCGGTTCACCGGCCACGGAACGCCCAGTCCGGCAGGTGCCCGGCCGTCACGAACGATCGGACGATTGCGGCAAGTCCGTGCTCGTCGTCGATCTCGTGTGCCATCGCGGCGTACCGGTCGGCGTGCGTGGAACGGCCGAGGGCCCACGACACCCACGCGCACGCGGCGAGTGCTCCCGCCCGCTGCTCGACCGGTGAGGCGGTGGCTACACGCCGGCACAGCTCCAGCGCCCGTTCGAGCCGCGCCGGATCGGGTCGCGGCCCCTCACCCCACAGCACCGACGCCAAATCGGACGGGTAGTCGGCGCCGACGTCCTCCCACCGGCGCTGCGCCTCGAGGGCATCCTCGCCGCGAACGACATCGCCGCTCCACTGCACCAGAGCGACGTCCCGCAGCGCGGGTCGTGCCAGGCACCACGCCAGCAGGGCCACATCGAGAGGGCGCAGCCAGCCGGCATCCCACCCCAGCGCACGCTCGTACAGACGCGGCAGATCGTCCAGCTCGCAGGCCGCCGCGAGTGCCTGCGGATCGATCCGCCGGTCGCGCTTGTCCGGTTCATCCGCAGCGGCTTGGTCGTCCCCGTCGTATCCCTCGGCATCGTCGGTTGCGGGCACGCCGCAGATCAGTTCGAGCGAGGCGCGCAGCGACCGCAGTGCGGTGGACACCGCCTCTCGCAGGGCGGCGGAGGACGGCGGCAGCTCCGCGCCCGAAGCCTGATCGCCCCGCACCGGCGGAGCGGTCGTGGTGAGAAGCTCGTCGAGCGGCCGGACCTGCGGGCCCGAACCGAGATCGGAAGACCCCGCATCGAGGTGCGAGCCCCAGCCGTCGGCGCCGACGGTCAGCGCATCCACGACTCGAATGCCACTCGCTTCGGCGCAGCGGCTCAGCGCCTCGACCAGGGCCGCGTGGGGCAATGCGCCGCCATCCGTGGAGACACCGGCATCCGTATACACGATGACGACGAACGCGTCGACGGCGGCGATCCGGCACATCATGCCGACGATCGTCGAGGCGACGGGATCGACCGTGCCCGGATCATCGCCCGGTGGCAGGTCGACGCGCATCGCGCCGGCGCTGCGGCCGTCGGCCATCGGCACCAGCACGATGCTGCGGGACGGCGTGTAGCCGAGCAGGCGGGGGACCAGGGACAGGAACTGCGCCGCGTCGGCGACGGTGACGATTGTTGACATGAGTCGAGCGTGCTCGCTCGGCAACCCCCGCAGCGCGGCCAAAGCCCCGGATGTGGCGAACGCCTCGCGACCCGCGGGAACAGCCTGCCTGGGGAGGAGGCTGTGAGTCCTCGAAACACCCTCGGACTGTGGAGAACTCCGCGTGGTCCGACCATCCGCGGCGCCTGGGGAGGAGGCGTGCCACGTACGATGGACACATGGATGAGTACTGGGTCGCCGTCGTCTGGTCGCTGCTGCCGACCGTCGTGGTCCTGGGGCTGTTCATCTTCGTCCTGCGCGGCATCCTGCGGATGGATCGCACCGAGCGTCGCGTGTACTCGAAGATCGAGGCCGAGGAGCGCGCGAAGCGCGGAATGGCCCCCGCCGGAGGCTCCCAGAACGCGGACTGACCTCGGCGCTCGCTACGCTGGGCAAAACCGCACAGCGAGGAGGGCCCGTGCTCAGCATCACCGTCGATCTGACGTGGACCTGGTGGGCGGTCGTCGTGCTCATCTTCGATCTCACGATCCGCGTCCTGTCGGTGATCATCATCCCGCGCAACCGGCGCCCCACCGCGGCGATGGCGTGGCTCCTCGCGATCTACTTCATTCCGATCATCGGCATCCTGCTGTTCCTGCTCATCGGAAACCCGCGCCTGCCGCGCAAGCGCCGCAAGAAACAGGAGCGCATCAACGCGTACATCCGCGACTCGGACGCCAACCTCGACTTCGGATCGCTGCGCCCGAACGCGCCGTCATGGTTCACCGCCGCAGTCATCCTCAACCGCAACCTCGGCGCCCTCCCGCTGTCGGGCGACAACGGTGCACAGCTGATCCCGGGGTACGAAGACAGCATCGCCGCGATGACCGAGGCGATCCGCGGCGCCGAGCATTACGTGCACGTCGAGTTCTACATCCTGCAGACCGACGCCACCACCGACGACTTCTTCCGGGCGCTCGAAGAGGCCACCGCACGCGGCGTGAGGGTGCGAGTCCTGCTGGATCACTGGGCCAACCGGGGCAAGCCGTTCTACAAGCAGACCGTGCGGAGACTGGATGCCATGGGTGCCCAGTGGCATCTCATGCTGCCGCTCCAGCCGTTCAAGGGCAGATTCCAGCGCCCCGATCTGCGCAACCACCGCAAGCTCCTCGTCGTCGACGGCAAGGTCGCGTTCATGGGATCGCAGAACGTGACCGACTCGACGTACAACCTGCGCAAGAACATCAAGCGGGGGCTGCACTGGGTCGATCTGATGGCCCGCGTGGATGGCCCCGTCGTGGCATCCATCAACGCCGTCTTCCTCTCGGACTGGTACAGCGAGACCGACGAGACGCTCACCGACGAGTTCGACATGTTCGCCGTCTCGCCCGGAACCGGTGACCTGGACTGCCAGATCGTGCCGTCCGGGCCGGGTTTCGAGTTCCAGAACAACCTCAAGCTGTTCATGGCGCTGCTGTTCGCAGCCGAGCGGCGGGTCTGTATCGTGAGCCCCTACTTCGTCCCCGAGGAGGGCCTGCTCACGGCGATCCAGTCCGCGTGCCAGCGCGGGCTCAACGTCGAGCTGTTCGTGTCGGAAGAGGGCGACCAGGCGATGGTCTACCACGCGCAGCGCAGCTACTACGAGGCGCTGCTGCGCGCCGGCGTGCGGATCTGGCTGTACAAGCGCCCGCTCATCCTGCACTCCAAGTCGATGTCGATCGACGAGGAGACCGCCGTCATCGGCTCGAGCAACATGGACATGCGCTCGTTCGGCCTGAACCTCGAGATGTCGATGCTCGTGCGCGGTGGGGAGTTCGTCGACCAGCTGCGGGAGGTCGAAGACAAGTACCGCGCCGACTCGCGTGAACTCACGCTCGAGGAGTGGATGAAGCAGCCCCTCCGCTCCACCGTGCTCGACAACCTCGCCCGGCTCACGTCGGCGCTGCAGTAGGCGATGGGCTTGTGAGACGAATGTGCTCTGACTGACACTCTGAGGGTGGATGCCGCGGCATCCACCCCGTCGGAAAGGAACCCGCCATGACGAGACGCCGCATCGCCCTTGCCAGTGCCGCCCTGGTCGCCTTCGCGCTCGCGCTGACCGGATGCGCGACGAACGCCGCTCCCGCCGGAGTGCTCGCGGGTGAGGTGGATGTGGATGCCGCGTGGCTCGACGGCGGGCGCATGATCGCCCTCGTCACCTGGGGCAGTTCGACCTGCGTGCCGGTCGCGACGGACGTGACCGTCGGCGTCGATGGCGGCCTCGACGTGGCGCTGGAGGACCCCGAGACAGATGCATGCACGGCTGACCTGGCGCTGCGCGTGACACCGGTCGGCGTGCCCGAGAGCATCGACATCGCCCAGGAGCTCGACATCCGTGTGACATACGAAGTCGATGGCTGGGGCGAGACCGACCTCGACGCGTACGACGGCGGCACCGTCGAGCCCTACACGCCGTCGGCGGCGGCCATCGACGACGACGTGATCGCCATCCTGACCTGGGGGTCGTCGTCGTGTGCGCCGGTCGTGGCCTCGGCCGAGTTCGACGGCGAGACCACGCTCGTGGTGTTCGAGACCCCGGCATCCGATCAGGTCTGCACGATGGACATGGCCCCGCGCGTCACTCTGGCCTCGGCGTTCAACGCCGACGAGGCTGCGACCGTGACGCTGTCCGGCGGTTCGGACTTCACCGACCCGGTGACCATCCCGCTCGTCGGTTGATCCGGGCCGCGGCGCGGGTTGAGCAGTCGCTTGTGCACAGTGTCGGCCGCCCGGACTGTGCCGGAGCGACTGCTGAGCGGAGGACGCGAACCGCGGCGCGGGTTGAGCAGTCGCTTGTGCACAGTATCGGCCGCCCGGACTGTGCCGGAGTGACTGCTGAGCGTGCGCTGCGCTCACCGGCTGAGTGGCCCGGGGGAGGTCCCGGGATGACAGCTTCCTCCCCACGCAGGTGAGTGAGTGAACTGTCCACAGAACTGGTCGTCCACGGGTTGATGCGACGCCGAACTCGCCAGGGTGGAGCGATGCAGCGAAATGAGCTCCCGGCATCCCTCGGGGACGTCTTTTCCAGTGCCGAGGCGAAGGATGCCGGTGTCGCACGATCGCGGCTGCGGGCGTCCGATCTCGTCGCAAGCCACCGTGGGCTCCGCGTGCGCGCCGACGCGGCGGCGCCGATCGCGCCCGCCGATCACCGGTATGAACGACTGCGCAAGCGCCTCCTCCACCGCGCACGGACGTACGCACACATCATGCCCAGCCGTCAGTTCTTCATGAACGTCGTCGCCGCGGCGGCATGGGAGCTTCGTGTCCCGCTCGCGCTCCTCGCGGACGCGAGTCGCAGGCTTGACGTCGGCGTTCTGGCTCCGCACCGGCATCCGCGGCGCCGAGGGATCATCGGACATCAGATGCAGTCGCACCTCGTGACGGTGACCGATGTGGGTGGGCTCCGGGTGACTGATGCGGTCTCGACGTGGGCGACGATGGCATCCATTCTCGTGTCGGACATCGAGTTGGTCGCTCTAGGCGATGCTGTGGTGCGCGAGCGCATCTTCCGCACCGACCGCGAGCCGCTCGCAACGATCGCGGAACTGCGCGAGTCAGCTGTCGCACGACGAGCGGGCGTGCGACGGCTGCGCAGCGCCGCGGACCTGGTCCGCACCCGCAGCGCATCGCCCGGTGAGACACGGTGCCGCCTCACCCTCGTCGCCGCCGGGCTGTTCGAGCCCGGGCTGAACGTGTCGGTGTTCGACGGGGCGGGCAATCTCGTCGCCGTGGTCGATCTCGCATACGAAGACCTCAAGATCGCCGTCGAGTACGAGGGCGAGCAGCATCTCACCGACCCTGCCCAGTGGGCAAAGGACATTGCGCGGCACGAGGCGCTCGTCGCGATGGGATGGATCGTGATCCGCGTGACGAAGGCGCAGCTCTACCGCGCACCCGCGACGGTGGTCGCTCGCGTCCGTGCGGCGGTCGCGGCGCGGACGGCCCGGTAACGGACGGCAACGGGTATGGCGCCGTCTCGGTTGAGCAGTCGCTTGCGCACAGTGTTCGGCCCCGGGACTGTGCCGGAGCGACTGTTGAATACGCGCCCGGGTTCGGTCTCTCGGTTGAGCAGTCGCTTGCGCACAGTGTTCGGCCCCGGGACTGTGCCGGAGCCACTGTCGAATGGGCCGGCGAGCCCGAACACCGGGCTCAGACGGCGTGCACGAGCAGGTCGCCGACCTCGCAGTCCAGGGCGCGGCAGATCGCCGACAGGGTCGAGTAGCGGATCGCCCGGGCGCGGTCGTTCTTCAGGATCGACAGGTTCACCACCGAGACCCCGACGATCTCGGACAAGCGGGTGAGGGTCATCCCGCGTTCGGCGAGCAGCTCGTCGAGCCGGCAATGGATGCCGGTGATCTCATCCTCGTCGGCGGGGCTCATACGAGCCCCTCGGTGTCGCGCTGCAGGCGTGAGCCGTAACGGAACACCGCCGCCAGCGCGGCGAATGCGAGACCGGCCGCGATGGGCCAGAAGGGGAGCTCGAGGACGAAGGTCGGTTGCGGCAGCCAGGCGTCGAACACGTCCTCGATGCCGGCGACTTCTTCGTAGCTGCCGCCGGTGTGTCCGAGGACCTCGGATGCCGCCATGCTGCCGCCGATGTCGCTGAGCAGCTGCGCGGCGATGCCGCCGACGGCGACGACGACGGCGGTGACCATCGAGGTCCGGGCGACGACCGGCGCGAACGCGCGGCCGGCGAGCAGCTGGAAGCACGTGACGGCGATCATTGCGGCGACCGCGCCGGGTACGAGCAGGCCCAGCCCCTGCCCGATCGCCCAGCAGACCCGGGCACCCGTGCTCAGTCCGGTCGCGACCAGCTCCGCCGAGGTGAACCCGCCGCCGTCGAGCGTCGCCGTCGTGCCGTCGACCTCGGTGCCGGCGGGCAGCTGGGGCCAGAACTCCTGTACCGGGACGGTGATGGTCACACTCTCGTTCAGCAGGACGTTCAGGACGGAGACGATCGCGGCGAGGACGCTGATCGCGGCCCAGAACGCTGCTACCACCAGGGTGACCTTCACCACCGGCGACGGGTCATCGGAGTTCTTGGTGCGCGCACTCGCAACCCCGAACACGCCGATCATCACGGCGATCAGCGCCACCACCGCGAGCGATGCGACCAGGAACCAGCCGGGGAGTGCCATCACACCAGTCCTTCCGTGTCGCGCTGCAGGCGCGTGCCGTCGGCGACAAGGAGGCCGAGGAGCGCGATGATCACCCCGAGGAGGAATCCCGTGAGGTCGACGCGGTCGAGGATCCACTCGAGGTCCCACAGCGAGAGGATCACGGACTCGACGCCGTCGGCGGTCATCGTGACATCGACCGCGGGGTCGTAGATGCGGTATCCGAGCTCCTGCACGGCAATGTCGACGGCGAGGGCGTTGAGCTGCGGTGCGACGGCCGCGGCGATCATGACCAGCGCGCCCAGCGCGCCGAGCCCCCAGCTGAACAGCCTCGTGAAACTGTGCCCCCGCAGCATCCGGACCGCCAGCAGCACCGCGAGAAGACTGCCGGTGATGACGACGAGAATGCCCAGGACGGCGGCGATCGCCTGCAACATGCGCGGGCCGGTGAGCGCCTCAGTGCTCGAGATCAGCACCCCGGAGTAATTCGCGTCGTCCGGTTCGGCCGGCACTTCGCCGTGAACCGGGATCTGGGGGACGTGCCCGGTCATCAGGTCGGCGCGGCCGTTCCAATAGTCGAGGAAGTAGCCCGACACCGTCGGGATCGCACCGATGATCGCGGCGGCGAGCAGCGCCGCTCCCACCACCAGTGCAGCGATGAGCGCCGTGGATCGGCCGGCGCGGACAGCGGTACGGGACATGTCGCCTCCTTATCGATAATCGTTGGTATCGACAAACGATATGGTCTGAGTGGATGCCGTGTCAAGGCGTATCTCGATGGCGGGGGCGAAGCGGTGCGCCGACGGCGAACACGGGCATACCGGGTTCCGCTGGTGGTTATCGTCTTTCGTAAGCGCCAGTAGTCGGCGCCCGAAGGAGTCAGAAGATGTTCGAGAGATTCACGGACCGCGCCCGTCGCGTGGTTGTGCTCGCCCAAGAAGAGGCGAAGATGCTCAACCACAACTACATCGGCACCGAGCACATCCTTCTGGGCCTGATCCATGAGGGCGAGGGTGTCGCCGCCAAGGCCCTCGAGAGCCTCGGCATCTCGCTGGATGCCGTGCGCGAGCAGGTGCAGGACATCATCGGCCAGGGTCAGCAGCAGCCGACCGGCCACATCCCGTTCACCCCGCGCGCCAAGAAGGTGCTCGAGCTGAGCCTGCGCGAAGCGCTGCAGCTGGGTCACAACTACATCGGCACCGAGCACATCCTGCTCGGCCTCATCCGCGAGGGCGAGGGCGTCGCCGCACAGGTGCTCGTCAAGCTCGGCGCCGACCTGAACAAGGTGCGCCAGCAGGTCATCCAGCTGCTCAGCGGCTACCAGGGCAAGGAGCCCGCAGGCGTCGCCGCCGGCGCGGGCGAACAGAACCAGCCGGCCCAGGGCGGCTCGGCGGTGCTCGACCAGTTCGGCCGCAACCTCACCCAGGCCGCGCGCGACAACAAGCTCGACCCGGTGATCGGCCGTGAGAAGGAGATCGAGCGGGTCATGCAGATCCTCTCGCGCCGCTCCAAGAACAACCCGGTCCTGATCGGCGAACCCGGCGTCGGCAAGACCGCCGTCGTCGAGGGTCTCGCGCAGGCCATCGTCAAGGGCGAGGTCCCCGAGACGCTCAAGGACAAGCAGGTCTACTCGCTCGACCTCGGCTCGCTCATCGCCGGCTCCCGCTACCGAGGCGACTTCGAAGAGCGCCTGAAGAAGGTCACCAAGGAGATCCGCACCCGCGGCGACATCATCGTGTTCATCGACGAGATCCACACCCTCGTCGGTGCCGGTGCGGCCGAAGGCGCGATCGACGCGGCATCCATTCTCAAGCCGCTGCTGGCCCGCGGCGAGCTGCAGACGATCGGTGCCACGACCCTCGACGAGTACCGCAAGCACTTCGAGAAGGATGCCGCGCTGGAGCGTCGCTTCCAGCCGATCCAGGTGGCAGAGCCCAGCCTCCCCCACGCGATCAACATCCTGAAGGGTCTGCGCGACCGCTACGAGGCGCACCACAAGGTGCAGATCACCGACGGCGCCATCGTCGCCGCGGCGAACCTCGCCGACCGCTACGTGTCCGACCGCTTCCTGCCCGACAAGGCCATCGACCTGATCGATGAGGCCGGCGCCCGCCTGCGCCTGTCGATCCTGTCGTCGCCGCCCGAGCTGCGCGAGTTCGACGAGAAGATCGCCAAGGTCCGCGAGGACAAGGAGTTCGCCAGCGAGGAGCAGGACTTCGAGAAGGCCGCCGCCCTGCGCGACGAGGAGAAGAGCCTGCTCGCCGAGCGGCTGCGCCTCGAGAAGCAGTGGCGTTCGGGCGACGTGGCCACCCACGCCGTCGTCGACGAGGGCCTGATCGCCGAGGTCCTCGCCCAGGCGACCGGCATCCCGGTGTTCAAGCTCACCGAGGAGGAGACCAGCCGTCTCGTCTTCATGGAGAAGGCGCTGCACCAGCGCGTCGTCGGCCAGGAAGAGGCCATTGCCGCACTGAGCCGCACGATCCGCCGTCAGCGCGCAGGGCTCAAGGACCCCAAGCGCCCGTCGGGCTCGTTCATCTTCGCCGGCCCCACCGGCGTCGGAAAGACCGAGCTGGCCAAGGCGCTCGCCGAGTTCCTCTTCGACGACGAGGGCGCGCTGATCGCGCTCGACATGTCGGAGTTCGGCGAGAAGCACACCGTCTCGCGTCTGTTCGGTGCCCCTCCCGGGTTCGTCGGGTTCGAAGAGGGCGGTCAGCTCACCGAGAAGGTGCGCCGCAAGCCGTTCTCGGTCGTCCTGTTCGACGAGATCGAGAAGGCCCACCCCGACATCTTCAACTCGCTGCTGCAGATCCTCGAAGAGGGTCGCCTGACCGACGGTCAGGGCCGCGTGATCGACTTCAAGAACACCGTCATCATCATGACGACCAACCTCGGCTCGTCGGCGATCGCCGGCGGCCCGGTCGGGTTCCAGGTCGAGGGCAATGCGCAGACCAGCTACGAGCGGATGAAGGGCAAGGTCGACGAAGAGCTCAAGCGGCATTTCAAGCCCGAGTTCCTCAACCGCGTGGACGACGTCATCGTCTTCCCGCAGCTGAACAAGGACGAGCTGCGCCAGATCGTCGGCCTCTTCACGAAGCGGCTGTCCGAGCGTCTGCTCGACCGCGACATGACCGTCGAGCTCAGCGACGCCGCCAAGGACAAGCTCATCGAGATCGGCTTCGATCCGACGCTGGGCGCCCGGCCGCTGCGCCGCGCCATGCAGCGTGAGGTGGAAGACCAGCTCTCCGAGCGCATCCTGCACGGCGAGCTCAACCCCGGCGATCATGTGAAGGTGGATGCCGTGAACGACAAGTTCGTCTTCGAGCACGGTCCGCGGGGCGAGAAAGTCGCCGTCGGCGTCTCGACCGCACCGGCGATCGAGGCCACCCCCGACATCGTCGCGGGTGCCTGAGACTCATCTCTGGACTCAGGGGCGGGGATGCCACGGCATCCCCGCCCCTGAGTCGTTCTAGAGTGGGGGAGTGACAGCACCCCACGACCCGGCGGCGTTCTCGGTCCGTCGGGCCCGCACCGCCGACGTGCGCGGCATCCGCGACATGCTTGAGCCGTACGTGCAACGCCGGATCCTGCTGGGCAAGGAGCTGGTGACCCTCTTCGAGGCGGTTCAGGAGTTCGTCGTCGCCGAGCGCGACGGGCAGCTCATCGGCTGCGGCGCCCTGCACGTGATGTGGGAGGACCTCGGCGAGATCCGCACCCTCATCGTCACCGACGACTGGCTGCACCGCGGCGTCGGCGGCGCGCTGGTCGCCGAGCTCGAGCAGAAGGCGCAGGAACTGGGCCTGACGCGCCTGTTCTGCCTCACGTTCGAGCGTGAGTTCTTCACCCGTCGCGGATTCGCGCCTATCGGTGAGCAGGTCGTCGACCCGGACACGTACTCGCAGCTGTTGCGCAGCCCCGACGAGGGCGTAGCCGAGTTCCTCGATCTGGCGCACGTGAAGCCCAACACCCTGGGGAACACCCGAATGCTCAAGCAGCTCTAGGCGTGCCGACCCGGCCGAATGGATGCCGCGGCTTACCCTGAACGGGTGAGCACGACCCCGCCCCGCCGCCATTCCCCGGCCGTCTATCGACGCCGGCGGCTGATGGTGCTGCTCCTGCTGCTCATCGTGATCGGCGGGATCGTCGCGGTGATCGTCTGGCAGCCCTGGCGCGCCCTGGCCGACGTCCAGGCTGCTCCGGCGTCGACGGATGCGGCCGTCGAGACCGGTCAGGCGAACCCCTCACCGGCGATGACACCCGCTGGGGATGCCACGCCGACCGGCGAGACCGCCGAGTCCCCGGCATCCACCCCCTCACCCGAACCGTCGGGAACCGATACCGCTGCGCCCGTGCCGCCGTGCACGACGAGCGACATCACGGTGATGGCGATGACCGATCAGGCATCGTACGGTGGCGACCAGAAGCCGCAGCTGTCGATCTCGCTGACCAACGACGGTCCCGAGGCGTGCATCATGAACGTGGGCACCGCGACGCAGAAGTTCGAGATCACCAGCGGCAGCGACACCTGGTGGCGGTCGACCGACTGCCAGACCGAATCGAGCGACCAGGTCGTGCAGATCGAGGCCGGGCAGACCGTCGCCAGCGCCGCCCCGCTGGAGTGGGACCGGACCCGGTCGTCGGTGGACACGTGCGACGGACAGCGTCAGCGCGCTCCGGGCGGATGGTTCCACCTCTCGGTGTCGATCGGCGGCATCGAGGCCGCCGATTCGCGCATGTTTCAGCTGAACTGAGGGTGAAAAGCTCGATTTCCCGCGGAATCACCGGCATCCTGAGAACATTCTCATGAATTGTCCCCCTTTCGGGGGACACGCTTTCCATTCGGTGTGCGTACCCTGGAATCAGCTCCCGCCGGCGACCCCCGTTGTCCCCAGCAGCGGCTGCCGGGCCTTCCCCAGAGACCCGGCGTCGGATCCCCCGCCAGCGGTGAGCAATGGGCCCTCTCGATTTCCCCAGTCCCCAATGGGGGGACCGAGAGGGCCCCTTCTGTTGCTGCTCGTAGGCTGGATGCATGGCCGGCAAGAAACGCAGCAAGAAGGATCCGCCCGAGTTCCGCAATCCGCAGCTGGGCGACGCCCTCCAGACGCAGGACATGGCCGCGGTCGCCTTCGCGCTGCGGCACGGTCCGACGGTGGTGCCGATGATGCGCCCCGGCCAGCGCGACAACCCGCGCGACGGTGGCGAGGTGTGGACGTACCGCGACCCGAAGACGGGCGACGTCGCTCTGCTGCTGTTCAGTGACGCGACCCACCAGCCCGAGGCGCTCCCGCCGACGGTCGCCCTGCAGTCGCCCGGGTGGCTCCGCGCCTTCCTCGGCACCCACGAGGCCGAGATCACCACCGTGTTCCTCGACATCGCCGGCCCGCACCCGATGCAGGCCACCCCCGCCGATCTGATCGCCGCGCTCGACGCCTGACGACTAGTGTGGGCGGCATGCGCAGACGTATGGCGCCGCTCGCCACGGTGGTGCTGCTCGCGGCCCTCCTCGCGGGGTGTGCGGCGCCCACGGGTTCCGGGTCGAGCGCGCTCGCGACCTATCCTCGGCCTGAGGCGGGGATGGATGCGCTGCTGGAAGGCACGCTCATCATCAGCGACCGGTGCGTCTGGGTGAGATCACAGGGGATGCGCAACGTGCCGGTGTTCCCCGAGGGTGATGCCGAAGTGCGCGATGGAGTGCTGATCTGGCGCGGGACGGAGTACGCCGACGGCGACAGCATCTCACTCGGCGGAGGCTACCTCCCTGACGGGGGAACGATCCCGGCGGGGTGCGGCCTTGAGCCCGACGCGCTGTTCTTCGTCTCGCCGTATTGAGCCGGTGATGAGGGGTGGATGCCGGAGCTCAGAACTCCGGCAGTTCATCGGCGTCGGGACGGTGGTGCCCCATGACGTCGCGCAGCGCATCGCCGAGGTTTCGCGACGAGGTGTCGATCACCGCACGGTAGCCGAGCCGGGCGGCTTCGGCGCGGCGCTGGGTGTGCTGCACGACCGCGCGGATCTCGCCGGACAGGCTGAGCTCGCCGATCGCGGCCAGCTGCGGCGGGTTGTGGCGATCCCTGACGGCGCTGGCGACGGCGAGCGCGATGGCCAGGTCGGCGGCCGGTTCGGTCAGCCGCACACCGCCGACGGTGGAGACGTACACGTCCTGGTCGGACACTTTCACCTGTGCACGCTTCTCGAGCACCGCGAGCACCATCGCGACGCGGGCGCTGTCGACGCCGCTGACGATGCGGCGCGGGTTGCCGCCGCTCGCGGGCAGAGTGAGCGCCTGCACTTCGACGGGCATCGCGCGACGGCCTTCGAGGGCGATGGTGACGCAGGTGCCGGGCGACCGCGAGCCGTGCCCGAGGAACAGGGCGCTGGGATCGGGGACCTCGGTGATGCCGTCGCCGGTCATGTCGAAGCAGCCGACCTCGTCGGTCGCGCCGAACCGGTTCTTCAACGCCCGCACGAACCTCAGCGATGTCTGCCGATCGCCCTCGAAGTGGCAGACGACGTCGACGAGATGCTCGAGGATGCGGGGGCCCGCGATCGAGCCGTCCTTGGTGACGTGGCCGACGATGATGACGGGCAGTCCCCGGTCTTTCGCGACCCGGATGAGAGTGGATGCCACTTCGCGCACCTGGCTCGGATGCCCGGCCGTGCCGTCGGACAGGGCCGATGACACCGTCTGGACGGAGTCGACGATGAGCAGCTCGGGCATCGTCTGGTCGACGTGCCCGAGAATCGTCGCGAGGTCGGTCTCGCTGGCCAGATACAGCTCGTCGTGGAGGGCGCCGGTGCGTTCGGCGCGCAGTCGCACCTGGCCGAGGGATTCTTCGGCGCTTGCGTACAGCACGCGGCGCCCGGCGCGGGCGCTCTGCGCGGCGACCTCGAGCAGCAGTGTGGACTTGCCGACCCCGGGCTCGCCCGACAGCAGGATCGCGGCACCCGGGACGATGCCGCCGCCCAGTACGCGATCGAACTCGCCGACGCCGGTCGTGCGACGCGGTGTCTCGGCGGTGTCGATGGTGGTGATCGGCCGCGCCGCGCGCCCTGCCCCGGGCGCGATCGGCGTCACGCTGCGACTGGCGATGCCGGTCTGTTCGGCGGCCTCGACGACCGTCCCCCACTGCTGGCATTCGCCGCAGCGGCCGACCCATTTCATGGCCGTCCAGCCGCACTCGGTGCACCGGTACGGTGCGGTCTGCGGTCGTCGGGTGGCCATGGTCACCAGGCTAGTCCGCGCCGCCGACAGCGAGGCCCGGCATCCACAGCCCGGGGTGCCGCGCCCCGTCAGGGGTGCGGCTGGTCGGCGGACTTGCGCAACTCGCGGCCGGTCAGCCGCGCAGCGAGTCGGCGACTTTGTGCAGCTCGGCGGCGGAGTGGTGGAACAGCTCGAGTTCCTGCGGCGAGAACGTCGTCTCGCGGATCGGCTCCGCGCCGGTGGCGCTCACGATGCACGGCACCGACAGTGCCATGCCGCTGACGCCCTGGAAGTCCTGGAGCACCGGCGAGACCGGCATGACCGCGTGCTCGTCGCCCAGGATCGCCTCGATGATGCGGGCACTCGACAGGCCGATCGCGTAGTTGGTCGCGCCCTTGCCCTGGATGACCTTGTAGGCGGCGTCGCGCACGTCGATCGCGATCTGGTCGAGCTCTTCGACACTCATCTTGTCGCCGCGGGGGGTGACCCAGTCGAGGATCGGCACCGTGCCGATGGTCGCCTTCGACCACAGCGCGAACTCGGTGTCGCCGTGCTCGCCGGCGATGTACGCGTGCACGTTCGAGGTCGACACGCCGGCGCGCTCGGCGAGCTTCCAGCGCAGGCGCGAGGTGTCCAGCACGGTGCCGGACGCGAACAGTCGCTCGGGCGGCAGCCCGGTCTGCTCGAGCGCGAGCGCGGTCAGCACATCGCACGGGTTGGTGACGATGACGTACACCGCGTTCGGTGCGACCTCGAGCAGCTGCGGCATCATCGACTTCATGATCCCGGCGTTCACGCCGGCCAGCTCGATGCGCGTCTGACCGGGCTTCTGCTTCGCGCCGGCGGTGATCACCACGACGTGTGAGCCCTCGACGACCGAGATATCGCTGCCGCCGATGATGTCGCTCGTTCCGGTGAACTGCGTGCCGTGGGCGAGGTCGAGGACTTCGGCCTCGGCCTTCTCGGTCGCGATGTCGTACAGGGCGACGTGACGCGCGGAGCCGCGGATCAGTGCGGCGTACGCGGTGCTCGAGCCGACGCTTCCGGCTCCGACGACGGTGACTTTCGAGTTCTCGATGACGGCCATGACGTCAGTCTGGCAGGGGGTGGATGCCGGGGTCCAGACGCGCGGGCCCCGGCATCCCCCACCCAGCGCGGATCAGTCGTTCCACGACCAGATGTCGTCGCCGCGCAGCGTGGCGTCCGCTCCGCCGTCGTTGTAGATGACCTGTCCGGCCACGTGCGTGTTCTCGGGCGAGGTCAGCCAGACGAGCATGTGCGCGATGGACTCCGGCGGCTGGTGTCCGTTCAGGGGCATCGGCACCGCGGCATCCACCATCTTCGTGCCCTCGGGCGTGGCGAGCAGGTCGGCGGTCATCGGGGTCACGACGATACCCGGGGCGACCGCGTTGAGCGGGATGCCGGCGCCGGCCCACTCCGGGCTGATCGAGGCCCGGCGCACCCACCGTGCCAGCGCGCGCTTCGACGACGGGTAGATCGCGTAGCCGACCTCGGGACCCTGATCGGCGAGCCGGTGGGCGATCTCGAGGGCCTTGTCTTCGTCGCCGGCGAGCGCCGCCTCGACCAGTTCGGGCGAGTTGGGTTGGAGCGACGCCATCGAGGAGACCGCGACGGCGCGCGGTGAGTCGGAGGCTGCCAGTGCCGGCGACAGCGCGGTCAGCAGCTCGGTCACGCCGAAGTAGTTGACCGAGATGGTCTTGGCGATCGGCGCCGAGATGCCGGCAGAGGCGATGACCGCGTCGATCGTCCCGCCGGACAGTTCGATCGCCCGCGCGGCGGCGTCGGCGCGGCCCTGCGGGAGCGAGAGGTCGGCCTCGATGTCGGCGTCCTTCAGGTCGATGCCGATCACTCGGTCGCCGCGGTCGCGCAGGATCTGCGCGGTGGCGGCCCCGATGCCGGACGCCGAGCCGGTGATGACGTAGGTACGAGCCATGGTTGCCTCTCCATTCTGCGGCTTGTCTCGTGGACCGCCGCGCTTCGCGAACCTTATGTGGTCCTACCACATACTCTACTCCTCGCCGGGGCAGAAGTGCAGGGGCAGCTTCGCTCAGTGCGAGTCGATGGATGCCGGGTCGCCGGGCTCCGGCATCCGGTTCCTGATCCCGACCCACGACACGAGCCCGCCGACGACGACGAGGGCCGAGGTGACGACCACGGCGCGGTGGAATCCGGCGAGATCGAGGGCGCCGCCCGTGATGAAGGCGAGGACGGCGATGACGAGCAGTCCGGCGACACGGGCGATGGCGTTGTTGACGGCGGAGGCGATGCCGGATCGCTCGGACTCGACCGCTCCGAGGATTGCCGCGGTCAGGGGAGCCACGGTGATGACGAGCCCGAGGCCGAACACGATCATGCCCGGCAGCACCTGCCACCAGTAGTTGAAGTCGGCGCTCACCGCGAGCAGCAGGAGTGAACCGGCGCCCATGATCAGCGGCCCCACCGTCATGAACAGGCGCGGTCCCCATCGGCCGGCGAGCGTGCCGACCGACGAGCTGAGCGCGATCATGATGATGGTTGCGGGGAGGCTCGCGAGGCCGGCGAGGGTGGCGGGCAGGCCGGCGCCCTGCTGCAGGTAGACCACGACCACGAATCCGTTGAGCGAAAGGGCCGCATAGATGAAGAGCGTGGCGATGTTGCCCACACCGAAGTTGCGGACGCGGAACATGTCCAGCGGCAGGATCGGTGAGCGTGCCGTGCGCTGGCGGAGGAGGAAGGCGGCGAACATCAGGATGCCGGTGATCGCGGGCCCCCAGATCGCCGGGTGCGCCCAGCCGAGCCGAGGCTGCTCGATGAGCGCGAAGACGGTGAGGCCCAGGCCGAGCGTGCAGAGTGTCGCGGCGAGCCAGTCGATGTGCCGGTCGGCGCGGGGCGTGTCGCGGGTGGTGAGCCGGGTGAGCAGCCACAGCGTGAGGGCGATCGGCACCACGTTGACCACGAACACCCATCGCCAGGAGAGCAGGTCGACGAACAAGCCGCCCAGCAGGGGGCCGATGACCATCGCGCTGGTGGTCCAGGCCGTCCACAAGCCGATCGCGCGCGCCTGAAGGGGACCGCGCATCGTCGAGGTGATGAGGGCGAGTGAGCTCGGGACGAGGAACGCGCCGGCGGCACCCTGCGCCCCGCGGGCGATGATGAGGATGAGGGCGGTGGGAGCCACCGCGATCACGAGCGAGGCGATGCCGAAGCCGATGAGGCCGATGCGCATGACGAAGATACGGCCGTAGGCGTCGCTGACAGAACCGGCGACAAGGATGAGGGCGCTGAGGGTGATCAGGTAGCTGTCGACGACCCACTGCTGGGTGATCAGGCCGCCGCCGAGCTCTTCGCTGATGGCAGGCAGCGCGACGGTGACCACCGTGCCGTCGAGGAACGCGATGAACGAGGCGAGCACGGCGATGGTGACCACCAGTCGCTGGTTCGGCGTCATCTGCGCTGCCATGCTCGCCACGCTAGACCCGCGCGGCGACCTGCGGGCGGTGGGGCTTCGATGGGTTTACCGCGGACGGCGATCATGCGAGCATCGCGGGTATGGAATTCGGACTGCACATCGCGGACTTCACCTGGCAGACCGGTGCCGCCCAGCTCGGACCCGCATTGGCTGCGCACGTGCGCAACGCCGAGGCCGCCGGCATCCAGCGCATCACGGTCATGGACCACTTCTGGCAGCTGCCCGGGCTCGGGCCGGTCGAGCACGAGATGCTCGAGGCGTATGCGACGCTCGGCTTCATCGCCGCGCACACCGAGAAGGCGCTGCTGCACACGCTCGTGACGGGGGCGATCTACCGCCATCCGTCGCTGCTGGCCAAGCAGATCTCGACGCTCAATGTGCTCTCGGGTGGTCGTGTCGGGCTCGGCATCGGGGTGGCGTGGAACGACGAGGAATGCCGGGGACTCGGCTTCGAGTTTCCGCCGGTCGCGGAGCGGTTCCGTCAGCTGGAAGAGCAGCTCCAGATCTGCCTGCAGATGTGGTCGGACTCGGAGGAGCCGTACGACGGCGCGATCTGGCAGCTCGAGCGCACCCTGAACTCGCCGCAGAACGTGACAAGACCATACCTGCTGATCGGCGGCGGCGGCGAGAAGAAGACCCTGCGGCTGGTCGCGCAGTACGCCGACGCGTGCAACCTGGGGTACTCGCCGCAGCTGGCGCACAAGCTCGATGTGCTGCGGGCGCACTGCGACGACGTCGGTCGCGACTACGCCGAGGTCGAGAAGACCGCGATGATCAGCGTCGGCCCGGAATCCGCGGTTCCGGCGGTCACCACGACGGTCCGCGAACTGCAGGAACTCGGGTTCACGGCGACCTACGTGTACTCGCACGGGATCGACGAGCCGGCCAGGGTTGTCGAACTGATCCGAGGTGTGGCGGCGGGTGTGGATGCCGGGTGATCGAGGCGTCGTGCCCGTCGAATGCATGGTGTGCGCAGGCTGATTCGCGCAGGCGGGCGAGGTCGCGTACACTTTTCCGCGGTGACGTGTCCGAGCGGCCGAAGGTGCAACTCTCGAAAAGTTGTGTAGGGTAACCCCCTACCGTGGGTTCAAATCCCACCGTCACCGCCATAAATGCCTGATCAGCGCCACTTTCGAGTGGCGCTGATCTGCGTTTCGAGGTCAAATCAGGCGCTCCTGACATTCCTGGGTCATTTCCGGCCGGGGAGGGCTGGCTGTGGGGGCCGAGGGTGAGCATGGCGAGGGCGATGAGCGGCCCGGCGGAGTGGAATCCGAACGCGGCTCGGGTGATGAGGCGGATCTTGGTGTTGGTGGAATCGATCAGCCCGTTGGAGAGGTTGTGTTTGATCGCGGCGAGGATCCGGTCGCGGTGTTTGAGCGCGCAACGGTCCTCGCCGAGCAGGTCGAAGAACTCGGCCACGGTCGCCCGGTCACGACCGGGAGCTGCCCACACCAGTCGGCGGGTGTCGTGGTCGACGACGACCATTAAGTACTTGTGGCCCTTCTTGTAGCTGATCTCATCGATCCCGATCCGCCGGAGCCCGTCGAAGCGATCGTCGGCATCAGCCCAGACCCGAGAGATGATCGAGCCCACCGTGCGCCACGCGATCCGCATCAGATCGACCACCGTCGACTTCGACGCGCGGGTGGCCAGCCACGCCACCTGATCATCGAAAACGTGGGTGAGACCGGCGTCGTGACGAGCCCACGGCACCGCCCCGACCACGACCCCGTGGACCCGGCACTGCACTCGCGGCGCGTCTGCTTCCACGAACGCCTGGATCGTGCCCAGATCCAGGCTCCGCCACCGGCGCCGGCCAGGGCCGGTGTCATAGCCCGGGCTCCGGCGACGACAGATCCCGCAGGCCACGCTCCCGCGATCGGGGGCGCACATGCGCGACCAGCCGTGGCTCTGGCGCGTTCGACCAGTGGCGCGCGCTCATCGGCGACCACATCGCCTCGACGCCCGAGGTGGAGCACGTTCGCCACGTGCTCACCGCGTTCTAAGAGACGCTGACTTACAGCGAACCGCTTCGAAGATGCGAGCGCACGTCGGCACTCCCGAGCTTCAGCCCTCTTGGCTGACGGTGTCCGCGCATCGCACGGACAGCTCAGGATCCGCGGAGCGCGGACCTTCACGCCCGACTGACCCCAAGCGTTACGGTGAGGCCGCGGACCTTCGACTGAACGACCGTGTGATCCTCGTCGTCGGGGGTCACGGCCTCATAGGAAGCGCTGTAGTGAGCGCTCTTCGTCAGGAGGGCGCCACAGTCATCCCCGCTTCGCGTCATGCACCTGAGGGCGTGACGATGGACGCGCGGAGCGATGAGTCGGTCACCAAGGCCCTCAACGAGATTCGCTGCCTTCACGGGCGCGTTGACGGCCTCGTCGTCACGGCCGCCCAGAGCGCGCGAACCCTGCACCAGTCGCGCAACTCCGACCCGGACCAGGTCGCCCGCGCCGTTGAGGACAAGGCGATGTCTTTCCTCCGGCTTGCGAACGCGATCTTGCCACCGATGGTCGAAGCCGGGTACGGACGAGTCGTCGGCGTGAGCGGGCAGAACGCGTTCCAGACCGGCAACATCACAGGATCGGTCCGGGACGCCGCGCGCGTCGTCACGGCCAAGAACCTTGCTGACGCTGTCGCGGGGTCTGGGGTCAAGGTAAACGCCGTGAGCCCTGGCATTGTCGTCGACGAGCCTTCAGGCGACATTAGATTGGGCCGCGGTGGGCAGCGCACACCGGCTGACGTGGCGAACCTCGTCACGTTCCCTGATGTCACCGCTGAGCGGAGCGGTCTCCGGCGAGTCCTGGGCTGTCGGGCACCGAGTCCGCGGTGCGACTGGGCTCTGACGCCAGCGCTCTCTCGTCGGCGACCCTACTGGTGGCGGGCGATCCGTTAGGGCGGAGCACACGCTCCTGCCGCCGCACGTCGCGGGAGTGCAAGCGGGCGGCGCATTCCGACATGAGCGCGCCGGCCCGTTGCGCGTACGGTCGTGGTCATCGAATCGAACGAGGGGGCTTCCAGATGGTTCAGCGACCGGAAGGGGCTGCGGTCGAAGGCGGGCAGCCGGACGCGCCCTGGTACCGAGAGGTGCTCGGGCACTTTCCGACAGGGGTGGCGGTCGTCACCGCGCTGGACGCGGAGCGCGACCCGGTCGCGATGGTCGTGGGTTCCTTCGTGTCGGTCTCGCTGGACCCGCCGCTGGTCGCCTACTTCCCGCAGAAGTCCTCGAGCACATACGCCCGGCTGTACGACTCCCCAAGGTTCGTGATCAGCGTGCTTGCCGCCGATCAGGAGCAGCTGTGCCGGCGCCTCGCCTCGAAGGATCCGCGCAAGCTCGACGGCGTCCCACTGCGCTCCACGGCGGCGGCGACGCCGGTGATCGACGGGTGCGTGGCGTGGATCGAGTGCGATCTGGAGACGCGTCATGACGGCGGCGACCATGACATCGTCGTGGGCCGGATCGTCCAGATGGCCCGCCCCGACCCCCGACTTCCTCTCGTCTTCTTCCAGGGCGGATACGGCCGGTTCTCCCCGTCATCTCTCGTGATGCCCACAGAGAAGGACCTCATCCCGGCTCTGCGGGCGGTCGAGGCCGCGCGCGCCACTTTCGAAGACATCGCCGCCCGCGCGGGACACGGCATCCAAGTGATCGCACGCATAGCCGACGAACTGGTGCTCCTCGCCAGCGCCGGCGGCAGTGGCCAAGATGCGCTCGCCTCGCATGTGGGTCGCAGGATGCCGCACAAACCGCCACTGGGCGCGCTGTTCGTGGCCGAGGACGACGCGCTGGCCGACCGCTGGCTCTCACACGCGCGCACGGACGCGGTGCGTGGAGTGTATTCGGCGATGCTGGATCGCGTACGCGAGCGAGGGTGGTCTCTGGCTGCGGCCGACCCGTGGCACGTCGAGTGGAACGAGACTCTCAAGGAGTTCTCGGGCGGGGTGTACACCCCGTCGGTGGAGCGCCGGATATTGGAGTTGATCGATCAGCGCGCCGGTGACTACGAGCCGGAGGCGGGGCTCGCAGTCGAGAGCATACGGCTCCTCGTCGCGCCGGTGCGCGATGCCGAGGGGGCCGTGGTGCTCGAGATCCTGCTCCTCGATATCGGACCGGACGTGGACACGGCCCGGCGCGAGGAGCTGCTGGCACTTCTGCTCGCAGGGGCGGACGACGCGTCGAAGGCGATCTCGGCCCTGTGACACGGGTCGCAAGCCGAGGCGTCTGCGCACATGAGGGTGTCGCTCACATCATCGCGTCGCGCCGGCACGGCGGCGAGCCTAGAGCAGAACCGAGTACTGGTGCCGAGGAGACTTCACGATGACGCGCTTGTGGAACGACCCTGCCGCCTTCGCGGACGAGATGATCGACGGGTTCGTGGCGGCCAACGGCCGTTACGTCCGGCGGGTGACTGGCGGGGTGGTGCGCAGCACCGTGAGCCCCGCCGGGCAGGTCGCGGTCGTCGTGGGCGGCGGGTCGGGCCACTACCCCGCGTTCGGCGGGCTCGTCGGGCAAGGCCTGGCGCACGGCGCCGCGATGGGCAACCTGTTCGCGTCCCCGTCGACGCAGCAGGTGTACGCGGTCGCGAAGGCCGCGGAAAACGGCGGCGGCGTGTTCTTCTCGTACGGCAACTACGCCGGCGACGTGCTCAACTTCGACGCGGCGCAGGAGCGCCTGCGCGGTGAGGGCGTCGCGTGCGAGACGGTGGCCGTCACCGACGACATCTTCAGCGCGAGCCCCGACGAGGCGCACAAGCGCCGCGGCATCGCCGGCGACCTGACGGTGTTCCGCATCGCGTCGGCCGCCGCCGAGGCCGGGTACGACCTCGGCGAGGTCACCCGCATCGCCCGGCTCGCGAACGAGCGCACGCGCTCGTTCGGCGTGGCCTTCACCGGCTGCACCCTGCCCGGCGCCGATCACCCGCTGTTCAGCGTGCCGGAGGGTCGCATGGCCATCGGCCTGGGCATCCACGGTGAGCCGGGCATCGACGAGACCGGCATCCCGACCGCCGACGAACTCGCCGAACTGCTCGTGTCCCGTCTGCTCGACGAGCGTCCCGCCGGCGCGGACGGCCGCGTGGTGCCGATCCTCAACGGCCTCGGCTCGCTCAAGTACGAGGAGATGTTCGTCGTCTACCGGCGAATCGCCCAGCTGCTCGAGGGCGCCGGGCTCGAGGTCGTCGACCCGCACGTGGGCGAGTACTGCACGAGCTTCGACATGGCGGGCACGTCGCTGACCCTGTTCTGGCTCGACGACGAGCTCGCCGACCTGTGGGACACCCCCGTCGACACTCCCGCGTACCGTCGCGGCTCGGTGGCGCCGGCGGAGCGGACGGATGCCGCGGTCGACGCCGCGGAGACCGCGGAGGCGATCCCCGCCGCGGACGAGGCATCCCGCGCCGCGGCCGCCACGGTGCTCGCCGCGGTCCGCACGATCGCGGACACCGTCGACACCCACGTGGACGAGCTGGGCCGTATGGATGCGATCGCTGGCGACGGCGACCACGGCATCGGCATGCAGCGCGGCTCGCACGCGGCCCTCGCCGCCGCCGCGAAGGCCGCCGAGGCCGGCGCCGGCGCCCGCACCACCCTGGCCCGCGCGGCCGACGCGTGGTCCGACAAGGCTGGCGGCACCTCGGGAGCGCTGTGGGGCGTCATCCTCAACGCGGTCGCCGCGAAGCTCGGCGACGAGGGCGATCCCGACGCCACGTCGGTCGCGGCCGGCGTCGCCGCCGGAGCGCAGGGCGTCATGGCCTACGGCAAGGCCGAGGTCGGCGACAAGACGCTCGTCGACGCACTCGTGTCGTTCAGCTCGACGCTCACCGGCGCCGTCGACTCCGGCGCGGCACTGGCCGACGCGTGGCGGACGGCGGCGGATGCCGCGACCCGCGCCGCAGCGGCGACGGCAGATCTTCTCCCCCGCATGGGCCGCGCGCGCACGCACGGCCAGAACAGCGTGGGGACCCCCGACCCGGGCGCGCACTCGCTCGCCCTCATCGTGACGGCCGTGGGCGACGTGCTCGCGACCCGGAAGGAGCACGCACATGGCTGAGCCGCTGCGCATCGTGATCGGCGCGGACGACGCCGGATTCGACTACAAGGAGATCCTCAAGAAGGACCTCGAGAACAACCCCGGCGTCGCCTCGGTGGTCGACGTGGGCGTGGACGCCGACGGCCGCACCCCCTACCCGAAGGTCGCCATCGCCGCCGCCGAGCGCGTCGCCGCCGGCGACGCCGACCGCGCCCTGCTGATCTGCGGCACCGGACTGGGCGTCGCGATCGCCGCCAACAAGGTCCCCGGCATCCGCGCCGTGACCGCCCACGACTCCTTCTCCGTCGAGCGCGGGGTGCTCTCCAACGACGCCCAGATCCTCACCATGGGCCAGCGCGTCGTCGGCATCGAGCTCGCCCGCCGCCTGGTGCGCGAGTGGCTCACCTACCGCTTCGACACCTCCTCGGCCTCCGCCGAGAAGGTCGCCGTCATCGGCGAGTACGAGGCCACCGGATCCTGCTGATGTCCGCCCAGGTCACCGTCGGCGTGAGCCTCAAGATGTACTTCGGGCATCACGAGGCCCTCGACTGGTGCGCGCGGGTCGCCGGCCGGGTGCGTCAGCACCCGGGTGTGATGTCGGGCGCGGTGCGGTTCTTCGTCATCCCCACCTACCTGCAGATCGGCCCCGCACTCGACGCGTTCCGCGATACGCCGGTCCTCGTCGGTGCCCAAGACGTCTCGCCGTACGAGTGCGGCCCGTACACCGGTGAGGTGGCCGCAGCCGAACTCGTCGAGGTCGGCGCCCGCATCGCCGAGATCGGCCACGCCGAACGCCGCCGCCTGTTCGGCGAGACCGACGCGATCATCGCCGCCAAAGCCGCCGCCACCCTCCGCCACGGCGCCACCCCCGTCCTATGCGTGGGTGAAACTCAACCGCAAACCCCGACGGATTCTGCAACCACCACGGTCGCGCAACTGCAGGCTTGCCTGGCCGGGGTCCCCGACGGCGCCGTCATCATCGCCTACGAGCCGGTATGGGCCATCGGCGCCCCCCACCCCGCACCCGCCGACCACATCACCACCGTCACCACCGGTCTCAGCGCCGCGATCGCATCCGATCCCGCACGCATAGGGAGCGTTGTCATCTACGGTGGCTCGGCCGGCCCCGGCCTGCTCACGCGCCTCGGGGCCAGCGTCGACGGCGTCTTCCTCGGCCGGTTCGCGCACGACCCCGACGCGCTCGTCTCAGTCCTGGACGAGGCATCCGTTCTCGCCTCGGCGCGGCAGGGGCTGCGGTCGAGCGGAGAAGTCCACGCGTGATCTCCGCGCCTGACGCAGGGTCATTGTCACGCAGTGCATAGTATGCGCGCCGAGTTGGCGGGCACATCAAAGTCCGACCGGGATGCCCGCCCATAGCGTCGAGAATCATGATGAACCTGATGCTCTTCCACAGCCCCCTTGGCCGGATGACGCACAGCTGGCGCCGTGCGACGAGCCGCTCCGAGGAGCTCACGTCCATCGAGCTCGCACTGCACTCGGCGCAACGTGCCGAGGACGCGAAGCTCGATGCGATGTTCCTGTCGGACACTCCGTTCTACGACCCGGGCGACATCATGATGTACGAGCCCGTCACCACCATCGCCGCCCTGGGGGCCCTCACGAAGCGGGTGGGTCTGGTCGGCACGATCCCGACGACCTACACCCAGCCCTACGACGTCGCCCGCTACCTCGCGTCGATCGACTTCATCTCGAAGGGTCGCGCCGGCTGGAACATCGTGACCCTCGCCAGCGGCGAGGAGAACTACTCGCACGACCTGCCACCAAAATCCGAGCGCTACGCCATCGCGGAGGACTACCTGCAGGCGGCGACGAAGCTCTGGGACGCCTGGGACGACGATGCCGTCGTCCGCAACCTCGGCAACGGCGACTGGGTCGATCCGGCGCGCGTGCATCGCGCCGACCATCACGGTCCGCACTATCGCACCCGCGGGCCGCTGCCGATGCCGCGTTCGCCTCAAGGGCGGCCGGTTCTCGTCCAGGCAGGTCAGTCGCCCGAAGGCCGCGCCTTCGGCGCGCGGTGGGCAGAGGTCGTGTTCACCTCGCAGAACCGCCTCGAACTCGCCCAGGAGTTCTACGCCGACATGCGCGACCGTGCCGAACGGAGCGGAAGGCCCGATGGCATCCCGAAGGTGCTGCCCGGGATCGTGCCGCTCATCGCGAGCACCCAGGACGAAGCCGAGAAGATCGCCGAGGAGATCGCCGAGCTGTATCCCCTCGACCGCGGTCTCATCGAGCTGAGCGAGTTCCTGCTCGGCGCGGATCTCGCCGGGCTGGATCTCGACGAGCCCATCCCGCTCGAGCGACTGGTCCCGCTCGATCTCGCGAAGGAGATGCCGCAGCTGACGGCGAGCCGCTACGAGAATCTGTACCGCATCGTCGTGGATGAACGCCCCACGCTGCGGCAGATGGTCCGCACCGGCACGAAGACGAAGGGACACCAGTTCATCGTCGGGACGCCGACGACGATAGCCGATCGGATGCAGGCGTGGTACGAAGCCCGCGCATGCGACGGATTCGTCATCATCCCGCCCTATATGCCCGAGGGTCTCGATGCGATCTGCGACGACCTCGTCCCGGAGCTCGTGGCCCGCGGCCTCTTCCGTGCCGAGTATCCGGGCACCACGCTTCGCGACACGCTGGGTCTCGTCCGGCCCGCTCCGGTCCGCTGACGTGTCGGGCAAACCGCGCGCGGTCATCGGTCAGGTGCTCAGCGAGGAGCTCTGCCATGAGATCGAACGACGGGTCCCGCGTGTCGAGGTCATCCGCGACGCGTCGCTGATCCGCCCGCCACGGCACATCGGCGACCACGGTGGCGACCCTGCCCACGAACGCTCGCCCGATCAGCTGCGGAGGTTCCGCGCGATGATCGACTCGGCGGAGCTCCTTTACGGCGTGCCGGATGAGGATCCCGCCGAACTCCATCGGACCGTGGAGGCGAATCCCGCGCTGAAGTGGGTCCACACCACTCGGGCGGGTGGAGGAGCCCAGGTACGCGAGGCGGAACTGCCGCCGGATGCCCTCGAACGCATCGTCTTCACGACCGCGGCCGGGGTGCATGCCGAGTCGCTCGCAGACTTTTCGGTGCTCGGCGTGCTGGCGGGGCTGCGCGGACTCGGCACTCTTCAGGACGCGCAGCGACGCACCGAGTGGATCGAGCGATGGCCGGTGAAGACCGTCGAGAGCGCGACTGTCGTGGTCGTCGGGACCGGGCACATCGGCTGCGCAGCCGCCCGCAAGCTGCGAGCGCTCGGCGCGCACACGATCGGCGTGCAGCGTTCGCCGCACGCGCAGCCGCAGTTCGACGAGACCGTCGGCTACGAGCGGCTCCACGAGGTGCTCGCGCGAGCCGACTCGCTCGTCGTCGCCCTCCCCGGGACGGCACTCACACACCACCTCATCGATCGTCACGCGCTTGCCGCGCTCGCGCCGCACGCGAGCGTCATCAACGTCGGCCGCGGCTCCACGATCGACGAGGTCGCTCTCGTCGACGCGCTCCACAAAGGACGACTGAGATCCGCGGCGCTCGATGTGTTCGAGGTCGAGCCTCTGCCCGCCACGTCACCGCTGTGGGGCATGCCGCACGTGATCGTCAGTCCGCACGGCGCGGCGATCACCGCGCACGAGGACGACTTGATCGTCGACCTCTTCATCGAGAACGCGAACCGACTGCTCGACGGTCAGCCGATGCGGAACGTCGTGAACATCACCGAGTTCTACTGATCCGCCCGACGTCGGGCGCGGCCCGTCATTGATGTGTCGCGGCACGACAAGAAGGGCGCCGCATCCGCATCCTACGCTTCCTCACAACCCACCAAGCACGCCCCCAGAAAGGCGAGTTCCTTGGCCGACACTCTTGTATCAGCGACGCCGACGCCCGACCGCTCCGGGCCGATCCGAGAGTCGAGACCGCGTACCCGCCGGCGCCGGTCGCCACGGATGTGGTTCTTCATCCTGCCAGCAGTCATTCCCTACGCGCTCTTCGTCCTCGTTCCATCGATGCAGGGGGTGTGGCTGTCCTTCACCGACTGGAATCTGCTCGATCCGGTCGCGACCTTCATCGGTGCCGAGAACTACGTCGCATTCCTCGACGATCCCGACGCGATGCGGGCATTCGGCAACACGGTCTTCCTCGTGGTGTCGACGGTGGTGCTCGAGAACGCCATCGGCCTCGGGCTCGCACTCGGCATCCACAGCAAGATCAAGAGCCGCGCGGTCCTGCGCCTCATCTTCTTCGCACCGGTCATCATCGTCACGGTCGTGATCGGATTCCTGTGGCGATTCATCCTGCTCGAGAACGGCCCCTTCAATCAGATCCTGGAAGCAGTCGGGCTGGGCGCATTCGCGCAGTCCTGGCTCGGGAATCCCGAGACGGCGCTCGGGGCGATCGCGGTGATGACCGTGTGGCAGTTCTCCGGCTACACGATGGTCATCTACCTCGCGAACCTCCAGGAGGTGCCCGCCGAGCAGCTCGAGGCGGCGTCGCTCGACGGGGCGGGAGCATCTCGGAGATTCTGGTACGTGGTCCGGCCGCTTCTCGGCCCGTCGATCACCGTCAACGTCGTGCTGTCGACGATTCGCGGCCTCATGATCTTCGACATCATCTGGGTCACGACCCAGGGGGGACCGGCAAATCTGACGAACTCCCTGTCGACTCTGATCTACCGCAACGCGTTCCAGTTCCAGGAGTTCGGATACAGCCTGAGCATCGCGGTGGCCCTGTCCGCGCTCGTCGCGATCGCCTCCATGTTCCAGTACGGCGTCCTCACGCGGAAGAAGAAGTAGGCGCACATGAACCGCTACACCTGGAAGACGGGCGTCCGAGAAGGCGCCATGATCCTGCTCGCCGCCTGCACGCTGTTCCCCATCTACATCCTCGTCAACATCGCGATCCGCCCGGTGACCGACATCTCGTCGCCACTCATCCCCACGACCACTCCCACGCTCGACAACTTCGTGGCCGCGTGGAACGGCTCGGGCCTCGGGGACGCCCTCATCAACAGCTTCCTCATCACGGCCGTCACGGTGCTGTTGCTGATACTGCTGTCATCCCTCGCCGCCTACGGGATCGTGCGCATGACGGAGGGGTGGTCGAACGTCGCCTTCTACTTCTTCATGATCGGCCTGTTCCTCCCGGTCCAGCTCGGGATGATCCCGCTGTACCGGTTCTTCGCGGCCAACGAGCTCCTGGGCTCGATCTTCCCGATCATCCTCATCTACCTCGGTCTCCGGATGCCGTTCACGGTGTTCCTCTACGTGCAGTTCATGCGCCAGATCCCGAAGGAGTACGAGGAGTCGGCGTCCATGGACGGCGCGACACCGCTGCAGGCCTTCTTCCGCGTGGTGTTCCCGCTGTCGTCGGCGGTGACGGGGACCGCGGTCATCCTGAACTCCCTGTTCACGTGGAACGACTTCATGCTCCCGCTGCTCTACCTCGGAGGAACGACCAACCGCACCGTTCCGGTCGCCATCTACTCGTTCGTCGGCGATGCCTTCACCAACTGGCCGGTGCTGTTCGCCTGCCTCCTCATCGGCATGCTTCCCGTGCTCATCGTCTTCCTCATCGTTCAGAAGTCCCTGATCCGGGGATTCGCGAGCGGCATCAAGGGCTGATCGAACCCTGACTCGGCCCACCTCCGCACCTCCCACCCACATCGAAAGGCAATCCCATGATTCAACGGCGAATCCTTGCTGCATCCGTTCTCGTGGCGGCGGCCGGGCTCACGCTCACGGCCTGCTCCACGACGCCTGCCGGCGAATCCGACGCCGAACCCGGCGGCTCCATCACGATCGCCTGGCAGTCGACCGAGGCTCCCTCGCTCAAGCCGGTCATCGAGGCGTTCAAGGAGGAGAACCCAGGCGTCGAGGTGACGCTCGTGGAGGCGAGTATCGAGCAGTACTTCGCCTCGCTCCCGACGCAGCTCAGCTCGGGCTCGGCGCCCGATGTCTTCCTGGTGTGGGCGGGGTGGGGCAACGCCGTCGCCCAGAAGCAGCTCGCCCAGTACGGATATCTCGAGGATCTCTCCGGCGAGGACTTCGTCAGCGAGATCCCGGAGGGCATCGCGGGCGCCACGCAGACCGACGACAAGACCTACATGATGCCGACGACGATGCTCGGCTTCTCGCAGTGGTACAACATGGACGCGCTCGAGGAGGCCGGCCTGACTCCGCCGTCGACGGTGGACGAGCTGTTCCAGTTCTGCGCCGACGCGACGGCCGCCGACAAGATCCCTTACGCCCAGGGGTCGGCGACGGCCTCCAGCAACTCGCGGGGCTTCAACGGCTTCTACGCCGACCTCATGGACGGCCGGACGATCGCCGAGGTGATGGAGCCGATCTCGGACGGGACGTCCACTTATGCCGAAAGCGATGTCTGGGTCGAGGGCATGGAGCAGTATCAGCGCATGATCGAGGCGGGATGCTTCCCCTCCGACGCGGTCGCGATCGACCAGGCCGCGGAGGACGATCTCTTCGTCTCCGGCGAGGCGCTGGGGTCGATGGCCCCCACCAACCAGAAGACGGCGTGGGTCGCAAAGGCGCCGGACGGCAATTTCGAGCTGCACCCCGCGACGGAGAACATCCTCCTCTACAACAACAAGGGTGCTGCGGTGAATGCCGCGTCGAAGAACAAGGAGCTCGCGATCGCCTTCGTGAACTTCTTCAGCCAGCCCGAGCAGCGCGCCGCCTTCGCAGCGGGACTCGCAGGCGTGCTCCCGGCGATCCCGGTCGACGAGCCGATCGAAGACCCCAACCTCCAGCTGCTCGCCGACAAGCAGGCGGCCGGTGAGACGGTCGGGTTCTACGCCCAGTTCTGGGAGGACCCGAAGCTTGACTCCGTGGAGATGTCGTCGATCCAGGCGATGTACCTCGGTCAGAACACCGCCGCGGATGTGATCGCCGCGCTCGACGCCGAGCAGGCCGCGTTCCTGGCGGACAAGTAGCGAAGCGCTCGACGATGCGGGGGCCGCTCGTCGGTCCCCGCATCGTCGTTCCACGATCGAGTAAGGAGCGAGGATGCTGAACGTCACGATCGTCGTCGGGAACCCCAAGCCGATGTCCCGCACGCGCCTCATCGCGGAGACCCTCGTCGAGAAGCTGATCCCGGCAGACGTGCGCACCCTTGACGTGATCGATCTCGCGGACTACCTCGACGAGGTCCTCCGGTGGCAGTCGGAGTCGATGGCGGCGCTGACGGATGCCGTCGCCCGCAGCGATCTGGCTGTGTTCGCGACGCCGACTTACAAGGCGACGTACACCGGGCTGCTGAAGTGCTTCCTCGACCGCTATCCGGCGAACGGGCTGGCGGGTGTCACGGCGATCCCCGTGCACACGGGCGCGGATCTCACGCACTCCATGGGCGCCACGTTCACGCTCGCGCCGTTGCTGGCCGAGCTCGGCGCGATCGTCCCGGGCAGAGGCTTCCACCTGCCCATGGGGCAGCTCGCGGAATTGGACGAGGCGACCGAGCGCGCCGCCGCGGAGTACACCGCCAACCTGCGCCGCATCGCGCGGCTCGCTCCCGCGCTGGCGTAGACCCGATCCGGAACGGCGCACCCGTTCCCCGCGTCACGCGCGGCGAGGGTCGAGCAGTTCGGCGAGGGTGACTGCCGATGCCCCGGCGAGCTGGCTCGCCTGCGTCCGGCACGAGAATCCGTCCGCGAGGAGGATGGCATCCTCTCCCATCTGCGCGATGGCCGGGAGGAGAGCGTGGTCGGCGACCTTGACGGAGGTCTCGTAGTGCCCCAGCTCCATACCGAAGTTGCCCGCGAGGCCGCAGCATCCCGCGAGTTCCGTGACGCGCACGCCCGCCTGCGCGAGGAGTTCGCGATCGGCCTGGAATCCCATCACCGAGTACTGGTGGCAGTGGGGCTGCACGACCACCTCGAGGCCGTCACGCCGCGGCGGCTGCCACGCGGCCGCCTCGAGCGCCTCGGCCAGGGTGCGCGTCGCGCCCGCGACCGCGCTCGCCCGGGCGTCGTCGGGGAACAGATCGACCAGATCGCCGCGCAGCACGGCCGTGCACGACGGCTCGATCCCGACGATCGGCGTGCCCGCAGCGGCGAAGGGCCCGAGTGCGTCGAGCAGCTTCGCCAGCCGGCGGCGCGCTCCGTCGAGCTGTCCGGTGCTGATCCACGTCAGGCCGCAGCAGAGGTCCTCGTCGGGGATGCGCACCGAGTATCCGGCGTCCTCGAGCACGGCGATCGTGGCGGCGACGGCGTCGGGATGGAAGGAGTCGCTGAAGCTGTCGACCCACAGCACGACCGGCGTTCCCGCGGCGGGCCGGTGCGGCGACCGGCGCTTGCGGGACCGGTACGGCGTGGCCGCGAACGCCGGCATCCCTCGTCGCGGGTCCATCCCTCCCAGACGCATCCCGAGGCGACGGAGCGGACCGATGCCTGCCACCGCGTTCACAAGGCGGGGCGCGATGCCCGCCACCTTCGCCCACCGCGGCAGCCACCCGAGCACGTAGTGCGACACCGGGCGCAGGCGTCCACGGAAGCTGCGGTACAGGACCTCCGACTTGTACTGCGCCATGTCGACGCCCGCCGGGCAGTCGCGGGAGCAGGCCTTGCAGCTGAGGCACAGGTCGAGCGCGTCGTGCACCTCAGCCGAGTCCCAGCCGCCTGCGATCAGGGAGCCGTTGGCCATCTCCTGGAGCATGCGGGCGCGCCCACGGGTCACATCGTTCTCGTCCTTCGACGCCTGGAACGACGGGCACATGAACCCGCCCGTGTCGGCTCGGCACTTCCCGACGCCGACGCAGCGGTGCACAGCCCGCGTGAAGTCTCCGCCGTCGTGGGCGAACGAGAAGCCGCCCGCGGCGGGGAGCGGGCGTGCGGCCGGCCGCCGCAGGCCGGCATCGAGCGGCGCCGGGTCGACGATCACTCCGGGGTTGAGTAGCGCGTCGGGGTCGAAGAGGGCCTTGAATCGCGCCTGGAGCTCGAGGGCTTCGGACGAGTACATGAGCGCGAGCAGCTCGCTGCGCGCGCGACCGTCGCCGTGCTCGCCGGACAGCGAACCGCCGTGCCGCACGACGAGCTCGGCGGCGTCGTGCATGAAGCTGCGCAGCGCCGTGCCGTCCGCCTCCAGCGGGATGTCGAGACGGACGTGGATGCAGCCGTCGCCGAAGTGCCCGTACGGCAGCCCCTCGACCCCGTGCGTGCGCATGAGCGTCTCGAACTCGCGCAGGTAGGCACCCAGCCGCGCGGGCGGGACTGCGGCATCCTCCCATCCGGGCCAGGCCTGCCGGCCCTGGGGCGTGCGACCCGCCAGACCGGCGCCGTCCTCGCGAATGCGCCAGAGAGCGGATGCCTCGGTGCCGGCTGGCACGATGCGCACGGCGCTCGTCCCGCCGGCGGCGGCGATCGCGCGGGCGTTCTCCAGAGCCTCTGCGGCATCCGCTCCTCCCGCTTCGACCAGGAGCCAGCCGTTGCCCGCGGGGAGGTCGGGGACCGCACCGGCCCCGCGATGGCGGCGGATGACCTCGACCAGCCGGGCGTCGAGGCCCTCGATCGCGAGCGGCCGGAACGGCAGGAGGGCGGGGACGGCGTCGGCCGCCGATGCCATGTCGGCGTAACCGAGCACGACGAGCGCGGGGGCCGGGGCCGCCGGCACGAGCTTCACCGTCGCCTCCAGCATGGTCACGACCGTGCCCTCGGTGCCCACGAGCGCGCGGGCGAGACCGGCTCCGTTCTCGGGGAGGAGGTGCTCGAGCGAGTATCCGCTGACCTGGCGGCCGAAGGTACCGAACTCGGTGCGCAGGACGGCGAGGTTGGCGCTCACGAGGTTTGCGAGTCCCGGCACGGGGTCGAGGCCGTCGCCGGCCGTGAACCGGCGCCCGAGTCCGTCGACGACGTCGAGCTCGATCACGTTGTCCGCCGCCCGGCCGTACGCGAGGCCGTGCGCACCGCACGCGTTGTTGCCCAGCACCCCGCCGATCGTCGCCCGCATGTGGGTCGACGGGTCGGGACCGAACCGGAGTCCGTGCGGCGAGGCGGCCCGGTTTAGCGACGAGATGATGACGCCGGGCTCGACGCGGGCCGTCCGCGCGGCGGGGTCGATGTCGAGGATCCGGTTCAGGTGCACCGAGGTGTCGACGACCACTCCCGGGCCGATCGCGTTGCCCGCGATCGACGTGCCGGCGCCGCGGAGGGTGAGGGGGATGCCGTGCCGCCGGGCGATCTCGGTGGCGGCGAGCAGATCCGCCGTCGTCCGCGGAGCGACGACCGCCGCGGGCACGATCCGGTAGTTGGAGGCATCCGTGGTGTACAGCGCGCGGCGGCCCGCGGCATCCGATACCTCCCCCTCGATCGCGCCGCGCAGCTCGCCGACGAGGTCGTGGACGGGGAGGAGCTCGATGGTCTGCGCGCTCACGCAGGACCCCACAGCGACGCTTGGCCGGTCCCGGGATCACGCCAGGCGGGGCTGCCGTCATCGGAGAGGATCGGACCGGGGAAGTCCGAGACGAACTCGAGCGACACCCCGTCGAGCGCCGCCGGGTCGGTGAAGCAGATGTGCATGCGGCCGTCGGGTTCGCGCGAGTGCGCGATCAGGCCGAGTCCCTGACGCTCGGCCTCCACGTCGGCGCGCGGCACCCGGATGGCGAAATGGTGCACTCCGAGACGCGAGGGGGCGTGGCTGCCCTCTCCCACGGCCTCGAGCAGCTCGATGTACGGCGCGCGCGACCGCGAGACGCTGAAGCGGGCGTCGTGGAGGTGGGGGATGCCGTCCGCCGAATCGACGTAGTGCGCGGACCGGTAGCGGCCGATCGGGCTGAAATCGCACTGCAGGACGACGCCCCATCGGGCGATGGCCGCCTCGAGGTCGGGAACCAGGATGCCGATGTGATCGATCGTGTGCACATGGTCACGGTAGGTCGCCGCGGGCACACGCAGTTGCGTCGGCGCGACGGGCGCTTGCCTGCGGATGACGTGCCTCGGACCGGCCTGGATCGTGACCTCGCCGTTACTTGTCATCCTTGAGTGACACGTGTAACGTACACGAGTAAACCCGACATTACACGTGTAACCACGGCTTCGGGACTACGAGGAGGTAGGAGCGATGACGCTCACGGCAGAACGACCCGCGACGGTGGAGAATCGCTCGATCGACGAGCTCCGGATCGTGCACATCCCCGGCGGCAGCACATACCGCGTGGACGCGACGGAATCGGACCGCTGGCCATATCTCGCCCTGTTCGCCCGCACGGGGCCGGCGCAGGTGCGGGGCCGGCTGCAGCTCGACCTCGGCGACGGCGACTTCACGGTGCTCGGCAACAGCGCGCCGGTCGAGATCCGGGCCCTGGAGGACGCGTCGGTTCTGGCGATCCTGGTTCCCGCCGCATCGCTCGGCCCGCAGGCGGGACGGATGAAGGATGCCGATGCCACCGTCTGGTCGACCTCCGACGGGACCGCGAGCATCGTCGCCCACCTCCTGAACGGGCTGGCCAGCCAGTCGCGCGAGTACGTCCCCACCAACCCCGGGCAGCTCGCGCACCACGTCGTCGGCATGATGGCGCTGCTCTGCTCCGACGCGGGCGCGACCGCAGACCCGCACGGCCGCGGCCGCCTCATGCAACTCGCGAAGGACTTCATCGAGGAGCATCTCGCCGACCTCGACCTCGGTCCCGACGTCGTCGCCGCGCATGCCAACGTGTCCACGCGCACGCTGCACCGCATGTTCGAGGCCGAGGGCATCACGGTGCGCGGCTGGGTCCGCTCCCGCCGGCTCGAGCACTGCCGGATCGAGCTCGCCGATCTCGCGGCGCTCCATATCCCGGTCAGTGCCGTCGGCTCGCGATGGGGACTGTGGGATGCCGCGCACTTCAGCCGGCTCTTCAAGAGCACCTACGGCGCCTCGCCGAGGGCGTACCGCGCTCGCGCCGTCGCCGAGCGCGACGAGTCCGTCGCGGCCGGGCAGCGCGCTCGCTCCGCCTGAGTCCTCGTGAGTGGCGCCGCACGGGATGCCCGGCCGATGTCGGCGCGCCCGCGCAAGTCGCGGACCGGTCCGGGCAAGAGCGGCCGCCCAGAACCGGCGACAGTGAGAGCTGCGAGCAAGAAAACGGAGAAACGACAGTGAGAGAACTGAATGTCGCCATCATCGGCGGCGGCTTCATGGGACAGGCGCACAGCCTCGCCTACGCGGTCGGACCGCTCGGCGCGGACCTCGGGGCCACCGTGCGCCGTGCGGTCCTCGTCGACAACGACGCCGCGGTCGCGCAGAGCGCCGCGGCGCGCCTCGGCTGGGCCGAATGGGCGACGGACTGGCGCGAGGTCGTCGCACGAGACGACATCGACATCATCGACATCTGCACCCCGCCGCAGCTGCACGAGGAGATCGCCCTCGCGGCCCTCGCCGCCGGGAAGCACGTCTTCTGCGAGAAGCCGATCACCAACATCTCGACCGAGGCCGAGCGGATGGTCGAGGCCGCACGCGCCGCCGGCGTCGTCACCCAGGTGGGCTTCAACTACCGGCACACGCCGGCGATCGCGTTCACCCGTCGTCTGCTCGACGAGGGGAAGCTCGGCGTCCCCCTGCAGTTCCGCGGCACGTATCTCCAGGAGACCGGGTTCTACAACACCGACCCGAACCGCTGGCGGGCGCGCAAGGCGACCGGCGGATCCGGGGCATCCGGCGACATCGGATCCCACGTTGTCGACGCCGCCGAGTACCTGCTCGGCGACATCGTGCGGGTCAACGCCCTGCTGCGCTCCAAGGGCGCCGGCGCCGAGACCGGATGGCGCGACGACGCCGAGCGCATCGACGACGACCTCATCGACGACGGCGGTGTGTGGATCTGCCAGTTCGCCTCGGGTGCCATCGGCACGTTCGCCGCGAGCTCCTACTCCTCGGGCCGCAAGAACCGGCTCTTCTTCGAGCTGGACGCCTCACGCGGCGCGGTCGAGTTCGACTGGAACAGCCGCGAGGAGTTCCGCGTCTCGTATGTCGACGAGGCCACCGATCACCGCGGGTTCCGCACGGTGCACACGAACACCGAGCACCCCGACGGCTGGTGGCGCCTGGCGGGCCTCGGCACCGGCTACGTCGAGATCTCCGCCATCCAGTTCCAGAAGTTCATCCGCGCGATCGTCCACGGCGACGACGTCGAGCGCCCGGACTTCGCCCATGCGCTCCACATCCAGCAGGTGATGGACGCGGTCGCCGAGTCGGCGATCACCGGTGAATGGGTCGACGTGCCCCGGTCGGAGCGGTCATGACCGACGACATCCGCTTCGGAGCGAACATCATCACGTTCTTCGAGAGCGCGTGGTGGGGGCTGACGCCGAAGATGCGCCACGCCGAGTGGAACGCCGAGGTGCTCTCCGACCCGCGGCGCTACTTCGACGGGATGCTCGACGGCGTGCGGGATGCGGGCCTCAAGGGACTCGAACTCGCGCCCGATCCCGGTGGCTTCGAGGGTGCGCTGCGCGCGTACGGCTCGGCCGCCGCCTTCCGCCGGGCGCTCGACGAGCGGGGCCTGGTGCTCACGTCGAGCTACGGACCCGGGCGCGTCTACGTCGGGGAGGCCATGCGCGACGCCTTGCTGATCCCGCGCGCCGACGATTACATCCGGCGACACTGCGAGTTCCTCGTCGAGCTCGGCGCGGACACCATCACGTTCGGCAACGTCCCGCGATCCCGGTTCGGACTCGGCGACCCCGACGACTCCGCGACTCCGGAGGACTTCACCGCGCCCGTGGCCCGTGAGGTGCACGAGCAGTACGCGGAGCACATGAACCGGCTCGGCGCGATTACGCGCACGTTCGGCGTCAAGATGGCGATCCACACCGACGCGTACTCGATCTGCTCGCGCAACGACGACATCGCCACGGTGCTCTCGCTCACCGACCCCGACACCGTCCAGCTCTGCCCCGATGCGGGACACATCACGCTCGACGGCGGCGACGCCGTCGAAGTGCTCCGCCGGCACATCGACCGGATCCCGACCATGCACTGGAAGGACTGCATCGGACCGCTCGGCGGTCACACCCTCCGCGGTGACGCCAAAGCCCGCCACGACGTGATGCTCACGTACTTCCGCATCCTCGGCACCGGCATGGTCGACTGGAGGGAATGGATGTCCATCCTCCGCGAGCACGGCTGGAGCGGCTGGGCGATCGAGGAGATCGACAACTCGTTCGATCCGGTTGGCGAGCTGTCGCAGGGGCTCGAGTACTTCCGTCGCGAGCTCGAGCCGGTCGGAGTCCGCGGATGACCTACGCCGTCCCCGCCCCCTGGCACGTGAGCTCGTCCGGCACCGCCGACGCGCCCTTCGACGAGTTGCGCGACATCCTCGCGCGCGTCGTCGCGGCCCAGGGCGGGGGCGGCGCCGCCCTCGCGATATACCGCGACGGCCGACCAGTCGTGGATCTCGTCTCCGGCGGGTACGCCGAGGACTCCGTGCAGTCGGTGTTCTCGGTGTCGAAGGCGATCGCGGCCGTCCAGGTCGTGCGACTGCACGCCGACGGGCGACTCGATCTGGATGCGCCGGTCGGCGATTGCTGGCCGGAGTTCCGCAAGTCGTCGACGGTCGGGCTCACGACACGGATGGTGCTGGCACATCAGTCCGGGATCCCGGCCGTCGACCCGACCTTCACCCTCGAGGCACTCGCGGCCGGCGCGGAGGACGCGGCGGTCGCCGCGCAGGAGCCGTACTGGCAGCCCGGCACCGCTCACGGGTACCACGCGTTCACGTACGGCACCCTCATCGACGGCGTCGTCCGTCGCGCTACCGGTCGCGGGATCGCGGAGCACATCCGCGACGAGATCACGGCCCCGCTCGGCGCCGACACCTGGTTCGGCATCTCCGACGCGGTCGCCGATCGGGTGCGGCCCGTCCTGCGACCGCGCACCGCCGTCACCGACCGCGTCGTGCGCACCGCCGACGCGGCGGTCATCCCGCCGGGACAGATCGGCCGGATCGCGCGCACGCGGGACGTGTACAACGACCCGCTGTTCCGCACCGCGGGATTCCCCGCCGTCGGGGCGATCTCCGACGCACGCTCCCTCGCCCGCATCTTCGCGGCGACTCTCGGCCCCGTCGAGGGCGTCCGGCTCCTCGACACCGACGCGCTCGCCGAGCTGACGAGCCCGCGGGCCATCGGGTTCGACCGGGTGCTCGGCATTCCGATCTCCTTCGGATCCGGGGTGCAGCTGCCCTTCCCGCAGCTTCCGCTCCTCGGGCCTCGCTCCTTCGGACACGAGGGCGCCGGGGGCTCTGTCGTGTTCGCCGATCCCGAGTGGGGGATCTCGGTCGGCTACGTGACGGACATGTTTCCCCCGCTCATGGGCGCGGGTGTCGGATTCGACACGCTCCTCGCCACCATTCGACACGCACTCGTGCACAACGGAAAGGCCCTGTCGTGACCGCACCGCTCATCGAGCACATCGGCATTCTCGTCCCGAACCTCGAGGAGGCGATCGAGCGCTGGAGCGCGGCCACGGGCTACACGTTCAGCCCGATCGCGCGCTACCGCACCGATCGCTACGCCGACCACACCGGTCCGGAGCACTTCCACGACGCCCGCATCTCCTTCTCGAAGGAAGGACCGCCGCGCATCGAGCTTATGGAGGTCACCGGCGCCGGCACCCACGGACCGAGCGAGCTCGGCATCCATCACTTCGGGTTCCCCGGCACCGCGGACTGCCTCGGCAGGATGGGCGAGCTCGCCGCCCAGGGGATCCGGCACGACGGCGTCGCCTTCGACGGCGAGGGCCGCATCCTGCTCTGGTTCACCGAGAAGCAGGCCCTCGACGGCATCCGCCTGGAGTACGTGTCGCGTCTGCCCGGACCCACTGTCGCCGACAACGGCAGCGCCCTGTGGGTCGACCCGGCGACGGGCCGCAACAGCCTGTGGGGGCCGCCCGAGCCCGTGAGGTGAGCGGCGTCCTGACGGGGCTCGCCGTCGTCGGCTCGATCATCGCGCTGGGGTGGATGCTGCGACGCACCGGAGTCCTCTCGGGCGACGGACCCGGCGTGCTCAACCGCGTCGCGTTCTCGGCCGCCACCCCCGCGCTGCTCTTCACGGTGATGTCGCGTGCCGACCTCGCCGACCTCGCGTCGCCGCACATGCTCGGCGCGGTGGCGGCGTTCGCCGGGGCGGCGCTGACCTACGCCGCGGTCAGCGCGCTCGCCTTCCGCGACGGTTTCGGGCGCACCGTCGTCGGGATGACCTCGTCGGGGTTCGCGAACAACAACAACATCGGCCTGCCGCTGACGCTCTTCGTGCTCGGAGACGTGCACTATGCCGCGATCGTGCTGCTGATGCAGACGGTGCTCGTGACGCCGGCGTTCCTGACTGCGCTGATCGCGGCATCCGGCGGCACGCCCTCCCTGCGGCGCATCCTCGTGGCGTTCGTGACCAACCCGATCGTGCTCGCGTCGGCCGCGGGACTCACCGTCGCGGCGCTGGGGTGGAGCATCCCCGAGATGCTCATGGCGCCGTTGGACATGGTGGCCGCGACGGCTATCCCACTCGTGCTCCTCGCCTTCGGCGCCTCGCTGCGCGGTGCGCGACCGCTCGGAGCCGGCTCGCCCGTCCCGCAGGTGCTGACGGCGTCCGCGATCAAGTGCGTCGTGATGCCGGCGATCGCTTACGCGGTGGCGGCCTGGGGATTCGGGATGTCGGGCACCGACCTGTTCGCGGCGGTGCTGGTCGCGGCGCTGCCCACGGGGCAGATGGTGTTCAGCTACACCGCCCGCTACGGGGTGGCCGTGACGCTCGCGCGGGACACGGTGCTGATCACCACGCTCGGCTGCGCGCCGGTGATGGTCGTGCTCGCGTTGGTGATGGCATGAGGCCGGCGGCGCGGCCGTGGCCGCCGGCGCTCGCGTTCTGCTGCATCGTCGTGTTCGCCCTCAACCTGCGCACGGCCATCCCGACCATCCCGCCGCTGCTGGACGCGATCGCGGCGGACTTCCCCGTCGACGAGGGTGCACTCGGCGTGATCGGTGCCGCGCCCTCCGTCTGCTTCGCGGTGTTCGGGTTCGCCGCGCCGTTCCTCGCACGGGGGATCGGGCTCGAGCGCTCGGTGATCGTCGTGCTCCTGCTCACGGGCGTCGGGCACGTGCTGCGCGGACTCGCCGTGGACGCGGCGACCCTCCTCGCGGCCACTGCCCTCACCCTGGGCGCGGTCGGGATCGGCAATGTGCTGCTGCCCGCGATCATCAAGCGCTATTTCCCGTCGCGCATCAGCGTGCTCACCGCGGTCGTCGGGTTCGTCTTCTCGATCGCGACGGGCGCCGCCGCGGCGATGTCGGCGGGGATGGCGGATGCCTTCGGCTGGCGCGTGTCGCTGGCCACCTGGGCCGCTCTCTGCGCCGCGGCCGTCCTCCCGTGGCTGCTGCTGGCCCGCGGGGTCTCGGCGGACGATCCGGCCGGACTCGAGGAGGTGGAACCGGAGCCGGGCGTCCTGGGGCGCGTCTGGCACTCGCCGCTGGCATGGGCGCTGGCGACCGTGTTCGGCTACGGGGCGTTCGCGATCTACACGCTCTTCATCTGGCTCCCGAGCATGCTGCGCGATCTCGCCGGCGTGCCGCTCGGCGCGTCGGGAGGGCTCATCGCCCTCTTCGCGCTGATGGGCGTGCCTATGAACATCGTCATCGTCCTGGTCGCCGGTCGGCGGCGGTGGCAGATCCCGCTCACGGCGACAGGGATCGCGTGCTTCGCCGCAGGCTATCTCGGCCTGCTGCTCGCGCCCGAGACCGGCACGGCCGTGTGGGTCGCGCTGCTGGGCCTCGGGCCGTTCATGATGCAGATGGTGCTCGTCCTCCTCGGGGTGCGCACGCGCACCGCCCGCGGCACGGTGGCGCTGAGCGCGTTCGTGCAGGGTGTCGGATTCGCGCTCGGCGCGGCGGGGCCGCCGCTCGTGGGCTCCGTGCACGCCGCCGTCGGCGGCTGGACGATCCCGCTGGTGATCCTGCTCGTGGGGCTCGTCGCCCCGCTCGCGGCGCTGCTCGTGCTGCGTCGCCATCGCATGCTCGAGGATGAATGGCACCGACGTCCCAGCGGACGGCGGTGACGGTCAACCGCCCGAACGCCCGACGAGCCACGCTCGGCCTGTGCACGAGACCTGGCCAGAACCCGCCCTCCCCGTCCTGACCGGCGGGCCGCGCCTGAACTGGGCGATCCTCGCCCCCGGGCGCATCGCCCGATCGTTCGCACGCGCGGTCCTCACCCACACGGATCACACGATCGTGGCGGTCGGTTCACGGTCGCGCGAGCGCTCGACGGCCTTCGCGGCCGAGTTCGGCATCCCGTACGCCTTCGCCTCGTACGAACAGGCCGTCGCGCGAGGGGAGGTGGATGCCGCGTACATCGCCGCGCCGCACACGCACCACCTGCCGCTGGCCCGCATCGCGCTCGACGCGGGAGTTCCCGTGCTCATCGAGAAGCCGCTCGCGGCCTCGGTGGCCGACGCGAGGGAGATCGTCGCTGCCGCGCGCGCAGCAGGGGTCTTCGCGATGGAAGCGATGTGGACCCGGTTCCACCCGTGGGTCGACGTCGCCGACCAGCTCATCGCGTCCGGCGCGATCGGAGAGGTCGTGTCGGTGGGGGCTGAGATCGGCCGACGCTTCGCCTTCGACCCTCGCGACCGGCTCTTCGATCCTGCGCTGGGCGGCGGTGCGCTGCTCGACATGGGAATCTACGCCGTCTTCCACGCCCTGCATTTCGGCGGCGACCCGATCGGCATCACGGCGTCCGGCGTGCGCGCACCGACCGGCGTCGATGCGCAGTCCACGACCGTGCTGAGGCTCGCGGGGGGAGGGCTGGCGACGGTCGGCGCATCCCTGGCTTCGTTCACGCCGAGCCATGCGATCATCGCGGGCACCGAGGGGAGCCTCCGGGTAGAGGGGCGTTTTCCGATGCCCGCGCCGCTCGGCTGGTACGGGCGCGACGGGGAACTGATCGGCACGTTCCGCGATACGACCGGCCTGGAAGGGCACGCGGCGCTCGCACGGCAGGCGGCGTGGATGGCCGCCCACGTCGCCGACGGTCTGCTCGAGTCGCCGCGGCATCCGCTCGTGACCTCCATCCGCCAGCTCGAGATCGTCGAGGAAGCCCTCGGGCAGTTCTGACTGGCGCGGACGTCGCTTCGCTTGGCGGACAAGCGCAAGCCGGGTCCGGATCGGGTACTTAGGCTTGAAACGATGTCGAAACAACTCCGGGTCGCCGCCGCCACGGTTCTCAGCGAAGAGCTCTGCGAGCTCATTGAAACGATCGAACCGCGGGTCGAGGTCGTGCGCGACCAGTCCCTCATGCCCCCGTCGCGGTACCCCGGCGACCACGGGGGCGATCCCGCCTTCGTCCGCACCGCCGCGCAGCAGGCGGCCTTCGAGGCGATCGTCGACAGCGCCGACGCGCTGTACGGCCTGCCCGACGAGAGTGCTGCCGCGCTCCGGCGGACCGCCGAGGCCAACCCCGGGCTGCGCTGGGTCCACACGTCACGGGCAGGCGGCGGCGCCCACGTCAAAGAGGCGGAGCTGTCCCCCGAGGTCCTCCAGCGAGTCGTGTTCACCACCTCGGCGGGGGTCCACGCGGACCCGCTCGCGGAGTTCGCGCTCCTCGGCGTCTTCGCCGGCGCGAAGGACCTCGACCGGCTTCAGCGCGCTCAGCGCCGCCACGAGTGGGAGCTGCGCTGGACGCTCGGCTGGGTGAGCCGCCAGCGGATCGCCGTCGTCGGCCTCGGCAGCATCGGGCGCGCGGTGACGGCGAAGCTCGCCGCGGTCGGCGCCACCGTGATCGGCGTCCACCGCCGCATCGTCGAGGTCCCGGGCGCATCGGAAGTCGTGACGCTCGACCGCCTCGCCGAGGTGCTCGGCACGGTCGACGCCGTCGTCCTCGCCCTCCCCGGGACCGACCTGACGCAGCACATGTTCGACCGCGCGGCGTTCGCGGCGATGAAGCCCGGCGTCACGTTGGTGAACGTCGGACGGGGCTCCACAGTCGACGAGTCCGCGCTCGTGGATGCGCTCGTCGACGGCACGATCGGATTCGCCGCACTGGATGTGTTCGAGGTGGAGCCGTTGCCGCAGACAAGCCCCCTGTGGGCGATGGACAATGTCATCATCAGCCCGCACGGCGCAGCGATCACGGTCGAAGAGGATCGCCTCATCGCGGAGCTCTTCGCCGAGAACGCGACACGGCTTCTGGACGGGCTCCCGCTGCGGAACGTCGTCAACACCGTCGAGTTCTACTGACCACGCGTCCCCCACGCGCAATACGGCGTCCCCACACGTCAACACCCATCGCAGGCAGGGGCGCACAGTGGATAGCCAGGACAAGGAATCACCGGAGAATCCCATGACCACCACCGCTCATGCGCCACGCACCGAGCATGACGGCGTCGTCTACGACGAGGCCGGCTCGGCGAACGCGCAGCGCCGCGGGCGCCGCTTCAACACGATCTGGTTGTTCGCCCTCCCGGCCCTGATCCCGTACCTCTTCGTCGTGATCATCCCCTCCGTACAGGGCATCACGTTCTCCTTCACGGACTGGAACGGGCTGAACCCCGACTGGAGCTGGGTCGGCTTCGACAACTACGTCCGGCTGATCAATGACAAGGCAGCCGTCGGCGCCGTCGTCAACACGCTCACGCTCGCGGTCGTCGTCACGATCTTCGAGAACGTGATCGGACTCGCGCTCGCCCTCGCGCTCAACACGCGGATCAAGAGCCGCAACGCCCTCCGTCTCGTGTTCTTCGCGCCGGTCGTCGTGCTGTCGGTCGTCGTCGCCTTCCTGTGGCAGTTCATCTACACGCCGAGCGGACCGATCAATCAGGTGCTCGAGGCGATCGGACTCGGGGAGCTCGCGCAGAACTGGCTCGGCGACCCCGACCTCGCCCTCGGCGCGATCTCGGTCATCATGATCTGGCAGTTCTCGGGCTACGCGATGGTGATCTACCTCGCCGGGCTCCAAGGAGTTCCCCAGGAGCAGCTCGAGGCGGCCGCGCTCGACGGGGCAGGAGCCTTTAAGCGCTTCTGGTACGTCGTCCGCCCGCTGCTCGCGCCGGCCATCACGGTGAACCTGATGCTCGCGCTGATCCGGGGCCTCATGGCCTTCGACCAGATCTGGGTCACCACCCAGGGCGGACCGGCGCAGTCGACCGAGACGCTGTCGACGCTCGTCTACCGCAACGCCTTCCAGTACGGCGAGTTCAGTTACAGCGCGGCGATCGCCGTGGTGCTGTCGCTCTTCGTCGCCGCGCTGGCCATCGTGCAGTACCGCCTGCTCAACCGATCGGGGAAGAACGCGTGAACCGCTACACGTGGCGTACCGGCACCGGCGAAGTCGGGATGCTGATCGCCGGGCTCATCTTCCTGTTCCCGATCTACATCCTGATCAACATCGCCATCCGCCCGGCCTCGGACGCGTCGTCACCGATCGCGCCCACCCAAGACCCCACCTTCGCCAACTTCGTCGAGGCATGGAACGCGTCCGGCCTCGGGATGGCGATCGTCAACAGCATCCTGGTCACCGTCGTCAGCGTCCTGCTGATCGTGGCGATCTCGTCGCTCGCGGCCTATCCGCTCGCCCGCATCACGGCGCGGTGGTCGGCGGCGGCGTTCACGTTTTTCATGATCGGCCTGCTGCTGCCCTTCCAGCTCGGACTGATCCCGCTGTACTCGACGATGCGCCAGCTCGGACTGCTCGGCGGCGTCCTGCCGCTCATCATCATCTACGTCGGCCTGCGCGTCCCGTTCTCGCTGTTCCTCTACGTGCAGTTCCTGCGGCAGATCCCGCTCGACTACGAGGAGGCAGCCTCGATCGACGGAGCCAACCGGTTCCAGGCGTTCACCCGGGTCGTCTTCCCGCTGCTGCGTCCGGTCACGGGCACGGTCGTGATCCTCAACGGACTGTTCATCTGGAACGACTTCCTCCAGCCGCTGCTCTACCTCAGCGGGACGAACAACCGCACGGTGCCGGTCGCTGTCTACAGCTTCGTCGGCGAGTTCACCTCCCAGTGGGGCGTGATCTTCTCCGCGCTCATCATCGGCGTGATCCCGGTGCTGATCGCATTCTTCTTCCTCCAGAAGTCGCTCATCAAGGGGCTGGCCAGCGGCGTCAAAGGCTGAGCGCGAGGACGTCCGGAACCCCGGACGCCACACAGCAATGAAAGGTAATCGACAGTGATGAAGCTCTCGAAGAGAATGCCTGCCGTCCTTGCGGCCGGTGCCGCGGCCGCCCTCGTTCTCGCTGGTTGCAGCGGATCGAGCGACCTCGGCGTATCCGGTGCGGGAAGCAACCTCCTCACGATCTCGTGGAAGGGCTCGGAGAAGGCCGGCATCGACGCCGTCGTGGCGGCCTACAAGGAGCAGAACCCGGACGCCGAGATCGTGGTCACGATCGCCGACACCGAGCAGTACCAGGCCACGCTGCGCACGCAGCTCGCCGCGGGCAGTGCCGCCGACGTCATGTACATCTGGCCGGCCGACGGCAACCCCGGCGCGCTGCTGCAGATCGCGCCGGGCGGATTCCTCGAGCCGCTGACCGACCGCGAGTGGGCCGACGACTACCCCCAGTTCATCGAGGACCAGCTCAGCTACGACGGCGACGTCTATCTCATGGGCAACCTGGTCAACGCGTTCGGCGCGATGTACAACCAGTCCACCCTCGACGAGACCGGTCTGACCCCGCCGGGAGCCTGGCCCGATGTCATCCCGTTCTGCGAGGCGGCCATCGATGCCGGCAAGGTGGCGTACGCCGTCGGCGGCGCGACCCTGAACAACGTGCAGAACGCGCTCTACTCGATCGCGCCGACCACGGTGTACGGCGAGAACCCCGACTTCGACGAGCAGATCGCCGCCGGCGACACCAGCTTCTCCGAGGAGCCCGGGTACGTCGAGGCGTTCGACAAGTACCAGCAGATGATCGACGCCGGATGCTTCAACTCCGACGCGACCGGTGTCAACAATGACGGCATGCTGGCGATGGTCGCCGACGGCTCGGCGATCGGCACCATGCCCAGCGCGCTGCAGCTGTCGGCCCTGCGCACCCTGGTCGGCGACGACCAGATCACCTTCGCGCCGTTCTCGGGCGGGGACGACGCCGAGACCGGCATCCTCGCGGCCGCCAGCTCGGGCGGTGCGGGAGTGAACACCAACGCGAAGAACAAGGAGATGGCGCTGGAGTTCGTCGACTTCCTGGGATCGACCGAGGGCGCCCAAGCCTACGTTCAGGCGATGAAGGGCCCCGTGGCGGCGCTGCAGAACCCCGACATCGACCCGGGTCCCGACGCACTGACGCTCATCACGGACTACATCGAGCAGGAGCGCACCGTGCACTTCCTGAACCAGTACTGGCCCAACGCCCGCATCGAGCAGGCGATGTTCTCCGGCCTCCAGGGCATGCTCACCGGTGACACCACCGCTGAGGAGGCGCTCGAGGGAATGGACTCCGAGTACACACGCTGACCCGTCCGCCGACAGCGGGGGTGGAGACGACGTCTTCGCCCCCGCTGGTCGCTCCTGCACGGAGCGGGCAGGCTGGGCCAGAATCTATCTAGGAGGAAGCATGACGGCAGCAGAGACCACGCCGGTCAAACGCGTCACCACGGCCGACGTGGCGAAGGCGTCGGGCGTGTCGCGCGCCACCGTCAGCTACGTCCTGAACGACGTCCCGGGCCGCGCGATCTCGCAGGCGACCCGCGATCTCGTGCTCGAGACGGCGCACCGGCTCGGCCACATCCCGAACGGGCCGGCACGTTCGCTGCGCACCGGTCGCAGCAACGTCGTCCTCGCGCTGGTGCGCGACTACACGATCGGCTACGTGGCCGACCGCCTCATCGAAGAGCTCGACCGCGCGCTCGCCGCCCGCGGGTTCGTGCTCGTCGTCCACCGGTTCGAAGAGGACCAGCACTCGATCTCCGAACTGTGGGGCATGATCTCGCCGGACCTCGTGGTGTCGATGGGAGGCCTCACGCCTCCGACCCTCCCCGAGCACTCCCCGGTGCGGCTGCTGGGTGTGCACGGGATCTTCCCGCACGAGCGCGCCGGTGCGATCCAGATCGAGTACCTGCACTCCCGCGGGCACCGTCACATTGGCTACGCGGCCGTGGACAATCCGCGCGTGGCGCTCGTGGCGCAGGAGCGCTACGCCGGCGCGGTGCAGGCGACCGCCGGACTCTCCCTCCCTCCCCTCCGGCGGCACTCGCTCGTGCCGGGCGACGTGGACGGCGCCAATCGCGCGCTGGACGACTGGCTCGGCGGCGACTCCGCCGTCACGGCGATCTGCGCGCACAACGACGAGATGGCGCTCATGCTGATGTCGGCGATGCAGTCCCGCGGGCTCCGCCCGGGCCACGACATCGCCGTGATCGGCGTCGACAACATCCCGATTGCCCGCATGAACGTGACGACCGTGGAGATCAACGTCGACGCGTATACCGAGCTGATCGTCGACCGCGTGATGCGGGTCGTCGACGGCGAGGCGCTCGAGTCCGACCCGGTGTCGGTCGAGTCGCTCGATCTGCTGCGGCTGATCGTGCGCGATTCCGCCTGAGCGCTGTGGCGCGGGATGGCCAGTCGCGGTCGCGTCCGCTCAAGACCGCCCGCGCGAGGTGCGTGAAGCTGGTCACATGACCCGCGACACGATGAGCCTGGTCCTCTTCTACAGCCCGTTCGGCCGCCTCAACTACAGCTGGCGGCGCCCCAGCAGCCGTGCCGAGGACGTCATGACGCTCGACTACATCGCGGGGGTCGCGCGCGAGGTCGAGGCGGCGCGCTTCGACGCGATCTTCCTGGCAGACAAGCTCCGCCGCGACGGCACGGACCTCATCCAGATCGAGCCGCTGACGACCCTCGGGGCGCTGTCGGCGGTGACCGAGCACATCGGACTCGTCGCCACCGTGTCGACCACCTTCTCCGAGCCGTACAACGTGGCGCGGATGCTGACACAGATCGACTTCCTCTCCCGCGGCCGGGCGGCGGTCAACATCGTGACCTCGACGGAGGGCGAGGAGAACTTCTCGCGCGAGCTCCCGGCCAAGGCCGAGCGCTACCGGATCGCGCAGGACTGGCTCGACGCAGCCGTCGCGCTGTGGGACGGCTGGGAGCCCGACGCCGTGCTCGTCGACCGTGAGGCGAACGTGTGGGCGGACACGTCGAAAATGCACCCGGCCGACCACGTCGGTCCGTACTTCCGCGTCGCCGGTCCGATGACGGTGCCGCGCTCGCCGCAGGGGCGGCCCGTGATCGTGCAGGCCGGCCAGTCGCCCGAGGGCGTGGACTACGGCGCCCGCAACGCCGAGGTGATCTTCACCGCGAAGAACGAGTTCGACGAGGCCGTCGGTTTCGCGGCCGACATGCGCGCCCGGGCGGACACGTTCGGCCGGGACGGCTCCGCGTTGCGGATCCTTCCCGGTGTCGTGCCGATCGTCGGATCGACGGATGCGGAGGCGCAGGAAATCGCGAACGAGATCGCCGAACTTTACGAGCTCGAGGACGGGATCGCCTACCTCAGCCTGCTGCTGCTCGATGTGCCGCTGGACGACCTCGATCCTGACGCGCCCATTCCCGTCGAACGTCTGCTCACCCTTGAGGAGGCGGAGTCGAGCAAGAACCTCCACGCGAGCCGCTACCCGAACATCCACCGGATCATCGTCGAGGAGCGCCCAACCCTGCGTGAGATGGTGCGCACCCGCGCGAAGGCGACCGGGCACCAGTTCCTGATCGGCTCGGCCTCGACGATCGCCGACGAGATGGAGCACTGGTTCCGAAACGCAGCCTGCGACGGGTTCACCATCATCCCGCCATATATGCCCGAGGGCGTCACGCGCATCTGCCGGGAGCTCGTGCCCGAACTTCAGCGGCGAGGGATCTTCCGCACCGAGTACCCAGGCACCACGCTCCGCGACACCCTCGGTATTGCCTGAGCAACTCCTCCGCGTTGATGCCGGCGTCCCGCACTTTGCTTCATCCACCGTTTGATGAGCGCACGGGTATCGAGCGCGCGGGGCTGTCGATGTGAGAGACGAGGCCGAAGGTGCCGCCGCTCAGTTCGAGGACTGGGTCGCTCGGAGCGTGCAATGTCGCCGAGGCCGCACTCATAGCGGCGGCGCGAGCATTCGGAGGACGGTCTCGACACCGTGCGAAAGCATCAGGCCCGAGATGGGCGACGAACGAAGAGAGGCGTCGGCGGGGAGGGAACGTCTGCGGGAACAATCGAGGTGAATCGGATGAGATCCGATGCAGCGTTTGAGATCTCGGATGCTTGATTTCATGGGGTTCTGTGACTCCATGCAGTCCCTGTGATGCGGTCCCGTAAGGGTTCAAATCCCACCGTTGCCGCCAACGTTTCACCAGATCAGACCTGCTTTTTGTGGGGCTGATCTGCGCTGGGAAAGGGAGTGGGAACACTTCGAGGACCTTCTCGTTCCCATTCTTTCCCATAACCGCAGGCGCGAGGCGTCGGCGGGGTGCTGACGAACCGCGAGACGCGCGGAATCTCGGGGATCTCGTGCGCCCGGTCGCCGCTTTGCGTCCCGACTTACCGTGGGTAGTTCGCCCACGGTAGGTGCCGGAAATTCTCCAGGCGGAGCGGGTACGGAAGCCGGGTAGCTGTGCGCGGGCGGATCCCTATCCGTGCATGGCGCGGAAGCGGGTCCATCGCGAGCGCCGGCTTGGTCGACGGGATCCCTTTGCAAGCAGTGCACGGAACTGTTCGGATGCGCGTGGACGCTGCTCGATCAAACGCCGGCCGCGTCCGGGAGTCGTGTGCGCTGACACTGTGTCGACTCTCGGTCGCGGGATCGTGGTCCGCAGGGCATTCTGGGTCGCATGGCCCGCTTCCTGCTCTCGGCAATGCCGTTCACGGGGCACATCAACCCCATTCGCGCGGTTGCGGCTGCGCTCGTCGCCCGTGGACATGACGTGCGGATCTATTCGGGCGCGGCGTTTCGCGGGCCTGTGGAGTCGTCGGGTGCCCGGCTCGTGCCGTGGCATCACGCTCCCGACTTCGATGAGAATGACCTCGCCGCGACGTTCCCACGGCTTCTGGGCAAGAAGGGTCTTGGTCAGCTGCTCATCAACGTCGAAGATGTCTTCATCAACACCTCTTCCGCGCAGGTGGAAGATCTTCGGGACGAGTGGGTCAGGGAACCGTGGGATGCGATCGCCGGCGACGACGTCTCGATCGGCGTTGCGCTGTACGCCGCGCAGAACGGCGGCCCATGGGCGACGATCTCGATCATCCCGCTCAATCTCGCCGGAACACAGGGCCCGCCCTCCGGACTGGGCTTGTGGCCCGGCACGAACCCGTTCACCAAGGCGAGGGATGCCACCCTCCGCGCGATTGCGCCGCTCCTCGCCCGATCGCTTGCGAAGGCGATCGCGAGATCCGAGAAATCCATCGGCCTCCCTCCGCGTGGGCTGACGATGGAGCAGATCACCTTCTCACGACAGCTAATTGTCGCGAGCGGATCCCCCCTGCTGGACTTCGAGCGCACCGACAGGCCCGACTTCCTCCAGTTCGTGGGCGAGCTCCGGACGCCGCGGACGGCGTCGCTGGCGCTGCCGGCGTGGTGGAGGAGTGACCTGGACGGTCGACGGGTCGTGCATGTCACGCAGGGGACACAGAACATCGATCCGACCGACCTCATCGTTCCCACGCTCGCGGCATTGGCCGACCGTGACGATCTTCTCGTGGTGGTGACGACGGGCGTCCCCGGAGAAGATGGCCTGGGGTTCCCCGTCCCCGTCAACACGCGGGTCGCCGGGTTCCTGCCGTACAGCGAACTCCTTCCTCGGGTGGATGTAGCCGTGACGAACGGAGGGTGGGGTGGGACGCTCGCGATGCTCGCCCACGACATCCCCCTCGTGATCGCCGGAGGCGACCTCGACAAACCTGAGATCGCCTCCCGCGTCGCGTGGACCGGAGCAGCAGTCAACCTCAAGACCGGCACGCCCACCACGGCTCAGGTCGCGGCCGGACTCGACACCGTCACGACAGACCCGTCATACCGGGACGCCGCAACACGCGTCGGCGTGCAACTGCGGTCGCTCGGCGGAGCCGCCCGGGCAGCCGAGCTACTCGAGCAACTCGCTCAACCCGGGTACGGTTCAACCCCTGGACCCGGCGACTGACACGGCCTGCGAAGCATTCGGTTCGACTCAGCAGCACCGCGAGAACAGTCACTCATCAGCATCCCCATCTGGGCGTCGCGCGGATCGGGGCGCCTCGTGGGCATCTGGGTCGATGAAGCCGCAGACGCTTCAGATCGAAGCGGACGCGGGCGAGAGGGTCTATAGCGGGAATGCGGGTGTCGGGCCGGTGTCACGTACGGTGTGGCCCCTCAGTGGCGCTCTCGCGAGGTCACTCACCGTGAGCAAGGTGCCCACCGTAGGTGGTGGGATCTCGATCTCGAGCTACGGCGCGGCAGTGCTGGCAGGTGTTGGTGGGTGCGTGCGCCTGCCAACACATGAGGCGGGCTCGTACGTTCAGACGGTGAGGAAGTCGGCGACACCGGTGAGAGCCTCTGGTCGCAACCGGTAGTAGGCCCACGTTCCTCGCTTGGACCGCGACAGGAATCCTGCCTCGGTGAGCACCTTCAAGTGGTGCGACACGGTGGGCTGTGACAGCCCGACGGGTTCGATCAGGTCGCAGACACATGCCTCTTGGTCGGCGGAGGACGCGACGAGGGACAGCAATCGCAGTCGGGCCGGATCGGCAAGTGCTTTCAACGTCGCCGCGAGGTGCTCGGCGTGCGCCTGCTCAATCGGCTCCGTCACCAGCGACGCACAGCACACCCCGCTTGTCGCACTAACGTCCGTGACCTCGAGGGTGCTGATCATATATCGATCATAATAGATATTGACAGTTGTCGATAGAGCGAGCGATACTAGTCATCGACGTTCATCGATATTCACCGGAGGCTTTGATGACCCTGCTCGACTTGACTCCTCGCGCCGTAGTCAGCGACCGACTCGCGACGCTGCCGGTGATCATCATCGGTGCGGGCCCGATCGGACTTGCCGCCGCGGCCAACCTCGTCGAACGGGGCATCGACTTCACCGTGCTGGAGGCGGGAACCGAACCCGCGGCTTCCATCCGCCTCTGGGGACACACCCGCTTGTTCTCGCCGTGGCGTCACCTGCTCGACCCCGCCTCGCGGCGGCTGCTGGAGGAGGCCGGCTGGGCTGCGCCGACCGACGAGAGCCGCGCCCCTTCGGGGCACGAGCTCGTCGATGAGTATCTGGCACCACTCGCCGGGCTCGACGCCATCGGCCCTCGCATCCGTTACGGCGTCCGTGTTGTCGCTGTCACCCGCGAGGGCATGGATCGCACCCGTACCGCCGGTCGCGAGCGCGCCCCATTCTTGGTCCGCCTCGAGGCCGCCGACGGACAGCTCGAGGAGTTGACCGGCCGAGCGGTCATCGATGCCTCCGGCACGTACGCCACCCCGAACCCCCTCAGCTCGTCCGGGCTCGAGCCCATCGGTGCAGCGGACGTCGAGGGGCTGGTGCTGCATGCTCTGCCGGACGTTCTCGGTGTCGACCGGGCACGGTTCGCCGGCAAGCACACCACGGTGGTCGGCGCCGGACACTCTGCCGCCAACACGCTCATCGCCCTCGCTGAGCTCGCGAAGGCAGATCCGGCCACGCGGGTGACCTGGCTGATCCGCAAAGCCTCTGCCGTCCGGGTGTCTTCCTCGGGCGACGACGAGCTCGCTGACCGCGCGCGGCTCGGCTCCCGCGTCGACCAGCTCGTCGACACGCGCGAAGTCCAGAAGATCGACTCGTTCGAGATCCTCCAGGTGAGCCGCCACGGGGACGGCGCCCGCCTCGCCGGCCGCCGCCGTGGCGAAGCGGTCACCCACGACACCGATGTGGTGGTCAGCGCGACCGGTTTCCGGCCGAACCTGGCGATGCTGCGCGAAGTTCGTCTCGGATTGGACGACATCGTCGAAGCGCCGACACGGCTGGCTCCCTTGATCGACCCGAACCTGCATTCCTGCGGAACGGTCGAACCCCATGGTTTCGATGAGCTCCGGCATCCGGATGCCGGATTCTTCATCGTCGGCATGAAGTCCTACGGCCGTGCCCCCACCTTCCTGCTGGCCACGGGGTACGAGCAGGTTCGCTCGGTCGTGGCATGGCTCGACGGTGACATGCGCTCCGCCACGCAGGTGCAGCTGACGCTCCCCGCGACGGGCGTGTGCTCCACCGAGCTCGGCGGCGGAAGCTCCTGCTGCTCATGACGCAGGTCCGGCCGATGACGGCGGCGGACTGGCCACAGGTCGAGGAGATCTTCGCCGCCGGAATTGCGGGTGGCGAGGCGACATTCGAGACCCTCACGCCGGCCTGGGAGCAGTTCGACGCCGGGAAGCTCCACGTTGCCAGGTTGGTCGCCGTCGATGACTCCAGCACGGTTCTCGGATGGGTTGCGGCATCACCCGTCTCCTCGCGGCAGGTCTACAGCGGCGTGATCGAGCACTCCGTCTATGTGCATCCCGCACACGGAGGCAAAGGCGTCGGGCGACTGCTGCTCGACGGGTTCATCGCCGCCGCAGAAGATGAGGGGTATTGGACGATCCAGTCGAGCATCTTCCCGGAGAACACCGCCAGTATTCGCCTGCATGAGCGGGCAGGTTTTCGCGTGGTCGGCAGGCGGGAGCAGATCGCCCGTTCCACGCTGGGGCCGCACGCCGGCCAATGGCGCGACACGATCATGGTCGAGCGGCGAAGTCGCGTGAACGGAATCTGACCAGACCGCGATGGCGCGTCAGCCATAGACTGACGTCTATGGCTCAGCACGCGGCGACGCCGGGACTCAGTGTGGTCGCCGACCCCACGCGGGCCCGCATCCTGCAGATCATCCACAATGCCCCCGGGGCGCGCGCCCTCGTGGGCAAGCTCGCCGACGAGCTCGGGCTGCGTCAGCCCACGGTGAGTCATCACATGGCGGCGCTCCATGCAGAGGGCATGGTCGTTCGTGAGCGGGATGGCCGCCGGGTCTGGTACTCCATCCATCCCGATCAGCGGGAGCGGGTCGACGCACTTCTCGGCCCGGCGCCGATGACCGCCGCGACCCCGGACTGGAGCCGGGTGATCGACGACCTCGCCGCGCGCTACCGGGGCACCTTCAACCGTGAGACCGTCGCCCGCTACGTGTCCGACAGCCGCGACCTCCTCGCCCCGCGCGACGGCGCACCCATGCTCGCCTCCCGCACGGCCGCGTTCGCGGCATCCCGGCTCGACGACCTCGAGCGCACTGACCACCATGGCAAGATCCCCACCGTGCTGTTCGTTTGCGTCCAGAACGCCGGCCGGTCCCAGCTCGCCGCCGGCATTCTGCGTCAGCTCGCCGGCGGCCGCGTCGTCGTCCGCACCGCCGGATCCGCGCCGGCGACCGCCGTTCGTCCCGCGATCGTGGCCGCGCTGGACGAGATCGGCGTTTCGGTCGGCGGCGAGTTTCCCAAACCGCTCACCGACGATGCGGTGCGGGCCGCCGACGTGGTCATCACGATGGGCTGCGGCGACGCGTGCCCCGTCTACCCCGGGCGGCGCTATCTCGATTGGGACCTCGAAGACCCCGTCGACAAGCCCCTCGACACCGTTCGCCGCATCCGCGACGACATCGACCAGCGCGTGCGTGCGCTGCTCTCCCAACTGTTCACCGATTCCGGCGAGCAGCCAGCCACATGATCGATAGATCCTGGTCTATGCTTTTGGTGGAGAGAAGGTGAGACCGTCCATGAGCAGCAAGCCCACCGTCCTGTTCGTCTGCGTTCACAACGCGGGCCGCTCGCAGATGGCCGCCGGCTACCTGCAGTCGCTCGCCGGCGGCCGCATCGAGGTGCTCTCGGCAGGGTCTGAGCCGAAGGACCAGATCAACCCGGTCGCCGTCGCGGCGATGGCCGAAGACGGCGTCGACATCGCCGAGAACACCCCGCAGCTGCTCACCGTGGCCGCGGTGAAAGAGTCCGACGTCGTCATCACGATGGGCTGCGGCGACGCCTGCCCTATCTTCCCCGGCAAACGCTACGAGGACTGGCAGTTGGACGACCCGGCGGGCCAGGACGACGCGACTGTTCGTCGCATCCGAGACGACATCCGTGCCCGCGTCGAGACCCTCATCACCGAGCTCCTGCCGGCCGGGGGCGGATCGTGAGCAGCGCCCTCGGGCTGGATGGTCTTGCGCGATCCCGCGGGCTGATCGCCTGGCCGGTGATGTCGTGCGCGCCGCCGATGCAGTCGTGACCATGGGCTGCGGCGATGCCTGCCCCTTCTACCCCGGTAAGCGGTACCCCGACCCGCGCGGCCACCGCCCCGTGACCGTCGACGCCCCCGTCACTCACGCCCCGCTTTGGGGCCGCGCTCTGGCCGAGTTTCTCGGCACTGGCTTACTCGTTACCATCGTCGTCGGCTCCGGCATTGCCGCACAACGACTGTCGACCGACACCGGTCTGCAGCTGCTCGAGAACTCGATCGCCACCGCACTCGGCCTCGGCGTGCTCATCCTGCTGTTCGCGCCGGTCTCCGAAGCGCATTTCAACCCGGTCGTCTCCGTCGTCGACTTCGCCCTCGGCCGCAGCGATCGCACCGGACTCATCCCCAGCGCGCTCGGCGTCTACATCGTCGTGCAGCTCGCCGGCGGCATCGGCGGGGCGATCCTCGCCAACGCGATGTTCGCCACAGCGACCGCCATCTCGACCACCGACCGCGCGACCCCCGCGACGTTCCTCGCCGAGACCGTCGCCACCGCCGGTCTCATCCTGCTCATCGTCGGGCTCTCAAGAGCGAACCGCACCATCCCTGTCATCGCCGCCGCCGTCGGCTCGTACATCGGAGCGGCGTACTGGTTCACCAGCTCGACCTCGTTCGCCAATCCCGCCGTCACCGTCGGGCGCATCTTCACCGACACCTTCGCGGGCATCGCACCCACCTCCGTCCTGCCCTTCATCGGTGCACAGTTGCTCGGGGCCGCGATCGGCGGGGGACTGAGCATTGCGCTGTTCCGGAGGGCCGTGGCACCCGTATCCGCTCAGGGTCGAGTCACGAACTAGCCGACCGTTGGGTGTGCGCTGACACTCTCGTGCTTGACAGGGCTACCGGTCAGACCGCCCCCTCAGATCGAGCGGGAACGGGCACGGTCGAGAATGTCTGAGACGGCGTCGAGATCGTCGTCGAACAGGTCGCTGGACGTGTCGAGGGTCATCGCTGCGCTGGCATGGCCGAGCATCCGCTGGACTGTCTTCACGTTCGCTCCGGCGCTCGCAGCCAGCGATGCGGCTGAGTGGCGCAGATCGTGTGGCGCGACACGGGGACAGTCCGGGTCGCCGCGCTGGGCACGCCGCTCCCTTGGAGGTGAGGCCGCCGGCATCCGCTCACTGGATCCTCATCGGATCGCTGCTGGCGGACCTGCGTCGGATCAGCGCCGAGCTGGTCGGTGACCCGTAGTGCGCGGCGTCAGCCTTCGCGTCGCCGCGTGATCTCGGCCATCGCAGACCAGTCGAGTTCGGACAGCTCCGAGTCGGCGAGGGTGTCTTCGAAGATCCCCTGGAGGATGCCGGCGGTCGGCAGTGCTGCGGACGTCTCGGCGGCGGCGGCCTGGACCAGAGACAGATCCTTGAGCCCCAGCGCGACGCTGAAGGCTGCGGGGACCGTCACCAGGTTTCCGGACCCGAGTACGCAGTGTGGGACCAGTTCCGTGACGAGGATGGCGCCCCCCTCTACCCCCAGCGACCCGTGCTCCTCGGGCCGCTGTTCACTCAGGGGGCGGCAGGGACGCTGCCGACCGGACGAATCTCCGGGAAGATGATCGTCGTCTCCTGCCTGTTGGATCGCGAGGCGTTCCCGTGGCAGGCCTACTGGTATCGCGCTCGCGTTCAGGAGCACCTCCGAGCGACCGTGGACGACCGGTTCCGGCTGTGGTTCATCGACAACGCCCTGCACGGTGACGACGACCCGCAGGAGTTCCCTGACCGCACCGTCGCATACCTGGGTGCGCTCGAGACAGCACTGCGGCAACTCGTCGCGTGGGTCGAGCGCGACGAAGACCCGACACCGACCTCGGTCTACCGCGTCTCCGACGGCCAGATCGTGCTGCCGGCCTCCGTCGAGGCGCGTGGCGGCGTGCAACCCGTCGCCACGCTCACGATCAACGGGCGGAACCACGCGATCGTCCGGACCGGCGAGTCCTTCGACATCCATCTCGACGTCGAGGCACCTGCAGGCGGCATCGTGGTCGAAGTGCGGCCAGACTTCACCGGGAGCGGCCGACTGGGCGACCCCATCGCGCTCGAGCCCGCACCATCGCTCGCCATCGACCAGCAACTCGTCCTCGATGAACCGGGAACCTACCTCCTCTCGGCACGCGTGGCGGCGCAGACCGAGGCCGACCCGATCAGCCCGCACGCACGCGTCCAGAACATCGCGCGCGCACGACTGACCGTCACCGACTGATCATCGCCCGCCACGTCAGCCGCGTGAGCCGGGCGTTCGCGAGCCTGCTCAGCCAGTCGGCGAGCGGCTTGCATCGGCGACGGATCGACCACGCTCTCTTCCGCCCCGGGTGCGTGCGGTCGTAGTGTGAGCTCGTGGGGACACCTGATCGGCATCCGCAGGCGACGGACCCGGCGCCGCGCGCACCTGAGCCGCACGGTCGGCGTCGTGCCGTCATCGCCGCGTCCGCGGGCAACTTCGTCGAGTGGTACGACTTCGGCGTCTACGGCTTCCTGGCACCCATCATCGCGACGCAGTTCTTCCCGTCCATGAGCCCCGGGGCCGGTCTGATGGCGGCCTTCGCCGTGTTCGGCGTCGCGTTCATCACCCGTCCGCTCGGGGCGCTGATGTTCGGGCATCTGGGCGATCGGACGGGGCGTCGCCGCGCACTGTCTGCCGTCATCCTCCTGATGTCGGTGAGCACCGTCGCCATCGGACTCCTGCCGTCGTTCGAGACATTGGGCCTGGTCGCGCCGGTTCTGCTGCTGATCGCGCGCATGCTCCAGGGATTCTCGGCGGGCGGTGAGCTCGGCGGCGCGATCGCGTACGTGACCGAGCATGCGACCCCGCGGCGCCGGGGCCGATACGGAAGCTGGGTGTTCTTCACGCAGATACTCGGCACCATCGCGGCCGCGGCGCTGGTCACCGCCATGACCTCGATCCTCGGCAGTGCGGCGATGGCCGAGTGGGCATGGCGGATCCCCTTCCTCGTCGCCCTGCCGATCGGGTTGATCGGTCTGTACCTGCGACTCGCAGCCACCGAGACCCCGAGCTTCGCCGCCCTCGAACGGTCTCAGCGCGTCGTACGCATGCCGCTGTGGGCGACCCTGACCGACCACAGCATCGAGCTGCTGCAGGTCGCGGGGATCGTGGTCACCACGACGACCACCATGCTCATGGTGACCGCCTTCGTGCCGGCGATCCTGGTGCAGGTCGGAGGGGTCAGCTCGATCCGGGCGCTGTCCGTGAGCATGGCGGGACTGCTCGTGATCCTCGTGCTCTGTCCGTTCCTGGGCGCGCTGTCGGACATCGTCGGGCGCAAGGCGGTGATGCTGTGCACCCCCATCACCGCGATCGTGGCGGCCTTCCCGGTGTTCCTGCTCCTCACCAGCGGCGACGCGCCGGCCGCTCTCGTCGGCGGTGCGCTGCTCGGGCTCGTGCTCGCGCCGTTCGCGGGTGCGGGGTCGGCCGCGCTCGCCGAGCTCTTCCCCACCGCGGTCCGCTACAGCGGCCTCGCCGTCGGGTCGGCCCCCGCGATCGCGATCGCGGGGGGCCTCGGCCCCGTGCTGCTGACGTGGCTGGTCGAGACGACCCAGTCGCTGCTGGCACCCGCCATCGTCCTCCTCGCCCTCGGCGTCATCACGTTCACCGCCGTCGTGACGATGAAGGAGACCGCTCCGGCGCTGCAGGACGTGACCCCGCGCGCCGGTGACGACGAGGTCGTCGCGCTGCCCTAGCCGCTGCGGATCGCCGAGCACCGACAATCACACTCGACGGATGATTCGCGAGAGCGCAGCCCGCTCATAGCGTCGATCGTGGGTCGACGCGTGAGGCGTCGCACGATGCCGGAGGGGGCAACGATGAGACGCATCACGGCGGGAGAACGCTCGTGACCGAACACTCTGCCCGGGCCGCTCGCGCGACGGTCACGGCGCTGGCAATGCTCGCCGTGGTCGCGCTGGCAGGGTGCGCCGGCGAGGTCAGCAGCGTGGACCGCGCCGAGGCGAAGGTGACCGCCAAAGAGAAGGCCGTGGCCGCAGCCCAGGACGATCTCGCCGCGGCCTCGGACATGTTCTGCGAAGCGAGCAAGACGTACATCGTGGCCCTCGACCGCTACGGCGACGTGCTGAACGACACCGCTCCCACCGTCGGCGACGTCCGGGCGGCGGGTGCGGAGCTCGTCGATCCCCGCGAAGACGCGTTCGAGGGAGCCGACGCGGCCCTGGAGGCGCAGCAGGGTCTTGCCGTCGCAGAGCAGGAGCTCGCCGACGCGCAGGCGCAATTGGAGCTGGCTCAGGCGGGCGCCACGGATGCTCCCGGTGATGTGACCGGGACGCCACCGGCATCCACCCCCCTTGCCCCGGCTGCCACCGTCGACCGGGTCAGGCTGGCCGAATCAGACTTCGCCGCGGCTCAAGAAGCGGTCACCGACGAGACACCACTGTCGGTCGCATCGGAGCAGTTCAACAGTGCCGCCGTCGGCCTCGAGTGGGCGTGGCTGCGCCTGTTCGCCGACGCCGGCTGCCTCACCGACGAGCAGGCCGTGCAGGCCGAAGCGGCCGTGGCGGCGTATGTGGCGGCGCTGCAGCAGGATCTCGCAGACGCCGGGTACTTCAGCGGGGCTGTCGACGGGGTCTACGGCCCGGAGACCGTCGGCGCCGTCGAGGCCCTGCAAGAAGCGCATGGGCTGCCGGTCACCGGGACCGTCGACAACGCGACGGCCGCCGCGCTGCAGGCCGAACTGCTGGCTGTGGGCGGAGCGGAGGCGCAGGAGGAACTGGCGACGACAGCGGCGGTCCAGCAGACCCTGAAGCTCCTGGGCTTCTGGGACGGCCCGGTCGACGGCGCGTGGACCCCGGCACTGACCGACGCCGTGGTCGCCTTCCAGACCGAGCTCGGCGTCGAGCCGACCGGAGCGGTGGATGCCGCGACCATCACCGCCTTCCACGAGGCGATCGCCGAGCGTGAAGAGTCGATGAAGCCCACCGAAAGCCCGTCTCCGACGCCGACCCCGACTCCGACCGAAGAACCGTGAATGCCATCGAGCCCTGATGCGCGGCGCTCGCCGTCCGCCGGTGGGAAGGGGTGCCCATGACCCGGGTCCACATTCTGGCGACGGGCGGAACGATCGCGGGCACGGCGCCGTCTCAGGTCGCCCAGGGGTATCGCTCGGGCGGACTGAGCGTCGACGCGCTGATGGCCGGCGTCCCCGGTCTGGGCGATGTGGCGACGTTGACCGGCGAACAGGTCTCGCAAGTGGGCAGCCAGGATATGAACGACGCGCTGTGGCTCCGGCTCGCCGCGAGGGTCGACGCGGTGTTCGCGGCGGATGAGGCCGACGGCATCGTCATCACGCACGGCACCGACACGGCCGAGGAGACCGGATACTTCCTCCATCTGGTCACCGGGTCCGAACGTCCGGTCGTGCTGACCGGCTCGATGCGCCCCGCCACGGCGCTGAGTGCAGACGGCCCGCTCAACCTGTTCAACGCGGTCAGCGTGGCGGCGGATCGGCATGCCCGGGGGCGCGGGGTCATCGTGGCCATCAACGACGACCTCCACAGTGCGCGCGACGTCACGAAGTCCAGCACCACCGATGTGCAGGCGTTCGTCTCGCCGGGCGCCGGGCTCCTGGGTACCGCGAGCTACGGGCGCATCCGGTACTTCCGTCGCCCGACCCATCTGCACACCGGCAGTACCGAGTTCACCGTGGCGGACATCGTCGCGCTGCCTCGCGTCGACATCATGTACGCGCACGCGAACATGCCCGCCGATCTCGTGCGTGCGAGCGTATCCCTCGGCGCACAGGGCATCGTCATCGCCGGCATGGGGAATGGGAACGTGTCCACCGAGGTGGCAGAGATTCTCGCGGACGTCGCCCGCGACGGTGTGGCCGTGGTTCGCAGCTCGCGCGTCGGGAGCGGCGACGTCGGCCGGAACATCGAACTGGACGATGACGGGCTCGGACTGGTGGCATCAGACCAGCTCAATCCGCAGAAGAGCAGGGTTCTGCTGCAGCTCTGCCTGGCGCGCGGCCTGGGACCGGCTGCGATTCAGCAGGCGTTCCTGCGGTACTAGGTTGCGGGCCGTCCGCGGGGGTTCGGAGAACCCGGCGGGGGAGGTCGAAGCCATGACCTCGAGACCCCGCCGGTCCCCCGGCTGCTCAGCCGGCCGGCGTAACGTCACCGTCATCCAACGCTTCCACGGCTGACGCGACGTCATCCCCGGGGGATGATTCCCCGACTCCGCGATGTCACACCGGCGGGCCGGCGGCGTCGCAGTCTGCCCGATGGATGCCGCGCGCGGCACAATGGGCAGGTGGCCACCTCCCCGGAGCTCAACGGCATCGCCGCCGAACTCTATGCGCTGGCACCGGACGCGTTCACCGCGGCGCGCAACGCCCGGGCGAAGGAGGCAGAGGATTCCGCATTCGCCGCCGAGATTCGCGCCCTCCGCAAGCCGCTCGTGGCCGCGTGGGTCGTGAACCTGTTCGCACGCGAACACGCGGGCGAGCTCACCGAAGCTCTGGAACTGGCCGAGGCCCTGCGCGAGGCGCAGGCGGACCTCGACGCGGCCACGCTCACGACGCTCAGCCGCGAGCGTCGCGCGCTGGTGCGCAGCCTCGCGAAGAAGGCCGGGGATGCCGCGGCCGAGCGCGGGGAACGGATCACCGTGAGCACGCTGGAAGCGGTCGTCGAGACGCTGAACGCCGCGATGTTCGACGGCGCGGCCGCGGCCGCCGTGGCCTCGGGGCGGCTCGTGCGGCCGCTTCAGGCATCGGGCAGTGACGCGGTCGACCTGGCGGGAGCCCTCGCCGGTGACATCGATGCGGTGGCCGAGAGAAGCTCGCCGCCGGCCGATGAAGTCCGCGCCCGCCGCGAGCGCAAAGAGGCCGAACGTGCCCTGCGATCGGCCGAGTCCCGGCTCAAGGACGCGATGCGCCGCCGTGACGACGTCGACCGCAGGTGGCAGGCAACGGCGGAGCGGGCACGAGAGCTGTCCGACCGTGCCGAGAAGCTCGAGGCCGAGCTCGCACGCGTGGAGAAGGATGCCGTGTCAGCGCACGCCGAGGCCGGAGAACTCGACGGGGAGCGCACGGCCGCAGCCGACGAGGTGGTGCAGGCCGAGCGTGCCGCCGAAGAAGCCCGCCTACGAGTCGACGGCTGACCTCGCGATCAGTCCGTGCCGTCGTTGTCGTCCGACACTTCGACCGCCTGTGGCGCGTTGTTGTCGGGCACGTCCTGATCCAGATCGAAATGCTCGGCGACGAGTTGGATGCCGCCGGTCGAACTCGCCGAGTTGGCCAGACTCGCGATCCACTCGCGGCTGAGGGCCGGGGGCTCGGGGTTCTCGAAGACGAACCGCAGGGGGATCGAGGGGTGCAGCCAGATCGTGCTGCGCCCGCGCGGCTGATCGTCGGGGTGTTGCCACGACACGGTGAAGCTCTCGCCGCGGCGAAGCTTGGTGGAGATGACCACCTTCAGATGCGCGAGTATGCGGTCCTCGATGTGGATCGGTGTCGCCGAGCCGCCGTAGTAGATCGTGCCCATGTGCGAAACACTAAACCTTCCGCGTGCTCAGCGCGTCCCTCGCCGTGTGTCAGGATGGACGCGACATGGGCAAACTCACCTACCACAGCGGTACGAAAGTCGACCTCGAAGACCGCGTCCTCGCGCACCTTCAGGTCGTGATCGCGAACAAGCTCCGCCGGGGCGAGAGCTTCGTGTTCACGTGGCGTGACGATGTGAGCGTCGGGGAGGGGCGGACGTCGGTCTGGCTCAGCCCCAGCCTGGCGATCTCGTTCAAGTACTACGGCAGCCGTCCGCCGACACTCAACCGTGCCTGGATCGAAGCGCTGGCCGTCACGGCGAACTCGCCGAGCGGACTGCACATCGTGCCCGAGCCGCCCGAGGACACCGCCCCCCGCGCAGGCGACGACGTCCCCTGAACCGGCGATCCCTCGGCAGCGGTTACGCGATCTCCCCACCGGCGACCGTGTCGGCGAGGGCGTGCACGCGCGGCAGATGGTGACTGCCGTAGAAGTCCGCTGACGTCAGCCGCGCGGCATCCCCTTCATCCAGCGTCTCGTGCCGCAGCACGGCGACGACGGCCAGCGCGTGCATCCAGCCGCCGGCGAGGGTGCCGAGTAGCATGAGGTAGGGCACGCTGACGGCGTACGCGTCGCGGGGCGACGACGCGAACGCGAGCAGGTCCGCGGTCGCACGGCGCGTGGTGGCGACGGCGCGGTCCAGACGGTCTGCCGTCCGCGCGGCGACGGGGTGGTCGACGCCGCGCAGCTGCGCGAGGGTCTCGTCGATCTGCGCGAGCAGCGCATCGACGGTGGCGCCGCCGTTGCGCAGCACCTTCCGGCCGACGAGGTCGTTGGACTGGATGGCCGTCGTACCCTCGTAGATCGTGGTGATGCGCGCATCGCGGTAGTGCTGGGCGACGCCGGTCTCTTCGATGAACCCCATACCGCCGTGGACCTGGATGGCATCGCTCGTGACCTGCTGGGCGTCTTCGGTCGTCCAGCCCTTGAGGATCGGCACGAAGAACTCGGCCAGCGCGGCGTCGCCGCCGGCATCGGCCCGATCGAGCAGGTCGGCGGCGTAGACCCCGAGCGCCCGCATCGCGAAGATCTTGCTCGACATCGACAGCAGCAGCCGGCGCACATCGGGGTGCTCGGCGACCGGCGCACCGGCCGGGCGGCCCTGCACCGGACCCTGCACACGCTCGGCGGCGTACGTCGCGGCCTGCTGGTAGGCGCGGTCCGAGATGCCGGTGGCTTGGAAGCCCATGCCCGCGCGGGCCGAGTTCATCATCACGAACATGCCGGCAAGTCCCCCGTGCAGATCGCCGACGAGATACCCGGTCGCATCCTCGTACGCGAGCACGCAGGTCGGGCTGCCGTGGATGCCGAGCTTGTGCTCGACGGCCACCGTGGTGATCGCGTTGCGCTCGCCGAGGCTGCCGTCGGGGTTCACGAGCACCTTCGGGGCGACGAACAGCGAGAGCCCGCGGGCGCCGTCCGGTGCGCCGGGGGTGCGGGCCAGCACCAGGTGGACGATGTTCTCGGCGACGTCGTGATCGCCCCACGTGATGAAGATCTTCTGCCCGCGGATCGCCCAGCTGCCGTCGTCGCGGGGCGTCGCCATCGTGCGGATCGCGCCGAGGTCGGTGCCGGCGGCCGGCTCGGTGAGGTTCATCGTGCCGGTCCACTCGCCCGAGACGAGCTTGGTGAGGTAGGTCTCGCGCAGGTCGTCGGATGCCGTGGCATCGAGCGCGTGGATCTGCCCCGCCGTCAGCAGCCAGCACAGCGCGAAGGCGGCGTTCGAGCCGTTCCAGATCTCCCCGAGCCCCGCGCGCACCGCGCCGGGCAGGCCGTCGCCGCCGGCCGAGACAGGGGCCTCGGCGGTGATCCAGCCCGCGTCGACGAACGCGCGATAGGCATCGGCGAAGCCGGTGGGCAGGCGCACCTGGCCGTCTTCGAGCCGGGCGCCTTCGCGATCGCCGACGGCTTCGAGGGGGGCGAGGACGGATGCCGCGAACTCACCCGCGCCGGCGACGATCTCCGTGGCATCCATCGCCGTCAGCTCGCCATCGGACGCGCGGGCGACGAGATCGAGCCCGAATGCCTCGCCGAAGAGGAACGTGTAGTCGGCGACGGGCGGCTGGTACGGGGGCGTGGCCATCAGAACTCCTTGAGGGTGAGACTGAGGATCAGTATAGATGACACTCAGTACCGCCTCCCGAGAGTCACCTGATCTTGCGCCGGTAGACCGCCATCGAGAGCAGGAACGCCCCGGCGAGGATGCCGGCGCACCACCCGAGCGCGATCCAGATCTCGCCACCGACCGGCTGCCCGGCGAACAGTGCGCGGATCGTGTTTACGATCGGCGTCACCGGCTGGTTCTCGGCGAACCAGGCGACCGGCGCCGGCATGGTGTCGGTCGGGACGAACGCCGAGCTGACGAACGGCAGGAAGATGAGCGGGTACGAGAACGCACTCGCGCCGTCGACCGTCTTGGCCGAGAGGCCCGCCACCACGGCGAGCCACGTGAGGGCGAGCGTGAACAGGATCAGGATGCCGGCGACGCCCAGCCATGCGCCGACACCGGCGCCGGTGCGGAAGCCCATCGCGAACGCGACGCCGACGACGATCACGAGCGAGACCATGTTGGCCACCAGCGAAGTCAGCACATGCGCCCACAGCGCGCTCGACCGCGCGATCGGCATCGACTGGAACCGCTCGAAGATGCCGCCCTGCATGTCCATGAACAGGCGGTACGCCGTGTACGCGATGCCGGAGGCGATCGTGATGAGCAGGATGCCGGGGAGCATGTAGTCGATGTACGACGACGAACCGGTGTCGATCGCGCCCCCGAACACGAAGACGAAGAGCAGCATGATCGCGACCGGGGTGACGGCGGTCGTGATGATCGTGTCGGGGCTGCGCAAGATGTGGCGCAGCGAGCGCCCGGCGAGGATGCCGGTGTCGCTCACGAAGTGCGTGGCGCTCATGATCGCTCCCTGGCGGTGAGGGCGAGGAAGACCTCCTCGAGGGTGGGCTGCTTCTCGACGTACTCGACCTGCGCCGGCGGAAGCACCTGCTTCAGTTCGGCCAGAGTGCCCTCGACGATGATCCGCCCGTCGTGGAGGATCGCGATGCGGTCGGCGAGATGCTCGGCCTCATCGAGGTACTGCGTGGTGAGCAGCACCGTCGTGCCGGCGCCCGCGAGGGTGCGCACGGTCTGCCAGACTTCGATGCGCGACTGGGGGTCCAGGCCCGTGGTCGGCTCGTCGAGGAAGATGACCGCGGGGTCACCCACGAGGCTCATCGCGATGTCGAGGCGGCGCCGCATGCCGCCCGAGTAAGTCGCCGCGCGCCGCGCACCGGCATCCATCAGCGAGAACCTGGCCAGCAGGTCATCGGCGATGGCGGCGGGATCGGGAAGGTGCCGCAGCCGGGCGACGAGCGAGATGTTCTCGCGGCCTGTCAAGACCTCGTCGACGGCGGCGAACTGCCCGGTGAGGCTGATCGACTCGCGCACGGACTGCGCCTGCGTGGCGACGTCGAAGCCGCTGACGGTGGCGCTGCCGGCATCCATCTCGACGAGCGTCGACAGGATGCGCACGAGCGTCGTCTTGCCCGCCCCGTTCGCGCCGAGCAGGGCGAAGATGCTGCCGCGCGCCACGTCGAGGTCGACGCCGCGCAGCACGGAGACGTCCGTGAACGACTTCTCCACACTCCGCACCCGGATGGCCGCGGTCATGTCGGCTCGCCTCGCTCGGCGTCGTCGATCGCCTTGTTCAGGCGGGCGCGCTCCTTGTCGAGCCACTGCTTTCCGCTGTATGCGCGGGCGAAGTTCTCCGCGAACTCGACCGGGTCGTCGCCGACGATCTCGCGCACCGCAGTGCCGTCGACGGCGGCGCGCTCCCACAGGTCGGCCAGGTCACCGAGCATCGTGACCAGGGTGTCTCCATCGGTGACCATCGCCGAGGACATGAGGTACCGCTCGATCGCCTTCGCGGCCGTGCGGTGGGGCTCTGCGAGTTCTTCGATGCGCGCCTTGTACTGGCGGTACTGCTTCTTCTGATCCAGCGACCCGGTGAGGATCTCGATCCATTTGGCGACCATGTCAGTTGCCTTCCTCTGTGTGTTCGGAGTGTTCGGTGTGCAGCTGCGCGATGCGGTCGGCGAGGAAGCCCCACGTCTCCCAGAATTCGTCGAGCTGCCGGCGCCCCTGCGCGTTGAGCGAGTACACCTTGCGCGGCGGCCCCTTCTCGGACGGGACCTTCTCCACGTCGGCCAGGCCGCGCTGCTCGAGGCGGACGAGCAGCGCGTAGACGGTGCCCTCGACGATGTCCGAGAACCCCTTGTCGCGCAGGTGCGCCGTGATCTCGTACCCGTACGCGGGACGCACGGACAGCAGTGCGAGCACGATGCCCTCGAGGGTGCCCTTGAGCATCTCAGTCATCTGATTGCCCATGGCGACGCCCATCTACTCGGTGATACTGATTACCGGTAGACGGTAACACCGAGTACCGGTACCTAGCAAGACCGAATAGTGGATGCCGGACTGTGCGGGGCTCTGGACGCTCACAGTCACCGGGTGTGGATGCCGTGGCTGAACCGGCGTACCCTGAGCGCCATGACTGAGCAGTCGGTCACCCCGTATCTCTGTGTGGCGGATGGGCGTGCGGCACTCGCCTGGTACGTCGAGGCGCTGGGCGCGGAGATGCGCGGTGATCCGTGGGTGGACAGCGATGGCCGGATCGGCCACGCCGAGTTCGCGATCGGCGAGAGCCTCGTCTTCCTGTCGGAGAGCTACCCGGATTACGGCGTCGAACCGCCGGCTGCCGGACGAGGGGCGCCCATGTCGCTGGTCATCGAGGTGGATGACTGTGCGGCCGCGCTGGCGCGTGTGCGCGCGGCCGGCGCGACGGTGACGCGGGAGCCGGACCCCGACGACGACCGTCTCGTCGGGACGATCATCGACCCGAGCGGTCACCGCTGGATGATCGTCCAGGAGCGGTGATCATGGCCGGCTCTGCAGGGTCTGGGTGACCGCGAGCATCTCGGGCGCGACTATTTGCAGTCGTGCAGAAATGCATGACGTGCAATAATTGCCGGATGAGTGCGGGCGCGAGGGAGAACGAGGGACTGCGGGCACGCAAGCAGCGCGAGACGCGCAACGCCATCCACCGCGCCGCCGTCGACCTCGCTCTCGAACACGGCCCCGACGGAGCCACCGTCGCCGCGATCAGCGACCGGGCCGACATCTCGGTGCGCACCTTCTTCAACTACTACCCGACCAAAGAAGACGCGATCGTCGGGCTCCACGAGGGCCTGCCCAGCGACGCCGAGCTCGACGAGTTCCGCACCGCGGCATCCGGCGATCTGATCAGCGACCTGTCGCGACTGCTGCTGGGCGTCTACACACCCGACGACGACGACCTGGTGGCACAGCGCCGGTCGCTGATCGTGCAGTATCCCTACCTGATCCAGCGGCAGTGGGTGCGGATGCACGGCGTCGAGCAGCGCACTGCCACGGCGGTGGCCGAGCGGATGCGCACCGCCGGCGACTTCAGCCACCTCGACGACATCGACGCGGCTGCCGAGATCCTCGTGATGACCTGCTCCGGCGCGCTGCGCCTCAGCATCCGCAAGACCATCGAACACGGCGGCCAGCCCGCCGATGTCCTCAGCAGGCTCGACGAGAGCCTGCACACGCTCCGAGAGGTCCTCCGCACCCTGCCATGACCGCCACGTCGCCACGCCCGCAGTCCCACGAGACCCGCCGCGGGATCATTCTCCTGTTCATCGGCCTGATCCTCGCGATGCTCCTCGCTTCGCTCAGCCAGACGGTGCTCAGCGCAGCCATGCCGACGATGGTGGGAGAGCTCGGCGGCGTCGACCAGATGCTGTGGGTCATGACGGCCTACATCCTGGCCTCGACGATCATGATGCCGATCTACGGCAAGATGAGCGACCTCATCGGGCGCAAGACGCCGCTCATCGCGGCGATCCTGCTGTTCATCGCCGGGTCGGTCATCGGCGCCCTCGCCCCCGACATGGGCGTGCTGATCGCTGCCCGCGTCGTGCAAGGGCTCGGCGGCGGCGGCCTGATCATCCTGTCGCAGGCGATCATCGCCGATGTCGTCCCCGCCCGCGAGCGCGGCAAGTACATGGGCATCATGGGCGCGGTGTTCGCGGTGTCGTCGGTCGCCGGGCCCCTGTTGGGCGGATGGCTCACCGAGCAGGTCGACTGGCGCTGGACGTTCTGGATGAACGTTCCGCTGGGCATCGTCGCCCTCATCGCCGCGATCACTCTGCTGCACCTGCCGAAGGGCACCTCCCGGCCGAAGATCGACGTGTTCGGCATGATGACCCTCGCCGGTGCGACCGCGAGTCTCATCCTCGTGGCGTCGTGGGGCGGCAACGACTACGCCTGGAATTCGCCCGTCATCCTGGGCCTGATCGCCGCGACCATCGTGCTGTCGGTGCTGTTCGTGTTCGCCGAGCGCCGTGCCGCCGAGCCGATCATCCCGCCGGCGCTGTTCCGCGACCGCAACTTCAATCTCGCGACCTTCGGCGGTCTGCTCGTGGGCGTGACGATGTTCGGCGTCATCGGCTACCTCCCCACCCACCTGCAGATGACCTTCGGCGCCGACGCGACCGTCGCCGGACTGCTGATGGTGCCGATGATGGGGGCGATGCTCCTCTCGTCGCTCGGGACGGGCTGGCTCGTCAGCAGATACGGCCGGTACAAGTGGATGCCGATCGCCGGCGCCGCCGCCCTCGCGATCGCGCTGGTGCTGTTGGGGACCATCACCCCCGAGACGCCGCTGTGGCAGTTCTGCTGCTACATCGCCGTAATGGGCATGGGCCTCGGCGCCAACATGCAGATCCTCGTGCTCATCGTGCAGAACTCGTTCCCGGGCCGCATGGTGGGCACCGCCACCGCGGCGAACAACTTCTTCCGGCAGATCGGCGCGTCGCTGGGCAGCGCCGTCATCGGCAGCCTGTTCACCGTGCGGCTCATCAGCATCCTCGGCGAACGCCTGCCCGAGGGTGCGGCAGCACAGGTGGGCGATATCGGCTCGCTCACCCCGCACAGCCTGCTCGACCTGCCCGATGAGCTGCACTCCATCCTGGTCCACGGCTACAACGACGCGCTCACCCCGCTGTTCCTGTGGATGGCGCCGCTCGCGATCATCGGCCTCATCCTGTTCTGCTTCATCCGCGAGGTGCCGCTGAAGACCACCATCGAGCGCGATATCGCCCCCGATGCGATCAGCGAGGGACAGCTCATCATCGACCACGACGACGATTCGGCGGAGCGCGCGGGGAGCGAGGGCACCGTCGCGGCCGGCGGGAAGCCTGCCGGCCGGGGTGCGCGCCCGCGGCGATAGCCCGAGGTCACATTGCCGGGTGTGCGGGCCATGATGGAGTCATGAGCACCGGCATCCCGATCATCATCGACTGCGACCCGGGGCACGACGACGTCTTCGCGCTGTGGCTCGCCGCGGGCCACCCCGCACTCGACCTGCGGGCGGTGACCACGGTGGGCGGCAACGTGCCGCTGGAGCACACGAGTCGCAATGCGCGCATCGCGCTGAGCGTCGCGGGCGTCGAGGATGTGCCGGTCGCGGCCGGTGCCGTCGGACCGCTCGGGCGCGCACTGCAGACGGCCGAGTGGATCCACGGCGAGAACGGCCTCGGCGGGCCGGAGCTGCCCGAGCCGACCGTGCCGCTCGACCCGCGCACCGCGACCGAGCTGATGATGGACGTGCTGCGCGAGGCCGGCGAACCGGTCACCGTCATCGCGACCGGTCCGCTGACCAATGTCGCGATCCTGCTGCGCGACCACGCAGAAGCCTGGCCGCTGATCCGCGAGATCGTGTGGATGGGCGGCTCGACCGAACGGGGCAACGTGACGCCCTACGCGGAGTTCAACGCGTGGGTCGACCCCGATGCTCTCGCGGTCGTGCTCGAGACCGGCATCCACTTCACGATGATCGGACTCAACGTGACGCACGCCGCCCTCGTCACGCCCGCCGTGCGCGAGCAGCTCGCTGCCGCCGGCACCGCGACGGCGGCATTCGGCGACGAGCTGCTCGACTTCTTCTGCCGGACAAACGGCGAGGTGTTCGGCCTGCCCGATGGCCCGTTGCACGATCCCGTGGCCGTCGCCGCAGTGGCCGAGCCCACTGTCGTGCGACGGGTGCGCACCCGGCTGGACGTCGAACTCACCGGCGTCGAGACCGTCGGTGCGACCAGCGTCGACCTCGACGGGGTGCTCGACCGTGAGCCGAACGCGTGGGTGGCGACGGACCTCGACGTCGACCGGTTCTGGGAGTCGGTCGGGGAGGCGCTCGCGCGGCTGAGGTAGCGGGGCGCCAGTGGGCACGGCGAAGCCGCGTAGGCTCGATCGTCATGGCCACCGGTGCGCAGATCCACACGTTCGCGATCCAGCTGGCGGACGTCGATCGCGGGGTCTACGACGAGCTCATGCTGCGGGTCGCCCGGCATCCATCCGAGACCGATGCGTACATGCTGACGCGGGTCCTCGCGTACTGCCTCGAGTACGAGGAGGGGATCGGCTTCAGCGGCGGGATCTCGTCGACCGACGAGCCGGCCGTGCTGGTGCGCGACCTGACCGGCCGCGTCACCGCATGGATCGAGGTGGGCGCACCCGATGCGACCCGGCTGCACTACGGCAGCAAGCTCGCCGACCGCACCGTCGTCTACACGCACCGAGACCCGCTCAAGGTGGTCGCGGCGTGGGCCAGCAAGACGATCCACCGCGCTGACGACATCGCGGTGTACAGCTTCGACCCCGGGTTCATCGACGCGGCCGTGCCCGCCCTGGAGCGTCGCAACACGGCCACGGTCTCGGTGACCGAGCGCACGCTGTACGTCGATCTGAACGGCACGTCGCTGACCTCTGCGGTGCACGAGACCCGCATCCCGTAGCAGGGAGTGATCGCTCGCCGGGTCATCGGCTCAATGCGGCGCTGAACCACCGCGCGTAGGTGTGCCACGGGTCCACGCCGTTCGCCAGCGTCGCCGCGTGCGCGAGCAGCTCGGGCGCGGCGCGGAACCATTCGCCACCCTCACGCAGGTCGGCGAACTGCTGATGGCGCTCGTGCTCGAGGGCGCGCCCGCCCGGCTCGAAGGCGAGCAGCTCGTCGTGCCAGATCGCGCCCAGGCGCTGCCGGGGGTTCGTCGAGGTGCCGATCTTCACGCGCGCTGCGTAGCGCAGGTAGTACACGACGTCCACGCGCGGCAGGGGCAGCTCGGGATCGGGGACGTCGCCCACGCGCCACTCGCACACCGCGCAGCGCCAGCCGTCTGACCGCCGCACGCCGTCGGTGCACCCGCACAGCCGGCACGGCGCCGGCAGTGCTCCGATCGTCGTCACCCGCGCAGGCTACGCCCGGGCGCCGACATCCGGCAGTCGCCTGAGCACAGTTCGGCCGTAGTGCATTGGCATCAAGCGACTGCTGAGCGGCAGCGGTGGCCCGCCGACGGTCCCGCCCCCGCCCGGGGATTGAGAGGATGGCAGCATGACCCAGATCCACTTGCTCACCGGCGCCGGCTCAGGCATCGGCCACGCGGTCGCGCAGCGCCTGTCCGCCCGCGGCGACCGGCTCATCCTGGTCGCCCGCGACACCGCCCGCGCCGCCGAGCTCACCGCAGGATTCCCCGGATCGATCCCGGTGGTCGCCGACCTGGGAAACCCTGATGCGATAGTGGATGCCGTGGCCGCGGCCGGCCTGCCCGATGCGATCGACTCGGTGATCCACGCCGCCGGGATCGTCGACCTCGGCACCGTCGCCGACCTTCCGCTCGAGGCCTGGACGAGCCAGCTCACCGTCAACCTCGTCGCCCCCGCCGAGCTGACCCGCGTCGTGCTGCCGCGCGTCCGCGCGGCACGCGGCCAGGTGCTGTTCGTCAACTCCGGCGCAGGCCTCAACGCCCACCCCGAGTGGGCGGCGTACGGCGCGTCCAAGCACGGGCTCAAGGCGCTCGCCGATGCGCTGCGCGGCGAGGAGGCGCCGCACGGCGTGCGGGTCACGACCGTCTACCCGGGCCGCACGGCGACGCCGATGCAGGCGAAGGTGCACGAGCAGGAGGGACGCGACTACGACCCGTCGGCGTACATCGACGCGGAGTCGGTCGCCACCGGCATCCTGACCGCGCTCGACCTGCCCCGCGATGCGGTCATCAGCGATCTGACGGTGCGCCCGGGTCCGCGCTGAACCCGCCCGGGTCCGCGCTGAACCCGGCCGGGTCCGACAGTGCGGCTTCGAACGCCGCTTCGGCCGCGCCGATCAGCAGCCGGTCTCCGGCCAGCTCTGCCGACCGGATCTGCAGGTCTTCCGCGCACGCCGGCATCGAATGCGCTGCGACCGCCTGCGCGAGCCCGTCCACGTCGAGCTCGGCGAGGATGCCGAGGAATCCGCCGAGCACGACGACCGAGGGGTTGAGCACATTGACCGCATTCGCGAGTGCCGTCGCCAGGATCGAGCGCTCCCGCGCGATCTCAGCCGTCGCGTCCGGTGCGGTGGCGGCGGCCAGGGCGGCGGCGAGTTCGCGGTCGTCGGCGCGGGTGAGGCCCACCGCCGACAACAGCCGCGAACGGCTCACCTCGTCCTCGAGCACGCCGTCGCGTGCACGGCGGTCGGCGAACGTGGCGATGCCGGGACGGTTCTGCCCGAACTCGCCGGCGTAGCCGCCGACGCCGCCCACCGGCATCCCGTTCACGATCAGCCCACCGCCGATGCCGCTCGCACCGCCGTTGAGGTAGATGACGTCGTCGTGCCCGCGCGCCGCGCCGAACAGATGCTCGGCCAGCGCGCCGAGCGACGCGTCGTTGCCGATGACGACCGGCAGGCCGGTGGCATCGGCCACCACGTCGTGCAGCGGTTCGTCGATCCACTTCAGGTGCGGGGCGTTGCGCACCATGCCGTCGGCGGCGCGCACCAGACCCGGGACGGCGAGTCCGACGGCGACGATGCGCGCCTCGCTGAGGACGCCGCCCCGCCACCGGCCGATGCACTCGGCGACCAGGCGGGCGGTCTCGGCGGGAGTGAGCAGGTCGTCCTGCCTGAGGCGTTCGGCGACGCGGATGCCGCGGTCGAGGCCCACGGCGGCGATCTCGAGCGCATCGACTTCGGGGTTGACCGCGATGGCGACCACCCGCGGATCGATGGCCACGACGGGGGAGGGCCGCCCGACCAGTCCGGACGGCCCGGGACTGTGCTCTTCGACGTAGCCGAGCCGCCCGAGTTCGGCGACCAGGTCGGCGATCGTGGAGCGGTTGAGCCCGGTCTGCTCGGTGAGTGCGGCACGCGATTGCGGCCCGTGAAGGTGCACCGTGCGCAGCAGATGCGCGAGGTTGGTGCGGCGAACGGACTCGACGGTGCGTACCTGCTGACTCACCCGGACAACTCTAGCGGTTGAGCCATATTTGTTGGGCTTGACCTCAAAAGGCGCGACCCGTATCCTGAAGGCGCCCAATCACATTTCGACAACCCGGTCGAAAGTTTCGAAAGGTTCGAAGATGAACAGACGCAGCATGACGAGGCTGTCCGCGGTGATCGCGGTCGCAGGTCTCGGAATCGGCGCCCTGGCCGGCTGCACCGGCGGCGGCGACCCGGCACCCACCGACAACGGCAGCTCCGGCGACGATGTCACGATCACGTGGTGGCACAACGCCACCACCGACCCGCAGAAGGGGCTGTGGGAAGACATCGCGGCCGAGTTCGAAGACGCCAACCCGGGTGTCACCGTCGAGGTCACCGGCTATCAGAACGAAGACCTGCAGCGCACCCTGATCCCCAACGCGCTGCAGAGCGGCGACGCCCCGGACGTGTTCATGGTGTGGCCGGGCGGCGAGGTCCGCGCCCAGGCCGAAGCGGGGCATCTCAAGGATCTGACCGAACTGACCGCCGACACGGCGGGCGAGCTCGGCGCCACCGTGAAGCCGTGGCAGGTCGACGGCAAGCAGTTCGCACTGCCCTACACCTTCGGCATCGAGGGCTTCTGGTACAACAAGGACCTCTTCGCCGAGGCCGGCATCGAAGCGCTTCCCGAGACGCTTCCTGAGCTCGAAGAGGCGAACGAGAAGCTCAAGGCGATCGGTACCGCGCCCATCGCCGTCGGCGCGGCCGACCTCTGGCCCGCCGCGCACTGGTGGTACCAGTTCGCGCTCGCCGCCTGCTCGACCGACACCCTGCAGTCCGCCATCCCCGAGCTCGACTTCACCGACCCGTGCTGGGTCGAGGCGGGCGAGATGCTCGAGGACTTCGTCGCCACCGAGCCGTTCAACGAGGGCTTCCTCGCCACGTCGGGCCAGCAGGGTGCCGACAGCTCGGCCGGCATGGTCGCCAACGGCAACGCGGCGATGGAGCTGATGGGGCACTGGAACGCGGGGCAGATCGGTTCGCTTACCCCCGACGCTGAGGTTCCCGAGTTCCTGGGCTGGTTCCCGTTCGTGAGCGTCCCCGGCGCCGCCGGCGACCCCACCATCACCATGGGTGGCGGAGACGGCTTCGGTGTGAGCGCCGACGCCCCCGACGAGGCCGTCGAGCTGCTCAAGTACATCCTCAGCGAGGACGTGCAGACCCGCTACGCAGCCACCGGCGCCGGCATCCCGACCCACCCGGGCGCGATCGACGCGGTCACCGACCCGAGCCTCAAGCTCATCGCCGAGGCCCTGGCCGAATCGTCGTATGTCCAGCTGTGGCTGGACAGCGACCTCGGCCCGACGTTCGGCACCCCGCTGAACCAGGCCATCGTCAACCTCATGGCGGGCACCGGCACGCCCGAGGACATCGTCATGACGCTGGAGCAGACGGCGGCAGCGCTGTAATTCCATGACCAGCACTACTCAGGCGGGGCCCGCGCTCAGCGCGGGCCCCGCCCCCACACGTCCCCACCAGACCCGCCGTTCGAGGTCGCGCCGCAAGTGGCTGGAGATCGGCCTGTTCGCCGGTCCCGCGCTGATCGTGTTCCTCACGTTCGTGATCCTGCCGATCGTGCTCGCGGCCGTCTACAGCTTCTTCAACTGGAACGGCCTCACACCGCTCGAGCGGTTCATCGGCTTCGACAACTACGTCCGCGCCCTCACCGACTCGCTGTTCCTGGGCGCCATCGGCAACAACTTCACCATCCTCTTCGCCTCGATCCTCGTGCAGGGTCCGCTGGCGATCGCGATCGCGCTCCTGCTGAACCGCAAGCTGCGCGGCCGCACCTTCATACGTGCCGCGATCTTCGTGCCCTACGTGCTGGCCGAAGTCATCGCGGGTCTGAGCTGGAAGCTCCTCCTGTCGCCGCGCGGCGGTGTGAACGCCCTGCTCGAGGCCGTCGGCCTCGGCGAATTCACCCAGCCGTGGCTGGCCAACCCCGACATCGCGCTGTGGGTGATGTTCGGCATTCTGACCTGGAAGTACGCCGGCTTCGCGATCCTGCTCATGCTCGCCGGGCTCCAGGGAGTGCCCGAAGAGCTGCAGGAAGCCGCGCAGATCGACGGCGCGAGCTGGTGGCAGATCCAGTGGCACATCACTCTCCCGCTGCTGGGACCCACCATCCGCATCTGGGTGTTCCTGTCGATGATCGGCTCGCTCCAGCTGTTCGACATGGTGTGGGTGACCACCAAGGGCGGACCGGTCGGAGCGACCAACACCATGGCCGTCTACATGATCCAGTACGGCCAGGGCCAGCCCGGGTACGGAAGCGCGATCGCCGTGATCCTCTTCGTGATCTCGCTCATCGTCGCCCTGCTGTATCAGCGATTCATCATGCGCCGCGATCTCGCCGGCGCCATCACGAGCGGAGTGCGCTGACATGGCCACCGCAACTTCAACCATCGCCAGGCCTTCCAAGGGCTTCGACTGGGGGCAGCCCTGGGTCTACCTCGTCGCGTTCGTCACCGTGATCGTGTCGGTCGTGCCGGTGCTCTACGTCTGGATCAGCGGCTTCCGCACGACCGCCGACCTCAACGCGAACCCGGCCGGCTGGCCGAACCCGTGGACCTTCGACAGCTACGTCAACGTGCTGACGTCTCCGCGCTTCTGGGGCTCGCTGTTCTCATCGTCTTTCGTCGGCATCCTCACCACGCTGGGCGTCGTCGTGCTCGGCATCATGGCGGCCTTCGTCCTGGCCCGGTACGAGTTCCGTGGCCGGGCAGGGCTGTATTCGCTGTTCGCCGCCGGGCTCATGTTCCCGCTGACGGTCGCCGCGCTGCCGCTGAGCATCCTGCTGCGCTACATCGGGCTCCAGGGTTCGTTCGCGGGCGTCATCATCCCGCAGATCGCGTTCGCCCTGCCGACCACGATCATCATCCTGGTGCCGTTCCTGAAGGCGATTCCCGCCGAGCTCGAAGAGGCGGCATCCATCGACGGCACGAGCCGCATCGGCTTCTTCTGGCGGATCATGCTTCCGCTGTCGATGCCGGGCCTCATCACCGTCGGGGTGCTCGCGTTCATCGGCAGCTGGAACGCCTACCTGCTGCCGCTGCTGGTGATGGCCGCCGGAGGCCTGCCGCAGGAGCTGTGGACACTGCCGCTGGGAGTGCAGCAGTTCTCGACGCAGTACTCGCAAGACACCGGCGCCGTGCTGGCGTACACCTCGCTGGCCATGCTCCCGGCGCTGGCGTTCTTCCTCGTCGCCGAAAAGCGCATCGTGGGTGGCCTGACGGGAGCGGTGAAGGGATGACAGTGTCCGATACCTCTACGAATGAAGGGATGCCGGTGCACGAAACCTCAGCCGCCGCGCCGTGGCGCGACGCCGAGCGGCCGGCCGCCGAACGGGTCGACGCCCTCGTGGCCGAGCTCACGCTCGAGGAGAAGATCGCCCAGCTGTACGGCATCTGGATCGCCGCGTCCAACGACGGCGCAGAGGTCGCACCGAACCAGAACGAGATGACCGAGGACGTCGACCTCGACACCATCGCGCCGCTGGGTCTGGGCCAGCTCACCCGCACGTACGGGACGGTCCCGGTCGACCCCGCCGCCGGCGCCGTCTCGCTCCTGCGCACGCAGCAGCGCATCGTCGCCGAATCGCGGCTGGGCATTCCGGCCCTCGCGCACGAGGAGTGTCTCGCGGGCTTCGCGGCCTGGGGCGCCACCGCCTACCCGGTGCCACTGTCGTGGGGCGCCTCGTGGTCGCCCGAGATCGTGCAGGAGATGGGGGAGCGGATCGGCGCCGACATGCGCAAGATGGGCGTGCACCAGGGCCTCGCGCCCGTGCTCGACGTCGTGCGCGACGCGCGCTGGGGCCGGGTCGAAGAGACCATCGGCGAAGACCCGCTGCTGGTCGGCACGATCGCGACGGCCTATGTGAAGGGCATCGAATCGGCCGGTGTGGTCGCGACGCTCAAGCACTTCGCGGGGTACTCCGCGTCCAAGGCCGGGCGCAACCTCGCGCCCGTGTCGATCGGGCGTCGTGAGCTGAACGACGTGATCCTGCCGCCGTTCGAGATGGCCATCCGCGAGAGCGGCGTGCGCAGCGTCATGAACTCCTACACCGACCTCGACGGCGTGCCCTCGGCCGCCGACGAATCGCTGCTGACCGGTCTGCTGCGTGACACGTGGGGCTTTGACGGCACCGTCGTGGCCGACTACTTCGCCATCGCGTTCCTGCTGACCCAGCACGGTGTCGCCGAGGATTGGACCGATGCCGCGCATCAGGCGCTGAAGGCCGGCATCGACGTCGAGCTCCCCGGCCGCAAGACGTTCGGCCCCGATCTGGTCGCCGCCGTGCGCGAGGGTGTGGTCCCCGAAGCGCTCATCGACCGGGCCCTGCGGCGCGTGCTGGCGCAGAAGATCGAGCTCGGCCTCCTCGACGGCGACGCCGGGTATGTTCCCGCCGTGCTCGCCGGGCGAATGGATGCCGGTGCCGACGAGGTCCGCGGAACGGTCGACCTCGACCCGGCCTCCAACCGCGCGCTCGCGCGCCGCCTCGCCGAGCAGGCCATCGTGCTGCTGCACAACGACGGCACCCTGCCGCTGCGCTCGCCCCGGCGCATCGCGGTCATCGGACCCAACGGCGATGACCCTTATGCCGTGCTGGGCTGCTATTCCTTCCCGCTGCACGTCGGCATCCATCACCCCGAGTTCGGGGCCGGGATCGCCCTGCCGACCCTGCTCGACTCACTGCGCAGGGAGTTTCCGGACGCCGAGATCACGTACGCGCAGGGCACGAGCGTCGACGGCGGAGAGCGCGACTTCGACGAGGCGCTGGCAGCCGCGCGGGAGGCCGATGTGGTCATCCTCGCGCTGGGCGATCGTGCGGGGCTGTTCGGTCGCGGCACGAGCGGCGAAGGCTGCGATGTCGCCGACCTCACACTGCCCGGAGCCCAGCAGGAGTTGATGGACGCGGTGGTGGCTGCCGGCACGCCGACGGTCGTCACGCTGCTCGCCGGGCGCCCCTACGCGCTGGGCAGTGCGGTGACGGATGCCGCGGCGATCGTCGAGGCCTTCTTCGCCGGCGAGGAGGGCACACCCGCCCTGGCCGGCGTGCTGTCCGGCCGGATCAACCCGAGCGGACGTCTCCCGGTAAGCGTTCCGGCCAGCGCCGGCGCGCAACCGTCGACCTACCTGGCCGTGCCGCTGGCACGAAAGAGCGGCGTCTCGAACATCGACCCGTCGGCCGCCTTCCCCTTCGGGCACGGTCTCACGTACACGACGTTCTCCCACACCGACCTCGAGGCCGATGTCTCGGAGATCGCGACCGACGGCACCGTCACGGTGTCGCTGCGCGTTACGAACACGGGGGACCGTGACGGGGTCGATGTCGTGCAGCTGTATGTGCACGATCCGGTCGCCCAGACCCCGCGTCCGGTGCAGCGCCTGATCGGCTACGTGCGCGTACCGCTGGCGGCAGGGGACACGGTCGAGGTGCGCTTCGGTGTGTCGGCCGACCTGTTCGCGTACACGGGACGTGCGATGGAGCGCATCGTCGATGCCGGCGAGATCGTCCTCAGTGCAGGACGTTCCAGCGGAGATCTCGCCTCGACCGTCACGCTCCGGGTGGTGGGCGACACGCGAGTGGTCGACCACACCCGTGCGCTCGCGCCCACGGTGGCGGTGACCTCCGTCTAGCGGGGGCCGCGGTTTGACAGGGCCGGGAGTATCTTCGCTCCCGGCCCTTCTGCGTGTGCCGAGGGTTCGGTGTGCCCCGGTTCGGTGTGCCCCGGGTTCGGTGTGCCCGGTTCGCCAGTCGGTTGCGCACAGTGTGCGCCCAGCGGACTGTTCCGAAGCGACTGCTGAGCGCGTGATCGCCGGTGTAATTGGATGCCGGGATGTGGTCCCGCCTGAACCAACGTTGCCGGGCGCGACGCCGCGCACACGTCCGAAGGGGCCCGCGGCGCTGTGCCGCGGGCCCCGAGGATGAGCTGTTCGGGTCAGCTCATCCGGCTGCGGGGGCGGAGGTACACCAGCAGGCCGCCGAGCGTGAGCAGCACGGCAGCCGCGAGCGCGATGCCCCACGGCACCTGGGCCCCGGTGACCGCCAGCTGACCGGGGGCGACGACGGTGACGGTGACGCTGATCGCGTCGAGATCGCCCGACTCGATCACGAGGGTATGCGTGCCCAGCGGCAGATCCGCCGGGATCGCCACGGTGAACGCGGTCCGCCCAGTGGCGTCCGCGGCCGGGATGCCGGTGATCACGATCGGGTCGCTGAACAGCGTGGCCGAGACCTGCTGACCCGGCTCCAGGCCGGTGAGGGTCACGGGCAGCGTGCCGCCCTGTTCGACGCGACCCGTGCCGACGTCGACCGTGGCCCACGCGGCCCCGGTTTCTCCCGGTTCCCCGGGCTCGCCAGGTTGACCGGGCTCACCGGGCTCACCGGGCTCGCCGGGCTCGCCGGGCTCACCGGGCTCGCCAGGTTCTCCGGGTTCGCCCGGTTCCCCAGGCTCACCGTCGTCCGCGGCCACGAGCTGCGCGGCACCCCACCGTGCGGTGTTCTGGTAGCCCGTGCCCGTCGGCTCGGCCCAGGTATGCACGGCGTACCGTGCACCGTCTCGACCGTCGTTGACCTGGAAGTCGATGCCGTGGAAGGTGTCGAGCCCGCCCAGCGGCACATCGCTCTGGCCGCCGGACTGGCCGACCAGCTCGACCGCCAGCTCGACGACGTATCCGGTATCGGTCAGCGCCGTGGCGCGCTCGGCGACCCGCGCGGCCTGCGCCGCGGCATCCCCCGTCCCGAACGACAGGGCGCCGTCGAGCGTCACGCGGATCTGCGTGTCGTTCGGACCGTAGGGGCCCGACTTCGAGTTGCCCAGGTCGAGGAACAGCTCGACCGAGTCCTGGTTCCAGGGGTCGCTGTTGCTGCTGTCGATGACGGGGTCGGTCACGTCGAACAGGACGTACAGCCGCTGGTCGTCCCAGAGCGTGCGCACCTGCGCCTTCGCGCCCTCGGCGCTGCCCTCCACGGTCCGCGCGGTGGTGACGACCGCCGCATCGGCCCATGCGTCGTCGACGGTCCCGTCGACGGTCGGCGCCGGCAGCTGCGGGATCTCCAGGAACGACAGCGGCTCGAGGAACGTGAGCCGACCGGTCGCGCCGGGTGAGTTCCACGCCCCGGCGACCACGCCCGCGGCGATCACCCGCACGTCGAACGTGGTGGATGACCCGACGGCGGCGCCCTCGTGCGGCAGGTGCACCGCGATGAAGTGCTGTCCGCCGACGGCGGAGTGGATGCCGGCGACCGAGCCGGCGACCCCCTCCTCGTAGAAGAGCTCCTGGTCACCGTAGGTGAACTCGATCCGCTCGGGGTCCGCCGTGGTGCGCACGAGCACCGTCAGGTGATCGTCGTTCCAGCGGGTCTGGAAGCCCCCGGCATCCGAGGTCAGCGGGTTCTCGGGGAGGTTCTTCCACTCGATCGCGTCGGTGAAGCCGTCTTCCAGCGCGACGTCGCCGCCGAACACGTTCGCGGTCGTCACCAGGGCCGGCAGCCCGTCGGCGTCATCGACCGCGCCGAAGTAGGCGGGCTTGGCCTGCAGGTCGCCGGTGAACAGGAGCGGCTGCTGCTCGGCGCGCCACGAGCGGGTGTCGGTGAGTCCCCACACCGTCGCGGCGAAGATCTTCTCTTCCGCCGGTGCGGACGCGTCGTAGTCGCGCAGCAGGGTGAACACGTCGCGGTAGAAGTGACCCTGGCGGATGAGGTTGGGCTCGGTCGCCGGATTGATCGTGACGTCGAGCTCGGTGACCTCCTGCAGCAGTCCGAGACCCTCGAAGCGGTCCAGCGCCGCGTCGAGCGAGGCGATGGCGGTGTTGATCGACACGTGGAACTGGTGGCCGACCCCGTCGAGGGGGACCCCGGCATCCAGCAGCCTCTTCACGAGCGCTTCGTACTGCGCGCCCTTGCGATCCTGCTCGGTGTTGTAGTCGTTGATGAACAGCTTCACCGGACGGTCAATGCCGTCTGCGGCATATGTCTCGTTGAAGGCCGCGTCGGCCAGCTCGAACGCCAGGTGGATGTACTCCTCGCCGAGCACCTGGTACCAGCGGCTCGTGCGGAGTCCGTCGGAGGTGGTCTGGTCGGCGACGACCTCGTTGACGACGTCCCAGCCGATGATCGGGTTGGTGTCCGAGCCGTACGGGCCGTACTCAGCGGCGATGGAGCTCGCGATGTCGTCGATGTGCCGGGCCAGGCGGTCGCGCAGGAGCTGCTTGTCGGCGTCGGACGCCGTCAGCTCGCGGCCGGTGTCGTCCTGGAAGAACCAGTCCGGTGTCTGCGAATGCCACACCAGCACGTGCCCGTAGAGACCGAGCTCGTTGGCCTGCGCGAAGTCGAGCAGGGCCGTGGCCTCGGCGTGACGCTGGAAGTCGCCGTCCGCGTCATACCAGGCCTCGACCTTCATGTGGTTCTCGGGAGTGATCTGGTCGAAGTGGTGCAGCAGCAGCTCGGCGGCCGCTCCGGTGGTCTCGCGGGAGTCGATCGCGACGCCGGCGGGGAAGTCCACGGTGTCCTTCACGGGCACCAGGCTCGTGTCGACCAGGTCGGGCTCGGGCACCCGCACCGTGATCTCATCGACGAGGAAGGTGGACGTGTTGCCGCTGTTGTAGCGCGCTTCGACGTACAGCTCCGCGTTCGTGTCGTAGCTCGGCACCGTGAACCGGCCGGCGACCTTCGTCCAGCCCGTCGCGGTCGCGTCTTCGACCTGGATCAGGTTGCCGAAGGCCTGCGAGGTGCCGGTGACGGTGCGCATCGAGACGGTCAGGCCGCGGCCGACCTCCGCGCCGGGTGCGAACCGCACGTAGGCCTCGAGCTCGTAGGTCTCACCGGGAAGCAGCACGTCCTTGACGTCGAACTGAACGCCGTCGCCCTCGTGGGTGCGGTCGGAGACCTGCGCCGCGAAGCCGGTGCCGGCAGCGCCGCCGGCGACGACGCTCACCGTCGGGTTCGTGGAATCGCCACCCTGGCGGGCGAACCAGCCGCCGAGGTCCTCGTCCTCGAAGTCCTCGTCGATGAGGACCGTGCCGGGCTCCTGCGCCGGGCCTTCGTCGCACTCGTCGACCGTGGCGGTGATGAGGACGTCGTCGACGAGGTAGGTGTAGGCGGCGACGCCGGTGATGTCCTGCGTGCCGATGTAGAACCGGATCGTCGAGGGATCGTCGGCGGTGGGGGAGACCCAGGTCCCGGTGATCGTCGTCCAATCGCCGGCGGTCACGTCGGCGTTTCCGACCCAGTTGTAGCCGGGGAAGCCGATCCACCGTGCTTGCGTCGCCGGCGTCTCGGGCGCGAGCTTCACTTTGGCGCTGACCGTGTACTCCGTCCCGGTCTCGAGGAGCCCCGGCACCGTTTCGATCCCCACGTAGTCGGCGTCGCGGTCGTTGACCATGAGCGCCCCGTCGGCAAAGGTGAGCGTGCCCGCGCCACCGCCGCTCTGACGGAGCTCGGCGGGCAGTGCGGCGTCGGTGAAGTCGGCGCTGACGACCGGTGTCACGGTCGGCTCGCAGGTCTCGGGGGCCGCTTGGCTGATGAGCACGTCGTCGACCAGGAACTCGGCGGTCGCGCTCGTGGACTCGAGATACAGCGCAGTGGGCAGATGGTCGGGGTCGACGGTGAAGTCGCCGGCCAGCTCGACCCACTCTGCGTCGGTCACCGCGGTGCGCGAACCGACCCAGGGGTACTCGTTGCCGGCACCGGGCTGGTTGACGCCGAAATTGAGCTCGGCGGGGGTCTGACCGGCGGCGAGCTTGACCCAGCCGGAGACGTGATAGGTGCCTTCTGCCAGAAGCGAGCCGGGGAGCGCCGGGCCGTTCCAGCTCGCCGTACGCCCGGTGATCTTCAGCGCCTGCGCACCGGAGTGCGCATCGGCGTCGAGGGCGAGCGTGCCGGAGCCTCGCACCGTCCACGGGTCGACGCCGGCGCCCTCGAAATCGCTCCACGAGACGACGGCGTGCCCCTCGGGAACGGGCGGCTCAGAAGGCGCCGGTGCTGCGACGGCGGCCGGCGCCACGACCGGAGCGAGTGCGAGCGCCGTCGCGGCGATGAGGGCGGAGAGGACGCGGGACGTTCGGGTTCTCACGGAGGCGCTCCTTTGCGCGAGTATTTGTCGTCTTCGAAAACTAATCTGAAAACGTTGACAACGACGTAGGCCGTTACGCAACTGTTACGAAACTCAGCCGCAAGTTTCGCCCGCGCGCGTGACCGCCTCTCGAGCGCACTCGAGGTGGCCATCGCGCACTCGAGGTGGCCACATGCAACTCGAGGTGGCCACGCGCAACTCGAGGTGGCCACATGTAACTCGAGGCGGCCACATGCAACTCGAGGTGGCCACGGAGCGCTCGAGGTGGCCACCGTGCACCGGAGACGACGTCCGAGGTGCGCGGGGATCAGGCGGGAACGGGTGCGGTGCTGCCGCGAACCACGAGGTGTGTGGCGAGATCCATCCGGAGCGTGTCGACGGTCTCGCCCTCCGCGAGCCGGAGCACCAGTCGCGCGGCTTCCTCGCCCATGCGGCGCAGCGGCTGGTGCACCGTCGTGAGCTGCGGGCTCAGCCATCGTGCGAGCGCGATGTCGTCGTACCCGACCACCGAGAGGTCCCCCGGCACGCTCAGGCCGGCCGCCCGCGCCGCGGCGATGACCCCGAGCGCCTGCAGGTCGCTGCCTGCGAAGATCGCCGTCGGGCGGTCGGGTCCGGCTAGCAGGTCGCGGCCGTGCGTCTCGCCGCCGGTGGGGTGGAAGTCGCCGAAGCGGATCCAGCGCGGATCGATCGGGAGGTTCGCCGCGTTCATCGCCGAGCGGTAGCCGTCCACTCGCGCGAGCGAGCACATCATGTCCTCCGGCCCCGTGATGGCCGCGATGCGACGGTGTCCGAGTTCGATGAGGTGGCGGGTCGCCATGACGCCGCCCGACCAGTTCGCCGAGCCCACCGACGGCACATCCGGCGCCGGGTCTCCGGCCGGGTCGACGATCGCGAAGGGGACGCCGCGGGAACGCAGCTTCTCGCGATGTGCGCGGGCGAGGTCCGAGAACACGAGCACGACGCCGACAGGGCGTCGCCGCAGCACGCCGTCGATCCAGTCGGGCGAGGGGGCGTGCCGGTCGCCGCTGACGGTCAGCACGACCGACAGGCCTGCGGCGTGCACCGCAGTCTCGACGCCCGCGATGACCTCCATCGACCAGCTCGACTCGAGCTCGTGGAAGACGAGTTCGAGCGTTTCCGAGCGCTGTGCAGAGTTGCGCCGCGTGTAGCCGTGGCGGTTCAGGTGCTCCTCGAGCCGCGCGCGAGTCGCCGGTGCGACGTCGGTGCGGCCGTTGAGGACCTTCGACATCGTGGCGAGCGAGACGCCGGCTTCCGCCGCGATCTCGGCAAGGGTGACCCTGGTCGTGGGCGTCATGCAGTGACTCCGTGGGGCTGGTGTCGGCGCGCCGGTTCAGCGCGACGTCCTGATTATGGCACGAGTTTCGTCCAGCACGACGATACTTTCGATCCCGTCTTGCAGACGCTCCTCGAGAACTTTCGAGCAAGTGTACGCAGGTGCGCGGTCAGGCCGTCGATGTTGACGGCATCCGGCTCGCCGCGCCGCGGATCACTGCGGCATGCTCGCCGGAGACACCCGAGACGAGCGACGTCAGTGCCTCCTCGGGCGCGGCTGTCGCGGGTCCATCGGCCAGCACTCCCTGCTCGAGGACCTGCCGCCACGCGCGGATCACCGAGAGCGCACCCCCGGCATCCCGCCCCGCCGTCAGCTCGCGTCGAACGACCGGAAGCACCCTCAGCCGGAGCTTCGTCACGGTGTCCACGGCGATCTGGTCGAGCCGATGCGCGATCCGCGGATTGCGGAACCGGTCGAGCAGTGCCGCGCAGTACGGCACGGCATCCACCTCCGGTCCGACGGTGCGGACGGCCTCGTCCCAGAACTGCTCGAGCGCACGCCGGCACACCGGATCGGCGACGGCGTCGGCGATCGTGGCGAGCCCGCGCGTCAGGCCGTGGAAGGCGAGCTGCAGGTGCCCGCCGTTCAGGAGCAGGAGCTTGCGCTGCTCGAACGGTTCGATGTCTTCGACGAACCGCGCGCCGGCCGCTTCCCACGCGGGCCGTCCCGCAGGGAAGTCGCCGCTGAGCGTCCAGTCCGAGAATGGCTCGGTCACCACGGGCGCCGCGTCGTACCGCTATCGCAACCCGATCCTGCCCGGCTGCCACCCCGACCCGAGCATCTGCCGCGTCGGGGACTACTACTACCTCGTCACGTCGACGTTCGAGTACCTTCCCGGACTGCCGATCCACCGCTCGACGAACCTCGTCGACTGGGTGCCGATCGGGCACGCTATCCACCGTCCCGGTCAGCTCGACCTGTCCGGCATCCCCTCGTCGAAGGGCCTCTACGCGCCGACCATCCGCCACCACGACGGCACGTTCTACGTCGTGTGCACCGTGGTGTCGCCGGTCGTCGACGGAGAGCCGTCGTGGCCCGGCCGGGCGGGGCACTTCGTCGTCACCGCGACCGAGCCGGAGGGGCCGTGGTCGGAGCCGACATGGTTCGAGGGCTTCGACGGCATCGACCCGTCGCTGACGTTCGACGGCGACCGGGTCTGGCTGTGCGGCAACCGGCTCGCGCAGCCCGGCCTCTGGCCCGGGCAGACCGACATCTGGCTGACCGAGCTCGACCCCGCGACCCTCGCGCCCATCGGCGAGGTGCGCGAGATCTGGCGCGGTGCGTCCGCCCGCGCCGTCTGGGCCGAGGGGCCGCACATCATCGCGCGGCCGGGCGGCGGGTGGATGCTCGTGGCCGCCGAGGGTGGCACCAATCGCAATCACGCGGTCTGCGTCGCCTACGCTGACGACATCGCCGGCCCCTACGTCGGCGACCCGGGCAACCCGCGGCTCACCCACCGCGACCTCGGCGACCGTGTGCCCATCGCCGACGTCGGGCACGCCGACCTGGTCGAAGCGCCGGACGGGCGCTGGTGGTCGACGATGCTCGGCATCCAGACGATCGACGGAGAGAACGGCCTGCTCGGCCGGCAGACGCATCTCGTGCCGGTCGAGTGGGAACACCGGCAGCCCCTGTTCGCTCCCGGGTCCGGGCGGGTGGAGCCGGCCATGGCGGCCGAGGGGGTGCCCGACCAGCAGCCGGCTCCGACCGAGTACCGCGACGACTTCGACGCACCCGTCCTCGACCCGGCATGGACGGCGCCACGCATCCTGCCCGACACGTTCGCCGACACCGTGGCGCGCCCCGGGTACGTGCGGCTGACCGCGACGCCGACCGAGCCTTCGGGTCTGGGGCCGCTCGCGTTTCTCGGCCGCCGCCTGCCCGATCACCGGACGCACGCGGCCGCGCGCATCGAACTCGCCGGTGCCGTGCGCGGGGGGCTCCTCCTGCGCACCTCCGAGTCCGCCTACCTCGAGCTCACGGTCGATCGCCGCGGGGTGGGCAGAGCCGTGCTCGCCGACGACGGGGTCGAGATGACCGTGGGTGAGGTCTCCGGCATCCATACGGAAGGGATCGACCTCGCGATCGACGTCGACGGGCTGACGGCTCGTCTCACGATCGGCGACACCCACCTCGGCGAGGTCGATCTGCGCCCGCTGGCGTCGGGGCGGCCGAGCATGTTCGTGGGCAGCTGGATCGGTGTCATGGCGGTCGGCGACGGTGTGGTCGACGTCGATCACGTCACACTGCGAGTCGCTCCCTGAGCGAGATTCCAGAGTGGACGGATCGCCGCGGATGATATAGGTTGTGTCCAACAACAATTCTCCGGAGCCCGCGTTAAGGAGCGTCATGCCCACCCCCACCCCCGCAGACAAGTTCTCGTTCGGCCTCTGGACCGTCGGCTACAACGGCGCCGACCCGTTCGGCGGCCCTACCCGCCCCGCGCTCGACGTCGTGCACGCCGTCGAGAAGCTCGCAGAGCTCGGCGCCTACGGCCTCACCTTCCACGACGACGACCTGTTCGCCTTCGGCTCGACCGATGCCCAGCGCCAGACGCAGATCGACCGCCTCAAAGGCGCGCTGGCCGACACCGGCCTGATCGTGCCGATGGTCACCACGAACCTCTTCTCGGCCCCGGTCTTCAAGGACGGCGGCTTCACCTCGAACGACCGCGATGTGCGCCGGTTCGCGCTGCGCAAGGTGTTCCGCCAGCTCGACCTCGGCGCCGAGCTCGGTGCCAAGACCTTCGTCATGTGGGGTGGCCGCGAAGGCGCCGAGTACGACTCGGCCAAGGACATCCGCGCCGCTCTCGAACGCTACCGCGAGGCCGTGAACCTGCTCGGCGACTACGTCACCGACCGCGGCTACGACATCCGCTTCGCGATCGAGCCGAAGCCCAACGAGCCCCGCGGCGACATCCTGCTGCCCACGCTCGGCCACGCGATCGCGTTCATCGACTCGCTCGAGCGCCCCGAACTGGTGGGCCTGAACCCCGAGGTCGGCCACGAGCAGATGGCGGGCCTGAACTTCGCCGCCGGCATCGCGCAGGCGCTGTACCACGGCAAGCTCTTCCACATCGACCTCAACGGTCAGCGCGGCATCAAGTACGACCAGGACCTCGTGTTCGGCCACGGCGACCTGCACAACGCGTTCGCCCTCGTCGACCTGCTCGAGAACGGCGGCCCCGGCGGCGTTCCGGCCTACGAGGGCCCCCGCCACTTCGACTACAAGCCCAGCCGCACCGAGGACGAGAAGGGTGTCTGGGACTCGGCCGCCGCCAACATGCGCACCTACCTGCTGCTCAAGGAGCGGGCCGCGGCGTTCCGCGCCGACCCCGAGGTGCAGGAGGCCCTGGCAGCCGCCCGCGTCGACGAGCTGTCGACCCCGACCCTGGCCGAGGGCGAGAGCTACGACGACTTCCTCGCCGACCGGTCGGCGTACGAGGACTTCGATCCGAACGCCTACTTCGGCGGCAAGGGCTTCGGCTTCGTGCGGCTGCAGCAGCTGGCCACCGAGCACCTGCTCGGCGCCCGCGGCTGACCCGACCCGCTGACATCGCCGCCGCCCCCCACGTCGCCCGCCGTCGTCGCCCACCCTCGTCGGCCGCCCTCGTCGGCGAGAGAACAACTCGCGGCCGAGAGAACGGGTAACAACCGTTCTCTCGTCCGCCCGTTGTTCTCTCGCGGGGAAGGATCGTGGGGGGAGGGGCGCGGGGGAGGGGCGCGGGGGGAGGGGCGTGGAGGAATGAGAGAGAGGATGCCGGCATGGCACTCGTGATGGGCGTCGACTCGTCGACGCAGTCGTGCAAGGTCGTCGTCTACGACGCCGAGACCGGCGAGATCGTGCGCACCGGCCGTGCCACGCACCCCGACGGCACCTCGGTCGACCCCGAAGCATGGTGGACGGCGCTGCAAGACGCGATCGTGGATGCCGGTGGCCTCGACGACGTGGACGCGTGGGCGATCGGGGGTCAGCAGCACGGCATGGTGGCGCTCGACGTCGACGGCCGGGTCATCCGTGACGCGCTGCTGTGGAACGACACCCGCTCGGCCGGTGCGGCGGCCGACCTCATCGCCGAGTTCGGTGCGGAGCAGCTCGCGCAGCGCAGCGGCGTCGTGCCCGTGGCATCCTTCACCATCACCAAACTGCGCTGGCTGCGCGACAACGAGCCCGAGAATGCGGCGCGCGTCGCGGCCGTCGCGCTGCCGCACGACTGGCTCACCTGGCGGATGCGCGGGTTCGGCCCGGTGGCGCCCGGCGGCGCAGAGAGCCCGGGCCTCGACGAGCTGGTGACCGACCGGTCCGACGCCTCGGGCACCGGGTACTGGAACCCCGAGACCGGCGACTACGACCGCGATCTGCTGATCGCCGCGCTCGGCCACGATGCGGGTCTCCCGCGCGTGCTCGGCCCCGACGAGTTCGTGCTCGACGAGGCCGGACGCCGCGTCGGTCCTGGCGCGGGCGACAACGCCGCCGCCGCCCTGGGAGTGGGCGCGGGCCCCGGTGACGTCGTCGTGTCGATCGGCACGAGCGGCACCGTCTTCGCCGTCAGCGAGCACCGCACGATCGACCCGACCGGCAGCGTCGCGGGCTTCGCGTCGGCCGACGGCCACTTCCTTCCGCTCGTCGCGACCCTCAACGCCGCCCGCGTGCTCGACGCGATCGGTCGCCTGCTCGGCGTCGGCCATACCGAACTCAGCCGGCTCGCGCTCGCCGCGCAGCCCGGTGCCGGCGGGCTGACGCTCGTCCCGTACTTCGAGGGCGAACGCACCCCGAACCTGCCCGACGCCACGGCCGAGCTGACCGGCATGACCCTGGCATCCACCACCCGAGAGAATCTCGCCCGCGCGGCCGTCGAGGGCATGCTGTCCGGACTCGCCGCGGGGCTCGACGCGGTGCGCGAGCTCGGTGTGCCGATCGAGCGTGCGCTGCTGATCGGCGGCGGCGCGCAGTCCGATGCCGTCCGGGAGATCGCCCCGCAGGTGCTGGGCGTTCCGGTCGAGGTGCCCGCGCCGGCCGAGTACGTGGCGCTGGGCGCCGCGCGCCAGGCCGCTCGCGTCCTCGCCACGTCCTGACGCCCGCCGGGCCGAGGTGCCGGCGAACCCGCGACCCGCACCGCCCGCGCGCCGCACCGCCCGCGCGCCGCACCGCCCGCACCGCCCGTGCGCCGCACCGCCCGCACCAACCCGCGCGCCGCACCAACCCGCGCGCCGCACCGCCCGCGCGCCGCACCGCCCGCGGTCTAGTCTTTCGGCGTGGAACACTTCTCCAGCACGTTCGTACTGATCCCGCTGCTGGCCGTGCTCGCTCCGCTGGCGGCCCGCGCGATCGGCCCGTGGTTGCGCATTCCGGTCGTGGTGTTCGAGCTCGTGCTGGGCATCGTCGTCGGCCCGAGCCTGCTGGGCTGGGCGCAGCCCTCCGAGTTCATCGACCTGCTCTCAGAGCTCGGCCTGGCGATGCTGTTCTTCGTGGCCGGCACCGAGATCGAGTTCTCCGCCCTGCGGGGACGCACCGGCGGCCGCGCGATCGGCGGCTGGCTCATCAGCATCGTGGCCGGCACGGCGCTGGGCTGGGTCCTCGTCCCGGGCGAAGGAGCGATCGTCATCGGCGTCGCCCTGGCATCCACCGCGCTCGGCACGCTCCTGCCGATTCTGCGCGACGCCGGCGAGATGCGCACTCCATTCGGCCGCGCCGTCGGCGCCCTGGGCGCGGTCGGCGAGTTCGGTCCGCTGGTGGCCATCTCGGTGCTGCTGGGCGGGCGCAACCCCGGCGTCGCAACCCTCGTGCTCGCCGGTTTCCTCGTGATCGCCGCCGCCGCGATCTGGTACGCGCTCAAGGCACCGCAGGGCCGCCTGCACGCGTTCGTGACCGCGACGCTGCACACCTCCGGGCAGTTCGCCGTCCGGGTCGTGATGCTGATCCTCATCGCCCTCGTGGGGCTCAGCGCCGTGCTCGACCTCGACATCCTGCTCGGCGCATTCGCGGCCGGCATCGTCTGGCGCCTGCTCATGCGCGACGCCGACGCCGATGCGCAGGAGGTGGTCGAGAGTAAGGTCGAGGCGCTCGCGTTCGGCTTCCTCGTGCCGCTGTTCTTCATCTACACCGGCGTCACGTTCGATCTGAAGTCGCTGCTGGACGACCCGATCCTGCTCGCGATGGTCCCGGTCGTCTTGATCGTGCTGCTGGTGGTCCGCGGCCTGCCCTCGATGCTCGCCGCCCCCGAAGGGTCGACCGGCCGCGACCGGCTGTCGATCATGCTCCTGGGCGCGACCGGCCTGCCGATCATCGTCGCCGTCACCGCCATCGGCGTCGACGAGGGGCTGCTCTCCAGCGCCGCCGCATCGGTGCTCGTCGGTGCCGGCATGCTGTCGGTGCTGCTGTTCCCCCTCATCGCGATGTCGCTGCGCGGCGAACGCTCGACGTCGGCGGAACTCGCCGACGACCACGCGTGAGCCGGACAATGGTCCGGTGATGGATGCCGGTGCCTCGACTCTCATCGCTGCCGCACGCACGCGGCTGGCGGGGTCGCCGCGCGTGCGGCTGGGCGAGCTCGTCGAGTCGCGGCGCGTGTTCGGCATCGGGCGGGCGCCGCGCATCGTCCCGGTCGGCGAGGCCTGGCATCTCGGGGTGCTGCTGATCGGCGACGAGCAGGTCTTCGCCACCGGCGAGGTGCTGCGGGCGCGGCACGATGCGATCCGCGGGTTCACGGCCCAGTCGCAGCGCGAACGCTCCGATCGTGCCGCCGCCGCACACCGGGGCGGGTTCGCCGAGGGTGAGACGGTCCACGTCGGGTGGCGGGAACTCGACCTGTCCGCGGTGGCTGCCGCAGCGGCATCCGACCCCCTCCTGATCGTCGCCGGGGTGCCGCACGTGCGCTGGAACACCGCCGGCGGCACCCGTCCGCTGGCCGACTACCTGGACGAGCAGCTCGCCCTTCGCTGACGGCGGCGGGCAGTAGTCTGACTCCAGAGCACGGGAGGTCCGCATGCTGGAATGGCCGGGAACCGCGTACCCGCTGGGTGCGACTTTCGACGGCAACGGCACCAACTTCGCGCTGTTCAGCGAGGGAGCCGAGCGCGTCGAGCTGTGCCTGTTCGACGGCGACGGCGTCGAGACACGGGTCGACCTGCGCGACGTCGACGCGTACGTGTGGCACGCGTACCTGCCGACGGTTCAGCCCGGGCAGCGCTACGGCTACCGGGTGCACGGGCCGCACGACCCCGCCCAGGGGCTGCGGTTCAATCCGAACAAGCTGCTCCTCGACCCGTACGCGAAGGCCGTCGACGGGCAAGTGGAGTGGGGCCAGGAGGTCTTCGGCTACCAGTTCGGCGACCCCGACACGCGCAACGACGACGACTCGGCCGCGCACATGATGAAGGGCGTGGTCGTCAACCCGTACTTCGACTGGGCGGGCGATCGTGCGCCGAAGACGCCGCTGTCGGAGACCCTCATCTACGAGGCGCACGTGAAGGGGCTCACCCAGTTGCACCCCGACATCCCCGAAGAGATCCGCGGCACGTACAGCGCGATCGGGCATCCGGTGATCATCGAGCACCTCCGGAAGCTCGGCGTCACCGCGATCGAGCTCATGCCGGTGCACCAGTTCATCAACGATTCGACCCTGCAGGAGAAGGGGCTGTCGAACTACTGGGGCTACAACACGATCGCCTTCCTCGCCCCGCAGAACACCTACGCGATGGGCACCCGCCGCGGCCAGCAGGTGCACGAGTTCAAGGGCATGGTGCGCTCGCTGCACGCCGCCGGGATCGAGGTCATCCTCGACGTCGTCTACAACCACACCGCCGAAGGCAACCACCTCGGCCCGATGCTGTCGATGAAGGGCATCGACAACATCGCCTACTACCGGCTCGAAGACGACGACAAGCGGTACTACACCGACTACACCGGCACCGGCAACAGCCTCAACGTCGGCAGCCCGCACACGCTCCAGCTGATCATGGACTCGCTGCGCTACTGGGTGCTCGACATGCACGTCGACGGGTTCCGCTTCGACCTGGCCGCCACCCTCGCCCGAGAGTTCTACGAGGTCGATCGCCTCGCCACGTTCTTCGAGCTCGTGCAGCAGGACCCGGTGGTCTCGCAGGTCAAGCTCATCGCCGAGCCGTGGGACATCGGCCCCGGCGGCTACCAGGTCGGCAACTTCCCACCGCAGTGGGCGGAGTGGAACGGGAAGTACCGTGACACCGTCCGCGACCTGTGGCGCGGCGAGCCCGCGACGCTGGGCGAATTCGCGTCGCGCATCACGGGCTCCGCCGACCTGTACGAGCACTCCGGGCGACGTCCCGTGGCATCCGTCAACTTCGTGACCGCCCACGACGGATTCACGCTGCGCGACCTCGTCTCGTACAACGAGAAGCACAACGACGCGAACGGCGAGGAGGGCCGCGACGGCGAGTCGCACAACCGCTCCGACAACCACGGCGTCGAAGGACCCACCGACGACCCCGAGATCCTCACGGTGCGCGCGCGGCAGCAGCGCAACTTCCTCGCGACGCTGCTGCTGAGCCAGGGCGTGCCGATGCTGTCGCACGGCGACGAGCTCGGCCGCACGCAGCAGGGCAACAACAACGGTTACGCGCAGGACAACGAGCTGACCTGGGTGCACTGGGACAGCGCCGACAAGCCCTTGATCGAGTTCACCGCCGCAGTCGCGGGGCTGCGCCGCGACCATCCCACATTCCGGCGCAGCCGCTTCTTCGACGGTCGTCCGGTGCGGCGCGACGAGGGCGCGCCGGTGCCCGACATCGGCTGGATCCGCCCCGACGGCACCGCGATGCAACCCGAGGACTGGGACTCCGGTTTCGGGCGCGCGATCGGGGTCTTCCTCAACGGCGACGGCATCCGCGAGCGTGACCGGCGCGGGCAGGAGATCCACGACCGGCACTTCGTGATCCTCTTCAACGCGGGGACGGATGCCGTGGACTTCACCATCCCCGGCGTGGAGCCGAGCCCGCGCTGGGAGGTCATCATCGACACCTCCGGCGAGGACACCGACCACGAGCCGTTCGCCGGCGGCGAGATCCTCACGCTGGCGGCCAAGTCGCTCGTGGTCCTGCGCGACCACGAGGAGAACGAGCCCGAGGTCGACCACTCGGTCGCCGCGTCACTGGCCGCACGCACCGGACCGGTCGACACGATCACGCCCACGCTGCCCGGCGGAGCGTGACGCGCGGCGTTGACGCGCGGGGCATGGAGGAGGACCGATGGCCGGCCGACCGGCATCCACGTACCGATTGCAGATCCGTCCAGGGTTCGATCTGGATGCCGCCGCTCACCTCGCCGGCTACCTGAGCGATCTCGGCGTCGGCTGGGCCTACCTGTCGCCGATCCTGCAGGCGGCGACCGGGTCGGAGCACGGCTACGACGTCGTCGACCCGACACGCGTGGATGCCGCGCGCGGCGGGCCCGAGGCGCTGGCGCGGTTCGCGGCCGCGGCCCGGCGAGCGGGCCTGGGTGTGCTGGTCGACATCGTGCCGAACCACGTCGGCGTAGCGGTCCCGATGGAGAACCCGTGGTGGTGGGACGTGCTCACCCGCGGTCGCGCGTCGCGGTGGGCGCGGACGTTCGACATCGACTGGGACTTCGGCGGCGGGGGGATCGGGATGCCGGTGCTCGGGATGCCGCTGGACGACGTCCTCGCCGCGCGCGAAGTGCGGGTGGTGCCGCCGGGGATCGATGCGGGGGTGGACGCCGCTGCGCCGTTCGGGCATGCCCGCTACTACGACCTCGTGCTGCCGCTCGCGGAGGGGACGGCGCCGGCCGCATCGACCGATGACCCGGCCGTCGTGCACGACGTGCTGGAACGTCAGCACTGGCGGCTCGCGTTCTGGCAGGACGAGGCGGCCGTGCTGAACTACCGCCGGTTCTTCACGATCACCACGCTCGCCGGCGTCCGGGTCGAAGACCCGGTCGTGTTAGCGGCGAGCCACGCCGAGGTCCTGCGCTGGTTCCGCGAGGGGCTCGTCGACGGGGTGCGGATCGACCACCCCGACGGGCTGGCCGACCCGGGCGGATACCTGGCGGAGCTCGAAGCGGCGGTGCCCGGCGATGCGCCGTATGTCGTGGTCGAGAAGATCCTCGAGCGCGGTGAAGAGCTGCCGGGGTGGTGGGCCACCGAGGGCACGACCGGGTACGACGCGCTCGCCGAGATCGATCGCGTGCTCGTCGACCCGGACGGCGCGGCGCGGCTGGACGAGCTCGACGCGGCGCTGCGGCGCGAGACCGGGCTGCCGGTCTTCCCCGGGTGGCAGAACCTCATCCACGAGACCAAGCGCGAGGTCGCCACCACGGCGCAGGCGGCGGAGGTCGCGCGACTCGTGCGGTGCCTGCCACCAGTTGTGCGCGACGGGCTGGGCGGTGGTGTCGCCGCTGACGCGCTGGCGGAGCTGCTGGCATCCTTCCCCGTCTACCGCTCGTATCTGCCCGCCGGGCACCAGCACATCGCCCACGCGGTGGCCGACGCCACCGCCCGGCGGCCCGATCTCGCCGATGCGCTGACCACGCTCGCGCGGCTGGTCGCCGACGGCGGGCTCGAGTTCTCCCGCCGGTTCATGCAGACGACCGGCCCGGTGATGGCGAAGGGCGTGGAGGATGCCGCGTTCTACCGATCGACACGACTCACGTCGCTGAACGAGGTCGGCGGCGACCCGTCCGAGTTCGCGCTCGACGTCGCCGGTCTGCACGCCGCGTTCTCACGACGGCAGTCCGCGTGGCCTGCGGCGATGACCGCGCTCACGACCCACGACACGAAGCGCAGCGAGGACGTCCGCGCCCGGCTGCACGTGCTCGCCGAGGTGCCGGGCCGGTGGGCCGACGTGCTCGGGCAGCTGCGCGAGATCGCCTCGACCGGGCACGGGCCCTTCGACAGCCTGCTCTGGCAGGCGATCGTCGGGGCGTGGCCGGCGGCGCCCGGGCGGCTGCACGCCTACGCGATCAAGGCCGCGCGCGAGGCGGGCGAGCGCACCGGGTGGGCAGCGCCCGACGCCGAGTTCGAAGAGTGCGTGCACGACGTGGTCGTCGCCGCGCACGGCCGGGCGGTGGCGATCGTGAACGGGTTCGCCGGCGACATCCGGGCGGCCGGCTGGTCGAACTCGCTCGCGGCGAAGCTGCTGCAGCTGACCGGTCCGGGCGTGCCCGACGTGTACCAGGGCAGCGAGCTGTGGGACTTCTCGCTCGTCGACCCCGACAACCGGCGTCCCGTGGACTTCGCGCGGCGGCGACGCCTGCTCGCCGACCTCGACGGCGGCACGCTGCCCCCGGTGGATGACACCGGCGCCGCGAAGCTGCTCGTCACCTCGCGCGCGCTGCGGCTGCGCCGCGACCGGCCGGGGCTGTTCACCCGGTACACCCCGATGACGGTCGTCGGTGAGGCTGCCGCCCACGCGGTGGCGTTCGACCGGGGCGGGGCGCTGACCGTGGCGACTCGCCTGCCGGTGGGCCTGGCGGCTCGCGGCGGCTGGGGTGACACCGTGCTGCTGCGACATGCCGGGCCGACGGTCGATGCGCTGACCGGCCGCACGTTCACCGGATCGGAGATCCCGCTGGCCGACCTGCTGTCCCTCTACCCCGTGGCGCTGCTGACCGAAGGAGTCCGATGATCGAGGTGTGGGCTCCCTATGCCACGCGCGTGCGGCTGCGCCGACCAGACCTGCCCGACGCCGACCTGACGGCGACGGGAGACGACGGATGGTGGCGATCACCCGTCGCGCTCGCCGACGGCGACGAGTACGGGTTCGTGCTCGGCGAGGCAGACCAGCTGCGCCCCGACCCCCGGTCGCGCCGTCAGCCTGCGGGTGTCCACGGCCCCTCCGCGCATGTCGATCCGGCATCCTTCGCCTGGACCGACGCGCAGTGGCACGGTCGCCCGCTCGCCGGGGGCCTCATCTACGAGCTCCACATCGGCACGTTCACCCCCGAGGGCACCCTCGACGCCGCCATCGGCAGGCTCGACCACCTCGTCGACCTCGGCGTCACACACGTCGAGCTGCTGCCGGTCAACGCCTTCAACGGCACCCACAACTGGGGCTATGACGGCGTCCTCTGGTACGCCGTGCACGAACCGTACGGCGGCCCGGCCGCCTACCGGCGTTTCGTCGATGCCGCCCATGGCCGTGGCCTCGCCGTCATCCAGGACGTCGTCTACAACCACCTCGGCCCGTCCGGCAACTACCTGCCCGAGTTCGGCCCCTACCTGCGCGACGGGCACCGCAACACCTGGGGTGACAGCGTGAACCTCGACGAGCGCGCCGTCCGCGACTACATCGTGGACAACGCGCTGATGTGGCTGGGCGACTTCCACGTCGACGGCCTGCGCCTCGACGCCGTCCACGCCCTGCACGAGTCCGGAGATCAGCCGCAGCACATCCTGGCCGAGCTCGCCGAACGCGTCGACGCGCTCAGCGCGCACCTCGGGCGCCCGCTCACCCTCATCGCCGAGAGCGACCTCAACGACCCGGTCATGATCCTGCCGCGCACCGCCGGCGGCTACGGCCTGACCGCGCAGTGGTCGGACGACTGGCACCACGCCGTCCACGTCGCGCTCACCGGCGAGACGGCCGGCTACTACGCCGACTTCGCCGAACTCGTGGCGCTGCCCAAGGTGTGGACCGGCGGGTTCTTCCACGATGGCACCCGCTCGTCCTTCCGGGGCCGCGACCACGGCATCCCTCTGCCGCCCGAGGTGCCCAGCTGGCAGCTGATCACCTTCGCCCAGGACCACGACCAGATCGGTAACCGCGCCGCCGGCGACCGGCTGAGCGCGACCCTGTCCTACGACCGTCTCGCGATCGCGGCCGTCCTCACCCTCACCGCTCCGGGCACGCCGATGCTCTTCATGGGCGAGGAATGGGGCGCATCCACCCCCTGGCAGTTCTTCACCTCGCATCCCGAGCCCGAGCTGGCCGCCGCGACCGCGAACGGCCGCAAGGCGGAGTTCGCGCGCATGGGATGGGATGGATCGCTCGTCCCCGACCCGAACGACCCGGCGACGTTCGAGCGATCGAAGCTGGACTGGGACGAAGTGGATGCCGGGGACCACGCGCGACTGCTCGACCTCCACCGCCGGCTCGCGGCGCTGCGCCGGGAACGCCCCGAGCTGACCGACCCGCGCCATGGGCAGCGGGGGGCGGCAGCCGCAGAGGCCCCCGGCGGGCGGCGCTTCGAACTCGACCGCGGCGCCGCGCGCGTGCTCGTGAATCTGTCGGCCGAGCCGTGGCACGTCGCAGCGCGCCCCGGCGAGGAGGTCTGGATCGCGACCGCCGAGCCCGGCCGGGTCGGCGGCACCTGGGTCATTCCGCCCGACGCGGCCCTGGTCACCGGCCCGCCCCGCTGAGCCGCCCGGGCGCCGAGGTGGCCACTCTTGCGCCGAGGTGGCCACTCCTACCGCGAGGTGGCCGCTCTTGCGCCCAGGTGGCCACTCTTACCGCGAGGTGGCCGCTCTTACCGCGAGGTGGCCGCTCTTACCGCGAGGTGGCCGCTCTTACCGCGAGGTGGCCGCTCCTACCGCGAGGTGGCCACTCTTGCCGCGAGGTGGCCGGCCACCTCGGCGTGGGAACGGCCATCTCGGCGTGGGAACGGCCATCTCGGCAAAGAGGGGGAACGGCCATCTCGGCGTGGGAACGGCCATCTCGGCAAAGAGGGGGAACGGCCACCTCGGCGGCGGGAGGCACCGCGTGTCGCACCCGCCGCGGCGTGTCAACCCCCTGCAAGCCCACCCGTCGCGCCGATACCGTCGGAGACCATGAGAGCTGAACCGCGCGACCTTGCCCGTCAGATCGTCGTCATCGCGGCGGTCGTGTTCATGATCATCGCCGCCATGGTGGGGGTGGGCCTGTTCGGCGGCACGAACGTCCGTGAGCTGCAGGGCGGTGCGCTCGACGCCGACTCCACCGTGCTCTCGCCCGGCCGTCAGGCGTTCAGCATCTGGAGCCTCATCTACGTGCTCATGATCGCCTACGCAGTGTGGCAGGCGCTCCCCGGCCAGCGCGCCCGTGAGCGTCAGCGCGCGGCCGGCTGGTGGATCGCCGTGACGGCCGTCCTCAACGGGTGCTGGCTGCTGGCCGCGCAGTTCTTGAACCTGCCGGCCACCGTCGTCGTGATCGTGCTGCTGGTGGCGGCGCTGTCCGTGACGATCCGCATCCTGGTGGTGCACCCTTCCGGGCGCTGGACCGACATCGTCTTCGCGGACGCCACCGTCGGCCTGCACCTGGGCTGGGTGTCACTGGCGACGGTCGCGAATGTGACGGCGTGGCTGGCCGCCGAGGTCGTGCCCGCGCAGTCCGAGGCGGCGTCCGACGCGTGGGGCATCGCCGTGCTCGTAGTTGTCGCCCTCCTCGGCGTCGCGATCGCGTGGGGCACCCGCGGCCGGCTCGCCCCCGGACTGGCGATGGCGTGGGGGCTCGTGTGGATCGGCGTCGCACGCACAACCGACGAACCCGACTCGACGCCTGTCGCCGTGACCGCATGGATCGCCGCGGCGATCGTGGTCGTCGTGCCGCTGGTGATGCGCATCACCGGCATCCACTCCACCGGGTTCAGAAGTTCCGCGCGAACGCCTGCAGAATCCGAGCAGGTTCGCTGAGGGATGCCGCGAGCACGCGCCCCGAGATCTGATCGAAGTGCCCCGCGTCGAAATAGCCGTCGTTGCGGTACACCGCCATGCGGTCGACGAACGCCTGCGCGGTCGGCTCGGGGTGGAACTGGGTGGCGTACAGCCGGTCGCCGATGCGGAACGCCTGCACGGGGCATGCCTCGTTGGTGGCCAGCAGTACAGCCCCGTCGGGCAGCCGGGCGGTGCCCTCCTTGTGCGCGGTCAGAGCGGAGAACGTGTGCGCCAGCCCGCCGAACACCGGGTCGCGGTCGGCTTCGGCCGTCAGCGTGATCGTGGTCGGCCCGGTGTTCTCGGGATACCCGCGGCTCACCTCGCCGCCGAGCGCCCGCGCGGCCACGCCGATACCGAAGCACGTGAACAGCGCCGCCGTCTCGGCGGCCGCCGCCGCCCGTGCGATGCGCGCGAGTGAGGCTTCCAGCCGCAGCTGATCGCCGGTCTTGGTCGACTCGGGGTCGGTCGCGTTGAACGGGCTGCCGCCCACGACGAAGCCGCGCCAGCGCTCGAAGGCGTCATCGGGCAGGTCGTCGTGGACGAGGTCCAGGCGCTCCATCTCGTCGGTGCCGACGCGTGCGCTGGTGCGGAACGACTCGTACTCGGCGGCTGCGGCATCTGGTTGCGGACGTGCGCAGACGTAGACGAGCGGGGCCATGCGCTGAGTCTACGTCGGGGTCCCGATTCCGGCGCGGGAGCCGGTGTCACATTCTCCGGAGAACGATGTATCAGGCCCCAGGTGGCAGTACTCCTTCAACTGTGGCCACAATGGGCGTTATGACAGAAGCCGACCCTGCGCCGCTCCGGGACGACCAGGGCGACGACGGGGGCGTCGGCGATGCCTCGATCTGGGTGCAGGCGGCCGACCACTTCGCGCGTTGGCGCGAGGGTGACACGCGCGCCATGGACGCCCTCGTGCGGCTGCTGACGCCGGTGCTCTGGCATGTCGTGCGCGCGTACGGACTCGAGCGGGGGCTCGCCGAGGACGTCGTCCAGACGACCTGGCTCACCCTGGTGCGCCGCCACGATTCGATCACCGAAGAGCGTGCGGTCGCCGGCTGGCTGACCACGTGCGCGCGCCGCGAGGCGTGGCGCGTCGCGCGCGCCCACCAGCGCGCCATCCCCGTCGAGCACGAGTCCCTCGAACCGCATCTGCCGACGGACGACTCCGCCGAATCGCGGGCCGAACTGGCCGACCGCGACCGGCGCCTGTGGGGGGCCGTCGGAACCCTCGACGAACGCTGCCGCCGGCTGCTGCGGGTGATCGCGTTCGAAGAACGTCCGGACTATGCCCGGATCGCGACGGACCTGGCCATGCCGGTCGGGTCGATCGGGCCGACCCGAGGGCGCTGCCTCGGCAAGCTGCGCACCGCGCTCGCCGCTGAAGGCTGGAAGGACGAGACTGATGATCGCTGAGAGTCCGGCATCGGACGCCGCACTGTTCCGTGCCCTGCGGCACACCTGGGAGACGGTCGATCCGCTGCCCGTCGACCTGGTCGACCGCATGGTCGCCGCCGTCGCCGCGGACGATCTCGCCCAGGAGTACGCCCTGCTGACGCTGGTCGAGGTGGATGCCGGTGCCGCCGTCCGCGGCGATGCCGACACGCTCACGCTGCAGTTCAGCGACGGCACCACGAACGTGCTGATCCATCTCACCGAGAGCGAGGCCGGGGGCCATCGCATCGACGGCTGGGTGGACGGACCGGCGACGTCGGTCGTGCTCATCCGCGAAGACGGCGAGCAGACGGTGGTCTGCGACGGTGGACGGTTCGCGTTCGAGGATGTCGCCAAGGGGCTCGTGCGGTTGCGTGTCGTGCTCGATGCGACGACGGATGCCGGTGCCGCCGGCGATCTGGTGACACCGCACTTCGAAGTGTGACGCCGACGCCCTGACGGGCGCGCGATGACGGACAGGCCGCACCGCGCGGCCGAAAGGGGAGAAGACGATGGCCGTAGTGGGTGGCGGGAAGGCGATGCCGCAGCCGGAGGGATGGTCGTGGAAGGACCGGGCACGTGGCTCGGTCACCACCGGGGTGGTGCTCGATCCCGATACCGATCCGCTCGGCCCGATGCGGGTGTTCCCGACGGCCTATGTGCCGAACCGGCTGCTCGTCTCGGGAGCGGGCGAGGACGGCACGCACAGCGCCGTGCGCCTGCACGACAACGTCGAGCGCATCAAGGAGGCGGCGCGGTCGTTCGGCTGGGGCATCGAACGTGAGCGGCTGAGCGGCGCCCGACTCGACCCCAAGGACGAGTCCGAGCTCGACCAGGACATCGTGCCCGGCGCCGCTCCCGTGCTGCGCGTCGAGCTGATCCCCGAGGACTCGGCGTCGACGGAGTCGCCGGCACTGCCCGACGCGTGGCGGGTCCTGCAGCGCATACGGCGCGAAGCGCTCGGATCCGACATCCGTGGTCTGCGCCGAGAAGATGTGGGCACCGCACTCCGCAAGGCCGGCGTCGACCGCATCGGGCTCGACCACATCGTGTCGATCGACCCGATCGGGGTGAACCCGTTCACGCAGACGAACCCCTTCACCCAGAGCAACCCGTATACGAAGTCCAACCCGTATACGAAGTCCAATCCCTACACGAAGTCGAACCCGGTCAGCGAGTACGGCCAGGCCGGGTGCGGCGGACGGCAGCCGGTGGCGTGGGTGGGGCCCGCGCCCCTGCGCACACCGCTGCGCAAGGGCGAGCGTCGTCCGGTGGTGGCGATCCTCGACACCGGTGCGGGTGTGCATGACTGGCTGCCCGACGACATCGTCGATCGTCACGTCGAACTCGACGGCCGGCCACTGGGGCTCACCGACGACGCCAACCCGGAGCTCTACCCCGACTTGTACGGTCCGCTCGACGGTGAGATCGATCCGGTGGCCGGGCACGGCACGTTCATCGCCGGCATCGTGCGTCAGGTGGCACCGGATGCCGATCTGCTCGCGATCCGGGTGGCCGATGGCCTCGGCATCGTCACCGAGTCCTCCCTGCTGCAGATTCTCGAGGACCTCGCGATCCTCGTCTTCCGCTACCGCTCGGGACGGGACGACGGCCGGGCCGTGGATGTGCTGAGTCTGTCGCTCAGCTACTACCACGAGACGCCCGAGGACGGCCTTTACAGCAAGCATCTGCACGACCTGCTCACGGCGCTGCGTGCGCTGGGCACCGTCGTGGTCGCTTCGGCCGGAAACGACGCCATCGACCGGCCCGCGTTCCCGGCTTCGCTGTGGGCATGGCCCGACTCCGGGAACGGCATCGAACCCGACGACTACGCGCGGCACCTGTCGGTCGGCGCACTCAATCCGAGTCGCCGCTCGACGGCGCTGTTCTCGAACGTCGGCCCGTGGGTGGGGACTTACGCGACCGGGGCGGGGATCGTCAGCACGATGCCCGACTTCCTGGGCGGCGTGCAGGCCACAGCCCGGCACGATGAATACGGCCTGCTGCGGCAGACGATCGACCCCGACGACTACCGCGGCGGGTTCGCGGTGTGGAGCGGCACCTCGTTCGCCGCGCCGCTGGTCGCCGGACGGGTCGCCGCGCGCCTGCGCCCGCACGTCGAAGAGGGCCGCGCGATCATCTCGAACGTCGACGAGGTCGACGCCGCGGTGACGGCGGCGGTGGCGGAGGAGGTGCTCCCGGCCGTCTGAGTCGACCAGTCCGCTGCAGCGGTCTCCGCGGCCACGAAGGCACCGCGGAGAACCGGTGAGCAGTGATGCGCCCATCGGGTCGCGCGGCACGGCATGCTGTATGGGTGACCCTATCGGCCGAGGAGCTCTACACTCGTGGCCTCGAGCACGTCAACGCCGGACGCTTCGGCGCCGCCCGGCGTGCGCTCACGTCCGGCGCTGCGCGGGCCGTCGACCCTGACCTCCGGGCGCGCATCGCGGGAACGCGGGCCTTCCTCGCCTCACACGACGGCGCACCCGACAGCGCCGAATCGCTGTGCCGCGACGCACTCGCACTCGACGGCATCTCCGCTCAGACGACGGCCATCCTCCAAGGCCAGCTGGGACTGATCGCACTGAACCGAGGCAATCCCTCCGGGGCGGTCAGCAGCCTCACCAGTGGCATCGACGCCATGCCCGAGTCCTCGGGTCGTCGGGCCCGCATGTACCTGAACCGCAGCGTCGCCCACATGCAGCTGGGCGAGCTCGCGGCCGCCCGCGGCGATCTCGACCGCGCGATCGCCGACTACGAGGAAGATGCCGACCCCGACTCCGCCGCGGTCGCCGAGCACAATCTCGGCTACATCCTGCTGCTCGAGGGCGACCTGGTCGGGGCACTCGGGCACATGGTCAGCGCGCGCAAGGTCATGGCCGGCGAGTCCGACGTCCACACCGCGATAGGCGACGTCGACCGTGCCGAGGTGCTGCGCGACGCCGGGCTCACCACCGAGGCCGAGCGCCTGCTGGAGGCGGCCATCCACGTCTTCGGCGCGCGGCGGATGCGGCAGGCCCAGGCCGAGTCCGAGCTCAACTTGGCCCGGTCCCTGCTGCGTCACGACCCTGCACGTGCCGCGAAGGTCGCTGCGGCGGCCGAACGGCGGTTCTCGCAGCTGGAAGGCGCGTTGTGGCGCGCACGCGCCGCCGGCATCCGGGCCCGGGCGCTGCTGGCGGGAGGGACAGTCGACCGCTCGGGTCGCGTGACCCCCGCCGCGCGACGCGTGCCCGACGCCGACACCGTCGGGGGCCTGGCCGCCGAGCTCGATGGCCACGGACTCTGGGGCGATGCGATGGCACTGCGCCTGACCCACATCCTGTGGCGGGTGCGCCACGGCCGCGACGATGGCACACCGCTCCCACGGCTGCGGCGATCTGCCCCGCTCGAGGTGCGTCTGCTGGCTTACGAGGTCCGCGCCGCACGTGCCGCGACCCCCACCCAGGCGCGCCGTGCCGCCGCCCGCGGCCTCGATGAACTCACCACGTGGTCGCATTCGTTCGGCAGTCTCGACCTGCAGACCTCTCTCGCGATGCACGGCAACGGCCTGCTCGGCGCGGGACTGGCCGCCGCGGTCGACACCGGCGATCCCGCCGCGATGTTCGAGTGGTCCGAGCGGGCGCGTCTGCTCAGCCAGCAGGTGGTGCCGCTGCGCCCACCGCCCGACCCCGAGCTCGCCCGGCGGCTCGCCGAGCTGCGCACGCTGCGCGCCGAACTGCCCGCCGACTCATGGCTCAGCGATCCGCGCGCTGCCGAGCTGGGCGAACTCGTGCGCGAGCGGCAGTGGGCGAGCGTCGCGGCGACCGACGCTCCCGACGGGGGAGACCGCGTCGACCTGTCCGGGCTGCAGCGGCTGCTCGACGCCGACACGGCCGCCCTGTCGTTCGTGTTCAGTCCGCACGGAATGCGATGCGTGGTCGCCGGCGCGGGGTGCGCCGAGGTGGTGGACCTGCCGGGCTGGTCCGAGGCGCACACGCTCCTGCCCGGGCTCCGCTCGGACCTCGACCTCTCGGCATCGGTGCGCTCCGGACCGATGGCCGACGTCATCCGCCGCTCGCTCGACGCCCGCCTCGCGTCGCTGTCGCGTCTCCTCCTCGAGCCGGTCACCGCTCGCACGGCCGCCCGGCGGCTGCTGATCACGACCCCCGGCGTCCTCGCCGGCGTGCCATGGAGCATGCTGCCGGATCTGCGGGGCCGAGTCACCACCCACGCTGTCTCGGCGTCGCGCTGGGCGCGCCGGCGCACACCTCTCACGCTCCGCACAGCAGGCTTCGCGGTCGGCCCGCGCGTAGCCCGCGGCATCGAGGAAGTCACGACCGCAGCATCCGCCTGGCAGAGGACCCAGCCGGAGATCCGGCACGGAGCCGACTCGACGATCGACGGCGTCACCGGCATGGTCGGCGCGGTCGATGTCCTGCACATCTCAGCCCACGGTCGCCACACCGCCGACAACCCGCTCTTCTCGGGTCTCGAACTGGCCGACGGCGTGCTGTTCGGCTACGACATCGATCGCATGCCGCGCGTGCCCACCACCGTCGTGCTGTCGGCGTGCGAGGTCGGCCGATCCGCGGTGCGGTGGGGTGAAGAGGCGATCGGCATGACACGGGCGTGGTTGCACGCCGGCGCGCGCTGCGTCATCGCCGCGCCCGTTGTCGTCGCCGACGACGATGCCTGCGAGCTGCTGGGGGCGATGCACGAAGGCCTTGCCGCGGGAACATCTCCCGCCGAGGCGCTCGCCGACGCGACCGAGCGCACCGGGATCGTCGCCCCGTTCCAGGTGCACGGCGCCGGATTCTGAGAAGTTCTTCATCTGGCATGTATCACCCTGCCCGGGGTGCGCTCTTGACACATAGAACGGCACTCCACTCGGAAGATCGGGTGGGAGGTCACGTTATTGGGGGTCGCCTGGCTGGGGCAGTGTGGCCGCTGTTCTACTGCGGACGGCCACCGGGGGGTGCAGGCCGGTCCGAAGGGGTCGGTGGATCGTGGGGACGCCACCGGCCCCGGTCCGGACCTCTGGGGAGGGGTCACGGTCCCGGGCTTCTGGGGAGGAGCCCGGGGACCGGCCGGACCGTGTCAGGCCGGCATCACGCCCGCGCCGTGGTCGTCAGGCCCGCGACGAGTTCGCCGTGCGTCCGCGCACGATGCCGATGAACGCCTCCACGTGTGCGTTCGACCGTGCGCTCGGCCACGCCAGCGCGACCGTCGACAGGGGACCATCGGTGAGCGGACGGTGCGCGACATCCTTGCGGTGATGCAGGCGGGCGAGCGACATGGGCACGATCACGACGCCGACACCCGCCGCAACCGTCGCCACGGCGTCCTCGGTCGTCTCGGGGGCGTCGAACTTCGGCGCCAGCGCCCCCGCAACGTCGGTGTGCAGCACGTCGTCGCGGGGGGTGATCACGATCTCGCCCGCGAGGTCTGCGAGCACGAGTTCATCGGCGGCCGTCAGATGGGAGTCCGCGGAACACACCACGACCGGCACCTCGTCGTACAGCACGATCGTGTGCAGCCCGTCCGGGTCGACGGGCAGGCGCACGAGAGCGGCATCCACCTCGTCGGCGATGAGGGCATCGGCCTGCTCGTGGCCGGCCAGGGGGATCAGCCGCAGCTCCACACCCGGCATCCGCTCATGCCACGTGTCGATCCACTTGCCCGGCGTCGCGCCGGCGATCGCCCCGAGGCGAAAGGGTCCGGCCGGCGGCGCGGGTGGCACCGGAGCGTTCTTCGTCCGGTGCGTGGATGCCGGTGCCTTCGCGTCGGACGTCTTCTTGGCGGCGGCGGATGCCGGTTTCTTTCCCTTGCCGGCGGTGCCGGGGGCCGGCTTCTTGGCTGCGCCAGGTGCCGACCTGCTCCCCGCGCCACGGCCGCCGTGCGCGTCGCGCGACTTTCCCTGCTTCGCTCGGCCCGCCATGGGTTCAGCGTAGCCGGGGTCGTCCGCGCGCTCCGGCCCCCGCCCGCGCGGTCACCGGCGCTCCGTGCATACTCACCGGCGCTCGGTTCGCGGTCACCGGCGCTCCGTGCATACTCACCGAGGCACCCTACGTGAGCGCGTTGCGCATCACTCGGGCGGGTCAGGCGGCCAGGCGCAGCCCGCGGCGGTCGGTCGCGATGCGCTCGCCCTCGGGAACACTCACATCGTCGCCGATGAGCGACCCGCCGGCGACCTTCGCGTGGGCGCCGATGTACGCGCGGACGCCGATCTTGGCCTTCGGTCCGATCGCGGCACCCGGGCCGATGTGGGCGTGAGGGGCGATCTCGGCGTTGGGTCCGATCACGGCATCCGGCTCGATCCAGACGCCGCGGCCGATGTGGGCTCCCGCGGCGACCTGTACGCCGGGTTCGACATACGCACCTTGCTCGACGAGCGCGGTGGCATGCACCTTGGCTCCGTGCGCGATCAGGCCGCGGCCATTGGCGTGCTTGCGGTAGCGCAGCACGTCGCCGTGGTCGTCTTCGATGTCGATGTAGTTCTTGCCCACTTTTCCTCCCTGAAACAGTGACAACGCGGCTTCCTCGTCATTCATTCCCCGGCATGGACGTGGCCCGGTGCGGGTCGTTCTGCGAAGATGGCGCGGTGTCTTCACCCGAGCCCGACCCCGAGCCCGAACCCGAGTCCGAGAGCGGATCCGAGGCGTCGTCATCACTCGTCTTCGAAGAGCGGGCGGCGCCGCACACGCTCGCCGATGATGTGCTCGGGATCCTGACCGGCACCTTCGCGGCATCCCTCGGCCTTCATCTGCTGAACGCCTCGGAGGCGGTCACCGGCGGCACGGCCGGACTCTCGCTGCTGCTCGGCTACGCGACCGGGTGGCCGTTCTGGGTGCTGTTCGCGGTGATCAACATCCCGTTCGCGGTGCTGGCGGTGTGGAAGAAGGGCTGGAACTTCACGATTCGCACGGTCATCTCGATCGCGCTGGTCTCGGGATTCTCGGTCCTGCACGAGCAGTACTTCGTGATCGCCGAGCTGCAGCCGCTGTACGGCACGCTGGCCGGCAACCTACTCGCCGGAATCGGCATGCTGATCCTGTTCCGGCACCGCTCGAGCGTGGGCGGCATCCACGTGGTGGGGCTCGTGATCCAGGAGCGCACAGGGTTCCGCGCCGGGTGGACGCTGATGATGTTCGACGTCGTGATCATCCTGCTCGCCCTGCTGGTCGTCCCGTGGCCGAACGTGCTGATGAGCGCCGCCGGCGCGGTGCTGCTGAACCTCGTGCTGGCACTCAACCACCGCCCGGGGCGCTACATCGGGCGCTGACGCGCGCGTGGGAGTTGCCCACCCCTGTCTGACACGCGTTTTACCGATCTGATCAGCACACACTTGGCGCGTACGCCGGGAACGTCCGCGTCATTCCAGGCCGGAGCGCCAACTGTGTCGGAGGTCTCGCGTCTCGGGACGCGGCATCCAGCGCGCTCGGTTACGGGGCCCCAGCGCAGAAGACCTCAGCGCTGGCAGGTCGGGCACCAGAACACGATGCGCTCGGCGGTCGGGCTCGCGCCGAGCTGCGACCCCTCGATGAGCGTGCCGCACCGCAGGCACGGCTTGCCGGCGCGACGGTACACCCAGTTCTGCCGGCCCCGGCGGGTGTCACCGGTGAAGGTCCGCTGCGGGCGATCGCGGTTCGCCCCGATCATCCGCGACGCAGTGTCCACGAGCGCGACGGCATCGACCTCCGACGCGGGAGTGGTCGGCAGGATGCCGCGGACGAAGAGCAGTTCGTTCGCGTACTCGTTGCCGAGGCCGGCGAGGTTGCGCTGGTCCTGCACCGCGACGTGGATCGCCCGGTCGTCGGCGCCCAGCCGGCGCGCGGCTTCGGCGGCGTCCCAGTCCGGTCCGAGCAGGTCAGGGCCGAGGTGCCCGACGACGCGCTCTTCGTCGCCTGTCGGCAAGACCTCGACCAGCGCGAGGTCGAAGCCCACGGCATCCACTCGGCGCGTGCCTACGATCGCGCGCGCGGCGAACCCGGGCTTGCGCCACCGCTGGTCCGCGCGATAGACGTGCCACTCGCCCTCCATCTTCAGGTGCGAGTGCAGGGTGCTCTCGCCGATGCGCATCAGCAGGTGCTTGCCGCGCGCGACGACCTCACGCACGTGGATGCCGGTGAGGTCGGCGGTGGCACTGCCGGGCACCCGGATGTCGAACCGGGTGACCTCGTCGCCGGCCAGTGCCGCGTGCAGCCGCTGCGCGGTGCGGAAGACGGTGTCGCCCTCAGGCACGCGACCCGGCCGTCACCTTGCGCAGGGTGAGTCCCCGCGTGGACTCGACGAAGCCCGCCGTGCGCAGCGCTCGTCCGACGGTGGTGTTGTAGACGAACTCGCCGCCGACCTTCTCGATCGTGAGGGTGTCGAGGCGTCGCGCACGGGCGGTGTCGACGAGGCTGCGGGCGGCGGCGGCGAGCATCTCCTCGTTCTCGGTGAACGCGAGTGCCGACCGACCGCCGCGCTCGAGGTACAGCACGAGGGTGCCGTCGACGAGCACGACGAGGCCTCCCGCCTTGCGCCCCGGCCGGTGCGAGACCCCTTCGAGCGCGGGCCACCCCAGTGCTGCCCCGTAGGGGTTGGCGGGGTCGGTGGCCGCGAGGGTGATGGCCTTCAACGGCACGGGGTCGGACAGGCCGGCGAACCCGCGGAGCCGGTCGACGGTGGCGGAGGTCGCGAACTGGGCGGCGCCGAGCTTCTCGATGAAGTAGCCGCGGCGGCAGTGCCCGGCGTCTTCGAACCCGGCGAGCACCCGGTAGGCCTGCGCGAAGCCGCCCGGCAGCCCCTCGGATTGCACCGACCCGCGGGTGACGACGCCGTACCTCTCGAGCAGCAGGCTCGCCGCGGCCGCGGCGCGCACCAGCGCATCGGGGTCGCGGGCGGGCAGCAGCGACCAGCGACCGCCGACCATCGGCGGGCGGGGCGGGGCGGCACGCGGGGTCGTGGCCAGCGGCATTCCCCGGAACATCCGTGTCCGCGGAGTCCGGCGCGCCACGCGGTGCGCCTGGGAGCCGCCGGTCAGGAGCGTACGCACGGGCGCGAACGTGTCGTTGGTGACCCGTCCGGTCCACGTCAGGTTCCACAGCGCCTCGACGACGGACTGCTCGTTCTCAGCCCCGGCCATCGGCACCAGCTGGGCGGCGAAGAACGCGCCGCCTCCCGCGAGTGCATCGAGGATGCGCTGCTCCAGCGGGCTCTGGGGCTCGTCGGCGTCATCTTCGGGGAAGGCAAGGGTGAGGGATGCCGCATCGGCAGGGTGCAGGGCGATCCACCCATCGCGACCCGGCAGCGATCCGTGGCCCGACCAGACCACTTCGCCGCTGGAGGTCAGCTCGTCCAGCAGCGCGGGCGTATAGCCGGCGACGCGGCTCGGCAGGATCAACGACTCCCACGCGCTGGCCGGCAGCGGCACACCGGCCAACTGCTCGATGACCGCGAGCACCCCGTCGATGCCCTCCAGCGGACGCTCGAGATGCTGCCAGACCGGTAGGAACCGGGCGAACGCCTCGGGCGAGACCGGCTCGACGCTGCCGCGGATAGCCGCGAGGGACCGCAGCCGGATGCGGCGCAGCACCTCGCTGTCGCACCATTCGAGGTCGTCGCCACCGATCGGACCGGGCAGGGCGTCGGGAAGGAAGTAGCCGCTGGCCAGGCGTCCGGTCGCCTCGAGCCGCTGCAGGGTCTGGCGTGCGACGGCCGCGCCGATGCCCAGTCGCTCGGCGACCGCGGTCGTCCGGAACGGCCCGTGCGTGCGTGCGTAGCGGGCGACGAGGTCGCCGAGCGGATCGGCGAGCGGCTCGAGGAACGCCGTCGGAATGCCCACCGGCAGCGCGATGCCCAGCGCGTCACGCAGGCGTCCGGCGTCTTCGATCGCCGCGACCCGTTCGGCCCCTGCGATCGTGACGCGCACGGCCCGGCGGGTCTCGACCAGTTCGCCGAGCAGCGTCGCGGCGGCGTGGTTCCGCGCTCCGGCGTCACCCTTCGACGCCTCGTCGCCGGCGGCGTCGCTCCGCGCTCCTGCGCCGGCCGCCTCGCTCCGCGTCTCGGCGGCAACGTCCGTGGCACGGTCCTCCGCCAGCCGCTCCGCGACCTCCTCGATGCTGAGCGGCCCGAGCAGACGCAGCAGGTCGGCGACGCCTTCGACGCCCTTCACCTTGCGGGTGGGGTCGAGGCGCTGCACCTCGCGCTCGAGCTGGGCGATCACATCGGCGTCGAGCAGCTCGCGCATCTCGACCTTGCCGAGCAGCTCGCTCAGCAGAGCCGGATCGACCGACAGCGCGGCCGCCCGGCGCTCCGCGAGCGGCGAGTCGCCCTCGTACATGAATGCGCCGACATATCCGAACAGCAGGTCGCGGGCGAACGGCGACGGCTGGCTCGTGGTCGTCTCGACGAGGCGGATCCGCCGGTCGCCGATCGCCCGGGTGATGCGCAGCAGCGCGGGAAGGTCGTAGACGTCCTGCAGCACTTCGCGCAGCGTCTCGAGGATGATCGGGAACGTCGGGTGCTCGCGTGCCACCTCGAGCAGCTGCGCCGACTTCTGCCGCTGCTGCCACAGCGGCGACCGCTTGTTGGGGTTGAGGCGGGGCAGCAGCAGCGCCCGCGCCGCGCATTCGCGGAACCGCGAGGCGAACAGCGCTGAGCCGCCGACCTCGCTCGTGACGAGCTGGTCGATCTCGTCGGGGTCGAACACGAACAGCTCGGCGCCGGGGGGCTCAGCCTCGGCATCCGGTACCCGCACGATGATCCCGTCGTCGCTGGCCACCGCCGATCCCTCGACCCCGAGGCGCTCGCGCACCCGGGCGTTCACGGCCAGCGCCCACGGCGCATGCACGTGCATGCCGTACGGGGAATGCAGGATGACGCGCCAGTCGCCGACCTCGTCGCGCGACCGCTCGACGGTGAGGGTCTTGTCGGTCGGCAGGCTGCCGGTCGCCTCGCGCTGCTCGGCGAGGTACGCGAGCAGATTCTCGATCGCGTTGTCGTCGAGCCCCGACTCGCGCAAGCGGTCGCGGGCTGTGTCGGGGGTGGATGCCGCTATCTCGCGCGAGAACCTGCCGAGCGCCTCGCCGAGCTCGGCCGGACGCCCCAGGCCGTCGCCGTGCCAGAACGGGAGCTTGCCCGGCTGCCCGTACGCGGGCAGGACGTTGACCCGGTCGTGGGTGATCTCGACGATCCGCCAGCTGGTCGTGCCGAGCGTGAACACGTCGCCCACGCGCGACTCGTAGACCATCTCCTCGTCGAGCTCGCCGACCCGCGCACCGGTCGTCTCTCCGGCGACGAAGACGCCGAACAGGCCGCGGTCGGGGATCGTGCCGCCGCTCGTGACCGCGATGCGCTGCGCACCCGGCCGCCCGGTGAGGGTGCCGTGATCGCGGTCCCACACCACGCGGGGTCGCAGCTCGGCGAACGCGTCGGACGGAAACCGGCCCGCGAGCAGATCGAGTGTCGCCTCGTAGGCCGAGCGCGGCAGCGAACGGAACGGCGCGGATCTCTTGACGGTCTCGAACCAGCCCTCGACGTCGACGGGGCCGAGCGCGCAGGCGGCGACGGTCTGCTGCGCGAGGATGTCGAGCGGGTTCTGCGGCACTGCGATGGCCTCGATCTTGCCGCCCAGCATGCGCTCGGTGACCACCGCCGTGTGCAGCACGTCGCCCCGGTGCTTCGGAAACAGCGCCGCCTTGCTGATCTCGCCGACCTGGTGCCCGGCGCGGCCGACGCGCTGCAGCCCCGACGCGGCCGAAGGCGGCGACTCGACCTGGATGACGAGGTCGACAGCACCCATGTCGATGCCGAGCTCGAGGCTGCTGGTGGCCACGACGCAGCGCAGCACGCCGGACTTCAGCTCGTCCTCGACCTGGGCTCGCTGCTCCTTCGACACCGAACCGTGGTGCGCCTTGGCCAGCACCGGGTCGGCGCCCGCAGTCGCCCCCGCCTGCGCCATCATGGCGGCGGGGACCGCGGGACTCGGAAGGTCGACGCCGATCCGCTCGGAGTAGATCTCGTTCAGCCGTGCCGTGAGACGTTCGGCGAGGCGCCGCGCGTTCGCGAACACGATCGTCGAGCGGTGCGCGAGGATCCGATCGACGATCGCCTCCTCGACATGCGGCCACACTGAACCGGTCACCTCGGTGGGCGGCGTATACCAGTCCTCGCCGTTCTCGTCACCGGCATCCGGAACCTCTTGGGCAGCCCCGGGGGGCGGCGGCGGATTGAGCATGTCGGCCATGGGCACGACGACGCTCAGCTCGAAGGTCTTGCTCGCGCGCGGCGCGACGATCTCGACCGGGGCGGCACCGCCGAGGAACCGCGCCACCTCGTCGATCGGCCGGACGGTGGCCGACAGCCCGATGCGCTGCGCCGGTGTGTCGAGCAGGGCATCGAGTCGCTCGAGGCTCACCGCCAGGTGGGCGCCGCGCTTGGTCGCGGCCACCGCGTGCACCTCGTCCACGATGACCGTGTGCACCCCGCGCAGGGTCTCGGCCGCCTGCGACGTGAGCATCAGGTACAGCGACTCGGGCGTGGTGATGAGGATGTCGGGCGGGTGCGTGACGAGCTTTCGCCGGTCGGAGGACGGCGTATCGCCCGACCGCACGCCGACGGTCACATCGGGGACGGTCACACCCAAGCGCCGGGCCGACTGCCCGATGCCCACCAGGGGAGACCGCAGGTTGCGCTCGACGTCGACGCCGAGCGCCTTCAGCGGCGAGATGTAGAGGACACGGGTGCGCTCGGGCGCGGCTTTCTGCGACGCCCGCCCGCTTCCTGCCGCCCGGCCGGCGGGCGGTGCCTCGCGGTCGTGGAAGATGCGGTCGATCGCCCACAGGAATGCCGACAGGGTCTTGCCCGAACCGGTCGGTGCGACCACGAGGGCGTGCTTGCCGGCCGATATCGCGTCCCACGCGCCGGTCTGTGCCGGGGTGGGGGCCGGGAACGCCGACCGGAACCAGTCCTGCGTGGCAGGACCGAACCGCTCGAGCACATCGACCATCCCCCTATCTTCGTCGCCGGCGGCGACATCGGGGCGTCGGAGGTTCGCGGCTTCAGTCCTCGCCGGGGATCAGGACCCAGAGGAAGACGTACACCCAGATCGACACTCCGAAGAAGACGGTCGCGAGAACGGTGAGGATCCGCACCGCGACGGGGCTCACTCCGAACCGGTTCGCGACCGCGAGGCACGCGCCGGCGATCATGCGCCCATCCCGGGGGCGGATCAGCCTGCTCATATCCACATCATGGCCGATCTCGCCGTCGGGCAACAGGGCTGCGGCACGGTCATGGGATGTCAGCCCAACGGTCCGATATCACCGGCCATTAGCCTTTTACCAGGCCGTCTCGGTAAACTGGAAGATCTTTGGCTGCCACAGGCAGGAAGGGGAAGACCATGTCGAACACCACCGGGACCGTGTGGATGACCGCCGCGGCATTGGCCGCCCTCGAGGCCGAGCTGCACGAACTCGAGCAGCGCGAGGCCGCCGATCCGGTGCGCCTGATCGAACTGCGCGATCTGATCCGCCGCGCCGAGACCTCGGCCAAGCCCGACGACGGCCTCGTCGAGGCGGGCATGAAGGTGACCGTGCGCTTCGGCGACGACGCCGAGGTCGAGAGCTTCCTGCTGGGCAGCCGCGAGCTGGTCCGTCAGGACCACGATGTCGCCCTCGACGTGTACTCTCCCGAGTCGCCGCTGGGCGTGGCGATCACCGGCCACTACGTGGGCGACAGCGTGACCTACCGTGCGCCGAGCGGCGCCGAGATCCGGGTCGCCATCGTCGGGGCTGCGCCTTTCGCCTGAGTGGATGCCGGAGTGATGCCGGTCCTGTCGGCATCCCCTGCGGCGCACCTACACTGACGGAATGGTGACCCCGCACGCGCCGATTCTCACCGTCACGCCGAACCCCGCGCTCGACGTCTCGACCTCGACGGAGCGGGTGATCGCCGAGCACAAGCTGCGATGCGGGCCGACACGGCTCGATCCGGGCGGCGGCGGCGTCAACGTGTCGCGCGTCGTCCGCAACCTCGGCGGTGCCTCGCTCGCGGTGTACGCGGCGGGCGGTCCGACCGGGCAGGCGTATCGCGAGCTGCTCGATCGCGAAGGGATCGCGAGCCGCATGGTGCGCATCGCGCAGAGCACGCGGGAGAGTTTCACGGTCGATGAGACCTCGAGCGCAGAGCAGTTCCGCTTCGTCCTGCAGGGGCCTGAGCTGTCCGAGCCGGAGTGGCGCTCGCTCGTGTCCGCCGTGGCCGACGACCTGCCGGTCGGGGGATTCCTGGTGGGCAGCGGAAGCCTGCCGCCCGGAGCGCCCGTCGACCTGTACGCGCAACTCACGCGCATCGCCCGCGAGCACGACGCGCGCATGATCGTCGACACCTCGGGTGAGGCCCTGCGTGCGGCGCTCGACGAGGGTGTGCACCTCATCAAGCCGAGCAAGCGTGAGCTGGGCGAGCTCGTCGGAGCGGAGCTGGGAGACCTCGACAGCCTGATCGAGGCGTCGCGCGAGATGGTCGGTCGCGGCGCGTGCGAGACCGTCGCTCTGACCCTCGGCGGCGACGGTGCCGTGATCGTCAGCGCCGGCGAAGTGCTGCGCCTGCCGACCCCGCGCGTGAAGGTACTCAGCACCGTCGGTGCGGGGGACAGCTTCCTCGGCGCGCTCGTGCTGCGGCTCGCACAGGGCCGCCCGCTGCGCGAGGCGTTCCGTACCGCCGTGGCCGCCGGGTCCGCCACCGCAGCGCTGCCGGCGACCGCCCTGTGCCGCGCGGACGACGTCGCCCGGCTGGAGGACGCGCTGGAGCGGACCGAGGCGGTCTGAGTCCAGCGCGTCGCACCTCACTCCGGCGCGAGCACCGATGCGTCCGTCACCTCCCGCAGGATGCCGTCGCGCGACAGCTCGAGCGTCAGATCGACGCCCAGCCGCGCCAAGAATCCGTCATCGTGGCTGACCACCAGCACCGCGCCGCGGTAGGCAGCCAGCGCGTCAACCAGTTCATCCACGGTGTCGAGGTCGAGGTTGTTGGTCGGCTCGTCGAGCAGCAGCAGCTGCGGCGGCGGGTCGGCCAGCAGCACCCGTGCCAGCGCGACGCGGAAGCGCTCGCCGCCCGAGAGGGCCGCGACCGGTCGAAGCGCCGCGTCGCCGCGGATGAGGAAGCGGGCCAGCCGGTTCCGCAGCTCGACATCGCCCACGCCCGGCGCGGCCTCCCGCATGTTCCCCAGCACCGAGCCGGAGTCGTCGAGCCCGTCGACGCGCTGCGAGAGATAGCCGATCCGGTCGGTGTGCGACACGGCGCGTGCACTGTTCAGTCTGAACGTCACCGACTGGGCCTCCGAGGCGGGGATCGGGTCGATCGGGACTGACGTGTGAACCGCTGCGGCCGATGAGCGGTCCACCGGCCGGACCAGCCGCTGCAACAGGGTGGTCTTGCCGGCGCCGTTCGGCCCGATCAGCGCCACCCGCTCGGGTCCCTGGATGATCCACGCATGCTCGCCGGTATCGGGGTCGGCCGAAGCCAGCGTCGCGATGCGCCGGCCTGCGGCGACCCCGGGGTCGGGCAGGTCGATGCGCACGCCGCTGTCATCGCGCACACGCCGCTCGGCGGCATCCAGCACGGCGCGTGCGGTGGCCTCCTTGCCGGCGGCTTCGGTCCGCAGCTTGCCGGCCGACACCTGCGCGGCACGCTTGCGGCCGCCGATGATGATGCCGGGCACCCGCTTCTCGGCCTGGGCCTTCTGACCCACCGCCTTGCGCTGTGCGAGCTTGGACTCGGTCTCGATGCGGTCGCGCTTCTCGCGTCGCACGGCCTGGCGGGCGGCCGACTCGGCCTGCCGCGCCGCGGCCTGCTCGGTATCGAGCCATTCGCGCCACGCCGAGTACGGACCTCCGAACACCGACAGCTCGCTGCCGTAGAGCTCGGCGGTGTCGTCCATGACCTCGAGCAGCGCCGTGTCGTGGCTCACCACGATCAGCGTGCCGCGCCACGACCGGACGAGGTCGTAGACGCGGGTGCGCGCCTCGCGGTCGAGGTTGTTCGTCGGCTCGTCGAGCAGCGCGATGTCGGCGCCGCGCAGGCGCACGCCGACCAGCGCGGTCAGCACGGCCTCGCCGCCCGACAACTCGCCGATGCGGCGATCCAGGGCGTCCGGGGGCAGCCCCGCGTCGGCCAGGGCCGCAGTGGCCCGGGCCTCGACGTCCCAGTCGTCGCCGACCGCGTCGAAGTGCCGGGGGTCGACATCGCCCTCGGCGATCGCGCGCACGGCATCCATCGCCTTGCCGATGCCAAGCACGTCGGCGACCGGGCGATCGACGTCGAGGGTGAGCCGCTGGGGCAGCAGGTCGACGGTGCCCGTCGTGCCGATGGTGCCCGACGTGGGCGTCAGCGTGCCGGCGATGAGCCGGAGTAGCGTCGTCTTGCCCGAGCCGTTGCGGCCGACGAGGCCCGTGCGGCCCGCGGGGAAAGCGCCGGACACGTCGCGCAGCGCGACGGTGCCATCGGGCCAGGTGAAGGAGAGGCGGTCGAGTGTGACCGCGGTGGTGATGGTGGGCATATGTGCCTCCTGCAGTGTCGGGGTGCGCGGGCACGCCGAACACCGGACGCCTCGGGGAGGCCGGCAGGGTCGACGGTCAGCGCGGAACGGTGGAACGGATCACCGCGCGGACACGTCGCAGACATCCCTTTCGGGGAGGGCGGCCGCCTCAGACAGAGGTTCGTGGCCGCGCATCGAAGGTCGACGACTCAGCGCGAGATCACAGCGCGATCGTGTCGATTTCCTTCAACGGTCTTCCTCACACTCGGGACAAGGACCTCCCCAGTGTAGCGGAGGGCGCGTTCTGTCCGCTGGGTGGATGCCGGAATCCCGCGCCCCGTCGCCGTGTGATTCCCATGGTGGTGGGCTGTGCCGGTCACGCGCCGGTGAGCGCCTGGAGCTGCTTGTCGAGGAACACCCGCACGTCGTGCAGTTCGTCCTCGGAGACGCTGTGGGTGAGCCCCGGGTACACGCGCCCGCTGAGTTCGACGTGGCCCGGCAGCCACTGCACGGAATGCTCGACCAGCGGCGCCGGAATCACCTCGTCGCGCGCACCGCGCCCCCAGAACACCGGCGGGCGCCGCTCGGCGAGCGCAGCGTCGGTGGACAGGTCGCCCGGTGCCGCGTAGCCCGAGAGGTTGACGACGAACGCGAAGTCGCCGGGGCGCAGTCGCAGCGCCTGCAGCGCGATCGCGGCGCCCTGCGAGAAGCCCAGCAGACCCACCGGTCCTTCGCCGGCTTCGGCGTCGAGCCAGCGCAGAAGGCTCTCGGCAGCGGCGGTCAGGTGCGCCGGGTCGCGTCCCTCGAGTCCTTCGATCGGGTACCAGGAGTAGCCCGGCGAGGGGAACGGCGGTGCCAGCGGCGCACGCACGGCGGCGATGACGAACTGGTCGGGCAGGTAGGGCACGAGGCCGAACAGGTCGCGCTCGTCGGCGCCGTAGCCGTGCAGCAGGACGAGCAGGGGCCGGCCGGCGCGGTCTGCCACGGGGGAGGACCACAGCACCACCGCAGGATCGAGGTCGGACGCCATGGCTCCATCCTGGCATCCATCTCCGACGTCGTCCCGGGTCGCCCTCTCCACAGCCCCCACACCCTGCACCGCGGCGAGGGGTATACATGGATCATGGCCGTCCGCACCCCCGACCCCGATCCGAACGAGCGCGATGACGACGGAACGCCGCGCGATCCGCTCGGCGGCATCGGCGCGTCGTTCGGATCGAACGCCGGCCGCCCGATCGGCGACGGCACGTTCGGATCGCCCGCGCCCGGCAACGCCGCAGGCCCTGCGTGGCTGAGCGACATCGAGCTCGCCGAGGCCCGCCGCCGGCTGCCGATGCTCTACGTCGAGGCGATTCCGGTGCGCACCGACGGCATGGGGCAGGTGACCGAGATCGGCATCCTGCTGCGTGCGACGCCGCTCGGCGAGATGGTGCGCTCGATCGTCTCGGGGCGCGTGCGCTACGGCGAGACCGTGCGCGACGCCCTGTTCCGTCACCTCGAGAACGACCTCGGTCCGATGGCGTTCCCGCTGCTGCCGCCGGCGCCGACCCCTTTCACGGTGGCCGAGTACTTCCCGATCCCCGGTATCAGCGCGTTCCACGACGACCGGCAGCACGCCGTCTCGCTCGCCTTCGTCGTCCCGGTGACCGGCACGTGCGAACCGCGCCAGGACGCTCTCGAGGTCACGTGGATGACGCCGGAGGAAGCGGCGTCCGACTCCCTCGCCGCCGAGATGGAAGGCGGACGCTTCACGCTCATCCGCATGGCCCTCGCCTCGGTCGGCGCGCTGCGCTGATTCTGCCGCGGTTCTCCCAGCATTCCGGGTAGTTCGGCACCGTTGCACCCGGTACGCTCGTGTTGCCGGCCGTTCCCTTGCCGGCATCCTTCGGTCGCTCCGGCGACGGCCAGGCTCCTCTCGTGCTGAACCGCCCTGCGACCATGCGACGAAGCGGAGAGACGCGTGTCCGATCAGCACCAGCCCACCGGTGATCCCTCGCCCTTCGACCAGTTGATCAGCGCAGCGCCTGCCGCCCCGGGCACGTCGTTCGCCACCGCGTTCCGCGGGTACGACAAGGAAGAGGTGGATGCCGCTGTCGCGCAGCTGAAGTCCCGGCAGAAGTCGCTGGCGGACGAGGTCGCCCAGCTCAAGGACAGGCACCACCGTGTCACCGCCGACGCCAAGGCGAGCGCGAAGAAGGTCACCGACCTCGAGGACCAGGTCGCGCTGCTGACCGCGCAGGCGGCCACTGCCGAGGATCGCGTGCAGACGCTGAGCGACGAGTTGCTGGGCGCCGGCGGCGAGTCGGTGAACCGTCAGCGCTTCGAAGAGGTGCTCCACGTCGCCGAAGAGCAGGCCAGCGTGCTGATCAAGAACGCGAGCATCCAGGCCGACCGGCTGCTCGCCGCCGCGCACGAAGAGATCCAGAGCCGCCGCGCCGAGGCGCAGGCCGACGCGGATGCGATCATCGCCCGCGCCGAGCACGACGCCCAGCAGGCGCGGCTGCGCATCGACACCGAGATCACCGCGCACGAGGCGCAGCTCGAGCGCGAGAAGACGCACGCGGCCGAGAAGGTACAGCAGGCCGAGCAGGAGGCGGCCGCGATCCGCACCGAGGCTGAGAAGGGCGCCGCCGCCCTGCGCGCGATGACCACGCGCGAAAGCGAGCACACCCGCGGCGAGGCGGAGGAGGCCGTGCGTCAGCTGCGCGTACGCGCCCTCGAGTTCGAGGAGTCGCTCACCCGCCGGCAGGACGACGCGCAGCAGGAGTTCCTGGTGCTGCACAACCAGGCCGTCGCGCACGCCGAGCGCATCACCCAGGACGCCAACGACCAGGTGGCCGCGTCGCTCGAGCACGCGCAGCGCGTGTCGGCCAAAGCGGACGATTTCGACCGGCTCATGCGCGCGCAGGCGCAGCAGATCGAGGCGGATGCCGCGGCCCGCTCCCGCGAGACCCTCGAGCGTGCGCGGGTGAAGGCGCAGAAGATCATCGACACGGTCACGAACCACTCGCAGTCCGTCCTCCGTGACGCCGAGGACCGCACCCGCCAGCTGCGCTGGCAGCAGCACCAGCTCACGAGCTTCATGGCCGAGGTCACCGAACTCATGCGCGGCGATGCGGCACGGCTGGCCGACGGCGCCCCGGCAGACGACCTGGATGTCGACGCGAAGACCTTCGACGTCGAGGTCGCGGATGCCGTGTCGGCCGAGCGTGCCGATGCCGCCGCAGCCGAGCGCGCCGTCGAGGCCGAGTCGTCCGATGATGTCGCTGCACAGCGCGAGCAGGACGAGCCGGACGAGTCCGCCCAGGACGAGTCCGCCCAGGCCGAGGACGATGCTGCCGCGCACGGCGAGGCCGCGCCCGCGACCGTCTGAACGCGCCACGGCGCCGCCGCCCGGCACCCTCGCGAGGCACCGCCGCCCGGCGTTTACCCTCGCGAACCGCCGCCCGGCGTTTACCCTCGCGAACCGCCGCCCGGCGGTTACCCTCGCAAACGGCGCCGAGGCCCGGCATCCACCCTCGCGAGGCACCGCCGCCCGGCATCCACCCTCGCGAACTGCGCAGTTTCGCGCCAACTTCGCATCGGATCGGCCCGATGACTACGAAGATGGCGCGAAACTGCGCACTTGGGGCCGCATGAGCACTGGCGGGCCCTCACACACGACGAGGCGCCGGCACGGGCACCCGGCGCTTCGACGAGGGACTCAGCCCGCGGTGACGCCGCCGTCGGCGACGAACTCCGCGCCGGTCGCGAAGCTCGCGTCGTCGCTCGCGACGAATGCGATCAGCGCGGCCATCTCCTCGGGCTTGCCGAGACGACCCATCGGCGTACCGGCGATGAGCATGTCACGGTCGGTGTCGCCCAGGATCGGCGTGTCGATGAAGCCCGGGTGCACCGAGTTGACGCGCACGCCCTCCTTGGCCCAGCCGAGCGCGGTCGTCTTGGTGAGCAGCCGCACGGCGCCCTTGGCCGCGTGATAGGCCGGGCTCACGCCCGAGCCCACGATGCCGTACATCGAGCTGATGTTGACCACGGCGCCGTTGCCGCTGGCCTTCAGCGCCTCGGCGGCGGCCTTCATGCCCAGGAACACGCTCGTCTGCGTGACCGCGACGACCTTGTTCCACGTGTCGGTCGTGGTGACTTCGATCGGCTCGTTGTCGCCGATGCCGGCGTTGTTCACGAGGATGTCGAGGCGCCCGTACTTCGAGACCGTCGCGTCGACAGCCTCGGCCCAGCCCGACTCGCTGGTCACGTCGAGGCGGACGAACCCGGCCCGGCCGCCGTCCGTCACGATATCGGCGACCACCGCCGCACCGGCCTCTTCCTGAAGGTCTGCGATGACGACAGTGCCGCCCTCTGCAGCGATGCGCTTCGCCGTCGCCTTGCCGATTCCGCTTGCACCGCCGGTGATCAGCGCGACGCGTCCGTCGAATCGTGCCATGGTTCCCACCTCTCTCCGTCTGCTGCGCCGAGCGTTTCGACGCACATACGGTACAGCACGGACTGCGACGCCTATATTCCGATGAATAAAGCGCCCGAGGACTCAGCGCGAGGACTCACCCCGAGGACTCAGCCCGAGGACTCAGCCCGAGGACTCACCCCGAGGACTCACCCCGAGGAGGTCAGCCCGCGGAGGTCAGCCGCGCGAGCTCGGCGACGAACGCGTCGACGTCGGCCTCGGTCGTGTCGAACGAGCACATCCAGCGGACCTCGCCGCGAGCGGCATCCCAGTCGTAGAAGCGGAAGGCCGCGCGCAGCTCATCGGCCACGCCGGCGGGCAGTGTCGCGAACACGCCGTTGGACTGCGTCGACTGCGAGAACCCGACGCCGCGGATCGAGCCGTCCGCCACTCCGGCCTCGACCGCGCCGCGCAGCCGCTGCGCCATCGCGTTCGCGTGCCGCGCGTTGCGCAGGTACAGGTCGTCGTCGAGCAGCGCGATCAGCTGCGCCGACACGAACCGCATCTTGCTCGACAGCTGCATGTTGAGCTTGCGCAAGAACCGCAGGCCCTCGGATGCCGCGGGGTCCAGCACCACGATCGCCTCGGCGCCCAGAGCCCCGTTCTTGGTCCCACCGAAGCTCAGCACGTCGACGCCGGCGTCGCGGGTGAACGCGCGCAGCGGCAGGTCGAGCGCCGCGGCGGCATTGGCGATGCGCGCGCCATCCATGTGCAGGCGCATGCCCAGCGGCCGGATGTGGTCGGCGATCGCGCGGATCTCGTCGGGTGTGTACAGGGTGCCCAGCTCGGTGGACTGGGTGATCGAGACGACCAGCGGCTGCGCGCGGTGCTCGTCGCCCCAGCCCCACGCCTCACGGTCGATGAGGTCGGGGGTCAGCTTGCCGTCGTCGGTGGGCACGTTCAGGATCTTGATGCCCGCGACCCGCTCGGGCGCCCCGCCTTCGTCGACGTTGATGTGAGCGGTGGATGCCGCGATGACGGCGCCCCAGCGGGGGAGCATCGACTGGAGTCCGGTCACGTTCGCGCCGGTGCCGTTGAACACCGGGAACGCCTCGACGCCCTCGCCGAAGTGGTGGGCGAACACCTGCTGCAGGCGCTCGGTGTACGCGTCCTCGCCGTAGGCGACCTGGTGGCCGTCGTTGGCTGCGGCGATCGCGGCGAGCACCTCGGGGTGCACGCCGGAGTAGTTGTCGGACGCGAAGCCGCGGACATCGGTGTCGTGGAGTGGAGTCACGGCATCCATCCTCCCACCCGGGTGACGCGGCGCCGGCGACGGACCGGGTTCCGCATGTCGGGGGCGGGGGCTATCGTCGCCCCATGGCCGATCCGCGCGATCCCCGCGACGCCGAGCCGGCGCCGGTCACCGCCCTCGCCCCACCCGGCGGCGAGCGCACCTTCCTGCATGTCCTGGTCAACACCGCCGTCGCGAACATCACGACGAGCTTCCTCTGGTTCGCATTGACGTTCTGGGTCTACATCGAGACGCAGTCGGTGCTGGCCACCGGCATCATCGGCGGCGCGTACATGCTGCTGCTGGCGGTGTTCGGCATGGTGTTCGGCACCGTCGTCGACCGCTACCGCAAGAAGACCGTCATGGTCGTCTCGGCCGCGATCACGCTGGTCGCCTTCCTTGCCGCCGGTGCCCTGTATCTGTCGCAGCCCGAGTCGGCGCTGCTCGATCTCGGCCGGCCGTGGTTCTGGCTGTTCGCTGCCGTCATCCTCGCCGGCGCGGTCGTCGAGAACCTGCGCAACATCGCGCTGTCGACCACCGTCACCCTGCTCGTGCCGGTGGAGCGGCACGCCAACGCGAACGGTCTGGTCGGCACCGTGCAGGGGCTGGCGTTCATCGTGACCAGCGTCCTGTCGGGTCTCGCGATCGGCCTGGCCGGGATGGGGTGGACCCTCGTCATCGCGATCGCCCTCACCGCGCTGCCGCTCGTGCACCTGTTGACGCTCCGCGTCCCCGAGGAGCAGCCGGTGCGCGACAGCACCGCCAAGGCGATCGACTTCCACGGTGCGGTGCAGGCGATCCGCGCGGTGCCGGGACTGTTCGCGCTGATCGTGTTCTCCACGTTCAACAACCTCATCGGCGGCGTCTACATGGCGCTCATGGATCCGTACGGCCTGACCCTGTTCGACGTCGAGGTGTGGGGCGTGGTCCTCGCGATCTCCTCCACGGGCTTCATCGTCGGCGGCGCGCTCATCGCGGCGAAGGGGCTGGGCCGCAATCCGATCCGCACGCTGCTGCTCGCCGTGATCGTCATGGGGCTGCTCGGCGCCGTCTTCACGATCCGCGAGTGGTGGTGGCTCTACCTCGTCGGGATCTGGCTGTACATGCTCCTGGTGCCCGCGATCGAGGCGGCCGAGCAGACGGTCATCCAGAAGGTCGTGCCGTTCGCGAAGCAGGGACGCGTGTTCGGCGCCGCGACCGCGATGGAGGTGTCGGCCGCGCCCATCACCGCGTTCATGATCGCTCCGATCGCGGAGTTCTGGATCATCCCGTTCATGAAGACGGATGCCGGAGCGGCGACCTGGGGATGGCTGCTCGGCGAGGGCGACGCCCGCGGCATCGCCCTGGTGTTCCTGTTCGCCGGGCTGATCATGGTCGTCTTCGGCCTGCTCGCGTTCACGACGCGCGCCTACCGCACGCTGTCGGCCCAGTACGCCGGCGAGACCGAGTCAGTGCCGGCCGCGTCGGGGGCCGCGCCGGCATCGCCGGCTGAGGCTCTGCGCGACGGCGCCGAGCCGCGGTGACCGGCGGGCCCGCACGGTCCAGCGGACCCCGCGAATGGTTCAGCGGGCAGAAGAGTGTGGAGAACCGGTCTGGAGCGGCCGGTCAAGAGGAGCCTGCGCAGATCAGAGTTCCACCACGGTGTCGTTGATCTCGGCGGCATCGCGCTCCCAGAGGCCCGCATACGCCTCGGCGAGGCGGTCCTCGAGCCCTGCGAGCGCCTTCACCCGGAAGATGACCGATGCCGCGCGCAGCGGGTCACCGGCATCCCGGGCCGCCTTCGCGAAGCCCTGCGCAACCGCGCGCGCCCAAGCTTCTTCGGCCGCCTTCACGGTCGCGTAGTTCGCTCCGCCGGCGAGCGGCCGCGCGACAGCGGTCGACGACACGATCGCGAGCCGCGCCGAAGCAGCGGCCCGCAGGTCGGCGTCGAATGCCCGCGTCACGTGCCGCAGTGCGGTCAGCCCGGTCTCGAGGAATCGGTAGTCCGTGTCGGTCTGCCCGGCCAGGCCGCCCCCTCCGCGCCAACCGCCGACCAGATGCAGGACGCCGTCGACGCGGACGTCGTCCGCGCGCAGCCGTGCCGCGAGCGCGCCGATTTCGGCCGCCGAGGCCAGGTCGCAGGCCTCGACCCTGGCACCGAGCGTTGCCAGGGGCGCGAGCTTCCCGGCATCCCGCCCCACGGCGATCGGCTCAGCCCCGGCATCCAGCAGCACGCGCACAGCCGCCGCACCGCTGGCGCTCGTCGCCCCCGCGATCAGCACCGTGCGCCCGGCGACATCGCGCGGGCCTGCAGCGCCACCGCGCTCCGCCCTGCCGATGTCAGTCACGGCCGGTGATTCCCGAGGTCGAGGCGATCACGTCGCGCATCTTCTTCTCCAGCGCCTCGTAGAACATCGACAGCGGGAATTCGTCGTCGAGCACGGCATCGGTATAGCCCTTCGGCGGCCCGGCGAGCACCTCATCGGGCAGCCCCCGCGCCCACTGCGACGCCGGATTCGGCGTGAGCACCCCGCGCACCAGATCGTATGCGGCGAGCCAGTGCGCGGTCTTGGGCCGGTCGATGGACTCCCAGTACAGGCGGTCGATCGCATCGCTGAGCGCGATCACGGCGGCGGGCACCTCGTCCCAGTCGAGGGCGAGCGCGGTGTCGGTCCAGTGCAGCACGCCCCGCTGGTGCAACCACGCGAACAGCAGCTGGCCGCCGAGCCCGTCGTAATTGCGCACCCGCGAACCCGTGATCGCGAAGCGGAAGATCCGGTCGAAGATCACGGCGTACTGGACGAGCTGCGCGTGTTCGAGCATCTCGGCTTGGACGACGTCGAGATCGCCGGGGCGCGCTTCCGCCCGCGCGGCGATCGCCACGCACTCGCGGAACGCGGTCAGGTCGCAGCGCAGTTCTTCGAGCGAGTACAGGAAGTACGGCATCCGCTGCTTGATCATGAACGGATCGAACGGCAGATCACCGCGCATGTGCGAACGGTCGTGGATCATGTCCCACATCACGAACGTCTTCTCGGCGAGCGCCTGGTCGTCGAGAAGACGCGCGGCGGGCGCCGGGAGATCGAGCTTGGTGATCTCGGCTGCCGCGCGCACCACCCGCCGGTACCGCGCCGCCTCACGGTCCTGGAAGATCGCGCCCCACGTGAACGTCGGGATCTCGCGCATCGCGACCGTCTCGGGAAACAGCACCGCCGAGTTCGTGTCGTACCCGGGCGTGAAGTCCATCAGCCGCAGCGACACGAACAGCCGGTTGGTGTACTCGAGCTCGAGCTGGGCGATGAACTCGGGCCAGATGACTTCCACGAGCAGCGCCTCCACGTGCCGGTCGCGCGACCCGTTCTGCGTGTACATCGGGAAGACGACCAGATGCCGCAGCCCATCGACGCGCTGCAGCTGCGGCTGGAAGGCCACGAGTGAATCGAGGAAGTCGGGCACGCCGAACGCGGTGCCCGCCCAGCGATCGAAGTCGGCGATGGATGCCGCGAGGTACTCCGCGTCGTGAGGGAACAGGGGAGCCAGCTGCTCGATCGCCGCCACGATCTGCTCGACGTGGGCGTGTGCGGAGGCGTGGTCGCCGGCCTCCGGGACCGAACCGTCCTGCGCCTGCAGTCCTTGCAGGGCGGTCGCGGCAGCCTTGAGCGACAGCCAGGCGGGGTGGGCCACGATGTCCTCGACGACCTCGGGCTCGCCGACGATGGCCTGCGCGGAGCGGGTCAGGGTGTGGGACATGGGAACCTCCGTTCGGGGGTCGCGCGGGTGCGCCTCGGAAATATTCCGGTGGATGCCGGTGCTTACAGGTATTATTCCATTCATGGAAGACGCTGTCGACCGACGGATCATCACCGAGCTCACCCGTGACGGGCGGGCCACGCTCGCGCACCTCGCCGAGGCGGTGGGGCTGTCGGTGTCGGCGACGCAGTCACGGTTGAAGCGGCTCGAAGCCCGCGGAGTGATCAGCGGATACCGCGCCGTCGTCGACCCCGAGGCGATCGGCCGGCCGCTGTCGGCCTTCATCGAGATCACGCCGCTCGACCCGGCGCAGCCCGACACCGCCCCCGAGGCGCTCGCGCACCTCGACGCGATCGAGGCGTGCCATTCGATCGCCGGCGACGCCAGCTACATCCTGTTCGTGCGGGTCGCGACCCCGCGAGCGCTGGAAGAGCTGATCCGCGACATCCGGCTCGCGGCCTCGGTGAACACGCGCACGACGGTCGTGCTGCAGACCTTCTACGAGGCCCGCCCGATCATCCCCGCCTGAGTAGGCGAGCGCCGCGACGCGACCGCCATGACAACTCGATGCCATCACCTCGTCACCCGAGGAAGGCGACCAGCCCGAGGAAGGCAGTTCCCACCGGCATCCCGCCTTCCTCGGGCTATTTGCCTTCCTCGGGCGAAGCCCGCCGCCGCCCACGCCGCCCACGCCGCCCGCCGCCGCGGCCGCACCCCGCCGCCCGCCGCCGCGGCCGACCCGCCCGGGCGCCTGCCGCATCCCCACACGGCTCAGCCCGGCCGCTTGTCAGGTGTGCTGCGGGAAGCCCAGGTTCAGGCCGCCGTGCGAGGGGTCGAGCCACCGCGAGGTGATCGCCTTCTCCGCGGTGTAGAAGTCGAACCCGTGCGGGCCGTAGGCCTTGGCGTCGCCGAACAATGAGGCCTTCCAGCCGCCGAACGAGTGATAGGCGACCGGCACCGGGATCGGCACGTTTATGCCGATCATGCCGACAGTCACTTCGCGTTGGAATCGCCGCGCGGCGCCGCCGTCGTTCGTGAAGATCGCGGTGCCATTGCCGTACGGTGAGGCATTGATCATCTCGACGCCGTGCTCGTAGCCATCGACCCGCACGATCGACAGCACCGGCCCGAAGATCTCGTCGCTGTACACCGATGACGACGTGGGCACCCGGTCGATGAGGGTCGGGCCGAGCCAGAACCCGTTCGGGTCGCCGTCGACGGTCACCCCGCGCCCGTCGACGACCACGGTCGCCCCGTCGGCGGCGGCCACATCGATGTACGAGGCGACTTTGTCGCGGTGCGGGCCGGTGATGAGAGGTCCCATATCGCAGCCGCGGGTGCCATCACCGGTGCGCAGCGTCGCCATCCGCTCGGCGACCTTGGCCACCAGCTGGTCGGCGACCGCATCGACGGCCAGCACCACCGAGACGGCCATGCAGCGTTCGCCGGCTGACCCGAAGCCCGCGTTGACGGCCGCATCGGCGGCGAGGTCGAGGTCGGCATCGGGCAGCACGAGCATGTGGTTCTTCGCCCCGCCCAGCGCCTGCACCCGCTTGCCGTGCCCGGTCGCCGTCTCGTAGACGTACTTCGCGATCGGGGTCGAACCGACGAACGAGATCGCCGCGATGCCGGGGTGCTCCAGCAGTGCGTCGACGGCTTGCTTGTCGCCGTGCACCACGTTGAACACGCCGTCGGGCAGGCCGGCTTCCCTCAGCAGCGCGGCCATCCAGTTGGCCGCCGACGGATCCTTCTCCGACGGCTTCAGCACGACGGCGTTGCCGGCCGCGAGGGCGATCGAGAAGAACCACAGCGGCACCATCGCCGGAAAGTTGAACGGGCTGATGATGCCGACCACGCCCAGCGGCTGGCGCAGCGTGTACACGTCGACGTCGGTCGATACGTTCTCGGAGTACGCGCCCTTGGTCAGGTGGCCGACGCCGCACGCGAACTCGACGACCTCCATGCCGCGGGCGATCTCGCCCAGCGCATCGGAGAGCACCTTGCCGTGCTCGGCGGTCAGGATCTCGGCGAGCTCCTGCTTGCGGGCGTTCAGCAGCTCACGGAAGGCGAACATCACGCCCTGTCTCTTCGAGATCGAGGCGCCCCGCCATTGCGTCAGCGCCTCATGCGCGACGCCGACGACGGCGTCGACGTCGCCGGCCGATGCCAGGCGCACCTCCTTCTGCACGCGCCCCAGCGCCGGGTTGTACACCGGTGAGGTGCGGTCGGACGCGCCCGGCCAGGGGGCGCCGCCGACCCAATGGTCGAGGATCGTGGTGGTCATGATGTTCCCGTCCGCCCTCACCGGACGCCTGATTCGACGGCGGTGAGCGCTTCGTCATAGATGGCCATCGCCTGCGCCACCTCGGCGTCGGTCACGACGCAGGGCGGCACGACGTGGATGCGGTTCTCGGCCGTGAACGGCAGCAGGCCGCGCGAGATCAGATCGCGCTTCAGTCGCGCGATGACGTCGGCGCCGACCGGTTCGCGGGTATCGCGATCGGCGACGAGCTCCATGGCCCAGAACACGCCTTCACCGCGCACCTCTCCGATGAGCGGGTGCTTCTCGGCCAGTTCGCGCAGTCCCGGCCCGATCGCCTCGGCGCCCACGCGGGCGGCGTTCTCGACGATGCCCTCGTCGGTCATCGCGTCGATCGAGGCGACGATGGATGCCGCGGCGAGCGGATGCCCGGAGTAGGTCAGCCCGCCGGGGAAGACCCGCTCGTCGAACGTGGCCGCGATGTCGGCGGAGATGATGACGCCGCCCACCGGCACGTACCCCGAGTTGACGCCCTTCGCGAAGGTGATGAGGTCGGGCACGACGTCGTAGCCCTGGAAGGCGAACCAGTACCCGGTGCGGCCGAACCCGGCCATCACCTCGTCGAGGATCAGCACGATGCCGTACTTGTCGGCCAGCGCGCGCACGCCCGCGAGGTAGCCCGGCGGCGGCAGCAGGATGCCGGCCGTGCCCGGCACCGACTCCAGCAGCAGCGCCGCGATGGTGCCCGGGCCCTCGGCCTGGATGACCCGCTCGAGGTGGTGCAGGGCGCGCTCGGACTCCTCCTCGGGCGTGGCCGCCCAGAACTCGGAGCGGTACAGGTAGGGGCCGAAGAAATGGACGTGCCCGCGGGCGTATTGGTTCGGCATCCGCCGCCAGTCGCCGGTCGCGACGATCGCTGCGCCGGTGTTGCCGTGGTACGAGCGGTAGGTCGACAGCACGGTGTCGCGGCCGGTGTGCAGCCGCGCCATGCGGATGGCGTTCTCGATGGCGTCGGCGCCGCCGTTCGTGAAGAACACCTTGCGGAAGCCCTCCGGCGCCTTCGACAGGATGCGCTGCGCGGCGCGGCCGCGGGCGAGGTTCGACGTCGGCGGGCCGATGGTGGCCAGCTCGGCGGCCTGCGCCTGAATGCCCGCGATGACGGCCGGATGCTGGTGCCCGATGTTGATGTTGACCATCTGGCTCGAGAAATCCAGCATCCGGTTGCCAGCGTGATCCCACACCACCGTGCCGGAGCCGCCCGCGATGACGGGGAGATTGAGGTGGGCCTGCGCCGACCAGGAGTGGAAGACGTGCTCGCGGTCGAGCTGGACGGCGAGGGCGTCGAGATCTTCGGTCATGCTGTTATCCCTTCGGAGGATTCTGCCGCCGGGTGGGCGAGCACAGTGCCCGCCCACCCGGCGACCAGAGGTGCTACTGGCCGCCTTCGGCGAGGGCGACCTCGATCGGCGCGAAGCTCTCCCCGGTCAGGTCGAGCCCGGCATCGGCGAGCTCGTCGAGCGCCTGCTCGATGTACTCGTTGGTCCAGGCCGTGGCCGGCGGCTCTTCGGTGATCAGGTGAGCACCGGTCTCGTTGACAGCGGCGAGCGCGCCGGCGACGGTCTTGTCCCAGGCCGCCTCGTCGATGACGCCGATGCCGCCCTGCGACGGCCAGATGAGCTTGTTGGTCTCGTTGACCATCCACAGCTCGTGGCTCGCGCCCCAGCCCGAACCGGCCGCGATCGTGATCTCCGCGGCCTCTTCGGGGTTCTCGGCCGCGTAGACCCAGCCCTTGATGACGGCCTTGAGGAACTTGACCGTCGTCTCCTGGTACTCCGCGTCGTCGGCGAGGCGTGCCGTGTCGGCCCAGATCGCGTCCTGCAGCATCGCCCCGGCGGTGTCTTCGTAGCTGATGACCGAGAAGTCCTCGGGCGTGTACAGCTCGCCGGTGTCGGGGTTCGCCGACTCGAGCAGCTGGGCGTACTCGTTGTACGTCATCGCCTGCGCGGCGTCGATGTCGCCCTGCAGGAAGGCGTTCATGTTGAAGTCCTGCGTGATGATCTCGACCGTCGACGCGTCGAGGCCCTCCTCGGCCATGGCCGCGAAGATCTCCCACTCGTTGCCGAAGCCCCACGACCCGATCTTCTTGCCCTCGAAGTCGGCGACGGACTCGATGCCCGCGTCGGCCCACGACACCTGGAGCGTGCCGGAGCGCTGGAAGATCTGCGCGATCTCGGTCACGTTCGCGCCGGCCTCGATCGAGCCGAGCACCTTCGGCACCCAGGCGATCGCATAGTCGACGTCGCCGTTTGCGAGCGCGTCCTGCGGCACGATGTCGCCGCCGGACGGGATGATCTCGACGTCCAGGCCCTCCTCCTCGAAGAAGCCCTGGTCGGCGGCGGCGAAGTAGCCGGCGAACTGGCCCTGCGGCAGCCACTGCAGCTGCAGGGTGACGGGGGTGAGGTCGTCGGGGGCCTCGGCTCCTCCTGATGCGTCGGGATCGGCCGAACCGCCCGAGCAGGCGGCAAGGACGAGCGCCCCGGTGACGGCGAGTGCTCCGGCGGCGGTGACGCGGCGAGTGCTGTGTCTCATGTCAGTCCTTTCATTTCATCTCAGTTCATCTCGGTGCAGATCGGCCTCGTCGCCCCGGGCGGGCGCGAGGACGCCTCGGCTCTCACGCCGCGCCTCGTCTTCGAGTCGCCAGTCGTTCGAGCAGCAGAGTCACCACGTAGAAGAGCAGTCCGAGCAGGATGCCGGCGAACACGTACGCCCAGGCCCGCGCGTAGGCGCTCGTGGCCGCCGACGTCGAGATCATGCCGCCCAGGCCGCCGCGCGGGCCCCCGAAGTACTCGGCCACGAGCGCCGAGATGACGGCGAGCGACGAGGCGATGCGGATGCCGGTGAACACGAACGGGACGGCGGTGGGCAGGGTCACGGTGCGCAGGATCTGGGTTCCGGATGCCGCGTACGACGTCATGAGGTCGCGGTGCACCGGGATCACCTGCCGGAAGCCGCGCAGCGTGTTGAGGAAGACCGGCACGAACGAGGCGAGTGCGGCGATGGCCTGCCGGCCGAATTGGCTGTCCGCCCCGAACATCGAGTTGAGCACGGGGGCCAGCGCCACGATCGGGATGACGGCCAGGCTCGCCACGATGGGCGCGCTCATCATGTCGAGCACGCGCCAGCGCGACGCGAGGGCTGCCAGCACGATTCCCAGGATTGATCCCACGATCAATCCCAGTAGCGCGTTCGTGCCGGTGATGACGGTGGCATTCCAGATCGCGGGGCCGAACTCCACGAACTGCTCGGCGATCGCGGCGGGGCTCGGCAGCAGGTAGTCGCTGACCCCGACCACGCTGACCAGGAACTGCCAGCCGCCCAGGACGATGACGCCGACCGCGATCGGCGCGATGATGCGCAGCCACGCGTCGCGCGTCTCGCCGGGCAGCCGGGTGCGGCGCGGCGCGGTCGCGGCGGCGCCGGTCATCAGCGGGTCTCCACTCCGCGTGCGGTCGGCGTCCCCTGGTGCAGTGCTTCGCGCACCGCCGTCACCATCGCGAAGAACGAGGCGTCCTCGCGCAGGTCTTCGGCGGGCTCGGCGGTCCGCTCCAGACGCATCGGCACGATGTCCTGGATGCGTCCCGGCCGCGGCGACATGACGACGACCCGGTCGGAGAGGTAGACGGCTTCGGGGATGGAGTGGGTCACGAAGACGACCGCAGCGCCGGTCTCGGCGCGGATCCGCGCGAGTTCGGTCTGCATGCGCTCCCGCGTCATCTCGTCGAGGGCGCCGAACGGCTCATCCATCAGCAGCAGGCTCGGTCGTTCGGCGAGCGACCGCGCGATAGCGACTCGCTGCTGCATGCCACCGGAAAGCTGATCCGGATACCGGTCGGCGAAGTCGCTCAGGCCGACCATGTCGAGCAGTTCGGCCACGCGGTCGCGCCGGGCGGCCGCTGCCCAGCCGTGCAGCTCGAGCGGAATCGCGACGTTCGCCGCGACGGTGCGCCACGGCAGCAGCCCGGCGGACTGGAACGCGATGCCGTAGTCCTGGTCTTTGCGGGCCTGCGGCGTCGGTTTGCCGAACACGCTGATCGACCCGGTCGTGGGCTGGTCGAGATCGGCGATCAGGCGCATGAGCGTGGACTTGCCGCACCCGGACGGACCGATCAGCGAGACGAACTCTCCGGCCGCCACGGTCAACTCGATGCCGGTCAGCGCGTGCACCTGCCCCGACCGGGTGTCGAACGTCTTGTCGACCCCTGTCACTTCGACGGCCACTGCGGCCGGGACGGGGACGACCGATGCCGGACTCATCATGAGCCATCCTCCACTCGACGGTAGTTCTTGAGGATCACGCCCAGCAGGGCGACCGAACCGGCGGCGACCAGGCCGAGCGCGATCGCGCCGAAGATCGGCCCCCAGGCCTTGGCCGGGTCGCCCGACGCCTGTCCGGCGTACTGGATGAGGATGCGGCCGATCCCGCCCTGCAGGCCCGTCGAAACCTCGGCGACGACCGCTCCGACGACGGCGTTCGCGGCGCCGAGGCGCAGGGCGGGGATCAGGTACGGCACGGCCGCGGGAAAGCGCAGCTTGGTCAGCGTCGCCAGCGAGCCGGCGGCATAGGTGTGCATGAGTTCGAGATGGATGCGGTCGGGGGACTGCAGGCCGCGCAGCGCACCGATGGCGATCGGGAAGAAGGCGAGATAGCTCGCGATGAGCGCGACGCTCATCCAGTCCTCCCACTCGAAGGCGCCGATCTCCACACGCGAGCCCCAGCTCTTCACGATGGGGGCGAATGCGATGAGCGGAACCGTCTGGCTGAGCACGATCCAGGGAAGAAGGCCCCACTCTGCGATCCGCCAGTGCTGCATGACCAGCGCGAGACCGATCCCCACGACCACGCCCACGAGCCATCCGACCGCGGCGATGCCCAGCGTGAGCAGCGCCGCGAGGGTGACGTCGAGCCAGAGCGGGTTGGCGTGGGGCGCCGCGGTGACCGGTTCGAGCAGCCGCGTGAGCATGTCGCCGATGTGGGGCATGGCCAGATCGGTCGTGCGCGGCAGGATGCGCGTGTCGCCGATCAGCACGCCGTCCGCGGGGGCGAGCCACTTGTAGAGCTCCCACAGCGCGGCCACCGCCATGACACCGGCCAGGCCCCACGGGAAAGCTGCCCAGCGCCGGGCGCCGGAGCGCCGGCGCCGCGGCGGCACGAGCGCCTCCGCCATCGGCGCGGCGGCGGGGGGAGCGGCGACGGGGGCGGTCATCAGTCCGTCTTGGCCGCGATATGGGTCTGGAGGGCCGGGATGACGGTCTCGCCGTATACCCGCATCGTCTCTTCCTTGTTGTCGTGCTGGAGATAGCCGGCGAACTGGGTGACGCCGATCTCGCGCAGCCGTTCGAGCTTGGCGATGTGCTGGTCGGCGGTGCCGAGGATGCAGAACCGGTCGACGATCTCGTCGGGCACGAAGTCGACGTGGTCGTTGTCGGCCTTGCCGTGGGTGTTGTAGTCGTACCCGGTGCGGCCGGCGATGTAGTCGGTGAGCGCTTCGGGCACCGCGCCCGCGCCGGCCAACCCGGCACGATGGCCGTACTTGGTCACGATGTCGGCGACGTGGTTGCCGACCATGCCGCCGAACCAGCGGCACTGGTCGCGCATGTGCGCCACGTCGGTGCCGATGTACATCGGGGCCGCGACGCAGAATGCGAGAGAGTCGGGGTCGCGCCCGGCCGCCGCGGCGGCCTCTTTCACCGTGGCGATCATCCACTCCGCGATGTCGAGGTCGGCCAGCTGCAGGATGAACCCGTCGCCGACCTCGCCGGTCAGCTTCAGCGCCATCGGGCCGTAGGCGGCTACCCACATGTCCAGCTTCGACCCGCGGCTCCACGGGAACTGCAGCGTCGCACCGTGGTGCTCGACCGGGCGGGAGTTCGCGAGTTCCCGGATGACGTGGATCGAGGCGCGCAGCTCGGCCATCGTCACCGGCTTGCCGTTGGTCACGCGAACCGCCGAGTCGCCGCGGCCGATGCCGCAGACGGTGCGGTTGCCGTACATCTCGTTGAGGGTGGCGAAGACCGATGCCGTGACCGTCCAGTCCCGCGTGGCGGGGTTCGTGACGAACGGCCCCACCATGACCCGGTTGGTCTCGGCGAGGATCGCCGAGTGGATGACGTACGGCTCCTGCCACAGCAGGTGCGAGTCGAAGGTCCAGACGTGACTGAACCCGTGCGCCTCGGCGAGCTTGGCGAGTTGCACCGTGCGCGCCGCCGGCGGGTTGGTCTGCAGAACGACACCGAAATCCATGGTCACCTCTCCTCTCGGTGGTCCAGTGGCCCGCGCAACGGGGGCAGCGAGACCCCCATCACAGGAGGTACTGGCTCAGGCCGCGCTTGACGAACCGGCCGTCGCCCTTCGCGCCCAGATACCGGCCGTCGTCGACGATGACCTTGCCGCGCGAGAGCACCGTGTCGACGTGGCCGTCGATTTCGAAGCCCTCCCAGGCGGAGTGGTCCATGTTCATGTGGTGGGTCTTGTCGATCCCGATCGATGTGTGGCCGTTCGGGTCGTAGACGACGACGTCGGCATCCGCCCCTGGCTGGATCACACCCTTGCGGCCGTACATGCCGAACATGCGCGCCGGGGTGGTGCTGGTCAGCTCGACCCAGCGTTCGAGCGAGATCTCGCCGGTGACCACCCCCTGGTACATGAGGTCCAAGCGGTGCTCGATCGAGCCGATCCCGTTGGGGATGGCACGGAAGTCGCCGCGGCCCAGCTCCTTCTGGTCCTTCATGCAGAACGGGCAGTGGTCGGTCGAGACCATCTGCAGGTCGTTGGTGCGCAGCGCCCGCCACATGTGATCCTGGTGGCCTTCGGCGCGTGAGCGCAGCGGCGTCGAGCACACCCACTTGGCGCCCTCGAACCGGCCCCACTCGTCGCTCGACGCGCCCAGCTGCTCCTCGAGCGATAGGTAGAGATACTGCGGACACGTCTCGCCGAACACGTTCTTGCCCTTGTCGCGCGCCCAGGCCAGCTGCTCGACGGCCTGCTTGGCGCTCACGTGCACCACGTACAGCGGGGCGCCGGTGATGTCGCTGAGCATGATCGCGCGGTGGGTGGCCTCTTCTTCGGCCTGCCACACCCGGGCGATGCCGTGGTAGTACGGGTCGGTCTTGCACTGGGCCACGAGCTGCTCGGCGAGCACGTCGATGACCGGCCCGTTCTCGGCGTGCATCATCGTCAGCATGCCGGTGTCGGCGGAGACCTGCATCGCCTTCAGCACCTGCGCGTCGTCGGAGTAGAAGACGCCCGGGTAGGCCATGAACAGTTTGAAGCTCGTGATGCCCTCATCGACGAGGGTGGGCAGGGTCTTCAGCGAGTGCTCGTCCACGCCGCCGACGATCTGGTGGAATCCGTAGTCGACGGCGCACTGTCCGGCGGCCAGGTCGTGCCAGCGGGCCAGGCCGTCTTCGACGCGCTCGCCGTAGCGCTGCACCGCGAAGTCGACGATCGTCGTGGTGCCACCCCAGGCGGCCGCCCGGGTGCCGGTCTCGAACGTGTCGCTCGCGTTGGTGCCGCCGAACGGCAGCTGCATGTGCGTGTGGGCGTCGATTCCGCCGGGGATGACGTACTTGCCGGTGGCGTCGACGACGGTGTCGACGGATGCCGCGAGGTCGGTTCCGAGTAGCTGTGAGCCGGGCGTGAGGACGGCGACGATTCTCTCGCCGTCGATCAGCACATCTGCGGGCGTGCGCCCCGTGGCCGAGACGACGGTGCCGCCGGTGATGAGTGTCGTGGTCATGTCATCCTCCGTTCAGGGCGCGACGATGTCGCCGTAGGAGTCGGGGCGACGGTCACGGTAGAACTGCCAGTCGTCGCGCATCTGCTGCACGAGGTCGAGGTCGAGGTCGCGCACCAGCAGCTCCTCGTGCTCGCTGCTGCCCAGCGCCCCGACGTGGTTGCCTCGCGGGTCGATCACCTGGCTGGTGCCGTAGAAGGTCACCGCCTCGTCGCCGTACTCGTTGTCTTCGCGGCCGACGCGGTTGGGCTGCAGGACGAAGTAGCCGTTCGCGACGGCGGCCGCAGGGCCCTCGACCTCCCACAGCCGGTTCGACAGGCCGGGCTTGGTGGCGTTCGGGTTGAAGACCATGTGGGCGCCGTTCAGGCCGAGTTCGCGCCATCCTTCGGGGAAGTGCCGGTCGTAGCAGATGTACATGCCGATCTTGCCGACGGCGGTGTCGAAGACCGGGTAGCCGAGGTTGCCGGGGCGGAAGTAGAACTTCTCCCAGAACTTGTCGAGATGCGGCAGGTGGTTCTTGCGGTAGATCCCGAGTACCGAGCCGTCGGCATCGACGAGCACCGAGGTGTTGTAGTAGACGCCGGTCTGCTGCTCTTCGTAGATCGGCAGCACCATGACGGTGCCGAGCTCCTTCGCGAGGGCCGCGAAGCGCTGGACGATCGGCCCGTCGACCGGCTCCGCGTAGCGATAGTACTTCTTGTCCTGGGTGATGCCGAAGTAGGGGCCGTAGAACAGCTCCTGGAAGGAGAGCACCTGCGCGCCCTGCGCCGCGGCATCCCTCGCGAATCCTTCGTGCTTGTCGAGCATCGAAGCCTTGTCGCCCGTCCACGTGGTCTGCGTGATCGCTGCGCGCACCGTTGTCATCTTCGCCTCCTGATCGGAAACGGGGTCGTGCGCCGCCGGCGACTATCGAGTGGGTCGGCGGTCCGACCTCGTTCTGTTATCTTTCGGGTTGAACATTTCTCTTCGGTTTCGTCCTGTGACGTGAGCGTAAATGCTCAGCGGTCCTGGGGGAAGAGGGTCGGAGGTCTCACGTGGGCATGGGAGTCGATTTTCCCGACCGCTCGCCCCAGGGCATCGCGAGTGTCATCGCGCGTCTGATCACCGCGGGCGAGCTCGCGCCCGGCGACCGGCTGCCCACGGTGCGCGACCTCGCGGCGGAACTGCTGGTGAGCCCGGCGACGGTGAGTGCCGCCTGGCAGGCACTGGCGCGGTCGGGGATGATCCAGTCCCGGGGACGCGCCGGAACCTTCGTGCGGGGCATGCCGCGGGAGTGGCTCACCCGGCGGGTGAAGGGCCTCTCGTCCGCCGACGGCGATTGGCGGCTCGACCTGTCGTTGGGCACCCCCGACCCGGCCCTGCTGCCTTCCCTCGCCGACGCGTTCTCGCACGTGACGCTGCGGGCGGACACCGGCCGGTACCACGATCTGCCGGTGCTGCCCGAGCTCGCGGCGCTGCTCGAGCGCGCCTGGCCCGCGCACGCAGAGGCCATCACCGTCGTCAACGGCGCCGTCGACGGCATCTCGCGCACGCTCGGCCAGGTGGTGCGCCTCGGTGACCGCGTCGCCGTCGAATCACCGGGCTTCCCGTACTTCCTCGATCTGCTCGATGCGCTCGGTGCCGAAGCCGTCCCGCTCTCGCTCGACGACGAGGGGGTCGAGCCGGCATCGCTCGCACACGCGCTCACCCAGCGGCCGACCGCCGTCATCCTCCAGCCGCGGGCACAGAATCCCACGGGCGCGTCCATGTCGGAAGAGCGCGCCCGGCTGCTCGCCGCCGTCGTACGCGCGTCCCGCGACGGCCATCGGGTCGTCGTGATCGAGGACGACCACTCGGGCCTCATCTCGATGGCCCCCGATGTGACGCTCGGCCGCTGGCTGCCGGGCCAAGTGGTGCACGTGCGCAGCTTCTCGAAGTCCCACGGTCCCGACCTGCGCATCGCCGCGCTCGGCGGTCCGGCGCGTCTGGTCGAGCGCATCGTCGCCCGCCGCATGCTCGGCCCGGGCTGGACCTCGCGCCTGATCCAGACCGTGCTGCTCGACATGCTCACCGACCCGGGCGCGGTCGCAGCGGTGCGCGCCGCACGCCTCGCGTACCGCGACCGCGAAGAGGCCCTCGTCACAGCGCTGCGGCGCGAGGGGGTCTCGATGCCGCACCCGGACGGTATCAACCTGTGGCTCCCGGTCGCCGACGACCGCGCGGCCATCGTGCACCTTGCGGCAGCCGGGATCGCCGTGGCCGGGGGTGCGCCGTTCGTGGTTCACGACGACACGCCGCACGTGCGGGTGACCTCGGGGGTCGTGGCCGCCGACGCGGTCGACGTCGCTCGCGAGCTGGCGGCCGCCTCCCGGGCCGTCCGGCGGTGACACCTCCGGCGCGTCATGGCCGCCCGGCGTCGCCGAAGGAAGGCGATTCGGCCGAGGAAGGCTGTTCACCCCGGCATCCGGCCTTCCTCCGCCGAACTGCCTTCGCCCGGCGGCGGGCTGACAGCCGGGGTGCTCGCCCGGCGGCGGGCTGACAGCCGGGGTGCTCGCCCGGCGGCGGGCTGACAGTGGGGGCGCCGGCCCGGCGGTGGCTGGACGCCGGGGGTTGCGCACTCGGGGGATACATCTGCGGGTGGATGCCGCGGCATCCACCCCTCGCGTAGCGTGACAGCGTGCCCGCCTCGCTCATCCGCCCGCTGAAGCGGTACCAGCTCGTCGCCGACGTGGTCATCGGCGTGCTGCTGTTCGCCGTCGCTGCCGCGTTCACGCTGCTGCCGGTGGGGTCCGGGGTGTGGGGCAGCTACATCCTGAATTCACGCACCGCGCTGTACGTCGCGCTGGCACTGACGGCCGTGTTCTCGGCCGCGCTCGCGGTGCGCCGGCTGTCGCCGCCGATCGCGCTCGGGGTCGCGTGGGTGGCCGCGATCGTGCAGATGGCCGGCGGGCTGCCGCCGCTGCCGGCGAACTTCGCGATCTTCGGCATCCTCTACGTGACTGCCGCGTATGGCGGCCGCCGGCTGTACTGGTCCGGGTTCGCGTCGTCGCTGATCGGTGCTGCGTTCATCACCGTCTACCTGCTGGCGCCCTCCATCGCGGTCGACGGCGGGTTCGGGCAGGTGACGACCTACGCGTTCGCCGCCATCATGCTGTTCACCGCCGCGACGCTCGGTCTGCTGCTGTCGTGGACCATCGGCGCCCTGGTGCGCACCGCCGTCCGGGCGCGCGAGAACCGTGCGGCGCAGGAGCGCGCCGAGGCCGAGACCGCCACCGAGCAGGAGCGCACCCGCATCGCCCGCGACATGCACGACGTCGTCGCGCACTCGCTCGCGGTCGTCATCGCGCAGGCCGACGGCGCGCGCTATGCGGCCGCGGCCGACCCCGAAGCGGCCACCGCGGCGCTGGCGACGATCTCATCGACCGCGCGCTCGGCCCTGTCAGACGTGCGGATGCTGCTTACCCAGCTGCGGCACAGCCAGGCCGAGGGGCCGCAGCCGACCCTCGCCGACCTCGAGGAGCTGTACGCGCAGGTGCGCGCCGCCGGCGTGGATCTGCGCGTCGACGTCGATCCGGCGTCGCCGGTCGAACCGCCGGCCGCCGTGCAGCTGGCCGTCTACCGGATCCTGCAGGAGGCACTCACCAATGCGCTGCGCCACGGCACCGGCGGCCCGGTCGACGTCACGCTGGCGTGGCATCCTGATCGGGTGGAGCTGACCGTGCACAACCTCGTCGCCGATCCGGCCGTCGCGGGCGGCTCGGGTCATGGCCTGATCGGCATGCGCGAACGCGCGCAGCTGGTCGGAGGGTCGATGGATGCCGGTGCCGACGGCGGCCGGTTCACGGTGCGCGTCGTCATTCCGAGCGGCGCCGCGGCGCCCGGTTCGGCCGGTGCCGCCGCGGCCGCCGCCCCGGCATCCACCGCGCTCGACGCCGCGCTGCCCGACGCCGGGGAGAGCCGCCCGTGACCCCGATTCGCGTCGTGCTGGTCGACGACCAGTCGCTGTTCCGCGCCGGCATCCGCATGGTCGTCGACTCGCAGCCCGACCTCGAGGTCGTGGGCGAGGCCGGCGACGGCGCAGAGGCCCTCGCCGTCGTCCGGCAGACCCGGCCCGATGTCGTGCTGATGGACATCCGGATGCCGGTGATGGACGGCCTGGCCGCGACCGCCGAGCTGCTGGCCGACCCCGACCCGCCGCGGATCGTGATGCTCACGACGTTCGACCTCGACGAGGCCGCCGCGCGGGCGATCCGGCAGGGGGCGAGCGGGTTCCTGCTGAAGGACGCCGACCCCGAGTTCCTGCTCGCCGCGATCCGCACCGTGCATTCCGGGTCGGCGGTGATCGCCGCGTCAGCGACGCGCGAGCTGTTCGCGCAGTTCGCCGAGCCGGTCGCGGCGGTGCCGGACTCGTATCGCGACCTCACCGAGCGTGAGCGGGAGATCTTCGCGCTCGCGGCGCGCGGGCTGTCCAACGCCGAGATCGCACAGCGCGAATTCCTGTCCGAGGCGACCGTCAAGACGCACATCAGCCGCATCCTGGCCAAGCTCGGTCTGCGCGACCGCGTGCAGCTGGTGGTCTTCGCCTTCACCCACGGTCTGGCCTGACGGGTTCAGCGTCCTTCGAGGGCGACGCGGGTCTGCGCGTATCTGCGGCGGCCCACCCACCTCCACAGCACGCGCGCGGGCGCGGGCACGCTCGTGCGCAGGAATTCGCCGCCGCCGTCGGGCTGCGATGCCAGGATCGCTCCCAGCATGTTCCACATCTGGCCCTTCGGGGTGGCCTTGCGCCCATGCTCCGAGAACCACTCCACCTCGTCCTCAGTCAGCACGGTCTCCATCACCGGCACGATGTTCGCCTCTTCGTCGGGCAGGTGCACCGCCAGTGCGGCATTCACGCCGTCGAGCGCGGCCAGCACCGCCCCGGCATCCGCCGTCGATGCCGACGCCCGCCACGCGGGCAGAGCGGCATCGAGCGCCGTCACGTGCACAAGCATCTCGGCGTGATGCGCCTTCATGCGCTCGACGTGGGCGGCGCAGCCCGGCGCGCGCTCGGCCAGCGGATCCCACAGTCGCTCGTCCTCGCCCTCGTGGTGCGCGTGCAGTGCGACCGACAGCATGTTCAGCTGCGTGGCGACGGCCGCGGCGTGCGCGGCGTCGCCGTCGCGGACGCCGGCCACGAGGCCCGGCGCTTCGCCGAACCCGGCCTTGTACAGGCGATGGATCCGCGCCATCCCGCTCGCGTCGCAGGTCTTCGGTGCGGCAGGCTGGTCGCCGCTGGGCGGCAGCGCGGTTGCGGCCATGAGAACTCCCCCCAAAAGGTTCTGAGCAGACGATAGACCCCCGCGCCGCCGAGGGGAAGATCATCCTCGAGATGTACGCGCAGCAGACCGCAGGCCGACGCGACGCCGGCATCCGGATCCGTAGCGTCGGAGACATGCAGATCTCCTCCACCGACCTGGGCCTCGCGGCTCGCGTCCAGAACCTCACCAAGACCTACGGCACCGGCGAATCGGCCGTGCCGGCGCTCGACGGCGTGACCGTCGGCATCCGCCGCGGCGAGTTCACCGCGATCATGGGGCCGTCCGGGTCGGGCAAGTCGACGCTCATGCACATCATGGCCGGTCTCGACGCGCCGACCGGCGGGCGCGCGTGGATCGGCGACACCGACATCACCGGGCTCAGCGACCTCGACCTCACCATCCTGCGGCGCCGCCGCGTCGGGTTCGTGTTCCAGTCGTTCAACCTCGTTCCGACCCTGGATGCCATCGGCAACATCCTGCTGCCCTTCGATCTCGACGGGCGCACGCCCACCGCCCTGGAGCGGTCGCGGATCGACGGCCTCGTCGAGACGCTGGGGCTCGGGCCGCGCCTGCGTCACCGGCCGCACCAGCTGTCGGGCGGTCAGCAGCAGCGCGTCGCGATCGCGCGGGCGCTCGCCACCGCGCCCGACCTGGTGTTCGCGGACGAGCCGACCGGAAACCTCGACTCCCGCTCGGGCCGCGAGGTGCTCGCCCTGCTGGCCGCCGCCGGTCGCGATCACGGCCAGTCGATCGCGATGGTCACCCACGACCCGGTCGCCGCGGCCTACGCCGACCGTGTGGTCTACCTCGGCGACGGCCGCATCGTGGCCGACAAACCGCAGCAGACGGCCGAGCAGATCTCCGCGCACATGCTCGCCGCGGAGGTGCCGGCATGACCGCCGCGACGCTCGCTGAGCCTGCCGTGGTCAGGCCGGCATCCCTCGCCCGCTTCGACTGGCTCCGCGAACGCGGAATGGGTGCGACGATGCTCGTCGCCGGTATCTCCACCGCTTTCGGCGTGTTCCTCGTCTCGGCGACCAACTACATCGGCGCGGCTCTGCTGGCGACGCCGGGCTACGGTGCGTCGGAGACCCTCGCGCTCGTGGTCGCGATGCTCGGCGTGCTGCTGCTCGCCGTCGCGGTCTACGTCGCCGCGATCGTCACGGCGAACACCTTCGCCACGATCGTGGCCGGCCGCACGCGGCGCATCGCGCTGTTCCGTCTCATCGGCGCGTCGGCGCGCTCGCAGCGCGGCGAGATCGCGCGGCAGGGGCTGATCGTGGGGGCGCTGGGCGCGGTGGCCGGGCTCGTGCTCGGCACGGCCGCCGTCGCCGTCGCGGTGCCGCTGCTCGACAGGCTGACCGGCAGTGACGGCGACTTCGTGCTGCTCCACCCCGCACTGGTGCTGCCGGCGGTCGCGGTGGCACTGACGACGTGGGCGGCCGCATGGGCGGGGTCGCGACGGGTGCTGTCCGTGACGCCGCTGCAGGCCCTGGGCGGGTCGGTCGAGCAGACCCACGGCGACGTCGCGCGCCGGCGGGGCCGCAACGCGGGGTCACTCGTGCTCGGCGCGATCGGCATCGTGCTGCTGGTCGGCGGTGTGCTGATCGGGCTGGTCAGCCCGCTCGGGGTGATCGTCGCGTTCTTCGGCGGACTGTTCTCGTTCACCGCACTCACGCTGGGTGCCGTGGTCGTCATGCCGCCGCTGCTGCGTGCCACCGGGCGCCTGTTCGGCCGGTCGGCCCCCGCTCGTCTCGCCGCCGAGAATGCGCTGCGCTATCCCGAGCGGTCCAGCCGCATGGCCATCGGCGTTGTGATGGGCGTGGCGCTGGTGACCATGTTCGCGGTGGCGGCCGAGTCGGCCAAGGCGCTGATCACGGCATCCAGCGGGGGAGAGCCCGACGAGGCGTTCAACCAGATGATGGACATGTTCTCGGGGGTCATGATGGCGCTCGTGGCCGTCAGTGCCGTCATCGCGGCCGTCGGGCTCGTGAATCTGCTGACGATCGGCGTCGTGCAGCGTCGCCGCGAGCTCGGGCTGCTGCGCGCGCTCGGGCTGAGCTCGGAGCAGGTGCGCCGGATGGTGCTGCTCGAGGCGGTGCACGTGACGATCACGGCGCTGGTGTTCGGGCTGCTGCTCGGCATCGCCTACGGCTGGATCGCCGCGCAGTCGCTGCTCGGTGCGGTGCCGATGCCGCCGCTGTGGCAGAGTCCGACGTTCATCGCCCCGGCCGTGCCGTGGCTGCCGGTGCTCGTCGTCGTCGCCGCGACCGCCGTGCTGACCGTCGTGGCCGCCGTGGTGCCCACGCGCCTGGCCACCCGCGTGGCGCCGGTCGAGGCTCTCGCCGAGTGATGCGCGTGCGGCACCTTCGCCTGTCGCGACTTGTGGATGCCGGTGTCGCCGGGCCGCGACTCGGGCCAGGGGAGTGCGGGTCGCGCCGCGACGGCCGGCTCCGCGTCAGCGGGTGAGGCGGACCTCATGGATGGGCGCGCCCCAGGCGAGGTCCTCCTTGGCGGTGCCGTCGGGGGCGAACCCGTGCTTCGCGTAGAACGCGCGGGCCCGCGGATTGTCCTCCAGCACCCAGAGCGACGCGGGTTCGGCGCCGATCGCGGCATCGAGCAGCGCCGTGCCGGCACCCGAGCCGTAGTGCGTGGCGAGCACGTAGATCGCGTAGAGCTGGAGGCGGCCGGGCACGTCGTCGTCATCCATGCTCGGGCCCGCGCTGGCGAACCCGATCGTGTGATCGTCCGATTCCGCGACCCAGACCCCGCTGCGACCCGACGCGATGATCCGCGCCCAGACCCCCGTCCGCTGCGTCACGTCGAGGTCGTCGAGGACGGACTGCGGCATCCGCCCGGTGTACGCCTCGTGCCAGCCCTGCACCTGCACGCGGGCGATCTCCGCCGCGTCCGCCTCGGTCGCCGGACGCACCGACACGCTCGCCATCAGGCGCCGCCGTCGCCGGTGTCGCCCCCACGCGAGCCCGTGTCGTGGCCGCCGTCGCCGGTGTCGCCTCCACGGGAGCCCGTGTCGTCGACGATCCCGGCGGCACCGGCATCCCCTGCCTCGGCATCTCCCGCAGCGACGTTCGCCACGTCCTCCAGGTCGCGGGCGAACTCGGGGTCGAACGCCCACGACGGGGCGAGCATGCGCAGGCGCGCAGCGCGCCACTGCCAGGTCGCCCACAGCACGGGCCACAGCGGCAGCGCCGCGCCGCCGCCGATGACCAGCCGGTCGCGCCACAGCGTCTTCGAGGGATCACCGGGTGCCGGCGAGACGGCCATCTGGTGATCCCAGACCTCCAGCGAGGCGAGGGGGCCGGTCAGCGGGATGCCGCTGTCGCGCAGAATCCGTACCGGGCCGCGCCAGTCCTCGACGTAGCGCTCGCTGATGTGGATCAGCTGGCGGCCGAGCGACATCATCCCGGCCAGGCGCAGCTGCACGGGGAGATCGGCACCCGGTTCCAGGGCGGTCGGCGGCGTGGCGAGGGGCGTCATGTCGACGAGCGGGCCATACAGCTCGGCGATCGCGCGCGGTGAGTGCAGGGCGCGCCACGCCGCGTCGGCGTCGCAGTCGAGCACGAGCTTGAGCAGAATCCGCATGCGCACAGTCTTCCACCCGCCCGGCCCGGCCGCGGGCCAGCTGGCCGCTCCCGCCACGCGGCGGCGGGAGCGGTGTTCAGGCGCACGGGGATTCCCGTCACCGTGGAAAACGCCCTATGCTTGGGAGCGCTCCCACGGACCGACCCGGAACGCTCGGCACGGGCCGGAGGAGCAGGCCCGAAGACGCGAACCACCCACCGCACACCCCAGGACGCATTGATGCCCACTTCCCCCGCCATCGAGTCCGGCGACCGCTCGCACACGAGCGCGCCGATCGAATCCGTCGCGCAGATCTCGACGCTGCTGCTCGACACCGATCCGACTCTCGACCCGGCGCTGGCCGCGAAAGCACGCGCGGCGGCCGCTGAGGGCGCGGTGCTCCTGCGCAACGACGGGGCGCTGCCCCTGAACCCCGAGCACACCGTCGCGGTGTTCGGGCGCGTGCAGATCGATTGGTTCGCCGTCGGCTACGGGTCGGGCGGCGACGTCAAGGTCCCCTACGTGTGGAACCTGCTCGCGGGGCTGCGCGACACCGGCATCCACGTCGATGAAGAGCTCGCGCAGATCTACACCGACTGGACGGCCCAGAACCGTCCGGCCCTCGACGGCACCTGGGGCCAGTGGCCGCACCACTTCGCCGAGATGCCGCTCGACCCGGCCACGGTCATCGCCGCGGCCGGCCGCGCGCAGACCGCGATCGTCGTCGTCGGACGCGCCGCGGGCGAGGCGCGCGAGAGCGAACTCGACCCGGGCAGCTTCTACCTCACCGAGGCCGAGCACGACATGCTCGACCGGGTCACGGCATCCTTCGCCCGCACCGTCGTCATCCTCGACGCCGGCAACGTCATGGACCTGTCATGGATCGCCGAGTACGGTGACCGCATCGCCGCGGTCCTCTACGCATGGCAGGGCGGGATGGAGGGGGCGCGCGCCGTCGCCGCGCTCCTGGCCGGCGAAGTCGCCCCCAGCGGCAAGCTCACGAGCACCATCGCGTGGTCGTATGAGGACTACCCGAGCGCGGGCAACTTCGGCGGCGAGACCCACAACGAGTACGTCGAGGACATCTTCGTCGGCTACCGCTACTTCGAGACGTTCGCGCCCGGCCGCGTGCAGTTCCCGTTCGGTTTCGGCCTCGGCTACACCTCGTTCGACATGACCGTCGTCGAAGGGCACGTGGATGCCGGAACCCTGCGCCTCGCGATCGACGTCCGCAACGCGGGTGACACGCACGCCGGCAAAGAGACTGTGCAGCTGTACGTCGCCGCGCCCGACGGTGCGCTCGCCCAGCCGGCCCGCCGTCTCGTGGCCTTCGCCAAGACCAGCCTGCTCGCTCCGGACGCCACCGAGCGTCTGGAGCTCGAGGTCGCCCTCGACGACCTGGCTTCGTACGACGACTCCGGAGTCACCGGTCACCGCAGCGCGTGGGTGCTCGAGCCGGGCGACTACCGCTTCTTCGCCGGTACCGATGTGCGCAGCGCATCCGAGGCCACCGTCGTCTCAGTCGACGAGCTGCGCGTCGTGCGCCAGGTCTCCGAGGCGGCCGCCGTCTCACCGGACTCCGCGTTCCAGCGGATGACCGTCGCCCGCACCGCGAGCGGCACCGTCGTCCGCGACGCCGACGGCGCAGTCGCGCTCGACTGGGAGGTCGTGCCGACCGCGACCGTCGAGCGCCGCACGCGCGTCCTCGCCGAGCTGCCGGACGAGATCGCCCCCGCCGGGAACGGCGGCTCGTCCGCCCCCGCCGGGAACGGCGGCTCGTCCGCCCCGGCCGGGAACGGCGGCTCGTCCGCCCCCGCCGGGAACGGCGGCTCGTCCGCCCCGGCCGGGAACGGCGGCTCGTCCGCCCCCGCTGCCGATCCCGCATCCGCTACTGACGACGCGCCCGCCGTCGACGACGCCCCCGCCACCGGGCTGACCCTCGACGCGGTCGCCACCGGTACCGCGACCCTGGACGAGTTCATCGCGCAGCTCACCGACGAGGAGCTCGCCGAGCTGGCCCGCGGTGACATCACGATGCACAGCGCCCTCGGTGCACCCGGCAACGCGGGCGTGCTCGGCGGGGTCTCCGCGTCGCTGCGCGCGAAGGGCGTGCGGCCGGTCACGACCACCGACGGGCCCAGCGGCCTGCGGCTGTCGGCATACGCCTCGCTGCTGCCCTCCGGCACCGCGCTCGCGTCGACCTGGAACCCCGAACTCGTGCGCGAACTCGCGACGCTGCACGGGCAGGAGATGACCCGCAAGGGCTCGGACGTGCTGCTCAGCCCCGGCATGAACATCCACCGCGACCCGCTGTGCGGGCGCAACTTCGAGTACTTCTCCGAAGACCCCCTCGTCACCGGTCGCTTCGGCGCCGCGGTCGTCGCGGGCATCCAGTCGACCGGGGTCTCGGCGTGCCCGAAGCACTTCGCGGCGAACAACCAGGAGACCAACCGCACGCGCAACGACTCGCGGGTATCCGAGCGGGCACTGCGCGAGATTTACCTGCGCGGGTTCGAGATCTGCGTGCGCGAAGCGCAGCCGCGCACCATCATGACCTCGTACAACCAGATCAACGGCGTCTGGGCGCACTACCACCACGACCTCGCGACGACGATCCTGCGCGGCGAGTGGGGGTACACCGGATGCGTCGTCACCGACTGGTGGATGGAGGATGCCGTCGACCCCGACTTCCCGGCACTCGAGAACAACGCGTACCGCGTCCGCGCCCAGGTCGACGTCCTCATGCCCGGGGGAGTGAAGACCGAGGCCGGCCCCGGCGACTACGCGGACGACACGATCCTCGCGTCGCTTCGCCGCCCGGATGGCGTGACGCTCGCGGAACTGCAGCGCACCGCGCGCAACGTGCTCGGCCTCGTGCTCGCCCTCGCCCCCGTGATCGACGCCCGCGCCACCCCCTGACGCTCTCGCCGAGCTGGCCACTCTCCCGCCGAGGTGGCCACTCTCGCGCCGAGCTGGCCACTCTCCCGCCGAGGTGGCCACTCTCGCGCCGAGCTGGCCACTCTCTCGCCGACGTGGCCGCCTTCGTACCGAAGTAGTCGACGCCCGCTGACCCACACCGTCACACACACGGACGCCGAGCCGGCGCGCCCTACCCTGGAACCATGACGACCCCGTTCGACCAGGCCCGCTACCAGATCCGCTTCGAATGGGGCAGCGCAGGGCTCGACCGGCTCGACCCCGCCGACGTGACGGTCGTGGTCGACGTGCTGCGGTTCTCGTCGACGGTCGCCACCCGCCTGGCAGCCGGCGACACTGTCGCCCTGGACGAGTCGGCGCACGCGGTCTCGCTCAACGGAGCCGCCGTCGCCGCGCACGCGGCCCAGTCCGGCACGGTCGTTCTGCTGGGCGGACTGACCAACGCCACCGCCGTCGCCGCCGGCATCCTCGACGAGCAGCGTCGCCGCGGTGCCCGCACGAGCATCAACGTGATCGCCGCCGGCGAGCTCACCTCACGCGAACCGTCGGCACCGCTGCGCTTCGCGGTCGAAGACCTCTTCGGCGCCGGCGCGGTCATCGACGCACTCGCCGCCATCGGGCTCGACTACTCGTCGCCCGAAGCGGCCGCCGCATGCGAGTCGTTCCGCAGCCTTCGCGGGGCCGTGCGGCACCTGCTCACCGCGAGCGGCTCCGGGCAGGAGCTGCTCGACCGGGATCAGCGCGACGAGGTGCTCGCTGCCGGCGCGGTCGACTCCGTGGCATCCGTCCCCGTCCTGCGTGACGGGCTCTTCACCGCGCTCTGAGCTCGCGGCGTCCTCACTGAGGACGCAACCCCGGCGGTCGGCTGACGGTGCACGCGGCGACGAGCAAGCCGCCCGCCCGCACCCCTACCGCGGTGTCATCGCCGCCAGGCGCACGGCCGGCGTGATCTCGCGGCGCCGCCACGTGAACAGGTGGCGGCGGTCGAACGTGCGCGAGCACTTCGCGCACGACATCGCCTTCGTCGCCCGTCGATGCCGGTAGGCGACATGGCCTGCCGGGCACGTGCCGACCCACGGCGCCAGCTCGACGGCCGTCTCGCCGTGATGGGTGACGCCGCCGGTGTAGCCGATGCTGCGGGCGATGCGCTTCCAGCTCGCGCCGTGCGCGGCCCGCGGCCCGGCCAGCGCGTGCGCGATCTCGTGCAGCAGCACCTGACGGTTCTCGTCGTCCGAGAACCGCGCCGCCAGGTACCGCGACACCGTGATGCGCTGCGTCGTGAAGTGACAGGCCCCGGCGCGGCGCTTCGCGTTGTCGAACGCGAACGACCACCCGGCATCCAGATGAGCGGCGATGAGAGACTCCGCCTCGCGGCGGACAACATGCAGATCAGTCATGCCGGCATGCTAGAACGGATGTACGACACTCAGCTGGCGACGGATGCCGCACTGCGCCGACGGTCGGCGGCGTCGATCGCCTGGAGTGTGGTCTCGAGCTGGTCTTCGGCGGCACCGCTCTCCTGGCGCAGGAACAGCGCGCGCTTGAAATCGCTGCGTGCGGCGGCGTAGTTCTCGGCGTCGTAGTGGACCTTGCCGCGGTGCTGGTAGGCGAACGCCGCCAGCGCCGTCCACTCCTTGCCCTCGGCCTCTTCGGTGCACATGTTGAGCTCGTGGATCGCCGCCGCGTAGGCCCCGCGGAACTGCATCACCGAGGCGTGCAGGATCCGGGCGCGCAGCAGATCCTTGCGGGTGCCGGCCATGCGAGCCAGGCGCACCGCCTGCTCCGAGACGGTCAGCGCGTCGTCGAGCTTGTCGAGCACCTTCAGCAGCCACACCCGCTCGAGCAGGGCCTGCAGCGAACGCTGCTCGCCGATCTCCAGCAGACGGTCCTTGCACTCGCGCGCGTCGACGATCTCGCGCAAAGTCTCCGGATCATAACCCTTGATGTAGCTCACTCTGCGACTCCTTCCGCCACGACTCGCGTCTCCAGTGTCCCCCGGGGTCTCGACAGAACGCCGAGGCCACGCCGAGTGCCGTCGACCCGACGGCGCGTGTGTCGAATCAGTCGAAGATGGATGCCGCGGGCTTGGGCGAGTCCACCGCGTCACCGTCGGTGGCGATGCGCGCGCCCCGGACGAATTCGTCGATTTCGGCCCCCTGCGTGACCTTCGCGGGGTGGGGTCCTGCGGCCATGAGCCGCGGCAGCCACTCGGTGGGCAGCGGCGCGGCCGACGCCGCGATGACGAGGTTGCCGAACCGGCGCCCCTTCAGGGTCTGCACTTCGGCGAGGATGATGACCTGCGGCAGCACCGTGCGGATCGTCGCGACCTGCCGGCGCGCGTAGGCCAGGCCCGTGCCGTCGGCGATGTTGACCAGCAGCACGCCGTCCGCGGCCAGCAGACGTGCGAGGGTCTCGTAGTACTCGACGGTGGTCAGATGCGCGGGGGTCTGAGCGCCCGCGAACACATCCGAGACGACGAGGTCGGCGGTGCCGACCAGGCCCGCGGGCAGCTTCGCCGCGACGGTGCGGGCGTCGCCGATGCGCATCCGGATCTGCGCACCGCGCGGCAGGGGGAGGTGCTCGCGGACGAGATCGACCAGCGCCTGTTCGATCTCGACGACCTGCTGTCGTGACCCGGGCCGGGTGTGTTCGATGTACCGGGGCAAGGTCAGGGCACCGGCTCCCAGGTGGACCGCAGTCAGTGGCTGCCCCGGCATCCGGAGCCTGTCGATCACCGCCCCCATGCGCGTGACGTACTCGAAGTGGAGGTGACCGGGATCGTCCAGATCGACATGCGACTGCGGGGTGCGGTCGACGATGAGCTCGTGTCCGGTCGTGAACCGGCTGGGCACGATGTATGCCCGGGTTCCGTCGGTCAGGCGTGCCGAGGGTGGGGGTTCCTCGACCTTTGCGCGCGCCATGCCATCCACGCTACGGCAGGGCCGGGGCCGAACTGAAACAGGATCGATACCTTCTCGAACCGTGTATACGGCTTCCTCAAAGGTAGCGTCTTAGGAATCCCCCTGCGCGCGCAGCACTACGCGTGATGCGGGGCATCTACAACGGAAGGTGCACAGCAATGCTCCCCAGTTCGAGAAAGCGCGTGCTCGCGGGCATCGCGGCGGTCGCCATCAGCGCCCTCGCCCTCACCGCCTGCAGCAGCCAGCGCGGTGGCGATGACGAGACCGATGCAGCCACCGACGTCGACTCGACGTTCGTGTTCGCCGCGTCGAGCGACCCGGCGAACCTCGACCCGGCGTTCGCCCAGGACGGCGAGACGTTCCGCGTCTCGCGTCAGATCTTCGAAGGCCTCGTCGGCACCGTGCCCGGCACAGCGGACCCCGCCCCCCTCCTCGCGGAGGACTGGGAGTCGGCGCCCGACGGCATGAGCCACACGTTCACGCTGAAGGAGGGTGTCACCTTCCACGACGGCACCCCGTTCAACGCCGAGGCGGTCTGCTTCAACTTCGAGCGCTGGTACAACTGGACCGGCCTCGCCGCCACCGAGGCGCTGTCGTACTACTACGGCAAGCTGTTCCGCGGATACGTCGAGACCCCCGACACGGCGGTCTACAAGTCCTGCACGCCGGACGGCGACTACTCGGTCACGATCGAGCTGAACCAGCCGTTCGCCGGCTTCATCCCGGCGCTGTCGCTGCCCGCCTTCGCGATGCAGAGCCCGTCCGCGCTCGAGGAGTACGCGGCCGACGAGATCGGCGGCACCGCCGAGGCGCCCGCACTGTCGGAGTACGGTCAGGGCCACCCCACCGGCACCGGCCCCTTCGCGTTCGAGGAGTGGTCGCCGGGTGAGCAGCTCACCCTGACCTACAACGAGGACTACTGGGGCGACAAGGGTCAGATCGACGAGATCATCTTCCGCGTGATCGACGACCCGACCGCGCGTCGTCAGGCACTCGAGTCCGGCTCGATCGACGGGTACGACCTCGTTGGCCCGGCCGACAGCGCCGCCCTCGAAGAGGCCGGTTACAACATGGTCTCGCGCCCGCCGTTCACGATCCTCTACCTCGCCTTCAACCAGGCGGTCGCCGAGCTCCAGGACATCAAGGTCCGCGAGGCCCTGTCATACGCGATCGACAAGGACGCGCTCATCTCACAGGTCCTGCCGGAGGGCACCCAGAAGGCGACGCAGTTCATGCCCGACTCGGTCAACGGCTGGAACGCGGACGTCACCACCTACGAGTACGACCCGCAGAAGGCCAAGGACCTGCTGGCCGAGGCCGGTTACGACGAGTCGAACCCGCTGACGCTCGACTTCAACTACCCGGTGAACGTCTCGCGTCCGTACATGCCGGACCCCGAGCAGATCTTCACGGTCCTCTCGAGCCAGCTCAACGAGGTCGGAGTCGTCACGAACCCGATCACCGACGCGTGGAACCCCGACTACCTCGACAAGATCACGGGAACGGCCAACCACGGCATCCACCTTCTCGGATGGACGGGTGACTACAACGACACCGACAACTTCGTGGGTGTGTTCTTCGGCGGCGAGTCGGCGGAGTGGGGCTTCAACAACCCTGAGCTGTTCGCCGCGCTGTCGCAGGCACGCGGCGTCTCGAGCCTGGACGAGCAGACCGCGCTGTACGAGGACATCAACGAGCAGGTCGCCGAGTTCATCCCGGGTGTGCCGCTGGCCCACCCCGCGCCGACGCTCGCGTTCGCGCCGCGCGTGGAGAGCTTCCCGGCGAGCCCCGTCAACGACGAGGTATTCAACGAGATCGTCCTGACCGAGTAATCCGGCTCAGGCCGTGACCGGCGGTGCGGGACGAGGAGACCCTTCGTCCCGCACCGCACCCGACGTCGAGAGAACCTTCCTGTGCTGCGAACCATCGGCAAGAGGCTCCTGCTGCTCATTCCGACCCTGTTCGGGTTGAGCGTCCTGCTGTTCCTGTGGGTGCGCGCCCTGCCCGGCGGTCCCGCCGTCGCCCTGCTGGGCGAGAAGGCGACCCCCGAGGCGATCGAGCGCATCAACGAGCTGTACGGGTTCAACGAGCCCATCATCCAGCAGTACTTCACCTGGCTCGGGCGCCTGCTGTCGGGCGACTTCGGCACATCGCTGATGACCAGCCGCCCGGTGCTGGAGGAGTTCTTCCGCCGCTTCCCGGCGACGATCGAACTGTCGATCGCCGCGTTGATCATCGCCGTCGGCATCGGCGTGCCCCTCGGCTACTGGGCCGCCCGGCGACAGGGAAAGTTCAGCGACCACACCGCGGTCGTGCTCAGCCTCGTCGGCATCACGATCCCGGTGTTCTTCCTCGCGTTCATCCTGAAGTACGTGTTCGCCGTGCAGCTGGGCTGGCTGCCGTCGGACGGTCGCCAGGACCCGCGCCTCGACGCCACGCACTACACGAACTTCTACGTGCTCGACGGCATATTGACCGGCGAATGGGATGCCGCGTGGGACGCGATCCTGCACCTCATACTTCCCGCGGTGGCGCTGGCCACCATCCCCCTGGCGATCATCGTGCGCATCACCCGGGCCTCGGTGCTCGAGGTGCAGAACGCCGACTACGTGCGCACGGGCAAGGCGAAGGGCATCGGGCAGCAGACGCTGCGCGGCCGCTTCATCCTCCGCAACGCCCTGCTGCCGGTCGTCACGACGATCGGCCTGCAGGCCGGCCTGCTGCTGTCGGGGGCGATCCTCACCGAGACGGTCTTCGCCTTCCCCGGCATCGGATCGTTCCTGTACCGCGCGATCTTCTCGCGTGACTACCCCGTGCTGCAGGGGTTCATCCTCTTGATCGCCGTCACCTACGCGCTGATCAACCTGCTGGTGGACGTCTCATACAGCTTCATCGACCCGAGAGTGAGGGTGTCGTGAGCTCTTCCGTTCTTCCTCCTGCCCCCAGCGGCGGCCCGGTCGACGACACCGCGATCATCGACAAGGAGATGCTGTCCGCGGGGTCGGGCGGCGGCTTCTGGCGCGACACGTTCCGGCGTCTGCGGCGCAATCCCACCGCATGGATCGGTGCCGCGATCGTGGCGGTGTTCGTCTTCGTCGCCGTGTTCGCTCCCTGGCTGGCCCCGTACCCCGAACTGGCGCTGCCCGGCGCGAAGTACATCACCCCGACACACATCCCCGGTCCGGGCGAGCTGCCGCAGTTCCCGCTGGGCCTCGACCGCTTCGGCGGCGACGTGCTCTCCAAACTGATCTGGGGTGCGCGGGCCTCCCTCATGATCGGTGTGGTCTCGACCGCATTCGGACTGGCCGGCGGCATGCTGCTCGGCCTGATCGCCGGGGCTTTCGGCGGTGCGGTCGACAACTTCGTGATGCGCGTCGTCGACATCCTGCTGTCGGTGCCGAGCCTGCTGCTGGCCGTGTCGATCGCCGCGATCCTCGGTCAGTCGCCTATGGCCATCATGATCGCCGTCGGTGTCGCGCAGGTGCCGATCTTCGCGCGGCTGCTGCGCGCCTCGATGCTCCAGCAGCGCTCGGCCGACTACGTCCTGTCGGCGCAGACACTCGGGCTCGGTCGCGGCAAGATCACGATGAGCCACGTGCTGCCCAACGCCATCGGCCCCGTCATCGTGCAGGGCACCTTGTCGCTGGCGACGGCCGTCATCGACGCGGCCGCGCTGTCGTTCCTCGGCCTCGGCGGCGGACGCCCCGAGACGGCCGAGTGGGGCCGCATGCTCACCTACGCGCAGGCCGACCTGGCGATCGCCCCGTGGCTCGCGTTCCTGCCGGGTATCTGCATCTCCGTCACCGCGCTCGGCTTCACCCTGTTCGGCGAGGCACTGCGCGAGGCTATGGACCCGCGCACCCGCGCCCGCTGAGCCGCGCCGCGCCCCGCGCCCCGCGCCGAGGTGGCCGTTCCCGCGCCGAGGTGGCCGTTCCCGCGCCGAGGTGGCCCACCATCTCGTGACACGAGTGGCCATCTCGACGGGCGTGTGGCCATCTCGTGACACGAGTGGCCATCTCGGCGCGCGTGTGGCCATCTCGTGACACAAGTGGCCATCTCGGGCGACGTGTGTTGGGCGGGGGAGAACCCGGCATCCATCCTCAGACGGCGATATCCAGTTCGTTGCCCGGAATCGAGGCCAGGAGCTTGCGCGTGTACGGGTCGCGCGGGTTGGTGAAGATCTCCTCGCTGGTCGCCGCCTCCACGAGGGCGCCGTCCTTCATGACGCACACGTAGTCCGAGATCAGGCGGACGACGGCGAGGTCGTGCGAGATGAACAGGTAGCTCAGCCCGTATTCGCTCTGCAGGTCGCGCAGCAGCGTGAGGATCTGGTCCTGCACCAGCACGTCCAGCGCCGAGACCGGCTCGTCGCACACGATCAGGTCGGGGTTCAGAGCGAGGGCGCGGGCGATCGCGACGCGCTGACGCTGACCGCCCGACAGTTCGGCGGGGTAGCGACGCAGCATCGTCTGCGGCAGGGCGACGTCGTCGAGCAGCTTGCGCACGCGCGCCGCGCGCTCCTTGGACGACCCGCGGCTGTAGAAGTCGAGGGGCTCGGCGATGAGCCGCTCGATCGTGAACATCGGGTTCAGCGACGAGTACGGGTCCTGGAAGATCGGCTGCACCTTCTGGCGGAAATCGCGCAGCGCCTTGCCCTTCAGCCCCGCGACGTCCTGGCCCTCGAAGCGCATCGCGCCCTCGGTCGGCTCGATGACCTTCAGCAGCATCCGGGCGGTGGTGGTCTTGCCCGAGCCCGACTCGCCGACGATCGCGACGGTCTTCCCGCGCGGGATCGCGAAGGACACGTCCTTGACGGCCGCGAAGTCCTCCTTCTTGCCCCGGATCTTGTAGATCTTGGTGAGGTTCTCGACCTCGACGATGTTGTCGGTGGGGGTGGATGCCGCGGCATCCACCTTCTCGAATGCTTCGGGTCGCAGGCGCGCCGCCGCCACCGACGGGGCCGCCTTGACGAGGGACTGCGTGTACGCGTGCTGGGGATCCTCGAGGATCTGGCGTGCGGGTCCCTGCTCGACGATGCGGCCGCGATGCATCACGATGACGCGCGCCGCGCGCTCGGCGGCCAGGCCCAGGTCGTGCGTGATCAGCAGGACCGAGGTGCCGGTGTCGGTCGTCATGCGGCCGAGCTGGTCGAGGATCGTCTTCTGCACCGTGACGTCGAGGGCGCTGGTGGGCTCGTCGGCGATGAGCAGGCGCGGGTTGCAGGCCAGACCGATCGCGATGAGCGCGCGCTGGCGCATGCCGCCGGAGAACTCGTGCGGGTACTGCTTGGCGCGCTCGGCGGCATCGGGGAGCCCGGCGGCGGCGAGGGTCTCGACGACCTTGCGGTCGACGTCCTTCCGGGTGGCCAGGCCGTGGGCGAGCAGGGTCTCGGCGACCTGGGTGCCGATCTTCGAGACCGGGTTCAGGTTCGACATCGGGTCCTGCGGGACGAGCCCGATCATGCGGCCGCGGATCTTGCGCATCGCCGGCTCAGCCGCCCCGACCAATTCCTGGCCGTCGAGGGTGACGCTGCCGCGCACGATCTTGCCGTTGCCGGGCAGCAGGCCGATGATCGCCATCGCGGTGGTCGACTTGCCCGAGCCGGATTCACCCACGATCGCGACGGTCTCGCCCGGGGCGATCTCGAGGTCGACGCCCTCGACCGCGTGCACGGGGCCCTCGAGCGTGCGGAAGTCGACGGCCATGTCGCGGACCTGCAGGAGCGGGGTCGCGGCGGCGGGACGGGTCTCGAGCGGCATGGGTTCCATCCTGCCTCCTCAGTGCGAATGGTGCATCGTCGCGCGCCCGGTCTTTATGCAGTCGTGACGCGGTGCGGAGTGCGCGGTCGGCGCGTGCCGGGTCGGCCCGTCGCGTAACTCCTTCGATTCGGGCGCGTCGGCGAAGGTGAGCCCCGGAATTACGCGCGTCATGCGCGCGGCACCCCTCGGATTGGAGGAGTTACGTGCACCGCGCGCCCGAGTACCGTGGCGGTATGGCCACGATCGACCTCAACGCGGACCTCGGCGAGACCGTCGACGGCGTCCCGACGGCGGACGACGAGGCGATGTTCGCGGTCATCTCCAGCGCGTCGGTGGCGGCGGGCGGCCATGCCGGCGACGCCGCATCGATGCGCGAGGCGGTGGCCCGCGCGCAGCGGTTCGGGGTCGCGATCGGCGCGCACCCCTCGTTCGTCGACCCGGCCGGGTTCGGCCGGATGACCCGGCGTGTCGACCCCGACCTGCTGCGCGCCCAGGTGCGCGAGCAGCTCGCGGCGCTCGTGACCGCCGGTGCCGACCTCCGCTACGTCAAGCCGCACGGCGCGCTCTATCACGCGGTGACCGGCGATGATCAGGTGGCGGATGCCGTGGCCACGGCCATCGCCGACCTCTCGGCGCAGCTGGGACGCGCACTTCCTGTACTCGGCCTGGGCGGGGCGATCGCGCGGGCGGCGCAGACACGCGGCCTGCCGTTCCGCAGCGAGGCGTTCCTCGATCGGGGCTACCGCGCCGACGGATCGCTCGTCCCGCGCGCCGAGCCCGGCGCGCTGCTCGACGACCCGGACGAGGTGGCGGTCCGTGCCGTGCGCCTGGCGACGGAGGGCATGGTCACGACGGTCGATGGCGTCGAAGTGCGCACCGAAGCCATCTCGCTCTGCGTGCATGGCGACTCACCCGGTGCGGTCTCGATGGCCCGCGCCGTCCGCGCCGCGCTGGATGCCGCCGGCATCGAGGTCCGCGCGCCATGGTGACCCCGCGCGTGCTGCCGTTCGGCGATCGGGCACTCCTGGTCGAGGTGGGGACCCTCGCCGAGGTGCTCGACCTCCATGCGCGGCTCGCGGCATCTCCGCCGGCCGGAGTGGTCGACCTCGTGCCCGCTGCGCGCACCGTGCTGGTCCACCTCGACCCATCGGCGCTGCCCCTCGCGGCCGCACGCGCGTGGATCGCCGCGTCCGCACAGCTGTCGTCGGTGATGGATGCCACGGACGCCGCCCCCGTGGTCGAACTGCCCGTGATGTACGACGGCGCCGATCTGACCGAGGTCGCGGCGCTGCTCGGACTCACGGCTGACACCCTGGTGGCCCGGCACGCCGCCACCGAGTGGACGGTCGCATTCACCGGCTTCGCGCCCGGCTTCGGCTACCTGGTCGGCCCGGACTGGGAGTTCGACGTCCCCCGGCGCGCGAACCCGCGCACGCGTGTGCCGGCCGGCGCCGTCGGCCTCGCCGGCGAGTTCAGCGGCGCGTACCCGCGCGACACTCCGGGCGGCTGGCAGCTGATCGGCACGACGACCGCCCCGCTGTTCGACCCGTTCAGCGACCGGCCCGCGCTGCTCACGCCGGGCACCCGCGTCCGCTTCGTTCGAAGCCGCGCTTCCGCGCTCGCCGCCGCGCCTGCGTTTCGCGCGACAGGCGCCCTCAGCGAGCCCGAAGCCGCCGCCGATCCTGCCCGCGCCGCCGCACATCCCGCCGGCCCTGCCCCCGCCGCCGCGCGCCCCGCCGCCGCCGCGCGCCCCGCCGCCGATCCTGCCCGCGCCGCCGCGCGTCCCGCGTTCCGGGTCCTCGAGCCCGGCCTGCTCACCACGATCCAGGACCAGGGCCGCCGGGGTCACGCGTCCGCTGGCGTCGCCGTGTCGGGCGCCGCCGACCGCGCCGCCTTGCGCACCGCCAACCGCCTCGTCGGCAACGTCGAGACGGCGGCGGGCATCGAGGTCACCATGGGCGGCTTCCGTGCCGTCGCCGAGACCGACCTGTGGTTCGTGGCGACCGGCGCGTGGGGGCCGGTCCGGCTCGATGATCGCGAGGTCGATCCGTACGAGGCGCATGCGTGGCCCGCCGGCACCGAACTGCACCTGGACTGGTTCGCTCACGGCATCCGCGCCTGCCTCGCCATCCGAGGCGGCATCGCCGCACCGGCATCCATCGGCTCCCGCGCCACCGACACGCTGTCCGGGCTCGGGCCGCCACCACTGCGCGCCGGCGACCGGGTGCACCTCGCCGACGACGCCATCGTGGCGATCCCGGCCGAACACCTCCACCCGTGGAGCCCGCCCGACGACGGCGCCATCGAACTCGAACTCGCACCCGGCCCGCGGGCTGGGTGGTTCGCACCCGCCTCCCAGGCCACGCTGTTCGAGTCGGTCTGGACGGTGTCGAACGAGTCCGACCGCGTCGGGATCCGCCTCGACGGTCCCGCCCTCGAGCGCATCGACACCCGCGAGCTCCCCAGCGAGGGCATGGTCCCGGGCGCGCTGCAGGTGCCGCCGAGCGGCCGCCCCGTGATCCTCGGTCCCGATGGACCGGTGACCGGCGGGTACCCCGTGATCGCTGTGGTCATGGATGCCGCGCGCGACGCCCTCGCGCAGGCCCGCCCCGGCACGCGGCTGCGCTTTCGGCACGCGCGTTACGCGTGACCCCGCCGAACCGAGTGAGGCACAGGCCCCGCCTTGATGCAGGCGAGCTTCGGCATCTCGCGCGGCGCCAGCCGGTACTCGTCCTCCAGGCCCGAGATCGCCTCGTCGGGCGCGACCCAGCCGTAGCTCTCCCACTAGATGCCCACGAACACGTCGCTCTGCTCGGTAGGAACGGTACAGGTCGCGCGGCGGGTGCAGGCGCGCGCCGAGTCCGAACATCACCGGTGCCGGCTGCAGCCGCCCGCGCCGTGCCCCCCGCCCCCCCGCCGTGCCGCCCGCGCCGTGCCGCCCGCGCCGTGCCGCCCGCGCCGCGGCGCGCTCGTCGGCCAGCTCACGCAGGGTCCGCTGATCGGGAGTCGATCCGCCGACCCGGACCGGGGGCATGGATGCCGCGGCATCCGGCACCGCGGATCACGTGCTCCGTGCGGGGTTATACCGCAGCATCCGAAACTCGTCAAGGATCCGGCTTGCCATGGCGCGTCGCGCGGTCTATAGTGGGTAGTTGCGCTCCCTTCCCCCTTGCCTTCATATGGTGGTCGGCTTGTGCCTGCGCCCCCGTCGCACTCCGACGGCGCGTGATGCAGGCAATCGGATAGGGGAGCACTCCACCTGACGACAAGGAACCGGCCCACGCCCGGGCTCATGGAGGTAATCCCCTTGGCTGCTGCGCCCAACGCAACCAACCCCACCACCAAGAAGAACGGCCGCGGAGTATCCCGCACGTCGTTCGCCAAGATCTCCGACACGCTGGAGGTCCCCGACCTCCTGGCGCTGCAGACGGAATCGTTCGACTGGCTCGTCGGCAACGACGCCTGGAAGGCCCGGGTCACCGAGGCTGAGGCCGCCGGTCGCACCGATGTCCCGACGGTGAGCGGTCTGGAGGAGATCTTCGAGGAGATCTCCCCGATCGAGGACCTCGGCGAGACGATGCAGCTGTCGTTCACCAACCCGTACCTCGAACCCGAGAAGTACTCGATCGAAGAGTGCAAGGAGCGCGGCAAGACCTACGCCGCGCCGCTGTACGTCGAGGCCGAGTTCATGAACCACCTCACCGGTGAGATCAAGACCCAGACGGTCTTCATGGGCGACTTCCCGCTCCAGACCGCCCGCGGCACGTTCATCATCAACGGCACCGAGCGTGTCGTCGTCTCGCAGCTCGTGCGCTCGCCGGGTGTCTACTTCGACAAGACCCCCGACAAGACCAGTGACAAGGACATCGTCTCGGCGCGCATCATCCCCAGCCGCGGCGCCTGGCTCGAGTTCGAGATCGACAAGCGCGACCAGGTCGGCGTGCGCATCGACCGCAAGCGCAAGCAGTCGGTCACGGTCTTCCTCAAGGCCCTGGGCCTGACCAGCGAGGACATCCTCACCGAGTTCGCCGGCATCGAGTCGATCGAAGAGACGCTGAGCAAGGACACGATCCTCACCAAGGAAGACGCGCTCCGCGACATCTACCGCAAGCTCCGTCCGGGCGAGCAGGTCGCCGCCGAGGCCGCCCGCGCGCTGCTGGACAACTTCTACTTCAACCCGAAGCGCTACGACCTGGCCAAGGTGGGTCGCTACAAGATCAACCAGAAGCTGGGTGTCGACGGGCCCCTGAGCGACTCGGTGCTGACCGTCGACGACATCGTCGCGACGATCAAGTACCTCGTCCGCCTGCACCGCGGCGACGTCAGCTATGACGGCACCCGCGGCGGCAAGCCCGCGGAGATCCGCCTGGACGTCGACGACATCGACAACTTCGGCAACCGCCGCATCCGTGCGGTCGGCGAGCTCATCCAGAACCAGGTCCGCACCGGTCTGTCGCGCATGGAGCGCGTCGTCCGCGAGCGCATGACCACGCAGGACATCGAGGCGATCACCCCGCAGACCCTGATCAACGTGCGCCCCGTCGTGGCCGCGATCAAGGAGTTCTTCGGCACCTCGCAGCTGTCGCAGTTCATGGACCAGAACAACCCGCTCGCGGGTCTGACCCACAAGCGCCGCCTGTCGGCGCTGGGCCCCGGCGGTCTGTCGCGTGAGCGCGCCGGCGTCGAGGTCCGTGACGTCCACCCGTCGCACTACGGCCGCATGTGCCCGATCGAGACCCCGGAAGGCCCGAACATCGGCCTGATCGGCTCGCTCGCCTCGTTCGCGCGGATCAACGCGTTCGGCTTCATCGAGACGCCGTACCGCAAGGTCGTCAGCGGCAAGGTCACCGCGCAGATCGACTACCTCACGGCATCCGAGGAGAGCGACTACATCGTCGCCCAGGCCGGCGCCGAGCTGGCCGATGACGGTGCGTTCACGCAGGAGCGCGTGCTGGCCCGTCGCGGTCAGGGTGGCGAGGTCGACCTGTTCCCGGTCGACGAGATCGGCTACATGGACGTCTCCCCGCGCCAGATGGTGTCGGTGGCGACCTCGCTCATCCCGTTCCTCGAGCACGACGACGCCAACCGCGCCCTCATGGGTGCGAACATGCAGCGTCAGGCCGTCCCGCTGCTGCGCAGCGAGTCGCCCGTGGTCGGCACCGGCATGGAGGGCTACGCGGCCATCGACGCCGGTGACGTGGTCACCGCCGACAAGGCCGGTGTGGTCACCGAGGTCTCGGCCGATGTCGTGACCGTCCAGCTCGACGAGGGCGGCACGCAGGACTACTTCCTCCGCAAGTTCGACCGCTCCAACCAGGGCACGTCCTACAACCAGCGCGTCGTGGTCTCGGCCGGCGAGCGGGTCGAGGTCGGCGAGATCATCGCCGACGGCCCGTCGACGGAGAACGGCGAGCTCGCGCTCGGCAAGAACCTCCTGGTCGCGTTCATGACGTGGGAGGGTCACAACTTCGAGGACGCCATCATCCTCAGCCAGGAGCTCGTCAAGAACGACACGCTCTCCTCGATCCACATCGAGGAGTACGAGGTCGACGCGCGCGACACCAAGCTCGGCAAGGAGGAGATCACCCGCGACCTCCCCAACGTCAGCCCCGACCTGCTGAAGGACCTCGACGAGCGCGGCATCGTCCGCATCGGCGCCGAGGTGCGCCCCGGTGACATCCTCGTCGGCAAGGTCACGCCCAAGGGCGAGACCGAGCTGTCGGCCGAAGAGCGCCTGCTGCGCGCGATCTTCAACGAGAAGAGCCGCGAAGTCCGCGACACGTCGCTGAAGGTACCCCACGGTGAAGAGGGCACGATCATCGCGGTCAAGGAGTTCAACGCCGAGGACGGCGACGACGAGCTCGGCTCGGGCGTCAACCGCCGCGTCGTGGTCTACATCGCCCAGAAGCGCAAGATCACCGAGGGCGACAAGCTCGCCGGCCGCCACGGCAACAAGGGCGTCATCGCGAAGATCCTGCCGGTCGAGGACATGCCGTTCCTGGCCGACGGAACCCCCGTCGACGTCGTCCTCAACCCGCTCGGCATCCCCGGCCGCATGAACTTCGGCCAGGTGCTCGAAACCCACCTCGGGTGGATCGCGCAGCAGGGCTGGAAGGTCGAGGGCAACCCGGAGTGGGCCGCGGATCTGCCGGAGGAGGCCCGCGAGGGCGCCCCGGGCACCAAGGTCGCCACGCCCGTGTTCGACGGCGCGTTCGAGTCCGAGATCGCGGGTCTGCTCGACTCGACGAACCCGACGCGCGACGGCGACCGGCTGATCGGTTCGAGCGGAAAGGCCCTGCTGTTCGACGGCCGCTCCGGCGAGCCGTTCCCGGCACCGGTGTCGGTCGGCTACATGTACATCCTGAAGCTGCACCACCTCGTGGACGACAAGATCCACGCCCGCTCGACCGGTCCGTACTCGATGATCACCCAGCAGCCGCTCGGTGGTAAGGCGCAGTTCGGCGGTCAGCGCTTCGGTGAGATGGAGGTGTGGGCCCTCGAGGCCTACGGTGCCGCGTACGCGCTGCAGGAGCTCCTCACGATCAAGTCCGACGACATCGTGGGCCGCGTCAAGGTCTACGAAGCCATCGTCAAGGGCGAGAACATCCAGGAGCCCGGCATCCCCGAGTCCTTCAAGGTGCTCATGAAGGAGATGCAGTCGCTCTGCCTGAACGTCGAGGTCCTCGGCGCAGACGGCATGGCGGTCAACCTCCGCGACACCGATGACGAGGCCTTCCGCGCGGCGGAAGAGCTCGGCATCAACATCTCCACCCGGTTCGAGTCCTCGTCCATCGACGAGATCTGAACCCGGCCGACGCGACAGAATTTTTGAGACACAGGAGAACTAGTGCTCGAGTCAACCACTTTCGATGAGCTTCGCATCGGCCTGGCCACCGCCGACGACATCCGTCGTTGGTCATACGGTGAGGTCAAGAAGCCCGAGACCATCAACTACCGCACGCTCAAGCCCGAGAAGGACGGTCTGTTCGGCGAGCAGATCTTCGGACCCTCGCGGGACTGGGAGTGCGCCTGCGGCAAGTACAAGCGTGTCCGCTTCAAGGGCATCGTCTGCGAGCGCTGCGGCGTGGAGGTCACCAAGAGCTCCGTCCGCCGCGAGCGCATGGGCCACATCGAGCTCGCCGCCCCCGTCACCCACATCTGGTACTTCAAGGGCGTGCCCTCGCGCCTGGGCTACCTGCTCGACATGGCGCCGAAGGACCTCGAGAAGGTCATCTACTTCGCCGCGTACATGGTGATCTCGGTCGACGAGGAGGCCCGCCACCGCGACCTCCCCACGCACGAGCAGAACCTGCGCCTCGAGATGAAGAACCTCGGCGACCGCCGCGACGCCCGCGTCGCCGCCCGCCTCCAGAAGCTGGAGGAGGAGCTCGCCGCGCTCGAGGAGGAAGGCGCCAAGGCCGACCAGAAGAAGAAGGTCAAGGACGCCGCCGAGAAGGAGATGACGCTGATCCGCAAGGGATCAGACGAGCAGATCGCCAAGCTCGAGCGCATGTGGGAAGAGTTCCGCAACCTCGACGTCGGCCAGCTCAAGCAGGAGGACGACGTCTTCCAGGAGCTGCAGGACCGCTTCGGTCAGTACTTCGAGGCCTACATGGGCGCCGAGTCGATCAAGCGTCGCCTCGAGGCGTTCGACCTGGCCGCCGAGGCCGAGTCGCTGCACCTGCAGATCTCCGAGGGCAAGGGCCAGCGCAAGATCCGTGCGATCAAGCGCCTCAAGGTCGTCAACTCGTTCCTGCAGACGGGCATGTCCCCGGCATCCATGGTCCTCGACGTCGTTCCGGTGATCCCGCCGGAGCTGCGTCCGATGGTCCAGCTCGACGGTGGTCGCTTCGCCACCAGCGACCTGAACGACCTGTACCGCCGTGTGATCAACCGCAACAACCGTCTGCGTCGTCTGATCGACCTCGGTGCCCCCGAGATCATCGTCAACAACGAGAAGCGCATGCTGCAGGAGGCCGTCGACGCGCTGTTCGACAACGGCCGCCGCGGCCGCCCGGTCACCGGTACCGGCAACCGTGCGCTCAAGTCGCTGTCCGACATGCTCAAGGGCAAGCAGGGCCGATTCCGCCAGAACCTGCTCGGCAAGCGCGTGGACTACTCGGGCCGTTCGGTGATCATCGTCGGACCGCAGCTCAAGCTCCACCAGTGCGGTCTGCCCAAGCAGATGGCCCTCGAGCTGTTCAAGCCGTTCGTCATCAAGCGCCTGATCGACCTGGGCCACTCGCAGAACATCAAGGCCGCCAAGCGTGCCGTCGAGCGCACCCGCCCCGAGGTCTGGGACGTGCTCGAGGAGATCATCCGCGAGCGCCCCGTGCTGCTCAACCGCGCGCCCACGCTGCACCGTCTGGGCATCCAGGCGTTCGAGCCGCAGCTCGTGGAGGGCAAGGCCATCCAGCTGCACCCGCTCGTGTGTGCCGCGTTCAACGCCGACTTCGACGGCGACCAGATGGCCGTCCACCTGCCGCTGTCGGTCGAGGCCCAGGCCGAGGCCCGCATGCTCATGCTGGCGTCGAACAACATCCTGAAGCCGTCGGACGGCCGCCCGGTCACCCTGCCCTCGCAGGACATGATCATCGGCCTGCACCACCTGACCACGGTCAAGGCGGGCGCTGCCGGTGAGGGTCGCGCGTTCGGCTCGGTCTCCGAGGCGATCATGGCCAAGGACGAGGGCAGCCTCGACCTGCAGGCCAAGGTCCGCATCCGCATCCCGGGTCTGACGTTCCTCGAGGGCGAAGCGCCCGAGGGCTACGAGCGCCACGGCCTCGTGGACGCGTCGCTCGGCCAGGCGATCTTCAACGACACGCTCCCCAAGGGCTACCCGTTCGTGCGCGAGCAGGCCGACAAGGGCAAGCTGTCGCAGATCGTCAACAAGCTGGCCGAGGAGTACCCGAAGGTGGAGGTCGCGGCATCCCTCGACCGCATCAAGGACGCCGGATTCCACTGGGCCACCCGTTCGGGTGTCACCGTGGCGCTCAGCGACATCCTCACGCCCCCGAACAAGGGCGAGATCGTCGCCGGCTACGAGAAGCAGGCCGCGAAGGTCCAGGGTCAGTTCGAGAAGGGTCTCACCACCGACGCCGAGCGTCGTCAGGAGCTCATCAAGATCTGGACCGAGGCGACCGACGAGATCCAGAAGGCGATGCGCGACAACTTCCCCGAGGACAACACCATCAACCGCATGGTGTCGTCGGGCGCGCGTGGTAACTGGCTGCAGATCCGCAACATCGCGGGTATGCGTGGCCTCGTGAACAACCCCAAGGGTGAGATCATCCCCCGTCCGATCATCTCCTCGTACCGCGAGGGTCTGTCGGTGGCGGAGTACTTCATCGCGACGCACGGTGCCCGCAAGGGTCTGGCCGACACGGCCCTCCGCACCGCCGACTCGGGTTACCTGACCCGTCGCCTCGTGGACGTCTCGCAGGATGTCATCATCCGCGAAGAGGACTGCGCGACGACCAAGGGCCTCGAGTTCGTCATCGCGGCTCCGGGTGCCGACGGCACTCTGGTGCGGGATGCCAACGTCGAGAACTCCGTGTTCGCTCGCACCCTGGCTGCCGACGTGGTCGACGGCTCGGGCGAGGTGCTCGCCCAGGCGGGCGACGACGTGGGCGACGTGCTCATCGACAAGCTGGTCGCCGGCGGCATCGAGACCATCAAGGTCCGTTCGGTGCTCACGTGCGACTCGGCCGTCGGTGTCTGCGCGCGGTGCTACGGCCGTTCGCTGGCCACCGGCAAGCTCGTCGACATCGGCGAGGCGGTCGGCATCATCGCCGCGCAGTCGATCGGTGAGCCCGGCACCCAGCTGACCATGCGTACCTTCCACACCGGTGGTACCGCCGGCGCGGACGACATCACGCAGGGTCTGCCCCGTGTGCAGGAGCTGTTCGAGGCGCGTACCCCCAAGGGCGCGTCGCCGATCGCCGAGTCCGACGGTCGCATCACGATCGACGAGACCGACAAGTCGCGCAAGGTCATCCTGACGCCCGACAACGGCGACGAGCCGCACGTCTACCCGGTCCTGAAGCGTGCCACCCTCCTCGTCGAGGACGGGCAGCACGTGACGGTCGGCCAGCCCCTGCAGGTCGGCACGCTCGACCCCAAGGAGGTCATGCGCGTCATGGGCGCCCGCGAGGTGCAGAAGTACCTCGTCAACGGCGTGCAGGGCGTCTACCGCTCGCAGGGTGTGCCGATCCACGACAAGCACATCGAGGTCATCGTGCGCCAGATGCTGCGGAAGGTCACCGTGGTCGACCACGGCGACACGAAGCTGCTGCCCGGCGAGCTGGTCGACTTCAAGAAGTACCAGAACATCAACCGCGAGACCGTCGGCGAGGGCAAGCGCCCCGCGTCGGGTCGTCCCGAGCTGATGGGTATCACCAAGGCGTCGCTCGCGACCGAGTCGTGGCTGTCGGCCGCGTCGTTCCAGGAGACCACCCGCGTCCTGACGCAGGCGGCCATGGAGGGAAAGACCGACCCGCTGGTGGGCCTCAAGGAGAACGTCATCATCGGAAAGCTCATCCCCGCCGGAACCGGACTTGCGAAGTACCGCAACGTCGTGGTCGAGGCGACGGAAGAGGCCAAGAGCGAGCGGTACCCCAACCGCATCTTCGCCTCGGACGGTGCGTACAGCGACACCGACCTGAGCTACGTCGATTTCGACAGCTTCTCGACGGACGATTTCACGCCCGGCACCTACAACTGATGAGGTGAACGATGGCCCCCTGGCATTGCCCGGGGGCCATCGTCGTACCCCGCGCGCTGCGTTCGGAGTTCGGAGTTCGGAGTTCGGAGTTCGAATTCGGAGTTCGCCGAGCCGCATACATCTGCGCGAGCCGCATAGTCACGCACGGCCGCAACTATGCGGCTGGAACGAAGCCATGCGGCTCGCGGGGAGTGAGCGCGCGAGGCGCGCCAAAAAAGGCGCGGCGCACCGTACCGTTGAGTCATGGCTCGAGTCGGTGGCAGGAATGCGATCTTCGCGTGGATCGTGGGCCTCGTGTGCGCGGCCGTCGTGGTGGGTCTGGGCGTCCTCGCGCTGCCCATGCTGCCGGCGACCGTCGGCTGGATGGCGCAGCAGGCCGGCGACCGGCCGCCCGGCGCGACGACCGCCGACGACGAGCTCGATCCGACCGACCCGGTCGAGTGCCGCGATCTGTACGTCGACGCTCTGTGGTCCGCGCTGGTTTGGACCGATGAGTCCGTGCTCACGCCCTCGACCGACGCGCCGACCACGACGGCCACCCCCGTGGTCGAGGCGCTCAGCCCGGTTGTGCGGATGACCTGCAGCTGGAAGTCCGACAAGGGCGAGATCCACACGACGGTGGCCACGGTGGCGACGGATGCCGGTGCCATCGCCACCGCGGCTCTTCCCGGCCTGGGGTTCGCCTGCACCGAACAGGAGGCCCGGGTGCGCTGCGTCCGCACCGAGGAAGAGCTGACCGAGACGATCGAGACCGGCGGCGGACTGTGGCTGTCGACGTCGCAGAACGCCTGGTATCCGGTCGACTACCATCGCCGGGTCGCCGACCGTGTCTTCGTGGTCGACGAGACGCCCGGTGAGGCCGACGCCGAGTCGTCCTGATCGGCGACCTGGCCTGCCCCTGATAGGCGCAGTCGCCCCTGGGCGGCGACCCCGCAGTCGCCCCTGGAGGGCGGCCCCGCAGCCGTCCTGACCAGCCCTCGGGCCCGAACGGTGACCCCGCAGCCGCCGCGGTCAGCCCTCGGGCCAGAGCGTCCGGATGATCGCGGCCGTGTAGCCCGACGGAGCCAGGTTCGAGTACTGCGTGTCGATGAGCACACCGTCGCGGTAGAACAGCGTGCGTCCGTCGGTGACCGGGGCGGTCTCGTTGTCCCACGTCGCCTCGCAGCGCAGGCCGCCGCTCGGTTCGTAGCAGACGAACCCGTCGGCCATCAGCACGTTGAGGTAGTCGAGCACCGGCTGCTCGGGGGCGTAGTTGATCGTCGTGACCAGCCGGGTCGTCTGTGAGCCCGGTTCGGACCACACGCACCGCAGCGACCGGTCGGGCAGCACGCCGCTCTCGCCGAAGCTGGGGTCGTTCAACGGAATGTCCTCGAGCTGCGCGAGCACCGCGTCGTCGAGCATGTCCTCGCACCCGGTCGGCAGCACGGTCATCGACAGCACCGGACCCGATGGCACCGCGTCGGTGGGCGAGGCCGGTGTCGGCACCGCGGTCGTGGGAGCGGGGGCGGGGGTGGAGGCCTCGGCATCCGGAGCCGGCGCATCGTCCGCCACGCACCCCGTCAGCAGCAGCGCAGAGATGATGAGCGCGGGTGCGGCGAGACGCGAGAGGCGGGACATGATCCTCAACGATAAGCGGGCGTTCCGACGCAGGGGTGCCGACACTCGGCATGCCTCCGCGGCGGAGCGGCCGCGGGACGTTACTCTCGCACTGCGGCGGCGCGTGCCCCGCGTGAGGAGCACATCGCAATGAGCGATCCCAATTACGGCGAGCCGGTTGACGACAACACGACAGGCGAGGCCGGGTCGGTCGACGACGTGGTCGGTCGCGCCCACGAGGGCCTGGCCGAGGCCGAGGCCGCTTCTCGCGATGCGGTGAGCGAGGAAGAGCTCGCCCGAGTGGATGCCGGTGACGCGGCGCCCTCGACCGCATCCGCCGCCGATTCCGGCACTGCCACCGCTGACGCCGCCGCAACCGGTTCGGCCGCCACGGCGACCGACCCCGCCGCCTCGGACACCGCCTCCGCGGCCGCGCCGGCCGGCCACGATGCCGACCTCGACGCCGCCTACGCCGAAGCCGGCTACGTGCCCGGCGCGGCCGCCACGGTCGCGACGCCCACGGCCGCCGAGCCCTCCGCCGACACGACGGCAGTCGCGGGCACCGACGCCACCGGCCCCGACGCCGTCACCACCGCGTACGACGGCACCGCGTACGGCGATGCCGTCACCCCGAGCGAGCCGGTCGCGACCGGCGCCGCCGCGGGCGTCGCGTACACCGCCTCGCCGCAGCCCATCTTCGTCCAGGCGCCCGAGGCCCCCCGCCCGCGCGGCAACCGCGGTGCCGCCGGCGCGATCGGCCTGCTGGCCGCTGTGTCGTTCGGCATCCTCTACCTCGCCGCCGCACTGGGCTTCGGCCTCGCCGACGGCTCCATCACGGGCGAGAATGTGGGCACCGAGGCCGTGGCCGCGCTGACCACCTGGTGGTTCTGGGTGCCGGTGGTCGTGTTCTTCCTCGGGTTCTGGCTGCTCGGCGCGATCATCAACCGCGGTCGCTGGGGTTACTGGGTCATCTTCGGACTGCTGGTCGGCGCCGTCTCGTACGGCGGACACCTGCTGGGTCAGCTGTTCCAGGCCCCGTTCTGGGAACTCACCGCGCGTGAGGGCGCCGAGCTCGTCGACGGCCAGCTTCTCGCCCCGCTCGCGATCGTGGCGTTCATCTTCGGGCGCGAGCTGACCATCTGGTTCGGCGCATGGGTCTCTGCGCGCGGCAAGCGCGTCACCGAGCTCAACTACGAGGCCCAGCGCGAGTACGAGCGCACGCTCGAGGCCGGACCCCAGCTGCACCAGGGATGACATGACCGGGCCAGGGGTGCGACCGCCGGTGGCGGCGGCCCTCGCCACGGTCGGATTCTTCGCCCTCCTGGTCGCCGTCCTCGGCATGACCAGCCTGTTCCTCGAGCAGGATGTGATCGCCACCGAGGGCCTCGGCAACCTGCCGGGCGCCACCGCCGCGGGCCTTGCCACGGTCGCCGTGCTGGGGGTCCTCCTCGTCACCCTGCGGCGGCCGAACCCGTCGTACTGGATCGCGGCCGTCGTGACCCTCGCCGCGGTGCTCGCCTACCTCGTCGGGCTCTGGTTCGGCGCAGTGTTCGCGGGGGAGGACCCGGTGCTCGCGGCCTCCGCCGCCGGAGAATTCCTGCTGTCGTGGTTCGCACTGGCCCTCGCCGTCGTCGCCTTCATCGCCGGATGGGTCGGCGTCGCCCTCGTCCGCACCCGCGCAGATCGCCCCCGCTGGCCGTGGGAGTCCGACACCGACGAACCCTGATGGCCGAGAGGATGCCAGCGCCCGCCGCCCCCGGCATCCCCCACCCTCAGCCGCCCGGCATCAGCCCCGGCATCAGCCCCTCATCCGTCTCCTGTGGTCGCTATCGCGTCGAGTTCCCGCACCTGCGGCCGGATGAGCTCGCCGTCCGCCCCGGCCTCCCGCCCCGGCAGCCACTCATCCGTCGCTTGCGGTCGTCATCGCGCCGAGGTCCCGCGCTTGCGGCCGGATGAACCCGCCGTCCGCCCCGGCAGGCCGCCCCGGCACCCACCGGCAGCCACTCATCCGTCGCTTGCGGTCGTGATCGCGCGAAGTTCCCGCACTTGCGGCCGGATGAGCCCGCCGTCCGCCCCGGCAGGCCCCACCGGCACCCCTTCATCCGTCGCCTGCGGTCGCTATCGCGCGAAGTTCCCGCACGTCCGGCCGGATGAATCAGCCCCCCGCCGAGCCGCAGAACGCCGAATCCCTGCGAACTGGGCCCTGACACGGAACAATGGATGCCGTGGAGCGGTCGATCGAGACCCAGGTCAGCCAGGCGGTGGACGTCTGGCTGCGATGGCTTCCGCGCTGGGAGCCGTCGACCCACCGGGGGCGCGTCGCCCCGTGCCGGCGCTGCTTCGGGTCGCCGGTGCTGTCGGCGGCGGGACTCGGCGCCGATGTGCCGCACGGGGTGCAGCACGGGCTGTCCACCCGGATGAAGACGATCGTCGACCACGCCGTGGCCGAATACACCTCGCGCAATCTGCCGATGCTGCAGGCCGAGCTCGACCAGCAGGCCGAGCGCAACCGTGCCCGCAGCTACCGGCCCGGCGAAGGGCTCGAGCCCGAGTTCGAGGGCATGCCGATGGACCCCGACCCGCTGCCCGGGCAGCCGTTCCTGTTCACGATCTCCGGGCTCGCCGAAGAGGCCGCTGCCGATGTGCCGGCGCTGCCGCCCCTGTCGGACGAGGCCAAAGCGGCGCTGCGCCAGGAGGTGAAGCTGGCCGACGACTACGCGAACATGGTGGGTCGCGAGGTGTGCACGGTGCTGCTGCACCACCGGCTGCGCATCCAGGCGGCCGTCGGCCAGTACGTCGAGCCGCAGATCGCGGCGATGCTCGAAGAGCTGACCCGTTCGCTCGATGCGCCGTTCGATCCCCGCGCCGACCCGGGCATCTCCGAGCCGTAACAGGCCGCTCACGGGTGGTTTTGTTAGCATTGCCCCGTCTCGCACCGGATCCTGGGGCCGGGTTGTCCGGGTGGCGAACATCGCATTCTTACCGGTGAGGGGCGCCATGGCACACAGGCTTCCCTCCGCGCCCCCGATCCTGCCCGGACTCGACTACGTCCGGCCGCTCGGATCGGGCGGATTCGCCGACGTCTTCCTCTACCAGCAGGACATGCCCCGCCGCGCCGTCGCCGTCAAGGTGCTGCCCAGCGACGAGCACGACCCCGACCTCGTGCGCATGTTCAACGCCGAAGCCGACGTGCTCGCCCACCTGTCGGCGCACCCCGCGATCGTGACCGTGTACCAAGCCGGCATCTCGGCCGACGGCCGCCCCTACATCGTCATGGAGTACTGCCCCGGCTCCCTCGCGCAGCGCTACCGCATCGAGCGGATCCCGGTCGAAGAGGTCATGGCGATCGCGGTGCGGCTGGCGGGCGCGCTCGAGTCGGCGCACCGGGCGGGCCTCATCCACCGCGACATCAAGCCGAGCAACATCCTGGTGACCACGTTCGGCACGGCCGTGCTGGCCGACTTCGGCATCTCGTCGTCGCTGCGGCACGCGCCGGGCGAAGTGCTGGCGATGTCGATCCCGTGGAGCGCCCCCGAGGTCGTCGCCGAGCACACCGGCGGCTCCGTCGCCAGCGAGGTGTGGAGCCTGGGCGCGACCGTGTACTCGCTGCTGGCCGGCCACAGCCCGTTCGAGCGCCGCGAGCGCGGGCAGAACACCCGCGATCACCTGCGCAGCCGCATCGCCCGCGCCACGTTCGTGCCGGTGGCGCGCGACGACATGCCCGACGAGCTGCAGCGGGTGCTCGCGACCGCGATGGCCCGCGACCCCGACAACCGCTACCGGTCGGCCCGCGACTTCGGCGAGGCCGTGCGCGAGGTGCAGCGTTCGCTCGGACTGGCGCCGACGCTCCTCGAAGTGCCGACAGACGAGTGGATGCCGGTGGCCGCAGAAGTGGACTTCGCAGACGCCCGGGTGCGCGGGCCCGTGCGCAGCAGCCTGCCGCGGGAGGGCCGCCGGTACACGCACTCGACCGGCAGCCCTGAGCGTGACGAGGACTCGACCGTCGTCGGCGAGATACCGGCCCGGCGCCGCCCGGTCTGGCCGTGGATCGCCGGCGGCACGGCGGTCCTCGTCATCGCGGTCGGCACGGTCGTCGCCCTGCTGCTCGGAGGGCTGTGATGCGTCGCCGCACCGTCGTCGGCGTCGGCGCCGGAGCCGCCGCGATCGCGCTGGTCGCGGGCCTCAGCATCGCGTGGCCGGGCCTCGACGCGCAGGACACTCCGCCGCGCGACCCGGCGGTGTGGGTGCTGCAGGCCGACGGCCTGCGATACGCCCGGGTCAACACCGCCGTCGGCGAGCTCGACACCGTGCGCGCGGTGGCCAATCCCAGTCGCATCGTGGAGGCCGACACCGGCGCCTACATGTTCACCGACAGCGACAGCAAGATGATCCGCATCGACGAGTCCATCCCGGGCGATCTCGACGCCCAGGGGCTCGAGGCCGCCGCGACGGCCCCGCCGGGCACCCAGGAGACTGTCAGTGCGGGTGACTTCGTGGTGTTCCGCACGGATGCCGGGGCGATCTACGCCGGGCGTCTGTCGACGCAGTCGTATGCCGAGGTCGACCCGTTCGGCACACCGGACGACGAGACGCCGCCGTACGTGGCCGACGCCGTCACGGTCGACGAGCGCGGCATCCTGTTCAGCTACTCCGCCGCGGCCGACACCGTGCTGCGGTTCGACATCGCGGCATCCACTGTCCTCAGCGAAGATCCCGTCGACGCGGATGCCGACCTGCCCGCCCTCACGAGCGCCGGTGACGACTGGGTGCTCGTCGACACCGACGACGGCCGCTACTGGACCGACGAGACCGACGGGGCGGCCGACGCGGGCACGACCGGGGCCGTGGTGCTGAGTCGTCCGGCGCCGCAGTCGGGCTCGGTGTACCTGGCCGACGAGACCGGTCTGGTGCGGGTGCCGGTCGACGGCGACCCGGCTGAGCCGGCATTCGGCGACGCGACGACCCCGCGTGGCACCCCGGCGCGCCCCGTGCTGCGGGGGGAGCGGGTGTACGCGGCGTGGCTGCCCGAGGGGGAGGGCCCCGGCACGCTGTGGGACTCCGAGACCGCCCGCCCACTCGACTACGGCGGTCTCACCCTGCCGGCGCAGCGCCGGCCGACCCTGGTCGACACCGGCGACGCGCTGATCCTCAACGACGCGCGCTCGGGGTGGGTGTGGACGGTCGACGACGCGCGGCTGCTGCCGTCCAGCCAGGACTGGGAGCTCGAAGACACCGCCCCGACCACGGCCGAGCCCAGCGAGCAGGAGCCTCCGGCGGTCATCGACCCGCGCCCTCCGGTCGCCGAGCCCGACGCGTTCGGCGTACGTCCGGGGGCGCTCGTCTCGCTGCCCGTGCTGCTGAACGACCACGATCCGAACGAGGACGTGCTGGCGATCGGGCCCGACAGCGTCACGGGCCTCGATCCGTCGTTCGGCGTCGTCACCGCCACCGACGACCGGCAGCGGCTGGCCGTGCGGGTCGCGGCCGACGCGACCGGCACGGCGACCTTCGAGTACGCGGTCACCGACGGCACCGCCGACGACGGGCTCACCTCGGAGCCGGCCACGGTGACACTCACGGTGGCCGCCGACTCGGCCAACTCCGCACCGGTGTGGTGCGGGGTCGCCGGCTGCGAGCAAGAGGCGCCGCGCCCGTCGGTCGCCCGGGGCGGCACCGTGACCGTCCCGGTGCTGGGCGGCTGGGTCGACCCCGAGGGCGACCCGATCATGCTGCTCGACGTGCACAACGCCGGGGGCGTGGGCAGCCTCGCCTCGACCCCTGCCGGCGAGATCGTGTACCAGCACAGCGACGACGGCAGCGAACGCGACCAGGTGATCTCGCTCGCGTACACCGTGGCCGATGCCCGCGGCGCCCAGGCCACCGCGTCGCTGCCGGTGCGCGTGCTCGGCGCGGCCCAGCCCCAGATCCAGTCGTTCGCCGTCGTCGACATCGTCGGCGCCCGGCTCACGGTCGACGTGGCCGACCACGTCACCGGCACGGCCGGGGACGTGCTGCTCACGGCGGCGCGGGTGCTCGACGATGCCACCGCCACCGCGACGGTGGTCGGCGGCACGACCCAGTTCGACTTCTCGGCCGCCGAGCCGGGCACCTACCGGGTCTCTGTCACGGTGACCTCCGCCGGCGGCGAGGCGACAGGCCTCGCCCGCATCACGCTGCTGCCCGCCGACGCCCCGCCGAACCTGTCCACGGCGCCGGTGGTGGCCTTCGTCCGTCCGCAGGCCGATGCGACCGTCGACGTGTTCGCGGCGGTGTCCAACCCGACCCGGCGCGTGCTGCTGCTCAGCGATGTCGTGGCGCACCCGACTCCGGGCGCGACGCTGTCGGTGGATGCCGTGGCGCAGAGCCAGCTGCGGGTGTCGGGGACAACGGCGTCCAACGAGTCCGGCATCCTCGGGACCGTGTCGTACCGGGTCAGCGACGGCACGAACGACGCCGGCGCGGCCGTCGAGGGACTGGCGACCGTCTACCTGCTGCCGCCCGCACCCGAGGCCGCCCCGATCGCGGTCGACGACACCGTCGTCGTGCGGGTGGGGTCGCAGATCGACATCCCGGTGCTCGCGAACGACCTCGCCCCCTCGGGCGGGCGGCCGCGCATCGACCCCGAGACGATCGTCTCGTCCAGCCGGTCGGCTCTGGCCTTCGCGTCCGGCGACCTGCTGCGCTATCTCGCTCCGGGCACGCCGGGCGATTACACGGTCGAGTACGGCGTGTTCACGACGGGGGCGCCGAGTCTGGCCGACACCGCGACGGTGCGCGTGCGGGTGCTCGCCGACGACGCCAACCGCCCCCCGCTGCCGTCGGGCCTGTCGGGGCGCGTGCTCAGCGGGCTGTCGACCACGATCGCGTTCGACGGCTTCGGAATGGACCCCGACGGCGACGTCGTGCGACTCGAGGGCATCGTCGAGCAGCCCGATGTCGGGTCGGCGGCCATCTCGGCCGACGGCACCTCGATCGTCTACACGAGCGTGGCCGGCGACAGCGGTCAGCACTCGTTCCGGTACCGCGTCGTCGACGCCGCCGGCGCGACCGGCGAGGGCGTCGTGCGCGTGGGCGTGCTCAGCGGCGATGCCAACCCGTCCCCGGTGACCTACACCGACTACGTGCACGTGCAGGCCGGTGCCGACAATGTCATCCGGGTGCAGCCGCTGGCCAACGACCTCGACCCCACACTCGGCGAGCTGCGGCTGACCGGGGTGCGCCCCGATGTGCCCGAGACCGCGCTCGACGGCACCCCGGCTCCCGAGTACGAGCTGCTGGCCGAGCGCATCGAATCCGTCGGCGACGACACCGTGACGATCGAGGCCGGCACCGAGCCGGGCACCATGGCGTTCCTGTACGACGTGGAGTCCTCCTCGGGCAACACCGCGCGGGGCCTCATCGTCGTGAAGGTCGTCCGCGAGCGCGTACCCGCCTACCCGATCGTCGGCGACACCGTCCTCACGGCCGAGGACCGCGAGGACTTCGCCACCGGCGTCGATGTGCTCGGCGGCAGAGTCGTGTGGGAAGGCGGCGAGATCGCCGACCTGACGCTGGGACTGTGGGGGTCGCCGGACGGCGTGCGGGTGTCGGGAAACCGCATCCGCGGAGAGCTGACCGACCAGGCCCGGCTCATCCCGTTCTCGGTCACCGGTCAGACCGGGACCGACACGATCACCACCTACGCGTTCCTGCGGGTGCCGGCCGCGGCCGACCCGACCCTCGCGCTGCGCAGCGGCGCCCCGCCCCTTCAGGTCGACGAGGGCGGCGAGGCCACCGCCGACATGTCCGACCTCGTCGCCCGGCCGCGGGACACCCTCGTCGACGTGGGCGACGTCCGCGCGTCGGGCGCCCGGGCCGGAGCGGTCTGCGAGGCCGACTCGGGTACGAGGATCCGCTACATCGCCGACGAAGGCGCGCCCTGGACCGATGCGTGCGTCGTCTCGGTGCGACTGGCCGGGCAGCGCGCCTGGACGGTGCTCTCGGTGCCGGTCGTGGTCACCCCGGTCGACCCGCAGCCGACGCTGACGGCGGCATCGGTGACGGTCGGACCGGGCGAGACGATGACCTACGATGTGGCCGACATGACCAGCTGGCAGGGTGATCCCGAGCCGATCGCGTATCGCATCGAAGACACGGCCGCGTCGATCACGGCGACGCTCGACGGGTCGCGGCTCACGCTGACCGGGCTCGATGACGCGGTGCCGGGCACCTCCGAGTACGTGATGGTCTCGGTGACCAGTCACACCGGCGTCGCCCCCGCACGGCTCATGGTGCGCGTGGGTGCGGCGCCGTCGGCGCTGCCGCGCGGCGGCACGGTCGACGGGCAGTGCAGCCAGGCCGACGGCTCGAGCTGCACGATCCCGGTCACCGGGGCTGCCGGCGAGGTCAACCCGCTGCCGGGCACCCCGCTGAAGGTGGTCGGCGTGTCCCGCAGCGGCACGTGCGCCGGCGTGACGTTCGCGGTCGCCTCGGCCTCCGCCATCCGCGCGACCTGGACCGACGAGACCGCCGGCGCCACCTGCACAGCGGCCTTCACCGTGCAGGACGCGCAGGGCCGGCAGAGCGCGGGCGATCGCGAAGGCACCCTCACGCTCGATCTGCGCGGGTTCCCGCGGGCACCGGCATCCCTCAGCCAGACCGCCTACGCCGACGGCTCGCTGACCCTGCGCGTCGACCCCGGCGCGGCGCGCTCGGCGTACCCGGCGCTGACCGGATTCGAGCTGCGCAGGGACGGCGCGGTCGTCGCGCAGTGCACCGCCGCCGGCGTCTGCCCCGAGTTGAAGGCGCCCAACGGCGAGCAGCGGACCTACGAGGCGTTCGCCGTCAACGCCGTCGGATCCTCGGCGACCTCGGTGCGCACCACCGCGTGGGCATACGACCCGCCGGCGGCACCGACCGGGCTGCGGTCGGTGCCGGTGGTCACCGCGGGCGAGGGCAAGATCGCGTCGCTGACCATCAGCGGGGTGGATGCCGCCGACACCGGCACCCTGGAGATCTCCAGCCCTGCGGGCGAGACGATCCGCGTGACCGTCCCGACGGGGCAGACCGAACTCGTCGTGCCCGGCTTCCGGGTCGGGTCCAACACCGCCACCACGGTCACGGTGACGCCGCGGTCGCGGTTCGACGTGCCCCCGGGAACCGGTGCAGGACCGCCCACCGGCGTGCTCACGGGCGTCGCGAACGGCGTCGGCGCGCCCACCGACCTGGTCCTGTCGCTGACGGCGACGTCGACCGGAGGCGGCCGCACCGAGGTCGCCGCCGCGGGTGCCGCCGTCTCGGGCGGCGACGGTGCGCAGCTGCGGTGGGGCATCGTCGCCGACGGCGAGACCTGCACGGTCTCGGTCGACGGCCAGAAGCGCACGTTCCGGGGCCTGCCGGACGGCCGGCTGTACACGTTCGTGCTGTGCGTGGAGTCCTGGTACGACGGGCGATCGTACGGCCGGGCGACCGTCCGCGGCGAGGTGCGTGCCGTGCAGAGCACCGAGGCCCCGAAGGGGTACACGTTCGTCGTCGGTCCCACCGCGCACGTCGACGGACTCCGCGCCGCATGGACGATCGATTCGGCGCCGCGCTCGTCCGAGACCATCCCCAACGAGAACGACGTGGTCTTCGACGGGTACCCGACCGGGGTGTTCGACGCCGACCCCGGCATCCGCGTGCGCTACGAGCACCGTTCGGGGTGGTGGCAGTCGGCCTGGGGGACGGTCGCGCCCGCGCGCGGCAGCGCCCCGTACCAGGTGCAGGCGCGGTGGTGGGTGGACTCGTGTGCGGGCGGCGCAACGCTGGCCCCGCAGTCCTCGTCCACCGGTGGGCGGGGCACGGTCGGCTTCTCTTCGCGTGATCTGACCTACTATGACGCCGAGGGCCGGGTTCTGCCTCGTGACGGAAACACCTGGCTCGTGCCCGATGCGGCGGTGCGCGTCGAGGGCATCCGCGTCGAGGTCCGCTGGCCAGGCGCCTGGAACCTCGACGCCGCCACCGCCTCGTTCTCGGCGACGTGCACCCCGGCGCCCGTGCCCGAACCGACACCCGAGCCCACGCCCGATCCGACCCCCACCGACCCCGTGCCGACCGATCCCGACCAGGCCGACCCGGCCCCAGCCGGCTGACCCCCCCCAGCGACGAGGACCCCGAATGACCATCACGCAGGAGCAGGCGACGTGGTTCGCTCAGACTTTCGGCCAGCTGGCCGACAACGTCGAGCGGGCGGTGCTGGGCAAGCGCCACATCGTCGAACTGGTGCTGACCGCGATGATCAGCGAGGGTCACGTGCTGCTGGAGGACGTTCCCGGCACCGGCAAGACCTCGCTCGCCCGGGCGGTCGCGCAGTCCGTGCAAGGCACCACCACCCGCATCCAGTTCACCCCCGACCTGCTGCCCGGCGACATCACCGGCGTCACCGTGTACGACCAGAAGACCGGCGAATTCGAGTTCCACTCCGGACCGGTGTTCGCCAACATCGTGCTCGCCGACGAGATCAACCGCGCGAGCCCCAAGACCCAGTCCGCCCTGCTCGAGGTGATGGAGGAGCGCCGGGTCACGATCGACGGCGTGACCCACCCGGTCGGCTCGCCGTTCCTCGTCCTGGCCACGCAGAACCCGATCGAGCAGGCCGGCACCTACCGGCTGCCCGAGGCGCAGCTCGACCGCTTCCTCATGCGCACGTCGCTCGGCTACCCCGATCACGCCGCCACGGTGCGGATCCTCGACGGCGCCGCCGTCGCGATCGAGTCCCTTCCCGCCGTGATCACCCCGACGGCGCTGATCGACATGGCCGAGCTCGCCGCCGACGTGTACGTCGACGCCCTCGTGCTCGACTACATCGCCCGCATCGTGGATGCCACGCGCGCGGCCGACGAAGTCCGGCTCGGCGTCAGCATCCGCGGCGCCCTCGCCCTCGCCCGCGCGACGCGGACCTCAGCGGTGTCGCACGGCCGCACCTACGCGACCCCCGACGACGTCAAGACGCTCGCGGTGGCCGTGCTCGCGCACCGGCTGATCCTGCACCCCGAGGCCGAGTTCGACGGCGTCACCCCCGAGGCGGTCGTCGGACAGGTTCTGCTCGACGTTCCGCCCCCGACCCGCCGAGACGGACCATGACCCTCGGCGACACCCGGCTGACCCGCACCTCGGCCGCGACCCGTTCGGGGGAGCGCACCGAGGTCACCGTCGCGCGCGACCGGGCCCTCGTCGGCGCGGCGGTGTGGAGTTCGCGGCTGTGGCGCGGCCTGCGCGTGGCGGCCCGGACGGTGAGCGGCTGGGCGTGGCGCACGATCCGGCCCGCTGGCGTGCTCGTGCTCGCCACCGCCACGGTCGGACTCGCGGTCGGCCTGATCTTCGGCTGGATCGAGTGGATCGTCGCCGGCGCGGTCGCCGTCGTGCTGCTCGCCCTGAGCGTCCCCTTCCTGTTCGGCGCACGCTCCTACGACGTCGCCCTGACGCTCGGGCACGAGCGGGTGGTCGCCGGCAACGGCGTCGCCGCCCAGGTGACGGTGCGCAACGCCGACGGCCGCTCCGCCCTCCCCGGGCGCATCGACGTCCCCGTCGGCGACGGCCTGGTCGAGTTCGGCGTGCCGCTGCTGCGGCCGGGGCAGGAGACGGTGCACACCCTCGACATCCCGCCGCAGCCACGCGGCATCGTGACCGTCGGCCCCGCCACCACCGTCCGCTCCGACCCGATCGGCCTGCTGCGGCGCGAGCACGCGCTCGCCGACCATCACGACCTCTACGTCCACGCCCGCACCGTCGTCCTGCCGTCCACCAGCGCGGGGCTGATCCGCGACCTCGACGGCAACGCCACCAAGCGGCTCGTGGATGCCGATATCTCCTTCCACGCGATCCGCGAATACGTCGCCGGTGACGCACGTCGCCAGATCCACTGGAAGTCGACGGCCAAGACCGGCCGCCTCATGGTGCGCCAGTACGAAGAGACGCGGCGCTCGCGCATGGCCGTCGTGCTGGGGCTGGCAGAGTCGGAGTTCGCCTCCGCCGACGAGTTCGAGCTGGCGGTCAGCTGCGCGGCATCCCTCTCGCTGCGTGCCGTGCATGACGCCCGCGACCTCGACATCGTCGTGGGCGCCGAGATCCCGCGGGTGGTCAAAGGGCGCCTGCGCGCCATCCGCCACATCCCGGCCGCGGCGCCCCGCCCGCTGCTCGACGGCTTCAGCGGCGTCGACCGCATCGCGAACACCATGCCGTTCGACGAGGTGTGCCGGCTGACGGCCGAGGCCGCCGAGGGCCTGTCGATCGCGATCATGGTCGCCGGGTCGCAGGTCGGCCTCACCCGGCTGCGGCGGGCGGCGCTCGCGTTCCCGGTCGACACCGTCACCGTCGCGGTGGTGTGCGATGAGCGCGCGCATCCGCGCAGCCAGACGCTCGGCGCGTTCACGGTGCTCACCGTGGGCGTGCTCGACGACCTCGCCGGGCTGCTGCTGCGGGGAGCGACGTCATGACGACCTCGTCGCACCGCGTCATCGCCGGTACCGCATGGGTCGCCGTCATCGTCGTCATCGCGGCCGTCGCAGCCTGGCCGATCTACCGGACGAGCGCGTTCCTGACGCTCGTCGCCGTGGCATCCGTCCTCGCGCTCGCCGTCGCGACCCTCGTCCATCGCCGCGGCTGGGGCGGCTGGGCGGTCGCCGGCATCCTCGCGGTCATCATGTTCGTGGTCGGCGTGCCGCTCGCCGTGCCCAGCCGCGTGGGCGGGCCGGCCGAGCTGCTGCGCGGGCTCGAAGAGCTGGCCGGCGGCGTGGTGCTCGGCTGGAAGGACCTCGTCACCGTCGACCTGCCGGTCGGGTCGTACCGCAACCTGCTCGTGCCCGCACTCGTGATCTTCCTCGTGGGCACGACCGTGCTGCTGCTGCTGGTCTGGCGCGCCGATCGCTGGGCGTACGCCGCGGTGCCGGTCTCGATCGCCATGGTCGCGTTCGGCCTGCTGTTCGGCCGTACGACCGTCAGTGCGCCGTTCTCGCTCGGGCCGGTGACGCTCGCCGCCCCCGTCGAGACCGCGATCGGCATCGCGGCGCTGGTCGCCGGGGTGCTGTGGATGTCGTGGCGCGCCCGCGACGAACGGCGCGGCGCCCTGCAGCGGGCGGCCGAGTCCAGCGGCGTGCGGCTGCGACGGTCCTCGCGCGTCGAGTCGAGGCGCGTCGCGCTGGGCGCCGGCATGGTGGCTCTCGCCGCGGTCGCGGTCACCGCCGTCGTGCCCGCGGTCGCGCAGTCGGCCGACCGCGACGTGCTGCGCACCGCCATCGGGCCCGAGGTCGAAATGCTTCGGGCGGTGAGCCCGCTGTCGGGCTACCGGTCGATCTTCGGCGACGACACGTTCGACGAGGTCATGTTCACCGTGACGGGGGAGCAGCTGCCCGACCGCGTGCGGCTGGCGACCCTCGACGTGTACGACGGCGTCCAGTTCCGCACCGACGTCGCCGGCGACGCCGCGCAGTTCACGCGCGTGCCGTCGACCCTCGACGCGGGCGAGGGCGAGCCGGTCGACGTCGAGATCGAGCTGGGGATCCTGTGGGGCCTGTGGATGCCGACTGTCGGCCGCGTGGCATCCATCGACTTCGAAGGGACGCGAGGCGCGGCCCTGGCCGACGGGTTCTACTACAGCGGGCCGCTTGCCGCGGCGGTGCAGACCGTCGAGTGGGCGCCGGGCGATCGCTACCGGCTGCGCGGCGTGCTGCCCGAGACCCCGCCGCTCGTCGACATCGACGCCCCCGGCGGGGTGACCCGATCCGTCGAACTGCCCGCGAGTATGCGCACCTGGATCGACGATCACGTCGCCGGCAGCGGTGGGGTGGCGCTGGCCGACCTGGTGAGGCTGCTGCGTGAGCGCGGATATCTCAGCCACGCGCTCGAGATCGACGGCGGGGCCGAATGGGTCACCGCGCTGGACGGCTACACGTTCGTCCCGAGCGCCGCCGGCCACTCGCTGGCCCGCATCGGCGATATGTTCACGGCGCTGCTCGAGAGCGACGCGGCCGTCGGCGCGCAGGGTCCGGCGGCCGCGGTGGCCGCCGTCGGCGACGACGAGCAGTTCGCGACCGCGGTCGCGCTGATCGCGCAGGACCTCGGCTTCCCTGCGCGCGTCGTGCTGGGCGCGCGACTGCAGAGCACGGACGCGGGGCTGTCCACCTGCGAGGACGGCGCGTGCCGCGCGGGCGACATCACCGCGTGGGTCGAGGTGCGGTCCTCCGGCGGCCAGTGGGTGCCGGTCGACGTGACGCCGCAGCACACCCTCGCGCCGGACCGGACCGTGGTGGAGCAGCCCGACCCGCGCGTGCCGACGGAGGTGCGTCCCGACAGCGTCGAAGAGGTCGTGCCGCCGCGTCCCGCGCAGGAGGACACCGCCCGCACCGATCGCCCGGCCGACCCCGTCGACCTCGAATGGCTGTGGGCGACGCTGCGCATCGGGAGCATCGTCGCGCTGGTCGCGGCGCTGCCGCTGGCGCCGTTCCTGACGATCCTGTTCGCCAAGGCGACCCGCCGCGCCGGTCGCCGCCGCGGTGACCCGGTCGCCCGCATCGCCGGGGGCTGGGAGGAGTACGTCGATGCCGCCGTGGATGCCGGGCTCATGCCGCCGCAGGCCCTCACCCGCGTCGAGACGGCAGACGCCTACGGGGCCGAGCACGGGCGCAGACTGGCCGTCGCCGCCGACGAGGCCGTCTTCTCGGCGGGCACGACGACCGCCGACGAGGCGGACGAGTTCTGGCGCATCGTCGACGCGGAGCGACGCACCTGGAGCACGGGACTGTGGCAGCGGCTGCGCGCAGCCGTATCGTTGAGGTCGTTCGTCCGCTTCGCTCGTCCCGCCGGGGCGGATAAGAGCAGCACCGAGAGGGGGAGCCGTCGCGCCGCGCGCCGACGGCGGACCGCATCATGACCACAGCCGACGAATCCCTGTCCGCACTGGTGATCCTGCTGTCGCTGGTGATCGGCGTGGCGCTGTACATCTGGACGGCGCTGGCGCTGAGTGCGATGTTCCGCAAGATGGGCGAGGACGCGTGGAAGGGCTGGGTCCCGTTCCTCAACCAGGCCACGGTGCTCAAATGGGGCGGGTTCAGTCCGTGGCTCGTGCTGCTGACCCTCACCGGTGCCGGCGTGATCGTTGTGTGGATCCTGATGATCATCGCGGCCCATCGCATCAACCCCGGCTTCGGCTACGGCGGCAGCATGACCGTCCTGGCCGCGTTGCTGTTCGTCGTGTGGGCGAGCATCCTCGGCTTCGGCCCCGCCCGCTGGCTGGGCGCCCGGCTCGGCGGTCCGGTGCCGGTGCGCCCGCCCGTTCCGCGATCTGATGACGCCCGCACGGCCGCGGTCTTCGCACCGCCGGTGGCGACCGGGCCCGAGGCCGCGCCGGTCGGCACCTCGTCGTGGATGCCGCCGGCGGCACCGGATGCCGCGGCCTCACCCGCCGCCCGCGAGGCGCCCGTCGCCGAAGCGTCCGGCCCGGCCCGCGTCGGCGCCGCGGGCTGGCCCGCTCCCGCTCCGGGATCAGACACCCCCGCTCCGGGATCAGGCACCCCCGGCCCCGTTCGCTCCGGCGCAGACGGCGGTCCTGCCTGGCCGGCACCTGGCGCGGGGCGAGCCGCCGCCGGTCCGGCTCGTGCCGGCGCGGCTCCTGCCGGCGGCACCGAAGCGTGGCCGGCGCCTGGCGAAAGCAGCGGAGCGTGGCCGGCACCCGAGTCGTCATCCGCACCGTCCGTTGATCCGGCCCCCGGCTTCAGCCCCGCCCCGCGCCGGGACGAGCGGGCGCCGGCGACCCCGGCATCCGGGCACGTGAACGCCCACCGTGACGCGCCGTCGTTCCCCGGCGGGGGGACGTACGGTCCCGGGTCGGACTCTGCATCCGACGCCGGTGCCATCCCCGCATCCGACGCCGGTGCCATCCCCGCAACCGACCCCGGTGCGTCCCGTGCCGGCTCCCGCGCCGCCGAGCCGGCTCCCCGCACCGCGCCGATCGTGCCACTTCCGCGGGCCGCGGACGCGCCGCCGCCGGCATCCACCACCGACTCCTTCGCCCCGCGCCCCCGGCACGAAGTCACCGACGTGCCGACCGAGTCCGTCGACGCCGACGAGTCCGTCGACGCATGGGGGTCGGAGATCGACGAGGTCTCGGCAGTGTCGCCGTCGCCCTTCCCGCCCAGCGCGGCCGGCACACGGCCGTACATCGGCACTCCCGTCGACACGACGGGCGATCCGATCTCGTTCGTCCCGGGCCGCAGGGCCGCCGTCCCGCCGCAGGGCGATTCGCCGGTCACCCGGATGCCCGCCGTGCCGCCGGCCGAGCGCCGGGTGCGCGAGTGGCCGGCGTCGCACTACGACCCCGATGTGTTCCCCGAGATGTCCGGCGAGGTGTCGGCCGTCGTCGGCTCGCCCGCCGCGGGCGCGCCCCTGTCGGCGCGGCGGTCGGTGCCCGCGCAGGAGGAGACGCCCGGGGCCGCGTCCGGGTCCGAGTCCGCCTCCGGCGAAGAAGCCGTCGACGACGAGTTCGACCACACCGTCATCGCGCGGCGCAAGCGGCCGGCGTGGCAGCTCATCCCGGCATCCGGTCGCCCCATCGCGCTGACCTCCGATGTCGTGATCCTCGGCAGGCAGCCCGCCCCCGACCCGGCCCGCCCGCGGGCACAGCTTGTCGCCCTCGACGACCGCACGCGCACCGTCTCGAAGACGCACGCGCGGCTCGAACTGCACGCCGACGGCTGGCAGCTGACCGACCTGCACTCCACCAACGGGGTGCTGCTGCCCACGGTCCTGGGCACCGAGATCGAGATCGAGCCGGGCTCGACGGTGCCCGCCGGCGACCGCTTCCTGCTGGGCGACGCCGAGCTGCGCCTGACCCGCGGCGACGCCTGACGCCCGCGGCAAGTCTGGCTCGCTGTGCCCGGCTGCTGCTCCTGACACCGGCGTTCTGGGGTCGCGTGTTGCCGTCTCGCTGGGCGTGAGGCGACCAGACGTGACCCTGGTTTCGTGCGCCGAGCTGAGCCGCACCGTTTTGGGGTCGCGTGTTGTGGCCTCGCTGGGCGTGAGGCGACCAGATGTGACCCCGGTTCCTGCGCTGAGCCGCACCGCACAGTTTTGGGGTCGCGTGTTGTGGCCTCGCTGGGCGTGAGGCGACCAGACGTGACCCTGGTTCCTGCGCTGAGCCGAGCCGCACGATTTTGGGGTCGCATGTTGCCGTCTCGCCGACTGTGAGGCGACCAGACGTGACCCTGTTTGCTGCACCGAGCCGCACCGCACCGTTTTGGGGTCGCGTGTTGCCGTCTCGCCGACCGTGAGGCGACCAGACGTGACCCTGTTTGCTGCGTCGAGCTGAGCCGCATGGTTTTGGGGTCGCGTGTTGTCGTCTCGCCGACCGTGAGGCGACCAGACGTGACCCTGGTTTCGTGCGCTGACCTGAGCCGCATGGTTTTGGGGTCGCGTGTTGTTGCCTCGCTGGGCGTGAAGCGACCAGACGTGACCCTGGTTTCGTGCGCCGTGCTGAGCCGCACGGTTTTGGAGTCGCGTGTTGCCGTCTCGCCGACCGTGAGGCGACCAGACGTGACCCTGTTTGCTGCGTCGAGCTGAGCCGCATGGTTTTGGGGTCGCGTGTTGTCGTCTCGCCGACCGTGAGGCGACCAGATGTGACCCCGGTTCCTGCGCTGAGCCGCACCGCACAGTTTTGGGGTCGCGTGTTGTGGCCTCGCTGGGCGTGAGGCGACCAGACGTGACCCTGGTTCGAGCCGCGAGCCGCGAACCGCGAGCCGCGAGCCGCGAACGGCGAACCGCGACGCGCGCGGCGCGACGCTTGACAACCACTCGCCGTGTGATAATCGCGCGCGTTTGACCGCACCTTCGCCCGGGCGTATGATTGACCGGGTGTGCGCTCTCGCGCGCCTTGCGCTGTGCCTCGGCATGGAGCGGGGCGCGGGACCGCACCAGGGATCGGTCTGCGAACAGGCCGCCCCCACGGCATATCCACCCAACACAACAGCCCGGCGCAGTCGCGTCGTGCCGGTGGATCTGTGGTGAAACCACATCGCTGTCACCGTGCAGCATCGACAAGGAGAGAACGTGCCAACTATTCAGCAGTTGGTTCGCAAGGGTCGCTCGCCCAAGGTCAACAAGACCAAGGCGCCGGCGCTCAAGGCGAACCCGCAGCAGGCGGGTGTCTGCACCCGCGTGTACACGACCACGCCCAAGAAGCCGAACTCGGCCATGCGCAAGGTCGCCCGTGTGAAGCTCCGCAACGGCACCGAGGTCACCGCGTACATCCCCGGTGAGGGCCACAACCTGCAGGAGCACTCGCTGGTGCTCGTGCGCGGCGGTCGTGTGAAGGACCTTCCCGGTGTGCGTTACAAGATCGTCCGTGGCGCTCTGGACACCCAGGCCGTCAAGAACCGTAAGCAGGCTCGCAGCCGCTACGGCGCGAAGAAGGGTTGAGTTAGATGCCTCGTAAGGGTCCCGCCCCCAAGCGCCCCGTCGTCAACGACCCGGTCTACGGTGCTCCGATCGTCACGTCGCTCGTGAACAAGATCCTCGTGGACGGCAAGAAGTCGCTCGCCGAGTCGATCGTCTACGGCGCGCTCAGCGGCGTCGAGGCGAAGAACGGCCAGGACGCCGTCACCACGCTCAAGAAGGCGCTCGACAACGTGCGTCCCACCCTCGAGGTCAAGAGCCGCCGCGTCGGTGGCTCGACCTACCAGGTGCCCGTCGAGGTCAAGCCGCACCGTGCGAACACGCTCGCGCTGCGCTGGCTGGTCTCGTACGCGAAGGGCCGTCGTGAGAAGACGATGACCGAGCGTCTGCAGAACGAGATCCTCGACGCCTCGAACGGCCTCGGTGCCGCGGTCAAGCGCCGTGAAGACACCCACAAGATGGCCGAGTCGAACCGCGCCTTCGCGCACTACCGCTGGTAAACATCCCCATTCGGTGGTCGGGGAGCCCGCACAACGGGCTCCCCGCTCCCCGGTGAGAAAAGCAAAGGACACACCCCGTGGCACAAGAAGTGCTCACCGACCTCAACAAGGTCCGCAACATCGGCATCATGGCGCACATCGATGCCGGCAAGACGACGACGACCGAGCGCATCCTGTTCTACACGGGCGTCAACCACAAGCTGGGCGAGACCCACGACGGCGCCTCGACCACCGACTGGATGGAGCAGGAGAAGGAGCGCGGCATCACGATCACGTCTGCCGCCGTGACCTGCTTCTGGAACAACAACCAGATCAACATCATCGACACCCCCGGACACGTGGACTTCACGGTCGAGGTCGAGCGGTCGCTGCGCGTCCTCGACGGCGCCGTCGCCGTCTTCGACGGCAAGGAGGGCGTCGAGCCCCAGTCCGAGACCGTCTGGCGTCAGGCCGACAAGTACAACGTGCCGCGCATCTGCTTCGTCAACAAGATGGACAAGCTGGGTGCCGACTTCTACTTCACCGTCGACACCATCGTGAACCGCCTGGGCGCCAAGCCCCTGGTGCTGCAGCTGCCGATCGGTGCCGAGAGCGACTTCGTCGGCGTCGTCGACCTGGTCGAGATGCGTGCACTCGTCTGGGAGGGCGACTCCAAGGGTGACGTGACCATGGGCGCCAAGTACGAGGTCCAGGAGATCCCCGCCGGACTCGCCGACAAGGCCGCCGAGTACCGCGAGAAGCTGCTCGAGACCGTTGCCGAGAGCGACGACGCGCTGCTGGAGAAGTACTTCGGTGGCGAGACGCTGACCGTCGCCGAGATCAAGGGCGCGATCCGCAAGCTCACCGTCGCCAGCGAGATCTACCCCGTGCTGTGCGGCTCGGCGTTCAAGAACCGCGGCGTGCAGCCCATGCTGGACGCGGTCGTCGACTTCCTGCCGAACCCCCTCGACGTCGGTGCCATCGAGGCGCACGACCCGAAGGACTACGACACGATCATCGAGCGTCACCCCGACGCCAAGGACCCGTTCTCGGCGCTTGCGTTCAAGGTTGCCGTGCACCCGTTCTTCGGTCGCCTCACGTACATCCGCGTGTACTCCGGTCACCTCGACTCCGGCTCGGCGGTCATCAACTCGACCAAGGGCAAGAAGGAGCGCATCGGGAAGGTCTTCCAGATGCACGCCAACAAGGAGAACCCGGTCGACGGCGTCACCGCCGGCAACATCTACGCCGTCATCGGCCTGAAGGACACCACCACCGGTGACACCCTGGCCGACCCGAGCGCGCCGGTCGTGCTCGAGTCGATGACGTTCCCCGAGCCGGTCATCGAGGTCGCGATCGAGCCGAAGACCAAGGCCGACCAGGAGAAGCTGGGTGTCGCCATCCAGAAGCTCGCCGAAGAGGACCCGACCTTCCGCACCGAGCTGAACCCCGAGACCGGTCAGACGACCATCAAGGGCATGGGCGAGCTGCACCTCGACATTCTCGTTGACCGCATGAAGCGCGAGTTCAACGTCGAGGCCAACGTCGGCAAGCCCCAGGTGGCGTACCGCGAGACGATCCGCCGCGCGGTCGACCGTCACGACTACACGCACAAGAAGCAGACCGGTGGCTCGGGTCAGTTCGCGAAGATCCAGTTCGCGATCGAGCCGCTCGAGGTCACGGCCGACAAGACGTACGAGTTCGAGAACAAGGTCACCGGTGGCCGCATCCCGCGCGAGTACATCGAGCCCACCAACCAGGGCTTCCAGGACGCGATGAACGTCGGCGTGCTGGCGGGCTACCCGCTGGTGGGTGTCAAGGCGACGCTGATGGACGGTCAGTCGCACGACGTCGACTCGTCCGAGATGGCGTTCAAGATCGCCGGCTCCATGGGCTTCAAGGAGGCCGTCCGCAAGGCCGACCCCGCGATCCTCGAGCCGCTCATGAGCGTCGAGGTCCGTACCCCCGAGGAGTACATGGGCGACGTCATCGGCGACCTGAACTCGCGTCGTGGACAGATCCAGACCATGGAGGATGCGGCCGGCGTCAAGGTCGTCCGTGCCCTCGTGCCGCTCTCGGAGATGTTCGGCTACATCGGCGACCTGCGCTCGAAGACCTCGGGTCGTGCGGTCTACTCGATGGAGTTCGACTCGTACGCCGAGGTCCCCCGGGCCGTCGCGGACGAGATCGTCCAGAAGGCCAAGGGCGAGTAATCGAGTGGATGCCGGTGATTCCGGCATCCACCCCCTTCTCTCTCCCGAGATCTACAACTTCACAGAATCACAAAACTCTCTCTACTAAACTGAGAAGCAATCCCGTAGAAGACCGGTCGCAATCCAGTGCCCGGAACCCCTACATGAACGTCCTGAGGAGGACCCAGTGGCCAAGGCCAAGTTCGAGCGGACCAAGCCGCACGTCAACATCGGAACGATCGGTCACGTCGACCACGGCAAGACCACGCTCAGCGCCGCGATCTCGAAGGTGCTCGCTGACAAGTACCCGTCGGCCACCAACGTGCAGCGCGACTTCGCGTCGATCGACTCGGCGCCCGAAGAGCGTCAGCGTGGTATCACGATCAACATCTCGCACATCGAGTACGAGACCCCGAAGCGCCACTACGCGCACGTCGACGCCCCGGGTCACGCTGACTACATCAAGAACATGATCACCGGTGCCGCTCAGATGGACGGCGCGATCCTCGTGGTCGCCGCCACCGACGGCCCGATGGCTCAGACGCGTGAGCACGTGCTGCTCGCCAAGCAGGTCGGCGTTCCGTACCTGCTGGTCGCGCTGAACAAGTCCGACGCTGTCGACGACGAGGAGATCCTGGAGCTCGTCGAGCTCGAGGTTCGTGAACTGCTGTCGTCGCAGGACTTCGATGGTGACAACGCTCCCGTCGTCCGCGTCTCGGCGCTGAAGGCGCTCGAGGGCGACGAGAAGTGGGTCGCATCGATCCTCGAGCTCATGGAAGCCGTCGACGAGAACGTGCCCGACCCGGTGCGTGACCGCGACAAGCCCTTCCTCATGCCCGTCGAGGACGTCTTCACGATCACCGGTCGTGGCACCGTCGTCACCGGCCGCGCCGAGCGTGGCACGCTGGCCATCAACTCCGAGGTCGAGATCGTGGGTCTGCGCCCGACGCAGAAGACGATCGTCACCGGTATCGAGATGTTCCACAAGCAGCTCGACGAGGCCTGGGCCGGCGAGAACTGTGGTCTGCTCCTGCGCGGCACCAAGCGTGACGACGTCGAGCGCGGCCAGGTCATCGTGAAGCCGGGTTCGGTTACGCCGCACACGAACTTCGATGGCACGGCGTACATCCTGTCGAAGGACGAGGGTGGCCGTCACAACCCCTTCTACACGAACTACCGCCCGCAGTTCTACTTCCGCACCACGGACGTCACCGGCGTCATCACGCTGCCCGAGGGCACCGAGATGGTCATGCCCGGCGACACCACCGACATGTCGGTCGAGCTGATCCAGCCGATCGCCATGGAAGAGGGCCTCGGCTTCGCGATCCGTGAGGGTGGCCGCACCGTCGGCGCCGGCACGGTGACCAAGATCAACAAGTAGGTCCTGTAGTACCCGAAGCCCCCGGTGAGCATATTGCTCGCCGGGGGCTTCTTTCTGTCGCAGATCAGTAAGAGATTTTTCCTCAAGATCAGCACAATATCTCCTCAAGTCCCCCAAATGGGGGACAAGCCTAAATGAGACTGTTCTCATCTGGGGAGATGACGTCGACTTTCCCTGGGCATCGGACCCGCCGCACACCCGGCGCGGGTCCCGAAGGGGGAGAGAATGCGTCATCTTCGCGCGCGTGCGCACGACTGGACTGTTGCGGCCGCGATCGCGGTCTGCGCGACGGTTCTCTCGTGCGTGGCCGTGATGCCGGCCACGGCCGAGACGCCTCCCCTCGCGCAGTCCACACTGATCGCGGCGGATGCCGTCACCACCCCGCCGGGCGACATCGATTCCGCCGGTCGGACTGCGACCGCGGCGCCCGCGCAGAGCGACAGCACTGCACCTGCGCGGAGCATGACCACGTCGCCGGAGCCGACCGTGACTCCCGAGCCGGCCGAGACGCCCGAGCCGACCCAGTCGCCGGAGCCGACCGAGACGCCCGAGCCGACCCAGTCGCCGGAGCCGACCCAGTCGCCGGAGCCGGAGCCGACCGACGTCGTCGGTGCGATCGACGGCGAGACGAGCGAAGAGATCGTCGAGACACTGGAGCTCAAGAGCACCCTTGCCGCGCCGATGAGTATCACCGCCCTCGCGGCGGCCGACGCGGACAACGGCTGCGTGTACGCGAACGCCACGACCGGTCAGTACAAGGACACGCTCTGCTGGCTCGACCTGTCGTACACGAACGCCGCGGGCCAGAAGGCAGCGATCACGACGCAGTGGATTCAGGTCGGATCGACGTCGACGACCGCGATCACTCAGGCCCAGTTCACCGCGTGCCCGAGCGCGTACCGAACGGGCACGAGTGGCACGAACTATCGCCGCACCATCATGACGTTCGAAAGCCTCATGGGAGCGGCGTACGGTTCGGCCACGTTCGAAGGCTGCGCTCGGTCGCAGTCGGTGGCGACCGCGGCGACCAACAGCGTCACGCAGGCGGGCAACGCACGAGATGCCGGTCTGTACATGGACGCGCAAACCGGCACCTACTACGGCAACGTCACGAACTTCCCGATGACGGTCTCGCTGAGCGGCGGGGCGTATGTCTTCACCGCGAAGCTCTCGATCACGGCACCGCGTTCCGCCGCGATGGCCGCGCGCAGCCACAAGTTCCCCACGTACTCGGCAGCGTTCCTCGGCAACAGCCTGTACGAGGTCCCCGCGAGCATCCGCGAGACCGTTCGCCCGGCGCTCTATCAGGGGCCGGTGGATGCCGGTGGCAACACCACCACGGTCCGGCTCAGCGATATCCAGGTGACCCAGGGCGGAACGGCGTTCGCCGGCTACTCGATCGTCGTCGCCGACGCCGAGTCGACGGATGCGAACGAGAGCATCACCTGGACGCAGTCGGGCGGGCAGGGCTTCCGCTGGCTGCCCAACAACCCCACGGCGTTCACCGCAGCGACGACGGATGCCGCACGCAAGACCGCTGCAGTGGGCAACGCCTGCAGTGCCACAGCGGCAAGCAACTGGCCGGCGAGCCTCATTCCGCCCAGCAGCACGGTCAGCTGTTCCGCCAGCGGGAGCTCCACGAAGACCGGCACCGCGATGCTGCAGGCGCTGCCGCCGTCGAACGGCGCCGCATTCACCGTCACGCAGCAGATGCTGGGCGGCGGCCTGCAGGGCGTCGCGTTCGGCCTGCTCACCTCGCGCGCTTCGGTCACCGTGAACGTCGCCGACCGCGTGCTGAACACGTCCGGTGCCGCGACCGCGGGCAGCTTCACGGCAACGGTCGGCGGCGGCCAGCTCACCCGGATCGCCGATACCGGCGCCACCGGGCTCACGGCCACGCAGGCGCTCGAGCTCCCTGTTCCGGCGAGCGGATCCGCGCTCACCTTCGCTGCCACCGCGCCGTCGCCCTCCTACACCGCTGCGTGGGTATGCACGAAGACCGGCGGCGCCACGACCGAACGCTGGCCGGCGACCGGCACCAGCGCGACGGCACCCGCCGCGGGCAGTTCCTGGTTCGTGCTGCAGCCGAGCACCGCCATCGACTGCACGGTCACCTACACCCCGCCGTACCTCACCCTCATCAAGACGGTCGACAACGGCACGACCGGTGCCACCGCCACGGCGGCGGACTTCACGCTCCGCGCCACCGGTACGAGCTCGACCGCGACCGTCAACGGCGCCGCCGCAGTCAAGCAGCCCGTCGCGACTGGGACCTACACGCTGTCCGAAGTCGTTCCGGCGTCCTCGGTATGGCAGTACGGCTTCGACTGGACCGGCCTCACCTGCACGACCGCGGCATACACGGCCACGAAGAATCCCTCGACCGGCGTCGTCACCGGTGCGACCGTGTCGGTCACGGCGGGGCAGAACGTCACCTGCACCTACACGAACACGGCGCTCAAGCCGCAGCTGGTCATCGCGAAGGATGCGGACCCCGCCTCGGGCGAGCTCGTCGCCGCGGGCTCGGTGGTCACCTACACGCTGACCTTCGATAACCTCGCGGGCACCCAGGCCGCCACGATCGATCACGTCGACCACCTGCGCGACGTCCTCGACGACGCGGTGTTCACCGCGGGCAGCATCCAGTACAGCGGTGCCGGCGTGACGGCGACCCCGACCGAGATGGCCGGCACTCAGCCGCGACTGGTGATCACCGGATCGGTGCCGCGCGGCGAGGTCCGGACGCTCTCGTTCACGGTGACCGTCAAGCAGAACAGCGACGATGCCGCGGCCCGCCGGGCTGCCGCCGCTCCGCTGCAGGGCTTCGTGCTCCGCAACCACCTCACCGCCACGGGCCAGCAGCCGCCGGCGACCTGCCAGCTCCCTGCGCAGGGAGCCCGCGCGACATGCACGACCCATGAGGTGCGTGCCTCGCCGATCGTGCTGCCCTTGACCGGCGGCGATGGCTGGGCGCTGCCCACCCTCGTCGGTGCGACCGCCCTCATCGCCGCGCTCGCCGGCGCCTGGTGGTGGCGTCGACGACGGCTCTCCGACCCCTCCGACCCCACATACATCCACATCACCCACGAAGCACCGTGAGAAAGGCAACACCGATGAACAGCACCAAGAAGCGAGGCATCCTCGCAACGGCGGGAGCGCTGCTGACCGCGGCCGCGCTCGCCCTGGGCAGCGGCACCGCCGCCAGCGCGGCGTCGCAGCCCGTCCCAGATCAGTCGACCGTCGTGATCACCAAGCTCGCCCAGCCGGCGACGCCGGGCACGGCAGCAGACGGCACGCCGCAGGACGTGAGCGGCGCCACCCCGATCAAGGACGTCGTCTTCGACTACTACCTGGTCGACGGCACTGCTGCCGGCCAGACGAACGACATCGGCACCAACGCGGGACAGCAGGCGGCAGCCGCCTGGACCGCGGCGACGGCACCGACCAGCACCACCAAGACCGACTCGTTCACCGCCACGGGCGCGGACGGCGTGACCACGGCGACCCTGCCGCGCGGTCTCTACGTCGTCAAGGAGTCCGCCACCCCCGCAGGCGTGACCGCCGCCGTCGACTTCCTCCTCGCGGTGCCGCTGACCGACCCGGACGACAGCGACGCGTGGCTGGACACCATCCACGTCTACCCCAAGAACGCGCAGATCGGTGCGACCAAGACCGTCAGCGAGGGCACCCTCGTCGTCGGCGGTGACGTCACCTGGACGATCACGACCGACATCCCGCGCGTCGCCAACGCCGCCGGTACGGCGTTCGTCGCGCCCGACTACTTCGAGATCGCCGACACCCTCACCGACGCCGAGCTCGCGCTCTCGACGACGGCCAGCCCGGCCATCACGGTCACGGCCGGCGGCACGGCGCTGACCGTGGACACCCACTACACGCTGCAGGCCGTCGCCGGCACGGGTGTGACCACCCACCAGATCGTCTTCACCCCAGCCGGCCGCACCGCCCTCGCCACCGCGGTGAACGACGCCGCCGACGCCGAGGTCGTCGTGACCCTCGTCACCACCGTCAAGCAGGCCACGGAGATCGCCAACGCGGCGAAGATCTACCCCGATCACAGCTCCAAGACGAACGAGAAGCCGCTGACCACGAACGAGGTCGAGACCAAGTTCGGCAGTTACCGCCTCATCAAGGACAGTTCGGATGCCGAGGTCGAAGACCTGTCGGGTGCCGAGTTCCGCGTGTACGCGACCGAGGCGGCCGCGAAGGCCGGCGGCGCTGGCTACGTCACCGCGACCGACAACGCGGGCACCGCGCGCAACCTCTGGACCACCGATGCCAGCGGCAACGTCACCATCGAGGGTCTGCGGTACAGCGCCTGGGCCAACGGTGCTGCTGTCGACACGAGCGACCCCGCCTACCAGGCGTACTGGCTCGTCGAGACCAAGGCGCTCGCCGGCCACCAGCTGCTCGCCGAGCCCGTGAAGATCACGATCGACGGCGATTCGGTGTCGCAGACCACCCAGATCATCGTGAACCAGTCGACCAGCGGAGCCTTCGTGCTGCCGCTGACCGGTGGCACCGGTGTCGGGTTCCTGATGATCGGCGGCATCGTGCTCCTCGCCGGCGTTCTCGTGGTGGCGCGCCTGCGCCGCCGCGCCGAGGCCGCCGCCGAGTAAGCCGGTGGGTGGCTGCGGAGACCCGAACTCCGCAGCCGCCCGCCCCCCGATCGACCATCACACCGACCAGCACACAGAGGAGATGCCGCCCGTGACCACTCACCGTCGCCGACCGCACCCCGCGGCGACCGCTTTGCCGGCATCCCTCATCCGCACTCCGCTCGCGGCGCTCGTCGCCGTCGTGCTGAGCGTGCTGGCCGTGCTCGGCGGAGCCCTGCCCAGCCAGGCGGCGTCCGACCCGGACGCGGTGGTCACCATGATCGAGATCCACAAGTTCTCCCAGCCGCACGTGCTGGGGGCACTGGCCTCCGGACTGCCGCAGGACACGTCGGGCCTGACTCCGGTCTCGGGAGCGACCTTCACCGCCACACGCGTGCCGGGCATCGACCCGACCACCTCTGCCGGTCAGGCTCGTGCGGCCGCGCTCACCGCCGCGACGGCGACCGCACTGACGAGTGGGGCGAATGCCGCCGCGCGCGCGACGACCGATCGTGCCGGCAACGCCACGCTCGGCGGCCTCGCCGTCGGCGTGTATCTCGTGACCGAAGTCGCCACTCCGGCGGGCTTCGTCCCTGCGGTCCCGTTCGTCGTCGTGCTCCCGCTCACCGACCCCGAGGCGGGCGACCGGTGGCTGTCCACCGTGCACGTGTATCCGAAGAACGCGCAGGCCGGTGTCGTCCTCGAGGTCTCCGACCGTGACGCGGTGACCCTCGGCGATGTGGTGGGCTGGGTGTCGCGTTCCGGCATCCCGAATCTGCGTGATCTCGACGGCTATCGGGTCGTGCAGAAGATCGATCCTCGACTTGCGCTGGTGGATGCCGGCACGAGCGCCACCGTCGTGATCGACTGCGGCGCGACGACCCGCGCTCTGTGCCCGCAGCTCACCGAGGGCACCCACTACACCCGCGTCTACGACGCGAACACCCGCACGCTCACGGTCGAGTTCACCGCCGCCGGGCTCGAGCTGCTCGCGCGGGCCGTGGCGGGCAGCGCAGACGCGCGCGTCGTCGTGACCTACGCCACGACCGTTCTCGCCGAGGGTGAGATCCGCAACGAGGCGGTGCTCTACGCGAGCAGCGCGGCGATGCAGGGCGGCGAGGGAGCTCCCGCGCCGGTGAGCGACACCGCGATGACCAAGTGGGGTCCGCTCGCGATCATCGTCCACGAGCGCGGCAAGCCCGAGACCCTCATTCCCGGCGCGGTGTTCCGGCTGTATCTGAGCGCCGAAGACGCCCGCGCCGGCCGCAATCCGATCGTCGTGGGCGGCGTGTCCGAGTGGAGCACCGACGCCCAGGGGCGGATCGACATCCCCGGCCTGCGGTGGTCCGGGTTCGTCGATGGCCTCGACCGGGAGGCGACCGACGCGCTCTATCGGTACTACTACGCGATGCCGGTCTCGTTCCCGGCCGGATACACCGGTGTGAAGAGCCCGCTGCAGGCGGTCGTCGACTCCGCCACCGAAGCGCAGGTTCTGGTCGTGGAGCTGTGGCGTGCGTCCACGAGCAGCCTGCCCGTCACCGGCGGCCAGCTGTCGATGGGCCTGGTGCTCGCCGGCGCCGGGATGGTCGGCGCGGGCATCGTCTTCGTGACCCGGCGGCGCCGCCGCTCCGCGTCGGACGAAGGCGCGTGAGCGGCCGCCCCGGTCGCGGCCGGCGGCTCGCCGTCAGCATCCTGCTGCAGGTGGTCGCGATGGCCGGCATCGGCCTGCTCGTCTATCCGGATGCCGCGGACTGGTTCGCCCGGCTCGGCCACAACGCCGAGATCTCGGGCTACATCACGCACGCCGAAGCCACGATGACCGGGGAACGGCAGGCGATCCTGAACGCCGCGTACGAGTACAACGACGAGCTCGAACCGGGCCCGCTCACCGATCCGTACATCTCCGAGAGCGAGGATGCGAGGATCGGCAGCGACCTCTACACGGCGTACGAGCAGCTGCTGCGCATCGGCGGCACCGACGCGATCGGCACGCTCAGCTACCCGGCCGTCGACATCGTCCTGCCGATCTACCACGGGACGACGGACGAGTCGCTGACCCGCGGCGTCGGCCATCTCTACGGCAGCTCCATGCCGGTCGGGGGGCCGTCGACCCACTCGGTGCTGACGTCGCACTCCGGGCTGCCGCAGGCGGAGTTGTTCACCGGACTGCTGGGCGCGAAGGTCGGCGACACGTTCTGGATCAGCGTGCTCGGCGAGGAACACCACTACCGGGTCGAGAGCACCGAGACCGTCCTGCCCGGCGAGACGGAGTCGCTCAAGATCACCGAAGGCGAGGACTGGGTCACGCTGTTCACCTGCGCCCCGATCGGCGTGAACAGTCACCGTTTCATGGTGCACGCCGTGCGCATCGCCGACCCGCCCGCGGCGGAGGGTGTCGCGCTTGCCGGCGACGGCCTCAGCGCCGGGTTCCCCTGGTGGGCGGTGTGGTTCGTCGGAGGGTCGGCGCTCGTGGGCTGGGTGTTGTTCGCTCCGCCGCGCCGAAAGAAGGCGAAGCGCCCCGCGGCTCCGTCGCGACCGAGCGAGTCCGCGACAGCCGGGTAGGCGGCTCGGCGTGGGAGGATGAGACCGATGTCCGGCATTCTGATCCACGAGTGGCTCTCACGGCACGGCGGCTCCGAGAACGTCTTCGAGGTGCTGTCGGACACCTTTCCCGATGCCGAGCGCTTCTGCCTCTGGAACGACAGCGACGGCAGGTTCCCGGGCGTTGAAGAGACCGTGCTCGCGCGCACGCCGCTGCGCCGCAGCAAGGCGGCCGCGCTGCCGTTCATGCCGGCCGTGTGGCGGCACCTGCCGGGGCGCGATGCGGACTGGATCCTCTGCAGCAGTCACCTGTTCTCCCACCACGCCCGGTTCGCCGGTCCCGCGCGCGACGCCCCGAAGCTCGTGTATGCGCACACGCCGGCGCGGTATGTCTGGACACCCGAGCTGGACGGTCGCGGCAGTGGCCCCGCAGCCCGCGCGCTCTCGCGCGTGCTGAAGCCCCTCGATCGTAAGCGGGCGCAGGAGCCGGTCGCGATCGCCGCCAACAGTGCGTTCGTCGCGCAGCGCATCGCCGACACGTGGCGGCGTGAGGCCACCGTCATCCACCCGCCGATCGACGTGTCGGGGTTCGCAACTCGACTCGTCGAGCTGAACCCGACCGAGCAGGCGGCGCTGGACGGGCTGCCGCCGGAGTTCCTGCTCGGCGTCTCTCGCTTCGTGCCCTACAAGCGTCTCGACCGGGTGATCGAGGCGGGAGTCGCGGCCGGGCTGCCGGTCGTGCTGGCGGGGAGCGGGCCCGACGAAGAGCGGCTCCGTGCGATCGCCGACGAGCGGGGTGAACGCGTCGTGTTCGTCCACGACCCGTCATCCGCACTTCTCGCCGAGCTGTATCGACGTTCTCTCGCACTGGTGTTCCCCGCGATCGAGGACTTCGGCATCATGCCGGTGGAGGCGATGGCGACCGGGACGCCGGTGGTGGCGAGTGCCGTCGGCGGGACCGCCGAGACGGTGGTCGACGGCGTGACCGGCGCGCTCGTGCACGACTGGACGCCCAGCGAGCTCAAGGTCGCGGTCGAGCGCGCCGCCGGCGCTGATGCCGAGGTGTGCGTCGCGCGTGCCTACGAGTTCGATACGCCCGTCTTCGTCGACCGCGTCACCGCGTGGGTAGCGGCACAGACGGGGGCGGATGCCGGAGTCTCACCCGCATCTCCAGGTGGGTCCCGGCCATGACGGACCTCTACGTCGACGACCGGTATCGCGGCGCGCATGGGATCGGCCGTTACGCCCGCGAGGTGCTCTCGCGCCTGCGGCCGCAGTGGCGACCGCTCGACCTCGACGGCAGCCCGCACTCCCCGCTGGACGCGTTCCGCCCGCTCCCTGCCCTCGGCGCCGAGTCGCTCGTCTACTCGCCGGGCTACGGCGCGCTCGTGCGCGCCCCGCGCCAGGTCCTGACCATCCACGATCTGATCCAGCTGCGGTCGCCCTGGCCCGGGCGGGCGAAGTTCGCGGCCTACTACGCGGGGCCGGTCCGGCACACGGTGCGCAAGGCCGGCGTCGTGCTGACCGTGTCAGAGACGTCCGCGCGCGAGATCCGCGAGTGGCTGCGCGACGACGCCGTCCGCGTGGTCAATGCGGGCAACGGATGTTCCGCGGCCTTCCACCCCGAGGGCCCTTCGGAGCACGCGGCGGATCCGTACGTGGTGTTCGTCGGCAACACCCGGCGGCACAAGAACCTCGATGTCGTGCTGCAGGCCTTGGCGCTCGCCCCGGATGTGCGGCTGCGCGCCGTGGTCCCCGAGCGAGAGGTGGAGGATGCCGCGGTGCGCGCCGCCGCGCGCGGTGTCGCCGACCGCGTGGACTGGTTGCACGGCATCGACGACGCGCGGCTCGCGGCGCTGTACCGTGGTGCGGCCGCGACGGTGATGCCGTCCACGCTCGAAGGCTTCGGCCTCCCCGCACTCGAGTCGATCGCGTGCGGGGTGCCGGTGATCTTCTGGCGCGGCTGCGAGTCGGTCGCCGAGATCGTCGGCGACCGGGGGTGGGCGCTGGGGAGCGCGATGGATGCCGGGGAGTGGGCCGCGGCGCTCACCGAGGCGGACGCGGCGCCGCGCCGCGTCGAGCCACCGCACGGCGTGTACGACTGGGATCGCACCGCCGGCGTCGTCTCTGGCGTCCTCGAGTCCAAGACCGCCTCCTAACGATCACGGAGGTCTGGCCGTGGTCCGCACGTCTCAGCGCGCGGTGAGCCCGCGCACGAACCCCATGAGCGCGTCGGTCTTCGCCTCCCACGACTCCGCGGCAGCGCGCTGTTCCCCGGTGGCGTTGGGGGAGGGATGCGCGAGCGCACGCCGGAGCGCCTCATCAGCGTCGGCGGTCCCGGCGTAGGTGAACAGGCCGTCCTCCTCGTCGGGGCGGATCACCGGCGTCTCGCGCGCTACCACCGCCAGACCCGCCGCGAGGTACTCGTAGAGTTTCATGGGGCTGCGTCCGGCGTTGAGTGGATCGTCCGAGAGCGGCAGCAGGCCGACGCGGGCGTCGTGCAGCAACGCCGGCAGCGCGTCGTAGGGGACGGGCCCGAGCAGGTCGACGTTGCCGGCAACGGCCGTCGGGGGTGTTGCGGCCGGGCCGGCGACGGCGAAGCGCACGTCGGAGTGCGCGCGCGCCCAGGCATCCAGCTGCGGCCAGTCGAACCGCTGATCGAGCGCCCCCACGTACACGCACACGGCGTCCCGCTCCTCGGTGGCGTCGCCGACCGGCGCGAAGCGCGCGGCATCCACCCCGTTCTCGAGTACGAGCGTCGGGACATCGAGTGGCCCGAGCCCGCGCAGCACCTCCGCCGACGTGGCGACGACGCCGTCGGCAGCGGTCACGATCTGCCGTTGCAGCCGCTCCTTCACACCCGACGGATAGAGATCGGTGGGCCGGTACACGAGCCGGCGGGCGAGGGTGCGCACCGAGTCGTCCCAGAGCAGGGGCTGGTCGATGAGCACGGCGTCGAAGGGCGAGTGGATGCCGTGATGCGACAGCTCACGCGCTACGCGAAACGGTCCGTAGGGGCGGGGGAGGGCAGTGCGCGGCACAAGATGCGTGACACCGTCCGCGTCGCGGTGCAAGCCCTTCGGGACGGCGGCGACATCGCCGCGGGCCACGCGGCCGATGGCGCGGTGCGCGAGCGAGATCGGCGTGGAGAGGTGCACGACGTCGTACCCGCGGTGCGCGACCGTGCGGGCGTAGTGATGGCTGCCCACCCGGAACGGTCCGAAGGCGTGACTGTGCGAGAGGAATAGGATGCGACCACCCTCGGCCGCCGCTGTACCCTCTTGTGCCGCGTGCCGGTCGCTCATGCTCGCGCCGCCGCGATCGTCGCGCGCACCTCGGCCTCGACCTCGGTCAGTCGCCGGTCGGCGTCACGCATGCGCTCGCGTACCTCGGCCTGCCGACCCCGCTGAGTCTGCAGAAACTGCTGCATGCCGTCGGCGTCCGACGTCGAGGCATCAAGTGTGATGCCGTGCAATCCCGTGGTGGCGAATGCCTCCGTGATCTTGCGGGTGGGGTGCGGCACCAGTTCTACCGGTACGGCGCCGCTCAGGGCCGCGAGCACGAGCACGTGCATCCGGTCGCTGATCACGAGACGGGCGCCGTCGTAGCGCTCGCGCAGCAGGGCCTCTTGCTCGAGGGGATCGCGGTCGCCCCACGGCTCGAACTCACCGCCGAGTGCCGCAGCCAGTTCGCGCGCGCGTTCCTCGTCCTCGCGCACTTGCACGACGGTGCGAATGCGCAGTCCCTCGGTGGCGGCAGTGGCGCGCACGGCCTGTAACCATGTGTCATTCGGATGCGGCCGTGTGCCCCGCAGGCTCACGACCAGCTCGCCGCGCTGGTCCCAGGCCTGCCCCTCGCGCACACCCGCGGCGAAGCCGATGTCCGGGACGACTCGGCCGCCACCGACGATCGCAGCGCTCGCTTCGTCTCGCCACAGCGCGATCTGCGACATACCTGCGGCCCGCGCGTGCAGCCACGCGGCAGGGCTGGTGGGGGCCCGGATGCCGCGGGGTGGCCGCACGACGACGCCGCGCTTGAGCCGCACGATCAGCGTCTCAGCGAGGAACACCAGCTCCCGCAGCACGTTGCCGCGGTCGAGGGGCACTTCACCGGCCTCGAACACGAGCACCGGACGCGACGGTGCGGTGGCGATCAGCCACAGCCACTTCGGCACGCTGCGCTTCGAACGCAGCACGCGAGTGCCGGTAGGCACGCGCAGCTGCCGCAGCCACACGTCGGGGGCATCGCCTGCGTACGCGACGAACGCGTCCGACGTGCCGAGCGCCAAGTCGAGCGTGCCGCGCCGGATCAGTGCGTCGCCGATGTTGCCCGCTGGCCCGGTCAGCGAGACGAAAGTACGGGTTGGGTAGCGGGAATTTATGCGTGCGCTGGTATAGCCGGTGGACATAGGGGTAATCTCCTCGGCAGATCGGTCATTTGAAGTCGGGATTCGGCCGAGTAGGCGGCCCCACTCCTACGTCCAGTGTGCCAGCATGGCGACCCGACGCAGGGGAACGGGCGCGGCGCGCGCTACTCGGAGCCGATGTGCTCGACGATAGTGCGGACGCCGCGGTGCTTGCGGGCGATTTGCGCCATAGTCGCGTCAGACGCGGTGGCCATCTTCCGGACGAAAACCCCACGGACCGAGATCAAATCGATGGCGTTAATGTCGCGAGATCGCTGCTCGAAGCCGGGGAATCAGACTCCACCTAACCCTCAATCGTGAAGAGCTGGTTAAGGCCAGACGTCCTTATCCTTGCCCGTGAGCCACAAGCACGAGGAATACATAGTGAGGATCAGGTTGATGTCAGCAGAAGTCTGAGTCGGTGCGTTGATCTTAGCCATCAGAGCGTCCATATTGAAGACGCTTGAGAAGGCTGGGTCATGCTCCTTAGCCTCCTCAATCATGGGCAGAAGCCGGGGAGCGGCATAATCTACTTGCGCTATGCGGTTCGCTGGGATGTTCAAGCGATTCGCGCGCTCAATCTGGGTATCGGAAGGTGCCGCAGGGCTACTACCATTCCGTCGCGCAGCGCGGGTGCCCGGTCGAGCATCAATTTGGGGAGACGCTGAAGTGTCGAACTGAAGGACATCCGGCACCTGGCGCAGTTGTTTGTACTTCCAGTCGAATGCAGGTTTCGCGTACGGGTATCGAATGAGGCTCGGGTTCAGCATATTGAGGAGGTCGAACCCGAACACATTTGACTTCCGCGTGTCGAAGTCAAGCTTGTAGGTCGCGCTAAGGCCACCGAAACCGTACAAGGTATCAAACTGAGACCCGATCCCGGACCACTCTCGGCTCTGATTACCGACGAAGTAGCGATTCCGGACACGCATGAACAGATAATCCGGTATCGCGTCTGCGCGTACCCCATGCTCGAGCCCTTCATCTACTAGTTTGCCGAGTCGTAGCGCGACGTCATCGGCATACTCCTGGGCAAAGATGGACTCGACACCCTCGGCCGGATATCCTCGCCCTCCCCACATTTGAGCTGCAAGCGCAACCGGGCCGGCTTTAACGGCAGCGGCCATGTCCTTGTAGTAGTAAGCGCGATAGAATTCCCCGTACCCTCCCTGAAGCATCAGCGAACCAGCAGTAATCATGCCGATGTCTGGCGCAGACGGGAGAATCCCTTCGCTTCTGACCATGGACCCGAGAAACTGTTCGTCGACAGAACCGGGCAAGATGCTCCAGTTCGCTCCTGACCACTCCGTCATCCGCAGGTTGAAGGCGAGCGCTAGCCCCTCTGCAACATCGCGATCGACTTTCGGGCTGGGCAGGCAGTAGTACTTGAAATCATCTTGACGTCCGAGCTTGAGAAGCGCGGCAAGTACAACGCGGGAATCGAAACCGCCGGTCAAATGAGCGATCTTGTTCTCGTGCTTGGCGTCCGCAGCTGCCTGCGTGCAATCAAGGATCTCTTGATATGTCTCTAGCAGGTCGTCTTCGTATGTATTCTCGTTGTTGAGCACCCGCTGCTTGATGCTATAGCTGCCAACTCGGACTGTTGACCTGCTAAATAGCAGGTACTGGAAGTGGTCGAGGGAATCGATCTCCTCGTAGCTCGATGGGTAGAGTCCCCCGCATCCGGTGACAATGAGGCATGCCGCATACTTCGCGGAGCGCGTGAGCTTCTTGCCCCGAGACTCAAGAAACCGGACAAGACTACGGAGGTCGCTTGACACTGCGTAGTCCTTGCCGTCATCGAACCGATAGACAATGCCTGCACCTAGCGGGTCTGCTAAGACTGCGACCTCCTGAGATACACGGTCCCACATATAGATCGTCACCGAGCCTCGCAAGTCCTCCCCTGTACGCTCCCATGTGTCGGTTCTGGCGGAAGACAGAAGGTAGCTTGCGTCGGAGAGATCTGCGAGTAGCTTCCCACGCCAGCTTCCCGTTCCATGCAACCCGAGCACAGTTCGGCGGCTAACGAGAGACTGGATGGCCCCACCAATCACGTAGGTATTTGGGATGATCTCAAAGGAGGTCAACGTCGGATCGGGTTTATGGGTACGCAAGATAACGGGTGCAAGGAACACGCCTCATATGCTAGTCGCTCGCAATCGACTGACTCGGCGCGGCCGTCGGCGCGACCCAGCCGGGCACGCGCTGGCGTCAAGGCCGCACCGACCACGTAGGAACCTGATGAGCGTGACACCAAAGAGCTCGCGTAGCAGGATTGTGCGCTTAGGCTCGGCCGGCGCCGAGATGGCCGTCGAATCTGATGTCGAATGCGTCGAATGCTTGCTTCCAACGTTGATTCCATCGAGCTCTGCCCTGACCGGTGGGGCCATGGCAATCACGGCGAAGTAGACGCACTTGAGCGATCACCGGATCGAACGTGCCCGGCACCGGGCTACTGCGGTCGCGGAACTCGCCTCCGCGCGTATGAGATCGGCCTGCGGCCGCCAAGTATTGGTGGGGCCAACGGCGCCGACTACAGCGCGTGCCCGGTCGCGCGGAGGCGGACGCGGGACGAGGTGATCCATTGCGCTCTAGCCGAAAGCTAGGCTGAAGTGATGCGAGTATTACTGGCTGGCGGTGCGGGCTATATCGGCGCACACACGGCTCTTGCCCTTGTCGAGGCAGGTCACGAGGTGATCGTGGTCGACAATCTCTCGAATTCCTCGGCTGAGGCGATTGCGAGAGTTGAGCGGTTGGGGTCCACGTCGATTCCGCTGCTAGTGGCTGATGCGCGCGATGAACCTGCGGTGCTGGAGTTCACACGTGCAAATGCTCCGATTGACGCTATCGTCAACTTCGCTGGGCTGAAGTCCGTCGGGGAGTCCGTGTCCGACCCGGTTCGCTACTACGAGGTGAACTTGGGCATTGCGCTCAGCCTACTGAACGTCATGACAGCCGCGGGAATCCGCACGCTGGTGTTTTCGAGTTCTGCAACTGTGTATGGCGTGCCCAGCTCTCTGCCGCTGACCGAGACGGCACCCACCGGCGCCAGCGTCACAAACCCATACGGCCGCACCAAACACATGATCGAGGAGATACTTCGAGATGCTGTTGTGGCTCATCCCGCCCTACGGATCACAGCGCTTAGGTATTTCAACCCTGTGGGTGCGCATGGCAGCGGCCATATCGGCGAGGATCCTGCCGGGATTCCCAACAATCTGATGCCGTACGTGGCGCGTGTGGCATCGGGGTCACTCGAGCACGTCGGAATCTTTGGCGACGACTACGAGACTCCGGACGGGACGGGACTCCGCGACTATATTCATGTTGTTGATCTCGCTGCTGGACATGTTGCTGCGCTGGAGAGGGCGCGTGAAGGCTTCGCTGTCTACAACCTCGGAATTGGCGTCCCGGTGAGCGTGCGGGAAGTGGTTGCGGCATTTGAACGGGCCGCCGACAGGACGATCCCGCAGCAGGTCCTTCCCCGCCGCGCGGGCGACGTGGCAGCATCGTACTGTGATCCCAGCAAGGCCGAGCATGAGCTGGATTGGGCTGCGTCACTCACCATCGATGATGCCTGTCGTGACGCCTGGAACTGGCAGCGCCAGAACCCCACTGGTTACCTTCCGACTCGTGCCACTTTTGTGTGATCGCATCCTTCAGGGGTGTGCGATCGTTGATTCTCTTGGGGGTGTTGGTGTCCGCATAGGGCACTAACGGGAGCGACTTAGACTCGTTCGGTGGGACAACCCGGCTTGAGTATTCGCTCTTCTGAGCGCCACCAGTATTGCCTTGGAGCCCAATCCCGCCAGGCACGACAGTACGTCAGCGTGAGCACCACCTTGGATCGCGCCCGTCGAGGAACTCAGGAGCATCCGCGCGGTCAGCGCCCAAACGCGTCACGAAACACCAGAGCGTGGGGAGGATGGCGCCCCGCGCAGTCTCGCCACGGCTGCCGCGGGCAGGCGTCGCCTGCCCTTGCCCTCGACGACGGGGCACGGTGAGTCATCGGCGCACCGGACGGCTGCTCGGCAGCGCTGGTCGAAGCGGCTTTCCTCGCGGTCCCCACCGTCGTCTTCAAGGGGTGGCACCCAAGCGCAATACTGGCTGGTGTCGAACGAGAATAACTCCTGGTGTCGAAGCACAATATCCGGTGGTACTCAAGTATCCAAATAGTCACGGCTAGTGCCCCGCTCGGGCTCAGCACCGCCGGAAAATCAAGACTCAACGGCCCTCAACGCCCGAAATCAGCCGAACGCGACACGATCCAGGCCAGACGCGCTCGCCATTCTCACCGCCACAGCAGCGCACTGACGTGGCACGACTCAGGATCGCTGATGCCTGTCGTGAAGCTTGGAACCGGCAGCGGCAGAACCCCACTGGTTACCTGGCAGCCGAGCGCTTACCGTAGCAACACGTTGCGGTGTCGGCAGGCGAACGCTCCTTCAAGAGGTCTTTGTGGCGGACGTCAGCCGGCGTTCTTGAGTTCTGAGGCGGGTAAGCAACGAATACGCGGTCTGCGCGTCGGGAGTCACCACGAGCTCTTCGAGGCGATGTATTGCATCCTTGCTGAGTCGGTTGAAGCGTGCACTGACGTTGCTGAAGATTCGGAATACCAGCGTGCCGAGCTGGCGCGAGATCTCAGCGTCGTGCTGGTGGAGATCCGCCGTGCGGTGCATCTCGAGGTAACTCACGAAATATCCGCGCATTGATGCTTCATCAGAGTCCGCCGTCATGATGGAACTCGCTCTCACACGGCGTGCGTAGATGGGGATATCCGCATGGGCGGCCCGTTCCGCATGGAGGAAGAGGCTGAACGTGAACGGATTGTCTTCGTGCATGATTCCTGGAACGAAGCGGGTCCCGAGCTTCGTCAGGTGAGCTGTACGGATCAGGTAGAGACATGCGCTGGGCTTGTAGTCTGCTGTCGCAAGCTGATCTGCGACCAGCTTGGGCCCAGGCATGGCGGCCGTCCTTGCTTGGGATCGACTGTAATAGTTCTCGTAGCGCCGCCAGTCTGCCTCCGAGACGTCATGGTCAGGGAACGGAACCGCGTCGAACTGTAGGACGTCGAGGGCGTCGCGATCTGAGCGCTCGACAAGGTCGGCCAAGTTGTCGGCTCGCCAATAGTCGTCGCTGTCAAGGAAGCAGATGTAACGGCCCTGTGCTGCTGTAAGACCAGTGTTGCGCGCGACCGATAGGCCGCCGTTCGGCTGCTGGATGATTCGCACTCTCTTGGGGTCGAGTGCCTGATACTCGCGCAGGATGCTGATCGACTCGTCGGTCGACCCATCGTCGACGCAGATGAGCTCGACCGACACGCGCGATTGTCCGAGCACGCTCAGAAGGCACTCGTGCAGCCACTCGGCCGCGTTGTACACGGGCACAATCACGGAGACGTCGATTATGCCTGACGTCTCGCCTTCGGGAATCGTTTCGCCCGCTTCTGCGATCTCGAGTGGGGTAGTCGTGGCGACGGCCCAGATCGACCCCACTTTGGTGGCGAACTGGGCCATCGCCTCCATGAGCGGGAGCGCACGACTCGGATCGCTGACGAGCGCCTTGCCGAGGGCGGATTGGATGTGGCCGGAGTTGAACCGGCGAACGGTGCGCGCCGCGAGGTCATGATAGTCGTTCTCGGTCGCGACTTTGAGGACGTCGATCATGCCTCGTAGAACGTCGTAGACACGCTCTGGAGCCCAGTTGGTACTCGTCGCGACTCGGTAAACATATGTTGGCCGACGCAAGGCAGCGAAGCGCCCGGCGAGGCTCAGTGCGCGCACGAAGAATGGCGGATCCTGATACCGCTTGTAAGGAGGGAACAGGATTCCGTTCTCAAGAATGAAGTCGCGGCGATAGATGAACCGCCAGAAACCGTAGTCGAATTGATACTCCGAATAGTCGAGGAGCGCATCGGAGGTGAAGACGTATCCCGCCTCTGTGGGCGGGTAGTCCTGGGACACCGTGCCAGCGACGAACCGCTCCGCACTTCCTCCTGCGATCGGGACGTGGGCATCTATTGCGGCGTTGACCAGGTCATTCAGGACTTCAGCGTCGGGATACCAGTCATCGGGGTCCAGAAACGCCAAGTAGATGCCTTGAGAGTGGAGGATTCCGCGGTTTCGTGCAGCGGCTACCCCGGCATTGGGTTGAGCGATTATCTTGACGCGACGGTCTCGCTCCCCAAAACTCCGCGCGACCTGGAGTGAGTCGTCCGTAGATCCATCATCGACGATGATGATCTCGATCTCCTCTAGCGACTGCGAAAGCACGCTGACGAGCGCCGGCGCGAGATCGTCGGCCTTGTTGAACACCGGGACGATGACGCTCACCACAGGAGCCTCAGTCGCAGCGAGTGGATTCTGGGAAGTGAGGCGATCCTGCGGGCGTTCCGATTTGGGGTATTGACTCATGGCTTCCTCGCAGATCGTTTCGTTTCACAGCGCGTAGTGAGATCGCCTGCCAGACTAGTCAATGCTCACGCTCCTCGGCGCACGCCGCGGGTCCAGGCCCCGAGCCTCCGAGGCCCGCACTGTGCGGGGTATGCGGCTATGTTGGAGGCGTCGCGGCGTCCGCACGCAGCGGATCTCACAATCGCAAACCTCAAGGACTCTGCATGTCAGGACTCACTCGCCGCGACTGGGCGGTCTTCACCACTCTCGCACTACTCACCGTCGCCGTCGTGATGCTTGCGCTGTTCGCTCCGCCCCGCTGGGCGATCGCAGGCCTGGGTGTCTTGCTAGGCGCATCTGCCGTGATCGCGCGTGCACAGCTAATTGCCCGTCGAGATGCCGACCAGAGGCTACGACGAGAGAGCCGCGTCACGCGTGACGCGACGAAGCGCACCTTGCAGGTGACGACACGGACTCTCAAGCAGATGACCGCGACACGTGACGCTGTGCTGGGCGCAGGGGAGGCTATGCGGGCGGCCGCGAAGTCAGAGTCGATGCGCACTGCAGCAATGCGTGCGGAACTGCGGGGCGTTCGAGTCTCGCAACAGCTGTCCTCGCAGACGATGACAGCGCTTCGCGGTGTCGTCGACGAGATCGACTCGCAGTTGGGGGACACGGCGACGAAGGATGATGTTGCTGAGTTGGCCCGGCTATCGACGACGGTAGCGCGACTGGGGCACGTCGCGACGGGTGACAACGTTGCGGAATTGGCGCATATGTTGGAGACCGCGCGAGCTTCGGAAGTGCGGAGCTTCACGGAGACGTTGCGGCCATCGATCAACTCACTTGAGAGGGAGATCCGGCGACAGCATCCGGAGATCATGACGGACTTTCAGTCGTTGCAGCAATTGCTGCACCGTTTTGGTCCGCAAGCGACGCTCCCGCCAATCGCAGGTTGGGCAATGAGCCCGAGCGGTCTGCTCGCGCTCACCGATGAGATCACGAAGCGCGATGCCGAGCTGGTCGTCGAATGCGGGAGCGGCTCATCGACGCTGTGGATGGCGCTCGCGATGCGGGCCAAAGGCCGAGGTAAGGTCATTGCGCTTGAGCATTTGCAGGCGTACGCGGACAAGACGACTGAGATTCTTCGCGAACATGGAGTTGCGGACTGGGCAGAGGTCAGAGTCGCTCCTTTGACTTCAGTCGCAACGCCGCAGGGTGAGTTCCAGTGGTACGACATCGACGCTACGGAGTGGGATCGATCCATCGATCTGTTGCTTGTGGACGGGCCGCCGACGACAACTGGGAAGCACGCGCGTTACCCGGCGCTCCCCGTGTTCGCGCCTGCACTGAAGCCCTCGGCGCAGATCGTCGTTGACGACGCAGAACGTCAGGACGAGCGCGAAGTAATCGAGCTCTGGCAGGCTGAGTGGCCTGACCTCCTTCGCCTCTCCTCGCCGGGTCGGGGGGTGGAGGTTTTCGGACTTGTCAAGAGCTTTGCCTAGGAAGTCACGTCGAGAGGGGTTCTCGACCGCGGCTGGCAATCGAATCGCTATTGCGGTTGACCCTCGCGCCGAAAAAAGACGGTCGCGCGGAGACAGGCCGTAGGCCAGCAACAACCCGGTCCGTATAGCCAGCGCTGTGCTCGGCGTGGTTTACGACTCGCGTGCAATCACCCGCTGAGCCCGCGTTGCCGTATGACGCAACCAGGGAGCGAGTTCCAGTAAGCGCCGTGCGGCGGGGCGCAGGCGGTGCAGCACGCGTTTGGCTGTCCACGTGGCACTCGCATCCTTGCGTTGTGGTTCGGCGGCGCGATCGAGCATCCCCGCAGGTCCTTGCTTCTTCTCTGTGGTCCTCTTCTCCGCGGCGCGAATCTCGGAGAAAGTGATGGTGAGCGCGATGAGTTGTTGGATATCGCCGATCGTCGGTTCTGGCGAAAGTCCGGCCGACAAAGTGCCGGTCAACAATTCCGCGTACCACGTATTGAAATCATGCGAAAGCTCGCGGCCAGCCGCCGCCAGCGAACCCGACGACATCGCGGTATATTGCTCGCGATCCTGCCCGAGGTCGCCGATCACGCGGGCGAGGGCTGCGGCATCGCCCCAAGCTGCCGTCCGAACACCCTCATTGCCGGCTGCCAGAGTGAGCCACGGCAGTTCATACATCGCTACCGGTAGCCCACGAGACTGCGCCTCCGGAATCGTGAGCGGGTAGCCTTCGATAACGCTGGTGCTGACGAAGATGTCGGAACTGTCAATTGCTGCGATGAGATCTGCTCCGCGCAATGGGCCGACTGCCTGCACGCGCTGCTCGAGGCCACGCTCGCGTGCCGCGGCGTTTAGTCGCTCGGCACTCATATCTCGCCAGTTGGGCCCGACGATCCGAAGACGGAAGTTGACGCCCATTCGTTCCAGGTGCTCCGCTACGTCGACCAACTCGGTCACGCGCTTCGTGCGCTCTTGCAACCGACCCCACCAAATGAGCTCGAGGCGGCGGCCCTGAGGTGCGTCCTTCGGCGTGGACACCACCCCACCCTCGAGGAGAAGCGACGACGGCGGGTTCGGCAAGTACGACACCCGGGGCATACCGCGCAACTTCCAGAACGCGACATCCAACGGCGACAGAACGACGAGGTGCGACATCAGCGGGAAGTACCGTGGTGCGTTCTCCAGAGCGCCCAGACCGAGGAGAAGTGAGCGCCCCGCGAAATTGTGCGACCAGCCGATCGTGGCGGCGCCCTCGGCTCGTGCGGCGAGGGCGAACGCCTGCCATGATGTCGAGTACTGCCATTGGTGTTCGATCACCAGATCGATCTCGTGTCGCGCGCACACTTCGCTCCACTCCGTCACCGCAACACGGAGGGAAGTCGCTGCGACTTCGGCGAACGTCACGCCGGACGGCAGAAGCGAACGGTCGCTTCCCGGCTCACGCGCAGCGATCGTGACGTGGTAGCCCGCATCGAGCAGCACGCGCGCCTGCGAGACGACCACGCCTGAGATCCCTCCCGTACGCAGGTGATTGGTCGCGAGCAGAATGTTGCGCGCGGGCCGCGTGGACAGGGCGATTCCACCGGGGTGGGCGGCGAGCGTATCGAGGTCGCCTGGCCAATGCTGCGCAGTGGACTGGACGATGTCGCGTGCCGATGCCCGCGTGTACAGTTCGCCGAGCACGTCTTCAAGGAGATCCGTCCGAGTGTGCTCTGCGAGATAGTGGGTGGTGTAACCGATGATTGCGCGGCGCACCGATGCGTAGGTAGCGAGGATGAGGTCAGGGTCGGCGGCCGACCGTGCGATCTGTCCGACGGCCGGTTCGATCGAATCGACAGACCGGACCGCCCCCGCATAGAACGACGCGGTCTCGAGATCATGCACTTTCTGCCCGCTTCCGCCGCGACCGAAGTGATACCTGTACAGGCGGTCGGGGATGGACTCATAGCGAGTGGCGAGTGCCGCGGCGAGAAAGGCGATCGGCAGATCGTTCACACGAGGGAGTACGAGATCCGCCGGCATGAGCGCATACGCATCGGCGAGCAACTGCCGTCGGAACAAGTACTTCCAGAGTTGGCCCTGCGCCGGACTGTCGATCGGGAAGAGGTTGCGCAGCACCTCGAGACCCGTGAGCGAACCGTGCCGTGGTTGCAGGCGGGACTCGAACCGCCCACCGGTATGCCCGTCACGATGCACGATCTCGACGCCGAACTGCACGAGATCGGCTCGGGTCGCATTCGCCTTCGCGAGCGCCACCTCGGCAGCCTGTTCATTGAGCTCGTCGTCACCATCGAGGAACAGCAGATGTTCGGAGTTCGCGGCGAGGATCCCCACGCGCCGGGCCTGATAGGCGGACGCGTTGATTGTTTGGCGGATCAGTCGGATGCGGGGGTCTTCCGCCGCATAGCGCTCCACGATCGCCGTGGTGTCATCGGTGGAGGCGTCGTCGACGACGATGACCTCGATCGCCGAGAGAGTCTGGGCGAGGCAGCTGTCGAGCGCGCTCGAGATGACATCCGCGTCGTTGAAGACGGGGATGACGATCGAGACGAGCGGAGTCGTGTCCATGAGATCTTTCATGAGCGGCGCAACAGAACGCGCTTGACGTTCCCGGCGACGGGTCGAAGCCAGGGTGCTGTGTCTACCAGTCGATGACCGAGCGGGGTCAGCTTGCGCTCGATGCGTTCGCCGAGCGTGCGCGGTCGTGAGCGGCGTCGCCGGCGAGTCGGCGCTCCCGTCGAGATGCGCCCGACAGTTGCGCGGGGCGGCGGTGTGCTGTGCTCGGCGAAGAAGACGAGCAATTCGAGGATTCGTCGGCCGTCCTCGAGGCTCGGCGCGGGCGAATACTCTTGCGGGAGGTCGCCCTGCATCAGCTGCTCGTAGAGCTGTGCGAAGTCGTACGAAGTAGCGTGTGTGGCCGCCGCGATCGACGCGCGAGACATGGCCTCGTATCGACTCGGATCGGCGAGGAGGTCGGCGATCGCGCTCGCGAGAGCGTCTGGATCCTGCTGCGGCGTCGTGATGACGCCGGGGTTGTCGTGGATCAGCGACAACCACGGCAGGTCGTACATCGCGATCGGAAGTCCGCGAGACTGGGCTTCGGGCAGTGTCAAGGGGTAGCCCTCGATGATGCTCGTGTTGACGAACACGTCGGAGGAGTCGATCACATCGAGGAGATCTGCACCGTGCTGCGGCCCCGTGGCTACGACCCGATTCGCGACACCTCGCTGCGCGGCGAGCTCGTGCAGACGCTCGGCGTTCATGTCTGCCCAGTCGGGACCGACGATGCGCAGACGGAAATCGACGCCGAGTCTCTGCAAAGCGGCGGCGACCTCGACCAGTTGAGTCACCTTCTTCGTGTGTTCTTCGAGGCGGCCCCACCACACGAGTTCCGCTCGTCGCCGCACCGGCGCAGACCGTCCGGTGGTCGGCCCGCCGGTGTTCAGCAGGAAGGGCGAGGGCGGGTTCGGAAGATAGCTGACATGGTGGATGCCGCGAAGCTTCCAGAACGCCACGTCGAGAGGCGAGAGCACGACGAGGTGTGCCAGCGCGCCGAGATGCGTCGCCAGCAGGGTCTGCAGGTCGTTGCCGTTGTACGTGGGGCGTCCCGCGAAGTTGTGGATCCAGCCGATTGTCGCGGCACCTGTGGCGCGGGCGGCGAGTGCGAACGCCGGCCAGTCCCGGGAGTACAGGATGCGGTGATCGATGACGACGTCGACCTCGCCTCGGCGGCACAGCTGCGCCCACTGCGCCACACGCTGCTTCCTGCTCGTACCGGTGAGCTGCACGATCGTGGCCCCTTCAGGTACGAGGTTCTCAGCGCTGCCAGCGCGATGGGTCGCGATGGTCACGCGGTACCCCGCTTCGAGCAGGACCCGCGCCTGCGTGAGCAAGACGCCTGACACTCCGCCGGTGGTGAGCACGTTCGTGGTAAGCAGAACGCTTCGCGCCCCCGCGCGGCCGAGTTCGCGGCGCTCACCATACGCAACCAGCGTCGGAAGCGACTCGGGCGCCAGCGTCACGGCGGCCAAGACTGCGTCAAGTTCGTAGGCAGGGTCCCGCAACCAAGCGTGCTCTTGGACGCGTTGCTCGGGTGACAGTGCTGTGAATCGCGTGAGTGCCTCGGCGATCACGGTGAGGTAGCCCGACTGGTAGGCGTCGAGCATCGGCTCGGGATTGACGCTGAAGCGAGCGCGGGCGCGGAACTCCGATTCGAGGCTCCGGAACGCCCCGATACGTTCCAGGGCGCGATGGAAGCCCTCGACCGGCGTGTCAAAGGCTTCGAGGCGGGTTGAACGCTGGTACTCCGCGGTATCGACCGACGCGTACGACGTCGCCGCGGCATAGGCGAGCAACACGATCGCGCGATCGTCGACGAGGGGCGTCGGCACCGCAGCATACGACTGCCGAAGCAACTCCGCTCGGAACACCACGCGCCACGGCTCCAGCGCGATCGCGGTGTCACGCGGAGCGAGGCACCGCACGACGTCGACGCCGTGCAAAGGCGCTCTGGAGGGGGCAGCAACACGCGCCGACCGGCCGCTATCGTCGTGTTCGGTGACGCCGAAGCCGACGAGGTCGGCCCCGGATGCCTCAGCGAGTCGCTGAAGGCGCTCGGCTGATTCCCGTAGCACTTCGTCGCCCGGCTCGATGGCGAACACCAGCGGCGCTGTCACCGCGTCGAGGCCCGCACGCCGCAACTCCGCCGCGGGCGTACCAGCGGGCTGCGTGATGAGGCGGAGCCGACGCTCTGAGGCAAAGTCGGGCACAACAGCGGCACTGGCGTCGGTATGGACGCAGATGACTTCGATGTTCTGGAGGGACTGCGCGAGACACGATCGAAGTGTGGCTTCAGCCGCGGCATCCTCGTCACCGACAGCGACGAGGAAAGAGATAAGAGGCGTCGAAGGCATACGGTCCGGAGTCATCGTGCGTCAGTGCTCGCCAGCCGCGGCACGAAACACGGCCGTGTACTGAGCGCTGATCGCGTTGGGTTCGCGCGCATCGAGATTCGGTCGATCGGCGGGCGGGGAGGAGCGGAGGGCAAGGAGCGCCGTTTCGAGAGCGTCCGCGGTAAGCGCACCCGGGTGCCTGCGCACCCATTCGGATCCGACCTCGTCGGCCAACGTTCGCATCGCCGCGGTGTCCTCGACGAGCACGGCGCGGTCCAGCGATAGGGCGAGCAGGATGATGCTCTGCGATTCGTTGCTCTCAGGCGCGGCGACAACGACGAGCTCGGCCTGACTGATCTCTTCGACTCGTGCAGCATCGGAGAGGGCCTCGTCGCGAAGGGAGAATGCGCCGGTATGGTCCGCGAGCGTCCGCGTGTAGGAGTCTTCGAGCTCAGCGGGCACGGCACCCGCGATGCGTAACGTCCACTCCGGCAGGTCAGAAGCGGCGAACACCTTCACCACGGCTTCATATGCAGCGGGCAGCTCGTCGTGAGCCGTTATGAGGATGCGACCGGGGACGGACTCTGCTCGAGGAAACCCGAGAAAGCGATCGCGGAGGTGACTGTGCGCGATGATGACGGTTGCGTGCCCGGTTGAGGAGGTCGTCGCGGTCAGCGACACCAAGCTGGCGGCGGCCTGGTCGATGATCACTTCGGCACGCGACGGCGCGCGCCCCACCTCCTCTGCGCGGACGGTCCGCACGAGCGCGATGCGTTGTCGCCGGAGGAGCTTGACGAACCGTTTCGCACGACGTGTGCGCTCGTGTTCGGACGTGCGACGAGTGCCGATCGCCTTCGCGACATCGGTCAGGTGGACGACGTCGACATCACGTGCGCGGGACGGGTCGGTCCCGAACTCTCGCACCACACCGGCGGGGGCCTCGCCGGCTGAATCGTCGCCGACGAGTTGGTCCACGTAGTCGAGGCGATGCCGTGGCGGGCGTGACGTCACAAGCACCCTCGGAACGGCAACATCCGCGTCCCGCACATGCCGTTGCCGAGCCCGGAGACGCGGCACAGAGAACACGCACCCACCCTAAAGTAGGGTGCAGTGATTGTGAAACCGACTCAACATGTCTTCGCCCACCTCAGCGGGCAGGATGACAACCTCGGCGACTCCGCCTTGCGTGTCGCGTACCTCGACGCCTTGCGAGGCCCCGGACGGCACGTCCACGTATATCTCGGTGAGGCCACGAGTGACTTTACGACGGGGTTCGTCTCGGCACCGGACGTGACCTACTACGACCGGCGGGCCGACTGGACCGCCACCGAGGATGCAACGACGCGACCCGTGCACGCATTCAATGCCGGTGAGATCAACCCGCGGCCGGGAGGCTTCCCTGTCGCCCGGCGCTCGGCGGAATGCGCTCGTGTGCTCGCGTCCGGCGGCGCCCTGATTTTCGCCGGCATCGGAATCAAGAGCGTCGGGGCGCTGAAAGACGTCGTGTTCGACTCCGTCATGCGCCGAGCGTCGGTCATGTCGTGGCGCGATCAGGGGTCGCGCGATGCTGCAGGCTTCGGTGATTTCGCACCCGATTGGGCCTATTCGCTTGGCGCCCCGGTCGAGGCTTGGACGCCCGCCGGGGAACGCCCGCTGCTGAGCGTGACGCTGCGCTTCGACAGACCCTGGCCCGGTGACGCGTGGCTGTCCGCTGTGCGCGCGTTCGCCGCGACCACCGGAACGCGGGTCGTCACGGTGGCGCAGGTTGCTCGCGATGCTCCGCGGGCCGTGCGCCTGGCCGAGGCACTGGGTGGTGACTACCTGATGCCGCCGAGCATGCGTCACATCGATCTCGATGCGCATGTGCGCACTGTCTTCGGGCAGTCACTCGCCGTTATCAGCGATCGCGCACACGGGTTGATCATCGGTGCTACCGAGGGTGCGTACCCCATAGGCTCGGGCAGCGATCCTCAGAAGATCTCTCGTTTGCTGACCGCGGCGGGTCTCGGGGGTCTCGTCGGTCGGTACGACGAGTTCGCCGAGTTCGCCGACCGGTTCGAGGCGCATGTGTCCAGTCTGTCCCCCGCAATCCGCGCGGCCCGCGCGGATGTGGCCGACCTGACGGGTCGGATTCGGGCAGCGATGGATGCCGTCGCGTGACGATGCGCACGTTCGCGAAAGCCGAGGGTACGTCTCAACGACACTAGCCACTACCTCGGCCGCTCTCAGAGTCGACGATATGGCCCGCTGTATTATCAGACGAGATGTGCGCTCGCGGGATATCCCCGCGAAGTACGCGGCGGTCGGAGAGGTAGCGAGTTCCTTGGTGGATGCACGCCTTCGCGACCCGGCCGGCGCACTTTACGAAGTTGGGCGTCGTCCCACCTTCAGGGCCTATCTTTCTGAAGCCTGGCGGCGTCGCAACTTCGCGTTCACGTTAGCGGCCTACAAGCTCGTCGGTTCGCTGCTTCGGAACCGGCTCGGCGTGCTGTGGATCGTGCTCAAGCCGCTCCTCATGGCGATCCTTTATGGCACGATCTTCAACTTCATTCTCTCGGGGGCAGCGCGTCCCGCCAATTTCGTGCAGTTCATCATCGTCGGGATCTTCGTCTTCGAGTTCTTCACGGGCTCGTTCGGCAACGGCGCGAGGGCGGTTACTGGCAACGCGAAGCTCGTTCAGAGCCTCGGGTTCCCGCGCATCCTCCTGCCGGTGTCGGTCGTGGCCGAGCAGGCGATGAAGATGGTCCCGATCGTTGTTCTGCTCGGCATCCTTCTGCTCGTGCTCGGTGAGCCGATCACCTGGTCGTGGCTTCTGATCGTGCCGATCCTGGCGGTCATGGCGGTCTTCAATCTGGGTGTGGCTCTCGTCTTCGCCCGGCTGTCGGTGCACATTCGCGATGTGCAGCAGTTCATCCCCGTCATCACCCGCGTGCTGTTCTACGCGAGTGGCATCATCTTCAGCGTCGATGGCGCGCTAGCTCCCTATCCGGTCGCCTTGACGATTGCGCACCTCATTCCGACGTACGAGTTCATAGCGCTCGCTCGCGACGTTCTTCTCGAGTCCTACACAGCGCCCCTGATCGCCTGGATCGCGGCACCCATCTGGGCGGTCGTGACCATCGTTGTGGGCGTGGTCTACTTCTGGCAGGCCGAATCGAGGTACGGCCTCAGTGACTGATCTCCTGCTCCCCGAGAACCTCTCGCCGACTGCGGACGCTGGGCGGCGCCCGATGATCGTCGCGGATAACGCGCACGTAACGTACCGCGTGTACGCATCTGGCAAGAGATTCAACGCCCGCGACAACCTCTTCAGCCTCAGCACGTTCCGTGGCGGTCGAGACCTTCAGTCAGTGCCAGCGCTGCGGGGAGTTTCTTTCACCGCCACCGAGGGCGAGACCATCGGCGTCGTCGGCCACAACGGGTCCGGCAAGTCGACTCTGTTCCGGGCAATGAGCGGTCTCATTCCCACGTCTGAGGGCACAATCTTGGCCGCCGACCGGCCCGTGCTGCTCGGGGTCAACGCTGCGCTCGTGCCGGAGCTCTCGGGTGAGAACAACATTAAGCTCGGACTGCTCGCGATGGGCTTCACGCCCGATGAGGCCGCTGCTCACGTGGACGAGATTGCGGACTTCGCTGAACTCAACGAGTTCATTCATCACCCCATGCGCACCTATTCGTCGGGCATGGGCGCACGGCTGCGATTCGCGATCGCCTCTGCGAAGGCGCACTCGATCCTGCTGATCGACGAGGCGCTGTCAGTCGGCGACCGCCGTTTCAAGGCGAAGAGCGAGAAGCGTATTCGCGAGTTGCGCGACAGCGCCGGACTCGTCATGATCGTCAGCCACTCGGTCGGGTCGCTCAAGGACACTTGCGAACGCGTGCTGTGGATCCACAAGGGCGAACTGCGCGCAGACGGCGCCGCCAAGGACGTCATCGACGAGTACGTCAAGTGGACCAAGCACCCGGGCAACGCGGCGGTCGGGGCCGCTGCAGCGACGAAGTCCGCGCGTCCCGCGGCGAAGACGAAGGCGCCGGAGGCTCCGCACGTCGATCCCGTGCCGGTACCCAAGGCGGTGCCGGCAGCACCCGCCGAGGTCGAGACCGGGCCGCAGCGTACCCTGTCGCCTATCGAGCAGCTGCTGGCGGATGCGGCGGTCGATGTCCAGGAGTTCGTCGTTCCACCGGAGACACCTCGAACCATCGCGCGACGCGAGCGCTATCGCCGAACGGCGCGTGAGCGCAGCCGCCGCCGGATCATCGCGCTGGTCGTCACCGGTGCCGCGATCCTTCTCGCAGTCGGCGCAGGCGCGGCGATTGCGCTTCTCTCTCAAGTCCCGGAGCCGGTCGAACGACCCGCCGTAAGCGACGTCTCGTCGGCCCCGACGGCGGTACTCGCGCCGCCAACGATCGTCAGTTTCACCGCGGACGCAAACACCGTCGTATGTGAGACGGCGGAGGGTGAGGCCTCGGTGCAGCTCAGCTGGGAGACCAGCGATGCTACGCGCGTCGCCGTTGCTGCCGGACCGGTGGAGCTTGATGCCATCGACGAACCGTTGCAAGCCGATCTTCCGCTCGTCGAGGGCGAGCACGCGGTGCCGTTCCCGTGCGATGCCGAGTCACAGGTGTACACGCTCACCGCCGAACAGGCGGACGGCGATCGCGTCAGTTCGGCCGTGACGCTGACTCGCGAGTTGGCCCCGCAACCGGAGCCCGCACCTCAGCGCCCGCAGCAGCCGCAGGTCTCCAATCCTGAACCGGCGCCCACGACGGAGTCCACACCGGCGCCTGATCCGACGCCGACGACCGAGCCGGCCCCCGATCCCACGCCCACGACCGAGCCCGAGCCGATCCCTGAACCTGAGCCGATTCCTGAACCGACCGAGGAGCCGGCTCCACCCGCGCCCCCGACCGACGCCGGTGCGGGCGGCTAGGCCGAGCCGAATTCAGGGACTGGGAGTCACCGTGCCCGCAGCCACCCCTTCGCGCGGTGCGCGAGCGGACGCAGGCCCGGAATGCGGGTGAGCGTCGCCCGGCCGATCGGCGCGGCCGACTTCCAGAGCCGGGCGCCGAGCGCGGAGCTGTCGGGCGTGCTCGTGCGACCTCGTCGCTGCGCTCGCCCGGCGAAGAAGACCATCAGGCCGAGCAGTTCGCGCGCATCGCTCAGGGTCGGCTCGGGGGAGAACTCGGGGCCCAGCGTGCCGGTGACGACGCCGCGATACAGCTGCGCGAAGTCGTACGTGAGCGCCCGCTGCGCGGCATCCAGCGACGTACGCGATAGGCGCGCGTAGCGCTCGGTATCACCGATCACGTCGGCGATCTGGCCGGCGAGACCTCGGGCGTCACCCTGCGGCACCGACACGACGCCGTCGTTGTCCTGCACCAGGGTGAGCCACGGCAGCTCGTACATGAACACCGGCAGACCGCGTGACTGGGCCTCGGCGATGGTCAGTTGGAAGCCCTCGATGATGCTGGTGGTCACGAAGGCGTCGGCGGCGTCGATCGCCCGGATCAGCTGCTCGCCGCGCCGCGGCCCGACGGCGACGACATGGTCGCCGACGCCTCGACGACGTGCTCGCGCGTTGAACTTCTTCGCGGTCACGTCGTCCCAGTCGGGACCGATGACCGTGAGGCGGAAGTCGATCCCGAGCTGACGCAGCTGCACACCTACCTCGATCAGCTCGTAGACCTGTTTCGTGCGCTGCTCAAGTCTTCCCCACCAAACGAGCTCGACGCGATCTGTAGGCGGCATCTTGTCCACCGTCTTCGCTGCGGACTCGACCAGCAGCGGTGAGGGTGGATTCGGCAGGTATGAGACCTGCATCACTCCGCGCAGCTTGAAGTAGGCGACATCCAGCGGCGAGAGCGTGACGAGCTGGGCGAGCGTGCTGCTGCAGCGTTCGATGAGGGTGAGCCGGTCGTTGCCGTCGTACACCGGCCGTGCGACGAAATTGTGCACCCAGCCGATGGTCGCCGCGCCCTCGGCGCGCGCCATGAGCGCGAACTCGGGCCAGTAGTTCGTGTACAGCACCTGGTGATCGATGACGACGTCGATCTCGTGCGTGCGGCAGATCTCGCCCCACTGCTGGAGCCGCTCGACGAGGTCGCGCGCGGTCAGCTCGACGAACGGGGTGCCCGCGGGAAGGGCGCTGGTGTCGCTGCCGGCGCTGCGCGCCACCACCGTCACGCGATACCCCGCGTCGCGCAGATACCGCGCCTGCGAAGCGAGCACCGCGGAGACGCCACCCGTTCGCAGCGTCGAGGTCGCGAGCAGGACGCTGCGGACCGGACGGTCGCCGATGCCCTGCCACGTGGTGTGGAACTTCAGCGTCGTCAGTGTTGCGGGGTAGAACCGCGCCGCGGCATGGACGATGTCGTGGGCGGATGCCACGGTGTGCAGATGCGCCAGCGCGGCATCGAGCACGGTGCTGTCGCTCTTGTCGATCACCTGCGAGCACACGTAGCCGATGATCGACAGGCGCGCCGACTCGTACGACTCGCGCAGCAGCGTCGCATCGGAGCACGTGAGCGACAGGTCCTGCACGGCAGGGCGGATGCTGTCGATCGAGGTGATCGCCGACGCATAGAACTCCGCGCGCTCCACACTGTCGATGCGATGGCCGCTGCCGCCGCGCCCGAAATGGTAGCGGTACAGCTTGTCGTCGGTCGACACGTAACTCGTCGCGAGGGCAGCCACGAGAAACATCAGGGGCAGGTCGTTGACCCGCGGGAGTGCGAGCTCGTCGGGCAGCAACGCGTGCGCGTCACGCAGCACCCGGGTGCGGAACAGATAGCGCCACAGCTGGCCCTGGGCCGGTGTGCCGATCGGAAACAGGCCCCGCAGCACCTCCGCGCCGTCGAGCGCACGGTGCACCGGCTGCAGTCGGCGCTCGTAGGCGTTGCCCGTGCTTCCGTCCCTCTCGACGACCGTCACGCCGAAGCCCACCAGATCGGCCCCCGCGGCGTGCGCCCGCGCGAGCGCCTTCTCTGCGGCATCCGGAACCAGTTCATCGTCGCCGTCGAGGAAGAGTAGGTGCTCGGCCTCGGCGGCGAAGATCCCGGCGCGCCGCGCCTGGAACGCTGACAGGTTGCGTTCTTGCCGGATCAGGCGCACCCGCGGGTCGCGGGCGCAGAACCGCTCGATCACCGCCGCGGTGCCGTCGGTCGACGCATCGTCGACGCAGATGACCTCGATCTCAGGGAGCGTCTGTCGCAGCGCACTCTCGAGCGCCGCCGCGACCGTCGCCTCGTCATTGAAGACCGGGAGGACGATCGAGATCAGAGGCGCCGGAGTCATCGGCGTCGAGTCTATCGGCGTGGCTTTCGTGCTCCGGTGCGGAGAAATGATGCCTGCGGGCCGGGATACGCTTTTGACCATGAAGATCGCCATCGTGGGGACGGGCTATGTCGGCCTGTCGAATGCCGTCGTCCTCGCCCAGCACCACGAGGTGGTCGCTGTCGATCTCGACCCGCGCAAGGTCGAGATGCTCGGCAGGCGAGTCTCGCCCATCGCCGATGCCGAGCTCGAGGAGTACCTCGCCACGCGCGATCTCAACCTGACCGCGACCCTCGACGCGGCGACGGCCTACCGCGACGCCGAGTTCGTCGTCGTGGCGACGCCGACTAACTACGACGAAGAGACCAACTACTTCGACACCTCGTCGGTCGAGTCGGTGATCGACGCGGTCCTCACGATCAACCCCCACGCCGCCATCGTCGTCAAGTCGACCGTGCCCGTGGGATTCACGGCTCGGGTGAGTGCCGAGCGGCCGGCCGCGACGATCGTCTTCTCGCCCGAGTTCTTGCGGGAAGGGCGTGCGCTCTACGACAACCTGCATCCGTCACGCATCGTGGTGGGCGATCGCGGCCCGATCGGGCAGCGGTTCGCCGACCTGCTGCTCGAAGGTGCCGTCGCCACGGACGTGCCGGTGCTGCTCACCGACCCGACCGAGGCCGAAGCCATCAAGCTCTTCGCCAACACCTACCTGGCGCTGAGGGTCGCATACTTCAACGAGCTCGACACCTACGCCGCCGTGCACGGGCTCGACACCCGGCAGATCATCGAGGGTGTGGGCCTCGACCCGCGTATCGGCTCGCACTACAACAACCCGTCGTTCGGCTATGGCGGGTACTGCCTGCCCAAGGACACGAAGCAGCTGCTGGCCAACTACTCCGAGGTGCCGCAGAACCTCATCGCGGCGATCGTCGACGCCAACAGCACGCGCAAGGACTTCGTGGCCGCCGACATCCTCGCCCGAGGCCCCGAGACCGTCGGCATCTATCGGCTCGTGATGAAATCGGGGTCGGACAACTTCCGGGCCTCGTCGATCCAGGGCATCATGAAGCGCATCAAGGCCAAGGGCGTGAACGTCATCGTCTACGAGCCCACGCTCGAGGACGACGATTTCTTCAACTCCGAAGTCGTCCGCGACCTCGACGACTTCGCGACCCGCGCCGACGTGATCATCGCCAACCGGTCGACCGACGCGCTGGCCGACGTCGCCCACAAGATCTACACCCGCGACATCTACGGCCGCGACTGACCAATACCCGTCTGGCCGGTGGCGACCCTGGGCAGATTCCGGGCTATGTCGAGCGCGTCTTCGAGCTTGAGCTCGCGAGCTCGCGCGGCTGCTTACGGCGTGGTTCGTCCTCCCAGACAGGATCTGTGAGGATGGTTCGCACGTGTCCTGTCGAGTACTGAGGTGAAGAGTTTTGCGCGTTCGCAAGTGGCAGTGGTTTCTCGGCGGCGGGCTCGCCGTAGCGGCGGGGGCCACGGCCGTCGCCCTCGTCATCGCGAACTCGACCGTCGCAGAGCCGCCCGCTGCCACCACGGCGCCGGTTCAGACTCCCACACCGACCCCGACGCCCACGCCCACCCCGGTCGACATGCCGAGCTCGGTTCCCGCGTTCGGCGACCTCGCCGGCTGGGCGCAGGCACCCACGACCAAGATCGCGCGGGTGCTTCCGCAGGTCGGCGACGCAGCCACGGGCTCGGTCGCCGCCTACGTCGATGCGCCCGTCGTCGACGGAGAAGTCACCGCACTCGAATCCGAGGTGGCAGTCGAGGCCGGCACGCGATACGCGTTCTCCGCCCAGCTGCGGGTCCTCGCGTCATTGCCGACCGATGTGGCCGCGACGATCATCGTCGGCGACACGCGGATCGAAGTTCCCGAACTCAGCGCAGAGTGGACCGAGGTCACCGCCGGCTACGTCGCACCGGCCGACGCCGCGACCGTGTCGGTGCGCGTCGTGCTCGACGGCCCGGTATCGGGACTGGGCCTCGATGATGTCGCGCTCGTGCCGGCAGCCGGCGGCGACAACGTCGTGCCGAACCCGTCCTTCGAGAACGTCAACGTCGACGATGTCATCCTCAACCGCTCACTGATCCTCTCCACGCACAGCCCCCTTCTCGCGCTCCAGGTGCCGACCGGAACCACGACGTGGCAGGCCACGAACGACGGCGGCGACGTCGTCGCCCAGGGCTCTGCCACTGTCTCGAACCCCATCGACGCCATCGCGCTGGACGGGATCGAGCAGGGCTACTACACCCTGACGGTCACGGATGCCGCCGGTGCCTCCGTGTCGGCCAAGGTGGGGCTGCTCGACTACGAGGGCACGTCCGTGCCCGTCGACGAGCGCTTCGGCGTCGGACTGCACGTCGAGCGCGACTGGTACGAAGACGCGGCCGACCTCGCCACCTCGATCGGGGTCGGGCTCGCGCGCAACGACATCCTCTGGAAGAACAACGAGAAGACCAAGGGTCAGTACGACTTCGACAAGCGCTATGTCAACAGCTTCGCGCGGCTGCACGCCCACGGCATCCATCTGCTCGGCATCGTCAACTACGGCAACAAGCTCTACGGAAGCGAGCTGACCCCCGAGACGCCCGCGGCGATCGCGGCCTACGGCCGGTACGCCGCCGCCATCGCCGAGCGGTTCGACCTCGTCGGCCTCGAAGTGTTCAACGAGTTCAACCAGGAGCGATTCAACCGGACGGCCTGCGGCACGGATCCGTCGTGCTACGTGCCGCTGCTGAAGGTCGTTCAAGAGGAAGTGCGAAAAGTGGATGCCGATCTGCCACTCATCGCCGGCTCCACCGCCCGGTACGACGCCGACTGGTTCGACGGGCTCTGGGCGGACGGCGGACTGCAGTACGCCGACGCCATGAGCTTCCACCCGTACGAAGTCAGCTCGAACCCCGAGTCCCTCGCGGGAATCATCGACCAGGCACGCGGCAGCATGCAGAAGCACGCGGGCGACACCCGGCCCGTCTGGATCACCGAGCTGGGCACGTCGTCCAAGACCGGTGGCCGTCCGGTCAACGTCCAGGCCGACTACCTCGTGCGCACCTCGATCACGGCGCTGGCCAAGGGCGTCGAGAAGTACTTCTGGTACGACCTGGTCAACGACAGCCCCGACCCGGCCGTGCACGAGGGGAACTTCGGCATGTACTACCAGAAGAAGGACGGCGTCGCCGCGCTCCAGCCCAAGCCCGTGGGGTACGCCCAGGCGCTGATGATCGCCGAACTGGGCGGTCGCGACTACCTGGACAGCGAATCGCTGGCGTCAGGTGTCTTGTCGTACCGGTTCGGCACCGACGACGACGCCGTGCGCGTCGCGTGGGCGCCGGGCGGCGACACCCAGGTGAAGATCCCGTCCGACGTGCCGCTCACGCTGTCGCGGATGACGGGCGCCACCGCCGTGGTGGCACCGGTCGACGGGACCGTGACGGTGACCGTCGGGGCCCGGCCCACGTTCATCTCCGCCGTGTCCGACACAACCGCTGCCGAGACCCCGTCACCAGCGGTTTCACAGTCCCCGGCCCCGTAAAATCGAACCCATGCCACCCGAGACTCGACGCGCGGCCCGCGCGGCGGCCGATCAGCAGCGCGCCGCGACGCCACCGCCGCCCGCCGAGAAGGCCGAACGCTCCGGCGACGGCGCCCGTCGACGCCGTCGCACGATCTGGCTCATCGTCGGCGCTGTGGCCATCGTCGTCCTCGCGCTCGCCGCATGGCTGGGCTTTCGAGCATTCACCGTGGCGAACGACCTGACCGATGCGAAAGCGGCTCTGAGCTCTGCGTCGGACAGCGGTGACATCACCGCGACGTTCGAGACCATCGCCGACAAGTCCGGGTCGGCTGCCGCCGCCGCCGCCGATCCCGTCTGGCGGATGGCGGAGTTCATCCCCTGGGCCGGGGACAACCTGCGCGGCGTGCGACTGGCGGCCGAAGCGCTCGATGTCATCTCCAACGACATCGGCATGCCCGTCCTCACCATGCAGGGCGACGGGCAGGGCAAGATCCTCGCGCGCACGCTGCCGGTGATCGAGTCGGGTGCGGACTCGCTGCGGCCCGTCACCGAAGAGCTCCTCACCGTCGCCGGGTCGTCCTCGCTGGTCGGTCCCGTGCGAGACGGTGTGGACGAGATCGCCGCCGTGCTCGAGCCGACGCAGCCGCTGCTCGAGATGCTGCCGACGTTGCTGGGCGCGGAGTCGCCCAAGAACTATCTGCTGGTGTTCCAGAACAACGCCGAGTCTCTGCCGCTCGGCGGAAGCGCGGCATCCCAGACCCTCGTCAGCGCGACCGCCGGTGACCTTGCAATCGCCGCGCAGGCCAGCAGCGGCTCGTTCGAAGAGAAGCAGACGATCGACGTCGAGGTCTCGGAGGGTGCTGCCGCGCTCTACGGCTCGACTCTGGGCAAGCGCATCAACATGTCCACGACGCAGCCCGACTGGCCGGCCGCGGCGCAGATGATCACCGCGTTCTGGAACCGTGACATCGACGACACCCAGATCGATGGAGTCATCTCGATCGATCCGGTCGCGCTGTCGCGGATTCTGGTCGCGACCGGGCCGATCACGGTCGACGACACCACCATCGACGACAAGAACGCGGTCGACGTGCTCCTCAGCGACGTCTACGAGCGGTGGGACGCGTACACGCGATTCGGGGCTGCGGCCACGGACGCGTTCTTCGCGTCGACGGCATCGCAGATGTTCGAGAAGATCGCCTCCGGCGACTTCAACCTCAAGGACATGGCCTGGGCCGTCAACGAGAGCGTCGAGCAGGGCAGCATCATGGCCTGGATGGCCGACGCCGACCTGCAGTCGGTACTCGATGACGGCGGGCGGATCTCCGGCATCCTTCCCACGACAAACGATGAGCAGACGACGCTCGGCGTCTTCTTCCGCGATGTCTCCGCCTCGAAGATCGACTACTACATGGACTCCGCCGTCGCGACGACCATGACCTGCGCCGTCGGGGTGACCACGCTCACCGCCACCACGACGCTGACGCTCGACCTCACGCAGGAAGAAGCCGACGCGCTGCCGCGGTATGTGCAGAGCTACCGCAACGGCAGCGAGTTCTTCAGCACGCAGGTGTACATGTACGCGCCCCCCGGCATGGAGGTCGAGAGCGTGAGCGTCGACGGCAACTGGGTCGAGTCGTTCCGCGAGGGCAACGTCGATCTCGGTCGTGTCGTGGCGCCGTTCCAGATGCGCATCACGCCGGGCGAGACGGTCAACGTGAGCGCGACGTTCACCGGAACCGGCGACTTCGGACCGCTCGAGGTGCGCACGACGCCGATGGTCCGGGCCACGGAGCTCACGACGTCCGACACCTGCAGCTGAGACACTGCGCGGCGCGTAGAGCAGAACAGCTCGTCGGAGGCGAGTAGCCTGTACTCCGTGCGCCCGGACGAACGAGGGGGGAACGGCAGCTCGTGATTGACAGCGCGGTGGATCGCGGGCCCGGGATGAGTCGTTCCTCGCCGCGGCTGCGCAAGGCCGACAAGCGGGTCAGTCAGGCCGCGGATCTCGTCAGCGCTCGTCGCACCTCGCGAGACTGGCCCGAGCGATATGCGGGCCGGCTCGTCTACAGCGACGTCATCGTCATCGTGGTCACGATGCTCGCCTTCCGGTTCTTGGGGCTGCCGCCGGAGTCCGTCGACGTCTCGTGGCCGGGCGGGTTCCACGTCCCCTACTGGTTCGCCCTGGCCGTCGTCGCGCTCGTCTGGCTGGCCGGGCTCAGCATCGCCGATACGCGCGAGCGGCACATCGTCGGCAACGGCATTCTCGAATACCGCCGCATCGTCAACGCGACGATCGCGGTCTTCGCCTTCTGCATCGCCCTCGCCTTCTTCCTGCAGATGCAGATCTCGCGCGGACTGTTCCTCATCGCGATGCCCGTGGGGGTCGTGGCGCTGATCTTCACGCGCTGGCTCTGGCGGCAGTGGCTGCGCGAACAGCAGCGCAACTCGAAGTACGTGCATCGCACGATCGTGCTGGGCGAGCCGGTCAAGGCGGGCCACGTCATCAACGCGATCCGGCGCACCCACGGCTCGGGCTTCGAGATCGTCGGTGTGGCCACCAGCGGCCGGGTCGAGGCCAGCATCCATGGCATCCCCGTGGTCGGCGGCTTCACGAACGTCACGCAGGCGATGGATGCCGCTGATGCCGACACCATCATCGTCGCGGGCGCCGATGATCTCGACCCCGTGATGACCCGCCAGCTCGGCTGGGACATCGCCGACCGCGACGGCAACCTCGTGGTCGCCCCGGCGCTCACCGATGTCGCGGGCCCGCGCATCCACACCCGGCCCGCAGCCGGGCTGCCGCTCGTGCACGTCGACTACCCGCGTCTCGAGGGGGCCAAGCGGGTCGCCAAGCGCACCTTCGATCTGATCGGCGCCAGCGTGCTGATCATCGTTCTCTCGCCGATCATGATCGCGACCGCGATCGCGATCATGGTCGACGCACCCGGCCCGGTGATCTACCGGCAGGTGCGCATCGGCCGGCGCGGCCGCGAGTTCGGGATGCTCAAGTTCCGTTCGATGGTCGCCGACGCCGACGACCAGCTCGCGAGCCTGCTCGACCTGCAGGGCACGAGCGACCGGCCGCTGTTCAAGGTGAACGACGACCCGCGCATCACCCGGGTCGGCCGGTTCATCCGCAAGCACTCGCTCGACGAGCTGCCGCAGCTGTTCAACGTCTTCGTCGGCCGCATGAGCCTCGTCGGCCCGCGCCCGCAGCGCCAGGCAGAGGTCGCGCTCTATGACGCAGCCGCGCGGCGCCGCATGATGGTCAAACCCGGCATGAGCGGACTGTGGCAGGTGAGCGGACGCTCCACACTCTCGTGGGACGACGCCGTGCGCCTCGACCTCTACTACGTCGAGAACTGGTCGTTCACGCAGGACCTCCAGATCCTGTTCCGCACCTTCCGGGCGGTTCTCGCGCCCGGCAACGGCGCCCACTGACGCCTCATCACCGTTCCGCAGGAACGACTCCGTAGGATCGACGGATGCCAGCTCCCAGCACCAGCGGTCCCCGCCACGCCCTCGTGTGGATGCTCGCCCTCGGCTACGGCGGCTTCCTCGCCTTCGTCGTGTTCTGGCCGAGCCCGATCGACCAGCCGGTGGCCGGCCTGATCGACCGGGTCATCGCCGAACTGCACGAACGCGGCGTACCCGGGTTCGTCGACTACGCGTTCATCGAGTTCACGGCCAACATCGCGCTGTTCATCCCGGTCGGCCTGCTGTTCGGCCTGGCGCTGCCGATGACCTGGTGGGCGGCGATGTTCCTGCTCGGCCCGGTGCTGTCGGGCATGATCGAACTGATCCAGATGACCGTGCTCTCGGCGCGTTACGCGACGGTGTCGGACCTCATCGCCAACTCCGTCGGCGCCACGATCGGCGTGCTGCTGGTGCTCATCCTGCGCGCGGTCGTGGCGCAGCGCGACGACCGTGTCATCGAACGGTACGAGTTCGAGCGTGGCGCGGACGCGCGCGTGTCCGCCTGACACCTCGACGTCGCGCTGTCGCGCTGCTTCGCGGTCTGGTTGCTTCACCGTCTCGTGGTCTCGTGGTCTCGCGGTTTCGCGGCCCGAGTCGGGTCGACCGCCACTTGGCAGCGCACCCGCGCAGCGCCAGAATGAGACCACGTGCGCAGGCGTGCTGCGCAACCGTCTCGTGGAAAGGGCGCCGTATGGGCATTGACGATCTGGTGAACCAGGGCAAGGACTTCCTGGAACAGAACAAGGACAAGATCGGAGACGCGCTGAAGTCCGAGCAGGCCGAGGACGTCAGCGACAAGGCGCTCGACGCCGCCGCGGACTTCGTCAAGAAGGTCGCTCCCGATAGCGTCCACGAGCACGTGGACGGCGTCCGCGACAACATCGACAAGTCCATCGGCAACGAGTAGCCGTGATGCGGAGCGGGGTTAGATGCCACGGCATCCACCCCCGCTCCTTCCGTTCTCGCCCCTCACCCCTCCCGCCGACCTGCCCCCCACCTCTCCCGCCGACCTGGCCACTCTCTCGCCGACCTGGCCACTCTCTCGCCGACCTGGTCGCTTTCTCGCTGACCTGGCCGACCAGGTGGGCGCGAGAGTGACCGCTTCGCGGGGAGAATGACCACCTCGGGGCGGGGGAGGCAAGGAAGTCGCGGGCTGCGGCAGGCGAGGGCGGGTGCGAGTTATCCACAGGCGGTGCGCGGCCGGGAGTGGACATTCCACAGAGCGTGGTTCTCGGCGCCCACGGGAGACGGGGATCCGTCAGGCTGTCGGCATGCTCGAACGCCGCGAACGCCCCAGCCGTGCGCGCCCTGTGCCGGAGACGTTCCGCCGCACGCGGTCCATCCCCGACGAGACGATCGCGACCGTGCGACCTGGCGTGCGCGTGTGGGCCCGCGAGTGGGATGAGCTGTACTCCGAGGGTCGGATCCGGACCCTCGTGCACGCCGTGTTCGCGCGCATGAGCAACGCCACGGCAGTGGCATCCCACGCGACTGCAGCAGCGATGCACCGCCTGCCGCTATACCGCGTGCGCTCCGACCGCATCGACGTCATATGCCCCGGTGCCAACACGCGCCACGACGCGGCCGACGTCGTCCGACATCACGTTCCGGTCGCGGACGGCGACCTGGAGATCATCGACGGCATTCGCGTGACCACCCTCGATCGCACCGTGTATGACGCAATCCGAGCGGTTTCGCTCGAAGCCGCGGTGGTCATCTTCGACGCCGCACTGCGGGCGGTCGCTTGGGATGACACGAAGCACGCGCTCGACGTCGACGCTGCAGAAGAGTTCCGCGCGCGGGTGACTCGACGCATCGATGCGCACATAGGCGCACGCGGGATCCGGCAGGCGCGGTTCGTGACGGAGATCGCCGACGGCCGCGCGCAGTTGCCCGGCGAATCGGTCGCCCGGCTGTGGATGCTGCTGCTCGGAGCTCCTACCCCGGAGCTGCAGTACCGCGTCGACAACGGGAGCGGCCGCATCGCCCTCCTCGATTTCGCGTTGCCACACCTGGGGCGATGGCTGGAATTCGACGGGAACGCCAAGTACGAGGATCCGTACCTGCTCGGCGAGCGGAAGGCCGAAGACGTGAAGGCGGATCAGGACGACCGCGAGCGCTGGGTTCGTCGCGTGACAGGATGGCGCCCCGATCGCTTCGGATTCGCCGAGATGCCCGACATCGAGGCCTTCGCCCAGTACCTCCGGTCAATCAGCCTGCTGCCGTGAGATATCGCTGGCCGCTGTGTGGCCCGGTCGTTCGCCGAGCTGGCGCTGTCCCCTCTTTGCGCCGAGGTGGTTCCTTCGATGCCGAGGTGGTCATTCGCGCGGTGACATGGCCGACCACGTCGCGGGGGGAGTGGCCACCTCGCGGGAGAAGTGGCCACCTCGCGGGGGGAGTGGCCACCTCGCGGGGGGAGTGGCCACCTCGCGGGGGAGGGTGGGCACCTTGCGGGGGGTGGGGTGAAGGGTGAGAGGCGGCGCCGGCTGAGGATACGCCGAGCGCGACACGCCCGGGTTTGCGACACGCCCGGGCGGCACGTAGACTGTACAGGTTCCACACTTCCGGCAGCGCTCGCGCGTGCGCCGGAATCACTGCCAGGCAGTGCATAGGCGGCGCCTCCTCAGCTGAGGGTACGGGTGCAGGGTTCTAGGCCGCGGGTAGCAGAACACTCATCCATCCCCCACACCGTCTCGGGAAACCGGGCTCGTGCGCGTGCGCACGGCGGGGGAGTGGATGCCGCGGGCTCGCCCTGCGGATTGACATCAGAACAGCGGTGCAGCATCCATCACCCCGGTGATGAACAAGTGCCCGGCGCGCAAGCGCCCCGTGCGTCCAATGCCCCCGAGGTATGACGCGAGAAAGAGAGTGAGCAGACAATGGCGGGACAGAAGATCCGCATTCGCCTGAAGTCGTATGACCACGAGGTCATCGACACGTCGGCGCGCAAAATCGTCGACACAGTGACCCGTGCGGGCGCAACCGTTGTGGGCCCCGTGCCCCTTCCGACCGAGAAGAACGTCGTGTGCGTCATCCGGTCGCCCCACAAGTACAAGGACAGCCGCGAGCACTTCGAGATGCGCACCCACAAGCGCCTGATCGACATCATCGACCCGACCCCCAAGGCGGTCGACTCGCTCATGCGTCTTGACCTGCCGGCCGATGTCAACATCGAGATCAAGCTCTGAGGTTCGACATGGCTGACATCAACTCCAAGATTTCCAAGGGGCTGCTGGGCACCAAGCTCGGCATGACCCAGGTCTGGGACGAGAACGGCAAGCTCGTTCCCGTCACCGTCATCGAGGTCGCTCCGAACGTGGTCACCCAGGTTCGCACGCCCGAGAAGGACGGCTACAACGCGGTTCAGATCGCCTACGGGCAGATCGACCCCCGCAAGGTCAACAAGCCGGCCACGGCCCACTTCGAGGCCGCCGGTGTGACCCCGCGTCGCCACCTCACCGAGATCCGCACGGCGGACGCTGCTGACTACTCACTCGGTCAGGAGCTCACCGTCGACGGTGTCTTCGAGGCAGGCCAGCTGGTCGACGTCGTCGGCACCAGCAAGGGCAAGGGCACCGCGGGTGTCATGAAGCGCCACAACTTCAAGGGCGTTTCGGCTTCGCACGGTTCGCACCGCAACCACCGCAAGCCCGGCTCGATCGGCGCCTCGGCGACCCCGGGCCGCGTCTTCAAGGGCATGCGCATGGCCGGCCGTATGGGTGGCGAGCGCGTGACCGTCCTCAACCTCACGGTGCACGCCGTCGACACCGAGAAGGGTCTGCTGCTCGTCAAGGGCGCCGTCCCCGGTGCACGTGGCCGCATCGTCTACGTCCGCAACGCAGTGAAGGGTGCCTGAACATGGCTGACTCGACTCTCGCGCTCGACGTCGTGAAGGCCGATGGCAAGAAGGCCGGCTCGGTCGAGCTGCCCGCCGCGATCTTCGACGTCAAGACGAACATCCCGCTGATCCACCAGGTCGTCGTCGCGCAGCTCGCGGCGGCACGCCAGGGCACCCACTCGACCAAGCGTCGCGGTGAGGTCTCGGGCGCCGGCCGCAAGCCCTTCAAGCAGAAGGGCACGGGTAACGCCCGTCAGGGCTCGATCCGTGCACCTCAGATGAAGGGTGGTGGCATCGTCCACGGCCCGAAGCCGCGCGACTACTCGCAGCGCACCCCCAAGAAGATGGTCGCCGCCGCCCTGCTGGGCGCGCTCAGCGACCGCGCTCGCGGTGGCCGCCTGCACATCGTCGACGCCTTCGGCATCGAGGGCGCCCCGTCGACCAAGGCAGCTGTCACGGTCCTGAAGGCGCTCGCCCCGAGGCAGAAGAACGTCCTCGTGATCATCGAGCGTGGTGACGACATCACCGTCAAGAGCGTCCGCAACCTCGCCTACGTGCACGTGCTGACGTTCGACCAGCTCAACGCCTACGACGTGCTCGTCTCGGACGACCTCGTCTTCACCAAGGCCGCCTACGACGCCTTCGTGGCTGCGAAGGCCGGCAAGACCGAGGAGGTCTCGGCATGACTACTGCGAACGTCGCCCTGAACAAGGACCCGCGCGAGGTCATCCTCAAGCCGGTCGTCTCCGAGAAGAGCTACGGGCTCATCGACGAGGGCAAGTACACGTTCCTCGTGGACCCCCGCGCGACCAAGACCGAGATCAAGCTCGCCATCGAGAAGATCTTCGGCGTGAAGGTCGCCGCGGTGAACACGCTCAACCGCACGGGCAAGGCCCGCCGCACCCGCTTCGGCACCGGCAAGCGCAAGGACACCAAGCGCGCCATCGTGACCCTGAAGTCGGGCACCATCGACATCTTCACGGCCGTCGGCTGACAGCTGGGATAGAGGACTAGAGACATGGCTATTCGCAAGTACAAGCCCACGACCCCGGGTCGTCGCGGTTCGTCGGTGGCCGACTTCGCCGAGATCACCCGATCGACGCCCGAGAAGTCGCTGCTGCGCCCGCTGAGCAAGACCGGTGGTCGCAACAACCAGGGCCGCATCACGACCCGTCACATCGGTGGTGGCCACAAGCGCCAGTACCGCGTCATCGACTTCCGTCGCAATGACAAGGACGGCGTGAACGCCAAGGTCGCTCACATCGAGTACGACCCCAACCGCACCGCGCGCATCGCGCTGCTGCACTACTTCGACGGCGAGAAGCGGTACATCCTCGCGCCGAACAAGCTGCAGCAGGGTGACGTCGTCGAGTCGGGTGCCGGCGCTGACATCAAGCCCGGCAACAACCTGCCGCTGCGCAACATCCCCACCGGTACCGTGATCCACGCGATCGAGCTCCGCCCCGGCGGCGGCGCGAAGATCGCCCGGTCGGCCGGTGCGTCGGTTCGCCTCGTCGCCAAAGACGGCCCCTACGCGCAGCTTCGCCTGCCCTCGGGTGAGATCCGCAACGTCGACGCGCGCTGCCGTGCGACCATCGGCGAGGTCGGCAACGCCGAGCAGTCGAACATCAACTGGGGCAAGGCCGGCCGCAACCGCTGGAAGGGCATCCGCCCGACCGTGCGTGGTGTCGCCATGAACCCCGTCGACCACCCGCACGGTGGTGGTGAGGGCAAGACGTCCGGTGGACGTCACCCCGTCAGCCCGTGGGGTCAGTCCGAAGGCCGGACCCGTCGCCCCAACCTGGAGAGCGACAAGTACATCGTTCGTCGGCGCAACGCCGGCAAGAAGCGGAAGTAGGTAGGAGAGGAAGATGCCTCGCAGTCTTAAGAAGGGCCCCTTCGTCGACGAGCACCTGCTCCGTAAGGTGGTCACCCAGAACGAAGCCGGTACCAAGAACGTCATCAAGACCTGGTCCCGTCGCTCGATGATCGTCCCGGCCATGCTGGGTCACACGATCGCCGTGCACGACGGACGCAAGCACATCCCCGTGTTCGTGTCCGAGACCATGGTCGGTCACAAGCTGGGCGAGTTCGCGCCCACCCGCACCTTCCGCGGCCACGAGAAGGACGACAAGAAGGGCCGCCGCCGCTGACGCGGGGGCGCTCTCAGAGAGAAGGAGGAGGAGTACACATGGTCGAATCCATCGCACGCGTCAAGCACATTCGCGTGACCCCTCAGAAGGCTCGTCGTGTCGTCGCGCTCATCAAGGGCAAGCAGGCTCAGGAAGCTCTGGCGATCCTGAAGTTCGCGCCCCAGGGTGCCAGCGAGCCGATCTACAAGCTCGTTGCATCTGCGGTCGCCAACGCCCGTGTCGCAGCGGACAAGGACGGCGAGTATCTGGACGAGCAGGACCTGTACGTGGTCAACGCGTACGTGGACGAGGGCACGACGCTCAAGCGTTTCCAGCCCCGTGCACAGGGTCGCGCGTTCCAGATCAAGAAGCGCACGAGCCACATCACGGTCAAGCTCGCGACCCCCGAGGTCGCCGAGCAGGCCACGAGCAACAAGAAGGCGAGCAAGTAATGGGACAGAAAGTCAGCCCCTACGGCTTCCGCCTCGGCATCACCACGGACCACGTGTCACGTTGGTTCTCGGACTCCACCAAGCCCGGCCAGCGCTACGCCGACTACGTGGCCGAGGACATCAAGATCCGCAACCTGCTGAAGTCGAACCTCGACCGCGCAGGCGTGAGCCGCATCGAGATCGAGCGCACGCGTGACCGCGTTCGCGTCGACATCCACACCGCCCGTCCGGGCATCGTCATCGGCCGCCGCGGCGCCGAGGCCGAGCGCATCCGCGCCGACCTCGAGAAGCTGACCGGCAAGCAGATCCAGCTGAACATCCTCGAGGTCAAGAACCCCGAGGCCGACGCTCAGCTGGTCGCGCAGGGCATCGCCGAGCAGCTCGCTGCCCGCGTGGCGTTCCGTCGCGCGATGCGCAAGGGTCTGCAGGGCGCGCAGCGCGCCGGCGCCAAGGGTGTCCGCATCCAGGTGTCGGGTCGTCTGGGCGGCGCCGAGATGAGCCGTTCGGAGTTCTACCGCGAAGGCCGTGTGCCCCTGCACACCCTGCGCGCGAACATCGACTACGGCTTCTACGAGGCCAAGACCACCTTCGGACGCATCGGCGTGAAGGTCTGGATCTACAAGGGCGACCTCACCAACAAGGAGCTCGCTCGCGAGCAGGCCAACCAGAAGCCTTCGCGTGACCGTGGCGGCGACCGCCGTCGTGGCCCGCGCAACGAGGCCCCCGTCGCAGAAGGAGCGTCTGCCTGATGCTTATTCCCCGTAAGGTCAAGTACCGCAAGCAGCACCACCCGGGCCGCTCGGGCCAGGCCACCGGCGGCACGAAGGTCTCCTTCGGCGAGTACGGTATCCAGGCCCTCACGCCCGCTTACGTGACCAACCGTCAGATCGAGTCCGCTCGTATCGCGATGACCCGTCACATCAAGCGCGGCGGCAAGGTGTGGATCAACATCTACCCCGACCGTCCGCTCACCAAGAAGCCGGCTGAAACCCGCATGGGTTCCGGTAAGGGCTCGCCCGAGTGGTGGGTCGCGAACGTCAAGCCGGGTCGCGTGCTGTTCGAGGTCGCGGGTGTCGATGAGACGCTCGCCCGCGAGGCGCTGACCCGTGCAATCCACAAGCTGCCCCTGAAGGCACGCATCATCAAGCGCGAGGAGGGCGACGCATAATGGCTGTCGGCACCAAGACGCTCGCCCCGAGCGAGCTGGACACGTTCGAGGACCAGCGCCTCGTCGAGGAGCTGCGCAAGGCCAAGGAAGAGCTGTTCAACCTGCGCTTCCAGTCGGCCACCGGCCAGCTCGAGAGCCACGGTCGCATCCGCGCCGTCAAGCGCGACATCGCGCGGCTCTACACCGTCATCCGTGAGCGCGAGCTCGGCATCCGTGCCACCCCCGCGCCCGCTGAAGTGGCGACGAAGGCGAAGAAGAAGGCCAAGAAGGCGGATGCCGCTGACGAGGCCGTGAAGGAAGAGGCCGAGTAATGGCTGACACGACCGAGAAGAAGGCGCCCGCCAAGAAGGCTCCGGCCAAGAAGGCCGCTGCCGAGAAGGTGGAGACCGTCGAGGCTCCCGTGCAGGCTGCCGGACACGAGTCGGCCGCGCACGACGTGCGCGACGTCGACGCCCGTGGCTACCGCAAGTCGCGTCGCGGCTATGTCGTCAGCGACAAGATGGACAAGACGATCGTCGTCGAGGTCGAGGACCGCGTGAAGCACCCCCTCTACGGCAAGGTCATCCGTCGCACCTCGAAGGTGAAGGCGCACGATGAGGGCAACACTGCCGGCATCGGCGACCTCGTCGTCATCAACGAGACCCGCCCGCTGAGCGCCACCAAGCGCTGGCGTCTGGTGGAGATTCTGGAGAAGGCCAAGTGATTCAGAACGAGTCCCGCCTCAAGGTCGCCGACAACACCGGCGCCAAGGAGCTGCTCACCATCCGCGTGCTCGGTGGGTCCAACCGCCGCTACGCCGGTCTGGGCGACATCATCGTGGCGACCGTCAAGGACGCGATCCCGGGCGGCAACGTCAAGAAGGGCGATGTGGTCAAGGCCGTCATCGTCCGCACCAAGAAGCAGACCCGTCGTCCCGACGGTTCGTACATCAAGTTCGACGAGAACGCCGCCGTCATCCTGAAGACCGACGGGGAGCCCCGTGGCACCCGCATCTTCGGACCGGTCGGTCGTGAGCTTCGTGACAAGAAGTTCATGAAGATCGTCTCGCTGGCCCCGGAGGTCATCTGATCATGGCGAAGATCAAGAAGGGCGACCTGGTTCAGGTCATCACGGGCCCCAAGCCCGAGCGCGGCGGCGACCGCGGCAAGCAGGGCAAGGTCCTCGAGATCCTTGTCGAGCAGAACCGCATCATCGTCGAAGGCGTGAACTACGTCACCAAGCACAACCGCGTGGGCCAGTCCCAGCGCGGCGCGAAGACGGGCGGCATCGAAACGATGGAAGCCCCCATCCACATCTCCAATGTCGCGCTCGTCGACCCCGAGACCAAGAAGCCGACCCGCGTCGGCCACCGGGTCGAGGACCAGACGAAGGACGGCGTCAAGCGCACCGTCCGCGTGCGCTACGCGAAGAAGTCAGGCAAGGACCTCTGAACATGAGCACCACCACTGCCGCGGCGGCTGGCAAGATCCAGCCCCGCCTGAAGCAGAAGTACCAGGCCGAGATCAAGACGGCGCTGCAGGAAGAGTTCGGCTACCCGAACGTCATGCAGATCCCCGGGATCGTCAAGGTCGTCGTCAACACCGGCGTCGGTGAGGCCGCGCGCGACAGCAAGGTCATCGATGGCGCGGTCGCAGACCTCGTCAAGATCACCGGCCAGAAGCCGGTCGTCACGAAGGCCCGCAAGTCCATCGCGCAGTTCAAGCTGCGTGAGGGCCAGGCCATCGGCGCGCACGTCACCCTCCGTGGTGACCGTGCGTGGGAGTTCATCGACCGTCTCGTGAACCTCTCGCTGCCCCGCATCCGCGACTTCCGCGGCCTGTCGCCCAAGCAGTTCGACGGACACGGCAACTACACGTTCGGTCTGCAGGAGCAGGCGGTCTTCCACGAGATCGACCAGGACAAGATCGACCGCGTCCGCGGCTTCGACATCACCATCGTCACCACGGCGAACAGCGATGACGAGGGCCGTTCGCTGCTGCGTCACCTCGGCTTCCCGTTCAAGGCCGACGACGCACAGTAAGCACCACATCACGAAGGTCGGGTGTCGTGTAACGGCATCCGAAACCACCTGAACCAAAGGAATCAACAATGGTAATGACAGACCCGGTCGCAGATATGCTGACCCGTCTGCGCAATGCGAACTCGGCGCACCACGACACCGTGGCACTGCCCAGCTCGAAGCTCAAGACCACCATCGCCGAGATCCTCCAGCAGGAGGGCTACATCGCCGGCTTCGAGGTCTCCGACGCGCGCGTCGGCCAGACGCTCACGCTGACGCTGAAGTACGGCCCGAACCGCGAGCGGTCGATCGCCGGCATCAAGCGCGTGTCGAAGCCCGGTCTGCGCGTGTACGCACGCTCGACCGAACTGCCCAAGGTCCTCGGTGGCCTGGGTGTCGCGATCCTGTCCACCTCCTCCGGTCTTCTGACCGACCGGCAGGCCGAGCAGAAGGGCGTCGGCGGGGAAGTCCTCGCCTACGTGTGGTGATCTGACATGTCGCGTATTGGACGTCTTCCCATCGACATTCCCGCCGGCGTGACCATCACGGTCGACGGCCGGGATGTGCAGGTCAAGGGCCCGAAGGGTGAGCTCGCGCTCACCGTCGCGCAGCCCATCGAGGTCAAGGTCGAGGAGGACCAGGTCGTGGTCTCCCGTCCCGACGACGAGCGCGAGTCGCGTTCGCTGCACGGACTGACCCGCACCCTCATCAACAACAACATCATCGGCGTCACCGAGGGCTACACCAAGGGCCTGGAGGTTGTCGGCACCGGCTACCGCGTGCAGCAGAAGGGCACCGCGATCGAGTTCGCGCTCGGCTTCTCGCACCCGGTGCTCGTCGAGGCCCCCACCGGCATCACCCTGACCGTCGAAGGCAACAACAAGGTCACGGTCAGCGGCATCGACAAGCAGGCCGTCGGTGAGGCCGCCGCCAACATCCGCAAGATCCGCAAGCCCGAGCCGTACAAGGGCAAGGGTGTGCGGTACGCGGGCGAGGTCGTCCGTCGCAAGGCCGGAAAGGCTGGTAAGTAATCATGGCTGTGAAGTCGAAGACCGACGCGCGTGCGCGTCGTCACGCCCGCCTTCGCAAGAAGGTCGTGGGCACCGAGGCGCGCCCGCGCCTGGTCGTGACCCGTTCCGCCCGCCACGTTTTCGTGCAGCTGGTGGACGACAGCAAGGGCCAGACCGTGGCATCCGCTTCCACGCTCGAGAACGACCTCCGCGCGTTCGACGGTGACAAGACCGCCAAGGCCCGCAAGGTCGGCGAGCTGGTCGCCGAGCGCGCCAAGGCCGCCGGCGTCGAGGACGTCGTGTTCGACCGTGGCGGCAACCGCTACGCCGGTCGCGTCGCCGCGATCGCCGAGGGCGCCCGCGAAGGAGGGCTGAACCTGTGAGTGACAACAAGGAGACCGAAGTGACCACCGAGCAGACGGCAGCTGCCGGGGCCGAGGCCCCCGCCGCCGAGGCGCCCGCCGAGCGCGAGCGCGAGCCGCGTCGCGGTGGCCGCGAGCGCAACCAGGGTCGCGACAGCCGCAACTCGCGTGACCGGGGCGACAACCAGTTCCTCGAGCGCGTCGTCACGATCAACCGCGTGTCGAAGGTCGTCAAGGGTGGTCGTCGCTTCAGCTTCACGGCGCTGGTCGTCGTGGGCGATGGCAACGGACTCGTCGGCGTCGGCTACGGCAAGGCCCGCGAGGTGCCCCTGGCCATCTCGAAGGGTGTCGAAGAGGCCAAGCGCAACTTCTTCCGCGTGCCCCGCGTCGGCTCGACCATCCCGCACCCCGTGCAGGGTGAGGCAGCCGCCGGTGTGGTGCTCCTGCGTCCGGCCGCCGCCGGTACCGGTGTCATCGCCGGTGGCCCGGTGCGTGCCGTGCTCGAGTGCGCCGGCATCCACGATGTGCTGTCGAAGTCGCTCGGTTCGTCGAACACGATCAACATCGTGCACGCGACCGTCACGGCGCTGAAGATGCTCGAAGAGCCCCGCGCCGTGGCCGCTCGCCGTGGCCTCGACTACGACGCCGTCGTGCCCGAGATCATCATCCGCAACGAGGCCAAGGCCGCCGCTGCGCAGAAGGCAGGTGTCTGATGGCGAGCCGCTTGAAGGTGACCCAGATCAAGTCCAAGGTGAGCGAGAAGCAGAACCAGCGTGACACGCTGCGTTCGCTCGGTCTGAAGCGGATCGGCGACTCCGTCGTCCGTCCCGACGACGCGCAGGTGCGCGGCTACGTCAAGACCGTCGCGCACCTCGTGAAGGTTGAGGAGATCGACTGATGGCCGAGAAGGCTGAGAAGAAGGCGACGGCCACCAAGGCTGCGCCGAAGAAGGATGCCGCGAAGAAGTCGGCCGGCGACGTCGCGCGCCCGGGCGTGCTGAAGGTTCACCACCTGCGTCCGGTCCCCGGCGCCAACACCGCCAAGACCCGCGTGGGTCGCGGTGAGGGCTCGAAGGGCAAGACCGCCGGCCGTGGCACCAAGGGCACCAAGGCCCGCTACCAGGTCAAGGTCGGCTTCGAGGGTGGGCAGATGCCCCTCCACATGCGTACGCCGAAGCTGCGCGGGTTCAAGAACCCGTTCCGCGTCGAGTACCAGGTGGTCAACCTCGAGAAGCTCGCTGAGCTCTACCCCCAGGGCGGAGACGTCACCGTGAGCGACCTCGTCGCCAAGGGTGCTGTCCGCAAGAACGAGAAGGTCAAGGTTCTCGGCAACGGTGACATCACCGTCGCGCTGAACGTGGCCGTCGACAAGGTCTCGGGTTCTGCCGAGCAGAAGATCGTCGCCGCGGGCGGTTCGATCAAGTAGTCCTGTGACAGGGGCCGGAGCCAGCCTCCGGCCCCTGTTGCCGTACTCTGGTAGACGGTGTCCCCCGAGGCACCGTCCATTCCACTGGAGGAAATCCCCTTGTTCAGCGCCATCGCGCGGGTCTTCCGCACTCCGGATCTGCGGCGGAAGATCGCCTTCACCCTGGGCATCATCGTCCTGTACCGGCTCGGAGCCCACGTTCCGACTCCGTTCGTCGACTTCCCGAACGTGCAGTCGTGTCTCGCCACGGCCGGGTCGACCGAGGGCCTGCTGGGCCTGGTCAACCTGTTCTCCGGCGGGGCTCTGCTGCAGCTGTCGATCTTCGCGCTCGGCGTCATGCCGTACATCACCGCGACGATCATCGTGCAGCTGCTGCGCGTGGTCATCCCGCACTTCGAGACCCTGTACAAAGAGGGTCAGGCGGGCCAGTCGAAGCTGACGCAGTACACCCGCTACCTCACGATCGCGCTCGCGCTGCTGCAGTCCACGACGCTGATCACGGTCGCCCGCTCGGGCCAGCTGTTCGGCATCACCGGCGTTCCCGAGTGTGAAGAGCTGCTGACCAACCAGGCCTGGTGGGCGCAGCTGCTCATGATCCTCACGATGACCGCCGGCACCGGCCTCATCATGTGGTTCGCCGAGCTGGTCACCGAGCGTGGCATCGGCAACGGCATGTCGCTCCTCATCTTCACGTCGATCGCCGCGACCTTCCCGTCGGCGATGGGCGCCATCTGGGTCGCCCGTGGCTTCGAGGTCTTCCTCCTGGTTCTGGCCATCGGCATCGTCGTGGTCGCGCTGGTCGTGTTCGTCGAACAGTCGCAGCGCCGCATCCCGGTGCAGTACGCCAAGCGCATGGTCGGCCGGCGCACCGTCGGCGGCACCAACACGTACATCCCGATCAAGGTCAACATGGCCGGTGTGATCCCGGTCATCTTCGCCTCGTCGCTGCTGTACATCCCGTCGCTGATCGCGCAGTTCAACGCCACCCCCGACGCCGACGGCAACGTCCCCGGCTGGGTCACCTGGGTGCAGGCGAACTTCACGACCGGCGACTCGCCGATCTACATGCTCACCTACTTCCTGCTGATCATCGGATTCACCTACTTCTACGTCGCGATCACCTTCAACCCGGTCGACGTCGCCGACAACATGAAGAAGTACGGCGGGTTCATCCCCGGCATCCGTGCCGGCCGTCCCACGGCCGAGTACCTCGACTACGTGCTCACCCGCATCACGCTGCCGGGCTCCATCTACCTGGGTCTGATCGCCCTGATCCCGCTGGTGGCCCTGGCCACGGTCGGCGCGAACCAGAACTTCCCGTTCGGTGGCGCCTCGATCCTGATCATCGTCGGTGTGGGTCTGGACACGGTCAAGCAGATCGACGCGCAGCTCCAGCAGCGACACTACGAAGGGCTTCTTCGCTCATGACGACGACTCCAGCACGCCTCCTCATCATCGGCCCGCAGGGCTCGGGCAAGGGCACCCAGGGCGTCCGGATCGCAGAGGCGCTGGGGATCCCGGCCGTATCGACCGGCGATGTCTTCCGCGCCAACGTCAAGGACGGCACCGAGCTCGGCGTCAAGGTCAAGGCGATCATCGACGCGGGTGACCTGGTGTCGGATGAGCTGACCGGCGCGATCGTGCGTGACCGTCTCGAGCAGGGGGATGCCGCGAACGGCTTCCTGCTGGATGGCTACCCCCGCAATGTGGCGCAGGTGAACGACCTCGACGCGTTCCTCGACGGGCGCGGCGAGCCGCTCACCGCGGTGATCGAACTGTCGGTGCCCCGCGAAGAGTCGATCCATCGCCTGTCGCTGCGGGCGACGGAGCAGGGCCGTGACGATGACAACGAAGAGTCGATCGCCAAGCGCCTGAAGATCTATGAGGACGAGACCGCCCCGATCCTCGACCTGTACCGCGCCCGCGGCGTCGTCGACGCGGTGGACGGGGTCGGCTCGCTCGACGAGATCACCGCGCGCATCACCGCTGCCCTCGCGGCCCGCGGCATCGCGGCGGCCGGGTCGCAGAGCCTCTCGGCCTGACTCGCTGTGCTGCGCCGCTCGATCTACAAGACTCCCGCCCAGCTGCGGGCGATGGTCGCACCCGGCCTCATCACCGCCGCGGCGCTGGACGCCGTGCGCGCATTCGTCACCGCGGGTGTGACGACCAGTGAAGTGGATGCCGTGGCATCCACCCTCATCACCGATCGCGGTGCGGAATCGAACTTCCAGCTGGTGCGCGGATACCGGCACACCACCTGCATCTCGGTCAACGACGAGGTCGTGCACGGCATCCCCGGGTCGCGCGTCCTCGAGCCGGGTGACATCGTGTCGATCGACTGCGGCGCGCAGTTCGAGGGCTGGAACGGCGACTCCGCGATCACGATCGTGGTTCCCGACCCGTCCCGCCCCGAGGTTGTGGGGGCCCGGCAGCGCCTGTCGGATGTGACCGAGGGGTCGCTGTGGGCCGGCATCGCCGCGCTCGCGTCGGCGAAGCGCGTCGGCGAGGTCGGCGACGCCGTGCAGACCTACGTCGAGTCCTCGGGTGAGGATTACGGCATCCTGCGCGACTATGTCGGCCACGGCATCGGGCGCAAAATGCACGAGGCGCCCACGGTGTTCAACTACCGCGTCGCCGACCTCGGACCCGAGGTGCGCCCGGGCCTGTGCCTGGCGATCGAGCCGATGATCACCGCCGGCTCGGATGCCACCTTCGTGCAGGACGACGACTGGACCGTCTCGACGGTCGACGGCAGCGACGGCTCGCACTGGGAGCACAGCGTCGCCGTGCACGCCGACGGAATCTGGGTGCTGACCGCCGCCGACGGCGGTGCCGCCGGCCTCGCGCCCTTCAACGTGACCCCCACGCCCCTCGCCTAGTCACCGCGCCCCCCCACGCGCCCACCCTCCCGCCGAGCCGCATACATTCGCGCGAGCCGCCTAGTTTCATCCGCCCGCATCTATGCGGCTGGGACGCTGATATGCGGCTCGGCGAGGTCGGCGAGGTCGGCGAGGTTGGCGAGGTTGGCGAGGTTGGCGAGGTTGGCGAGGTTGGCGAGGTTGGCGAGATTGGCGAGGTCGGCGAGGTTGGCGAGCTCGGAGAGGTCGGCGAGGGGGAGTGAGGTGCGGGCGCGTGAGTCAGGTGGCAGCAGCGCGACGGATGCCGGAGCCTCCTCCACAGGCGAGGCGGACCCGGAATTGTCCACTAAGTGCTGCGGGCCGCCGCCATGGCCTCCCCGGCTGCGGGAAGGTGGCGGAATGCTTGTCCACGAAGCCTCCGCAAAGATGTGTTCCCGCGCGGAAATGGTCCGTGCCGGCTGGTCCTCCCGAGCCCTCACGACACAGGTGCGTGACGAGAAGCTACACCGCATCGACCGCGCCTGGTACATCGACACCGCGGCCTGGAACGCGCTCTGGCCGGAGGAGCGCCACATCATGCGGGTCGTCGCCTCGCATGCGCGACGACCGGAGGATTCGCGCATGGTCTACGTGTTGTGCTCCGCCGCCGTGCTGCACGGGCTGCCGCTCACCCGGGTCGAGCCGCGCCGCGTGCACGTCGCCGGCACTACCGGGAACGGCCATGTCAAGGCGGCTGATCCACTGATTGCGCGCCACCAGGTGGCGGTTCCCGACGCCGACATCGTCACCATCGACGGCATCCGGTGCACAGCACTGGCCCGCACTGTCGCGGACATGATCAGGTTCTCTTCGGAGGAGACCGGTATCGCTTTGCTGGATGCCGCGATTCGCAAGATCGCCTGGCATGACGACGCCCTCACGTACGACGAGGAAGCCGCGGCCGCTTTCGGTGAGCAAGTCCGCACGCGCCTCCCGCGTGGTGGTCGAGGCGTGCGGCGTGCGCGATATCTGCTGTCCATTGGTGACGGGCGAGCACAGTCGCCGGGGGAGAGTATCAGCCGGCTGTACCTGCTGCGGCTCGGGTTTGCGCCGCCACGGCTGCAGGTGCCGATCGCCGGGCCACACGGCAACCGGTACTTCGTCGACTTCGGGATCGACGATGCCGAGGCCTGGGGTGAGTTCGACGGTTCCGGAAAGTACCTCGACGCGAGTCTGCGTGCTGACGACGAGACCGCCGATCAAGTCGTGCTCGAAGAGAAGATCCGCGAAGACTGGATCCGCGGGACGACGAATCGCCGGTTCGCCCGCTGGATGAGCACACACATCTCGTCCGCGCCCGCACTCGGCCGGCGACTCGCAGCTTTCAGCGTGACTCCCCGCTGACCCCCCACTTCACGCCGAGCCGCCCATATCTGTCCGAGCCGCATACCTGCGTCCGTCTGCAACTATGCGGCTCGCGCGTATCTATGCGGCTCGGCGATGGGTGGGTGGGTGGGTGGGGGGGGTGTGCAGGTGGGGCACAGACTTGGGGTGAGAGGATGGACGGCGGCGGAGTCACGCGCGACGGGCACCGCTGAGGCCGCGACACGGGCGAAAGCATCCAGGGAGAGAAGTGATGGCAACAGCAGCGCACAAGACGAACTGGTTCGCGATCTGGGTGAGCGTGGCGGTCGTCGCCATCATCGCCCTCCTGATCGGCCTCGTCGTCTGGATGAACAACGCGGCCACCGCCCCCGCCGCTCGCCCCGACAGCGACGGCATCAACCAGGAGACCGGCGGCATCGCCGTCGGCACCGGTTCGAACCAGGTGGACCTGTACTTCGACTTCTACTGCCCGCACTGCCAGGAGTTCGAGGTGGCGTACGGTCCGACCATCGAGGAAGAGCTCGAGGCCGGCAGCATCACCCTCAACCTGCACCCGGTCGCCCTCAGCGGCCTGAACGCCGCCAGCGGCACCGACTTCTCGAAGCGCTCGGCCAACGCGCTGTACTGCGTCGCCGACGACGAGCCCACCGCGGCCTTCCCCTTCTATACAGCGGTCTTCGCGACCAACCCGACCGGCGCCGGGCTCACCGACGAGGAGCTCGTGTCGATGGCGGAGGATGCCGGTTCCACCGGCGCCGCGGACTGCATCGCCGACCGCACCTGGGACGACCTGGTCGCCGAGCAGACCCAGAACATCCCCACCGACCCGACCACCGGCTCGGCCGGCACGCCCACGCTCGTCATCAACGACGAGTACATCAGCCTCACCGGCGACCCGGCAGCCGACATCTCGGCGCGCCTGCAGTGACGCGGCGGGGGCGGGGCAGCCCAGACGCAGCCCCGCCCCGGCCTGGACCACACCGGCATCCACTCGCCGTCTCGCACGTCGAGTTGCCGGGGTCCTGCATACCACGTATACTGACTCTTTGGTGCCTTGCGCCTATCTTGGCGTGTCGAGACACCACCACCCATTCACCGCAGACCAGCCGGTCTGCACAAGCGTCAGCGAGGCTATGGCTAAGAAAGACGGTGTCATCGAAATCGAGGGCGTCGTGTCGGAGGCTCTGCCCAACGCGATGTTCCGCGTTGAGCTCACCAACGGACACAAGGTCCTCGCAACGATCTCCGGAAAGATGCGGCAGAACTACATCCGCATCATCCCTGAAGACCGCGTCGTCGTGGAGCTCTCGCCCTACGACCTCACCCGCGGTCGCATCGTCTACCGCTACCGCTAGACCGGCTGAGAAGTAACGGCCGCGCCGCATCACCGTGCGCGCGGTACGAAGACAGCGATAAAGGAAACACCATGAAGGTCAAGCCGTCCGTCAAGCCCATCTGCGACCACTGCAAGGTCATCCGCCGCCACGGCGTCGTGATGGTCATCTGCAAGTCGAACCCGCGTCACAAGCAGCGCCAGGGCTGACGAAGAGTGGATGCCGCGGCATCCACTCCCACACACTCACAACTTCACATCGCACACAGGCAGATTCAGAACCCCGGCAGGCCGGGGGGACACCCCGGGGCGGAGGCCCGGGCACCGATTCTGCTCCACACCTCCACACACTCCTAGGAGAACAACCGCATGGCACGTCTCGCCGGCGTTGACATCCCGCGCGATAAGCGCGTGGTGATCGCCCTCACCTACATCTACGGAATCGGCCGGACCCGCTCCGTCGAGATCCTCCGCGCGACCGAGATCGACGAGTCGATCCGCGTCAAGGACCTGAGCGACGACCAGCTCATCGCCCTTCGCGACCACATCGAAGGCACCTACAAGGTGGAAGGTGACCTCCGCCGCGAGGTGGCCGCCGACATCCGCCGCAAGGTCGAGATCGGCTCGTACGAGGGCATCCGCCACCGTCGCGGTCTCCCGGTGCGCGGTCAGCGCACGAAGACGAACGCGCGTACCCGCAAGGGCCCGAAGCGCACCGTCGCCGGCAAGAAGAAGGCGCGCTAAGGCGCGGGCCCCCAGGATTTAGGAGAACGCAGAAATGGCACAGGCCAAGACCGCCGCGCGCAAGCCGCGCCGCAAGGAGAAGAAGAACATCGCGCTGGGCCACGCCCACATCAAGTCGACGTTCAACAACACGATCGTCTCGATCACCGACCCGTCCGGCGCCGTCATCGCGTGGGCCTCGTCGGGTGGCGTGGGCTTCAAGGGCTCGCGCAAGTCGACCCCGTACGCGGCCGGCATGGCCGCCGAGTCGGCCGCCCGCCAGGCCGCCGAGCACGGTGTCAAGAAGGTCGACGTCTTCGTGAAGGGCCCGGGCTCGGGTCGCGAGACCGCGATCCGCTCGCTCACCGCCGCCGGCCTCGAGGTGGGATCCATTCAGGACGTCACCCCGCAGGCGCACAACGGCTGCCGCCCCCCGAAGCGCCGCCGCGTCTGATCTTTGATGGGCCGGATGCCGGAACTCGCACTGCGGGTACGGCATCCGGCATCCGTCGTCTTGAAAAACTCAACACCTCACCAACTGCACGTGTCATATAGCGGGCACGTGACTGAAAGGAACACATAGTGCTCATTGCACAGCGTCCCACTCTGACCGAGGAGAAGATCGGCGAATTCCGCAGCCGCTTCGTCATCGAGCCGCTGGAGCCCGGCTTCGGCTACACGATCGGCAACGCGCTGCGTCGCAGCCTGCTCTCCTCGATCCCCGGCGCCGCCGTCACCAGCATCCGCATCGAGGGTGTGCTGCACGAGTTCAGCACGATCCCCGGTGTGAAAGAAGACGTCACCGAGATCATCCTGAACATCAAGGAGCTCGTCGTCTCGTCCGAGCGCGACGAGCCCATCACGGCGTACCTGCGCAAGACCGGCTCCGGTGAGGTCACCGCCGCCGACATCTCCGCCCCCGCCGGTGTCGAGGTGCACAACCCCGAGCTGGTCATCGCCACGCTCAACGACAACGCGAAGTTCGAGCTCGAGCTGACGATCGAGCGTGGCCGCGGCTACGTCTCGGCGACCCAGAACCGCAACGAGTACGCCGAGGCCGGGCAGGTTCCCGTCGACTCGATCTACTCGCCGGTGCTCAAGGTCAGCTACCGCGTCGACGCCACCCGTGCCGGTGAGCGCACCGACTTCGACAAGCTCGTGCTGGACGTCGAGGCCAAGCCCTCGATCAGTCCCCGCGACGCCGTCGCCTCGGCCGGTCGCACGCTGACCGAGCTGTTCGGCCTGGCCCGTGAGCTGAACGTCGAGGCCGAGGGCATCGAGATCGGCCCCGCGCCGGTCGCCGAGGTCCTCACCAACGAGCTGTCGATGCCGATCGAAGACCTCGACCTGTCGGTCCGCTCGTACAACTGCCTCAAGCGCGAGGGCATCAACACGGTGTCGGAGCTGGTCGCCCTCTCGGAGACCCAGCTGATGAACATCCGCAACTTCGGCCAGAAGTCGGTCGACGAGGTGCGCGACAAGCTCGTGTCGCTGGGACTGTCGCTGAAGGACTCGGTTCCCGGGTTCGACGGTGCGCACTTCTACGGCGGATACGACGACGAGACCATCTGATCTGCTGATCGACTTTTCACTCTGGAGTAATTGAGAATGCCCAAGCCCACGAAGGGACCCCGCCTCGGAGGCGGACCCGCACACGAGCGCCTGATGCTCGCGAACCTCGCCGCAGCGCTGTTCACGCACCGCTCGATCACGACCACCGAGACCAAGGCCAAGCGCCTGCGTCCGCTGGCCGAGCGTCTGGTCACGTTCGCCAAGCGCGGCGACCTGCACGCCCGTCGCCGGGTGGCGTCGGTCATCGGTGACAAGGAAGTCGTGCACGTCCTGTTCACTGAGATCGCGCCGCTGGTCGCCGACCGTGAGGGCGGCTACACCCGCATCACGAAGATCGGCAACCGCAAGGGCGACAATGCCCCGATGGCCGTGATCGAGCTCGTCCTCGAGCCGGTGAACCCGAAGCCGAAGTCGGCCAAGAAGTCGGCTGCTGCTGCTCCGGCTGCTGAGGCTGCTGCGGAGGAGGCCCCCGCCGCTGAGGCCGAGGTCGAGGAGACCGCCGCTGCCGACGAGGCCGCCGACGCCGGCGCCGAGTCGCAGGAAGAGGGCGCCGCTGCTGAGACTGCTGCCGAAGAGGCCGTCGAGGCCCCGGCTGCGGACGAGGCCGCCGAGGAGAAGGCCGAGTAATTCGACCCTCTCTCGCACTGCATTCGAGGTCCGCACCCTTCCGGGGGTGCGGACCTCTTGCGTCGGCGGGTCCTGCCCCGTGTCGCCTCCAGGAGCCGCCGTCCGCGTCAGTGGTCTCTTGCACGCGCAGAACGCGATACTCGGGCCATGGATGCTCCCGCCGGCCAACACCGCAGCCACCTTGGATCGGTAGCATTGCGGGGTGAGCGAGAAAACTCTGGCGGCGCGACTCGGGACGGCCACCGAACCCACCCTGCCGCACCACGAAGACATCGCGCAGTGGCGCCCCGCCACCCGCGACGACATCGACGCGATCCATGCCGTCCTTGCGGCGGCGGATGCCGTGGATCACCCCACCTGGACCACCCCGCGCTCCGAGATCGCCGACGACTTCGAGCTCGAGCACTTCGACCCCGCCAGCGACTCTCTGCTCGCCGAGACCGTCGACGGCACGGTGGTCGCGAGCGCCGGCGCCATGCTGCACCCGTCGCGCGAGGGCGGCGAGCTGACCGTGTACCTCAGTGGTGCCGTGCATCCGCAGTGGCGTCGCCGCGGCATCGGCACCCAGCTGATGGCGTGGCTCGATACCCGTGGCCGTCAGCAGCTCGCCGAGGCGGCCGCCGCAGACGCGAGCCTGACCGCCGCCGAACTCAAGATCTTCGCCGAAGAGCCCAATACCGACCAGCAGCAGCTTGCCGACCGGCTCGGCTATCGCGCGGAGCGATGGTTCTCCTCGATGGTCCGCGACATGGCCACGCCGGCCCCCGCGCTCGAGGCGCCGGAAGGCATCACGGTCGTCGAGTACACGCACGACCGCGACGACGATGCCCGAGACGCCCGCAACGACGCCTTCCGTGACCACTGGGGGAGTCGCCCGAGCGACCCACAGCGGTGGAAGCAGTTCGTCGGCGGCGAGTTCTTCCGGCCCGACCTGTCGCGGATCGCTCTCGACGCCGACGGACAGATCGTGGCGTTCTGCCTCGCGTCGGTGAACGAGGAGGACTGGGTGACGCTGGGCGCCAGCAACTCGTATATCGACCTGATCGGCGTGATCCGCACGCACCGCCGCCGCGGCCTCGCCCCGCTCGTCGTCTCGCGCACGCTGCAGGCGATAGCCGACGCTGGGCTCGAGAAGGCCGTCCTCGACGTCGACACCGCGAGCCCCACCGGGGCCAACACGCTCTACGAGGGGCTCGGCTTCGCCGCCACAGAGCGCTCGATCGCGCTGGTCACGCGAGTCTGAGGCGCGGGTCACGCGCGTCTGACGCCTCTCCGGCGTGGGCAGCGCGTCGGAGAGGCTCCGTCCCGCTCCGTCCGGACCCTCATCCGGCCCGAACGGTCGCCATCGCGCGCGGAGACAGCATCTTCGGCCGGATGAGGGCGTCAGCAAGGATTTCATCCGGCCCGAACGGTCGTCGGATGCCGCGGAGACAGCATCTTCGGCCGGATGAGGCGTCGCCGGTGATCGCACCCGGCCCCGGGCGGTCGTCGGGCGCCGGAACGGCAGCTGCATCCGGATCAGGCCGTCCCGGACGATCATCCGGCCCGAACGGTCGCCATTGTGCGCGGAGACAGCATCTTCGGCCGGATGAAGGCGTCGCCTGAGATCGCACCCGGCCCCGAACGGTTGTCGGGTATTGGAACGGCAGCTGCATCCAGATCAGGCCGGCCCGGACGATCATCCGGCCCGAACGGTCGCCATTGCGCGCGGAGACAGCATCTTCGGCCGGATGAAGGCGTCGCCGGTGATCTCATCCGGCCCGAACGGTCGTCGGATGCCGCGGAGACGGCGATTGCGGCCGGATGACGACCAGACCGGCTCAGCCGGGCAGGAAGTTCTCGCGCGCGAGCGGCGCGATCTCCACGACCTCGGCGTCGGCCCGCGTCACCCAGCGCAGCTCGGCGATCTCGGCCGCCACCTGCGGGCGCTGACCTGCGAGGTCGGCCTCGAACACGTCCGCGACCACGAGGAACCCGGGTTCGTTCGCCGCGGCGGCCGTGAACGTGCCGAGCGCGCGCAGCCTCTCCGGTTCGATGCGGACGCCGAGTTCCTCGTCGAGCTCGCGGCTCAGCGTCTCACCGGCGGTCTCGCCCGGCTCGGGCTTGCCGCCCGGCTGCATGAACGCGGTCGTGCCCTCCTTACGCACCACGAGCAGGCGCCCCTCGTCATCGAGGATCACCGCCGCCGACACATGGATCCGCCGCGGGGCAACCGAAGGCGCGGGAGAGGAGCTCACCGTTGCACGGTAACAGGTTCCGCCCATCCGGCCCGACGTAGAATCGTGTGTGCTTCCCGATACCCCCGCCTCGCCCGACACCCTTTCGCCGAGCGGCATCGACCCGTCGGACCTCGCCGTCACGCTGCGGGTCCTCGAGGGCATGGCCGGTCTCGACGAGTCACACCCCGACTTCATCGCCGTCCGTCGCGGCACCGCCAAGATGTTCAAGGCCGTCAAGAAGGCCCGCCGGCGCGAGATCCGCGAGGCTGTCGCAGACGCCGACCGTGCGGTGGTCGCCGCCACCGCCACCGGGGCGGCCGACCGGATCGATGATGAGACCCGCGGCATCCCGATCAGCACGTCCACCACCGCACCCACGGCAGGCACCCTCATCAAGGCGCGCGGCTGCTACATCTGCAAGCAGCCGTACACGCTGGTCGACGCGTTCTATCACCAACTGTGCCCCGACTGCGCGGCGCTCAGCCACGCGAAGCGCGACGCCCGCACCGACCTGACCGGCAAGCGCGCGCTCCTCACCGGCGGGCGCGCGAAGATCGGCATGTACATCGCGCTGCGTCTGCTGCGCGACGGGGCGCACACGACCATCACGACCCGGTTCCCGCGCGATGCCGTACGCCGGTTCAGCAGCCTGCCCGATGCCTCCGAGTGGATCGACCGTCTCAAGATCGTCGGCATCGACCTGCGCGATCCGGCGCAGGTGATCGGACTCGCCGACGACGTGGCCGCGGCGGGCAGCCTCGACATCCTCATCAACAACGCCACCCAGACCGTGCGACGATCGCTAGGCGCGTATCAGCCGCTGGTGGATGCCGAGCTGGCACCCCTGCCGACCGGACCACTGCCGGAGCTGGTCACCTTCGGCCACACGAATGACCAGCATCCGCAGGCGCTGGAGCGCTCGGTGACGGCCCACCCCATCCTCGCCGCCGCGGCGTCGCGCGCGGACGAGCTGACCGAGCAGGCGATGGCGGCAGGATCCAGCTCGCTGGAACGGCTCGCTGCCGGCACCGCGATCGACGCCGGCGGACTCATCCCCGACATCGACCACGTCAACTCGTGGACGCAGCGCGTCGGTGAGGTCGACCCCCTCGAGATGCTCGAGGTGCAGCTCGCCAACACCACCGCGCCGTTCCTGCTCGTATCCAAGTTGCGGCCGTCGCTGGCCGCCAGCGCCGCGCGCCGCACCTATGTCGTGAACGTGAGCGCGATGGAGGGCGTCTTCAACCGTGGCTACAAAGGCCCCGGCCACCCGCACACCAACATGGCCAAGGCGGCGGTCAACATGCTCACCCGCACCAGCGCGCGCGAGATGTTCGAGACCGACGGCATCCTCATGACCAGCGTCGACACCGGCTGGATCACCGACGAACGTCCGCACCCGACCAAGGTGCGGCTCGCCGAAGAGGGCTTCCACGCGCCCCTCGACCTCGTCGACGGCGCCGCCCGCGTCTACGATCCGATCGTGCGCGGCGAGGCCGGCGAAGACCTGTTCGGGGTCTTCCTCAAGGACTACGCACCGGGCGCCTGGTGAGACTCCCCGAGCCCGGCCGCCGGGTGGTCGTCCGCTACCTGCTGCCCACGGGGCAGGCCACCGACGCGCTCGGTGAGCTGCTCAGCGCCGACGCCGAGACGGTCGTCGTGGACGGCAAGCGCGGCATCGAACGGATCGCGGTCGCCGACATCATCGCGGCGAAGGAAGTCCCGCCGCCGCCGGCCCCGCGACGGCGACGCTCCGGCTCGGGTGCACCGCCTGCGGCGGGGTGAGCTTCGTAGGGCGCTGATCCCGGATCGGACGGCCTCGACGTACGTCTCACCATCGACAAAGAGATCTGCGTACGCAACATGGTGTGATCATCCATCACCCTTCGTCGACCGGTGATGGCGCCGCCGGTCCGAAGGTCTTCATCGCGGCCCACTGGGCAAGCTTGATCTGATATTCGACGGTGGCCTGCTGCTGCTCGATCCGTTCGACGGCCTGCGCGACCGTCTCGGCGAACACCTCGCCACCGGCGCCTCCCGGGTGGATGTTGTCGCCCGCGAGCAGATCGGTGCGGTCGTCGATGGCATCGGACCAGTCGGCGACGGCGACACCGGGGTGGGACCGGGCGAACTCGGCCAGGTCGCGGTTGACACCGGGGATCCAATCGCGCGGCGCGAAGGCGTTCACCAGCACGAGCGCGCGGTCGCGGCCGACCGTGTCGTACAGTGACCCGAGCGCGTCCGCGTCGACCGGTCCGTTCGTGCCCAGTGCCACCACCACGTAGTCGCGCAGCTCACCACGGGCATCGAGCCGGTGGGCTATGTCCGCACCGGCATACATGCTGCGCGAGACTTTCGCGTCGACCTGGATGCCGGGCATCCGCTGCAGCAACCCCTCCGCAGACGCGAGCATCACCGAGTCGCCGATCGCCGACACCCGGGCGCCGTCGATCGCGACGGGCTTCGGCGGCAACGGGCGGCCGTCACGCGGCGTACAGTGGCCGCTGCCGGCCGTGATGCGGTCATCGATGCACAGCGGCGGTTCCGGGTGATCGCCGGGCCGGATCGGGGCATCCACGATCATCCGTGAGACCGGCTCTGCCCCTGCCGTCGCATTCAGCGCGTCTTGCCCGGCTTCGACGACAGCCTCGCTCGAGGTGATCTGAGGCGCCGCGGCGACCGCCGCGGTGGTGCCGCCGAGCACGAGCACGACGGCTGCGAGAGCCGTCACCGCGCTGAACCGCCGCGACGGCGTCGAGGCCAGACGCCTGCGCATCCGCATATACACGCCACGGAATCCATAGCGCCGCACGGGCTGTTCGATCAACCGGTAGGACAGTTCCGCGGCCCCGAGCGTGAGCACCAGCGCTGCCGCGCCGACCGGGAGTGGCACCCCGGCATCCGCCGTCGTCCCCGCCAGAGCCGACGTGAGCAGTACGACCAGTGGCCAGTGCCACAGGTATATGCCGTACGAGCGATCACCGATCCAGCGCAGCGGCGCGACGTCGAGCGCGCGCCCGAACCACGACCCGGGGGCGGTCGCGACCAGGATCAGGACGGCCGAGAGAATGGATGCCGCGATCAGCACGCCGGGGAAGGTCCAGGCATCGGGCGACGGCGTCAGGGTGGCGACGAACACCAGTGCGCCGAGCGCCACCACGCCCGCGGCGCCGCCCCAGCCGGGCGACAGGCGTCGCACCGAGAGCCCCTGCAGCGCGAACGCGAGAGCCACGCCGAGCAGCAGGCCGAACGCGTGCGTGTCGGTGCCGTAATACGCGCGGGTCGGGTCGGCGGGTGTCAGGGCGAACACCGCCCATGCAGCCGACGCCGCGCCCAGCGCCACTGCGGCGGCTACGCGCCACCGGCGGCGGAGCAGCAGGAACAGCGGCAGCAGCAACGGCCAGAGCAGGTAGAACTGCTCTTCCACCGCGAGCGACCAGAGATTGCGGAACAGCTCCGGCTGCGAGGCCGCGAAGTATGAGGCGCCGTCCGCGATCGAGACCCAGTTGTACGAGAAGGTCGCCGCGCCCAGCAGCTGGCGGCCGACATCGACGAGCACGTCGCCACCGACGAACCATGCCGCCGTCGCGCAGACGGTGACGACCAGCGCCAGGGCCGGCACGAGGCGTCGGATGCGGCGCTGCCAGAACGACCCGAGGGCGATGGTTCCGGTCGCGGCGCGCTCGCGCAGCAGCAGCGAGGTGATGAGGAATCCCGAGATCACGAAGAACACGTCGACGCCGATGAAGCCGCTGCGCAGAATCCAGCCCGGGAACAGGTGATAGAGGACCACGAGGATCACGGCGACGGCGCGCAGGCCGTCCAGGCCCGTGAAACGGGAGCGTGTGGGAGTGGTCATCAGTACCGTCGAGCGAGGGATCGGGAAGTCCTCTCCAGTGTACGTTCGGACCCTGGGAGCGGCAGGATGGATGCCATGACTGCGGACGTCCTGGTCATCGGTGAGGCGCTGATCGATATCGTCGCGTCGGGCAGCGGCCCGCGCGAGTTCGTCGGCGGGAGCCCTGCGAACGTGGCGGTGGGTCTGGCGCGGCTCGGCGTGCCGACGCGGCTGCTCACGCGCATCGGCCGCGACGCCCGGGGCGCGCGGATCGCCGAGCACGTGGCATCGGCCGGAGTCCGGCTCGACAAGGCGTCGTGGACGGATGCCGCGACTGCGACCGCCCAGGCCCGCATCGCGCCCGATGGGACGGCGACCTACGAGTTCGATGTCGACTGGCAGGTGCAGCGGCCGGTGCTCGACGAGGTCGCACTCGTGCACGCGGGGTCGATCGGGCTGTTCCTCGAGCCGGGTGCCGATGCGGTGCTCGACACGCTCGAGCACGCCGCGCACGGCGGGCAGCTCGTGACCGTCGACCCGAACATCCGGCCCGCGCTGATCGGCGAACGCGGCGCCGCGGTGCGGCGGTTCCGGAGGGCGGTGGCCGCGGCCGACCTCGTGCGGCTGAGCGACGAGGACGCCGCCTGGCTGTACCCCGACCAGCAGCCGGAAGAGGCACTTGCCGACATCGCCGCACGCGGGCCGCGACTGGTGGTGCTCACCCGCGGTGGGCGCAGCACACTGGCGCTCGGCGTCAATGGCATCGTCGAAGCTCCGGTCTGGCCCAGTGACGTGGCCGACACGATCGGTGCTGGCGACGCCTGCATGTCGTCGCTCATCGCGAGCGCGCTCGAGGACCCGCTGCTGTTCACGAGCGAGCCGGCCGCGGAGCGTGCGCTGCGCCGCGCCGCCGTCGCCGCCGGCATCACCGTCTCGCGCGTGGGCGCGAACCCGCCGACCCGCGACGAGGTTGACGCGGCGATGTAACCGGTGCGCCGCGCGTCCGCTCGCGGTTCGGGGGTCGGTCTCGCGGGTTGGGCAGTCGCTTAAGCATGGTGTGGGATGCCGGGACTGTGCCGAGGTGACTGCTGAGCGTCTGTTCGCGGCACCGTGGTCGGTTTCGCGGGTTGGGCAGTCGTTTGCGCATGGTGCGGGATGCCGGGACTGTGCCGAAGTGACTGCTGAGCGTCTGTTCGCGGCCTTGGGGTCGGTCTCGCGGGTTGGGCAGTCGCGTGAGCATTCGGCAGTCGCTTGCGCATGGTGTGGGATGCCGGGACTGTGCCGAGGCGACTGCTGAGCGTCTGTTCGCGGCACCGTGGTCGGTCTTGCGGGTTGGGCAGTCGCTTGCGCATGGTGTGGGATGCCGGGACTGTGCCGAGGTGACTGCTGAGCGTCCGCCCGGGCCCGGCCCGGGGCGCGCCGGCGCTGGGTAGGCTCGTAGGAGCGTGCGCGTGCGGATTCCGCGTCGCGAAGGCTGCCAGCACCGTCGGTGCGGCCGCCGGCTGACCGCGACTGTGCGGTCCACACAGGAGGAACCATGCCAGACCAGACCACGCCCACCGCGACCGAGCAGACCCGACCCGGTGCGCGTGGCGCCCGGCCCGAAGGCACCCGGCCCCGCGGCCGCGGCGTGCAGACGGTGCTCGAGGTTGTCGGCACGGAGCAGCTGAGCCCCCACCTGGTGCGCATCCACCTGGGCGGCGAGGGATTCGACGCGTTCATCGCGGGAGCCGACACCGAGAAGCTCGCGAAGACCGACAAGTACGTGAAGATGCAGTTCGCCAAGCCCGAGCTCGGTCTCGTGCCTCCGTACGATCTCGAGGCCCTCCGCGAGACGCTCGATCCCGACGACATGCCGGTGAGTCGCACCTACACCATCCGGTCGGTGGATGCCGCGGCGCGCAGCCTCGCGATCGACTTCGTCGTGCACGGCGACGAGGGCATCGCGGGTCCGTGGGCGGCGGGCGCCACGGCCGGCGACAAGATCAGTTTCTCGGGACCTGGCGCGCAGTTCGCACCGGCCGAGGGCGACATCGAGCACCTGTTCTTCGGCGACGACTCGGCGATCCCGGCCATCGACGCGGCACTCGAAGCGCTCGCACCCGACGCGCGCGGGCTCGCGATCATCGAGATCGGGTCCGCCGCCGACGAGGTGACGCTCTCGGCACCCGAAGGGGTCGACGTGCGATGGCTGCACCGCAGGGGCCGCGGCCGCGAACGCCGCCGATGGCGCGGGCGCTGCCGCCGCCGCGAACGCCGCCGATGGCGCGGGCGCTGCGGACTCAGCCGCCCCCGCCGCACCCTACGGCCAGCCACTGGTCGACGCGGTCCGCGCCCTTCCGGTGCCGACGGCGCCGGTCGAGATCTTCGCGCACGGTGAGCGCGAAGCGATGAAGCAGCTGCGAGCCACGCTGCAGGGCGAGTGGGGCATCGACCGCCGAGCCATGTCGCTGTCGGCGTATTGGGCCTACGGGCGCACCGAAGATCGCTTCCAGTCCGAGAAGCGCGAACCGGTCGGCCAGATCTTCGAGGACTGAAACGGCCCGCCGATAGGCTGGGTCCGTGCGGATCCGACTCGACATCGCCTACGACGGCACCGGGTTCCGGGGCTGGGCGCGGCAGCCGGGACTGCGCACGGTGCAGGGCACGCTCGAGGGGGCGATCGGTCGCATCCTGGGCGGCGATCCGCGTCTCGTGGTGGCCGGGCGGACGGATGCCGGAGTCCACGCCTCGGGCCAGGTCGCGCACCTCGATCTGACCGAAGCGCAGCAGACCCGGCTGGCCAAGAGCCGCAACCCCGCGCCCGAGGCGCTCGCCGCCCGGTTGAACGGGGTGCTGGGCCAGTATCCCGACGTGGCCGTGCACCGCAGCGCGCAGGCGCCCGAGGGGTTCGACGCCCGCTTCTCGGCCACCTGGCGCCGGTACGCGTACCGCATCGCGGATCGCACCGCCGGCTACGACCCCCTCGTCCGCGCGAGCACGACGTCGGTGAACGCGCATCTCGATGCCGAGGCGATGGACGCCGCGGCCCGGTCCCTGATCGGCCTGCACGACTTCGCCGCGTACTGCAAGCCGCGCGAGGAGGCGACCACGATCCGCACGTTGCTCGAGTTCGGCTGGGTGCGCGACGACACCGGCATCCTGATCGCCAATGTCAAAGCCGATGCGTTCTGCCACAGCATGGTGCGTGCCCTCGTGGGCGCGTGCGTCGCGGTGGGCGAGGACCGGCTCGACGTCGACGACCTGGCCGACATCCGCGACGCGGGGGAGCGCACGAGCGACTTCAAAGTCCTCGCCGCGCGGGGCCTGACGCTGACCGAGGTGGGGTACCCCGCCGACGACCTGCTCGCCTCGCGAGCCGAGCAGACCCGGGCTCGCCGCAACCTCGACGACTGACGCCGAGCGCGCATGTCTCGCGCCGACCGCGTATGTCTCGCGCCGAGCGCGCATCTCCCGCGCCGACCGCGTATGTCCCGCGCCGAGCGCGTATGTCCCGCGCCGACCGCGTTTCTCTCGCGCCGAGCGCGTTTCTCGCGCCGAGCGCGTATGTCTCGCGTCGAGCGCGCATCTCCCGCGCCGAGCGCGTTTCGCGCGCCGACCGCGTATCTCGCGCGCCGAGCGCGGACGTCCGGCAACCGCGCCGACCCTCCCGCGTTACCCGGGCGGCGTAGGGTTGGAGACAGCATGAGGCTCATCTCGTACAACCTGCGCAAGCATCGCGCCGTGCACGAGCTCGAAGATCTGGTCGAGCGACACGGGGCCGATGTCCTGTGCTTGCAGGAGGCCGACACCACCGGCATCCCGGCTCAGATCGGTGGCCTGCAACTGGCGGACTCGACCAGCCGCAACCGGCTGGGGCTGGCGGTGTACTACCGCGCGAACACGTTCACGGCGCTGGATGTCATGTCGATGGCGCTGAAGAAGTCGCTGCACGACCGCGTCTTGAAACCGGCGGAGGAGCGGATGCTCGGCGTCCGACTGCGCGACATCGATCACCAGCGCGAGTTCATCGTGGCGAGCTTCCATGCCGCGCCGCTCACCGCGCTGAACTCGCTGCGCCGCAAGCAGATCGAGGCGGCACTGGCCGAGCTGAGCAGACTGGGCGAAGACCTGCCGATTCTCATGGTGGGGGACTACAACTATCCGGTGTTCAAAGAAAACCTGAGTCAGCGCGTCCGCGACGCCGGGTACGAACTGAACCTGAGCGATTCGCGGACGTACACGCGGTACCGGTTCTTCAAGGGGCACTACGACTTCGCGACGAGCGTCGGGTTCGACATCGACCGCATCACGACGCTGCCGCAGGGCACGAGCGACCATCTGCCGATCCTGGTCCACGCCGAGCCGAGCCCGCGCCTGCGCGGTGAGCTGACCGCCTGAGTCGGCTTCGGTGCCGTGGGGCGCTCACCCGCGGCTGCTCGCGCGGCGCGTGATTCGTGTGACGCCTTGCGAGACTCAGCGCGCGGCTTCGACAGCGGCGACGCGTTCCCATCGGTCGCCACCGCGGGCACCGGCGCGATCAGCGGCGTCCGACGCCGTGGCGATCAGGACGTCGAGGTCGTAGCCCACGGCATCCACCGCCGCCCATCCGACGCTCGCCGACAGTCGCACGGTCAGCGGCGATTCGGGATCGGCGGCAGCGATCTCGCGCAGGACGCGCACGAGTTCCTGGCGGACGGCCCCCTCGGGGCGGGGCAGCAGCACGACGAACTCGATCTGGTCGCGCGCCCAGATGTCGGCCTCCGCCGGCAACGTGCTCCGGACGATCTGGGCGAACTTGGCCGCGATGAGATCGAAGCCATGGGTGCTCGAGGCCTCGCGAAGGGCGGACGGGTCGTCGAGCCGGATCACCAGCAGCGACCACCAGCGATCGTCGGTGGCTTCGGCCCGGCGAAGCCGATCGCCGGCCACCTCGGCGAAGGAGCCGCGTCCCGCGGGGGAGACGCCACGTGGGGCCCGGGCACGCGTGAGCAGCAGGAGGGACACCAGCGCGCACGTCATGTAGAGAAGAGAGCCGATCATGTTCAGCTCGCGAGTGTCGCTCAGCGCAGGCGTCTGCGGCTGCCCTTCGATCAGCCGCACGGCCTCCTGCAGGACGTTGACGACGCTCAGGATTCCGAACGCGGCGGACACGAGCGCGAACGGCAGGATCTCGTCTCGCTGCGGCATCCCCAGGCGCACCAGTTCGAGGACGGTGAGGGTGGTGAAGATCCCGGCGAGCACGAACACGGCGCGCACGGCGGTGACGTAGTGCTCGGTCTCGGCGAACACCGCGAGCGTCAGCGGAGCGACGACGAGGAATGCCACGGCCGCGATCCAGTGCCATGCCGAGGCGCCGCGCCGCACGCGCAGGCCCACCCAGAACAGGGCCACCATCGAGATCATGGTGCCCGAAGACACCGCCCGCAGCACGTCGGAGTCGAGGCTGTCACCGCCGGCCCAGAGGTACACCGATACCATCCCGCCGATGAAACCGACCGACCAGATCCCCGCGACCCGGCTGGGGCGCGGCAGGAATCCGAGGCCGAGGTAGATCGCGGTCACCACGGTCGTCATGGCCACGAAGGCGATCACGAGGCTCGTGTTCATCACGTCGATGTCCTCTCTGCGGCGTTGTTCGCGCCGATGTGTCCGATGGTGGCGCCCGGGTCGCCGACATCCGCGGCGCACGGCAGTCGCACCGTGACGCACGTGCCCCGTCCGAGCTCGCTCACCACGTCGAGGCTGCCGCCGTGCGCGGTGACGATGTCGTGCACGACCGACATGCCTATGCCGCTGCCTGAGATTCCGCTCGCCCGCGCGGTGGCGCTGCGAAAGCCGGTCTCGAAGATGCGGTCGCGGTCGTTCGGCGACATGCCGATGCCGGTGTCGGTGACGACGATGACACCCTCGTGGGCCTGGGCGCGCACCGAAACCTCGACGGTGCCGCCGCGGGCCGTGTATTTGAGGGCGTTGCCGACCACGTTGTCGATCGCCTGACGCAGCCGGAACGCGTCTCCGCCGACATCGGCGGTGCCGTCGAGCGAACACGACAGGTCGACCCGGGCGGCTTCGGCGGTGGGTTGGAATGCGACGACGGATGCCGTGACGAGGTGCCCGAGGTCGACGTGGGCCTCCTCGGCGACGGCCTGACCGTAGGGCTCGAGGGCAGAGGTGATGAGGCGCTGCATGCGTTGACCGGCGCTGTCGATCTGGGCGATCTGCTCTCGGACGCCGGCGGGCAGATCGTCGCGTTCGAGCAGCAGGTCGCTGTGGCCGACGATGGCGGTGAGAGGGTTGCGCAGCTCGTGCGTCACGACGCTGCTGACCGTTTGGCGCTGCTCGTCGGCGCGGACGGCGTCGGTGACGTCCTGCGCGAGGATGAGGTTGCTCGGCTGCTCATCGGACCCGGGCACCGGCCGGCTCGAGGCGTCGAGGGCGCGCCACCGTCCCTGCGCGTCGAACAGCCAGACCCGGTGGTCGTAGAAGCGCTCGCCGCGGCGGGCGCGGGCGATGAGGGTGCTGTCGGGGTCGACGGGCTCACCGCGGTAGCCGCGATACTCGACGGCGCCGGTGGGAGTGAAGGTGTCGATGTCGGCCGCGGCGTAAAGGTGGAGGAAGGCGGCGTTCGCATCGAGCAGCACGCCGTCGCGGTCGATGCGGGCGATCGCCGTCTCGAGCGTGTTCGACAGCACCGCGATGCGCTGCGCATCGTGCTCGGCGCGTCGACGGGTGCGGTCGAGCTGCGCGAACTGCCGCCGCAGCAGGTGGCTGTAGGCGCGGGTGCGCTGCGCGCCCACCATGATCGTCACGCCCAAGAACCCGAGGGACATCAGCATGACGACCGTCCGCTGCGCGAAGGCAGGTGAGAGTCCCGAGAAGGTCGCGTCGATCAGCAGGATGACGGCGATCAGGGAGAGGGCGGCGATGAGCCACGGGAACCGATAATAGGTGGCCAGCCAGGCGATCGGAAAGACCCACAGCAGCGCGAGGCTGGTGTCGCCGCCGACCGACAGCTGTCCGATGGCGACGATGTCGAGCAGCGGCACCACCGTGATCACCGCCGGTGCCGCCAGATGCCAGGGAACCAGCAGCGACAGTGCGGTGATGGCGGCGATGCCGATCGCCCCCGAGAGGAAGCGCGCGTTGCTGAACAGCTGGGGCGACAGCAACGGGACCATTGCGATGATGGCCACCGTGCTCGCCGCGACGATCAGCTGCCAGCGCCACACCGACCGGGTGCGCAGGTCACCCCAGTGTCCGCCGATCGGAGCCGCCATGCTGTCAGGATTCCGCGGGCGCGGCCGCACGATAGCCCGCACCCCGGACGGTCTCGATGAACCGTGGCGCGCTCGCAGAATCGCCGAGTTTGCGTCGCAGGTTGGCGATGTGGGTCTCGATCGACCGTTCATCCGAGTCGCTCACCCACGCCGCCTGCGTGGGGTCATCGTTCAGCGAGCGCACCAGGTCGGCCTTGCTGCGCACTTCGGGCGCGGCCTCGAGGATGGTGGCGAGCAGGTCGAACTCGGTGCGAGTGAGCGCGACGGTCGCGCCGTCGACGGTCGTGCTGTGCGTGGCGCGCACGAGGTGGAGACCGTTCCAGCCGATTCCGCGCACCGACGGCGGGGTGCTCTTGTGAGTGGATGCCGGGGGACTCGGCTGACCGGATGCCGGGTCGGCAGCGCCGGCGGCGGGGGCGCTCGTCGGGCGCTCGGTGCCGTCGGCGCCCTGTCGGCGCCGTTGGGCGGCAAGCACCCGGGCACGCAGTTCGCGCGGCCGGAACGGCTTGACGATGACGTCGTCGGCGCCGACACTGAACCCGAGCACGGCATCGGCCTCGTCCGTGAGCGCGGTGATCAGCATGATGTAGGTGTCGCTGTGCGCGCGGATCCTCCGTGCGGCCTCGAAGCCGTCGATGCCGGGCATGTTCACGTCGAGCGTCGTGATCACCGGGCGGTGCGCGACCACGGCATCCACCCCGTCGAGACCGTTGTCGACGGCGATCGTGGTGAATCCCGCCGCTTCGAGGATCGTCACCAGCAATGCACGGACGTGCGGGTCGTCGTCGATGACGACCGCGGTCTGGTGGGGGGCAGATTCAGTCATGGCAGTATCGTCTTGATTCTGTCAGACCCTCCCGACGGCGCTGCGCTGCGACCCCCACGCGCGGGTATCATCCGCGCAGGAGTTGTGCACCTGGCCGACCACCCGTCAGCGCAGCTCGAGCTCGCCGGCCAGTGCCTCCAGGGTCGGCAGCGGGTCCATCGTCGCCGGCAGCATCTGCACGCAGACGTGGTCGGCTCCCGCGTCGAGGTGACCCCTCACCGCCGCCGCCAGCTCGGCCGGCGTGCCGCTCGGGGCCAGGGCATCGACCGCAGTGTCGGTCGCGCCGTCGTCGAGATCGGCCGCGGTGAACCCGTGCGACTCGAGCGTGCGGCGGTAGTTCGACAGCGAGAGATAGCGCGACAGGAATTTCCGCGCCGTCGCGTGCGCCGAGACCGCGTCGATGTCGGGAACGAGACGCTGCTCGGGTGCCACCAGCACGCCCGGACCGACGATCTCGCGGGCGAACCGCGTGTGGGCCGGCGTGGTCATGTAGGGGTGGGTTCCCGCCGCGCGCTCGGCCGCCAGCTTCAGCGTGCGTGGCCCGAGCGCCGAGATCACGCGCCGCTCGGCGGGCACGCCGTCGGTGTCGAGCACATCGAGGTACGACTCGAGCGCCGCGTACGGCTTCTGGTACCGGTCGCCGAGCGACTCGCGGTGCCCGATGCCGATCCCGAGCACGAATCGGCCGGGGTACGTCTTCTCGAGGCGGTGGAAGGATGCCGCGACCTCGGCCGCCGGCGCCGTCCAGATGTTCACGATGCCCGAGGCGATGGTCACGCGCTCGGTCGCATCGAGCAGCTGCTCCGCGATCGCGAGATCGGCAGCGGGGGAGCCGCCGATCCAGATGGTCCCGTACCCGAGCCTCTCGACCTCGGCCGCCATCTCGGGCGTCAGCAGGGTGCCGCCGCGCCAGAATCCGACGCGACCGAACTCGGGGGTGAAAGAGGACATGGGGCTCCGATCGACGACGGCACGGCTTCCTTCACCGTATCGGCCGGGTGTCGCGCCGGGGCCGGTGCGCATATTCCCGGCGATATCCGGGTGACGATGGATGCCGGGACCGATAGCGTGGAGGGACAGGCACATCCCAGCGAAGGGGCGCACCATGTCGAACTCGATCGTCGTCGGAATCAGCGGAGCGCCGGTCACCGAGCGCGTCGTGGACTGGGCCATCGCCCGGGCCGCCCAACGCCATCAGAAGATCGACCTGGTCGCGGTCGTCGGGGGAGCGATCGGCGCCGTCGGTGAGGCGGACGTCATGCTCTCGGCCATCGACGCCACCGGGCAGCTGCTCGAGCGCGAGGCCGCTCGAATCTCTGCGAAGGGCATCGAGGTGGTCACCCACGTCGAGACCGGCAACCCGGTGTCCAAGCTCGTCGACGCGTCTGAGGGGGCGGCGCTGCTTGTCATCGGCAGTGACTACCGCGGGCCTGGAGAGGGCCCGGCGCGCGGGGCCCACGGCATCCGGATCGCGGCAGCCGCGCACTGCCCGGTGGTCGTCGTGCCCGACATCGATCTGGGCGCCGAGCGTTCGGGCGTGGTAGTCGGCATCGACGGGTCGGAGGTCTCTGAGCCCGCGCTGAAGTTCGCCGCCGCCGAGGCCGACCGGCTGGGCGAGCCGCTGATCGCCGTGTCGGTGTGGACGCCGCTGGTCGCCCCGCGCAACGATTTGGCCGTGTACCCCGAGCTGTACATGACGAATATGCAGCAGGCGACCGAAGAGATCCTGGCGCTCGCCGTGGCCGGCATCGCCAGCGACTACCCGGATCTGAAGGTGATCCGCAAGGTCGAGCAGGGCTACCCGTCGCACGTGATCAATGAGCTCGCCGCCGACGCCAAGATGACCGTGGTCGGCACGCGCGGCCGCGGCGCGTTCGCCCGGCTGCTGCTGGGATCGATCAGCCACGAGGTGCTCGGGCGGCTGGCCGCGGTCACCGCCGTCGTCCGCTGACGCAGGTTCCGGAGGCCGGCGCGCTGAGCCCCCGGATGCCGGCGCGCTGAGCCCGGATGCCGGCGCGCTGAGCCTGCGGCATCCACTCGTCCGCATACGGGTACGCAAGTTCGCAGAATCGCGCCAACTTCGCACCGAACCCCCTGGATCGGTGCGAACTTCGCGCGAGACTGCGGACTTGAGGGCGGGCGCCTCGGTCTCTGCCGGCCGTGCGTCCCCGCCGCCCCGGCTCAGCCGGTCGCGTAGCGCGCGGCCTGCGCGACGACGGTCTCGCTGACCGCGCCCGGTCCGCCGAGCACCACGATCTTCGCGGGCTTGAGCCGTGCGAGCTCCGAGGCCACCGAGCCGGGCAGCGAAGAGTCCGCGGTCAGCAGCACCGGCCCGCCTACGACCCCGGCCGCAGCGGCGCCCGACAGCGCATCGGGGAAGGTCGAGCCGTTGGCGATGTACGCGACGCGGACTCCGGCGCCGAAGGTCGCCTTCGAGACGGCTGCGGCGGTCGCGTAGCGGTCGGCGCCGGCGAGGCGCGACGCCCCGCCGGTGGTGAAGGCGCGCGCGGCGGAGACCACGCTGTCGGTCACCGCTCCGGGACCCCCGAGAACCACGATCTTCTGGGGCTTCAGCCGGCGCAGCTCATCGGCCACCGAAGCGGGAATGCCGGTCTTGGTGCTCAGCAGCACCGGCCCGCCGATGTGCCCGGCGGCAGCCGCACCCGCGAGCGCATCGGGGAACGTCTGCCCGTTCGACAGGTACGCCACCGGCACACCAGGATCGAATGTGGCCGCCGAGATAGCCGCCGAGGTCTCGTACCGGTCATCGCCCGCGGCGCGGTTCACCTGCCCGCTCGTGTAGGCAGCCGCGGCCCGCATCACCGTGTTCGACACGGCACCCGGGCCGCCCAGGACGACGATCCGCTTCGGCTTCAGCCGCGACAGCTCGGTCTTGGCTGACGCCGACAGCCCGGTCGGCGAGGTGAGCAGCACCGGCCCCCCGACGACGCCGGCCGACGACGCGCCCGACAGTGCGTCGGGGAAGGTGGCACCGCTCGCCAGGTACGCGACCGGCACGTTCGTCTTGAACGTGGTGTTCGAGATCGCGGCCGCGGTCGAGTACCGATCGGCGCCGGCGACGCGTGACACGTTGGGGTTCGCGGGCGCCTTCTTGTACGCACCGAACACCTGCGTGTAATACGGATAGCCGTTCGACGCGCAGCCCACGCCGATGCCGATGTGCGTGTACGACCCGAGGATGTTCGCGCGGTGGCCGGCACTGTTGAGCCATCCGGTCGTCACCTTCGTGGGCGCGTAGCCCATGGCCACGTTCTCGGCGGCACCGCTCCAACCGCTCGGAATCTGCTTCGAGTAACTCGGATTGTGGCTCATCTTGTTCGCCGAGGCCTGCTTGGCGGACCAGTTCACCGCGACGGTGTTCATCTGACTGTTGAGCGTGAGCGCCGCCTTGCCCGCCTTGCTGCGCGCGGCGTTCGTCTCGGTCAGAATGCGAGTCTGCACCTGCTCGAGCGTCATCGAGGTGCACTGTGAAAGGGGGGCAGCGGATGCCGGGGTGGCGGCGATCTGCACTGATGCACTGACCAGGGCGATCGTCGCCGCGACGACGCCGAGGCGTCGCAGGGCACGACGAGACATAGGGGCACTCCGGGGGGTGAGTGGACGGGGGTTCTCCCTGAGTACCACACCGACCCGAATTTGGTCGAGGGCGTGAGAGGGTTCTCACCCGGTCAGGCACGGCCGAAACATCGACGGAGTCGCGTAGGCGAGGCCGTTTTCACTCGCGGTCCTCGACACGCAGCGCCGCCGAGCCCGCTGTCAACCCCCGGGTCGGCGCGGTGGCGCGTACCTATACTCGCGGCATCCCTTCACCGACGATCTCGGAGGACACCATGAGCGACCGCGACCGCACTCCCGACGACGACGCCCTCGACAACGCATCGGATGCCGAGCGAGACCAGGCCACCCGAGAGCCGGGCGGCCTCGGCGAGGACGGCACGATTCCGCCCGACCCCGACGGCGTCGCTGCCGGCTACACGGGCGAGAAGTCGACGTTCGAGCCCGAAGAGGACCAGCAGGCACCGCAGTGACCCGGGCCACATCGATTCGTCGCCGTGCCAGGGCTGTGGATGCCGGTGCCCGCGATCCGCGAGGTCTGACGCTGCGCGCTGCGGGGCTGGGGCTCGCCGGCGGGATGCGTGCGATGGCACCGGCGGCGATGCTCGCCCTCTCGCATGCCGACGCGCCGCCGAGCGCGTTGTGGGCGCGATGGCCGGTGCTGCGCAGCGCGTGGGGACGGCGAATCCTCGTGCTGGTCGGAGCCGGTGAGCTGGTCGCCGACAAGCTGCCCGGCACACCGTCGCGGCTGGAGCCGCCCGCCCTCATCGGCCGTGTGGTCATCGTGACGTTCGGGGCCGCGGCGATCGGCTCGGAGTATGGCGGCAAGGGGCGCACGGTGTGGGCGGCCGTCGTCGGCGCAGCGGCCGCGCTGGCGGGAAACGTGCTGTTCGCGCGCGCCCGCGCTCAGGGTGTCGCCCAGACGAGACTCCCCGACACGGCCGTGGCGGCGATCGAGGATGCCGCGTGCGTCGGCATCCTCACCGCCGTCGCGCGCACTCGCCCGCCCGGGTAGACCGCCGACGCCGGTCACGGCAGCCGCGACACCAGCGGAGCTCAGCCCATCACGCGCTTCACGAGTGCGGCGACGTCCTTGTCGAGAGAATCCATCCGGACATTCATTGCGTCGAAGCGGCTGTTCATCTCGCCGCGGAGTCCGTCGATGCGGCCGTTCATCTCGCCACTGAGTCCGTCGATGCGGCCGTTCATCTCGCCACTGAGTCCGTCGATGCGGCCGGTCATCTCAAGACGAAGGCTGTCGATAGACCGGTTGATGAGGATCGTCATGATCGACATGCCGCCGAGCATGATCGTCGTGAAGAGGCCGATCAGCACCCAGCTCTGCGGTTCGGTCATGATGTCCACGCCTCCATTGTCGTCCCGGTTGCCGTGATTCTGCCAGTGGGGCGGGCGGCTCGCGGCTCGCGCCGGACAACCTGTGGACAAGCGGCGCGACGCCGGTGTTGGGGAGGACACGCTGGGGCAGGACCGGCTGCCGCGCTCCTCGGCGGAGGCCGCACCCCGACAGGTATGGGTTGAGCGCAGCCAGCCGCGCTACTCAGGCCAGGTAGCCGGCCAGCGAGTCCGCGAACGCTCGGGGCGAGAATCCTGTCGCCTCCAGCTTTCCGAGCGCCAGGTCGCTGTTGCGGGGCCGCGGGGCCACCGGTCCCGTCGCCGACGCGAAGTACTCGTCGGTGGAGACGCCGGTCACCCGTGCCGGGTCGTGACCGGTCAGCGAGAACACTCGCCGCGCGATCGCAGCCCACGACTCGGGTTCGCCGCCACCGGTCAGGTTGTACGTGCCGTGCCGCGCATCCGAGTCGAGAAGGTGATGGATGCCGCGTGCGAGCTCATCGGTGAAGGTGAGCCGCCCGATCTGATCGTCGACCACCTTCGGGTCGATGCCGCGCTCGGCCAGCGACGCCATCGTCCGCACGAAGTTGTGCCCTTCGCCGATGACCCACGAGGTGCGCACGATGTAGTGACGGGGCACGGTGGCCACGATCGCGTCGCCCGCGGCCTTCGTCTGCCCGTAGACGCCGAGGGGGCACACGGGCGCGTCCTCGGTGTACGGCCGGTCGGCGGAGCCGTCGAACACGTAGTCGCTCGAGACGTGGACGAGCGTGATGCCGTTCTCGGTGGCGATGCGCGCGAGCGCCGCCACCGCAGTGACGTTGGCGGCCCAGGCATCCGTTCGGCCGGCCGCGGTCTCAGCAGTGTCGACCGCGGTGTACGCGGCGGCGTTGATGATGGTGCCGTAGTCGCGCCAGCGGCGCGCGGATGCCAGATCGGCGCCGGTCAGGTCGAGATCGGCACGCGTGGCGAACTCGATCGACGACACGCCGGCGTACTCGGCGCGCAAGGCCTTGCCGAGTTGTCCGCCGGCGCCGACGACGAGGGTCTTCCGGGGCGGCACGGGAGTCACGTCGGCCAGTCGCGGATGAGCGAGGTCCTTCGCCGAGATCTCGACCTGGTCGAGCGGAATCGGCCAGTCGATGGCGGCGGTCTCATCGGCGAGATTCAGGAACGAGTACGACGCGTCGGGCGACCAGTGGTCGTTGACGAGGTAGGTGTACGCAGTGTCGGGCGCGAGCGTCTGGTAGGAGTTGCCCACCCCGCGGGGCACGAAGATCGCCCGCGACGGGTCGATCTCGGCAGTGAAGACGGCACCGAACGTGGGGCCCTCGCGCAGGTCGACCCACGCGCCGAAGATGCGGCCGGTGGCGACCGACACCCACTTGTCCCACGGCTCGGCGTGGATGCCACGAGTGGTGCCGACGGCGTCGTTGAACGAGATGTTGTTCTGCACCGGCCCGAAGTCGGGCAGGCCCAGCGCGGTCATCTTCTCGCGCTGCCAGTTCTCCTTGAACCAGCCGCGGCTGTCGCCGTGCACCGGCAGGTCCCAGATGACGAGCCCCGGGATGCCGGTGTCGGCCGCCCCGAGCGGTTTCGAGAACTCCACGGTCACTGCCCCTTCGACGCGTAGAACGCCTCGACGCCGTCCTTGGCCGGTGCCCACCAGTCCTCGTGCGCGCGGTACCAGTCGATGGTGGCTGCCATGCCCGCCTCGAAATCGCGGTACTTCGGCTGCCAGCCGAGTTCGTCGCGCAGCTTGGTCCAGTCGATCGCGTAGCGCAGATCGTGGCCGGCGCGGTCGGTGACGTGGTCGTAGGCACCGGCATCCTGCCCCATCAGGGTGAGGATCAGCTCGACGACGTCCTTGTTGTTCTTCTCGCCGTCGGCGCCGATGAGGTAGGTCTCGCCGATGACCCCGGCATCCAGAATCCGCAGCACGGCGGAGGAGTGGTCGTCGGCGTGGATCCAGTCACGCACGTTCTCGCCGGCCCCGTACAGCTTGGGACGGATGCCGCGGATCACGTTCGTGATCTGCCGGGGGATGAACTTCTCGATGTGCTGGTACGGGCCGTAGTTGTTCGAGCAGTTCGAGATCGTGGCGCGCACCCCGAACGAGCGCACCCACGCGCGCACGAGCAGGTCGGAGCCGGCCTTGGTCGACGAGTACGGCGACGACGGGTTGTACGGGGTCTGCTCGGTGAACCGGGCCGGATCGTCGAGTTCGAGGTCGCCGTAGACCTCGTCGGTGGAGATGTGGTGCAGCCGGGTGTCGTGCCGGCGGGCGGCTTCGAGCAGCGTGTACGTGCCGATGATGTTCGTGTCGAGGAACGGCCGCGGATTGTCGAGCGAGTTGTCGTTGTGCGATTCTGCGGCGTAGTGGACCACGGCATCCACTGTCGGGAACAGCTCGTCGACGAGCTCGGCGTCGGCGATGTCGCCCTTCACGAACGTGAACCGGTTCTCGGGAAGCCCGTCGAGCGAGGCGAGGTTGCCGGCGTAGGTGAGCTTGTCGAGCACCGTCACCTCATGGTCGGTGTTCTCGAGCACGTGGTGCACGAAGTTCGAGCCGATGAACCCGGCCCCGCCTGTCACGAGCAGTCTGGTCATGTTCTCTTCCCCGGGTTCGGATGCCGGTTATCCATCCTGGCAGACAGTGGCGCCGGCGGCCTCGGCGTGCGCGGTATCAGCGTGCTCCGCGCCGACCTCTTTTCGATATGGACACCAACACGAAGGGTGGGGCACCCGCGCCCCTCACCGATCGCAAGCTGAGCGCGGGAATGGACATCCGCCGTCACGAGCCGCCCGCCGCGGAGGCCATGGTGGCCCGTTTCGACATCACCACCGACACCGATGCGACCCCCGAAGTCACTCTCGATCGGGCGGCCGACGGTCGCTGGCGCTTCTCGGTGTCGGTCGCCCGGGGCCAGACCGGCTCGATCGAGCGTGCGGCACCCGAACTGGTGAAGCTCGACCGCCGCACCCTGGTCAGGGAGGCCGCGCGCATGGATGAGCGCGAGCTCGCGCCGTCGATTCCGGTCGGTCTGGACGACGTCACGATCCGTCCGCGCCTGGCGCGCGGCAAGCTGCGCAGGGGCGAGCTGAGCGGCGAGCGCAAGGTGCGCCCGACCACGGTCTTCGCTCCCGATGGTCGGTCGACGTACTACGACACGAGCTATCCGTGGCGGTGTCTGGTGCGGATGACCCGGCCGTCGGGGTGGAGTGGCAGCGGCGTGCTCATCGGCCCCCGGCATGTGCTCACGGCGAGTCACTGCGTCGACTGGACGCCGGGGTGGCTGCGGGTCGACGTGCTCTACACGAACGGCTCCTCGCTGGCGAGCGCGCACGGCACGTGGGCGTACTACACGCGGCAGGTCACCGCGGCCAACTACAGCAGCACCAACATGGATGATGACTATGCGGTGATCGTGCTCGATCAGCGCCTCGGTGATCGCTACGGGTGGTTCGGCGCCCGCACCTACAGCGATTCGTGGGATGGCGAAGTGCTCTCGTGGCGCAATCTCGGGTACCCGCAGGACTTCAGCCGGACCGGCGATCTCGCCACCTATCAGCGCGACTTCGCCCTCGACGAAACCGACTACGACTCCGACAGCGGCCGGGTGCTCGAAAGCAGCACGTTCGACAACTGGCCGGGGCAGTCGGGCGGCCCGGTCTTCGGGTTCTGGGACCACGGCCCCTATGTCGTGGGGGTTGTGTCGGGAGAGAGCAGTTCCGACAACTTCGTCGCCGGCGGCAGCCCGCTCACCGGCCTCGTGCGGCGAGCCCGCACCGAGCATCCCTGAATGGCGGCGGGTCATCCTGCCGCCGGCAGGGACAACTTCGTCGCCGCGGCAGCCCGCTCACCGGCCTCGTGCGGCGAGCCCGCACCGAGCATCCCTGAGTGGCGGCTGGTCATCCTGCACCGGCAGACGGACACGGATGCCGGTGGTCACGCGCTCGGGGACCGTTGCCGCGGTGCCGATGGGTACGGTCGACTTGTCGGCCACGTCGGTCACGTCGCCAGGAGGCGACTCAGCGGCCGCGGCCGAGCACGTCGAGCAGGTACGCGCCGTATCCGGACTTGACGAGCTTCTCTGCGCGTGCGCGCAGCGCGTCGTCGTCGAGGAATCCCTGTCGCCACGCGACTTCTTCGGGCACGCCGATCGACATGCCGGTGCGGCGCTGCATGGTGCGCACGTACTCGGCGGCGTCGGTCATCTGGTCGAACGTGCCGGTGTCGAGCCAGGCGGTGCCGCGGGGGAGGACTTCCACCGCGAGCGTGCCGCGCTCGAGGTAGGCGCGGTTGACGTCGGTGATCTCGTACTCGCCGCGGGCGCTCGGCGCCAGGGTGCGTGCGATCTCGACGACGTCGTTGTCGTAGAAGTACAGGCCGGGCACGGCGAAGTTGCTCTTGGGGGCGGCGGGCTTCTCTTCGAGCGAGATTGCGCGGCGCTCGTCGTCGAACTCGACGACGCCGTAGGCCTGGGGCTCGGCGACCCAATACGCGAAGATCGCTCCGCCGTCGACGTCGGCGTACCGCTTGAGCTGGTTGCCCAGGCCAGGCCCGTAGAGCAGGTTGTCGCCGAGGACGAGGGCGACCTTGTCGTCACCGATGAAGTCGGCGCCGATCGTGAACGCCTGCGCGAGCCCGTCGGGTGACGGCTGCTGGGCGAAGGTCAGCGAGATGCCGAACTGGGATCCGTCGCCGAGCAGCCTCTCGAAGAAGGGCGCGTCGTGCGGGGTGGTGATGATGAGAATATCGCGGATGCCGGCGAGCATGAGCGTCGACAGCGGGTAATAGACCATCGGCTTGTCGTACACGGGGATCAGCTGCTTCGAGACCCCGAGCGTGATCGGGTGCAGCCGCGTGCCCGAACCCCCAGCAAGAATGATCCCCTTCACGACACCCATCCTGGCATGCCGACCGCCGTCATGCCGCCGTGCGCCAGCCGGTTCGCGGTGGCGGGTCGAACAGCCACCGCAGCGGCGACTTCGATCTCAGTGGGATCGGTGGGCCGGCGGTTCCCGGCGGGCGGTGCAGAAGGAACTCGCCCTTGCCGACGCGGGTGATCTTCCATCCGGCGTTGTGCAGGAGGAGATGGTGGTATCGGCAGAGCAGGATTCCACGATCGACGTCGGTCTTGCCGTGGTGTTCGTGCCAGTGATCGATGTGGTGGACCTCGGAGTAGGCGATTGGCCGCTCGCAGCCCGGCCACATGCAGCCACCGTCTCGTGCCGCGATCGCCAGCCGCTGCCGGGCGGAGAACAGCCGCTCTTTGCGGCCCAGGTCGAGCGGATTGCCGCACGCATCGACGATGACCTCGACGCTTCCGGTGGTGCACAGCGCCCGATCGAGTGCGGAGCCGGGCAGCGACACACGCCCGTCCTCGGTGTGGGCCACCGCGAGGAGCCGCCCGAAGGCATCACGTGGGCCGACGGCGTCTTTGATCGTCACCAGGCGCACACCGGCCTGCCGTGCGCCGAACACGTCCTTCGCTTCGGCGAGGGCACCGGCGCGGAACACGTCCGTGATGAGGTCGTACGCCATCTGATCGTTGGTGCGCGGGTCGTCGAGGAGGTCGCGCGCCGCCGCCGCTTCGTCTTCGCTGACGAAGCGCGGGCCGCCCCGGCGTGGGCGCATCGCGGAGTCGAGCACCGACTGCCAGAAGTCGGCATCCTCGTCGTCGAAGACGAGATGGCCGTGACGCAGGCCATCGGCGTCGACCCTCATCCGGAACGACCGCTTGGCGTGACGTTCCTGCCAGCGCAGCTCGGCGCCGACCGGATCGATGAGGTCGCGTGCCGCACGCGCGGCCGCGGCGAGGTCTTCGACCGTCGAATCGGCGGACTCGGCCACCAGTCGCCGCGCCGCGACGCGCCACACTTCGATGATCTCGGCCTCATCACGGCCATCGACGGCCGGTGGCTCGCCCAGGCCGCGGCGGATCACGTCGTGCTGCGCCTGCGTGATCGCGCCGTTGAGCAGCGCGTCACGCAGTGGGCGATGCCAGGGCTCGCGAGCGGGCGGCGCTGCGGCACCGGCATCCACATCGAGCTCGTCATCGGAACCTGCACCTTGTTCGGCGTCGAGCAGTGACGAACCCACGCGCACGACGCGCACGGCTTCGCTCTTCGGCACGCCGGTGATCTCTCTCACCATCTGCTCGGGTGTGCGGTACCCGCCGGTCTGGGCGAGGCCCTTGTGGCCGGCCGCCCGACTCGAACGCTGGGCGATGACCCCGGCCAGCGCCAGTTCGAGCTTCTGCAGATTGCGCGAATGGTTCGCGACCGTGTCGAAGGCGGCCCGTACGGCGTTGTCGCTGAGTTCGCAGACGCTGGGCAGAAGCGCCGTCGTCTCGACGTCGAGCTCGGCGAACTCCGACAGGCGGTCAATGCCGCTTCGAAGGTCGTCGATGAAGGTCATGTCTTCATGATCGCATATAGCAACGAGAGTGTCAAGTACAACCGCAGCGAAAAGTAGAACAAAAAAGCGATATTGGAGAAGTGGGTTCGACGCTGCGCACGGCGAGTAGACCGATCCGGATGCCGTGATTGTGCCACGCCGGCGCACCGCGCTGAGCGGAGATGGACGAAATGGGGGAGAACGTCCGACCACGGCATCTTGGGGAGGAAGCGATGCCGCGATCCGACGTCCGCAGTCGCGTCGTGTGGAGGGAATGGATGCCGCGATCCGACCGACACGCTTCCCGCGACGCCGGCTACCCGCTCCCCGAGACGGCGACGGCGGTGCCGTCCGGCGCGATGAGCGTGACGGTGACGGTGACCGGTGATGCGAGCGGCACTCCGATCTCGATCGCCCCGCCCTTGAGACCGACGCCGAGCCCTACGTCCCGGCCCACGCCGATCCCGATCCCACTCCCGATCCCCACGCCCGCGAGCCCCCGCCCGGCGCGCCGGAACGACACCGTGTTGACGACGACCGGCGCGCGCGGCATCGCCGGGATGTCGCTCAACGCGATCTCGGCGACGAGCGGCCGGATCACGAGCGGCCCCACGCCCGGCACCGGCAGTCCCCGCCCGCCGGTCGGCAGCACCTTGCGGCGCACGGCGCTCACTCGCAGCCGGTACGGCTCGGCGGCTGCAGCGTCGGTGCGCACGGTGACCGCGACGCCCTTCAGCGCGACCGGCACGATGCCCAGCAGCTCGAGCGTCGAGGGCGCAGGCGGCGGCGGGGTGTACCCCGCGATCTCCACGGTGCCGGTGCTCGACCGGCCCCGCGGGTCGGTGAGCGTCAGCTCGGCCGTCACCGGCGCGGCGGCGTCGCCGCGGACGAACCACAGCGCCAGCGGCGTGCGGCCGGTGACCCGCGGCCCGCGGCGCCACACCGGCGGCGACCCGGCGGTCAGCCCCGCCGGCGGCGCCGACAGGTCGGCCTCGACCACCTCGGCCAGTGCGACCGGAGCCACGACGACCGCGCCCGCTCCCAGCACCACGACGCTCGCCTGCAGCACGTGGTCACCCGCCGCAATCGCAGCCACCGGCGCAGTCGTCCCGGTCTGCACGACGATCCCGGTGTGGGCGGCGTCCGCCACCCCGACGAGGTCATCGAGCACCGGCGGCCCCGACGGCACGGCGACGACCGACACGACATCCGAGGGCTCCGACTCGCGCCCGCGCCGGCCGTGCTCGGTGTCGGCGTCGATGGGCACGGCGCTCGCGCGCACGAGCCACGGCGTCCACGCGGGCGGCAGCGTCCCGCTCCAGGTGGCCTCGTAGATCGGCAGTCCGGTGACGGTATCGACCGCCTGCCCTCCGCCTGCTGCCGGCCGCGGTGCGGCGAGCGGTGCGGCGAACGGCGGCCCCATCGTGTCGGCCCGCAGCGCCGCGCGCTCCGACCGGGTGCGCAGCAGCCGGAAGCTGTGCACGGGCAGCGCACTGGCCGCCTCCAGACGCAGCACCGTCTCGACGCCGTCGGCGCCGGGCGAGGGCCGCACGAGCGGCGGCTCGGGGCGCACGACGTGCGGGGCGATGACCGCGCGCAGGTGCTTGTGCGCCGGCACTCCGGCCCCGGCGGCCGGCCACGGCGACTCCACCGCGGTGGACGACACGATGGTCACGACGAAGAAGTGGATGTCGGTCGACCCGCGTGGCAGCGTGACGTCGAAGGTGCGCGCCGCGGCATCCACCTCGGCGATCCGCCGGAACACGCCCCGCTGTCGCTCGGCCGACAGTCCGTCGTAGGCGGCCCGGGCGGCCACGAGGCGCTCGGAGGGGGTCGCTCCCTCGGCCTGCGGCGGCAGTCCCGCGGTCTGCCGCAGCGCCGTCTCGGCCAGTTCCCACACGATCGCGGTGCGCGCGTCGGCGCTGGCGGCGAGACTCCACGTCACGGCGGCGTGCGACGATCCGGCCGCGTCGGGCAGGCTCGCCAGCGGCACCCCGGGCGGCTGCGCGGGCGGCAGCGGCAGCGTCGGCACCGGGCTCGCGGCGGCGGTGTCGGTGCGCTCGCCGAAGCCCGTCGGCGACACCCCCACGGCCAGGTGCCGGCGCGCCCACAGGGCCGCTCCCCACCGCCGCACGACCGCGAAGTCGAGCGTCGGCACGTCGCCGGTCAGCCGGTAGCGCCGCACGCCGTCCGGGCGCGGCCCGCCCCCGAGCGGAGCGGTGCCCTCGGCGTTGAGCTCGACGACCGTGCAGCCGACCCCGGTGGGCGCGCCGTCGGCCGCGAACGTCACGGCGAGATCGCGTGCGAAGCAGCCCGTCGACACGGCACCGGTAGGAGACAAGGAGAGAGGGGATGCCGGTGCCGGCACGGCCGGATGGAACACGGCCCGCACGTCGATGCGGGTGGTGCGCCGCTCGGCCCACTCGACGGCGACATCGACCGCCAGGGTGCTCGGCGCGGCGGTCGATCCGGCGTAGCGGGTGTCGAGGGTGGCCGCCACGATCGCCGGCAGGTCGGGCTGCGGCTCGTCTCCGCTGTAGGCGGCGTCGCGCCACGGCGACCACACGCCGAACACGTCGGCGACGGCGAGGCCGTACTGCGCATTGCGGCCGCCCGACCCGAGCGCGATCTCGACGGGCGCGTGCATGAGCGAGGCGCGGTCGTGCCCGGGCTGACCCTGCGGCGCGTCGGGCGAGATCGCGACCGTGCGCCACCCCTGCGGATCGCGCCGCTCGATGATCGCCTCGGCCGCGGCACTGCCCGCGGCCGCGACGATCGCGGCCTGCTGCGTCGGGGTGCCGAGCATGGCCGACGATGCCGCCCGCTGGTACGACAGTCGGATGCTCTCGCCCCACGCCTGGTCGATGCCGCGCGGCTCGACCAGCCCGGCACGCGTCGCGCTCAGCTGCCCGGGCGCGGCGACCTGGCTGAGCCGCGCGCCGCGCGGAGCATAGGCGGCGAACTCGGCGCCGCCGATGCCGGGCGGCAGCGGCTGGCCTTCGACCACCACCTCGTCGGGCCCGAGCGTGTGCGCGTAGATCGCGGTGACCATGAGCTCGTCACCGCCGATCGCCGGATGCCGGTCGTCGAAGCGTTCGGCGGCGTACGCGGTGCCGAATCCGGTCGCCAGGTTCAGGAACGGATCGATCTGCGCGGTCAGCGCGAGCACCGCCCACGGGCGCAGGTCGGCCTGCGCGTCGAGCGACGACGTGCGGGCGGCGCCGTCGACGTGCGGCGAGCGCGCTGCCTGCCACGCCTCGCGCTGCATCTGGGCGAACTCGGGCAGCCCGGCGTCGTAGAGCGCCGCGACGGCCGGCAGGGTGAAGTGCTGGATCTCCTTCACCAGCGCGGCGGGATCGGGTTCGTCCCACCTGGGCGCATCGAGCCCGCCGGGCGTGCGGGCGTCCCAGCCGAGCGGCGGGGCACCGCGCTCGATGCGGTTCAGCGCCGCCTCGACCGGCGGCAGCGGCGCGTCGACGAAGCCCTGGTCGCCGGCGTCGTAGTCGGTTCCGGGCCAGGGCTGGTCGATGGGCAGCCCGACGAGTTCGAGCGGCTTCCAGTCGTCGGCGTTGACGATCTCGTCGAGCGTGGCGATGCTCACCTCGGCCGAGTGCCCGTTGACGAGCACCGCCCACGTCGCCCCGCTCGTGCGCACCGACAACGTCACCGCCGCCGGCGTCGCGGCCACCGCGGTCGCGCCGACGGCGCCGGTGAGCCCGTCGTGCCCGACGCGGTAGAGGAACAGACCCACCGGTCTGCCCGGATCGGCGGCCTTGCAGCTGACCACGACGTGACCGGCGGCGACACCGCCCCAGTCGAGCCGCGTTCCCGCCGGGTCGCTGCGGACCGTCGCGGCCACGCGCTGCGGGCGGCCGCCGCCGACCGGACGGTGCCAGACCGTGAACGGGCCGTGCGGCACGCCCAGCGTCGCCGCACACGCCCAGATCAGGCGCACGTCGGTCGTCCGCCGCTTGAGGCGCTTCCAGTCGAGGTCCTGGCCGAGGCCCGCCTCGCGGGCGCGGGCGACGGCGGTCCAGTCGATCTCGACGGCTTCGGCCCGCAGGCGGAAGGGGTCGGCGATGCGTCCCATCAGTGCTCCACCTCCCTCAATCCTCTGATTCCCAGGGCGCCCGCTGCAGGTCTGCGCGGATCGCGGTCGTCGCGGTCTCGGTGACGCCCGACGGCATCACGTCACGGTGCACGAGGGCGAAGCGCGCCTCGCACCCGCGGGCGTTCGGGCCCAGCAACGCGATGGCGCGCGTGCCACCGGGGCCGCGGATGATGCGCGGCACGCTGGCACGCGGCAGGTCGCCCGCCGCCGGCAGCGTCTGGTCGGCGCGCAGCACGAGCCATTCGCCGGGGCGCCCGGCCCAATAGCCGTGGCTCGGATCGGGAGCGTCGGGCGGTGCCTCGATCCAGGCCGGCACGGTGCGCTCGCGCCACATCGGCTCGCTGCATTCGACGACGACCGCGAGCGGCCGCGGCTCGGCGTCGGTGCTCCACAGCACCCGGGTGCGCGGCCAGGCCGGCACCGGCTCGACACCGAGCCCCGCCTGCTGCATCGCCTCATCGACGGCGGCGCCGCTGGGCGCGTCGGGCAGCGCGGCCAGCGCCGCGATCGACGCGACGGCCCGGTGCTCGATCACCGCGCTCGAGGTGAGCGCGGCGAGGTCGCCCACATCGCGGAAGCGCGAGGTGGTGAACCCGACCCGGTGCACCAGGATCGGGTCGGCGCCCGTGGTCTTGACCACGCTGCGGATGTCGACGAGGTAGTCGGTGAGCGGCTCGAAATCGTACTCGAGCGTGAGCGTGTAGACGTTCGTGGCGTCCTCGTCGACGTTGACGCAGCCGAGCCCGCCTTCGCCGACCACCTCCAGCGCCGCCTGCAACCAGGGCTTGACCACTCCATGGGCGCTCTCGAGCGTCGCGAACACGCCGTCGGCGGTGACCGGCAGGGTGAATCCGCCTGCGACGGTGCCACCGCCGGGCGGTTCGGGGTGGTGACCCGATGCCGCGCGCACCGTCACCCGCAGCTCGCGGCCGTACGCGTCGTACAGGCCCGTCACCCGCTGCGTGGCGAACACGATCCGCACCTTCTCCCGCGTGAAGACACCGTCCTCGTCCATGCTCGGGGTGGTGCTCGTGATCCACGGATCGAGGTCGATCGGCGCGGTGCCCTGGGTGCGGAACCGGTAGGTCTGCGGCGCCGGGGCGGCGTTCCAGCCGTCGCCGTCGTCGGCGGCCGCCGGCTGCGTCTCGCTCTCTTTCGACGTCGCCTCCCACTCCACCGCGAGCGTGTAGTCCCGCCCGGGGCGCAGCAACGCCACGTCGTCGGCGCCCTTCGACAGTGCGTTCGACAGTGCGGCACGATCCCGGTCGATGTCGGTCTCGTCCCACTCGTGGCGGAAGGTCTCGCTGGCGAACGTGCCCGTCGCCGCGACGACGTAGAACGGCTCGGTGGCACCCTGTTCGTCATCCTCGTGCCGCCGCCGCCCGATCACGATGCGCGTCGTGCCGTCGGGCACCCGCTTGAGCGGCACGAACGCCGGCAGCAGGGCCTTGCCGAGCCGCCGCAGCCGGCCCGCGATGACGCCGGCATCCCACACCTCACCGGCCCACGGCCCGTCGGCGTCGACCCATTCGTCGGGCAGCCGGTTCGGCGCCCACAGGGCGTCGCCGCCCTCGACCGGGCGCTCGTCGAGCGCCGTGCCGTCGGCGGCCTCGCAGCGGATCACCACGTCGCCGTTCAGGCCGCGCTCATCGACTAGCAGCAGCACCTGGAATCCGGTGAACTCGTCGTCGTCGCGGACGAACGCCACCGCGTCGCCCAGTTCGTGCGGGCGGAAGCCCGCGGCATCCCACGCGATCTTCACCCGCTGCTGATCGGCCTCGGGCCCCCACGGGGCCGGATCGTCGTCGTCGCGGAGGGGCGAGCGCAGCACGACACCGTGGCAGCCGAGGTCGCCCCGCGTGCCGGGGTCGCGGGTGTGGCCGGGCTCCCAGCCGGTGCGCTGGGCGGTGGCCGCGAGGTCGTGCAGCGACCCGCCCGCGGCGAGGTAGTCGGTCGCCGCGTCGAGCGGGATGCCGGATGCCGCAGCATCGGCGCTGAAGGTCGCGGGTGCGATCTGGTCCCAAACCTGGAACGGGTCGGTCGCGGGCACCGCGTCGCGCTGCGGCCGGAAGCACGCCACGATGTCGCGGATCACGCGCGCCGGGGTGGTGCCCTGCATGAGGTCGATGTCGGGCCGGATGCGCCACAGCTCGATCACGCGCACCCGGGTGTCGGCGGGCTGGCCGCGCGTGGTGCCCGGCGGGTCGGGCCAGGCCACGCCGGTGAGGTGCCAGCCGTCGTCGCTCGGGCCGGCCGGGCAGTCGCCGAACGTCCAGAGGATGCGCGCCGGCGGCGCCCCGTCGGCGCACGCGGTGCCCCACTGGTGGCGCACCGTCTCGACCAGGTTCTCGCCGTACGGCACCGCGGTCGGGGTGGCGGTGGGCAGCCAGTCCAGCAGTGCCAGGGTCGGGCCGGCGTGCGGGCCGGTGGTGGCCAGCGGTGTGAGCCAGGTGTGCGGGGTGGCGCCCGGGCCCACCGGCGCACCGCCGCCCGAGACGGTGAGCGAGATCGCCGTCACCCGGTAGCGCCACCACCGATCGCCGACCCGGGTCCACCGGTTGGGCCCGCCGCCGGGCAGGTTCACCGGCGTGGCACCGGCGATCTGCACCTCAGTCCCGACCGCACCGCCGTCCATGTGCGGACCGGTGTGGAACGAGATGATCGGGATCGCGTCGATCGGCACGACCGGCACCGGTTCTGCCGTGCCGTCGCGCGCGGCATCCCCCAGCTTCCCGTCGATCACCTCGCCGGCACCCGAGCCCTCGATCTTCGCGGGCGTGCGGGCGATGATCGAGACGCCCTCGACCAGCTCGCGCGGAGTCGGGGTCGGGGTGGGCGGCTCGCCGATCGTGAGGCTCACGCACCCCTTGACGCTGAAGAAGAAGAAGTCGACGCTGCCGCACACCTCGCCGTACACGTAGGGCTGCTGGGTGGTCGTGCCGTCGGGCAGCCGGCGAGTGCCGACTTCGACGACGAGGCGTGCGCTCGCCGAGATGCCGATGATCCACAGGCGCAGTTCGCCCCGCACGTAGATGATGCCGGCGAGGTAGAAGGGGTCCAGGCCCAGGATCGCGTCGAAGCCCGCGGCCACCTCGAGGTAGAGGCCCACCTGCTTCGACCCCATCAGCACGGCCTGCAGGTGGAAGCCGGTCGCGACGGCGAAGCCCGACGGCACCGACAGCACCGGGTCGGTCTGCAGGGTGATGCCGTTGCCGTGCACCATGAGGTATCCGCTGCCCGAGATGACGTCGAGCACGCTGACGCTGACCCGCTCGGCGGTGGGGAAGCGACCGAGGTCGACGAACCAGTTCTCGGGGTTCTCCGACTCGAAGCTCGCCGTCACCGGCACGCGCACGTGCAGGATGCTCTTGATCTCGTACTCGGCGACGAGGGCGATGAGGATCGATCCGCGCCCGAAGTCGATGTCGAGCACGGCCAGGAACGTGGCCGACTGGTCGCTGCCGAACACGGGCGGCAGGCTCAGCACGTCGGCCTTCATGATGAGCAGCAGCCGCGGGCCGGGCACCTCGATCACGACGATGCCGTCCAGGTGCACGGTGAATCCGCCGTCGACCGTGCCGACCGCGATGCCGGCGGCGAACGCGAACGCCCCGGGCTCGAGCGTCCAGCCCGACGGGTCCATGACCTGGCCGGGGCGCGTGTACTGGTCCTTCACCCAGTCGAGGGCTTTGGTGAGGGATGCCGCATAGGGTGACTCATCGCGCATGTAGTTGACGCCGATGCCGCCCATGAACCCGTAGATGCCCAGCCCCGAGCTGCCGAGCAGGATCGGCACCGGGAACTCCACGCGCCCGCCGATGAGGACGCCCGTGACGCCGCGCGCCGGATCGCGTTCGACGGCCAGCACCGCGGCCACGCGGATGTTCACCGGCGTCACGGTCAGGTCGAACGCGCCCTTGAAGCCGAACTCGGTAAACTCCAGCGACCCCGACCCGTGCAGCGTGCCGGGGATCTCGATGCTGGCGCGCAGCTTGGTCAGCTGCAGGTCGAGCGGCGGCCCGTCCAGCCGCACGCGCACGCGCACCGCGTCGACGCTGACGATGCCGAGGTCGATGCCCAGGCCCACCTCGACCTCGAGATAGGTCGGGTTGTCGCGGCTCACCCGGAACCCGAGGATCCGCAGGATCTCATCCAGCGGCGGCGTCGCGGTGAGCGCGCCGGCGGGCACGTCGAGGCTGTAGCCGCGGCTGGGGTCGAACACCGGCAGCGGAACGTACTCGACGCCACCGGGCGCGGCATCCGTCTCCCACTGCGACCGCACGCCGATCGCCTTGTACCGGGCCACGATCGGCTTCGCGGGGTCGACGCGCACCAGTTCGAGGTCGAAGCTGAAGGCGATCTCGAGGTCGAGCAGGATGGAGATCTGCACTCCCTTGTCGGATGCCGCGGTGATGCCGTCGGGTCCGAGCACGCCCCGCGAGACGACGAGTTCTCCGCCGCGCAGCATGAGCGCGTGCGTGTGCAGCACGTCGCTGGCGCCCAGCGCGACGCTGCCGAGCGCCACGATGGCCCCGGCGGCGGGCGACAATTCGACGGCGCTGGCGGTCAGCGGCGCCATGACGGCGAGCGCCCCGAGGATGTTGAGCACGTTGGGGTCGGCGTCGGCCTCGGTCATGAGGGCCAGGCCGTCGCGGTCCTGCTCGGCGGCGCGGAACTCGCCGGTGACGTCCCACGCGGCGCGGTCTTCGCTCAGCCGCAGCCGCACCAGGAACAGGCAGATACCGTCGGATGGGTTGCGGCCGCCGGTGCGCAGCGGTCCCTCACCGCGCCGCGCGAGCGACGACTCGACGGCCGTCTCGATGTCGAACTCGCCGTAGATCTCGGCGCGCACGAGCGTGTCGCGCACGATCTCCACGCGCACCCCGATCTTGCGGAAGCAGTCGGGGCGCCGGGCTTCGGGCGGCCGAGGGTCGGTGCGCGGCGCGGGCGGCTCGGGTGTGCGCACGATGTCGGCCCGGCATACCTCCTCGGTCGCCGGCAGCGGCTGCCAGTGCGCGACGGCCAGCCACCAGAACGAGGCGCCGGGGGCGGGCCTCGGGCTTATGCCGTCCATGAGGCCGGCGATCACCGAGGTTGAGTTCGCGAACCCCGAGCCGTGCGCGGTGCCGGCCTGCACGTCGGTGAAGCCGGCGCTGCGCAGCGCGCGCACGGCGGCCTCGAGGCGGCGGCGCGAGAGGTCGAGGTTGTGGGCGTCCTGCGCGGTCGAGCCGGGGGCTTCGTGCGACGCGTACCCGTCGACGGTGATGGTCTGCCCGGCGCCGATCTGGGCGATGCGGTTCGCCATCGCCGTCTCGAAGCGCTCGCCGCCTGACGCGCTGGTCGTGCGGGTGGATGCCGGAGTGGTGCGCATGTCGTCGTTGCTGTCGGCCCAGGCGAGGCGGGCATCTTCGCGCGTCTGCTCGGCGGGCGTGAGCGGCGGCACCGGCGCCGGCGAGGGTGCCGGCGGCAGCTGCCCCGCGGTCGGCCGGTCGAAGTGGAACCAGCATCCGGCCGTCTGCGCCACCCCGGCCGGGATGGTGGCGGTCACCTGCACGGGCGCCCCGGCGGCCACGGGCACGGTGAGGGTCTCGCCGGTGTGGGTGCCGCCGGGCCCGGTCCACGCGACGCTGCGCCGCGGCTCGAGCCGCACGGTGACCGTGGTGTCGGTCTCGCCCTCTTTGACGATGACGTGGGTGCCGCGCTGGGTCGGGCGCACCTGCGTGGTCGAACCCGCCGAGCCGCCGGCACCACCGGCATCCGGAGTCGTATCTCGCTGCACGGTGATGGTGCGCACGGTCGCCGGCGACGGGCCCGCGTCGTCGACGGTCACGGTGACGGTGAGTGTGCCGGTGGCCGGCGTCACGATGGGCCGGCGGTCGTCCTCGACGAGGTCGGAGCCCACGCGGATCGACACCTCGACCGGCGCGATGCCGCCCTCGGTGTCGACGACGATCTCGCTGTGCTCGGGCAGCAGCGCCGTGCCGGGGCCGGGGTCGGCGATGTAGCGCCCGCCCGCGCCGCGGAAGCGCACGTGGATGCGCGGCGAGGCCCCGCGGTTGACGACTTCGGCTTCGAAGGTTCCGGTGACGCCGGCGTGCGCGCCGACGCCGATCCAGAGGTTGCGCACTCCGGCGCTGACCGCGATGCCTTCGAGCCCATCGGGGGCGACGAACAGCCGCACTTCGGGCAGGAACAGTCCCTGCCAGGCGTCGGGCTGCACGCGTGCTTCGGCCGGCACGCCCGACGGCCCCGCGCTGCCCGACAGGTCGAGCACGGCGCTGCGGTACGCGAACCCGACGACAGAGCCGGGGCCGATCAGCGCGTACGGCGGTTCCATGCGGACGAACTCGTAGATGTCGTCGGTGCCGCCGCCGGCCGTCGTGGTCGCCGACAGCAGCGTGACCGCGACCGACTGGCCCGCGAGCTGCATGACGCGCAGCCGCAGCTGCGGCACGACGAAGACCACGTCCGGGAAGGCGGGGTCGGGGATCAGCTGGCCCTGCGCATCGAGTTTCGCGCCCACGAGTCCCGGCACCTTGATGGCCGCCAGCGGGGCTGTGATGATGACGCGCCATGCGGATGCCGGGGCCGGCAGCGTGCCGACGGCGACTGTGACGTTCGGGTCGCGCAGCTCGAGGATCGACCCCGCCCCGCCCAGGCCGCCGGTGGTGAGGTCGAGGCCGGGGAGGTCTGTGAGGCTCTGCGTGACCGAGACGACATCCCACGTGCCGAACTCATCGGTCTCGGTTGAGGTGGTGACCGCGTCTGTCAGCTGCTCGAGCAGGGGCCGCAGTCGGTCCGCGCCGCCGCCTTCGCCCGACAGGGAATCCCAGAGGCTCATGGTGCCCCTTTCGCCATGGGGACCGGATGAGCGCGCCCAGATCGCGCACTCTGTGGTCACTCCGAAGAGTGGTGAGCATGCGCCGCTGATACCTCGCGCTCAGGCCCCGCGTCACCGCGATCGCTGCCCCCGCATGCCGTGTGCGCGGCCCATCATCCTCCGCGCGCTCCCCGCCCACAAGCCCCGTGGCGCGCGGCGGAAATGCCCGCGGGGTCACCGTCGCGGATTCCGCGTCTGTCGCAACTTTCGATAGCGTCGAGGTGGCGGGGAGAGCCATGACGCAAGGACGGGATGCGGGGCAATGGTGTCGGATATGACCGATGTCGCGGATATGACTGATGTCGTCGAAACGGCGCGTGCGGCGATGAGACGCGGCGATGGGGATGCGTTCGCGGTGCTGCTGTCGCGGCATCCGCTCGAGTTGTGGTTTGGCATGCACTCCTCGGAGCTGCAGATGATGGCCGATCACGGTGGCGAGGCCGATCCCGAATGGGTCGACCCGGGCACGCTCATGCTGCAGATGATGACGCCCCGCGGGTTGCCCGTCGATGCGGCAGACACCGGCGATCCGGTTCAGCGCGACATGGTCGCGTTCGCCCGCGCCGCGGGCCTGCGGCTGAACGGCGACCCCGTGGGCGCCCTCAAGATCTTGCGCGACCTCGAGGTGATCCGTGCGCCCGCGATCCACCTGGTCGATCCCTCACGGGGGCTGCGTGCCTTCGCTGTCCTCCAGGCCGGGGTGACCGCCATGCTCGCCGGCGAATTCACTGCCGCCCTCGCGATGTTCGACAAGTCGCTGGTGTACCCCACGTCGCCCGCGCTGGCATTCTTCAACCGTGACGCGCACCTGCGGTCGGCGATCATCCACGCGCTTCACGGCGACCGTGCTCAAGCCCAGGCCCGGTGCGAAGCGGCGCAGGCCGTGCCGCGCACCAGCAGCTGGGCTGAGGACCTGCTCGATGTCGACGAGCGGCTCGTGTGCGCACTGCTGCGCCCCGACATCGAGGCGGAGGAGGCGTTCGGCGAACTGCTCGCGATACCGATTCCCGCGATGCACGAACTCTGGCCCTTCTATGTCACCGCGACCCATCGGCTCGGCGTCATCTCGGGCCAGCGCGGTGCACTGCGCGCTCGCATCGATCAGTTCGATGCCATGGGTCTCATCGGTGCCGAGGGGACTGGGATTCCCGGTGTCACGCTGCCCGCCGTCCGGATGATCGACGCGATCCTGGCCGGCGAAGCGCCGCGCGACGAGGACATCGCCGTCGCAACCCGGGTCAGCGTGCTGGGCGCACTGTGGGCGACGGTGACCGGTGACGCCGACCGCGGTGCTGAGCTTGCCGAGGCGGGAGCCGACCGACCGTGGGTTCTGCCGCAGACCGAGAATCTGCGGCTGGTCGTCGCTGCGTTCGCGCATGACGCGCGTGGCGACGCTGCCGCCGCGCACGAGGCGCTCACCCGCGCGGCTCCGCATATCGACGGGTTCGCCTATGCGCTGCTCAACAGCGTTGCCCCGGCGCTCTCTGCGCGTGCGGCACTGACCGTCGAGGGTTGGCCGGCTCCCACGGTGGCGGTGTCTGCGCGTGAGGTCGAGGTGCTTGCCGCGCTCGCACAGGGGGCGACGCGCACAGAGATCGCCCAGCGCCTGTTCGTGTCGGTCAATACGGTCAAGTCGCATCAGCGCTCGCTGTACCGCAAGTTCGAGGTGAACACGAAAGCGGATGCAATCCGCGAAGGGCACCGTCGCGGCCTCCTCTGACCGAACGAGGAGGGGTGAGTTCGGGGGTGAATTCGCCTCGAATGCGTCCGATTACACAGGAAAAGGTCCTGACGGCGGTCATCGGCTGGATACGGTGAGAACAGATCAACGAGGCGTGCGCCGACCCGGCCACCCCTCGTCGCACTGGGGGAGAAGTATCCGACGGCCGGGAGGGCCGAAGGTTCTTGGTCTGGCCACCTGACGTCGTCTGACGCATCGCCGATAGGCATGCGCTGCGCCGAAGGTCGCTGTGGCGCGCTCCCCGGCATCCACGCACTGGGAGAATGATGTCTACATACGCACTTTCCGCATCTTCCGAACCTCGACGACGGCCGCGTCTGTTCGCGTTCCTGGCCGGAGTACTCGCAGTGCTCCTGAGCGTCGGAGGGCTCGCCGCGCCGGCGATGGCTGCCGGTGGCTCGGTGATCGTCATCACACCCGAAAGCGGAAACTCGCACAACGGGCTGCCCGTGTTCGAGAGCGGGACAGAGTACGACCTGGCGATCGGCTACGGCAGCATGAACGACGGCCAGGTCTCGGTGGTCGAGGTGCCGGACGGCGTGACCATCCCCGCCGCGGCGCTCGTGGTGCCACCGGGAAACACCGCCGTGGCGGGCCTCGCTCTCGACGACGAGGGCAACCTGGTCATCACGTTTGCCGACCCGTTCCCCACCGACATCAATCAGGGTCAGCTCGACCTCAAGTTCGTGCTCGACATCGTCGGCACCACCGACGTGCGCGAGCTCACCTGGGGCGCCGGTGAAGGCTCCACCCAGGAGATCATCGTCACCAAGCCGGGTGACCAGCCGCAGCCGACGACCACCCGGTCGGCCAAGACCAGCCCCGGCTTCTCGCCCGCCCTGCCCGCAGGAACGGTGTCGTACGACACGGCAACCGGGCAGATCGTCATCGACGAGACCGCACTGGCCGCCGCCGAGATCGTCTACACGATCACCGTCGACAGCAAGGAGGCGCGCGACGTCACGATCGCCGACGCGCTCGGCGCCCACCTCACCCTCGTGCCCGGTTCGCTGACCGGCAGCAAGACCGTGCGGGACGACAATGACTTCAACCCCGAGGTGACCGCCCTCAGCGGCCTGCCCGACATCAGCGGAACCGGTTGGGACTACACGTTCGAAGCCGAAGCCAACTCGCAGTACACGTTCACGTACAAGGCGAAGATCGCCGACACCGCTGCCCTGCGTGCGCAGCTGCAGACCCAGGCCGAGCCCATCATCGCGGCCGGTGATGGCGGAAACGTCAACGTCGCGCTGGGCAACACCGCCACCGTCAACCTCGTCGAGCACACGACGAGCACCACCATCGGTACGACCGTTCCGGCCGAGCCGCGGCCGAACCCCGGTCAGCTGTTCGGCAAGACCAGCAGCGTGCCCGGCCCGGTCACCGTCGAGGTGAACGCGGACGGCACTCTCGTCGATCCCGTACCCGTGACCTATACGCTCTCCGCCGACCTCACCGGCTTCGCGGCCTTCGCCGACGGGCGCTTCAGCCTCGATCGCAATGTCGTCATCCGTGACGTGCTGCCCAGCGGCGTGCACTGGCTGACCGGCGACGGCGCATTCATCACCGCCACCGGCATCACCCTGACACCGGCTGCGCCCGGCACCACGGCCGCCCAGCTTGCCGGCGACGACTACGTGGGCCAGTACCTCGTCGACGGACAGACTCTGCTCGTCAACGTGGGCAAGAACACCGCGACCGCCGCGACCATCCAGGTCAAGGCCGCGATCCGCTCGGTCGCCCAGATCACACCCGGTGTGAGCCAGAGCCAGATCACCTACTCGCCCACCAACGAGGCGTGGTTCCAGTACACCGGCACCGGTGACGGACACCGCACGACCGCGACCACGCAGCTGCGGGAGGCCGCCCCGACGCCGAGCTTCGGCAAGACCACGAACCTCCCCGAGAACACCCGGATCGATGTGAATGACGACGGGGACCTCGTCACTCCCGTGCCATTGACGTACACCCTCTCGGCTGACCTCACCTCGTTCGCCGGCCTCGCCGACACCCGCCATGCGCTCACCAGCAACGTCATCGTCACCGACACGCTGCCCGCCACCACCCGGTGGGTGACCGAGGATGCGGAGTTCCTCTCCGCCTCGGGTATCGCACTGACCGAGGCGACGGGTGCCGTCGACGCCACCACCTTCGCCGGTGATGCCTATGCCGGCCAGTACCTGGTGGACGGGCAGACGCTGCGCATCAACCTCGGTCACGCGACCGGGGCCGCGGTGGCGATCACGGCGAAGGCCGAGATCACCACCCTCGACGGTGTCACCCGCGTCACCAGCGGCGGTGACGTCCCGTACACGGCCGACGCCATCTACCGTGGACCGGGCAACACCGCCGCGTTCACGTACACCGATTCGACGTCACGCACGGTCGAACAGTCGGTGACGCACCGACTGATCGATCCGAAGGCTCCCGGCACCGAGATCGATCACGCCCAGTCGTTCAACAAGACCGCGCCCGCTGGACCGATCCAGGCGACGTCCGGTCAGTCCGTCGACGTGCCGTTCACGTTCACGGTCGGCAACGGCGTCGGCGACATCACGAAGTCGGTCATCACCGACTTCGTCGACCACAGCGTGTTCGACGTGACCGAGGCTAACCTCAGCGAGATCTCCGACGGGATCGTCGTCACGTATGAGTGGTACCCGCCGAATCGACTGGGTTGGGGGTCGGCGTACGACCTCGACGCGACGTACTGGGATCTCACCCTGAACGGCGACGGCGACCTCGAGTGGCGCGTCAACGAGAAGTTCGCCGACGCGATTGACTCCCTCGCGGCGGAAACAGCCACGAACCGGCAGTTCACCGTCACGATCACCCTGCCCACCAAGCCGCTCGTGGGGAAGCAGACGATGACCGTCGTCAACAACGCGTCCTACAGCGGCGCGGACATCGAGTATGTCTACACGTCGAGCTCGTCGGCGTCGGCGACGACGTTCGGCACCGAGATGGAGTTGCGCAAGCGCGCCTACGACCGCGCCAACGACCGCTACACCAGCAACCTGCGCGCCGAGATCGACGCTGACGGCGAACTCGTCGAGGACGAGTTCATCTATCGCATCGAGATGATTCCGCACGGCACGTTCAGCAGCATGGTCACCGACATCGTCGACGTGCTGCCTGCCGGGCTCGAGTTCATCGGGTTCGTCAATCCCGCTGACGTGCCCAGCGGCAATACCGCGGGCACGGGTCCGTACACGATTCCGGGCACCTCGCTCCAGGTCACATTCGACGCTGCAGACAACACGGTGACCATCGAGCGCGGACGCCTCACCATCGGCACGACGGTCGCGCTGTTCTTCAAGGTGCGCCTGGCCGAGTGGGATCGCAACGTCGGCATCACCAACGTGATCGGCGGTACGAGCACCACCATCACCCCGACCGACGGGTACCCGCTGGAGATCAGCAAGCTGTCCACGGTCGACGCTGATGCGCTGCTCGATGGTGGCGTGTTCGAGGTGCGCGACGCCGATGGCGACGTCGTCTTGTCCGGCCTGGTCGCCATCGACGGCAAACTGCGCGACGTCTCGAGCGGCGATCCGGAGGTGCCGACCGTGAGCACCCCCGGTTCGTACACCGTGCACGAGATCAGTGCGCCGGCGGGCTACGTCGCCGAGGCGACCAGCGCTCCGGTCGAGGTCGCTGCCGACGGTGAATCCGCCGAGGTCCGTCTCTACAACGAGCCGGTGCCGGTGGGTTCGGTGGAGCTGTCGAAGACGGTTGCGGGTCTGCCGTCGGATCTCGGGCCGGATGAGTTCCCGGTGACGCTGTCGTGGACGGTCGACGGTGTCAACGAGTCTGTCGTCGTGGACCTGCCTGCTGACGGCACTGTGGTCGATGGTCCGCAGAATCTGCCGGTGGGCACGGTTGTGACGGTGGTCGAGGATGCCGCTGCCGCGGCTGTTGCCGGGTACACGCTGGACACGACGATCTCCGCTGCGGAGATCACGGTGGTCGAGGGTGCGAACGTGGTGACGGTCACCAACACCTACACCGAGATCCCGGTGGGCTCGATCGAGCTGTCGAAGACGGTTGCGGGTCTGCCGTCGGATCTCGGGCCGGATGAGTTCCCGGTGACGCTGTCGTGGACGGTCGACGGTGTCGACGAGTCTGTCGTGGTGGACCTGCCTGCTGACGGCACGTCGGTCGATGGTCCGCAGGACCTGCCTGTCGGCACGGTCGTCACGGTGGCGGAGGACGCGGCGGCTGCGGCGGTCGCCGGGTATGGCCTGTCGATCACGCAGAGCGACCTGACGGTCGTCGAAGGCGTCAACGCGGTGACGGTGACGAACACGTACACGGAGATTCCGGTGCCGCCGGTGGGTTCGATCGAGGTCTCGAAGACGGTTGCGGGTCTGCCGTCGGGTGAGGGCCCGGATGAGTTCCCGGTGACGCTGTCGTGGACGGTCGACGGTGTCGCTGACTCGATGATCGTCGATCTGCCTGCTGATGGCACTGTGGTCGATGGTCCGCAGGACCTGCCTGTCGGCACGGTCGTCACGGTGGCGGAGGACGCGGCGGCTGCGGCGGTCGCCGGGTATGGCCTGTCGATCACGCAGAGCGACCTGACGGTCGTCGAAGGCGTCAACGCGGTCACCGTGACGAACACGTACACGGAGATCCCGGTGCCGCCGGTGGGTTCGATCGAGGTCTCGAAGACGGTTGCGGGTCTGCCGTCGGGTGAGGGCCCGGATGAGTTCCCGGTGACGCTGTCGTGGACGGTCGACGGTGTCGCTGACTCGATGATCGTCGATCTGCCTGCTGATGGCACTGTGGTCGATGGTCCGCAGGACCTGCCTGTCGGCACGGTCGTCACGGTGGCGGAGGACGCGGCGGCTGCGGCGGTCGCCGGGTATGGCCTGTCGATCACGCAGAGCGACCTGACGGTCGTCGAAGGCGTCAACGCGGTGACGGTGACGAACACGTACACGGAGATTCCGGTGCCGCCGGTGGGTTCGATCGAGCTGTCGAAGACGGTTGCGGGTCTGCCGTCGGATCTCGGGCCGGATGAGTTCCCGGTGACGCTGTCGTGGACGGTCGACGGTGTCGACGAGTCTGTCGTGGTGAACCTGCCTGCTGACGGCACGTCGGTCGATGGTCCGCAGGACCTGCCCGTCGGCACGGTCGTCACCGTGGTCGAGGACGCCGCTACCGCGGCAGTCGCCGGGTACACGCTGGACACCACCATCTCCGCCGAGGAGATCACGGTCGTCGAAGGCGTCAACGCGGTCATCGTGACGAACACGTACACGGAGATCCCGGTGCCGCCGGTGGGTTCGATCGAGCTGTCGAAGACGGTTGCGGGTCTGCCGTCGGGTGAGGGCCCGGACGAGTTCCCGGTGACGCTGTCGTGGACGGTCGACGGCGTCGACGAGTCTGTCGTGGTGAACCTGCCCGCTGATGGCACTGTGGTTGATGGTCCGCAGGACCTGCCTGTCGGCACGGTTGTCACCGTAGTCGAGGATGCCGCTGCTGCGGCGGTCGCCGGGTACACGCTCGACACCACCATCTCCGCCGAGGAGATCACGGTCGTCGAAGGCGTCAACGCGGTCACCGTGACCAACACCTACACCGAGATCACTGTCGAGCCGGTCGACCCCGGCGTTGACCCGGTCGACCCCGGCGCTGACCCGGTCGACCCACCCGTGGACGCTGGGGACGACTCGGTGGACTCGGGTGATGCGGAGCCCTCGATGCCGGCCACCGGCGGGACGCTGCCGATCGGCGTGGGCGTGGGCGGCCTTGTGCTGCTGAGCCTCGGGCTCTGGCTGGTGGTACGCCGCCGCCGCGCGGTCAGCTGACCGCATCCGACCCCGGTCGAGGAACCAGATCGCGCCGAGACGCCACACTTCCCGTGGCGTCTCGGCGTGCTCCTCTCCTCATCCGGAACGTCGTCCGATCGACGATGAAGAATATCCGCCCGTCGCGGTCGTCGTAGAACACGCCGATGCCGATGATGCAGCTCGAGACGAACAGGATGCCGCGTGCCGGCCGCTTTGGACACCGGCATCCCCATGGCGTAGACTCTTGCTTTGGTGTCGGCTCAGCTGACCCGGCACCACGAACGTGAGCCCTCCACTGGCAGCGTTCTTGCTGATTTCCTCGGCGAGAACCACCCCGGAGTGGGATTCACGAACCTCTCCGTTCGAATCAAGAAAGCAGCACTACTGTGACGCGCACGTACACCCCCAAGGTCGGTGAAGTGACCCGCGAGTGGCTGGTCATCGACGCAACCGACGTCGTCCTCGGCCGCCTGGCCTCGCACGCCGCGACCCTTCTCCGTGGCAAGCACAAGCCCACCTTCGCGAACCACGTCGACACCGGTGACTTCGTCATCATCGTCAACGCCGAGAAGGTGGCCCTCACCGGTCAGAAGCTCCAGAAGAAGCGGGCCTACCGCCACTCGGGTTACCCGGGCGGCCTCAAGTCGGTCTCGTACGAGGAGCTCCTCGAGAAGAACCCCGTCCGCGCGGTCGAGAAGGCCGTCCGCGGCATGCTGCCCAAGAACAGCCTGGGCCGCGACCAGCTCTCGAAGCTGAAGGTGTACGCCGGTGGCGAGCACCCCCACGCTGCACAGCAGCCCACCCCGTACACACTCGACCAGGTCGCCCAGTAAGCGCCGCCGAAAAGACCAAGGACATATCTGATGGCGAAGATCGCTGACTCCATCGAGGAGACCCCCCAGAATTACTCCACCGAGACCCCGGCCACCGAGGCCGAGGCCGCAGCGCCCCGCCCGGTGCTCTCGGTTCCCGGTGCGGCCGTCGGCCGCCGCAAGCAGGCCATCGCCCGCGTGCGCCTGATCCCCGGTTCGGGCACAATCACGGTCAACGGCCGTGCGCTCGAGGACTACTTCCCGAACAAGCTGCACCAGCAGCTGATCACCGACCCGTTCACGGTGCTGAACCTGACCGGCGCGTACGACGTCATCGCCCGCATCTCGGGTGGCGGCGACAGCGGCCAGGCCGGCGCGCTGCGCCTGGGCATCGCCCGTTCGCTCAACCAGATCGACGCCGAGAACAACCGCGCCACCCTGAAGAAGGCCGGCTTCCTCTCGCGTGACGCCCGCGTCATCGAGCGCAAGAAGGCCGGTCTCAAGAAGGCCCGTAAGGCTCCGCAGTACTCGAAGCGCTAAGCATTCATGGCGCTGTTCGGTACCGACGGTGTCCGTGGCCTCGCCAACGGCACCCTCACCGCTGACCTCGCACTCACCCTGGCCCAGGCGACCGCTGTCGTCCTGGGCCAGGGGCGTATTGCCGAGGCGCGACTCGCCACCGGCAAGCGGCTCACCGCCGTCATCGCGCGCGACCCGCGCGTCTCGGGGGCCTTCCTCAGTGCGGCTGTCGAAGCGGGTCTGGCTTCGTCTGGTGTGGATGTGCTGGATGCCGGTGTGCTCCCCACCCCCGCCGCCGCCTTCCTCATCGCCGACATCGACGCCGACTTCGGCGTCATGATCTCGGCGTCACACAACCCCGCCCCCGACAACGGGATCAAGATCTTCGCACGCGGCGGCGTCAAGCTGCCCGACGAGGTCGAGGCGCGCATCGAAGAGGCGATGGCCGGCCCGAAGCTGCAGCCCACTGGTGCTTCGGTAGGCCGGGTGAGTCGGTTCTCCGACGCCGAAGACCGCTATGCATTGCACCTGCTCGCCTCGCTGCCGAATCGTCTCAACGGCCTCCACGTGGTGCTGGATTGCGCCAACGGTGCCGCGTCGGGCGTGTCGCCTGAAGTCTTCCGCACTGCCGGCGCCCGGGTGACCGTGATCGGTGCCGACCCCGACGGCATCAACATCAACGAGGGTGTCGGTTCCACCCACCTCGACGTTCTCGCGGCCGAGGTCGTACGCACCGGCGCCGACGTCGGCATCGCCCACGACGGCGACGCCGACCGATGCCTCGCGGTGGACGCCTCGGGCAACGTGGTCGACGGCGACAAGATCATGGCGATACTCGCGCTGGCGATGAAGCGCCGCGGACACCTGCCGGCCGACACGCTGGTGACGACCGTCATGAGCAACCTCGGCCTGCACCGCGCGATGACCGAGCACGGCATCACCGTCGAGACCACCGCCGTCGGCGACCGCTACGTGCTCGAGCGCATGAACCAGGGACGCTTCGGGCTCGGCGGCGAGCAGAGCGGCCACGTCATCATGAGCGAGTTCGCCACCACCGGCGACGGCGTGCTGACCGGCCTGCACCTGTGCGCCGAGATGGCCCGCAGCGGCAAGACGCTCGCCGAACTCGCGCAGGTCATGACCGTGTTCCCGCAGGTGCTGATCAACGTGCGCGGCGTCGAGCGGTCGCGGGCGACGGATGCCGACGTCGTCGCCGCAGCGGATGCCGCAACCGCAGCGCTGGGCGACAGTGGACGCGTGCTGCTGCGGCCCTCCGGCACCGAGCAGATGGTGCGCGTCATGGTCGAGGCGTCGACCCACGATGAGGCGCAGCGCGTCGCAGACGAGCTCGCGGAGGTCGTGCGGGGCTGACGGTCTGGCATCCACTACTCGGATCCGAATGCCAGAGGCTCCTCCCCACAGGGACCTTGGCGTGACCTGTCCACAGATCCGGGTTGCGGCAGTAGCATCGCTGCAGGCTGCTGGCACCGTAGAGCCATGTGTCGCACAATGAAGGCATGGACATCATGACCGAGCCGCAGACGTGGGTGCTGATCGGCGTGTTCACCACGATCATGGTCGGCGGGATGACCCTCATGACCACGCTGATCAACCGTGCCACGACGAACGCCATCGACGGGGTCAACGGTCGGATCGACGGGGTGATCGGTCGCTTCGATGGAGTGAATGGTCAGATCGACGGGGTGATCGGTCGCTTCGATGGAGTGAATGGTCAGATCGAAGGGGTGAACGGCCGTATCGACGGGCTCGTCGTCGGACTGAGCAGTCGCATCGATGGGCTGAGCGGTGAGCTACGGGGCGAGATCAAGGGTGTCAACGGGCGTATCGACGGCCTGCGCGGTGAGATGAACGCACGGTTCGAGGCGCTCGACCAGCGCATCGACCACCTCGACAGCGACATCGCCGCGGTCGCGAAGCGCGTGTTCGGCGATCCGCGACCCGAGGCGTGAGCTCCGGCATCCATTCTCTTCGGCACGAATGGCATCGCAGCCCGGTCGCCTGTGAGGATGGAAGACATGTCGAAGAAGCGGAAACGTCCCTCGGTCAACCCGGCCAAGCGCACCGGCACGTTCACCGAACGCGTCGTGCTGCGTGATTATGAGGCGTGGCTGCGTCGCAGCGACCCCAGCGCCGACGACGACGACATCGACGACGCGCTGACGACGCTGGAAGAGCTCGTCGCGCTCGCCGGTGCGCACCGGATCGACCTGCTCGACCCTCGAAGCGTCGAGCGGATGTGCGCGGTGATCGGCGACGACGCGCATGTGGGCGACCCGCTCGGTCTGATCGAGGCGCTCGACGCGTACATCCACTTCCGCCTGGAGACCGAGACGGACACCGCACTGTGGGACGCCGCCCACGGGATCGTGGCCGACGAGCTCGACGAGCTCGACGAGCTGATGGGCGGCTTCGGTGGCGCGGAGGTGATCGCGCGCGCGGCCACGGCGTCGGCCGCACTGCCCGTCGAACAACGACGACAGGCCCTGGCCGACCTGCCGCTCATCGCCGGCGTGCGCGGCCTGCTCGAATGGATGGGCACGAGCAAGCCGATCACCGACACGGGCGCGCTGCGCCGAGCCGACATCGAGCCGGTCGCAGCCATGATCGGGCTCAACGCCGTCGGCGTCGCCAAACGCACTGGACGGTGGACGGAGTCAGCGCCGGTGCAGGTCTCCACGATGTGGGAACTCGCCCCGCTCGGCGCATGGTGGGAGGTCCTGCAGATCGCCGGGATCGTGCACGTCACCGCCTCGCGCGTGCGCCCGGGGCCTGCGGCCGCCGAGTGGCTCGCTGATGACCTACCGCCGCTGGAATCGGCCGAGAAGGTCGCCGGCCTCTACCTTTCAGAGAAACTCACGAACGTGCTGCGGGCCGGCGACGGTCCACGTGGTGAAGAGATCTTCGCCCGCTCCATAGACCTCGTGGTGGATGCACTCGACGGGGTGATCGACCCGTCGCCACCAGAAGACCGCTACGAGGAGTTTCTCGACCTTCTCGCGCGGCGTCCGCTTGTCGAACTCGCCGACCGCGGACTGCTCACCAGCACGCGCCCGCACGAGTTCGCGGTTCCCGAAGAGCGGGCCGGGGTCGTCGCCCACGGACTGACCGTGGCGATGACGATGGCGGGGGTGTTGACCCACGATGACGACGACGAGACCGAGTTCGCATCCGCCGACTTCGAGGACGAGGACGACGACGAGTTCGACGACCCGTTCGCCGACCCCGAAGTACGCGCCGAGATGGCACGACTGGGCATCGTCCACAAGCCGGGGATGGCCCAGCAGATGCTCGAAGAGCTGGCGCCGCTGCTCGCCGAGGACGGCATCGACCTCGACAACCTCGAAGAGGGCGACCTCGACCGGTTCAACGACGCACTCGAACGTGCGCAGGAACGGCATAACCTCGAGCTCTTCACGCCGGTCGGCGCCGCGCGCGAGCGTGCCATCATCGTGCTGCGACTGCTCAGCGAGGCGCTGGCAGAGGGCAGCGACGCCGTCGCCCAGGTCGTGCTCGAGGGGATCCCGTCCGACCCCGAGGCGGATCGGCCGTCGGTCGCGCAGGTGATCGGGGTCGGCCTCGGGTTCTTGGACGGCTGGCACGGCGCATCCGCCTTCGGCGCCGGGGTCGCGCGTGCCCGACTCGCGGATGGGAACCCCGCCGGCCAGGCCGCGGCGAGGGACATCCTCGCGGCAGCAGGTAAGGGTCACGCGTTCGGCTCGCTTCGTGAACTGATCGGTACCCACGCGGGCAAGGCCGTGCTGCACGGCACCGCGCTGGCGGTGTCGGCCTCGGTCGCCGTGCGCGCGGCGCGCGACGGTGCTGACCTGCGCGAGACCGCGGAGCAGATGCTCCCGATCTGATCCCGCGATCGGCGTCGGTTGACGCGCCCCGGCATCCACTCGCTACGATGGGGCGACTTGCGTACGCGACGCGGGGGAATCGTCTGGGGGGACGACATGGGGACAACGCGAGAGTCCGGTCGTGCGCGATCGACGGCCCGGTGGGGTGGGCGCGGGAGCGCGCTTCCGCGCGTGGGGGTCGTGACCGCGGCATCCCTCGTACTGCTGCTCGCCGGATGCGCGACGGGCGCGCCGTCGGTGCCGGCGGCTGAGGACACGCCCGCGACGTCGGAGACACCCGTGGTGGAGGTCACCGAACCCGCGGTTCCCGACCTCACCGCGGCCGATATCGCGGCGTGGGCCGCCGATGCCGAATGGTCCTTCGCGCCCGATGGCCTCGGCGAGCCGTACCCGGTCACGTTGACCGGTGGGGTCGGCGCCGACGACCTGTCGCGCACCTACGAACTCGGCGACCCGGTCGAGGCCGACGTCGACGGCGACGGTGTCGTGGACGCGGCGATTCCGATCACCCTGGTCGACGGCAACGCCGTGCACCAGCTCTGGTACATATGGCGGGGGATCGGGATGGATGCCGCTGCCGTGGCCGAGCAGGTCGTGTACCCGATCGCACGGACCACGCGCTGCGGCGACGTGACCCGCGGCGTCACCGCGGTCGACGGCGGGCTGCAAGTCGACATCGTGCTGCGGATGCCGTTCACCGACGATGCCCGATCGTGCGCCGACGGTGGCACGGGGGAGCTCAGCCGGGTGATCCGGCTCGAAGCGATCGACGGGGCGTTCTACCCGGTACAGACTGCGCCGGTCGCGGCGTGGGGCGGGGTGTGCCCGCCGACGGAGTGGCTCGACGGCGTGCAGGAGAGCGGGATCTCCGGACGGGCCGCACCACCGGCATCCGCCCCCGTCGTCACCGACCCCGCGCAAGACGTCGCCCTGTTCGCGCTGCGTGAGGCGCCGCTGCTGACGACTGAGGGCCAGTCGTTCTTCGGGTTCATCCAGGAGTACGACGAGAGTGCGGCGGTGCGCATGCACTGCGCGTTCGCGGACTGAGCGGGGTGCTCTGGGGCGATGATGCCCCGATGCGGTGATGCGGTGATGTTAGGATGTGGATATGCGTACCACCCTCGAGCTTGATGATCGCGTGCTCAGCGTTGCGCGTGCGATCGCCCGTGACCGCGGACTCTCGCTCGGGGCGGCAGTCTCAGAACTCGCGCAACTTGGCCTTTCGAGGATGGGGCCGATCGATGTCACCGGCGGTTTTCCGACCTTCTCGATCGAGATCGATGCGGCGCCACTGACCCTCGATGATGTGAATGCACACCGAGACTGACATGCCGCGGTACCTCCTGGACGTGAACGTCCTCGTGGCCCTGGCGTGGCCGAACCATGTGCATCATGCCCGCGCCCAGGCGTGGTGGTCGGGCGTTGATCAGTGGGCGACGACGCCCGTCACCGAATCGGCCTTCATCCGGCTATCGATCAATCGCTCGGTGGTGGGCCGCACCGTCACTGCGGCAGAGGCGCTCGCGATGCTCCGGACGATCCGACAGACGCCAGGGTATGAGTTCATCGCCGATACCTCTTCGCTGGCCGAGTCGGCTGTCGACCTCTCACGACTGGCGACCCCGGCTCACGTGACAGACGCCCACCTGGTCAACATCGCGGCGGGTGCTGGCGCACGGCTTGCCACGCTCGACGCCCAGCTCCCCGAAATGCTCGAACCCGAAGACCGCGCGATCGTGCTGGTTCTCCCGTGAACAGCTGACCGTGCGGGCTGCCCCCATCAGCCGACGAGCAGTCGTCCACGCGCAAGCATCCGGCATCCACTTCTCGGGTTACGCGCCGGGCGCGCTCCACGACAGCGACTCGATGTAGCGCAGCAGCACGCCCTCGCGCAGCGCCCACGGGCTGACGGTGAGCGACTCGGCCTTCATCATGGTCATGGCGGTGTGGAGCACGACCGCGGCCGCGACGATCTGGAATGTCCGGTCGGGCGTGATTCCGGGCAGTTCTTGCCGGGCGGATGCCGGGAGCTTCGCGAGCCGCGGAATCCACGAGCCGAGCGCGTCGCGGGGCAGCAGCATGCGCTCGTTGCCCGGCCACGACGGCATCGGGGTGCCGGCGAGCTTCGCGAGCGATCGGATCGCCTTCGACGACCCCACGATGTGGTCGGGCTTGGGCATGGAGCCCAGCGCCGTTGCGGCGGGGCGCAGCACTTCCGTCGCGTGTTCGCGGAGGCGCTCGACGGCTTCTTCGCCGGGAGGGTCGTCGGGCAGGAATTTGATGGTCATGCGGCCCGCGCCCAGCGGCACCGACGCGGCGGCCTCGGGGAGCTCGTCGGCGCCGGCCGCGAGCTCGAGCGATCCGCCGCCGATGTCGAACAGCAGGATCTGCCCGGCCGACCAGCCGAACCAGCGCCGCACCGCGAGGAACGTGTAGCGTGCCTCGGTCTCGCCGCCCAGCACCTGCAGGTCTTGCCCCAGCGCCTCTTCGATCTGCGCGATCACGTGCTTGCCGTTCTTCGCGTCGCGGACCGCACTGGTGGCGGTGGCGAGCAGCTCGGCGACGTTCTCTGACGCGGCGAGGTTGCGGGCTTCGGTCACCGCGCTGATCAGCGCCTGCACGCCCTCGTCGTTGATCGAGCCGTCGGGCTCGAGGTAGCGCATGAGCCGCAGCACCGTGCGCTTGCTGGTCTTCGCGAGAGGCCTGCCACCGGGGATCACATCCGCGATGAGCAGATGGACGGTGTTCGATCCGATGTCGAGGACTCCCAGGCGCACGTGTTCAGACTAGCGCTCCGGTGTTGGCCCGCTCTCGCCGTGCAACGTGTGCGCGACGCGGCGCCCACCACCGATACGATGGGCGCGATGCCCACCGATGACGCCACCATCACCACCGTCGACTCGCTGTATCGCGAGATCGGGCGCGCCGAGTGGGCGCGCCTCGCCGGTGGCATGGCGAACCCGCTGACCGAGACCGAGGTCGTGCAGCTGCGCGGGCTCGGCGACCGCCTGGACCTCACCGAGGTGCGCGAGGTGTACGTGCCGCTCAGCCGGCTGCTGAGCACCTACGCCGAGAACACCAAGCGCCTCGGCACCGAGACGGCGCAATTCCTGGGTGAGCCCGATTCGACCACGCCGTTCGTGGTGGCCGTGGCCGGATCGGTCGCGGTCGGAAAGTCCACGGTTGCTCGTCTGCTGCGCGAACTCATGAGCCGGTGGCCGGGAACACCGCGGGTCGAACTGGTCACCACCGATGGGTTCCTGTACCCGAACGAAGAGCTCGAGCGGCGCGGGATCATGCATCGCAAGGGCTTCCCCGAGTCGTATGACCGGCGCGCGCTCGTCGACTTCCTGATCCAGGTCAAGTCGGGTGAGCCTGAAGTGCAGGCGCCGTTCTACTCGCACATGCGGTACAACATCATCCCCGACGCGCGGGTCACGGTCCGGCGGCCGGATGTCGTGATCGTCGAGGGACTCAACGTGCTCGCGCCGCCGCCGACGCCGAACGACCTCGCGGTGAGCGACCTGTTCGACTTCTCGATCTATGTGGATGCCGATGTGCGGCACATCGAGTCGTGGTTCATCGACCGCTTCTTGGCGCTGCGTCAGAGCGCGTTCGCCAACCCGAACTCCTACTTCAAGCCGATCGCCGATCTGTCGGAGGGCGAGGCCGTCGAGCGCGGTCTGGGGTTCTGGAACGACATCAACCTGCCCAACCTGCGCGAGAACGTCGAGCCCACCCGTCACCGCGCGACGCTCGTACTGAACAAGGGCGAGAACCACGCCGTGGAGTCGGTGCGCCTGCGCAAGCTGTAGAGGTTTTTGCGCGAGCGACGAATCGCATGCGGACGATGACACTCTCGGCGAGCGGCCGGTCGTCCGGGCAGGGTCATTCCTCCAGGCGGATGCCGTCGCCGTCGGCGACGTAGCGCTCGCCGCTGTCGGGGCACACCCACCCGTCGCCGTCGGTGCGCAGCGGCTTGCCGGTCCGGCCGACCCAGCCGATGCGCTTGGCCGGCACTCCGGCGACCAGTGCGTGGGGGAGCACGTCCTTCGTCACGACCGCCCCCGCCGCCACGAGAGCCCACTCGCCGATCGTGACCGGTGCGATGCACACCGACCGCGCACCGATCGAGGCGCCACGTTCGACGGTGACGCCGACGGCCTCCCAGTCGTCGCCGCCCTTGAGCGACCCGTCGGGGTTCGCCGCCCGCGGGAACTCGTCGTTCGTGAACACGACCGCCGGGCCGATGAAGACCCCGTCGCCGACGACGGCCGGCTCGTACACCAGCGCGTAGTTCTGCACTTTGCACGCGTCGCCGAGCGTCACCCCGGGCCCGATGTACGCGCCACGGCCGATGTTGCAATCGGCGCCGAGCACCGCGCCCTTGCGCACCTGCGCGAGATGCCAGACCCGCGTGCGGGGACCCAATTCGACGCCATCGTCGATGTCGGCGGACGGCTGGACGACGGGGGCGTCGGTGGTCATGGGTGCCTCCAAAGCAGGCTCGGTGACGGCTCAGATGAGAAACGCCTCATCAAGCTATTGTGCCCGAGTCGATTGTCTGGCTACACTGCCGAGCGGGGAGTCCGGTCAAGGCCGTGCCACTGGGAGGCACGCATCGTCTGACGCGCAAGCGTCGACGCGACCGGCTTATGACCTGTCTCGAGTCATTCGCGGGGCAGGTGTTTTGGGGAATGAATATGGGGACACGTTGGGGACTCGGTGCATCGTCGCCGATCCGGTCGCGCACGCTCGCTCTGAGTGCTGTCGTTGCCGTGCTCGCCGCTACGCTCGTCGCGGTCGGGGGGCCGCAACGCGTCGAGGCGGCGAGCCCCTGCGGCCCCGATGTCAACGCGATCACGTGCGAGAACCAGGAGCTCGGGACCGATCCTGATGTGTGGGACATCGACGGCGCAGGTGATCCGACCATCCAGGGCTTCGCGACGGACATCTCGGTCAACGTAGGCAACAGCATCGACTTCAAGATCGATACGGATGCCGCCGACTACACCATCGACATCTATCGCACCGGCTGGTACCAGGGTCTCGGCGCGCGGCTGATCGACTCCGTCGAGCCGTCGGCCACGCTGCCGCAGGTACAGGACGAGTGCAAATCGGATGAGGCGACATCGCTGTACGATTGCGGCACCTGGGACGTGTCAGCGACGTGGAACGTTCCACAGACGGCCGTGTCGGGTGTCTACATCGCCTCACTGCGGCGCAGCGACAACGGCGGTCAGAGCCACATCATCTTCATTGTGCGCAACGACGGCAACACCTCGGACATCGTCTTCCAGACGGCGGACACGACGTGGCACGCGTACAACACCTACGGTGGTGCCAGCTTCTATCAGGGCGGCGCGGCCGGGCGTGCATACAAGCTCAGTTACAACCGGCCCTTCGCCACCCGGCAATGGGAACAGGGGCGCGACTTCTATTTCAGTTCCGAGTTCGCGACCGTGCGGTTCCTCGAGCGCAACGGTTACGACGTCAGCTACATCGCGGGAGTCGACGCCGATCGCCGCGGCGGTGAACTGCTGAACCACAATGTCTACCTATCGGTCGGACACGACGAGTACTGGTCGGGCCAGCAGCGCGCGAACGTCGAGGCGGCGCGCGACGCGGGCGTGAACCTCCAGTTCCTGTCGGGTAACGAGGCCTACTGGCGCGTCCGCTATGAGCCGTCGGCAGACGGCTCGGCGACGCCGTACCGTACGCTCACGTCGTACAAGGAGACATGGGCAAACACGAAAATCGACCCGGCGTCGGAATGGACCGGCACCTGGCGCGACCCGAGGTTCGCGGGGGCCGACCAGGGCGGCCACCTGCCGGAGAACGCGCTCACCGGCACGATGTACGTCGCCAACTATGACGACCTTCCGGTCACAGTGAACTCTGCGGAAGGCAAGACCCGGCTATGGCGGAACACGGGACTCGCATCGCTGACCCCCGGCGCATCCGCTGCTCTGGCCCCGCACACCGTCGGCTATGAGTCGAACGAGGACATCGACAACGGCCACCGGCCGGCTGGTCTGATCCGCCTGTCGACGACGGTGGGCCCGACACCGGAGTACCTCATCGACTATGGGAATACCGTCGTCCCCGGTACCACCGAGCATCACCTCACGCTCTACCGAGCCGCCAGCGGCGCGCTCGTCTTCTCGGCGGCGAGCATCCAGTGGGCTTGGGGGCTCGACCAGGAGCATGATGGCAACGGTGCCCCCGCAGACCCGCGAATGCAGCAGGCGCAGGTCAATCTCCTTGCCGACATGGACGCTCTCCCCAGCACCCTGATGCCGGGTCTTGTTTCGGCGACGAAGAGCACCGACACGACTGCACCAACAACGACGATCACGAGCCCGGCTGCAGGTGCGAGCATTGCCAACGGCAACCTCGTGACAGTGACCGGAACGGCTGCCGATGTCGGCGGTGTGGTGGCCGGTGTCGAGGTCTCGCTCGACGGCGGTGCCACCTGGCATCCGGCATCCGGGACCACAGCGTGGACCTACACGGGTGTCCAACAGGGATCCGGATCTGTGACCATCAAGGCGCGCGCCATCGACGACAGCGCGAACTTCTCTACGGCGGGCGTCAGCCGCGCAGTGACGGTGAACGGCCCGTTCTCAGGGCTCGGAGCAATCGAACCGGCGCTGGCGTCGGCGGACGACGACCAGGCGGTTGAACTCGGCTTGCGTTTCACACCCGACGTCGACGGGTTCGTCGCGGGCGTGCGCTTCTTCAAGGGCACTGCGAACACGGGAACCCACACCGGCTCGCTGTGGGATGCCTCCGGCAACAGACTCGGCACCGTCACCTTCGTGAACGAGACGGCGAGTGGATGGCAGAGTGCCCAGTTCACGGTGCCGATCGAGGTCATCGCAGGGCAGACATACACCGTGTCGTACACGGCGCCTAACGGTGGGTACTCCATGAAGTCCGAATACTGGCCGTACCATGCGACGGCATCATCACCGATCACCGTTGTCTCGGGGATGGGCGAAGATGCCGCCGGTGTCTTCGGGATCGCGGGTCGGTTCCCGGTGGACACCTGGCACGAGTCGAACTACTACGTCGATGTGCTGTTCACGAAGTCCGATACCTCACCGCTGCGGATCCTGAACCGCACGCCGCAGGCCGGCGCATCGAGCGTCGACTTCGCGACGGCGATCTCGGCGACATTCACCCGACCCGCCGATCCCGCTTCGGTGTCGATGACGGTGACCGGACCGGCCGACCAGGCCGTCGCCGGCTCGGCCGTCTACGACGCCCAGAACCGCACGGTTCGTTTCGTCACCGATGCGCCACTGGCGCCGACCACGACCTACACAGTCACCCCCGTGGCGACCGATGTCGCTGGGGTGGCACTGGAGGAGTCCGCGGCGTGGAGCTTCACCACGCGTGCGGAGGAGCGACCCGAAGGCGTATGCCCGTGCTCGCTCTTCCTCGAGAGCTGGACGCCCGATGCCGCGTCGACGGCCGACCCCGACTCGGTGACGCTGGGCGTGAAGTTCACCAGTTCGCTGCCCGGTCAGATCACCGGGATCAAGTTCTACAAGGGTGCGCTCAACGGCGGCTCGCACGGTGCCTCGCTGTGGGCGGCCGACGGGACGCTCCTGTCGGGCGCGACATTCGCGAACGAATCCGCCCTCGGCTGGCAGACCGCGACGCTGGACACCCCGGTGACCATGCAGTCCGGCGTGACGTACGTGGCGTCCTACACCGCGCCGACCGGCGGTTACGCCGTCACGGCGGGCACGTTCAGCGGCCCATACACGCGGGGTCCACTCTCGGTGCCCGCCAACGGCTCAGTGTTCACCTACTCCGGAGGCTTTCCGACCGAGACGTCCACGACCGGCTACGGGGTCGATGTCGTCGTCGAGACGACCCCGGGGCAGCCGACCATCGTGTCGCGCACGCCCGCTGCCGGCGCGACCGGCGTAGCGGCCGACTCGACGATCTCGGCCACCTTCGACTCCCCGATCGAGGCCGGGTACACCGGTTCGGTCAGTTCGGCTGGGCAGACGATCGCCGGCACCTGGACGCTGGATGCCGCAGCGACCACCGCACAGTTCACCCCAGCAACGGACCTCCCGCCGGCCGCCCAAATCGATGTGGCCCTCTCGGGCGTGGTCGGCGCCGCCGGCGGTGCGGACGCGACGTTCTCGTGGGCCTTCTCGACCGTGGACCCTGATCGGCCGATCAGTTTCTTCGCGGGCGTCGCGCCGGCCGCTGTGGACACCGACACGTCATCGGTTGAGTTGGGGCTCTCGTTCACCACCTCGGTGGCCGGTGAAGTCCGTGCTGTGCGATTCCACAAAGCGGCCGGCAACGGCGGCACGCACGTCGGCACGCTGTGGGGACCCAGCGGACAGCAGCTTGCGTCGGTCACGTTCACGAATGAGACGGCGACGGGCTGGCAGCGCGCGGTGCTCAGCACACCAGTCGCTCTCACCCCCGGTCTCGTGTACACGGTGTCGTACCTGGCGCCGCAGGGCAATTATTCCCATACGACGCAGGCATTCACCTCGCCGGTGACGAGCGGGCCGCTGACTGCCGTCAGCGGCGACAACGGCCGTTATCGGTACGGCAACGGTGGCGTCATGCCGAACAGCTCCTGGAACTCCGCGAACTACTTCGTGGATGTGGAGTTCGTGCCGGCCACTGAGGCGCCGCTCGCTGTCTCGTCGGCGAGCCCGGCGCGCGACGCCATGGAGATCTCGCGGACGGCGCCGATTACCGTTGTGATCGAAGGCGACTTGGGCGATCGCGTCGTCTCGATGTCGCTCGCGGGCCCCGAGGGGCCGGTGGCGGGCACGTCCACCTTCGAGAGCACGACTCGGACCCTTTCCTTCGCACCAGAGTCTCCGCTCAAAACTGAGACGATCTACAGCGTCACGGTGAGGGTGGCCTCCGCGACACTCGATGTCTGGAGTTTCACCACCGGAGCCGGGGTGCAGAACCTGTTCGGTGACGCCATCCCCGCAGTGGAGGCCGTTTCCGACACCGATCCGGTCGAGGTCGGCACCCGCTTCACGGTGAGCCGCGCGGGCACTGTGACGGCGATCCGTTTCTATAAGGGCGTCGCGAACACGGGAACCCACAGGGGTACGTTGTGGGGACCAAGCGGCGAGACCCTCGCGCAGGTGCAGTTCACCCAGGAAACGGCTTCGGGCTGGCAGCGGGCCGAATTGATCGCTCCGGTGGTGGTCGCGCCTGGAACGACGTACACGGTCTCGTACTTCTCATCGGCGGGACGATATGCCTACACCAGCTCGTACTTCACTCAGCCGGTGGTGTCCGGCAGTCTCAGCGCGCCGGCGGTGGACAACGGGCGTTTCGTCTACGGCGCAGACGGTGGCTTCCCGACCTCGTCGTGGAACTCCACCGCTTACTTCGTCGACGCTGAGGTGACATTCGACTCGGCGCTCCCGCCCACTCCGGAACCGACGCCGACGCCGACGCCCGAGCCGACGCCTACTCCGGAGCCTGAGCCCACGCCTGAGCCGACTCCGACTCCGACTCCGACTCCGACTCCGACTCCGACTCCGACTCCGACTCCGACGCCGACTCCGACTCCGACTCCGACTCCGACGCCGACTCCGACGCCGACTCCGACTCCGACGCCTACTCCTACTCCGGAGCCTGAGCCCACGCCTGAACCGCCAGTCGTGGTCGCCGTGACGACCACGACACCGGCCGCGGCGGCGACCGATGTCGCCCCGAACGCAGCCATATCCGCCACCTTCGAGGGGGCCGTCATAGGCGCGTCGCTCGCGGTCGGCGGGCCGACCGGCGCGGTGCCGGGCGCAGTCGCCTACGACGAGGCCAGTCGCACCGTGACGTTTACGCCGACCGAACCGCTCGCCTGGTCAAGCTCGTACAGTGTGACGGCGACGGCCGATGATGTGGACCTGACGGCAGCAGCCTGGACCTTCACGACGGTATCCGAGCCGCCGGTGGTCGCGGCCGCCACCATCTTCGGCGCCGCGACGCCGCAGAACGCCTGGTGGAACGACCCCGACAGCGTGCAGGTCGCGACGCGGTTCAGCGTCAACGTCGCCGGCGACGCCACCGGGGTGCGGTTCTACAAGGGAGCTGCCAACATCGGCAATCACACCGGCTATCTGTGGACGGGTGCGGGTGAGCTGCTCAGCGAGGTGACCTTCGAGGCCGAGACCGCGGACGGCTGGCAGACCGCCGACTTCGACACGGCCATCGCACTGGAGCCCGGTGTCGAGTACCGGGTCGGGCTCTACAGCACCACCGGGCGCTACGCGGTCGACCTCAACGCGCTCGCCGCCGAAACCGTCACCGGAGTATTCACGATTCCCGCGCAGGGCAGTGCGTACGCGTACTCCACGGGATTCCCGGCAGATCTATCGACGCACAACTACTGGGTGGACGTCACTTTCGTCCCGGTCGAATGACCGAGATGTATCAAACAGGCCGGTAGCGGCCACATGCAACTGGGGAGAGGCATGACAGACAAGATGAAGGCAGTGGTGGTGGGGGCCGGGTACTGGGGACCCAACCTCGCCCGCAACTTCCGATCAAGTGGGGACTGGGAGCTCGCAGGCATCTGCGATCTCGACCTCGAACGCGCGCGCAAGGTGTCAGACAGCGTGGGCGGCGTGCCGATCACGCCGAGCCTCGATGAGGTGCTGGCCGACCCGAACGTCGATGCGATCGCGATCGCGACGCCGGCCCGGACCCATCACCCGATCGTGATGGCGGCTTTGGATGCCGGCAAGCACGTCATGGTCGAGAAGCCGCTCGCCGATGACCAGGCGCGCGGGCGCCAGATGGTCGATCGCGCGAACGAGCAGGGACTCGTGCTCATGGCCGACCACACCTACTGCTACACGCCGGCGGTGCTGAAGATCCGGGAGTTGATCGCGGAGGGCGCGCTGGGCGACATCCTGTTCGTCGACAGCGTCCGCATCAACCTCGGACTCATCCAGCCCGACGTCGATGTGTTCTGGGACCTCGCGCCCCACGACCTGTCGATCATGGACTTCGTGCTGCCCGGCGGCCTCGCTGCGGCATCCGTCTCGGCACATGGGTCCGACCCCCTGCGGACGGGAAAAGCCTGCGTCGGCTATCTCGCCATGCCGCTCGCATGCGGCGCCATGGCGCACGTGCACGTCAACTGGCTGAGCCCGACCAAGATCCGCCAGATGGTCATCGGGGGCACCAAGCGCACCCTTGTGTGGGACGACCTGAACCCGCAGCAGCGTCTCAGCGTCTACGACCGCGGCGTCGACATCGACACCGTGTCGAGGTCCGCGAGCGCCGACACCCGCGACGCGAACATCTCCTACCGCCTCGGCGACACGTGGTCGCCGGCCCTGCCCGAGCGCGAGGCGCTCGGCGGTGTCGTCGGCGAGTTCGCCGCCGCCATCCGCGAGGGCCGCCCAGCGCGCACTGACGGCGAATCCGGGCTGCGAGTGCTCTCGGTGCTCGACGCCGCGCAGCGTAGCCTCGGTGCGGGCGGCGCGCCGGCACCTCTCACGCTCGACATCCAGCCCCGGAGGGCAGCAGCATGACCCAGCTCGAAGGCAGACAGATCCTGGTCACCGGAGGCGCCGGCACCATCGGATCGACTCTCGTCGATCAGCTCCTCGATGCGGGCGCGGCCCACGTCGATGTGCTCGACAACCTCGTCCGTGGTCGCCTCGCCAACCTCGATGACGCGATCGCCAGCGGCCGCGTGTCGCTGATCGACGGCGACATCCGCGACGCGCGGCTCGTCGACGACCTCACCGCTGGCAAGGATGTCGTGTTCCACCAGGCCGCCATCCGCATCACGCAGTGCGCGGAAGAGCCGCGACTCGCGCTGGAGGTTCTCGTCGACGGCACCTTCAACGTGGTCGAGTCCGCCGCCCGGCACAAGGTGCGCAAGCTCATCGCCGCGTCGAGCGCCTCGGTCTACGGCATGGCCGAGACCTTCCCGACCGACGAGCGGCACCACCACGAGAACAACGACACCATCTATGGTGCCGCCAAGACCTTCAACGAGGGACTCGTCCGCAGCTTCCGCGCCATGCAGGGTATCGACTACGTGCTGTTGCGCTACTTCAACGTGTACGGCCCGCGCATGGACGTGCACGGCTTGTACACCGAGGTGCTCGTGCGCTGGATGGAGCGCATCGTCGACGGCAAGCCGCCCCTGATCTTCGGTGACGGGCAGCAGACGATGGACTTCGTCTGCGTCCCCGACATCGCACGCGCCAACGTGCTGGCCGCCCGCAGCGACATCGTCGAGGGCACCTACAACGTCGCGAGCGGAACCGAGACGAGCCTGCTCGAGCTCGCAGAGGCACTGCTGCGGGTGATGGGCGCCGAGCACCTCGGCGTCGAGCACGGCCCCGAGCGTGCGGTGAACGGCGTTGCGCGGCGTCTCGCCGACACCCGTGCCGCCCAGCGCGACCTCGGGTTCGAGGCCACCATCGGCGTGGAGGAGGGGCTGCGACAGCTGGTGGAGTGGTGGCGACCATTGCGTGAGGAGATCGCGGCCGGCCGCGTGGCGGTGACCGCGTGAGCGAGCGCATCAATGTGATGGTCCCCTGGCTCGGCCGCGAAGAAGCTGAGGCAGTCGCCGAAGTCATCGCCAGCGGCTGGGTCGCCCAGGGCCCTCGTGTCGCGCAGTTCGAGCAGGAGTTCGCCGCTGCGATGCAGACGCCGTTCGCCGTCGCGACCTCGAGCTGCACGACGGCGCTGCACCTCGCGCTGATCGTCGCCGGCGTCGGTCCCGGCGACGATGTCGTCGTGCCGTCGCTGTCGTTCATCGCGACCACCAACGCCGTCCGGTACGTCGGTGCGCGTCCGGTGTTCGCCGATGTCGATCCGATCACCGGCAACATCACCGGCGAGACGGTGCGGTTGGTCATCACGTCGTCGACGAAGGCGGTCATCGCCGTCGATCAGGGCGGCGTGCCCGTCGACATCGACGACGTGCGCAGCGCCACCGACATGTTCGGGATCGTCGTCATCGAAGACGCCGCGTGCGGCGCCGGTTCGACGTACAAGGGTCGCCCGGTGGGGGCGGGCGCGACGATCGCTGCCTGGTCGTTCCACCCCCGCAAACTCCTCACCACCGGGGAGGGCGGGATGCTGACGACGACGCGCGGCGACTGGGCCAAACGCGCGCGGCGCCTGCGCGAGCACGCGATGACCGTCTCGGCGGCCGACCGCCACGGTTCGGTGCTTCCGCCCGCTGAAGAGTACTCGGAGGTCGGCTACAACTTCCGCATGACCGATCTGCAGGCCGCGGTCGGCCTCGTGCAGCTGGGGCGGCTGCCCGAGATCGTGCGTCGGCGTCGCGAGATCGCGGCGCGCTACCGGGCCGCGATCCGCGAGATCGCCGGGCTGCGGCCGGTGGCCGACCCGGAGTACGGCACCGGCAACGTGCAGTCGTTCTGGGTCGAGGTCGAGCGCGGATACCCGACCGATCGCGACGGGCTGCTCGAAGCGCTCGCCCGGGCCGACATCTCGGCGCGGCGCGGCATCATGGCGGCGCATCGCCAGCCGCCGTACCGCGATCTCGCCGTGGACGGGTCGCTTCCGGCGACCGAGCGGGTCACCGACAGCACCCTGATCCTGCCCGTCTACCACTCCTTCACCGAGGCCGATCAGGATCGCGTCATCGCCGTCCTGCGAGATCCTCTGCCCGAGGCTCCCGCATGAGTGCCGGGCTGCTGCTTGTGGGGGCAAGCGGCCTGGCCAGAGAAGTACTGGCAGCGGGGATCACGGGCGTCGTCGGGATCCTCGACGACGACCCGTCGCTGCGCGGCACCGAGGTCGGCGGGGTATCCGTCATCGGCGGAGTCGACGACGCCGCCGACCGCGACGAGCAGCTGTTGATCTGCATCGGCCCGGGCGCGGGTCGCCGGGCCATCGTCGAGCGGCTGCGGGAGCAGGGCGTCGCCCCCGAGCGCTACGGTCGGTTCGTCGCACGGTCTGCGCAGATCGGGCGTACGAGCGAGGTGGGACTCGGCAGCATCGTGCTCGACGGCGTCGTCGTCACCGCCGACGCCGTCATCGCAGACCACACCGTCCTGATGCCGAACTGCACGATCACACATGACGACGTGATCGAGGACTTCGCGACCCTCGCTGCGGGCGTCTGCCTCGGCGGTGGAGTCCGGGTGGGCGAGGCCGCGTACCTCGGCATGAACGCGGCGGTCCGGCAGGGGGTTGTGATCGGCGCCGGCGCCACCGTCGGCATGGGAGCAGCAGTGCTCCACGATGTTCCTGCGGGTGACACCTGGGCAGGTGTACCCGCGCGGGCATTGCACGACCACAAATGAATCAAGAACGGGCAGCAGTGTCCGCACGAGTGCTGGGGAGCACACATGACGGTACCTTTTCTCGATCTGGCCGCACAGCAGGCTGAGATCACCGATGAAGTTCTGCCCGTGTGGCAGCGACAGCTCGAGTCCGCCGCATTCATCGGCGGGCCAGAGGTCGACGCGTTCGAAGCCGAGTACGCCGACTACATCGGTGTGCAGCACGTGGTCGGTGTCTCAAACGGCACGGACGCGCTCGAACTCGCGTACCGCGCGGTGGGCATCGAGCGGGGCGACGAGATCATCATGCCGGCGAACACCTTCATCGCGACGGCCGAGGCGGCAACGCGGGTCGGTGCCGTCCCGGTGTTCGTCGATGTGGACGACGAGTACCTGCTGATCGATCCCGATGCCATCGAGGCCGCCATCTCACCGCGCACCCGTGCCATCGTCCCAGTGCACCTGTTCGGGCAGACGGCTCCGATGGCGCAGATCGCCGCCATCGCCGAACGGCACGGTCTGATTGTCGTCGAAGATGCCGCGCAGTCGCAGGGGGCCGTGAGCGCTGCGGGACGAGCGGGCGCACTCGGCACGGTCGCCGCCACCAGCTTCTATCCGGGGAAGAACCTCGGGGCCGCCGGAGATGCGGGCGCCGTCATGACCGACGATGCCGGCATCGCCGCCATCGTCCGCAATCTCGGTGCTCACGGCAGTTCGGTCAAGTACGTGCACGACCGCATCGGCGTGAACGCGCGTCTGGATGCGGTGCAGGCTGCGGTGCTGCGCGCCAAGCTGCGCCGCCTCGACGGGTGGAACGCCGCGCGTCGGGGGGCAGCCGGCCGGTATGCGCAACTGCTTGCCGGCGTCGACGGCGTCCGCGTACCGACGGTGCGTCCCGGCAACGAAGACGTGTGGCACCTCTACGTCACCCGCGTCGCGGAGCGTGATCGCGTGATGACCGAGCTCGGTGCGGCCGGCATCGGCGTGGGCATCCACTACCCGACTCCCGTTCCCTTCACCGAGGCATACGCATCGCTCGGTGTCGTGCGCGGCGCCTTCCCCGTGGCCGAAGCCGCCGCCGACCGTATTCTGTCGCTGCCGATGTTTCCGCACCTCACCGAATCGCAGCAGCAGCGCGTCGTGGACACGCTGCGGGCGACGGTCCGCTGAGACCGGTCATCATGCGCGTACTCGTCCACCTGAACAGCCTCGAACTCGGCGGCACCCAGATCAACGCCGTCGACTTCGCGGTTGCGGCGCGTGCGTTCGGCGTCGACTCGATTCTCCTCGGCGCGCGGGATACGGTACCTGCGGGGCCATCCCTGCTGGACTTCGCAGAGCGCCGAGGGATCGCAATAGAGACCTACGAGCCGAAGACGTCGATCCTCGCACGCGGCCGACAAGTGCGCGAGATCGCGAAGCGCCACCGTGCGGAACTTGTCCATGTCTATGGATCCTGGGGTGGAGGGGCGCGTCCGACGTATTGGGGTTTCGCGTGCATCGGGCGGCGCCCCTGGGTTCAGACGGTCTACGAAATGGAGGTGTCGCCGAAGATCAAACGGCATATGCCGCTGGTTGTAGGGACCGGCTATCTCATCGATGATCTGCGCGATCGGCCGGCCCCGACCATACTCATCAGCCCGCCGGTCGACACGGACGCGGATCGCCCTGACGTCGCATCGGGTGAGGTTTTCCGGACCGAATACGACTTGGAGGGCGATCTCCTCGTGATCGTCAGCCGTCTGGACGCGAGCATGAAGTCGTTGCCCATCGGCGTGGCGATCGAAGCGATGCGCGACCTCGCTGACGTCGCCACGCTCGTCGTCGTCGGCACCGGTGACGATGCACCCCGCCTGCGGGCGATGGCCGCACGCGTGAATGAATCAGTGGGGCGGGCAGCGGTTCGTTGCATCGGTGCTATGGCCGACCCGCGGCCAGCATATGCCGCTTCCGACATCATGCTCGGAATGGGGGGCTCGGCAGCACGTTCACTCGCCGCGGGTAAACCGCTCGTCGTGCAAGGCGAAGCAGGCTGGTCCCAGCTTTTCGAGGAATCCACTGCCGAAACGCTCGCTCGCAACAGCTACTGGAGCGCCGAGGAGGTGGTAGCGGCGGTGGAGCGACTGGTGGGAATCGTCCGCCCGCTGCTCGAGGACCCGTCTCGACGCAGCGAACTCGGCGACTTCGGCAGGCGTTTCGCTGTCGCACGCTTCGGCTTGACGGCAATGTCGCACCGACTCGCCGACTTCTACCGGGTCGCCGCCACGTCGTATGGAGCTCGCCGTTGGGTTGCAGACCTGGCGCCGGAAATCGGTATCATGCTTCGCAAAGTCGCTCGTCGAGCGGGTCTCCACGTGGCGGATGACGATGGGGTGTCTTCGTGAGCGACGACCGGGAAACAGCCCCATCGACAGCGGAGTCATGGGCCGTCGAGACTGCGATCGTCGCATCGATCGACACCGACGCGACTGTGCGTCCGCAAACGGACGTCGGTCGTGCCGCAACCGGCGGGGTGCTCTGGCTTACAGCTCAGAAATGGGTGGTCCGTCTCTTCAGCTTTGTCACGATCGCAATCCTGACCCGCTTGCTGGCACCGGAGGACTTCGGCACCCTCGCTGCGGCTTCGACGGTCCTTCCGTTCTTTTATCTCCTCGCGGACCTCGGCTTTGCCGCGTACATTGTGCAGGTTGCAAAGACGACAGAGCGGATGTTGAGCACGGCCTTCTGGTTCTCGCTCGTTGCGGGCATTGTATTGTGCGGTCTGCTCTGGCTCGGGGCACCGCTGATGGGCCAGGTCTTCGGCAACGAGACAGTGGCACCCGTGCTGCAGGCACTCTCGATTTGGGTCGTCATCACGGCGGTCGGCTCGGTGCCCACGGCGATCGTCCGCCGGCAGATGCGTTTTGCCGTCATAGCAGCACAAGGCGCCGCCGCGGCGGTCATCGCCCAGATCGTCGCGCTGATCTTGGCATTCACCGGGTTTGGGGTCTGGGCCCTCGTGGCACAGACCCTCGTGGGAGCGGCGGTATCGACGATTCTCATCTGGGTCACCGCCGGATGGCGGCCGCGGTGGTCGTTTGCCGGCACAGAGTTCGGCCGACTGTCGACTTTCGGTGGGAAGGTGCTTGGCGTCGAGTTCGTCGCAATGACGCGCGCTTGGGGCGAGGCGGCGATAACCTCCGCCGTGCTGGGAGCGGCGGCGCTCGGGTTCATGAGCGTGGCGCAGCGACTCGTGCAGATCGTGCAGGATCTCACCGGCAGTGCGATCGTCCCCGTCACGAACGTCGCGTTCGCGAAGGTGAGGGAATCCGCGGAGAGACTGCGCAGTTCGTATCTGCGTGCTCTCAGGCTCGTCTACCTGGTGCTCTCCCTCCCATTGACTTTGGTCGCAGTCGCGGCGCCGCTGATCGTCCCGATCTTGTTCGGTGCGGGCTGGAGCCAGAGCATCCCCGTTGCCCAGGTGCTTGCGCTCGCCGGTACGCTTTCGGTGGCGGCTTGGCTCGACCACGGATTGTTCTACGGCATCGGGAAGCCGGGTACGTGGTTTGTCTATGCTCTCGTGACCGATGCCGTGACGCTGGCGACCACGATGGTGACGGCACGGTGGGGCCTCGTCGCGATCGCGACAGGGTTTCTCGGGGTGGCGACGGTTGCCACGGTCGCGCGATGGTTTCTTGTCGGCCGAGCATTGTCGGTGCGACCCAAGGTGCTGTTGCGACCCTTCCTCTTCCTCATCTCGGTCGTCGCGATTGCCGGCGGAGCCGGCTGGGGAACCATGATGCTTACCGCCCAGCTCCCAGGAGTTCTTGCCCTGGTGCTCGTTGGCCTGACCGTCACCATCGTGCATCTGGCGGTGAGTCTGCTCACAGCCCGGCCCGTGCTCGTCGACGCGATTTCGATGGTCGCGCGCACTCGTCTAGGAGCGAGGCTGCCGCTGATAGCGCGAATCGGAGGTCAGCATTGATCGCTAAAGCGCGGGTTCACGCGGCGGCGGCGCTCTTCGGTGCCGTCGTCACATGCAGCGACTTTCTCCCGCCACGCATCCGCTACGGGTATGTGCACCGCATCACGCGGCGATTTCTCGCGCGACCGCTCGATTTCCTCCCGAGCGTCGTGAGGCTCTCCGAACCACGCATGCCAGCCATCGGAGCAGGCGAGGCGCCAGTGAGTTGCGCGCTCCTTACCGGTTCGATGGACGTGGGGGGCATCGGCTCGGTAGTGGAGATCCTCGCGGCGGCCCTGTCATCGGCCGGTCTCCGTCCGGTGATCGTCACAACGCACTCCGGAACACGAGCGGATCGTCTGCGCGGGCTCGGATTGAAGGTCGTCGTCGTCGGCACCGACCTCGACGCCCGCCAAGTGCTTCGTGACCTCGCGCCGTCGGTCATCCAATTGCATGGCGCGCCCGAGAGCCTTGAGGAAGCCGCGATCGCCTCAGGGATCCCGTTCATTCCTGTCTTGCACAACATGGAGATCCACCACTCACGGGCGCGATGGCGGCGTCTTGCCCGACTGCTTGCGGCGGCCCCCGCCGCCATCGCGGTGAGCGAGACGGTTCGCGCCTATCACTACAAGCAGTTGCCACCGTCGCTCGGCGACCGCATTCGCGTCGTAGGCAATGCGATTCCGGCGGGGGCGGTTACCCCGAGTCGCGAGCAGCGAGAGACGGCCAGGGCTCGACTTGCCGAAGTTCTGAGAACAGACCTGGGTGATGACGTCGTCTTCGTGTGTTTGGCCCGGTTTGATTCGCAGAAGAACCTGGCGGGCCTTGTCGCGTCGTTCCTGTCGTCGGTCGAGGATCGGAGCATCCGCCTCGTCGTGGCAGGCGAGCCATCAGATTGGGCGGAGGTCCGTCGAGCTGATGCGATCCGTCGCTGCAGTCGTCATGCCGGACGCGTCAGCCTGCTGGCATCCTCTGATGCGCGTTCATTGCTATCGGCAGCCGACGGATTTGTGCTCGATTCCTTCTTCGAGGGCTGGCCCGTGGCAGCCACTGAAGCGTCCGCGATGGGACTTCCCCTGGTTCTCGCAGACTTCGGTGGTGCTCGCGAACTCGTGGCGCGAGACCCCGCGCACTCCGTGCTGGTCGCTAACGCATGCGGTTCCGCCGAAGATGTTTCCGATGCCGTGGTCGCGAGGGCGCGACGGCGTAGTAGGCGGCAAGCGAATGCCAACGAACTCGGTGCGGCAATCACAGCTGTAGCCGCGCGCGTCCGCAACGGAGACCGGCCACCAACACAGCCGATTCACGCGCTCATGCATGAGATGACAGAGGGTCACGCCGCGTTGCTCCGCGAGGTCGCTGTCTCGATGGATGGGGCTACGGCTCAGGATCTAAGCGAGAAGGAGACCTCATGAGCGCGCTGACCGGATTTTCTGCCAAGGTGAAGCGAGCACGAAAGGTCGGACTGACCGGCATCGCTCAGCGATTGGCGCAACGGTTGTATCTGAAGACGGGTGCCGCGGAACTTTCGTTCAACCTCTCCTTCGAGGACATCCTCACCGCCGTCCCTGACTCGCTTCCCGTGCCTGAAGAACGACCGGAGAACGGAGCGATCCTGACGATCGCCTGGGTCTGCACCCCGCCGGCACCGGGCTCCGGTGGACATACCACGCTGTTTCGCATGGTCGAAGCGCTCGAACAGCGCGGCCACCGCTGCGTGCTCTACCTGTATGACAAGCATGGGCTGAACGTCAACGCCTGCGCCGACGTCGTCCGGGAACACTGGCCTCGCCTGCGAGCGGAGGTGCGGGACATCACGCACGGGGCCGGCAAGATCGATGCGATCGTCGCCTCGGGCTGGGAAACTGTCCACCTTGTGGCGCGTTATGCGGCAGGACCAGTGCGACGGCTGTATTTCATCCAAGACTATGAACCATTCTTCTATGGCCACGGTGCCGAGTATGAGCTCGCGGCGATGACGTATCGCCTGCCCTTCCGACGGATTGCTTTGGGGGAGATGCTGGACCACATGATCCGTGACCAGACCGGCGTCACCACCGATCTGGTGCCGTTTGGCTGTGACTCATCCGTATACGGTCCGCCTCCTGCAGGAACCCGCAGAAGTGGGATCGTGTTCTTCTCGCGCCCGGATTTCGCTCGGCGCGGCTATCAGATCGCTGCCGTCGCCTTGAGGCTTTTTCACCAGTCGCACCCCGACCAGGAGATACACGTCTACGGCGCCGCCCCACGCGGCCTCGACGTGCCCCACACTTTCCATGGCCGATTGACGACCGCGGAGCTCAATTCGCTGTACGGCCGGACCGTTGCTGGTCTGGCCATGTCGTTCACAAACATCACACTGGTGGCGGAAGAGATGCTCGCGGCCGGCAATATCCCGGTCGTAAACGATCTGGCGGCGGCCCACCTCGTGCTCGCGAATCCACATGTGCGTTGGGCAGACCCGACGGGGGAAGCACTCGCCAGTCAATTGGGTCAAGCGGTGTCCGCCGCCGATGTCGACGAGAGGGCTCACGAAGCCGCAGCATCGGTGGTCGGCCGCTCATGGGTACCCACTCAGGAAGCGGTCGTCCGAATCATCGAGGAAGAGGTGTACGGGGTATGACGAAGCTCGCGCCACACATCCTGATCATCGTGCAGAACCTGCCAGTCCCACTCGACCGGCGCGTTTGGCTCGAATGCCAGGCGCTCATCGCGCGGGGGTATCGGGTCAGCGTCATCTGTCCGAAGGGGCCTGGCGATCCAGCACGTCAGCACATCGACGGTGTCGACATATACAAGTACCGGCCCGCACCCGAGGCGCGAGGTCTTCTCGGTTTCGTCTGGGAGTTCGCATACAGCTGGGTGCGCACCGCATGGCTCACACTCGCGGCACGCCGCCGCGCACGCTTCGACATCATCCAGGCGTGCAACCCGCCCGACACCTATTGGCTGCTCGCCCTGCTGTGGCGGCCGTTCGGGGTGCGGTTCGTGTTCGACCACCACGATCTCAACCCCGAGTTGTTCATCTCGCGGTTCGGTCAACCCAACGGTGTCCTCAAGAACCTGGAGTATCGCGGGCTGGTGTGGCTCGAGCGTCGCACCTTCCGCGCTGCCGATCGCATCATCTCCACGAACGAGTCGTACAAAGCCATTGCTGTTCGTCGCGGTGACCGTCGGCCCGGCCACGTGACCGTAGTGCGCAGTGGCCCGGACACTGAGCAGATGCGTCCCATCTACCCTCAGCACCCGCATCCGGAGGGCACCATCAACCTCGCCTACGTCGGCATCATGGGTCCGCAAGACGACGTCGATCAGATCCTGCTCGTGATGGACGAGCTCGTCCACAAACGCGGTCGCACCGATATCAGGGTGAAGCTGCTCGGGTTCGGTGACTGCCTGGAAGATCTCAAGTCGCAGTCGACCAAGCTCGACCTCGACGCACACGTCACCTTCACCGGGCGCGTCGATCGGGTGGTTCTCGCCGAGCACTTCAGCGCTGCAGACATCGGGCTGAGCCCCGATCTGAATACGCCGCTCAACAATGTGTCGACCATGAACAAGACGATGGAGTACATGGCCTACGGACTTCCATCGGTGTCGTTCGATCTCACCGAGACGCGGGTGTCGGGCGACGACTGCGTGCAGTACGTCCCCTCGGGCGACATCGCGGCGTTCGCCGACGCGGTGGAGTCGCTGGCTGACGACCCGGGTCGCCGTGCTGAGATCGGCCGTCGGGCGCGTGAGCGGGTGGCAAGCGTGCTCGATTGGCGGCCGCAGGCCGAGGCCTATGTCGCCGTCTTCGACCAGTTGTCGGGGTACTCGCAGTCGGGTCCGGCAGTCCCGGCCGTCGATCAGGTCAGAGACGCCGACGCGGAGGGGCGACGATACGTTCCGCTCGGTGACGACATTGAGTTCGGCCGCTACCTTCGAGAGCGGAGGGCTCCATGACCCGGACGCACGTCCACGACCTGCTCGCACAGCGTGCCGCGTCGCATCCCGACGACCCGGCGCTGACCTACCAAGCGGTGACCCAGACGTATGCCCAGGCCTGGCAGGCGGCGTCGGCGGCGGCCGCACAGCTGCAGGCGATCGGGCTGGGCCGTGGCGACCGCGTCGCGATCTACCTCGAGAAGCGACTTGAGACCGTCGCCGCGATCTTCGCGACGTCGGCGGCAGGTGGCGTATTCGTGCCGATCAACCACGTGCTCAAGCCCGCCCAGGTCGGCCACATCCTCTCTGACAGCGGCGCCCGCATCCTCATCACCTCCACCGACCGGCTGGCGCAGCTTGCGACCGTGCTGGCCGGCACCGAGATCGCGCAGGTCGTCATCGTCGGCGACGCCGTGCCCCCGGCATCCGGAGACCACGGCGTGCACGGGTGGAACGACGGGCAGACCGCTGCCGGGACACCGTCCCCGTCGGCGGCGATCGACATGGACCCGGCGGCCATCCTCTACACCTCCGGAAGCACCGGCAAACCCAAGGGAGTCGTGCTGAGCCACCGCAACCTGATCGTCGGCGCCGAGAGTGTCAGCACCTACCTGCACAACACCAGTGCTGATGTCATTCTGAGCGTCCTGCCACTGAGCTTCGACGCCGGCCTCAGCCAGGTCACCACCGCGCTCGCCGTCGGCGCGCACTGCGTGCTCATGAACTACCTGCTGCCCCGCGACGTCGTGAAGCTGTGCGAGCGGCACGCGGTCACGGGACTCACCTGCGTGCCCCCGCTGTGGCTGCAGCTGGCCGCGGTTCCGTGGCCCGAAGAGACCGCCGGTCGGCTGCGCTACTGGGCGAACACCGGCGGGCGGATGCCGCGGCCGACCCTCGACGCCCTCCGTGGCATCTTCACCGAGGCCGCCCCGTATCTGATGTACGGACTGACCGAGGCATTCCGCTCGACCTATCTCGATCCCGCCGAGGTCGACCGCCGCCCCGGGTCGATCGGCAAGGCGATCCCGAACGCGGAGGTCCTCGTGCTGCGCCCCGATGGCACGCCGTGCGCGCCCGGTGAGCACGGCGAGCTCGTGCACCGGGGCGCCCTCGTCGCACTCGGCTACTGGAACGACCCGCAGCGCACCGCCGAGCGGTTCCGCCCGGTGCATCACCCCGGGCAGGACTGGCGCGCTCCCGAACTGGCGGTCTGGTCCGGTGACACCGTCGTGGCCGACGACGACGGGTTCCTCTCCTTCGTCGGACGCGCCGACGACATGATCAAGACCTCGGGCTACCGCGTGAGCCCGACCGAGGTGGAGGAGGCGGCGTATAGCACCGGCCTCGTCCGCGACGTCGTCGCGATCGGCGTCGATGACCCGGCGCTCGGCCAGCGCATCGTGCTGGTGGTGACGTCGGCGGGTCAGGGTCTGGACGAGGGTGCCGTGATCGCTGCGCTGCGTCCCCTGTTGCCGGCGTACATGCTGCCGGCGCGGGTCGACATCCGCGACGATCTGCCCCGGTCGCCCAACGGCAAGTTCGACCGTCCACGCATAGCATCAGAGGTATCGGCATGAAACCCCACGAACACGTCGCCTCATTCGGCACCGTCGACGGCGAACTCCGCCTCGGCGGAATGCCGGTCAGCAGAGTGGCCGCGCGGGTGGGCACGACCCCCTTCTTCGCCTACGACCGGGGGCTGCTCGACGCTCGCGTCGACCTGCTGCGCCGGCTGCTTCCGGCCCGCGTCGAACTGAGTTACGCCATGAAGGCCAACCCGATGCCGGCGATCGTGCAACACCTCGCCGGCCGGGTCGACCGCATCGACGTCGCCTCGGCGGGCGAGATGCAGCACGCGCTCGACTCGACGATCCGGCCCGACCGGGTGAGCTTCGCGGGGCCGGGCAAGACGCCCGCTGAAATCCGTCAGGCGGTCGCGGCGGGGATCATCGTCGAGGTGGAGTCGCCGACCGAGCTGCGCCGCGTCGTGGCCGCGGGGGAGGAGCTGGGCCTGCAGCCGCAGATCGCCGTTCGGGTGAACCCGGACTTCGCGGTCAAGGGCTCGGGCATGCGCATGGGCGGGGGACCCCAGCAGTTCGGCATCGACGCCGAGCAAGTTCCGGCTGCACTCATGGAGTTCGCCGGATCGGTCGATGTTATCGGCTTCCACGTCTTCGCCGGCTCGCAGAACCTCACCGCCGAGATCATCGCCGAAGCGCAGCGCCGCACCGTCGACCTCGTCACCGAACTCGCCGCCCACCTGCCGGGCCCCCTGCGCTACCTGAACCTCGGCGGCGGATTTGGCATCCCGTACACCGAGAAGGACCAGCCGCTCGACCTCGAGACCGTCGCCGCGAACCTTCACGACCTCGTCGACGGTCCGATCGCCGAACGCTTTCCCGAGGCGAGCCCGGTCATCGAGCTCGGGCGATTCCTCGTCGGCGAATGCGGCGTCTACGTCACGCGTGTCGTCGACCGTAAGGTCTCGCGCGGCAAGACGTTCCTCGTGGTCGACGGCGGCATGCATCATCAGCTCGCGGCATCCGGAAACTTCGGTCAGGCCATCCGGCGCAACTATCCCGTCGCCGTGGGCAACCGTGCCGCGCTGGTCGGCGCCGACGCCGTCACCGTCGTCGGCTGCCTGTGCACGCCGCTCGATCTGCTCGGCGACGACATCGAACTGCCCGATGCCGACATCGACGACCTCATCGTCATCTTCCAGCAGGGGGCCTACGGGCTCACCGCCAGCCCCACCGCGTTCCTCGGCCACCCCGCGCCGGCCGAAGTCCTCGTCTGACACAAAGGAGAATCGATGACCACCGATACCGATACCCTCGGCGCTGTGCGCGCCGTGCTGATCGAAGCCCTCGAGCTGTCGCAGCGCCCCGAAGAGCTGCAACCCGACACTGCCCTGTTCGGTGCGCTGCCCGAGTTGGACTCGTTCGGCGTCGTTGCCCTCGTCGGCGCAATCGAAGACCGCTTCGACATCACGATCGACGATGACGAGTTCGGCGCCGAGCTGTTCGAGACGGTCGGCTCGCTGCGCAGCTTCGTGGACGCCAAGCTCGCCTGACGGCGCCTGAGCGCACGGGAGGAGTGGCGCGATGGAACGACGGACCATAGCTGGGTTCGAGGCGGCGATACTGGGGCTGGGGACATCGCGGCTCGCGTCGATGGGTGCAGGTCGTAGCAGGGCCGATGCTCAACGGTTGTTCAACGTCGCCCGCGACTGCGGGATCAACTTTTTGGACACCGCGGATACATATGGGTCGACCGCTGCTGAACGCTGGACAGGCGAACTTACGGCTCAAGACACCCACCGATGGATAGTCACGACGAAGACCGGATTGCCCACAGTCGATCTGCCGGGCCCGTTTCGCGTTGTCAACCAACCGGCGAAGAAGTTGAAACAGGCGTTGCGCAACGAATATGTCCTGGACCCCAAACGTCTACGGCGGAGGATCGAACGGAGCTTGAACCGACTCCGCAGAGAGCGCATAGAAATATTTCTTCTCCATCTGCCGCCCTCGACGATTGTGAACGAGAAGGAGACATGGGAGGCGCTTCAAAGCGCGCAGAAGAGCGGACTCATAGCGGAATTCGGCGTATCGAGCGACGATCTGAACCTCATCCGGGGCGTCCACGGCGCGTGGGGGAGCACATGCGTCGAAACTGCAGTGAACCCGTCGAGTGCGGCTGGTAAGACCCCGGGTGCGCTGGTCGATTTCGAGGTGATCGCTAACCATGTCATGTGAGTATTTGAAGGGTTGAGGGCCAGTCGATATTGGGGTTCAGTGCCACTCGATATTGCGATTCAGGGCCGCCCGGTATTGCCGGTGAGCGCCACCCGGTGATGGCAACGCTCACCGGCGCCGGTCAGGCCGTCCTGGCGGTGTGTTCGCGCATGTTGGTGCTGCCGGTCTCGATCCAGATGGTGTTGTGGACGATGCGGTCCATGATCGCGTCGGCGTGGACTCCGCCGCCGAGGCGTTGGTGCCAGTCCTTCTTCGCGTACTGGGTGCAGAACACCGTCGAGGTGGCGTCGTAGCGGCGCTCGAGCAGCTCGAGCAGCATGCCGCGAACGCTGTCATCGGGGTTGTCGAGGAGCCATTCGTCGATCACGAGGAGCGTGAACGCCGCGTATTTGCGGAGCCACTTCTCCTTCCCCGCGGGCCGGTCGCGGGCGGTGGCCCAGGATTCTTCGAGGTCGGGCATGCGGATGTAGTGCGCCCGGTAGCGGTGCTGACAGGCCTGCTTCGCCAACGCCGATCCGAGGTAGCTCTTCCCGGACCCGGTGAAGCCTTGGAAGACGACGTTCTGCTGCCGGGTGATGAACTGGCAGGTGCCGAGTTGCGCGATCACCCCGCGGTCAAGACCCCGCTGCTCGAGCAGGTCGACTCGCCGCAGGTCCGCGTTCGGGTAGCGGAGACCGGCCCGCCGGATGAGGCCTTCGACCTTGGCGTGGGTGAAGGTGGCGTGGGCGTCGTCGACGGCGAGCTTGACGCGTTCTTCGAACGCCATTCCCAACGTGAGGCTGTCGTCCTGGACCTCGAACGCGTCGACCAGCGACGTCACCCCCATCTCACGCAGCTTCCGCTTCGTCTCCGAGTCGAGCCGGCTCATCGGATGTCACCGGCGTAGTAGTCCGCGCCGCGGACGTATCCGGTCGGCCCCGTAGTCGCGGGTTCAGCCCATGGGCTCCTCCCGTCGGGTTGGTCCTGGTTCGTCTCGAGGATGGGCCGCAGATGCGCGTAGCGCGGAGATCTCACCCGGGACGCGAGGGCGATCCCGGCGGCGGCTTCGACCCGAGCGGCGGAGTAGCGGCGGGTGAGCCGCAACACCGCCAAAGCCGCGTCCAGGCCCTGCTCGTCGACGGGCACGGACTCGAAGATCCGATTCACCACGATCGTGGTGTCCTCCCCGATCCGGCCCGCCCACTCGCGAACACGTTCGGCGTCCCATTGCCGGTAGCGGGGACCGTCGGGCAGATCGCTGTCGTGGGTGCGATACTCGTTCACCATCCCGACCGGAGCGAGCAGGTGGCTCGTCAGCCGCTCCTGCCCGGCGAAGATCTCGACCGTGGTGTCGGTGACCCGCAGATCAACACTCCGACCGATGTTCGGGTAGGGCACGGAGTAGAAGTTGCGCTCGAACACGACGTGCCCGTTCTTCTGAACCCGGCGCCGGTAGAACCACCTCGAGATCTCAAACGGGACCACCGGAAGCGGCCGCAGCAGCGGCTTCTCCTCCGAGTCGAACACGCTCAGCCTTGACCCGGCGCGCTTTTGGAACGGCTCCGCGTTGTAAGCGGCCACGCGTTCGTAGACGACCGCCCGCAACTCCGCCAAGCTCGCGAAGCTTCGGTCGCGGAGGGATGCGATCACCCAGGTCGCGACGTTCCCGACCGTGTTCTCGACACTGGCCTTGTCTTTCGGCTTCTTCACCCGCCCCGGGAGCACCGCCGCGGAGTAGTGCGCCGCGAGTTCCCGATACGCATCGTTGAGCACCACCTCACCTTCCGCCGGGTGCTTCAGCACCCCGGTCTTGAGGTTGTCCGGGACGACACGCGGGACACTCCCGCCGAACCAGTCGAACATCGACACGTGCGCGCGCAACCAGGCGTCCTGCTGCATGTCCAGCGTCGGCTCCACGAACGAGTAGCGGGAGAACGGCAGCGTCGCAACGAACAAGTAGACCCGCGTCTGCTGCCCGGTGACCGGGTCGGTCAGCTGCATCGTCTTGCCCGACCAGTCGACCTCGACCGTCTGCCCCGCCTTGTGCCCCACCCGCGACGCCGCCCCGGAGATGAGGACGTGCTGCTGGTAGGCCTTGCAGAACCTGTCGTATCCCATCGCCGTCGATCCCGCCGCCCGGCAGGCGTCGACATACTCGCCATGCAGCAGCTTCAGCGTCACCCCGACCCGCGCGAGCTCCCGGTGCACCCTGTCCCAGTCCGGCTGCGCGTGAACGCTGTCATGTTCACCACGACCAGGAAACAGCCGCGCATACACGTCCGCTTCCTCGAGCTTGGCGACGTCGTCCCAACCGATCCCTTCCCGGTCGGCGGCGTCGATGACCGCCGCCACACTCGTCCGGGACATGCCCTGCGCGGCGATCTGCCTCCCCGTGAACCCCTCCGCGCGAAGCCGAAGCACCAGCTTCGCCTTGATCTTGCGTACCATCCGAATCACTCCTTCTGCCGTGTGATTGGCCACGCGGCAGAAGGAGCCTAGGAACGGTGGCCCTCAACCCCAATATTCGGTGGCCCTCACCGACACGATCGCGTCGATGAGCGAGTGGCCCTGAACCGCAATATCAGTGGCCCTCAGAGGAGCGAATACTCAGTCATGGGTTTGATGGGAACGGTTGCGGGCGCAGAGACCGGCCGCGCACCAGAGCCAAAGTATTCCTTGCATCAGCGTCGTTTGCGTCTCGCAGCAGCCATCCCTGGGGTGCGCGTGGTGCTCACTGGAACGTCGAACCCGGAACACCTTCGAGTGAACGCATCCGCATTCGATGCCCCCGTGGCGCGACGGGATCTAGCGGGTTGAAGCGCCGTGGGTGGACTCGGCCAGATGCTCTCCCAGCCTGATCGCCAGCGCCACGATCGTCAATGTGGGGTTGGCATGCCCGGACGTCGGCATGACCGACGCTCCTGTCAGGTAGAGGTTGTCGATGTTGTGAACCTTGCAGTTGCGATCAACGACACCCCGAGTCGGGTCGTCAGACATCCGAGTGGTGCCGATGTGATGGGCGCCTGAATTGACATGAACCATGGCGTCTTCGATCGATCGTCTGAGCTCATCTTCGTCGAACACCAGCTTGCCAAGACCGGACGACCGCAGACGCACGTCGAGCAGTTTGTGCGTCCGAACAACGCTCTCGATGTCGAGTGCAGTTGATGACGGTGAGACTACAAGTCGTCGCATGCCTAGGTCATCGAGGCGTTGCCCAAGCGTCACTCGAGCATCGGCGTTCGGCACTTGTTCGGCTTGAAACTGCAGGTGATAGGAAGAGAGCCCATCTGCAGGAAGAACCGCGGGAAGACGTCGGGTACCAATGTACCGCCCGCTGAAAGCGCGGTAGAGCTCGGGCACGGCGCTGGGGAGATGGCGAAAGAACACCGCCGCGTGACTCTTGACCGACTCCTTTTCGTCACGGAGCAACGAGGCTGCTTTTGTGGGACGGCGTGCCGCAGCGAGCAACATCTTGACGAGATAGACGCCCGAGAAAAGCGCGCTTCGGTGTCCCGTCGCGCCGGTGGGCGGCCGGACGGGGAAGAAGACAGTATTCAACACTTGATGCTGCTCCTGAGCGTCCGGCGTGAACCAGATTCGCCGTCTGAAATAGACACCCTGAGCGTCTCGGTCGAACGCGACGTGCGCACGCGGAGAGCCGGGATTGAGCTGGACAGAGGCAAAGCAGCCGAATACATGCGTTTGGTAAAAGCGGTCGACACAATCGGTGGTGTTTCCGACGCCGGTCGGTGCGACGTCGTCGGCCGAAAGCAGGAGGCGTGCATTCTCTAATCCGCCGGCGGCGAGTACAAATCGGCGAGCGTACACCGCCCGGCTATCGTCCATGGTCCTGTTGACCACGATGTGATCAACAGATTGGCCGCTCGCCGCCAGTTGAATGTGTGTGCACGTCGCGTTGAGCAGCACACTGATCGAACTCGACGACGCCATGCGGCGACGGTAGCGTTTACCAAAATGCGTGGGGGGACTCCACCTCTCAAGCGGATAGGTCACGATGCCGTCGCCATCAAGCCCGGGGAAGAGCTCTGGCGTGGCAGAGCGCGCCATCCTCGCGTCGAAGGAGTACGTACCCGCCTCGCACAGGGTCATGGCCACTTTGAGGTAGCGGGTCAGATGTTCTCGTGGAAAAGGCCATCCGCTCAATGGCACCCAGGGGCGTTCTTCGAAATCCACAGCATCGAAGGGGATGCAGCGGCCGCCCCAAACAGCGGAGGCCCCCGCCCCACTGCCGACGCCGATTTTCGTCTAGGGGTTCATGGCTGTCGACCGGGTCGGCACTGCCTCTGTTGAAGTCCCGCGATCGTTCCGTCTCACGTACTCCGCCCGACTCGATCAATAGGACGGTATGCCCGCGCTCTTCGAGTTGAAGCGCGAGTGAGATGCCCGCCGGTCCGCCTCCGACAATGCAGACGTCGGAGTGCGGGAGCGTAGACGGAAACCTGCGGCGAGCGTCAATAATCACTTCTGCGCTCCTCTTTTGCGATCATCTCGATACCCGTGAGCGCACGTCCGAAGTGGTCTGTCACGTCGCGTCGGGTACCGAACACTCGAATGCCACGGCGAGCTTCCCTGGCCATATAGTACTGATAGTCAGACACCATCCCGCAGGCCTCCGAGCCCATCCCGCGCATCCTTGGTCAGGAGCACCGCCAGCTGTGACTCACGTGGACTCCCCGGAGCTTCCGGGCTTCATCGCCTCGACGGCGCCTCTGCCTGATTCGCACTTCGGGTCACCGATCGCGCGTGTCGCGGGCACCCAGTTCGCCGTAGGGTGCTGGGGCAGCCCGGCCGGGTTCTCTGAAGTCCTCGTCTTGTCACCCGTCGTTCGCACGTCGAGCGGGGCAGTGGAACTGATGGCTGTCGCTGACCAGATGCGCACTGGACCGGTGAACCTGACACGACTTCTTCCTCCGTTCGCAGCGATGCACCATGATCAACACGGCACAACGATGGTCGCCGACTCGATGGGGTTCCGGCAGCTCTTCCACACTGCACCCGGGGCGGGCGGCAACGCTGCTCTGTCGAGTTCGGCACTGGCTGCCGGACGTGCGCGGGGGACAGGGCTGGACAAGGTCGCGGTCGGGAACCAATCGCTACTGGGTTGGCAGCTCGGGCGACGGACGCTTTTCGAGGATGTCGAGAAGCTCGTCCCGGGGGCCGTCGCCCGCCTCGATAGTGGCCCGGTCGCGGTCGAAGACGGTGCACGCCATAGCCATGATCCCTTGGGGGTCGAACATGCGGTGGCGGAGGCAGCGACGCTGCTACGGACATCTCTGGCGGCTCTCCTAGACGATCACCCTGACGCCGTCCTGCAACTGACCGGAGGCCTCGATTCTCGACTCCTGCTCAGCGCGATCCCCCCGTCACGACGGCGCGGGCTGCGCGCGATGACGCTTGGCGTTCCGGGGAGCGGCGACGTCTCGATCGCCGCGAAGATCTCCGCGCGGTATGGGCTCGAGCATGACGTGCGAGACCTGGCGAGCGTTGACGGCGTGAGCCCTGCCGATGCCTGGCGCCTCTGCGTCGAGGCTTCTATACGGCTTGACGCGATGTCGGATCCGGTCGCGCTCGCCGCACTAGGTATCGGAGAGCGATCATTCGCGCAGGGTGTGCGCATCTCGGGGCTAGGTGGCGAGGTTGCGCGTGGCTTTTACTACGTCGGAAGGGTCGTGGACCGTTCGTACACGAGAAAGGACGCGTCACGCCTCGCGTCATGGCGGATGTTCGTGAACGAGTCCGTCGAGCCTGGACTGCTGACCGACGAGTTCTCCGCATGGGCGCGCGACGCAGCCGAAGGGGAAGTATTCGAAGCGCTGCAGGCGGGTGGCGACGAGTGGTTCCGCGCGACCGATGAGCTGTATCTGCGTCACCGGATGCAGCGCTGGGCGGGAGCCACTGACACAGCCGTTAGCGCACAACGGATCGTGATCAATCCCATGCTCGATCGCGGTTTCCTTGAGATCGCGGCGCGGCTGAGTCCGCAGGACAAAGCAGGTTCGCGTTTCCTCGCGTCGTTGCAGATGGCACTCGACCCTGAACTCGGTGCCATGCCGCTCGACGGTAGGCCTGCGCCGGCAGCCTATGCAGACCCGTCGCCATGGCAGCCTGTCGCACAGACGCTGAGCACAGGCAAGCGCTTCGTGCGAAAGTCACTTCAGCGCGTGCGCCGTGGTAACCGACCACCTGCGGGAGGGGACATCCTCGCGGCAAAGGTCGTCACTCACTGGCGCGCGAATCCGGATCTCCTGTCCACGCTCGCGTCGCTGGACTTCATCGAACGCGAATGGATGGGTGCAATGCTCGCCGGGGATGTTGAACCGCGTCCAAGCTCTGTGGCCTTCCTCACCAACCTGGCCGTCGCGACCTCGGACATGTAGAGCATCAGACGCCCGCGCGGTGCGGTCAGTCAGGGGCTGGAAGCTGCGAGCTCGCCATACAGATCATCCATTCTGGTAAGCCGGTGCTCCCATAAATGGGTGGCGAGTGCGCGCTGGCGGCCCGCCTCGCCCATTGTGTTGCGAAGGTCGGGGTCCCCAACAAGCTTCCGTAGGGCCACAGCGCAGTCCGCGGCGAGTTGCTCCGGGGACTCTGCCTCCAGGAGGAGCGCGCAGGACGCGTCGACGTTCGCCCCGGGACCGCCCCTGCGGCACAGGATCGTCGGCAGCCCCCACGACATCGCCTCCAACGCCACGTTTCCGCCCGGTTCGCGGTAGCTCGGGAAGACGAAGACATCGGCGCGACGGTAGAACTCGTCGACCACCTCGCGCGGCACGGAGCCGTGGAGTGTGATGCGGTCGCCGAGGCCCAGTTCCGCAATGAGTTCCTCGCACGCACCGCGATCGTTGCCGTCTCCCAGGACGTCGAGGACGACGTCGAGGTCGCGCGCCGAGCTGATCGCGCGGATGACATCGCGGAGGCCCTTGGTGCGTACGGTCCGTCCGACATGCAGCAGCCGAACGGGTCCGACGCGGCCCGAACGATCGACGGGATCATGCACCTTCTCGACGGCTGTTTCGCTGAGGATCTCGAACCGGCGAATGCGCAGGTCTGAGAGGAACTCGCGCACATAGTCGGCGACGCCGACGACGCAGTCCGCCGACTCGTATGTCCGTCTCAAGAGCGGATCGGACCGCATGCGCCAACGATCGAGGCCTCGTAATCGCTGGTACCAGGGAGTGGCGCCTTCCTCGGCCGCAAAGGCCGGCGGGGAGTCGAGGCTACCGCCGACCGGCCCGATCACGAACGGGATGCCGAGACCAGCCGCTGGCGACGGGTACCGCATCGCCACCGGCACCACTTGGTGAGTGAGGTCAAACAGCTCGCCTGCCGCGAGCTGGCGGCGGATCCAGCGTCGTGCGCGAACATAGAAGGGAAGGTACCCGGGTTGCAAAAGGCTGTTCAGGCGCTCGAAGCGCCCGATACCCGGCGGCTCCTGCCACTCGATGACTCGAACGTTCGGGAGCTGCCGCGTCATCGGGGTGTGGCCACGCTTGTAGGTCGTCAGCAACGTCACCTCGTAACGCGTGGACAGACGCTTCGCCCACTGGAACGCGACCCACGCCTCACCGATGTCTTCGCCGTCGCACGCGGGCGCGATCATTAGAAGTTTCTTCATCGATGCTCCTGGTGTCAGCGCGGAAGGATGCTTTCGCCCGCCTTTAGCAGCGGCGGACGCAATGACGGGCGCAGCAGCGCCCTCAAAGTGGGCCAGGACTTGTCGTGCCCGAGGACCGCGCGTCGCAGCTCAATCAGGACGGTCAATCCGTAGTAGACCGATGCGCGGAACGTTCCTGTTCGACGACGATAGAGGCGGATGCGGTTGAGACTCTTCATCGTGTGAGTGGTAGCGCTCTCACCCGACCCGCCCCCGACGTGCATCGCTCCGGCGTCAGGTGTGTAGACGGTGAGCCAGCCCGCATCCTTCGCGCGCAGGCTGAAATCCGTCTCCTCCGAGTAGAGGAAGTAGCTTTCATCCATACCGTCGAGCTGCGCGTAACAACGCGCGCTCACAAGAAGGACCGCCCCGGTTGCCCAGTCGACGGGGCGTTCTGCGGCATACGCTTGTCGCTGTTCGATCCGTTCCGTGAACACGGGCCAACCGGTGAAGCTCAGTCCCCCTACCCGTCCCAAGGTGGGCCCGCGGCGGAGGGTGGGGGACAATCTGCCATCGGCCTCACGTGTACGGGGGGCAACGACTCCGATCCCGGGCCTCCGCAAAACGTCCAGCATGATGGGCGTCATGTGCGCATCCAGTGTCGCGTCTGGATTGAGGATGAGAATCGCCTCTGCAGCCGGCGATGCCGCCACTGCCCGATTCATCCCCGCTGCATAGCCACTGTTGATCGAGCGCACAACTGTGCAATCGTCACGCGAATCGAGAACGCCCAGAGTGCCATCGCTCGAGCCGTTGTCAACGACGACCACCGAGTAGTTGAGATCTCCCATCGCGGCGGGGATGCTGTCGAGGAGATCAACGATATGAGCCTCGCTGTTGTACGTGACCACCACTGCGGCTATGTCCACACTCACGTCTCTCATCGCAGTAGTGCCCCCAATTCGGACCGAGTGTGTTCGACGCGTCTGAGTGCTCCTGCTAGGCCCATCGTGAGAAACAGGGTGCCCATCGTCATCGGAAATGCGAAGGCGTCGAACATGAACAGACAGACGAAGCCGACCAGGATGGCAGCGCACAGCGCAATCGCCAGGTCCCGCGTACCCTCGTCGCGCACAGTAAAGCCGAGCCGTAGCGAGGTGAGCGCGGCGGTGATGCCCAGCGCGAGGAATGCGAGTGTGCCGACAATGCCGATTGTGACCAGGAGCAGCAAGTATTGATTGTCGAAGATCCGATACTTGGGCAGGAATGTCCCGAGCCCGCGCCCAAACCAGGGATTCTGTGCCAAGAACTCCATCGCAAGCGGAACGCTGTCAGTGCGCGACTCGACGCTCGGGTCGTCGCCCGCACCCGTGAACAGTCCGGCGACGGACGTGACGAAGTTCGGGGCTATCACCGCCATGATCAGAGCGCCTGCGACGATCACCCCAAGGACCCTCAACCGGCGGGTCCGGGACCATCCGAACAAGCACACGATCAACCCGATTGCAGCGCCCAGATAGGCAGATCGTGAGGACGTCAGTGGGATGATGGCGGTCAGCGCGGCTGCAGGAAACCACCGCACCAGCGCAGGGCGTTGTGTCTGATAGAAACCGACGTGCAGCGCCAGAGGCAGAAGCATTGCCAGAATGACGCCGTACTCGATGGGATGGATGGCGGTGCCGGCGGGCCGAGGGTACCCTCCTCGAGTGCTCAAGTCGTAGCCGCCCGAGCTGACTAGGCCGGGAATCGTCAATTGATCAACCCACAGTTGTCGAGTGACGACTTGGATGAGTCCGAGCGCAGCGATGATCCCGCCGCACAGCACGAAGCGCCACAGCATTGTGTCAAGCCTGCCACGGTCGGAGATCGCGTCATGGGCCAGGAGAAGTGTCCCTACCCATGAAATGAGTGCGAGGACTGCGACATCAGCTGGGCTGACTTCGTCGCCGCTGATTGGATGTGTCATCGCGAGCGCATAGCTCACGCCGACGCAGAAGAGGAATACGCCCAGCGCAATGCGGATCGGCTGGGACTCGTGGACGATGCGCCGCGGCGCTCCGAGATAGACGAAGATCCATAGTGCCATGCTCCCAAGACCGAAAAGCATCGACGGAGCCCCCGCCGAACCGAGCGGACCGAACACTAGTCGCGACGGAACGAATAGCAGCAACACCAGGTAGAGGGTGAGCCACCCCACCCCGTCCGCGCGGCTCTTCGTTGCGACCGCTTGCTGGATTGACACTTTCAGTTCGTATGCCCTGCCCGGACGGGCAGAGGATATCTGTCGAGCGTGAACTCTTCGTCGAAACCGTCGAGCGAGGAGGCGACCGCCGGCGGTTCGTCGTGGAGATCCCGACGGGCAGGGGCATCGTCCTGGTGATCCGGTTCGTCGCGACCTCCGTGGCGCGTTCGCCCAGCGTGCTTGCTCGACGGCCGTGGATCCTCCGTGGGCGCCGCGCGTCGGGCGCGTCGACGCAGAATCATTCCGTCAAGTGCAAATGCAGCCAACCCAGTCGCGCCGAGCCCAACGGCAATCGCGGCGATCCCGAGGCGTACCGTGCCAGACGAGTCCAGCTGTGGCTCACTGTCGGCTACGAGGGGCATCGAGGTGATGATCGACTCACGCGGGGCATCCACTGCCACCTGTAGTCGTTCGAGCTCGGTTGGCACCCGCTGCAGCAGGAAGTCAAGGGCAGCGGTAGTCGACTCCGCCGACTGGTCGGTGACGTCGATTCCGATGACGGGGCCACGAGTGGTCGCGTCGAGCGCAACGATGAAGTTGGCGGTGTCCGACACTGCCGCCACTTCTTCCTTCGCAGCGGCACTCGCGAAATACGCCACCACAATGCTGCCCGGTTGTTCCAGGCCTCCCAGCGCCAGGAGTGGGTTACCGCCGTCGCCGAGCGCATTTTCACCGGGCAGCAAGAGAACGAGCGCGCGAGCGTTGTACTCGGGCGGACTCATCTCGGTCGCGCCGTAGCCTAGCCCGACTGTCAACGCGAGACCGACGACGACGACGTACCACCGTCGTCCCAGTGCCCGTAATACGTCCAAAATCACAGCAATCCCCCCCCAAGTGCCCTCCCCATCCGGCCGCGCGAGGCTACCGGAATGGCACTAGTCTCATTATCGGGGAAGACATGACGTTTTGGGAACTCTTGCGCACAATCGTGCGTCGATGGCCAGTGGTGCTAGTCGGCGCGGTGGTGACCGCTGCCGCAGCGTGGGGAGTGGTCGCCGACAAGGGTGTGTACTTCACGCGCACAGAAGTCGTGTTCCTTGCACCGACAAGCTCCGAGAATCCGAATGCACTGCGCACCCAATCGGATGACGTCATCATGACAGCCGGATTGGTCGCCAAACGCATGATGGGTGCCGACAATGTGACTAAGTTCGCGTCCCCGGATGTGACGCTGATCGGGCTCGGGGTACGCGACGGGTGGATGATTCGCCTACCCGACACCGGCGGGCAATGGGCTTCGAACTTTGCGACGCAACGTCTGATCCTGGACATCGTCGGGCCGACAGAGGCCGCCGTCAAACGGCAACAGGACCAACTGACGCAAAGGATTGATGACGAGCTATACGCGTTGCATCGCGAACAGAGCGTCGATCCCATCAACGACATTACGGCGATCGTTGCGCCAGAGACGACCATCATCTTCCATGTGGGCAGCAGTCGTCAGCGCGCGCTCGGGATGACGGCTGTGCTCGGCGGTGGCGCCACAGTCGCAGCGGTCATACTCCTCGAGTACCGGCGGCGACGCGCCGTGGCGACTGCGTCTGTCGGAAGCAATGCGGTGACGCGCGCCGCGCCGGCTCTGGTGGAGTGATACGGGTGATCGGCATAGCGCCACCGCGACCAGTCGTCTCACCGATACACCGTGCCGACGACAGTGTCGTGGCTGACTTTCTCGTGGACCATCTCAACCCGCGGGTGTCGCATGCCGCCTGGCGCGCGTTGCTTGCGCCACCGTGGCACCCGCCGGAGATGAACAGTGGCTTCCAGTTGCGTGTCGACGGCGAACTGGTCGGCGTCTACGTCGCGATCTACTCCCGGCGCTCGCGCGACGGCGTCGACCTGGTCGTCTGCAACCTGGGTGCGTTCTGCGTCTTGGAGAGTTTTCGTTCCCACTCCCTGCGCTTGGTGCGCGCGGTCCTGGGCCAGAAGGGGATGCTGTTCACTGACCTGTCGCCCAGCGGCAACGTTCCCGCGATGAACGAGCGACTCGGATTCGCCCACCTCGACACCGGTGCTCGCGTGGTGCTGAATCGTCCTGCGTTCGGCGGGGCCGCGCGTGTCACCGCCGAGCCGGAATCCGTGGCGTCGGCCGTATCGGGGCGTGATGAGGAGGTTTACCGCGACCACCTGGCGGCTCCGGCAGCGCGCCATCTTGTCGTGACGTCGGGAGACGAATACGCGTACATGATTTATCGCCGTGACACACGCAAGCGGGTGCGAAGCTTCGCGTCACCGTTGTATGTGGGGGGTGATCCCTCCCTGCTGGAATCCAATTGGGCGCTGGTGGGAGCGCATCTGCTCCGGCGGGGGATGATCGCAACGATTGCAGAACGGCGAGTGCTCGGCTTCTCTCCCGCGGGATGGGGGCGTCACGTCGCGCAACCGCGCCCGAAGATGTTCAAGGGGGTGGGCGTGTCGGCGTCGGAAGTCGACTACCTCTACAGCGAACTGACCCTGCTCGAGTGGTAGCACCCGAGCAGGGTCAGTTTCGATCAGTTGGCTGCTCTGACGACCGTTCCGTCGTCGAAGAGGTTGTTCGTCCAGGCGGCACCGGGAGCATTGCTATCGAACGATGTGATCGGGCCCCAGAAGCCGCACACGTACCCGCGGCCGCCGTCGCCCATCTCTGTTCCACGCTCATAGATGTTGTTGGTGAACTTCACGTTCTTGGTCTGGCCTGAGAACGGTTTGCCGGTGGTCGCACCGCCGTAGCTGCAGTACCCGCCCGAGCCCGCGATGATGAGATTTCCATCGACTGTGACGTTCTGAACTGGATCGAAGTCGGGGTACCCGGTGATGGCAGCCGAGCATCCGGCATCCGGCGGATAGTCATTGGCGTCGCAGGCGATGGTGTTCCCGACAAGGGTGCTGTTGGTGTTGAACCGGATGCCGGACTCGTGGTGCACGCCAGACCGGTCGTTCATCTGACCGTGGACGTACGAATCCTTGACCGTGCAGTGCGCATAACAGTTGATCGACCGGGTTCCGCCGGTGACCTCGACGCGAGTCGCCGTGAAGTACGCGTCGCCGATACCGGTCCCGGGGCTATTGCCACCGCGGACCTCGCTGTCAGTGATGGTGAATGACCCGACGTTGTCGTTGAAGTCCGCATACACTCCGCCGTTGATCACCGAGTTCGTGATCTTGACGTTCTTGGCGAGGATGCGCAGGTAGCAGTTGACTTCCATTGCATTGATCACGACGCCGGCCGTCTGGATCGTGCAGGGACCGGTGTACTTCGTCAGTGCGGTTCCGGCGGGCACTCCTGTGGTCGCAGATGAGGGGAACGAACGGCCGAGTACGGTGAATCCACCGGTGGCCGGCGGCGTCGGCTTGGGTGCCGTGGTCGGCGTCGGCGTCGGCGTCGGCTTGGGAGCGGTCGTCGCAGTCGGTGTCGGCGTCGGCTTGGGCGCGGTCGTCGCCGTCGGCGTGGGCGTCGGCGTCGGCGTCGGGGCGGTGGTCGGCGTCGGCTTCGGCGTCGGCTTGGCCGTCGCGGTCGGCTTCGGAGTCGGCTTGCCGGCAGTGGCGCCCGTCGGCGCGTAGACGACGTCCACCAGATAGTTCGAGCCCTTGTACGAGAGGTTCGGCGCCTTCCCGGTCTTGCCGTAGCGGTATACGCCGGCACCGGCCTTCAGGGTGAAGCCGTTCTGCTTCTTCACCTTGGTGAGGTCGTTCTCGGTGACCGGATAGCCGCCGCGCGGGGCGTTGTACGACGCGATGTAGGAGGTTCCTGCAGTGAGCTTGACCGGCTCGTTGAGCGACACGGTGCGCCATCCGACCTTATTGGTCTTGGCAAACGAGGCCTTCGCGAGGACCTTGCCCGACGAGGACCACAGCGTGGCACTGGTCACGCCGGTGGCCTTCTGGCCCTGGTAATACTGCAGCGCAGTGACGGTGCCGGACTTATCTGGGCTGAAGCGGATACCCAATTCGACGGCGGTTCGGTCGCTGTCGACAGCGATACGCGGCTTCAGGCTGTCTGAGAAGATGCCTGTTGTCATTGGAGCCGCGATGGCGGGGGCTGCCACGAGTCCTGCGGTTGCGAGGAGGGCGACGATGCCGGCGGCGAGGAGGAGGCGGATGCGGCGAGGGTGCGCGCGAAGTCGTGTCCGCGCGGGCGTGGTGGGGGTGGTCATGTATGTTCCGATCGGGGGGTCGGCAGATTCGGGCCATTGCGAGTATCTCCCACCGGGGAACGGGGGAATACGAGATGAGAGAAGCCTCACCTAGGGGCGCGACCGGCGCAAGAGGCGATCGCGCGATGATCCGGCGGCGCTGGGTCATCGGTGGACTGATCGGGTATCTGGTGGCTGTGGGGCTGATTCTGGTGCTTCCAGTCAGCTACAGCGGCATCGTCCACGCGATCGGGGACACGCTGGCTGACATCGGGATCGGCGGATTCGGATCGGGGTGGGTCGAGTTCACCGCGAACATCGTGATGTTCGTGCCGCTCGGGTTCCTCTTGACGCTGCTGCTGCGACACCACTGGTGGGGGATCGTCCTCGCGATCATGCTGTCAGTTGCCGCCGAGGTGGTGCAGGTCGTGATCCCCTCACGCGAACCGAGTCTGCGCGACATCCTCGCCAATGGCCTCGGTGCTGCCATCGGTGGCGCACTCGCCTGGTTGGTGGTGCTGAGGCGCGACGGGCGGCGCGAGCGAACTACTTCTTCTACCTGAGCCGTTTGACCGCGCTCGCAACGAGGTTGCGAGCCTCGCCGATGCCGGGACGGCTGTTCGAGAAGCCGCGCACTGTCGCCACGGTGTCCTCGGCGGTGACGCTGTACCGGGCCCGGAGCCAGCCGCCGGCGCGCGCCGGAAAGCGATCGCTTGTGTATATCGCGCGGTATCGCGCCTCGCGCAGTCTGCGGAGCACAGTCCGGTCGTAACGGCCGAGCGGCAGGGCGGCCTCGGTGATCGGTGAGCCGCTGGCCTCTTCGAGCGCCTCGCGCGCCACCACGAACTCCCGATGCGACTGGGTGTCGTCCAGGCCCCGCCAAGGGATGTGCTCCCAGCCATGGCTTCCGATCCCCATGCCTGCAGCACGGAGCTCCCGCAGATCGGCCGGGCTCAGGCTGGCGGGATCGTCGAGTCGGCCGGCAAGCACGAAGAAGGTGGCGGTCATGCCGCGCTCCTGGAGGGCGGGCAGTGCGATCTCGGCGTCGGAGCGGTTGCCGTCGTCGAAGCTGAGACGCACGCCGGGCTCGTCGGCCAGCGCATCGAGCACCCCGAGGAAGACATCCTCCGCCATCCAGTACCGCGCCTCGCCCGGCTCGCGCTCTTGAGTGCAGCGGCCGATGCCGTGAAAGCAGATGTGGATCATGAGGCAGGCCTCTCCATGTTCGCCGATGGAGTGTCTCGAGTACTCCGATCCTGGCCCCAGTCGAGTCCATTGGTAGCTCGTCGCCCGCGCTGTGAGGCTTTCAGCGTGATGAAGACGTAGGGCACCGCGGCGAACGCGAGCCGGGGATCAGGGAGGACGACGTCGCGGAGCCACGACCATTTGTCCGACCGGCGCACCGTGGCTTCGATCGCACCGTCAGCTGCGGCCGCACGCATCTGCGCGTTCCCGCGCCGCACCCGGACCAGGCGGTCGATGAGGTTCGTGGTGGTGAGCGGTGCGTCGACGACGATCTCGACGTCAGCAGCCTCGACGCGTTCCGCCTCGGAGAACTGCGAGTCAACGTACAGGTCGTCGGCGATCATCGCGGGGAACGCGCCGAACCGCGCCCGCCCGTCTTCTGACAGGACGATCAGCCCGCGGCCGAAGAGACCCGTCCGGAATACCGGCAGACGCTCGTTGATCGCGAAGTAGGCCTTCACCGGCCACGACGAGGCGCTGGTGTCGATGCGGCGGCGAGGGACGACGGCAAGCGGTCGCGAGGTCTCATCGAAATGAGCCACGAGTCGGCTGATCGCCCCTGGGGGAACCGTGATGTCGGCGTCGAGGTAGATGCGAGGGTAGTCCTGCGCGACATCGTCGGCGGCATTCAATGCGCCCGCCTTGCCCGGCTCGATCCGGTCGATGACCGTGACGCCTCGCTCGGCCGCCACCTCGGCAGTCCGGTCGCGGCAGCCGTTGGCGCTCACCACGACACTGGCCGCCTCGACGCCCGGCTGGGCGAGCAGAGCATCGAGGGTGGCACCGAGGACGCTCTCCTCATTGTGGGCGGCGATGATGACGCTCACCATCACTGTGCCCCCGTGGTGTGCACGACAGACGGCGACCATGCATGCTCGATGAAGACCTTCGGTTCGGTCGACCCGTCGGCCGCCAGTGCCCACACGTCGGTGTCGCCGGCGACGCCCTCCCGCGGCATCCCGTACAGGACCGTCTCGTCGTCCAGCCACTCGACCTGGTCGTCGATGCTGCGCTTCTCCGGAAGCACCGCGATGTCGCCGCTGGCGATGTCGTAGATGGCCGGGGTCCAGTGCACGGTCGGTCCGGACCCCGCCGTCACGCGCTTGAACGCGATGCGGGTGCCGTCCGGCGACAACGACGGGCACTCCACGTTGTCCGCGAGCGTCGTGAGCGTGCGGGTCGAGATCTCGCCGCGCACCAGATACGTCTTCCCCATCGTGGTCATGCCGGCCGTGGCATAGAAGGTGTCGTCGTCGATGAACGTGACGCCCCAGTAATTGCGGTCGACGGGAGCGCTCTCCTCGCCATCCACGATGAGCGTCCACTCCTCGAGGTTTCCGAAGTCATCGCCGTCGGGCGTGTGGATCTTGGTCTCGGTCGAGAACCCGATTGTTGCGTAGGAGTGCCCGGTGACGAACGCGGTGGTCGCGATGAGGTCACCGTCACCGGAGATGCGGGTGCGGCTCGGGATGCCGGAGAGCGGCCACTGGCTGCGTTGCTCGCCACCGGCCGAGTACAGCGTCGCCGTATAAGTAGGGGCGATGCCGCGCACTATTCGCAGGCATGAGACCAGGTCGGTCGTGGCGTCCACCCGATCGCAGGCGATGTCGCTGACGGTGCGCGCGCCTGTGGGATCGTCGAGGGGGACGGATGCCACGTGCCCATAGCCGTCGCCCGATGCCGTGTTCCGGAACACGATGCGGTCGCCGGTCGGCACGACATCGGATGTGGCGACCGCGCTCGGCGCGGACTGCTGCGCCTGGAATCGCGCCCAGGCGACGACGCCGACGACAGTGGTCGCGCCAAGCGCGGCGATGGAGAGGACCGCGATGAGAATCCAGCGCGCGCGCAGACTCATGCCGCCGCCTGCTCTGACGGGGTGCGCTCCGACCGGAGTAGTGGCCGCAGCAGGATCGCGACCAGCGGGATCGCCACGGCGAGCACGATCGCGACGATGATCATCGCCGGCTCACGCCCGGCCGCATACCAGAGCAGGCCGAAACCGGCGGCGGAGACGAACCGGGTCACCGCGATGACGGTCTGGGCGGTGGCGATCGCGGTGCCGCGGCTGTCGGGCGTCGACAGCTGTGACATGAGAGCCGACAGCACGCCGTCCGTGGCGGCGTAGAACACTCCGAGGAACACGAGACAGAGCAACGTGGCTGCGACGTCGGCCATCGGGATCACGGCGATGACGTACGCGGCGAGCAGTCCGGCGTGCCCCCACACGAACACCCGAGCGCGCCCGACCCGGTCCGCAAGGCGACCCAGCGGGATGGCGAACGCGAGGAACGCCACGTTGGTGCCCACATAGAGAAGGGGGAACCACTGCGCCGCGAAGTCGCTGCGCGCCTGCAGGACGAGGTAGACGAACCCGTCGCCGATCGTGACGAGACCGAGGATGCCGGCGGCAGCCAGCACGCGGCGCATCGGGCCACGCACGATACTGCGCCAGTTGACGCGGACCTTCGGCTCTCCGGCATCCACTCGCGTCTTGCGGCTCCGCACGTTCGGCACGATCAGTCCGAGCACGAGCACACCGATCGTGGCGAAGACCAGTGAGGCGATGAAGACGATGTGGAAGCCGTCGGGCACGACGAGCAGAATCACGAAGGCGAGGAATGGTCCGATCGCCGCGCCGATGTTGTCGAGCATGCGGTGCACCCCGAACGACGCGGCGAGGCGTTGCGGGTCGGAGGTGGCGGTGATCAGCGCATCACGGGGCGCGGTGCGGATGCCCTTGCCGAGTCGATCGGCGGTGATGACGGCGCTGAGCGCGGCGAACCCGGTCCAGAAGAGCAGGCCGACGCGGGCGACAGCCGCCAGCGCGTACCCGACGAAGGCGACCCATTTGGGCTGGTCGATCCGGTCCGAAGCGTAGCCGCCGGCGATGCGGACCACCGAGCTGACGCCCTGGTACATCCCGTCGAGGACGCCGAACGCGATCGTGGAGAGTCCTAGGAAGCCCGTTATATAGAGGGGCAGGATCGCCGACACCGATTCCGATGAGATGTCGGTCAACATAGAGACGATGCCGAGCGTCACCACGGTCGATGAGACGGTACGGATGCCGCGTGCCGGGCGAGTGGGCCGCGTGCCGTCGGTGGGTGCGTTACTGTCGCTGCTCTCGTTGCCGACCGGTGAGTTCGTGAAGGAGATGTACACGCGTCACTCCGTCCGCAGCGTCGCGAAGACCGTGTACACGGTGCCGGTGCCCGATTCGGTGATCGCAAGGGTGACGGACGTGAAGGGATCGGTAGCCGAGACCGTCTCGCCGGCGGTCGGCGCCAGTCCCAGGGTCGACCATGTCGCTCGATAGTGTTCGGCCACGGCGTCTGGGCTGTCGTCTGTGCGCGCCGTCAGGGCCGCCTGCATCGTGGTGCCGTCCGAGGTGATCGAACTCTCCAGCACGTCGTCGCCGGGTGCCGGACCGGCCACTACCGCGGGGAAGCCGTCGACCAGTTTCCCGCGCGCGGACGCATTCTCGGGTAACGGCGCCTCTACCAGAGGCGTGGGTTGCGGCAGCGGTGGCAGGCGGTTTGACGGTGCGGCGCTGTCAGCGGGTGGCAGCACTTCGCTGCCGTCGACAGGTGCCGAGTCGGGCGAGGGCCCCGCATTGGGTGTGGTCTCGGTCGATGAGCCGTCATCGGATGCGGGTGGAGCGTCGTCGTCGTCCGAAGGGGTGCCGGCCGATGCCCCGCTCGATGGTGCGGTGGCCGGCATGCCTGCACCCGGCGCGCCAGGCGATGCCAGCAGCAACCATGCGGCCACTGTCAGTCCGGCCAGCACCACCGCGGCCACTCCGATGATCGCCCACCGCATTCCGGCAGTGAGTTGCCTGTCGTCCGCGGTGCGCGTCGACGTACCCGTTCGTGTCCCCATTACACGTGTCCCCACACATTGTTCGTCCGGGTGAACCCGGGCCTCCCCACACGTCCCGCCTGGCTCGGATCGTCTGTCACTCCCCAGTGACGACCCGTGTCTGCGGGACTCCTATCGCCTGACTCTACTCGGGCAGGCTCCCGTTGGGAACCGTCGCCACTGTGCCCGTTCGGTGGTGATCAACGTGCCCGCCTCGTGTGGGAGTGAGGCGGGCACGTCGGCCCGTGGACGGCTCATGCCCTCTGGGGGAGGAGTGCGACGTTCGCCAGTCGGGCAAACCGGCGTTCCGCGATGGTGTGTCGCGGGTGTCGCGCAGACTCGAGCATGAGCCGCCACATCTTGTGCGCGTCGCCGAGTGGCGAACACGCGATCGATGACGGCTGTCGGCGACAGTCGTCGTGTCCGAACGCCGCATCAGTATGCGCCGTTCGGGCGAACCATCACCGCTGCAGTGCGCAGGATGATCCTCAGGTCGGTCGCGAGCGACCAGTTCTCCACATAGTGCAGGTCGAGCCGCACGCTCTGCTCCCACGACAGGTCGCTGCGGCCGCTGATCTGCCACAGGCCGGTGATGCCGGGCTGCACATACAGCCGGCGGAACACCTGACCGTTGTAGTCGCGGACCTCGCTGGGCAGCGGCGGCCGCGGCCCGACGACGCTCATGTCGCCGCGCAGCACGTTCCAGAACTGCGGCAGCTCGTCGAGCGAGTACTTGCGAAGGACGGCGCCCACCCGCGTCACGCGCGGGTCGTCTTTCATCTTGAAGAGCGGTCCAGCGCCTTCGTTCTGCTCCTCGAGCGCAGCACGGTCCTTCTCGGCGGTGGCCGTCATCGTGCGGAACTTGAGGATGCTGAATTCGCGCCCGTCGCGCCCGATCCGCTGCTGCTTGAAGAACACGCCCCCCGGTGTGTCCATTCTGATGAGCAGGGCGATGATCGGAGTGATCACCGCGATCGGAACGAGCGCGACGAGCGCCACGACCACGTCGAGCATGCGCTTGGTGCGCATGGTCGGCTGGTCGAACCTGGGAATGCTCACGTGCGTGAGGGCCAGCCCATTCGTCCGCTCGAAAGCGATCCGGGACCGGGCGACATCCGCCAGGCGAGTTGCGAGGATGAGGTTGGTGGCTGCGCCTTCGAGGCTCCAGCTGAGGCGACGGACGTAGTCGGGATCGTCACTGCCGCCCGCGACGATGACCGTCTCGATGCAGAGGCTGCGGGCGAGTTCGGCGACCCCGTCTGGCGCGGCGACCACCGTGTAGGCGGCACCGTCGACGTCTACCGTGCCGCTGTCGGCGCCCTGGACGACCGTTCCGACGACGTTGTGCGAGAAGCGCGAGTCAGCGGTCAACGAGCGGATCACATGCTCCACGCTCGTGCGGTCGCCCACGACGAGCGTCCGGGTGGCCATCGAGTGCGTGGTCCGATGCTGCGTCATCCATGTGCGCCGCACGGCGTGCGCAGCGACGAGCGCGGCCACACCCACGGGCAGCGTCACGGCAACATGCGCGGGGAGCACGACCGACCCCGACACGCCCTCGACGATCGCCAGTGCGGCCAAGCCGATGACGGCGGAGTGCAGGATCGGCAGGAGGGCGAGCCTCTCACCCACGCCGCGACGATAGGCGCCGGCGCGAAGCCACACAAGCGACGCCGCCCACGCGAGTGCTACGACCGCCGCAGCGATCACGGCCGTCAATGCGGGACGGTGCGCAGTGATCACCGACGTCTCGGCGGTGATCATCTGCCCCGTGGCGGTCACCGCGGCGGCGAGAGCGATGATGACGGTGTCGGCGACCGTTGTGCCCGCGCGGTGCCTGCGCACCTGGCTCAGTCGCTTCTCGAGCACCGGCATGACGCGCGGCGCCGCGAGGGCGCCGACCAGCTCATCGACGGGCAGCATCGAGGTGCTCATCGGCGCACCTCGATGCGCAGCGATACACCGATGACGGCCGGCGTTGCCACGGTCGAATCTGCGACGGCGCGCGAGCGCACGGTCGCAAAGAAGCGTCCCCCCATGAACGTGTCCCCAATATCCCCAAAGGCGAGCCCCAAGCTCGCAATCCCCAAAAGCGGGTGAACCCCGCTCCCCAACGGTCCGAACCCTCCAGGCCGATTCCCACATCGGTCGGATCATGTTCAGGACCACCGACCCCTCGGCGATCCCGCCACCTCGCGGCGGCTGACTTGGCTTGAGTATTGCATAGCCCGCGAGCGAACGGAAGAGCAACCCTGCCACGTGTCGTGAGGTCGCGCCGTGCCGAGTTCTCGGCGCGTTGCTGTGACCTGAAACCCTGTCGGTACAGGTAAAATGGCCGAGTCCGCGCGTTGTCCCAGCTGCCCCCCAAAGTGGCGTTCGGAGCTCAGCCGTCCCCAACGGTCCTCCGAGGGTGCGTGGATAGGGCCCTCTCGAGTCGACCGTCCCCAACGGCTCCTCTAGAGGGCCCGCCTCTGTTTCGGGTATGGATGCCGGAGCACCGGCATCCATTCGCCGGGCCCGGGGCGCGCATTTGTGAGGCTTCCGCGCAAATACCCGCCCGTACGATTGACCCCATGTGTGGAATCGTCGGATATGTCGGCCCGCGTGACAGCCAGGCCATCCTGCTCTCGGGGCTCGCCCGCCTCGAATACCGCGGCTACGACTCCGCCGGTATCGCCGTCATCGACGGTGACGGCGACCTCGACATGCGCAAGCGCGCCGGCAAGCTGCAGGTACTCCGCGACGACCTCGCAGCGCACCCGATGCCCGACGGGACGACGGGCATCGGCCACACCCGCTGGGCCACGCACGGCGGCCCGACCGACGCGAACGCGCACCCGCATCTGGCCGACGACGACAAGCTCGCCGTCATCCACAACGGCATCATCGAGAACTTCTCCGACCTGAAGAACGAACTCGTCGAGGCAGGATTCACCTTCCGCAGCGAGACCGACACCGAGGTCGCCGCCGTGCTGCTGGGGCGCGAATACGCGGCATCCGGCAGCCTCGTCGAGGCGTTCCGCGCCGTCGTCACGCGTCTCGAGGGGGCCTTCACCCTCCTGGCCATGCACCGCGACGAGCCCGGCCTCGTGGTCGGCGCGCGCCGCAATTCGCCGCTGGTGATCGGCCTCGGCGAGGGCGAGAACTTCCTCGGCTCCGACGTCGCCGCCTTCGTCGAGCACACCCGCAACGCGCTCGCGATCGGTCAGGACGAGATCGTCTCGATCACGCCGGCCGGCGTCGAGGTCACCGACTTCGCGGGCCGGCCCGTCGAGGTCGAGCCGTTCGAAGTCGTCTGGGACGCCGCCGCCGCCGAGAAGGGCGGCTGGCCCTCGTTCATGGCCAAGGAGGTCTCGGAAGAGCCCGAGGCCGTCGCCAACACCATCCGCGGTCGCGTGCGCGACGGCGAGGTCGTGATCCCCGAGCTCGACGGGCTGGACGACCTGTTCCTCGGCATCTCGCGGATCGTCGTGATCGCCTGCGGCACCGCCGCCTACGCGGGCCAGACCGGCAAGTACGCGCTCGAGCAGTGGACCCGCATCCCCGTCGACGTCGAACTCGCCCACGAGTTCCGCTACCGTGACCCGGTCATCGGGCCCGACACCCTCGTCGTGTCGATCTCACAGTCCGGCGAGACCATGGACACCCTCATGGCCGTCAAGTACGCGCGTGAGCACGGCGCCAAGACCCTGTCGATCTGCAACACGCAGGGCGCGACCATTCCCCGTGAGTCGGATGCCATCGTCTACACGCATGCCGGTCCCGAGGTCGCCGTGGCCTCGACCAAGGCCTTCGTGGCGCAGATCACCGCGCTGTACCTGCTCGCGCTGCACATCGGACGCTTGCGCGGCGTGCTGTCAGCCGAGGCGTCGGCCGCGAACGTCGCCGAGCTCGAAGCCGTGCCCGACAAGATCTCGCGGGTGCTCGAGGGCGAGCAGGCCCACATCGAGCAGTTCGCGCACTGGATGGCCGACACTCAGTCGGTGCTGTTCCTCGGTCGTCACGTGGGCTACCCGATCGCCCTCGAGGGCGCGCTCAAGCTCAAGGAGATCTCGTACATCCACGCCGAGGGCTTCGCCGCCGGCGAGCTCAAGCACGGCCCGATCGCACTGATCGAGCCGGGGCAGCCGGTGTTCGTGATCGTGCCGTCGCCGCGCGAGTCGGCCGAGTTGCACAAGAAGGTCGTCTCGAACATCCAGGAGATCCGCGCTCGCGGCGCCCGCGTGATCGCGGTCGCCGAAGAGGGCGACGCGGCCGTGCTGCCGTTCGCCGACGAGGTGCTGCGGATTCCGCTGGCCGGACCCCTGTTCGAGCCGCTGCTGGCGGTCGTGCCGCTGCACATCTTCGCGATGGGGCTCGCGACCGCCAAGGGCCTCGACGTGGATCAGCCCCGCAACCTCGCGAAGTCCGTCACCGTCGAATAGGGTGCGGCCGGGGTGGCCCGGGTCACCGCGGGTGCAGCGCCGGGCGATCGACGAGGTAGATGTAGCCGTCGTCGTCGACCGTCGCGAGGTCTCCGGTGCGAAGTACGCCGCCCTGCATGGTGCGGGCGGTCGCGATGTCGTCGTGGAGGTAACCGGGCGAGATGTTGCCGCCCGTCGCCCAGATCTCGCCGACGTCGCCGGTGCGGACGTCGGCGCCCCCGGCATCCACCACCCGCAGCCGGACACCGGGAATGCCCCGGCCGATGGAGGCTGCTCGCCGGCCACGTTCCTCGACCGGAAGATGCGACAGGGTCGCGGTGGCCTCGGTCTGGCCGTACATGACGAACAGGCGTGCCGACGGGTGCGCCCGGGCGACCTCTTCGTCGATCACCGGAGCGAGCGACCTGCCCGCCTGCTGCAGCATGCGCAGCTGGGGCAGGCGGCGCAGCGTGAAGGAGCTGTTGCGCACGAGCGCACTGTAGACCGTCGGCGCCCCGGCGAATCCGGTGCAGTTGAACCGCTCGAGCGAGCCGACGATCGTCTCGGGGATCGTCGTGGACTGGTGGCGGACGAGGGCGGCGCCGATGCGCAGGTGCGTGTGCAGCAGCGACGCGCCGAACGCCTCGGTGAACGGCACGACGGCGAGCGTGCGGTCGGAACTTTCGAGGTACAGGCAGTCGAGGATCGACTCGGTGTTGGCGCGGATGTTGTCGTGCGTGATGCGGACGGCGCGCGGCTGGCCGAGGGTGCCCGGAGTGAACACGTACACGGCGTCTGCTCCGGCGCGCACCGGGGCGGCGTCGAGACTCGGGGCGGGAGTGCGATCCCAGCCGACGGGCAGGTCGACCTCTGCCAGCGATGGCACGGCGGTGTCGCCGGTCGGCCAGCGCTGTCCCTGCCCGAGGGTGACGGCGCGGCAGCCGGCCCATCCGGCGCGACGGCGTGCTTCTGTGGCGTCGTCGTCGGTGGACAGCGGCACCGCGATCATGCCGGCGCCGAGGATGCCCAGGTATGCGGCGACCCAGAAGAAGCCGTTGCCGGCCAGCAGGGCGACCGGGTCGCCTCTCTGGATGCCGCGTTCGCGGAGTGCGTCGGCGATGGCGGTCGCGGCGCCGCGGAGCTCGGCGTGGGTGAAGCGGCGGTGGCCGTCGACCCACGCGGTCGAGGCGTCGTGCCCGCGGCCGGCGAGGAAGCCGGCGACGTTCCACTCCGCCGACTCGGCGCCGTGCCCCGTCACGACGTGCGCGTGCTGCAGCTCCTGCTCGACCGGCTCCAGCGGGTCGAGCGGCTCGACCGGCTCCAGCGTCGTGATGGTCATCGCAGTGCCTCGGCATTCCGCCAGGCGACGTGCGATTTCGTGGCGGTGCGCACACGCGCGGCCACGCTGATGCGTTCAGCCATGAACGTTCCCCAATATCCCCAGGCAGGCGCTGGCCCGCGATCCCCAAATCAGCGATCTCGGGCTCCCCAGCCCGCGATCCCCAGATCGCCAGTGCCTCCGGCCGATTCCCACATCGGCCGGATATTGCTCCCGGACCGTGGCCCGAGAGCCCCCAATGGCGCTGGCTTGGAGTGAGTATCGCATGCGGACGGCGTGAATGGTAGGGAGGTGGCGTGCGGCAGTGCGACACTTGATTCGATAAGTTGTGACTTATAGAATGCGCGTGTGCACGCATTCGAAGTATTGAGTGATGCAGTTCGGCGACGACTGCTCGAACTGCTGGGCGTCGGCGAGCAGTCCGCCGGCACGCTGACCGACGTCGTTCGCGCCGAGTTCGGCATCTCGCAGCCCGCGGTGTCGCAGCACCTCAAGGTGCTGCGCGAGGAGGGGTTCGCGTCCGTGCGCGCGGAGGGCACACGCCGCTTCTACGCCGCCGACCCGGCCGGGATCGCCGCGGCCGAGGCTGCCCTCGCGCGACTGCGGGCGCCCATGGCGCAGCGCCTCGACGCCCTGCACACCGAGATCGCGCGAGGACGCCGCCAGGCGGCATCCATCACCGAAGAACGCGGCCCCTCGGCACCGGCCGCTGCGGGCCAGAAGCGTGCGGCATCCGCCGCCACTGCGCAGACACATGCGGCACCGGCCGCACGACGAAAGGACGCCTCATGAACCCGCTCATCGAGAAGCACGACGACCGGTACCGCCTCGTCTACGACGAGGTCTACGCGACCGGCATCGACGACCTCTGGGATGCCGTGACCACGCGCGATCGCCTCGCGCGGTGGATGGCCGACTACACCGGCGACCTGCGGCTCGGCGGCACGTGGGAGGTGGCGAGCAGCGACGGTGAGGGGACGTGGGGCCGCGGCACCATCACCGCGTGCGATGCGCCGCGCTCGTTCACGACGACCTGGCATGCGACCGGCGAGGAGCCGACCGAACTCGTGGTGCGGCTCGAGCCCGTCGACGGCGGCACGCGGCTGCTGCTCGAGCACACCGGCATCCAGTCGATCTTCTACGGAGCCGGCTGGCAGGCGTATCTCGAACAGCTGACCCGCCACGTCGCCGACGCCGATGCCGAGCTCGGCGGTGAGGACGCGTGGCAGGCACGGTTCGCCGAACTCAAGCCGCAGTACGACGCGCGCTTCGGCGCGCTGTGATCACGCGGGGCCGCTGGCGGCGCCGGGGATAGGCTGGCAGGTGCCGCGACACCCGCACGCGCGGCGGGAGGGGAGGCGCCGTGATCGTCGGCATCGGCGTCGACCTGGTCGACATTCCGCGGTTCGAGCGGTCGCTCGCCCGCACGCCGCGACTGATCGAGCGGCTCTTCGCGCCGGGGGAGCGCGGCCTCAAATCGCACTCGCTCGCCGCCCGCTACGCTGCGAAGGAAGCGCTGATCAAAGCGCTCGGCGGCTCGGACGGACTGCACTGGACCGACATCGAAGTGGCCTCCGAGCCCTCGGGCCGCCCCGTGTTCGCGCTGTCGGGCGAGACCGCCGAGACGGTGCACGCGCGCGGCATCACCGCGGTGCACCTGTCGCTCACCCACGACGCCGGCATGGCGGCCGCGTATGTGATCGCCGAGAACGGAGCCGCTTCGTGAGCCGGATGCCGGAGGGCGTGATGCGCGAGGCCGTGATCGACATCGGGGCGATCACCGCCAACGTCCGCCATCTGCGCAAGCTCACCGAGTCGCAGATCATCGCGGTCGTGAAAGCCGACGGCTACGGGCACGGCGCCGTCCGCTCGGCGGCGGCGGCGCTCGAGGGCGGGGCGACGCGGCTCGCCGTCGCCGACGTCGCCGAGGCGCTCGCGCTGCGGCGCGGGGGCATCGATGCGCCGATCATGGCGTGGCTGCACGCTCCGGGTGCGTCGTTCGTCGAAGCGGCGTCGCAGGGGATCGAGCTCGGCATCTCGAACATCGAGCAGCTGCTGGCGGCCGCGGCCGCGGCATCCCGTGACCAACCCGTCTCGGTGCACCTCAAAGTCGAGACGGGGCTCGCGCGCAACGGGATCGCGCCGGCCGACTACTCGGTCGTGTTCGCCGAGGCGGCCCGGCTCGAACGGCTCGGCAAGCTGCGGATCACGGGGATCTTCAGCCACCTCTCCAACGCCAGCGCCGCCGACGACCGGACCGCGGTGTCGCGGTTCCAGGTCGCGCTCGCGGCGGCCGCGCAGCAGGGCATCACTCCGCAGCTGCGGCACATCGCCGCCACGCACGCGGCGATCGACCTGCCCGAGTCGCGCTTCGACTGCGTGCGCATCGGCCTGGGCATATACGGGCTGTCGCCGTTCCCCGACCGCAGTGCCGCCGATCTCGGACTGCGCCCCGCGATGACACTGCGCGCCGCGGTGGCTGCCGTGCGGAGGGTGCCGGCCGGACAGGGCGTCTCGTACGGATACACGCACCGCACGGCCACCGAGTCCACCCTCGCGCTCGTGCCGCTGGGGTATGCCGACGGCGTGCCGCGCGCGGCATCCGGCAAGGGATCCGTCTCGGTCGGCGGGCGCCGGTTCACCGTGGCGGGGCGCATCGCCATGGACCAGTTCGTCGTCGACGTCGGCGAGACTCCGGTCGCGGTCGGCGACGAGGTCGTGCTGTTCGGCGACCCGACCCTCGGCGTGCCGTCGGCCGACGAGTGGGGTGACGCATCGGGCTCGATCAACTACGAGATCGTCACGCGCATCGGGCCCCGCGTGCCGCGCCGGCAGGTTTCGCAGTGAGCGGTCTGGGCCGGATCAGGGTGGGGTGTCGGACACGCCATTCGCGTAACTCCTTCGATCTCGCAGAGTCGCGGCGGATGACCCGCGGAATTGCGGGGATGGCGCGGCGTCGAAGCCGCGTTTCGAAGGAGTTACGCCCGCCTTCGGCCCCGCACGGCGCCGAAATGCGGCCGGAGGCAGCGCGATGACCGGGCTGGATTGCGTTGTCGGGGTGCGCGAGATCGGCTCGCCTGCCGACATGGAGGCGTTCGGACGAGAACTCGGCGCCACGCTGCGCGCCGGCGACCTCGTCGTGCTGACCGGCCCGCTGGGCGCCGGCAAGACGACCCTCACGCGCGGCATTGCCGACGCGCTGGGCGTGCGCGGCCCGATCCAGAGCCCGACGTTCGTGATCGCCCGCACGCACCCGTCGCTGGTCGACGGGCCACCGCTCGTGCACGTCGACGCCTACCGGCTCGGGTCTCCGGCCGAACTGGACGACCTCGGCCTGGACTACGAGAACTCCGTCACCATCGTCGAGTGGGGACGCGGCATGGTCGACGGCCTCGTCGACCGCTGGTGGGAGGTCGAGCTCGAGCAGGAGTGGAGCGGCACCGGCGTCGACAGCGCCTGCGGCACGAGCGGGCCGGCCGCCCGCGAGATGGAGGACAACGCGCCGCGGAAGGTCATCGTCACCCGGCATCCATGAGCCGCGCCGCCGATTCAGTGCGGAGTCAGGTCGGGCAGGGCAGACTCGGTCCCATGCGTGTACTGCTCGTGGACGACGAGGTGCGTCTCGCCGACGGGGTGCGCCGGGGGCTCGAGGCCGAGGGGATGGCGGTCGACGTCGCGCACAACGGCGTGGACGGACTGTGGCGCGCTCGTGAGCAGGACTACGACGTCATCATCCTCGACGTCATGATGCCCGGAATGAGCGGGTATCGCGTCTGCGCGACCCTGCGCGCCGAACAGATCTGGACGCCCGTGCTGTTCCTCACGGCGAAGGACGGCGAGTGGGACGAGGTCGAAGGCCTCGACACCGGCGGCGACGACTGGCTCACCAAGCCGTTCTCGTATCCGGTGCTCGTCGCGCGGCTGCGGGCGCTCGTGCGCCGCGGGGCGCGAGCTCGCCCGGTCGTGCTCGAAGCCGGCGACCTGCGGCTGGATCCCGCCGCGCGCACCGTCCACCGCGGTGACACCGAGATCGAACTGACCTCGCGCGAAATCGCGGTGCTCGATTTCCTGCTGCGCCGCCGCGGCGAGGTCGTCACCAAGCTGGAGGTGCTCGACAACGTCTGGGCCGACGACTTCGAGGGCGACCCGAACATCGTCGAGGTGTACATCGGCCGCCTGCGCCGCAAGATCGACCGCCCGTTCGGGCGCGACGGCATCCAGACCCTCCGCGGCGCGGGTTATCGACTGGCGGCCGATGGTGGCTGATCGACAAGTGGATGCCGGTGCCCCGGCGCCCCGGCGAGCCCTCTCGATCCGCACGCGCATCACCATCGGCGCGACCCTCGTGGTCGCGCTCGTCCTGGGTCTCGGAGCCTGGGGGATCGTCGCCCTGCTCGGACAGACACTCACCACCGGCGTCGCGACGCGGCTCGAGTCCGAGCTCACCAGCATCGCCGACGGCCTGGATGAGGGCCTCGTGGCATCCGCGTGGATCGCCGAGCGCGACGACGACGTGCTGATCGCCTGGCGCACCGGATCGAGCACCGTCATCAACGATGACGCGGCGCTGGCCCTGCCGACTCCGCCGGCCGACCAGCCTGTGCGCACCACGATCGCCGGTGAGCCCCTGCTCGTGGTCGCCGAGACGCGCGACGACGGTGTCCTCGTGCTGGGCGCGTCGCTGCGCGACGTGACAGACGCGGTCGGTGCCGCGACGACGCTGCTGTTGGTGGGCGTGCCGCTCGCAGTCGCGGTGATCGCCCTCGTGGTGTGGGCGGTGGCGGCGCGTGCGCTGACCCCGGTCGAGCGGATCCGGCGCCAGGTCGAGTCCATCGACGCCGAAGCGCTCGATCGGCGCGTGCCGGGCGACGGCTCGGGCGATGAGATCGACCGTCTCGCCGGCACCATGAACCGCATGCTCGACCGGGTCGAAGAGGGCTACCGGGCGCGGCAGCGCTTCGCCGGCGATGCGTCGCACGAGCTGCGCTCGCCGCTGGCGACGATCCGGCAGTTCGCCGAACTGACACGCACCCACCCCGAAGCCGCACCATCCGGCGAGCTTGCCGACGTCGTGCTCGACGAGGGTGCGCGCATGCAGGACATCCTCGAAGGCCTGCTGCTGCTCGCCCGTCTCGACGAAGCGGCGGTACGCGCGGGCGGCACCGTCGATCTCGACGACCTGATGCTCGCCGAAGCGCAGCGCATCCGCGCACTCGACCGAATCGCCGTCGACGCGCGCGCGATCGCCGCGGTGCCGGTGGCCGGCGACGAGAGGCTCCTCGGCCGCGCGGTGCGAAATGTCGTCGACAACGCCGTCCGCCACGCATCGTCGCGCATCGCCCTCGGCGTGCGCGCGGTCGATGGGCGGGCGCTGATCTGGGTCGACGACGACGGCGCCGGCCTACCGGCATCCGATCGGGAACACGTCTTCGAGCGATTCGTGCGCCTCGACGAGGCCCGATCGCGAGAAGCCGGCGGCAGTGGCCTGGGCCTCGCGATCGTCCGGGAGATCGCGGCCGCCCACGGCGGTTCGGTCCGTATCGACGATGCGCCCGGCGGCGGTGCGCGTTTCGTCCTCGAACTGCCCGAAGCCACCGGCTGAATGCCCGTTCAGGACGGTTCAGATCAGGTTCAGCGCCCGCGCGAGACCCTGGACACATGAACAGCGACGAGACCCCCACCACTCCGCTCCCCGACGATGTCCTGCCGCCGGAGCCCACGCCCGCCGGCGACCCCGAGCGAGTCGCCCCGACGCGCACGCGCCCCGCTGCGCGCCCCCTGCTCATCGGCGCCGCGACCGGCGTCGCTGTGCTGCTGGTCGGCGGTGTCGGCATCGGCGCGATCGCCGCGCTCAACGATCGCGGCACGTTCCCGGCCGTGCCGGCCGCCGAGGTCAGCGACGTGGACGCGGCGGGCGTGGATCCCACCGCCGACACGCCGCCCGCCGATACCGCGGCCGACGCCGAGCGGCGCGCACAGCAGGAGCGCGAGCGCCAGGCACAGGAAGAAGCTGCGCGCCAGGCTGCCGAAGCGCAGGATGCCGCTTCCGGCTCTGCGGCCCTCGTCGTCGCGATCGATCTCGCCGTCACCGCCGCACAGGGCACGGGCGCCTCGTCGGTCGAGCTCGAATCCTACGGTTGGTCGGTCGACGTGATCCTGCCCGACGGCTCCGAGGTCGACGTGCGCGTCGCGCGCGACGGAACCACCACGGTGCGTGCCGATCACCGCGACGACGAAGCCGACCCGCCCATCGACACCGCCCGCATCGACGACATCGTGGCCGCCGCAATCGGCGCCGCCGGACCGGGCATCGTGACCTCGATCGAGACGGACGACGGCACGCGCTACGACGTGACGGTGGCTCGCGAAGCCGGCGGACAGGTCGAGGTCGAGCTGGCCGCCGACCTGACCGTGATCGCCGTCGACCGCGACTGAGTCGGCGGCCGGCACACCGGCATCCCGCGTTCCCGCACACATCGAGATCGCACGAACCGTCACCTGACGCGTTGCCGCGCGGGCGGTTCGTGCGATCTCGACGCCCGCGAGGCCCGGCGTCGCAGCACGGTGGGCCCGGCGTCGCAGCACCCGCGCGGCCCGGCGTCGCAGTGCCGCCGCCCGACTACCCTGGAGGGGTGATCCTCGGCATCGACACGTCCCTCGGCACGGCCGTCGCCGTCACCGACCCCGATGGTGCCGTGCTCGCCGAGCAGGTCAGCGACAATCCGCTCGGCCACGCCGAAGTCATCGGCACCCTGGTGCAGTCGGCGCTCGCCGGCGCCGCGCTCGGCCCGGTCGGCGCCACCTCCGCGCCCGGTGCCGTCGAGATCACCGCCGTCGCCGCCGGCATGGGGCCGGGCCCCTTCACCGGACTGCGCGTCGGCATCGCCGCCGCGCGGGCGTTCGCGCTCGGCCGCGGCATCCCGGTCGTTCCGGTGGTCAGCCACGACGCCGCCGCCCTCGCGATCCTGCTCGCCGACCCGTTCGCCGACCTGCCGCCGTTCGCGGTCGTCACCGACGCCCGCCGCCGCGAGTTCGCCTACACGGTCTACGACGGCCTCGACGACGACGGGCTTCCGGTCCGGCGCACGGAGCCCGCTCACATCCTGCGCACCGACCTCGAGGAGCGCCTGGCCGAGCTCGGTGCCGAGCGCCGCGAGGTCTCGGCGATCTCTGCCGCGATGATCGCGCTCGCCGGCGCCCGCGCGCTGGCCGCCGGCCGCGCCGACGGACCGGCCGAACCCCTCTACCTGCGTGCCCCCGACGTCACCCTTCCCGCCGCGCCCAAGCGGGTGGGCACATGACACTGCGTACCGCCACGGCATCCGACCTCGACCAGATCATGGCGCTCGAGCGCGCGAGCTTTCCCTCGGATGCCTGGAGCGACGCCATGATGGCCGCCGAACTCGACTCGCCCCACGGCCGCTACGTCGTCGACATCGAAGCCGGGCAGCTGCGCGGGTACGGCGGAGTGCGTGCGGTGGAGGGCGGGGCGGATGCCGACATCCAGACCATCGCGATCGCCGCCGACGCCCGGGGCAAGGGCCGCGGCCGCGCGCTGCTGCACGAGCTGCTGACCTCGGCGCGCGAGCGCGGGGCGCGCGAGGTGTTCCTCGAGGTTCGCGCCGACAACCCCGTCGCCACGGCGCTGTACGTGTCGGAGGGCTTCGTCGAGATCGCCCGCCGGCCGCACTACTACCAGCCGGACGGCGTCGACGCCGTCGTCATGAAGCTCGACCTGGTCGGGTGGGCTGCGGCGCGGGGGTCTTCGGACGCGCGAGGTTCGCAGAATCGCGCGAACTTCGCACCGAATCCGGGAAATGGTACGAACTTGGCGCGAGTCTGCGAACTTGGTGAGCCGGGCGCGGACGCCGCGTCCGCGCCGACCGCCGCGCCCGCGCCGAGCGCCGCGCCCGCGCCAAGCGCCGCGTCGACGCAGAAAGGGTGGTGCTGATGGGTGAGCCACTGGTGCTCGGCATCGAGACGAGCTGCGACGAGACGGGCATCGGCATCGTCCGCGGGCGCACGCTGCTGAGCAACACGATCGCGTCGAGCATGGACGAACACGCGCGCTACGGCGGGGTCGTGCCCGAAGTGGCCGCCCGCGCCCACCTCGAAGCACTGCAGCCCGCGATCGAGTCCGCCGTCGCGGAGGCGGGCATCATGCTGCGTGACGTGGATGCCGTTGCCGTCACCTCCGGGCCGGGCCTGGCCGGCGCGCTCATGGTCGGCATCGGCGCCGCGAAGGCGCTCGCCGTCTCGCTCGGCAAGCCCCTGTATGCCGTGAACCACCTGGTCGGCCACATCGCCGCCGACCTGCTGACCGGCGAAGAGGTCGAATACCCGACCGTCGCACTCCTCGTCAGCGGCGGGCACACCTCGCTGCTGCTGGTGCGCGATCTCGTCGACGACGTCGAGCTGCTCGGCGAAACCATGGACGACGCCGCCGGCGAAGCCTTCGACAAGATCGCCCGCATCCTCGGGCTGCCTTACCCCGGCGGCCCCGAGATTGACAGGGCCGCCGCGACCGGCGACCCGAACGCCATCCGCTTCCCGCGCGGGCTGTCCCGCGCCTCCGACATGGCAGATCACCGCTACGACTTCTCGTTCTCGGGGCTCAAGACCGCCGTCGCACGCTGGGTCGAGCAGGCGACGGCCGCGGGTGAGACGGTGTCGGTGCCCGACGTCGCGGCATCCTTCCGCGAAGCGGTCGTCGATGTGCTGGTCACCAAAGCCCTCGACGCCTGCGCCCGCAACGATGTGCCGCGGCTGCTGCTCGGCGGCGGCGTCATCGCGAACCGGCGGCTGCGCGAGGTGGCGATCGAGCGCGCCGAGGCGGCGGGCGTTGCCGTGCGGATCCCGCCCCTGTCGCTGTGCACCGACAACGGCGCGATGATCGCCGGCCTCGCGTCGCAGCTGATCATGTCGGGCCGCAAGCCCTCGACCCTCGCGTTCGGCGCGGACTCGACCCTGCCGGTCACCGAGATCCAGGTGGCCGCCGCATGACCGAGATGGATGCCGGACGCGAGCCGGGCACGCAACCCGGGACGCCAGATGTGGGGCCGGATGCCGCCGAGCAGCCCTCGAAGCTGACGCGGCCCTCCGAGATGCCGGTGCCTGCCGAGGTGCGGGTGCCCGCCGAACCGTCCGCGCAGAGCGACACTGAAGATCCATCCGTAGCGCCCGACCCACTTGCCGTCGCGGACTCGCCCGCGGTAGCCGACCCGCCCGCGGTTGCGGCCCCGCCGGTTGTCGCCGCCCCGCCCACGGTCGCGAGGCCGGTGAGCCCGGGGGTCGAGCCGCCCGTGGTGGCGGGGCCGGTGAGCCCGATGGTCACCCCGCCCGTGGTCGCCGATCCGCCCGCGGGGCCCGACCTGCTCGCCGTCGTGGACCCGCCCGCGTCGGCCGATTCGCCCGTTGTCGCCGATCCGCCCGCGGTTGCCGGCCCGCCCGTGTCGGCCGCCCCGCCCGTTGTCGCCGCCCCGGTTGCCGGCCCGCCCGTGGTGCCCGGCCCGCCCACGGCCGTCGCCCCGTCCGCGGTCGCGAGGCCGGTGAGCCCGGTGGTCGAGCCGCCGTCCGAAGATGTCGACGCGACCGTCGATTCTTCGGCCATGCCGGGGGAGCACCGCGGTGGATTCTCGCGTGCGCTGACCGCGCCGGTGCCGACGCTCGAGCCCGTGCAGCCCGAGGTGCAGTGGGCGCCGCCTCCGCCCGCACCGCTGCCGGAGAGCGCGCCGTGGGCGCTGACGCTTTCGATCATCGGGCTGATCGTCTCGCTCCTTGTGGGGTGGGGCTTCGTGATCGGTCTCGCCGGTGTCGTGTTCGCGATCATCGCCCTGCGCCGCCCGTGGGAGAGCACCGCCATGGCCGTCTGGGCGCTCTGCCTCGGAGTTCTCTCACTCATCTACAGCGCCGGGTGGCTCTGGTGGGCATCGACCCAGGTGCCGGTCTTCGCCTGACCGACCGCACTCGGCCCAACTCCTTCGATTCGGCTGCCGGAGCCGTCGGAAGGTCCGATTCGTGCCGGCCTGCTTCCAGATCGAAGGAGTTACGTCGTCGCTGACACGCGGTCGGCGAGGATCGCGACCCGCTTGCCGTCCATCTTCGTCAGGATCAGGGTGGCCGACGCGTCACCGCGCAGCTTGAGCTTGGTCCGCAGCACCGCCGGGTCGATGTCGACGCCGCGCTTCTTGATCTCGAGGGTCCCGATGCCGCGCTCGCGCAGCGCTGCGCCGAGCCGCTTCACGTCGAACGGCAGCTGCTCGCGCACCCGGAAGGTCTGCACGAACGGACTCGTGACCGCGGCATCCCCGGTCAGGTAAGCGATGCCGGGCGCGACCATTCCGGCCTCCAACTCCCGGGCCACCTCGCCGATGAGCCGGGCACGGATGACGGCGCCCTCGGGCTCGTGGATGAACTCTCCGAGCGTGCGCACCGGCTCATCGGCGCTGTCGGCCGGTGCGGTCAGCTCGGCGGCCGAGTCCCCTCGAATCACGAGCGCCGACCGGGCAACGCCGGGCCGCGCCAGGATGCCCGACCACACCACGAGCTCGATCGTCGAGCCATCCACGCTGATCCACTGCGCTTCGACCCCGTGGGGAATGCGCGCGCGGTCGAATGCGGGGCCGAGCTTGATGCCCGCCGGCATCCGCTCGGCGAGATCGAACACCCACTCCAGCGACGGCGACCAGTCGCCCGCGCCGACGCGGGTGGTCTCGGTATGGCCGGCGGTGCGGCGGGCGGGGTCGAGCCAGACGGCGTCGACGCCGCTCAGATCGGTGTCTTCGGCGCGGCCGTGCTGCACCGCGACCGCGTCACCGAACGGCGCGAGATTGTACGCGGCGAGGGCCGCGGTCACTTCGTCGGCGTCGACCGCGAGAACGTTCAGGCCGAGGCCCGCCATACCGAGCGCGTCACCGCCGATACCGCACCCGAGATCGGCGACCCGCTCGATGCCGGCCGCCCGGAATCGGGCCGCGTGCCGGGCGGCGACGCCCAGTCTGGTCGCCTGCTCGAGGCCGGCGCGGGTGAACAGCATGCGACCGGCGAACGTGTCGAATTTCGCGCGGGCCCTCGTGCGCAGCCGTGCCTGATCGACGACGGCCGAGACGAGGTCAGGGGAGTGGCCGTCGCGCCGCAGCCGCGACACCGCGGCAGCCACATCGTCAGTGGACCCGATCTCGCCGAGGTCGTCGACCAGCCGCAGGCCCTCGGGGGTCAGCAGGGCGTGAAGTTCGGCCAGATCCATCCGGCCAGCCTATGCGGCGCGCGGGCGGCACTTCATCCGTCGCGAAGTGCTCTCACCGGCGCGCGTAGCGGCATTTTCGGCCGGATGAGCGCTGCAGCCCCAGGGCTCATCCGTCGCGAAGTGCGGCTATCGCAGCGCGTAGCGGCATTCTCGGCCGGATGAGGCCCGCGGCAACACTGTGGTCAGTCGTCATCCCAGGGACTGAGGATGTTGACGCCCGTGCGTTCCATGTCGCGACGATTGCGGGTGACCGGGGTGAGCCCGTGGACGAGCGCGGTGGCGGCGATGAGTCCGCCATGGCCGGGAGCGGGTCGGGTACGTGCATCGGGGCCGCCGCGAGTGCGACAGCTTCGTCAATGGGGAGCATCCGCCCCGCGAACATGGTCCGCACGGTGCCGTCGAGCCAGCGGCGCAGGTTCGCACCACCGGCGGCATCTTGGCTTTCCGTGCGGCGAACTCCGACCTCCAGCTCGAGAAGAGTGGGCGCGCTGATGGCCAGGTCGGTGATGCGCTGCTCGGCGATCCACGAATCGAGCGATCGCCCGCTTGGCGGCGCTGACGTCGCGATTGAAGTCTCGGCTGGTGATGGTGGTCATGCCCGGCAGACACAGGGATCCCCCATACCCCGGGTGCGGACTCCCTAACGGACCCCGAGTCTGGAGGGGGACATGGGGGGATGGTCCCGGATGCCGGGGTGCGGCCATCGGCGCAGACTCTACTCAACCGGCGCCCTGGGGGTGCTCTATGAGAGGACAAGATTATGGCTGACGGCAACTTCCTCAGCGACGTCGACGAGACCAACGTGGGCGTTGACGTCGATGCAGATGTGGATCTGGGGAACGACAACTCGACGGACAACTCGGACAACTCCGACAACTCGGTCGACAACAGCAACAACTCGGACAATTCCGACAACAGCGACAACTCGGACAACTCGGACAACAGCGACAACTCCGACAACTCGAGCGACGACGATGTGATCGGCGTCGGCTGGGGCAACAACTCGGACAACTCATCGACGGACAACTCCGACAACAGCGACAACTCCGACAACTCGGACAACTCGGACAACTCCGACAACTCGACCGACGACCACTCGGACAACTCCGACAACAGCGACAACTCGGACAACTCCGACAACTCCGACAACTCGGACAACTCGAGCGACGACGACGTGATCGGCGTCGGCTGGGGCAACAACTCCGACAACTCCGACAACTCGGACAACTCCGACAACTCGACGGACGACCACAGCGACAACTCGGACAACTCCGACAACTCGGACAACAGTGACAACTCCGACAACTCGGACAACTCCGACAACTCCGACAACTCGGACAACTCCAACCACTCGGTCAACGGCTGGGCGAACAACTCCGACAACTCGAACCACGACTCGGGCAACGTCGGCTCGTACAACCAGGACCTGGACTACAACCAGGACAACTCGATCAAGGACTCGGCCAACGACAACTCCGTCAACGCGGGCGTGCGTGAGTACGGCAACCTGATCGGCGGTGGCGGGGCTGCGGGAGCAGCGGCGGCGGCCGGCACGGTGAACAGCAACTACACGGTGCTCGACCAGTCGATCAACGCCAACATCAACGCCGGCGGAGATGTCGCGATCGGTTCGGCGTCGTCGGTGGTGGCCTCGACGGGTGCGAACTCGAACGCGGCCGGCAACGACGTCGTGTTCGACAACTCGATCGACAACTCGGTGAACTACCTCACCGGGGGTGACGCTTTCATCGGCAACACCACGACGATCAACACCACGATCGCGTCGCACAACTCGGCGGTGGACGAGTCGACGACGGACAACTCGCTGCACTCGAACATCACCGATTCGTTCACGTCGGAGTGGACCGCCAACACGTCGGTCGACAACAGCCTGGACGAGAGCATCAACACGACGATCTCGGACTCGTTCAACAACTCCTTCAACGAGGAGTTCTCTCCCACGCTGAACAACGATCAGGCCTGGACCGACAACTCGACCGACATCTGGTCGTCGAACGTCGGCATGGGCAACGACATCGTGGATGACGGCTCGACTGCGGTCGATGTCGACGTGGACGCTGATCTCGACCTGGGGATGTAGATCACGGCACCACGCAGCACCGGCGCCCCGGGTGTTCTCGACACCCGGGGCGCCGTGCGGTGCGCCCGGCCCTTGAGCCCGGCCCATGAACCCGTTACGTTGCCAAGTGGGGGGCTCGCGCGTCGCGCGTGAGCGGATTGAGTCATCCATGAACGAGCCCGTGGGGGAGGGGGCCGACACGTCGGCTCCGACGACCGAAGATCTGGTGCGCCTGGTCGACCAGCTCACGGCGATGAGCGATGCCGTCGGGCGTGAGGACCTCAGCGAGCGGCTGATGCACACGCGCGCGCGGCTGCAGGATCCGTACATCCGGGTGCTGGTGGTCGGCGAGTACAAGCAGGGCAAGAGCAAGCTGATCAACGCGCTCGTGGGCGCGCCGGCCTGCCCGATCGACGACGACATCGCCACGCGAGTCGCCACCGTGGTCGGGTACGGCGAGACGCCGTCGGCCGCGCTGCTGGTGAAGTCGGGGGTGGATGCCGGGGTCGAGCGCCGCCCCATCCCGCTCGACGAGTTGCCGGCCCACGTCACCGCCGATCCGGCGATGCACGACGGCGCCCCCGTCGTCGGGGCCGAGGTGATGCTGCCTCGCGAGATCCTCAAGGGCGGCCTGCGCCTGGTCGACTCGCCCGGTGTGGCCGACGTCGCCTCGTTCCGCGCACTGTCGACCCTGTCAGCGCTCGTCGGCGCCCACGCCATGCTGCTCGTCTCGGACGCCTCGCAGGAGTACACCGCACCCGAGCTGCGGCTGCTCAGCCAGGCGCTGCGCATCTCGCCGCACGTGTCGGCGGTGATCTCGAAGACCGACGTCTACCCGCAGTGGCGGCAGATCACCGACCTCGACACCCAGCACCTCACCGAGATCGGCGCGGTCCCGGTCTTCCCGGTGTCCAGCGACCTGCGACTGACCGCCGCGGTCGAGCACGACCGTGAGCTCAACGACGAGTCGGGCTTCCCGGCGCTCGTGCAGCATCTGCGCACGCAGGTGGTAGGCCGAGCGGACCACCTGCAGCGGCGCGCGGCGTCGGCGGATATCGTCTCGGTCGCCGACCAGCTCGCGATCGCCGCACAGTCCGAACTGCACGCGCTGCAGCACCCCGAGCAGACGCCCGAGCTCATCCACCAGCTCGACATCGCCAAGCAGCGCGCCGAAGACTTCCGCAGCCGTTCGTCGCGGTGGCAGACCACGCTCACCGACGGCATCGCCGACCTCATCGCCGACACCGAGCATGACCTGCGCGACCGCCTGCGCCGCGTGCAGCGGCAGGCCGAGTCGGCGATCGAAGAGGGCGACCCGGGGCCGATCTGGGACGAGTTCGCGCAGTGGCTCGACGAGCGCGTGGGCGAGGCGGTCACCGACACCTTCGTGTGGACCAACGAGCGGCAGCAGTGGCTGGCGCAGGACGTTGCCGAGCAGTTCCTCGAAGGCGAGGACGACATCCCCGACATCGATGTGAGCGACGTGACCGGCGTGCTCGACCCCGTCGAGGAGATCTCGGGGATGGATGCCGCGACCCTCTCGGCCGCGGAGAAGCTCTACATCGGGGTGCGCGGCTCCTATGGCGGCGTCCTCATGGTGGGGCTCGCCACGAGCGTGCTGGGCATGTCGATGCTCAACCCGCTCTCGCTGCTGGCCGGTGTGCTCGTCGGCCGCCGCGCGTACCGCGAAGACAAGCAGGCGCGGCTGAGCCGCCGGCAGTCCGAGGCGAAGAACCTCGTCCGGCGATACATCGACGAGGTGGCCTTCCAGGTGGGCAAGCAGCTGCGCGACCGGCTGCGGGCCGTGCAGCGCGCCACGCGCGACCACTTCGGCGCCCGCGCCGACGAGATCTACCGGTCGCTGACGGCCGCCGCCGATGCCGCGCGGCTCTCGGCGGGCGCCTACTCGAAGGACCGCGACAAGCGCATCGAGTACCTGCAGCGCCGGGTACAGACGCTGCAGCTGCTGAGATCCGCGGTGCCGGCGCTGGGGCCCGGCGACGCGCCGCAGTCGCTCGAGATGCGGGCGCAGGCTCAGGCGCTGACGGCGGCGGGCCCGTCGTGACGCTGCTCGAAGACGCCGTCCGGCTCGTCGACGCCGCGGGCGAGGTCTACCGCGACGACACCGTCGCCGCAGACCGCATCGACCAGTGGCGAGCGCGCCTGAGCGACCCGCTGCGGCTGGGCATCGCCGGCATGGTCAAGGCCGGCAAGTCGACGCTGCTCAACGCCATGATCGGTGAGCGCATCGCGCCGACGGATGCCGGGGAGTGCACGCGCGCGGTCACCTGGTACCGCTACGGCGACAGCCCCGGCGTGGTCGCACACCTGCAGGGCGGCGGGCACCGACGCCTCGCGCTGCACCGCACCGAAGGCCGCCTCGTGTTCGAGCTGGGCGGCACCGAGGTCGAGGAGATCGCCCACATCGACGTGCGCTGGCCGTCGGTGAGTCTGCGCTCGACCGTGCTGATCGACACTCCCGGCATCGAGTCGGTCACCGACCACATCTCGCACCGTACCCGCACGTTCCTGACGCCGGACGACCGCTCGCCGTCCGACGCCGACGCCATCGTCTACCTCATGCGGCACCTGCATCCCTCCGACTTCACCTTCCTCGAGGCGTTCCGCGACACTGCCGCGGGCACCGCGCACGCCGTCAATGCCGTCGCCGTGCTCTCGCGCGCCGATGAGGTGGGCGCCGGGCGATTGGATGCCATGCTGTCGGCGCGGAAGATCGCCGAACGCTACCGGGAGCACGTGCAGCTGCGCTCACTGGCGCTGACTGTGCTGCCGGTGGCGGGCCTGCTGGCCGAGAGCGCGCGCACGCTGCGCGAGCGGGAGTTCGCCGCGCTGAGCGCGCTCGCCGGGCTCGATCGGGCACGCCGCGAGCGGATGCTGCTGTCGGTCGACCGCTTCGTGGGCACCGATGTGACCCAGACCGCCGTGCTCGACGTCGCCGCCCGGCAGTCACTCGTCGACCGGTTCGGGATCTCCGGCATCCGCCTGGCCACCGCCCTCATCCGCGGGGGCACGCACTCGGCCCAGCAGCTGTCGGAGCGGCTCGTGCAGCAGAGCGGGCTCGAAGAGCTGCGCGCGTTCGTGCGGCAGCAGTTCCGCGCACGGCAGGCCGCGCTGAAGGTGCGGGCGGTGACGGCCGGGCTCGAGTCGCTGCTCGCCGAGCGGCCCCGCGAGGGCAGTGCCGCGATCGCCGCCGGGGTCGAACGGCTGACGGCCGCCTCGCACGAGCTGCGCGAACTCGATCTGCTCGCCCGCTCGCGCACCGAGGGGCTGGGGCTCGACCCCGACGCGGCCGCCGACGCCGAGCGCATCCTCGGCGGCGCCGGCGTGGATGTTTCCACCCGTCTGGGCCTCGGCGCCGACGCCCGCCGCACGTCGACCCTGCACCGCATCGACGTGCTGGTCGCGCAGTGGCGCGAACGGGCCGAGTCGCCGCTGGCCTCCCGCACGACCGCGCGGGTGTGCGGCGACGTCGTGCGCACCCTCGAGGGGATCGCGTCAGAGGTCGCCGCCCGCTCCGAAGCTCTCCGGTCCGCGGCGGACGTCGATGCCGCGGGCGGTCCAGCGCAGGGCGCCGCGCAGCAGACTCCACAGCAGCCCGACGACGGCGAGCCCGCCCTGCAGCAGCAGGATCAGCCGGAGCGGGTCGGCTGAGGCTTCTTCACTGGTGAACTCGCGCATCGCGACGAGGACCACTGCCTGCAGCAGCAGGGTGCCCAGCAACCACCACCGGGCTCCCGCCCGACGGTTCGCGAACGACACCAGGAACAGGATCTGCAGCAGCACGATCGCCACGAGCGCGCCGAACAGCGACCAGTAGATGATGTCGGCGGTCGCGGTGACCGTCTCGTCGGCGCGCGTGGCATCCACCCCTCGTACACGCTCTTCGATGTGCGCGGTCTGGTCGGCGCGGATGATGAACATGTAGACGACGCCCACGGCGCCCGCCGCGAGACTGAGGATCCAGAACAGCTCGCTCAGCCGCACCGAGAACGGCGGCGGCACCTTCGCCACCACCGGCGCGTGATTGCTCGTGGCCAGCGTCGGCCGCGGCGGCTGCGAACGGGGCGTCCGCAGCGCGCCGGGCGTGGCGGTGGGTTCAGTAGTCATCGTCGGTCAGCGGCTCGTCGTACGCCACGGGCTCGGCGGCCGTGTCCACCCCCTGATCGGCGTAGGGGTCGGACTCGCTCAGCGTGTCGGCGAGCGGCTCCGGCGCCGGGGCCGCGGCGGGCTCGGGTGCGGCGACCGGCTCGGCGGCCGGTGCTGCCGCGGCGGCGGTGACCACGTCGGCCGGGGTGGCTGCGGCGGGGGCCGTGCCGGTGTTGGTCGAGTTGTCGGTGGTCTGGTTGTACGAGTCCACCGTCGCGGTGACATCCGTGTCGTTGTCGACCGCGGCATCCCGCCCGGCGATGATCGTCGTACCGGAGTTCTGACTGCTGTCATGCACGACGTCGTTGCCCGCGGCCGTCGAGCCCTCGCCGCTGGCGACGACGGTCTCATTGTCGAACAGCTGCATCACATCGCCATCGGCCCAGATGTTCTGGTTCACCGACTGATCGACCAGCGTCGAGTTGTTGTTGATGTACGAGTTGTTGTTGATGACGTCGCGCAGCTCGCGGATCACGTCCGGCGGCGTCTGCGACATCGGCTGCGCCGTCGGGTGCACAGCGGGCGTGACGGAAGTCGGGCTCGTATCGCTCGCCCGCTGCACCACCTGCGGATTGTCGTAGATCAGCGGCATCACCGAGCACACGTCGTCGTACGAAACGCCGCTGAGTCCGGCATCGGCCAGAGTCGCTTCGGGCTGCCCGTCGAACGCGGCAGCCGCATCCGGGTCGCGCAGCAGACTGAGGATGAAATCGATCAGCGCGTTCGCCATGGTCGAAAGCACGGTGCTCATGGTGTCTCCTTGTGGTTGCATGCTGTGTTCCCCTCGTGAGGGGTACGGGCCGGAAGGGTTCTCCCTGGCCCGGTGGGGAGCGCCCGGGTGATCATGCGACGACCTCCGCATCGGCATCGGTGTCGGTCTCGGCGCCGAGCAGGTCGCGGAGCTTGGTCAGCAGGTCCGACCGCGAGGTCGCGTCCAGCCGGCGGCGGATGCGGGCGATGTGGTGCTCGGCGGTCCGCGGCGAGATGAACAGGGTCTGGCCGATCTCGACGTAGGTCTTGCCCTGCACGACCAGCTGCGCCACCTCGAGCTCGCGCGCGCTGAGCGCGGAGCCGTCGGGTGTGGCGACCGCGGGCGCGGTGTGCGCGGGCTCGGCGCCGAGCACCTGTTTCGGGTGCAGGTCGCGGGCGCAGGCCAGCAGCTGCGCGTAGACGTGCTTGTCGGCTGTGCGCGCGGCGCCGTGGGCGGCCAGGCGCGCCCCGTCCCATGCGAGCCCATGGTGGGCCAGCGCCTGCGCGGCCGATTCGACCGCCGCCGCATCGACGTGCCCGGCGAGCACATCGGTCCAGGTGCGGCCGGCCGCAGCGAGCTGCGCGGCGAACGGGCTGTGTACGGCCGCGGCCAGGAGCGCCCGGGCATGCGGGACGAGTTCGTCGGGCCTGCCCAGCAGGATGCCGCGCTGGATGCCGCTCCAGTGCAGCAGCGGCGCCCACAGCGGCGGCGACCCGAGCTGCTCGAGGCTGGTCAGCGCCGCGGCGAAGTGGCGGTCGACGGTGTCGGCGGCGCCCACGCGGACGGCGGCGAGCATGAGTTCGCCGAGGAACGGGTGCAGATACGTGTCGAACCGCCGCCGCAGCAGGTGGTGGCCGGCCTCGCGGAACACGGTCATCACCTCGGCGGTGTGTGCGTAGCGGCGGGCGAGCGCCACTTCGCACGCCGAGAGGATGAGCCGGTCGCGGGGGAGGAGCGCGACCCCGCAGTCCTGCGCCTGCTCGATGTGGGCGCGGGCCTCGTCGGGGCGTGCGGCCTGGATCGCGACCCACGCCTGCCACAGCCGCAGCCGGGGGCGTGCCCACGGCCCGCCCTGCTGTGCGTGCACGGCCGCGGAGAGAGTGGATGCCGCGACCGGCAGCGCACCGGTCGTCAGGGCCGCTGCGGCGGCGACGACGGCGGGCGGCTCGACCAGCGGGAAGTCGGAGTGTGTCGCGTTGTACAGCTCGGATGCCAGGACCAGGCTGTCGACCGCACCGCGCACATCGTCGCCGAGCGAGGCGGTCAACGCGGCCCCGAGCGCCTCGGAGGCGATGGTGAGCGTGTCGTGTGCGCCGGCCTGCGGCGTCGGCGCCGCGCCCGGGTTCGCGCCTGCGCCGACGGCGGCCAGCGCCATGCGTGCGAACATGACCGGCGACGGCGGGGCCGCGGCGGTGTCGACCGCGCTCGTGGTCGCGGGGGCTGCTCCGACTGCGCCGGTCGTGCCGGCGGCCAGGGCGCCCCGCGCCGCCCAGACAGCGATGGCCGCGGCTGTGGCATCTGCCGCCGTCTGCGGATCGGACGATGCCAGCATCCGATCGAACGACGAGGTGGCGCCGTCGAGGTCGCCGGTGCCGAGCGCGGCGATGCCGAAGCGCAGGCCCAGTCCGCGCGGCTCGGCGCCGGTCGCCCACGCCTCGCGGTACATCGCCAGGGCGCGGGCGGGGTCGTCGGCGCGCAGGGCGTCGGCCAGCACGACCAGTCGCTCGGCCCGCGAAGCCGCGCCGTCGGGGCCCCCGGCCCACGGTGCGTCGTCCGGTACGTCGTCCTCGGGGGAGGTCGTGGTGTGGCTCTCCGTCGTCGCCATCAGCGCGGCGACGCGATGCGCCGGGATGACGGCATGCACGGCGGCCCGCACCACCCGCGGCGGGGTGCCGTTGGGTGTCAGCAGGCCTGCCGCCGAGCCGGCGACGATCGCGATATCCCAGGTGCCGGTGGGCGGTTCCATGCGGGAGAGCTCGGCCGGATCGACCAGGCACAGCGCCTCCACCGCCGAGCGCGTCGCGGCGTCGAGGTGGTCGAGACGGTGCGCGATGACGCCGCGCAGCGCACGCATCAGGTCGCGGTGCGTGGGATCGGCGTCGCACGCATCCGCGTCGTGCGCGTCGACGGCCGCCAGCGTGAGCCAGGTCAGCGATCCGGTCAGTCGCACGAGCGCCTGTGCGCAGTGCAGCGGGATGCGCGTCGCCGCCGCGACCTGCTCGGCGGTGACCTCGCCCAGGAGGATCGGCGGCCGCGACCCCTCGAGCCGGGCCGTCAGCTGCCGTAGGCCGTCGCCGCCGTGCGGCCGCAGCGCGACGACGAGACCGGCCTCCGGATCGGCGGCGAACCGCGAGAGCGCGTCGAGGTCGTCGTCGGGCAGGGCATGCGCGTCGTCGACGAAGACGATCTCTTCCGTGGATGCCGCGGGGATCGCCGCGGTCGTCGCCAACCCGCGGGCGGCCAGTTCCGCGCGCAGCGCCCGCAGCACCGCGGTCTTGCCCGACCCTGCCGGGCCCACCACGATGCCGCGGATCGGGCCGTCGGCCGCGGCCGGCGTGGCAGCGGCATCGGCGATCGCTGCCAGGAGCGCTTCGCCGGGCCTGCGCCCGGGGGTGTCCGTGGCCCTGATGGATGCCAGGGTCGCGATGCCCATCGTGGTGTGAGCGGTGCGCCCTGCACTCGCGGCGCGCTGTGCGGTCGTGGTCGCTGCAGTCATCTGTCCTTGTCCTCACCTGCGCCGGTCAGGCGCCTGTCGTCGACTCTGGTGTGGGGCCTGGGCTGGGAGGCGGGCTCGGTTCCGATGTCGGCGAGGGGTCCGGCGTGGGTTCGGAGGTCGGGGCGGGGTCCGGCGTGGGGTCGGATGTGGGCGAGGGGTCCGGGGAAGGCTCGGACGTGGGTGTCGGGTCGGGCGCGGTGCTGGGCGTGGGGTCCGGTGTCGGATCCGGTGCGGTGCTCGGCGACGGATCCGGTGTCGGCGTCGCACTGCGGGTGGGCGTCGGTGTCGGCGTGCTGGCCGGACTCGAGGTCGGCGAGGGGCTGGGTGTCGCCGACGCCGCGGCGGACGGCTTCGGTGACGGTGACGTGCTGGCGCGCGGCGCCGGCGTGCTGGAGCCGGCGGGACGTGCTGCCGGCGGGTCCTTTGCGGCTTCCGCCTCGGCCACCTCCTCGGCGTGCACCAGGAAGCGGTCGGCGGGGGCGGGCTCGGCGCCGGCTTCGTCCTCGTCCGGATCGGCCGGCAGCACCGGCGAGAACGGATTCGGCTCGGGTTCGTCGCTGCGTGCGTCCGCGTCGTCGGGTGCCTCGCCGGCGGGCGGTGCGGTGTCACCCGGCTCCGCTGCGGGTGGGACTGCGCCCTCGGCCGGCAGCTCGGTGACCCACGGGAGTGAGCTGCCGGCATCCATCTCGTACGGGCGCGTCAGCGACGACAGCGTGCCCGTGTAGGCCAGGGCGCTGTCGAGGCTGCCGGCGGCCGGCGCGTCCACCGGCAGCAGGCCCTGGGCTGTCGCGACCGAACTGCCGAGGGCGAGCGTGCCCACCAGGGTCGCCGCGGCGGCGGTGCCCGTCATCGCCATCCGCCAGCGGCGCGGGTGGAGTGCCAGCAGTGCCGGAGCGAGGCGCGGACGCGCATCGGCACCGGCGGTGATGGCGACGGGGGTGCGAGCATCCGCCGCCGCGACGGCCCCGGTTGTCTCGAGGTCTGTCGCGGCTGAATCGAGGTCTGTGGCCGGGTCGAGGGAGGCGAGCCACGCGGCCGGCCCGGTGCGTCCCGCCGGCTCGAGCTCGGCGAGCGACGCCGTCACGGCCGCGGCGGCGTCCGCCTTCGCCCGCGCGGCGCCGAGCGCGACGACCGCTTTCGGGTCGGCATCCATTCTCAGGTCCAGATCGAGCTGTTCCGACAGAAGCTGGGCGACCAGCGGAATGCGGCTGGACCCACCCGACAGCAGGACCGCGGTGATCTCGTCCGGCTTCAGGCCCGCCGCGACGCGGGCGTCGTCGAACGTGTGCACCGTGCGGGCGATGGTGTCGTCGATCATCGCCTCGAACTCGCTGCGCACGAGCCGGACGGTGCCCCCCGTGCCATCGAGCATCACCGGGATCGCGGCCTCGGTGTCGAACGAGAGCGCCTCTTTGGCCGCGACGCACTCGCGGCGCAGGGTGGCCAGCGTCACCGGCGCCGCCGAGGCGGTGACCCGCCCGGCCGACGAGAGCACGTGTTCGACGACGGCGTCGTCGAAGTCGGCGCCGCCCAGATCGTCGATGCCCGCGGTGTGCAGGACGGTCATCTCGGCTGGTGTCTCGCCGACGCGCACGAAGGCGATGTCGAAGGTGCCGGCCCCGAGGTCGTAGACGGCCAGGACCGCGCCGGGGCTCCACTCGCTCTGCGCCGCGTAGTGGTAGGCGGCCGCCTCGGGCTCGGAGACGAGCGTGGGGTCGGGCAGGCCGCGTGCGGCGAGCGCGGCGCGGACGAGGTCGCGGCGGTGCGTGCCCCAGGCGGCCGGAACGGTCACCGTGAGCCCGGCGGGCTCGCGACCGGCGGTGGCCGTGGCGACGGCCCACTCGACCGTGCGCGCGTACAGCTCCTGGGCCGTGACCGAGCGACCCGCAACGGTCAGCGGCACCTCGTCGCCGATGCGGCGCTTGTAGTCCCGCAGCAGGCGGGCGGGCTCGCCGACGCCGCGCCGCTCCGCGAGGTCGCCGTGGAGGATCTCATCGTCCGCGACGAACACGGCCGACGGCGCGGTGTCGCCGCCGTGACCCAGGTGCGACGTGCGCACGACGACGCCTGTCGCCTCGACCTCGGCGATGGCCGTCGATGTCCTTGATGTCCCCACATCGACGGCGCAGTACAGCAATCCATCTGACACGCGATCCCCCCGAACCCACGTGTTGCCCTGAGCGGCACAGTAACTTTGGAGTCAGCCCCGACCTCTTTCCTACCCCTTCCGGGGGTGCATTCATAGAGCCGGGGCCGAAATGGCGTTGCTGTTCCGTGATCTTCCCGGGGGATAGGGGATTCGCGTTCCAGATCCGTTGGGGGGATGGGGGAGTGATCGGATTGGCACTCGCGTTGCGAGAGTGCCAGCCGCCCCCTAGACTTGCGTTAGCACTCTCGGTGTGTGGGTGCTAATTGAGTCTTGAAGCAAGACCCCCAAGAACACGAAAGAGGTAGACCGTGTCGGTTTCCATCAAGCCGCTCGAGGACCGTATCGTCATCAAGCAGGTCGAGGCAGAGCAGACCACCGCAAGTGGACTCGTCATCCCTGACACTGCCAAGGAGAAGCCCCAGGAGGGCGAGGTCGTGGCCGTCGGCCCCGGTCGCATCGATGACAACGGCAACCGCGTTCCGCTCGACGTCGCCGTCGGCGACCGCGTCCTGTACAGCAAGTACGGCGGCACCGAGGTCAAGTTCGGCGCCGACGAGTTCCTCGTGCTGTCGGCCCGCGACGTCCTGGCGGTCGTCGTTCGCTGACACTCTGAACTGATCGAAGGGCTCGGATGCGTGGCATCCGGGCCCTTCGTCTTTTCTGCCCCGGTTTTTCTGCCCCGGTGGCACGTTGGTCGGCCGGCGCTCACTCGGTCCGGTCCGGTCCGGTTGAGTCCGTTCGGTTCGCAGGACAGTGGCGTCCACTCGGCCACGACACGCCGTCGACACGCGCGGGATCGTCGAAAAGTCCTGCGAGACGAACGCCGCACGTCACTTTCCGACCGCGGGGTGGCAGGTGATGAACGCAGGTCGGCAGGATGCCGCGGGCGGAGCGCACCGGCATCCGTCATGACCGTTCTAGGCTTGCACTCATGACGCCGGAAGAGCATGCCAAGGAGCAGACCCTCGGCGGCGTGTATGCGTTCGTCGCCTACTTCCTGTGGGGGTTCATGCCCCTCTACTTCCTGCAGCTCGCGCCTACCGGCCCCTGGGAGGTCGTGGCCTGGCGGGTCCTCCTGTCGCTCGTGTTCTGCGCGCTGCTGCTCACGGTGACCCGCACCTGGCCGAAGCTGATCGCGATCCTGCGCAACAAGCGGCTCGTGTTCTGGACGATCATCGCCGGCCTGCTGATCTACGTGAACTGGCAGGTCTTCCTCATCGGCATCCTCACGGGCCGTGTCGTCGAGGGCAGCCTCGGCTACTTCATCAACCCGATCGTGACCGTGCTGCTGGGGGTGCTCGTCCTCAAGGAGGAGGTGCGCCGCGCGCAATGGTTCGCGATCGGCTTCGCGGCGCTCGCCGTCATCGTCATCATCGTCGGCTACGGAACGTTCCCCTGGGTCGCGCTCACCCTCGCAGCCAGCTTCGGCACCTACGGGCTCGTGAAGAAGCAGATCGGGCCGAGCGTCGACGCGATCAGTGGACTGACCCTGGAGTCGCTGTGGCTGGTGCCGATCGCGGTCGGCCAGCTGATCGTGGTCGCGGCCACGACCGGCATCACCATGGGGCAGTCCGGCGCGGCACACACCTGGCTGCTGCTGGCAGCCGGAGCAGTCACCGCGATCCCGTTGCTGTTCTTCGCCGCCGGAGCCCGCCGCGCGCCTCTCGTCGTCATCGGCCTGCTGCAGTTCGTCGCGCCCGTCATGCAGTTCATCACCGGGGTGTGGATCATGCATGAGCCCATGCCGCTCGAGCGCTGGATCGGCTTCGGACTGGTCTGGGTGGCCCTCGTGATCCTGATGGCGGACTCGATCCGGCATGCCCGTCGCCCCGTGATCGCCCCGACAACATAACGATTCGGACTGCGTTACAGATCGTTAACGAACGGCAACACTCACGAGACAGGTTGCCGGTTAGGTTTATCGCACTGGGGAAGGCGCCCGAGTCGACCCCGATGTACACCTATTGCAAGGAGCAACATGAGCGTCTTCACACGTTCTCGCGCTGGAAAGGTCCTCGGCGCCATCGCTGTCGCGAGTGCCAGCGCTGTCATTCTGGCCGGCTGCAGCGGCGGGGGTACCCCCGCGCCGACGGACGACGCGCCGGACCCGGTTGACCGTGCTGAGCTGACGCTCAGCATCGGCACCGTCCTCCCGCAGACCGGTTCACTCGCCTACCTCGGCCCGCCCGAGGAGGCCGGCGTCGGCCTGGCCGCAGCCGAGGTCAACGAGGCAGCCAAGGGCATCACCGTCGAGGTCGAATACGGCGACTCGGGTGACCCCGACAACAAGGCCTACGAGACCACCGTGCCGCGCCTGCTGGGCATGGACGTGCAGGCTCTCGTGGGTGCTGCCTCTTCGGGTGTGACGAAGCTGTTCCTCGACCAGGCGGTCTCGGCCGGTGTCATCACCTTCTCCCCGGCCAACACGTCGCCTGACTTCACCGCCTGGGACGACGACAACCTCTACTGGCGCACCGCACCGAGCGACCTGCTCCAGGGCGAGGTCCTCGGCAACCTGATCGCTGAGGACGGGCACGCCACGCTCGGCATCATCTACCTCAACGACGCCTACGGCACCGGCCTCGAGGCCGCGCTGACCGAGACGTTCGAGGGCACCGGCGGCGAGGTCGTCGCCAGCGAGTCGTACAACGTCGGTGACACGAACTTCAGCGCCCAGGTCTCGTCGATCTCGGCGCAGAACCCCGACGCCATCGCGGTCATCGGCTTCGAGGAGACCTCGACGATCGTCCCGACGTTCGTCAACGACGGCTTCCCCGGCGGCAACTTCTACTTCGTGGATGGCAACATCTCGCAGTGGGGCGCCGACATGCCGGTCTCCATCGAGGGCTCGAAGGGCACGCAGCCCGGACCTGTGCTCGCGGACGACTTCCAGGAGCGTCTGACCGCGCAGTGGGCCGAGCAGAGCGGTGGCAAGGAGCTCGTCGACTTCAACTACGCGGCGGAGTCCTACGACGCCGTCGTGCTGATGGCGCTGGCAGCACTCGCGGCCAACTCCAGCGACGCGGCCGACATCGCCGGCAAGCTGCAGGAAGTGTCCGGCGGCTCGGGCGAGGGTGAGAAGTGCTTGTCGTTCGCCGACTGCGCCGACATCATCCTCGACGGCGGCGTGGCCGACTACGACGGCTACTCCGGTGGCGTGAAGTTCGACGACGCCGGTGACCCGACCGAGGCCACGATCGGCATCTTCCAGTACGGCGCCGACAACACGCACACGCGCATCAACTGACGCAGCGACGAGAACGGCCCCGGGGTTCAACCCCGGGGCCGTTTCCGTTGCCTGCTGCGGATCAGTCGGCGCCGAGGCTGCCGAGGTACAGGCCGATCACCTTGGGATCGTTCAACAGCTGACGGCCGGTGCCCTCGTAGGCATCTCGGCCCTGGTCGAGAACGTAACCGCGGTCGCAGATCTGCAGGCACCGTCGCGCGTTCTGCTCGACCATGATGGTCGTCACTCCGGCCTTGTTGATGTCTGATACCCGGATGAAGGCATCGTCCTGTCGCACCGGCGACAGGCCGGCGCTGGGCTCGTCGAGCAGCAGCACGGCGGGGTCCATCATGAGGGCACGGCTCATCGCCACCATCTGGCGCTCTCCACCCGAGAGCGAACCGGCGCGCTGCTTGAGTCGCTTTCCGAGTTCGGCGAAGATGCCCGTCACGAACTCGAGCCGTTCGGCGTACGCCTTCGGATTCTGGTAGAGCCCCATCTGCAGGTTCTCCTCGATCGACAGTGAGGGGAACACGTTGTTGGTCTGCGGCACGAACCCGACCCCACGCGCGACGAGCTTGTCCGACTTCAGCCCGACGATCGACTCACCGTTCACGGTGATCTCACCGCTGCGCACCTTGACCATTCCGAAGATCGCCTTCAGCAGCGTCGACTTGCCCGCGCCATTCGGCCCGATGATGCCGATCAGCTCGCCCTTGCGGGCGACCAGGTTCGCGTGGTTGATGATGTCGATGCCCGGCAGGTACCCCGCGACGAGATCCTGCACGTTGACGACGACACGGTCCGTCTTGGCATCTTCCTCGGCGACAGCCGCGCCCGTGGTGAGGTCGGTCACTTGTTCTCCTCCTCGGCCTCGGCGATCGACTGCGCCTCTTCGGCGTTGATCTCCTCGAGCAGTTCCTGCGCCGATTCGTCCAGTTCGCCGGCGATACGCCCGGTGACCACGCCGAGGTCGACATCCTGATGCGAGCCGAGATACGCGTCGATGACCGCATGGTCCTGCATGACGACGTCCGGCGGCCCCTCGGCCACGACACGGCCCTCGGCCATCACGACGACCCAGTCGGCGATGTGGCGAACCATGTGCATGTCGTGCTCGACGAACAGCACCGTCATTCCCAGCTCCTTGAGATCCAGAATGTGATCCAGCAGCGACTCGGTCAGCGCAGGGTTCACGCCGGCCATCGGCTCGTCGAGCATGACCAGCGTCGGATCACTCATGAGTGCCCGCGCCATCTCGAGCAACTTCCGTTGGCCGCCCGAAAGAGACGCTGCATAGTCGTCGGCCTTGGCGTCGAGCTTGAAGCGCTCGAGCAGACCGCGCGCCTTCTCCTCGATACCCGTCTCCTGCTTGCGCCACAGGAACGGCAGCAGGCTGGCCCAGAACGACTCGCCCACCTGGTCGGGCGCCCCGAGCTTCATGTTCTCGATCACCGTGAGCAGCGACAGTGCCTTGGTCAGCTGGAAGGTGCGGACCTGACCCATCCGGGCCACTTTGAAGGAAGGGATGCCGGAGAGCGACTTGCCGTTGAACTCCCACGTGCCGCTGTTGGGCTTGTCGAATCCGCACAGCAGGTTGAACAGTGTCGTCTTGCCGGCACCGTTCGGGCCGATCAGCGCCGTGATGGCGTTGCGCGGGATCTCGAGGTGCTCGACGTCGACGGCGGTGAGGCCGCCGAAGCGTCGTGACACGTTGTCGATCACGACGATCGGGTCGGTCTTGGCGACACCGGGGACCGGGTCGCCCTTGGCCAGCCCGCCCGTCTTGGGGCGAGGGATGCTGCCGGTCACCGGCGGGACCGGCGCATCGGGTGCGTCATGTGACGGCGGGTTACTTGACAAAGGTCAGCTCCCTCTTGTTTCCGAGGATTCCCTGCGGCCGGAATATGACCAGCAGCATCAGCGCGATGCCCACCAGCACGTAACGCAGGGTTCCAGCCTGGGTTCCAGAGATGGGCAGGATGCCGGCGGACGCCAGTGCAGGCAGCACGCCGTCCAGGAAGGACATGATGACCCAGAAGATCACCGCGCCCAGCGCCGGTCCGAACACCGTGGCCGCGCCGCCCAGCAGCAGGATCGTCCACAGGAAGAACGTGAGGCTGGTCACGTACGTCCCGGGGATGACCGCCGAGGGGAGCGAGATCACAACGCCGCCCAGTGCACCGAAGATGCCGCCGAGAACGAGCGCCTGCATCTTGTAGCCGAACACGTTCTTGCCCAGCGACCGTACCGCGTCCTCGTCCTCGCGGATGCCCTTGAGGACGCGTCCCCACGGGCTGCGCATCACGAGCCAGACGATCAGGACCGCGATCGCCAGCAGGAACAGTCCGAACACCCGGGTCCACAGCTGGTCGGCGGTGAACACCCACGGCCCGAACCCGTAGGAGCCCGGCGGGAACGGGTTGGCCGCGCGGAACCCGGCGTGATAGCCGGCCAGTCCGTCGGCCGAGTTCGTCCATCGGTCGAACACCGTGGTCGTGAACAGCAGGCGCACGATCTCGGCGGCCGCGATCGTCACGATGGCGAGATAGTCGGCGCGCAGTCGCAGCGTCGGTATACCCAGGATGAACGCGAATATCGTCGCCCCCACCATTCCGACGAGGATGCCGACCCACCACGGGAGACCGAACGACAGGATCGAGATCGCGTAACCGTACGCGCCGATCGCCATGAACCCGGCCATACCGAAGTTCAGCAGGCCGGCGTAGCCGAAGTGCACGGCCAGACCGGTCGCCGCCAGGGCGTAGGCGATCGTGGTCGGGCTGAGCAGCCAACCCGCGGTGTTGTTGAGAATTCCTCCCCAATCCATGGTCGCCTCCTATCCGAGTCTCTCTTTGCGCCCCAGGATGCCCTGTGGCTTCACCAGCAGAATGATGATGAGCACGGCCAGCGCGCCCACATACTTGAGGTCCGAGGGCATCCACAGCGTGGAGACCTCGACCAGTAGACCGACGATGATCGCGCCGATCAGTGCACCGAACGCGGTGCCGAGTCCGCCCAGGATCACCGCGGCGAAGATGAGCAGCAGGATGTGCACGCCCATGTCCCATCGCACGCCGGGGCGGAAGTAGCCCCACAGGATGCCGCCGAGGGCCGCCAGCGCCGTCGACAGGATCCAGACGATCCGAATGACCCGGTCGACGTTGATTCCGGATGCCGCGGCCAGGCCCGGGTTGTCCGAGATGGCCCGGGTCGCCTTGCCGATGCGTGTCTTCAGCAGCCAGAACGCGACCGCGATCAGGACCACGATGCTGATGCCCATCGACATCATGTCGACCACCGAGAGCCGGATCGGCCCCCAGATCTGGATCTTCGGCGCACCGGCGCCGGGCAGCTGCATCGTCGAGCCGCCCCAGATGAACAGGAAGATGTAGCGGATCGCGAGCGAGAGACCGATGCTGACGATCATCACCTGCACGATCCCGAGGCCTCTTCGGCGCAGTGGATGCCAGAGTGCGGCATCCAGCGCATACCCGAACAACCCGCCCACGAGGATGACCAGCGGGATCGTCAGCCACATCGGGATCGCCATCGTCACGCCGAAGACCACAGCCATCATGGCGCCGAAGGTCACCATCTCGGCGTGCGCGAAGTTGGTCAGCCCCGTGGTGCCGAAGATCAGCGAGACGCCGACAGCGGCCAGAGCCAGCAGCAGGCCGAAGTTGAGACCGTTGATGATGCGCTCGACGAGCTGGTCGATCCACGAGGTGGTGATGCGCTCGCCCGCGCCGAGGAACAGGTTGAGCACCTTCGACCCGGTCTGGCCGAACTCGACCTCGAATGAGGCGGTCGTGCCCTCCTGCGGCTGCGTGCCCTCAGGCAGCTGGGCCGCGTCGACGATGATGCCGTCCGGCAGGGTGTCCTCGTCGACGGTGAGGACGTAGACGTCCTTCTCGGGCACGTACAGGCGCCACTTGCCTTCGGCGTCGGTCACCGTCGCGGCCTCGAAGCCGCCGCCTTCGATCGACATCGTGACGCCGGCGACCGGCTCGTCATCGAACCGGATGACCCCGCCGAAGTAGAAATCGGTCTGTTCCTGGTCTCCGCCCGGGGTGTCGGGCGCGGTAGCGCTGCCGGCCGTATCGGCATGGGCGGCGCCCGGGCTGCTGAGCAGCAGCATGGCACCTGCCAGCAGAACTCCCACCAGCAGGACAGGCCACCTCAACAGGCGCCGTGCGGTCAGGGTCGTGGGACTCACAGATCCTCCAGTCCGGGCGCATCTTCGGGTGATGCGATCGCATCTGCATTGATGAACGACGGTACGAGCGTAATGTGTCGGCGTTGTTTCGCCTACTCGCTTTTCGCGTGGCGTGGGTCCGAGAGTACCGGCATCCACTCGCCTTCTCGGGAGGATCCGGGAATGAATTCGGAGGCTGGCCGCTTAGGATATGTCAAGGCGCGCCCCCTGCGCCGGCCGTCGCCGTCCACACGAGATACGCGCCGCGCGGCGCAGGAGAACCATGGAGTACAACGACCCGTTCGGATTCGTCGGACTGACCTACGACGACGTCCTGCTGCTGCCCGGGCACACCGATGTCATTCCGTCCGAGGCCGACACCTCCTCGCGACTGACCCGCCGCATCACCGTCGCGACGCCGCTGCTGTCATCGGCCATGGACACAGTGACCGAATCGCGCATGGCGATCGCGATCGCGCGGGAGGGAGGCATCGGCATCCTGCACCGCAACCTCTCCATCGCCGACCAGGCCTCGATGGTCGACCGCGTCAAGCGCAGCGAGTCGGGCATGATCACCGACCCGATCACCACGACTCCCGATGCGACGATCGACGAGGTCGACGCACTGTGCGCGCAGTATCGCATCTCGGGCCTGCCCGTCGTCGATGAGGATGGGCACCTCGTGGGCATCATCACCAACCGCGACATGCGGTTCGTGTCGGGCTTCGAGAAGCAGGCCACGAAGGTGCGCGACGTCATGACTTCGGAGGGCCTTGTCACCGGCCGCGTGGGCATCGGCGCGAACGAGGTCATCGCGCTGTTCGCCAAGCACCGCGTCGAGAAGCTGCCGCTCATCGACGACGACGGCAAGCTCGCGGGCCTCATCACCATCAAGGACTTCGACAAGAGCGAGAAGTATCCCCTCGCGACCAAGGACGAGCACGGCCGCCTGCGCGTGGGCGCGGCGATCGGCTTCTTCGGCGACGCGTGGGAGCGTGCCGAGGCGCTGCGCGACGTGGGCGTCGACGTGCTCGTGGTCGACACCGCCAACGGCCAGTCCGCCGGGGTCATCGACCTCGTTCGCCGGCTCAAGGCCGACACGTCGTTCGACGGTGTCGACGTCATCGGCGGCAACATCGCGACCCGCGAGGGCGCGCAGGCGCTCATCGACGCCGGAGCGGATGCCGTCAAGGTCGGCGTCGGACCGGGCTCGATCTGCACCACCCGCATCGTCGCCGGCGTCGGCGTGCCCCAGATCACCGCGATCCACGAGGCGTACCTGGCCGCGCGAGAGGCCGGCGTGCCGATCATCGCCGACGGCGGCCTGCAGTACTCGGGCGACATCGCCAAGGCGCTCGTCGCCGGGGCCGACACCGTCATGCTCGGCTCGCTGCTGGCCGGCACCGACGAGTCGCCGGGCGAGATCGTGTTCCAGGGCGGCAAGCAGTTCAAGATGTACCGCGGCATGGGCTCGCTCGGTGCACTGCAGACGCGCGGCAAGAAGACGTCGTACTCGAAGGACCGCTACTTCCAGGCCGATGTGCCCAACGACGACAAGCTGATCCCCGAGGGCATCGAGGGCCAGGTCGCGTACCGCGGCCCGGTGTCCGCCGTGGCCTACCAGCTGGTGGGGGGCCTCCGGCAGTCGATGTTCTACGTCGGCGCGCGCACGGTCGAAGAGCTCAAGGCGCGCGGCAAGTTCGTGCGCATCACCTCGGCGGGGCTCAAAGAGTCACACCCGCACGATGTGCAGATCGTGGTCGAGGCCCCCAACTACAAGAGGTAGGCGGTCGGTTCGGCGCGCGGCTGGCGCGCGCGGGCTGGGGCGCGCCCCGCGGCATCCACGCGCGGGCTGGGGCGCGGCCCGCGGCATCCACGCGCGGGCTGGGGCGCGCCCCGCGGCATCCACGCGCGGGCTGGGGCGCGCCCCGCGGCATCCACGCGCGGGCTGGGGCGCGCCCCGCGGCATCCATGTCACCAACTGCGCAGAATCGCGCCAACTTCGCATCGGATCCGGGGTTTGGGTGCGAGGTTGGCGCGACTCTGCGCACTTGCGAGTCGGCTGCCGGGGTTCGGGCGTGGGAAGCCCAGACTCATCGCTTCCTCCCCAGGGTGGAGTTATCCACGGGTTGACGGCGGCCGGCCGCCGGGCGATGTTCGGCGGGCAGGATGCCAGCATGGCAGCGCAGAAGAAGTCCGCGGAGGACCTGAAGAATTGGCTGACCGAGCGCAACGGCATCGCGCACCGTGAGGACATCCTGGGGGCGGGATTCGGGCTGCAGCTCATGCGCACGTTCGTGCGTGAGGGCGGGGCAACGACGATCCGGCGCACCTGGGTGCACCTGTCCGACGCGCCCGCTGAGCTCACCGCCGCGGCACGCGCGGGTGGACGTGTGACCTGTACGACGCTCGCACGTCGCAAGAGGTGGTGGATGCCGGAAGGCATAGGCATGGCAGTCCATCTGCACCTGGTGCCCGGCTCCGGATCCCCCAGGCTCGGGGCCGACTGGTCGGGGGTGACCCACTGGACCAAGCCACTGGCACCCGCCGGCCGCAGCCTCGAGGGGACGGTCGAGGATGCGCTCGCGCACATCGCGCTGTGTCAGCCGCGCGACGCCGCGCTCGTGCTGTGGGAGTCTGCCGTGCAGAAGGAGAGGCTGACTCTCGAGTCGCTGCGGCGGGTGCGGTGGCCCTCGCGGGCGGCGAAGGATCTGGCCGAGTCGGTGCAGGGACTGTCGGACTCCGGGCTGGAGGTCCTCGTGGTCGAGCCGCTGCGCCGCTGGGGACTGCGTGTGCTTCAGCAGGCGAAGATCGCGGGGCGCTTCGTCGACCTGCTCGTCGGCGACCGCCTGGTCATTCAGATCGACGGGTGGGAGTTCCACAACTCGAGCGCGCAGCGCGGGCGCGACATCGCGCATGACGCCGAGCTGCGGCTGCGCGGCTACACCGTGCTGCGGTTCAGCTACGCGCAGATCGTCCACGACTGGCTCACGACCGAGGCGCTCATCCGCCGCGCCGTCGCCGCCGGGCTTCACCTCGCGGCGTGACCCATGCGGCTCCGCTTTCACCTCGCGGCGTACCGCACGCGCCGCCCTGCTTTCACCTCGCGACGTACCGCACGCGCCGCCCCGCTTTCACCTCGCGACGCACCGCACGCCCCGCCCTGCTTTCACCTCGCGACGTGCCGCACGCGCAGCGCCGCGGCAGTGCACCCGCGCCGCGCAGTGCCGCCCCGCGGCATCCACTTGTCACCAAGTGCGCAGAATCGCGCGAAGGTCGCACCCGATCCGGGGTCTGGATGCGGAGAAGGCGCGAATCTGCGCACTTGAGGATCTGCGTGGGACCCGGGCCGGCCCGAAATCCTGGGAGTCGCCTCCGTAGGCGTGTCAGAGCTTGAGGTCCGTCGGCATTCTCGGAATCGTGGCCTGCTCCAACGCCCGACGACATAAGGAGTAGCCATGCTCACCATGACCACCGAAGCACGCGCGGCCGTCGAGTCGATCGTCGCCAACGCGAACGCCGCCGACACCGGCGGGGTGCGGATTGCGGAGGACGGCACCGGTGCGAACGGATTCGCACTCAGCGTCACGCCTGAGCCGCAGCAGGACGACACGGTCGTCGCCGAGGCGGGCGCTCGCATCTTCCTCGACGAGACGGCCGCAGTGGCCCTCGACGACAAGGTGCTCGACGCCGCCCCCGACGCCGAGGGCGCGGTGCGCTTCGCGCTCTTGCAGCAGCCCTGATGCGCTGACGTGGGCCCCGGTACTGCGGTGCCGGGGCCCACGTGCTGCGTGGGGGTGAGTGGATGCCGGGTGCCGCCCGGATGCGCCGAATGGATGCCGAGTGGATGCCGGGTGCCGCGCGGATGCGCCGCGTGGATGCCGAGTGGATGCCGGGTGCCGCCCGGATACGCCGCGTGGACGCCACGACGCACGCGCGCCACGCCCGTCGGATAGGCTGATCGGCTGCCCACGCGGGCGACAGGCAGGACTGCAGGCATGGGCCATCTCGACATCAACGGCGTCTCGTTCACCCTCCCCGACGGGAGGCCGCTGCTCGACGATGTCTCCTTCCGGGTCGGCGAGGGCACCACGACCGCACTCATCGGCGCGAACGGCGCGGGCAAGACCACCCTGCTGCGCATTGCACGACGCGAGCTCGCCCCGCACGGCGGCGCGGTCACCATCAGCGGCGGCCTGGGCGTCATGGATCAGTTCGTCGGCCATGGCCGCGAGGGCCAGACCGTGCACGACCTGCTCGTCTCCGTCGCTCCCGCGCGCGTCGCGGCGGCCGCGCGCGAACTGGCCGACTCCGAGGTGGCCATCATCGAGCACGACGATCTGGACACTCAGCTGCGCTACGCCACCGCGCTGGCCGAGTACGCCGAGGCGGGCGGGTACGAGACCGAGACGATGTGGGATGCCAGCACCGTGGCGGCCCTGGGCATCCCGTACGCGCGTGCGCAGTATCGCGACCTCGGTTCACTGTCGGGCGGAGAGCAGAAGCGGCTCGCGCTGGAAGCCCTGCTCCGCGGGCCGGACGAGGTCCTGCTGCTCGACGAACCCGACAACTACCTCGACGTGCCGGGCAAGCGGTGGCTCGAGGAGCGCCTGCGCGCGACGTCGAAGACGGTGCTGCTCGTCTCGCACGACCGCGAGCTGCTCGCGCGGGCCGCCGACCGCATCGTGACCCTCGAAGTCGGGGGTGCGGGCAGTACCGCCTGGGTCCACGGCGGCAGCTTCGCGACCTACCACCGCGCCCGGGAGGACCGGATGGCGCGGCTCGACGAGCTGCGTCGGCGGTGGGACGAGGAGCACGCGAAGCTCAAGCGGCTGGTCGCCGACATGAAGGTGAAGGCGACCGCAAGCGACGAGTTCGCGTCACGGTACCGGGCGGCGCAGACGCGGCTGCGCCGGTTCGAAGACGCCGGGCCGCCGGAGGAGCGACCGCAGGACCAGGACGTGCAGCTGCGCCTGCGCGGCGCCCGCACCGGCAAGCGCGCCGTGGTCACCGAGCGCCTCGAGCTGACCGGCCTCATGAAGCCGTTCGACCTCGAGGTGTGGTTCGGCGACCGGGTCGCGGTGCTCGGCTCGAACGGCTCCGGCAAGTCGCACTTCCTGCGGCTGCTGGCCCGCGGCGGAACCGACCCGGATCGCACGCTCGGCCACGTCACGAGCGTCGGAGCCGCCCTGGATCCCGTGACGCACACCGGCCGCGCGGTGCTCGGCGCCCGCGTCGTTCCGGGGTGGTTCGCGCAGACGCACCGGCATCCCGAGTTCGTGGGGCGCTCACTGCTGGACATCCTCCACCGCGGCGATGATGCGCGCGCGGGCATGCCGAGGGATGCCGCGAGCTCAGCGCTGGACCGCTACGGCCTCGTCCGGCAGGCCGAGCAGACCTTCGAGAGTTTGAGCGGCGGGCAGCAGGCGCGGCTGCAGATCCTGCTGCTGGAGCTGTCGGGCGCGACACTGCTGCTGCTGGACGAGCCCACCGACAACCTCGACCTCGTCTCGGCGGAGGCGCTGGAAGACGCCCTCGGGCGGTTCGAGGGAACGGTGCTCGCGGTCACGCACGACCGATGGTTCGCGCGCTCGTTCGACCGGTTCGTGGTGTTCGGGGGCGACGGCACCGTGTACGAGTCGGACGCGCCGGTCTGGGACGAGACGCGCGTCGCGCGGACGCGGTAGACGCGCGGCGGCCGGGCGGCTCCCGCTGTCCGGGGGACGCGGGGTGGGTAGGCTGGGGGAGTGACCATGGAGATCGAGCTGGGCCGCGCCAAGCGCGCACGCCGGGCATACGCGTTCGATGACATCGCGGTCGTGCCCTCGCGGCGCACCCGCAACCCCGAGGATGTCTCCACAGCCTGGTCCATCGACGCCTTCGGGTTCGAGATCCCGGTGCTCGGCGCGCCCATGGACTCGGTCATGAGCCCCCGCACCGCCATCATGCTCGGCCAGCTCGGCGGCCTCGGCGTGCTCGACCTCGAGGGCCTGTGGACCCGGTACGACGACCCCGAGCCGTTGCTCGCCGAGATCGCGGGCCTCGCGCCCGACGACGCCACCCGCCGCATGCAGAACCTGTACTCCGAGCCGATCAAGCCCGCGCTGGTGCGCGAGCGCCTCGCCCAGATCCGCGAGGGCGGGGTCACCGTCGCCGGCGCCCTCACCCCGCAGCGCACCCAGGAGCTCTACGAGACCGTCGTCGCCGCCGGCGTCGACCTGTTCGTCATCCGCGGCACCACCGTCTCGGCCGAGCACGTCTCGAGCGTCGACGAGCCGCTGAACCTCAAGAAGTTCATCTACGACCTCGACGTGCCCGTCATCGTCGGCGGCGCGTCCACCTACACCGCAGCCCTCCACCTCATGCGCACCGGCGCAGCCGGTGTCCTCGTCGGGTTCGGCGGGGGCGCCGCCTCGACCAGTCGTGCGACCCTCGGCATCCATGCGCCCATGGCGACCGCCGTCTCGGACGTCGCCGGCGCCCGCCGCGACTATCTCGACGAGTCCGGCGGCCGCTACGTGCACGTCATCGCCGACGGCGGCGTGGGAACATCGGGCGACATCGTGAAGGCGCTGGCGATGGGGGCGGATGCCGTCATGCTCGGCGTCGCCCTGGCTCGCGCCACCGATGCTCCCGGCGCCGGCTACCACTGGGGCGCCGAGGCGCGCCACCCGAAGCTTCCGCGCGGCCGCCGCGTCGAGGTCGGCCAGGTCGCTCCGCTCGAGGAGATCCTGTACGGCCCGGCCCCGGTTGCCGACGGCACGGCCAATCTCATCGGCGCCCTCAAGAAGTCGATGGCCACGACCGGCTACTCCGACCTGAAGGAGTTCCAGCGCGTCGAGGTCGTCGTCGCGCCGTATCGCGCGCACTGATGGCCGCACCCGAGACCGAGCGCGAGCGGGCGCACGAGCCCGCCGCGGTCCCCGCTCGCGAGCAGACCGCCGAGACCGAGGTGTTCCCGCCGACCCTGCGCGAGGTCATGCTGCGCCCCTGGTGGATCGGCATGCTGGCGGTCGCCCTGCTGGTGGCGGCCGTGTTCGCGTGGCTCGGTCAGTGGCAGCTCGGCAACGCCATCGACACCGACCCGCCGCCGCCCGGCGCCACCGAGCAGGTCGAGCCGCTCTCCGACGTCGTCGCCCCGGGCGAGTACCTCCCCGAACCACTCGTCGGGCAGAAGGTGTCGACCAGCGGCTGGTGGCTCGCGCCGGACTTCCTCGTCGTGTCATCCCGCTTCAATGACGGCGTCGAGGGCTTCTGGGTCACCGGGCAGCTGCGGCTGTGGGACGCGGCCGCCGCGGCCGGCTTCGGCGAGGCCACGCCGCCGGTCTCGCTCGCTGTCGCGATCGCGTGGGCGCCGACCCGGGAAGCGGCCGACGCCGCGGCTGGGGAGTTCGCGGCATTCGTCAACACATCCGATGTCGGGGCCCCCGCCGAGCTGACCGGACGACTCATCTCCGACGAGGGGCCTGCCCTGCCCCCGCCCGGCGCCCCGATCACCGAGATGACGAGGATGTCCTCTGCCGCGCTGCTCGGCCAGTGGACCGACACGGACGACCTCGACGTGTACCGCCCCTACCTCGTGGCCGACCCCGGCACGGTCGGCCTCCCGCTGCCGGCCGACGTCGCGCCGATCGACTCCTTCGCCCCGGCCGAGAGCTCGACCGTCAACTGGCTGAACATCTTCTACGCCGTCGAGTGGGCGATCTTCGCCGGCTTCGCGTTCTACATGTGGTACCGGCTGGCCAAGGATGCGTGGGAGAAGGAGCTGGAGGCGCTCGAGGAGGCCCCTGACACCGGGGCACCCGGAACCTGAAGGCTCAGTACAGCCACCCGTTCCACCAGTTGGCACCGCCGCCGATGGGGTCGATCTCGGCCTCGGCGATGGCCAGCACGCTCCACACGTTGCCCTCGGTGTCGGTGAACTCGTAGGCGGGAGCGAGGAAGCGCTCGTCCTCGACGCTCGTCATCTGCGCGAGCCCCAGTCGCGCCGAGGCGATCTCGAACTCCGTGATGCCCCACGGCACGCGTGTCCCCGCCGCGGGGACGGCCGGCGGCTGCGTGACCGGGTCGTTCAGCTCGTCGTAATCGATCTCCGAGGCCGTCGACGCCGCGTAGGCCGGGGTGAAGACCGGGTCGTTCAGACGCCGCGCCGCCTCGGCCGGACTCACGATGCCGTAGTCGCCGAGCGAGACGACGGTCGCGGTGCCCCCGTATCCGTACAGCAGACCCTTCGCCGACACGTGCACGGTCGAGGTGACGACGGTGACGTTTCCGGCCACGACGCGTGCGGCGGTCGCCGTCATCGTCCGGCCCGTGTCCTCAGAGGTGACCGTGACCTGGGTCTGCGATTCGTCGACGCCGGTCGCGGTGAGGAAGAGGCTCAGCGCGTCGCGGGCCTGCTGATCGGTCGGCATGGGCGTGGCGGCGACGCAGGCCTGCACGTCGGCGTCGAAGGCCCGCCACGTCGCCTCGTCGAAGTCCGCCCCCTTCTCCGTGTCGACGCCGTAATCGGGTGCGATCTGCGTCCAGCACGCCGAAGAGGGGTCGGCCACGCCGGTGTTGAAGGAGACGTCACCCGCGCCGCTGGGAGACATCCACAGCACCGGGCCGCTCTTCTCCGGATCGCCGACGGTCCAGCCGTATTCGGGCTTCTCCTGGTGTGCTGCGGCGTCGAGGCCGAGCGTCCGTGCGATGCGCTCCGCATCGGCCGCAGAATACTGCGCCCGCCCGTCGAGCGCGTATACCGTGGCCGTCGAGGTCGTCTCGTCGAATGCCGGCAGATGGAAACGGCGGCCGTTCGAGTAGTGCCAGGGCGAAACGGTGGAATCGGTCGTTGCCGACTGGGACTGCGTGCTCATTTCGCCCTGGGCGCCGTCGGCGCTCGCGCCGCCGACGCCGTCCGTGGCGCCGCCGCCCGCGGCGAGGCTGATGGGGGGGCGCGGGGTTCGTCGTGGTGCCGGTTGCGACGGGCAGCGGCGCGGCGGCAATCGCCTCAACAGGGGCGGTCAGGGCGCCCGAGCCGACGAGATAGCCCCCGCCCACGCCGACCACGAGGGCGGCAGCGGCCGCGACCGGCGCCAGCCAGCGTGTGCGCCGTCCGGCCGGCAGCGCGACCGGATCGGTCACTGCGGCGACGCGCGCGCGGAGGGTCGATGACGGTGCGGCCCCCGCCGCGGGATCGAGATCGCGCATCGCGGCGATGGAACCGCTCGCACGCGGGTCGTCGTTCTTGTCCATGGGGTGCTCCGTCCAGAAGTGGCGTATACCCGATCTGTGTCAGGCCTCGCCCGCATCTTGCAGGGGCGTGTCATCGCCGGCCGCGCGCTCGGTGCGGGGCGCGTCCATTTCGGTGCGGGGCGCGTCCGCGGCGGCCCAGACGACGCGCAGCCGCGCCCGCGCGCGAGACAGCGCCGCCTGGGCTCCGGACCGCGACACGCCCAGCACCGTGGCGAGCTCGTTGCCGTCGAGTCCGTCCCACGCGTGCAGCATCAGGACCTCACGATCGCGCGCGCTCAGCCGTCCCAGCGCGCGGGCCAGCTCGTCGCTGCGCGCCGCCTGCTCGGCATGGTCCGGTGTCGTCAGCGGCGGCAGCGCGTGCAGTGGCAGCGTCGCAGCACGTCGACGGTGATTGGCCAGGACGAAGCCGGCCGTCTTGTACAGCCAGGGCAGCTCGGCACCGCGAGGCAGGTCGTCGCGCCGTCGCCACGCCGTCGTGAAGACCTCCGCCGTCAGATCGTCGGCGTCCTGACGGGGGGGCTCGACGCACGAAGTAGCGGTAGATCGCGTCGAGATGGCATGCGACATCCACGGTGTACCAGCCGTGGTCGTCGCTCATGGCATTCCGTTCCGCGCAGCTGCGCCTCACGGTGTATGTGTCGGCGACGCAACGATTCTTGCAGGGCCGTGGTTCGCCCGTCGCTCGGCGCCCCACGCACGGCGGAGGCCACCCGGCCCGACGGCTAGAATGGAACCCATGCCCGCCCAGCCCAAACTCGCCAGCTTTCCGGCGATCCGCTCGGCGCTGAAGTTCTACCAGATCGCCGCTGTCATCACCGGTATCGGGCTGCTTCTGCTGCTGGCCGAGATGATCCTCAAGTACACGCCGATCCACCTCGAGCTCTTCGCGGGAGGCAGCGGCGGATTCCTCTGGTTCGCCCCCGTCATCGTGGGCGCCGACTGCCAGTGGTTCTCGCTGTTCATCCCCAACCTCGACAGCTGCGAGCTGATCCCGACCGGCGACGGCGTCAACATCTCGCTGGCGATCCTGGTGATCCACGGCTGGTTCTACGTCGTGTACCTGTTCGCGTGCTTCCGCGTGTGGAGCCTCATGCGCTGGCACTTCGGCCGCTTCATCATGCTGGCGCTGGGCGGTGTGGTGCCGTTCCTGTCGTTCATCATGGAGATCCGCGTCGCGCGCGAAGTGAAGACCTACCTGACCGGGCGTGAGGCGGCCGAGCCGCCCGCCGATGCCGAGACCCCGACCCCTGCAACCCCGACGGAGCACACGCGGTGACCACTTCTGCACCCACCGACACCGAGCAGCGGCCCGTCCTGGTCGTCGACTTCGGTGCGCAGTACGCCCAGCTCATCGCCCGCCGCGTCCGCGAGGCCGGCGTGTACAGCGAGATCATCCCGCACACCGCCACGGCCGAAGAGGTCGCGGCGCGAAACCCGGTCGGCATCATCCTCTCGGGTGGCCCGTCGTCCGTGTACGAAGACGGCGCACCGTCGCTGGACACCGGTGTGCTCGACCTCGGCATCCCGACCCTCGGCATCTGCTACGGATTCCAGGTGATGGCCCGGCAGCTCGGCGGCGAAGTCGCGCAGACGGGCCTCCGTGAGTATGGGGCGACGGATGCCACGATCATCACCGACAGTGTGCTGCTGGGCGGCCAGCCCGTAGAGCAGAACGTCTGGATGAGCCACGGTGACCAGGTCGCCGTCGCGCCGCCCGGATTCGAGGTGCTCGCCCGCACCGCCGCCACCGCGGTGGCCGCGTTCGGCAACGATGCCCGCCGCTTCTACGGCGTGCAATGGCACCCCGAGGTGAAGCACTCCGACCACGGTCAGACCGTGCTGGAGAACTTCCTGCACAAGGCCGCAGGCCTCGCCCCCGACTGGAACAGCGGCAACGTCATCGCCGAGCAGGTCGAGAAGATCCGCGCCCAGGTCGGCAGCGCCCACGTGCTGTCGGCCCTGTCCGGCGGCGTCGACTCGGCCGTCTCGACCGCGCTCGTGCACAAGGCCGTCGGCGACCAGCTCGTCGCGGTGTTCGTCGACCACGGCCTGTTGCGCAAGGGCGAGCGCGAGCAGGTCGAGCAGGACTACGTCGCCTCGACCGGCGTGCGGCTGATCACCGTGGACGCGCGCGAGACGTTCCTGAACGCGCTCGCCGGCGTCAGCGACCCCGAGCAGAAGCGCAAGATCATCGGGCGCGAGTTCATCCGCGCGTTCGAGAAGGTGCAGGCCGAGCTCGTCGCCGAGGCGGCCGCCGAGGGCGAGCCGATCCGGTTCCTCGTGCAGGGCACGCTCTACCCCGACGTCGTCGAATCCGGCGGCGGCACCGGGACTGCGAACATCAAGAGTCACCACAACGTCGGCGGCCTGCCCGAAGATCTGCAGTTCGAGCTCATCGAGCCCCTCCGCACCCTGTTCAAGGACGAGGTCCGCGCGATCGGCCGTGAACTGGGCCTGCCTGAGGCGATCGTCGGCCGTCAGCCGTTTCCGGGGCCGGGCCTCGGCATCCGCATCGTGGGTGAGGTCACCGCTGACCGCCTCGAGATTCTGCGTGACGCCGACGCCATCGCCCGCGCGGAACTGACGAAGGCCGGCCTGGACAACGAGATCTGGCAGTGCCCGGTCGTGCTGCTGGCCGATGTCCGCTCGGTCGGCGTGCAGGGCGACGGTCGCACCTACGGTCACCCGATCGTGCTGCGTCCCGTCTCGAGCGAGGACGCGATGACCGCCGACTGGACGCGTGTGCCGTACGACGTGCTGTCGAAGATCTCCAACCGCATCACCAACGAGGTCCGCGACGTCAACCGGGTCGTACTCGACGTGACGAGCAAGCCCCCGGGGACCATCGAGTGGGAGTGAATGGATGCCGGGGCCCGCGCGCCCCGGCATTCGTGCGTCCGGGGTGTGGTCGGCGACCCATGTGCGCAGGATCGCGCTAAGTTCGCATCAGATCCGCCGTTCGCCTGCGAAGTTCGTCCGATACTGCGCACTTCGTGACCGGCGGCCCGGGACGGCTGCGCAGAACTGCGAGTCAGGAAACTCTGGGTCAGAACGCGCCCCGCCTCGGCAGTGTGTAATGTGTGGCACAGTACATTGCCCAGCGAGGGGAAGTCGCAGTGGTCCAGCTTGACGTGCAGCCCGTGGAAGCGCGGCTGAGCATCCGCGAGTCGGTCGAACGCGCCCTCTCCGCACTCGTGGTGTCGGGCGAGCTCGCGCCGGGCACCCTGGTCTCGGTGCCGACGCTGGCCGCGCAGTTCGACGTGTCGGCGACGCCGGTGCGCGAGGCGATGCTCGAACTCGAGCGCCGGGGCTTCGTCGAGGCGGTCAAGAACAAGGGCTTCCGGGTGACCGAAGTCAGTGACGAGGAGCTCGCGCACATCGTCGAGGTGCGCCAGCTGCTCGAGCCGCCGGCGATGGAGCGGCTGGCGACGCAGTTCCCACAGGACAGGCTCGAGGAGCTGACGGCCTCGGCCAACGACATCATCGCCGGCGCCGAGGGCGGTGACCTGCGTACGTACCTGGAGGCCGATGTCGCCTTCCACTTGGGACTGACCGCGATGCTCGGCAATCCCCTGCTCGTGCAGATGGTGAGCGACCTGCGCTCTCGCACCCGCCTCATCGGGCTCACCGCGCTCCTGGAGTCGGGGCGCCTCACCGACTCGGCTGCCGAGCATCTCGACTTGCTGCGGGCGCTGTCGACCGGCGATGCGGCGGGAGCCCGGCGCGTCATGAGCCACCACATCAGCCATGTTCTCGGCGTCTGGTCGGGCCACCCCGAGGACTCCGCCGACCCGGTCGCCGCGTCCTGATCGGGCCCTCGCTGCCGAGCGAGGCCGGGGCCTGCGCAGCCGAGCGAGACCGCAGTCGTGCTCGCTGCCACGCGAGTCCGCAACAGCCACCTCGTCACGTGCGGAACACCGCACCGTCGATCCGCTTGCCTCCGTCAGCAGTATGTGACATATTACTGACATGAGTTCGCAGGCCACCGACGACCGCACACGCGGCTACGACGTCATCGTCGTGGGCGCGGGCATCGTCGGTGCGGCCTGCGCCCGCGCGCTCGCGCAGACCGGTCGCACGGTCGCGATCGTCGATCGCGCCGACGCGGTCTCGGGCACGAGCTCGCACGGCGAGGGCAACCTGCTCGTCTCGGACAAGGGGCCCGGGCCCGAGCTCGTCCTCGCACAGCACGCCCGCCGCCGCTGGGCCACCCTCAGCGCCGAGCTGCGCGACGAGAGCGGACCGGACTTCCCCGGCATCGAATTCGAGGCCAAGGGTGGCGTCGTGGTCGCCACGACGGCCGCCGGCGCCGACCCCCTGAAAACGTTCGCCGCGTCGCAGCGGGATGCCGGGGTCGTCGCCCGCGAGATCTCGACCGCCGAGGCGCTCGACCTCGAGCCCGCGCTGAACCCCGCGATCACCGCCGCCATCCACTACCCCGAAGACGCGCAGGTGCAGCCGGTCATCGCCGCCGAGGCGATGCTCCGCTCGGCACGTTCCGCCGGCGCCGTCATGCGCATGCGCACCACCGTGACCGGCGGCATCGTCCGCGCCGGCACACTCACCGGAATCCACACCGACCACGGCGATCTCCACGGCGACGTCATCGTCAACGCCGCCGGCCCCTGGGCCGCCGGGCTGTCGACCGCACTGGGTGCCCGCATCGACGTCCGCCCGCGCCGCGGCATGGTGCTGGTGACCACCCGCATGCCGCACCGCGTGTTCCACAAGGTGTACGACGGCGACTACTTCGGTGCCACGCAGTCCGCTGACGCCGCGCTGCAGACCTCGAGTGTGATCGAGTCGACCCAGGGCGGCACGGTCTTGATCGGCTCGAGCCGCGAGCAGGTCGGGTTCGACGACCACCTCCGCGTCGAGGTGCTGCGCGAGCTCGCCGGCAAGGCGATGCGCGTCTTCCCTTTCCTCGCGAACGCATCGATCATGCGCACCTACGGCGGCTTTCGCCCCTACGTCCCCGACCACCTGCCGGTGATCGGCCCCGACCCGCGCATGCCCGGACTCTGGCACGCCACAGGTCACGAGGGCGCCGGCATCGGCCTGTCCGTGTCGACCGCCGACATCATCACGGCGCTGATCGACGGCCACCCCACGCCGGTGGATGCCACGCCCTTCCGCGTCGACCGCGCGGCCGTCCTCGGCGAGGAGGCCGCATGACCGCGTACCTCCGCGATCACGCCGACGACCCGGCCGCCCCGCGGCGCGGCCACACGATCGGGTTCACTCTCGACGGCGAGCCCGCGACGGCCATCGAGGGTCAGACGATCGCCGGTGCGATCCTCTCGACCGGCCGCACCTCCTGGCGCACGACCGCGGTCGGCGCAGAGCCGCGCGGGGTGTTCTGCGGGATCGGCGTCTGCTTCGACTGCATCGTCACCGTGGGCGAGACCCGCGACGTGCGGGCGTGCCTGCGCCGCGTGCGCGAGGGTGACGAGGTCTGCACCCAGCACGACCGCCTGCCGGACACGCACGAGGAGGCCCGCGCATGACCGGCGTCCTGATCCTCGGCGCCGGCCCCGCCGGACTCGCCGCGGCGAAGGCGGCCCGCTCGCGCGGAGTCGCCGTCACCCTCGTCGACTCCGCCGACGCTCTCGGCGGCCAGTACTGGCGGCACCTGCCCGCCGCCCGCAGCGGCGCGCACGAGCACCGCCTGCACCACGGCTGGTCGACCTTCACGGCGCTGCGCGATGCGCTCGCGAGCGACCCCGGCATCCGGATCCTGGCCGAGACCCAGGTCTGGGCGATCGACCGCGACCCCGACGGCGCCCTGCGCGTGCACGCGTTCGAAGGCCCGGTCGACGGCCAGGCGCGCATCGCCCACGAGCTGCGCGCAGACGCGATCATCCTCGCGATCGGCGCCCACGACCGCACGCTGCCGTTCCCCGGCTGGACCCTGCCCGGCGTCTTCACCGCCGGCGCCGCGCAGGCCCTCGCCAAGGGCGAGCGCGTCGCGGTCGGCCGCCGGGTCGTCGTCTCGGGCGCAGGACCGTTCCTGCTGCCCGTCGCCGCCTCGCTGACCCAGGTCGGCGCGCAGGTCACGAGCGTGCACGAAGCGGCCCGCATCCCCGCCCTCACCCGCGGCTGGCTGCCCCGCCCGTGGCGGCTGCTCGGCGCCGCGCACAAGGCGACCGAACTGGCCGGCTACGTCGGCGGCCACCTCCGCCACCGCATTGCCTACCGGCTCGGCGAGGGCGTCATCGCGGCCCACGGCAACGGCAGGGTCGAGTCGGTCACCGTCGCGAAGCTCGATGCGGGCTGGTCACCCATCCCCGGCACCGAGCGCACCATCGAGGCCGACGCCGTCTGCGTGGGGCATGGGTTCCTCCCGCGCGTCGAGCTGGCCATCGCCGCCGGCTGCGCACTCACCCCCGAGCGCTTCGTCGTCGTCGACGACGGGCAGCAGACGTCGGTCACCGGGGTCTTCGCCGCGGGCGAGGTCACCGGCGTCGGCGGCGCCGATGCGGCGCTGGTCGAAGGCGAGATCGCCGGGCTCGCGGCCGCCGCCGCGACCGTGGCCGAGCCGTTCGACATCCCGGCATCCCTCACCCGCCGCCGACGCACCACCACGCACTTCGCGCAGCGACTCGAAGCCGCACACGGCATCCGCCCGGGCTGGCAGAAGTGGCTCGACGACGCCACCGTCGTCTGCCGCTGCGAGGGCGTCACCGCCGGACGACTGCGCCACGTCGCCGCGGCGACCGAGCAGGCCTCGCTGCGGTCGGTCAAGCTCACCACCCGTGCCGGTCTCGGCATCTGCCAGGGCCGCATGTGCGGCCGCACCGTCGAGCAGCTGATCGGCGCCGACGCCGACGGCGGCCGCGCCGACCACCGTCCCATCGTCACCCCCGTGCGCCTGGCCGAACTGGCCGAGGCGACACCCACCCCCGACACCGAAAGAGGATCACCGCAATGAGTAAGAACTTCGACCTGGGCGGCGTCGTCGTCGCCACGACCCTGGCCTTCAAGGATGACCCGAGCGCCCCCGCCGGCCTCGCCGTCGACTATGACCGCTTCGCGCAGCATGTCGACTTCCTGATGAGCAATGGATGCCGCGGCGTCGGCCCGAACGGCTCGCTCGGCGAGTACTCGGCCCTCACCGACGACGAGCGCCGCAAGGTCGTGCAGGTCGCCGTCGAGGCCGTCGACGGCCGGGGCATCGTCGTCGCCGGCATCCACGCCCCGGGCTGGCACCAGGCCGTGCAGTGGGCGCAGTACGCCAAGGAGGACGGCGCCGACGGACTGCTCGCGCTGCCCCCGACGATGTACCGCGCCAGCCGTGCCGACGTCATCGAGCACTACACGAAGCTCAGCGAGGTCGGCCTGCCGATCATGCTCTACAACAACCCGATCGACACCAAGGTCGACCTCACGCCCGACCTGGTCGCCGAGCTGTTCGAGCTCGAGAACGTCGTGGCGATCAAGGAGTTCTCGTGCGACGTGCGCCGCGTGCTCGAGATCCAGGAGCTGTGCGACATCGACGTCATCGCCGGGTCGGACGACCTGCTGTTCGAGTCGCTCGTCGACGGAGCGGTGGGCTGGTTCGCCGGCTACCCGAACGCCTTCCCCAAGGAGGCCGTCGAGATCTACGACCTCGTCACCGCCGGCAAGATCGCCGAGGCGCGCGAGCTGTACCGTCAGCTGGTGGCCGTGTTCCGCTGGGACACCAAGACGCAGTTCGTGCAGGCGATCAAGCTCTCGATCGACATCGCCGGCCAGAGCTACGGCGGGCCGAGCCGCCCGCCGCGCGGCCCGCTGTCGGCCGAGTACGAGGCCGGAGTGCGCCGCGACACGCTGCGTGCACTCGACTACATCGCATCGCGCTGAGCGACTGAGCGCCGGTCGGTCGTGAGGCCGGGCGGGGGAGAATTGGAGACATGAGGTCGTCACGAGTCATCACCGCGGTCGATTCGCACACCGAGGGCATGCCCACGCGCGTCGTCACGGGGGGCGTCGGGGTCATCCCCGGCGCCACCATGAACGACAAGCGGCTGCACTTCATGGCGCATCTCGACGAGATCCGGCTGTTCCTGATGAACGAGCCGCGCGGTCATGCCGCCATGAGCGGTGCGATCCTCCAGCCCCCGACCCGGCCCGACTGCGATTGGGGCGTGGTCTACATCGAGGTGTCGGGCTGCCTGCCCATGTGCGGGCACGGCACCATCGGCGTGGCGACGGTCCTCGTCGAGACCGGCATGGTGGAGGTCGTCGAGCCGGTCACCACGATCCGGCTCGACACCCCCGCCGGCCTCGTCATCGCGAAGGTCGCCGTCTCCGACGGCCACGCCGACGCGGTCACCATCGAGAACGTCCCGAGCTACGTCGACGCCCTCGATGTCACCATCGAGGTGCCGGGCCTGGGCACCGTGCCGTACTCGATGGCGTTCGGTGGCAACTTCTACGCCATGGTGAACCTCGACGACGTCGACCTGCCGTTCGACCGCGACCGTAAGGACGACATCATCCAGGCCGGCCTTGCGATCATGGCCGCCATCAACGAGCAGGCACCGCCCCGGCATCCCCTCATCGAGGGACTCGACCACTGCCACCACGTCGAGTTCATCGCGCCCGGCTCGACCGCCGCGCACTCACGACACGCGATGGCGATCCACCCCGGCTGGTTCGACCGGTCGCCGTGCGGCACCGGCACCTCGGCGCGCATGGCCGAGCTGTGGGCGCGGGGCGAACTGGCGCTCGACACCGACTTCATCAACGAATCGTTCATCGGGACCCGGTTCATCGGCCGCCTCATCGCCGAGACCGAGGTCGACGGCCGGCCCGCCGTCATCCCGACCATCACCGGCCGCGCCTGGGTGACGGGGATGGGGCAGTACCTGCTCGACCCCGCCGACCCGATGCCGACCGGATTCCAGTTCTGAGGAGCCCCCTGTGACCACCCTGCCCCCCGCACTCGACGCCACAGCCCAGGCCGCAGCCGACGCCGCCGAGCCGTTCGCCGCCACCGCCCCGCACGACCGCGCCCGGGCGCTCGTCGCGGTCGCCGACGCACTCGAGGCCCACGCCGACGAGCTCGTCGGTGTTGCCGCGGCCGAGACCGGCCTGACCGAGGCCCGCCTGCGCGGCGAGCTGAAGCGCACCGCCGTGCAGCTGCGCCTGTTCGCCGACACCATCGTCGACGGCGAATACCTCGACGTCCGCATCGACGAGGCCGACCCCGACTTCGCGCTGGGTGTGCGCCCCGACCTGCGCCGCTACCTCGTCGCACTCGGCCCGGTGCTCAACTTCGCGGCCAGCAACTTCCCATTCGCGTTCTCGGTCGCCGGCGGCGACACCGCGGCCGCGCTCGCCGCCGGATGCCCGGTCATCGTCAAGGCGCACTCGGGGCATCCCGAGCTGTCGCAGCGCACTGCGGCCGTGGTGGCCGAGGCGCTCGCCGGCGCCGGCATGCCCGACGGCGTCTTCCAGATCGTGACGGGGCAGGAAGCCGGTGTCGCCCTGCTGCGGGATCCGCGCATCGCAGCCGGGTCGTTCACCGGTTCGATCCACGCGGGCCGGCTGCTCGCCGACATCGCCGCCTCCCGGCCCGCCCCCATCCCGTTCTTCGGCGAGCTCGGCTCGGTGAACCCGGTCGTGGTGACCGAGGCGGCCGTGCGCGAACGCGGCGACGCCATCGCCACCGGGTTCGTGGCGAGCGTGTCGGGATCGGCCGGCCAGCTGTGCACCAAGCCCGGCTTCGTGTTCGTCCCGGCCGGACACGGCCTCGACGACCGCATCGCCGCCGAGGCCGCGCAGATCGCCGAACACCGTCTGCTCAACCCGCGCATCGCCGACTCCTACAAGGACAGAAGGGATGCCGTGGCCTCGGCGCCCGGCATCCGCTCGATCGCCGACGGTGAGATCCGCATCGCCGAAGACGGCCACGGCTGGGCCCGCCCGTCGGTCTACGCCGCCTCCCTGGCCGATGTGGCCGCCGCCGGTGCGGCCGTGCTCGACGAGAGCTTCGGCCCGCTTGCCGTGCTCGTCGAGTACGGACCCGGCGACGACCTCGTCGGCGCGCTCGACACGCTCTTCGAGGGCAATCTCACCGTGACCCTGCACGTGGGGGAGCGCGAGGATGATGAGCGGATCCGCGGCCTCGTGCAGGCGGCCACCCGGCACGCCGGACGCGTGCTGTTCGGCGGCTGGCCCACCGGCGTGGCCGTCACCCCCGCGATGCAGCACGGTGGCCCGTGGCCGGCCACGACCAACGACGCGTCCACCTCGGTCGGCACCGCGGCCATCGGTCGGTTCCTGCGGCCGGTGTCCTACCAGGACGCCCCCGCCGTGCTTCTTCCGGCACCGCTGCGCGACGACAATCCGTGGGGTGTGCCCCAGGCTCGCGCCCGCGCAGGAGAGTCGCTGAACTGGGGCTCGCACGCCGCGAACTGACCGGTGCGCGTCGTGTTGCGGCCGCGTAACGAATCGGTAGCGACCTGGTTTCCCCTTGGATTCTCGCTGGCCGGGAAGAATAATATGTCACACGGTACACATTCCGATGACTTCCCCGTATGGTGGTATGTCACACGGTACGTGCAGAAAGGCCTGATCGTACATACGACCTGATCGCGATGGCGCGCCCCAGGACGCGCCCCCGCGATGACGGCAACCCACCCCACTGAGACACAGCCACTGTGGTCCGCCACCGTGGTCTCAGGCACAGAGAAACGGAACGCATCCCATGAGAAAGAAGTACCTTCTCGGCATCGCGCTCGTCGGAGTGCTCGCACTGTCGAGCTGTTCGTCCAGCACCCCCGGCACCGACGACGACGCTCCCGGCGCCGAGGGCGGCAACGGCGGCACGATCTACGTCCTCCAGAACTCGGACTACTCCCACCTCGACCCCGCGCAGGGCTTCGACGGCGGTGTCAACAACTTCTACCGGCTCATCTACCGCACCCTGACGAGCCAGTCGACCGGTGAGGGCGCCGAAGGCACCGAGATCGTGCCGGACCTCGCGACCGACCTCGGTACGCCGAACGAGGACGCCACGGTGTGGACCTTCACGCTGAAGGACGACATCTTCTTCGAAGACGGCACCCCGATCACCAGCGCCGACGTGCGGTTCGGCGTCGAGCGCTCGTTCGACCCCGACATCGCCGTGGGCTCGCCGTACGCCCGCCTGCTGCTGGCCGACACCGACGGCTACGAGGGCATCTACCGCTCGGGTCAGCTCTCGTCGATCGAGACGCCCGACGAGAAGACCATCGTCTTCCACCTGAGCCGGCCGTTCGCCGACTTCGCCAGCGCGGTGGCGCAGAATGTCTTCGTGCCGTTCCCCGCCGAGGGCGATGTCACGACGACCAGCATCGATCAGCAGCCGATCTCCTCGGGCCCCTACAAGGTGACCGAGTACACGCCCGGATCGTCGCTGGTTCTCGAGCGCAACGAGCACTGGAGTGCCGACACCGACGACATCCGCGCCGCGCTGCCCGACTCGTTCGAGTACACGTTCGGACTGGACCCGGCCACGATCGACGAGCGGCTCATCGCCGACCAGGGCAAGGACGCGAACGCGATCGGCGGCTCGGTCCAGCCGGCCGCGATCTCGCGCATTCAGACCCCTGAGATCCAGGCGCGCACGATCGACGGCATCCAGGGCTGCACGACCTATCTCGGCCTGAACACCACCAAGGCGCCGTTCGACCAGGAGCTCGTGCGCCAGGCCGTGGCCTGGGCTGTCGACAAGAAGTCGGCCCAGACCGGCACCGGCGGCACGCTGCTGGCCGATATCGCCCACACCATGCTGCCGCCGCAGATGGCCGGCCGCGAGGACTTCAACGACTTCGAGACGGCCGACGACGCCGGCGACCCCGAGAAGGCGAAGGAGCTGCTCGCCGAGGCGGGTCTGCCCGACGGCTTCTCGTTCTCACTCGACATGCGCACCACGCCCAAGACCCAGGCGCAGGCCGAATCGCTGCAGCAGTCGCTGTCCAAGGCCGGCATCACGGTGAACCTGAACGTCATCGACACCGCCAGCTACTGGGAGACCATCGGCAACACGTCGCAGCAGACCGACGCGGCGCTGGCCGGCTGGTGCCCCGACTGGGCCAACGGTGAGACCTTCCTGCCCCCGCTGTTCGAGGGCTCGCAGATCTTCCCGACCGGCAACTCCAACATCGCGCAGTTCGATGACCCCGAGGTCAACGAGCGCATGACCGAGATCCGTGCCATGGCCGACATCGACGAGGCGAACGCCGCGTGGAGCGCGCTGGATCAGACCATCGTCAGCAAGGCCCCCGGCATCCCACTCCTGTACGAGAAGGTCCTCTCGGTCACCGGCAGCAACATCGCCGGCGCCTATTCGCACGCCGGCTTCTCGGGCGGCATCGACTTCGTGTCGGTGGGCCTGGTCGACCCGAGCAAGTAAAGACGATGTCGACGGTCCCGAGTGAACTGGCCGTCGAGTCCGAAAGTGCCGGGGCGCTGTCACCAGACGGCGCCCCGGCCCCGGGCCGGCGAGTATGGCGAGAGCTGCGGTCTTCCCCCGCAGTGGTTCTGAGCGCGCTTTTCATCATCTTCGTCACCCTGCTGGCGATCTTCGCCCCGCTGATCGTGCAGATCACCGGCTGGGGTCCCTACGAGTTCGACCCGGACTCGATCGATCCCGACCTGGGCGGCCTGCCCGTGGGTCCGGGCGGCGGCATCAGCAGCGAGCATTGGCTCGGCGTGGAGCCCGGCAGCGGACGCGACATCTTCGCGCGCATCGCCTACGGCGCACGCGTGTCGCTGATGATCGCGGCATCGGCCACCGTCATCACCACCACCCTCGGCGTCGTCTTCGGCATGCTGGCCGGATTCTTCGGCGGCGTCGTCGACCAGATCGTCTCGCGCGTCATGGACTTCCTCATGGCGTTTCCCACCCTCATCTTCATGATCGCGATCCTCTCGGCCCTTCCCGCCGGCAACCGCCCGGCGCTGCTGGTGATCGTGCTCAGCATCTTCGGCTGGCCGTACACCGCGCGCGTCGTCCGCGGGCAGACCATGAGCCTGCGCAACTCGGAGTTCGTCGAGGCCGCCCGCGCCTCCGGCGCCAAGCCGCTGCGCATCGCGATGCGTGAGGTGCTGCCCAACCTCCGTGGCACGATCATCGTGCTGGCCACCCTTGCCGTCCCGAGCTACATCGGCACGGAGGCGGGCCTGTCCTTCCTGGGCGTGGGCGTCACCCCGCCCACCCCGTCGTGGGGCCAGATGATCGCGCAAGCCGTGCCGTGGTACTCGGTCGACCCGATGTTCTTCATCGTGCCCGGCACCTTCCTGTTCCTCACCGTGCTGTCGTTCACCGTCATCGGCGACCGGCTGCGCAAGACGCTCGACGCGGGAGACGCCGCCTGATGCTCTGGTACATCGTCCGTCGCCTCGCGGCATCCGTCCTCGTCCTGTTCCTGATCAGCGTCTTCACGTACGCGATCTTCTTCATGCTCTCGCCCGATCCCGCCTACCAGATCTGCGGCAAGACCTGCAGCCCCGAGCGGATCGAGCAGATCCACGCGACCCTCGGTCTCGACCAGCCGTTCTGGACGCAGTACTGGCAGTTCATCACCGGCATCTTCGGCGGCCGCACGTTCGGCACCGGCCCCAACGCCGTCGAGTGCGCCGTGCCGTGCCTGGGCTTCAGCTTCCAGACCAACCAGCAGGTCACCGAGATGATCGTGTCGCGCTTCCCGGTGTCGCTGACGCTCGCCGTCGGCGCCGCGATCCTGTGGCTGCTGTTCGGCGTCGCGGGGGGCCTCCTCGCCGCGATGAAGCAGGGCACCTTCTGGGACCGCGGCGTCATGATCGCGGCGCTGGCCGGCATCAGCCTGCCCAACTACTTCGTCGCCCTGCTGCTGCAGTACGTGCTCGTCGTCCAGCTGCGCTGGCTGCCGTTCCCGGCCGACGTGACGTTCGCCGAAGACCCGCTGCGGTGGTTCCAGACGTACATCATGCCGTGGACGGTGCTCGCGTTCGGGTACGCCGCCATGTACTCGCGCATCGTCCGCACGAACGTGATCGACACCCTCGGCCAGAACTTCATGCGCACCGCGCGGGCCAAGGGCCTGCACTCCTCGACGGTCATCCAGCGGCATGCGCTGCGGCCGTCGCTGACCCCCGTCGTCACGCTGTTCGGCATGGACTTCGCGGGCCTGCTGGGCGGCGCGCTGATCACCGAGACCGTGTTCGGCCTCAACGGCATCGGCAAGCTCACCGCCGACTCGATCCAGAAGAACGATCAGCCGGTCATCATGGCGGTGACGCTGCTGGCGGCCGCGCTCGTGGTGATCGCCAACATCATCGTCGACGTGCTGTACACGGTGCTCGACCCGAGAGTGAGGGTGAAGTCGTCATGAGCGTTCCCCGGCACACGACGTCCCTGAAGACCGTCGGCATCAAGCTCCCCGGTGCCCGCCTGCTCGAGGTTGAGAACCTCACGGTCACCTTCCCGACCTCGCGCGGCGACGTGGATGTGGTGAAGGATGCGACATTCAGCCTCGAGGCCGGCGAGACCCTCGGGATCGTGGGCGAGTCCGGCTCGGGCAAGTCCATGACCTCGCTCGCGATCATGGGGCTGCTGCCGACCGGCGGCCGCACGACCGGCAGCATCAAGCTCAACGGACACGAGCTGACCGCACGCTCCGACGTCCAGCTGCGGCGGGTGCGGGGCGAGCGGATCGGCATGATCTTCCAGGATCCGCTGTCGTCGCTCAACCCGTACTACACCGTGGGGCTGCAGATCGAAGAGGCCTACCGCGCCCACCGCGGCGGCAGCCGCAAGGCGGCGCGCAAGGTCGCGATCGACGCGCTCGACCGGGTGCAGATCGCCGACGCCGAGCATCGCATCGACTACTACCCGCACCAGTTCTCGGGTGGCATGCGGCAGCGCATCATGATCGCGATGGCGGTCTGCCTCGAGCCCGACCTGCTGATCGCGGACGAGCCGACCACGGCGCTGGACGTGACCGTGCAGGCCCAGATCCTCGAGCTGCTCGAGGATCTGCAGGCCGACACGGGCATGGGCATGGTCTTCATCACCCACGACCTCGCCGTCGTCAGCGAGATCGCCGACCGCGTGCTCGTGATGCGCGACGGGCTCCAGGTCGAGCAGGGCACCGCCGAAGACGTGTTCGCCCGCACGACCCAGCCGTACACCCGCACCCTGCTCGACGCGGTGCCCCGCATCGACGACACCGTCGGGACGATGAAGGAGATCGGCGAATGACCGCCACCGAGCCGCTCATGCGCGTCCAGAACGTGACGAAGGAGTTCGTCGGCCGCGGCCGGGGCGCCGTGTTCGCGGGCAAGACCGTGTTCCGCGCCGTCGACGACGTCAGCTTCGACGTGTTCCCCGGCAAGACGACCGCGATCGTCGGCGAATCGGGCAGCGGCAAGTCGACGACCGCACGCATAGCCGCCAAGCTCCTGGATGCCACCAGCGGCACCGTCGAGTTCGACGGCGCCGACGTCACCCATTCGACGGGCGCTGCGCTGACGAAGTTCCGCTCCGACGTGCAGGTCGTCTTCCAGGACCCGTTCTCCTCGCTCAACCCGCGCCACACCGTGCAGCGGGTCATCGCCGCCCCCCTGGAGTACCAGGGCAAGAAGATCCCCGGCGGGCGGAAGGCCTTCGTCGGCGACCTGATGGAGCGGGTGGGACTGAACCCCGACCACCAGCAGCGCTACCCGGGTCAGTTCTCGGGTGGTCAGGCCCAGCGCATCGGCATCGCGCGGGCGCTGGCGGTGCGGCCCAAGCTCGTTGTGTGCGACGAGGCGGTGTCGGCGCTGGACGTGTCGGTGCAGGCTCGCGTCATCAACCTGCTGCGCGATCTGCAGGCAGAGCTCGGGCTCTCGTACGTGTTCATCGCCCACGACCTCGCCGTCGTCCGGCAGATCGCCGACACGGTCGCCGTGATGAGCAAGGGCAAGATCGTCGAGCACGGGGAGCGGGATGCCGTCTTCGACGCCCCGCAGGACCAGTACACGAAGCAGCTGCTCTCCGCCGTCCCGCAGATCAACCCGGAGTGGGAGCAGGCGCGCGCCGAGCTCATCGCCGCCGAGCGCGCGGCCGAAGGAGGAGAGAAGTGACCGAGTACCACCTGCCCGGCATCCATGTCCGCGAGCAGACCGTGACCGTGCCGCTGGACTGGAACGCCCCCGGCGGCGAGCAGATCGAGGTCTTCGTCCGCGAGCTCGTCGACCCCGACCGCCGCACCGACGACCTGCCGCTGCTCACGTACCTGCAGGGCGGGCCCGGCGGCGCGAACCCCCGGCCGGTCGACCGTTCGGGCTGGATCGACGAGGCGCTGAAGAACTACCGCATCGTGCTGGTCGACCAGCGCGGCACCGGACGGAGCACGCCGATCGACGCCCAGATCGTCGCCGAGCGCGGCGACGACGGCGCGGACTACCTCGCCTGCTTCCGCGCCGACTCGATCGTCCGCGACCTCGAGCACGTCCGCACCACCGTGTACGAGGGGCGCCGCTGGGCGACGATCGCGCAGAGCTTCGGCGGCTGGATCACCCTCGCGTACCTGTCGCACGCACCCGAGGCCCTGTCGGCGAGCTATGTGTGCGGCGGCATCCCGGGCATCCCCGCCGACGCGAACGAGGTCTACCGCCGCACCTTCTCACGCGTGGCAGACAAGACCGCGGAGTACTACCGTCGTCACCCGGGCGACATCGATGCCGTCGCCCGCATCGCCGATCACCTCGCCGCCGAAGACGTGCGGCTGCCCGACGGCGACCGGCTGACCGTGCACCGGTTCCAGTCGCTGGGCATCGACTTCGGCATGAAGCCCGGTTTCGAGCGCATGCACTGGCTCATCGAAGACGCCTTCATCCGTCCCGGCCGGCTGTCCGAGGGCTTCCTCGCCGGGGCCCTGGCCCGCACCTCCTCGGCGGCCAACCCGCTGTTCTGGACGCTGCAGGAATCCATCTACGGCGACGGGGGCAACGGACCCATCGCCTGGGCGGCCCAGCGCGAGCGCGACCGGCGCCCCGAGTTCGACGGCGACCGGCGGCCGCTGCTGTTCACCGGCGAGATGGCCTTCCCGTGGATGTTCGACGAGGTCCGGCTGCTGCGCGGCTTCGCCCCCGCCGTGCAGGCACTGGCCGAGCGGCCCACCTGGAGCACCCTCTACGACGTCGACCGGCTCGCAGCCAATGAGGTGCCGGTCGCGGCCGCCGTCTACTTCGATGACATGTACGTCGACGCGGACCTGCAGCTGCAGACGCTCCGCGGCCTCGGCAATGCCCAGCACTGGGTGACCAACGAGTTCGAGCACGACGGCATCGGCACCGCGCGGGTGTTCGAGCGGCTGCGCGAACTGGTCCGCGACCGAGGAGGAGAGCGATGACCGCCCGCCCGCCGTACGCCGGCACCCGCTACCCGCGCCTCGCGCAGATCCCCGCGTTCACGTCGTTCATCGCCCAGGGCTGGGGCGACGAGCCGGTGCTGCCGAGCCTCGTGCCCGGCACCGCGGCCGCCGCAGCCGACCACCGGCGCCGGCTCAGTGACCGGTTCCCCGGCCAGACGCTCGTGCTCTCGGCCGGCATCGCGCCGGTCCGCAACGACGACGCCTCATACCTGTTCCGCGCGAACAGCGGTTTCGTCTGGGCGAGCGGATGCCAGATCGAAGGCAGCACGCTCGTGATGACGCCCGCGGGCGGCGGCCACGATGCCACGCTGTACATCCCCGCGCCGTTCCGGCCCGGCGATGACGGATTCTTCAGCAACGCGCTGCACGGCGAGCTGTGGGTCGGCGCGTCACCCGGCGTCGCGGAGTGGTCCGACGCCCTCGGCATCGAGGTGCGTGCGCTGGAGGCCCTGGACGGTCTCGCGATCGCCGGCGGCCAGGCCGCGGCATCCGTCGACGAGACGCTTCTGGCGTCCCTCGACCTCACGAGATCGGCAGAGCTCGATCGCGCGCTGTCGCAGCTGCGCATGGTCAAGGACGACTGGGAGATCGGGCAGCTGCGCGCCGCGATCGACGCCACGGTGACCGGCTTCGCCGCCGTCATGCGCGAGGTGCCGACCGCGATCGGCGAGGGCCTGGGCGAGCGGTGGCTGCAGGGCACGTTCGACCGGCACGCGCGCACGCACGGCAACGGTCCCGGGTATTCGACGATCGTCGGCTCCGGCCCGCACGCGCCCGTGCTGCACTGGGTGCGGTGCGACGGGCCGGTGCTCCCCGACGCGGCGCTCCTGCTGGACATGGGCGTCGAGACCCACTCGCTCTACACCGCCGACGTCACCCGCACGGTGCCGGCGTCGGGCACGTTCAGCGCCGAACAGCGCGCCGTGCACGACCTCGTCGAGCGCGCGCACCGGGCCGGCATGGCCCACGTGCGCCCCGGCACGCCGTACCTCGACTTCCACTTCGCCGCGATGGAGGTCATCGCGCAGGGGCTCCACGACTGGGATCTGCTTCCGGTCTCGGTCGACGAGGCGCTCTCGCCCGACGGGCAGCAGCACCGCCGCTACCTCGCGTGCGGCATCGGCCACCACCTCGGCCTCGACGTGCACGACTGCAGCCACGCCGAGTACGAGGACTACATGGGCGCCGACCTCGAGCCGGGCGTCGTCATGACCGTCGAGCCGGGCCTGTACTTCCACGCGAACGACCTGACCGTGCCGCGCGAGCTGCGGGGCATCGGGGTGCGCCTCGAAGACGACCTGCTCGTCACGGCCGACGGAGCCGAAGTGCTGTCGGCGGCCCTGCCGATCGACGCGGCCGGCATCGAGGCCTGGGCCGCCCGACTGCTCGCCGGGCGCTGACATGCCGATCGTCGCCGCCGCACCCGCCGTGAACCCGCTCCCGACCGGCACCGTCCGTCTTGCGCACGGCGGAGTCTTCGCGCGTGCGCGGGACGAGATGCTGCACCTCGCGCGGGTGTACCCCGTCGACCGGGTGCTGGCCGTGTTCCGCCGCAACGCCGGACTCGACACCCGCGGGGCGCAGCCGCCGGGCACGTGGGAGGACTTCGGCCACCCGCAGGAGCAGCCCTGGAGCGAGACCGACTACCCCGGTCGCGAGCACGCCCAGACCGCCAACCTGCTGCGCGGCCACTACGCCGGGCACTTCCTGTCCATGCTCGCGATGGCCGCGGCATCCACTCACGAACCCGCGCTGCGCGCGAAGGTCGACGAGCTGGTCGCCGGCCTCGCCGAGGTGCAGGACGCTCTCGCCGCGACGGGCCGCTACTCGCACCCCGGGTTCCTCGCCGCGTACGGCGAATGGCAGTTCTCGCGGCTCGAGCACTACGCGCCGTACGGCGAGATCTGGGCGCCGTATTACACGTGTCACAAGATCATGGCCGGGCTGCTCGACGCGTATGAGCTCGCCGGCAGCGCGCAGGCGCTCGAGGTCGTCACGCGCATGGGGCACTGGGTGCACAGCCGGCTCGTGCGGCTCGACGCGGGCCGGCGTCAGCGGATGTGGTCGCTGTACATCGCCGGCGAGTTCGGCGGCATGAACGAGACCATGGCGCGGCTGAGCGTCGTCGCCGCCGAGCCGGTCTTCCTCGACACCGCCGCGATGTTCGATCAGGATGCGCTGATGGATGCCGGTGCCGCGCGCACCGACATCCTGACCGACATGCACGCGAACCAGCACCTGCCGCAGCTGCTCGGGTACCTGCGCCAGTACGAGATCACCGGCACGCCGCGGTACCTGGATGCCGTGACGGGCCTCTGGGGCCAGCTCGTGCCCGGCCGCATGTACGCGCACGGCGGCACCGGCGAGAGCGAGCTGTGGGGGCCGCCCGCCACGGTCGCGGGCGACATCGGCCACCGCAACGCCGAGACCTGCGCCACCTACAACCTGGTGAAGATCGCACGCCGGCTGTTCCAGCACACGCGCGATGCGCGTTACCAGGACTACATCGAGCGGGCGCTGGTCAACCACATCCTCGGGTCGCGGCGCGCGGTGCGCTCGGACGTGAGCCCTGAGGTCACCTACATGTTCCCGGTCCACCCGGGCGCGCTGCGCGAGTACGACAACGTCGGCACCTGCTGCGGCGGGACCGGCCTCGAGAACCACGTGTCCTACCAGGAGGCCGTCTTCGCCGAGGGCGACGGCGAGCTGTGGATCACGCAGCTGTTCGCAGCTTCGGCAGTGTGGGCGGGACTCGAGGTGACGGTCGACTCGGCCTACCCGGTGGGCGGCGACGTCCGCGTGCGGTTCGCGCGGGGTGCGGCGGGTGCTCCTCCGGACGGACCGGCGGCGACCCTCGCGCGCGCGATCCACGTGCGGATTCCCGGGTGGGTTCTCGGAACCGTGGACGTCTTCGTGAACGGCGAAAAGGCAGCGACGGGCATCCCCGCTTCGTTCGTGACGCTGGACCGCGTGTGGGCCGACGGTGACGAGGTGCGCTTCACCCTGCCCCTCCCGCTGCGCGCCGAGCGGACGATCGACGACCCCGGTCTGCAGGCGCTGTTCCTCGGCCCGACGCTGCTGCTGGCCCGCTCCGAGGCGACGACCGCGATCGGTGCGCCGCTGTGGGGGGCGCGTCGCATCGACGGCTCGTTGACCGGCGAGGCGCTGGCCGCGGGGCCGCTGAGAGGCGACGCTCCGGCCGCGGGGCCGCTGACCGGCGACGCTCCGGCCCGCGAAGCCCGCGCCGCAGATCTCGGAGCGGGCGTGATCTCGCTCGGCGGTCTCGAGTTCGAACCGTGCTGGTCGGGCGCCGACTCCCGCTACCACATGTACCTCCGCGCCGATGATGAGGTCATCGCGTTCGCCGGCGTTCTGACCGGTGTGCCGAACCGCCGCCGGCCGGATGGCTCGACCTTCCTCAGTGCTCTGTGGGCCGACGGCGCTTTCCGCGATGGCGACGCCTTGCTCGACCGCGTGCTCGAGGTCGCACTCGCCGTCCGTGCCGAAGGCCTGCTGTCGCGCGACGAGCTCGAGAACGTCCTGGTCGCGGCGGGGGAGTCCCTCGCCCGCATCGTCCCCGGGGCATCGCCTGACACCGCGAATGCGCGAACCGTCACGGTCACCACGGGCGAGCGGGCCGCGTGGTCCACCGCCGCGGACGGCACCCTCACGTGGACCGTGCCCGACGACGAGACGCCCGTGGCACCCGCCGTCGAGATCGTCGCCGACATCACGGCCGCGCCCTCCGGCTGGTACCTGTCGTCGCCGCGCGTCCATGTCCAGCCCGTCGACCTCGGTGACGGCGCCGAGCTGCAGTGCAGCTGGCGGCTCGACGGCGGCGCGTGGAACGACGGAGCGGGCCCGGTCGTGCTGGACGACGGCATCCACACCATCGATGCCCGCGTCATCGACGCCCACGGTGCCGTCGGATCGACGAGCCGCGAATTCAGCGTCGACACCGCACCGCCGGTCTCTCGCGCGCGCGTGAAATCGCTCGGCGCAAGCGTCGAGATCACGCTCGACGCCTCCGACGACGTGTCGGGCGTCGAGCGGATCCAATGGGAGGGACCGGGCACGTTCTGGGGCACCTTCCAAGAGGCGTTCGTCCGCGCGCTCACCGACACCGAGCAGGTCATCGAGTTCGCCGCCACCGACCGCGCCGGCAACGAAGAAGCGCGTCAGCGGATCGTGCTGCCGAGGAGGACCCACGCATGAGTTCCATTCCGTATCTGGATGCCGCCACCGTCAGCGAGCGGCTCACTCCCACAGCCACGGTCGACGCGCTCGCCGCGGCACTGGCCGGCGGGCTCGACGTCGAAGCCGACTCCCCGCGTCTGTTCAGCGGGCTGGCGCGCGGCGAGTTCCTGCTGATGCCCGCCGAAGTGCCTGGCGCGGTGGGCATCAAGGTACTGACCATCGCCCCCGACAACCCCGCCGCGGGGCACCCCAAGATCCAGGGGCACTACCTGCTGTTCGACGCGCAGACGCTCGCGCCGACCGCCATCATCGACGGCACCGCCCTCACGCTCGCGCGGACGCCGGCCGTCACGACCCTCGCGGTCACGCGCCTGTGGGGCGATCGGCCCATCCCGACGCTGCTGGTGCTCGGCTCGGGTCCGCAGGCCGAGGCGCACGTCCACTGGATCGCCGCGCATCGCGAGATCGGCCGCGTGCTCATCGCCGGGCGTTCGCCCGAACGCGCCGCGCCGCTGGTCGCGCGGCTCGCGGCTGCAGGGCTGAACGCGGGTGTCGTCATCGACGCCGCCGCCGCTGTCGCGCCCGCGACCGAGGTCATCTCGACCGCTGCGGCCGTGGCGGCGGCGGACGTGATCATCTGCGCGACGTCGTCCGCGGCGCCGGTGCTCGACGGGACGCTCGTGCGCCGGGATGCCGTCGTCGCTGCCATCGGGTCGCACGGCCTCGACGCGCGCGAAGTGGATGCCGCGCTCGTGGACCGTGCCGACATCGTGGTCGAAGCGCGCGCGTCGGCGCTGCGCGAGTCGGGCAACCTGCTCAGCGCGCAGCCGCGCGAGTACTGGGAGTCGCACCCTCCCGCGAACCTCGTCGACCTCGTCGCCGGCCGGGTGATCCGCCGCGCCGGCCACCCTGCCCTGTACAGCGCGGTCGGCATGGCGTGGGAAGACCTGGTCCTCGCCCGCCTGCTCGCCGACTGACCCGGCCCTGCCCCAACTGCGCAGAATCGCGCCAAGTTCGCACGCGAACGGCCGATCCGGTGCGAACTTGGCGCGATTCTGCGCACGTGGGGACCGTCGCGCGGTCGACCTCAGACCGTGAGCGCGAGCTCCGGCACGCCCAGGTTCGCGCCGCCGCGGTAGCGGGCGCCGGTGTGCGACGCGGGCAGCCGGTCGCCGCGGCCGAACAGCCTCTCGCGCAGCGTCGTCGGAGCCTCGTCCTCGCGCAGCCGGCCGCGGCGACGCAGTTCGGGCACGACCAGCTCGGCGAAGTCGCGGGCGGTGTCGAACGAGTGGTACTGCCGCAGGTTGATGCCGTCGATGCCCGCCTCGTCGAGCCACAGCTCGATCTCGTCCGCGACGACCTTCGGCGTTCCGGCGACGAAGAAGCGATCCTCGCGCCCCTCGATGATCTTGTCCAGCGCCTCGCCCACCGTCGCACCGGGCAGGGGGAAACGGCCCGAAGCAGCCGGTATCTCCGACAGCGGCGTCTCACGCGGATACGCGGTCAGATCCACCGGCAGGCTCGAATGCGCCAAGATGCCGTCGAGGCTCTGATGCGCCCGATAGGTCCGCAGCTTGTCGGCGGCCTCCGCTTCGGTGCGACCGACGACGACCCCGGCCTGCACGATGAACTTGATGTCACCGGCATCCCGATCCTGACCCACAGCCGCCGACCGCATCGCCTGCGCGTTGCGCTGGAAGTCTTCGACGGACCGGCCACCCGTGAACACGATCTCGGCATGCCGGCCGGCGAAGGCGATGCCCGCCGGCGACCCGGTCGCCTGGAACAGCACCGGCGTCCGCTGCAGCGAGGGCTCCGCCAGGTGGGGGCCCTTCACCCGGAAGTGCTCGCCGACGTGGTCGATGTACCGCACCTTCGACGGGTCGGTGTACAGGCCGCCGTCGCGATCGCGCAGGACCGCGTCGTCATCCCATGAGCCCTCCCACAGCTTGTACAGCACGTGCAGGTACTCGTCGGCGATCTCGTAGCGCTGGTCGTGCGGAACCTCCTGGTCGAGGCCGAAGTTCTGCGCCGCGTTCGGCAGGTACGACGTGACGATGTTCCAGCCGATCCGGCCCTTGGTGAGGTGGTCGAGCGTCGACATCCGCCGCGCGAACGCGAACGGCGGCTCGTACGTCGTCGAGAACGTGACGCCGAAGCCGAGCCGCTTGGTGACCGCGGCCATCGCCGGCACGACCAGCAGCGGGTCGTTGCTCGGAATCTGCATCCCCTCCCGCAGTGCGGTCTCGGGCCCGCCGCGGAACACGTCGTACGCGCCGACCACGTCGGCCAGGAAGATCCCGTCGAAACCGCCGCCCTCGAGGATCTGTGCGAGCTCGATCCAGTAGTCGATGTCGTTGAACCGCTCGCGGTTGTTGTCGGGCAGTCGCCACAGCCCGTGCGTGATGTGGCTGACCGTGTTCATCTCGAACAGGTTCAGGATGAGACGCTTCTTCTCGGCCATCAGCGGTTCTCCTCGGGCTGGGTGAGGGTGGATGCCGGAGTGCCGGCGTCGTCGGTGATGGATGCCGGAGTGCCGGCGGCGTCGGTCGCCTGGGCAGCCGACGCCGCGGCACCGCGCCACACGGGCCGTTGACCGTTGAGCTCGAAGTCGCCGATCGCGCGACGCCGCTGCGCCGCGGGGTTGTGGGAGTGCACGGTGCGGGCGTTGCGCCAATGGCGGTCGAGGGCGATGGTGCGGCTGACGGCCGAGGCGCCGCCGACCTCGAACAGCTCGGTGATCGCGTCGAGCACGATCGGGGCCACGACCTGCTGCAGCCGGAAGACATCGAGCAGGACGTCGCCGAGCGCATCCGCCCCGCCGCCGCTCCGGCGCCGCACGGCACCCTCGATGTCGCGCGCGCCCGACAACACCAGACGCACCGCGGCGTCGGCGGCGCTCGAGACACTCCCGACGGTCTCCTGCACCAGGGTGTCCTCGCGCGGCAGCGTCTCACCGGCGAAGCCGAAGATGCGGCGCCGCGGCCGCACGAACTCGATCGTGTCGCGCAGCGCGGCGCGGCCGATGCCGGCTACGACGGCCAGCAGCACGAGTTGGAACACGGCGGCGATGTGATCGCCGCGCTCCGGGTTCTCGCGTGCTGCCACGACGTCCGAGGGGTCGACGGGCACCCGGTCGAACGTCGTCGTGCCGGTGCCGGTGAGCAACTGGCCGAACCCGTCCCAGTCGTCGTACGAGACGACCCCCGGCTCGGAGGTCGAGACCGTGACGCCCACCCACTGCTCGCCGTCCAGGGCGCTCAGTTGAATCCAGTCCGCGTAGATGCTGCCGGTCGTGTAGTACTTGCGGCCGGTGAGCGTGAGCCGGTCCCCGTCGCGCTCGAGCACGGTCGTGAGGTCCGCGGTCGCGTTGCGCTCGGACTGGGCGTTGCCGATGAGGTCGCCGCGGGCGATGCGACGGGTCCACGTGCGGTTGTTCACCGGATCGGGGTCGTATTCGGCCAGCAGCCCCTCGACGAAGGCGATGTGCCCGCGGTAGATGTGAGCCAGGCTCGAGTCTGCGGCCGCGACCCGGATGAGCCGCTCCACGTACTGCTCGAAGCTCAGACCGAGCCCGCCCGACTCGACCGGCAGCCGGAGCGCGCCGAACCCGAGTGCCTGCAGCGCGGCGACATCGTCACGCAGCAGCGTGCCCGAGCGCTCCTGATCGGCGGCGCGCGCGGTGACTCCGATCAGCAGGGTGTCGAGCTCGCGGTCGAACTCTTCGAGGGTCGCGATGCGAGGCGCGACGAGTGAGGGGGAGGTCATATCGAGCGACTGTACGGCCGCGCATTGCTCACTCGCGTGCAGCGTTACGCCCGGCAACCTCGCATGTCGCCATGTGACATCGGGTTGCCCGATGTGACGACGCCGCGAAACACGAACGCACGCGACTGCTTGCATGAGCACGTCGCCGGGGCTGGTCCACGGCGGCATCCCTCATCCGGCGGCACTCTCGCCGCCCCACAAGATCCACCCGAACCCTCGCAGGAGCACCGCATGAGCATTCGCCCCCGTCGCCTCATCATCGCCGCCGTCGGCGCACTGGCATCCGGAGCCCTCATGGTCGGCTGCGCCGCGCCCACCGCCACCGGCACGCAGAGCACCGACAAGGCCGGCGGCAGCCTTGTGTACCTCGACGCCGAGTTGTCGAGCAACACCCAGCTGCAGTCGAGCGGCACCTGGCAGGACAGCGGGTACATCACCAACATCACCGACCGGCTGATCTACCGCGATCCGGCCACCGGCGAACTGCTGCCCTACATCGCCTCGGACTGGACCGTCTCGGACGACGGCCTGGTCTACACATTCGAGATCGTCGACGGCGTCACCTACAGCGACGGCACCCCGCTCGACGCCGCGAGCGTGCAGCGCAACCTCGAGTGGCAGGCATACGGCGATGAGGAGAAGGGCATCCCGGCCGACAACTGGTTCCCCGAGGTCGCCTCGGTCACCTCGGACGAGGCCGCTCAGACGGTCACCGTGACCCTCACCGCCCCGTACGCGCCGTTCCTCAACGTGCTGTCGTTCTGGCGCACGTCGCTGGTCGCCGACGCCACGATCGACGCGACCCTCGAAGCCCAGTCGCAGATCACCGGCATCATCGGCTCGGGGCCGTTCGTCGTCGAATCCGAGAAGTACGGCGAGGAGATCGTGTTCGCCAAGCGCTCCGGCTACGACTGGGCGCCGCCGAGCCTCGAGCACCAGGGCGAGGCGTACCTCGACGAGATCGTCGTCATCCCCGTCACCGAGGACAGCGTCCGGCTCGGGTCGCTCAAGTCGGGCGAGTCCGACCTCATCCGCTACATCCAGCCCAGTGAAGAGGCGGGGCTCGAAGCGGCCGGCATCACCGTCGTCGGTATCCAGGGCGCGGGCAACGTGAACATCTGGGATGTGCGCCAGTCGGCGCCGTTCGTCGACGACATCAACGTGCGACGCGCGCTGCAGCACGGCATCGACCGGCAGCAGATCATCGACGACCTCTACACCGAGAACTGGCAGGTCGCCACGAGCACGGTCACCCCGACGACCTTCGGCTACGTCGACCTCTCCGCCGAGCTGGTCTACGACCCCGACGAGTCGAACCGCCTTCTCGACGAAGCCGGATGGACCGAGGTGGATGCCGATGGCTACCGCACCAAGGACGGCGAGCGCCTGCACCTGCTGACCTACGTCGACGTGTTCGACAGCACCGCGAAGCCCCTGTTCCAGCTCGTGCAGTGGCAGTTGAAGAAGCTCGGCATCGAGCTCGAGATCAAAGAGACCGACTACGCGAACTACTCCACGATCCTCGCGAACCCTGACGTCGCGGTGCGCCGCAACGGCTGGCCGGAGGCCGACGCCTGGGTGCGCCAGAACGTCAACTACAACTCGACGCAGTCGAACCTGTACGGCTTCGCGCAGGCCGACGAGACGCTCGACGGACTGTACGCGGCGCAGGCGGTCGCGACCAGCGACCAGGAGCGCGCCGAGATCGTCGGCGAGATCCAGCGCCACGTGATCGACCAGGCCTACGGACTGCCGATCATCGACGACACGCAGGTGTTCGGCATCCAGCCGCACATCCACGACTTCGGCACCACCTACGAGGCGCGGCCGTGGTTCTACGACACCTGGACCGAGAAGAAGTAGCCGTGTCGCCGTCCGTGATCGTGCGGCGCCTGGGCCAGTCGCTGCTGGTCGTCGCCCTCACCTACGTGTTCGTCTACGCGGTGCTGTTCCTCCTGCCGGGCGACCCGATCGAGAGCCGCATCAACAACCCGCAGAACCCGATCCCCGAAGACCAGGCGCGGGTGATCATCAACTACTACAACCTCGACAAGCCGCCGCTGGAGCAGTTCTGGATCTCGGTGCAGCGCGTGCTGACCGGCGACCTCGGCTACTCGCTGAAGGACGGGCGCAGCGTCAACGATCTCATGGCGCAGGGCATCGGCGAGACGCTCGCACTGGCCACGCTCGCGCTCGTGTTCTCGGTCGCGCTGGCTCTGCTCATCGCGCTCGTGGCGGTGTTCGCGCCGTGGCCGCGGCTGCGCGGCGCGGTCCGCGCCCTGCCGGTGCTGGCGCTGGCGACCCCGGGCTTCCTGATCGGCCTGATCCTGCTGCAGGTGTTCGCCTACCAGCTCGGGTGGTTCTCGTCGATCCGCGACGAGGGCTTTAAGTCGCTCCTGCTGCCGGCGGCGACGCTGGCGATCGGGGTGAGCGCGCCGATCGCGCAGGTGCTGATCCAGGGCCTCACCCGGGCCTCGAAGGAGCCGTTCGTCACGGTGCTGCGCGCGTCGGGCACCGCACCGGGATGGATCATCGGGCGGCACGTCCTGAAGAACGGTGCGATCCCCGCCATCACGCTGCTGGGCCTGACGGTCGGCGAACTGCTGGCCGGGTCGGTGATCGCCGAGACGATCTTCTCGCGCACCGGCCTCGGGTTCCTCACCGAGCAGTCCGTGCGGGCGCAGGACGGCCCGGTCGTCCTCGCCGTCGTCATGTTCGTCTCGATCGTGTTCACCACGGTGAACCTGATCACCGACCTCGTCTACCCGCTCATCGACCCGCGACTGGCCGCGCGGCGCGCCGCACGCGCCACCGGGCCGGCGGGCGCGGGCGAGGACGACAGCACCGCGATCCGCGTGGCTGTGGGCGCCGGCGTGACCGCCGAGCCGCCGGCATCCACCCGCGAAGGAGCCCATTCATGAGTCAGCTCACCGCCGATGCGCCGGTCGCCGCTGTCGCCGCGCGCCGACCCCGGAACACACGGCGCCTGGCCGCCTTCGACATCGCCGCGCTCGCCTTCCTGCTGGTGCTCGCCGTGGCCGTGGCGGCGCCGGGGCTGCTGTCGCCGTACGACCCGCTCGAGGTCGCTCCCGGCCAGACCCTGCAGTCGCCGAGCCTCACCCACCTGTTCGGCACCGACTACCTGGGGCGCGACCTCTACACCCGGGTCGTCCACGGCACGGGGCGCACGCTCCTGGCATCCTTCATCGCGGTCGTCATCGGGCTGGGCGTCGGATCGCTCCTCGGGCTCATCGCGGCCTACTTCGGGCGGACCGCCGACACCGTCATCAGCCGCATCGTCGACGTGCTGCTGTCGATTCCCGGCCTGCTGCTGTCGATGGTCATCGTCGTCGCGCTCGGGTTCGGCTCGGTCAATGCGGCGATCGCGGTCGGCATCGCGTCGGTGGCGATGTTCGCCCGGCTCATGCGCTCGGAGGTGCTGCGCGTACGCGCGCTCACATTCGTGGAGTCCGCACGTCACCTCGGCGTGCGGCCGGTCGGAGTGCTGTGGCACCACGTGCTGCCGAACTCATACGGGCCGGTGCTGTCGATGACCACGCTGCAGTTCGGCGCCTCGATCCTGTGGATCGCCGCGCTGAGCTTCCTCGGCTACGGCGCCCCGCCGCCCCAGCCCGAGTGGGGTCTGCTGGTGGCCGAGGGTCGCGAGTACATCTCGTCCAACCCCACGCTGACCCTGCTGCCGGGTCTCGTGATCATCCTCACCGTGCTGTCGATCAGCCGCGTGAGCCGCCTCCTCTCGCACGTACCGAACGGAGCCGACGCATGACACTCACCGCACCTGCCGCGCACGACCTCGCGCGCATCGACGACCCCGCCCCGACCCTGGCCGTCCGCGGCCTGTCGGTCTCGTACCGCCGCGACCACGACACGCGGACCGTGGTGGACGACGTGACCTTCACCGTGCCGCGCGGCGAGACCGTCGCTCTGGTCGGTCAGTCGGGCTCGGGCAAGTCGAGCATCGCGCTCGCCGCCGCCGGACTGCTGCCGGTGAACGGCGCGGTGGCCGGCGGGTCGATCGAGTTCGAGGGCAGGGATGTCACCGGCTTCGGCGACCGCGAGTGGCGCCGTCTGCGCGGGCGCGACATCGGGTTCATCCCGCAGGATCCACTCAGCTCGCTCGACCCGCTCCAGACGATCGGCTCGCGCCTGCGCGGCGAGCTGCGGCGCCGCGGCGTGCCGCGCGCCGAGCGCACCGCCGGTGCCGTCGACCTGCTGCAGCGAGTGGGCATCGCCGATGCCGTGCACAAGCTGGGCCGGTACCCGCACGAGCTGTCGGGCGGTCAGCTGCAGCGCGTGCTCATCGCCATCGCGATCGCCGGCACGCCGCGGTTGCTGATCGCCGACGAGCCCACCTCGGCGCTCGACGTCACCGTGCAGCGCACGATCCTCGACCTGATCGACGACCTGCGCGTCGACCTCGGGCTCTCCGTCCTGTTCATCACGCACGACCTCGCGCTGGCCCGCGACCGCGCCGAACGGATCGCCGTGCTGCACAACGGGCGCCTCGTCGACCACGGCCCGACCGCGCTGGTGCTGGACGACCCCGCCGACGACTACACGCGCGTGCTGTTCACCAACGCCCCCGCGCTCAGTCCCGACCGCTACGCGGACCGGCTGCGCGCGGTCGCGGCATCCCACCCCCTTGCCGTGTCCGTCTCGGGACTCGTCAAGCGGTTCGCGGGGACGCCGGCACCTGCCGTCGCCGGCGTGGATCTGGCCGTGCGGCGGGGGAGCATCCACGCGCTGGTGGGCGAGTCCGGCTCGGGCAAGTCGACCATCGCGCGCATCGTGGCCGGGCTGGAGTCGTTCGACGCCGGAGCGGTGAAGGTGGGCGAGCGCGCGCTCGCGCCCGACCCGCCTTCATCGAACCCGCACGCGCGACAGCTGCAGCTCGTGTACCAGAACCCGCTGTCGGCGCTGGACCCGCGGCTGCCGGTGCGGCGACTGATCGAAGAGCCGATCGGCCTGGCCACCGGCGCCGGCGCGGCCGACCGCAAGCGCAAGGTCGACGAGGCGCTGGACCGCGTCGCCCTGTCGCACGAGCTGCTCGACCGGCGCCCCGCGGAGCTCTCGGGCGGACAGCGGCAGCGGGTCGCGATCGCCCGGGCGCTCGCGCTGAGCCCCGAGATCTTCGTGCTCGACGAGCCGACCTCGGCCCTCGACGTCACCGTGCAGGCGCAGATCATCGACCTGCTCATGGAGCTGCGCGACCGGGACGGGTTGACCTACCTGTTCATCTCGCACGACCTGAGTTTGGTGCGCCAGATCGCCGAGGAGGTCTCGGTGCTCGAGCACGGCCGCCTCGTGGAGCACGCCCCGACCCGCGAGCTGTTCGCCCGCCCGCGCGAGGCCTACACGCGGCGCCTGATCGACGCGATCCCGGGCCGCGTGGCCGTCGCGGAGGAGGACGCGGCCGCGTAGAACGCGCGCACGTGCGCAGACTCGCGCCAAGTTCGCATCGATACCGGGATCCGGGTGCGAACTTGGTCGCATTCTGCGGACCTGGGGATGCCGCGTGGTCAACCCCACACACGGCGAAGGCCGCCCGGGTTCACCGGACGGCCCTCGAGAAACAGCAGACTCAGTTGCTGCCGCGCAGGATCGCGATCATGCGGAGGATCTCGACGTACAGCCACACGACGGTGACCATGATGCCGAATCCGCCCAACCAGCCGAACTGGCGGGGCGCACCGTTGCGGACGCCCTGCTGGATCGAGTCGAAGTCGAGCACGAGCGAGTACGCGGCCATGATGACCACCAGGACGCCGATGATGAGGCCGAGCGGGATGCCGAAGACCGGCTGGCTCAGCATGCCGAAGGGGCCCGCACTGCCGGCCGGGAAGGCGCCGAACATCATCATGACGACGTTGATCAGCGAGAACACGAGGTAGCCGACCATCGCGATCAGGAAGATCTTGGTGGCCTTCTTCGACGCGCGGATCTTGCCGCTCGCGAACAACGCCAGCGTGACACCCACGACCGACAGGGTGGCGAGCGTGGCCTGCAGCACGATGCCGGGCCAGATCATCTCGAAGTAGGCCGAGATGCCGCCGACGAACAGTCCCTCGAAGGCCGCGTAGGCGAAGATCAACGCGGGGCGGATCTTCTTGCGTGAGCTGAAGATGACGACCATCGCCATCACGAACCCGCCGAGCGCGCCGATGATCCACGGCATGATCGTGGGCTCGGGGTTCGCGGCGGTCACCGGCGACATCGTCCACATCCAGCCGACGACGGCGGTCACCAGGAGGATCGCGAACAGGCCGAGCGTCTTGACGACGGTGTCCTCGACGGTCATGCGACCGGTGTCGATGGAGCCGGCCGGCGGGGCGGCGTACATGCCCTCCAGCTGCGCGTTGGCGGCGGCGTCGACCGTCGCGTGCGAGGCTGCGGAGGTCTGCGTGGCGCCGGCCTGCGTCGCTGCGGGCGGGGTCAGGCCCGGGCGCTGCTCTTGGAACGCGGGGTTGTTGAATGCGAAGTTGCTGGAGGCCATGGTCTCTACTTACTCCAAAGTCGGCTCGCAGCGAGTTGCTGCGGGCCTCCAGGCTATCCGACGCATGCCTGCGCAGGGCACTGGGCGGCTGAAAAACCGCCCGGAACTCCGCGTCGCCGGGCCGGGTAGCCTGGACGGATGCCGCGCCGCACACCGCTCGTCATCGGACACCGCGGCGCCCCCGGCTACCGCCCCGAGCACACCCGGTCGTCGTACGACCTCGCCCTCGAGCTGGGGGTGGATGCCGTGGAGCCCGACATCGTGGTCAGCAGAGACGGCGTGCTCGTCGTCCGTCACGAGAACGAGATCGGCTCGACCACCGACGTGGCCACCCGCGCCGAGTTCGCCGGACGCCGCACCACGAAGACCATCGACGGCACCGCGCTGACCGGCTGGTTCGCCGAGGACTTCACCTGGGACGAGCTGGCCACCCTTCGCTGCCGGGAGCGGCTGCCCCAGCTGCGGGCCGGCAGCGCGAGCTTCGACGACACCCAGCCGGTGCTGCGGCTGCGCGACGTGCTCGACCTCGTCTCCCGGGCATCGCTGGATCAGGGCCGCGAGATCGGCGTGGTCCTCGAGATCAAGCACGCCACCTACATGGCCGGCCTCGGGTTCGACCTCGCCGGACTCATCGCCGCCGAGCTGCACGCGGCGGGATGGGCCGACGGACGGCTGCCGCTGATCGTCGAGTCCTTCGAGGGCACGATCCTCGACGAGGTGCGCGACCACGGCATCCGGGGAACGTACATCTTCCTCTGCGAGTCGTCGGGCCGTCCCTTCGACCTCGTCGCCGCGCACGGCCGGCACGCGCCCACGTACCGCTCGCTGCTGCAGCCGGAGGGGCTCGACGCGCTGGCCGGCCGGGTCGACGGCATCAGCCTCGACAAGCGCATCATCCTCGCCCCCGACCGGCGCGGACGCGCCACCGGCCCCGCCCCGGTCGTCGCCGACGCGCACGCACGCGGAATGCGGGTGTTCACCTGGACGTGCCGCCCCGAGAATGCCTTCCTCATCGGCCAGTTCCGGCGTGGACGCGACAAGGCGGCGTTCGGGTGCTACGAGTCCGAATGGCAGCTGATCGTGGATGCCGGGGTCGACGGCGTCTTCGTCGATCACCCCGACTTGGGCGTCGGCATCTTCCGCTGAGAAGTTGCCGAATCGTTCTCAGCCAAGTCATAGAAAGGCCCTAGGGTGAGCGCATGACAGACGCCGGTATCAGCGCGCGCGGGGTGCGCCGCTCCTTCGGAAATGTCCATGCCGTCCGCGACGTCTCGCTCGACGCGCGCGCCGGCGCCGTCACGGGCCTCGTCGGGCCGAACGGCTCGGGCAAGACGACCCTCCTGCTGATCCTCGGGTCGCTGCTGGCCCCGGATGCCGGAGCGGTGCGACTCGGCGGCATCGACCCGATCGCGGACCCGGCGTCGGCCCGCGCCATCCTGGGATGGATGCCGGACGCGCTGGGCGCCTGGCCCTCTCTCACTGCCCGCGAGACGATCGTCACCACCGGGCGTCTGTACGACCTCGACCGCGACGTCGCCGCACGCCGCGCCGCCGAGCTGCTCGACACCGTCGGGCTCGCCGATCTGGCCGACGCCCCGGCCCGCGTCCTCTCGCGCGGCCAGAAGCAGCGGCTCGGCCTCGCCCGCGCGCTCGTGCACGACCCGCAGATACTGCTGCTCGACGAGCCTGCCTCGGGCCTGGACCCGCAGGCCCGCGTCGACCTGCGCGTGCTGCTGCGTCGCCTCGCCGCCGACGGCCGCACGATCCTCATCTCGAGCCACATCCTGTCCGAGCTCGAGGAGGTCGTCGACGACGCCGTGTTCCTCATCGCCGGCGAGACCGTGAGTTCCGAGCGCATCGCCGCCGCGGCGACCCGCGAGCGGATGTGGCGCGTGCGCCTGGCGGACCGCGATCCGCAGGCGGGCGCGCTGCCGGTCGCGCAGGCCCTCGGGCGCGACGTCACCGGCATCCGGATCGACCGGCGTGATCTGCTGGTGAGCTTCGCCTCGGATGGCGAAGCCGCCGCGGGACTGACCGCCCTCGTGGGCGCGGGGCTGCCGATCGCCGAGTTCGCGGCCGCGACCGGCGCACTCGAACAGACCTTCCTCGACCTCGAAGGAGGACAGCGATGAGCTTCTCGCGGCTGTGGACCATCGCCCGGCTCGAGCTGCTGCAGCGCGTGCGGACGGTCTCCTGGTATGTCCTGCTCGGCGTGTTCGCCCTGCTGCTGGTCGGGATCACGCTGCTCGCATTCCTCGCCTACGGCTTCGTCGACCGGGCCGGGGCCGGCGTGTACTCGGTCGTCGTCAACATCACCCTGCTGCTCGTCCTGCTGGTCGCTCCGACCCTCAGCGGCAACAGCATCAACGGCGATCGGGATGCCGCCACTCTCGCCCCCGTCCAGGTCACCCTCGCGACGACCGGCGAGATCCTGCTCGGCAAGTTCGTGGCCGCGTGGCTCACCGGGCTGGCCTTCGCCGCCGTCACGGTGCCGTTCCTGATCATCGCCACCTTCGCCGGCGGCGTGGACCCGATCGTCGTGCTGGTGTCCTCGGTGGTGCTCGTCGTCGAGACGGGGATCATCGCGGCCATCGGTGTGGCGATCAGCGGCATCCTGGCCCGTCCTCTCTTCTCCGTCGCGACCACCTACCTGATCGTGGCCGCCTTCGCGATCGGCAGTCTCATCGGCTTCGGGCTGGTGGGCGCCAGCGTCTCCTCCGAGGCGACGAACTCGTACCGCTCGGCCGTGTACGACCCCGTCACCGGCGAGCCCCAGTGCGTCGAGGGCGTCGAGTCGTGCGGCAGCAACCCCGAGCAGATGGTCTGCGGCGAGTGGCAGGTCGACACCTACAACGTGCCGCGCTTCGATCGGGTGTGGTGGCTGCTGGCCACGAACCCGTTCGTGATCCTCGCCGACGCCACCCCGACCCAGTTCGACGAGCACGGTGACCCCGTCGACGTGTTCGGCTGGATCAAGGTCGGCGTGCGCGGCGCCCAGCAGCCGCCTCAGCTGGAGACCTCGTGGGACGAGTGCGCGCCGTGGGAGGACCAGCAGGACGAGGTGCCGACGGGCGAGGAGATCGTCGCGAACTCGGTGCCCAGCTGGTTCGTCGGACTCGGTGTGCAGGTGCTGCTCGCGGTCGTGCTGCTGTGGTGGGCGTGGTTGCGCACGCGCACCCCGGCGCGCACGTTGCCGCCCGGAACGCGCATCGCTTGACACATGTGCAAGATGAGATTCCTCTCATTCTGACAAGGTGCTCCTTCCGGTGGCTGTCAGTGTCTGCATAGCCTCCTATCAGCCTTCACTCACCTTTTCGTGAAGGCGTGCCCCCACATCCGGAAGGCGGTCCCATGCAACGACGCATCTTGGCAGTGGTCGGAGCCCTCGCGCTCACCCTGCCCACATCCGCGGCTTTTGCCGCGGCACCCGGTGACGATCCGTCATCGAGATTCCTCGAGTCCGGCTCGGCCGGGCAGATCGACAGCAGCTTCACGCCGTCCGTCGGCGCCGATGGTCGCGTCACGGTCGTGATCGAGATGGAGGGCGACCCCGTCGCCGTCGTCGAGGCGGAGAAGGGCAGCGACCTCTCGAAGAGCGAGCGCTCGGCCGTCAAGAGCAAGCTGAAGAAGGCGCAGGACTCGATCCGCGGGTCGATCAACGGCAAGGGCGGCAAGATCCACGCCCAGATGCAGTCGGCCTACAACGGCATCCAAGCGTCGGTGCCCGTCGACAACGTCGACGCGATCGAGGCGCTGCCCGGCGTCGTGGCCGTGCACCCGGTCACCGTGCAGGAGCTCGACAACGCGGTCTCGGTGCCGTTCCTGGGTGTGCCAGAGGTGTGGGAGAGCACCGGCTACACCGGTCAGAACATCAAGGTCGCCATCATCGACACCGGCATCGACTACACCCACGCCACCTTCGGCGGCCCGGGCACGGTCGACGCATTCGAGGCAGCCGCGGCCACCTCTGACCAGCCCGCGGACCCGGCGCTGTTCGGACCCGGCGCGCCGCGCGTCAAGGGCGGCATCGACCTGGCCGGCGACGACTACGACGCCAGCGGCTCGGGCGACGCGCTGATCCCGCAGCCCGACGCCAACCCGCTGGACTGCCATGGACACGGCTCGCACGTGGCCGGAACCACCGGCGGCAGCGGCGTGCTCGCCGACGGCTCGACCTACGCGGGACCGTACGACCAGACGACCTCGGACAACGACTTCATGGTCGGCCCGGGCGTCGCGCCGCAGGTGGACCTGTACGCGGTCCGCGTGTTCGGCTGCGACGGCTCGACGGACCTGACGGTGCAGGCGATCGACTGGGCCGTCGACAACGGCATGGACGTCATCAACATGTCGCTCGGCTCGTCCTTCGGCCGTGCCGACGACCCCAGTGCCGTGGCGGCATCGAACGCCGTCGGCGCGGGCGTGGTCGTGGTGGCCTCGGCCGGCAACTCGGGTCCCAACCCGTACCTCACCGGCGCGCCCGGTGCCGGTGAAGGCGTCATCGCGGTGTCGGCCGTGGACAGCACCGAGTCGTTCCCCGGTGCGATCGTCACCGTCGACGGCACGGCTGTCGAGGCGATCAACGCCAACGGCGCCGACCTGTCGGCCGTCGGCGACCTCGAGGTCGTCGTCGTGACCGACGACCCGGCGACGCCGGCCAACGAAGCACTCGGATGCGCGGCATCCGACTACACCCAGGCGGGGGTCACCGAAGGCGGCGGACAGCTCGCCGTCGTTCAGCGCGGCACGTGCGCGCGGGTGGCAAAGGCGATCTTCGGCCAGCAGGCCGGGGCAGCCGCGGTGCTCATGGTCAACTCCGACAACACGCTGCCGCCGTACGAGGGCGAGATCACCTCGAACCCCGACGACGGCACGCCGTACACCGTGACGATCCCGTTCCTGGGCGTGCGCGCCTCGGACGGTGCCGCGTTCACGACGGGGGCGACCGCGACGGTCGTCGGAGCCGAGATCTCCAACCCCGGCTTCCGCGGCTACGCGAGCTTCAGCTCGTCGGGTCCGCGCAGCGGTGACAGTGCGATCAGCCCGAACGTGGCTGCTCCCGGCGTCGCGATCGCTTCGGCGGGCGTCGGCACCGGCAACGGCGCGGCGATCATGTCGGGCACGTCGATGGCCGCACCGCATGTAGCAGGTGTCGCCGCGCTCGTCGTCGAGTCGCACCCCGACTGGACCGCTCCGCAGGTGGGCGCGGCGATCGTCTCGACCGCCGACCCCGAGAAGGTCGCGGGCCAGAGCAACACCCGCGGCGGCGTGGGCCTGGTCGACACCGCGCAGGCGGTGGCGACGCAGGTCACCGCGACCGGTGACGCGTTCCGCACCGAGAGCGGCTGGGCGCGCGAGGCGGGGCTGAGCTTCGGCTTCGAGGAGTCGTGGCTCGGTTTCGGGGGCATCAAGACGGTCACCATCCGCAACGACGGCGACGAGACGGTCAAGTTCGGCGTCTCGACCACGGCGACCGAAGAGTCGGTGCAGGCATCGGTGCGGGTTGCGCCGAAGTCGGTCACAGTGCGTCCGGGCAAGACGGCCAAGGTCATCGTGACCCTCGCCGCCTCGGCGAAGGACGTGCCGGGCTCGCTGTCGGGCGATGATCAGTTCTCGTTCTCCGATATCTCGGGCAACGTCGTGCTCACGTCCGAGCAGTCCACGCTGCGGGTGCCGTACCTGCTCGTGCCGCGCTCGAACAGCGACGTCACCACCCAGACCAAGCGGCTCGTCTCCAAGCGGGACAAGGGCGAGGTCACGGCGGAGATCGCGCTGCGCAACACGAAGGGCGCGCTCGACGCGAGTGCCGACGTGTACACGTGGGGTCTGAGCGACAAGAAGGACACCCCGCGCGCGTTCGCCAAGACCGGCTACGACCTGCGCGCCGCCGGTGTGCAGTCGTTCCCGGCCGGCGGCGACCACCTCATGGTGTTCGCGGTGAACACGCACGACCGGTGGTCGAACGCGGCGAGCAACGAGTTCGACGTCGTCATCGACAACAACGGCGATGGCACCCCGGACTGGATCGTGTTCTCATACGACTCCGGTGTGGTGCGCACGGGATCGGTCGACGGCACCGCGGAGGTGTTCCTCCAGAACATCGCCACGGGGGCCACGTACGCGAGCGGGTTCCTGGCGCAGGCGCCCACCGACAGCAGCACGATCCTGCTGCCGGTGTGGGCCGGCGACATCGGCGTGACGGGGGCGTTCGACTACACCGTGGAGTCGGTCAGCCTCACCACGGACGGTGAGGATGCGATGGACGGCTGGGCATCGTACGACCCGACTGCGCCGGCGGTCAGCAACGGCCAGTTCGCGACCGTTCCGGTCCGCGGCAGTGCGAAGGTGTCGGTCGTCGTCGACGTCGACGCCGCCGCGGCGCAGCAGCCGCTGGGCAGCATGATCGTCGTCCCCGACAACGAGTCGGGTGCCGATGAGGCGCTGCTGGTGAACCTCAGGTAGCACCGGGTCCGAGGGGGCGGCATCCGCGAGGGTGTCGCCCCCTCGGCGTTCTCGGACGGCGCGTTCGGGCGGCCCTGGCACGACTCGGGCCCGCCGGCAGTCAGCGTTGCGCAGCGGATCGGCGCGGCGGCTTCAGTTCTCGCAGAGCTTGGGGGCGTCGCCCCGGCCGAACCGGTAGTCGTACTGCACGTCGTCGACCGCGACGATCACCCGCATGCCGTCGACGAGGGCCTGCGTGTACGACACACCCGGCTGCGGGCAGCCGAGCGATCCATCGCTGAACGTGACGTTCTCGGCCGACACCACGTCGGGGGTGCCGGTGATGCCGCGTGCCGCGAGGTCGTCGACGATCGCGTCCCAGCGCGCCTCCGGCACGTCGGCGGGCGCCCCGGTCGGAGCGAGCGAGGGTGAGATCGGCCCCGGCGTCGTCGTCTGGAACCGGTCGGTCGGGCTCGGGCTGGGCGAGTCGGGCATGGCACCTCCCGATGCGCAGGCGGTCAGGATTGCTGCAAGGGCGAAAGTGGATGCCAGTGTGCCGACGCGACGCATGCGAACCTCCTCGGTGGCCTCGAGGGTACGCCGCACGCCTGCAAGATTCCGGCGAATCCGGGTGTCAGTCGCGCCGGTGCGGCGGCGGGGCGGCATCGAGCGCTCGGAGCATCCGCGCGAGCGTCTCGCGCAGCTCGCCCCGAGCCGGCTCCGCAAGGTCGGTCGTGTACTCGACGCCGGCCGGGATCCACGAGAGCCCGTACATCGTCTCGCGGAAATCGCTGCCGCCGACCTGCCACCGCGTGTGGGTCTCGTCCTCGGCGCTGGACCCCTGGCCCCACTGCCCGAAGTAGTCGCGCATCTGGTCCAGGGGCATGGCCATCACGGCATCCGCCTCGACAGCCTGACGCACCCACGAACGGGCGACGAGGATGAACTCCTCGATCTCCTCGGCCGTCAGCGGGCGCGGCTCGAACAGCACGCGGGTGTGCTCGACGCCGCTCAGCCGGTCGACGCGGAAGGTTCGCCAGTCGTCGCGCCCGAGGTCCCAGCACAACAGATACCAGTGGCGATCCGCGGGCGCGAGTGCGTGCGGTTCGACCCGGCGGCGCGTGACCGCGCCGGATGCCGCCTCGTACGTGAACCGCACCCGCTCGTGGTCGCGGCAGGCCAGGGCCAGCTCGCCCAGAACCTCGCTCGACACCGCCGCGCCGGCGCCCAGGCCCACCGGCTGCACCGTCTCGGCGAGGGCGTTGACCCGGCGCCGCAGCGGCGCGGGCAGCACCTGCTCGAGCTTCGCCAGTGCGGTCAGCGTGGTCTCGGGCCCGCTCACGAGGCGCTGCGATGCGGCGACCCGCAGCCCGATGGCCATCGCGACGGCTTCTTCGTCGGTGAGCAGCAGGGGCGGCACGGCACTGCCGGCCTCGAGCCGGTAGCCGCCGGTGGCGCCGGGGGAGGATTCGATGCGGTAGCCCAGTTCGCGCAGCCGCTCGACGTCGCGGCGCACCGTGCGCTCGGTGACGCCGAGCCGCCCGGCCAGTTCGGAACCCGGCCAGTGCCGATGCGTCTGCAGCAGGTTCAGCAGCGACAGGGCGCGGGTGGTGGTGTCGGACATGGTTCAAGATTGGCAGATATCGCGGACAGAATCTGTCCGCATCCCTTTCTAGCCTGAGGTCATGGCGAACGAAACGATCCTCGAAGCGCACGGACTCACCAAGCGCTTCACGGTAAAGAAGAAGACCGTCGAGGCGGTCACCGATCTGACGTTCCAGGTCGCACGCGGCGAACTCGTCGCGTTCCTGGGACCCAACGGCGCGGGCAAGTCGACCAGCCTGCGCATGCTCACCACCCTCATCCCACCCAGCGCCGGCACGGCACGCGTCGTCGGGTTCGACATCCTCCGGCAGCCGGCTGACGTGCGGGCGCGCATCGGGTACGTCGGCCAGCTCACCAGCGGCAGCTTCGCACAGCGCGCCCGCGACGAGCTGCTCAGCCAGGGCGCGTTCTACGGCATGAGCAAGCCGGCCTCGCGCGCCCGGGCGGACGAGCTCATCGAGTCGCTCGATCTGGCCGGCTTCGCGAACCGGTCGGTGCAGCAGATGTCGGGCGGGCAGAAGCGCCGGCTCGACATCGCGCTCGGGCTCATGCACGCGCCGCCGCTGCTGTTCCTCGACGAGCCGTCGACGGGCCTCGACCCGCAGAGCCGGGCGAACCTGTGGCAGCACATCCTCGACCTGCGGCAGGAGTACGGCACGACGGTGTTCCTCACGACCCATTACCTCGAAGAGGCCGACCGCTACGCCGAGCGGGTGATGGTGATGGACAAGGGCCGTGTCATCGCAGACGACACCGCCGCGCGGCTGAAGGCCAACCTCGCCGGCGACCTGCTGACCCTCGGGTTCGCGTCGGAGGCCGATGCCGCTGCCGCGGTCGCCGTCGTCCAGGGGCTCACAGACCGGGAAGTGGTCGGCGAGGGCGACGCCGTGACGCTCACGGCGCCGGACGGCGATGCCCTGCTGCCGGCGGCGGTGCGGGCGCTGGATGCCGCGGGCATCACCGTCGCACGCGCCACGGGCGTCCCGCCGACGCTCGACGACGTGTTCCTCGCGCTCACCGGCCGCACCCTGCGCGAAGCGGGCGAAGGCGAGGCCGTCGACGACACGCAGGCCGCGGAAGCGGCCGACGGCGCTGCGCCCGCCGCGGGCGCCGAGTCGCCGGCATCCCTCACCGAAGCAGCATCCACCGACGCAGCCGTCACCGAAGGAGCAGGACGATGACCGCCACCGACATCCGACCCGACACGGCCGTGCGGGTGAACCCCGCGCGCGATACCTGGCACGTGCTCACCCGTGAGCTCAAGCCGGTGGTCCGCGACCCGTTCTCGCTGATCTTCAGCCTCGTGCAGCCGCTGGTGTTCCTGGGGCTCTTCGCTCCGCTGCTGGTCGGCACGTCCGGCGCTCCGGTCGGCGAGACGCTGCAGTGGTTCGTGCCCGGTGTGCTGGTCATGATCGTGCTGTTCGGCACCGGCGCGACCGGCTCGAACCTGCAGTACGAGATGATGACCGGTTCGCACGAGCGGACCCTCGTCGCGCCGCTTTCACGATCGTCGCTGCTGGTGGGGCGCGCACTGAAGGAGATCGCCCCGATCGTGGTGCAGGCGATCGTCATCGTGCTGATCGCGTGGCCGTTCGGCTTCACGATCAACGTGCCGGGCCTCGTGATCGGCCTCGCGCTGCTGGCCGTGTTCGGGGTCGGGCTCGGATCGCTCTCGTACACCCTCGCGCTGAAGACGAAGGACCGCGAGTGGCTCTTCTGGGGTGTGCAGCAGACGCTGATCTTCCCCCTGTTGATCCTGTCGGGCATGCTGCTGCCCCTCGACCAGGCGCCGGGCTGGATGCGCGCGGTCTCGGTCGTCAACCCGATCAACTGGGTCGTGCAGGCCGAGCGCGCGCTGCTGGCCGGCGAGCTCGGCGACGTCACCGTGTTGTGGGGCTGGATCGCCGCGCTCGCGGTCGCGGTGGTCGGGCTGCTGGTGGGCATCCGCGCAATGCGCACCAGCAGCTGAGCGCAGCCCGCTGAGCGCGATGGCGCCGGTTCGCGGTCGGGGCGCGGTTGATCTGCGCGCCGTGGCATCGGACGGGCGCCATCGTCCGGCGCACCCCCGCCGCGGCGTCGTGATCTGATCGATCGCATGTTGTGATCCAGCCGTTATCGCCCAGTTCTTCGGCGCCCGGCGAGCCCGGTTAGCCTTCTCGAGTGACGATGGCGAAGCAGCGACGAGGACTCATCGCCCTCGTCACCGCCATCGTGCTGCTGGCGCTCGGCGCCGGAGTCGGCGTGATCGTCGGCGATGCGCTCGGCATCCGCACCGAACCCGCCGCGGCCATGACGCCGGCCGACGCGGTCGTGCCCGAGGTCACCGAGGCGGTGCTGCCGCCCGAGATCACCGTTGCCGGCGCACTGAAGACGGCGCGACTCAACGCCGCCCGCATGGAACTGGCCGATGCGGCCGAGTCCGCCGGGGGTACCGAGGGGACCGCGACGATCACCCTCGAGATCTCCGACAACGGGCTCGCGCAGGCCGGCGAGCCTGAAGTGGAGTCGTACCGCCTCACCGGCACCGCCGATGATCTCACGGTCGAAGCCGCCGACGAGGCCTCGGCTGCCCGGGCGCTGTACGACATGGCATCCACGATTCGTGCCGGGCGGTCGATCGCCGAGCACCTCGGTGAGGACGTCACCGCGCGCCTGTCGCTGCGCATGGTCGATCTGGGCGCGGTCGGGGTGGACGCCGACCCCAGCGAGTGGGCCGATGGCACGGACTATTCGCACGCGTCGAAGGCGTTCGCCGATGTGATCCTGCCCGAGTCGCCCTATGTCGACCAGGTCGCCCTCGAGGCCGCCTACCGCGAGTTCGACGACTTCGTGCGCCACTCGCTGGCGAACGGGTACAACGCGGTGGCGTTCCCCGGGTTCGTCGAGTTCGTGACGTTCGCCGGCGCACCGGGCGGACCGGTCTATGCCGACGGCGACGACCACGTCGACCGCGCGCTCGCGCTGCGCGACGCGTTCACACCGCTGTGGCAGCGGGCCGACGAGCTGGGCATGAAGGTGTTCCTGCGCACCGACATGCTCGCGCTGACCACGCCGCTGGCGGACCACCTCACCGACCGGTTCGGGTCGCTCGACACCGAGAATCCCGAGTTCTGGCAGACCTACACCGCCGGACTCGACGAGCTGTACGAGGCGGTGCCCTCGCTCGACGGCGTGCTGCTGCGCATCGGCGAGGCCGGTGCCGTCTATGACGTGGAGGGCTGGGACGTGTACTCGGCGCTCGAGGTCACGACCGCGGACGCCGTGCGCGCGATGCTCGACGCCTTCACCGCGCAGGCCGAGGCGGCCGAGCGTGAAGTCATCTTCCGCACCTGGAGCGTCGGTGTCGGGGCTGTCGGCGACATGCACACGAACGTGGAGTCGTACGAGGCCGTGCTCTCCGGCATCCACTCACCGGCGCTCATCGTGTCGACCAAGTACACGCTCGGCGACTTCTACACCTGGCTGCCGCTCAACGACACCCTCGAGCAGGGGGACCAGCGGCGGATCGTCGAGTTCCAGAGCCGCCGCGAGTTCGAGAACTTCGGCGCGTTCCCCAACGACCTCGGCGCGGAGTACCAGTGGGCGCTGCAGACGCTGCTCGCCGCGAACGAGCACATCGAGGGCGTGTGGACCTGGACGCAAGACGGCGGGCCGTGGCGCGCCGGCCCGATGACGCTGTACCTGAAGGCCGGGTTCTGGCAGCTGTACGAGCTCAACACGCAGCTCGCCGGCGCGCTGGCGCTCGACCCCGAGGTCGACGTGGCGCAGGTGACCGCAGCCTGGGCGCGCGAATGGTTCTCGGACGACCCGGCGACCGTCCAGGCGATCGTGGCGGCGATGACGCACTCGCGCGAGGCCATCGCGCAGGGGCTGTACATTGAGCCGTTCGCCGACCAGCGCGTCTTCGCGCTCGGGCTCGAGCCGCCGCCGATGATGTGGATCTTCGAGTGGGACATCCTCACCGGCGACTCGGCCGTCCTCGACGTCATGTACCAGGTCGTGCGAGACGCCACCGGCGGCGACATCGACGCGGCCATCGCCGGGGGAGCCGAGGCGGTCGCCGCCGCCGAGCAGATGCGCGAGATCGTGCAGGCGACGGATGCCGGAACGTGGCGCGACCAGACGCTGCGTGCATCGTTCCTCGACACCCTCGACTATCAGGTCGACGTGCTGCAGCTGCTGGCCGCTTACCGCGAGATGATCCTCGCCCAGGGTCAGTGGCACGACACGTTCGCGCCGGAGGCGCTGGAGCGGCGCGACGCCGCGCGGGACGCGTACGTCGCGCTCGCGGCATCCCATCTGGAGAAGTACGAGGGCGACCTCGACCACCCGGCCTACAACCTCACCGCCGCACAGCTGGGCGTCGAGCGCGGCGATCGCGACGTGGCCATGTCATGGCTGGCGCGCGCGCTGCTCGTGCTCGCGCTCGCGTGGGTGGTGATCGGCATGCTGGCCGCGCGGACGCGGCTGATCCGGCGTCCGGGCGCGGCGGCGGCGCGGCTGACCTGGCTCGCGTCGACCCGGCCCTGGCGGGCGCGCGAGTCGACGCTCGGGATGTACGACCTCGACCGGTGGCTGACCCTGATCATTCCGGCGGGCCTGCTGGTGGCCACCCGGGCGGTGCAGACGTCGCTGCTGTCGTGGGTCGAGCTCGTGGTGATCGTGGGCGCCTGGGTCATGTTCGCGATCGTCGTGCGGCTGTGCGTCAGGCGCCGCTCGCCGTGGCCGGTCATCGCCGCCGTCGGCGGAGTCGTGGTGCTGCGCTGCATCGTGACGCTCTTCGCGCTGTCGTTCACCGGCCCGGGCGGCTATTGGTTCGTCTTCTGGACCGACCCCGTGCTGCGCACCGTGTACATCACGATCGCGTTCGCGCTGTTCGTGTGGGTGTTCATCGCCGCCGGCTGGGCGATGTCGGAGCAGGTCGGCCGGCGCCGCGCGACCGGGTTCGTCCTCACCGCTGTCGGGGCCGGGCTGGCCGTGCCGGCGACGGCGATCGCTCTGATCGGCCTCGAGCAGGTGCTCACGATCTGGAACGACCAGATGGGCCTGCTGCCGTGGGGCATGGCGCGCATCCTCGGGATCACCACGTACCTCGAGATTCCGGCGGACACGGCCTGGTACGCCGCCGGGCTCGGGGCGGTGCTGCTGGTGGCCGGCGTGCTGCTCTCGCTGCGGTGGCGGCGGGCGGATGCCGGTTGACGCGGCTCGCGGGCCGTTCATCCGGCCCGAACCGTCGTCTACCGGCGGCGTAACGGCCGCAAGCGCCGGATGACGTGGCTCGCGGGGCGTTGATCCGGCCCGAACCGTTGTCTACCGGCGCGGTGACGGCAGTATCGGCCGGATGAAGGGGCCGGTGCCGCGCGGGCGCGGCACCGTCAGTCCATGCCGAGGTAGTCCTCGATGAGGAAGCCGGTCTCGCCCGCGTGCGTCGAGACGAAGAGGTGACCGGCGCCCTCGATGGTGGTGAGGCTGACCAGGTGCGGCGCGGTGGCGCGCAGCTGCTCGCCGTTCACGGGTGGTGCGATCGGGTCGTCGGCCCCCTGGATGATCAGGATCGGGTGGTTCGGGGCCACCGTCGCCCACTCGGCCTCGGGGGTCGCCGCCAGCGCGGCGGCCTGCATGCCGGCGATCTCGGCGTCCTGGGGGAGCGCGCCGCTGACATCGTCGTTCTCGGCGCTCGCGCCGTCGACGGTGAGCAGCAGCACGCCGTTGACGCGGTCGTCATGGTCGAGCGCGACGGTCCGGGCGATCGTGCCGCCGAACCCGTGCCCGCCGATCCAGGCGTCGTCGAAGCCGAGGTGGTCGAGCACGTCGATCACGTCTTGGGCGAGGTCGTGCATCGTGGCCGCAGCCGTGCGACGCGAGCCGACGCGGACGACGCGGAAGCCCTCTTCCTCGAGCACCATGGCGAGCGTGCCGAGGTAGGTGATGTCGAGACCGCGCCCGGGCAGCAGCACCAGCACGGGGCCGTCGCCCTCGCCGTCGACGACGTGGCGGATGGCGCGGCCGTCCGGCTCGAAGATGCTGGGGTCTGCGACTGTCATGGGTCCCTCTCGCGTATGCGGTCGCTGTCTAGTTTCCCAGCCGCGAGCGGGGCGCGCCAATCCCCGGCGGGGACAGCACCGGCATCCATCAATCTCAGCGGCGCCCCGCATGCGTCGGGGTGGCAGCCCCGCGCGCTCGTTTGGCGCTTGGGACGGGTATGGATGCTGGATACCCGGCCGCGGCGCCCACTGAGTCACGGCGTCGATTGTTCAGTTGGCGCTTGGGACGGGTATGGATGCCGGGTACCCGACCGCAGCGCCCACTGAGTCACGGTGCCGATTGTTCAGTTGGCGCTTGGGACGGGTATGGATGCTGGATACCCGACCGCAGCGCCCACGGAAGCACGCTGCGGCGCGAGTCAACCCCCTCGGCCGCCTCGCCTGCCCCGCATAGCGTGCGACCATGGCATCCACCCCACCCCGCCGCGGCATCGCCGGAGCCCTGCGATCGGCGGTGGGCGAGGTCTTGGCGGCGTCTCGGCTGATCCTGGCGCTGAAGACGGCGCTCGCCGCCGCGGTGGCGTGGTATCTGGCGCCGCTCGTGCCCTTCGCCGACGCGGAGTACTCGTACTATGCGCCGCTGGGCGTGCTCGTGGCGATGTATCCCACGGTGGTCGACTCCGTGCGGTCCGGGCTGCTCGCGCTCCTCGGGCTCGCATGCGGTGTCGCGCTCGGTCTCGGCGGGCTCGCGATCATCAGTGCGGGCGCTCCGGGGATCGTGGCGCTCGGGCTCGTCGTCGGTGTCGGAGTGGCGCTCGGCGGCGTACGCGAGCTCGAGGCGGGACGCGACTGGATCGCCATCGCCGGCCTGTTCGTGCTGCTGTTGGGCGGCCAGAACGCGGACGAGTTCTCGCTCTCGTATCTCGCGACGATGGCCTTCGGGGTCGTGGTCGGCATCGCCGCGAACTACCTCGTGCTTCCGCCGCTGTACCTGCGCGAGGCCGGCGATCGGCTCTCCGACCTGCGCGGCGGAGTGGTCGCGCTGCTGACGCGCATCGCCGAGATGATGGATGCCGGTGAGATCGACGCCGCTGAACTCGACCGCGACGCCGATGCGCTCGCGACGCTGGTGGGCGCGGTCTCCGTGGATGTGCAGGATGCCGATCGCAGCCGTCGCGGCAATCCTCGAGCCCGGCGGGCGGGGGACGCGTCGGAACGGAACTCCCGGCGGTGGTGGGCGTTGGAGCGGACGGCGTTCTTCGCCCGGGATGTCGCGGATCTGGTGTCGCGGAACCCCGAGCTGAGGGATGGCTCGCGCGGGCGGCCGGAGCTGCTGGCCGAGGCGCTGCGACGTGCGGCGGACGCGGTGGCAGCACCGCTGGGCGCACCCGAGGCCGACGAGCAGCTGGCCGCCGCCGCCGACGCCGTGGATCGCTATGCCGCGACGGTGGGCGACGGTATCGGGCCGTCGGCCGCGGTGGCATCGTCGCTCGGGCGCATCACTGCGATGTCGCGGCCGTTCGCGTGACGGACGAGGATGGAAGCATGCCTGCCGCCCACCGTCCCGGTCTCCGGGTCGACTCGAGGCTCACGATCCCCGAGTCGGAACTGTCGTGGCGGTTCTCGCGGTCGTCCGGTCCCGGCGGGCAAGGCGTGAACACCGCCGATTCGCGCGTCGAGCTCGTCTGGGATGTCGCCGGCTCGGCCGTGCTCTCGCCGATCCACAAAGAGCGGATCCTCGAGCGGCTCAGCGGACGCCTCGTCGAGGGCGTGCTGACGATCGCGGCGTCCGAGCATCGCGCACAGCTGCGCAACCGGGACGCGGCGCGCGCCCGGCTCGTCTCCCTCGTCGTCGAGGCGCTGCGTCCGCCGTCACCGCCGCGGAGGCCGACGGGGCCGAGTCGGGGCTCCAAGGAGCGCCGACTCAAAGCGAAGAAGCACCGCACCGACATCAAGCAGCTGCGCCGGCCACCTCACGACTGACGTCGCCGGCTCACCACTCCCACTCTGTGGAGTCAGGCTTCTCCGCCCCCGCGAACGGGGCGAGCCGCTCCTCGAACTCGGCCCGCTTGCCGCGTTCGATGACCGTCGCGGAGTAATCGACAGAGAAGCGAGGACCGGTCTCCTTCTCCGCGTCGGATGCGGCCAGGCGGCGCGCCGGATCCTCCATCGTGAGCATCACAGACTGCCCGGAGCCGGTGGTCCACGCGGACAGCAGCGAGTACTCGCCTTCCACGCCCGTCGTCCAGGTCGTCTCGAACTCGGCGAGCTGCTCGGGGTCGTCGCGCACCCACTCCTGGTCCTGTTCGCGGATCATCGGACCGGCACCGAACTCGGCGCTGATCCGGGCGACGATGCCGTAGACGCGCATCCAGTCCGCGAACTCTGCGGGCACGGCCTCGGCCACGAGCGAGCAGCAGCTGTACGAGGTGAGCAGCGTCGGGCTGCCGTAACCGTTCGAATCGAACCCGTGAAACTGACCCTCGCCCCCATGCATCGTCAGATGGATGCCGGTTTCGGCAGCGACCTCGGCCTGTATCGCCTCGATGAGCGCGTGCCCATGCGCCTCGATCTCGTCGATGCCAGGCGTGGCCAGGATGTCGTCGGCGTCGACGTACGCGTGGCCCGGGTAATCGGCCCACGCGAGCGACACGGTCGAGCCGTCGGCGCGCGCGTGCGTCGTCACCGGCGGGATGCTGCAGCCGGTGAGCGCGACGACGCACGCAAGCAGAAGCGCTCCCAGCGAGATCCCCCGACCCATGCGGTCAGTCTGGCATCCGCCGCCTTCGGAGGCCACGGTATTCGTTGCTCTGAAGCCTTCGGTCTCGGCGGCCCCGGCATCCATCGGGTGAGGTGGTTTCGGCCACATGATCGCGTGGCCGCGCTGGAGCTGCCGCGTGAGCAGGTGTCGACCACGTCCGTGCCGGTCGACGATGCGGTGCAGGCGAAGATCGACGACGAGTTGCGGCGCAAGTACGCCGGGTCGCCGGAATCGGTCGACGAGATGCTGAGCGACGGCGCGCGCTCCTGCACGCTGCGCATCGGACAGGTGCGCTGAGCCGGGGTGGAATGCGCGCCGATGTGCGCGTAGCGTTTCACGGACACCGTGCGCGAGTTATCGTGACGACATGGGCGTGTTGAGATATTCGATCAACGTCACGATCGACGGATGCGTTGACCACCGTGAAGGGTATGTGGACGCCGAGTCGCATCAGCACGCTGAGGAGACCATCGCCCGTGCGGATGCGCTGCTTCTCGGACGCGTGACGTACCAGATGATGGAAGACGCCTGGAGGCCTCCCGCGTCGGACGCCATGCCCGATTGGGCGAAGCCGTTCGGCCGGACGATCGATGCGGCGAAGAAGTACGTGGTCTCGTCGACATTGCACACCGTCGACTGGAATGCCGAACTGGTCGAGGGCGACCTCGCCGAGGCAGTTCGGGCGCTGACGGCCACCATGGACCTCTACGTCGGCGGTGTGACACTTCCGACCGCTCTGGCGGCGCTGGACCTCATCGACGAATACGAGTTCGTCGTACATCCGCGCATCGCAGGGCACGGTCCTCGTCTGCTCGACGGGCTCGGTTCGGCCATCGACCTCGTTGCGACGGGACGGACGGACTTGCGCTCCGGCCTCGTCGTGAACTCGTACGTGCCACGATCGCGCACGTGACCTCCCCCGCCACGCCTATGGCGTGGTCTTCGCCATACCGCGGAGTCGCACAGTTAGTTCTGTTTCGATATTGGAAACCGTAATAACGACATCTCTCGTTGCGATGGGGCTGCACGGGCGAGCCCACTTCTACTAGTGCACGAAGTTGACGCGACGGTGGGAGTCGAACCCACAGCACTCCCGGGTATGAACCGGAGCCCGGACCAACCGGATCGCCGCGATGTGCCTCGGCCGGCCGCCAGCCCGCCGGTCCGAGGAACGCCTCCACGCTAGCCCGAGTCCCCGACGTCGGCCCTGTGTATGACCCATGATTCCGGCATGAGTCGGTTCATGACGCCGGCCGGAACACCGGGTGTATCAGATCGAGCGGCCCGAATTCCGGGAGCGCTCACAGCAGCACCGGAGTAGCGTGGACGGCATCCCCCTACCCCCGATCTGAAGAGGTGTTCGTCATGCGCGCGCGCATTGCCACCGTCCTGTCCGTCACCGCCATCGCGGGCCTCGCGCTCGCCGGCTGCGCTTCCGACTCGAACGACGAGCCGACCGACGCGCCGGCATCGAGCGCGGTCACCGAGTCGTCGTGGGAGGCACCTGCCGCGGCGGGCGACCGCGTCGGCGCCGACGGCATCGACCTGCAGGTCTGGAGCAACACCACCCCCGACGAGGGCGCTGTCGCCACGCTCGGCGACCCCGCCGAGGGCACGCAGTGGGTCACCCTCAACGTCGCCCAGTGGGTCTCGGAAGAGGGCCTGAACGACACCGACGTGGCGCCGGTGCTGCGTTCGACCGCCGACACCGCTTTCGAGGGCGAGGCGGTCTCGCCGCGCGCCGTCGAGGTGCCGATGACCGCAGACCGGCTCTACACCTACGCGTGGAGCTACCAGGTTCCCGAAGAGCTCGTCGACCCGGCAGAGCTCATCGTGTGCACGACCGCTGAAGAAGACGCTGCCTGCAGCGACATCGCAGAGTAAGTCTCTGACACCCGATTCGGCCAGGCTCTTCGGAGTCTGGCCGAACGTGTTTCACGGGCTCGGGACGATCTCCTTGCCCAGCGGCATGAGCGAGATCGGCACCATCTTGAAGCTGGCGATGCCCAGCGGAATGCCGATGATCGTGATGCACAGCGCGATGCCGGTGGTGATGTGCCCGATCGCGAGCCAGATGCCCGCGAGGATCACCCAGATCACGTTGCCGAGGAACGACCCGACACCGGCCGTCGGCTTCGCGATGATCGTCTGCCCGAACGGCCACAGCGCGTAGACCCCGATGCGGAACGACGCGATCGCCCACGGGATCGTGATGATCGGGATGCACAGCAGCACCCCGGCGAGCATGTAGCCCAGGAACATCCAGAAGCCCGACAGCACGAGCCAGATGATGTTGAGAAGGGTGCGCATGAACCTATTGTCGATGGATGCCGCTGGGAAACCTCCCGCGGCACGCGACCGGCCTCGCTCAGCGGCGCGCGGCCAGCAGCACGTGCGCGCGACGCAGCAGCCCGACCAGTCCCGCGACGAGCACGAGCACGCCGACGGTCAGCAGCGCGTACGCGATGACCGCCGGGGCGGTGAGGGCCGCGAGCCAGTCCAGCATCTGGTCGAATCGCTCCGGTGACGACACCAGCTGGATGCCGGCGACGGCGAGGGCGGCGAACACGAGGCCCCACAGGATGGCCGCCCAGCGGGTGCGTGGGCGCGTCGCGCTCGTTCCTGTGTCGGCCTCGTCGCCCGACGCAGCAAGCGGGGGCTCGTCGGGCGTGAACGGCACGAGGTCAGTTGTCTCCACCCGCGGCCATATGAACCTCGTGAGCGACGCCGTGATTGCCGCGATCGCGATCGAACACGGGGCGACCGTCGTGAGCTTCGACCGCGATTTTGCACGGTTCCCGGCGCTGCGGTGGGAGGTTCCGAGCGAGTGAGACCTCGATTCTCGGTCGAGGTGCCGGACCGGGGAGCGGGACGCTCCGGCGCACTACCGTGTCGGCGCGCCGACCTAGACTTGACGGGCCATGCCTGAACCCCAAGGGCCCATGATCGTGGGCGAACCATCCAGCGGCGCGCGCGCCGACGACGACCTGCTCCGCGGGCTCAATCCGCCGCAACGCGACGCCGTCACCTACCGCGGGCAGGCGCTGCTGATCGTCGCCGGCGCCGGGTCGGGCAAGACCAGCGTGCTCACTCGCCGCATCGCGTCGCTGCTGCGCAACCGTGAGGCGTGGCCGAGCCAGATCCTCGCGATCACGTTCACGAACAAGGCGGCCGGTGAAATGCGCGAGCGCGTGCAGCAGCTGGTCGGCGACAGTGCGCAGAGCATGTGGATTTCGACGTTCCACTCCGCGTGCGTGCGGATCCTGCGCCGTGAGGCGCAGCAGTTCGGGTTCACCAAGAGCTTCACGATCTACGACTCGGGCGACTCACGTGCGCTGATCAAACGCCTCGTCAAAGAGCACGAAGCCGATGCGTTCGGCCTCACTCCGGCATCCGTTCAGGGGCGCATCTCGAAGCTCAAGAACGAACTCGCCGATGCGGAGTCGTTCGCCCGCCAGGCGAACATGTCCGATCCCGCCGAGCGGCTGTTCGCCGAGATCTTCGCCGACTACCAGCGGGCGCTGCAGAAGGCGAACGCGTTCGACTTCGACGACCTGATCGCGCAGACCGTCTACCTGTTCCGCGCGTTCCCGCATGTGGCCGACGTCTACCGCCGCCGGTTCCGGCATGTGCTGGTCGACGAGTATCAGGACACCAACCATGCGCAGTACGCCCTGATCCACGAGCTGACCCGACCGGTGGTGGGCGACGCGGAGCCGTATGCCGCGGGCGGAATGATGATCTTCGAGGCGTCCGAAGCGCCAGAGCTCGAGGGCGCTTCGCTCACGGTGGTCGGCGACTCCGACCAGTCGATCTACGCGTTCCGCGGCGCCGACATCCGCAACATCACCGAGTTCGAGCGGGACTTCCCAGGGGCGAAGGTCGTGCTGCTCGAGCAGAACTACCGGTCCACCCAGAACATCCTGTCGGCGGCGAACGCGGTCATCGGCCACAACTTCGACCGCAAGGACAAGAAGCTGTGGACAGACGTCGGCGACGGCGACCCCATCATCGGGTTCACCGGCTACTCGCAGCACGACGAGGCGCAGTTCGTCGCCGACGAGGTCGAGGCGCTGCGCCGCAAGGGCGTCGACTACGCGCAGATGGCCGTGTTCTACCGGACCAACTCGCAGTCGCGTGCACTGGAGGAGATCTTGATCCGCTCGGCGGTGCCGTACAAGATCATGGGCGGCACGAAGTTCTACGACCGCGCCGAGATCAAGGACGCCCTCGCCTACCTCGTCGCAGTGACGAACCCTGCCGACGAACTGGCCGTCCGCCGCATCCTGAACAAGCCGCGCCGCGGCATCGGCGACGTCACCGAGACGACGATCGCGCGCTACGCGGCCGACGAGGGCATCACCTTCCGCGACGCTCTCGCCAACGCATCGGCGCTCGGGGTGGGGCCGAAGATCCAGCACGCCATCTCGCACCTCGACGCGGTGCTGGCCGAAGCCACCGAGATCATGCTGCCCTCGTCGGGCGAGGTCGCGCCCCCGGCGGCGGTCACCGAGGGGCTGACGCTGCTGCTGAACAAGTCGGGCTATCTCGACGCGCTGCGCATCTCGAAGGATCCGCAGGACGAGGCGCGCGTGGAGAACCTCGACGAACTGGTCGCCGTCACGCGCGAGTTCGCGCGCAACAATCCCGAGGGTACGATCCTCGACTTCCTCACCGAGGTCGCACTGGTGTCGGATGCCGATGATCTCGACGATGCCTCCGGCTCGGTCTCGCTGATGACGATGCACACCGCCAAGGGCCTCGAGTACGACGCCGTGTTCGTCACCGGTGTCGAGGAAGACCTCATCCCGCACCGCATCTCGGCGGGCGAGCCCGGCGGCCCGCAGGAAGAGCGACGCCTCTTCTATGTGGCGCTCACGCGCGCGCGCAAGCGGCTCTACCTCTCGCTCGCGATGACTCGTGCGCAGTTCGGCGAGGTGTCGGTCGCGATGCCCAGCCGGTTCCTGCAGGAGATCCCGCACGAGCTCATCGACTGGCGGCAGTCGCCCGGCGACGTGAACTCGCGTGGCGGGTCGCGGTCCCGCGCGCTGAACGCGCGCCGGCCCGGCGGTGGGTTCGGCGGTTCGGGCGGCGGTGGTGCCGGCGGCTCTGGTGGTGGCCGGTACGGTGACGACCTGGTGCCGCTGCCGCGGCGCGAGAAGCCGGTCGGGTCGATCGAGAAGTTCGCGAACCGGATCCCCGCGAAGGTTCGCGACAACAGCGACCTCGAGCTGGCTCCAGGGGATCGGATCAGGCACGACGACTTCGGTGACGGTCGCGTCGACATGGTCACCGGCGAGGGCGCCAAGCGCGTCGCGCACGTGCGGTTCGACAGCGCGGGAGCGAAGAAGCTGCTCATCAAGATCGCGCCCATCAGCAAGCTGTAGACCTCGGCGCGGGGGATGCGAGCCGAGCCGGGCAATCGTCCGATCCGGGGAATCTCCGATCCGGCAGTCCTCGGGCCCGGGGAATCCTTCGATCCGGGGAGTCCTTCGATCCGGAGGATGAGTTGTCCACAGATATTTAGAATACGACTTCGAATGTCGGAGGTCTTTGCCACACTGTCCGTATGAACATTTTGGCGGATGTGGCGCACCGGTTGGACCGGTTGTCGTGTTTCGCTGAGCTGGGGGTGCCGGCGGCAGAGTTGCCGGGGGCGGTGTTGGATCTCAGTGACCGGTCGGTGGTGGAGATCGCGCGGGATCTCGCGGCGATCGCGAATGATGTGGCCCGGTTGCAGGCGCTGATGGCCGGGGTGGCGGCGCATCGGTCGCAGCGCAAGGACGGGCAGAACGGGCTGTCGGCCACGGAGGGTCATGCGAGCCCGGCGTCGTTGATCCAGGACATCACGGGCGGGTCGAAGGCTGACGTGCTGCGGCAGGTGCGTGTCGGGAAGGCGCTGCTCGAAGAGGTCATCGAGTTGCGGGAGGGGCGCCCGGGTGCCGGGCCCGAGTCGGGACAGGGAGGGCCGGGGTCCGGCGCTGGTGGGTCGGGTGCCGGTGGTGAGGGCGCTTCCGGCGAGGCGGCTGTCCCCGCGGCGGCACCGCGGGCGACGTGGAAGACGGTGCTGCGTGATGCGCATCTGGGTCGCCGGCTCACCGCGGAGCAGCATGATGTGATCCGCCGGGGTCTGGGGGAGCCGTTCGACGATTCCGAGGACACCGCACAGGTGTGGGTGGTGGCGGCGGCCTCGCTTGTGGATGACGCCGTGAACTTGACGGTGGAGGATCTGGCGGTTCACGCCCGCGCGGTGCGTGACGCGATCGACCCGGTCGGGGCGGAGCAGCGGTACGCCAGACGTTTTGAGAACCGGTCGTTTCGGACCTGGCTGGATCGGGAGGGGCAGCACCGGGGCAGTATCGTGTTCGACGACGAAGACGGCGCGTGGATCAACGCGATCACCGCTGCCGGGCTGCGGCCTCGCCGCGGTGGCCCCCGGTTCATGACCGATGAGGAACGCGCCCGGGCGGCTGAGCTTGCTCATGATCCGCGCAGCAACGACCAGCTCGCCTACGACCTGGTGATGTCGGTGCTGCGTGCCGGGGCTGTGGCCGACGCGAAGGACGTCTTCGGGGTCCGGCAACCCGGCGTCCGCATGCTCATCGTGAACAACCCCGACAGCGGCGGCGGGGATCCCGGTCCGCGTGACGCGTATGGGCGGCTGTTGACTGCCGGGTTCACCGAAGACCGTGGGCATCCGTTGCCCGGGTCGGTCATCGACCGCAACCTGTGCATGCACGGGACCACCGAGGTCACCGTTGACGGGTGCGGCAACCCGCTGGACGCCGGGCGTGAGCACCGCCTGTTCCAACCTAAACAGCGTCTCGCGCTGGCTGCCCGCGACGGCGGGTGCATGTGGCCGGGGTGCGACATGCCGGGCTCGTACTGCGAGGCCCATCACATCGACCCGGTGGCCGAAGGCGGACGCACCGACATCGACCGGGGCATCCTGCTGTGCAAATACCATCACCTGCTGCTCCACAACCGGGGCTGGCGGATCACCCGCGACGGGAAACGTGCGTTCATCCTGCACCCGCCACCCGACGTCGGCGGCCCACCCGTCACCCTGGTCTCCAAAGCACCCTGGAAATGGGCGTGGGATCCACCACCCCCACCCTCCAAACCGAACTGGCGCGCCGCCTGACCGGCAGGCGGGTACCGCGGGCGGTGCGCCCACACGTCTAGACCGTGGCGGCGCCGACCGGCGAGTCCTGGCTGAAGGTGTTCCACCAGCGGCCGTCGCGCTGCTGCCACAGTGAGCTCACGTACATCGCCTCTGGCTCGCTGCGGTCGGGGCGCCGGTACTCGGCGCAGTAGCTCAGCATGATCGCATCGGGCGAGACCTTCATGAACCGCGCTTCGGTGATCGCGTACGACGCGACCGTGGGCCCATCAGCCAGCTGGGCAGCATGGTCAGCTTTGCCGGCGAAGCCCGTCGGGTACACCCCGACGAAGTCGGACGACAGCAGTTCGTGGTCGGCGGCTGCGTCGCCGTCGGCCAGCGCATCCCAGACGCGCAACTCGAGACCGACGAAGAACTGGAGGTCGAGGTCATCCATGCCCTCAGTGTCGCAGTGTCGCAGTGTCGCAGTGTCGCAGTGTCGCAGTGTGGCAGGATCGCCGGGCCGCAGTGTCGCTGGGCCGCAGTGTCCCGGTACGCGGTGTCCCGGTACGCGGTGTCCCAGGGCGGAGTCGTCATCGTGACCGAGACGACCGCGACCGCGCGCGGCGAAGTGGTCACCACGGCCCAGTCGGCGGAGACAGAACCGGGCGGGCTCGCGGTTAGGCTGGCACGATGGCACTGTTCTCCCGCCGCTCCAAAGCCCAGTCCGAGACCCCTTCCGCCGACGCGCCGGGACCGGACGATGCCGTCACCTCGACGGACAATGCCGTGGTGACGGATGCCGGAGCCGTCGCCGACGGAGCAGCCGGAGCCGTCGCCGACGGAACGCCCGGAGCCGCCGACCGCGGCATGTCCGGAGCCGTCTCCGCGAACAGCGACTCCGGCACGCCCGAGGCCGTCGCCGCGGACACCGCTTCCGATACCGGCGACGCGGCGGTCGTCGGCGCGACGGAACCGGAGACTCCCGCCGAGCCGGTGCCGCACGTGAACATCTCGGTGTCGACGTACGGCAAGCCCGCGGCATCCACGCCACCGGCATCCACTCGAAAGCAGCCGCCCGCCGAAGCGCCCGCGCAGACCGAGAAGGTTCCCGGACTCCCCGACAACGTGGTGCTGCGCAGTGCGCTCGCGGCGCTGCCCGAGAAGCCCGGCAACCTCGACATCATGAACGCGATGCGGCAGTCGCTGCAGGGCAACCTGTACGTGCGCGTGCGCGGCGACGCGAAGTCCCTCCTCGCCGAAGGCAAGCAGCTCACCCTCGCTGTGTCGGCGATCGACGACAAGCGGTTCCTGCTGGCGTTCACCGGAGGCGAGGCGCTGCAGCGGAGCATCGCATCGGACGGCGACACGAAGACCTCTGCCGTCGGCCAGCCGGCGCAGGTCGTGCTGCGCAACGTCATCGAGGGACCGTACGCCGGACTCATCATCGACCACGCGACGCCGCAGGCGCGGATCATCCTGCCGTCCCAGCTGATCCAGAAGTCGGTCGAAGAGGCCGACGAGGGGTTCCCGCTGAAGAACCTGCTCGCGAGGCCGCGCACCGATGCGACGGCGGCCGACATCGCCGACGCGCTCACCCGCGCCAAGTTCTGGGTTGCAGCCGGGAAGGCCGACGACTCCGCGCGGGTGGGCCTCGCCGAGGTGCGCACCGAAGCGGGCGCGCGCCTGCTGCAGATCTTCAGTCACCCGCTCGAAGTGCTCGTCCAGGGTCGCGACGAACGGCCCCTGCCGCTGACGGCGGAGCAGCTCGGCAAGGCGCTTGCCGCCGACCCCGACATCACCGGCATCCTGCTCGACCCGGCAGGCCCGTGGATCACGCTCACCCGTGACGACCTCGCCCCGGTCATCGCGCTCGCGGGGTGAATCCCCTCGCGCGGCCCGTGCTCCGGCTCGCGCCCGTGTTCTCGCCGAATGTGATTAATCCCGGCTCGACCCCTCGTAATGCGGCGCCGAACCGGGTATCGTCATACCCAAGAAGCCGCGGTGAAACCGCAGTATCCACAGATTTCGGACCCGCACGACGGCCGCAGGTATATCCGCGCCGCTGCGGGTCCGTCCTGTGTGCAGGGGCGTCCCGGGGCGCCCGCCCGAGCGGGACTGTGCAGGGCCGCCGTCGTGCGGAGCCCGGCGGAACGCCCGTCGGCGCGTGCCCGTCGGGTGCACCCGTCAGCCTGAACCCAGCGGGACCACGCGCTCGTGTCCACCGCGCACGGCACTTCTCGACACACGCCGAAACCCGTAGGTTCGGAGCATGGCCTCCGAGCGCATCACCCTGACCGTCGGCGAGCGGGACGTCGGGCTATCGAGCCCCAATCGCCTCATCTGGCCCGAACTGGGCATCACCAAGCGCGAGCTCGCCGAGTACGCGATCGCGGTCGCCGAGCCGTTCCTGCGCGCCAACGGACACCGCCCCGTGTCGCTCGAGCGGTTTCCCGACGGTGTCGACGGCGAGAGCTTCTTCTCGAAGAACCCACCCAAGGGCGCGCCCGCTTTCGTCGACCAGGTCATGTGCACCTACAACAGCGGCCGCCGACATCCACAGGTCGTCCTGAACGAAGCCGCCGCGATCGTGTGGGCGATCCAGATGAACACCATTGTCTTCCACCCGTGGGCCTCGCTCGCCGCCGACACCGACAACCCCGTCGAGCTGCGCATCGACCTCGATCCGCAGCCGGGAACTGATTTCGCGGATGCCGCAGCAGTCGCCCCCGCACTGCGCGAAGTCCTCCGCGAAGCCGGCCTGGAGGCCTGGCTGAAGACGAGTGGGAACCGCGGCATCCACGTCTTCTGCCCCATCGAACCCACCCATGAGTTTCTCGATGTGCGGCACGCCGTCATCGCAGCCGGGCGCGAACTGGAGCGGCGCATGCCCGACAAGGTGACCATGAACTGGTGGAAAGAGGAGCGCGGCGAGCGCATCTTCATCGATTTCAACCAGGCCAACCGCGACCGCACGATGGCCGGTGCATACAGCCCGCGGGCCCTGCCGACCGCGACGGTGGCGACGCCGATCACGTGGGAGGAACTGGATGCCGGTGTCGACCCGGCCGCATTCACCGTCCGCACCGTGCCCGAACGCCTCGCCGAGGTGGGCGACCCATGGGAGAAGCTGCAGTCATCGCCGGGGCGGATCGACACCCTGCTCGAGTGGTGGCGGCGCGACGTCGACGAGGGGCTCGGAGAGCTGCCGTTCCCGCCCGAGTTCCCGAAGATGCCGGGCGAGCCGCCGCGCGTGCAGCCCAGCCGGATGAACGCCGCGAATTGGGACGACGACGCATGACCGCCCCGAACAGAACCGCCCGCATCACCGCACGGCTGCTGAAGACCCCGTGGCTCATGCGCATGCCCATCGGGCTCTACCGAGTCGGTCTCGGGTGGCTGCTGGGCGACCGGCTGCTCATGATCGAGCACCTGGGCCGCGTCTCGCACACACCGCGATACGTCGTGGTCGAGGTGGTGGAGCGTTCGCACAACGTCATCCGCGTGGCCTCCGGACTCGGCTCTGGTTCGCAGTGGTACCGCAATCTGCGGGCCAACGGCGTGGCCTACCTCAGCATCGGCCGGGCGCGACGGATCCGCGCGAACGTGCGCTTTCTGAGCGAGGACGAGGCAGCGGCATCCTTCGCCCGCTACGCCGCAGCCCACCCGCAGGCCTGGGAGCAGCTGTCCGCCGCGATGGAAGCGGCCACCGGCAGCACCGCACCCGCGCCGATGGTCGAGTTCACGCCGCCCGGGCTGCGCTGAGACCGTGACCACCATCTTCGAATTCCTGCAGCAGCAGCCGTCGATCACCCTCTTCCTGCTGGTCGGGCTCGGGGCCGCGCTCGGCCGCGTGCGCGTGGGCGGCATTTCGCTGGGCGCGGTCGGCGTGCTGTTCGCCGCGATCGGCCTCAACGCGTGGGCCGTCTCGCAGGGCGTGACTCTCGAGATTCCCGCCGCCGTGGGGGACCTCGGCGTGATCGTCTTCGCGTTCTGCACCGGCGTCATCGCCGGCCCGGGGTTCTTCAACGCACTGCGGTCGTCGTACGCCACGATCCTCGCCGACATCGCCTTCCTGCTGGCCGCCGCAGCCGCGGGGTTCCTCCTCGGGCGGATGCTGGGCGTCACCCCCGAGACGATCGCCGGAACCTTCGCCGGCGCGATGACCAACACACCCGCCCTGGCCGCGACCGGCGGCAGCCCTGAAGCCACGGTCGGCTACGCGAGCGCGTACGTCTACGGCGTCATCGGCGCCATGATCGGCGTGTGGCTGGCATTGCGTCACCGCGGCTCCGACACCGACACCCCGGTACCCATCGTCGACAAGGCGGTCCGTGTCGACACGGCCTCGCACCCCACGGTCGGCGACCTCGCGCACCGTCACGGCGGACGCATCACGATCTCGCGTCTGCGCGGCAAGGGCGGCACATCGATGGATGTCGCCGACGACGAGACCGAGCTCCCCGAAGGAGCAGTCGTCAACGTCGTCGGGCCGAAGGACGAGGTGGACGCGGTGACCACCGAACTCGGCCACACGTCGTCGATCGACGTCGTCGGCGAACGCAGCAGCCTCGACTACCGGCGCATCATCCTGTCCACGCCCGGCCTGTCGGGCCGCACCATCGCGAGTCTCGGACTGCGCGAGAAGTTCGGGGCGTCGATCGTGCGGATCCGTCGCGGCGACGTCGATCTCCTCGCGACATCCGACGCCGTCGTGCAGCAGGGCGACCGGCTGCGGGTGGTCGGGCCGAAGAAGCGGATGCCGGAGGTCTCGGCTTACCTCGGCGACTCCGAGCGCGGCAACACCGACACCAATCCGGCGGCCCTCGGCATCGGCATCACGATCGGACTGCTGGTCGGGGTCGTCCAGATCCCCCTGCCCGGTGGCGGTGCGTTCAGCTTCGGCTTCGCCGCCGGGGCGCTGATCATCGGGCTCGTGCTGGGGCGCGTGCGGCGCATCGGCTCGGTACCGGTCACTCTCCCCAACACCGCGGCCACCGTGCTCGCCGAGTTCGGGCTGCTCGTCTTCCTCGCGTTCGCGGGCATCAAAGCCGGCTCGCAGATCGTGGCGGCGATCGTGTCGGGCGAGGTGGTGACGCTCCTCGCACTGGGCGCGGTGATGACGACGATCGTCGTCGGCGGCACCTACCTCGTCATGCGCCATGTGTTCCGCCTCGGCGGCACGCGCCTGTCGGGAGTCGTCGGCGGTGCGATGACCAACCCGGCGCTGCTCGCGTTCGCCCAGGAGCGCACGAACTTCGACCCCCGCGTCGCGCTCGGCTACAGCCTCATCTATCCCGCGGCGATGGTCGTCAAGATCGTCGTCGCGCAGGTGATCATCCTGCTCTGATTCAGCCCAGCACCTCGGAGAGGTCGTACGCCGAGACCTGCTCGAGCTGCGAGAACATGCACGAGCGGGCCTCGCGGTCGGGCCGCCACCGCTCGAACTGCACGGTGTGCCGGAACCGGTGACCCTCGAGCTGGTCGTAGCGCACCTCGAGCACGCGCTCGGGCCGCAGCCGCACGAACGACACGTCCTTCGACCCGCTGAACCGCGAGCGGTCGGTCTCGCCTGTGACCGTCTGCCCCGCGGCATCCACCTCGACCAGGGGTGCGAGCTCGTCGACCAGCTCGAGCCGGCGCGCATTGCTCCACGCGGCGACGCCGCCGACGTTGCGCAGCACGCCGTCGGCGTCGTACAGCCCGACCAGCAGCGACCCGACGCCTTCGCCGCTCTTGTGGATCCGGTAGCCGAGCGCGACCACGTCGGCCGTGCGCGCGTGCTTGATCTTGAACATCGTGCGCTTGCCCGGCGCATACGGCTGGGCGAGCGGCTTGGCGACGACACCGTCGAGGCCCGCGCCCTCGAACTCGGCCAGCCACCGTCGCGCGAGTTCGGGATCCTCCGTCGTGCGCGTGAGATGGATGGGATGCGGGATGCCGGCCAGCAGCGCCTCCAGCTCGGACCGGCGCTCGGCGAACGGCGCCTCCTGCAGGTCGCGGTCGCCGCGCGCGAGCAGATCGAACGCGACGAACATCGCCGGGTAGGTCTCACTCAGCATCTTCACCCGCGACGCGGCCGGGTGGATGCGCTGCGACAGGATCTCCCACTGCAGCCGCTGCGACCCCGGCTCGCCGTCGGCGACGACGATCTCGCCGTCGAGCAGGCACGGCTCCGGAAGCAGCCTCGCGCACGCGTCGACCAGCTCGGGGAAGTAGCGGGTCAGCGGCTTCGCGCCGCGCGAGCCCAGTTCGACCCCGGAACCGTCCCACGACACCAGCGCACGGAACCCGTCCCATTTGGGCTCGAACGACAGGCCGCCCGGTGTCGTCGCCGGATCGGGGATGTCGGGCACCGACTTGGCGAGCATGGGCGCGGGGATCTCGTAGGCCACCGCCCCATCCTGCCTCGCCGGGGCGGCTGCGCGAAAGGTGTTGCCCGTGGACGCGCCCGAGGCCTCACCGTCCACGCCCCGGCACGGTGAAGGGGCGGAGCCTTGCGGCTCCGCCCCGTTGTGTCGCCGGTCCCCACCGCGACACCGTCCCCAGTCAGGAGAGATGTGGTGTCAGTGGGCGGCCAGCGGTGCGCGAGGCCGTCGCACGATGGCGGTGAGCCAGTCGGTGACGACGGCAAACCCGGTCAGGCGGTGCGGTCCGGCGGCGGGACGCTCCGCCTGGCGGCGGAGCAGCTCGTTCTCGCGGTCGAGCACGGCGGCGCGGTGCTGGTCGAGGACGTAGGCGGTGTGGACGGTGGCGTTCATGTCGGTCTCCTGTCTGGGACGGTTCCGGTGCTTCCGGATCCGGTGCTGCTGACAGGTACGACTTTCCTCGCTAAGGTGTGTGCCGCTCATCGGGCGGATGCCCCATCTTCGCGCCTGCGAGCGCCCTAGTTTGCGCGGTGGGTCATGCTGCGACGCGGCTAAGGCGTCTCAGAACCGCCCTAGTGAGCCGCGTCGGCGGCTCAGCCCGCCGCTGCGGCGGCAATCCAGGCCACAGTGCCGATCGGGCACGGCTGACCTGTCATTCACTCGGCCGGTACGGCATCGTCTTCGGCCGCATACAGCGCGGCGGCCTCGGCGCGATTGGTCGCGCCGATCTTCGTGAGAATCGCCGACACGTGCACCGATGCGGTCTTCGGCGAGATGAACAGTCGCTGACCGATCTGCGGGTTGGTGAGCCCCTCGGCCACGAGCGCGAGCACCTGTCGCTCCCGGCGCGTCAGCGTGGCGATGCCGGCCGCGACGCCGGCACCCCCGGCATCCGACCCGTGGGTTCCCTGCGTGCCGAGGATCGTGAGTCCGGCGCGCACGGAGAGCTCTCGAGCCCAGCGGGCGGTGACGGCGGCACCGTCGCTCGGCGCGTCGGCGACGATACAGGTCAACAGCGCACCGGCCTCATCCCGGTCGCCGGACGCGATGAGCGACTCCGCGAGCCGGTACCGCGCGTAATGCAGGAACCGGACCGGAATCAGGCGCTCGTCGGCCATCGTCACCGCCTGTCGCCACGGCCCGATCGGCGCCGCGCCGCCGCGCGCGGACTCGGCTGCCCACAGCGCGGCGAACGCACGACCGGGCGCATCGTCGGGCTGACTCGCGACGGCAGCCGTCACGGTGGTGCGCAGCCGCTCCCGCCGGTCGACGTCGAGGCCGAGCAGGTCGGCCTCGGCCAGCGCCCGGACCGCGCCGGGCAGCAGCCGACGCGAGGTGCCCGGTCCCTGCAGGAAGTCCTCGTCGTCGAGCACGAGCGCGGCGGTGACCGCGGCGTCGACCAGAGCTGCGCGAACGGCGTCGTCTGCGTGTCCCTCGGCACGGTTCAGCGCCACCTCGGTATCGAACTCGGCCCACCCGATCTTCTCCTCGGGGTCCTCGGCCTGCACCGCGGCGATGTCCGCGCTCTCGCGTCGCCGGATCTCTTCGGCCTCGTCCGCCCGGTCGTCCCACGAGGCGGCCAGAGCGATCAGCCGCAGGGAGAACGAACGGAAAGTCGGCACCCCGGCGAGCATGTCCAGGCAGCGGCGGGCGACCGCTTCACCTTCGACAGCGTCGCCGCGCGCCAGCAGCGCCTCGGCGCGATTCGACGCGAGGAGCGCTCCCATGCTGCGGTCGAGGCCCACCTCCATCGCGAGGGCGATCGCGGCCGTGGCCCGCTCGACGGCCTCATCGAACCGTCCGGCACGCACGAGCGTGTCGAGCTCCGAGATGGTCGCGTGGAGTCGCCGGTCGGCCGGCAGGTCGAGGGCGGCGATCCGGGCGATGTACGCCAGAGCCTCATCGAGGTGCCCCCGGTCGATCAGCGGCCAGGTGAGATGCATGAGGCAGGTCGCCAGTGCGACGGCATCACCGCTGAGTTCCGCCGCGTGAAGTGCCGCCGCCGCGATGCGCTGTCGTTCGTCCTCACCGCCGACCGCCGAGGCCGCACCGGTCACCTTGAGCCCCAGAGCCCGCGCGCGCAGCAGCGCATGGGCCGGCGCGGTGTCGTCGAGCAGATCCAGCGCCGAGTCGACCGCCGTGATCATCTCGGAGATGCGACCGGCGTTGCCGTGGGCGCTGGCGATCTCGGCGTACAGCTGAGCGCGTCCGAGCACGTCGTCGGCGGGGGTGACCGCCAGTCCCGCGCGGGCTAGTCGCATCGCCCGGGCGGAGTCCTGAAGGCGCCACGCGGCGGCGGTGTCGGCGTACAGCTGCGCACGTGACAGGCCGGTGCGGGCCGCGGCATCCGGAACCCGATCCCACAGCTCGACCAGACGCTCACCCAGCCGGGCCGCGGTGATCGGCGCCCACGTCGAATCGGCGTGGCGGCGGGCGATCACCATCGCGTCGAAGGCGCGCGGCAGGTCGCGGGCGGCCAGCCAGTGCTCGGCGGCCTCGGCCGCGACCTCGGCGTGCCCCGCATCGACCTGCCGCTGCAGCGCCGCCGCGTAGCGGGCGTGCAGCTCGGCGCGCTCGCTGGGCAGCAGGTCGTCGTGCACGGCTTCCTGGATCAGCGCGTGACGGAACGCGTACCCCTCGCCGCTGGTTTCGAGCACGTGGGCGGCCAGCGCCTCGCGCAACCCGGCGCGCAGCGCTTCGCGGTCGCCGTCGTGCACGGTCTCGAGAAGACTGCCCTCGACGCGCACGCCTCCGGCAGCGACCAGTCCGGTCGCTTCGCGTCCGGTGTCGCTGAGACGTTCGAACCGCGCCAGGACCAGGTCGCGCAGGGTGTCGGGGAGCGCCTCGTTCGCGTCGAGCTCGGCCAGCTCCTCGACGAAGAACGGGATGCCGTCGCTGCGCTTCACGATCGTGTCGATCGCCCCGGTGTCGGCGGCCCCGGCCACCGCGCGGGCCAGCTCGACCGTCTCGGCCGGGCTGAGGCGCCCGATATCCAGACCCGTGACGGTGCGGTTGCGGTCGAGCTCGGCGAGCACCGGACGCAGCGGGTGCCCGCGCCCGACGTCGTCGGACCGGTACGTCATCACGATCGTGACGTGGGCGCCGCGCAGCGTGACGGCCAAGGTCTTCAGCAGGGCCAGGGTCGCGGCATCCGCCCAGTGCAGGTCCTCGATGATGACGACCAGATGATGATCCTGGCTGAGACTCTCGATGACCCGCTCGATCGACTCGGTGATGTAGTCGGCGCCGGTGTCGGCTGGAGTGGCGTCGGTGGTCAGCTCGGGCAGCAGGGCCGCGAGGGTCGCGACGACCGTCGGGGTCTGCGCGGCCGCGCGGAACACGTCGTCGCCGACGGTGGCGTACAGCTCGCGCAGCAGCCGGCGGATCGGGGTGAACGGACTGCCGATCTCACCCATGTCGACGCATTGGCCGACCGCGAAGGTGATCGGCGGAGTGCCGCCGAGTGCGCTCGCCGCCGCGCGGAACTCCTGCAGCAGCCGCGTCTTGCCGATCCCGGCCTCGCCGCGCACGACGACGACCCGCGGATGGCCGGCGCGTCCGGCGTCGAGGGCATCACGCAGAACCGCGAGCTCGGCGTCGCGACCGATCATCCGAGACGTGCGCGCAGGCATGGACCCATCGTGGCAGTCCGCACCGCCGAGCGCGACGATATCCGCGCCGGTCATGGCGGGAAACGGAGGGAATGTGCGATCCGGAGGTCGATTCTCGCGGCATCACGCCTCCGGATTGCACGCCGCTACCGCAGGTGGATGCCGGGGGCGCGCCGGCGGGTCAGCCCAGTTCGGCGCCGAGGCGGCGGGCGATCTCCGCGGTCGGCATCCGCCGGGGGAACGTCGCCACGATCACGTCGTCGGCGGCGGGCCTCTCGCCGTCGGGGTGCACGCCGAAGCGGTGCATGAGGGTGTCGTATGCGTCCTTCAGCACCGCGGGGGGAACGCGCTTGGTGCCGCGCAGCAAGCGCCGCAGCACGTGGTTGTGCACCGCGGTGACGTTGGCCGCGAACGCGACGGCATCGATCGGATCCAGGCCCGGCACGGCGCCGCGCAGATACTCGTCGAACACGCGCTCGTACCGGAACACCTCGACGATCTCGCGCTCGCGCAGCGCCGGCACCTGCCGCACCACGACATAGCGGCGACGGGCGAGCTCGGGGTCGGCGGCGAAGTGCTTGTACACGCGAATGGATGCCGCGCACACCGCAGCCCAGGGATTCTCATGGCCGTGGGCGAGGAACACCCGCAGCTGCGCGATCACCAGGTCGTGATCCGAGAACACGACATCGTCCTTGCCGCCGAACTGGCGGAAGAAGGTGGAGCGCGAGACGCCGGCTGCCTGCGCGATCTGCTCGACGCTGGTCGCCTCGAAGCCCTGCGTCGCGAACAGGTCGAGCGCAGCGGCGACGACGGCGTTGCGGGCGGTGGCCGGCGGCGGGGTATCGCTCATGGTGCCTGAAAGCTTAGTTGTCCTGTCGGATGGCACTGGGCGGGCCGGGGCCTTCAGCGAGCCGTACTAAGCTGGGGGACTGGTCGATCTCTCGACATCGAGACACTTTCGGCACCCCACCCCACAGTCGCCCAGCGAAGGATTGCACGTGGATCTCTACGAGTACCAGGCACGAGACCTGTTCGAGAAGTACGAGGTGCCGGTGCTCGCCGGCATCATCGCCGATACCCCTGAGGAGGCGAAGGCGGCCGCGGAGAAGCTCGGCGGTGTCGTCGTCGTCAAGGCGCAGGTCAAGACCGGAGGTCGCGGCAAGGCCGGCGGCGTCAAGGTTGCGAAGAACCCCGACGAGGCCTACGAGGCCGCGAAGGCCATTCTCGGCCTCGACATCAAGGGCCACGTCGTGGGCCGCGTGATGGTCGCCGCCGGCGCCCGCATCGACAAGGAGTACTACTTCTCGGTGCTGCTCGACCGCGCGAACCGCTCCTACCTGAGCCTCGCCAGCGTCGAGGGCGGCATGGAGATCGAAGAGCTCGCCGTCGAGCGCCCCGAGGCACTCGCACGCATCGAGGTCAACCCCGGCACGGGCATCGACAAGGCCAAGGCCGTCGAGATCGCCGAGGCCGCCGGCTTCAGCGCCGACCTCGTCGACAAGGTGAGCGACGTGTTCGTCAAGCTCTACAACGTCTACAAGGGCGAGGACGCCACCCTGGTCGAGGTCAACCCGCTGATCCTCTCGGAAGAGGGCGACATCATCGCCCTCGACGGCAAGGTCTCCCTCGACGAGAACGCCGAGTTCCGCCACCCGAACCACGCGCTGCTCGAGGACAAGGCCGCGGCCGACCCGCTCGAGGCCAAGGCCAAGGAGAACGACCTCAACTACGTCAAGCTCGACGGCGAGGTCGGTGTCATCGGCAACGGTGCGGGCCTGGTCATGTCGACGCTCGACGTCGTCGCGTACGCCGGTGAGAACCACGGCGGCGTGAAGCCCGCCAACTTCCTCGACATCGGCGGCGGCGCCTCGGCAGAGGTCATGGCCGCGGGACTGGACGTCATCCTCGGCGACCCGCAGGTCAAGTCCGTGTTCGTCAACGTCTTCGGCGGCATCACCGCGTGCGACGCAGTCGCCAAGGGCATCGTCGGCGCGCTCGCCGAGCTCGGCGCGAGCGCGTCCAAGCCGCTCGTCGTCCGCCTCGACGGCAACAAGGTCGAAGAGGGTCGTGCGATCCTCCGCGACGCCAACCACCCGCTGGTCACGCTCGCCGAGACCATGGACGAGGGCGCCGACAAGGCCGCCGAACTCGCGAACGCCTGAGCAGAAGGACTTTAGAGAAATGTCGATCTTCCTCAACAAGGACTCCAAGGTCATCGTCCAGGGCATCACCGGCGGCGAAGGCACCAAGCACACGGCTCTCATGCTGAAGGCCGGCACCCAGGTCGTCGGCGGCGTGAACGCCCGCAAGGCCGGCACCACCGTGCTGCACACCGACAAGGACGGCAACTCCGTCGAGCTGCCCGTCTTCGCATCGGTCGAAGAGGCCATCTCGGCCACCGGCGCCGACGTGTCGATCGCGTTCGTCCCGCCCGCGTTCACGAAGGATGCGATGGTCGAGGCCATCGACGCCGAGATCGGGCTGCTGGTCGTCATCACCGAGGGCGTGCCGGTCGGCGACACCGCCGAGGCATGGGCCTATGCGCAGGCGAAGGGCAACAAGACCCGCATCATCGGCCCGAACTGCCCCGGCATCATCACGCCCGACGAGTCGCTCGTGGGCATCACGCCGGCCAACATCACCGGCAAGGGACCGATCGGCCTCGTGTCGAAGTCGGGCACCCTGACCTACCAGATGATGTACGAGCTGCGTGAGATCGGATTCTCGACGGCCATCGGCATCGGCGGCGACCCCGTCATCGGCACGACGCACATCGACGCGCTCGCCGCGTTCGAGGCCGACCCCGAGACCAAGGCCATCGTCATGATCGGCGAGATCGGCGGCGACGCAGAAGAGCGCGCGGCCGACTTCATCAAGGCGAACGTGACCAAGCCGGTCGTCGGCTACGTCGCGGGCTTCACCGCGCCCGAGGGCAAGACCATGGGCCACGCCGGCGCCATCGTGTCGGGCTCGGCGGGCACCGCGCAGGCCAAGAAGGAGGCCCTCGAGGCCGCCGGCGTCAAGGTCGGCAAGACGCCGTCCGAGACCGCTGCGCTCATGCGCGAGATCATCGCCGGGCTGTAAGCAGGTTCTCGACGAGGGGGTGGATGCCGCGGCATCCACCCCCTCTGTCATGCCGACCCTCGGGCGGTCACCGGACCGTACGCTGGTGACATGTCGCTGACCGGAACCTACATCCCCTCCACGTCCGAATGGGCCCGCACGCAGGCCGAGAACTATGAAGCATCGGGCGGAACCGAAGCCAACCTGCTGCGCGGCGTGCCGATCATCGTGCTCACCACCGTTGGCGCCGCGTCGGGCGGACTGCGCAAGACCGCGCTCATGCGGGTGGAGTACGAGGGCCGCTACGCGGTCGTCGCGTCGAAGGGCGGGGCCCCCGACGAGCCCAAATGGGGCGAGAACATGCGCCGCCACCCGCACGTCGAGTTGCAGGACGGCGCCGTCAAGCGCGACTACACGGCGCGAGAGCTCAGCGGGCCCGAGCGCGACCAGTGGTGGCGCCGCGCGACGGCGGTGTGGCCCGACTACGACGCCTACCAGGCCAAGACCGACCGGCTCATCGCGATCTTCGTGCTCGAGCCGTTCGACGGCTGAGTCGGAAGTATCGCGGCGGGGCCTGTGCGCCCCTGCCCGTGTCCTGTAGCCTGACGCCAGCTAGACGGCACGTGTTGGGCTCGCGCAAACGGCGAGTCGCAGGGGGACTCGATGCCGCCGCACCGTAACGGGGTATCGGTCATGGCACTTCTTCTTCATCGTCTTACAGCGCTGGGTGTCGCGGGCGTCGTCGTCTTCTCGCTGACGTCCTGCGCATCACCCGAACCGTCCGAACCGCCCCCGTCGGAGCCCACGACCGGCTCGCCGGGCGCCGAGCAGAGCGCGGAAACGGCCGAGTCCGGCCCAGCCGGTTCGCTCGAGCACCTCGACAACTACGCGTTCGCTCCCGTAAGTGTGGAGTCGACGATCGTCTTCGTGAACGGTACGACGATCGTGCGGATCGACACGGACACTCGCACACCCAGCACCACCGCCGGCTTCGAGTCCGCTGCTGTCGAGGAGCTTGCCGTGTACCCGGGCCGCAATGGTACGGCGGTGGCCAACGGCGGCACGTTCCACGCGGTCGACCTCGACACCGTCTACTCGTACCCGTCGAGCGGCTTCGCGTCGCCGCCCACGACGACGTCGTATGAACGCGACCCCAACGAAGCGACCCTGGTGCGCACGGCGGCGGTCATAGACGGCACGCTCTGGCTGGGCAGCCAGGCCACCCGCGACGCCGAGCGTGCCAGTGGCCGATCGGTGCAGCTGATCGAGTTCGCTCCCGATGGCGCCTCCGTCGTGCGTTACCTCCCGATCGACCTCCCGTCCCGCGAAGCCGCGGAAGGAGGGCACAACCGCGACGACAACGATGCCACGGTCGGTATCGTCGGCGGCGACGGGGCAGTCGTGGCCGGGCTTCGCAAAGGGGTCGTCCGTGTCGACACGGCGTCGGGCGAGACCACCGCGGCATTCGACATCGACCAGTACCAGCAGTCCCAGGGCCGCACGCCCCAGTACGGCAGTGGTCTGGTGAACATCCTCCTCACGGAGCGGGCGTTCGGCGGCGATGCGCTCGTCCTCACGGTCGGCGAGAACGGATCGACGACGATCGAGAGGGTCATCGTCCTCGACCCGGTGACCCTCGATGTGGTCTCGGATCACGAGCATGAGTTCGGCAACGGCGCTCCGGCGCGCACCATTGACGGCAGCCTCTTCGAGTTCGACGGCGAGCTGTGGGCGCTCGGGCTCGGTACGGGTGGCATCCTGCGGGTCTTGCCACCGGCATCCAGCGACGCTCCGGCGGTGTCGGTGGGCTACCTGGGCCGTGACGGCCGTGACATCGATCCGATCAGCGGATCGATGGCCGGTCGCATCGGCGATCTGCTGCCCTACCGCGCGGGACTCATCGCCTTCGGCGAGGGCAGCGGCATGTGGATCTTCGATCCCGGCGTTCTCACGGCCGATGACGATCCGGAGCAATGATGCGTCGACAGGGGGGATGGGCTGCGACCTTCGCCGCCGTGCTTGTGCTGACCGGCTGCGGTGGGGAAGCCATCGAGGAACCACACGCCGGTGATGCACCCGTCTCGCAGTCGGACGCACCGGTCATAATCGAGTGGTCCGCTTCCGGAGCGGCCCTGACTCAGGAAGGGGTCGACCCCGATCAGGTCGCGGGTCTCGTCGTCCCCGCGCCGCTGGGGACCGTCTTCGAGTTCATGGGGTGGCAAGGCATCGTCACCGAGGCCGAGGTCAGTACGCAGCCGAACGAAGGCGACTCCTCCAACCCCGTGAGCGTCGTCCTCCAGATGACGCTCGACGTCAGCGCTCCATCGCCGCTGACCGAGCAGACGATCTCGCCGTTCTTCCCCACGCCCACGTGGAAGACACTCGATATGCCGCGGTGCCACGCCGCCGATCCGCCGCAGGATCCCTGGACGGCCGGTGAGCGGCGCGAGATGTCGACCTGCCACTTCTTCCACACCGAGGCAATCGGCGCCGACCTCCCCGAGGGTCACATCACGATCAGATACGGAAGCTCCCGGTACGTGACGGCGGTCACCACAGTGACCACACGCGGCCCCGACTACTGACTTCCGCGACGGCCGATTGGCGCACGCGAGTGCGGCCGAGGTGGCTGACCTCGCATGTCTGCGGCGACGTGCGTCGTGGATGCCGGAGCCTACGTCGCCAGCAGGTCCTCGACCGCTTGCGTGTACGCCGGCACCCGGTAGTACTCGCCGTGGGTGCCGACCTCGACCATGTAGCCCGACAGATCGAGCTCCTCGGCGACGCGGTCGACGTCGTTGCGGAACCCCCGTGACGGGTCTGCCCGCGCGGTGCTGACGGCGGGGAAGCCCAGGAAGTCGGTCGGGCGCCACAGGCTCAGCCACGGCACGCCGTGTGGCAGGAGGGCGCCGGCCAGGCGTCCCGGCCCGCGGGGCGTGGCCTCACCGGGCGGGGCCGCCCCGCCCTGCGCCTCGTAGTCGGCACGCCAGGGGTCTGCGTCTCGCACGCGGGGGGCAAGTGCCGGTTCGGTGCCCAGGATGCCGGGCCCCAGCAGTTCGGGGAGCATGCGCCCGAAGAATGCCCGCAGCTGCACTCCGAACGTGAGCAGCGAGATGCGGGCCAGCGCAGGCCGCGTGGACGGGGCGCTGGCCAGCACCCCGAGGGCCGACACCGCGAGCACCCCGCCCATGCTGTGCGCGGCCAGCACGGCGCGGCGGTCGCGCCCGCCTTCGAGCCACGCGAGGATCCGCCCGGCGATCTCGGGCACGGCTCGTTCGGCGTAGGACGGCGGGCCGAACGGGTGCCCGGTGCGCGGCAGGTAGCAGACGATGTCCCACACGAGCCCCAGCGGGCGGTTCTTGGCGGTGGCCGCACCGACGGCGAGGACGGCGACCAGGCCGACGCCGATCCACGCCAGCGCCGGCAGCGAGACGCTGAGGAACGTGCGCACGACGTCGTCGGACAGCGCCGGCAGCACAGCCCACAGCGACACTCGCTGCGCGTACGCAGCCCACGACCATACGACCCCGACGAGCACGGCGATTCCCAGCCATGCGATGAGTGCACCGCCGAGCGGCTCGACCAGGTGTGCGCGCGCCGCGATGCCGCGGCCGGACGAGATCCGGGCGAACAGGGTCGCGGGGGAGGGTGGCAGCACCCCGCCGGTCGGCACGTCGACGGCGTCGGGTCTGCCCGGCGCACCCCAGTCCTGCGCCCGCTCGGTCACGTCGCGCCGACGGGCCATGGCGGCTGCGATCCAGACGACCGCGACCACGAGTCCGGCGAGCACCGCGGCGCCGAGTGCGACCCAGCAACTCGAGACGACCAGCCCCGCGGCCTGCGCGGCCGGAGACTCGGCGTCGCGGACCAGAGCGACCGCCCCCTGCGACCCGTTCAGCCAGTTGCCGACCGTGACCACGGTGATCGCACTCGTCGCGGTCGCCAGCGCGAGCGCGAGTGACAAGAACACGGCCGGCCCGCACCCGCGCCACGCGGTGTACCGGCGACCTGCCCGCGGGCGCCATGCGATGCCGCTGATCGCGATGAGCGCCGCGGCGCTGACGATGATCAGCGGTGTCGCCCCCGCGCCGTACAGCCGGGCGGGGCCCGCGCCGGCTCCGGTGTCGTCGAACACGAGAACGACCAGCAGCACCAGATATACGCCGATCGAGGCGAACAGCAGCGCGCGGGTCCACAGCTCCGACCAGCGCGCCCGGCTCTCCTCGCTCGTGGCGGTATCGGTCGTGGGCACCACTATCGTCACCACCAGCGCCACCACGAGTCCGGCAGCCGCGAGCAGAGCCAGGGAGGCGAACACCCAGAACGACGCCGACGACGGCGCGTCGCCGAGGCAGCCGGCGTCGATCCCGAGCCCGGCGCACGTCGTGTGCCAGGCCATCGCGGCATGCCCCGCCGCGAGCAGCCCGGTCAGCAGGATGCCCGCGGCCAAGTGGAGCCGGGCGAGCTCGTAGGTGCGGCGGTTCGACCAGAAGCCCGGCTGCGCCAGCAGGGCCGTCGGCGCCGGCTCACCGACGCGGGCGTCCGGCGCCGCGCCGGCACGCGGGGCCACCGGAAGACCGGGCGCCGTGTTCGTCGCCATGCCGGGCAGCACGTCGTACCGCAGCTGCGAGATGACCGACAGCAGCCACAGCCCGGCCACAGCGGCGACCGGTGCGAGGGCGAACAGCGCCATCCGCTGGCCCCGGCTCCATCCGGACAGCGGTTCCAGCATCTCGGCCAGCGGCGCGCACAGCGGCGGCGCGGCCGCGCACTGCAGCGCGCCGATGTCGAGCGCGAGACTCGCCGCCGTGCACGTGAACAGGAGGGTCAGCAGCAGGCCGAACAGCCGTGTCGCGGCGGCGAACCTGCGCACCCCGCGCTCGGTGTCGGTGGCCGCCGGCAGCTTCCACGACCACTGTGCGGCGTTGGCGATGCTGAACGGCAGGATCAGCGCGTAGAACACGCGGGCGAGCGCACCGGCGAGCATCCCGGCCGCGCCCGCGCTGCCCAGATCGGGGGTGGTGCGGACCATGCCGCCCCACGAGTACGCCTCGCGGACGATCCCCGGGGGCACATACCCTCGCTGTCCCTGCTCGAGCGCCGACACCGCCGCGGCGGTCGGCCGCCAGAAGCTGCCGAGCTTGTCGCCGGCGACCAGCTCCACATCCTGCGGCCGCAGGTCGAGCAGCGACGGCGCGGTCGTGTTGTTCACGCCATGCACCCGCAGCTCGAGCACATCGGCGGCCGGTTCCCCCCTCGACGACTCCATGGCACCCTCCCCGCTGAGGCTTCCTGGCCGTCATGCTAGCCCCGCGCGGCTGTCCGCGTCAGGCCCGTGCGTACGCGCCGCAACCCCGGGCGAAGTTGGCTCTTGGGGTGGTAACTCCCGCGTGGTTTCCGTCGCCGGCGCCAACTTTGCGAGGAGGGCGCCCGCTCGGTTGGCTCTTGGGGTGGTAACTGCCGCGTGGTTTCCGGCGCCGGCGCCAACTTTGCCAGGAGGGTGCCCGCTCGGTTGGCTCTTGGGGTGGTAACTGCCGCGTGGTTTCCGGCGCCGGCGCCAACTTTGCCAGGAGGGTGCCCGCTCGGTTGGCTCTTGGGGTGGTAACTCCCGCGTGGTTTCCGGCGCTGGCGCCAACTTTGCAGGGAGGGCGTCCGCGTCAGGCCCGTGCGTACGCGCTGCAGCGCCGGCGCCAACTTTGCGGGGAGGGCACCGGCTCGGGCCGAGGGGTGCACAGAGAAGGGGGCGGATGCCGTGGCATCCACCCCCTGACACGAGAGCGAGCTTCAGCTGGCGATGAGCAGCTCGATCGGGCCGCGCGCGAAGAAGATCACGAAGCCGATGGCCACGACCCACAGCAGCGGGCTGATGGTCTTGGCCCGGCCCGACAGGGCGTGCACGACGACCCAGCTGATGAAGCCCGCGCCGATGCCGTTGGCGATCGAGTAGGTCAGCGGCATGACGCTGACGGTGAGGAACACCGGCAGCAGCACGCGGAAGTCGGTCAGGTCGATGCTCTTGACCTGGGCCATCATCATCGCGCCGACGATCACCAGGGCGGCACCGGCCACCTCGGTCGGGACGATCGAGGTCAGCGGCGTGAAGAACATCGCCAGCAGGAACAGCACACCGGTCACGACGTTGGCCAGGCCCGTGCGGGCGCCCTCGCCGATGCCCGAGCCCGACTCGACGAACACCGTGGACGACGACGACGAGGTCGCGCCACCGGCGATCGCGCCGACGCCCTCGACGATCAGCGCCGACTTGATGCGCGGGAAGTCGCCCTTCTCATCGGCGAGGCCGGCCTCCTTGGCCAGGCCCGTCATGGTGCCCATGGCGTCGAAGAAGTTCGAGAACACCAGGGTGAACACGAGCATCACGAGCGTGACGATGCTGACCCGGGTGAGGTCGAAGCCGAAGTCGACGGCGCCGATGAGGCTCAGGTCGGGCACGCTCACCGGCGAGCCGCTGAGCGTGGGGACGGTGAGTCCCCATCCGCCCGGGTTGTCGACGGCCGAGCCGAGCGGCCAGATCGCCTCGACGATGACGGAGAGCACCGTGCCGATGACCAGGCCGATCAGCATCGCGCCCTTCACGCGCAGCGCGATGAGCACTCCGGTCAGCAGCAGCGTGATGACGAACATGAGCGTCGGGACTGTGGCCACCGACCCGCCCTGGCCGAGGCCCACGGGCGGCGAGTTCGCGCCGGTGGCGGTGACGAACCCGGAGTTCACGAAGCCGATGAACGCGATGAAGAAGCCGATCGCGACCGTGATCGCGATCTTCAGCTGCACCGGGACGGCGTCGAAGATCATCTTCCGCAGGCCGGTCGCGGCCAGCAGCACGATGATGGCGCCGTTGATCATCACCAGGGCCATGGCCTCGGCCCAGGTGACGTCGCCGACGACGCTGAACGCGACGAACGCGTTGATGCCGAGTCCGGCGGCGAACGCGAACGGCAGGCGGGTGACCAGGCCGAACAGGATGGTCATGACACCGGCGGTCAGTGCCGTGGCCGCACCGACGGCGCCGAACGACAGGGTTTCGCCGTCGATGTCCGCGGCACCCGACAGGATGATCGGGTTCAGGATGACGATGTACGCCATCGTCACGAACGTGACCACACCACCCCGCACCTCGGTGCCGAGAGTCGACCCGCGGCGGGAGATCTCGAAGAAGCGGTCGAGTCCGCCGGTGGGTCGGGTGTCGGACGTCGGGGCCGCTGACGTGGATGTGCTCATGAATCCTCCTGGAAAGAACGTAGCGAACCTGCGGGCATGCTCGTGACCCGGGCGCGCCCGTCGGGCGCCGGCCGCCACCGTAGGTAGGGTCGAAACGGCATGAACCGCCTTCTCGTCGCCCTGCTGGCCGCCCTCGACGCTGCGATCGCCGTCGCCGTCGGTCTCGTCGTGGTCGCCGCGCCGCTGACCCTGCTGTGGGTGTTCGGGTTTCCGGGGGCCGAGGACTGGGCCGCGCTGTGGCCGACGTCGGTGCGCCTGTGGCAGTTCGGGCACTTCGTGCCGATCGAGGTGACGCTCACCGAGGAGTATCTGACCGCGACCGGCATCCCCGACGAGGCTGCTTCGTTCGTCCTCTCGCTCGCGCCCACCGCCCTGGCCGCCTTCACCGCGATCTTCGCCGCCCGCTCGGGTGGTCGCGCCGCCCGCGCCGGGGCGTGGCCGTTCGGCGTCGTCGCCGGGACGATCGTCGTCGCCGCGGTCGCGACCGCGATCGCCCTCACCGCGCGGATCGACCTGGCCGCCGTCGACGTGCTTCCCGCCGTGCTGTTCCCGGTTCTCGTATACGCGCTGCCGGCGTTCGGCGGAGCACTGGTGGGCGCCTGGCGTCATGGCGACGATTCGGTGATGGATGCCGCGCGCGCGGCCCTCCGGCGCCATCCGCAGTGGACCCAGGTTCCGCCCGCGGCCGCCCGCGGCCTCGCCGCAGCAGTGGTCGGCCTCATCGGTTTCGGCGCGCTGGCCCTCGCGGTGGCCGTCTTCGCCCGCGGCGGCGCCATCGTCGGGCTCTACCAGGCCGCGCACGTCGATCTGATCGGCGTCATCGTCCTCTCGCTCGGCCAGCTCGCCTACCTGCCCACCCTCGTCGTATGGGGCGCGTCGTACGTCGCCGGTCCGGGGTTCGCGCTCGGCGCCGGCACCACCGTGTCGCCCGCCGGCACCAGCCTGGGCGTCGTCCCCGGCATCCCGATCTTCGGCGCGATCCCCGAGCAGTCGTCGTCGTGGATGCTGCTGCTCGCCCTCGGCGTGATCGGCGTCGGGGCGCTCGCCGGCTGGACCGCCCGGACTCGGCTCGCGGTCGCGCCGGCCTCGCACGACCCGATCGCCGAGCGTCTGGTCGTGCTGGCCGTCATCGTCATCGGCAGCGGTGCGGCCGCGGCGGGCCTCGCCGCACTGGCCTCAGGATCACTCGGGCCCGGACGGCTCGCCACGACCGGCCCCGCGCCGGGCCCGTTCGCGCTGGTCGTCGCGGTGGAGATGGCGATCGGCGCCGGCATCCTGCTGCTCGCACCGCGTCTCGAGCCGGCGCCGGAGTCGGCATCCGGAGCCGTATGGACCCAGCCTTCGGAGCGCTGGCCGGCCGGCCAGCAATGGCGGGATCACGCGGACCACCTCGACACCGAGCCCGTTGCACCGGCAGGTGTGCCCGATCCTGCCGAGTCGCACGATCCTGCAGAGCCGATGTCGCCGGCCGGGTACGGTGACACCACCCAGCCGATCGCGCCGTACGACTCCGGCCGGCCCACCGCGCCGATGACGCCACGTGACGCCGCCGCACCGGTCGGGCCCCTCGGCCCCGGCGATCCGACTGAGCCGATTGACCCCTTGGGCTCCGGCTACTCCACCGAGCCGGGGTCGTCGGACGCGGCCACCCGCACGGGGAAGCTCGAACCGGCTCCGTTCGACGCGACCGAGACCATTCCGCTCGACGAGCATCTGCCGCCTCGGGGCGACGCCGAGGATCACCCGCGACCGCCGGTAGACTGACCGGGTGCTCACGGTCGCCGTCCTGATCTCCGGAGCCGGCTCGAATCTGCGAGCGCTCCTGGACGCCGCCAGCGACCCCGATTTCCCCGCTCGCGTGGTCGTCGTGGGGGCCGACCGGCAGGCCGACGGGTTCGAGCACGCCGAGGAGTTCGGCATCCCGACCTTCATGGTGCCGTTCGGCCAGTTCGAGACCCGGGAGGAGTGGGGCGAGGAGCTGCAGGCACAGCTCGAAGTCTGGAAGCCCGACCTCGTCGTCCTCAGCGGCCTCATGCGGCTGCTGCCCGCGACGGTCGTCGACGCCTGGGCGCCGCAGCTCATCAACACGCACCCCGCCTACCTGCCTGAGTTCCCCGGAGCGCACGGCGTCCGCGACGCGCTCGCCGCCGGCGTGACCGAGACCGGCGCGAGCGTCATCGTCGTCGACAACGGGGTGGATGCCGGTCCGATCATCGCGCAGGAACGCGTGCCGGTCCTGCCCGGTGACACCGAGCACACCCTGCACGAGCGCATCAAGCCCGTCGAGCGCAGGCTCCTGATCGACGTCGTCCGGCGCATCGCCACCGGCACGCTCGACCTCGCCGCACTCACCCCCTGACCCGACCCCGACACTCTGGAGACCCCCATGGCCGGTCCGACCATCGATCCCGCGCGCTACCGTCACCGCGACGTCGTCCCCGTGCGCCGCGCACTCGTCTCGGTCAGCGACAAGTCCGACCTGCTGTCCCTTGCGCAGGCACTCGCCGACGCCGGCGTCGACATCGTGTCGACCGGCTCGACGGCCCAGACCATCCGCGACGCCGGCCACGAGGTGACCGACGTGTCGACCGTCACCGGGTTCCCCGAGTCGCTCGGCGGCCGCGTGAAGACGCTGCACCCGGCCGTCCACGCCGGCCTCCTCGCCGACCTGCGCCTCGAAGACCACGAGCAACAGCTGGCCGACCTCGGCATCCTCCCCTTCGAGCTGGTCGTGGTGAACCTGTACCCGTTCGCCGAGACCGTGGCATCCGGAGCCACCGGCGATGCCGTCGTCGAGCAGATCGACATCGGGGGACCCGCCATGGTGCGCGCCTCGGCGAAGAACTTCGCCAACGTGGCCGTGGTCGTCTCACCCGAGTCGTACCCGGCGATCATCGAGTCGCTCGGCAAGGGCGGCACGAGCCTCGCCCAGCGTCGTGAGCTGGCCGCACGCGCGTTCACCCACACCGCGACCTACGACCGCGCCGTGGCGACCTGGTTCGCCGAGGAGACCATCGGCGAAGAGGGCGACCTGCCCCAGCACCTGACGATAAAGGCCGAGCGCCTCGAGACGCTGCGCTACGGCGAGAATTCGCACCAGCGCGCCGCGATCTACACCCGCGTCGGCGGCCACGGCATCGCTCAGGCGACCCAGCTGCAGGGCAAGGGGATGTCGTACAACAACTATGTCGATGCGGATGCCGCGCTGCGCGCCGCGTTCGACATGGTCAAGCCCGCGGTGGCCATCATCAAGCACGCGAACCCGTGCGGCATCGCCGTGACCGCGCCCAACGCGCTCGACCCGATCGCCTCGGCGCACCTGCGCGCCCACGAGTGCGACCCGGTCTCGGCGTTCGGCGGCGTGATCGCCGCGAACCGCACCGTGACGCTGAAGATGGCCGAGAACCTGCGCGACATCTTCACCGAGGTCATCATCGCCCCCGACTTCGAGCCCGAGGCGCTCGAGGTGTTCCGGCTCAAGAAGAACCTGCGGGTGCTGCAACTGCCCACCGACTGGCAGCAGGAGACGATGGACGTGCGCCTCGTCTCGGGCGGCCTGCTGCTGCAGGACGCCGACCGGTTCCCCGACGACATCGTCTCGGTGGCCAACGACTGGGAGCTCGTGGCCGGAGAGCGCCCTGCCCCGGAAGAGCTCGAGGGCATGATCTTCGCCTGGAAGGCGTGCCGGGCGGTCAAGTCCAACGCCATCGTGCTCGCGCAGGGCTCGGCCACGGTCGGCGTCGGCATGGGACAGGTCAACCGCGTCGACTCGTGCCGCCTGGCCGTCGAGCGAGCCGGTGCGCGTGCGGCCGGCTCGGTGGCGGCCTCGGACGCGTTCTTCCCGTTCGCAGACGGCCCCCAGGTGCTCATCGACGCGGGGATCAAGACGATCATCCAGCCCGGCGGTTCGGTGCGCGACCAGGAGGTCATCGACGCCGCGCGCGCGGCGAACGTGACGATGTTCTTCACCGGCGAGCGGCACTTCTTCCACTGATCGCGCGGCATCTGTGAGCGACAGCGAGGCGCGACGCGCCAGGCCCGGCGGGTCGATCTGGGAGATCGACGACGATGAGCGTCCCATCGAAGGGCTCGACGCGTACGGGCGGGCACGGCCGGAGTATGCCGCGTCGCTCGGCCTGATCCCCGCGCCGTTCGGCCGTCGCGTGCTCTCGACGGTCTTCGAGATCCTGCTGGTCGCGCTGCTGCAGCTGCCGATGCTGATCGTGACGCTGCCGGCATTGCTCCAGGTGGTCGCCGAGGGCGACCCGGCGGCGCTGTTCGGCCGGAACGACCTGCTGTGGGTGGGACTTGCCGGACTCGTCTCCTCCGTGCTGACGACGGCGTTCATCATCGTCCAGCTCGTGCTCAACGGCCGGAGGGGCGTGACCTTCGGGAAGATGCTGACCGGCATCCGCGTCGTGAATGTGCGCACGCTCGAGCGGCCCAAGTTCTGGCGGGGGGCCGTGGTGCGCTACCTCATCATGTGGGGGAGCTTCATCGTCGTGCTGATCGGACCGCTGCTGGTGGTCGCCCTCTCGCCCCTGTTCGATCCGGAGAAGCGCGGGCGGGGCTGGCCCGATCGCGTCGCGCAGACCTGGTTCGTCGACGCCCGGCGGGGCCTGAACCCGTACGACGCCAAGCGCATGCGGATCGCCCGCAAGGCCGCCGCCACCGACCTCGTCGACGAGCGCAGCGTGCTGCCCTCGCTCGCGACGTCCGCCGGGCACCGCGGTCCCGACGTGTACATCCCCGTCACCCGCAGCAGCGGGGGAGTGCTCGGCGCGGCGCGGCCCGAGCCCACCGCTGGGCCCGGTGAGGAGCCGCCCGCGATCCCGACGGTGGTCGTGCCGTCAGCCTTCACACCGCAGCCCCCGGCGATGTCGTCGCCCGACGCCGCACCCGGGGTCGCGGTGCCGCCGGTGGTGCGGCCCGCGGCATCCACTCCGTCACCTACGGCCTGGGCGCCCCCGCAGCTGCTGCCGAGCGACCCCGCGCCTGCCGCGGCGAGACCTGCAGCCGCGGCCGTACCGGCACCGGCCGCACCGGCGCCGGCCGTCGCGCCACCGGCATCCCTCGCGGCACACGCACCCGACGCGGCACCGGTGCCCGTGACGGTACGGGTCTCGCTCATGCTCGACTCGGGTGAGACGATCGACATCGACGCGGGCGGCGCCCTCATCGGCCGGGCGCCCGCCGCAGGGCCCGCCGACGCCGGGCTCGCGCTCGTGCCCGTCCACGACCCGTCGATGTCGGTCTCGAAGACCCATCTCGCCGTCTTGCGCAGCGACGGGATCGTCGTGGTCGTCGACTGCGGCTCGACCAACGGCAGCGCCCTGAGCCGCGGCGGCACCGAACAGCCGCTGACGGCGGGGGAGAAGACTCCCCTGGCGGACGGGGATACCATCCGATTCGGGGACCGGTTCGCCCAGGTCCGCATCTCCCGAGGCTGACACCCCGATGAGGACACCCAGATGAGACTCAAACTGACCCTGCAGCGCGCCAACGCGCAGCGCACCGACATCGTCATCACCTCGGACACCACCGCGACCGTCCACGACGTCGCCCGGCAGGTCGTCGACGCCGACCCGCAGCACGAGATCGTCGCCTCCGCCGACGACGTCCTCACCCTCAGCGTCGCCCCGCCGACGGCGACCGAGTTCAGCATGCTCGACCCGAACATGCTCATCAGCGATGCGCCGGTCGGGTCGGGATTCATCGCCTCGGTCATCAACCTCGGCGAGAACTACCAGCCCGCACGGGTTGCCGGCGCTCCGGCGACCGCGGTCCTCGCCGCGGTTTCGGGCCCTGTCGCCGGGCTCGAGTTCCCGCTGCCGCGCGGCCACTTCACCATCGGTCGCGCGCCCGACAACGACGTCGTGCTCGACGATCCGCTCATCTCCAAGCGCCATGCCCGCATCGAAGTGGGCGCCGCCGTCGAGATCGTCGATCTCAACTCCGCGAACGGCATCGTGATCGACGGCGGACTCGTGCCGCGGCTGCGGGTCATCCCCGGGCAGCGGTTCGTCCTGGGTGACACCGAGCTGGTCGTGCGCCTGGTCGACGACTTCGCGCCGCAGCATGAGCCCGACCCCGTACTCGAGCGCGGCGGCAGTCTGCTGTTCAACCGCAGCCCGCGCGTCGAACCGCGCTACGTGGGCGAAGAGCTGCCGGAGCCGAAGATGCCGAAGGAGCCGACCACGCGGCTCTTCCCATGGCCGATGCTCGTCGCGCCGATCATCCTGGGCGCGACGATCTTCGCCATCAACGGCAACCCGCGCTCGCTCGTGATCATCTTCATGACGCCGCTCATGCTGCTCGGGAACTTCATCTCGCAGCGCACCCAGGTGGGGCAGCGCGTGCGGAAGGAAGCCGAGACGTTCGAGCGGACCTTCGAGGAGACCGAGGAGAAGCTCTACCGCGAACGGCCGCGCGAGCGCGAGATCCGCAACGCCGAGGTGCCGCCGGTCGCGGTCGTGTTCGACGAGGCCATGCGCCTGGGGCCGATGCTGTGGACGCGGCGCCCGGAGCACTGGAACTTCCTGTCCGTGCGGCTGGGCACGTGCGAGGCGCCCTCGCGCACGACGATCAAGAGCGGCGAGAACCCCGACGCTCTGCAGGAGTATGTCGACCGGGTCGAGCGGCTGCGCGAGCGGTATCGCCGGATCGACGGCGTGCCGGTGCTGGAGTCGTTGCAGAGCGTCGGCGTCATCGGCGTCGCCGGCCCGATGCGCGAAGCCGCCGATGCCCTGCGCGGCCTGTCGGTGCAGCTGTTCGGGCTGCACTCGCCGAACGAACTGGTCGCCGTCGCCCTCACCGAACCGGAGTGGGCCAAAGAGCTCGAGTGGCTCAAGTGGCTGCCGCACACCTCGAGCGAGCGCAGCCCGTTCCGCGACATGCCGCTGTCGGACTCGGCATCCACCGGATCCGCACTGCTGTCGGGCCTGGAGGAACTCGTCATGCGGCGTTCGAAGGCCGCCGCCTCGCCCCGCATCCCCTACGACGAGGACTGGGACCCTATGCGGTACGGCACCGACGTGCGCCGCGCGGCGGAGGAAGCCACCTTCCCCGGCCAGACGGCCGTGGTCGTCATCGTCACCGGCGACGCGCCCGTCGACCGCGCCCGCCTGACCCAGGTGCTCGAACGCGGCGCCGACGTCGGCGTCTACGGACTGTTCGTCGCCCCGGTCGTCGACGCGCTGCCGGCAGTGTGCCGCAGCTTCCTCGACGTGACCGGCGGCCTCGAGCACGCCCAGGTCGGCACCGTGCTCAGCGGCGTCGAGTACGCCGACACCGCGGTCGAGGGCGTCTCGAACGAGCTGATGACCATGCTCGCCAAGCGCCTGGCTCCGGTCGCCGACTCCAGCACCGTGATCGAGGACTCCTCCGACATCCCCAACTCCGTGATGTTCCTCTCGCTCATCGGCCCCGAGATGGTCGCCGAGCCGAGCTTCGCGATCGACCGCTGGCGCGAGAACAACACCATCATCGACCGGTCGGGTGCGACCCTGCCGCGGCTCAAGAAGGCCGGCAACCTGCGTGCGATCGTCGGCCAGGGGGCGTCGGATGCCATGACGCTCGACCTGCGGCTGCAAGGGCCGCACGCGCTCGTGGGCGGCACGACCGGCGCCGGGAAGTCCGAGTTCCTTCAGGCGTGGGTGCTGGGCATGGCCGCCGCGCACAGCCCCGACCGCGTGACCTTCCTGTTCGTCGACTACAAGGGCGGGTCGGCGTTCGCCGACTGCGTCGAGCTGCCGCACTGCGTCGGCCTCGTCACCGACCTGAGCCCGCACCTCGTGCGCCGTGCGCTCACGAGCCTGCGCGCCGAGCTGCACCACCGCGAGCACCTGTTCAACCGCAAGAAGGCCAAGGACCTCCTCGAGCTGGAGAAGCGCCGCGACCCCGATACGCCGCCCGCTCTCGTGCTGGTGATCGACGAGTTCGCCGCCCTCGCCGGTGAAGTGCCGGAGTTCGTCGACGGGGTCGTGGACATCGCCCAGCGCGGCCGCTCTCTCGGCATCCATCTGATCATGGCCACTCAGCGCCCCGCCGGCGTCATCAAGGACAACCTGCGCGCGAACACGAACCTGCGCGTCGCGCTGCGCATGGCCGACGAGTCCGACTCGAAGGACGTCGTGGACGATCCGATCGCGGGCAGCTTCGACCCCAGCATCCCCGGTCGCGGCATCGCGAAGACCGGCCCCGGACGGCTCGTGCCCTTCCAGTCGGCGTACGCCGGCGGCTGGAGCACCGACGAGAAGCCCGTCGCCGACGTGAGTGTCGCCGAGCTGCGCTTCGGGTCGATCCAGAAGTGGGAGCTCGACGACGCCGGCGACGACAACATGCACGACGCCGACCCGGGGCCCAACGACCAGAAGCGCATCGTCGCGACGCTCATCGCCGCCGCCGAGCAGGCCAAGATCCCCGCTCCCCGCCGCCCGTGGCTCGACGACCTCGAGCAGACCGTCGACATCCGCCGGCTGCCCGCAGGCCGCGCGGGGGCGATCCTGCTCGGCAAGCGCGACGTGCCCGAACGGCAGCTGCAGGAGGCCGTGTACTTCCAGCCCGACCGCGACGGCTCGATGCTCGTGTACGGCACGAGCGGATCGGGAAAGTCCACCGTGCTGCGCACGATCGCGATCGCGTCCGCGATCGGCCGCCGCCCCGAGAACGTCGCCGTCTACGGTCTCGACTTCGGCTCGGGGTCGCTGAAGGCCCTCGAGACGCTGCCGCACGTCGGATCGATCATCCCCGGAGACGACGCCGAGCGCGTCCAGCGCATCATGCGGTCGCTGGGCGCCGTGCTCGACGACCGCGGCAAGCGGTTCAGCGCCGCCAACGCGTCGAGCATCGCCGAGTACCGAGAGATCACCGGGCGCGACGAGCCCCGCATCATCCTGCTGCTCGACGGCCTGCCGCAGTTCCGCGCGGAGTGGGAGTCGACCACCGCGCGCATGCCGTTCTACCAGGCGTTCATGCGGATCCTCGGCGAGGGCCGCCCGCTCGGCGTGCACGTGGTCGCGACCGCGGACCGGTCGGGCTCGGTGCCCACCGCCGTCAGCGCGAACGTCTCGCGCCGCATCGTGCTGCGCCTCTCGGACGAGAACGCGTACGCCCTGCTGAATGCGCCCAAGGACGTCCTCGACGAGCGCTCGGCCCCCGGGCGCGCCATCATCGACGGCTTCGAGACGCAGATCGCCGTCCTCGGCGGCACGCCGAACGTAGCCGAGCAGACCAAGCTCATGGAGCAGCTGGCCGCCGAGCTGCGCGCCGGCGGTGCCCGCGAGGTCGACGAGATCGGATCGCTGCCCACCCGGCTCGCGCTCGCCGACCTGCCCGACCGCATCGGCGAGTTCCCCGTCCTGGGCGTCGCCGAAGACACCCTCGCGGCGCGCGACTTCGACCCGGTCGGCACCTTCGTGGTGGCCGGCCCGCCGCAGTCGGGCAAGACGAACGCGATGAAGGCGCTCATCACGTCGATGACGCGCTTCGATCCCGAGGTGCGGTTGTTCCACTTCGGCGGGCGTCGCTCGCAGCTGCGCGAGTTCGCGCCATGGATGCGCAGCGCCACGACCCCCGACGACGCCAAGGAACTCGCGACCGAACTGGCCGAGCTCGTGGCAGACGAGGCGCTCGGCATGCGGCTGATGATCGTCGTGGAGGACCTGCCGCAGTTCGCGGACTCGCCCGCCGAGCGCCCCCTGAAGGCCCTGCTCCAGGCCGTCAACCGCAGCGACCACTTCCTGATCGGCGACGCCGACGTGAACCAGGTCACCAGCGGCTTCGGCCTCGTCGGCGACTTCAAGGCCGGCCGGAAGGGCATCGTCATCCGTCCCGACTCGTTCGACGGCGACTCGGTGTTCAAGGTGCCGTTCCCGAAGGTCAAGCGCTCGGACTTCCCCGAGGGCCGTGGCATCTTCGTCCAGGCCGGGCGCGCGGTCACCGTGCAGATGCCGCTGGTGGATGCCGCGAAGCTCCCCCTCCGCGAGACCACCAACGCGGGGTGACAGGCATGGGGAGTGCTCCCCATCGACGGTGTCGGGCGGGGGTTGTTAGGTTCGTGGTGTCGGCCCGGAGTGGGTCGGGAATTTTGACTGAGGGAGTTGACGATGGCTGATTTCGGAGCATCGTATTCGGAGATGGAGCAGGTGGCCTCGTCGCTGTCGCAGGCTCGTGACGACATTCAGGGTCAGCTGGACACGCTGAAGAGCCAGGTGGACACGCTGCTGGGTGAGGACTTCAAGACGCAGCACGCGTCGGGCAAGTTCGGTGACGGTTACGAGGAGCTGACCACGGGTCTGAAGAACGCCACGGACGGCATCAACGACATGTCCGAGGCTCTGCTGGGCATGATGCGCGCGATCCAGGATCTGGATCAGCAGCTCGCCGGCGGCTGAGCCGCACGAACGCACTTCGAGGGGCGGGTCCGCATCGGGCCCGCCCTTTCGCGTGCCCGCGATACGCGCGGGAGGCGGCATGGGGAGTGCTCCCCATCGACGGTGTCGGGCGGGGGTTGTTAGGTTCGTGGTGTCGGCCCGGAGTGGGTCGGGAATTTTGACTGAGGGAGTTGACGATGGCTGATTTCGGAGCATCGTATTCGGAGATGGAGCAGGTGGCCTCGTCGCTGTCGCAGGCTCGTGACGACATTCAGGGTCAGCTGGACACGCTGAAGAGCCAGGTGGACACGCTGCTGGGTGAGGACTTCAAGACGCAGCACGCGTCGGGCAAGTTCGGTGACGGTTACGAGGAGCTGACCACGGGTCTGAAGAACGCCACGGACGGCATCAACGACATGTCCGAGGCTCTGCTGGGCATGATGCGCGCGATCCAGGATCTGGATCAGCAGCTCGCCGGCGGCTGAGCCGCACGAACGCACTTCGAGGGGCGGGTCCGCATCGGGCCCGCCCTTTCGCGTGCCCGCGATACGCGCGGGAGGCCGCATGGGGAGTGCTCCCCATCGCGGCGCTGCGCCCGGGTTCGTTAGGTTCGTGATGTCAGCCCGACCGGGCGACGGACCAGTTCGAAGCCAGGAGGATCGCCATGACCGACGTCGTCTGGGTCAACTACTCGGTTCTGGAGCGCACGAGCAACCGGCTGGGCCGCATCATCGACGAGCTCGAGGACGCGGGCGGACTCGCCGACGCGCTCCAGGACGCGGTCGGCCGGCCGTTCGATCACAGCAGCCTGCGCGACAAGGTCGGCGACTTCGAGGGCCGGTGGAACGACCGGCGAGGCGATCTGGTGCGCGATATCACCAAGATCCACGAGCACGTCGTCGGCGTGCTCGAAGGGTTCAGCGGCTGGGACACCGAGACGGCCTCCCAGATGGACATCGACGCGTCGGGCTTGAGCGACGCGACGCGGCCGACCCCGGCCTGACGACGAAAGCAGACGCAGACATGTGGATGGAGCACTCGCCCCGCGGGCGTGAGATCGAGTATCTCGACGGCAACGCGTCGGAGATCAAGACCCATGGCCGGCGCATCCGGTCGATCGGCCGGCAGATGACCGGCAGCGCCGACGTCCTGGAAGAGCTCGTCACCGGTGAGGACGGCCAGAAGGGCAAGGCGATCGACAAGATCCGCGAGATCGTCGGCGAGACCTACGCCGAACTGCGGCGGGCGGGCAACATGTACGAGCCGACCGGGCCGGTGCTCATCGCCTACGGGGACGCCGTCGAAGACCTGCAGCCGCGCATCCGGGTCGTGGTGGACAACTGCCACGAGTCCTGGACCGTATACAGCGGTGCTCCCGGCAACCGCAACGGCCGTCCGTTCCCGCCGACCGACCCGGACGAAGCCGAGCAGGCAGCCGCGGAGGACGAAGCCCGGCAAGACCTCTATGAGGACTGGCAGGCCGACGCGCGTGCCTTCGACAACCTCTACGACGACTGGTCGGACGCGTTCGACACCGCCGTGCGCGGCATCGGCGATGTGCTCGACGGATCGATCAAGGACAGCTTCTGGGACAACCTCGACGGCGTCGTCTCGGTGGTGCTCGAGGTGCTCGGCTGGGTCGGTCTCATCGTCGCGATCGCCGGCATCATCATCGGCGGCCCGCTGTTCGCCCTCATCGGCGCCGTGATCGGCGTGGCCACCCTGCTGCTGACCGCATACCAGGTGCTGCGCGACGACGCAGGGATGGACAAGCTGATCATCGCCATCATCGGGGTGGTCCCGTTCGGCAAGCTCGGCAAGCTCTTCCAGGGCAAGGCCGGTCTCGTCGACTTCGCAGGCGACATGTTCACCGCGTTCCGCCCCTCGTCGTGGTCGGCGGCGGCCGGGCAGCTCGGCCAGATGCGGACGATCCTCAACTTCTCGCCGAATCTCGCCAACGGCGCGTGGAACGTCATCAACATGAACAACCGCAGCATCGGCGACGTCCTCACCCGCTTCATGTTCGGCCGCGACACCACGAGCCTGAGCAACCTTGCCGAGTCCATCGGCGGTGCCAGCGGTCAGTGGGCGCGCTCGAACTGGGGTGCCGCCGCGTGGGAGGGCGCCTACATGCTCGTGTCGGGTGCGTGGGGCATCGGTGACAAGATCGCCAAGTGGACCGGCAACGCCGACCGTGGTCCCAGCAGTCAGGCCCCGTGGGTCGGAGCGTTCCTGTGACCTCGCAGGCGGTCTCCGCGCCGTCGGTGCCGACCGCGCCGCCGGCCGGCTGGGGCGAGGGGATGTGGCGCCTCGACGCCCACACCGACGCGCCCGGGTGGCTCGGGCTGCCCGCCCGGGTCGACGATCCCGAGGCGTGGGTCCGCGACCGCGCGGAGGAGCTGCGCGTCGCGTGGGCCGAGCACGGGAACCCCGAGCAGTCCGTTGTCGTCGAGGAGATCCTGCGGGCGGGCCTGGCCGCCCGTCCGGCCGACGCCGCGCTGGCCTTCCAGCTGTGGCCGGTGCCGGCGACGCTGGTCGCCCACGTCGACGCCGCCTTCGGCGCGCCGCCGGCCGGCGGCGGTCCGCGTGAGGGGATCCTCTACGAAGCCGAGGGGCTCGGCGTCGGCGTGCAGACCGTGCAGCAGGTCCACGATGAGCCCACCGGCATCACCCTGGTCGGCATCCAGATCAGCTTCATCACTCCGGAAGCGGCGGTCGTCGTCACCTTCCAGCCCACGATCGGCGAACTGCTGACCCTGCTCATCGCTCAGTTCCACGCGTTCGTGCAGACACTCACCTTCACCGCCCCCGATGGGCGTCCCGTCGTCGCCCGGGCGCCGGCCGGCTTCATCGAGGACGCGAGCTGGGCTGATAGCCTGCCTGCACGATGAGCTTCCGCCACGACAGCGCCCAGGCGTGGGCCGAAGAGCACTCGCTGGCCGCACCGCTGTCTCTCGCGCGACTCGAGTCGGTCGCCTTCCAGGACCACCCCGACGTCTACCGGCACTTCGGCGCCGACGGTGCGGCACTCGCCGGCACCGTCGGCGCACCGAAGCCGAGCTCCGGCCGGCGGGCGGGGCGGTTCGTGCTCGGCCTGCTCATGGTCGTCGCGGGGCTGGCGCCGATCGCCGGGTACGCCGTGCTCATCGGCGACCGCTTCCAGTTCTGGGTCATGCCCGCCGAGCGGTCCGTGCCTATCGCGGGCGTCTGCTACGCGATCGCCGCCGTCGCGCTGGTGGTCGCCCTCATCGTCTGGGCCATCGGCGGTGCGCGCTGGTCGCCGCTGCTGCTCGTCTTCGCGATCATCGCGGCCCTGTGCGCGGTGTCGTCGAGCTGGACCATGCCGTCGATCTCCCAAGAGCAGGGCGTCATCGGGTGGGAATTCTGGCACGGCATCGTCATCGCCTGCGCGGTCATCGCGGTGTTCACCGTCGTCGCCGTGCTGATCCGCTTCCGCGTGCGCCCCGCCGAAGAAGAAGACGACGCGCCGCCCGACCGGGCGTCGGCGGCGCTCACCCGGACCACGGTGCGCGAACAGGTCGCCGCGTTGTCCTACGACGAGCGGAACGCGATCCTCGCCGACCGCAACGCCGCGCTGGACGTGCTGCTCGAACGCGGCCTGCTCGGCGCCGAGCAGCATGACCGCGCACATGCCCGAGAGCTCGGGACCCTGTATCTGCTCGACGGCGAGTCCCGCGTGAGCGACTGACGAGAGGACCACCGTGAACGATGCGAAGCCCGGCCCCGACGACCTGAATCCGCAGCCCGAACGGCTGTCGCTGCGCGAGCAGCTGGGCGGCACCCCCGACCCGCTGTTCGAGATCACGCTGCCCACCGGCTGGGTGCGGCGCGACGCGAACAGTGCACAGCGGGAGGAGCTGCGCGCCGCGATGCGTGACCGTCTCATGCGGGCGCACCGCCCCGACCTGCTCGCTCGGGTGCAGCCGCTCGTCGACGACGCTTTCGACAAGATGGCCAAGGAGTCGGTCATCGCCTTCTTCACCCCCGAGACCGGTGATGACGACGCGCTCGCACTGCCCGCATCGCTGGTGGCCTCGCTGCGGCACGCGCCGGTGCCGGGGGAGAACCTCGATCCGCTGATCCGCTCGCTGATCCGCGAAGCCGGCGCCACCCCGCTGCTCGGCGACAAGCGCTTCCTGCGGTTCGAGCGCGAGACGACGCAGAAGATGGACGACGGCGAGTTCCGCCAGACGAACGTCGTCTACCTGACACCGGTGCCCGGATCGGACCACAAGCGCGCCCTGCAGCTGACGGCCACGATCGTCCGCCCGGTCGATGCGCCCGCCGACGACCGGCCCTTCGTGCTCATGAGGGCCCTGTTCGACCTGTGTGTGTCGACCGTGGCGTGGAAGCCCGCCGTCGCCGCTACGGCGTGATCAGGCTTCCGGCCGACCGTAGGCCTCGAGCCAGCGCAGCCAGACCTCGCTGAGCGTCGGGTACGCCGGCACCGCGTGCCACAGGCGGACCAGCGGCACTTCGCCCACGACCGCGATCGTGGCCGCCTGCAGCAGCTCCGCCACGTCGGGTCCCACCAGCGTCGCCCCCACCAGCACCTCGCGGTCCGTGTCGACGATCGCCCGCGCCCGGCCGCGGTAGTCGCTCGCCCGCGTGGATGCGCCCGCGAGGCTCGACAGGTCGACATCGAGCACGCGGGTGCGGATGCCGCGGTCCTCGGCCTCAGCGGCCGTCAGCCCGACGGCAGCCACCTCGGGGTCGGTGAACACCACCTGGGGGACTGCCGCGTGATCGGCCGTCGCGGCATGCGTGCCCCAGTCACCGGCATCCACCGGCCCGCTCAGGGCTCGCGCCGCGATCACGTCGCCGGCCGCGCGCGCCTGATACTTGCCCTGGTGGGTCAGCAGCGCCCGGTGGTTCACATCGCCCACGGCGTACAGGCCGTCGATGCCGGTCACCTGCATCGTGTCGTCGACGTCGAGCCAGTTGCCCGGCGTCAGTCCGACCGTCTCGATCCCGACGTCCGCCGTGCGCGGCACGCGCCCGGTCGCGACGAGCACCTTCGCGACGGTGACCTCGGAGCCGTCGGTCAGGGCAAGGGTCGTCTCCGTGCCGGAACGGCGAGCGGATGCCACTTCGCTGCCTTCCCGGATCCGCACACCCGCGGCGCGCAGCGCATCGCCGACGGCGTCACCCGCGAACGTCTCGAAACCGCCCAGCAGCCCGTGCCGGACGATCATCGTGACCTCGGTGCGCAGCGAGGCGAACGCGGTCGCCATCTCCACGGCGACCACTCCGCCCCCGACGATCGCGAGCGATGCCGGAACCTCTTGGACGCTGGTGGCCTCCCGGCTGGTCCACGGCTCGATGTCGCGCAGGCCCGGGATGCCCGGCATCAGTGCCGCCGACCCGGTGCACACCGCGACCGCATGACGCGCGGTGAGGGTGACGGTGCCGGCATCCATCGTCTCGACGATGACGCGGCGCGGCCCGTCGAGGCGACCGTGCCCGCGGACAAGGTCGATGCCGGCGCTGTCGAGCCACGCGACCTGTCCGTCGTCGCGCCAGTGGCTGGTCATCTCGTCGCGGCGGCGCAGCACTGCGGCGACGTCGAGATCGCCGCTGATCGCCTCCCGCGCGCCGGGCACGTCGCGCGCCGACTGCAGCGCGGCACCGGCGCGCAGCAGCGTCTTGGACGGCACGCACGCCCAGTACGAGCATTCGCCGCCGACGAGCTCGGATTCGACGATCACCGCCGTCAACCCGCCCTGCACGGCCCGGTCGGCGACGTTCTCGCCCACGGGACCTGCTCCTATGACGATGAGGTCGTACTCGCGCTCGTCCATGTCGAGACGCTACCTCCGATCTGTCGTCCGGGGGCAGGCGCGGTATCCACGGTGATGTCCGATTTCCGCGAGTGCGCGTCGGGGGATCGTGCGAGAGTGGATGCCGTGAGCATGACGATGACCTTCGACGAGCGGTACCGCGCGATCGACGCGCGCGACGTCCGCTTCGACGGCCAGTTCGTCACGGCGGTCCGCTCGACCGGCATCTACTGCCGGCCGTCGTGCCCGGCGCGCACCCCGAAGCCCTCGAACGTGACCTTCTATCCGACGTCGGCCGCCGCGCACGAGGCCGGCTACCGGGCCTGCAAGCGCTGCCTGCCCGAGGCTGCTCCCGGGTCGCCGGAGTGGAACCTCCGCGGCGACACCGCCGGGCGCGCGATGCGCCTCATCACCGACGGCGTGATCGAGCGTGAGGGCGTGCCCGGGCTCGCCCGGCGGCTGGGCTACTCGCCGCGGCACCTCACCCGGCTGCTGACCGCCGAGCTCGGCGCAGGTCCCCTCGCCCTGGCGCGTGCGCACCGGGCGCACACCGCGCGAATGCTGCTGGTCGGCACCGACCTGCCCATCGCGGACGTCGCGTTCTCGGCCGGATTCACGAGTGTGCGGCAGTTCAACGACACGGTCCGCGAGGTGTTCGCGCTGGCACCCGGCGACCTGCGGGCGCGCCGCCGCGCACACTCCGGGACGCCGGCCGCCGACCTGGCCGGCGCGATCGATCTGGTGCTGCCCCACCGGGAGCCGTTCGACGCGGCGGGACTGTTCGCGTGGATGGCGGCCCGCGCCGTCCCGGGCGTCGAGACGGTCACCGCGGACTCGTTCGCCCGAACGTTGCGACTGCCCGGAGGACCGGCGTGGTTCGGGTTGCGGATGGATGCCGGTGGCCGGCTGCGCCTGCACGCGAGACTGACGGCGCTGGGCGATCTGCCCGTGCTCGTCGGCCGCGCCCGGCGACTGTTCGACCTCGACGCCGACCCGGTCGCCGTCGACACCGCACTGGCTGCACAGCCCGAGCTGGCGCCGCTGGTCACGCGGACCCCCGGAATCCGCGTGCCCGGTGCCGCCGACCCGCACGAGATGCTGATCCGCGCGATGATCGGGCAGCAGATCTCGGTCGCCGCGGCCACGACGGCCCTGGCACGCCTGACCGACGCGCTGGGGGAGCGGGTCGCCGGGACCGCCGGTGCCGCCGAGTTCGCCGGCCTCGACCGGCTGTTCCCCACGATGGCGGCCATCGCCGAGCACGGACACGAAGTGCTGCGCGGCCCGGGCGCGAGGATCCGCGCGATCACCGGTGCGGCCGCGGCCCTGGCATCCGCTGATCTGATTCTCACGTCGGGCGACGACGGCGCCGATCAGCGTGCCGCACTGCTCGCGATGCCCGGTATCGGGCCATGGACGGCCGACTACGTGCGCATGCGCGTGCTCGGCGACCCCGACGTCGCGCTGCCCGGTGACGTCGCGGTGCGCACCGGCGCCGGCCGGGTGGGACTGCCCTCCGACGTGGCCCCCTTCACCGCGTGGGCCGCGCGCACCGCTCCGTGGCGCAGCTACCTCATGACCCATCTGTGGCGCGCCGCCGGCGGGCCCCCGTCCGCGGCTTCGACACCCCGTTCCCCCGCACCACCCGCACAGGAGTCCTCATGACCGCCACCTACGAGACCATCGACACGCCCGACGGGCCGTTCACCGTGCTCGTCGACGCGCAGCAGCGCGTGATCGCCAGCGGCTGGACCGGCGAGATCGACGACCTCGTGCTGCGGCTCGATCCGAAGGACAGGCCGGCCGACATGGCCGAGGGCCGCGTCGACGCCGCCGAAGCCGCGCGCGCGTACTACGCGGGCGACCTCGCCGCGATCGACGACGTTGCGGTGCACCAGCCGGGGACACCGTTCCAGGAGCTGGGGTGGCGGGCGCTGCGGCGCATCACCCCCGGCGAGCCGCTCAGCTACACCGAGTTCGCCGCCGAACTCGGCAAGCCGAACGCGGTGCGGGCGGCGGCGTCGATCTGCGCGCTCAACGCGCCCGCGCTGTTCATCCCGTGCCACCGGGTGCGGCGTCACGACGGCTCTCTCGGCGGCTTCGCCTGGGGCCTCGAGGTGAAGGAGTCGTTGCTGGCCCACGAGGCCGCACATTCGAAGTTGCGCTCAGCGAACTCTCAGGCATAGGCTGGAGGGCTGTCGCGCCGGGGTGACCTGGCGCGACGCACCTGCCCATCGACTCCAGGAGGAAGCCATGTCCACGGCCATCGTCATCACGAAGCCCGTTGCCCTCCCGGCCGTCGCTGGGCGCGGGGTCGACGCGGGATAGGCGGCGGTACCGCTCCGCTGCATCTGAGCGGCATATTCCTGCCGCTTCCCCCGTTCACTCCCTCAGGGTCACGCTTCGTCGCGCTGTCGCGCCCGCATTCGCCCCTCCACTTCACTGTCTTCGCCTGTCACGACCCCCCCCAAGGATCATGTCCACTCCTCCGCAACGCCTCTCCACTGCCCGGGCCCTCGCCCGGCTGATCCCGTTCGCACGCCCCGTGTTCGGGCGCCTGATCGGCGGCCTGTTCGCCGCGCTCGGCGCCGCGGTCGTGTCGCTGATGATCCCGCTCGTGCTGCAGGCGGTCGTCGACGGGCCGATCGCCGACCTCGACGTCCCGCTCATCGTGTGGGCCTCGCTCGGCGTGCTCGCGCTCGGCGTCGCCGAAGCGCTGTTCGTCTACCTGCGTCGCGCGTTCGTGCTCACCCCGGCCACCGGTGTGGAGTACGAGATCCGTCAGCAGTTCTACCGCCGGCTGCAGCGCCTGCCCGTCGCGTTCCACGACCGCTGGCAGTCCGGGCAGCTGCTGAGCCGCATGATGCAGGACATCAACCTGCTGCGCCGCTGGCTCGCGTTCGGCTCGATCCTGCTCGTGGTCAACGTGCTGACGATCATCATCGGCGCCGTGCTGCTGTTCCGCTGGCACTGGGCCCTGGGTGTGACGTTCATCGTGGTGTCGATCCCGCTGTGGTTCTTCGGCTACCGCTTCGAGCGCAAGTACGGCACGCTGGCACGGCAGAGCCAGGACCAGGCCGGCGACCTGGCGACCTCGGTCGAAGAGAGCGTCCACGGCATCCGCGTGCTCAAGGCCTTCGGCCGCGGCAAGCATGCGCTGCAGAAGTTCGCCCGTCAGGTCGAGACGCTGCGTCAGACCGAGCTCGGCAAAGCCCGTGAAGTCGGCCTGCTGTGGTTCTGGCTCGAAGTCGTGCCGATGATCGCATTCGCCCTGTGCCTGCTGATCGGCATCTACCTGACTGCCCAGGGTGAGCTGAGCTCCGGACAGCTGCTGGGCTTCTTCGCGATGGCCACCGCGCTGCGCTGGCCGCTGGAGTCCCTCGGGTTCCTGTTCTCGTTCCTCGTCGACGCGCGCACCGCGACCGACCGTGTCTTCGACGTGCTCGACGAAGAGAACGACATCGTCGACCCCGCGCAGCCGAAGACGATCGCCGAGCCGCACGGCGAGCTCGCGTTCCGCGGTGTGCACTTCCGGTATCAGGATGCCGCGCCGCACGAGCGCGACCTGCTCGACGGCGTGGATCTCGTGCTCCGCCCGGGCGAGACGATGGCCCTGGTCGGCCTGACCGGTTCGGGCAAGACCACGCTCACGACCCTGCCCACGCGGCTGTACGACGTCACCGACGGCGCGGTCGAGCTCGACGGCGTCGACGTGCGCGACCTGACCCTCTCAGACCTGCGCCGCAACATCTCCATGGCGTTCGAGGACGCGACGCTGTTCTCGGCGACCGTGCGCGAGAACGTGCTGCTGGGCCGTGACGAGCTCGACCCGCACAGCCCCGAGGCCGATGCCGTGCTGACCGAGGCGCTCGAGATCGCCCAGGCGCACTTCGCGTACGAGTTGCCGAACGGCGTCGACACCACCGTCGGCGAAGAGGGACTGAGCCTGTCGGGCGGACAGCGTCAGCGTCTGGCGCTGGCCCGCGCCGTGGCGGCCAGGCCCACGGTGCTGGTGCTCGACGACCCGCTGTCGGCGCTCGACGTCGACACCGAGGCGCTCGTCGAGGCGGCGCTGCGCCGGGTGCTCGCTACGACCACGGCGCTGATCGTGGCGCACCGTCCCTCGACGGTCGCGCTCGCCGACCGGGTTGCCGTGCTCGAGGCCGGCAAGGTGACCGCCGTCGGCACGCACGCCGATCTGCTGCGCTCCAGCGCCCACTACCGCCACGTGATCTCGAGCCTCGAGGCCGACGATACGCGCCACCGAGAGATGGAGGTGAACCTGTGACCCCCTCGAGCGTTCAGGGAACCGCCGGTGAAGACCGCAGCGACTACACCAAGGACGAGAGCAAGGCGATCCGCCGCCGCTCACTCACACTGCTCTGGTCGCTCGTCTCGCCACTGCGCGGCCTGCTGATCCTCACCGCGGCGACCGTCGTCATCTCCACGGCCCTGCGCGTGCTCGGCCCCGCACTGATCGCGTACGGCATCGACACCGCCCTGCCGCGCGCCGTCGAGTTCGCCGATTGGATGCCGGCGATCGGCGTCACCGTCGTCTACCTGCTGACCGGTGTCGCCGGCGCGGGCCTGATCGGCTGGTACGTCGTGCTGTCGGCACGGCTGACGCAGGCGGTGCTCATGGATCTGCGCACCCGCATCTTCCGGCACACCCAGCGTCTGAGCCTCGAGTTCCACGAGAAGTACACGTCGGGCCGCATCATCTCGCGGCAGACCAGTGACCTCGAGTCGATCCGCGAGCTGCTCGACGGCGGCCTGAACCAGCTCGTCCAGGGCGCACTCTACGGTGTGTTCACCCTGGTCGCGCTGTTCCTGGTCGATTGGCAGAGCGGCCTGGTACTGGTCGTCATGGGCATCCCGCTGTTCCTGCTGATGCGCTGGTTCTACAACGAGTCGCAGAAGGGGTTCCGGCTCTCGCGCGTAGTCAGCGCGCGCCTGATCGTGCAGTTCGTCGAGACGATGACGGGCATCCGCGCCGTCAAGGCATTCCGCAAGGAGAAGCGCAACGACGAGGAGTTCGGCGAGATCTCGGCCGAGTACCGTCAGGTCAACCTCAAGCTCGTGAAGCTCTACGGCGTGCTCGACCCCGGCCTGATTCTCCTCGCCAACATCACGATGGCGGTCGTGCTGCTCTGGGGCGCGCTGCGCGTGGTGGACGGGACGTTCATGATCGGCGCCCTGCTGGCGGCCGTGCTGTATGTGCGTAACTTCTTCGGTCCGCTCGAAGAGGTCGCGATGTTCCTCAACTCGTACCAGTCGGCCAACGCGGCGCTCGAGAAGGTGTCGGGCGTGCTCGAAGAGTCGCCCACGGTGCCCGACCCCGACGAGCCGGTGGACCTGTGGACCTCGAAGGGCCACGTCGAGTTCCGCGATGTCGAGTTCGGGTACTCGGGCGACCGGATGATCCTGCCCGACTTCTCGCTCGACATCCCGGCCGGTCAGACGATCGCCCTGGTGGGCACCACCGGCGCGGGCAAATCGACGCTGGCCAAGCTCGTCTCGCGGTTCTACGACCCGTCGGCCGGCACGGTCAGCCTCGACGGGGTCGACCTGCGGTCGCTGCACCCGAAGGACCTGCGCCGCGCGATCGTGATGGTCACCCAGGAGGCGTACCTGTTCAGCGGAACGGTCGCCGACAACATCGCGCTCGGCAAGCCCGAGGCGACGCTCGACGAGATCGAGGCCGCGGCCCGCGCGGTCGGCGCTCACGAGTTCATCGAGGCGCTGCCCGACGGATACAGCACCGACGTGAACAAGCGCGGCGGTCGCGTGTCGGCCGGTCAGCGTCAGCTGATCTCGTTCGCGCGCGCGTTCCTGGCCGACCCCGCGGTGCTCATCCTCGACGAGGCGACCGCGTCGCTGGACATGCCCAGCGAGCGGCAGATCCAGGATGCTCTGCAGACGCTGCTGGCCGACCGGACCGCGCTCATCATCGCGCACCGGCTGTCGACCGTGGCGATCGCCGACCGGGTGCTGGTGATGGAGCACGGCCGGATCATCGAGGACGACACCCCGCACAACCTCATCGCCGGCACGGGCAAGTTCGCCCAGCTGCACGCAGCCTGGCGCGAGTCCCTCGTGTGAATGGATGCCGGGGCCGCGCGCCCCGGCATCCATCAGCATCTGCTGCTCGCCGCCGCGAGATCAGTACCGGCTGCTCGCCGACGCGAGACTCGTCCGGTCTTCGAAGTACCGCGCGTACAGGGTCTCGAGCTCGCTCGCGAAGCCGCCGTCGAGCACGATCTGCGAGCCGAGGTAGGCGAAGCGCTCGTCGGGACGGGCGGAGGAATTGTCGCCGACGGACGCCTCGATCTGCGCGTGCACGGGGTCACTCGACGGCACGCGCGCCATCTCGACCGTGACCAGGGCGTCGGCGCGGGCGCGTTCGGCGTCGTCCATGCGCCGGTAGACGGCGTGGAGGAGTTCGTGCGCGGCCGTGGTCACCAGCACGGGCGTGCGCGGTTCGCGCAGCAGGAAGATGCGGTCCGTGCCGAGGTAGCAGCCGGCGTGGTAGAGACCGCCGGGCAGCTCTTCGCCGTCGGTGCAGATACGCGCGATGTCGGCGCCGTCGACGATGGCCGGTTCGGCGTCGTAGAAGATGAGGCGTCCCTCGGCGGTGAGCTGCATCCGCTCGGCGAGGTCGGCGACCTCCGCTTCGGGGTCTGGTGGGATGCCGACGAGGCCCCGCGCGGCCGGCACCGACTCGGCGACCCAGGTGCGCACCGGGAGGGGCAACTCGTCGAGATAGAACGTGCCGAGGAACGCGACCGCGAGCACCGCACTGATGAGGAACAGGACGCGGCTGGCGCGTCGTCCGCGCTGCGGCACCGGTGGCGGGATCTGGCCGCTGGGTGCCTCGAAGAAGCTCATCCCCACCCCTTCCGCCGTGCGCTCACACTACCGCCGGGTGGCCGGCTGGAGGGGCAGTGCGGCCAGGGCGACGGCGCCGGCCGGGGACGCTAGAGCCGGACTTCGGCGACGACCTCGCCGTACTCGGTCTCGTCCACGGGGGTGAAGCCCACGCGGCGGAAGAACGCCTCGGGCCCGCCCTCGCCGGCCTCGTAGATCACATAGACGTGGTCCTTGCCGCGAATGCGGGCCTCTTCGAGCAGGCTCTCGACGGCGAACCGGCCGACACCGCGACCCTGATCGTCGGCGTCGACGTTGATGCGCCACAGCACGGAGCGGAAGTGCTCCTGCGGGGCCTCGTCGTCGAAGTTCGCGCTCACGAACCCGACGACCTCCTCGCCGTCGAGCACGACGCGCTGCCACGACGTGGCGGGGTTGACCACAGCGCCGGCGACCGCGTAGCTGGTCGGCGCCAGGAACTGCTCCTGGCCCGGCTTGAGGGACATGTTGTTGACCGCCACGATGGTCGTGGCCGACAGTTCTACAAGTCGGAGCTCAGTCATGCCAACAGGCTACCCGGCGCCGGGCGCACGCGGCACCACGGATTGCATCATGCTTCTGTACAGCATCGGAAGTATCTCGACATCAAGAGACTTTCGCCCCGTGGGATAGGCTGGAACCATCCCCGATCCCGCCCTATACGGAAGACGCTTCAGGTGACCGAGCCCACAATCATCTACACGTACACGGACGAGGCGCCGGCACTTGCCACCGCCTCCTTCCTCCCGATCATCCAGGCCTACACCGGCCAGGCGGGAGTGCACGTCGAGACGCGTGACATCTCGCTCGCCGGACGCGTGCTGGCGGCGTTCCCGCAGCGCCTCACTCCCGAGCAGCAGGTCGGCGACGCCCTCGCGGAGCTCGGGGGCCTGGCCACCCTCCCCGAGGCGAACATCATCAAGCTGCCGAACATCTCGGCATCCATCCCCCAGCTCAAGGCGGCCATCGCCGAGCTGCAGTCACAGGGCTTCGACATCCCGGACTACCCGGACGACCCGGCCACGGTCGAGGAGAAGGACATCCGCGCCCGCTACGACCGCATCAAGGGGTCGGCCGTCAACCCGGTGCTGCGCGAGGGCAACAGCGACCGCCGTGCGCCGCTGTCGGTGAAGAACTACGCGCGCAAGCACCCGCATCTGAACAAGCCGTTCCCCGCCGGTTCGAAGACCCGCGTCGCCACGATGGAACACGACGACTTCAAGACCAACGAGAAGTCGTGGGTCGCCGCCCACGACGACGTCCTCACCATCGCGCACACCGCGGCCGACGGCACCGTCACGGTGCTCAAGGAGGGCCTCAAGGTCCTGCCTCGCGAGGTCATCGACGCGACATTCCTGTCGGCGGCCGCGCTCGACGCGTTCCTGGCCGACACGATCGCGCAGGCGAAGGCCGAGAACGTCCTGTACTCGGTGCACCTGAAGGCCACGATGATGAAGGTCAGCGACCCGATCATCTTCGGCCACGTCGTGCGTGCCTTCTTCGCCGACGTCTTCGACACCTACGGCGAGCAGCTCGCCGCGGCGGGCCTGTCGGCCAACGACGGGCTCGGCACGATCCTCGGCGGCCTCGCCGACATCGCCGGCGGAGACGCGATCGCCGCCGCCTTCACCGCCGCGATCGACAACGGCCCGCGTCTGTCGTATGTCAACAGCGACAAGGGCATCACCAACCTGCACGTCCCGAGCGACGTCATCGTCGATGCGTCGATGCCCGCGCTCGTCCGCAACGGCGGCAAGCTCTGGGGCGCGGACGGCGGCGAGGACGACACGATCGCCGTGATCCCCGACTCGTCCTACGCCGGTGTCTACCAGGCCGTGATCGACGACGTCATCGCGAACGGCCCGCTGGACCCCACCACGATCGGCACCGTCCCGAACGTGGGCCTGATGGCCCAGGCCGCCGAAGAGTACGGCAGCCACGACAAGACGTTCGAGATCGCTTCGGCCGGTACCGTGCAGGTGCTCGACAGTGAGGGCACCGTGCTCATCGAGCACGAGGTCGGCGCCGGCGACATCTGGCGTGCCACGCAGACCAAGCACATCGCCGTCATGGACTGGGTGCGCCTCGCGGTCACCCGGGCCCGTGCGACCGGCTCACCGGCGGTGTTCTGGCTCGACGTGAACCGAGCGCACGACGCGCAGCTGATCGCGAAGGTCCACCAGGGGCTGGCGACGCTCGACACCACCGGCATCCAGATCTCGATCCTGCCGCCCGCCGAGGCCACGCGGTACACGCTCGCCCGCCTGCGTCAGGGCCTGGACACCATCTCGGTCACCGGCAACGTGCTGCGCGACTACCTCACCGACCTGTTCCCGATCCTCGAGGTCGGCACCTCCGCGAAGATGCTCTCGATCGTCCCGCTGCTCGCCGGCGGCGGCCTGTTCGAGACCGGTGCGGGCGGCTCGGCTCCCAAGCACGTGCAGCAGCTGGTCGCCGAGAACTACCTGCGCTGGGACTCGCTCGGCGAGTTCTTCGCTCTGGCGGCTTCGCTCGAGCATCTGGGCGAGCGGAACGACAACCCCAAGGCGAAGGTCCTCGCCGACACGCTGGATGCCGCGACGGGCACATTCCTCGAGAACGACAAGTCGCCGGGACGCAAGCTCGGCACGACCGACAACCGTGGCAGCCACTTCTATCTCGCCCTGTACTGGGCGCAGGAGCTGGCGCGGCAGACCGCCGACGCCGACTTGGCCGCCGCGTTCGCGCCCGTCGCCGAGACGCTCGCCGCCCGCGAGGACGAGATCGTCGCGCAGCTGCTCGCCGTGCAGGGATCCCCGGCCGAGGTCGGCGGGTACTACCGCCCCGACGTCGACCTGGTCACGGCCATCATGCGCCCGTCGGCCGTCTTCAACGAGGTCATCGACAACCTCCGGTAGCTCATCGTGAGAGAGGGGGTGGATGCCGCGGCATCCACCCCCTCTCCGTTTCCCCTGCACAGAATCAAGGCCATGACCGCAACACCGGTGATCGACTACGTGCCCGGAGAAGTGCGGCCCAGCGCCGCCCATGACTGCTCGCCCGAGAAGGTCGCCGCGCTCCTGCGCGCGCGGAACCTGCTCGCCTCGGTCGGTCGCGACGCGCTCGACTCCCTCGGGGCCGCCGCCGGACTGACCATCGAGCAGCTGCCGGTGCAGCTGTGCCTCGCCGTCACGGGCGACCAGCGCGTACTCGTCAGCACGGCCGACGGCCCGGCGCCCGGTCCGGCGCTCGCGGACGTCGTCGTCGAACTCGCCCGGGCGACCGGCTGCGAGGCCGACATCGCAGGGGAGTACGCATCGGGTGATGACGACGCCGGAGATGAGGCGGCCCCGGACGACACCCTCGGGGACGATGATTCCGAAGCGGGCCTGCACTGGGTGGACGTTACGGACGACCAGACGCTGACCGACGTGGTGATCTGTCGTGCGGGCACCGATGCGCTGCCACTGCTGGCGCGCGACGTCTCATCGCCGCTGCGCGCCGCGCGGGTGGGTGAGTACCTCATCGTCCAGTTCACGGCGGAGAACTCCGACCAGCACGAGCACGGCTGGATGGCGGGCGAGGGGCCGGTGATCGCCCTGTCCGGATTCGGTGGCGACCGGTACGTGAGCGTGCTGGTGGGTCGTGGCGTGCTGCCCGGTCAGGCGACGCTCGCGCGGACGGCGACGCTGACCCCCGTCTTCGCGCCCGGTGAAGTGGCGTCTGCGACGGTGCCGATCCTCGAGATGCTCGGTGACCCGCACCGGCAGCCGGACTCTCAGCTGTCGGCGCTGCGCGCCGAGGCGCCGTTCGCGCATGTCGACGCCCAGGCCGTGTCGGGGGCGCTGCAGTCGGATGACGACGCGCAATGGTTCGCCCGGGTGCTCACGGCGATCGGCCTGCCCGACGACGTCGCGGCGCTGGCCGCCGATGTCGCCGAAGGCGGTGCGCTGCCCGACGCGATCGAGGTCGAGCCCCTCGGACTGTGGGCCGCGATCCGAGACTCGCTGCGCCGGTTCGATCAGGACGCGCTCGACCAGACCCGCCGCCGTGGCCCGCTGCGCCGCCTGCACGCGCTGAGCATCCGCAAGCCGCTCGCGGTGCTGGCGACGGTCATCCCCGAACTGGCCGTCGGCATCCCGGTGCTCGCGTGGGTGTGGTCGTCCGCCCCGCGGCCATGGTGGGTGATCGCCGCGGGCGTCGTCGCCGTGCTCCTCATCGTCGACGCGGTCGCCGACCTCGTGCTGATGACGGTCCGGTTGCGCCGGCGTCGCGCGCGGAACTGACCGGCCGAAGGCGAGTGGATGCCGGAGGCCCCGGCATCCACTCATCCATCACGTTCGCGCGGCGAGGAACTCCGCCTGCACCATCCACTGCACGGCCTGGCCGCCTTCGTGCTGGTTGTACGTGTAGACCTCGATCTGCTTGTCGGCCTGGCCGTAGCGGTTGAACGCCGCGAACACCGTCGACGGCGGGCAGATCATGTCGTGCAGCGCCACCGAGAACAGCCCCGGAGCGGTGGCGCGGGTCGCGAAGTTCGCCCCGTCGAAGTATGACAGCGTCTCGAAGACCCGGTCATCCTGGCCGCGATGCACCGACAGATAGCGGACGACCTCCTCGTACGGGTCGTGCCCTGTCATGCCCACCGACCGCTCGAAGTGGCACAGGAACGGCACATCGGGCAGCACCGCCACGAGGCCTTCGGACAGTCCGGCAGCCGCCAGCGCGATCCCGCCGCCCTGGCTCACCCCGGCGACGGTCACCCGCGCGGGGTCGACCTGCGGCAGCGCCCGGACGGTGTCGACGGCGCGCACCGCGTCGGTGAACACGCGCCGGTAGAAGTACTCGGCGGGGTCGAGGATGCCGCGGGTCATGAACCCCGGCGTCGCAGGGCCGCTGCCGTGCGGATCGGGGGTGTGCCCGCCGACGCCCCACAGCGCGCCCTGGCCGCGGGTGTCCATGACGAGGTGCGCGTAGCCCGATGACGCCCAGCCGATCCGCTCGACCGGCAGGCCGCGTCCGCCGTTGTATCCGATGAACTCGACGACCGCCGGCAGCGGCTCGGTGGCACCGCGCGGCACCGTGAGCCACGCCTTGATCGGATCGCCGGCGTACCCCGAGAACGTCACGTCGAAGACGTCGATGGTGGTCAGCGGCGAGGTGACCGGCTCGACGACCGGATCCTGCGCCGCCGCCCGCGCCTCGGCCAGCGTGGCGCGCCAGAAGTCATCGAAGTCGGCCGGTTCGCGGACGTCGGGCGTGTAGGACTGGAGCTCCTCGAGCGGGAGGTCGAAACGTGGCATCCACACAACCTACCGGGTGTTGGGAAACGTTATTCGCGCCCCCCGGCGCCACCTACCGACGAGAGAACACCGCACGGACGAGAGAACGCCTGACAAACGAGAGAACACCTCACGGACGAGAGAACGCCCTTCACCCGTTCTCTCGGCGGCCAGTTGTTCTCTCGGCGGCCAGTTGTTCTCTCGCGGCCGGGACACGCGCGGGCACGCGCGCGCACGGGGGGAGCCCGGTCAGGCGTGGATCCACACCTCGACGCCGTCGGGCGCCCAGTTGTAGATCTGCTGCGCGCGGTAGTTCGGCATGCCGACGCAGCCGTGGCTCATCTGGTTGCCGAAGTTGTTGTGCCAGTAGATGCCGTGGAATGCCTGGTCGCCGTTGAAGTACATGACCCATTCGACGTTCTCGACCTCGTAGTTCCAGTACGGGTTGTCGGGATCCGACGCCGTCATCGTCTGCGAGCGGACGTGCCAGTTGATCGCGTACCGGCCTTGGATGGTGGGCGAGATGTCCAGGCCACTGGAGATCGCCCACGAGTCGGTGACCGCGCCATTCTCCTTGACGTAGAGCCGCTGCTCGCTGAGGTCGACCTCGAGCAGTCGCACGGACTCGGCCATCGAGTGTGGCGTGACTTCGACCGGCAGCTGGTAGGCGGGATCACCTGAGGCGAGCTGGTCGGCGAAGGCGTTGGCCACCCCGTCGGTGTCGCCCAGCACGCGACCGTCCTGACCGGCGACCGGAGTGGCCAGCACCTTGCCGGCCGAGTTCACGATGACGCTGCCGTTCACCGGCTCTTGGTCGACCTTGTCCCCCAGCGCGTCGACGAAGGGCTGGATCTTCGCGGCGTCCGCGGCGATCGTGAACTGGCCGGAGTCGTCTGCCTCGACCGTCAGCCACTCCACCGCGGTGGCCGCCGCAATCGGCACCACCCGCTCGTCACCCACGTAGAAGCCCACCTTCGCCAGCATCGCGTTGAGGGCGCTGGCGGTGCCTTCGGCGTTCGCGGTGGTGGTGGTGGATTCGATGACGGATGCCGTGGGCGTGAGCGTCAGGCTCGTCTCGCCGGCGGCGAATGCGTCGTTCAGCGCGGACTGGATCGCGAGGATGTCGACGCCCACGCCCGCCTCGGCGGGAGTGGCGACGTACGCCTTGCCGTCGAACGCGATCGTGGCGGCGACCGGGTCGGTGAACAGTCCGGGGGAGGCGGCACGCAGCGCCGCGGTGGCGACCTCGGCGTCGATCGAGACGTCGGCGGTGACCGGGTCGCCGAACCACTGCGACACGTTCCACATCGGGCGCTCGTCATAGGCCTGTGCGGCCAGGGCACTGGCATCCACGCTCGCACCGAGCTCGGCGCCCGTGAGGGTCGGTCCGCCCTCGCCGAACGTGATCGTGGTCTCGGCGAGCCGGTTCTGGATGGAGTCGGTGGCGCTGCCGGCGGTCTGGAAGCCGACGGGGGCACCCGCAACGGCGGTGCCCGGGGCGATCAGTACGAGCGAGCCGGCGACCAGGCCCACCACGGCAAGACCCGCGGGGATGCCGATCCAGAGCCCGAGGCGACGCTTCTTCGCGGCCGACTCCACCGGTGCCCACGCGACGGCCGGGGTCTCGGCAGCGGTCGACGACGAGCCGGCCGACTCGTCGGCCTGGTCTCTCGTAGCCAGATCGGTCACGGTACACACCCCCCGGTTTCGCGCACCCGCGCCTTCATATGGTACGGGACGCGGTCTGGATCCCGCTCCGCCGAAGCTGTGAACGCACGCGTCGGCCAGGATGCCGGGAGTGTCCGCTCACCCATGACGGGTGGCTGCGCGACGGGGCCGCGATCACCGTGCCGTGGCGGCCATCGCCTCCGCGACGGTGGCGTGCACGCGTCCGGCATCCTGCAGGTTCGCGTACCAGCCGACCTTGCTCGCGACGGCAGCGGCGCCGGCGGGCAGAGCGGCCAGGTGGAGCGTGACGCCCTTCGCAGTCAGCTCGCGGTCGAGGTCTTCGAGCGCGTCCAGCACGGTGATGGTGACGATGTCGAGGCGATCGAGATCGAGCACGACGGTGCCGACGGGCGCGTCCGGCGTCGTCGCCATCGCGATGATCGCGCGCTCGTTGGCGAGCGCGTTGGCGGTGTAGAGCCCGCGGCCGATATGGATGGCGATGGCGTCTTCGCGGCGATCCATGACGTCCAGGCGGGGAATGTTGATCTCACGGAGAACGAGGATCAGCGTGATGGCGACGCCGACCGCGACAGCCGTCAGGAGTCCCGCGGTGAGGCCGACCAGCGCGACGACGAGGGCGATCCAGAAGTCGATGGGGCTGATGCGCGCCCAGCGCACGAGTTCGGGGATGTTGATGAGGCCGATGACGGCGACGAAGACCATCGCGGCGAGCGTGGCCTGGGGGAGCAGCGAGAGCACCGGGCCGAGGAACAGCGCCACGAGCAGCGCGAGGACGACCGTGACGATCGTCGCCACCTGGGTCTTCGCACCGGCACTCTGATTCACGGCGCTCTGCGAGAAGCCGCCGGCTGCGGGCATCGTGGTGAAGAACGCCCCGGCGATGTTGGCGGCGCCGGTCGCGAGCAGTTCCTGGTCGCTGTCGATCTGCGGTTCGCTGCTCTTGCGGATGCCGCGGGCCACTGCCGCCGATTCGAGGAACGCCATGACGGCGATCGCGAGTGCGCCCGGCACGAGTGCGCCGATCTGCGAGAAATCGGGCAGGCCGGGCACCGGCAGGCCGCTCGGCACGGGAGCGATGAGCTCGATGCCCGCGTCATCGATGCCGGTGAACGCGACGAGCAGGATGCCGGCGGCCACCACGATGAGCGACCCGGGAATGCGCGGGGCGAACCTCTGGAGCAGTACCAGCACGAGAATCGAGCCGACCGAGAGCCAGATCGTCGGCCAGTTCACGCTGTCGAACGCTTCGCCGACGGCGACGAGCGAGCGGATGAACCCGTGCCCGGAGAAGTTGAACGTCTCGCCGAGCAGCTTGGGCAGCTGCCCGACCGCCACCGTGGCACCGACGCCGATCTTGAGTCCGAGCACGGTCGCACCGCTGATGTTCTCGACGAGCGGGCCGAGCCTGAGCAGACGAGCGATGACCAGGACCACGCCGACGAGAAGCGCGAGTGTCATGAGCGAGCCGAGCGCATCGTCCGATCCCACCGCGACACCGGCCGACACGAGCGTGGTCGCCGTCAAAGTCGCGATGGTCGAGGTCGTCGATACGCTCATCGCGCGGGAGCCACCCAGCAGTGCGTAGACGAGCATCGGCACGATGCACGTATACAGCCCGACCTGCACGGGCAGATCGGCGATGGTCGCATACGCCATGGCCTGCGGCACGACGACGGCGCCGGCGGCAAGCCCGCCGACGATGTCGGGAGCGAGCCAGGCGCGCCGGTAGCCGGCGAGCGTCGGCATCAGCCAGGAGGCACGCGCAGACCGGGCGGAGGGGGATGTCACAGCGCTCACGCTAACCCGCTTTCGAGCGCGTCTCGCCGCAGCCGGCCTACTCGCGCACGGTGGCGAGGGCTGCCACCGCTGCGCGGTTGGTGGGGTAGATCGTCTCGTCGGCGAGGATGCCGAGGGCCTGCAGTCGCTCCCGCGACTGCGGACGCAGCCGGCTGAACGCGAGGGACACGTGGTGGTCGGCGAGCCATTCCTTCAGGCTGTCGAAGGCCTCGGCCGCGGTGACGTCGGCATCGGTGACGGCCTCCATGTCGACGACGAGGTGCCGGACCACGCCTTCACCCGGCGAGGTGACGGCGGCTTTCACCGCCTGGCTGAACACATCGCCGTTCGCGAAGAACAGCGGTGCCGCCATCCGGACGACGATGACGCCGGGAGCGGTCACCGTACCGGCGGGTGCGTCGTCGAGCAGCGACTCGCCGGGCTTGTCGTCGGCGGCCAGCACGTCGATCGCCGGGCTCGCGGCGCGCTTGGCCAGGTTGATCAGCGCCAGCACGAAGGCGACGAGGATGCCCGGGATCGATCCGATGAACAGGGTCACGAGGAAGCAGGTCGCCCCGATCGCGAACTCGAACCGGTCCATCCGCCACAGCCGGCGGAAGTCCTTGATCCCCAGCAGCGGCAGGATCGCGACTCCCACGATCGCGCCGATCGCGGGGGAGGGGATGTCGGCGAGCAGCGCCGTGCCGAACAGCAGGAGCAGCAGTGTGCCCACGGCCAGGACGATCGACGGCAGCTGTGTGCGCGATCCCGCCTGATCCATGGCGGCGGTGCGGCTCGTCGACGAGCCGACGGCGAAACTGCCCTGCGCGCCGGCGGCGATGTTCGACAGTCCGAACGCGAACAGGTCGCGGTTCGGGCGCGTCTTGTAGTGCCGCTTCTCTCCGTAGGAGCGCGACACCAGCAGTCCCTCGGCCGTGGTCACCAGCGTCAGCGCGATCGCGGAGGGGATCAGGGCGAGCCACTGCATCCAGTCGAGCATCGGCCAGGTCACCGCGGGTGCGCCGGCCGGCACCTCGCCGAGTACGTCGACGCCCTGCTGATCGAGCGCCGCGACCACCACGACGACCGTCGCGAGGACCAGGACGACCAGCGCCCACGGCACGAACGGCAGCAGGCGCCGGCCCAGCAGCAGGATCGCCACGCCGACGACCGAGATGGCCAGCGACCAGAGATTGAGAGTCGGCAGCCCCGTGATCAGACCGCCGATCTTCTCGACGAACTCGCCACCCGAGTCGATGTGCACCCCCAGCATCTTCGCGATCTGCGACACCAGGATGTCCAGCGCGAGCCCGCCGACGAACCCGACCAGGATCGGCTTGCTGAGGAAGTTCGCGAGGAATCCCAGCTTGAACACCGCGAGTAGGACGAACATGACGCCGCAGATGATGGCCTGGGCCAGCGCCATGGTGGCGTAGCCGGCGCTGCCGGCCGCCGCGAGACCCCCGATCGACGAGGCGACCAGGGCCGCGGCCGCGGCATCGGGCGAGGCGACCAGCTGACGTGACGACACGACGAGCGCGTAGATCACGGTGGGGACGATGAGGGCGTACAGGCCCGCCGTCGCGGGGAGTCCCGCGATCTGCGCGTAGCCGATGTTCAGCGGGATGGCGATCGCCAGGAGCGTCACCCCCGCGAGCAGCTCGGTGACGAGGTTCTTGCGCGTCAGGCCGGCCAGCGGTGGCTGCACGAGGGGTCCTCCTGACGATCGGCGACGGGCAGAACCAGACTGCCCGCGCGGGGCCCGGAAGTCACCACCCCGGATGGGAGTTCATGCGGAGCGGGGGAGGATCCGCGCGTTCACGACGGGTCGCACAGCTCCCGGAACCGTGAGAACGACTTCTGCATGCTCGCGATCGGCGCGGCCAGCGCCGCCGACTGCGAGAGGTCGCCGCCGGCGATCGCTACGAGTGCCGCGCCGATCGCGGCGAGGTCATCCTGCATTCCGGGCAGCAGTGCGGCCACGTCCGAGTTCGTCACGGAGTCCGACGCCGTGTGCAGACGCTCGCCCACCTCGGCGATCGCGTCGGCGGCGGCAGCCGGGTCGGCGGGATCCACCTGGCCCAGGGCCGCCACGGCGTCGGCGACCGCTTCGCTCACCTCGCCGCACGCCGAGGCGACAGACTGCGAGTCGGCGGTGGGCGCGGGTTCGGACAGGGAGTCGCAGGCGACGAGCCCGAGCAGGAGGACCACGACGACGGGCACGGAGGACAGGCGGCGGGTCATCGTTCCATCCTGGCGGGCGGTGCTGGGAGTGATCCGGGAGCGGTCGACGGAATGTAACAGTTTTGTAAACACGCCTACCAAATCACGTCCACGACTTGCGCGATGTTTGTTCGTAAGGTCTACTAACAAACATGCAGAGTAGCACCCGTGAGACCAACGCGACCGCTGGCCGATCCTTCGGGGCAGGCCGCGTGCTGCGCCACTCCACCAAGGTGCTGCCCGAGCACGCCCGCGCGCACAACCGGTCCCTCGTGCTGCAGACCCTGTTCCACCAGGGTGCCATGAGCCGCGCCGACCTGTCGCGCGAGACCGGCCTGACGCGGGTCACGATCTCCGACCTCGTCGCCGAACTCATCGCGGACGGGTACATCGTCGAGCGGGGCATGCGCGAGATGAGCGGGCCCGGAAAACCTGCCATCCTGGTCGACCTCGACCGCGAAGGCCACCGGATCATCGGCATCGACCTGTCCGGCAGCGACCGCTTCCTGGGGGCGATCCTCACGCTCGACGGCGAGATCGTCGCCCGGCACGACGCCGATGTGCCCGCCGATACCGCAGACATCCTCGCGGTGGTCGTCGACCTCGCGCGCACCCTCGTCGCCGACGCGCACGCACCGGTGCTGGGCGTCGGCGTCGGCACGCCCGGTGTCGTGAACGACCGCGGCGTGGTGCTCACCGCCCCCAACTTCGGCTGGGCCGATGTCGACCTCGAGGGCACGCTGGCCGCCGCACTCGATGCGCCCGTGGTGGTCGCCAACGACGCGAACGCCGCCATCCTCGCGGAGTACACCTTCGGGGGCGCGGGTGACGACATCATGCTCGTCAAGGTCGGCAAGGGTGTCGGCTCGAGCCTGCTCGCCGGCGGTCAGCCGATGCGCGGCAGCCGGTTCGCCGCCGGTGAGATCGGCCACGTCACGGTCGGCACCGACGGCGGCCCGGCGTGCGTCTGCGGCAAGGTGGGCTGCCTCGAAGCGTGGCTGTCCGCCCCGTCGCTGGGGGCGCGGGTACAGGATGCCGGTGCCGAGGCCGACGCGGTACTCCGCGACGCCGGTGAGCGCCTGGGCATCGCGCTGGCACCCGTCGTCGGCGCCCTCGATCTGTCGGAGATCGTGCTCTCCGGCCCCGCTGAACTGCTCGACGGTCCCCTTGCGGAGGCCGCCGTCGACACACTCCGCACTCGGACGCTGGCCCAGTTCCACGACGGCATCCGAGTGCGCATGACGGAGCAAGGCGAGGACATCGTCCTGCGCGGCGCGGCCGTCATGGTCCTGTCAGGACAACTAGGGGTGTCCTGACGCCCGTCATCCCCCGGATGGGTTCCACCCGACCCCTGAGACAACCAAGAGAACAGAAGGAAGACACCATGAACAAGAAGCTCGGAGCCCTCGCGCTTCTCGGCGCTTCGGCTGTCGTGCTCGCCGGCTGCTCGGGCGGCGGCAATGATGCCGACCCGGGTGCTGCGGAGACCGGTGACCTCACCGTGTGGCTGGTCGGCACGGACACGCCTGACGCCGCCCGCGACTACCTGAAGACCACGTTCGAGGACGAGAACGAAGGCTGGACCCTCACGATCGAGGAGAAGACCTGGGCCGACACGAACGAGGCATACGTGGCCGCCCTCTCGTCGAACGACGCCCCCGACATCGTCGAGGTCGGCAACACCCAGTCGCAGGGCTTCATCGCGCAGGGGCTGTTCGAGGACATCACCGACCTCAAGGACGAGCTCGGCGGCGACGACATGCTCGCCAGCTTCGTCACGCTGGGCAGCGAGGGCGACAGCCTGTACGCCGTGCCGTACTACGCCGGCTCGCGCATCGTCTTCTACTCGTCGAGCATCACCGGCGACGACATCCCCGCGACGCTCACCGACTACGTGGCGGCCGGCACGGCGCTGACGACCGACACGCTCTCGGGTATCTGGGCCCCCGGCAAGGACTGGTACAACGCTCTCGCGTTCGTCTGGGCAAACGGCGGCGAGGTCGCCGTCGAAGACGGTGACAGCTGGGACGCGCAGTTCTCCAGCCCCGAGTCGATCGCCGGACTCGAGATGCTGCAGGACGTGTACCTCAACGCGAACGTCGCCCCGGCCGACTCGAACGAGGCCGACCCGCAGGTGCCGTTCTGCGCCGGTGAGATCGGCTACCTGTCGGCTCCGTCGTGGGTCAAGTGGTCGATCCTCGCTCCCACCGACGCCGACAACCCGGGCTGCCCCGACACCTACGGCGCCGACCTGCACGCCTTCCCGCTGCCGGGCATGACCGCCGGTGAAGCAGCGCCGGTGTTCGCCGGCGGGTCGAACGTCGCGATCGCAGCGAAGAGCGACTCGAAGGAGATGGCATCCGCCGCTCTGAAGATCATCCTCTCGGAGGGCTACCAGTCGATCCTCGCCGAGAACGGCCTGATCCCCGCGCTCAAGTCGTTCGCCTCGCACCTGCCCGACGACGAGATCACCCAGGCTGCGGCCACGGCGACCGCGGCATCGAAGTCGGTGCCGGCCAGCCCGAACTGGGCCGAGGTGGAGTCGTCGCTCGTGATCCCGGACGCGCTTGTGAAGATCGCTCAGGGCAATGACGTGGCGCCGATCGCCGAGGAGCTCGACAAGCAGATCGAGGCCATCCTCAACGGCTGACCCGTTCAGCTGCCTATGGCGAGGGGTCCCGGCAGCCCCGGGGCCCCTCGCCATGTCACACTCTTGGAAGGAGGCGAGATGACCGCCACCATCGCACCACCCGACGCCGCGCCCACGCGCCCGTCACGCCGCAGCGCGCCGGCTCGCAGCCGCACGCAGCGCCGCGAAGCCCGCAACGGCTGGGCGCTGCTGTCGCCCTCGGTGATCATCCTCGCCGTCATGGTCGGCTACCCGGCCGGCGTCATGATCTACCAATCGTTCACCGACTACTCCGTCAAGAACAAGGTGCAGGGCACCTGGCCGAACTTCGTCGGGTTCGACAATTACATCGAGGTGTTCACCGCCTCCCAGTTCCCCGATGTCCTGGTCCGCAGCCTCGGGCTGATGGTCGCCATGACCGCCTTCATCGTCTTCTTCGGCGTCCTCATCGCCGTGCTGATGACCCGTCTGTCGCGCACCTGGCGCATCACCGTCTCGGTGGGTCTGCTGCTCGCCTGGGCGATGCCCCCGCTGGCGGCGACCGTCGTATGGGGATGGATCTTCGACACGAAGTACGGTGTGGTCAACTACCTGCTCAACACGATCACCGGCACGAGCGACTTCACCAACCACTCCTGGCTCGAGAACCCGTGGACGTTCTTCGTCGTGCTCACCATCATCGTGGTGTGGCAGGGCATCCCGTTCGTCGCCTTCACCACCTATGCCGCCCTCGGCCAGGTACCCGGCGAAGTACTCGAAGCCTCATCGCTGGACGGTGCCACCGGGCTCAAGCGGTTCCGCCTGGTGGTGTTCCCCTATCTGCGCAGCGTCCTCACCGTCGTGCTGGTCCTCCAGATCATCTGGAACCTGCGCATCTTCACGCAGGTGTATGCGCTGCAGTCGCGCGGCGGCATCGCGAGTGAGACCAACGTGCTCGGCACGTACCTGTTCCGTCAGGGCGTCGGCGAGTTCGGCATCACCAGCGCCATCGGCGTCGTGATGGTCGTCCTGTTGCTCGTCCTGTCGTGGGGCTACGTGCGCACCACCCTGAAAGAGGAAGAACTGTGAGCACCCAGGTCAGCTCCGGAATGCAGCTGGGCACCGCCGGTGTCGAAGAGGTGCTCGACGGCGGCACCCCTGCCCGGCCGAGGCGCCGCTCCGCACAGTCGCGACGCCCGTCCCCGCGCCGGGTCGCCGTCCGCACGCTGCTGAACATCGCTGCCCTCATCGTCTTCCTGTGCTCGGTGTTCCCGGTGTACTGGATGGTGAACATGGCGCTCACCCCGAGCAACCAGATCATCAGCCGTACGCCGAGCTTCTTCCCGTTCGAGGCCACGTTCCGGAACTTCGTCACCGCGTGGTCCCGCGAAGCGGCGCCGGGTCAGACCGACTTCCCGCACGCGCTGATCAGCACGATGACGGTGACCGGCGGCGTGCTCGTCGTGACCCTGCTGTTCGCGTTCCTGGCATCCGTCGCCGTGGCTCGGTTCCACTTCGGCGGGCGACGCGGATTCATCGTCTCGGTGCTCATCGTGCAGATGATCCCGGGCGAGGCGATGATGTTCACGATCTACGGCATGATCGATGACTGGCGCCTGATGAACACGCTGCTGGGGCTCGGCATCGTCTACACGGCGACGGTGATCCCGTTCACCATCTGGACCCTGCGGGGGTTCGTCGCCGGCGTGCCCGCCGATCTCGAAGAGGCAGCCATGATCGACGGCTGCACCAAGACGCAGGCGTTCTGGCGGGTGACGTTCCCGCTGCTGGCGCCGGGTCTGGTGTCCACCGGCATCTTCGCGTTCATCCAGGCGTGGAACGAATTCACGATGGCGCTGCTGCTCATGAAGGGCTACAACCTGACCCTCATGCCGTGGCTCAACTCCTTCCAGTCGGCCACCGAGGCGACGAACTGGGGTGCGGTCATGGCGGGGTCGACGCTGATCGCGATCCCCGTGGTCATCTTCTTCCTCTTCGTCCAGGGCCGGATGACCGGGGGACTGGTATCGGGAGCGGTGAAGGGCTGATGCGGTTCGGATTGGACGTCGGTGGCACCAAGACCGACGCAGTGGCCGTCGCGCCCGATGGCATGATCGTCGGACGCGTGCGCCGGACCACGGGATGGGGACCGGATGCCGTGGTCGCCACGATCGCCGATTCCGTGCGCGAGCTGGCCGAGGTCACCGGCGTCCGTCCCGACGACGTCACGTCGATCGGCATCGGCATTCCGGGGCAGGTGGCCGAGGGCACCGCGACGGTGCACCACGCGGTGAATCTCGGAGTGGAGCGTCTCGATCTGAGCGCCGCGCTCGGGCCGGTCTTCGGCGTGCCGGTGCGCGCGGAGAACGACGTCAAGGCGGCGGCCGTCGGCGGGTATGCGATGCACGGCGGCACCGGCACGGTCGCCTACCTCAACCTCGGCACGGGCATCGCCGCCGGGCTCGTGCGCGACGGCCGCATCTGGCGGGGCGTGCACGGCACAGCCGGCGAGGTCGGGCACATCTCGGTCGACCCCCATGGGCCGCTGTGCCCGTGTGGCCAGCACGGCTGCATCGAGGCGTTCAGCGGCGGCGGATCGCTCGCCCGACGCTGGGGTCGCAGCACCGCGCTGCCCGTCCGCGATGTGTTCGACGCCGCCGACGCCGGCGACGCCGAGGCGATCGCGCTGCGCGCCGGCTTCGCGTACGGCGTCGCCTCGGCCATCCGGGTGCTGGTGCTGACGGTGGATGTGGATGCCGTGGTCCTCGGCGGCGGCATCACCGCGCTGGCCGACCGCGTGCTCACCCCGGTGGTCACCGAGCTGGAGCGCAGCGCCGCGGCATCCGCGTTCATGCGTTCGCTGCGCCTGGGCGATAGGGTGCAGCTATTGCCGCCCGGTTCGCCCGCGGCGGCGCTCGGCGCCGCTCTGATCGGCGACGCCGACCCCGTCGAGGAAAGGGAGCCTCTCGCTCATGGCTGAAGTCGTCATCGTCCCGTCGGCCGCGGCCGCCGGTGTGCTGGTCGCGGACGAGATCGCCGCGCTCATCCGTCGTCAGCCCGACGCCGTGCTGGGCCTGGCGACCGGATCGACCCCGCTGCCGGTGTACGAGGCGCTGCGACCGCGCCTGACCGGGATCGACGTGTCGCGGGTGCGCGGGTTCGCGCTCGACGAGTACGTCGGCATCGATCCGCACCACCCCGAGAGCTATCGCAGCGTCATCACCCGTGAGGTCGTCGAGCCGCTCGGACTGAACCCCGACCTCATCCACACGCCCAACGGTTCGCTGGAGACGATCGAGCATGCCGGCGATGACTATGACCGTGCGATCGCGGATGCCGGCGGCATCGATCTGCAGATCCTCGGCATCGGCACCTCGGGCCACATCGGCTTCAACGAGCCCGGCTCGTCGTTCGCCTCGCGCACCCGCGTGAAGACGCTCATCGAGCAGACGCGTGAAGACAACGCGCGTTTCTTCGACTCGATCGACGACGTCCCCATGCACTGCATCACGCAGGGCCTGGGCACCATCCTCGAAGCGCGACACCTGTTCCTGCTCGCGTTCGGCGAGAACAAGGCCGCCGCCGTCGCCGGTGCCGTCGAGGGTCCGGTCACGGCATCATTGCCCGGTTCGGCGATCCAGCTGCACCCGCACGTGACCGTGGTCGTGGACGAAGCGGCGGCATCGCAGCTGCAGGACGCCGACTACTACCGCTACGCCTTCGCGAACAAGCCCGACTGGCAGGGCCTTTAGGTCCACCATAGCCGGCTTCAGCAGTCGCTTCGTGCGGGTGTGCGGGGCTCGGACTGTGCGCAGGCGACTGCCGAAAGCGCCGGCATCCATCACCGGGTGGGTACGAAGGCCGAGCGCGTCGATAGGCTGACCGGCATGAGGGATGCCGCTTCGCCCACCCTGCCGGACGGACCCGTGACCGCGTGGGTATGGGGCGGTGGACTGCTGATCGCGAGCGCCCTGCTGCAGCTGGTCATGATGACGGGGATGGATGCCATCGCCGGGTCGCGACAGGTCGGCTACTGGCTGGGGGTCGCGCTGTTGGCGGCGGCACTGGTGGTGTTCGCGCTGGGACTCCACGGTCGCGGATCGGTGGTCGCGCGGCGGACGCCCGGCATGATCGCCCTGTTCGCCTTGGCCGGGTGGCCGTTCCTCAACGGGGTCGTGACGCTCTTCCTCCCTTCGGGCCAGACCGCCGCCGACCTCGAGGCGTACGGCATCTGGGCGACCGTCGCCGCGGTGCTGTGGCTCGGCGCGGCGCTTACGTCGGTCATGGCGATCGGCCGGGCGGGAGTCGTGCCCGGGCGGTGGCGCTGGGCGCCGGCGTGGGCACTCGCGGTCATCGCCGGATCGTACGCACTCGTGCAGGTGGTCGGCGTCGCCGTCGCATCGATGGGGCCGGAGCCGGTGCTCGTGTTCTTCCAGCTGCAGTCGATGCTCACCGTCCTGGTGCCGGTGCTGCTCGGGATCCTCGCGATCGTCCTCGGCCTGACACCGCGCCCGGCCGGCGCCGTGCAGGTCTACCCGTCCGCGCCGGAGCCCACGGCCGGGACCGGTGACACGGCCGCGTAGCCCCGGCATCCACCCCTCAGGACGACACGGTGACGTTCGTGTTCGTGTTGTCGCCGGCGGCACGGCGCGCACGGCTGCCGCGGATCGCCCGGTCGATGGCGGCCCCGCGGCGCGAGGTCTTCTCCCACTGCGAGAGGGCGACGGCCAGCAGCAGTGAGAGCCCGTAGAACAGGTCGTTGACCCAGCGGGGGGAGCCCGCCAGCTGCAGGCCTTTGATGCCGACCGCGAGCACGTACATCGCCACGATCGTGCCGAGCACGTTGAACCGGCCGCCCTTGAACTGCGTCGACCCGAGGAACACGGCCGTCAGCGCCGGCAGCAGGAAGCTGGGGCCGACTGTCGGGTCGCCGGCGTTGAGCCGGCTGGTCAGCAGTGCGCCCGCGAGGGCCGCGAGCGCGCCGCCGGCCACGAGCGTGCCGATCTGCAGCCGCTCGACGTCGATGCCCGCCAGGCGCGCCGACTCGGGGTTGAAGCCGGCCGCGTAGGTGCGGCGGCCCACCGCCGTGCGCTCGAGGACGTACCAGGTGACCAGGGCGACGGCCAGCAGGGTCCACACGGGCACGGTGATGCCGAGGAACTGGGCCGACGCGATCTGGCGGTAGGCGGGGTCCAGGCCCAGGATCTGCTGACTGCCCGACACCCAGGCCATGCCCGCCAGCAGGATCGAGCTCATGCCGAGCGTCGCGATGATCGGCTCGACCTTCAGCCGGGTGATGACCAGCGCGGTCACGAGGCCGATCAGCGCGCCGGCGAGCAGGACCGCGGGGAACTGCAGCGCGATCGGCAGGCCGGCCTTGCCGAGCATCCACGCCGACAGGATCGCGCTGAAGCCGACCTGCGCGCCGATCGCGAGGTTCAGCGATCCGGCGATCAGGGGGATGAGCGCGGCGATCGCGGCGATGCCGGTGAGTGCCTCGGCATCCAGCAGCGACCGCCAGACGCCGACCTGCAGGAACTTGTCGGGAATCCAGATCGAGAAGACGGCGAACAGCACGATGAAGATGTAGATCGCGCTGATGTTGCGGAACGACAGGGCGCGCAGGATGTCGGCTCGCGTAGTGCTCACGGGGTGCTCCTCGGGTGGGAGGGGACGGACGGGGTCATGGCAGGCCGTAGCCTTCGGCGACGAGGCGATGCTCGGTCAGGTCGGCGCCGCTCAGCACGGCCGCGACGCGGCCTTCGCGCATCACGACGACGCGGTCGCAGACGGTGAGCAGCTCTTTGGCATCGGACGAGCTGACCACCACGGCGGCGCCGGCTGCGGCGCCCTGCTCGATCGCGGCGTACAGGGTGGCCTTCGCGCCGATGTCGACGCCCTGGGTGGGTTCGTCGAGCAGCAGCACGACCGGCTTGTCGCGGAGGGCGCGGGCCATGACGATCTTCTGCTGGTTGCCGCCGCTGAACAGGGCGATCCGCTGTTCGGTGCGCGGGGGGCGCACGTCGTACTCGGCCAGCAGCTGCGCGCTCTCGGTTCGCTCGCGGCGCGTCGAGAGCGACCCGGCCGGTCCGCGCAGGGTCTTCAGCTGCGGCAGGGTGAGGTTCTCGCGCGCGGTCATCTCGCGGACGATGCCGACCCGACCGCGGTCGCCGGGGACGAAGGCGAGGCCGCGCGCCAGGCTGCGGGCGGGTGATCGCGACTCGTAGGGTTCGCCCGAGACGGTGAACTCGTCGGCGGTGCCGGCGCTCGCGCCGTACAGCAGCGAGGGCACCGCTTCGCGGCCCGAGCCGAGGACACCGGCGATGCCGACGATCTCACCGGGATGCAGGTCGAGGTCGAGGTGCTCGACACTGCCGCCGCGCAGCCCGCGGATGCGGACGACGGGGGTGGCGGATGCCGCGTGATCGGCGCCGCGCCGGGTGCGTGCCGCCAGGGCTTCGCTGCCGGTGATGAGCGTGATCAGCCGCGACTCGTCGACGTCTGCGACGGGGTCGTCGGCCACCTTGCGGCCGTCGCGCAGCACGACGATGCGGTCCGACAGGCTCAGCACCTCGTCGAGCCGGTGCGAGACGAAGATGATGCCGGTGCCGCCCGCGGCCAGGCGCCGCACGGCCTCGAACAGCACCTCGACCTCGCTGCGGTGCAGTGACTCGGTCGGCTCGTCGAGCACCAGCACGTTCGCCGAATGCTCCCAGCCCTCGAGCGCCCGGCTGATGGCGACGACCGCACGCTGCGCCGGGGTCAGCCGGCGGATCGGCACGTCGACGTCGAACGGCGGCCCGAAGCGTGAGATCGACTTGCGGGCGTGGGCGCTCTTGGCGCGGCCGCGGTACGGCCGCAGAGCGGCAGCCCCGTCGCCCTGCATGAGGGTGAGGTTCTCGGCGGCGGTCAGCTCGTCGATCAGCGCGAGGTCCTGATGGATGAAGTGCACCCCGGTGCCGCGGGCGAGATCGACCGACCCGCCGTCGGACGTGTAGACGCCCGCGAGGATCTTCACAAGCGTCGACTTGCCCGACCCGTTGTGCCCGACGACCGAGACGATCTCCCCGGCGTGCACGTCGAGGTTGACGCGGTCGAGCGCGGTCAGCCCGGGGAACGCCTTCACCAGGTCCGTGATGCGCAGCAGGGGAGTGTCCACGGGTTCCTCTCGGTGTGGTTGAGGGGGGCGGATGCCGGGGAGGCGCAGCGATCGGGCACGGCGCCTCCCCGGCATCCATCGATCACTCGACGAGCCAGTTGGCGGCGAAGCGGTCCTGGTAGTCGGGGATCGCGATGTAGCCGACCACCGGGTCTTCGGGCACGTTGGCCTGTTCGGTGATGCGGGTCAGCGTCGAGGCGCGGGTGGCCACATCGGGCCACTCGTAGTCCTGGTCGCCCATCTCTCGCAGGAGCTGGTCGAGCACGGTCCACATCATGAGGGCGAGGTCGACCGAGAGGGTCGCGTCTTGGTCGCCGGCGCCGATCTGCTCGTAGTTCGGCGGGGCGGTCCACATGCCGATGCCCGGAACCTCGATGCCGGCCAGGTCGAGCTTGGGCGGCAAGCCGATCTGCACCTCGTCGACGGCCGCGATGAAGTACTCGGTCTGGGGATTGGCCTGCAGGTCGCTGACGACGCGGTCCGACGCAGTCGAGCCGAGCTCGGCGATCGGAATGTCCACGACCCGCAGTGTGCAGTCGGGACACAGGTCGCCGATCTTGGACTCGACGCCCTCGAGCTCATACGACGAGAACGGGAACTCCGGGACGTTGTAGAACACGATCTCCTCGGCGCCGCCGGAACGCTGGATCGCCGCTGCGCCGAGCGCCTCGCCGTTCGCGATCATCCAGTCGGGACCGTTGAACGCCTCGGGCAGCCCGAACTCGACGGTGTTCATCACCGAGCCGGAAGCCATCGGAATGCCCAGCTCTTCGAGCTGATCGATCTGCGACTCGAAGAAGATCGGGTCGAGGGTGATGTTGATGATGCCGTCGGGCTCGAGCTCGACGACGGTGTTCATAGCCGAGTTGATGCTCTGCGCATCGCGGCCCACCTCGATCCGCTCGAGCTTCAGGCCCAGCAGCTCGGCCGGCGCCTGCAGGTTGCCCCACATCACGGCGCTGACCGGCGTGCCCACGTCGAGGTAGACCACGTGGGTGCCCGGCTCGACGGGCGCGTCGAGCGGCTCGTCGATGAGCAGGTTCTTGTCGCCCTCGCCCAGCCACGGGCCGAGGAACGCCTCGGCGGCGGCGACGGCGTCGGACGTGCCGCCCGGGTCTGCCGCAGTGTCGTCGGGCTCCTCGGGTTCGCTGCTGGAGCAGGCGGTTAGCAGCAGGACGCCCACCGCGAGGATCGCCGCGCCCCGGGTGCGGATGTTCGATCGAGAATGCATCATTGCACTTCCTTCCTTCGTGCGTCAGAACGGGTATTGCTGGATTCGGGACTGGACGGTCACCCACTGCGTGTCGGTGAAGGCCTCGATGTTGGCCTCGTGCCCGCCGAAGCGGGCACCGGTGCCGGAGTATCCCGTGCCTCCGAACGGCGCCTGCGCCTCGTCATCGACCGTCTGGTCGTTGATGTGCAGGATGCCGGTGGAGATCTGGTCGCCGAACTCGAGAGCCCGGAACGCATCGCCTGAGAGGATCGCGACCGACAGGCCATAGTCGCTCGCATTGACCAGGTCGACGGCTTCGTCCGGGTCCTCGAAGCGGAGGACCGGGGCGACCGGGCCGAAGATCTCGGTCGTGAACGCCCGGTGGTCGGGCTGGACGTCGGCCAGGACGGTGGGCTGGTAGAACAGCTGGTCGTAACTGCCGCCCGCGCGCAGCGAAGCACCGGCATCCACCGTCTCGGTCACGATCGAGTGGATGCTGTCGCGCTGCTTGGCATCGATGATCGGGCCCAGCGGGGCGCCGGTGGCCGGGTCGGCGGCGATGAGCGCCTGCGCCTTCTCGGCCAGGACCGTCACGTACTCGTCGTAGATGTCGGCGTGCACGAGATGGCGGCCAGTGGTCATGCAGATCTGCCCCTGGTGGAGGAAAGATCCCCAGGCGCCGGCGGATGCCGCGGCGGCGACGTCGACGTCGGGCATCACGATCATGGCGTTGTTGCCGCCCAGCTCGAGGTGTGCACGCTTGAGCAGGCGCCCGGCGCGCTCGCCGATGGCACGGCCGGCCTGCGTCGAGCCGGTGAAGGAGATGACCGGCACGGCCGGGTGGTCGATGAGCGCGCTCGCCGTCTCGATGCCGCCCGGGACGACCGCGAACAGGCCTTCGGGAAGACCGGCCTCTTCGAGCACCGCCGCCAGCACGAGGCCGCCCGAGATGGCGGTGCGCGGATCGGGCTTGAGGATGACGCCGTTGCCGAGCGCGAGGGCCGGGAACACCGACCGGGCCGCGAGGATGGCCGGGAAATTGAACGGCGAGATCACGCCGACCACGCCGACCGGGCGCCGGCGCGCCATGCTCAGGCGCGGGTGCGTCGAGGTCAGCAGCTGCCCGTACGGCATCTCGGCGGTCGCGGCCGCCTGGTGCAGTTCGCCGGCGACCAGCCCCACCTCGAATGCCGCCTTGCCCTGGGCCGATCCGGCCTCGTGGATCAGCCACTGCGACAGGACGTCGGCGTGGTCTTCGAGCACGGACGCGGCGCGGCGCATCACCGCGGCCCGCTCGGGGGCCGGGCGTGCCGCCCAGTCCCGCTGCGCGGCATCGGCACGTTCGATGGCATGCGCCATGTCGTGAGGGCTGCCGACGCCGAAGCTGCCCAGTTCGGCGCCGGTCGACGGCGACGTCGCCGTCGCCTCGTCTTCGAAGTGGACCCAGCCGCCGGCGAACCCTCGGCCGTTCCACGTCTCTTGTGCGAAGAACGTCATCGTCTCTCCCGTCCTCGATGTCGGTGAAGGCAACATTGGCAGGCAGAAGGCGGGCCCGACCCGGCGTTTTGTGCACGCCGGATCGGCGTTTTGTGCAGTCGTGCACCCGTCGGTCCCCGGGCGGCGCCCGGGCGCGTAAACTCGCTCATCAACGTAGGAGGCTCACGTTGGTAGTTCTCGAGGCTGAGAGCGCCGACGACTGGGAGACGGTCGTCAGCGGGTGCTTCGTTCCCCTGCGATGCGCGGGGTTCGAACGCGATTTCACCGGACGTATGGAACACGTCGGGCTGGACGAGCGCATATCGGTGTCGCTGGTGACCACCTGCGGCACGAGCGCCGACCGCACCGAGCGGCTCGCGCACTCCGCCGACAGCGACGACGTCCACCTGTCGCTGCAGCGCTCGTCGACGGGTGTGGTGACCGCCGGCGGCGGGTCGGCATCGGTGCGGCCCGGCGCGATCACGATCTACGCGACCGACCGCCCGTACTACCTCGATTACTCGCGGACCGACCAGCAGCAGCTCATCGTGCAGGTCTCACGCACGTCGCTCGGGCTGCCGACGGCGATGCTCGAAGACACCATGCACCGGCTGGCCATGCCCGACGGCGTGCGGTCGCCGGCCGCGCGCAACCTGTTCTCGTATGCGGCCGGCCTGCCCGTTGGCGACAAGGGCGGCAAGGGCGGCGACAAGGTCAAGACAGCCGGCGTGCTGCGCGACCTCGCCGCGGTCATGATCCGCTCGTCGTTCGGCGAGGGCAGCGGCATTCCGCGCACCTCCGGGGGCCTGCGCCACGCCGTGCAGGAGTATCTGCGCCGCAACGCGGTGCGCCCGGGGCTCGACATGGACGAGGTCGCCCGCGCCCACTTCGTCTCGCGGCGCCGGCTCTATCAGGTGTTCGAGGAGGACGGCGGCTCGCCTGCGTTCTTCCTGCGCACCGAGCGCCTGCGGGTGGCCGCGCGGCTGCTGCGCGAAGAGCCGTTCCGCACGATCGAGTGGATCGCGTACGAGGCCGGGTTCCGTGACCTGACGACCTTCACGCGGGCGTTCCGCCGGCAGTACGGCTGCACGCCGCGCGAGTGGCGCGCGACGGCATCGCTGCGCACCGGCTGACGCGGTCGCTGCCGCGGCGTGGCCGCGTCCGGGTCAGGGTGTGAAGACCTTGCCCGGGTTCAGAATGCCGGTGGGGTCGAAGACGGCGGTGATCTGACGCTGGAGCTCCCACTGGTCTTCGCCCAGTTCGTCGGCCAGCCAGCGCCGCTTGAGCACGCCGATGCCGTGCTCGCCGGTCAGCGTGCCGCCCAGGCGCAGTGCGGCGCGGAAGAGGTCGTCCGCGGCATCCCAGATCTCGGGTGGCACATCGGGACCGTCGAAGATGAAGTTCGGGTGCAGGTTTCCGTCGCCGGCGTGGCAGACCGTCGGGATGCTGATGCTCCGATCGCGCTCGATGCGCGCGATCTCGTCGAACATCGCCGGCAGCGCGCTGCGTGGCACCGACACGTCTTCGATGAGCGTGGTGCCGAGGGTCTCCATGGCGGGGTGCATGGAGCGGCGGATCGCCAGCAGCCGCTCCCCTTCGGCGCGGTCGTGTGAGACGGCGACGGTGCCGCCGGCGTCCCGGAGCACGGCGGCTATGGCGTCGGCCTCGACGATCGCGGCGGGCCCGTCGGTCTGCAGCGTGAGCTGCGCCTGCCCGGGAGCCGGCGGTGCGAGGGCGAGGAGGGCGTGGACGGCCGAGAGGCAGCTCGCGTCCATGAGCTCCATGATGGCGGGCTGGATGCCGGAGGCGGTGACCGCGGCGGATGCCACCGCGGCGGTGCGCACATCGGGGAACGTGGCCGCGATGGTGCAGACCGCGCCGGGCACGAGGCGGCGCAGCTTGAGAGTCGCGCCGACGATGACGCCGAGTGTGCCTTCGGAGCCGATGACGAGCGAAGTCAGGTCGAGGCCCGTCACACCCTTGACGCTGCGATGGCCGAGGTGAAGCAGCCGGCCGTCGGCGAGCACCAGGTCGACGCCCAGTACGGCATCGCGGACGACCCCGTACTTGGCACACAACAGGCCGCCGGCGCCGGTGGCGATGTTGCCGCCGACGGTCGAGATGGCGCGGCTGGCCGGATCGGGCGCCCACCACAGGCCGTGCGCGGCGAGGGCGTCGCCCAGGTCGGCGTTGAGGATGCCGGGCTCGACGACGGCGAGCAGGTCGTCGGGGCGGACCTCGAGGATGCGATCCATGCCCCGCACCGACAGGGCGATCTCACCGGCGCCGGTGTTCGCGCCGCCGGCCAGGCCGGTGCCGGCACCGCGGGTGACCACGGGCGTGCCGGTCGCATGCGCGATGCGCATCGTCGCCTGCACGTCGGCGACCGAGGCGGCATGGACGACCGCGAGGGGACGACCCGGCGAGGCATGACCGGATTTGTCGGCCCGCGCTGCTTCGAGGCTCGCGGGGGAGACGTCGACGCGCTCGCCGAGTTCGGCGCGCAGCAGGGCGAGGACGTCCGGGACGGTCGTGTCGCGCCTCGGGGCCCTCTCGGGGGTGCGCATGCGGTCGTCCGCGCTCATGGGCAGGTGCCGTCAGGCCAATCGGCGACGGCCCGCGATGAGGCCGACGGCGACCGCGATGACGCCGAAGGCGAGGCCGATCCAGGCGTACCCGGCACTCCACCACGCGACGGTGGCCGCGGCGTAGACGAGCAGTTCGACGAGCGCCCGCACGAACGGGTGCACGCGGATCACCGCACGCGGCGAGACGAACAGCGCCCACAGCAGGATGGCGGCCACGGGCGCGGCGATGCCGGCGACGATGTTCCACGGGAACGGCCAGGCGGTGAAGCCCCAGAATGCAAGAGTCCCGAACGCGAACAGCTCGCACAGGAAGGCGAGAACGTCGATCGCGGTGAGCGCAGGTCGGGTCCCGGCGGCGGGCTCGGCCGGCTTCTCGGGGCGCACGTGAGGGAGTTCGGCCATGGGGTCCAGTTTACGCGCACCGGCCAGGTGTCAGAGCAGGTCGCTGAGGCGGACGGTCGTCGCCGGCCCCCGCTCGTCTCCCGAGACGTAGGCCAGCAACACGTCGACGTCCCGCACGAGCTGGGACAATGTCGGCCGGAAGACGAGGGTGGCGCCGCCGGCGTCGTTCAGCGTTGCTTCATAGCGGCGGCTGTCACCGCTCAGCCACAGTTGCACCGTCGCGCCGGGCGTGCCGTCGACGGCCACCTCGACGTGGGTCCGGAAATCGTCGTCGATCCAGGTAACCGAACCGCCGAGCGTCGGCTGACCCTCCGGGAGGGTCAGCGTCGGCTCGGGCTCGGGCTCGGGCTCGGGCGTCGGCTCGGGCGTCGGCTCGGGCGTCGGCTCGGGCGTGGGCGTCGGCTCGGGCGTAGGCGTAGGCGTGGGCTCGGGCGCGGGCGTCGGATCAGGCGTGGGCGTCGGCTCGGGCGTCGGCTCGGGCGTGGGCGTCGGCTCGGGCGTAGGCGTAGGCGTAGGCGTGGGCTCGGGCGCGGGCGTCGGATCAGGCGAGGGCGTGGGTGTCGGGTTGGGCGTGGGCGTCGGCGTCGGCTCGGGCGTGGGCTCGGGCGTGGGCTCGGGCGTGGGCGCGGGCGTGGGCTCGGGCGTCGGATCAGGCTCGGGCGTGGGTGTCGGGTTGGGCGTGGGCGTGAGCTCGGGCGTAGGCGTAGGCGTGGGCTCGGCCGTAGGCGTGGGTGTCGGTTGTGGTGAGGCAGTCGGGTCGGGTGTCGGCCCGGGCGCGGGCGTCGCTGTCGGATCAGGCCCGGGCGTCGGTGTCGGGCCAGATGCCGGCGTCGGCTCGAGGGACGGCTCCCGCGTGGGTGCCGGGTGCGGCGTGGGTTCGAGACTCGGAGCGGGGGTCGGTATCGGGCCAGGCGTCGGCGTCGGCGTCGGCGCGACCGGGCGCGGTGCGGGCGCCTCGGGCGCGACCGTGGCCGGAGCCCGCGCCGGGGCGAGGCCGCCGGGGAGCGGGACCGACGTAGCCGGAGCTGTGAGGCCGCTGGGCGCGGGCGCGGGTGCAGGTGCAGGCGAGGCCGACGCGGCCTCCGGGATCAGTGTCGAGCCGCCGACGATCGACGTCGGCGTGGCCTGGGAGACGAGCGGCACCACGACGGCCAGGGTGCCGCCGATCACGACGGCAGCCGCCAGGACGCCCGCGAAGGAGATGGTCAGCGATCCGGCGGAGGCCGCACCCGCACCGCCACCCACGATGCCGGGGCCGGCCGTGGCCGCCGCCGCATCCGTCAGCACGATCGCGTCCGGGATGACGGGAGACGCGTCGGCGGCCATCGCGACGGCCGAGAGCGCTCCGTGCTGCAGGCTTGCCAGATAGGCGGTCGCAGCACCTGCGCCGATCGTGAGCGGAAGGATCACGATCGGGAGTCGGTGCGAGACCGCTTCGGCCTCGGAGGCGATGATGGCGCACCTGGCGCATTCGGCGATATGGGTGTCGACCTTTGCCGTGTCGCGCTTGCCGAGGGTGCCGCGGGCGTGCACGCCGAGGCGCTCGATCGTCCATTGGCACGGCGATCCATCGGCGACCGAGCGCAGGTGTGCCTGGATCCACGCCGCGCGCAGCCCCTCCCTGGCGCGGAACGCGAGTTGCGCCACCGCCGTGGCCTTCATGCCGAGTAACGGCGCGATCTCGGCCGGCTTCATCTGCTCGATCTCGGTGTACCAGAGCACCTCCTGCCACCGCGTGGGCAGAGTGCGGAAGGCCTGATGGGTCAGACTTCGGTCGAGGGCGTCGTCGGTGGCGTGCGCCTCGGCGGCGGGATCGGCAACTCCATCGAGGATGTCGATCGCCGTTTCGCGACGCGCGCGCCCCCATCCTGCTGCGGTGTTGCGGATGCTCGTGAACAGGTAGGCGCGAAAGGCTCCTGTCGGCCCGCCACCCTTCTGGATCGCATGGAAGATGCGAGTGTAGGCCTCTTGCACGAGATCATCCGGGTCGAGCGAAGAGGTGACCGCGCGCGCCACCGATATGCCCGAGCGATAGTGCCGTCGCCACAGCTCTGCGAAGGCGTCTCGATCACCCGATCGCACCCGAAGCACGAGATCGACATCGGCGATCTCGGCCGCGTCGTCGTCCGTGGTCATTTCGGCTCCTTTTGCCGTCGGGTTCGCGCGGCGCGATCGCGCGCCCTTCTGTGAGACGCGCAGAGCGCGCGATCATGACGCGGGTCGTCCTATTCTCTCTGAATCCGCCGCGACGGGAGCGACGTGCACCGGTTCGTGGGACTTCTTGCCGGAGTCGCGTCATAGAACGGCGGGGACCGCATCTGTATGGGTGGATCCGATACGTCGGCGCACGGAGGGAACCGTCGGCGCGCGATGGCAACTGGGGCCGGATCTCGTCATCCGAGCCATCGGGATCGGGACGCTGCGCCTGGGGAGACGCGGCATCCCGTTATGGGGACAGCGCGGGGCGATCGTTCGGGGGGACGGTCGCCCCGCCGCCACATCAGATGCGGCTGCCGTCGATCCACACGTCGATGACCGTGAGGCCGGCATCGAACACGACGGCGTCGGCGGCGGCGCCCGGCCGCAGTGACCCGTACCGGTCGCCCAGCCCCAGTGCGCGGGCCGGCACAGAGCTCAGCGCGGCGACGGCGTCAGGCAGCGCGATGCAAGCGGCGACCGCCGTGCGCAGCGCCGCATCCTGCGTGAGGGTCGAGCCCGCGATCGCGCCGTCGCTGTCGAGCCGGGCGGTGCCGTCGGCGACGGTCACGGCCAGACCGCCCAGTACGTAGCGGCCGTCGCCGACGCCCGCGGCGGCCATCGCATCGGTGATGAGCGCGATCCGTCCGGGCGCGCCCGCGAAGGCGAGCGCGATGACATCCGGGTGCACGTGGATGCCGTCGGCGATCAGCTCGAGGGTCACACGCTCATCGCGCATCGCGGCGACGATCGGACCGGGGGCGCGGTGGTGGATGCCGGGCATCGCGTTGAAGGCATGCGTGAGCAGGGTCGCACCGGCGTCGAACGCCGCCTGCGATTGGGCGTGAGTCGCGGCCGTGTGTCCGACGGCGACTGCGACACCGGCATCGACGAAGCGGCCCAACGCATCGAGCCCGCCGGGCAGCTCGGGGGCCAGCGTCACCTGACGGATCGTGCCGCGGCCGGCGGTGAGCAGTCGCTCGACGGCCTCCGGTTCGGGGGCGCGCAGCAGGCTCTCGGTGTGTGCGCCCTTGTGACCGGCATCCAGGAACGGCCCTTCCAGATGCGAGCCGAGAATGGTGGGATCTGCCTCGGTGAGGTCGGCGATGACGCCCACGCGGCGCGCGAGGTCATCGATCGACGCGGTCACCAGCGACAGCACCGCGCGGGTGGTGCCGTGTGCGAGGTGCACGGCGCGAGCCGTCGCGATCGCATCGGGGCCGTCGTCGAAGGCCACGCCGCCGCCGCCGTGCCCGTGCAGGTCGATGAACCCCGGGGTCAGATAGGCACCCGCCAGGTCGACGGCGTCGGCACCCGCGTAGGCCGCGTCGGCACGCCAGGCGTCGCCGGTGCCGGTCGCCGCCACGAGCCCATCGGCGAACCCGGCCCAGGCGTCGTCGGTCACGAGACCGCCATCGACGAGGCGGCCGCCGTGCAGGATGGTCGTCATCCGGTGCTCCATTCGATGCCCGCCAGCGGGGTGTACCCGATACCCATGCTGGACCACAGTGGTCCGAGTGCGCCGACACGGTGGCGGAACGACTCCCAGCTGCGCTGCTCGGTCGAGCCGAGCGCCGGCGACCAGGCCGCCTCTGCGGCGGCCGCGATGCGCGGGAAGGCCAGCGCGTCGATGTCGTCGAGGGTGCGGACCGTCTCGGTCCACAGAGGTGCCTCCACGCCGAGGATGTCGGCCTCGCCGACCCCGTCGATCACCTCGGCCGGGTCCCACTCGTACGCGCGCTGCGCCGAGGTGACGCCGCGCGCCCAGGTGAGGCCGAGTGACGAGTCTGCGTCGAACTTCATGTCGAGGTAGATCGCATCGGCGGGCGACATGATCACCCGCGCGCCGTTGCGGACGAAGGTGCGGGTCTTCTCGTCCATGCCGTCGGTCGGAGTGACGAACCCCCAGTACTGGCCGACGGTCGTCGGGGCCAGGCCGGTCGCGGCGCCGGCCTCATGCCACGTGATCGGCGTCTTGCCGAGACCTGCGACGATCTCGGTGGCACGCGCCATGAACACGGCGAAATCCTCGGGCGCGGTGCCCAGCGCCTCGTCGCCGCCCACATGCAGATACGGGCCGGGGTTGAGTGCGGCGACCTCGCCGAGCACGTCCGCCAGGAACTCGTAGGTGGCCTCGTCGTTGATCTTCAGCGACGAGAACCCCACCGCCATGCCGTCGTAGTCGACGCCGTTCACCGGCAGCTCGCCACCGTAGTCGCGCGCGATCTCACGGATGTGCTCGCTGATCACGGGCTCTTCCGACAGCTCGGGGTAGGCCAGCGACACGGCGTGCGTGTGGCCGGGCATGTCGATCTCGGGGACGACGGTCATGTGCCGGCTCGCCGCGTAGGCGACGATGTCACGGTAGTCGGCCTGCGTGAAGAATCCCCCCGGGTCGCCGCCCACCGCCGAGTCCGACGAGAGCTCCGTCAGCAGCCGGCGCGAGGCGATCTCGAGGCGCCACCCCTGGTCGTCGGTCAGGTGCAGGTGCAGATGGTTGAACTTGAGGCTCGCCGCGCGGTCGATGTAGGCCTTGACCGTGTCAACGCCGTGGAAGTGGCGGGCCACGTCGAGCATGACACCGCGGTACGCGAACCGCGGGACGTCGTCGATCTCGGTCACCGGGACGACCCAACGCTCGCCGTCACGCGCGATCAGCTGTCCGAGGGTCTGCACGCCGTAGAACAGGCCGGCCGCGTCGGCACCGTTGATTGCGACCACGTCCTCGGTGACGGTGAGCCGGTACGACTCGGCGGGGCCGCCGGCGGTCAGCGTCAGCCGGATCGATGGCGCCGCCGCTTCTCGGTCGCTGCGTCGCCCTGGGGCGGAACCGGACTCGCCGCCGAACCGACGAAGCTCTGCCCCCGTACGCGTGGTCACGAGCTGCTGCAGCGCGGCGACGGCATCCGCTTCTCCGGACACGATGACCTCATCGGTGAGCCGGAACGGGGGCCCGTCGACCGCGGACAGCGCGGTGGGGGCGGGGACGACGGCGGGTGCAGACACGGTGGCTCCATTCTGGTCGGCTGGAACGCATCCCGCCAAGGTCGCGGCCGTCAGCGCGACGACCAGTGCGAGCGCCCGCAGCGGGGCGGCCGTGGGTCGGCGTCGACCAGCCATGTAAGGAGTCCTTACAAATAGTTGTGCGCCAGCTTATCAGCGCCGCATCCGTTATGCTCGGATCGTCGCGACTGGCGTTGAGGTGGGCAACCACCGGGGAGCGACCGTATGGCATTCGACCGCACGCCTGGGCCGGGTCACGATAAACCGTCGCGCCCGCGGCGGTCCTTCGACACCCGCATCACGTCCAGCCGTAGGAGATCGTCATGACCGATTCCGTCTTCAATGCCCCGCTGTCCGAGGTCGACCCCGAGATCGCACAGGTGCTCGAGCGTGAGCTCGACCGCCAGCGCGGATACCTCGAGATGATCGCCTCGGAGAACTTCGTCCCCGTCTCGGTCCTGCAGTCGCAGGGCTCGGTGCTCACCAACAAGTATGCCGAGGGCTACCCCGGGCGCCGCTACTACGGCGGCTGCGAAGAGGTCGACGTCGCCGAGGAGCTCGCGATCGAGCGCGCGAAGGCGCTGTTCGGTGCCGAGTTCGCGAACGTCCAGCCGCACTCCGGTGCCTCGGCCAACGCCGCCGTCCTGCACGCGATCGCCCGCCCCGGCGACACGCTGCTCGGCCTCTCGCTCGACCAGGGCGGCCACCTCACGCACGGCATGAAGATCAACTTCTCGGGCCGCCTCTACAACATCGTCGCCTACGGCGTCGACCCCGAGACCAGCGTCATCGACATGGCCGAGGTCCGACGACTCGCGCAGGAGCACAAGCCCAAGGTCATCATCGCGGGCTGGTCGGCATACCCGCGCCAGCTCGACTTCGCCGCCTTCCGTGCCATCGCCGATGAGGTCGGCGCGCTGCTGTGGGTCGACATGGCCCACTTCGCCGGGCTCGTCGCCGCGGGTCTGCACCCCAACCCGGTCCCGCACGCGCACGTCGTCTCATCGACGGTGCACAAGACGATCGGCGGGCCCCGTTCGGGCTTCATCCTCAGCAACGATCCCGACATCGCCAAGAAGATCAACACCGCGGTGTTCCCCGGTCAGCAGGGCGGACCGCTCATGCACGTGATCGCCGCGAAGGCGACGGCGTTCAAGCTCGCCGCGACGCCGGCGTTCAAGGAGCGCCAGGAGCGCACCCTGCGCGGTGCGGCTCTGCTGGCGGAGCGACTGTCGCAGCAGGACGTGATGGATGCCGGCATCTCGATCCGCTCGGGCGGCACCGACGTGCACCTCGTTCTCGTCGACCTGCGTAATGCGGCGATCGACGGCAAGCAGGCCGAAGACCTGCTGCACGAGATCCACATCACGGTCAACCGCAACGCGGTGCCCAACGACCCGCGGCCGCCGATGGTCACGTCGGGTCTGCGCATCGGCACGCCCGCGCTGGCTACCCGCGGCTTCGGCGACGCGGAGTTCACCGAGGTCGCCGACATCATCGCCCTCGCGCTGAAGGGCGATGCCGACGTCGAGGCCCTGCGCGCCCGCGTCGCGGCCCTGACGGCCGCGTTCCCCCTGTACCCCGACCTGCAGCAATAGCCCCCCGGCATCCACCCCCCCCACCCCCCGGCATCCACCCCCAGCCGCGAGAGAACAGTGCGGCGCCGAGAGAACGGGTGAACCCCGTTCTCTCGGCGGCCGGTTGTTCTCTCACCGACGGGGCGAGGCCGATCGACTTCCGATAGAAGGAACCGGAGACCGCGCGAGCGGCCCGCTTGTGGCATGGTTCTCAAGTCAGCTCCGGTTCTCCCACCCGAAAGGACTCCTCACGTGACTGCGATCCGACTCGACGGCAAGGCGACCTCGGCCGCCATCAAGGACGAACTGCGCGAACGCATCGCCGCGCTGAAGGCGGACGGCGTCGTCCCCGGAATCGCGACCGTGCTGGTCGGCGCCGATCCGGCATCCCAGCTCTATGTCGGGATGAAGCACCGGCAGTCGGAAGAGCTCGGGATGAACTCCATCCAGCGCGAGCTTCCCGCCGACGCCACACAGGACCAGGTCGAGGCGCTGATCGACGAGCTCAACGCCGACCCGGCGTGCCACGGCTACATCGTGCAGCTGCCGCTGCCCAAGCACCTCGACACCGACGCGATCCTCGAGCGGATCGACCCGGCCAAGGATGCCGATGGCCTGCACCCCACCAACCTGGGGCGCCTGGTGCTGAACGTCAACGGGCCGATCGACACGCCGCTGCCGTGCACGCCGCGCGGGGTCATCGAACTGCTGCTGCGCAACGACTACGACCTGAAGGGCAAGCATGTCGTCGTGGTCGGCCGCGGTGTCACGATCGGCCGCTCGATCGGGCTGCTGCTGACCCGCCGTGAGCTCAACGCCACCGTCACGCTCACTCACACGGGCACCGTCGACCTGCCGCGGTATCTGCGCGAAGCCGACGTGATCGTGGGCGCCGCGGGCGTCAAGCACCTGGTGCGCGCCGAGGACGTGAAGCCCGGCGCCGCCGTGCTCGACGTCGGCGTGACGCGTGAGACCGACCCGGATACCGGGAAGTCTGCGGTGTTCGGCGACATCCACCCCGATGTCGCCGGCGTCGCCGGGTACCTCTCGCCGAACCCCGGGGGAGTGGGCCCCATGACGGTCGCGCTGCTGCTGACGAACGTGGTCGAGGCCGCGGAGCGCGCCGCACGTTGATGTTGCCCTGACGCGAATTGCGGGTGCGTGAGCGGAACACCCGCGCTTCGGGTCAGGCGACCAGCGGCCCCGAGCGACGCCGCCGAACGGCGCACCGCTCAGGCGGTGAAGCGCGCCAGGAACTCGCGCGTGCGCGCCTCGCGCGGGGCGGCGAGTACCTCGGCAGGCGTGCCTTCCTCCAGCACCCGGCCCTCATCCAGGAACACGACCCGGTGGGCGACGTCGCGGGCGAATGCCATCTCGTGCGTGGCCATCAGGATCGTGGCCCCGTCCGAGGCCAGCTGACGCACGAGCTCCAGCACCTCACCCACCAGCAGCGGATCCAGCGCCGAGGTGATCTCGTCGAGCAGCAGCACTTCGGGGTCGGTGGCGATCGCCCGCGCGATCGCGACGCGCTGCTGCTGTCCGCCCGACAGCCGGTCGGGATGGTCTTTGGCCTTGTCGGCCAGGCCGACGCGGTCGAGCAGCGCGAGCGCCCGTTCCTCGGCCGCACGCCGCGGCATCCGCCGTACGACGCGCGAAGCGAGCGTCACGTTGTCGAGCACCGACAGGTGCGGGAACAGGTTGAAGCTCTGGAACACGGCGCCGAACCGGGCGCGCACGCTGTTGGCATCCACTCGCGGATCAGAGATGTCGGCATCGCCCAGGAAGATCTGACCGTCGTCGATCGGCTCGAGCAGTCCGAGGCAGCGCAGCAGCGTCGACTTGCCCGATCCGCTCGCACCGATCAGGGCCACCACCTCGTGGGTTGCGAGCGACAGATCGACGCCGCGCAGCACCTCGCGGTCGCCGAACGACTTCCACACTCCGGTGGCGCGCAGGAGCGCGGTCGAGGAGGCGATACGGGTCACAGGATCGCCCCCGCCTGCTCGCGCTCGCGCACACGCGCGGTGTACCAATCCGTGAGCCGGATCGTGGGAATCGCCAGCAGCACGAACAGCACCCCGGCCACCACATACGGGGTGAAGTTGTAGATGAGGTTGGTCTCGATCTGCGCCGCCCGCACGGCGTCGACGGCGCCGAGGATCGAGATCAGCCCGACGTCCTTCTGCATCGCGACGAAGTCGTTCATCAGCGGCGGCGTCACCTTGCGCACCGCCTGGGGCAGGACGACCCGGCGCAGACTCTGCCCGTAGTTCAGCCCCAGTGCCCGCGCCGCGAGACGCTGCGAGGGGTGCACGGCATCGATGCCTGCGCGGATGACCTCGGCGACATACGCCGAGTACGTGAGCGTGACGCACACGACGCCCAGCACCCACAGCGGGATGCGGGTATTCGTCAGGGCCGGGATGCCGAACCCGAACACGTACAGGACGATGATGAACGGCAGGCCGCGGAACAGGTCGGTGTAGGCGGCCGCCAGCACCCGCAGCGGGAAGAAGACCGGCCCGGGCAGTGTGCGCAGGGTCGCCAGCAGCAGCGCGAACAGGGCGACGGTGATCACCGACAGGCCGAGCACCTGCAGGTTGAGCAGGAACCCGTCCCACACGCGCGGCAGCGCCTGCAGCGCGACCTCCGGGTCGAAGAACATCTGCTGCACCGATGCCCAGCCCGGCGTGTTGATGATCGTGACCCACACGATCACGGCGAACGCGAGCGTCGACCCGATCGCGACGAGGACCGACTGCCGTGAGCGGCCTTGCCGGTACGCGCGCCGATCGAGCTCGAGCGCGCTGGGCTGATGAGTGGTCACGGAATGACGCTAGTCGAGGGGATGCCGGTCACCGCACCCGCATCACTGCAGCAGCGTGACGCCCTGGCCCGAGCCGAGCCACTCGTCGGTGATCTCCTCGAGCGTGCCGTTGTCGCGCAGGGTGTCCAGCGCAGCGGTCACGCGCTCGGTCAGCGGCGAGTCCTTGCCCAGGAGCAGGCCCCACTCGTCGGGAACGCCCGCGGCGGGCAGCTCACCGACGATGAACGAGTTCTCGATGTACACGCCGGTCGCGTAGTACGCGGTGGGCAGGTCGAGCACGAGTCCATCGATCTGGTTCGCCTCGAGCGCCGCCTTGGCGTCTTCGTTCGAGTTGTACAGGCGCGGCTCGACGTTCGGCTGCACGGCCTCTTCGATCGTGGTGGCGCTGGTCGACCCCGCCATCGCGCCGAGGGTCAGGTCCTTCAGTCCTTCGATCGAGTCGACGCCGTCGGCCGCGCCGCCTTCGATGGAGACGACCGCCTGGCTGGCCGCGTAGTACGGCGACGAGAAGTCGACGGCCTGCTTGCGTTCGTCGGTGATCGTGTACTGCTGGATGTTGAAGTCGAAGTCCTTCGGCCCCGGGGCGATGGCGGACTCGAAGGTGGTGCGCACCCAGACCACGTCTTCAGCGGCGAAGCCGAGCTCTTCGGCGACCGCGTACGCCACGGCGGCCTCGAACCCCTCGCCCGATTCGGGCTCGTTGTCGATCACGTAGGGGTAGTAGGCCGGTTCGCCGGTGCCGATCGTGAGCTTGCCGGGCGTGACGTAGCCCTTGTCGGCGTCGTCGGTGCCGGACGCGCACCCGGTGATGATGAGGGCGGCGGCTGCGACCGAGACGGCCAGAACAGTGCGCACAGAACGCGACATGGGAAATCCTCCGGGTGCGGGGTGGCCGGCTCCGAGTGGGGTGAGTGGATGCCGGGGCAGCCGACGAGCGGATGCCGTGGCATCCATCATCCCGCGCCGAGGTGCCACCCGGCGCGCGCGGCGACGCTTTGTTACGCGCCCGTCATCTGACCGGCGTGTGCTCGCGGGTCAGCCGAGATCGTCGAGCATCTTGCGCTGCTCGGGGGTGAGACCGTCCTTGAGCTCCTCGCGGCCGGTCTGCGCGGCCGGTGACGCGGGGGCCGCGGCATCCACACTGGCGGCGCGCCCGCCGGTGGCCCTGTCGTACAGCGCGCCGGCTCGCGTCTCGACCTTGTCGTCGATCTGGTCGTAGATGATCCAGGCGATCAGCAGGAAGACGGGCGGCAGCGCCCACCCCCAGAAGAAGCCCGACACGTTCACGCCGGACAGGAGCACGACGAGGATCCAGATGATGAGTTCGACGACGAACACGATGCCGTACTGCACAACCTTCTCACCGGCCTTCGTGCGATCACCGGCCGACTTCGCGGCCGAGCCGGTGAACAGCTTCGTGATGAGGGGCTTGAGCCAGATCGTCGCGAGGGCGAGCACGAGCGCGGCCCACAGTACGGCCCACCCCACGCGCACGCTGGGCAGCACGCCGATGAGCAGCAGCACCACGATGTTGAACACGTACAGCGAGCCGAAGCGCACGATCCAGGACTTCATGCTTCCAGGGTGTCATGCGCGGTTCGCGGTCGCCACAGACGCGCCCGGATGCCGTTTCGCCCGCATGCGCGCGGTATGATTGACGTTCGCTCGGCTCCTGTCCGAGGTGGTCGACGGCTCGCTCCGTCGGTCCGAGGCTCGAAACCTCCGGCATCCTTCACCAGACACCGGAGGTCTTTTCTATGTCTACAGTCATGTCCGCGAACAAGCGCTGGTGGGCGCTGGGCGTCCTCGCTCTCACTCAGCTGGTCGTCGTCCTCGACGGCACCATCGTCAATGTGGCCCTGCCCCAGGCGCAGGTCGAACTCGGCCTCACGGATGGCCAGCGCCAGTGGGTCGTCACGGCCTACGCCCTCACCTTCGGCGCGCTGCTGCTGCTGGGCGGACGGATCGCCGACTATTGGGGGCGCAAGCGGACCTACCTCGTCGGAATGGTCGGCTTCGGCGCGGCATCCGTCTACGGTGGAATCGCCGCGACCGGCACCGATCTCATCATCGCCCGCGGCCTGCAGGGTGTGTTCGCGGCCCTGCTCGCGCCGGCGGCCCTGGCGCTGCTCACCGTCTCATTTCCGTCGGGCCGCGACCGCAACGTCGCCTTCGCCGTGTTCGGAACGGTGGCCGGTGCCGGTGCGGCGGTGGGCCTCGTGCTCGGCGGAGTGCTCACCGAGTTCTTCGACTGGCGCTGGTGCCTGCTGGTCAACATCTTCTTCGTCATCATCGGCGTGATCGGCGCGCTCCTGTTCCTCACCGAGAGCAAGGCGGGCGGCGAGAACAGGTACGACTGGCCGGGCGCGGTCACGGTGACTCTGGGCCTGGGCGCACTGGTCTACGGCTTCAGTCTCGCCGAGTTCGGCTGGGGCAGCCCATGGACGATCGGCTTCCTGGCCGCCGGGGTCATCCTGCTGGCGGCGTTCGTGTGGATCGAATCGCGGGTGACGCAGCCCCTGCTGCCGTTGCGCGTGATCACCGACCGCGTGCGCGGCGGGGCGTTTCTGATCCAGGCCGTCGCCGGCAGCGTCATGATCGGTGCGACGCTGTACCTGACGTTCCACCTGCAGATCGTGCTGGGCATGCCGGCGCTGTGGGCGGGGCTGGCGAGCCTCCCGATTCCGCTGGCGACCATGCTCCTCGCTCCGGTGTCGACAGCGCTGTTGTCCCGGTTCGGCGGGCGACCCCTGCTGATCGCCGGCCCGCTCGTCGTGGCCGCGGCGCTGCTCTACCTCTCGCGCATCACCCCGACCGGCGCGTACGCGGTCGAGGTCCTGCCCGCACTGATCGTCATGGGTGCGGGCATGTCGTTCGTCTTCGTGCCCTTGCAGAACCTGGCGCTGGCCGGCGTCGCGCCGCATGACGCGGGTGCCGCCTCAGCGACGGCGAACTCTGCGATGCAGATCGGCGGATCGATCGGACTGTCGGTGTTCACGGCAGTGTACGTCGCGGGTATCGGCGGCGTGGAAGGTCACCCCTCGCCCGCGGTGATGACTGCGGCCTACGGCGCGATCTTCGTGGCAGCGGCCATCGGCATGGTCGCCGCCGCCGTGATCGCCTTCGTGCTGGTCCGTGGCCCGCGCGCCGGTGCGGCGCCGGCCGTCTCGGACGAGGCCGCCGAGGCGCTCGCCGAGGATGAGGTCGCCGACCTCGCGTACACCTGAACCGGGGGTCGGGATGCCGGGGGCGTGCGTCCCCGGCATCCCGTCAGTACGACGCGCGCTTCGCCTGATCGGATGCCGGGATCCAGCGGGCCGCGAGTGCTTCCGATCCGCGCGCGAGCAGCGCGACGTCGGCGCCGACCAGCAGGAACGAGGCGCCGGCATCCGCATACGACTGTGCGACGGCGGGGTCGAACGCGTTGACGCCGAACGGCGTGCCGGTGACCCCGATGTCGTCGAAGGCGCGCAGCACCGCTGCGGTCACCTCGGGGTGGGTCTGCTGGCCGATGAGGCCCATCGATGCGGCGAGGTCGGACGGGCCGACGAACACCCCGTCGACTCCGTCGACCGCGGCGATCTCGCCCGCGGCATCCACCCCCGCCATCGTCTCCACCTGCACGAACAGCGACACGTACCGGTCCGTGTCCTGCAGGTAGTCGTCGACGCGGTTCCAGCGCGCCGACCGGGCGAGGGCAGACCCGACCCCGCGCCTGCCGCGCGGGGGGTAGCGGACCGCCTCGACGACCTCGCGCGCCTCGTCGGCGGACGAGATCATCGGCACGAGGATGTTCTGCGCGCCGAGGTCGAGCACCTGCTTGATCGTGACGACGTCACCGATCGGCACCCGCACGACGGGCGCGACCGGGTGGGCGGCCACGGCCTGCAGCTGCGCGAGGACCGACTCGAGAGAGTTGGGGGAGTGCTCCATGTCGATGAGCATCCAGTCCATGCCGGCACCGGCCATGATCTCGGCCACCAGCGGCGACCCGGAGCACGCCCAGATGCCGGCGAGGGGGCGGGATGCCGCGGCGAGGTCGTCGCGGAAGGTCAGACGAAGCGGCATGTGATCGTTCCCATCGGTCCGTAGTCGCACAGTACCTCGTCGCCGCGGTGCACCCACATGGGCCGCGTGAACGACCCCGCCAGGATGATCTCGCCGGCCTCGAGCCGCGCACCGTGCTGGTGGAACTTGTTCGCGAGCCAGGCGACGCCGGTGGCCGGGTGGTTCAGCACGCCCGCGGCGACGCCGGTCTCCTCGATCTCGCCGTTCTTGAACAGCAGACCCGGCACCCAGCGCAGGTCGATCTCGTCGGGGCGCTTGCGGACCTCGCCCAGCACCATGGCACCGTAGGCGGCATTGTCGCTGATCGTGTCGACGATCGTGCGTCCCTCGAGCTCGATGTGGGAGTTGAGCACCTCGAGCGCGGGGATGACATAGTCGGTCGCCGCGAGGGCGTCCTCGAGCGTGCAGTCCGGGCCCTCCAGCGGCGTCTTGAGGACGAACGCGAGCTCGACCTCGATGCGCACGTTCGAGAAGTGGTCGACGGGGATCTCGGCGCCCGACGGGTACACGGTGTCGTCGAACATGACCCCGTAGTCGGGCTCGCTGATGCCGGTCGCCTGCTGCATCGCCTTCGAGGTGAGGCCGATCTTGCGGCCGACCAGACGTCGCCCCGAAGCCAGCATCTTGTCGCGCCAGATTCCTTGAATCGCGTAGGAGTCCTCGATCGTGGCATCCGGATACCGCGCCGTGATCCGTGGGATCACCCCGTGCGTCCGGCCCGCCTCCGCGAGCTCCTCCGCGATTCGCCCGATGGTCTCAGCATCCAGCATGTCCGAACCTCTCTTCGTCTCTTCTGCGATCGTGCAACGGAGCCCCACCTCTACGTGAGGGCGGAGGGTTCGCCCGTTCGGACAATCGGGGTGCAGGGGTCCCCGCTCTTGTCCCGAACGGGCGAACCCGGAGCCCGCCCCGACCAAGATCTACAGCTGGTGCCCGAGCTTGTACTCGCCCTGCTTCCACTCCGGCATCGACTCTTCGCCCTCCTCGGGTCGGGTGTACGAGAATCCGTCGGCGCCGATCGTGACGGCCATCTCAGAAGTGTCGGTACGGGCCACGACCGGCTGCGGGTTGCCGTCGAGGTCGAGCACGAGCGAGGCGTCGGTGTACCAGGACGGCACGACCGGGGTGCCCCACCAATCGCGGCGCTGGTTGTCGTGGACGTCCCAGGTGACGACGGGGTTGTCGGGGTCGCCGGTGTAATAGTCCTGCGTGTAGATCTCGACGCGGTGGCCATCGGGGTCGCGCAGGTACAGATAGAACGCGTTGCTCACGCCGTGGCGACCGGGGCCGCGCTCGATCCGGTCAGACTGGCGGAGGGCGCCGAGCTTGTCGCAGATCGCGAGGATGTTGTGCTTCTCGTGCGTCGCGAAGGCCACGTGGTGCATGCGAGGCCCGTCGCCGCCGGTCGTGGCGGTGTCGTGCACGGTGGGCTTGCGGCGCATCCAGGCGGCGTAGACGGTGCCGTCTTCGTCCTGGATGTCTTCGGTCACCCGGAACCCGAGGTCCTGGTAGTGGCGGACGGCGCGGGGTACGTCCGGGGTGACCTGGTTGAAGTGGTCGAGGCGCACCAGGGCTCCCGGGGTGTACAGGTCGTAGCGCCATGCCAGCCGCTCGACGTGCTCGGTCTCGTAGAAGAACTCGTACGGGAAGCCGAGGGGGTCGACCACGCGCACGGAGTCGCCGATGCCCTTCGTGAAGCCGTCCCGGTTGCGGCGCACGTCGCAGCCGAGCTCGGCATAGAAGGCCTCGGCTCTGTCGAGGTCTTCGGGACTGCGGACGCGGTACGAGAACGCGGCCACGGCGGCGACCGGTCCCTGGCGCAGCACGAGGTTGTGGTGGATGAACTCCTCGAGCGAGCGCAGGTAGACGGTGGTGTCGTCCTCTTCGGTCACGGTCAGTCCCAGCACGTCGACGTAGAACGCGCGCGAGCGCTGCAGGTCGGTGACGACGAGTTCCATGTACGCGCAACGCAAGATGTCGGGCGCGGGCGCGGCGGGCGTCGCCACGGCGTTGTCGGAGTGGATCGGCGCCTCCTGCGAGACGAAGAAGCCCGACGAGGTCTTGGTCATTTCTTCACGGTTGGTCATGTCAGCGTCCTTGCTTGCCGAAGGTGGGGTTGTGGACCGCGCCGAGCGTGATGTGCACGGCCTGCTGGTCGGTGTAGAAGTCGATCGAGCGATAGCCGCCCTCGTGGCCGAGGCCCGAGGCCTTCACCCCGCCGAACGGAGTGCGCAGGTCCCGCACGTTGTTCGAGTTGAGCCAGACCATGCCGGCCTCGACGGCTTGCGAGAAGTTGTGCGCCCGCTTGAGGTCGTTGGTCCAGATGTACGCGGCCAGGCCGTATTTCGTGTTGTTGGCCAGGGCGAGGGCCTCTTCGTCGGTGTTGAAGGGCGTGATGGCCACCACCGGGCCGAAGATCTCCTCCTGGAAGATGCGGGCCTCGGGCGCCACATCGGCGAAGACGGTCGGAGCGACGAAGTTGCCGAACTCGAAGCCTGAGGGCTGCCCGCCGCCGGCAACGAGGCGACCTTCGGTCTTGCCGATCTCTACGTAGCTCATGACCTTGTCGTAGTGCTCGGGGTGCACGAGCGCACCGACCTCGGTGGCCGGGTCGTGCGGGTAGCCGACCTTCACGCGCTTCGCCTGAGCGGCATACTTCTGGACGAACTCGTCGTAGACGTCCCGCTGCACGAGAATGCGGCTGCCGGCGGTGCAGCGCTCGCCGTTCAGCGAGAACACACCGAAGATGGTGGCGTCGATCGCGGCATCCAGATCGGCGTCGGCGAACACGACGGCGGGCGATTTGCCGCCGAGTTCCATCGAGAGGCCCTTCAGATACGGGGCCGCGTTGCCGAAGATCAGCTGCCCCGTCGAGCTCTCGCCGGTGAACGAGATCAGGGGCACATCGGGGTGCTTGACGAGGGCGTCCCCGGCATCCTCACCCAGGCCGTTGACGAGGTTGAACACGCCCGCCGGCAGGCCCGCCTCTTCGAAGATGCCCGCCCACAGCGAGGCCGACAGCGGAGTGAACTCGGCGGGCTTGAGCACGACGGTGTTGCCGGTGGCCAGGGCGGGTCCGAGCTTCCACGACTCGAGCATGAACGGCGTGTTCCAGGGGGTGATGAGTCCCGCGACGCCGATCGGCTTGCGGTTGACGTAGTTGATCTGGCGGCCGGGCACCTTGAAGGTGTCGTCGGCCTGCGCGACGATCAGGTCGGCGAAGAAGCGGAAGTTCTCGGCGGCGCGGCGGGCCTGGCCGAGCGCCTGGCTGATGGGCAGGCCCGAGTCGAAGCTCTCCAGTTCGGCGAGCCGCTTGTCGCGCGACTCGACGATGTCGGCGATCTTGTGCAGCACGCGCGAGCGCTCGCGCGGCAGCATCTTGGGCCACGGGCCCTCGGTGAAGGCACGGGTCGCGGCGGCGACGGCGAGGTCGATGTCGGCCTTCTTGCCGGCGGCGGCCTGCACGTACACCTCGTTCGAGACGGGTTCGAGGACGTCGAAGGTGTCGCCGTCGACCGAGTCGACGAAGGCGCCGTCGATGTAGTGCTGGATGCGGGTGGGCAGGTCGGCCGGGACGTGGCGCCGGTCGAGTGCGGGGGTGGTGCCGGTCATGTTCTTCCTCCGTCAGTGGTGAGAAGCGTCGGGGTGCCGCGCGGCCAGGAACGCGTCCAGGGTGCGCAGGCGGTGGGTACGGGTGGCCAGTTCGATCTCGGTGGGATCGGCGCGCGTACGGATGAGTTCGAGGATCTGGGCGTGCTCCTGGACCGAATGGCGCGGCCGGTCGGGGATCTGGGCGAACGAGGTGTCGCGCAGGCCAGACAGCCGCGACCAGGACCGGTCGACGAGCTCGAGGATGTGCGGGTTCGGGCACGGCGCGTAGAGCACCTGGTGGAACTGCTGGTTGAGCTGCGTGAACGCGTGCGCGTCGAAATGCTCGATCATGCGGTCCATGCGGTCGTTGATCTGGGCGGCGTGATCGAGGTCGGCCGCCGTCAGCACCGGGGCCGCGAGTGACGTGGCGTAGCCCTCGACGAGACTCAGCGTCTGCATCGTGAAGACGTACTGGTCTTCGTCCACGACCGAGACCCGGGCGCCGACGTTGCGCTCGAAGGTGACCAGTCCCTCCGCCTCGAGCCGGCGGATGGCTTCGCGCACCGGCACGACGCTCATGCCGAGCTCGTCGGCGATCGAGCCGAGCACGAGCCGGTACCCCGGGCTGTATGCGTGCCCCTGGATGCGATCGCGGATCCAGGTGTAGGCGTGCTGCGACTTGCTGCCTGCCGTCTCCACGGTGCTCATCGGGTCTTCTCCGCCTCATACCGGGCACGCCACTGCGTGTTCATCGGGAACAGCCCGTCGACCGGATGGCCCTCGGCGACGCGCTCGGCGATCCAGCCGTCCTCCTCTTCCTGCGCGAGGGCCGCGTCGACGACCTCCTCGACAAGGGCCGGAGGGATGACGATGACCCCGTCGGCGTCGCCGACGATGACATCGCCCGGCTGCACCGTGGTGCCGCCGCAGGCGATGGTGACATCGGCATCCCACGGCACGTGCTTGCGGCCGAGGACGGCCGGGTGCGCGCCGGACGAGTACACCGGGATGCCCACGGCCGCCACCGCATCGGCGTCGCGGACGCCGCCGTCAGTGACGATGCCGGCGGCGCGGTTCGCGTGGGCGCGGATGGCGAGGATGTCGCCGAGCGTGCCCGAGCCGGTCTCGCTGCGGGCCTCGATCACGATGATCTCGCCCTCGCCGACCGCATCGAATGCGCGCTTCTGCGCGTTGTAGCCGCCGCCGTGGCTGGTGAACAGGTCTTCCCGATTCGGGACGAAGCGCAGGGTCTTCGCGGTGCCGACGATCTTGCGGTCGGGATGATTCGAGCGGACGCCGTCGATCGTCACGTTGTTCAGGCCGCGCTTGCGCAGCTGGGCCGACAGGCCCGCGACGGGAGCCTCGGCGAGCTTCGCCCGAAGGTCGGGCGAGAGGATGGATGCCGGCGCCGCCGGCGCCTCGGTCGTCGAAGCCGGAAGCCCGGCCGCCTCGCGTGAGCCCCACGCCTCTTCGCGCTGCGTGTCGTCGACGGCCGGCAGCGAGCCGACCGTGTCGTCGAACGCCGGGCCCTCGCCCTGCACGACAGTCGTGACCAGCCGGCCCGAGGTGGCGCCGGTGGCAGGGGAGTCGACCTCGACCTCGACGACGTCGCCCGGCACGATGACCGATGATCCGGCCGGGGTGCCGGTGAGGATGACATCGCCGGGTTCGAGCGTGAAGTGCTGCGACAGGTCGGCGACGAACTGCGCGAGCGGAAAGATGAGCCCGGAGGTGTCGTCGTCCTGGGCACGCGTGCCGTTGACCCACGTGCGCACTCGCAGCGCCGCGGGGTCGACAGCCCGCGCGTCGATCAGGTGCGGGCCGATCGGGGTGAAGCCGTCGCCGCCCTTCGAGCGGACGTTGGAGCCCTTGTCGCCCTGGCGCAGGTCGTAGAGCCCGAGATCGTTCGACGCCGTGACCCAACCGACGTGGTCCCATGCGTCGGCAAGGGGGACGTGGCGGGCGGCGGTGCCGATCACGAGCGCGATCTCGCCTTCGAAGGCGAGCAGCTCGGTGCCGGCCGGGCGCTCGACGGTTCCGCCGGAGGCGGCCACGGAACTGGAGGCCTTGAAGAAGTACGACGGAGCGGCCGGTGTCCTCCCGCGCTGGTCGGCGCGGGACCGATAGCTCAGGTGGACGGCGATGATCTTGCCGGGGCGTCCCGGGAGTCCCGAGAAGCGCCGATCCGCGGCATCCGTCTGCGTGATGTTCTCGGTCATGAGCTCCCTCGCCCTGGCATCCACTCTTGTGTCGTATCTCAAATCGTATATGATCGGGTCCCATCCGGCAAGCGATCCCCTCAGGACGTGTGCCGGAACAATCCAGACAGCGGAGTCGCACGACATGGGAGTCTTCAGAATGAGCGCAACGCAGCCCACCCCCGAGGGGTTCACCCCCACCGGAACGATCGCCAGCACCGTGGACAGGCGCCGCGTCGTCTTCGCCACGGTCGTCGGCACCACCGTCGAGTGGTACGACTTCTTCATCTACGCGACGGCCGTCGGCCTCGTGTTCGGTCAGCTGTTCTTCGCCCCGCTGGGCGCCAACAGCGCCATCATCGGATTCGCCACGGTCGGCGTGAGCTTCCTGTTCCGCCCGCTCGGCGCCTTCCTCGCCGGCCACTTCGGCGACAAGTTCGGGCGCAAGGTCGTGCTCATGTGGACGCTGATCCTGATGGGCGCGGCCACCGCGCTGATCGGCGTGCTGCCGACCTACGAGGCGATCGGCATCGCGGCGCCGATCCTGCTCGTGCTGCTGCGCATCCTGCAGGGTATCTCGGCCGGCGGTGAGTGGGGCGGCGCGGTGCTGATGGCCGTCGAACACGCACCCAAGAAGCGCCGCGGCATCTTCGGCGCCTCGCCGCAGATCGGCGTGCCGCTGGGCCTGCTGCTCGCGTCGGGCGTCATGGCCCTGATGACGATCATCGCGCCCGGCGATGCCTTCTTGCAGTGGGGCTGGCGCATCCCGTTCCTGTTGAGCGTCGTGCTGATCCTCGTCGGCTACTACGTGCGCCGCAAGGTCGAGGAGAGCCCCGTGTTCACCGAGCTCGCCGAGCGCAAGGAGAAGGCGCGGATGCCGATCGTGCAGCTGTTCGCGAAGCACACTCCGCTCGTGATCATCGCCGCACTCGTCTTCGCGGGCAACAACGCGGTGGGGTACATGACCACCGGCGGGTACATCCAGGGGTACTCGACGAACCCCGACGGACCGCTGGCACTCGAGCGCGGACCGGTGCTGTGGGCGGTGACCGGCTCGGCCGTCACGTGGCTGCTGTCGACGCTCGCCGCCGGCTGGGTCTCCGACCGCATCGGGCGTCGCACCACCTACCTCATCGGCTGGGTCCTGCAGCTCGCCGGCGTGTTCCTGCTGTTCCCGCTCGTGAACACCGGCGACATCTGGCTGCTGTTCGCGGGTCTGGCGATCCTCACGATCGGGCTCGGATTCACCTACGGCCCGCAGGCGGCGCTGTACACGGAGCTGTTCCCGGCATCCATCCGCTTCTCGGGCGTCTCGATCTCGTACGCGATCGGCGCGATCGTGGGCGGCGCGTTCGCCCCGACCATCGCGACCGCGCTGGTGCAGGCGACCGGCACCACCATCTCGGTCACCTGGTACCTCGCCGGCATGACGGTGATCGGCCTGCTCGCGACGCTGATGCTCCGCGACCGCAGCGGCATTCCGCTGGGACCCGACCACGAGGCCGAGCAGCAGGTCAGCCCGATCTACGGCATGTCCAAGGCCTGATCACGGCGATGGATGCCGGGGTCCGCAGCCCCGGCATCCATCACCCCTGTGGGAGCTCCAGGCGATGTCCGCGTGACACGTGTCATGCCAAGTGCGTGACGCAGCCCTCCGGACTCGGCGGCCGGTGACAGCCAGGCTGGAGGCATGCACACCGCACCTGACACCCTCGCACCCGAGTCCCGCGTCACGACCGATGCCGTGATCGAACTCACCGACCTGCGCCGGCACTTCGGTGCGGGCGATCGCACAGTGAAAGCCGTCGACGGCGTCGACCTGCGCATCGACCGCGGCGAAATGGTTGCCCTCCTCGGCCCGAACGGCGCCGGCAAGACCACGACGCTCGACATGCTGCTCGGGCTCGCCTCGCCCAGTTCGGGCACCGTGACGGTACTCGGCGGGCCGGCGGTTAAGGCCGCAGCATCCGGCTCGATCGCGGCGGTGCTGCAGACCGGCGGGCTGCTCTCGGACCTCACCGTCCGTGAGACCGTCGAGGTCATCGCCTCGCTGCACGGCCGCGACGCCCTGTCGCGGGTGCCGTCGGTGCTCGAGCGCACCCAGCTCGACCACCTCGCCCGTCGCCGCATCGCGAAGTGCTCGGGCGGCGAGCAGCAGCGCGTCAAGTTCGCGCTCGCGCTGGTCGCCGACCCCGACATCCTCGTGCTCGACGAGCCGACCGCCGGCATGGACGTCACCGCCCGGCGGCGCTTCTGGGACGTGATGCGCGCCGACGCGGATGCCGGGCGCACGATCGTGTTCGCCACCCACTACCTCGAAGAGGCCGAGCAGTTCGCCCGCCGCACGGTGGTCATGCACCACGGCCGGATCGTCGCCGACGCCCCGACGGCCGAGCTGCGTGCCGGCCTGGGCGCCCGCGGGGTCTCCGCCACTCTGCCCGCCTCGGCCACGGCCGATCTCGTCGGGCAGCTGACGGCGACCGACGGCGTCACCGACCTGCGAGTGGATGCCGGGCGACTCAGCCTGCGCGCCGTCGACTCGGATGCAGTGGCAGCCGCCCTGCTGCGCGCCGGCGCACGCGATCTGGAGATCGTCGCACCCACCCTCGAAACCGCCTTCACGACTCTCACGGAGGACTGACATGTCGAACTCACTGATGATCTCGCCCACCATGCTGCGGATCGAGGCCCTGCGCCAGATCCGCAACCCATACACCCTCGCGTTCACCCTCGGCATGCCTGTGGCGATGTACCTGCTGTTCGGGGCGAGCATGGGCTACGGCTCGCTGCCCGCCGGAAACGGCAACGTCGCGTTCTACATCATGGTCTCGATGGCCGCCTACGGCACAGCCGTGGCGATGAGCTCGATCACGTCGCTGGCCGCCACCGAGGCAGGGCAGGGCTGGGGTCGGCAGCTCGCGATGACGCCGCTGAGTACCGCCGGGTACGCCGCGACCAAGCTGATCACCGCCGTCTCGTTCGCGGCGCTCGCCATGGTGGCGGTGTTCGTCGCCGGAATGCTGACCGGGGCCGAGGCCACCGATGCGTGGCGCTGGTTCGCCTGCGGCGGGATCATGCTCGGAGTCGGTCTCATCTACGGCCTGTACGGGCTCGGGGTCGGGCTGTTCTTCAACTCCGACACGGCTGCGGCACTGGCATCCATCTCGATGACCTTCTTCGCCTTCTTCGGCAACGTGTTCATGCCGCTCGACGGCGTCATGCTCGACATCGCCCGCTTCACGCCGCTGTACGGCTACGTCGCGCTGGCCCGCTGGCCGCTCACCGAAGGGACGCTCACGACCGGGCAGACCGACCCGCTGTGGGCCCTCGTGCTGAACGTCGCCGTCTGGCTGGCGGTGTTCGTGGTGCTGGTCGGCGTCGGCGTGAAGCGGTCGCGTGCCCGCCGATAGGGTCGAGGCCATGACCGACGACGCGACATCGGGTGCGGGCGACGGCGCGATCGCTTCGGCCGCCGGCGCCGCACCTGCGGCGTGGGCGATGGCCGGGAGCGGCAGCGGCCGTCGCGGCACGCGCTCGGCGTGGGAGCGGTACGGCTGGGTCATGGCGGCCATCTGGATGGTGTTCCTCATCTACCCGCTCTTGGCGCTGCTGCGCTCGGAGGCCGACCCGGGGTGGATCGTCGCCGGGTGGATCGGGCTGGCCGCATTCGTCGTGATCTACGTGGCGGGTTTCGTCAACGGCATGACGTTCTCCGGAGGCGGACTGACGAGCTCGCCGAAGCCGGTGCAGTGGATGGTGCTCGCCCTGCTCATCGTGTGTGCCCTCGTGACGATCCCCGCCGTGGGCGGGAACGCGTTGAGCTTCGTGCCGTTCATCATGTCGTTCGCCTCATACGGACTCACGCGTGCGGCGCACTGGCTGATACTCGTGGGCGGCGTCGGGGTCACCGCGGCGGTCGTGCTTCTGACCCCTGGCGGCCTCGACTATATTTCCATCCTCGCCATCGTCGCCCTGCTGGGCGTGGTCAACACGGTGTCCACGACGCTCATCATCCGCTCCGCCCAGGCGGAACGGCTGGGTCTGGAACTGGCCACGAGCGAGGGGCGCGAAGCGGTGGCGCGCGACGTGCACGACCTGATCGGACACACCTTGACCGTGGTGCGCCTGAAGAGTCAGCTCGCCCGCCGCCTCATCGACAGCGATCCCGAGAAGGCGAAGGCGGAACTGGCCGACATCGAGGCGCTCACCGCCGAGGCGATCGCAGGCGTGCGCGAGACGGTCGCGGGGGTCCGCAGCGCCACCCTTGCCGATCAGCTGGTGAGCTGCCGAGGGGTGCTGCAGGGGGCCGGCATCGCTTTGCGGGTCGACGGCGAGGTCGGGGCGCTGTCGCCGGCTCAGTCGCTCACAGCGGGATGGATCCTCCGCGAGGCGACGACGAACATCCTTCGACACGCCTCGGCCGGCGCTGTCACCGTGCGCATCGCTCCCGGCAGGTTCACGGTGATCGATGACGGCGTCGGGTTCGGCGGGGCCGAAGGCAACGGCGTGCGCGGAATGCGCGAGCGGGCGAGTACCGCCGGCGCGACGCTGACCGTCACCGCCGAGGCCGAAGGCGGCACGCGGGTGGAGGTGACGTGGTGAGCGGGGCAGTGCAGCCCATCCGGCTGGTGATCGTCGACGATCAGGCGATGCTGCGCGGCGCACTGTCGGCGCTGCTCGATCTCGAGTCCGACATGCAGGTTGTCGCGACGGCCGGCGACGGAGACGAAGCGGTGCGCGTGGTCGCGGAATCCGCTCCAGATGTCTGCCTCATGGACATCCAGATGCCCGGCACCGACGGCATCGAGGCGACCCGCGCCGTGCGCGCGGCGAGTCCGGACACCCGGGTGCTCATCGTCACCACATTCGCGCGGCCCGGATACCTGCGGGCCGCGCTGGAGGCCGGAGCCAGCGGATTCGTCGTCAAGGACGCCCCGGCCGAGCAGCTCGCCGACGCCGTGCGGCGTGTGCACGCGGGGCTGCGCGTGGTCGATCCGGTGCTTGCCGAGGCGAGTCTGTTCGAGGGCGCGAATCCGCTCACCGACCGGGAACGGCAGATCCTACGGCTCGCCGCCGACGGGCGCAGCGCGGCCGCGATCGCCGCAGAGGTGTACCTCTCGGCCGGGACCGTGCGCAACAACCTGTCGGCGGCGATCGGCAAGGTGGGGGCGACGGGCCGGGCTCAGGCGGTGCGGATCGCGCAGGACAAGGGCTGGATCTGAACGGCGGCCGGTGACGTGGTCGTGACCGAGCGTGGGCAGCCCCGGCGACATCGGCCTGATCAGGAGTTCACGCGGATGATCTCCTGCTGGTACGGCGCGATCACCGAGGTCGAGACGCGGCAGTCCAGCAGCAGGAAGGGCCGTTCGCCGGCCGGCGTCGCGGCCCATTCGTCGAGGGCGGCCAGGTCGTCGAGCGTGCGCACCACGACGCCCTCCGCGCCGACGGCGCGCGCGAACCCGGCGAAGTCGACCTCCGGGATCAGCATCGGCTCGGTGGCCAGGCCCTGCAGCCCGTAGAGGTTGACCTCGGCGCCATAGGCGGCGTCGTTCCAGACGACGGCGAGGCCGCGTCCACCGGCGACGCGCACTGCCGATTCGAGGTCGGCGAGGGCCATGAGGCCACCGCCGTCGCCGCTGGACAGGACGATGGTGGATGCCGGTTTCGCCCGAGCCGCGCCGGGCACCGATCCGAACCCGAGTCCGATCGCCTGGTACGCGGTGCCGACCATCATCATCCGGTCGGGCGAGGCGACCGGCCAGTACATGTTCGCCCAGCCGATGAAGTGACCGCCGTCGGTGACGACGACCCGGTCACGGAGCTCGCCGGTGCTCTCGAGCACCGTGCCGATGCGCTCGGCGACCGAGCGCGGATCGAGCCGACCGTCGGCGGCGACGCGTTCGCCGCGGTCATACGCGCGAAGCGCGGGAACGTCGACGGACTCGCGCCAGCCGCTCGGCTCCGGGCCGAGGATGCGCAGCTCGTCGGCGATCATGCCGGCGACGAGCCGAACGTCTCCCCGGATGAATCCGCTCACATGCGGATGGGTGGCCGCCGGTGCGGTGTCGATCTGGAACACGCGCGTGCCCGGGGCGAACAGGTCGCCGAACCGCATCGTGAACTGGTTGAGCGAAGCGCCGAACACGACGGCGATGTCGGCGGTGCGCACGAGCTCCATCGCGCCCTCCGCGCCGAAGCCTCCCGTCACCCCGAGGTCGAACGCGCTCGCGGGGAAGGTCCCTCGGCCGAGCGCCGTCGACGCGGTGACCGCGCCGGTCAACTCGGCGAGCTCGCCGAGCACGTCTCCGGCGCCTGAGGTCCACGCCCCGCGACCGGCGAGCAGGAAGGGACGTGAGGCGTGCGCCAGTGCCCCCGCCAGGTCGCGGATCGTCTGCCGGGCGAACGGGCCGGCGGGGGCAAGTGGTGACGGCAGCTGTGGGGCGGGCACGGGCGGCACCTCACCGGCATCCACCTTCGCCACGTCATACGGAATCGCGAGCACCGTCGGCACCCGGTACGACAGAGCGTGCTCGATCGCGATGATCGTCGTCGCCGCCGCATCGGCCCGTCCCACCGTGTAGGTGCGGGCACCGACCGCCGAGGCCAGGGCGATCTGGTCGACGTCCCACGGCCGCGGGCCGGAGGTCGGCTCGTCGCCGACGACGAGGATCAGCGGGACGTGCGCCTGCACTGACTCGGCCAGCGCGGTCAGCGTATTGGTGAACCCGGCGCCGTAGGTCGCGGTGGCGGCGGCGAGGCCTCCGCCCGCACGATGGTAGGCATCGGCGGCCACGACACCGGCAGCCTCGTGGCGCACCGCGGTGTAGGTGACGGCGGTCGAGCGCTCCAGCGCATCGAGGAAGTGGGCGTTGCCGTTGCCCATCACGCCGAAGACATGGTCGATATGACGTGCGAGGGTCTGGGCGACGTGGGCGGAGACGGTGGGCATGGGAATGCTCCTTCGAGACGAACGGAAAGATGCCGTGTGTGTCTCGCGCGCCCTGACCCCTGCCGGGGCGGCTGCGTGCCCATTTTTCGAGCACCGGCGGCTCGCATCGCCGCCGGACGATCCGAGTATACGAGTGATGGGTGCCGGTTGCCGACCGTGCCGGCCGGGCGCGGCCGTCATACTGGCATCCGTAGCAGTGACCCGCCCCCACGCGTGATCGTATACGATTCAGGAGGGGTGCGGCACCGGCATCCACACGTGACGAGGGAGTCGATATGAGCGAGAACCGTGAGACCGAGCTGCTGGCGTCCGTCCCGGACGGGCTGTTCATCGGCGGCCAATGGCGGCCAGCCGAGAGTGGCACGACGCTGCAGGTCCACGACCCGGCGACCGGGGCGCTCATCAAGGAGATCGCGTCGGCCTCGCCGGCCGATGGCATGGCCGCGCTGGATGCCGCGGATGCCGCGTTCCCGGCCTGGGCGGCCACGCCGCTGCGCGAGCGTGCCGAGCTGCTGCGCCGCGCATTCGATCTGCTCCAGGAGCGCAAGGAGGACTTCGCGCTGCTGATGACGATCGAGATGGGCAAGCCACTCGCCGAGGCGCGCGGCGAAGTCGCGTACGGGGGTGAGTTCGTGCGGTGGTTCAGCGAGGAGGCCCCCCGCATTCAGGGCCGGTACGGGCAGAACCCCGAGGGCACCGGCCGGATGATCGTGTCGCAGCACCCGGTGGGGCCGTGCTTCCTGATCACCCCATGGAACTTCCCGCTGGCCATGGCGACCCGCAAGATCGCCCCCGCGCTGGCGGCAGGCTGCACGGTCGTGATCAAGCCGGCCGCGCTCACGCCGCTGACCACGCTGTTGTTCGTGAAGCTGCTGGAGGATGCCGGGCTGCCGGCCGGTGTGGTCAACGTGATCACCACGTCGACGTCGAACGCGGTGTCCGAGCCGATCATCCGCGACCCGCGGCTGCGGAAGCTGTCGTTCACCGGGTCGACCCCGGTGGGGCAGGCGCTCATGGAGCAGGCCGCCGAGGGTGTGCTGCGCACCTCCATGGAGCTGGGCGGCAACGCCCCGTTCGTCGTGTTCGACGACGCCGACCTCGACAAGGCCGTCGACGGGGCGATCGCCGCGAAGTTCCGCAACGTCGGGCAGGCCTGCACCGCCGCGAACCGGTTCATCGTGCACCGGTCGGTCGCGGACGAGTTCGCCGCCCGGGTGACCGAGCGGGTGCAGGGGATGAAGATCGGCCGCGGCACCGAGGACGGTGTCGTCATCGGTCCGCTCATCGATGACCGTGCCGTCGCGAAGGCGAACGACCTGGTCCAGGACGCTGTGGGGCGCGGGGCGACGCTGCGCACGGGCGGGAAGGCGATCGACGGCGACGGGTCGTTCTTCGAGCCCACCGTCGTCAGTGACGTGCAGCCCGGCTCGGACATCCTGCGCGAGGAGATCTTCGGCCCGGTGCTCGCGATCATCCCGTTCGACGATGAAGACGACGCGGTGCGCATCGCGAATGACACCGAGTACGGCCTCGTCTCGTACGTGTTCACCGAGAGCCTCGCCCGCGGGCAGCGGATGATCGAGCGGCTCGAGACCGGGATGATGGGCTTGAACATGGGCGTCGTCTCCAACGCCGCCGCTCCCTTCGGCGGCTGGAAGATGTCGGGCCTCGGTCGCGAGGGCGGCGCCGAGGGCATCCACGAATACCTGCAGACCAAGTACACCCTGACGCCCAACCCCTTCGGGTAAGCCGGAGGCGGGCGTTCATCCGTCGCTTCGCTCCGGCGGCGGCGTTCATCCGTCGCTTCGCGCCCGCGGCGGGGTTCATCCGTCGCTTCGCGCCCGCGGCGGGGTTCATCCGTCGCTTCGCGCCCGCGGCGGGGTTCATCCGTCGCTTCGCGTCGTCATAGCGCGGCGAGGCGACACTTCGGGCCGGATGAAGGCCGGGGTGTCGCGCGGGCTCGGGGTTCATCCGTCGCTTCGTGTCGGTATGGCGTGGGGTGGCGACACTTCGGGCCGGATGAAGCCCGGGCGGCGCGCGGGCTCGGGGTGGCGTGTGTCCCGCGGTCGTCGGGGCCACCGGGCATGATGGCCCCATGGACATCTCGCGGCTGCGCAGCGAGCGCCTGCGCTCACATCGCCTGACCGCGCCGGCCGCGAGCGTCGTCGACGCGGCCGCCCACATGACCGCGACGCAGGCGCAGGAGTTCTGGGGCGGGCGCTGGGCGCTGGCGGCCCGGACGCGCGGCGAGCTGCGGCTGAGTGGGGTGGATGCCGAGTTCGAGCGTGGCCGGCTGATCCGGTCGTGGACGCAGCGCGGCACCCTGCACATCCTGCGACCGGCAGACCTCGGATGGCTGCTGGCCGTCACCGGGGCGCGGCAGGAGAAGCAGTACGCCGCGCCGCTGCGCAATGCCGCGATCACGGCATCCACCCTGACGACGGCAGAGCGCGCCGTGCGCGCCGCACTGTCCGGCGGCAACCGGCTCACCCGGCGCGAGTTCGCCGAGGTGCTGCAGGCCGCCGGTATCGACACGGCGGGGATGCGCGGCAACCACATCCTGGTGATGATGTGCCTGCGCCAGGTGACGTGCCTCGGCCCGGTCGTGCCGCGCGACGGTGCACCCAGCCGCGACCAGTACGTCGTGCTGGCCGAGGAGTGGATCTCAGATGCCACGGCCCCGGCCGACCCGCTCGCCGAGATGTTCGTGCACTACATCGCTTCGCATGGCCCGGCCGGCGTCGCCGATTTCCGCTGGTGGGCAGGCGTGCCGCTGGGCATGGCGCGTGCGGCGGTGGATGCTGCGGGAGACCGCGTCGTCGAGGTCGAGCAGGGACTGTATACCGCCGCCGGTCCGCGGCCGCGTCGCTCGGCGTTACCCGAGGTTCTGGCTCTGCCGCCGTTCGAGGAGTACTACCTCTCGTATGCCGACCGCTCGGTGCCCTGCCCACCCGAGTTCACCCCGACGGTCGGGCCCAGCCTGCAGGGTCTCGTGCGGCCGGTGCTGCTCGCCGACGGCGAGGTCATCGGTGCGTGGACGCACTCCGTCGCCGTGGGCAGGCATCACCTCGACCCGGTGCCCGAACTGTTCACACCCGGCGCCGCCCCGGCACCCGCGGTCGCCGACGCGCTCGCGCGCTTCGCCCGCTTCATCACCGGCTGACGGCGCGGTGCCCCGAGCAGCGAGCCGCTGACGCCCTACGAGAGATCCTGCCAGCGCGCAAGCGGAGACGCCGAGGGGCGAGCCGTCCGCGACGTGCTCAACCGCGTCGGCGACAAGTGGTCGCTGCTGATCGTCGCGACCTTGCGAGGCGGCACCGCTGCGATTCAGTGAGCTGCAGCGCCACTGATCGATCACGCCTCGCCGGCAGCCGGAGAGCGCGACGGTCACGTGGCCGCGGTCAGCGGGCCGCGTGCCGCTCCAGGAACGTGTAGACCTCACCGTCGTCGACCCCCGGGAAGGCTCCGCGGGGGAGCGGCGTGAACATCTGCATGTGCACGCGCGCGCTCGGCCACGCCTTGCCCTCCCACCGGCTGGTCAGCGCGCTGTCGGGGCGCCGGCAGCACGACTCGTCCGGGCAGGTCGAGGCGGCGCGCTTCTGCGTCTCGCGGCCCCGCCACCAGCGGGCGTCGTCGAAAGGCACCCCGACGGTGATCGAGAACTCGCCCTCGGCGGTCGACCCGGTCTGGCTCGAGCACCAGAAGGTCCCCGCCGGGGTGTCGGTGTACTGGTAGTGCTCGGTGGTGCGGTTCTGCTGTCCGAACGCCGACCGTGCCGCGAAGCTGCGGCACACGACCTGGCCTTCGACGGCGCCGGTGACGTCCATCGGCAGCGGCAGCTCGTCGTTCTCGTACACGCGGCTGATCGCGCCCGTGCCGTCCACGCGCAGGAAGTGCAGCTTGATGCCGAAATGCTCGGTCAGCAGGTTCGTCATCCGCATGCCGGCAGCTTCATGGGTGACCCCGAACGCGTCGCGGAAGTCCTCGACGGCGAGGTTGCGATCCTTCTTGGCCTGCGTGAGAAAGGCGACCGACGCGGTTTCGGGCATGAGGCAGCACGCGGCGTAGTAGTTGATCTCGAGCCGTTGTTGCAGGAAGTCGGCGTAGTCGGTGGGCGGAGTGTGGCCGAGCAGCCGGTGCGCCATCGCCTGCAGCGCCATCGATCGCAGTCCGTGTCCGCCGGGGATGGATGCCGGGGGCAGGTAGATCCGGCCGTTCTCGAGATCGGTGACCGAGCGCGCCGAATGCGGCAGGTCGTTGACGTACAGCAGCTCGAAGCCGAGCTGGGAGGCCATGATGCTCACCGTCCGGTGCGTGAGCGCCCCTGACACGTGCCCGGCCGCCTTGAGCTGCTTCTCGGCGAGCTTCTCGATGTCGCCGAGGTAGTTGCCGCGCTCCCGCATCCGCAGTCGCAGTTCGGTATTGGCGCGGCGCGCCTCTTCGGGCGTCGCGATGGCCTCGCGCTCGCGGCGCAGCAGCTCGCGGTGCAGCCCCAGGATCGACTCGATCGTCTCGTCGCTCATCGTCTTGGTCACCCGCACCGGCTCGACGCCCATCCGCCGGAACACCGGGCTCGCCTGCGCCCGCTCGAGTTCGAGTTCGAGGGCGGCGCGGCGGTTCGGCGGCTCGGCCGACAGCAGGTCGGTGACATCGGTCCCGGTGGCGTGCGCGATGGCCTGCAGCAGCGACAGCTTCGGCTCGCGCTTGCCGTTCTCGATCAGGCTCAGCTGGCTGCCCGCGACGCCCACGATCCCACCGAGCTCATCGAGGGTGTACCCGTGCGCAGTGCGGTGATGACGGATCCGATGGCCGAGCGTGGACAGTTCCAGGGACGAGGGAGCCATTCCTTGAGCATACTGAAAGAAACAAGATTCTTGACGTGGATGCCCAGTGAAAGACCGCGCGCATGAGGCGCAGAGTGGAACAGGAACGAGACCTCGACCTCGACCATGACTTCGAAGGAGCCGACATGGCCATCGCCGACATCTTCACCCGGACCGCGCCCATCGCCCAGCCCACCGCCGCGCCGCGCCGGGCCACCGCGTATGGGGAGCGACCGGAGCTGTCCGGCGCGGGCATGGCAGACCTGGAGGCATGGGTCGACGAGATCGCCGCGCTCACGAAGCCCGCCCGGGTGCACTGGGTCGACGGCTCGCGCGCCGAGAACGAGGCGCTCCTGCGCGAGATGGTGGACGAGGGCAAGCTGATCAAGCTCAACCCCGAGTGGCGCCCCGGTTCGTACCTCGCCCGCTCCCACCCCAGCGACGTCGCCCGCACCGAGGGTCGCACGTTCATCGCCTCCGAGCGTGAAGAAGATGCCGGTCCCACCAACAACTGGGCGGCACCCGACGACATCCGCGCCACCATCACACCGCTGTTCGACGGCTCGATGCGCGGCCGCACGATGTACGTCGTCCCCTTCTCGATGGGCGCCGTCGGCGGCCCGCTGTCGCACATCGGCGTCCAGGTCACCGATAGCGCCTACGCCGTGGCATCCATCGGCATCATGACCCGCGTCGGGACCGCCGTGCTCGAGCAGATCGCCGAGGGCAAGCCGTGGGTCAAGACCGTGCACTCGGTCGGCGCGCCGCTCGAGCCTGGCCAGCACGATGTCGAGTGGCCGTGCAACGACGAGAAGTACATCGTCCACTTCCCCGACACGCTCGAGGTCTGGTCGTACGGCTCGGGCTACGGCGGCAACGCGATCCTGGCGAAGAAGTGCTTCGCGCTGCGCATCGCATCGGTCATCGGCCGCGACGAGGGCTGGCTCGCCGAGCACATGCTGCTCATCCGCGTCATCGACCCGGCCGGCAAGGCCTACCACGTCGCCGCCGCGTTCCCGTCGGCCTGCGGCAAGACGAACCTCGCGATGCTGCGCCCCACGATCCCCGGCTGGCGCGTCGAGACCATCGGCGACGATATCGCGTGGCTGCGGCCCGGCGAGGACGGACGCCTGTGGGCGATCAACCCCGAAGCCGGCTTCTTCGGCGTCGCGCCCGGCACCGGCGAGTCGACCAACGTCACCGCCGTCGAGACACTCTGGGGCAACACGATCTTCACGAACGTCGCGCTCCGCCCCGACGGCGACGTCTGGTGGGAGGGGCTGACCGACGAGACCCCCGCCGAGCTCACCGACTGGGAGGGCAAGCCCTGGACCCCGGCCGCAGGCAAGCCCGCCGCCCACCCCAACTCGCGCTTCACCGTCAGCGCGGCCCAGTGCCCGCAGATCGCGAGCGACTGGGACGCCGCCGAGGGCGTGCCCCTCGACGCGATCCTGTTCGGCGGCCGCCGCGCCACCAACGTCCCGCTCGTGGTCGAGGCAACCGACTGGACCCACGGCGTGTTCATGGGCTCGAACATCTCGTCCGAGCGCACCGCCGCCGCCGAAGGCACCGTCGGCGAGTTGCGCCGCGACCCGTTCGCGATGCTGCCGTTCTGCGGCTACAACATGGCCGATTACTTCGGGCACTGGCTCAAGGTCGGGCAGGCGCTGCGCTTCGACCGTGCCCCGCGGATCTTCCAGGTCAACTGGTTCCGCAAGGGCTCAGACGGCCGCTTCCTGTGGCCTGGCTTCGGCGACAACTCACGCGTCATCGACTGGATCATCCGCCGCATCGACGGCACCGTCGGCGCGGTCGAGAGTCCGATCGGCCGCCTGCCGCAGACGAGCGACCTCAACCTCGACGGCATCGACGTCCCGCAGGAGGACCTCGACGAGCTGTTCGCCATCGAGCCCGGGCTGTGGCTGCAGGAGGCCGACCTGACCGAGGAGTTCTACCAGACCTTCGAGGGCAAGGTGCCGCCGGCGCTGCACGCGGAGCTCGCCGCACTGCGCTACCGCCTCAAGCGCGCACAGACCGCCTGAGTCCGGGCCTTCCACGCCCCCGCCTGGCCGGCCTGACCGTTCCCGCTGCAGCCTCCCGCGCGCCGAGGTGGCTTCCCGCGCGCCGAGGTGGCTTCCCGCGCGCCGAGGTGGCCTCCCGCGCGCCGAGGTGGCCTCCCGCGCGCCGAGGTGGCCGGCCATCTCGCAGCGAGACTGGCCATCTCGCAGCGAGACTGGCCATCTCGCAGCGAGACTGGCCATCTCGCAGCGAGACTGGCCATCTCGCAGCGAGACTGGCCATCTCGCAGCGAGACTGGCCATCTCGGCGCGAGAGAGAAAGAGTGGGCGTCTCGGCGGTGGGGTCCGTTTCACACCAAGAGCTGCCGGGCCGCCAGGTCGCGGTACAGCGGCACCGATGCCACGAGCTCGGCGTGCGTGCCCTGCCCCACGACCTCGCCGTGGTCGAGCACCACGATGAGGTCGCTGTCGACGACCGTCGACAGGCGGTGAGCGATCACGATGAGCGTGCGGCCGGTCGCCACGGCGTCGATCGCGTCGCGCATGCGCTGCTCGTTGAGTCCGTCGAGCGACGAGGTCGACTCGTCGAGCAGCAGGATCGGGGGAGCCGCCAGCAGCGCCCGCGCGATCGCGAGCCGCTGGCGCTCGCCGCCCGAGAGCATGACACCCGCCTCGCCGACCGGTGCCTGCAGGCCCAGGGGGCTGCGTTCGAGCACATCGCCGAGGTTCACGGCGCGCAGCACGCGCTCGCAGTCCTCATCCGACGCAAGCGGCGACGCCAGCCGCAGGTTGTCGGCGATCGTGCCGGCCAGGGTCGGCGCATCCTGCTCGACGTAGCCGAGCTGCGCGCGCAGCACACCGCGGTCGAGCGTGCGGACGTCCTCGCCGTCGAGCAGCACGGCACCGGATGCCGGGTCGTAGAACCGCTCGATCAGGGCGAGCGTGGTCGACTTGCCGGCTCCCGAGGGCCCGACCAGCGCGACGCGCGCACCGCGCGGCACCCGGAACGACACGCCACGCAGCACGCCGCCCTCGGCATCCTCGACATCGATGGCGTCGGCGTGCACCTCGGTGAGCGTCTTGAGCGCCTCGGTCTCCGCGGTGCGGCGCGCCGCGACCACGGCATCCGGATACGAGAAGTGCACGTCGCGGAACTCGATCGCCGCCGACCCGGCAGCGGCCGGAACGTCGGCGGCGATCGCCGCGCGCGAGGCGATGGATGCCGCGATCTCGGCGTCGGCCTGCGTCTCGGTCGGCAGGTCGAGGACCTCCTGAATGCGCCCGAGGGCGCCCAGCGCCTGGTTCACCGAGGTGATCGCGCCGAAGAACGAGCCGAGCGGCGCGATGAGGAAGAACAGGAACATCACGAACGTCACGAGCTCGGCGATCGTGATCGCTCCGGATGCCACGCGGAAGCCGCCCACACCCAGCACCACCAGCAGGGAGAGCTGCATCGCGACGCCGGCGACCGGGACGACGAGCGCGGAGGCCTTCGCGACCTTCACTCCGGCCTCGTAGGCGGCCCCGGCGGTGCCCTCGATCGAGGCGCGCTCGCGTTCCGCGGCACCGGCCGCACGGATCGTGCGGACCGAGCCGATGGCGCGCTCGACCCCGGAGGCGAGATGGCCCACCTGCTCCTGCTGCACCTCGGTCGCTGAGCGGATGCGCCCGCTGAGCGCGCCCACGACGGCGACGGACACACCGATCACGATGAGGATCAGCAGCAGCAGGACCGGGTCGATGACGAGCATCGCGATGATCGCGCCGACGAACAGCAGGACGTTTCCCAGCGAATCGGCGAGTCCCTGGGTGAGGACGGCATAGAGCAGCGTCGTGTCGGTGCCCACCCGCGAGACGAGATCGCCGGTGCGCCGCGCGTCATACTCCTGCACCGGCAGATGCAGCAGACGCGCGATCAGACGCCGGCGGCTCGAGAACACGATCGCCGTACCGGTGCGCTGCAGCAGGTAGTGCTGATAGCCGCTGATGACAGAGGACAGCACGACGAGGACGACCAGGGCCCAGACGAGCCAGCCGAGCGGGGTCGCGGACTGCACGCGTTCGATCAGCTGGCCGACGACGAGTGGCTGACCGAGCGTGGCCAGGGCGCCGAGGATGCTGAGCACCGTGACGACGACGAGCACCCCGGTGTGCTCGAACAGGAACGGCAGCAGCTGTCGCAGCGACGCGCGCGGGCCATCGTCGGTGCGGCGACGGCGGAGGCCGCGGCGGCGGCCGGTGTCGGTAGACATGTGTGCGTCCTCGAGAGTCGGGGGTGGGGATGGATGCCGGGAGAGTGGATGCCGGGCGCAGGCGCCTCCGGGATCTATCTTCGCCCGTATTTCTTGTGGACCGCCTGCTTGCTCACGCCCAGCGACATCGCGATCGCCTGCCAGGAGTACCCGGCGACGCGGGCGCGGCGCACGGCGGCCTCCTCGGCGCGCTCGAGTTCGCGGCGCTGCCGGGTGATCTCCTGGATCAGCCGCAGCGGCGGCTCGGCTTCAGCGGCGCCGGTCATCGTGTGCACGTCGCTCATGGGGGTCAACCGTAGTTGACGTCCACGACACCCGTCAACCCGTGTTGACGTTCGGTGGGTGGCGTTAGGGTAGTCCGGTGCCAGAACCCGTGATCTCCGCCCAGAACCTCGTCAAGGCGTACAAGGTGAAGGGCAAGCCCGACTTCCTCGCTGTCGACGGACTCTCGTTCGAGGTCGCGCCGGGGGAGTCGTTCGGGCTGCTCGGCCCCAACGGCGCAGGCAAGTCCACGACCATGAAGATGATCGGCGCGGTGTCGACCCGCACGAGCGGCGACCTGCAGATCCTGGGGCTCGACCCCGACCAGTACGGGCCCGAGATCCGGTCGCGGCTGGGCGTCGTGCCGCAGCAGGACAACCTCGACGGCGAGCTCAACGCGCGCGAGAACCTCTACATCTACGGTCGCTACTTCGGCCTGCCCGGCAAGGTCTGCCACCAGAAGGCCGATGAGCTGCTGGCGTTCGCAGCACTCGAGGACAAGGCCAAGAGCAAGGTCGATCAGCTGTCGGGCGGCATGAAGCGCCGCCTCACGATCGCGCGCGGTCTCATCAACGATCCGCGCATCCTGCTGCTCGACGAGCCGACCACGGGCCTCGACCCGCAGGCGCGCCACGTGCTGTGGGACCGGCTGTTCCGCCTCAAGGAGCGCGGCACGACGCTCGTGCTGACCACCCACTACATGGACGAGGCCGAGCAGCTGTGCGACCGGCTCATCGTCGTGGACAAGGGCAAGATCATGGCCGAGGGCACTCCGGCATCCCTCATCCGCGAGCACTCGAGCCGCGAGGTGCTCGAGGTGCGGTTCGGCTCCGACCGCAACCAGCAGGTGGCCGGGCAGCTGCAGGGCATCGGCGACCGCGTCGAGGTGCTGCCCGACCGTGTGCTGGTCTACACGCACGACGGCGAGGAGGCGCTCGAGCGGGTCACGGCGGCGGGTCTGGAGCCGATCACCAGTCTCGTGCGCCGGTCGAGCCTCGAGGATGTGTTCCTGCGGCTGACGGGAAGGACGCTGATCGAATGAGCGCCGACGCCCTCACCGCGCACCCGTCGATCGACGAGCTGCGCGCCGAGGCCCTCGAATGGGGCCGCAAGCCGCGCCGGTTCGGCAGCTGGTACGTCACCGAGCACTGGGTCCGCGCGATGCGCGCCTACGGCTGGACGATCATCGTCGGCGCGCTCGGGCAGCCGATCATCTATCTGCTCGGCTTGGGCATCGGTCTGGCGATGCTCATCGACGCGCCCATCGACGACCGTGGCGTGCAGGTCTCATACCTGGTGTTCGTTGCGCCGGCGCTGCTGGTGACCGCGGCCATCTCGGTCGCGTCGGAGGAGATGACCTACCCGGTCATGGCCGGATTCAAGTGGCGCCGGTACTTCTACGGGTTCAACGCATCGGCGCTGTCGAGCCCGCAGATCGCGAACGGCGTGATCGCCGGGGCGGCCGCGCGCATGGTGGTCGCGGTCGCCGCGTACTACGTGTTCATCTGGATCTTCGGCGCCGTCCCGCACCCCGAGACCGGCTGGCTGTCGATCTTCGCCGGCGTCGCAGCCGGGCTCGCGTTCGGCATTCCGCTGATGGCATACGCCGGGTCGATCGAAGACGACAGGGGCCAGTTCGCGCTCGTGCAGCGGTTCGTCTTCATGCCGATGTTCCTGTTCTCGGGCACGTTCTACCCGCTTGACACCCTGCCGGCATGGCTGCAGTGGATCGGATGGATCTCGCCGCTCTGGCACGGCGCCGAACTCGGCCGCGTCGCCACGTACGGTGCCCCGGTCGCGCCGGGGATGATCGCCGTGCACATCGGCTACCTGGTGGTGCTGTGCGTGGCCGGCTACGTGTGGGGCCGGCGCGTGTTCGTCGAGAGGCTCGCGAAGTGACCGTCGTGCACAGTGACGCGGGCACCGATGCCGCGCGGCGCGGCGGGGTGCGCGCGCTCTGGGCGGGCAACCCCGGCGCCGTCGTGCAGCGCGGCCTCATCGCCGCGCGCTCGTCGAGCTGGATCGTCGTGCTGTCGGGATTCTTCGAGCCGGTCTTCTACCTGGCATCCATGGGGATCGGGCTCGGGGCGCTCGTCGGCGACGTCCAGACCTCGCAGGGCGTCGAGGTGCCCTACGCCGCGTTCATCGCCCCGGCGCTGCTGGCGGTGTCGGCGATGAACGGCGCGATCTACGACTCCACCTGGAACGTCTTCTTCAAGCTCAACTACGGCAAGCTCTACGAAGGCATGCTCTCGACCTCGCTCGGCCCGCTCGATGTCGCCCTGGGTGAGATCCTCTACGCGCTGCTGCGCGGCCTGCTCTACGCGACCGGCTTCATGATCATCATGCAGATCCTCGGGCTCAACCTCGCGCCCACCGCGATCCTGGCGATCCCGGCGGTCCTGTTGATCGCCTTCGGGTTCGCCAGCCTCGGCATGGCGGTGACCAGCTACATGAAGACGTTCCAGCACATGGACTGGATCAACTTCGTGCTGCTGCCGATGTTCCTGTTCTCCGCCACCTTCTACCCGATCACCGTGTACCCCGAGGCGGTGCAGGCGATCGTCATGGCGTTCCCGCTGTGGCACGGTGTGGAGCTGATCCGCGGCCTCACCACGGGGATCCTCAGTTCCGACATGCTCTGGCACGTCCTCTACTACGTCGTGATGATCGCCATCGGGCTCGTCTTCACGACGAAGCGGCTGCGGGCTCTCTTCCTGGACTGACGTCCCGTATCGAGCACGCAGCCGCTGCGGGTGAGGGTTCGTCAGCGCCAGAGGACGGCGATCGCCGCGTTCGCGAGGGTGAGCAGGCCGATGAGCCAGAAGATGACCGGCGGCACCGAGCCCGACTTGCGGGCGCGACCGGTGCCGATGCCCAGCAGCGCGCCGATCACGATCAGGATGACCAGCTTCGTGCCGATCTTCGCGTAGTTCATGTCGTAGTCGATGCCCCACGGGGCGGCGAGGGCCAGGCCGGCGACGGCCGCGACGGCCAGGCCCCAGTGCATGACGCGGTTGATGCCGCGCTTGCCGATCAATTCGACGACCCAGCCGCCGAACAGCATGGCGAAGCCGACGAGGTGGACCAGAAGGACGACGTGGCGCAGGGTTTCCATGCCCTCACCGTACCTTATGTTGGACTGAAGGTTGGGTGTGCCGTACGAGAGCGGGAAGTTCGCCATCAGGGAGAACAGCACGTACGTCGCCAGCACGATGAACGTGCCGAGGATCAGCTGCCACCAGTAGGTGCGGATCGGTGGGTCAGGCCCCGGGCGTCACATCGCGAAGCTCGCGCAGCAGCAGCGCCGTGCGCAGTGCGGCATCCGCAGCCTCGGCGCCCTTGTCCTCCTTCGAGCCGAGCAGGCCCGCCCGGTCGAGTCCCTGCTGCTCGTCGTCGAGGGTCAGCACGCCGAATCCGACCGGCTTGCCGGTGGCCAGCGCGACCTGGGTCAGACCGTCGGTGGCCGCCGCCGAGACGTACTCGAAGTGCGGGGTGCCGCCGCGGATGATGACGCCCAGTGCGACGACGGCGTCGGCCCCGGCATCCAGCGCCGCCTTGCAGGTGACGGGCAGCTCGAACGAGCCCGGCACGCGCACGAGCCGCCAGCTCGCGCCGGAGGCGTCCAGCGTGCGGCTCGCGCCGGCGATCAGCCCGTCGGTGATGACGTCGTGCCACTGGCCGGCGACCACGACAAGGTCCAGCCCGGTCGCGTCGACCATCTGGGTCTCGGGTGCTCCGTGTCCGCTCATGCGTTCTCCTCGCTTCGGGCCAGGGCGGCGTCGAGCGCGGCGGTGTCGATGAGGTGCCCCATCCGGTCGCGCTTCGTGCTCAGGTACTGGTGGTTGTTCGCACCGACGCCGACCAGCAGCGGCACCTGCTCGACGATGTCGAGGCCGAGATCGCGCAGCTGGCCGACTTTGTCGGCGTTGTTGGTGAGCAGGCGCAGCTTCTCGATGCCGAGGTCGGCCATGATGCCGGCTGCCGCGGCGTAGTCGCGGGCGTCGGCGGGCAGGCCCAGGGCGAGGTTGGCGTCGACGGTGTCGAGACCCTGCTCCTGCAGGCTGTAGGCACGCAGCTTGTTGATGAGGCCGATGCCGCGCCCCTCGTGGCCGCGCATGTAGATGACGAGACCACCGCGGGTCGCGACGGCCTCGAGCGCGGCGTCGAGCTGAGGGCCGCATTCGCATTTGAGCGAGCCGAACGCCTCGCCGGTGAGGCACTCGGAGTGCACGCGCACCAGCGGTGCCGCCTCGGTGAGGTCGCCGGCGACGACCGCGATGTGGTCGGTGCCGGTGACGCGATCCTTGTACGCGAGGAACCGGAACGTCCCGTGCGCGGTCGGCACCTGCGCTTCGGCGCGCAGGCTCACGCGGCGCTTCGAGGACTTGTCGATGTGCGCCTCGGTGCCCGGGTCGGACGGCAGGTCGTTCAGGTGGGCGATGAGCTGCTCGATCGTGATGACCGGGATTCCCTCGCGCTGACCCATCTCGATCAGGCCGGGCAGGCGCATCATGCTGCCGTCCTCGGCCACGACCTCGCCGATCGCGCCGACCGGCGGCAGACCGGCGAGCTTCATGAGGTCGACGGCCGCTTCGGTGTGCCCCGCGCGCTCGCGCACGCCGCCGTCCACGGCGCGCAGCGGCAGGATGTGGCCGGGACGGATGACCGACGCCGGCGTCGACTCGGGGTTCGCCAGCACGTTCAGCGTGTGCGCGCGGTCGGCCGCGCTGATCCCGGTCGACACGCGGTCGGCGGCATCGACGCTGACGGTGTACGCGGTGCCGCGGCTGTCTTCGTTGACCGCGACCATCGGGGGCAGGTCGAGGCGGTCGGCCCAATCGGCCGGCATCGGCGCGCACAGGAACCCGCTCGACCAGCGGATCGTCCAGGCGAGCCACTCGGGGGTGGCGAGGGCCGCCGAGAGGATGATGTCGCCCTCGTTCTCGCGGTCTTCGTCGTCGGCGACGATGACCGGCTTGCCGGCGCGCAGCGCGTCGAGGGCCTCGGGGATGGGGGAAAGGCTCATCGGGAGCCTCCTTCGTTCGTCGGGTCTGTCGGGGTGGTGAAGGCGAGCATGCGTTGCACGTGGCGCGCGAGGATGTCGGTCTCGAGGTTGACGCGGTCGCCGGCGGCGAGCACACCGAGGGTGGTGACCTCGAGCGTTTCGGGGATCAGCGACACCTCGAACCAGTGCGTCCGCGCGTCGGCGGCCGAGGTGGCACTGACGGTGAGCGAGACTCCCTCGAGCGCGACGGACCCCTTGTCGACGATGAGCGGGGCGAGGGATGCCGGCATCCCCACCCGGATGACGCGCCACTGCGCTCCCGGACGCACCTCGAGCACCTCTCCGGTGCCGTCGACGTGGCCCTGCACGATGTGCCCGCCGAGGCGGCCGTGCGCGGCCATGGCCCGTTCGACGTTGACGCGGGTACCCGCTCCCACGCGACCGAGCGTCGTCATGTCCAGGGTCTGCTTCATGACGTCGGCGGTGAAGCCCTCGGGTGTCTGGTCGACGACGGTGAGGCAGACTCCGCTGATCGCGATGGAGTCGCCGTGTCCGGCATCCGACACCGCGAGGGGCGCGCGCACGGTGAGCCGCAGGCCGTCGCCGGCGGGTGCGACGGCGGTGACCTCGCCCTGCTCTTCGATGATTCCGGTGAACATCAGACGGTCTCCTTCGAGGTGGATGCCGGGTGGGCGACGATCAGCAGGTCCTCGCCGAGTCTGTCGATGGATGCCACGGTCAAGTGGTGCTGGTCGGCGATCGTGGCGACGCCGAGGCCGCCCAGCGCGGGCCGGTCGGTGCCGTCCATGCCGGCGCCGATCAGCGTGGGAGCGATGTAGGCGAGGATCTCGTCGGCCAGGCCCGCGCGGAGGAACGCGCTCGCGATCGTCGGACCGCCCTCGACGAACACGCGCTGAACGCCGCGTGCGCGCAGCTCGGCCAGCACCGAGTCGGACTCGGCGGTGCCGGCGTGCTCCGCGAACAGGTTGCCGCCGTCGCGGTGCAGCACGGGGTGCGGGTGGCTGCGGATGGCGGCGGCGTCGGGGATCGCGCGCGCGCCGAGCACGACCGGGACCGGCTGGCGCTCGTAGAGTGAGCCGTCCGGCCGGCGCGCGGTCAGGGCGGGGTCATCGGCCAGGAGCGTGCCGGTGCCGACGACGATGGCATCGGCTTCGCTGCGGCGACGGTGGACGTCGGCGCGGGCGTCGGGGCCTGTGATCCACTGACTGGTGCCGTCGGCCGCGGCCGCGCGGCCATCGAGGGACTGCGCCCACTTCACGGTCACGTGCGGCCGCCCGAGTCGCTGCACGGTGAGCCAGGAGTCCAGCAGCGCCGCGCCCTCACGTGCGAGCGTCCCTGCGGCGACCTCGACGCCGGCGGCGCGGAGGCGATCGGCACCGCCGGACGATGCGCGTCCCGGATCGTCGACGGCGTAGACCACGCGACCGACGCCGGCGGCGATGAGCGCCTCGGCGCACGGCCCGGTGCGGCCGGTGTGGTTGCACGGCTCGAGGGTGACGACGGCGGTCGCGCCGCGCGCGGCGCCGGGTGTCAGCTTCGAGAGCGCGTCGACCTCGGCGTGCGCGGTGCCGGCGCCACGGTGCCACCCTTCGGACAGCACGGCACCGGAGGCGTCGAGGATGACGGCGCCGACCTGCGGGTTGACTCCCCGTGGCCCTTTCTGCGCGAGCGCGAGAGCGCGGCGCATCGCGGCCTGCTCGGCGTCCGTCGCGCTCATCCCTGGTCCTTCGGTCTGACTCCGGGGGCGCGGATGACACCGCGGGCGCCGCCTGACACAACCAGGCGTCGCTCGTGCTTCCTCCCATCCGGACTCGCGACTCACGTCGCATCACCGTCGGTCCCGGAATTCCACCGGATCGACCCCCCGAGTGATCGAGGAGTTCGCGGACTGTCACCGCCGGTTCGGATTCTCACCGACCCCGGAGCACGTTGCTTTGCTCTCGAGTGTACTCAACGCGTCGATGTGCGCCGCATTCCCGCCACGCGACGTCACCTTCGCCTTCCGCGTATGACCACCGGGACCACGTAGCCTTGAGGGCGGGGAGGTGCGATCGATGGACAGACCGATCAGGCCAGCGGCGGAGCTGCGCGAGCGCCCGTACGCCGACGTGCTCGTCATCGGCGGGGGCATCAACGGGCTCGCGACATTCCGCGATCTCGCGATGCAGGGAGTCGACGTCGCGCTCGTCGAGCGCGGAGACTTCGTCTCGGGCGCGTCCGCGGCATCCAGCCACATGATCCACGGCGGCATCCGGTATCTCGAGAACGGCGAGTTCCGCCTCGTGCACGAGGCGGTCACCGAGCGCAACGCGCTGCTGAAGACCGCACCGCACTACGTGCGCCCGCTGCAGACGACGATCCCGATCTTCTCGACGTTCTCGGGCATCCTCTCCGCGCCGCTGCGCTTCCTGCGCCACGGCGCCGGCAAGCCGCGCGAGCGCGGGGCCGTGCTGATCAAGATCGGTCTGGTCATCTACGACTCGTTCTCGCGCGGCGGGGGCCTGCTCGGCAAGGGCACCGTGCCGCGCCACGAGTTCGACGGTCGTCGCCGCTCGCTCGCGAAGCTGCCGCAGCTGAACCCCTCCATCCGGTACACCGCGACGTACTGGGACGCCTCGCTGCACGATCCCGAGCGACTCGCGATCGACGTCCTGCGCGACGGGCGGCACGCCGGCGCAGAGCGTGCCCGTGCGGCGAACTACGTCGAGGCGGTCGCGGCCGACGATGGCAGGGTCGTGCTGCGCGACCTCGAGTCGGGCGAGGAGTTCGCGTTCACGGCATCCGTCATCGTCAACGCTTCGGGGCCCTGGGCCGACCTCACCAACGACGCGCTCGGCGACCCGACGCAGTACATGGGCGGCACCAAGGGATCGCACATCGTTCTCGATCACGATGAGCTGCTGCAGGCCACCGGCGGCCGCGAGCTGTTCTTCGAGCACTCCGACGGGCGCATCGTGCTGATCTACCCGCTCAAGGGCCGGGTGCTGGTGGGCACCACCGATCTCGAACACGACATGCGCGATCCGATCGTGTGCACCGAGGAGGAGGTCGACTACTTCCTCGACCTGATCCTGCAGGTGCTGCCCTCGATCCGGGTCGAGCGCTCGCAGATCGTCTACCGGTTCTCGGGCGTCCGGCCGTTGCCCGGGCACGGCGAACTCGCGCCCGGGTTCGTGTCGCGGGACTATCGCATCGAGGCGAAGCGGATGCCGGGGGCGTCCCGCGCGACCGTGCTCAGCCTCGTGGGGGGCAAGTGGACCACGTTCCGGGCCTCAGCTGCGCACGTCACCGACCGGGTGCTCGAGCTGCTGGCCGTGCCGCGCCGGCGCAGCACGAAGGGCGTGCCGATCGGCGGAGGTGCGGGGTACCCGACCACCGAACGCGCACGGCGGCAGTGGCTGCTGCCGTATGCGTCGAGCGTCGGCTACGCGCGGGCGACGCAACTGCTCGACCGCTACGGCACGACCGCCGCGGATGTGATCGCCGCGATCCTCGCCGACCCGTCCGACGCGGCGCTGTCGCACGCACCGGAGTACAGCAGCGCAGAGCTGCGGCATCTGGCCCGCACCGAGCAGGTCGTGCACCTCGAAGACCTGCTGCTGCGGCGCACCGGCATCGCCTTCACCGGCGGCGCCTCGGCCGACGCCGCCGCCGAAGCCGCGACTGCTGTCGCCGAAGTGTGCGGGTGGGACGCCGCGTCGCAGGCCGCCGAGGTCGAGCGGGCGCTCGCGGCGGTGCATGCGGCCGACCCGGCCGGATGGGCGCAGACAACCAGAGCCGCCGGTGCCGACGCGATAGCGTGAAACCACGGCATCCCCACCCGGAGTCGATGCTCGAGGAGGAGACGACGTGGCCGACCATGTGATCGCGATCGACCAGGGAACGACTTCGACGCGGGCCATCGTCTTCGACGCGGCGGGGGCCATCGTCGCCACTGCGCAGCGCGAGCACGAGCAGATCTTCCCCCGCGCCGGACGGGTCGAGCACGACCCGGTCGAGATCTGGACCAACACCCAGTGGGTGCTCGCCGACGCGCAGAAGCAGGCGCGTCTCACCGCCGCCGACATCGCCGCCGTCGGGGTCACCAACCAGCGTGAGACCGCGATCGTCTGGGACCGTCGCACCGGCCGGCCCATCCACAACGCGCTCGTCTGGCAGGACACCCGCACGCAGCCGCGGATCGACGAGCTGATCGCCGAACACGGCGTCGACGCGTACGCCGACATCACCGGACTGCCGCTGGCGGCGTACTTCTCGGCGTCGAAGCTCGCCTGGATCCTCGACCACGTCGACGGCGCGCGCGAGTCCGCCGAGGCCGGTGACCTGATGTTCGGCACGCCCGACACCTGGGTGGTCTGGAACCTCACCGGGGGTCGCGACGGCGGCATCCACGTTACCGATGTCACCAACGCGAGCCGCACGCAGCTGCTCGATCTGAAGACCCTCGACTGGTCGGACGAGATGCTGCAGCGGTGGCGCGTGCCGCGCTCGATGCTGCCCGAGATCCGCTCGTCGTCCGCAGTGGTCGGCGAAGTGCAGCTGCCGGGTGTGCTGCGCGGGGTGCCGATCGCCGGAATGATCGGCGACCAGCAGGCCGCGACGTTCGGCCAGGCCGCGTTCGAGGCGGGGGAGTCGAAGAACACCTACGGCACCGGCAACTTCCTGCTGGTGGGCACGGGCACCGAGATCGTGCGATCGGACGCCGGGCTGATCACGACGGTCGCGTACCGGGTGGGCGACGAACCGGCCCGCTTCGCGCTGGAGGGATCGATCGCGGTCACCGGGTCGCTCGTGCAGTGGCTGCGCGACAACCTCGGCATCATCCAGCGCTCGCAGGACATCGAGGCGCTCGCCGCCACGGTCGACGACAACGGCGGCGCCTACTTCGTGCCCGCGTTCTCGGGGCTGTTCGCCCCGTACTGGCGGCCGGATGCACGCGGCGCGCTGGTCGGACTGACGCGGTACGTCAACAAGGGGCACATCGCGCGGGCCGCGCTCGAGTCGACCGCGTTCCAGACCCGCGATGTCATCGAGGCGGTCGTGGCCGACACCGGGCGGCCCCTGGAGGAGCTGCGGGTCGACGGCGGGATGACCCGCAACGACGCCCTCATGCAGTTCCAGGCCGACATCCTCGGGATCCCGGTCGTGCGGCCTCGCGTGGTGGAGACGACCGCGCTCGGCGCCGCGTATGCCGCGGGACTCGCTGTCGGAGTGTGGCCCGACTTCGACGCGCTGCGCGCGCACTGGCAGGTGGACCGCACGTTCGAGCCGCGGATGCCGCAGGACGAAGTCGATCGCCGCTACCGGATGTGGCAGAAGGCCGTGTCCAAGTCGCTCGACTGGGTCGACGACGACGCCCGGATTCTGGCGGGGACCGTCGACTGAGGTCTGCTCCTACTTCAGGAGGCGGGACAGGCGGCGGTCGGCGAGGATCTTTCCGCCGGTCTGGCACGTCGGGCAGTACTCGAGCGAGTTGTCGGCGAAGAACACGCTGCGCACCTCGTCGCCGCAGACGGGGCACTTCTCGCCGCGCCGGCCGTGGACCGCCATGCCGCGCCGCTTCGCGTCCTTGAGGTCCGCGGGAGGTTTGCCGGTCGCTTCGGTGATCGCCTCGGTGATCGTCGCGCGCATCGCGTCGTAGAGGCGGTCGACCTCGGCCTCGTCGAGGGTGGCGGCCAGAGCGTAGGGCGACATGCGTGCGGCGTGCAGGATCTCATCGGAGTACGCGTTGCCGATTCCGGCGATGATCGACTGGTCGCGCAGCACCCCCTTGATCTGAGTGCGCCGACCGGCCAGCAGCGCGGCGAGAGTGTCGCGCGCGAAGTCCGGGCCGAGCGGATCGGGCCCGAGCCGGGCGATGCCGGGTACGTCCTGAGGCGCGCGCACCGCGTAGTACGCGAGCGACTTCTTCGTGCCGGCTTCGGTCAGGTCGAAGCCGGATCCGTCGTTGAACCCGACACGCAGTGCGATCGGGGTCTTGCCCGGTCGAATGACCGTCGAGGCCAGCTGGTCGTACCAGCGCAGCCAGCCGGCCTTGGCCAAGTGGAAGACGAGGTGGATGGCTCCGGCATCCCCCTCTGACGTCGTCTCGAGGTCGATGAACTTCCCGTGACGCGCCGCGGCGCTCACCCGGCGACCCGTGAGCGCGTCGATCGGCGGGTCGTAGGTCTTCAGCGCCGCGATGTTCGCGACAGCGACCTTCGTCACGGTCAGGCCGTTGGTGCGCTCGGCGAGGAAGTCGACGAGACCCTGCACTTCCGGCATCTCAGGCATACCGGCATCCTGCCACGGTCGGACGACGTGCGGTCAGTCGGGGAGGACCGGCCAGGGCTGCGGTATGCGGTCGTCTTCGGGCAGCAGGCCCGCGACCCATCCGTCCTCATGCCCGCGGTGGCTGACAAGGGAGCGGCGCAGCAGACCCTCATAGCGAAATCCGAGCGCGCGGGCCGATCGTGCCGACGCGGTGTTGCCGGCCACGGCGCGCCATTCGAGCCGAGCGAGCCCGAGCCCGTCGGCGGCGAATGCCCAGTCGATCACCGCGCGTGCCGCCTCGGTGAGGATGCCCGCGCCGCGGGCATCGGGCGCCATCCAGTACCCGATCTCGCCGTCGCCCTTGCCGAGGTGGTGAACACCGATCATTCCGACGAGGCGGCCATGGTGGCGGATCGCCCACGTCGTCTCCGAACCGGCGTCCCACCATCCGGCGGCCAGGTCGATGAATCCCTCGGCGTGCGTGCGCTCGTACGGCACCGGCACGGTGGTGTACTGCTGGATGCGCGGATCCTGGCATGCCGTGTAGATCTCATCGACATCGTCGGCGGTCGGCACCGAGAGCTCGAGCCGTTCGGTGTGCAGCGTGACCGGTTGCATCCCTAGATCCTAGGGGCGGTCCGCGTGAGCCTCACACGCGGCGGAGCAGGCCCACCTTGTCGTACACGTCGGCCAGGGTCTTGTCGGCGACCTGGTCGGCGCGCGCCGCGTTCGCGGCCAGCACGCGGTCGAGTTCGGCCGGATCCGACAGCAGATCGAGTGCGCGCTCGCGCACCGGGCCGAACTCATCCACGACCACCTCGGCCAGGCCCTTCTTGAAGTCGCCGTAGCCGCGGCCCGCGTACTCGTCTTCGATCGCCGGGATCTGCCGACCCGTCAGGGCCGCGTAGATCACCAGGAGGTTCGAGACGCCGGGCTTGGCTTCGCGGTCGTAGCGCACCGAGCCTTCCGAGTCGGTCACGGCGCGCATGACCTTCTTCGCTGAGACGGCCGGGTCATCCAGCAGCCACAGCACTCCGGCATCCGACTCGGCCGACTTCGACATCTTCGCGGCCGGGTTCTGCAGATCGTAGATGCGCGCAGTGTCCTTCTGGATCACGGGCATCGGCACCGTGAAGGTCTTCCCGTAGCGCGAGTTGAACCGCTCGGCGAGGTCGCGGGTGAGCTCGACGTGCTGTTTCTGGTCGTCGCCGACCGGGACGATGTCGGTCTGGTACAGCAGGATGTCGGCGGCCATCAGCACCGGGTAGGTGAACAGCCCGACACTCGTCGCATCGGCGCCGTGACGCTGCGACTTGTCCTTGAACTGGGTCATGCGGCCGGCCTCGCCGTAGCCGGTGATCGTCGACAGGATCCAGGCGAGTTCGGCGTGCGCGCGCACATGCGACTGCACGTACAGTGTCGACTTCGACGGCTCGATGCCCGCCGCGATGTACTGCGCGGCCGTGCGCCGGGTCTTCGCCCGCAGTTCGGCCGGGTCGTTCGGCTGCGTCAGCGCGTGCAGGTCGACGACCGAGAAGTACGCCTCGTAGGCCGTCTGCAGATCGCGCCACTGCATGAGCGCCCCGATGTAGTTGCCGATCTGAAGCGAGTCGGCCGAGGGCTGCATTCCGGAGTAGAGGCGCGGTTTGGTCACCGGTCAATCCTACGGGGGCTGCCGGAGGGGAGTGGATGCCGGGGCGTCGCGCTACGAGCCGAGCGTGTAGTCCGCGATCACCGGAGCGTGGTCGCTCCAGCGTGTGTCCCACGAGGGTGCCCGCACGATGCGGTAGTCGGTGACCCGCTCGGCCAGCGTCGGCGAGGCCAGGTGGTAGTCGATCCGCCAACCGGTGTCGGTGTCGAATGCCTTGCCCCGGCTGGACCACCACGAGTACGGGCCGTCGACCTCGCCGTGGAACTGCCGGCCGACGTCCACCCAGCCCAGCCCCGTGCCGGTCGAGCCGTCCACGCAGGCGACCTCGGCACCGGACGGAGCGGTGAACCGGTCGAAGTAGGCGCGCTCGCGCGGCAGGAACCCGGCCCTCTTGACATTGCCTTTCCAGTTGCGGATGTCGAGCTCGCGGTGGCCGACGTTGAGGTCGCCCGTGATGACGGCCAGGCCATCGCCGAGCTCCGGCATCCGCCTCTCCATCGCATCGAGGAACGCGTACTTGGCGACCTGCTTCTCGGTGCCGTCCTCACCGGTGTACACGTACGCGCTGACGACGGTCACCAGCTCGCCGTCGACGTCGACGTCCGCCTCGATCCAGCGGCCCCGCGAGTCGAAAGAGTCGTCGCCGAGCTCGATGCGCCACACATCGAGCGGCTCACGCGTCGCGATCGCGACACCCGCTCGTCCCTTGGCGAGGGCTTCGTCGCCGACGACGTGCCAGCCCGGTAGTGCCGCCGCGAGGGTGTCGGCGTCGGCACGCACCTCCTGCAGTGTGAGGATGTCGACATCCGCCTGCTCGAGCCACGGGTGCATGCCCTTGCGGGCGGCGGCACGGATGCCGTTGACATTGACGGAGGCGATGCGGAGGCGACGAGACACGCCCGCCAGCCTAACGGCGACCGCCGACACGGCTCATTCGAGCAGTGTCTCCCTCTTGACCTGGGGCGGGGGAGCGACCGCCTCCACCGCGTGCAGCTCCTCGACCGCCTCGCGGACGGCGCGATCGGCCACCCACACCCGATACCACGGCGCCGTCTCGCGCGCCTCGTGTGCCGTGCGCAGCCGCACCTTCGCGGCCAGCAGCAGCGCCTGGTGCTCGGCGGCGACGCGCTCCGCCTTGGTGAGCTCGACCAGCGGCAGGTCGCCGTCCTTGGCGCCCACGGCGATCCACGCGGCCGCAACGAGGATGATGATGCCGACCACCCGGAACCACAGCAGCAACCCGATGAACACGGCGAACGTGGCCAGCAGCGGATTGGACGGCGTGTAGAACAGCAGGATGCCGGCGGCGAGTTGCAGGAGCGTCAGCGCCGCCCCGCCCAGCATCGCCCCGCCCCAGATCGAGCGCCATCGCAGCGAGGTGCCGGTGAGATACCGCACCAGGGCGCCGAGCGCGAACGTGTACAGCGCGAACGACACGACGACGGACGCGATGCGAACGCCGAATCCGAACCACCCCGACCGCGTGTCCCAGCCGAAGAGCCCGAAGACGAGCTCGAGAGCCCATGTTCCGGCGGCGCTCATCGCAGAGCCCGCAATGAGTGCCACGCCGAAGACGAGCGCCGCGACCAGATCGCGTGCCTTCAGGACGATGTAGTTGCGCAGATCCGGCCGCAGCCCGAAGATGTCGCGAACCGCGCGCCGGGCGAAGGTCACGAATCCGATGGCCGTCCAGGCGGCCACGATGATCGCGATCGCACCGGTGATCGCGAGGACTCCGGCGCTCTGCGTGGCGATCGCGGCGACCTGCTCGGTCGTGAACAGCCCGCCTTCACCCTCGGGGAGGATCAGGTTCGGGATATAGCTGTTGATGGCGGCGATGAGCGCGTTGATGGCTTCTTCGCTGCCGCCCAGCCACAGACCCGCGATCGCGAAGGCGACGTAGATGGCGGCGAACACGGCGAACAGGGCCTGGTAGCTCACCCCGGCGGCGAGCAGGAACCCGTTGTGCTGCAGGAAGTGGCGCCACACGCGCACGGGAAACCATGCCAGCGTGCGTTTGGTGATCGCCGTCGCCCGGGCGATCGGCTCGTCGAGCCGCTCCCGCAGCGCGCTCTGGGTCAGCTCCCATCGTTCGCGGAGCGATTCCTCCTCGCGGGCGGCAGCAGCAGCGGCACCCTGCGCATCGCTGTGCGTCGCGCGCCGCTCCTTCTGAGTCACGGTGCCAGACTAGCGACGGCGGGCCACGGGTGCGGGCAGCGGATCGCCGGTCAACGGCGCATGACGGCTTGCTTGACCTCGGCGATCGCCTTGGTCACCTCGATGCCGCGGGGGCACGCCTCGGTGCAGTTGAAGGTCGTGCGGCAGCGCCACACGCCCTCCTTGTCGTTGAGGATGTCGAGGCGCATGTCTCCGGCGTCGTCGCGCGAGTCGAAGATGAACCGGTGCGCGTTCACGATCGCCGCCGGACCGAAGTACTGGCCGTCGGTCCAGAACACGGGGCACGACGAGGTGCACGCTGCGCACAGGATGCACTTGGTGGTGTCGTCGAAGATCGCACGGTCGGTGATCGACTGGACGCGCTCCTTGCCCGGTTCGGGTGCGGAGCCTGCGATGAGGAACGGCTGCACTTCGCGGTACGACGCGAAGAACGGCTCCATGTCGACGATGAGGTCCTTCTCGAGCGGCAGCCCCTTGATCGCCTCGACGTAGATCGGCTTGGAGATGTCGAGGTCCTTGATCAGCGTCTTGCACGCCAGACGGTTGCGGCCGTTGATGCGCATGGCATCCGATCCGCAGATCCCGTGCGCACACGACCGGCGGAACGACAGCGAGCCGTCGACCTCCCACTTGATCTTGTGCAGCGCGTCCAGGACGCGGTCGGTGGGGTACATCTCGACGTCGTAGTCGACCCAGCGGGGCTCGGCGTCCTGCTCCGGGTCGAAGCGGCGGATGATGAAGGTGACGAGATATGACTGGATGCCGGTGTCGCTGTCGACGACGGCCTCTTCTGCGACGAGGGTCATCAGTACTTCCTCTCCATCGGCGGGTAGTTGAACTCGCCTTCCGCGTTCTTGGTGAACACGACCGGTTTCCAGTCCAGCTTGATGTGGTCCTCCGGGTCCGGCGAGTGCGGGTCGCCGGTGAGGTAGGCCATCGTGTGCTGCATGTAGGCCGCGTCGTCGCGGTCGGGGTAGTCCTCGCGCATGTGGCCGCCGCGGCTCTCCTTGCGGTTGCGGGCGGCGTACGCGACGATCTCGGCGAGGTCGAGCAGGAACCCGAGCTCGACGGCCTCGAGCAGGTCGGTGTTGAACCGCTTGCCCTTGTCGTCGACGTGGATGTTCATGTACCGCTGGCGCAGGTCGTGGATGGTGCCCATGACGTTGGTCAGGGTCTCCTCGGTGCGGAACACCTGCGCGTTCGCGTCCATCTGCTCCTGCAGCGTCTTGCGCAGCACGGCGATGCGTTCGGTGCCCGGGTTGTTGCGCAGACGCTCGAGCATCTCGCGCGTCTCGCGGGCGGGGTCTTCGGGCAGGGGAACGAACTCGGCCGTCTTGACGTACTCGACCGCATTGCGGCCGCTGCGCTTGCCGAACACGTTGATGTCGAGCAGCGAGTTGGTGCCGAGGCGGTTGGCGCCGTGCACCGACACGCAGGCGCACTCGCCGGCGGCGTACAGGCCGGGCACGACGGTGTCGTTGTTGGCGAGCACCTCGCCGTTGTTGTTGGTCGGGATGCCGCCCATCGCATAGTGCGCGGTGGGCATGACCGGCACGGGCTCGACGACCGGGTCGACGCCCAGGTAGGTGCGCGCGAACTCGGTGATGTCGGGCAGCTTCGTCTCGAGCACCTCGGCGCCCAGGTGGGTGCAGTCGAGGTAGACGTAGTCCTTGTTGGGTCCGGCGCCGCGGCCCTCGAGGACCTCCTTGACCATGCAGCGGGCGACGATGTCGCGCGGAGCGAGGTCCTTGATGGTGGGGGCGTAGCGCTCCATGAACCGCTCGCCCGAGGCGTTGCGCAGGATCGCGCCCTCACCGCGGGCACCCTCGGTGAGGAGGATGCCGAGCCCGGCGAGGCCGGTCGGGTGGAACTGGAAGAACTCGATGTCCTCGAGCGGCAGGCCCTTGCGCCAGATGATGCCGACGCCGTCACCGGTGAGGGTGTGCGCGTTCGAGGTCGTCTTGTAGATCTTGCCGAACCCGCCGGTCGCGAAGATGACGGCCTTGGAATGGAAGACGTGCAGTTCGCCCGTGGCCAGCTCGTACGCGACGACGCCCGCGATCTGCGTGGCGCCGTCGTCGTCTTTCACCGTGATCAGGTCGAGCGCATAGAACTCGTTGAAGAAGTTGATGCCGAGCTTTACGCAGTTCTGGAACAGCGTCTGCAGGATCATGTGGCCGGTGCGGTCGGCGGCGTAGCAGGCGCGGCGGACCGGGGTCTTGCCGTGGTCGGCGGTGTGTCCGCCGAAGCGCCGCTGGTCGATCTTGCCCTCGGGGGTGCGGTTGAACGGCAGCCCCATGTTCTCGAGGTCGATGACCGCGTCGATGGCCTCCTTGGCGAGGATCTCGGCCGCATCCTGATCGACGAGGTAGTCGCCGCCCTTGACGGTGTCGAACGTGTGCCACTCCCACGAGTCCTCTTCGACGTTGGCCAGGGCCGCGGCCATGCCGCCCTGCGCGGCACCGGTGTGCGAGCGCGTCGGGTACAGCTTCGTGATCACCGCGGTCTTCGCGCCGGGGCCGGCTTCGATGGCGGCGCGCATGCCGGCGCCGCCCGCACCGACGATCACGACGTCGAACTGGTGGTAATGGATGCCGTCCTTGACGACGCTGTCTGCGGTCTGGGTGCTCACGTCAGAATGCCTCTTGTCTTCTTCTTGCCTGTGTCGTCCTGCCGGCTCACAGAGCCTGGCAGGCGTCCCAGAACGCACTGTCGGTGGTCACGCCGTTGCACGGGTCGAACGCGAAGACCACCAGTGTGCCCAGGATGATGAGCAGAGCGGACGACACGAAGATCGCCCAGACGAGGACCTTGCGGACCTTCTCACCGGTCACGTAGTCGTTCACGATCGTGCGCATGCCGTTGGCGCCGTGGATCAGCGCGAGCCACAGCATGAGGATGTCCCACCACTGCCAGAACGGGTTGGCGAGCTTCCCGGCGACGAATCCCCAGTCGAGGGCGTGGATGCCTTCGCCCAGCATGAGGTTCACGAACAGGTGCCCGAAGATCAGGACGACCAGCACCACGCCGGAGGCGCGCATGTAGATCCAGCCCCACTTCTCGAGGTTGGCGCCCTTGGCGCGCACCTGCGGGGAGCGGGGGGCGGCGAGCGTGTCGGCAGTCATCAGTGCGTCCCTCCGATCTGCGAGAACACATTCGGGATATGACGGGCCGAGAACCCGGCCACGGTCACGGCCCAGACGGCGAGAACGCCCCACCACAACTGCCGCTGATGACGGGTGGCCCACGGCCACAGGTCGACGGCGATGATGCGCAGGCCGTTGAACGCGTGGTACACGATCGCGGCGACGAGGGCGACTTCGCCCAGCCCCATGATCGGGTTCTTGTAGGTGCCGATGACTGCGTCGTACGCCTCGGGCGACACGCGGATGAGCGCCGTGTCGAGCACGTGGACGAGCAGGAAGAAGTAGATCGCGACGCCGGTGATGCGGTGCAGGACCCACGACCACATGCCCTCACGGCCGCGGTACAGAGTGCCGCGCGGTGTGCGTGAGGTGGTCTCGGATACCGATGGTGTGACGCGTGCTGCTGCAGACACGGTCGTCCTCCCTTGGTGTGAACGGGCGCCTCGCACGGCGTGGGCCTTTCGACTCCCGGAGGAGGGCCCCGTCGTCGCATACGGGCGCACCGCCATCCTATGACCGTCCGCGGGGCAGGGGCGAGGAAGGACACCCTAAGTATCTCGACATCAAGATATTCCGGGCCGTGGTGGCCGCCCGGGTACCCTCGGGAGCATGGTCGACCGCATCGAGGACTTGTACGCCGTGATCCCCGCCGGCGGCGTGGGCAGCCGGCTCTGGCCGCTGTCGCGCGCCGACGCCCCCAAGTTCCTTCACGACCTGACCGGTTCGGGCCACTCGCTGCTGCGCGACACCTGGGATCGGCTCGAGCCGCTCACCGGGCCCGACCGCATCGCCGTGGTGACAGGACGTGCCCACCGCGCGGCCGTGGAGGAGCAGCTGCCCGGGGTTCCGGACCGCAACGTGTTCCTCGAGTCGGAGCCGCGCGATTCGGCCGCCGCCATCGGGCTGGCCGCCGCCATCCTGCACCGCCGCGAACCCGACGTGATCATCGGGTCGTTCGCCGCCGACCATGTCATCCGCGTGCTTCCCGTCTTCCACTGGGCCGTCCAGCAGGCCGTGACCATCGCCCGCGAGGGCTTGATCTGCACGATCGGCATCACCCCGACCGAGCCGTCGGTCGGGTTCGGGTACATCAAGAAGTCCGCCATGCTCAGCATCGACGGGGCGCCGGAGGGCGCCCTCGTCGAGCGCTTCGTCGAGAAGCCCGACCTCGACACCGCCAAGCAGTACCTCGAATCGCGCGACTACCTGTGGAACGCCGGCATGTTCATCTCGCGCGCCGATGTGCTGCTCGCCGAGATCGAGGCGAACAACCCCGAACTGCACGCCGGGCTCATCGAGCTCGCCGAAGCCTGGGACGACCGCGATCGCCGCGGGCCCGTCGTCGACCGGGTATGGCCCAAGCTCCCGAAGATCGCCATCGACTACGTCGTCGCCGAGCCGGCCGCCGAGAAGGGCAGGCTCGCCGTCGTCCCCGGTCACTTCGACTGGGACGACGTGGGCGACTTCGCGAGCCTCGCCAAGCTCAACTCGCACGGCCGCAAGAACGACCTGGCCATCCTGGGCGAGAACGCGCGCATCCTCTCCGACGCCGCCAGCGGCATCGTCGTCAGCCATACGCAACGCGTCATCAGCCTGATCGGCGTCAAAGACATCGTCGTGGTCGACACCCCCGATGCGCTGCTGGTGACCACGAGCGAGCACGCCCAGCGCGTCAAGGGTGTCGTCGACGCGCTCAAGCTCACCGGGCGCGGCGACGTCCTCTGACGCGGCGCCGCGGCATCCACCCCCTCAGCACGCAGGATGCCTGCCGACGGGCGGATACATTGCGGCTTTGTAACCTTTCCGGTGGAAAACGTTTCGCAGCATGCAAGCCATGCGAAACAAAAGGTAACTTCTAGTGTCCCCGCGAGTTCCGCGCGGGCCCAGCAATGTCTGTCCCGCGAGATCCGCGGGCCCATTCACGTGGAGGCTGCTTTGACCATCTCGATCCCCAAGAAGGTTCTCGGCGTCACCGGCGCCGCAGCCCTTCTCCTGGCCCTCGCCGGCTGCGGCACCGCACCCGAAGGCGACACGTCCGGCGCTCCCGAGGCTGTCGACGACTTCTTGCCCTGCCTCATCTCAGACGAGGGAGGTTGGAACGACAAGTCGTTCAACCAGTCGGCCAAGGAAGGCATGGACCGCGCCGCCGAGGAACTCGACGTCACGCCGCTCGAGATGGAGTCGACGTCGGCCAACGACTACGCCGGCAACCTCGAGACGGCTGTCTCGGAAGGCTGCACGTTCATCGTGTCAGTGGGCTTCAAGCTCTCCGCAGACACCATCACCTCTGCGCTGGCCAACCCCGAGATCGACTATGCGATCATCGACGACTGGGCCGACAACACCGGCGCGAAGGACGATGACGGCAACGACATTGGCGACCAGGTCACTGACGCACCCAACATCAAGCCGCTGATGTTCGACACGGTCCAGGCCGCGTACCTCGGCGGTTACGCCGCGGCGGCATGGTCTGCCCAGTCCGGTGTCAACAAGGTCGGCACCGTCGGCGGCATCCCGATCCCGCCGGTCACCATCTTCATGGATGGCTTCATCGACGGCGTCGCCAAGTACAACGAGGACAAGGGCGCGGCTGTCGCCACTCTCGGCTGGGACGTCGCCGCGCAGAACGGCTCCTTCACCGGCGGCTTCGAGGCCAACGACACCGCCAAGCAGGCGATGCAGGGCGTGCTCGATCAGGGTGCCGACGTGCTGCTGCCGGTCGGCGGCCCGATCTACCAGAGTGCGTCAGCGGCCATTGCCGACGGCGGCTCGGATGCGGTGATCCTGGGCGTCGACTCCGACCTGGCCGTGGCCGACCCGTCGGTGGCCGACCAGGTGCTCGTATCGATCCTGAAGCGCATCGACTCGGCCGTCTACGAGGCCACGCTCGAAGCAGCCAGCGGTGACTTCGACGTGACCCCGTACGTCGGCACACTCGAGAACGAAGGCGTCGGCCTGTCCGGCTTCGGCGCGTTCGAGTCGCAGCTGCCCGCGGGGCTGACCGACGAGATCGCGGCGCTGCGCGACGCGATCATCGCCGGTGACCTCGAGGTCACCTCGCCCAGCTCGCCGTAATCGAGTGATTCGACGGCGGTCGGCCGGATGCCCAGCGTCCCGCCGGCCGCCGTCCTTTCTGCCAGAACACGGACTGGATAGGGTTCAACCATGAAGCTCGAGCTCCGCGGGATCACCAAGCGATTCGGCAGCCTCGTCGCCAATGACCACATCGACCTGGTGGTCCAGCCGGGGGAGATCCACGCGCTCCTCGGTGAGAACGGCGCAGGCAAGTCCACCCTCATGAACGTCCTCTACGGTCTCTACCAGGCCGATGAAGGCGACATCCTGCTCGACGATGTCGTCCAGCACTTCCGAGGTCCGGGCGATGCCATGGTCGCCGGCATCGGAATGGTCCACCAGCACTTCATGCTGATCCCGGTGTTCACCGTCGCTGAGAACGTGATGCTCGGTCACGAGAGCACCAACGCCCTCGGTGCGTTGAATCTCGCCAAGGCGCGCGAGCTCGTCCGCGAGGTCGCAGAGCGCTTCGGCTTCCACATCGACCCAGATGCCGTCGTCGGCGACCTGCCGGTCGGCGTGCAGCAACGGGTCGAGATCATCAAGGCGCTGGCGCGCGATGCGAAGGTCCTCGTGTTCGACGAGCCGACCGCGGTGCTCACCCCGCAAGAGACAGATGAGCTGATGGGCATCATGCGCCAGCTCCGGGACGACGGCACTTCGATCGTCTTCATCACCCACAAGCTTCGTGAAGTTCGCGAGGTTGCCGATCGGATCACCGTCATCCGTCTCGGCACTGTGGTGGGCGAGGCCTCGCCGACCGCGACGAATGCGGAGCTCGCCTCGCTGATGGTCGGCCGTGCAGTCGAGTTGACGGTGCAGAAGAACGCGCCCACCATCGGCGATGGCGGCCTGCACGTCGAGGGGCTACGCGTGCTGACTCCCGGCGGCAGCATCGTCGTCGATGACGTGAGCTTCGACGTGCGCCCGGGGGAGGTGCTCGCCGTCGCGGGCGTCCAGGGAAACGGCCAGACCGAGCTGGTCGAAGCGATCGTCGGACTCGCCGACCGCGTCGACGGGTCCATCCGTCTCGACGGCGAAGAGCTCGTGGGCAAGAGCGTGCGCGGCATCCTCGACTCCGGTGTCGGGTTCGTGCCCGAGGATCGCAACGAAGACGGCCTGGTCGGCGCGTTCTCGGTGGCCGAGAACCTCATCCTCGATCGTTCCTCCGATGCCGCGTTCGTCCGCGGTGGCACCATCCGCCGCCGCGTGCTCGACGCGTTCGCCCGAGAGCGGATCGCCGAGTACGACATCCGGACGCAGGGTCCGCAGGCTGCGGCCGGCACGCTGTCGGGCGGCAACCAGCAGAAGGTCGTCATCGCGCGGGAGATGAGCCGTGAGCTGCGGCTTCTGGTCGCCGCACAGCCCACCCGTGGCGTGGACGTCGGATCGATCGAGTTCATCCATAAACGCATCATCGAGACCAGGGATGCTGGGGTGCCCGTGATCGTCGTGTCCACCGAACTGGATGAGGTGACGGCCATCGCCGACCGCATCGCCGTCATGTACCGCGGGTCGATAGTCGGCATCGTGCCCGCCGACACGCCCCGCGACCGCCTCGGCCTGATGATGGCCGGCGAGCCGCAGCCGGAGGTGACAGCATGAGCGGCCCGACCCCCGGCGCCGACGACGCGCGCAGCCCCCTTCCGCCCGAGCAGCTTCCGCACGTGTCCGGACCGCTCACCGGAACACCCGACGACGTGCCGCCCCCGCCCCGGCAGAACGTGTTCATCAAGGAGCTGCTGCGCGGCAGCGCCGTCACCACGATCCTCGCGATCTTCCTGGCGATGGTGGTCGGCGGCATCCTGATCGCCATCACCGATGACGACGTCCGCGAAGCATCCGTTTACTTCTTCGCCCGACCCGGCGACACCTTCGTCGCGATCTGGGGAGCGGTGTACGGCGGCTACGAGGCGCTGTTCCGGGGCGCAGTGTTCAACCCGCGCGGGGCGGACTTCGCCGCTCAGATCAGGCCGCTGACCAACAGTCTCGGCTACGCCGCGCCGCTCATTGCTGCCGCGCTCGGCGTCGGCCTGGCGTTCCGGGCCGGCCTGTTCAACATCGGCGGCCGCGGGCAGATGCTGATCGGTGCCGCCACGGCCGCGCTGCTGACCTTCAACCTCGATCTGCCGATGTTCCTGCAACTGCCGCTGACCCTGGCGGCCGGCATCGCGGGCGGCGCGATCTGGGGTGGGATCGTCGGGCTGCTGAAGGCGCGCACCGGCGCCCACGAGGTGATCCTCACGATCATGCTCAACTACATCGCGTTCTATCTGGTGACCTGGATGGTGCGCGACACCCGGCTGCTGCAACGACCCGCCGGCGACCAGCCGATCTCGTCGCCGACACCTGGCAACGCGCAGTTCCCCGACCTGCTGGGACCCGCTTTCCCCCTGCTGGACTGGGGCTTCGTGGTCGTGATCGCCGCGACGGTGTTCGTGTGGTGGCTCGTGGAGCGGTCGAGCCTCGGATTCCGGTTGCGGGCAGTCGGTGAGAATCCGCACGCCGCGCAGGCGGCGGGCATCTCGGTGCAGCGCATGTACATCTACGCGATGCTGTTCGCCGGCGGCCTCGCGGGCCTCGCGGCCATGAACCAGATCCAGGGCTCGGTGGTGAGCGGATTCGACGGGCTGATCGACGCCGGCATCGGGTTCAACGCCATCACCGTCGCCCTGCTGGGACGCAGTCGCGCCTGGGGCATATTCGCGGCGGGCATCCTGTTCGGCGCGCTCAAGGCGGGCTCGTTCTCGATGCAGGCGCAGGGCATTCCGGTCGACATCGTCCTGGTGGTGCAGTCGCTCATCGTCCTGTTCATCGCGGCGCCACCGCTGCTGCGCACGATCTTCTTCCTGCCGAAGACCGACGCGGAGAAGGCGGCCAAGGCCCGCGCGAAGAACGCGAAGAAGCGATCCGAGCAGACCGAAGAGAAGGCGGTGTCCGCATGAGCGCGATCGCACCAGCCGCAGCGGGCGAAGCCATCCAGCTGACGACCGTCCGGCAGCGCAGTATGAAAGTACCGATCACGCTGGCGGCGGTCACGCTGTTGCTGGCGGCGCTGTTCCTGTTCGCCCCGCGCGACGGGGTGAGCACTTTCCGCCTGGGTGACCGTGGCTCGTCCATCGCCCTGCCCGACGTCTCAGTGCCTGCGGCGGCGACCTGCTGGACCGTAGTCGCGCTGCTGGTGCTGCTCACCTTGTGGTCGGCGTGGGACGCCTGGTCGTACCGCCGCTCCGGGCTCTGGCTCACCATCGTGTTCGCGGTGCTGGGGGTATTCGCGTTCCTGACCTGGGCGGCCGCCGGCGGGTTGGTCCCCGTTACCGGCCTGCTGTTCGGCGCGGTGTCATTGTCGGTGCCGCTCGTGTTCGGCGCCCTGGGCGGCGTCATCGGCGAACGCGTCGGCGTCATCAACGTCGCCATCGAGGGACAGCTGCTGCTCGGCGCGTTCGCGGCTGCGCTGCTGTCGAGCATCACCCGGAACCCGTTCGTCGGTCTGTTCGGTGCGATGGTGGGCGGGGTCCTCGTCGCATTCGTCCTCGCGGCGTTCTCGATCAAGTACCTCGTCGACCAGGTGATCGTAGGCGTCGTGCTGAACGTGCTGGTCACCGGCCTCACCGGCTTCCTCTACGGTGCCCTCCTCGCACCGAACGAGGCTGAGTTGAACAACCCGGTGCGATTCACGCGCATCGAGATCCCGCTGCTCGGGGAAATCCCGATCATCGGGCCCGTGCTGTTCAACCAGACGTTCATCGTCTACCTCATGTACGTGACGGTCGCGGTGGTCGCCTGGGCGCTGTACCGCACCCGGTGGGGGCTTCGGCTCCGGGCGGTGGGCGAGCACCCGCAGGCGGCCGACACCGTCGGCATCCGGGTCAACACGTCGCGGTTCTGGAACGTCTCTCTGGCTGGCGCGATCGCCGGCATCGGCGGTGCCTACTTCACGCTCGTGTCGGTGCCGCAGTTCGGCAAGGAGATGACCGCGGGCCTCGGCTTCATCGCGCTGGCCGCAGTCATCTTCGGACGCTGGGACCCGATCCGCGCGGCACTTGCGGGTCTGCTGTTCGGCTTCGCGACCAACCTGCAGAACCTGCTCACGGTGCTGAAGACGCCGATCCCCAGTGAGTTCATGCTGATGCTGCCCTACGTCGTGACGATCCTCGCCGTGGCCGGCTTCGCCGGGCAGATCAGAGGGCCCGCCGCGTCGGGCAAGCCATATATCAAGGGATGACGATGACCGACATCGACTGGGACCGGCTGCGCACGGTCGCGACCGAAGCCATGCACCGCGCCTACGCGCCGTACTCGAACTACAAGGTCGGCGCCGCGGCGCTGGTCGGCGACGGGCGGATCGTGTCAGGCTGCAACGTCGAGAACGCGTCGTACGGCGTCGGCCTCTGCGCCGAGTGCGCGCTCGTCGGCGACCTGCACATGTCCGGCGGCGGCCGGCTCGTCGCGTTCGTCTGCGTCAACGGGCAGGGTGAGACGATCATGCCCTGCGGGCGCTGCCGGCAGTTGCTGTACGAAGCCGCATTGCCCGGAATGCTGCTCGAGACGGTCTCCGGCATCCGCTCGATCGACGAGGTCCTGCCCGACGCGTTCGGCCCTCGCGATCTCGAGGTCGCACGGTGAGCGTCGAGCCGTTCGACGCGGTCGACGTCATCCGCATCAAGCGTGACGGGGGAGCCGTCCCCGAGGATGCGCTGCGCTGGCTCATCGACGCCTATACCCGCGAGTACGTCGCCGACGCGCAGATGGCGGCATTCGCGATGGCGACGCTGCTGAACGGGATGACGCGCGACGAGATCCGCGTCATGACCGATGCGATGATCGCCTCCGGCGAGCGGATGAGCTTCGCGGGCCTCGGCAAGCGCACGGTCGACAAGCACTCCACCGGAGGCGTGGGCGACAAGATCACCCTGCCGCTCGCACCGCTGGTCGCCTCGTTCGGCGTGGCGGTGCCGCAGCTGTCGGGTCGCGGCCTCGGGCACACCGGCGGCACGCTCGACAAGCTTGAGTCGATTCCGGGGTGGCGTGCCGCGCTGTCGAACGACGAGATGACCGCGCAGCTGCGCGACGTCGGCGCCGTCATCTGCGCGGCGGGCACCGGCCTCGCCCCCGCCGACAAGCGGCTCTATGCCCTGCGCGACGTCACCGGCACGGTCGAAGCCATCCCGCTGATCGCGTCGAGCATCATGTCGAAGAAGATCGCCGAGGGCACCGACGCGCTCGTCCTCGACGTCAAGTTCGGCTCGGGCGCGTTCATGAAGGACGTCGACCGGGCGCGCGAGCTCGCGCGCACGATGGTCGCCCTGGGCACCGACTCGGGTGTGGCCACCACCGCGCTGCTGACCGACATGAACACCCCGCTCGGCCTCGCGATCGGCAATGCGAACGAGGTCCGCGAGTCGGTCGAGGTGCTCGCCGGTGGCGGCCCCGCCGACGTGGTCGAACTGACCGTGGCGCTGGCCCGCGAGATGCTGGCGCTCGCCGGGCAGCCCGACGCCGACGTCGAGACGGCCCTGCGAGACGGCCGGGCGATGGATTCCTGGCGCGCGATGATCCGGGCGCAGGACGGGGATCCGGATGCCGCACTGCCCACCGCCCGTGAGACGCACACCGTCACCGCGGAGACCGATGGCGTCGTCACCCGACTGGAGGCGCTGCCGTTCGGCGTCGCCGCGTGGCGCCTAGGCGCGGGGCGCGCCCGGGCGCAGGACCCGGTGGTCCACGCCGCCGGCATCGATCTGCACGTCAAGCCCGGCGACACCGTGCGCGCCGGTCAGCCCATGTTCACCTTGCTGGCCGATGATGACCAGCGGTTCACCCGAGCCCTCGACGCCCTCGACGGCGCCTGGGAGCTGGACGCCGACGCGGTGGCCGCTGCACCGGCACCGCTCGTCCTCGAACGCATCACCGCCTGACCCCGCACCCACGCAAGGAGCACCACCATGGCCATCGACCAGCACAGCAACCCCCAGCTGGAGGGCGTGTCGATCCGCAGCCTGCCGAAGGTCTCGCTGCACGATCACCTCGACGGCGCCGTCCGCCCGCAGACGATCATCGAGCTGGCCGACGAGATCGGACTCGAGGTGCCGGCCACCGACGCCGGTGCGCTCGCGGACTGGTTCGAGGACCAGAGCGACTCGGGGTCGCTCGTCGAATACCTGAAGACGTTCGACCTCACCACCGCCGTCATGCAGACCCGCGAGGGGCTGCGCCGCGTCGCGCAGGAGTTCGTCGAGGATCTGGCCGCCGACGGCGTCATCTACGGCGAGGTGCGCTGGGCGCCCGAGCAGCACCTTGCGGGCGGGCTGTCGCTGGAGGAGGCCGTCGAGGCCGTGCAGGAGGGCATCGAAGCGGGGGAGGATGCCGTGGATGCCACCGACCGTGACATCCGGGTCGGCCAGCTGATCACGGCGATGCGGCACACCGACCGGTCACTCGAGATCGCCAAGCTCGCCGTCGCGTTCCGGGGTGCCGGCGCCTCCGGCTTCGACATCGCCGGCCCCGAGGACGGATTCCCCGCGGCGAACCATCGGGAGGCGTTCGACTATCTGGCATCCGAGTTCTTCCCCGTCACCGTGCACGCCGGCGAGGCCGCCGGGCTCGATTCGATCCGCTCTGCGCTCATCGACGGGCGCGCGCTGCGCCTCGGGCACGGCGTGCGCATCGCCGAGGATCTCGACGTGGTCTCGGAGGAGGGTGAGGAGGTGCTGGTGCAGTTCGGCGACCTGGCGCGCTGGGTGCGCGACCGTGAGATCCCGCTCGAGCTGTCGCCGTCGTCGAACCTGCAGACCGGCGCGATCGCGAAGTGGGGCACGCAGCTCGAGGACCACCCGTTCGACCTGCTCTACCAGCTGGGCTTCGCGGTGACGGTCAACGTCGACAACCGCACGATGAGCCGCACCTCGCTCACTCGCGAGCTGAAGCTGCTGGCCGACGCGTTCGACTACACCCTCGACGACCTGCAGGCGTTCCAGCTCAACGCCGCCGCCGCGGCGTTCCTGTCGGTGGAGGAGCGCGAGGAGCTCATCGCCCTCATCGCGGACGGCTTCCCGGACTGACGGTTCGGCGTATCGTCGACGCAACTCCTTCGACCTGGCACAAGGGCGGCCCGATCAGCGGGTCTGAGCGCGCCGATGGCCCGAATCGAAGGAGTTCCGAGAACCCCGGCGCGACGCGGGGTGGGCCAGGGCGGCCTTCAGTGACGCGAGCACGGTGTCCGGCGTCCCCAGGATGTCCTCGGCGATCGGACGCACGGTGGTGTAGCCGAGGGCTGCAGCGGCGAGGTCACGTCGGCGGTCGCGCTTCTGCGCGATCCAGTCGCTGTGGAACTGGCGGCTGTCGCACTCCACGATGAGCCAGCCGTCGACGACGAAGTCGACCCGTCCCACCCCGTGGATGTCCACCTGAACCTCCACATGGCAACCCAGTGCGCGCAGCATCAGCCGCATCAGCGTCTCCGGCCCGGATTCGGCCCGTGGGTCGAGCAGGCCGCGCAGCCGTCGGTACCGGCGGGGGAGCCGGGCGAACACCTCGGCGATCTGGGATTCGTCGACCAACCCGTGGTGCCACGCGCTGTCCAGCGTCGCGATTGCTTCGCGTGGCCCCTGGCATCGGCACGCCTGTGCGAGTGCCTCGATGAGGTCGGCGGCGAGGTGGTCGCGCGCGGCGCCCGATCGACGCCAGTGTGCCGTTACCGCACTGCGCGGAGGGAGCCGGCTCGCCCCCATGTCGAACTGGACGTGCAGCCGGTCGCCGTGTTCCCGCACAAAGACGCCCATGGCAGCCAGCAGCGACACACAGTCCAGCCGGCCGCCGATGAGTCCGGCATCGACCAGACGGGGGTGGGTGTCGGGTGTGACGTACCGGCCGCGGCGCAACCGGACGAGGCGTCCCTGGGTGACTGCGCGGCGTATCCCATGCGGTGTCAACCCCTGTTCGATGAGGGCAAGGGTGCTGAGGAAGGTGGTGGGCAGGACATGACGGGCTCGGTGCCACGGGGTGGTGTTCTCGGACATACGGACACCCCACCGCGTCAGCCGGCGCGACAGGTGACTGTGGCACGGATCGGAGGAGGGATCGGCACGGCGGCCGAATGTGGAGGAGACGTTGCGGTGCGGCCGTCGCGTAACTCCTTCGATCTGGGGTTTCGCGGCTGTTTTCGGGCCGTTCGAGGGCGGAAGGCGCTAGATCAGAGGAGTTAGCACGGGCGGGGTGCGACGACCCCGCGGGCGGGCCGCTCCGCGAAGCTCTCAGCGGCCGGCGACGTCCGGGTGGGTCTGGAGGTACGCCTCGAAGGCCTCGGCCGAGGTCTTCGAGGGGGTGAAGCCGAAGTCGCCGCGCAGTGCATCGTTGGCGAGCACCGGGCGGTAGCGCAGGAACCCGACCTGCTCGGGGCCGTGAACGGTCAGTCGCAGCGCCCGCCCGACCCGCAGGGCCGCACCGAGCACCGGCGCCGGCACCGTGAGCACCGGCTTGCCGAGCCGTCGTGCGATCTCGCGCACCGTCAGTGCGCCGTCCCCGGCGACGTTGTAGATGCCGGGCGGGCCGTCGGTCGCCGCACGCACCATCGCCGCCGCGACGTCATAGACCCAGATGAACACGAACGGCGACTCCGAGCCGCGCACCGCCAGCAGCGCGCGGCCGTCCCACAGTCGCGTGATCTGGTTCTGCACCGTCGGGCCGAGGATCGTGCCGATGCGGAACACGACCTGCTCGAGCTCCGGGTTCGTCATCCGGAAGGCGCCGAGCATCTGCTCGACGAGACGCTTGTGCTTGGCGTACGGGAACTCGTCGTTGCCGCGCACCGGGTCGTCCTCGCGCAGCCACTGTGGGTTGTCGGGGTGATAGCCGTAGGCGGCGCCCGATGACGACACCACGATCCGCCGGACCCCCGCTTCGACGCAGGCGTCGAGCACATGCCGGGTGCCGTCGACGTCGACCCGGAACTCCAGGTCATGGTCGCGTCCCGGGCTGACGATCGCGGCCAGGTGCACGACGACGTCGATGCCGTGCCGCTCGAGCAGCGCGGCCAGCCCGATCGGCCGGGTCACGTCGACATCCTCGTAGACCACCCCCTCGACCGAATGCTGCGGCGGCCGGACATCGCCGGCGATCACGAGCTCGACGCCCGGATCGGCCACCAACGCGGCCGCGACGTGCGAGCCGAGGAAGCCGCTGCCGCCGGTGACCAGGACGCGGACGCTCATCAGGCCTCACCGCCGAGGTCGTCGGCCGCGGGTGGCGCGGAGTCACGGGTGGCCGCGGAGTCTCCGGATGCCGGCGCGCCAGCAGCCGCGGAGTCTCCGGATGCCGGTGCGCCAGTGGCCGCGGAGTCTCCGGATGCCGGCGCGCCGGCAGCCGCGGACGCTCCGGACGCCGGCGCGCCGGCATCCGTCCCCGTTGCGCCCGCACCCACCGCCCGTGCGTGTCGGGACGCGTCGCCGGTGGCCGAGCCCGTGCGCTTCTTCGTGTGACGGCCCCACAGGGTCGCGAGGATGAGGCCGGCGACGATGTCCCAGATACCCCACCAGCCGGCGACGATGGCCATGCCGCCGAGGCCTCCGAAGAAGGCGAAGACGATGCCCAGTCCGAGGCCGGCGTTGCGGATACCGACCTCGAACGTGACGGCTTTGCGCTCGCGGGTACCGAGCCCGCCGGCCACCGCGGTCCCGTAGCCGATCGCGAGGGCGACGGCGTCGTGGATCGTGACGACGACGATGATGATGCCGAGGAATGCGACGAAGTACGTCCAGTTGCCCACCAGTGCGCCGACGATGAAGCCGAGCAGCGCGATGAGTGAGAACCACTTGACGAACGGCTGCACTTTCGCGGCGAACGCGGGGAACTTCGCCCGCAGTGCCAGGCCGGCCAGGAACGGCAGGCCGATGATCAGGAAGATCTCCAGCAGCATCTGCCACGGATTCAGCTCGACGGTCTCCAGCAGGGTGCGGGCCGTGGGGTGCAGCGACCCCCAGAACGCGAGGCTCAGGGGCAGCGTGAAGATGTAGATGAGGTTGCCGACGGCGGTCATCGACACCGACAGCGCGACGTTGCCGCCGGAGCGATGGGTGAGCACCTGCGAGATGTTTCCCGGCGGGCAGCACGCCACGAGGATCATCCCCAGTGCCATCGACGGCGGGATCGGCAGGATCAGGGTGAGGCCGAAGGTGACCGCGGGCAGCACGACGAGCTGCGCGAGGATCGCGATGACGAACGGCTTGGGCTTGCGCGCGACGACCTTGAAGTCCTCGGGGGTGGTGTCCAGGGCGATGCCGAGCATGATGAGTCCGAGCACGACGTTGAGGATCATGAGCGTGCCGGGGGTGAAGTTCAGGACGACGTCGTCCGGATTCATGGGATGCCTTCTGTCGCGGGTCGGGTGCGGGTGCGGTGGGCTCTCGGGCGGCGCGGGTGGTGCGAAGGTTTCGCGTTATCGCGCGGCGCGTGTAGCGGTCGCCGAGTGGATGCCGGGGCTCGAGGTGCCGGCATCCGTCAACCACTCGGTCGCGCGGTGGAGTTCACGGCGGTAGGCGTCTTTGTTCACGTAGTACGACATCCGCTCGAGTCCGAGGTAGTGGTAGCCGCCGGTGAGATCGGGCCACGGTTCGGTGCCGACGCGACGGCGGAACTCGGCCTGCCGGTCGGCGGGAGCGGTGAGGTAGGCGGCGATGAGCTCGGCCTGTTCGTAGCGGCCCTGCCAGCCGATGCCCGATGCCTCGATCATGCCCATGACGTACAGGCCGTTGAAGGACGGCGGGAAGACGTTGAGGAACAAGTCCGGGCTGAAGCCGGTCCAGTTCAGGTCGTCGCGGGAGGCGAACGGGTAGTCGAGCGTGTAGCCGGTGGCGAGCAGGACCGTGTCGTACCGGCCGTTCGTGCCGTCACGGAAGTGGACGGTGTCACCGTCGAAACGGTCGATGTCGGGGCGGACGCGCAGGTCGCCTTGGCCCAGGTGGTTCAGGATCAGCGTGTTGACGATCGGGTGCGACTCGTAGATCTTGTAGTCGGGCTTGGGGAAGCCGAACTTCACGGGGTCGCCGGTGAACGCCTGCAGCACGCGCTTGTCGACGAACTGCTTGATCTTCGCCGGCAGCGGGCGGCCCTGATTGAGGGTGTCGGCGGGCCGGCCGAACAGGTACCGGGGCACGAAGTAGTAGCCGCGGCGCACGCTCATGTCGACGGATGCCGCGTGGTGCACCGCGTCGACCGCGATGTCGCAGCCCGAGTTGCCGGCCCCGATGATGAGGATGCGCTTTCCGGTGAGTTGGGTCGCTCGCTTGTAGGCGCTCGAGTGCAGCAGCTCGCCGGTGAACTCGCCGCGGAAGGTCGGGACGTTCGGCTCGGCGAGCGTGCCGTTGGCGAGGATGACGCTCGCGTAGTGCTCGGTGGTCTCGCCGTCTGGCCCGGTGGCGGTGACAGTCCAGCCGCCTTCGCCGTCGCGGGTCACCGCGGTGACCTTGGTGTCGAAGCGGAAACGGCCGGTGAGGCCGAAGTGGTCGGCGAAGTCGCGGAAGTACCGGATCAGGACCTTGTGGCTCGGATAATCGGCATCCGTCCCCATCGGGAACTCGGCGAACTGGGTCGTCGTGCGGGAAGAGATCAGGTGCGCCGATTCGTACATCGTCGAGCGGGGGTTGTCGATGTCCCAGAGCCCGCCGACGCCGGCCGAGGCCTCGTAGCCGTCGAACGCGATGCCGGCCCGCTGCAGCGCACGGGCGGCCGACAGCCCCGACGGACCGGCGCCGATGATGGCCACCCGTTGCTCCCGCATGTCCCCAGACACTCCCTCGTATCGAATGGGTTCGAACGGAACGATGTTAGCCGCGATTAACCGAATCCGGAATTTCGACCTGCTCTCCTCGTTGAGCGAGGAGCTCCGCGACGAGACGAAACGGATGTGTTCGCGTTTCGTCTCGCTCCGCTCGCTCAACGACCGCCAGCGGCGAACTCCCCGACGTTCTCGGTGATCTGCACGGTCATGTCCTCGAGCGAGATCGTCGGCGTTCCGTCGCCGGCCTGCGGGCCATAGGCGCCGAATGACGCATGACTGGCGCCGGGGATCTCGGTGAAGATGGCCTCCGCCGGCAGCAGATCACTGGCATCCGCAATCTTCTCAGGCGTCGACAGCCCGTCTTCGCTGCCCGACAGGCTCAACACCGGCAACCCCGAGTCGGAGAGATCGGTCGAGCAGTACGAGGCGAACAGGGCCAGGCCGTCGGCATCCGTCGCCATCATGCAGGCACGTACGCCACCAAGCGAGTGACCGCCGACGAGCCAGGTGCCGACGTCGGGGGCGAGATCGGTGAACGAGGTCAGCGGTCGCAGATCGAAGAAGGCGAGGTTGAGCCATGGTTTCGTGATGACGACCGTCATGCCGTCGTCGGCCACCAGCCCCGACAGGGTGCTCGCGTAGGCCCAGGGGTCGACCTTGCCACCCGGGATGAACACGACCCCTTCGCCCGTGGACGCGGTCTCGGTCGGCACCATGATGATGCCGGCGCTGTCGTCCGTGATCCGGATGCCGGGGTCCGCGCGGACGGCTGCCAATGGCTCCGGTTCGGCGGCATAGACGCCGACCTGGCTCCAGATCACGATGCCGACGACGGCGGCCACGAGCAGGCCGCCGATGGTGCCCAGCACCCACCAGAGGATGCGTCGACGGCGGCGCGGGGGAATCGAGGTCGCGGTCACCGCTCCATCATCGCGCACCTGATCTCGCATCTACGCGCTCAACCCACGCCATATGCGCTCGGCGCGCCCGATACGCGCTCAACGCGCCCGATACGCGCTCAACGCAGGGCGGACTGGCGAGCCTGCACCTCGGCGAGCACGCGGGGGAACAGCGGATGCGCGGGCTCGAGCCCGGTGACCGCGGCGGTGAGCTCTGCGGCATCCGACGACCGCAGGCGCTGCTGCAGTTCGACCGACTGCTCGTCGGCCGGGTCGTCGAACGCCAGGGCGGCGCCCATCGCGGCGACCAGGGCATCGACCGAAAGTCCCCGCTCGGCGGCCTCGGCGGCCGGGCCGATGAAGCGCTCGTGGCGGGAGAGCTTGCGCAGCGGCTGCCGCCCCACCCGGCCGACCGTATCCGGCAGCGCCGGGTTCGCGAAGCGCTGCAGGATCGTCGCTCGGTACTCTGCCAGCTCTTCGGGGTCGAGGCCGTGCTTGGCGACCAGCAGTGCCGAGGTCTCTTCGAGCGCCGCGGCGACCTTCTCGGCGATCGCCGGGTCGGCCAGCGCGTCGGAGATCTTCTCCACCCCGGCCTGCGCACCGAAGTACGCCGTGGTCGCGTGGCCCGTGTTCACGGTGAACAGTTTGCGCTCGATGTACGGCGTCAGGTCGTCGACGAAGTGCGCGCCCGGGATGTTCGGGGGAGTGTCGCCGAACGGCGGCCGCTCGATCGCCCACTCGAAGAACGGTTCGACCGTCACGTCGACCCCGCCGCCTTCGGGCTGGGCCGGCACGATCCGGTCGACCGCGGTGTTGGCGAAGACCGCACGTCCGGCCAGCGCGTCCCACGCCTCGCCTGCCTGCGCCCTGATCTCGTCGCGCAGCTGGTCGGTGGCGCCGATCGCGTTCTCGCACGCCATGACCTGCAACGGCGGCGCCGACGGATCGCGCAGCGCGAGCCCGGCGACGATGTGCGGGGCGATGAACCTGAGCACTGTCGGCCCGACCGCCGTGGTCACCACGTTCGCCGTGGCCACCTCGTCGGCCACCTCCTGCGGGTGCTCGGCGCTGTTGAGGGCACGGAACCCGGTCACGACCTTGTCGGTGCCGCCTTCGCCGACCTCGTGCACCGTGTACTCGTCGACGGCGTTGATGGCGTCGACGAGCGGCCCCGCCACGTCCGAGAAGACGAGGTCGTACCCGCCCTCGTGCAGCAGCAGGCCGACGAATCCGCGCCCGATGTTTCCGGCGCCGAAGTGGACGGCCTTCATCCTTCGTTCACCGACGCCAGCAGCCCGTACAGCTCTTCAGGCGTCTGTGCCCGCTTCAGCTTTTCGACCTCGTCCTCGTCCGAGAAGATCAGCGCGATCTGCGACAGGATCTCGAGGTGCTCGTCGCCCTTGCCGGCGATGCCGACGACGAAGGTCACGGCGTTGCCGTCCCAGTCCACGCCGCCGTCGTATCGCACCAGCGACAGCGCCGAGTCGAGGATGGCCTGCTTCGTCTCGTTCGTCCCGTGCGGGATCGCGAGCTCGTTGCCCATGTAGGTGGACACCGTCTGCTCGCGCTGCTGCATCGCGTCGAAGTAGGCGCTCGTCACTGCGCCGGCCGACTCGAGGATGTCGGCGGCCTCGCGCATGGCGTCGTCGCGACTGACCGAGCCCGAGTGGATCCGCACCTGTCCGACGTTCAGAACCTCACGTGCCATTTCGCTGTTCCTTTCAGAGACTTTCGAGATGAATGGATGCCATTCGGCGGGGCCACGGGGCCGGGTGCATCGCGCTGCCCGACCCCGCGGCGGTCTTCCGAGGCTACGCGTCGCCCTTCTGCTGATCCACCACCAGCTCCACGACCTCGTCGTACTTCGGCGAGTTCATGAAGTTGTCGACCGAGACGTGCACCGCGTCGGGTGCGGTGCCGCGGGCGCGGTCGGTCAGCTGGTTCTGCGTGATGACCAGGTCGGCCGAGGCGTCGAGGTTCGCGATCGCCTTGTTGGTGACGGTGACCCCCTCGATGCCGGCCTTCTTGATCTTGTTGCGCAGCACGCTGGCACCCATCGCGGACGAGCCCATGCCGGCGTCGCAGGCGAACACGATGTTCTTGATGTCCTTGACCGCCATGGTGGCCGGCTCGATGCCGGCGCCGGCAGCCGTTGCGGCGCCGCCGCGCAGGCCGCTCAGCGCGTCGGACGACTTGCCCTTGGCCGCCTCGGTCTGCGTGATCGCCGCACCGAACGCGTCGTCCGATGCCGCCATCGCCGCGAGGTCGCGCTTACGCGAGGCCCGCAGGATGACCGCGGAGACGATGAACGTCACTGCGGCCGAGAGGACCACCGACAGGATGACGGCGAAGTAGGCGCCGTTCGCCGTCTGCGCCAGCACGGCGATGATACTTCCCGGGGCCGCCGGGGCTCGGAGTGCACCGCCCAGCAGCATGTTGGTCGTGACACCCGTCATACCGCCCGCGATGAGCGCCACGATCAGGACCGGCTTCATGAGCGCGTACGGGAAGTACACCTCATGGATGCCGCCGAAGAACTGGATGACCGCAGCGCCGGGAGCCGATGCCCGCGCCGCGCCGAGGCCGAAGAACGTGAACGCGAGCAGCAGTCCGACACCGGGACCCGGGTTGGCCTCCAGGAGGAACAGGATCGACGATCCTTCCTCGGTCGCCTGCTGGATGCCGAGCGGGGTGAGCACGCCGTGGTTGATGGCGTTGTTGAGGAAGAAGACCTTCGCCGGCTCGATGAGGATGCTCGTCAATGGCAGCAGGTTCGCCTCGACGAGCCAGTTGACCGCGTTGCCGAGGGCCTGCATGAGGCCGTTGACCAGCCAGGCGATCGGGTAGAACCCGACGACGGCCATCACGAACCCCCAGATGCCCGACGAGAACATGTTGACGAGCATCTCGAAGCCCGCCTTGATCTTGCCCTCCCACAGGCTGTCGAGCCACTTCATCGTGTACGCCGCGATCGGGGCCATGATCATCGCGCCGATGAACATGTGCACCTGGCCGAGTTCCTTCTCGCCGGCCGCCAGGGCCGCGTTGAAGTTCGCCACGAGCAGGTCCGACCCGGCGATGGCGCCCATCGTGGCGATCGAGGCCACCACGCCGCCGCGGACGCCGTAGACGATCGTGCCGCCGGTGTACGCGATGATCAGCGGCAGCAGGTAGTGGATGAACGGCCCGACGATCGTCGCGAGATCGGCGTTGGGGGTCCAGCCCACGTCGATGAAGAACGCCGTGAAGATGCCCCAGGCGATGAGCGCGGGGATGTTCGGCATGATCATGCCGGACAGGTACGTGCCGAAGCGCTGTACTCCGACTCGCGCCTTGTTGGTGCCCGTGGCGGGCGTTGACGCCGTTGTCATGGCGGTATCTCCTTCGGGTGGGCCGCGGGTCAGTCCGCGGGCGTTTCGGCCGCGGCTTGCGCCGCAGTTCGGGCGGATGCCGCGTCGCTCGCGGCGAGGGCGGCTGCGGCGATGCGCTCGGCATCGTCGCGGGTGTACTGCAGCAGGCTGGCGCGCACGTCGGCGAGAGCCGTGGGCGCCATCGACAGGGTGGCGGCGCCGAGACCGACCAGCACGACGGCCAGCAGCGGGTCGGCGGCGGCTTCGCCGCAGATGCCGACCGGCTTGCCGTTGGCCGCGCCGCCGTCGGCGGTGGCCTTGACGAGGCTGAGGACTGCCGGATGCCAGGGGTCCTGGAACGAGGCGACCGAGCCGAGCAGGCGGTCGGCGGCGAGTGTGTACTGCGTCAGGTCGTTCGTGCCGATCGAGGCGAAGTCCGCGATCGCGAGCACCTTGTCGGCCATGATCGCCGACGACGGCACCTCGACCATGACGCCGGCGGTCTTGATGCCGTAGTCACGTGCAAGAGTCACGAAGTACTCGGTCTCTTCCACTGTGGAGACCATCGGCGCCATGACCCACAGGTCGGCGTCGGTCGCCTTGTCGGCGTTCGCCAGCGCGGTGAGCTGCTCGCGCAGGATGTCTTCGCTGGCGCGTAGCGCGCGCAGGCCCCGCAGGCCCAGTGCCGGGTTCTCTTCGTGCGCGTCGTTGAGGAAGGCGAGCGGCTTGTCGGCACCGGCATCCAGCGCCCGCACCACCACCTTCTTGCCCGGGAACGTCTGCAGCAGTTCGGTGTACGCCTTGGTCTGCTCGTCGACCGTGGGCGCCTGCGACGCCGACAGGAACAGGAACTCGGTGCGGAACAGGCCCACGCCCTCGGCACCGAGCTCGACCGCCTCGGCCGCGCCACCGGGCTTGCCGAGGTTGGCCAGCAGCGGGATGGCGGTGCCGTCCGCGAGCGCTCCGGGGGTGATGGGGGCGGATGCCGCGTTGCGGCGTGCTTCGGCACGGTTCTGCGCCTGAGTGAGCTCATCAGCGGTGGGCTGAGTGGTCACGACGCCCTTGGCGGCATCGACGATCACCGACTCGCCGTCGGCGAGACCCGGCGCCTCGGCAACGCCGACCACCGCGACGATGGACTTCTCCCGCGCGAGGATGGCGGTGTGCGAGGTGGGCCCGCCCTCGCTGGTCACCAGGGCGAGCACCTTGTCGAGATCGAGCAGGGCGGTGTCGGCCGGGGCCAGATCCTTCGCGACGAGCACGAACGGGTGGCCGGGGTCGGGGACGCCCGGGGCGGGCAGGCCGCGCAGTCGCGCGATGACCCGCTGGGCGACGTCGTCGAGGTCGGCGGCGCGCTCGCCGAGATAGCCCCCCATCGCCGCGAGCATGTCGCGGAACGTGGCGAAGGCGTCGTGCACGGCGAACTCGCCGGTCTTGCCGGCGGCGACCCGGGTCGCGACCTCCTGGTCGAGCGTGGGGTCCTCGGCCATCATCGCCTGCGCCTCCAGCACCTCCTGGGCGGCGCCGCCGGCCTTCGACCCGCGCTCTTCGAGCTCTCGCGCCACCCCGGCGACCGCTTCGCGCACCCGCGCGAGCTCCTCATCCTGAGACAGGGCGCTGGCCACGTCCTCCGGCGCCGGCAGCGGCTCGGCCATGCGGGCTACCGGTCCCTGCGCCACTCCGAGCCCGATTCCGACTCCGCGCAGTTCGCTCATGTCCTGTTCTCCTTGTTCTTCACGTTCATTCGTCGTGATCGGTGGTCAGCAGTTCGGCCAGGGTGTCCAGCACGCTCTCGGCACTGTCGCCCTCGGCCGTGAGGGTCAGATAGTCGCCGTACTCCACGCCGAGCGCGATGACGCCGAGGATGCTCGCGGCGTTGACCGGAGCCCCGGAGCCTTTCGAGACCGTGACCGGAATCCCGGCATCCTTCACCGCCTGGGCGAACAGCTTCGCGGGGCGCGCGTGGAGTCCGTTCTTCGATCCGACCCGGATCGTGCGGGTGGCCTGTGTCATCGGGGTGTCCTCTCGAGGGGGTGGATGCCGGTGATCATCGTGCACCGTCTTCGTTGAGCGCGGCGTCGACGAGGTCGAGGGTCCGGGTGCCGTCCAGGTCGGTGAACGCCTCGGGTGGCAGCAGGATCACGCGTGCCCCGCGTACGGAAGCCTGACGTCGGATGCGCTCGAGGGACGTGTGCAGGTGCGGCCCGACCAGCACGATGTCGGCGTCGTCGAGATCGATCGGCAGCGACTGCTCGGTTCCTGCGATCGCGCTGATGTCCCGACCCCGCGCTTGTGCCGCATGCCGCAACCGCTGCGCGACGAACGTGCTCGACGCTCCCGCGCCACAAACCACGAGGATCTTCATCGACAGCCCTCCTGTGGCTCATTCTTGTGAAAATCCTGGGAACGGACAACCACGTGTGTTTCCGCGGGGGCGGAAACCCTGCCCTGCCACCGTGGTTGACTGTGTCAGGTGAGCAGAGCCAGACAGGACCGGGTCGCCACTCTGCTGATGCGCGATGGACTCATGCGCGATGGGGAATGGGTCACCGCCGCGGCGCTCGCCGACACGATCGGTGTGACGCCGCGCAGCATCCGCAGCTACGTGACGGCCCTCAACGCGCGGGTCCCGGGCGCCGTCGTGGTCGAGTCCGGTCCGCACGGGTATCGGGCCGGACCCGACGTGCACGCGGCGCTGCGGGTCAGCGAGCCCGCCACGCCACGCGACCGGCTGCACCGGATCGTGCGCACGATGCTCGCCGCGCCGGACGGGATCGACGTGTTCGAGACGGCCGAGCAGTTCCACGTGAGTCCCGCGACCCTCGAGGCAGACCTGGGGCGAGTGCGGGCACTGTTGGGCGGCACCGAGCTGGTGCTGGAGCGCACCGCGTCGCGGGCGCGACTGCACGGCACCGAGATGGCGCAGCGGCGGCTGCTGAGCCGGCTCGCACACGATGAGACCGAGGACGCCGCGTTCGACCTCGAGGCACTGCGACGGGCGCTCGGGGAGGAGTCGCTCGGCGCCGCGGCCTTCGGCCCGTTCAAGACCGAGCTGGTCGCGGGCCTGGGCGAACTCGGCTACTTCGTCAACGAGTTCGGTCTCGGCGATGTCATGGTACACATCGCCATCACGGCCGATCGAGTCGCCCGCGGTCATGCGCTGGAGACCGCCGGGGCGGGGGAGTCGGAGGCACTGGCATCCATCAGCGCACTGCTCGACCGCCTCAGCACCCAGCATCTGGGGGTGCGCCTCGGCGACGGCGACCGGCGCCATCTGGCCGCGCTCGTGCAGACCCGCGTGATCGCGCCGGGAGCGGCGCAGCCGGCCTCCGTGATCCGCGACCGCGTCGCCCCGGAGGTGGCCGACGCGGTGCGGGATGTCGTGGCGCGGGCAGCGGCGGAGTTCCTCGTCGACATCGACCACGAGGACTTCGTGCTGCGGCTGGCCCTGCACGTGCAGAACCTGCGGGAGCGGGCGCGGGAGCAGGCGTGGTCGCGCAACCCGCTGACCCGGTCGCTGAAGACGACGTACCCGATGATCTTCGAGGTCGCGGTGTTCATCGCCGACGGGCTGCGCGGACTGCTGGGCATTCCGCTGCTCGACGACGAGATCGCGTACATCGCGATGCATGTCGGCGGGCGGCTCGAACGCAGCCGGCGCGCCGGTGAGCTGCTGACGGCGACCATCGTCTGCCCCGGCTACTACGAACTCCACGAGCTGCTGCGGTCGAGCGTGGACCGGTCGCTCGGCCAAGCGATCCACGTCGTCGAGGTCGAGACGCGGGTCGACCCGGACTGGGCGTCGTTCGGCACCGACCTGGTGCTCACCACGATCGACGCGCCGGGCGGAGACGACCGGGTCGTGTGGATCCAGCCGTTCTTGACGGAAGCCGATGTCGAACGCGTGCAGGCGGCGGCCGCCCGGGTGCGCCGCGCGCGGCGCCTCGCCCGGCTGCGTGCCGAGCTCGAGCGCTACTTCTCGCCGGACGCATTCGTGCACCCGGTCGCGGGATCCGAAGAGTCCGTGATCCGCGAGCTCGGTGCGAAACTGGTGGGCCAGGGGGTGATCGACGACGACTACGTCGAGCGCACGCTCGAGCGCGAGAAGCTGTCATCGACCGCCTTCACCGACGCGCTCGCCGTGCCGCACGCGCTCGGCATGACCGCCACCCGCACCGCGATCGCGATCGGCATCGCCGACCCGTCGCTGCCGTGGGGCGACGGCCGCGTCCAGGTCGTCGCGATGGTGGCGTTCAGCGAGTCCGACCGCGCGGCGTTCCAGACGGTGTTCGAACAGCTCGTCGAGGTTTTCAGCGAGCGCGAGAGCGTCCAGCGGATCGTGCGTCGCGGCACCACCTTCGCGGCGTTCCTGGACGAGCTCGTCGCCGTCGTGGACGGCTAGCGCCGCGCCGTCTCCCGTCTCCCGTCTGCCACCCGCCGCGAGCCGCCTACCTTCGTGCGAGCCGCCTACGTTCATGCGGCCATACGTTGACGGCTCGCACGAGACTGGACGGCTCGCGGATCAGGCGTGACTGCCGGGGTGCTCGGCCGCCGCGTCGGCGGCGGGTTCGCCGGGGTGCTCGGCCGCGGTCTGCGCCGAGCGGGCCTGGATCTCGCGGGCGGCGGCGATCGCGCGTCGACCCGAAGGAAGCCAGACGGCGAGCCCGACGACGATGAAAGTGGCGACGCCCGCGCCCACGAGGAGCACCTCGATCGGCATGATGTCGGCGAGCGGCCCGAACACGACCATTCCGAGCGGCATCGCCAGGGCCATCACGATGCCGACGAAGCCGAACACGCGCCCCTGCCGCTCGGGCTCGACGCTTTCTTGCAGCAGTGTCATCGACGGCGTCGAGAAGAACGGCACTGCGAGACCGACGAGGAACATGAACCCGAAGAACACCCAGATGTTCGGGGAGAGTCCCAGGCCGACGGAGAGGACTCCGAACAGAAGTGACGAGACGATGATGAGCCCGATCCGGCTGCGCTTCGCGAACAGGGTCGCGATGAGCGCCCCGCCGAGCATCATGCCGACGCTGAACATGACCTCGAGCACCGCCAGGTTGACGACGTTCTGGGTCTCGCCGGCGTCGAAGGACCGCACCGCCATGAGCGGGGTGAGGTTCGAGGGTGCGACCGTCAGCACGAAGATGATCGCGAACAGCAGCATCAGCCACTTCACGAACTTGTGCGAGCCGATGTACTTCACGCCGTCGACGAGGTCGGCGAAGTATCCCGGAGTCTCCTGCCCCGCGGTGCGCACCGCACCGACGGCGATCAGCGACATCAGACCGATGCCGATGACCGCCGTGACGATGTCGATGAAGAAGATCGGGATCAGCGCGGCCGCCGACCCCTGATAGTACGCGGTGGACCATGCGAAGATCGCGCCGCCGGCGGCGGGCGCGAGCAACGCCATAGCCGACTGGATGGTCCCGTTGATGCCGTTGATCCGCAGCAGCTGCGACGTCGGCACCAGCTGCGGGATGAGCGCTGCGACCGCGGGCATCTGGATGCCGGCGCCCGCCGAACGGATCGCCATGACCGCGAACAGCAGCCACACCTCGGCGTATCCGCTCATCATGATGAGCGCGAGCGCGAGCGTGGAGGCCGCGATCGCGGCATCCGCCAGGATGATCAGGTATTTGCGATTGTGGCGGTCGGCCCACACGCCGCCGAACACCGAGACGATCGCCTGCGGCAGGAAGCCGAACACGGCCGCGAGAGCCATGATCCAGCCCGATTTGTACTCGATCGTGAGGTACCAGAACACGGCGTACTGCACCAGGGCCGAGCCGAGCAGGCTCACCGTCTGGCCGCTGAGGAACAGCGCGACGCGACCCACCCAGCGATGTTCGGCGGGAGCGTCGGCGGTGGACGGCGTGGAACTCATGAGGTGCTTTCGTGGCGGGTGTGATGGCCGATCCTCGGTGGAGATCGCCACCGGCGGGTCGAGATATATCGCGTTACGGAGTGTAGCAGGGGCTACCGACGTGCGAGTCGCGACTGCAGTCCGAGGCGGACGGCGGGCCACTCGTGCGGCAGGATCGAGTACACGACGGTGTCGCGCAGTGTGCCGTCCGGGCCGATCCGGTGGTTGCGGAGCACCCCGTCCTGCTTGGCGCCGAGGCGCTCGATCGCGGCCCGGGACTGCCGGTTGTGCCAATGGGTGCAGAACTCGACGGCGATCGCGTCACACGCCTCGAACGCGTGCCCCAGCAGCAGCAGCTTGGCGGCGGTGTTGACCGCGGTGCGCTGTACGCGCGCGGCGAGCCAGGTGTAGCCGATCTCGACGTGACGATTGGGCTGGTCGATGTTGCAGAAGCTCGTCATGCCCACTGCGCGCCCCTCCTGTATCACGGCGAACGGGTTCATCGTTCCGGCATCCCTCTTGCTCAGGCGCTCGGCGATCGCGTCGGGGACGGATGCCGGTACCGATGTGTACCAGGCGTACTCCAGGCCCTGGGCGGCCTCGGTGAGGTCGTCGGCGTGTGAGGGGTCGAGCGGCTCCAACCGCACGTGGGAGTTCTCGAGGACGATGGTGTCGGTCAGCAGCACGTTCCGAGACTACTGGCGCGCGTGACGGGCAGCGCAGCGAGCCGGCTACTTCTGTCCGAGCCGCATGGTGTCGGACGGTCAGATCGTGGCGGCTCGCACGGCACTATGCGGCTCGGCGGGAGGGGCGCGGGTCAGGCGCCGGCGAGCAGGGTGCGGGCGCCGGCCTCGAGAGAGGCGAGGCGTGCGGCGGCGTCGGCGGCCGAGGTTCCGCGCACGTCGAGGTACACCTTGAGCTTCGGCTCGGTACCGCTCGGGCGCACCAGTACGCGAGACCCGTCTGCCAGCCACAGCCGCAGGATGTCGCCCGAGGGCTCGCCGTCCGCGACGGTCAGCAGATCCTCGACGCGTTCCACGGCGACATCGCCGATGGATGCCGGTGGCGCGGCCCGCAGCGTCGCCATGAGGCGCCCGATGATCGACACGTCCTCGACCCGCAGCGACACCTGGCCGCTGTCGAAGAACCCGAAGGTCTCCTGGAACTGGGTGACCAGGTCGCCGAGCGTGCGACCCTGTTCGCGGGCCTCGGCGATCATCCCGAGGATCGCGATCGCGGCCGAGATGCCGTCCTTGTCGCGCACGGTCTCGGGGTTGACGAGGTAGCCGAGCGCCTCCTCGAACCCGAACACCAGGCCGGGAGCGCGCGAGATCCACTTGAACCCGGTCAGCGTCGAGTGGAAGTCCAGCCCGTAGTGCTCGGCCACGACCTGCAGCCCGGGCGACGACACGAGGGAGCAGGCGAGCGAGGCCGCCGCCGCCGAGTCCGGAGTGATCGCGCCCTGCAGCCCCGCGGCCGTGGCGCCCCCGCCCACCGGCGCTTCGCCCGCGCCCGCCGCGCCGGTCTTGCCCACCGGCGCTTCGCCCGCGCCCGCCGCCCCGGTCTTGCCCGCGGCCCGCCGCGCGGCGCGCCAGCCCAGCAGCAGCCCGACCTGGTTGCCGGTCAGCTGGCGCCACCCGCCCGGGGCGGACGCATCGGGCACCGCGACCGCGAGCCGGTCGGCGTCGGGGTCGTTCGCGAGGATCACCTCGGCGCCCGCCGCCTGTGCGGTGGCGAACGCCAGGTCCATGGCCCCGGGCTCTTCGGGGTTCGGGAACGCGACCGTCGGGAACGTCCCGTCGGGCTCGATCTGCTCTGACACCACCACCGGAAGCGGGTACCCCGCCACCTCGAGGATCTGTGCGAGCGTCTCGTGCCCCACCCCGTGCATGGCGGTGTACACCCACGTCAGCCCGGCGGCTCCCGCAGGTGCGGGGGCGACGAGCGCGGTCGCCGCGACGTACGCATCGACGATTTCTTCGCCCGCGAGCTCGAACGCGTCCGAGCGGGGGACGGCGGCGAGGTCACCGGCATCCGCCACCCGCTGGATCTGCGCCGCGATCTCGGCGTCGGCCGGTGACACGATCTGCGACCCGCCGTCCGGGCCGCCCAGATACACCTTGTACCCGTTGTCGTCGGGAGGGTTGTGGGATGCCGTGACCATGACGCCCGCGGCCGCACCCAGGTGCCGGACGGCGAACGCCAGCACCGGCGTCGGCAGGAGCCTCGGCAGCAGCACGGCGCGCAGTCCCGCACCCGCGAAGATCTCGGCGCTGTCGCGCGCGAACACGTCGGAGTTGCGGCGCCCGTCGTACCCGATCACGACCGTCGGCGTCGCGTCGGTCGAATGAGACCGCACGTACGCCGCGAGTCCCGCGGCAGCCTGGCCGATCAGGACCCGGTTCATCCGGTTGCTGCCGGCACCCAGGCGCCCGCGCAGCCCGGCCGTGCCGAAGGCCAGACGTGAAGAGAACCGGTCGTCGAGGTCGGCAGCGGCGGCGGCGTCACCGGCATCCACCCGCGCCAGCACCTCTTCGAGCTCGGCCCGCGTGACGGGGTCGGGGTCCTGTTTCAGCCACGCGCGCGCGGCCGTGACAGAGTTCACAGCTGGCCGATCACGCGCGCCAGCAGGTCGGAGATCACGGGCTCCGCCTGCTGACCGGCTTCGATGACCTCGCGGTGGCTGAGGGGAGTGGTCTGGATGCCGGCGGCCATGTTCGTGATGAGCGAGAAGCCGAGGATCTCCATGCCGGCTTGGCGTGCGGCGATCGCCTCGAGCGCGGTCGACATGCCGACGATGTGGCCGCCGATGGTCTTGGCCATGCGCACTTCGGCGGGCGTCTCGTACTGCGGCCCGCGGAACTGGCAGTAGACGCCCTCGTCGAGTGAGGGGTCGACGCGGTGTGCGAGGTCGCGCAGGCGCAGTGAGTACAGGTCGGTCAGGTCGACGAACGTCGCGCCCTCGAGCGGCGACGCGCCGGTGAGGTTGATGTGGTCGCTGATGAGGACGGGCTGCCCGGGCTTCCAGGTGTGCTTGATGCCGCCGGCGCCGTTGGTGAGCATCATGATCTTCGCGCCGGTCGCTGCGGCAGTGCGCACGCTGTGCACGACGCGGCGCGGGCCGTGGCCCTCGTAGAAATGGGTCCGTGCGCCGATGACGAGCACGCGGCGCCCCTTCGCAGTGAGGATGCTGCGGAGCGAGCCGACGTGCCCGGCCAGCGCGGGCGCGCTGAAACCGGTGACGTCGGTGGCGGGGATGTTCGCGGTCGTCTCGCCGATGAGCTCGGCCGCCTTGCCCCAGCCGCTGCCGAGCGTGAGGGCGATGTCGTGCCGCTCGACGCCCGTGAGCCGTGCGATGTCGGCGGCAGCCTGAGCGGCGACCTCGAACGGGTCGGCAGCGGGATCGTCGAGGGGGTGGATCGTGTCGGACATGGCACCCACTCTAGAAGGGGAGGGGCGTCGTGGCCCAGGTCTGAGGCTGGAAGAATGGATGCCATGTCTTTGAGCTTCGAGCGCACCCAATCCGTTGCCGTCCTCGGCGGCGGCCCCGGCGGATACGAGGCGGCGCTGGCCGCGGCGCAGCTCGGAGCCGAGGTGACCCTGGTCGAACGCGCCGGCGTGGGCGGTTCGGCGGTGATCACCGACGTCGTGCCGTCGAAGAGTCTGATCGCGACCGCCGACGCCGCCGTCGCGATATCGGAGGCGTCCGATCTGGGCGTGCAGCTGTTCGCGAAGTCGGATTCGGGGCGCCCGCTGAAGCCCGAGATCGCCATCAACCTGGCCGCCGTCAACCGCCGGCTGCTCGCGCTCGCGCGCCAGCAGTCCGACGACATGCGCGTGCAGCTGATCGAAGCAGGCGTGCGGATCATCCCGGGCCACGGCCGCCTCGACGGCCCGCACGCGGTGGTCGTGTCCACCGGCGACGGCGGCACCGACTTCGACCGGGTCGAGGCCGACACGCTCGTGGTGTCGGTGGGCGCCTCGCCTCGCGAGCTGCCCGCCGCCCAGCCCGACGGCGAGCGGATCCTCACCTGGACCCAGCTGTACGACATGAAGGCGCTCCCCGAGCACCTCATCGTCGTCGGCTCTGGTGTGACCGGCGCCGAGTTCGCCTCTGCGTACATGAACCTCGGTGCGAAGGTCACGCTGATCTCGAGCCGCGACCGGGTGCTCCCCGGCGAGGACAAGGATGCCGCGACCGTGCTCGAGAAGGTGTTCAAGCGCGGCGGGATGACCGTCCTGTCGAAGTCCCGTGCCGACTCGGTCGAGCGCGACGGCGACGGTGTGCGGGTGACGCTGTCGGACGGTCGCACGGTCGAGGGCAGCCACTGCCTCATGGCGGTCGGCTCCATCCCGAACACTGCCGGCATCGGACTGGCAGAAGCCGGCATCCAGCTCACCGATTCGGGGCACATCCAGGTCAACCGGGTCGCACGCACGTCGGTGCCCAACATCTACGCGGCCGGAGACTGCACGACGTTCGTGCCCCTGGCATCCGTCGCCTCGATGCAGGGCCGCACTGCGATATTCCACGCGCTCGGCGACGTCGTGATCCCGTTGGAGCAGCGGCGCATCACCGCGAACATCTTCACGGCCCCCGAGATCGCCACCGTGGGAGTGCAGGAGAAGGACCTCGAGTCCGACCCGACGCGCGGCTACGTGTACAAGCTGCCGCTGGCGGCCAATGCGCGCGCCAAGATGATGGGTGTCAAGGACGGGTTCGTGAAGATCATCGCGCACCAGGGTTCGGGCACGGTGCTCGGCGGCGTCATCGTCGCGCCGCGCGCGTCCGAGCTGATCTACCCGATCGCGATCGCCGTCGAGCGGCGCATGACGGTCGACCAGGTCTCGCGCGTGTTCGCCGTGTATCCGTCGCTGTCGGGGTCGATCACCGACGCGACCCGTGCCATGCACCTCGTGAACCGGGCCGAGAACACCGTCGCCTGAGTGGAGAGGGATGCCGGGGCCCCGGCATCCGGGCGGCTGAGCCCACTCCGCCTATCGTCTCTGGGCGCGCCACGTCAACCCCGCGCGCGCATCGCACGGGGCGCCTAGTCTGGGAGTGAGTCTGGGGAGACCCGGAGAGGGCGGATGCGGGCAGCGACACGAAGAATCATCGGCAGCTGGACGGTCGTGGCAGTGATGAGCGCACTGCTGCCGGTCGAACTGGCCATCGCGGATACGCCCAGACTCGAGGAGAGTGCAGCGGCGACCCCGTCCGCGACGCCGGCGCCCAGCGCCGAACCGTCACCCGAGCCGACCGACACGGCGACTCCCAGCCCCACGCCGTCACCCTCGCCCTCCGCGGTGCCCAGCCCGTCTGCGACGCCGCTGCCGACCTCCCCGTCGAAGCCGACTCCGGAGGTGAGCCCGACCCCGGCGCCCAGCCCCACTCCGACGGCCGAGCCGGAAGACGACCACGAGAACGACGGGCCCACCGGACCGCTCACCCGTGAGCTCCCGCCGGGGTCGTCGCTGCCGATGGCGCCGATGCGGTTGACGGTGCCGCAGTACGGGCCGCAGCCGGTGTTCCGGTTTCCGTTCGCTCCCGGTCAGCGCTGGGGCGCCAGCGGCTCGCACTCCGACAGCGACGGCATCCATCGCGGCGCCATCGATTTCGCGCCGCTGAGCGCGAAGGACAAGAACGTGCGCGCGGTCGCGGCGGGCACGGTGTATCGCGTCACCTGCAGCAACGGATGGTTCCTCGGCATCGACCACGGCGGCGGGTGGATGTCGGAGTACTACCACCTGTCGGGCGCCAATTCGAGTCTCGTCGGAAAGTGGGTGGAAGCCGGTGCCGTCCTCGGGCGAGCCGGCCAGACCCTTCCCTGCGGTGGCACACCGGGCGCCAGCCCACACGTGCACCTGTCGATCCTCAACGCTGCCGTCGACGTGCCCAGCGGCAAGCGCCACTACGTCGCCGTCAGCGGCATCCAATTCGACAACTACACGCTGCGCGACTCGAGCGGCGCATACAACGGAGTGTGGCGCAATCTGTCCGGCACGACGGTGCTGACTTCGCGCGGCGTGACGTGCTGCCTCACCGCTTCCTCGCGGGTGGGGCCGACGTCCTCCGCGTCGCTGCCCGACACGAACGGCAACGGCATCGACGATTACTCCGAGGCCACGAAGTGGGACACCGATCTGAACGCCGACGGACGGCCCGACCTCGTCGCGTTCGGCGGGCCCGGCGCCTACACCGCTCTCAACAGCGGAACCACCCTCGCGACGCATCGGCTTGCCGTTGCCGATTTCGGCACGTCGAAAGGGTGGAACCGCGCGCAGTATCCGCGGGTCGTCATCGATGTGACCGGAGACGGACGATCCGACATCGTCGGATTCGGGGCGGCGGGGGTGTACGTGTCGGTGGGCACCGGAAGCTCCTTCGGGCCCGCGCGCCGCTGGGTCGCAGACTTCGGCACGGACAAGGGATGGCGTGTGGGCGTGCACCAGCGTGTACTGGCCGACGTCACGGGGGACGGGCTGCCCGATGTCGTCGGGTTCGGAGGGGTCGGTATCTTCGTCGCCCGCAACACCGGGTCCTCCTTCGCGGCGCCCACCGTGTGGGGACGAATCATGGGGTCAGCGGCCACCGCGGGCGGGTGGACCGAATCGCGATACCCGCGGACAGTCATCGACGTCACGGGCGACGGCCGCGCCGACGTGGTCGGGTTCGGCGCAAAGGGCGTGTATGTCGCGCGAAACACCGGCAGCGGATTCGCGGCGCCGGCACTGTGGGTCGCGGACTTCGGCACCAGCCAGGGATGGAAAGTCGGCACGCACCCCCGGTATGTGAGCGATGTGAATGACGACGGCCGCCCGGACATCATCGGCTTCGGAGGTCGGGGGGCGTACGTCTCTCTCAACACCGGCACATCCTTCCGCGGGTCGAGCCTGTGGTCGAGCTCGTTCGGTTCGAGTTCGTCCGCTGGATCGTGGCGCGGTGATCGCCATCCCCGCACCCTCGCCGATGTCAACGGCGACGGCCGCCCCGACATCGTAGGCTTCGCGTCCACGGGTGCATACGTCGCCCTCAACAGGGGCACGTCCTTCGCCGGCATCGCACGGTGGACGATGGACTTCGGCGCCACGGAGTGGACGCTGGGGTGGATGCCCCGCAGCGTCGTCGACGTGAACCGAGACGGCCGCGCCGACATCGTCGGCTTCGCCCGCGATGGCGTGCATGTCGCCCTCAGCACCGGCTCGCGCTTCGGCGCCGCCGCTCACTGGGCCAAGCCGTTCGGCTGGGACGGATCATCGGGTGGCTGGCGGGTCGCGAGCCACCCCCGCGCGATCGCGTTCTGACCCTGCCCGCGTCAGCGTTCGACGACCATCTCCTGGATCACTGTGACGTGCAGATAGGTCTGCGTGCTGCCCTGAGCCTGGATGAGGGCTGCGGACGCCGGATCGAAGTCGATATCGATGCTGTGGGCGGCTTCATCGCACGGGATCTCGCCGTCGAACGTGTCGGACTCGGTTCCATCGGCAGAGAACACCGTCACCGTGACGTCGGCCGTTCCACCACCGAAGCATCGCGCATCGGCGCGGACCAGTTGGGTCGGCGCGGCGAAGTCGAGCCGGATGCCCTCGTCGTCGGCGGGCTCGCTGTCGATCAGCATCGACGCGGTGCCGGCAGCTCCGGGGCCGTCGGACTCCTCGGCCTGCACGGTCTCCACCCACTCACGCGCGCCATCGAGATCGACCGAAGGCTGCGCGGCGCATCCCGACAACAGCAGCAGCAGCGGCACGGATGCGGCGAACGCGACGAGGTGGCCTTTCATGCTCCTTACGGTACGCGTCCGAGCGTCGAGACTCGCGGGATCGGGTGAAGTCCGCAGCGGATCAGTCCGTCAGGAGATGGTCAGCAGCTGGTGCCCGGCCGAGACCGTGGTGCCCGGGCTGGCGTTGATCGTGCCGATCACACCGTCCTTGTGCGCCTGGATCGGCTGCTCCATCTTCATGGCCTCGAGCACGACGACCAGGTCGCCCTTGACGACATGCTGGCCGTCTTCGACCGCGACCTTGACGATCGTGGCCTGCATCGGCGCGCTGACGGCATCGCCCGACGCCCCGGCCATGCCGGTCTGCGAGTGCGACCGGCGCGACGGCGGCACGGCCGCGGGCCGCCCGACCTTCGCCGGCGTCTGCACGATGCGGTCGGGCAGGCTCACCTCGAGGCGTTTGCCCGACACCTCCACGACGACCGTGTGGCGGGGCTCGGCGGGCTCGGGCGACTCGAGCTCGCCGTCCCACGGCGGGATGTCGTTGACGAACTCGGTCTCGATCCAGCGCGTGTAGACGCCGAACGAGCCGTCGTCGGCGGTGAAGGCGGGATCGCGGACGACCTTCCGGTGGAAGGGGAGCACAGTGGGCATGCCCGAGACCTCGAACTCGTCGAGGGCGCGGCGGGCGCGCTCGAGCGCCTCGGCGCGGTCGCGGCCGGTGACGATGATCTTGCCCAGCAGCGAGTCGAACGCGCCCGAGACGCTGTCGCCGGCGGTGACACCGGAGTCGAGACGGATCCCGGGGCCCCCGAACGTCTTGAACACATGAATGCGTCCGGGCTGCGGCAGGAAGCCCCGGCCCGGGTCTTCGCCGTTGATCCGGAACTCGATCGAGTGGCCGGACGGCGTCGGGTCGTCGTAGTCGAGCGTGCCGCCCTCGGCGAGCCGGAACTGTTCGCGGACGAGGTCGAGGCCCGTGACCTCTTCGGACACCGGGTGCTCGACCTGCAGCCGGGTGTTCACCTCGAGGAACGAGATGGTGCCGTCGGCTCCGATCAGGAACTCGCACGTGCCGGCCCCGACGTAGCCGACATCGCGCAGGATCGCCTTGGACGACTCGTAGAGGACGCGGTTCTGCTCGTCGGTCAAGAACGGCGCGGGTGCCTCTTCGACGAGCTTCTGGTGGCGACGCTGCAGCGAGCAGTCGCGGGTGGAGACCACCACGACGTTGCCGGCGGCGTCGGCCAGGCACTGCGTCTCGACGTGCCGCGGCTTGTCGAGGTACTTCTCGACGAAGCACTCGCCGCGACCGAAAGCGGTGATCGCCTCGCGGGTGGCTGACTCGAACTGCTCGGCCACCTCGGACAGCTCGCGCGCGACCTTGAGCCCGCGCCCGCCGCCGCCGTACGCGGCCTTGATGGCGATGGGCAGCCCGTGCTCCTGCGCGAAGGCGATGACCTCGTCGGCGCCCTCGACCGGTCCCGGCGTGCCCGGAGCGAGCGGTGCGCCGACCTTCTCGGCGACGTGGCGGGCGGTGACCTTGTCGCCGAGCGACTCGATCGCCTCGGGCGACGGGCCGATCCAGGTCAGCCCGGCCGCGATCACGGCGCGGGCGAAGTCGGCGTTCTCTGCGAGGAATCCGTAGCCGGGGTGCACGGCATCCGCCCCCGACCGACGAGCCACCGACAGGATCTTCTCGATCGACAGGTACGTCTCGGCGCTCGTGGCGCCCTCGAGTGCGTACGCCTCATCGGCGAGCGTCGTGTGCAGAGCGTCGCGGTCCTGATCGGCGTAGACGGCGACCGAGGCCTTGCCGGAGTCCCGGGCGGCGCGGATGACACGTACGGCGATCTCGCCGCGGTTCGCGATGAGCACCTTGGCGATATGAGGCATGGGTTCGAGCCTACCGAGCAGACCGGTCTGCCCTTTGGATCACTCGCACAAGATCATCGCGAAATCGTGTGGGGGAGTCTACGACCCCTGCGGGCGCGTCCAGAGATCGGTCCACCCCACTCCGAGTTCGCCGGCCAGGCGCCGCAGCGTCGACAGCGACATTCCCACGACCGTGGACGGGTCGCCCTCGACGCGCTCGATGAACGCCCCGCCGAGGCTGTCGACTGTGAACGCGCCCGCCACCTGCAGCGGTTCACCCGAGGCGACGTACGCGTCGATCTCGACGTCCGTCACGTCCGCGGCGAAGGTCACCGAGGCCTCGGCGACGGCGTGGGCCTCGTTCGGCTCGGCACCGGGCGCGAGCCGGAACACGCTGTGCCCCGAGTGCAGGAGGCCCGTCTTCCCGCGCATCGCGCGCCACCGTGCGGTTGCCACATCGGGCTCATACGGCTTGCCGAGGATCTCTCCGTCGAGCTCGAACATCGAGTCGCCGCCGATCACGATCCCGTCGAAGTCCGGCTCTTCGGCGGAGAGGGTCGCGGCCACGTCGGCCGCTTTGCGGCGCGCGAGCAGCAGGACGTGCTCCTGCGGGCTGAGCGTGCGACCCTCGTGCGCCTCGATGGCGGCGATCACGGCGTCCTCGTCGACCTGCGGTGCCCGCGTGAGCGGCTCGATGCCGGCCTGGCGCAGCAGCATGAGGCGGGCGGGAGAAGTGGATGCCAGGCACACGCGCATGCCCCCACGCTACCCGGCACCGGCCGCCGCCTCGCCGAGGTGGCGCCTGGCAATGAGGCCCGCGCGCCGAGGTGGCCACTTGTTCGCCGAGGTGGCCACTTGTTCGCCGAGGTGGCCATTTGTTCGCCGAGGTGGCCACTTGTTCTCCGAGGTGGCCGGCCGTCTCGGCGTGGGGATGGCCGTCTCGACGTGGGGCGTGAGGATGGCCGTCTCGACGTGGGGGTGGCCGTCTCGGCGCGGGGACGGGTGTGGAAGAGTCGAAGAATGGATGCCGGAGACCTCGTAGACCTGGACGTCACCGACGTCGCGCACGGCGGCGTCTTCGTCGCACGCCACGAGGGGCGGGTCGTGTTCGTGCCGGACGCGATTCCGGGCGAGCGGGTCCGCGCGCGACTGACCGACACCCGCAAGTCGTCCTTCTGGCGGGGTGAGGCCCTCGAAGTGCTCGCCGCGTCGCCGCATCGCCGCCCGCACGTGTGGCGGCAGGCCGACATCGACACTGCGCCGGAAGACCGGCCCGGCGGCGCCGACTTCGGCCACATCGCGCTCGATCATCAGCGTGAGCTGAAGCTGCACGTGGTGCGCGACGCGCTGCAGCGCATCGGCGGCCTCGACCTGCCCGTCACGATCGAGGGCGCCCATCCCGCGCGCGACGCCGACGGCGCCGAACTCGCTACCGAGACTGCCGACGGCACCGGCTGGCGCACCCGGGTCAGCCTGCACGTCGACGACGCCGGCCGCATCGGCCCGTACGCCGCCCGCAGTCACCGGGTCATCGAGGTCGACGATCTGCCGCTGGCCACCGGGGCGATCGCCGCAGCGGCTCTGCAATCACGCAGCGCCGACGGGGGCGGTCTCGACTTCATCCAGCCGGCCGACGGCCGCGTGCGGATCGTCGCCCGACCGGATTCTCGCGGCGCCGGGCACCTTCGTTCGGCACCCGAGCACGCTGCAGACCGGCGCGCGGGCTCGCCGCGCAACGGCACCGAGCGCGGTCGATCCTCGCGCGGCGGCGCTGCGCGCGGCCCACGCCGCGGCGGTGCCCGTGCGATCGACCCGGCCGCGGCTGAAGTGCTCACTGAGGTCGTGGGCGGGCGGGAGTTCCGCGTGGGTGCCGGCGGCTTCTGGCAGGTGCACCGCCTCGCCGCCACGACACTCACCGACCTCGTCACCGACGGGGTCGAGTCCGTCGACCCGGACGCCTGGCATCTCGACCTGTACGGCGGAGTCGGCCTGCTCGCCGCCGCCGTGGCATTCATCGGGGGACCCGCCACGAAGATCACCACCGTCGAATCCGACCCCCGCGCCACCGACCACGCCGGCGCCAACCTCGCCGACTGGGTGGGCGCCCGTGCCGAGACCGGCCGGGTCGATCGCTGGCTGGCACAGCTGGCCGCCACGGCATCCCCCTCGCAACGGGCACGACTCGAGAACGGCGTCGTCGTGCTCGACCCGCCGCGCGCCGGGGCGGGTCGCGAGGTCGTCGAGCGACTCGTCGAACTGAACCCGGCGCGAGTGGTCTACGTCGCATGTGACCCGGTGGCACTGTCGCGCGACCTCGCGATCTTCCGGACCCACGGGTTCACGGCGCAGAATGTGCGCGCGGTCGATCTGTTCCCGCACTCGCACCACGTCGAAGCCGTCACCGTGCTCTCACGCTGAGGCCCGCCTCGCTAGGCTGATCGCCATGACGAGGGTGGCGCTGATCGACGACCACGAGTCCGTGCGGCTCGGGCTGGAGGCCGCGTGCGCCCGCACGACGACCAAGCAGGTCGTGTTCTCCGGCAGCACCGTGCGCGCCTACCTCGACTGGCGTGTGTTCTCGGCCTCGCCGCCCGCCGACGTCGTGGTGCTCGATCTCACCCTCGGCGATGGGACGACGGTGACCGAGAACGTCACGCGGCTCGTCCGCGACGGGTCGCCGGTGATCATCCACAGCGTGGCCGACCGTCCCGCAGCCGTGCGCGAGGCTCTGTCGGCCGGCGCGGCCGGGGTCATCAGCAAATCGTCGCGCATCGAGGAGGTCATCGACGCTATCCGCACCGTGGCGCGGGGCGAGCCGCTCGACAACGTGGAGTGGGCCAGCGCCGTCGACGGCGACCGCGCGTTCGCCGATGCACAACTGTCCGCACGTGAGCGCGACGTGCTGCGGCTGTATGCGGCCGGGCTGCCGCTGAAGGCTGTGGCGGAGCGGCTCGGCATCGCCTACTCGACGGCCAAGGAGAACATCACGCGCGTCCGCGTGAAGTACGTCGACGTGGGGCGTCCGGCGCCCACCAAGGTCGATCTGCTGCGCCGCGCGATGGAAGACGGGCTCGTCGTCGAGGGCACCGCCGACGGCCCCGGCGGCGACTGAGGTGAGGCCCGGTGGCCACTGACACGGTCGGCCTGCCCGGCGATCCCGCCGTCCGCCGCGCCCTGGGCGACCTGACAGGCGGCGCGGAGAACTTCACCCAGCGGCGCGTCGAGCGGATTGCGATGATCGCGGTCGCGTTCGCCAGCGCAATCTTGGGCACGCAGTCGTTCATCAACGCGCTGTCCTCTGTGCAGGAGCACCCCGGCTGGCACCTGGTGCTGTGCCTGATCGCGTTCATTCCGCTCGCGATCATGATCGTGGCGTGCCTCGTGGGGGTGTTCGCCCGGGTGACCAGCGCGGTGTTCGCCGGCGCGTTCGTGCTGGTGCTGCTGGCGTGGCCTGCTGCCACCGCAGGGCTGCCGGCGGACGTGGATGCCGAACCGTGGATCTGGTACCTCATCAACGTCGCCACGACGGCGGCGGTCATCGCGTTCCGGATGCCGCTGCAGGTGGTGTGCGCATTGCTCATGCCGCTGCTCTACGGCGTGGTGCGACTGTGGCAGCTGGAGTTCCCGCCCCCGCAGATCGTGATCGTCGTCGTCCTCGACGTCGTGTTCGCGCTGATCTTCGCGGGTGTCGTGCTGACGCTGGGATGGATGCTGCGATCGGTCGCGGTCGGCATCGACCGGACCCGGGCCACCGCCGTCGCCTCGTACGCGACCGCCGCCGCCGCCGATGCCGCCGAGAAGGAGCGCGTGGCCGTGGCCGCGCTCATGCACGACAGCGTGCTGGCGGCCCTGATCGCCGCGGAACGGGCCTCGACGCCGCGCGAGCGCGCGCTGGCGGTATCGATGGCGCGCGAGGCGCTGACCCGCCTGGCGAACGCAGATCGCGATGCAGAGGAGGGTCCCGATGAACCGGTCCCGCCCGTGTCGGTCGCCCGTGCGATCGCGACGGCCGCCGCCGAGTTCGGGGTCGCCCTCGACGTCGACTGCGACGTCGACGAGACGGCGCCGCCGGTGCCGGGCCGAGTGGCACGGGCACTGGCGCTGGCTGCCACCCAGGCGATCGCGAACGCCGTGCAGCACGCGGGAGGGGTGGGACTCGCCGTCCGGCTTGAAGCCGATGACGCGGGGTTGGAGGTCACCGTGTCGGACGCGGGCGACGGCTTCGACCGCGATGCGGTGCCGGTCGACCGGCTCGGCATCCGCGCGTCGATCGTGGCGCGGGTCGCGGCCGTGGCCGGCCGCACGGCGATCGTCAGCGACGCCGACGGCACGACCGTCACGATCATCTGGGAGCACCCGCGATGAACATCTCCGTGCGGTCGATGCTGTCAGGGCTCGCGGTCGCCTTCACCGCGTACCTTGCCGTCGGCGGTCTGCTGTGGACGGTGTCTCCCGACTACCCGCTGATCATGATCGCGACGCTCGCGCTGTTCCTGGTGACGACCTGGCTCTGCATCTTCTGGAATGTCGGCCCCCGGCAGACGGAGGAGTCTCCGGCGATCACCGCCGAGTTGGGGCGTCGCTCGGTGCTGCCGGGGTGGGCGGCAGTGCTGGCCGTTGCCAACGCGGCCATCGTGCCGGCAGCGACGTGGTTCGCCGCGGGACCGGATGCGCGGCTCGAGGCGTATGCGACATGGAGTCTGGGCGGCATCAGCGCCCTGATGACGATCGTCATGGTGCGCCGTCGCACGTGGACGGCGTGGATCGGCGCGACCATCACCGCGGTCGAGGCGGTGGTGTGGATCGGCCCGCGCGATGCGCTCGCGCTCGGGGTGGTCGGACTGGTCGTCTGGGTGGGCGTTGCGCAGATCATCAGCCGGCTGGTCGAACGAGCCGCCCGTGACACCGCAGACCTCACCGAACTGCAGCGCGCGGCCGGGGAGTGGCTGGCGTCGCAGGACGGGCGGCGCAGCGAGCGCCGCACCCAGGTGCAGCGGGCGCTGGCGGTTGCCGGCCCGGTGCTGGTGCGGACGGTCGAGAGCGACGGCGACCTCGACGATGACGAACGCGAGCGCGCGCGGCTGGCGGAAGGCCGGCTGCGCGACGACATCCGCGGCCGACGCCTGCTGGACGACACGGTGAGCACCCGGCTGGAGGCTGCGCGCCGTCGCGGCGCGGCCGTCACGGTGCTCGACGAGGGCGGACTGGAAGGCGTCGACGACGAAGGCATGGCGGCAGTGCGTGCCGAACTGGCCGAGGCGCTGGCGGAGGCCTCGAGTGAGCGCATCTACGTCCGCACCTCGTCGCATCCGCAGATAGCGGTCACCGTCGTCGGCCGGTCACGACCGAAGAACGATCCGGGCGCTGACGATCAGGTCGATCTGTGGCGTGAGATCCGGCGACCGGATGCCAGGGACGACGACGCATCCGAGAGCTGAACGCTCCGGCATCCATCGTCGTGGGGGACGTCGCCTGGCATCCGTCGCCGAAACCGGTCCGAAAGAAGAGGAAGGCGAGGGGCGGCGAAGCCGCCCGCCCCTCGCCATGCGAGCGGTTACCCGAAAACCGACTCGCGGGCTGACTGCGAGAACAGTCAGCCGAACGCAGAAGCGTTCCAGCAGTTCAATTGTGATGTACCCCGCGCGGCCCTGTCTGTAGGTACTTTGGGGGACAAACGTGAGAATCCTATGAGAAAGCTCTCATCCACGCCATCCGAGTTCGCGGCGCAGCGGCTCGCGCAAGGCACGGGCCGAGACCTGCCAAGCCGATATCTCCGGTTCGTCGTCTGCGAGCGCCGTCGACGCCTCGACCTGGTATGCCTCCGTGACCACGGCCATGACCGCGGCGAGCTCTTCGGGCGTCGGGTCTCCCCGGCGCACCTGCAGTGACAGCCCCGCCTCGGAGGGCGCGGCTGGGGCGTCGTCCCGGCTCATAGCGGGATGTTACCGTGCTTCTTCGCCGGCAGACTGGCCCGCTTGCCCCGCAGCGCCCGCAGCGACTTCGCGATCGAGACACGGGTCTGGGCGGGTTCGATGATGCCGTCGAGCTCACCGCGTTCGGCCGCCAGGAACGGCGACGCGACGTTGTAGGTGTATTCGTTCGCGAGCTTCGTCCGCACGGCGGCGACGTCTTCGCCTGCTTCTTCGGCACGCTTGATCTCGCCGCGGTAGAGGATGTTGACCGCGCCCTGACCGCCCATGACCGCGATCTCGGCGGTCGGCCAGGCGAGGTTGATGTCGGCGCCGAGCTGCTTGGATCCCATGACGATGTAGGCGCCGCCGTACGCCTTGCGCAGGATGACGGTGACCAGTGGCACGGTCGCCTCGGCGTAGGCGTAGAGCAGCTTTGCGCCGCGGCGGATCACGCCGGTCCATTCCTGGTCGGTGCCGGGGAGGTAGCCGGGCACGTCGACGAGCGTGACGATCGGGATCGAGAAGGCATCGCAGAACCGGACGAAGCGGCTCGCCTTCTCGCCGGCTTCGATGTTGAGCGTGCCGGCCATCTGCGACGGCTGGTTCGCGATGATGCCGACGCTGCGGCCTTCGATGCGGCCGAAGCCGATGACGATGTTCGGGGCGAACAGCGGCTGCACCTCGAGGAAGTCGCCCGCGTCGACGATGTGCGAGATGACCTGGTGGATGTCGTAGGGCTGGTTGGCCGAGTCGGGGATGATCGTGTTCAGCATGCGGTCGCTGTCGGTGGTCTCCCACTCGAACTCGTTCTCATAGCCGGGCAGCTCGGACAGGTTGTTGTCAGGCAAGTAGCCGAGCAGCGTGCGCACGTAATCGAGCGCGTCGTCCTCGTCTTCGGCGAGGTAGTGAGCGACGCCCGAGCGGGTGTTGTGCGTGTACGCGCCGCCGAGCTCCTCCATGCCGACGTCCTCGCCGGTGACCGTCTTGATGACATCGGGGCCGGTGACGAACATCTGGCTGGTCTTGTCGACCATGATCACGAAGTCGGTGAGGGCGGGGGAGTACACGGCGCCGCCGGCGGCTGGACCCATGATGATCGAGATCTGCGGGATCACCCCGGACGCCTGGGTGTTCAGCCGGAAGATCTCGCCGTACTTGCCCAGCGCGACGACACCCTCCTGGATGCGCGCGCCACCCGAGTCGAGGATGCCGACGATCGGCATGCCGCCGCGCAGCGCGAACTCCATGACCTTGATGATCTTGTCGCCGGCGACCTCGCCCAGCGATCCGCCGAACGTGGTGAAGTCCTGCGCGTACACGGCGACGGTGCGGCCGTGGATGGTCGCCACACCGGTGACGACGGAATCGCCGTAGGGACGGGAGCGGTCCATGCCGAACGCGGTGGTGCGGTGGCGGACGTACTCGTCGAGCTCGACGAACGAGCCGGGATCGACGAGGATCTCGATGCGCTCGCGGGCGGTCAGCTTGCCCTTCGCGTGCTGCTTCTCGCGGGAGACCGCCTCGGCCTCGACGACCGCTTCGTCATAGCGTGCGCGGAGGTCGGCGATCTTGCCGGCGGTCGTGGACATGTCGGGCTGATCGGTCACGCGTTCCACCCTAGCGAGCAGCCGCGCGGATGAGTTGGCGGACAGGCACAATGCAATCCGGCATCCACTGTGCGATTCACTGCGCGAATGGTCGGGAAAGGTGCCGCGGTGGGGGATGCCGGGGCCTCGATCACACGCGTAGGGTGGCGTGCATGACGCTCCCCGCTCCTGGATATCCACGCGCGGCGGCGGTCACGCCGCGCCTGCACGTGATCGAGACGGTCGACTCGACCAATGCCAAGCTGCTGCGCGACGCGGCCCAGGACCCCGACGGTCACCCCCACCTGTCGGTGCTGGTCACCCGCGATCAGCGCGCGGGGCGCGGCAGGCTCGATCGCAGCTGGAACACCCCGCCGGGCAGTGCGGTGGCCGTCTCGGTGCTGTTGCGGGTCGGCGCGATCCCGACCGTGGCGCGCGGATGGATTCCGCTGGTCGCCGGCGCGGCCATGACCAGGGCCGTGGCCGCGCAACTGCCCGGCGTCGACGTGCAGCTGAAGTGGCCCAACGACGTGCTGGCGGATGGGCTCAAGATTTCGGGCATCCTCGCCGAGGTGATGCCCAGCGACCCGCAGGCGGTCGTCGTGGGTGTCGGCGTCAACACGACGATGACCGCGGAGGAGCTTCCGGTGCCCACGGCGACGTCCTTCGCGGCGATCGGCCGCACCGCCGACGAAGACCGGCTGCTCGCCGACTACCTGACGGCCCTGCGCGACGACATCGCCGCCCTCGCCGTCGCCGACGGCGACTCGGCGGCGCTGCACGCCCGGATCGAGGGACTGTGCGCCACGATCGGCTCCGACGTGCGCGTGAATCTGCCCGACGGCGTCGTGCTGGAGGGGCGTGCAGAGCGCCTCGACCCCGACGGGCGCCTGGTCGTGTCGACACGGGGCGTGGAGACGCTCGTCGCCGCCGGCGACGTCGTGCACGTGCGCTGAGCCCTGACCCGGCGCGCCGCCGCCCCCGACGCCGAGGACCCCGGCCACAATGGGACTGTGACCCAGCCCACCGCGTACCACGGCAGGCCGTTCGCGCCGGCTCCGGGTGCCGCGACCCCCGAGCTGCGCGTCGCACGGCTGCACACCCACGCGCGCCGGCTGACCTGGTCGGCGCTCGTCCTGGTCGCGGTCGCGGGGGCGGTGGGCTTGTTCACCGGTCATGTTCCCGAGCCGTTCGAGGAGTGGATGCTGTGGGCCGCGGCCGGTGTGCTGATCCTGCTGCTGGTGGTGATCCCCTTCCTGCGCTGGCTCGCCCACACCTATACGATCACGACGCGTCGGGTCGTGGAGCAGAGCGGGCTCATCGGGCGCCGCCGCAAAGAGATCCTGCACGCACGGGGGTACACGATCGCCGAGCGGCGCGGGCCGCTGCAGCGGATGTTCGGCGCCGGCACGCTGACCCTGTCGAACGGGGTGGATGCGCCGTTGCGCATGGTGAACATCCCATCGGTGCGGCTCGTGCACGAAGTGCTCGCCGACCAGGTCGAGGTCAGCCAGATCCTCGCGCATCGCGACTCGCACAGCATCCCGATCGTCGACGACGACCGCTGAGGTTCCTCCCGGCATCCATCGCATGAGCCACCGTGCGCAGGTCGACGCGCGGTGCGGGAAGATGGTGAGGACGAAAGGGAGCACCATGTCACTGCGGGTCGGAATCGTCGGCGGCGGGCAGCTTGCGCGGATGATGATCGCGCCGGCCGTCGAGCTCGGCGTGCAGGTGAGTGTGCTCGCCGAGCAGGACGGCATGTCGGCGCAGCTGGCGGCCACCGCGGTGGGTGACTACCGCGACCTCGACACCGTCGCCGCGTTCGCGAAGGACGTCGACGTGGTCACCTTCGACCATGAGCACGTCCCGCAGGACGTGCTGCGGGCGCTGGTGGATGCCGGTGTCTCCGTGCACCCGGGACCGGATGCGCTGCTGTACGCACAGGACAAGCTGCTCATGCGCGCCCGGCTGGACGAGCTCGGCATACCGCAGCCGGACTGGGCCGCGTTCTCGGATGAGGCCGGTCTGCAGTCGTTCCTCGACGCGCACGGTGGGCGCGCCGTCGTGAAGACGCCGCGCGGCGGCTACGACGGCAAGGGTGTGCGGGTGGTGTCGGATGCCGCAGCGGCGGCCGACTGGCTCGGTGATCTGCCCGTGGGAGGGCAGCTGCTGGTGGAGGAGCTCGTGGCGTTCTCGCGCGAGCTCGCACAGCAGGTGGCGCGGCGTCCCTCCGGGGGGCTCGTGGCGTACCCGGTCGTGGAGACGGTGCAGCGCGACGGGGTGTGCGCCGAAGTGCTCGCGCCGGCCCCGCACCGCTCGGATCGGCTGACCGCCGTGGCCGCGCAGATCGGCACCGGGATTGCCGAGGGGCTCGGAGTCACTGGGATGCTCGCCGTCGAGCTGTTCGAGACGCTGGATGAGCGGCTGCTGGTCAACGAGCTGGCGATGCGCCCGCACAACAGCGGGCACTGGAGTCAGGACGGAGCCGTGACGAGCCAGTTCGAGCAGCATCTGCGCGCCGTGCTCGATCTGCCGTTGGGCGACGTCGACGCCCGGCAGCCGTGGTCGGTGATGGTGAACATCCTCGGTGGACCGGCCGAAGGCACGCTCGAGGACCGTCTGCCCGCGGCGCTCGCCGACCACCCCGCGGTCAAAGTGCACACCTACGGCAAGTCTCCGCGCCCGGGCCGCAAGGTGGGCCACGTGAACGCGGTGGGTGACGACCTCGACGCGGTGGCCTACGAGGCCCGCGCCGCCGCCGCCCACTTCTCCTGATCGCGGCGGTCGAACGCTCATCCGTGCCGTGTGGTTGCGGGGAGTTTGCAGGTCGGCGTCCTAGCCTGGTCGAGTGAACCCCCCGCTGCACTCGTCCGAGACCCCGCTGGTGGGCGTCGTCATGGGGTCCGACTCCGACTGGCGCGTCATGAGCGACGCGTCTCAGGCGCTCACCGACCTCGACATTCCGCATGAGGTCGAGGTCGTCTCGGCCCATCGCACACCCGACAAACTGCTGCGCTACGGTCGCGAAGCACGGGCCCGCGGACTGCAGGTCATCATCGCCGGTGCGGGGGGAGCGGCCCACCTCCCGGGTATGCTCGCGTCGGTCACTGCGCTGCCGGTGATCGGCGTTCCGGTGCAGCTCGCCACCCTCGATGGCCTCGACTCGCTGCTCAGCATCGTCCAGATGCCCGCCGGCGTTCCCGTGGCGACGGTATCGATCAACGGCGCCAAGAACGCCGGGCTGCTTGCCGCCCGGATCCTCGGAGCGGCCGACGCCCGCTACGGCGACGCGATCGAGGCTTATGCCCGCACGCTCGAGGCGCAGGTCGAGGAGAAGAACCGTCGGCTCAAGGACTCCCTGTGAGCGTCGCCAGCCCGCCGCGCATCACGCGCGACGCCCACCCCGCAGCGAGCACGTCGCGCCCCGGCATCCTCACCGCGAAGCCGCTGCGCCACCCTGACACGAGCGACCCGGCGATCATGTCGCGCCGCGCGTGGTGGCTCGTCGCCGGCAACTTCCTCCTGCCGGGGTCGGCGCAGATCCTCGCCGGCAACCGCAAGCTCGGGCGCTTCGGCCTGGGCGCGACGATCGTCATGTGGGTCTTGCTGATCGTCGCGGTGGTCACCGGCCTGCTGTGGCGCTCTGTGCTGGTCACGCTCGCGACCAACTGGTTCGTCCTCGTGGCTGCCCAGATCGTTCTGCTGGCGTATGCCCTGCTGTGGGTCGTGCTCGGCATCGACACCATCCGGCTGACCCGTCTGGTCAAGGCCCGTCCTGCCGCTCGCATCGGCGTGGCCGCGCTCGCCGTGGTGCTGACGGTCATCCCGGCCGGCACCGCCGTCGCCGCTTCGCAGTATGTCGCGACCACGCGTGAGACCATCAGCGCCGTGTTCGGCGCCGGTCCTTCCGTGCCGCCGTCCGACGGCTACTACAACTTCCTGCTGCTGGGCGCCGACAGCGCCAAGGGGCGCGACCACATGCTGTTCGACAGCATCTCGGTCGTCTCGGTCAACGCCGAATCGGGTGAGATCACGATCACCGGCATCCCGCGCGACATGCGCGACGTGCCCTTCTCCGAGGGCCCGATGCAGGAGCTGTACCCCGAGGGTCACCAGGGCCTCGCACACCCCACCTGCGGTTGGGACAACAAGATCAACCAGCTCAACACCGAGGTGGGCCTCTGCCGCGACGGTGAGGCGCTGTATCCGGATGCTGCGAGCATCGGCTCCACGCCGGGCATCGAGGCGACGCGCGACGCCGCCGAGGGCGTGCTCGGCATCGAGATCCCCTACTTCGTCTTCATCGACATGGACGGATTCGCCGCCCTCATCGACGCGCTCGGCGGCGTGAAGATCACTGTCGACGAGCGACTGCCCACCGGTGCGCTGCACGAGAACGAGGACGGCAGCCTGTCGGGCATCACCGGCTGGATCGAAGCGGGAACGCAGCAGATGGACGGCGACACCGCTCAGTGGTACGCCCGCTCCCGCTACACGACCAGCGACTGGGACCGCATGAAGCGGCAGCGTGAGCTGCAGACCGCGATCCTCGCGCAGTTCACGCCGGGCAACGTGCTCGCCAACTTCCAGGACATCGCCCAGGCCGGGGCCGACGTCGTGAACACCGACATTCCCGACACGATGATCTCGTACCTCGCCGAGCTCGCGCTCAAGGCCAAGGAGCACGAGGTCACCACGATCGAGCTCACGCTTGAGAACGACATCGACCCCGACAACGCCGATTTCGCCGCCATTCACGAGATGGTGGATGCCGCGCTGCACCCGCCGACGCCGACGCCCACCCCCGCGGGCTGAGCGTGGTTAGGCTCATGCCATGACGGTGACTCTGCGCGTCGTGCTCGACCAGGTCGTGGCCGCCGTCGACGCAGATCTGGCGGCCGCATCGCGCGAACTCGGGCGGGCGCTCGTGTCCACGGCGCCTTCGGGCTGCGCGGTGGAGGCGATCGTGCCGGCAGCCGGGCCCGATGTCGCCGGGCTGCTCGAGGCAGAGGTGCCGGGGCTCGTCGACATCACGAAGCTCCGCCTGCCGCGGCGTGAGCTGGCCGCTGCATGGCAGCTCGGTGCCGCCTCGGGCGCCGCCGGTGGACTCATCCACGCGCCGACACTGATGGCCCCGCTGATGAAGCACGACCGGGTTCACGACCACGATCAGACTGTGGTCACCGTGTGGGATCTGGATCCGTGGGAGAACCCGGACGAGCTGTCACGGACCACAGTGGCCTGGCACCGGGCGATGCTGAAACGGGCGGCCAAGCACGCCGATGCGGTGGTCGTGCCCACCCATGCCGCCGCGGAGCGCATCGCGGCGCTCGCACACCTCGGTGACCGGATCCGGGTCATCTCGGGTGCCCCGCCCGAGGACTTCCGCGTCCCGTCCGACGAAGTGGGCCGTCGACGAGAGCTCGGGCTCCCCGAGGGGTGCATCCTGCTGAGTGGCTCTGTCGCGGCATCCACCGGCCTCTCCGACGCCTTCGTGGCGATAGCCGCTCAGGGCTCCGACCTGCCTGTCGTCGTGGTCGACGCCCCCGAGGGGGGCGAGCCGGCGATCGTGGCGCTGGCGGGGGAGGCCGGGATCTCTGAGAGCCGGTTGCACGTGCGCGGCGCGCTCGACGCGTGGGATCTGGGCGCGGTCCTGGGGGGAACGCTCGTGTTCATGGCGCCGTCGACGCGGACGTACTTCCCCTGGCGACTGCTCGAGGCGCTGCGTGCGGGCGTTCCCGTCGTGGCCGCGGGCAGCGACGTGCATCGTGAAGTCCTGGTGGACGGCGGGCTGCTCGCCGATCCTCGCGACCCCGACGCATTGACAGAGGCGATGGGGGAGGCGCTCGGATCCTCCGCGGCCGTCGAGCGTCTCGCTGTGCTTTCCGGAGACCGGGGCCGGGCGTTCTCGTGGGCCGGTGCCGCCGAGAGGGTCTGGCAGCTGCACGCTGATCTCTGAGATGCGCGGCGCCTCTGCGAGCTCGCTGGAATCGGCGTGTCTTTGCGTCGGGGTCCGACTTTCAGGTGGTATTGACTGTTGACTTCAGTAACAATGGTCACATGCTTCACACCCTCGATCGCCGCCGAGCGACGTCTCTGAAGGCGGTCGTCGCCGCCGTCGCGATCGCGCTGATCGCGGGGATGATGTCGCTTCTCAGCCCTGCACCGGCGCAGGCCGCAGACCTTCCGGGGTCGATCCTCGAGGGCGGATTCATCATCAGCGACGCCGAATTCTTCGACGGCGACGCGATGACCGCGGCACAGATTCAGACTTTTCTCAACGGCAAGGTGGCCACGTGCAAGGCGACGTCCGGTAACCCGACGTGCCTGAAGAGCTTCAAAGGGAATCTGCCGGCCAAGGCGGCGGACAGGTACTGCAAAGCTGTGGCGGCCCGTTCGAATACGACGGCGGCCCAGATCATCGCCGACGTGGGCAAAGCCTGCGGGATCAGCCAGAAGGTGATCCTCGTGATGCTCCAGAAGGAGCAGGGCCTCGTCACCTCGACGGCACCGTCGGCGTGGAATTACCGTGCCGCGATGGGGCAGAGCTGCCCTGACACGGCACCTTGCAGCGAAGCTGCCGCCGGATTCGTGAATCAGGTGTACCTGGGTGCGCGACAGCAGCAGGTCTACGTCCTGAACCCGAACTCGTTCAACTACAAGCCCGGCCAGGTCAACACGATCAAGTGGCACCCGTCCTCGTCGTGCGGCACGTCGAAGGTCTACATCCAGAACCAGGCGACCGCGAACTTGTATATCTACACGCCGTACCGTCCGAACATCGCGGCGCTTGCTGCCGGTTCGGGCACAGGTGACAAGTGCTCGACCTACGGCAACCGCAACTTCTACAACTTCTATGTGAGCTGGTTCGCTCCGGATGCCAGCAGTTCGACCGGTGCGCCCGCACAGATCGCTGCGTGCACCGTCCCCGCGGCAAACGACATCGCCGCCCGCTCGGGCACGGCGAAGGTCACAGCCGCCTCGCTGAACGTGCGCACCGCGCCGACCGAGAAGTGCACGACCGGGATGACCTCGCTCAGCAAGGGCGCCACGGTCACCACGACCGGCACATACGGCATGTGGACCCGCATCAGCTCCGGCGGCAAGCAGCTGTGGGTGGCCTCGGAGTATCTTGATGTGGCGGTCACCGGCACGCCGGCCGGTTCGGGCAACGCGTGCGCCGTCCCGACCTCGGCAGCCATCGCGGCATCCACCGGCTACGCAGCCGTGACGACGGGCACACTGAACGCGCGCAAGGCGCCGTCCACTGCTTGTGAGACGGGCAAGACTCAGATCACGCAGGGCTCGGTCTACGAGCGGACCGGGACGTACGGGGAGTGGTGGCGCCTGATGATCAACGGCTCATCCTTCTGGGCGCACAGTGACTATCTGTCTGATGCTGTACTCACCCCCGAGCCGACCGTGTCGGGCACGGCGGTCGCCGGTCAGATCCTGACCGCTAAGACCGGCACCTGGTGGCCCAAGCCTTCGTCTTTCGCCTACCAGTGGAAACGTGACGGACAGGCCATCAAGGGCGCGACCTCCGCGACATATCGGGTGACCAATGACGACGCCGGCAGGAAAGTGACACTCACCGCCACGGCCAAGATCACCGGTCAAGGGTCGGTGGCGAAGACATCGGCAGCCGTTACCGCGACGGGTTACACGAGCACACGTGTGGCAGGGGCGGATCGCTACGAGACCGCTGTTCAGGTGTCGAAGGCTGCGTACCCGACCGGAGCGAAGACGGTGTACCTCGCAACCGGTGCTGACTTCGCCGACGCTCTGGCCGTGGCACCGCTGGCCGCGACCAAAGACGCCTCGCTGCTGCTGGCGCAGCTGAGTCAGCTGCCGGCATCCACCTCAGCCGAGCTGAAGCGGCTCGCGCCCGCAAAGGTGGTGCTCGTCGGGGGCACAGGTGTTCTCGATTCGAAGATGGCAGACCGCCTGAAGTCGCTGCTCGGCTCGTCGCTCGCTGTCGAGCGCCTCGCCGGCGCCGACCGCTACGAGACGGCCCGGAAGGTCGCGGCCGCATATGGGACGGCCACGACGGTGTACCTTGCCACCGGCTTCCAATACGCCGACGCCCTCGGCGCGGCGGCGGTTGCGGGCGCGAACGGTTCGCCTGTGGTGCTGGTGCAGGGCACATCGTCGACACTCGACACAGCGACGCTCTCACTGCTCGGATCGCTGAAGGCGACCAAGGCGGTCATCGTGGGCGGCGAGGGAGCGGTGTCCAAGGGCATCGCGAGCCAGCTCAGCGGACGCAAACTCAGCGTGACCCGCTACGGAGGCCTGGACCGGTACGCGACGAACGCGTCGCTCAACAGCGCGGCGTTCTCGGGTGGCGTGAAGTCGGTGGTCGTCGCTACCGGCACCGACTTCCCGGATGCGCTGGCCGGATCGGTGCTTGCGGCCGGCTCGGGGTCACCGCTGATCGTGTCTTCGAGCACGTGCGCCTCGCCGCAGCTCGCCGACTTCCTGCTCAAGGCGAAATCCACATCCGTCACGCTGGTCGGCGGGACGGGCGTACTCGGTCCGCAGGTGGCTCGGCTGCAGCGGTGCTGAGTGCCAGAGTCGCACCAGCGACTCACTGCTCGGTTCGGTTAGGATGGCCGTTGGCTGGCCGAGGGTAGGGACCCGGCGGCCACCAAGGACACCAGTGACAACTATTGACTACAGCGCCTTCGACACGCCTGGGCGCGGGCGGGGACTCCTCGACGTCTTCCGCTATGGCTACCTGCTGCGCCTGCTGATCGGCAAGAGCACCTCGGTCCGATACCGCAACTCGGTGCTCGGATGGTTCTGGTCGTACGTCCGACCCACCGTGCAGTTCCTCGTGTATTTCCTCGTCGTCGGACAGGTGCTGGGGATGCATCGCAACGTCGAGGCGTTCCCGCTCTACCTGTTCAGCGGAATCGTCGTGGTCAACCTGTTCAATGAGGCATTCGGTGCGGCTACGCGATCGATCGTCGAGAACAAGGCTCTGGTCCGGAAGATCTATCTGCCGCGAGAATTGTTCCCGATCGCCGCCATCACCGGCTCCTTCATCCACTTCCTCCCGCAGCTGGCGATCCTTCTCGTGGTCTGCGTGTTCCTCTTCGGCTGGGTGCCCTCCTTACTCTCCGTCGGGCTGGCACTGGGCGGACTGGCCCTGATCCTCGCGTTCATCCTGGGGCTCGGACTGTTCTTCTCGGCGTTCAACGTGCGATTCCGTGACGCCTCCAACATGGTGGAGATCGTTCGCACCGTGGCCACATGGGCATCGCCGATCCTGTACACATGGGTCATGGTGGCTGACATCACCCGCGATATACCGTGGATCTTCCACCTGTACATGTGCAACCCGGTGACCATCGCCGTCGAGCTCTTCCACCATGCGTTCTGGCAGCCCGCCGTCGACCCCTCCGATTGGCTGGGATGGCCGCCCGCGATGGGCTGGTACATTGCAGCGGCGTGCGGCATCATCGTCGTGGTCAACGTCGTGGGACAATACGTCTTCCGTCGCGCCGAGCGCACGTTTGCGCAGGACCTGTGATGGTCGACGTCTCCACTCAGCCTCGCATCATCGTTGAGCATGTCTCGAAATGGTTCAACAAGCGGGCGTCAAGGTCGATGCGAGAAGCCTTCATCAACTTCATCCGACGCAGGCCGGTCCGCGCCACCCAGTTCCAGGCGCTCAATGACGTCAACTTCACGATCGGCGCCGGTGAATCGGTGGCCATCATGGGGCTCAACGGCTCGGGAAAGTCGACTACCCTCAAGCTCGTGTCCGGTGTGCTCGAGCCGGACGAGGGACGGGTGTTCACCCGCGGCCGTGTCGCCGGTCTGATCGAAGTAGGCGCCGGCTTCCACCCCGATCTCACTGGTCGCGAGAATGTGTTCTTGAACGCCGCCATCCTCGGGATGAGCGAGCGCGAGACCAGAGAACGGTTCGATGAGATCCTCGAGTTCAGCGGAATCGGCGATTTCATCGACCAGGACGTCAAGCATTACTCGTCCGGCATGTTCATGCGCCTCGCATTCAGCGTCGCCATCCATGTCGAGCTCGATGTGCTCCTCGTCGACGAGGTCCTCTCCGTGGGTGACGCGCCGTTCCGCGCGAAGTGCGCGGTCAAGCTCAAAGAACTTGCCGAGCGAGGGGTGACGATGATGGTCGTCAGTCACAGCAAGGCTCAGGTCCTTGAACTGTGCACCCGCGGCATCATCATCAAGAAGGGCGTCGTCGTCTTCGACGGGCCGATCGAGGGGGCCGTCGAGGCCCTCGAAGGCTGACCGGAGTCACTCCTCCGAATCGGCCCGACCCTCTTCGATCATCCGCGCAGTTCCGAGATCCTGCGGCGTCGTGATCTTGATGTTGTGATCATCGCCGAGCAGGATTCGAGACGGGACGCCGCAATACTCGGCGACCAGATCTGCATCGTCGCTGATGCGGGCGTAGCCATCGGCGAGTGCCCGTTCGTAGGCCTGCACGAGGTGCTCCCGGCGGAAGGCCTGCGGCGTCTGTCCCAGCCAGGAGTGCGCGCGATCGAGCGACCCCTCGATGAACCCGTCGTCGCTGACGAGCTTCACCTGCACGGTGCTCGGGGTTCCCAGCATCGCAGCGCCGTGCTCGATGGCGGCATCGATCGTCGCGACGATCAGATCCTCGGTCACGAACGGTCGAACGCCGTCGTGGACGACCACGATGTCGCCCGATGTGGCGGACAGTCCGCGGTGCGCGGAGATGTGGCGCTCTGCTCCGCCGACTACGAGCGTCACGGGCAGACCGCCTTCATCGATGAGGATACGACGGTACAGCTCCTCGTTGTCTTCGCTGACCGTCACGATGACCTCGTCGACGACGGGGGCGCACATCGCGCGCACTGTCTTCTCGAGGATCGTGCATCCGCCGAGCTCGACGAGCAGCTTGTTGCTGCCGAATCGAGTTCCCTTGCCGGCGCAATTGACGATGGCGGAGATACGGTGCCCCTGGTGCATGTCAGGCCTGTCCGTCCTGGTCGCTGCGGATCTCGTCGACGAACCGTCGCAGTCCGTCGAATTCATCCTGGGTGCTGTGCAGGTATCCGCCGCCTCCGCCGAACACATCGGTGTGTGCGGTCGTCATGTTCCGCGTGTACATCCGCGCGAATGGGGACGGCGCGGACGGCGGCGTCTGCCCGCTGATCTCGCGATCGAACACCTCGCGCGCGAGTTCGGCGTTCGTGATCGGAGGTGTCGCCACGTTGAAGGCAGGCAGGCCCGCCGTCAGAGCCGTCTCGATGTCGCCCCACAGTCGCCGCACGTCGTAGTGCTGGAATGCCATGGCGGGGTCGATGAACTCCACGCGGTAGTCGTTCGCGAGGTCGTACACCACTCCTTTGCGCAACCGTGCGCCGTACAACTGCGGGAGCCGGACGATGAGCGTGTCGAAGGCGCCAGTGAGTCGCTGCTCCTGGTGCAGGCGGTTGGCGCCGTACGGCGTCAGCCCGTCCGCCGAGAGAGGCGTGCTCTCGTCGGGTGCGCCGCCCCACGGGTAGACGCATACGGTCGAGATGAGCACGAGCTTGCCGATTCGTGCTGAGCTGATCGTGTCGACGAGCTGGTCGATCTCGGCGAGGTCCTCGGCACCGTGCGTATTGATGCGGTGCGAGTCGGCACGATTGCCCGCCGAGACGACGAGATCGTATTCGCGGCCGGCGAGGTCGCCGATGTTACTCGAGTTGTAGAGGTCGTCGAAAGGGTGAGCGTCGAGCAGGTTGGAGCCGACGAAGCCCGTGTATCCGATGAGTGCGGTGCGCAGAGCAGCCCCGTTCGTTCGATCCGGCGTCACGTGATGTTCAAATTCTAGACGTCATCCTGAGAGATTCCTCCGGGATGCCGGATGGGCCACTCCTAGAATCGATGAGGATCTGCGGCGCCGTGCCGCGCCGACCGGAGAATCGCGATGGCCTGGGTAATTCAGTGGTGGACGTTCCTGGTCGCCGCAGCGATCCTGTTCGTCCCCGGCATGATCGCGGCCCGTGCAATCGGGTTGCGCCGGCTCGGGCAGTGGGCGTTCGCCCCGGTCGCCTCGACGGCGATGGTCGTTCTGCTCGCGATCGTCTATCCGCTGATCGGCCTCACATGGAATGGCCTGACTGCCGCGATCGGAGTGGCGCTGCTCACGGCGGTGTGCGTGTTCGCCGCGCGCGCGCTGCGGGTGCCGGCGTCCACCCCTCAGCTGCACGGGCGACGTGGCCCACTGCTGCTGGGTCTCGCCGGTGGCGTGATTCTCGGTGCCGTGCGCGTGATCGCGTACATCGGTGCGCCCGAGAACGTGTCGCAGTCCAATGACGCGCCGTTCCACCTCGGTGCGGTACGGGCGATCCTCGAGCACGGGGCCGCCACGCCGTTCGGACTCGGCGGGCTCGTCGATCCCGAGGCCCCGGGCGCGTTCTATCCGGGCGCGTGGCACGCGATGGCCTCCCTCATCGCAACGTTCTCCGGCGCCGGCATCCCCCAGACGACGAACGTGCTCACGGTGATGGTCGCGGCGGTCGTGTGGCCGCTGGGCGTCGCGTGGATGACCCAGGCGGCGACCGGTCGGCGCCTGGCCGCAGCGGCCGCCGCGGCACTGAGCCCCGCCCTCATCGCCTTCCCTCTGCTGCTCATCCAATACGGCATCCTGTACTCCTATCTGCTCGCCGTCGCTCTGCTGCCCGCGGCCGTCGCCGTCGTCGTCGAACTCCTGCCGCGCCCCGACGAGCGTCTGTCGCTCCTCGGTCGCGGTGCCGGTCTGATCGTCGGGATCGGAATGGTGCTGCTCGCCCTGGCGATGGCACAGACGTCGGTCATCCTGGCGTGGGGGCTGCTGGTCGGTCTGTATGCGGCGGGAAGACTGTGGGTGGGGTGGGGCGCATTGCCGTCAAGGGGCCGCTGGGCCGGTCTCGCGGCCCTTGTCAGCGGATTCGCCCTGCTGACACTGCTGTGGGTGCAGATGTCGCGGATGGTCACGGCCGACTACTGGGGCAGCGTGCGCACACCCGCCGGCGCGGCACTCGATCTCGTCTCGTCTGGGTATGCCGGTACGCCGGCGATGTGGGTGGTCTCGGTGCTGGCTGTCGTCGGCGGTGTCGCGGCGCTCCTCCGCCGACGGACGTCGTGGCTCTCCGTCGCCTGGCTCGCGTTCGCACTGCTCTACGGCGTTGCGGCCGCTGTCGACACCGCGGCCATCAGGCTGCCGCTGGTCGGCCCCTGGTACGGCGACACCTACCGGCTGGCCGCGTTGCTTCCTGCCCTGACTGTGCCTCTCGCGGCGATCGGCGTGGTCGCCCTGGTCGACGCGGCGGTGCGCATCTTCCGCGCGGCAGCGGTCGTGAGGCGCGCGGCAGGATGGGTGTCGATCGGGCTGATTCTTGTCGTACTTGCCGGGGGAGTGGCCGCCGAGCCGGTCACGCAGCGCTACCACGTCGCGAACGGCGTGACCGAGACACAGTCGCGGTTCACGATCGACGATGAGACATGGCTCACGCGCGACGAGCGGGCGCTGATCGAACGGCTTCCCGACTCGGTGGAGTCCGGCGCTCGGGTGATCGGCAATCCGGGCACAGGGGCCGCCTTCGGCTTCGCGCTCAGTGGGGTCGATGTCTTCCCCGCGAAGTGGCAGGTGCCCCGCAGCGCCACCTACGCCGTGCTCGCCGAGGGACTGCGCGACGCGGCATCCGATCCCGAGGTGTGCGCCGCCGTCGAGGAGCTGGGTGTGGCCTACGTCGTGGACTTCGGCCCAGGCGACGCGGGCACCGGTCGCGTCGAGATGCCCGGCTTCACCGCTTTCGACGGGCAGCCCGGCTTCGAACGGGTGGACTCCGAGGGAGCCGCATCGCTCTGGCGGGTCTCGGCGTGCAGCCGATGACACCCCGACTAGGATCGGCTGACGTGCCCGGCTCTATCCCCTCCCTCCTCGTCGTCGTGCCGGCGTTCAATGAAGAGGCGTCTGTGGGGGACGTCGTGCGTGAAGTCCATGCGGCCATGCCCGACGCGCTCTGCCTTGTTGTCGACGACGGGTCGGTGGATGCCACGGCTCGGATCGCAAGGGATGCCGGAGCTACCGTGCTCGAGCTGCCGTTCAACCTCGGCGTGGGCGGCGCCATGCGCGCCGGCTTCCGCTTCGCGCGCGACAACGGGTACACGGTCGTCGTCCAGGTCGACGCCGACGGCCAGCACGACCCGCACGACATCCCGACGCTGCTCGCCCGGCTCGACGACGCCGACATCGTGGTCGGCTCTCGCTTCGCCGGAGCGGGCGAGTACGACGCGCGGGGACCACGCCGCTGGGCGATGCGCTTCCTCGCGCGCGCGGTGAGCCTGGTCGCCCACCGGAGCCTGCCCGACGTCACCAGCGGCTTCAAAGCGACCGGTGCACGCGGCGTGGCCCTGTTCGCACACACGTATCCCGCCGAGTATCTCGGCGACACCGTCGAGGCTCTCGTCATCGCCGCGCGAGCGGGTCTGCGCATCGAACCCGTGGCGATCGCGATGCGAGAGCGACAGGCCGGCCTGCCCTCCCACCACCCCGTGCGCGCCTCGGTGTACCTGCTGCGGGCGGGCATCGCGTTCCTGCTGGCGCTGATGCGGCCGCGCGTGCGCATCGAGGAAGGAACGGTGTCGTGACCACGGCCACATACGTCTTCGGCATTGTCGCCGCAGTGCTCGCCCTCATCGCCATCATCGAGCTGATGCGGCGCGCGACATTGCGGGAACGTCATGCGATCTGGTGGCTCGTCGGCGGAATCATCGCGCTGGTCGTGGCGATCTTCCCGCAGACACTCACCTGGGCTGCGCGATTGCTTGGCATCGCCGTGCCCACCAACCTCGCTTTCTTCGTCGCGATCGGGCTGCTGTTCCTGGTCAGCCTGCAGTACGGCGCCGAGCTCACCCGCATCGAGGAGAAGCTGCGCGCCCTCGCCGAGCAGAGCGCGTTCACGGACGAACGGCTCCGGCGGCTGGAGGCCTCCGCGGGCGCCGATGATGTGGCGTCCGATGACACGGACGGTGCCGCGGACCGGTGAGAGCCCCGAGAATCCTGATCGCCTCGCGACTGTTCGTGCCCGAGGTGAGCGCGGGTGCCTTCCGCCTCGGTGCCCTCGCCCGCGCCCTTGCGCGTGGCGGGGCCGAAGTCACGGTCGTGACGACCACGCCCCCGCCGCAGGCGCCCAAGACGCCCGACCCGACCGGGGTGCGCGTGTCACGGTGGCCGGTGCTCCGCGACCGCGGCGGCAATGTCCGCGGCTACATCCAGTACCTGAGCTTCGACGCTCCCCTTGCGCTGCGGATGCTGTTCCGCCGGTTCGACGTCGCAGTGGCCGAGTCGCCGCCCACGACCGGTCTCGTCGTCGCGGCGGTCGCCTGGATACGCCGCCGCCCCTTCGTCTACTACGCGGCGGATGTCTGGACCGACGGCGTGATCAGCATGGGCGCGCACCGTGTCATCGTCTCGCTCATGCGCTGGATGGAACGTCGGGCGCTGCGGTCTGCCGCGGGCGTCATCTCGGTGTCGGACGAGGTCACCCGACGGCTCGTCGCACTCGGAGCCGACCCTGTGCGGATCAGCACGGTCGGCAACGGCATCGACGCTGACGTGTTCACCCCAGAGGTCGCGCCCGCCGCGCCCGATGCGCGCTACTTCGTGTACACCGGCACGATGTCGGAGTGGCAGCAGCCCGAGGTCTTCATCCGGGCCTTCGCGCAGCTCGCCGGTGAGTTCCCCGATGTCGGTCTGCGATTCTTCGGACAGGGCGCCGTCGAACGTGACCTCCGTCGCGTCGCCGATGAGCTCGTGCCCGGTCGCGTTCGGTTCGGCGGCGTGGTGGAGCCGAGCGCATCCGCCGCCTGGATCCGGGGGGCGCTGGCGTCACTGGTCTCCATCGCGCCCGGCATCGGCTACGACTTCGCCCGCCCGACGAAGACATACGCGGCGGCGGCCTGCGGCACGCCCGTGATCTTCGCCGGCGCAGAGGTCGGTGGGGCGATCGTCCGCGATGCAGGACTCGGAGCGGCCGTTGCGTTCACGCCCGATGCCGTCGCCGGAGCAATGCGACAGATGCTGGCACAGGATGCCGCCGGCACGACCGCCGCGCACCGCGCCGACCGCGCGGCGTGGGCGCGCGAGCACGTCTCCCTTTCTGCAGTGGGGGAGCGGGCCGCGAAAGCCGTACTCATGGCCGTACGCACCCCAAGGCACTCCAGGCCGCATCGATAGAATGAAGACACACGGCTCCGTATGTCGCCGGAAGCAGCATCGAGACCGACGGACCCTCCAGAAGGAGATTGCGTGAGCGAGTTCATTCCCCCCGCCAAGCCGATCATCGGTGATGAGGAGCGTGAGGCAGTCGATCGGGTGTTGCGCAGCGGCATGGTCGCGCAGGGCCCGGAGGTGGCAGCGTTCGAGCGGGAGTTCGGGGCGCATTTCGTGCAGGGTCGGCCGACGGTTGCGGTCAACTCGGGGACGGCGGGACTGCATCTGGGTTTGCTGGCGTCAGGTGTCGGCGCCGGGGACGAGGTCATCGTGCCGTCGTTCACGTTCGCCGCGACGGGCAACTCGGTCGCGTTGACCGGCGCCAGCCCGGTGTTCGCCGATATCGAGGCGGACACGTTCACTCTGGATCCGGCCTCGGTGGAAGCGGCGATCACCGCGCGGACGAAGGGCATCATGCCGGTGCATCTGTACGGTCACCCGGCGTTGATGCGAGAGCTGGAGGCGATCGCGCAGAAGCATGGGCTCATGCTGTTCGAGGATGCGGCGCAGGCGCATGGGGCGTCGCTGGACGGCCGCCCGGTGGGCACGTTCGGCTCGTTCGGGATGTTCTCGCTGTACCCGACGAAGAACATGACCAGTGGTGAGGGCGGGATGATCACCGCCGCCGATGACACCATCGCCCGCAACGCCCGGCTGCTGCGTAATCAGGGAATGGAGCGGCAGTACGAGAACGAGGTGGTCGGGTTCAACGCGCGGATGACCGATATTCACGCATCGATCGGCCGGGTGCAGTTGACGAAGGTGGATGGGTGGACACGCGCGCGGCAGGAGAACGCTGCGTTCCTGGACGCTAGCCTGCGCGGTGTGGTCGTTCCGCCGGTCCGTGAGGGTGCGGTGCATGTGTATCACCAGTACACGGTCCGGGTGCCGGAGGATCGGGACGGGTTCGTGACGGCGTTGCGGGAGGAGCATCAGGTCGGTTCTGGAGTGTACTACCCGATCCCGAACCACCGGTTGCCGTCGCTGGCGCCGTATGCGCCGGGGCTGGAGCTGCCCGAGACGGAACGCGCTGCCGGTGAGGTGGTGTCCCTCCCCGTGCACCCGTCGCTGTCGCAGGGCGATCTCGACCGCATTGTGGCCGCGGTGAACGCGGTCGCCGGGGCGGGCGCCTGATGGCCGTACTGCGCGCCGGGTTGCTCGGTGTCGGGATGATGGGCCGCCATCACGCGCGGGTGCTGCGGGAACTGGACGGTGTCGACCTGGTCGCCATCGCCGACCCGGGCGGCGACCCGCACGGGGTCGCGGGCGGACTGAACGTGCTGCCCGATATCGAGGCACTGATCGCGGCCGGGATCGATATGGCCGTGGTGGCGGTGCCCACCCGGTTCCACGAGGATGCCGCGCTGAAACTCGCCGCCGCGGGGGTGCACACCCTGGTCGAAAAGCCCATCGCCGACACGTTGGAGGCCGGTCAGCGGATGGTCGACGCTTTCGCTGCGGCGGGCCTGGTGGGCGCGGTCGGGCACATCGAACGGTTCAACCCGGCCTTGCAGGAGTTGCGCCGCCGTCTGGAAGAGGGCGAGTTGGGAGCGGTGTATCAGATCCAGACCCGCCGGCAGGGCCCGTTCCCGTCGCGGATCGCCGATGTGGGCGTCGCGAAGGACCTTGCGTCCCATGACGTGGACCTGACGGCGTGGGTGGCGCAGTCCGAGTACGAGACCGTGTTCGCGCAGACCACGTTCAAATCGGGACGGGAATACGAAGACATGATCACCATCAGCGGCCGGCTGGCCTCCGGGGTCATCGTGAATCACCTCGTGAACTGGCTCAGCCCGATGAAAGAACGCGTCACCATCGTCACCGGCGAGAAGGGCGCGTTCGTCGCCGACACCGCCACCGGCGACCTCACTTTCCACGCCAACGGCACCATCCCCCTGGAATGGGAATCGGTGTCCTCGTTCCGCGGGGTCTCCGAAGGCGATGTCACCCGCTACGCGTTCGCGAAACGTGAACCCCTCCGCGTCGAACACGAAGCCTTCCGCGACGCCGTCCTCGGCAAACCCAGCGACGTCGTCACCATGGCGCAAGGCCAACGCACCCTCGCCGTCATCGAAGCCGCGCTCGCATCCGCGGGCACCGGCGGGTCGGTAAGTCTCTGATCCGCATGCCTCGGCTCGTCACCTCTCTGCGTGCCCGTGTCGGCAGAGTGCCACCGGTGGCCTGGGCGTGGCGGCTGCGACGCGATCTCCGGGAGGCCCGGGCCGCCGGAACAACAGGTGAGCCTGGGGTGCTCCGCGGAGCACAGCGACGACTGTTCATCGCTCCGGTGAACTCTGCGGGGCAGGGTTACGCCTGGGCCCGCGCCTCCGAGCGCGTCGAAGGAACCGCTGCGGCGGCGTTCATGTACCGCGACCCGAACGACACGTTCGGGTTCCTCGCCGACTCCGAGGTACCGACGGTGTTCTTCCGCACGAATCGTCCGTGGCAACGCGCCCAGCGACGTGCCGTTGCGGCTCGGTTCACGCACGTCATCGTCGAGTCCGGGCGGCAGCTTTTCGGAACGGACGAGCCCCTAGCCGACCAACTGCGCAGACTTCAGCGACACCGCGTGGCCGTGGCGTTGCTATGGCACGGCAGCGACATCCGCCTCCCCAGCGCGCACGCGGCGCGTGAGCCGGACTCGCCGTTCCGCGGCAGCGGATACGCCGACACTGATCGCCTCGAAGAAATCGCACAGCGCGGACGCGCGCTCATGGCAGATGTGGATGCCCCGGTGTTCGTGTCGACGCCCGACCTCCTGGATGAGGTGCCTCAGGCATCCTGGCTGCCGGTGGTCGTAGACCTGAAGCGATGGGAAGCGTCCTCGAGCGAGATTCGGTGGGGTGCGAAGCCCATCGTCGTGCATGTGCCCAGCAATGCGGGACTGAAGGGGAGCTCGCTCATCGGTGCGACGATGCGACGACTGCACGCCGAGGGGCTCGTGGACTATCGCGAGCTGCGGAATGTGCCGGCTGCGCAGATGCCGGCTGAGTATGGTCGGGCGGATATCGTGCTCGATCAGTTTGCGCTTGGCATCTACGGAGTCGCAGCGTGCGAGGCGATGGCATCAGGAAGACTCGTGATCAGTCATGTATCCGATCAGGTGCGCGATGCGGTCCGGGTACACACCGGCCGGGAGCTCCCCATCCTCCAAGCACGTGCCGACGGACTCGAGGGCGTGCTGCGAGCTGTCGTAGCCGAGCCCGACCGCTTCATCGCCCTGGCCGCGACCGGTCGCGAGTTCGTCAGAGCGGTCCACGACGGCAGGCGTTCGGCCAACGTGCTGCGGGAGTTTCTCGGGGCGCCGGCCCAGGGTGGAGTGGCCGGTGCGTGAGAGGATAGGCCAATGCCCTCGTCTGCCGTTCTAGTATCGGTGCCCGCGTGAAGGTGGTCTTGCGGACGCTGCGTGAGTTGCTTCCGTGGCTCCCGGAGGACGCGCGCTCGTACCTGATTCGGTACGTCGTCGTGTCATGCTTGCTGGCTGTTCTCGACATCGGCGCGATCGGCCTACTCGCGGTCAGTCTTGCGCCAATGATCTCCGGGGTGGCCATCCGTCTGCCCGTCATCGGGGCGATCGAACCGGACGCGTTCATCTGGGTATTCGCCGCCGTCGCTCTGCTCATCCTCCTCAAGTCCGTACTCGCTCTCGGCCAGCAATGGTTCGCGACCCGACGCTTCGCGTCGTTCGAACTGGAGATCGGGCGCTACCTCTTCGACAGTTACATCAAGGCGCCCTGGACTCACCGCCTCGCGCGGAACACCGCACAGATCGTCCGCATCGCCGATGTCGGCATCGCCAACACGACCGCCGGCTTTCTGCTGCCGATCATCCAGTTGCCTGCGCTGGCGTTGTCGTTCGTGCTGATCGTGGGGGTGCTGCTGATCGCGCAGCCGCTCACCGCCGTCATCACGGTTGTGTACCTGGGCGGCATCATGGCACTTCTCTATTGGGTGATCTCACGTCGATCGGTCCAGGCCGGTCGCGTCTCACGAGACTTCTCGCTCAAGGTGGCGGCCCTGATGACCGAGATGGTGCAGGCGCTGAAGGAGATCACGCTACGCAACAAGGCCGCAGAAGTCGCGGAGATCGTCCAGTACAACCGTCGCTTCAGCACGCGTGCCCGCGCGAACATGAGCTTCCTCGGGTCGTTGCCGGTCTTCGTTCTCAACGCAGCCCTGGTGGGTGGTTTTCTGCTGGTGGGCACGCTCGGTTACGCGACGGGTGGGATCGCCGCCGCCGTCGCCTCGGTCGGCCTGTTCGCCGTTGCCGGTTTCCGCCTGATCCCGTCATTGACCGGATTCCAGTCGATCGTCACCACGACGACGGCGAACGTCCCTCACGTTCAAGGCGTGATCTTCGACATCAAGGCATCTCAGATACATATCGCCGCGGCCGAGCGCCTCGGGCAGGAGCCGATCGTCGGCACGCCTGACGCGCTGCGGCTCAAGGGAGTCGCGTTCGCCTATCCCGGCCACGAGGATACGCCTGCGATCCACGACATCGACCTCGACATTCCCATCGGGAGCTCGCTCGCGCTGGTCGGCTCGTCCGGTGCTGGCAAGTCGACTCTGGTGGACGTGCTGCTGGGGCTCCTTGTTCCCCAGCGGGGTGCGATCATGCTGGGGGGCCAGGAGCTTACCGACGTTCTTGCCGCTTGGCGATCCCGCGTCGGCTATGTGCCGCAGGATGTCTCCCTGTTCGACGGGACCATTGCGCAGAATGTCGCCTTGGCCTGGGAGGACGACGAGATTGACTTCGACAAGGTGCAGGAGGCTCTCACGCGGGCACAGCTGTGGGATACGATCGCAGCCCGCGATCAGGGTATGCGCGGTCGGATCGGCGAGAGGGGGCTGGCCCTGTCGGGAGGCCAGCGTCAGCGGCTCGGCATCGCGCGCGCTCTCTACAGCGATCCACTGGTCCTCGTGCTGGATGAGGCGACCAGCGCACTCGACACGAAGACCGAGTCTCTCGTCACGACCGCGATCCGTGGGCTGAAAGGCGAAGTCACCATCGTGTCCGTCGCACATCGTCTTTCGACCATCCGGGACAGCGACCTGATCTGCTTCCTGCAGGATGGCACCATTGCCGCCCGCGGGACGTTCGAAGAGCTCGTTTCGTCGGTTCCGAACTTCGCAGAACAGGCGCAGTTGGCAGGTCTGGCGTGACAGAACCGTTCGTCGACGTCGTCATCGCGTGCCACGATCAGACGCGTCCACTCGATCGCGCCGTTCGCTCGGTTCTACAGGATGAGACGACACGGCATCTGGTGCGTGTTACCGTCGTGGCGCACGGCCTGCCTGCGGACGCCCTGCGCGACCGCGTGGCCGGCATCGACGGTGCTGTGCGTATCGTCGAATACGCGGATGGCATACGTAGCGCGGCGGGCCCGTTCAACCACGGGCTGTCGCTCGTGACGGCCGACTACTGCGCGGTACTCGGTTCGGACGATTTCCTCGAACCCGGAGCGCTCGCTGCGTGGATCCGCGCCGCGCGTGAGCGAACTCCCGATATGGCCATCGCCTGCATCCGCATCGACGGCGAAGCGCGCATGCCCAACCCACTGGTTCGCCTCGGTCGCCGTCACGAGCTCGATGCCGCGAAAGACCGGTTGTTCTATCGCACCGCTCCACTGGGGCTGATCCGCACCGCAACCATGCGTCAGCTGGGGCTGGGCATGACGGAAGGTGTCCGTGTCGGGGAGGATTTCGTCTTCAGTATCCGTCTGTTCACGCAGGCAGCGCGGGTGGACTTCCTGGCGGACGCTCCCTGCTACGTCATCGGACTGGATGCCAGGGAGCGCACCACTCTCGCGACGATGGACGCTGAGGAAGACCTGGAGGCGGTTGTCCGGCTACTCGACGAGGGAGTACCGACGGGGCTGAATGCCCGGCACCGCCGGGCGCTCGCCGTCAAACTGACGCGTGTGAGCATCATCGGGAAGGTGCGCGCTCGTCCATCGGCCGCGCAGTGGCGGGATGACACCGAGGTGATGTTCGTGGCGACGCTGCTGCGGCGACTGCTCGCCCTTCACCCGGGTGCAATCGCCCCATTCAACCGGCAGGATCGAGCAGTTCTTGATGCGCTGCTGACCGAGCCCACGATCAAGCGGGTGACTGCCGAGGTCGCGCGAGCGGCGCGTGCCGGCCGACTCCGGCGCTGGTTCACCCCGAACATCCTGAGGAGCTTCGACCGTGAGTCGACTCTCCGACGCTATGTGCTGTATGTGTTGAGACGAGAACGGACGAGCGCATGACCACGCCCCGGCCCACCATGCTGATCCTTTCCTACTCGCCGATCGCACGCGACGCACGAGTGCTGAAGCAGGTCACCCGCTTCACGCAGGACTTCGACGTCACGACGTGCGGCTACGGTCCGGCGCCTGACGGGGTGGTCGAGCACATCACGATCCCTGACGACCAGAGGTACAACGACCTCAACGGATCGCTGATCACCCTTAAGCGCTACCGGCCTGCATACTGGCGCCTGTCTGCCGTGCGGTTCTCACGAGAGGTGCTCAAGGGACGCCGATTCGACGTCGCCATCGCGAACGATGTGGAGGCGGTCCCGGTAGCAGTCAAGCTCCGTCCGCGTCGAGGCGTCCTCGCGGATCTGCATGAGTACAGCCCGCGCCTGCATGACGACCACGCACTGTGGCATCAACGGATCACACCATGGTTCGAATGGGTCGTCCGCCGCTATGTGACCAGGGCATCCGCATGGACGACCGTGAGTCGCGGCATCGTGGCTGAGTATGAGAAGAACTTCGGATTCCGGTCGCGCCTGGTGACCAACGCGGCGCCGTACATTGACGCGTCGCCGTCGCCGGTCGGTTCGGTGATACGCCTCGTGCACAGCGGAGCGTGCCTGCGCAACCGCCGACTGCATGTGATGGCAGAGGCCGTGGAGGCGGCATCCAACGATGTCACGCTGGACTTCTATCTCACGGCCAACGATCCGCCGTACCTGCAGGAGCTCAAGGATCTCGCGGCCGAGTCGGAACGCATCACCGTCCATGATCCGGTTCCCTACGCCCAACTCGCCGGGACGCTGCAGGCCTACGACGTGGGCATCCATGTTCTGCCGCCGATCAACTTCAACAACAAGCTCGCTTTGCCCAACAAACTCTTCGACTACGTTCAGGCCCGACTTGGAGTGCTGATCGGACCGTCGGCGGAGATGGTCTACTACGTCCACCAGTACGACCTGGGTGAGGTTGCCGCCGACTTCGAACGGGATGCGACGAAGTCGGCGGTCGAGCGGCTCACGCCTGAGTCGGTGGCGCGCTTCAAGGCCAATGCGGATGCGCATGCCGTCGAGCTCGCCGGCGAGCGTCAGGTCGACATCTGGGTTGAGGTCATCGATGGGCTGATGGCAGGCCGTCGGTGACCGGCGAGATGACCCGACTGCTGCTGTTCACCAACGACTACCCGTACTCGACCGGCGATGCCTCTTTCGTGACGAAGGAGATCGACGACCTCGCCGCGCGTTTCGATGACGTCGTGGTGTTCTGCCACGCGCGTAACACGGATGTGCCCACCCTCCCCATGCCCGGAAATGTCCGCCTCGGCGGCAACCTCTTCGAACGTTCCGCAGACGATTCCCCTTGGGCGCCCGTCCACCCGAGGATGCTGCTGAAGCTGCTCGCGGCGACATGGTTGGAGCTGGTGAGCGGGCGGTTGCGCGGACATGTCCGGCTGTTCCTCATGGGGGCCAGGGTCGGCATCACCCAGGCTCGTCGCCGGGCGGTGCGAGAAGCGATCGCCGAGAGTCCCGATGTCGTCGCCTACGCCTTCTGGGGTATGGGAGGCGGACTCGGCCTCGCGTGGCTAACGGGGGTGCGGGCCCGCGCGGTCCGCCTGCACCGTTACGACCTCTACGAGGAACTGTCGCCCGAGGGCTATCTGCCGTTTCGGCCCTTCTTGTTCCGTTGCTCGGATCGGGTGCTCGCGATCTCGCATGACGGGGCGCGCTACCTCGCCGAGCGATACCGGAGCTCGGCCCTCGACGCGAAGACGGTGATCAGCCGCCTCGGCGTCCCGGGGCCGTCGCATCTCAGCCGCCCGCCGGCCGGTGCGGAGAAGCTCGTCGTCTCCTGCTCGGCGGTCACGGAAATCAAGCGGGTGGATCTTGTCCTCGCCGCGCTTCGGCTCCTGCCTGGAATGTCCGAGGAGGCGCCAGTACGCTGGGTCCACTTCGGTGCAGGCCCACTGTTGGACAGCCTCCGTCGCGAAGCTGAGCAGACCATCCCCGGCCTTCGGATCGAGCTATGCGGCCAGACCGCGAACGACCAGATCCCCGCTTTCTACGCGGCACACCGTGTAGACGTCTTCGTGAACGCGAGTGCCTCCGAAGGGGTCCCCGTGAGCATCATGGAGGCGATCGCGTATGGCATCCCCGTAGTCGCCACCGACGTCGGCGGCAACCCCGAGATTGTGGGCCCGCAGCTCGGCACTGGGGAGCTCGTACCTGCCGACCCAGAGCCCGCCCGCATCGCGGCCTTGATCCGGCGGATCATGGATGCTGGGGAGACAGCCTATGATCCCCGCGCGACATGGGCGCGCGAGTACGACGTGCGGCATACCGGGCCCCGCGCGGCCGAACTCGTCCGCGGACTGGCATCCACGAAAGGAGGAGCATGAGCTCCTTGAGCACACGGCCCACGCTGCTGATCGTGTCCTTCTCGCCGATCGTCTCCGATGCGCGTCTGCTCAAGCAGATCAGCCTCTTCCGGGGTCAGTACGACATCGTGACGTGCGGGTACGGCGACGAGCCGGATGGCGTGGTCGAGCACATCCGCATCCCGGATGAGTATGCGATCTGGCGGCACCACCGCGTGCTGGTCATCCTGCGCCGCTTCGCCCGTGCCTATCGCCGGAACGCAGCCATCGCCGCGGCGCTGGCGGCACTGCGCGGGCGCACGTTCGATGTCGCCATCGCCAACGACGTCGAGGCGGCGGGCGTTGCGCTGTCCGTTTCGCCGCGTGGCGGCATCCATGCGGATCTGCACGAGTACTCCCCCCGGCAGCATGAGGAACTCCTGCGCTTCCGCCTGTTCGTGAAGCCCTTCATGGAATGGATGTGCCGCACACAGGTGGCCCGTGCTGCGTCATGGTCGACCGTCAGCGAGGGGCTCGCCCGAGCGTACGAGCGCCGGTTCGGGTTCCGGCCGGAGGTCGTCACGAACGCAGCGCCGTATGTGGACGCCGAGCCTACCCCGGTGCACGCCCCACTTCGACTCGTCCACTCCGGTGCCGCCTTACGCAACCGGCATCTGGACACGCTGCTGGACGCCGTTCGGGCGTCCCGGGATGCGACGCTTGACCTCTACCTGACGCCGAACGACCCGGCATATCTCGGTGAGCTGATCGCCACGTCTGTCGCCAGCGCCGGGCGAGTCACCGTCCACGACCCCGTCCCGTACGCGCAACTCGCCGCTACGCTGCGCGCCTACGATGTCGGCGTCCACATCCTGCCTCCGGTGAACTTCAACAACAAATGGGCACTCCCGAACAAGATCTTCGACTATGTGCAAGCGCGTCTCGGAGTTATCGTGGGGCCATCGCCCGAGATGGCCGAGTACGTGCACCGTTACAACATCGGGTGGGTTGCCGATGGCTTCACTGCGACAGCGCTTACGGCCACCATCGACACCCTCACCCCACACGCGGTGGAGGTGGCGAAGCAGTCGGCTCACACTCACGCACGGGAACTGTCCAGCGAGAGTCAGGTAGTGATCTGGAAGGCCGCAGTCGATGCGCTGGCCGACCGAGCCGCGTCAGCGTAGCTGCATTGCCGAGGCAGCGGCCATTCGCAGTGGCGCTTCCCGGTGCGCTGCGCGCGAGAGACGGCGCGGCAGCAGCGCCCCCGCCGAGAGGAACCGGCGTCGGGCGTGCGCCGCAGCAATCAGCTCCTGTGCGGGACAGCGGGGGTCCAAAGCGGCATCGAGCAGGTCGCGGTCGCGGCGTGCCAAGACCTCGTGGATGCCCTCACCCATGTCGACGAGGAGCTGGGCAGCCGCTGCGAGCGAGGGCCCGCTCTGATGCGCTCCACAGCGCGGGATCGTCTCTATAGAAGATCGCGCCGAAGAGGTGGATCCGTAAGAACTTGACGGCAGCGGCGGTGCGCGCGGCTCTCGGGAGTTCGGCAAACGCCTTGTCCGCGGTGAGTGCGTACATCCAACCGAACTCCTCGGTGAGCGGGCGGGGAGTGAACGTCGTGCGGGGGCCGCCGTCGTCGTGGATGAGATATGCCGGACCGCGCCGGTCGTAGGCGATACCCGCACCCGAGAACCACAATCGCGTCACGACGGCGATGTCCTCGCCGGTCGGCACGCCGACGGTGAATCGCAACCCCGGGAATCGTGCCCTCGCGACCAGCCCCAGGGGCGCCGACCGGTAGCTCAGCCGGTCACGGACACCATCCAGCCGCCGGGTACGGAAGGGCCGTGTCGGGGGAGTGGGCACCGCCGCCCCACCGGCATGACGAAGCCGGGTGATCACCACATCGGCACCCGTGGTGCGCGCACACCGCAACCACGAGTCGATCGCGTGCGGCTCGAGCGTATCGTCCGATCCCATCACCGACACGAACTCGCCCGCCGCGGTATCCAACCCGGCATTGAAGGGCCCCGCGGGGCTGCGCAGCCCGTCGGTGACGCCGATGAAACGCATGCGGGGATCGCTCATGTGACGTTCCAGCTGCGCGGCGATCGACGCCGGGTCGATCTCGTGTACGGCGATCGTAACGCGGATCGAAGCATCGGTGTGGTCGAGAACACTTGCCACGGCGCGGGCGATCGGACGGCTCACATCGTGGACGGCGATCGTGAGGTCGACTTGCGGTTCCATCATGTGGTCCTGAGAGCGACGGCCTCGGCATAGGCGCTGTCGTAGCCATCCGCAACGCGGTCCGGTGAGAACCGGTCTCCGATCGTGGCCGCGATATCGGCCGGCTGCGGCCGTGGATCGCGGCGCAGCACGCGGAGCAGCGCGTGCGCGTAGGCGGCGGGCGTCTGATCGGCGACGAGCTCGCCGTTGAGCTCCTCGACATACTCGCGCTGACCGCCGTTCGCGCCGACGACCACCGGACGCCCCTGCACGATGGCCTCCGCGGCTGACACGCAGAAGTTCTCACCCTTCGTCGGCAGGAAGAACACGTCGGCACCGGTCAGTTCTGCCGTCACGCCGGCTTGGTCGACGACTCCCGCGAAGCTCACATGATCCGTCAGGGAGTGCCGAGCCGCCCTGTCCGCCACCGCGCCACGGAGGGGACCATCGCCGACGAAGCGAAGATCGGCGCGGACTCCCGCGTCGTGGATCAGTCGAAGCGCGTCGACTGCCAGGACGGGATCCTTCCGCTCCACCAGGCCGCCGACAGCGACCAGACGCGGGTGTGGGCGCCTCGGCAGGGCTGCCAGGTGAGCGGCCGGAGGCACAATGCAGGGAACGATCTGGGTCGGGCCGCGACGATGCGCGCGCACCGGCGCTGCGAGATACTCGCACACTCCGGTCACCACATCGGGACGGCGCAGTAGCGGGCGCAGGAGAGGGAGCGCCAGCCGGGCGGACCCCAGCGTCTCGGGGTTGGACAGCGCCGACCAGTGCTCCGTGTGCACCCACGGGAGCGGAACCCGCAGTCGCGCGAGCGGCAGCAGCGTGCTGAAGGCCTGCGTGTGCAGGATATCCGCGCTCTCGAGCCGGTCGCGTAGACGACCGCCGGCCCGGAACAGGTCCAGAGGATTGGTCGTGGACATCGGGATCCGGGTCACCTGTACGGTTCGTGAGCGGTCGGCGACGAGGTCATCCTCGCTCAAGAGAGCGGGCGAGGCCAGGTGGACGACGGCGACGTCGTGGCGACCGGCCAGCAGCTTGGCGTCGTTCGCTACGAAGATCCCGGAGCTCGGTGCGGCGAGGGTGGGAAACCACGTGGTCAGCAACAGGACGCGCACACGAACAGGCTATCAACGCCGATACCATGACGGGATGACTGCGCCCGCGACGTCGTCGGCGTCCGGTCGGCGATGGCCTCTCGATGTGATGCGTGTGCTGGCCGTCGTCGGAGTCGTGGCGATCCACACCTTCGGTGCGGCAGTCTCGGATCCCGCGTTGCGCGGTTCGCTGCGCTGGTGGTTTGCCGTAGCCGTCGACATCGGCTTCATCTGGGTTGTGCCTCTGTTCGTGATGCTCAGCGGAGCGCTCATCCTCGCGCCTCGGCAGTTCTCCGCCGGCCCCGCCGCCTTCTACCGACGGCGTCTGCTGCGGCTCGCGCCTGCGTTCGTGTTTTGGCAGGCCTTTTACATCCTGCTCGTGCGGATCTGGTTCTCCGGGACTGGCCTCGGCTGGGGCGACATCGCGACGTCGATCCTCGACGGTCGCACCTACACGCACCTCTACTTCCTGTGGCTCATCGTCGGGTTGTATGCCGTGGCGCCGATCCTCGCCGCATTCCTCGGGGGCGGCGGCCGGCGGCGTGCGTTCGTCTTCGCCGTCACCGTACTGGCCGTCACGGTCGTGACGTGGTCCGCTGCCGCAGTGGTCACCTACTCGGGCCAGCCCCGTCCGCTGGTGCTGATGGCTCTGACGCAGTGGCTTCCCTACGTCGGCTACTTCCTGGCCGGCTGGGCCCTGCGCGACGTGATCCTGCGTGGTGCGGCGTTGGCAGTCGCCGTCGCGGGCACTGGCACCGCGGTCGCCCTCACCGTGTGGCAGTACGGCACCGCGTCGGAGCACCCGCTGCTCAACGCACTCGCTCCCGTCGGGTACCCCGGTCCGCTCGTCGCGGTGGCGGCCATCGGGGTCTTCGTGTGTGTAAACGGCGCGTTGCGCTCCTTCTCGCCCCGCCGCGCGGGCGCGCGCGTGCTGCAGACGCTGTCGGACGCGGCGTTCGGCGTATTCCTGATCCATTTCGTGGTGCTGCTACTGTTGCGCGAGCTTCCGGTGTTCGCATCGCACGGCGGTTCTCCCATTCTGCTGACGATCCTCTGGCTGATCACAGCCGCGGTGTCGTTCGTCCTCGTGATCGTCCTCAGACGCATTCCCGGCGTCCGTCGCATCGTGTGACCGGAGAAGTCTCGACGAATCAGCCCGTGATGTTGTCTATGACGGAGGCCAGGACCCGATCGGCAGCCTCCGGGACCAGCGGGGTGTGAAGGGCAACCCGCAGGTCGCCGACGAAGGCGTATCCGACCTGCATCACGAACATCTCGTTGGGGGCGCTGTCGCGGAATACGGCTCACCGCCGAGTGTGCCCTCGGCGTAGTCCGCCGTATCGCGGAGGCCCCAAAGAGTGCGTTCTTCGCCGTCCGATCCAGGTCGAAGACGCAGAGGGGCGCGAGTCCGTCCACGCTCTCGTTCGGCCACCAGTTGCACAGGAGCGACTCCTGCGCGCCGCCGGCGGTCGCGCGAGCGAGCGGTCTGGGAAGCCCACCGGCCGGTACCGACGCATCCGCGATCACTCATTGCCTACCTGTCGCCTCTTCCAGCTCTGCGACAGTCAGCAGGTCACCGCACGACTCCGGGAAGACCACCGGCTCGGGTGGCGGAGCGGTGGGTGCCGTCGGCGTGTCGCTGGAGACGGCCGCAGGTGGACCCGCTGTCGACTCCCCGCGGGGGCGCCTCCGCTGCGCATGCGGTGACACCGGCAATTGTCAGGACGCTCAGCGCTCTGAAGAGAAACCGGAACGTCGATGCCATGCCTTGATCCTCTCGCGGCGCCGACGGATCACAGCAAGAGTGCTTCACATTGCATCGGTCGATGCTCGACGTCCCCGCGTTTCGGGCCCGTCATCGCCCTGATCGCGGTCTCGGTGGCGTGGGAGGGCAGTGGCGCACCGGTTGTACGCGGACGGGCGTGTGGTTCCTAGACTGGTGCAGTGAAGATCGTCAGCGTCGTGGGCGCGCGCCCGCAGTTCGTCAAGCTCGCCCCTGTCCATAGGGCGTCCGTCGCTGCGGGTGTGGAGCACGTGATCGTGCACACGGGGCAGCACTATGACCCGATGTTGTCGGATGTGTTCTTCGATGATCTCGGTATCGCTGCCCCTGATGTGCACCTGGGGGTCGGCAGTGGTTCGCACGGTGTTCAGACCGGGGCGATGCTCGCGGCGCTCGATGCGGTCTTCGATGCGCAACGGCCCGACTGGGTGCTCGTGTACGGCGACACCAACTCGACGGTGGCGGCCGCGCTGAGCGCTGTGAAGATGCACCTGCCCGTGGCGCATCTGGAGGCGGGGTTGCGGAGCTTCAACAGGCGGATGCCGGAAGAGCACAACCGGGTGCTCACAGATCATGCCGCCGACCTTCTGCTGGCACCGACCGAGGTAGCGGTCGGGCACCTGGCATCCGAGGGTCTCGCGGAGCGCACCGTGCTGGTGGGTGACGTGATGACGGACGTACTCTTCGAAGTGCGCGATGCTGTTGCCGGGCGACTGTCTCCACTGGTCGCCGAACTCGGGCTGGAATCGGGCGGGCACTACGTGGCGACGATCCACCGGGCCGAGAACACCGACGATCCGGCGCGGCTCGCCGAGGTGACGGGCGCCCTTGCGGCGCTCGACAAGCCCGTCGTCCTACTGGCACACCCGCGGGTCGTCGCGAAGGCGGCGAGCCACGGCATCTCGCTCACGCAGGGTTCGCTGATCGCGCACGCGCCGCTGGCGTACCCCGATCTGATCGCGTCGACTCTGGCCAGCGCGGGTGTCGTCACCGACTCGGGCGGGTTGCAGAAGGAGGCGTTCCTGCTGGGGGTGCCGGCGACGACGGTGCGCACGGAGACCGAGTGGGTCGAGACGGTGGCACTCGGTTGGAACGTGCTCGCGAACACCGCGGAAGAGATCACGGCGGCAGTCGCCCGTGCTCGTCCGGCAGCAACAGACGCTGCCCCCTACGGCGACGGGAACGCCGCGCAGCGGGTCATCAAGGTGCTTGAGCAGCACTCACGCTGAATCGACGTCTTTGCCCCTGGCGTGAAGACGTCAACCCGATCTGCAGGTAGGTTCCGCGGACCTGCGTGCGTCAACGCGGGCGAGTCGCGGCTGCAACAGTCCGCGCATGACCACGAGTCACTGCGGCGGTCCGTCCTCCCAGCCGAGTGTGGGCGGCTGCGCGAAGCGCGCGCTCCGTTGCCAGTCGGAGCGGAGCAGATCTGCCCACTTCGTGAACGCCGTGTCGCCGGTCAGTCGTGCAAGCGTGTCGAGCTGCCATGAGTGAATCGCATGGTAGTTGGCGTTCTGCCACCGCGAACTCTGACAATACGGCTCCTGGGCGCAGTAGTAGGAGACGCCGCCAGGCTTGCGGATCAGCGGCATAATTTTCAGCACTGTGGTGGCGGCGCCATCCACATAGGCTCTCGCGCGGGGGTCACCGGTTGCCTGCCAGTAGTCGTACACGCCGAAAGCGGCGAACACCTGTCCGTTCAGGACGAGCAGTGGAGGCTGATTGCCCGCATACTCCTCGAAGAACAGCCGCCCCCGGTCGACCATCGTCGACCACGGTGACCCCGCGACCGGGGGCTGGAGAAAACTCGCCCATGTCTGTTCGGCGGCGGTCCACCACCGGGCATCCCCCGTCTCCTCATGGAGCCTGACAAAGAGCGAGAGTGCTTCGCCTTGAGCCATTCCCGACCACCACGGAACAGTGAGTGTGCGCTCGTAGTATGTCCAGGGGAACAGGTAGGGGAACCACCACGCACCGTCACGCTCGGTCCGCATCTGCGTGAGCCGCTCACCGTGCCGGAGAGCGCGATCGAGCCACAGCTTTGTGCCTGTCCGCTGGTACTCCATGAGCGCAGAGATGCCGTACTGCGCATAAGCGACCGGATGGTCGGCGCGGACGCCGTTATCGCGACGTTCGTAGATACGCAGCCCGGTCGCGTCGAGCGTAATGCTGCGGTCGTGGACGTCGACCGGTGTGCGGTCGTCGTAGGGGACGATATCCGATGACAGCTCCCAGCCGGTGGTCGCCCACTTCGGGATCCTCGGGGCTGACCCTGGGCACGCAGTGTTGGCCGCCGCCGCAGCCGAGACCGCGCCCACTCCACCCACGGTGATCAGATCGGCATCCAGATCGGTGATCGCGTCGTGAGCAGCCTTCGGCACGCACGTCTTACGCGTGAGGTATAGCGGTGCGTGCCGATGACCGGCCAGTGCCGACGCGGACAGCGCATCTGGGAAGTCCAGGCCGGTGCTGAGGAAGACCGCGTCGGGTGTGGCAGCCGAATAGTAAGCAGCATTGACAGCGACGGCGGTTTCGAACCGTGTAGGTCCCGCGTGGCGGGTGACGGCGAACCCGGCTGTGCGCAACTGCTGTTCGATGTGGATGTCGACAGCGCCGTGTCCACCGGCGATTGCAATCTCCTCCACGCCCCATCGGCGGAGGGCCGCGATCGTACCCGTCGGTACGACGGTGCGGCCCCCATCGATGAGTAGCAGAGGTGCACCGGCGCCGCCGGCTGCGGCCCCTGTTACGAGTGCATCGGCGTAGCCGCGACCGGTGGCTATCGCTACGGACCGGGTGCTGCTGAAGACCCGGTCGATCAATCTCTGTGAGGTCGCGTAGCGATCCGCACCGCCCACGCGCTCTGTCGGTGCGAGAGCGGAGAGGCTCTTCACGACGTCATCCGAAATGGCACCGGCGAGGCCCAGGACGATAATCTTCTTCGGCTTCAGTCGCTGAAGCTCCATCCGGACCACCGCCGGAAGATGCGTGCGCGACGTGAGCAGCAGCGGCCCACCAGTCGCCGCGGCCGCGGCCGCTCCGGCGAGAGCGTCGGGATAGTCGGTGCCCGTCGCGACGAAGGCGACCGCCGGGCGCGGGTCAAAGCGCTGCGATACGGCGACACTGGTCTCATAGCGGGTCTGGCCCCACAATCGCTCGTCACCGTCCGCTATCGCGGCGATCGGGTTGGCGAGGGACCAGGCGAGGACCGCGGTGACGAGCACCGCGACGATCCGGTTTGGCATGGCGCGCATCGGGTCCTCCCGGCCGGATGTCGAGTAGCCCTCACTCTAGCCAGACATGCACAAAATCCGGCGGCGCGGCGAGCTCGGAGAGAGCGCTCGCGGATGCTAGCGTTTCGAGCATTCGGCCACCTCTGGATGGAAGGCACGCGATGTCGCGCGTCCGCTTCTCTGCCGCCCTCACCGCGGCTCTCGCTCTCGTATTCACCTCGCTGGCATCGGCGGCGTATGCGGCTGCACCGCCGGTCGACCCGGGCGAGGGGAATGTCGAAGTCCGCGTCACGTACGCGGCTGTCGACCTCATCCCCGGCGACGAAGTCGAAGTGAGCTTCTGGAAGCTCGATGAGGCCACGAGCACCTACCTGCCCGTGGAGGATCCGGAGTGGTACGCCACGGACACGACGTGGACCTCTGCGGACCTCGCACCTGGATCTTACTCGGTGCGCTTCCTGGCCGACGATGTCTCGCTGGGCCTGCAGTGGTGGAGGGGAGCACGCTACTTCGTCGAATCGGAGGACATCGTCGTCCAAGCCGGCGCCACGACTGCGCTCGGTACAGTCGAGCTGAAGGAGCGAACGCTCGACGTCGACCGCATCGCCGGGGCGGACCGGTTCGCAACCGCAGCGAACATTGCGAGGGAAGCCGTCGACGGTACGGCTCCGGTCGTGTATCTCACGAACGGCATGAACTACCCGGACGCGCTCGCCGCCGGTCCCGGCGCCATCGCATCCGGAGGAGTCCTGCTGCTGACTCAGCCGGGCACGCTGCCGGCAGCGACACGCGGCGAACTGGCCACCCTCAAGCCGGCGCGAGTCGTGATCGTCGGGGGGAGCGGGGCCGTGTCACCCGCCGTCGAAGGAGCGGTGAAGAAGTTGCTCCCCAAGGCGCGGGTCGACCGCCTCGGCGGCGCGGACCGCTACGCGACCGGCGACCGCATCGTGCGCGATGCCTTCCGTGGGGGCGCAGACATCGCCATCATCGCGACGGGTCGCAACTATCCCGACGCACTCGCTGCGGGCCCCGCGGCTGGGGCCATCGGTGCACCCGTCATTCTGCTCGACGGCGTGGCCAAGACCGTTCCCGCCGCGACGCTGAAGCTCCTCAAGGATCTGAAGGTGAAACACCTCTTCATCGCGGGCGGCACCGGTGCCGTCTCGTCCGGCATCGAGACCTCGCTTCGCAAAGCCGGCTATGGGTCGGCTGACATCTTGCGCCTCGCGGGCGGCTCACGATACGAGACGGCGACAATGCTGAACACTGCCGTGTTCGGGGCCACCGATGTTGCGTTCGTGGCGAACGGCCTGAACTTCCCGGATGCACTTGCTGGCGCACCGCTCGCGGGCGCCTGGGGAGCTCCCCTCTTCCTCACCCCGCCTGCGTGCATGGGCCAGGATGCTGCTGCCGGCATCGTGTCGCATCGTTCGAACGGGCTCATTCTTCTGGGTGGCACCGGGGCGCTTTCACCGGCTGTCGAGAGATTCACGCTGTGTGGCTGAGACCGCCGTTGATCGCCGGCTTTCGCTGAGCGTTGATGCTGTCGCCGCCCATCGCTGCCGTGGAGCACTGAGGGTCTCTGCGGCAACCGTAGACTGGAATCCATGCGCATTGCCGTCGTGGCCCTGGGAAAGATCGGGCTTCCTCTTGCTGTCCAGTTCGCTGATTCGGGTCACGAGGTGGTCGGTGTCGATGTGAATGCGGCGACGGTTGCCAGCGTGAACGCCGGTGTCGAGCCGTTCCCGGGTGAGGCGCATCTGCAGGAGAAGCTGTCTGAGCTGGTCTCCACCGGCCGATTGCGCGCGACCACCGACTACGCGGATGCGATTCCGGGGGCTGATGCGGTGGTTCTGGTGGTCCCGTTGTTCGTGAACGACACGACGTGGGAGCCGGACTTTGCGTGGATGGATGCCGCGACCCGGTCGCTGGCGGAACATCTGACGCCCGGGACTCTGGTGTCGTATGAGACGACGCTGCCGGTGGGGACGACCCGGGGCCGGTGGAAGCCGATGCTCGAGGCCGGGTCGGGACTCACTGAGGGCACCGAATTCCATGTCGTGTTCTCCCCGGAGCGGGTGCTCACAGGCCGCGTGTTCGCCGATCTGCGCAAGTACCCGAAGTTGATCGGGGGGCTGTCCGACGCGGGCGCGCAGCGTGCCCGCGAGTTCTACGAGGCGGTGCTGCAGTTCGATGACCGTGACGATCTGCCGCGCCCGAACGGGGTGTGGGATCTGGGCAGTGCGGAGGCATCGGAGATGGCGAAGCTCGCCGAGACGACCTACCGGGATGTGAACATCGGGTTGGCGAACCAGTTCGGCCTGTTCGCGGCCGAGCACGGGATCGACGTGTATCAGGTGATTGAGGCGTGCAACTCGCAGCCGTACAGTCACATTCACCGTCCAGGCATCGCGGTGGGCGGGCATTGCATCCCGGTCTACCCGCGGCTGTACCTGTCGACCGACCCGGATGCCGACATCGTGCGGACTGCGCGGCTGCTGAACGCCTCGATGCCAGAGCGGCTGGTCGCGCAGGCCACCGGCATCCTCGGGTCGCTGGACGGGCTGCGTGCCGTGGTGCTGGGTGCCGCGTATCGGGGCGGGGTGAAGGAGACGGCCTTCTCGGGCGCGTTCCCGACGGTGGAGGCGCTGCAGGCCCGCGGGGCGACGGTCACGGTGCATGACCCGTTGTACGCCGATGACGAGCTGCGGGCGCTGGGCTTCGAACCGCACACGCTCGGAGACCCGGCCGAGGTCGCGGTGCTCCAGACAGATCACGCCGAGTACCGTGCCCTGACCCCGGATCAGATTCCCGGCATCCGGCTTCTCGTGGACGGACGCAACGCGACCGACGCGGCCACCTGGACCGGAACACCACGCATCGTCGTCGGCGCAGGCTGACCGGACGTCGCTCTCGGTTTTCTCGCCCGGGATATAGTGCCGACTGTGCTGAAGGTCTCCATCGTCGTCCCCACGTTCCGCTCTGGCGAGGGCCTGGATCGACTGATCGCATCTCTGGACGCGCAGACGATGCCCACGTCCGAGTTCGAGGTGATCTTCGTCGACGACGGCTCGCCCGACGACACCCACGAACGGCTGCTGAAGGTCCGGGAGACACGCCCGCACGTCTGTGTCGAGCGCATCGAGAACTCCGGCTGGCCGTCCCGCCCGCGCAACATCGGCACCGACCTGGCCATGGGGGAGTACGTGGCCTACATGGACCACGACGACCTGCTGTACCCCGACGCGCTGCGCGCGGCGTACGACTTCGCGAAGGCACACCGGGCTGACGTCGTCAACGGCAAGGAAGCACGTACGCACGATGCGACATGGGCGATCGACACGTATCGTGCCGACGAGGCGCAGTCGATCGGGCGTGAGGATCAGCACCCGCTTATCCCGATGAACCCGCACAAGCTGTACCGTCGTGCCTTCTTGAACGACCACGGCATCCGATTCCGCGAAGGCGGCCGGGTCATGTGGGAAGACATCTTCTTCAACATGCTCGTCGACCGGCACGCACGCGTCATCGCAACCCTGGCCAGCGTGCCCTACTACCACTGGTACATGACGCGCGGCAGCGGATCGAAGGGGTTTCTCCGCTCCGGCGACGAGTTCTGGCACTGGCTGCGTGAAGTGCTGGTCGCCACGGAGACCGACCTGGCCGAGGATGCACACGCGCGCTCGCGGGAGCAGCTGCTCGCCCATCAGTACCGCTCACGCATCCTCGGTTCGTTCAACGGTGCGTTCGCGGGGCGCCCCGCCCCGGAGCGCGACCGGATCTACGAGCAGTGCCGTGCCCTTCAGCGGGACTTCGCCTTGAACAGACTGGACGACCGGCTCAACGCGTCTGGCCGCATCCGGGCGACGTTGCTCGCGGCGGGTGCTCGCGATCTGTTGGAGAAGCTGCCGAGCCACGACCCCGGCATCCCCGGCTGGGGGCGGGCGACCGCCGCGCGCTGGGTCGACGGCAGCCTCGAGGTCGACGTGCAGGCCGAGTGGTCGTCTCCAAAGGGTCGTCGCCACGCCTTGCGGCGTTCGGGTGAGCGCATCCGTAAGGTGCTGCCGGTGGAGTACGCCGGGAGTGTTGCTGACACGATCCTCGATGTCACAGACGAGATCCATGCGGCCGATGTCGAAGTCGGCCTGCGCTCTCGGACGTCGCGCATCACCTGGATGGCTCCGAGCAGCCGCGAGCTGTCCATCGCCGACGCGGCAGACGGAGCGGTTTCGTTCACCGCGACCGCGCACGGAACGATCGACCCCGACAGGGTCGTGTTCGGGCGGGCGCTCGAAGATGGCCTGTGGGATCTGAATGTGCGCTGCACGCTCGCCGGCACGGCTTCACAGCAGGGCATGCGGTCCGCGCTCGCACCATCCGCAGCCGTTCACGACGGCCGGCTGCGCGTCGTGTACACCAATGCCGACGGCATCCTCACCCTCTCCCTCGGTCGTCCACGGGATGCGGTCGAGCGTCTTCTGCCGGCGGCAGCGAACGCCAAGGTCACCCGCGTCGGCACCCAAGTGCATCTTGCGGTGCCGCTGCTGGATGCCACAGCCGACGACGCCGGTACGCGTGACGTGCCAGTTGCCGTCGCCCCACGACACACGACCTTGACCGCGTTGCGCCACCGTCTGACGCGCACACAGCCGTTCCGCGATGTGCCGGCCACCATGCGCGCGGAAGAAGGCCGACTCGTCCTCGACGTCGCACTGCCGGACGGCTGGCAGTCCGGCCGGGTGCGCCTGGGCCACCAGCACCCCGCCGGCCCGCAATGGTGGGGCCTCGCCGACGCGCTGACGGCCGGGCCGCCGCGCTCGGAACCGCCGGCGCGAACCTCCCGCATGCGACGGCTGCGTCGAGCAGGAGGTCGAGTGCGACAGGCCGCCCGTCGCCTGCGAGAGCGGTTGCGCTGAGGCCCTCACAGCTTTCTCATCGTGCCTGTTGCATAAGATGATCGGAATGAGAGCAAACCGCCGCGGCATCGCGCTGTCACAAGCCGAGCTCGGTGATGCGGACCTCGTGGACATCCGTTTCGACGATCACCGTGTGTGGTCCGTCCCGGTTCCCGCGGCGGTGGACGGCAAGGTGCAGATCGCCTGGCCTGCCCCCATCCGCAACCGCCTCAGCGGCCGCACGCGGCTCTCGGTCCACGACACGGTCAGCGGGCGCCAGATCACGTGTGCCGACGTCGCCTTCGGCCGCTCCCGTTCGCGCCTCGCGATCACCGACAAGCGGGGCCAGTGGCTGGCGATGACCAAATGGGACCGGTTGGGGCCAGTGCTGGACGGCAGCGACAGCGATGTCGCCTCGCGCCTGGTGCGCAGCGCGCGCCGGCTTGTCGATGATCTGCAGGCGTGGGGCTACCCCGTTTATCTCGTCGGCGGGACACTGCTGGGCATGGTCCGCGGCGGCGAACTGCTGCCCCACGACGACGACATCGACTTCGCTTTTCTCGCAGAGTCAGACGACCCCGCCGAGCTCGGGCGCATCAGCTTCGACATGGAGCGGCGATTGACCGACGCCGGCTACGCCGTCGCCCGCCACAGCCTCGCGCAGCTCGAACTCGTCTTCTTCGACGAAGCGAATCAGGTCGACCACTACATCGACGTGTTCACGGGGTTCTTCCACGAAGGGCTGTACTGTCAGCCGTTCGCCTTGCGTAGCGACGAGATCACGGCGGACGACCTCGTGCCCACCCGTGATATCGACGTCAACGGCGTGCCGCTGCCGGGGCCGGCGAACCCCGAGGCCTGGCTCGCCTACGCGTACGGCGAGAATTGGCGGATCCCCGACCCGACGTTCAAATTCGTCGTCGACCGTGGAACGAAGCAGCGCTTCGAGACGTGGTTCGGCGTATTCAATCGCGGTCGATTCTTCTGGGAGAAGCACTGGCAGGGCAAAGACCTCGCACACGGCTCGCATGGTGGGCGCGCCAACGCGCAGCGACTGCTGGAACGTATGCCGCCGCAGTCGAACGTCCTCGACCTCGGCTGTGGCGACGGCCACTGGGGTCAGGCCTTCGCATCCGCCGGCCATCGTGTGATCGGCACTGACTTCAGCTTCGAGGCGCTGCGCGTGGCACGCCTGAACGACGAACACGATGTGACGCTCTGGCGGATCAACGCCAACGACCGGCCGGCGATGCTCGAGCTCGGCGCCAACCTCGTCGACACCCGCCGCCCCTGGTACGTCTTCTGTAACGACGTCATCCACGGCCTGACCTACCCCAACCGCCAGAACGTGTTCCTTCTGATGCGCATGGTCCTGCGGGGCCAGGGTGCGGCCGTGGTCAGCTTCGATACGCACCGCACGAGCGCGTACGTCCGATCAGACCCGCGCACGTGGCACTACCCGATCGAGAAGTTCCACCGGGAGCTTGCGGAGAACGGCCTGGTCGCCGTCAGCGAGAGGCATGGGATCCGGCGCGCGGACCACGGCTGGCGTCGCACCACGACGGCGGTCATCCAGGCCGCACCGCAGTGGGACTCCGCCCAGGACAGCTGGAAGAACGAGAGAGACGAGGACGCGCGATGAGGAAATACCTGCGCAAGTTTGCCGAGATGATCGCTCCGACGGCATACGAGCGACTGCGACGCCTCTCGGTTCTCGACGCCGACGGCGGTAACACCACCGACATCCTGCTGCGCTACGAACAGCAGGTGCACGACCTCAGTGCGCAGCTCGATGAGCTGCGGCGCGAGAACAGGCGTGTCGTGGAACTGTACGACCTGCTCTTCGACCGGCTCCACAACGAGAACCCGCTGCGCGAGGCTCCGCGCGCCTGAGTTCAGCCGGCGTGGGCCTTCATCGCCGCGACCTGGACGGTGACGATCTGCCCGGTCAGGTCGGACGCGGCCACGCTGAGCGTCACCCGGGCCACATCGGCCGGCTCCAGCAGCGTGCCAGCGGGCTCTTCGCCGAACGCGGCCGTGCGCATGGGCGTGTGCGTCCGCTGTGGGTTGATGCAGTTGATCCGCACGCCCTGCGGTGCCCACTCTTCTGACAGCGCCTGAGTGAGATTGACGACGCCGGCCTTCGTCGCCGAGTAGACGCCGTAGCCGGCGCGACCGCGAGTGTACGAGCTCGAGGTGAAGAGCACGACCTGTCCGCTGGTGGATGCCAGGTGAGGGTACGCCTCACGTGCGATCAGCACCGGAGCGAGCAGATTCGTCTCGATCGTGTCGGCGAGATCGTCGGCAGATGCGTCGATGAGCGGGCTGATCCGCAACACACCGGCCGTCACCACGACGACGTCGATGGCCCCGGTGGCCGCGATGACAGTGTCGAATGCGTCGCGCACATCTTCGGGCCGACGAACGTCGGTGCCGGTGGTCGAGCGGCTGAACTCGAAGACCTGGGCGCCGGCCTCGGTCGCCAGGTCGACGATGCTCGCGCCGATGCCGTAGCTGCCGCCGAAGACCACGACGGTGCGCCCGGCGAAGTCGGGTAGCTGGTCGGTCCGGGTGTCCAGAGCCAGGCTCGCAGACTGCAGCTGGAAGATCTTGTCGGCGATGTGGACGTCGATCGGCTCGGTGACCTTCATGTTCTCAGGCGTTCCGTCGACCACGTAGATCGGGGTCTCAGGCAGGTACTGGAACACGACGCCGCAATCGTCCGTCGCCCGGAAGGACAGATCGCCGGCGGCGATCTCATAGGCGCGGCGGATCGTGCCGAGCCGGAAGGCCTGCGGCGTCTGGCCACGGCGCAGCGTGGAGCGATCAGGGATGCCCGTGATGTGTCGGGCGTCGTCGACCTGGATGATCGTGTCGGCCGAGGGGATCGCGGTGTCGACCGCGTCGTAGGTGTCGAGGGCGTCGACGCAGTCGCGGATGATGCGATCGTCGATGAACGGCCGCACGGCATCATGGAACAGCACCTTGGTGTCATCGCCTTCGATGGCGGCGATGGCGAGCTGGGTGGTGTCGTTGCGCGTCTCACCGCCCGGGAGCACGCGGGTGAGCTTGCGGAAGCGACCACTCAGCAGGTGGTCGAGTTCTGACAGTGATCCTGCGTTCATCATGATGATGACTTCGTCGATGAGGGGGTGGGCGTCGAGCGTCTCGAGGGTGTGCTCGACGATCGCCTTGCCGGCGATCTTGATGAGCTGCTTGGGGATGCCCAGCCCGACCCGTACGCCGATGCCGCCGGCGAGCACGACGGCGACTGTTCGCGACGTTGCGGTCATGGCACTCCTCGGGTCGGTGTCGGGCGACACTCCATCCTAGGCGCGGGGTGTCGCGCGCTCCGTCACGGCACTGAGCACGGTCGCCGCGATCGCGTCGGCGCACGGAGTGGCACCCGGCGCCGGCACGGGGTCGCCGGGCACCTGCACCCAGCGGTGTGCGAAAGCCGCGGCGTCGGCGGGTGTCGCGGCGCCCGCGGCCACGGCTCCCACCAGCTCCTCGACGCTGGTGACGATCGGTCCAGGCAGGTCGCGCCGGTAGTCGAGGTAGAAGTCCCGTGAATCGAGGTAGTCGTCCAGATCGGGGGTGAGGAAGTACGTCGGCACGCCGACGACGGCTGCCTCATACAGCGTCGACGAATAGTCGGTGACGAAGATGTCGGCGACGGCGAGCATTTCCTGCGTGGAGAAACCCTCTGCAGTGTCCACAGTCGTTCCGAAACGACCATGCATCAGGGGGTGCAGCTTCACCACGGTGTGCACCCCGATGGCCTCCAGGGCAGCGGTGAGCGTCGCGGCATCCACCGACACACTGCCGTCCAGACGGAACGTCGGAGCAAAGACGGCGATGGGGCGCTCCTGCAAGTGCGGGTACCGCTCGACGATGCGCTGGCGGGTCTGCTCCCGCAGCGCGGGATCGCGCAGCCGGTCCACGCGCGGCAGGGGAGCGACCTGGACCGCCGTGATGTCGGTGCCGAAGGCCTGAGCGTACGCGGACCGGCACTCCGCCGAGCTCGTCAGCACGATGTCGTACCCCTCGTGCATGCGCATGGCCGCGCCCAGACGCGCGTCACGGCCCTCGGGCCGGCCCAGGATGCTGAGCCCGAACTTCTTGAACGCACCCAGCGCATGCCAGATCTGGATGACCGTCAGGCTCTTCTTGTGCGTCGGCACGCTCGCCACGATCGCGTAGGTGTCGACGATGAGCACGCGCGATGTGGCGACATGGTAGAGCTGCGCGAGCATGTGCGCGGCGTACCCGATCTTCCCCAGGATGCCGGGGGGCACCATCTTGACGAGGATCACGACCCGGACCGAGGAGTCAAGTGCTGCGATCGCGTCGGCGAGGTCGTGGAAGTCATCCGGGACGGTCGGGTGCTCGCGGCTGATCATGACCACTTTGCGCCGCGTCGGCAGCAGTTTCAAGGGTGCGTAGACGATGCGCAGACTGGTTCGCGCGAGCCAGGCGACGGCGAGCCGCAGCCGCATGCGCCCTTCGGCGCGGGTCGGCTCGGGCGTTCCGCCGGGTGCGACTGCTGCCCGCTGGACGACCGCGCGCGGACTCAGCAGCAGCTCGCGGACGATGCGCTCGCTGGAGCGACCGTCGCACGCAGACATGAAGCGCTCGCGGAAGCGCCGCGCCTTCTCACCGACGCGGGCCGACCTGATGGCGTCGGCGAGCTCATCGCCGGTCTTGACAAGGGGGCCGGTGATGTAGTCGTCGAGTGGATAGTAGAAGTCGCGGGTGGCGGTGTACTCGTCCAGGTCGGGGCAGTAGAAGACGATGGGTCGATCGAGCAGCGCGTACTCGAAGATCGCCGAGGAGTAGTCGGTGATCAGCACATCGGCGGCCATCAGCAGCTCGTTGAGCTCGCGTTCCTGCGAGACGTCGATGACCCCGGTGATGTCCGGCCGCTGCACGTGCAGCGGCGTCACGAACGGGTGCAGCTTCACCAGCACCACCCAGTCGTCACCGAGGTCGGCTGCGAGCGACTCCCACGGCACGCTGTCGACGTCATAGGTGGCGGTCAGCTGACCGTTGCCGCGGAAGGTGGGTGCGAACAGCGCGATCCGAGTGGATGCGGGGATGCCGTAGCGCTGTCGCACCGACTGCGAAGCGCGGGCGACGTGTTCGTGATCGAAGAAGACATCGGTGCGCGGAACACCGAGCGCGTGGACCTTGGTGGTGGGTATGCCGTATGCCTCGGCGTAGTCACTGCGGATCTCCTCGGCGCTGACGGTGGCATCGGTGTAGTTGAGGTGCACGAGCGAGCCGGGCAAGGGCCCCCCTGGGAGCCCCGCACGACTCCAGCCGACCCGCTTGAACGCGCCCGCGGCGTGCCACACCTGCAGAAGACGTGTCTCCGGCCGGATCCGCAGCGGGTACACCAGCGGATAGAAGTCGTCGACGACGATGGTCTGCGCCGAGGCCATCAACCACGGCAGGCGGATCGTGTCGCGCAGTCGTCGCCGTGCCCGCAGGCTCGGCTTGAAGATGCCGATGACATCCGCCGAGGGGCGCTGACCCCGCAACTCATCGAGAAGGAAACTGAAGTTGCCGGAGAAGCCCAGGCGGGAATCCGACAGAAACAGCACCCGGTCCTTGCGAACCCGGATCAGACGCGTCGCCAGTGCATACGCGAGGATGTACGGTGCGAACCGCCACTTGTGTACGAACGCGTTGCCGCGCAGCAGAGTACGGAGTCCGGTCACAGGAATCTTTCCGGGTTGGTGGCAGTGCTGGCGAGTTTACCGAGGCTCTCAAGGAAAGCGCTGAGTGCACCCGGCTTAGACTGCGGTGATGGGCAGCCGGGCGACAGCACGCATCACCGCAGTGGTGCCGATGCACGACGTCGAAGGCTTCATCGGCGAATTCCTGGCATCCCTCGACCGGCAACGCCCGGGAGACTACGAACTCGACGTCGTGTTCATCGATGATGCGTCGACGGATGCCACGGTGGCCATCGTGGAGGAATGGATCAGTCGCTCAGCGCTGAGATCCACCTTGGTGCGACAGCCGCACGGAGGCGTGAGCGCGGCACGTAACCACGGCATGTCGCTGGCGGCGGGTGACTGGCTGACGTTCCCCGATCCGGATGACGTGCTCGATGCCGATTACTTCAGCAGCGCCGCGGCTGCTCTGGGCGACCTCGACGAGGACGTGAACCTGGGCGCCACGAATCTACAGCGCGTCTTCGATCCCGATCCGGCGTTCCACGACGTGCATGCTCTCCGGTTCCGGTTCACGGCCGGCAATCGCGTGGTCTCACTTATCGAAGAACCAGACATCTTCCAGATGAGCGTTGCATCCGGGTTCTTCCGGGTCTCCGCGCTTCGCGCGACCGGCGCCGCCTTCGACCGCGGTCTGCACGCCTCCGAGGACGCGCTCTTCATCTGCCGATTCCTCCTGGCGGGACCACCACCGAGAATCGCCCTGATCGCCGATGCACGGTACGGGTACCGGAAGCGTTCCACCCGCGACTCGGCCGTCGACAGCTACCGTGATGACCCACGTTCGTATATCGACCGATTTCGTGATGGATACCTGCCCGTCCTTCAACAGTCAGCAGTCGGCGGGAGCGTTCCGGAGTGGCTTCAGTCTGTGGTGCTCTACGAGTGTCAGTGGCTGCTACCGCAGCAACTCCATCCGGATACGTATGCCGCCGGGCTCGACGAAGACGAGCGCGCCCATGCACGAGAGGCTCTCGGCGCCTGTCTCGCCTACGTATCTGACGATCGGCTGCAGCGCTACGACGCGACCGCCCTCCCTCTCGAGTCGCGGCTGATCGCCCTGGCGCTGTCCGGGCGACCGGTGTGGGACTGGGTGGGGTTCTACGCCGATCCCGATCGCCGGCTCGATCGTTGGTCGACAGTGCACGGCTATGGGTCCGATCCGGACCTGCGGCTGCTTGCGCTGGCTTCCGGTCATGTGCGCAGGATCCGAACGGTCAAGCATCTGCACCCCGACTATTTCGGACAGACACGCCTCTGGCGGAGTGTCCTGCGTGTGCCGAGGCGTGTGGATCAGATCCAGGACGGCGACCTGATGCGGCCGGTCGTGCGACCGTTGTCCGGGGAGTCCACCGCTCAGGCTGCGGATCGACATCTCCGCGAGGTGGTCGGGCAGACCACAGCGCTCCCGTCGACGACGAGCGCGGTGCGAGTGTGGAAGTATCAGCACGACGGAAGCTGGATGTCTCCGGCGCGACTGGGGGAGAACGTGCGGGTGTTCGCCGCTCTGCGCAGACACCAGCTGCGCATCGTGGGAGCTGCGATCAGTGAGGCGCTGCCGGTGCCACGGTCGGGGTGGCTGCTGGTGCGCGACCCCGACGACTCGGGGAGCTTCGCCGCAGCCCTGAATGACCAACTCACCCACGTGCCGTCTGCTGGCCGGGTGCGTCTGGTCGATCCGGTCGGTGGTGGTCGGTCCCACCGGCGGGCCGCCTCGCGATCGCGATTCGGCGTCATCACGACGATCGAGCATGGCTCGGCGCTCGATCACCTCGGCGGGTGGCGTGTGCTTGTGCACCGGGGGCCCATCGACGCCGTGACGCGAGTCGCGATTGATGCGCTCCCGCTCGATCTGGTGATCGTCGACACGGAGCGCGCCGCCGAACGTCTGCGCGCCGAGTCCTCCTACTTCGATGACCAGATCGTCATGATTCCGCGCAAGAAACTCGTGCTGCAGACGGTAGGGACTATCCAGGGCCTGGGAAGAGGACCAGGCCTGAGTGGTCTTGCCGCCGGTTCAGCCCTCACTCGGAGGACGCTGGATGGGCGCTGCAAAGTGCGTGCAGCTGGCCATGATCGCCAACCGTCACTTGAGGCTGTTGATCGCCGCAAACGCGCGTTCGCAATTCTTGCCATCTCGCTCGATAAAGAACTCTTCGGCTCGTCGCTCGTACACCGCGAGCCCCTTGCCCGACGCGATGGCATCCTGGATCGCCGCGACCGCCTCGTCGGCTGATCGTGCGACAGGTCCGAAGCCATCCCGCTCGTATTCGAAGTAGCCTTCCCGGTGAGGGTGCTCCTCGAAGAACTGCGCGACATCGAACTGGAAATAGACCACGGGCGTGTGAATGTAGGCGGCCTCAAATGCCAGCGAAGAATAGTCAGTCACCAACACCCGTGCGCGCGTGATCACGTCCTGGATGTCGTGGTCTCGATAACGAAAGACTTCGACGCCATTTGGGATATCCAAACGTTCGAGATGCGGCTCAAGATTCGGATGCGGCACGAAGCCTACGCGGCTGTTTGTGTCCGCGAGTGCGGCATTGTCGACCAACTCGACCAACAGCCGCTTCCACTGGATGGCGTAGCTCGACTCATCGAAGCCCTCGATGAGGTCTCGAGTGGTCCCTCGACCGCTGACGGGTCCCATCAAGTACTCGCGCCAGGTCGGCATGATGAGTACGAGCTGTCGCTCGTGGACCTGGACTTCGTTCGCTTTTCGCAGCAGCGCGTCGTGGCGCGGGAAGCCGGTGAGCGCTACCTCCCTCGATGTCAACGTGTACGGTGTTCCGTTCGCAGTGAACGCCCGATACTCAGCGAGCCCCGTAGCGACGATGAGCCGCAGAGGCTTGGGGTTGATCCATCGCGAAACATCATCCTTTGTCACCCCATGCTGCAGAAAGACAAACATCCAGCGGCGGGGGCCAGAGAGCTTCGCGCTCCATGGTGCAAGAACGTATTGATCAACATGGGACGACACAAGGTATCGGGCGTTCTCCAGAAGGAGAAAGTGTTCTGTGGAGCCATAGTCCACCAGACGGAAGCCGTCCTCGCGAAGCCGTTCCCAATCGGTACTAGTCCGCCTGAGCACGAACCAGGCATTGACATCCGGGCGGTTACGAAGGACCCAACGGTAGAGATGCTCGGCGTTGTCCTGCGCCTGAACATCGCGATCCATGAAGACCCATGCTTCATCAAAGCGCCTTCGAACGAGATCTGTCTTGGCCGCTCGACGTGCCAACGCGGCCCACGGCTTTTTTGCGACGACGGATCGACCGGTCAATACCCGGTCGAGCTGGGTGCGTCGTTTCTTCACCTGTTGTCCCAGTGTGTCGCGCAAGCTCGCTGAGCGCCTGGTTTTCGGGCCTGACGGAGCGACCGGGACATCAGTGGACGAGACGGTAGAGACTTGGCCCGCTCCTGGGGAGCCGGCGTCCCTCGATGACGTCGATCGGGACGTCATGCCGAGGTTGCGGCGAAGTCCCTCGGCCGTCATGGAGAGTTGGTGCGTGCCGGGTGGTTTGTATCGTAACTCCACCAGTTGACCGTTGATGCGGAGCCCCATGGGCTCATGTGGTTGGATCCAACAAATCCGTTCGTGAAGAACGACTTGGCCGAAGTACACTACCGACCTGTACTTCTCGTGCGCGGGCGCGATCAGCATTCCCCCGACGGTGAAGTGCTCGATCGGCGGTTCTCCCGCGAAGTAGTACTTGACAAGAACCAGGCCTGATCCACTGTCGGCGCGCCATACGTGGATAGGCGAGAGGGAGAGCTCGTGACCACCCAACGCGAGTAGCACCGCCTGCAATTGGGGGGAGACTCTTGTGATCCCGTAGGCAGTTATGGTCTCAGGGTCGATGATTGCAAGGACTTCCCTCACAACGGCGAGAAACTCATCGCGCACGCCAGGCGCGATGGCCCGGGTGGGACTGTGGATCTGAGTGTCGTAGTGCAGGTACCAATAGAGGTCGTACAGCACCGTGTTCTGAAGCCACGCAGGAGCTGCGCCATAGAGTGAAACGGCCTCGCGGAGCGGCTCGAGCCAACCGTACCGAGGCACGTCGGTATACTTCTCCGGTTGTTGCCAGCTTGTCGTCGTGAGGGATGTCGCCTCGGTGCGCTTTCGATAGAGATAGCGCGCCTCCGGAAGCACGAGCATGCGTGGCTGAGAGAACCCCAACAAATAACGTGCAAGAAATGCGCCGTCCTCGAAGTTGGGCCTGACACGCGGATCCCAGGAGACTTGACGTCTGATCAGTTCGTCACGACGGATAAAGGACGTCGCCGCCGACAGCTTGATCATCTGCGGCTCATCAATCAGATTGACGACCCGTCGACCGCGCGCAAAATGGTTCCGCAACGGGTGGGCGTCGCGCCGCAATGCGAGCGTGTCATCTGTGAACACCAAGTTGGTTGACAGGAGGGCCGGAGCACCCTCCTCGCCATCGTTGATCTCTCCCAGTGCTGCGACGACCTCGGACAAATACCCTGTATCGAGAATGTCGTCGGGATCTGCGAAAGTGAGCCACTTACCTTGAGCGACCTCCATCCCCGCATTCCTAGCCGAGGCGACCCCGCCGTTGCGTTGTGAGATGAGATACGCGCGTACGCTCACGCCGGTGATCCATGCGTCTACGATGCGGGCTGCATCATCGGGCGAGCCATCATCGACGAAGACAACTTCAACATCTGACAGGGCTGCCCCTTGTGCCTCGAGACTGGCAAGGAATGAAGGGAGATACTCTTCGACTCCGTACATCGCCACCACGATCGAAACGAGAGGTGTCCGACTCACAATCGGTTCCACCGATCAGTTGATGGCATTACTTGCACTCCTTTGACTATCAATACGTGTGCGACACGTCCCGCAGAGCACCAATCGCCAGCGGCATGGTGGACTCGGTCTCCGCCGTTGCGTCGACGCAACGGGAACCAGTCGCCTCCCGACGTTGCTACGAGCCTATCGCCGCAGTTGATGGTGCTTCCCCTACAGCACCGGCGGCTCGTACTCCGAGAGTGTGCCGTCTCGGATCGCTTGGCGCACGACCTCGATCTCGTCCCAATCGGGCACGACCACGGACTGGCCGTCACGCCACCCCGTGCCCAAGGTCGGCGAGGTGAAGAAGTGCACGTCGCCGGAGCGGATGTCACGCGCGTTCCAGACGAGCGAGAGCACGGCCCAGGCATCCAGTCCCTCGTCCACTGTGAGATGGGGTGACACGGTCGAGACCAGCTCGCTGACGCGGAACGGATTCAGCAGAGTGTCGGCACTGAGCACGCTGCCCAGAAGGCCCTTGATGAACAGCTGCTGGTTCGCGGCGCGCTGGTAGTCGCCGGTCGCGAACGCCTTCCGCTCCCGGACGAACGCGAGCGCGTCTGAACCGGCGAGTGTGACCTCGCCCGCCGCGAACTGCTCGCCCGAGACGGCCGTGAACTCGATCGGGTTGTCGACGGTGACGCCGCCCACGGCGTCAGCGAGGCCGGCGAAGCTCTCGAAGTCGACGATCGCGACATGGTCGATGCGGGTGGCGATGAAGGATTCGACCGTCTCGACGACGAGCGGCACCCCGCCCAGCGCCATAGCGGCATTGATCTTCGCCTCGCCGTGACCAGGGATCTCGACCCAGTTGTCGCGCATGATCGACATCACCGAGATCGACTGATTGTCGGCCGGGATGTGGACGACCATGATCGTGTCGGACCGACCCGATTCGCCTGCTTCGGGGTCGCGCGAGTCCGATCCGAGCAGCAGGATCGTCCGCGTGCCGGCCACCGCGGCCGGGCGGTCTCCGCCGGGAAACGCGTCTGCGATGGTGTCGGCGTTGTTGAACGAGCTCCACAGACTCCACGCGAAGCCGCCGACCACGATCAGCACCACGACGAACAGTGCGAGCACGCTGAAGAAGGCGGTCTTCATCCTGTCGCGCTTCCGCTTGCGCTTGTGCGGTGGCTGCGCCGGGGCGCCGTCGGCGACGGGCAACAGCAAGGTCGCCGCACTTGTCGGCAGCCCGGGAGGCGTGGTCATACCGCAATCGTGACAGTCGGCGGCTGGGATGGGCCTGTGGAACCCGGCCGGCACGGCCGACAGGTCGACCCGGCACCGTGTCACACCGGGCCACTTTCAGAAGCTCGGTGGACCCTCGTGCGGCAGGCCGCCGATCGTCGGCCCACCGGCATCCATCCCGCTGCGCCAGCCCTTCACGAGCGACGCGCGCGTTGCGCACACCACCAGCAGGAACCACCCGAAACCGCCCAGCAGCGAACTGGTCACGATCGAGTCTGCCAGCAGCGAGATCAGCACCAGCGGCGCCCACACGTACACGGTGGAGCGGCGCTCCGACGCGGTCATCCACGCCCGCGCGAGCGCGAGGCCGGCGAACGCCAGGAACAACGCGACACCGACGGCACCCGCCTGTAGGAGCACGTCCATCCAGGCGTTCAGCGCCGACCCGTGATCCTCACCGGTCAGGTACCGCAGGTACGTGAACGGCATGACGCCTTCGGGCCAGGTGCCCACCCACCCCCATCCCTGCACCGGCGACGCCTCGGCCAGGTCGAGGATCTCGTTCCACAACCGCGACCTGGTGAAGAAGTCCGGCTCGGCGTTGAGCCAGTACACGAGCGGGCGCCGGAACGCGTAGACGAGCACGAGACCGAACACCAGAAGTGCCGCGATCGCCCATTGCAGGGTGGCCCGGTACCGCGCGTCGGTGCGTCTGACCAGGATCAGGATGCCGGTGGCCAGGCCCGCCACGAACGCCATCACGAGCACGATCGGCGACCCTGTCAGCACCGCCAGCACCCCCGCGAGGGTCACCGAGTAGACCGCGAGTCCGGGCGCGACCGATCGGGTACGCCATTCGACGAGGAACGTGATCAGCGCGATGATCGTGATCAGCCCCAGCGCCGTGCGGGTTCCGAAGATCCCCTGGACGGGGCCGCCCTGGGCGATGTTGCCGCCGATCCCGAGGAAGGGGATGGGCAGGTCGATCAGGATGCCGGAGAGCACCTCGAGGGCCAGCGACAGCGTCAGCAGGACGCGCAGCACATCTCCGGTGGTGCGCACGGTCTGCAGGGTGTCGCGGAACTGCGCGACCACGATCGCGAGGAATGTCGGCGCAGCGATCGCGAGCCAGCCGCTGAGGCTCTCACCGGTGTCGCGCGCCCAGATCGAGGTGATCAGGAGCCACAGCATCAGCGCGGCGAGGGTGGTGGGCATGAGCTCGAGCCAGCGCCACTCCCGGCGCCGTGCGACGAGCATCGCCGCACCGAGCAGGCACAGGCCGACGATGATCGCCCCGTATCCGGCGTCGCCCATGAGGTTTCGCAGCAGCTGCGTCGCGAACAGAGCCCCGAGGCTGGCCGTCGCGAACGCGGCGGCCAGGGCCGACGATCGCAGCAATGCCATGGCGCCGGCGCGCGGGGTCGGCGCGGACGCGCTCATGGTGTCGACAGCCGCTCGCCCTGCTCGCCCGTGAGGCGACGCTCCGACGGGCCGCGGCCCATGAGGGGAGCCTGCTTGATCTTGAAGGCGAACATGACCACGAACAGCCAGCCCCAGCCCACGAGCGGTCCGGACTCGGCCAGCCCCTGCACCAGCAGGATCGCTCCGGTGAGTGTGGGGATCAGCGTGAGCGGGGAGTATGGGCGGTCGGCGACGATGTCCCACCGCGGGCGGTCGACGGCGAAGAACCATGAGCGCCAGATGAAGGCGAGGTAGGTGAGCGCCATCAGCGCGAACCCGATGGCGCCGAGCTGGAAGAACACGTCCAGCCACATGTTGTGCGCCTGCATGACCGTCTCGCCGTGGTCGGTGATCCAGCCGGCGAAACCCGGGTCGCTGGGCACCCAGGGCGTCGAGAACCCCCACCCGATGACGGGGTGCTCGATCGCCCGGGCCCACACCGTCTCCCAGATGCCCTCGCGACCGGTGAGGTCGGCCGAACGGCCCAGCAGCGAGAAGATCGCGTCGCGCGCGAACCAGAGCGCGGTGAGACCGCCGACGGCGACGACGGCGTACGCGACGTAGAAGCGGGTGCGTCCGCCGGGACGCTTCGCCGTGCGCATCAGCAGTACGGTGATCAGCACGACGAACACGCCGACGGCGGCGAGATAGGCGGTCGCAGAGCCTGCCCTGAAGAACAGGAATGCCGCGACCACGATCCATGCGCCCAGCAGGAAGCGCCTGGGCGGCCGGCTCGCCATCCGCGCCGCGAAGACGACGATCGCCAGCAGCGCGACATAGGCCAGGGAGTTCGCATCGCCGAAGACGCCCTGGATCCGCCCGCCGTCGAACAGGTTGTCGCGCGACCAGTACACGATCGGGTCGTCCACCGGGCCGTCGGGCCGCACGAACTCGGGCAGGATCGGCCCGCCCCACACGAGCGACACCCACAGCTCGAACAGGAGCGACAGTGCGACGATCCACTTCAGCGCCGATGCCACCGCCCGGATGAGCTCGCGCCAGGTCAGCACGGCGCCGACGAACAACGCCTGCACCGTCGTGGTCAGCAGCAGCACCAGGGTGATGGTGGTGGCAGCCGGCCAGTGCGTCCAGATCAGCGAGGCGACCGCCCACGCCACGTACGCGACGGCGAACCACGGCAGGCGGCGCCACTGCACCACCGGACGCAGCGAGAGCCACAGCACGATCGACACGAGCGCCGACCCCACGACCACGATCGTGGACACCGTGACGCCGAAGGCGTTCAGCCACGCGGTCCCGGCGAGCAGCCCGGCCAGCACGAAGATGCACCAGCCGCGCAGCAACAGGTGTCCGGTCTTCTCCCGCACGGGCGCCGCCGGGGGCGTCGTGATCGGGTGCTTCGTATGGATGGCCATCGCAGATCAGGCTATCGCGCGGCTGTCTAGGCTGAGGGGGTGCTGATCCCCCTTTCGAACGAGCCTCGTGACTATGCCTGGGGGTCGCCGACCCTCATTCCCGCACTCCAGGGGCGGGCACCCGACGGCACCCCCGAAGCGGAGATCTGGTTCGGGGATCACCCCGGCGACCCGTCGCTGGTCGAAGACGGCTCGGGTCGCACCCTCGACGCGCTGCTGGATGATCGCGGCGAGCAGCCGCTGCCGTACCTGCTGAAGGTGCTGGCCGCGGCATCCTCCCTCTCCATTCAGGCGCACCCCTCGAAGACGCAGGCAGTGGACGGGTTCGCCCGCGAAGAGGCTGCCGGCATCGCGCGCGGCGCCGCGGACCGCACCTACCGCGACGACAACCACAAGCCCGAGATCATCGTCGCGCTGAGCGATGTCTTCCGCGCACTGGTGGGTCTGCGTCCGCTGGTGCAGACGCGGCGGCTGGTCGCCGCGCTCGGCGACGGGCCCGGACCGACCGCGCTGGCGCAGCATCTCGACGGCGACGGCGACGACGACGCCGCGGCGCTGCGGGCGACGCTGGCCTGGGTGCTGTCGGGCCAGGCTCAGGCCGAGGTCGACGACATCATTTCGTCGGTGATGGATGCTGCCGATGCCGAGTTCTCGGATGAGATCGCCGTGCTGCGGCGCATCGCGGCAGACTTCCCGGGGGACCCGGGCGTCGTGGTGGCCCTTCTCATGAACCTCGTGCAGCTGCGGCGCGGTGAGGCGGTGTTCGCGCCCGCGGGCGTGCTGCACGCCTACCAGGACGGACTGGGCGTGGAGCTCATGGCGGCGAGCGACAACGTGCTGCGCGGGGGACTGACACCCAAGCATGTGGATGTCGCCGAGCTGCTGCGCATCGTCGACACGACCGCGGCCGCACCGCCGCTCGTACGGCCGCAGCAGGTGGACGGGATCGCGGTGTTCGACGTCGGCATCCCGGACTTCCGGCTCACGCGCATCGCGCCCCGGGCCGGTGAGCCGCACACCGTCGCCGTGGCGGGCCCGACGATCGCGCTGGTGACCGGAGGCCGCGTCGAGGTCTCCGCCGGCGCGGCCAGCCGCACCCTCAGTCCCGGTCAGGCCGTGTTCCTCACCCCCGATGAGACCGCACTGCAGGTCGCCGGCTCCGGTGAGGTCTATATCGCACAGCCCGGCGTGGCGTGATCGTTGCCGAGGCGAGACACGCCGTCGGCGCGTCGTGAAGCTTCAATCAGCGGTTGAGGCTTTAGCATCTGCGACTTGACCGCGGCGAATGACAAGAGTGTAATTATCCCTACACGCGGCTTCGCGTGGGTATACAGGGGGGAGAGCGACATGACGGGTTACCGCTCCGGCGTTCCCGAAAATTGGTTCGTCGACCCGGTCAATCTCGGAGTGCCCGGCGTACGACGTGCCGTCGAAGACGACGACACCGCGCTCGCATGGCAGTCCGATGCGTTGTGTTCACAGACCGACCCGGAGGCGTTCTTCCCTGAGAAGGGCGGCTCCACCCGCGATGCCAAGCGCATCTGCACATCGTGCGATGTCCGGGGCGAATGCCTCGAGTACGCGCTGCAGAACGACGAGCGCTTCGGTATCTGGGGCGGTCTGAGCGAGCGCGAGCGTCGCAAGCTCAAGCGTCGCGCCGGCTGACCGATTGAGCGAATCGCGCGCGCGAGTCCGCGCGCGTTCGCCTGCCCGATCTAGGCTGTCCGGGACATGCCCGCCCGAGTTCACGCGCTGCTGGTCGTGCGTCCCGATGGGCGCATCCCGGCCGATCTTCACCTGACCAGGACGTTGAGCGCGCTCGCCGCGCAGTCCCGACCGGTCGACGCGCTCACGATCGTGCTGTGCGGGGCCGACGCCACGCTGCGCGAGATCGCCGCTGCCTCGGACGCGGAAGGGGTCATCACCACCTCCCACGGCACCTCGTACGCGCAGGCGCTGAAGCTCGCCGGCCACCGGCTCAAGGGCGACGCGGTGTGGCTGCTGGCCCAGGACACCGCGCCACAGCCCGACACGCTCATGCGACTAGCCGGCGCGCTCGAGAAGGCACCGTCGGTCGCGGTGGCAGCCCCGAAGCTCGTGCGCTGGGACGACGTGGGCCGCATCGTGTCGCTCGGTGTCTCGATGGCCCGCGGCGGGCGCACGGTCGGCCTCGTCGACGGCGAACTCGACCAGGGCCAGTACGACGCCGCCGAAGACGTGCTCGGTGCCGACGTGCGCGGACTGCTGGTGCGCGCCGACGCATGGCGCACGCTGGGCGGCATCGACCCCGGCCTCGCGGGAGCTGATGAGGGGCTCGACCTGGGCGTGCGTGCCCGCCTCGCCGGCGGCCGCGTCACTCTGGCGCCGGCCGCGCGGATCGCCGTCGCAGGAGACGGCGTCGCCGGCCCCGTGCGGGGTGATGACTTCGTCCACCAGGTCCGTCGCGAGTACTCCGAGCGCACCGCTCAGCTCCACCGGCGCCTCGTGTACGCACCGGCGGCGACGGTCGTCCTGCACTGGTTGTCGCTGCTGCCGCTCGCTCTCGCGCGCACGATCGGGCACCTGCTGGGCAAACAGCCGGCACTCATCGCCCCGGAGTGGGCGGCCACCGTCGTCGCGATGCTGCAGTTCGGATCGGTCACCCGAGCGCGCGCCGGCATCCGTCGTTCCCGCCAGGCCGGCTGGAGCCGGATCGCACCGCTGCGGGTCACGGGGCGCGAACTGCGGCAGCGCCTCGATGAAGAAGGCGGCGACCACGCCCGCCGCGACCTGCACTTCTTCACCGGCGGCGGTGCCTGGCTCGTGCTCGCCGCGCTCGTGGCCTCGGTCGCCGTGTTCCCCGCCCTGCTGGCGTGGCCCGCCCTCGGGGGCGGAGCGCTCGCGCCGCTGCGATCGACGGTCGTGCAGCTGTGGATGGATGCCGCGTACGGCGCCCGTCCGCTGGGCTGGGAGACCGTGGGGCCGGCCGATCCATTCAGTGCTCTCGTCGCCGTGATCGGCTCGCTCTGGCCGGCCGAGCCCTCGCGCGCGATCGTCGTGCTGTGGCTGCTCGCGCTGCCGCTGGCGGCCCTCGGCGGCTGGGTGGCCGCGACGCGCATCACCGAGCGTGCGGGGCTGCGCGTCCTCGCCGGCATCGCGTGGGCGCTCGCGCCGACCTTCCTCGCCGCGCTGGTCACCGGGCGCCCCACCGGTGTACTGGTGCATCTGCTGCTGCCGTGGCTGTTCGCCGCCGGAGTCGTCGCGCATCGCTCGTGGTCGGGCGCGGGAGTCGCCTCGCTGCTGCTCGTCGGCGTCGTGGCCAGCGCCCCGTCGCTCGCACCCGCGCTCGCGCTGCTGTGGGTGCTGATGGTCGTCCTGACCGCAGCGCTGCGCGCCGGGCGTGGCATCACCCGCATCGTGTGGCTCGTGGTCCCCACCGCGGTGGTGTTCGCCCCGCTCGTCGTGCACCGGCTGCGCGCCGGCGACGTCTGGAGCCTGTTCGCCGACCCGGGAGTGCCGTGGGGCACTGCGGCCGACACCGCCGACGCCGCCCGGCGCCTGCTGCTCACCGCCGGCTTCCCGACCGTCGACCCGGGCGGCTGGGCGGCCTTCCTCGACGACGGCGCGCCGGTGTGGTGGGTGCCGCTGCTTGTCGCCCCCCTCCTCATCGTCGCCGTGCTCGCCCCGCTCACGCCCCGACCGATCGCGGCGGTGTCGCTGCTGTTCACGGCTGCGACCGGCCTGGTCACCGCATACATCTCGGTCAGCGTCGTCCTGTCGGCCGCGGGTGTCGATGCCGTGCCCCTGTGGCCCGGGGCTGGGCTGAGCCTGGCGTGGGCCGGCCTGCTGGGTGCCGCCGTGCTCTCGCTCGATCTGCTGCCGGCCCTGAGTCCCGGCATCCGTCCCGCGCGCCTGATCGGCGGACTGGTCGTCGTGGTCGCACTCGGCGTCGTTGCCGTGCCCGCGCTCACCACCACCGCGCGCGACGCGAGCGCACTGACGAACGGGCCCACCAGCACCCTGCCCGCGTACGTCGCGGCCGAAGGACGTGCCGGCAGCGCGACGATCGTCCTCGCCCCGCAGCCCGACGGGACGATCGCCACCAGTGTCGTCTGGGGCGGCAGCGCGACCCTCGGGGGCCAGACCACTCTGCAGTCCGCGCGCACCGAGCGCACTCGGGCAGACGTCGCCGTGGCCCGGCTGACCGCGGACCTCGTGACCGATTCGGCGACCGACGTGGTGGCGCGGCTGGCCGACCAGCACATCGGATTCGTGATCCTCGCGCCGCCTGCCGACGACACCGACGTCGCCCGCAACCTGCGGCTGACCGCCCAGACGGCGCTCGACCAGCGCGAGGGGCTCGACGCGGTGGGAGACACCGACAAGGGCAACCTCTGGCGTGTCGCACAGGACGTGGGGGTGCGCACGCCCACCGCCGACGAGTCGGCCATCGCCACGCGCATCGCGGCGTTCCAGATCGGCGTGGTCGTCATCTCCCTGCTGCTGGCGCTGCCCACCGGCGCCACGCGCCGGGCGGCGCGCCGGAAGCCGCGGGTCGTCGGCCTCACGCCCGGAGAGAGGGCCGCACTGTGAGCCGGTTGAAGCGGAGCATGGGCCTGATCGCCGGAGTCGTGATTGCCGGCGTGTTCGTGGCGGGGACGGCACTGGCCGTCGTGGCGCCGTGGCCGACCGCGGTCCGCGACCCGCTGTCGGTGACGGCGGTGCCGGCGCCCGAAGAGTCGGTGCTCGCGTGCGCCGGTCCCATCCTGGCGCTGGGGCGGGATGCCGAAGACGCGGCCGGGCTCACCGATGCGGCCGATCAGCGGCTCATCGTCACGACCGGCGACGGCAAGCCCGACGCCGCCGAGAGCCGGCTCGCCGCGCCCGATGTCATCGACGGGCAGGGGAACGGGACCTTCCGCGCCGAGCCGGACGGACGGACGCGCACCGACCTCGCCGCCGCCGGGTCGGCCCAGGTGACCGATGACGACCTCACCGGCTTCGCCGCATCGGCCTGCACGCCGCCCCTCATGGAGTCGTGGCTCGTCGGCGGCAGCGGGCTGACCGGTGCGAGCGACCTGATCCTCCTCGCCAACCCCGGCCAGGTCGCCGCGCGCGTCGAACTCACCGTGTACGGCGCGCTGGGCGTGCAGACGCCGGCCGCCGGACGCGACATCCTGGTGCCCGCAGGCACCCAGCGGGTGATCCCCATGGCATCCATCGCTCTCGGGGAAGGCAGCCCCACGGTGCGCGTGACCGCCGCGGAGGCGCCCGTGCAGGCGTCGCTGCAGACATCCATCACCCGCACGCTGATCCCGACCGGCCTCGACCAGGTCGGCCCCGCCGCGGCGCCGTCCCCGGAACAGGTGATTCCCGCCTTCACCGTGGTGCGTGAGCCGGGGGATGCCGGGGCGTCGGACACCACCACCCTGCTGCGGATGCTCGCGCCGGCCGAAGACACCGAGGCCACCGTCGAGATCAGCCGTGTGGGCGGCGGCGTGGTCGATACGCGCTCGGTGCCGCTGACGGCCGCGGTGCCGCTCGAACTCGATCTCGACGGGCTCGATACCGGTAGCTACACCGCGCGAATCACCGCAGCGACGCCGGTCACGGCAGCGCTGTGGGAGACCACGGGATACGGGGAAGGCGACGACTTCGCCTGGTATCCGTCCGTCGAGATCGTCGGCGTGTCGAGCCTGTTCACGGTCGCCCGCGGTCCCTCCCCGGTGCTGACCGTGACCAACGACGCGGAGGAAGAGATCGTCGCGCAGGTCGTGCTCGGTGCGGGCGAGGGAGAGACGATCAACCTGACTGTCCGGCCCGGCGGGTCAGCGCGCTACGCATTGCGTTCGGGCGCGGTCTATCAGCTGGTGCCCGGCGGTGACAGGGTGCGCGCGAGTGTGACGTACAGCGACAGCGATCGTCTTGCCGGGTACGCGGTGAGCCCTGCGGATGCCGCGGCGGCGGCCGTCGAGGTCTTCGTCCAGTAGCGGTGCCGCACGACCTGCGGCCCTGCAGGGTCACAGCAGAAGCGAGACGTCCTCGACGCCGTCCTCGGCGAAGCGCTGCGCGATGCGATCGGCGACATCGCGGATGTCGATGCCGGGCACGGTGTCGGACAGCGACCCGATGGTGTGGATGTCGACCGGTCTGCCCAGTTCGGCCGCCACCTGTCTCGTGGCTTCGAGCAGTGCATCGACCGGGCCGACCTGGACGACGGAACTGACGACCCAGGCACCACGCGCCACGCGCTGAGCGGTGCCGCTCAGCTTGACCACACCGGCCCGATTGACGCTGTGCGCGCCGGGGCAGTACTCGCCGGTGACCTCGCCCACGCGGGCGTCGATGCCGTACGAGAGGAACACCTCTGCCAGCAGCGCGGCGTGACGGTCGAACCGCTCGTTCGGCCATTCGACACGGTCCGACCAGCCGAACTCGTCGACCACCAGACTGCCCTCATGCATCGGCGCGAAGGTGCCGCCGACCGGGCGCACCGCCGGGGTGAACCCCGCCTGGAGGGCGGCCGCGGCGGCACGGGCGAATCCCGGCATCCGCTCGTCGCGTCGGCCGAACGCCATGGCGGGGCGGGGCCGGGCGATGCGCAGGACACGGGTCTCGACGCCGGCGCCGCGCAGACGATCCATCGTCGACGCGATGTGGCCGAACGGGTCGGGAGGTTCGTGTTCCGGCATCCGGATCACGCCCGCCACGCGGCGAGGATCTCCACATGCCGCAACAGGAATGCGCGCTCGTCCAGCCGCTTGCGCCGCAGCCACGAAGTGACTTCGTCATTGCTCTTGCTCGCATTGCACGAGCGGCAGACGGGCACCACGTTCTCGAACGTGTAGCGCCCGCCGCGCGAGATCGGCTGCACGCAGTCCTTCTGGAACGGCCCCTCGGCCGCACCGCAGTAGGCGCACGCGCCCCACGCCTCGACCAGCGACTCCCACTCGTCGGGCGTCAGGTCGTTGTCGGCCGCCGCCACGCGTCGCGCGCGCTTGCGCGACAGGCGTGCACGCCGGGTCTGACTCAGTGCCACGCTGTGAGCGTACCGAGCCGGGCGCGCCGTGCCGGTGAGGCGTGCGGGGATCAGGCAGCGCGCAGGATCGAGGTCATCTTCTTGCCGCGGGCGAGTTCGTCGACGAGCTTGTCCATGTAGCGGATCTTCTGCATCAGCGGATCCTCGATCTCCTCGACGCGGATGCCGCAGATCACACCGGTGATCAGGGACGCGTTCGGGTTCAGCTGCGCGTCTTCGAAGAGTTCCTGCACCGTCGTTCCCGCGGCGATGTGACGCTCCAGCGCGGCCTCGTCGAAGCCGGTCAGCCACTCGAGGACCTCGTTCAGCTCCTCCCGCGTGTGCCCTTTCCTCTCCACCTTCTGGACGTAGAGGGGGTAGATCGTGGCGAAGCTCATCGTGAACAGCCGGTGCATGGGGTCAGTTTACGTCGCGAGGGGCCCCGCGGCATCGGCATCGAGCAGCTCGCGCACCAGCTGCGGGACCGCCACGGTGGCATGTCCGAGCCGGACCTCGTCGAAGTCGGCGTGGTCGTCGTAGGCATCCAGATTCACGAGCATCGTGCGCGCACCGCGCTCGCGCGCGAGTCGGGCCAGGCCCGCCGCGGGCCAGACGGTGCCCGACGTGCCGATCACCACCAGTGACTCGCACGTGCTGACCGCGAGTTCGATCTCTTCGAACCGGTAGATGGGCTCGCCGAACCACACCACGTCGGGGCGCAGCGCACGCACGCCGCATGCCGGACACGGCGGCCGGCCGGCGAGGCCCTCATGCCACTCGTGCCGCTGGTCGCACGCGGCGCACAGTGCCGAGGCCAGCTCGCCGTGCATGTGGATCACGTGGCGCGAGCCCGCGCGCTCATGCAGGTCATCCACGTTCTGCGTCACGATCACGACGCCGTCGCGACCGTCGGTGGCCGGCAGCTGCCGCTCGAGCTCGGCGAGGGCGATGTGAGCGGCGTTTGGGCGGGCGGATGCCGCTTCGCGGCGGCGCCGGTCGTAGAACGCGTGCACGAGGTCCGGATCGCGCTCGAAGCCCTCCGGTGAGGCGACATCCTCCACGCGATGCTCGTTCCACAGCCCATCCGCGTCACGGAACGTCGCCAGGCCCGACTCGGCGGAGATCCCGGCGCCGGTGACGACGACGATGCGTGGTGACACGGCGGCCTCCTGACCTGGCACTCCCACTGTATTGACACGGCCTTGCTCCGGGCGCGCATGCAGGTGACAACGCTACATTGAACGTGGTCAGACCACAAAGGATCCCCATGCGCATCACACCGAAGCCCGCCACCCTCCTCGCATCGGCTGTCATCGCCGGTGCACTCGCCCTCAGCGGCTGCACGGCCGCGGCTGACGCTCCGGCATCCACCCCCGAGATCTCCACGCCGGGCTCGGCGGCTCCCGCGAACGTCGAGGGCTTCGGCATCGCGGCCGGCACCGGGCCGGTCGAGGTGGCGCTGTGGACCGACCTGTCGTGCCCGTACTGCGCCCTGCTCGAGGCCGACACCGGCGAGCTGCTGGCGGCCTGGGTCGACAGCGGCGACATCACGCTGACGATCCACCCGCTGAACTTCGTGAGCGCGAAGCGCGGCGACGACACCGACTGGTCGACGCGGGCCGCCAACGCGCTCGCCGCGGCAGCCGATGCCGGCCACACCGACGCGGTCCCGGCGCTGTACGCGCTTCTCCAGCAGAATCAGGTGTCGGATGCCGGAGCACCGACCGACGAGGAGATCCTCGCGCTCGCCGCGCAGGCGGGCGTCACGGGCGACATCTCCGACGCCGTCACGTCGCAGCGCTTCAGCGGATGGGTCACCGCGTCGAACGACCACTGGCTCGGCTCGACGATCGAGGGCACCGAGCAGGTCGTGCAGGGCGTCCCGATCCTCGTCGTAGACGGCGCGGTGTTCGAGATCCAGGAGACCAACGCCGCCCGCCTGCGGGCCGCGGTCGAGGCGGCACTCGCCGGCTGAGCAGGCGGGGTCAGGGGCGGGGTGGCGGCCCGACGCACCGGATCAGGGGCGCACTTCGAGTACCCGATTGAACGGGGTCTCGGCGACACTGCGGAAGCGGGTGAACCCCACCCGGCGGTGACATCGCGGATTCTCCCGCGCGGTCCGAACTCGGGGCGTCGGTGTGGGCCGCGCATGCGGCATCCGAACCGGCCGAGATCCTGCGCGCCGAGGGCGCGGTGCAGTGATGCGTCTCAGAAGTAGCGGAAGCGCTCGGGGCCGAGATCCCACGGATCGCGACCGAGGTACTCGGCGGCCGCGCGGAAGACGCAGCTCTCGATCATCATCCGGCGGTGCAGGTCGTCATTGCGGTGCAGGTGACTGAGCCGCTCGATCGGCAGGCGGTACAGGATGATCCGCTTCTGGTCGGTCAGCACCGTCCAGCGGGGGATCCCCTCATCGTCGGATGCCGGGGGCATCGCGCCCACCTCGAAGCGCACTTCCCGCAGCTCTTCCCACGCGCTGCGCAGGAAGTCGGCGGATGTCGCCACGGCGAGGTCGAACCGATCCATCCGGCTCTCCAGGGGCGGCAGCGGCGGCCGGATCACCGGGCTGCGGCCCTCGCGCCCGTGCCTGCCGTGACGGGCCGGACGGCCGCGCTCCGGAGCCGTGCGTGAACGCCGCCTCATCATGCGTCCATCCTAGGCGCGCCACCCCGGATCGGAGAGTGGATGCCGGTGGCTGCGGCGCGGCATCCATTCGATGAGTCGGTGTGCCCGATAGCGTCAGGGCGATGCGCGAGAGACTGTGTTCCAAGGTGGGCTGCGCCCGCGAAGCCGTGACGACGCTCACATACGATTACGGCGACCAGATGGCTGCTGTCGGCCCGCTCGGCGGTGGTGACGACCCGCACGCGCATGACCTGTGCGCCATCCACACCGACCGGATGTCGGTGCCCAAGGGATGGGTCGTCGTCCGGCACGAGACCCTCCGGGTCTAGGGCCACGCCCGCACCACGCGGTTCGGCGCGCGTGGGAGAATGGCCCAATGCCCACCGCTGCCACCATTGCCGATTTCGCCGTCGCCGACCTCGCGCTCGCCGAGGCCGGCCGCCACCAGATCCGCCTCGCCGAGAACGAGATGCCCGGTCTCATGGCGCTCCGCGAGGAGTTCGGGCCCTCGCAGCCCCTCGCAGGAGCGCGCATCGCCGGCTCGCTGCACATGACCGTGCAGACCGCCGTGCTGATCGAGACCCTCGTCGCCCTCGGCGCCCAGGTGCGATGGGCAAGCTGCAACATCTTCTCCACGCAGGATGAGGCGGCCGCGGCGATCGCCGTCGGGCCCACCGGCACCGTTGACGCCCCGGCCGGCGTGCCGGTGTTCGCTCACAAGGGCGAGACGCTGGAGGAGTACTGGGCCTTCGCCGACCGCATCTTCGACTGGTCGGCCGAAGGCTTCGACGGCCCGAACCTCATCCTGGACGACGGCGGCGACGCCACCCTGCTCGTGCACAAGGGCGTCGAGTTCGAGAAAGCCGGGGCCGTTCCCGACGCCACGGACGGCGACGTGGCCGAGTACCGTGTCATCCTCGACACACTGCGCGCCTCGCTCGCCCGCGACCCCCAGCGGTTCACACGCATGGCATCCGGAATCCTCGGTGTCACCGAGGAGACCACTACCGGCGTGCACCGCCTCTACGAGCTGCACGCCGCCGGTGGCCTTCTCTTCCCGGGCATCAACGTCAACGACTCGGTGACGAAGTCGAAGTTCGACAACAAGTACGGAATCCGCCACTCGCTGCCCGACGGCATCAACCGCGCCACCGATGTGCTGATGGGCGGCAAGGTCGCCTACATCGTCGGGTACGGCGACGTGGGCAAGGGCGCCGCCGAGGCGCTGCGCGGCCAGGGTGCCCGCGTCATCGTCGGCGAGATCGACCCCATCTGCGCCCTGCAGGCCGCGATGGACGGCTACCAGGTCGCCAGGCTCGAGTCGGTGGCAGGCCACGTCGACATCCTCATCACCGGAACCGGCAACACCCGCGTCGTGACGCCCGAGAACCTGCTCGCCCTCAAGCACCTCGCGATCGTCGGCAACGTCGGGCACTTCGACGACGAGATCGACCTCGCCGGCCTCGAAGCACTGCCGGGTGTGGAGAAGGTCGAGATCAAGCCGCAGGTGCACGAGTGGCGGCTGCCGAACGGGCGCAGCGTGCTGGTGCTCAGCGAGGGCCGCCTGCTGAACCTCGGCAATGCGACCGGTCACCCGTCGTTCGTGATGAGCGCGTCGTTCACCAACCAGGTGCTCGCCCAGCTCGAGCTGTGGCAGCGCATCGACCAGTACCCGGTCGGGGTCTACACGCTGCCCAAGGTCCTCGACGAGAAGGTCGCGCGGCTGCACCTGGCCTCACTCGGCGTCGAGTTGACCGAGCTGACCGCCGAGCAGGCCGCGTACATCGGGGTGCCTGTGGAGGGCCCCTACAAGCTCGATCACTACCGGTACTGAGCCGGCGCCCCGGGGGCGTGGTCCCGGGGCGTGGCTGGGTGTCTGAGCGTGGCTGGTGTTCTCGGCGGGAAATCGGGATCGCGTGTTGCCGTGTCCCGTTGGTTGATGCGGCCAGTAGTGACCACAGTTTCTGCGGCGTGGTCCCGTTCGCCCGAATCGGGGTCGCGTGTTGCCGTCTCGCGTCGGCTGAGGCGGCCAGTAGTGACCACAGTTTCTGCGGCGCGGTCCCGTTCGCCCGAGTCGGGGTCGCGTGTTGCCGTGTCCCGTCGGCTGAGGCGGCCAGTAGTGACCACAGTTTCTGCGGCGTGGTCCCGGTTGCCCGAATCGGGGTCGCGTGTTGCCGTGTCGCGTCGGCTTAGGCGGCCAGTAGTGACCACAGTTTCTGCGGCGTGGTCCCGTTCGCCCGAATCGGGGTCGCGTGTTGCCGTGTCCCGTCGGCTGAGGCGGCCAGTCGTGACCACAGTTTCTCGGCGCGGTCCCGTTCGCTCGAATCGGGTCGCGTGTCGCTGCTTCCGTGAACTCAAAGAGGTCACGAGCGTCCCCACGTCTGAGTGGAGGCCGGAGCCCCGGCACCCAGAGTGACTTCGGGCCACGCACGACCGCGCCAGATCGCGCGAGCCAGCGGACTTGGGTTCGCGTGCGGCCGGGTCTACCGGCCGAGGCGGCCAGAGGCGACCATGATTGTGGTCCTGGGCCGCTCGGTGCGGCAGCGCCGCCGACACGCGGCGCACGCGGGCCGGGGGCCCGGAGTTGGCGGACCTGTCCGCGATCGAGCGACTACTGCGCGGACGAGGCCTCAGGACGCCAGCCGCGTCGCTGCAGCACCGCACGCACGATCTCGGGTCCGCGCGGCCTCGGCCCGCGGATGTGCTTCGACGCGAGGCGCACGAGCTCCAAACCGACCGCCGCGTATGCGGCGTACTTGTCGAGATCGCGACTCCACTGAGCGTCGCTCGTACTGTGGTGCCTTCCCTCAACCTCCACGACGACTCCCCAGCGACGGTAGATCGCGTCAGAGATGCCGATCAGTCGTCCACGGGCGTCCAAGATCTCGACGTCGAGCTCAGGTTCGGGCAGGCCGGCGTCCTCCATCGTGAGTCTGCAATCCGTCTCGAGCGCCGACATGCTCCCCATGCGCACCCGCGAGCATGCACGCAGGAGCTCGACTCGGCGCCTTCGTCCCGGGCGACGCGCGGCTGCCTCGAGCTCGGGGATCGTTGCCAGCTGCTGCTCGGGTTGTGGAGCGCCGTCGCGATCGCGCGGAATGCGGACGATCGCGTCGCCGAGGATGATGAGTTCCCGTTCGGTGAGCGTGCCGGCGAGCGAAGCCCACAGGTCTGCGGGCACAGCAACGCGAAGGCCATCGCACGTGCGCGCGGCCATCTGCCGCTGTGAGAATCGATGGCCCCGGATGCCGGATCCTCGCGGCGCGCGATGTGGAGGCGGCACCGCAACCGACAACGGTGAGTGGGCATCGAACCTCCAGGGCAGCGGCAGTTCGAGCAGAGCGACCGCCGTCAACCCGACGAAGAATGCATCCGGATGCATGATCGTTGCGTACGCTTCGGCCAGACGCCGCACGCGCGCGTACGCCACGCGGTCGCGCGCGAGTGGCTCGTTCTCGTCGATGGGCTCAGACTGCGCCGAACTGCGCTGCCGCACGCCCCGAAAAGGAGCCGAGAGATCCATCGCGCGAAGCCGACCTCGCGTCGCGCCTGCCTCACGTGCGGCACCGCAGCTGAACGCGTCGCCGAGTTGATCGGGCAGGGGACGAGGAGGAACCGGCATCCATTCACTGTCGGCTGTCGCGGGCCCCGAGGGGGCTCAGGGGCGCAAGCCGTGGACAGAAGAGCCGACTCCGCCATTGTGGAGGAGGCGTCGAGCCGACTTGGAGTCACGTGTGGTGGGGTCGCTGGGCGTGAGGCGGCCAGGAGCGACCACGATTTGGTGGTGCGGGTGGCGCGGGGTGCGGAGGTGCTCGTGCCGGGAGGAGTGGAGTCGCGTGTGGCGGGGTCGGTGGTCGTGAGGCGGCCAGGAGCGACCACGATCTGGTGGTGCGGGGTGCGGAGGTGCTCGTGCCGGGAGGAGTGGGGTCACGTGTGGCGGGGTCGGTGGTCGTGAGGCGGCCAGGAGCGACCACGATCCGGTAGCGCAGGGGACGAGGCAGCCAGAGGCGACCACGATCTGACAGCACAGCTGGGGGTGGATGCCGGGGTGCGCGCGTCAGGTGGACTTGGGTCGGGTGTGCGCGAGGCCGGCGGCGCTCAGCGCTGCGGGAAGCCGCGCGGCGCGGCATCGACACCGGCAGTCAGCCGCGCGGCCCGCTCGTTCTCCAGCGTGATCGACGCGTATTCGCGGTCGCGGCGCACGGCGACGACGGCGCGGAGGAAGGTCTCGGGGTCCGCGGCCGGCACGGGCGCGACGTAGGGCCGCACGTCGGCGGCGATCTCGGCCGCGATGCGCACGCGCGACCCCGGGTCCAGGTCATCGGCGCCGCGAACGAACTGCGCGGCACGCCGTGCGACGCGGTCGGGCAGGCGTGCCACGTCCGCCACCACGGCCCACTCCGCCAGCGCCACCGGCACGGCGCCGACCGGCGCCGGCAGCCGCGGCGCACGTGTGCGCTCGGCGTAGGTGCCGGCCAGCAGATCGCCCAGGCGCTGCGAGCGCGGCGTGAACGCTCCGACGACGCCCGCGACCGCGCCGAGCGTGAACCACAGCTCCAGCACTCCGGTCAGAGCGCGGATGAACGCGTGCCGGAACCCCGCCGCGCCGCCGTCGGCCCGCACGATGCGCGAGCCCACGACCAGCCGCCCGAGGCTGCGGCCGCGGCTCAGCGTCTCGATCGCGGTCGGCAGCACCACGATCACCACGACCAGCGACGCGATCGTGAGCGCGGGCGACAGGGCCAGCAGATCGAAGCCGGTGACCCATCCCACCGCGAGCCAGAACGCGGTCAGCAGCAGGAGCCCGGAGACCATGTCGATCAATGCGCCCAAGGCGCTGAGGAAGTAGCCGACCGGCTGCACGTCGAGGGCGACGGCCTCGCCCGTGAGCACCTCATCCTGGTGGATCTGCAAGGCAGTACCGGCGGCGGACATGAGTACAGTAAAGCGCATGGACCTCGACGCGCTCACGGCGGCGCGGCAGGACGAATGGGCCCGGCTCGACGAGCTCGGCAGGCTGCGGAGACCCACCGGCCCCGAGGTCGATGAACTCGTGGTGCGCTACCGTGCGGCATCCGCAGATCTCGCCGAGATCAAGACCTCTGCGGGCCGCAGCCAGGTCGGCGACCACCTCTCGACCCTGCTCGCACGGGCGCGGCTGCGGCTGACCGGCGCGCCCGAGAACGTGCTGCGCCAGGTGCCGCGCTTCTTCGTGCTGCAGCTGCCCGCGGCGCTGTACCGGGTGCGCTGGACGACCCTCGCGATCGCCCTCGCGTTCGTCGTGATCGGCACGCTCGTGGCGACGTGGATCGTCCGCGATCCCGCGGTGCTGGCCGCGCTCGGCGACGAGGCGGGCCTCGCCGACTATGCCGACAACCAGTTCACCGGCTACTACAGCGAGAACCCGGCAGCCGTGTTCGCGGGCACGGTCTGGACGAACAACGCCTGGATCGCCGCACAGTGCGTGCTGTTCGGCATCACCGGCATCTGGCCGGTCATGGTCGTCATGCAGAACGCGGTCTCGGTCGGCACCGCGGCGGCGGTCCTGTTCGCACACGGCCGCGGCGACGTCTTCTTCCTCTACATCGCCCCGCACGGTCAGCTCGAGTTGACCTGCATCTTCGTGGCCGCGGCGGCCGGACTCCACATCTTCTGGGCGTGGGTGGCGCCGGGCCCGCGCACCCGCGGCGCTGCGCTCGCCGCCGCCGGCCGGTCTCTGGCCACGATCGCGATCGGCCTCGTCTTCGTTCTGGCGGTCGCCGGTCTCATCGAGGGCTTCGTGACCGCCGCACCCTGGCCGTGGCCCATCAAGATCGGCATCGGCACGGCGGCGCTCGCCGCGTTCATCGTCTACATGGTCGTCGTCGGCGGCCGCGCCGCGCGCCGCGGCGAGACGGGCGATCTCACCGAGTATGAGGCCGGCACGGCGCGTCTGGTCGCGGGCTGACGCCGCCGGCGAAGTGCTGCGGCACCGGCATCCACTTGTTTTGATTTGATCAAAACAAAGAGGTAGAATGGATGCCGTGATGACACCCTCCCTCCCCGCGACACACCCGGCGGCAGCCGACGTGCTGCGCGGCGCTGGACTGCGTGTCACCGAGTCGCGCACCGCCGTGTTCGAGTCGCTCGCCGCACGCCCGCACGCCAGTGCCGATGCGGTCTTCGCCGACATCGAGCAGAAGCTGCCGCGCACGAGCCGCCAGTCGGTCTACAACGCGCTCAGCGACTTCACGGCCGCGGGCCTGGTCCGCCGGATCGAACCCGCCGGCCAGCCGATGCGGTTCGAGCTGCGCGTCGACGACAACCACCATCACCTGATCTGCACCGGGTGCGGCGCCGTCGAGGACATCGACTGCGCCGTCGGGCACGCACCGTGCCTGACCCCCGCGACCACTCACGGCTATGCCATCTCGACTGCCGAGGTCACGTACTGGGGCCTGTGCCCGTCGTGCGCGGCCGAGGCTGCCTGACCCCACCACCCCGAAAGGAACGCCATGACCGAGCATGACCCGACGACCGCCGGCATCGGAGAGGACGTCACGGACATCGACCAGTCCGTCACCGTCTCGGACGCGGACGAGGCCCGCGTCGAAGAGGCCGCGACCTGCCCCGTCGTCCACAGCCTGCCGCACCCGACTGCGGGTCGCGCGAGCGACGTCTGGTGGCCGAACCAGCTGAACCTGCGCATCCTGAAGAAGAACCCGGCCGTGGGCAACCCGCTGGGCGAGGACTTCGACTACCGGGCAGCGTTCGAGGCGCTCGACCTCGCCACAGTCAAGGCCGACATCGCCGAGACCCTCACCACGTCGCAGGACTGGTGGCCGGCCGACTTCGGCAACTACGGCCCCCTCATCATCCGCATGGCGTGGCACGCCGCCGGCACATACCGTGTCACCGACGGCCGGGGCGGTGCGGGCACCGGTCAGCAGCGTTTCGCGCCGCTGAACAGCTGGCCCGACAACGTCGGCCTCGACAAGGCGCGCCGTGTGCTCTGGCCCGTCAAGAAGAAGTACGGCCGCAACCTGTCGTGGGGCGACCTGATGGTGCTCGCCGGCAACGTGGCACTCGAGACGATGGGCTTCGACACCTTCGGGTACGCCGGCGGACGACCCGACGTCTGGGAGCCGGACGACGACGTGTACTGGGGCTCGGAGACCACCTGGATGGGTACCGACCGGCGCTACTCGAGCGGCGGCGACCGCAGCCTCGAGAAGCCGCTGGCAGCCACCACGATGGGCCTCATCTACGTCAACCCCGAGGGCCCCGAAGGCGTGCCCGACCCCATCGCGGCCGCCCACGACATCCGTGAGACGTTCGCCCGCATGGCGATGAACGACGAAGAGACCGTCGCGCTCATCGCCGGGGGCCACACGTTCGGCAAGACCCACGGCGCCGCGCCCGACACGAACCTCGAGGACAACCCCGAAGCCGCCGGCATCGAGATGCAGGGCCTCGGCTGGAAGAACAACCACGGCACCGGCAAGGGCGACGACCAGATCACCTCGGGCATCGAGGTCACCTGGACGTACCACCCCACCCGCTGGGACAACGAGTTCTTCCACATCCTCTACGCGTACGAATGGGAGCTCATGCAGAGCCCCGCCGGTGCGCACCAGTGGCGTCCGAAGAACGGCGCGGGTGCCGACATGGTCCCGCTCGCCCACTCGGATGGACGGCGCGAGCCCCGCATGCTCACCACCGACCTCTCGCTGCGCTTCGACCCGGAGTACGACAAGATCTCGAGCCGGTTCCGCGACAACCCGCAGGAGTTCGCCGACGCGTTCGCCCGCGCCTGGTTCAAGCTGACCCACCGCGACATGGGACCCATCGAGCGCTATCTCGGTCCCGAGGTGCCGCAGGAGGAGCTCATCTGGCAGGACCCGGTTCCCGCCGTGGACCACGAGCTGATCGACGCGGCCGATGCCGCCGCCCTCAAGCAGCGGATCCTCGACTCCGGCCTCACGATCGGCGAGCTCGTGGGCACGACCTGGGCCGCGGCGTCGTCGTTCCGCGGCAGCGACAAGCGGGGTGGCGTCAACGGCGCCCGCATCCGCCTGGCACCCCAGAAGGACTGGGAGGCCAACAACCCCGCCCAGCTGCAGAAGGTCCTCTCCGCGCTCGGCGACATCCAACTCTCCTTCAACACGGACCAGGCCGGCGGCAAGAAGGTCTCCCTCGCCGACCTCATCGTCCTGGCCGGCAACGCGGCCGTCGAGAAGGCTGCGCAGGATGCCGGGGTCGAGGTCGAGGTGCCGTTCCACGCGGGTCGCACCGACGCGTCGCAGGAGCAGACCGACACCGACTCGTTCCAGTACCTGGAGCCGGTCGCCGACGGCTTCCGCAACTACCAGGGCGTGCTCGCCGAGATGCCTGCGGAGTACCACCTCATCGACAAGGCCAACCTCCTGACGCTCTCGGCGCCCGAGATGACGGTCCTCGTCGGCGGTCTCCGCGTGCTCGGCGCCAACTGGGACGGCTCGTCCTACGGCGTGTTCACGGAGCGCCCCGGTGTGCTCACGAACGACTATTTCGTGAACCTGCTCGACCTCGGTACGACGTGGAAGCCGCTCGACCCGGGCTCGCACGCGTTCGAAGGCCGCAAGGAGGGCTCGGGCGAGGTCGTCGGCCGCGGCACCCGCGTCGACCTGCTGTTCGGCTCGAACTCCGAGCTGCGCGCCCTCGCCGAGGTGTACGCCTCGGACGACGCCACCGAGAAGTTCGTGCGCGACTTCGCGGCAGCGTGGGGCAAGGTGACCGAACTCGACCGGTTCGACCTGCACCGCTGACCCGGTACGCAAGCCGATGGCCCTGCTCCCTCTGGGGGGAGCAGGGCCATCTTCCGTCGTGCGAGGTCAGGCGGCGGCGCGGCTGTCGAAGAGCGCCTTCTGCAGGAACCCGGCCAGCAGCGCGCCGACGATCGGGAACACGATGAACACCCACAGCTGCCCGAGGGCGTCGACACCGCCGTAGATGGCCGCCGCGATCGAGCGCGCCGGGTTCACCGACGTGTTGTCGATGGGGATGGATGCCAGGTGGATCAACGTGAGCGTCAGACCGATGGCGATTCCCGCGTTCGCCGTGCCGCGGGTCTTGTGCGTGACGCCCAGGATCACGAGCACGAAGATCGCGGTGAACAGGATCTCGGCCGTGATCGCCGCGCCCAGGCCGAACCCGCCGGGGGAGTGCTCGTCGAAGCCGTTGCTCGCGAAGCCGGAGTCCTGTGCGGACGACAGCCAGCCGGTCGGGCCGAACATGCCGATCAGCACGATCAGGGTGGTCCCGACGGCGCCGCCCACGATCTGCGCGATGATGTAGCCGATCGTGTCCTTCCACGCGAACCGGCCGGCGGCGGCCAGGCCCAGCGTGACGGCAGGGTTGAAGTGGCCACCCGAGATCGGACCCCACGCGTACACGCCGACCAGGACGGTCAGGCCGAAGGCGAGTGCGACACCGAGGAAGCCGACGCCCAGCGAGCTGCCGTTCGCGCCGGTGCCGAAGTCGGAGGCGAACAGGGCGGTGCTGAGAGCGCCGAAGACGAGCACGAAGGTGCCCATGGCCTCGGCGGCGAGCTTGACCCCCGTCGACGGGCCGGGCGGGGGTGTGTGCGCCACGGGGGTGGGTACTGCGGGCCGGTCAGGAATCGGATCATTGCTCATGGAGCGTCCTTTCGCGTACGCGGAGCTGTCGGGCTGATTCTGCCCCCGATCTGGTCCGAAATGCGGGAGGACGCACGGAAGAACTACAGCTGTCCGGCCGCCTTCAGTGCGAGATAACGGTCCGCGATGCGCGGCGGGAGGTCCTCAGGGCCGGCGATCACGGCATCCGCCCCTGCCCGGGCAACCGCGGCGGCGACGACCGCAGCCTCGCCCTCGGCGCGCTCGGCCGCGGCGAGTTCGTAGACTTCGGCGGCGTCGCGCGGCGCGGGACGGTGCGTCTCGGCGGTGGTCACGCTCCCGACCACGACCCGGCTGCGGGCGGTCAGCGCGGGCAGCGAGCCGAGGAAGCCGCGAGCGGCCTCGGGCGCATCCTGCGCGGTGAGCAGCACCACCAGCGACGGCCGCGTGGTCAGTGCGCGCACCTGCGCGGTCACGGCATCCCAGTCGGTGTCGATCAGCTGCGGCTCGACCGGTGCCATCGCGTCGACCAGCGCCGGCAGCAGGGCAGTGCCGTCGACGCGGGTCACCCGCGCACGCAGCACCCGGTCGACCATGACGAGGTGCACATGGTCGCCGGCGCGCGCCGCGAGCGCCGCCAGCAGCAGGGCCGCCTCCATCGCGGCATCCATCCGCACGCCGTCGCCGACCCGCGTCGCCGCCGTGCGCCCGGTGTCGATGACGATGACGACGTGCCGGTCGCGTTCGGGACGCCACGTCCGGAGCATCGTGGTCGTCGATCGCGCCGTGGCGCGCCAGTCGATCGAGCGGACGTCATCGCCGCGCACATACTCTCGCAGGCTGTCGAACTCGGTGCCCTGGCCGCGCACCTGCACGCTCGTGTTGCCGTCCAGCTCGCGCAGCCGCGCGAGCCGCGACGGCAGGTGCCGGCGGGCGGTGAACGGCGGCAGCACGCGCACCGCGCCGGGGGCGTCGAGCCGGGCCTGCCGGCCGGCGAGGCCGAGCGGCCCGTCCGAGCGCACGACCACGAACGCACTGCGCAGCTCCCCGCGCCGCCGGGGATGCAGGCCGATCGGCACCGCCCGGCGCTCGCCCGGCGGCAGGTCGATGCGCGGCCGCTCGGCGGGTGCGCCCGCGGTCGGCTGCCACGCGTCGCGGATGCTCCCGCGCAGGCGATGGATGCCGGTGTTGCGCAGCAGCAGGGTCGACTCCACCGGCTGACCGCGCAGCGCGCGGGCGGGAATGCGGCGCTCGGCGCTCACCCGACGCGGGTCGGCGGCCCGCAGCACGTCGAACCCCGTCGCGAGCGCGCACAGCAGCACCCAGACGCCGACGACCGCCCACGCCGAGAGACCCGTCGCCGACAGTGCGAGGACGGGGATCACCCCCAGGCCCAGGGCGAGCGGGAGCCGGCCGGTGACGTACATCAGATGGGCACGCGGGTCTGCTGCCGCACCGACGAGAGGATCGCGTCGACCGAGACCGCTTCGAGCTCGGCCTCCGGTCGCAGGCGCAGGCGGTGCCGCCACGTGGGCACCAGCATCGTCTGCACGTGGTCGGGAGTGATCGCCGGGTAGCCGCCCAGCCACGCCCAGGCCTTCGCCGCGGCCAGCAGCGCGGTCGAGGCACGAGGGCTCGCGCCCAGCTGCACCGAGGGCGACTGCCGCGTCGCGCGGGCGAGGTCGACGACATAGCCGAGCACGTCGTCCGAGACCGTCACGGCCGCAACCGCCCGCTGGGCCGCGTGGATCTGGGCGGCGTCGACCACGGCGTGGAGTCCCGCCGCATCCAGATCCCGCGGCGTGAAGCCGTCGGCGTGGCGGCGCAGCACCGCGACCTCGGCATCGCGCTCGGGCACGTCGACGACGAGCTTCAGCAGGAACCGGTCGAGCTGCGCCTCGGGGAGCGAGTAGGTGCCCTCGTGCTCGACGGGGTTCTGGGTCGCCGCCACCAGGAACGGATCCGGGAGCGGTCGCGACACGCCGTCGGCGGAGACCTGTCGCTCTTCCATCGCTTCGAGCAGCGCCGCCTGCGTCTTGGGCGGCGTGCGGTTGATCTCATCGGCCAGCAGCACATTCGTGAAGACCGGACCGCGGCGGAACTCGAACTCACCGGCGCGCGCGTCGTAGACCAGTGACCCGGTGACATCGCCGGGCATGAGGTCGGGAGTGAACTGGATGCGAGTCGTGTCGAGCCCGATCGCCCGGCTGAACGCCCGCACCAGCAGCGTCTTGGCGACCCCGGGCACGCCTTCCAGAAGCACGTGGCCGCGTGCGAGCAGGGCGATCAGCAGCCCGGTGACCGCGCCGTCCTGCCCCACCACGGCTTTGCCGACCTCGAGCCGGACACGGTTCATCGCATCGCGCAGGTCGCTGTCGGCGGGGCTCCCGGGTGACACGGCGGTGCCGGCGTTCACGGCACTGGAGGTGCTCTCGGGTGTGTCAGGGCTCACGGGCGGGGTCCTTTCGGGACGGCTGTCGGGGAGACGGCGAGTTCGAGGTCGCGCAGTTGGTCGGCGAGGTCGACGAGGTCGCGGTCGGTCTGCGGGACGCGGCCGATGAGGATGTCGGCCACGGTTCGCGGATCGGTGCTCAGACGTGCGGCGACGGCATCCACTGTCTCGCGAACGGATGCCGCCGGCCCCAGGCTCAGGCGGCGCGCGAGTCGTCGCAGCGCGGCGATCCGCAGCGCATCGGCGGCGTGGGAGGGGTCCCCCGAGCGCGCGTAGAGCCGTGCACGGCCGGCGGTGGTCTCGTCGGCGCGGACCGTCACGGGCAGGGTCTCGGCGACGAGCGGACCGAAACGGCGTCCCTTCCAGACCGCGGCGGCGAGGGCGGCGACGATCAGCAGGACGATCGCGGGGGTCACCCAGTCCGGGGTGAGCTCGCCGACCGTCGCGAACTCGTCGCTCGCATCGTCGAGCGCATTCGGCACGTACCAGACCAGGTGGCCGTGGCGGCCCATCAAATTGAGCGCGAGGGAGGCGTTGCCGTCGTCGGCGAGGTGCTGGTTCGTGAACAGCACCGTGCCGTCGACGGCGGAGATGCGTCCGGATGCCGTGTCATCCACCAGCAGTCCGTGACCGCCGCCGGAGGGATAGCAGGCGATCGCGCCGGCCGGTGCGGTGAAGGTCGCACCGGGCGAGATCGCACCGGCACGCTGCGCGTCCGGCAGGTTGCAGCCCGGATCGACCCGGCCGTCGCCGATGCCCGCCGGTGCGGCGCCGTCGAACAGCACGCGCATGTCGCGGGCGCGCGGATCGACGAGGATCACGTCTGCCGCCAGGCCTGTCAGCGACACGAGCGCCTCGTCCGAGAGCACCGTCGCATCGGTGAGCACGAGGGTCGAGTCGGCTCCTATCGCGGCGACGGCCACATCGAGGCTGTGGGCGCTCTCGACTTCGACCCCCCGATCCTGCAGGATCTGCACCACCGCGCGGCTGCCGTCGGGGCCCACGCTCTCGGGGTCGAGCAGACCCTGGGCGGGCAGCTGCGCGATGCTGGAGATCACTGCGACCGCCGCGGCGACCACCAGCAGGACCACGCCGACGACGACCCATCCGCCGGCCGCGCGACGGCGGACGGGTGCGCTCGTCAGGACGGTCATGCCGAGACCGCCTCGGCCGTCGCCCGGGTGAGGCGGGTGTCGAGTTCGACGAGGTCGCGGTAGATCGCCGCGGAGCCGTGGCGTCGCAGGTAGCGGACATCGTCGAACGCGTCGGCGGCCCGGTGGAGGGCCGGTCCCGCATCGGGGAACAGCTCGGCGGCGGCGTGCGCGAACCCGTGCACGGTCGTTCCCGGAGCAGGGTCGAGCAGGGTGCGCTCCTCGAGGTCCCGTGCGAGCGCCCGGAAGCGGAGCACGATCGCTTCGTCCCAGTCGCCGGTCGACGCCGCCGCGTCGGCGTCGCGCCGGAGCTCGGCCGCCGACCGTCCCTCCTCGTGGCCGAACAGGTGCGCCGAGGCGCGCGACCGGGTGATCGAACGCGGACGACCCCAGATGAGGACGGCGACGACGATGATCGCCACGACGACGAGCACCACGATCGACGCCAGCCAGGGGCCGAATGCGGGAGGCAGTTCACCCGAGAACAGGTCCATGACGAACTCGCCCACGGCCCGCGCGAATCTGTCGAAGGGGGTGGGTTCTGTCACCCGGTAGATCTCTTGGGCCAGTTCGTCCTGCGCCCATTCGCGGGCCTGATCGCCGTCCGGGGTGAGCGGGAGCGCGACCGCGATCACGACGGCCCGGGCTGGCCGCCGGGCGGAGTCCACCGGGTCGGCGAAGGAGCAAGCGTGGCGTCGACGGGCTGCTGCCCAGGCGTGGGGAATCCAGGCGGGGGCTGCGCCGCGCCGGGTGTCGGCTGGATCCCGCCCGGGTACGGGACCGGCGGGGCCGGGTACGACTGCCCGGGAAAGGCGCCCGGCGCCGGGTGGCCGGGGGGCCGATACCCGGCAGGCGGAAAACCGCCGCGCGGCGCGATCCGGCGGCCGATGTGCGCCCGATAGGGATCGGGGAGGCCTTCGGCACCGGCATCCCGCTGATCGACGTAGGCGAGCAGATCGAGATCCAGCCCTTCGTGCCGCATCCGGCAGTCGATGTAGATGAGCGCCGTCGCCGTCGCCTGGACGACGAGAGCCATCGCCTGGATCAGCAGCACGACGACCTGCGTGGCCAGCGACCCGACGATCAGCGCGATCAGCGACTGGATGTCGGGGTCGCCCGTGGGGGAGAGCACACTGGTCACCGCGACCGACACGAGCGAGAACGGCAGGCTGACCATCTGCGCGAGGAAGCTGAAACTCAGCGACACGATCACGACGATGCCCAGGCTCGACCAGAACCGGCCGCGCGTGAGCACCCACGATCGGACGATCGCGCCGCGGATGGTGGCGTGCTCCATGACGATCGTGGCCGGCACCAGCAGTAGTTTGACGGTCAGCCACAGCCACAGTGGGATCGCAGCGATCAGCAGCAGCACGCTGAGCACGATCACGAGGGGCAGCAGCGCCTGCGCCAGCAGCAGGAGCAGTCCGACCAGGACGCCGGCGACGACGGCGATCGCCAGGGTCACCAGCAGGGTGTAGCCCACCAGCCGCCAGGCGACGGGCTTGACCCGCCGCCACACCCGGCCCAGCGTCAGCTTCTCGGCCACGACCGCGTGGGAGACCTCGGAGACCACGACACCCTGCACGATGACCCCGAGTGCGCCGGCGGCCAGGCTCAGCACGATGGAGACCACGCCGATCAGCGCGATGGAACCGGCCATGACGGTGTCGAATTCATCGCTGCGCGGATCGAGTGTCGCCAGCCGCGACAGCGCGAACACGCTCGCCCCGACGATCGCAGCCGTCACGACCAGAGTCGCGACCGTCTGAACGACCAGCGCGAATCCGAGCAGCACGCGCGGGTTCTGACGCAGCGCGGTGAAGGAGCGGCCGAGGATCGTCCCGAATCCCAGCGGGCGCAGCGGGATGATTCCGGGCCTGGGCGCGGGCGTCCACGTCGGGTAGGCCGTCACGGTGCCCTCCTCGCAGACTCGGCGTGGCTGCTCCTATCGTTCCACACCCTGCCGGCGGGGAAGCGAACCTCCACAGGGACTCGGCTCGTCCGGCGCTCATGTCGGATACTGTGGGAACGGCGCTCGTGTGGCGCGCCGGCATCCGCCGTATCCGAAGGACGAATTGGATCTATGGCCTCGCGCATCCTGGTGGTCGACGACGACACCGCTCTGGCTGAGATGATCGGCATCGTCTTGCGCACCGAGGGGTTCGAGACGGTGTTCTGCTCCGACGGCGCCAAGGCGCTCGAGGTCTGGAAGGACGAGCGGCCCGAGCTCATCCTGCTCGACCTCATGCTGCCGGGCATGGACGGCATCGAGATCTGCACCCGAATCCGCGCCGAGTCGGGTGTGCCGATCATCATGCTCACCGCCCGCACCGACACCGCCGACGTCGTGCGCGGTCTCGAATCGGGCGCCGACGACTACATCGTCAAGCCGTTCAACCCCAAGGAACTCGTCGCCCGCATCCGCACCCGGCTGCGGCCGGCCAGTTCACCGGCCGGCGAGACCCTGCGCATCGGCGACCTGAGCGTCGACGTGGCCGCGCACGAGGTGCGCCGCGGCGACGACATCATCGCCCTCACGCCGCTCGAGTTCGAGCTGCTCGTCGCCCTGGCATCCAAGCCGCAGCAGGTCTTCTCCCGGGAGATGCTGCTCGAACAGGTCTGGGGCTACCACTACAAGGCCGACACCCGACTGGTCAACGTGCACGTGCAGCGGCTGCGCGCCAAGGTCGAAGTCGATCCCGACAATCCCAAGATCGTCACGACGGTGCGCGGCGTCGGGTACCGCGCCGGCGTGGTGGTCTGACGCCGCACACCGTGCCTGCGCCGACCGTCACCGTCACCGCCGCCAACCGCGCCATCGTCACCGACTGGCGGGACTGGCGGGCATGGCCCGACAGGCTGACCCGCTCGTGGCGCCGGTCGCTGCGGTTCCGCACGGTCGCCCTGACGCTGGGACTGACCGCGCTGACCATCCTCGTCGCGCTGGTGTGGATGGCCCTGGCGATCCAGAACGACCTCTTCGATTCGCGCGCGCAGCAGGTGCAGTCCGCCGCCGGCCGCGCCACGCAGTCGGCCCAGACCACGTTGGACGCGGCCGTGATCGAAGGCGATCCGGTGGCGCTGCAGATCCTCATGGACCGGGTGCGCGAATCGCTGCGCCGGCAGGCGGGCACCGACATGATGGCTGCGTTCCGGATCTCGACGCAACCGTCGGCGATCGCACCGCAGGACTTCGTGGCCGGGGAGTTCACCGATGCCATGCTGACCGACGGACTCCGCGAGACCGTCCGCGGCGAAGCGGGACAGCAGTGGTGGCAGTCCATCGGCATCCCGACCGACGAGGGCGATCTGCCGGGCATCGTGGTCGGCCAGCAGATCATCGTGCCCGAGACGGGCGCCTATGAGCTGTACTTCGCCTATGATCTCGCCTCGGAGGCGGCGACGCTGCAGTTCGTGCAGGTGACGCTGTGGGTCGTGGGCGCGGCGCTCGTGGTGCTCATCGGCGCCGTCTCGTGGTTCGTCCTCCGATCGGTCACCGTGCCGATCGCGCGGGCGGCCGAGACCAGCGCGAAGCTCGCGGCGGGTGAGCTCGAGGTTCGCCTCCCCGTGCAGGGAGAGGACGAGTTCGCGACGCTGGGCCGCTCGTTCAACGCGATGGCCGACAGCATCGAGAGTCAGATCAAAGAGCTCGCAGAGCTCTCGCTGGTGCAGCAGCGGTTCGTGTCAGACGTGTCGCACGAGCTGCGCACCCCGCTGACCACGATCCGGCTGGCATCCGACATGCTCAACGACCAGCGCACCGAGTTCGACCCGACCACCGCGCGCGCCGCTGAACTGCTGCACGCTCAGGTCGAGCGTTTCGAGACGCTGCTGACCGACCTGCTCGAGATCAGCCGCTACGACGCGGGCTCGGTCCAGCTCGAGGTCGAGCCGACGAGCCTGGCGCAGCTGGCCGAGGACGTCATCGCGTCGATGCAGCAGGTCGCCGAGCAGCACGGCACCGACGTGCGGATGGTCGCTCCCGGCGGGTATTCGCCGGTGGACATGGATCCCCGGCGCGTGCGGCGCGTGGTGCGCAACCTGCTCGGCAACGCCATCGAGCACGGTGAGGGCCGTCCGATCGTGGTCACCGTCGACAGCAACCAGCAGGCGGTGGCACTGGGCGTCCGCGACTACGGCCTGGGGATGAGCGCGGAGGCCGCCGAGCGGGTGTTCGACCGGTTCTGGCGGGCCGACCCGTCGCGCAAGCGCACCCTGGGCGGCACCGGTCTGGGGCTGTCGATCGCGCTCGGCGACGCGCGCCTGCACAGCGGTGCGCTCGAAGTGTGGTCAGAGCCCGGTCGCGGCACGAACTTCGTGCTGACCCTGCCGCGGCACGAGGGCGGTCTCGCAGGCGCGTCGCCGATCCCGCTGGATCCCGGCGACGACGGCGCACCGCTCGAGGACCTCGGGCACACCCAGCCCATCGACATCCCTGACGCCGCGTTCGGAGGCCGCTCATGACCCGCCGTCTGCGTGCGATCGTCGTCGCCGGTCTGGCATCGCTCGCGCTCGTGCTGTCGGCGTGTGCGGGACTGCCGGTGAGCGGCCCGGTCAACGCCGGTCAGCCCGTCACCGACGACGGCGGGCAGGGCGACGTCTCGTTCGTTCCGGCGGGACCTGCACCCGACGCCACCCCGGCGCAGATCGTCGAGGGCTTCATCGCGGCGGGCTCCGGTCCTCGTGGGAACTGGTCCACGGCACAGGACTTCCTCACCGACCAGGCGCGGGAAGTGTGGAAGCCGCGGGCGGGAGTCACGATCTACGAATCGGGGTCGCGCCGGCTGACCGAAGCGAGCGAGGGTCAGATCACCGTCACGATCGAGCTCGAGGCGACGGTGGATGCCACGGGCGCATACTCGGTTGCCGGTGAGGGCGAGACACCGTTCCTGTTCCAGCTGGAACAGGTCGACGGCCAGTGGCGCATCTCGCAGGCTCCCGACGGGATCATCCTCGACGAGAACCGATTCCAGTCGGTGTTCCACAACTACGAGCTGATGTACTTCGACGCGTCCTGGTCGCGCCTGGTCCCCGACACGCGGTGGTTCCCGCCCTCGACCGCGGTCACCGACATCGCCGTCGCACTGGTCGACGGCAGTCCGACGCCGTGGCTGCTCGACGCGGTCGTCACCGCGTTCTCGCCCTCGGTCGGTCTCGCCCAGCGCTCGGTGCCCGAACGCTCCGGCGTCGCAGAGGTGTCGCTGGGCGCGTCGGCGCGTGGTCTCGACCAGCAGATGCTCGACCGCATGCAGACGCAGCTGGAGGAGAGCCTCGCCACGGCCGGCATCGTCAGCGTCGACATGCTGGTGGACGACCAGATCCTGGTCGCCGAGGCGGTGCCGGTCGCCCGGATGGGCATCGACAGCCGGCCGCTCGTGCTCACCGAGGATGACTTCGGGTACCTGTCGGGCACCCAGATCGAATCGATCGTCGGCCTGTCGGATGCGGTGCTCGGTGTCGACGCCGAGTTCGGGGCCACCGCGATCGAGCTGAACGCCGGTCGCGAGACGGCAGCGGTGAGGAACGGCGCGGGCGGCGTCGTGCGCGTCCGGGCGGACGGCACCGTGAGCGAGGTCAACAGTCGCAGCGGCCTGATCGCCCCGACCATCGACCCGTTCGACCACATCTGGACGGTCCCCGCCGATGCGCCCGCAGCGGTGGTCGCCGGTGCGTCCGACGGCAGCTTCGTCGAACTCGCAGGCGCCTGGCCGGGCGCGACGAGCATCTCGGCGATGCACGTGTCCCGCGACGGCACACGCGTCGCCGCGCTCGTGCTCGACGGCACCCAGCCTTCGGTGTGGGTGGCGGGCATCGTGCGCGACGAGCGCGGTGTGCCACTGGAACTCGGCGAGGTCAAGCTCCTCGCACAGCTGCCGGGGACCGGTGTCGATGTCGCCTGGCTCGACGGCAAGACCCTCGCCGCCGCGGGCGTCGTCGGCGAGCAGGGCTTCGTGGTCCAGATCCCGGTCGGGGGCCCGGCCACGCAGCTGCGGGCGCCGGTCGACGTCACGACCGTGAGCGGCGGCAACCAGCCGGGCGCGGTCCGCCTCCGCAGCGAAGCGGGGAACCTGTACGTGCAGCGCGGGGTGTCCTGGCAGCACCAGGCGTCTGAGATCCGCGTGCTCGCGTCGCAGCAGGGCGCGCTGAACTGACGTCTCCTCCCCAGGGAGTCGGTCGCGCGGGTTGTCCACGGATTCTGCGAACGCCCGTCCACCGGCATCCATCGGCAGAGACGATGAGTGGATGCCGGTGCCTCTCGAGTCCCGGGTGTCGACAGCTGTCCGCGCCTCGCTCGCCGAAGCGCTCTCGCTCGTGTTCCCGACATGGTGCGCGGGATGCGATGAGCTCGACGTGTCGCTGTGCGGGGCGTGCGCCGCAGCGCTGCAGCCGCATCCGGCCGCGCGACGCCTCGACGGCTTCGAGGTGCGCAGCGCGCTCCCGTTCGACGGGGTGGCTGCGCGCGTCATCCGCGCGTACAAGCAGGAGGGGCGGACGGGGCTGGCCCGCCCGCTGGGGGCGGCGCTGGCCGCGGCCGTCGGCACGGTCGACGCGGACACCGTCATCGTGCCGGTGCCGTCCTCCCGCGCGGCGATTCGCCGCCGCGGCTACCGGGTCGCCGAGCTGCTGGCCCGGCGCGCGGACCTCGCACCGCGCCGGCTGCTGCATCCCGCCGCCGTCGCCGCCGATCAGCGTGAGCTCGGCCGCGAAGCCCGTGCCGCCAACGTGCACGGCACCCTGCGTGCGGGTCCGGTGGCCGGGCTCAGGGTCATCGTGGTCGACGACGTCGTGACCACCGGGGCGACCCTGAGCGAGGCCGTGCGGGTGCTTCGCACGGCCGGGGCAGACGTGCTGCGCGCAGCAACAGTGGCCGCAACCGCACGCCGTTCTCCCGCCGCGTGAATTGTCCCGGCACGCGGCGCGTGACACTTGGTGCCCGGCGGGCTACGTTGGGGGGACAAGGCGAACGAGGTCCGCCCTTGACCGGGTGGACCGGAACAAGGAGGTCAGGGATGGAAACCAGCATCGTCGGCGTGGGCGTGAACATCACGGATCGATTTCGGTCGGTCGTGGAGGAGAAGTCCAGCCGCATCGCGACCCTCGCCCCCCGTGCGCAGAGTCTCGACATCAAAGTCACCCATCGCGCGTACCACAACGGCACCCGTGAGGACGAGACGGTCGAGCTGACGCTCACCGGCAAGGGCCCCATCGTCCGTGCCGAAGCCGTCGACGGCGACAAGTTCGCCGCACTCGACCTGGCCGTCGACAAGATGGCCGAGCAGCTGCGGCGCGCCAAGGACAAGCGCGTCGACGCCCGCAACCACCCCCGCGGCGCCAAGCTCGAGAAGGGCAGCGGCACGCTGACGGGGATCGACGTCCAGCCTGCCTCGGTCGACATGATCCGGGCGGTCGCCACCGGTGAGATTCCTCTGATCACTGGCAACGAGGAGGAAGCGGACTACACGCCGGTCGTCATCCGCACGAAGCGGTTCGACGCCGAGTGGATGCCGGTGGAAGAAGCGGTCGACCGGATGGAGCTGGTCGGCCACGACTTCTTCCTGTTCATCGATGCGCGCACCGACCAGCCGAGCGTCGTCTACCGGCGCAAGGGCTGGGACTACGGTGTGATCTCGCTCACGACGACGGCTGCGCCCACCGCGGAACTCGCGTCATAGCACGGTCGCAGAGGTGGATGCCGGGGCTGAGTCCCGGCATCCATCCTGAGTGCCGGCATCCACGCTGAGGCGCCACGGCACACGGCCGATCTCACGATCGGGCCGGCAACCGGCCGCCGATCGTCAGTCGAAGATGCCGTCGAGGATGCTGCCGATCACGAGCCCGCCCAGGATCCCGCCGACGAGGTCGTTCCCGCTGCCGCGTCGCCCGCCGCCGCCCGCACCCCAGCCGCCCTGATCGCGGTCGTGCGGGCGGGACTGATCGATGTCGCGCTGTGCGTACTGCAGTGCCTCCGCAGCCAGCAGAGCGCACCGGCGTGCATCAGCGAGGACTCGTTCGCGCACCTCTTCGGGGATCGCCGCGGCGACGACGGTGCCCAGATCCAGCCGGAGACGCTCGGCCTCGGCGAGCCGGGTGCGCGCCTCGGCCCCGATCCACCCGCGGTGGCCCGAGATCACGCTGCGCGCCACGCCCAGCTGGCGATCCGCATCGTCCAGCGCATGCCGCACGTGCGACTCGGGGATGACCGGCCGCGCCGCGCGCTCCCGTGCGGCGTCGACTGCGGCATCCAACGCCGCATTGGCCTGTCGCAGCGAGGTGAGCTCACCGAACGGATCGGGCTTCTCGCCGACCGGGGTCAGCTCGTCCAGTGCGGTCTCCAGAGCCGTCATCGCGGCCGCCACGGTGGGGACGTCGGCGACGTCGCGGGCCGTGACCAGGTCTTCGCGCGAGTCGTCGACGATCGCCGCGAGCGTCGACTCGGCGCGCAGCGCCTCCACCTCGAACTGGTCGACCGCGTCGATCAGCGTCGTGGCACGGCGGACCGCTTCGATCGCCGTCTCGAGGGCCAGATTGGCCTGTTCGCGCTGACCGGCCTCACGGCGATCGGTGGACACATCGGCGCCGTGCAGCGCGAACTCGATCAGCTGCCCGGCTTCGGACGCGTTGCCCGAGACCTTGCGCAGCGCCGTGGAGGAGTACCGCATCGCAACCCGGTCACTCGTCGCCTGCGTGCGCGGCAGCCGGCCGCGCAGGTGCTCGGCGTCGCGACGGATGCCCGCGATGATCTCCGGCGCCCGGCGGGCCCGCTCGATCGGCGCGGCGAGGGCCGCCGTGCGGTCGTCGAGCAGGTCGTCGGCCCACCGGCACAGCTGGATGATGCGCGCGTTGCGCGTGCGCAGCTCCTCCGAGGTATCGGGGATATCGTCGTGGTTGAGTTGATTGAGCTGGAAGGCCTCGCCGAGGTGCTGGCGCACGGCCGTCAGCGCTGCCCGGAGGTCGGACGTGGCATCCTTCCCCAACTCGATCTCCGCATAGGCGAGCTCGTCCGACACGAGTCGCACGCGCTCGTCGGTCGAGACGAGGGCGGCATCCGCCTGCCGCGTCAGTTCGGCGTCCTGCGCCAGCTGCTGCTCGGTGTCTCGCTTGCGCTTTCCCCAGAATCCGGCCATGGATCGATCCTAGGTCGCCCCCGATCGGCGCCGGCTGTGGGGACGCCCAATGCCGGGTGGCGGATGCCGGTTCAGCGGCCGTAGCGGTCCTGACGGGGCCCGCGGGAGCCACGATCGTCCCGCCCGCTCCCGCGCTCCTCGCGCGGCCCGCGGCGACCCGGGGCACCGGTGTCGAGCCGGAGTTCGATGAGCTTGCCGGAGATGCGGGTGTCGGAGAGGCGCTCGAGCGTGCCGCGAGGGAGGTCGGCGGGGAGTTCGACGAGCGAGAAATCGGGGCGGATCTGGATCGCACCGAAGTCGTCGCGACGCAGGCCCCCTTCGTTGGCGAGCGCGCCGACGATCTGGCGCGGCTCGACGCGGTGCCGTTTGCCCACCGCGATGCGGTAGTTCGCGAACCCGGCGCGGGGCTGACGGTCGCTTCGCGCTCCGCGCTCGGGCCGGTCGCCGCGGTCGTTCCGCTCGAAGCGCTCCCGACGCTCCGGCTCGGGCTCCGGCTCCAGCAGCAGCGGTGTGTCGCCCTGGGCGACGGCGGCGAGCGCGGCGGCGACGTCGACCTCGGGGACGTCGTGGTGCGACACGTAGTGGGCGACGATGTCGCGGAACCGTTCGACGCGGTCGGTGTCGCCCAGCGCCGCGGTGATGCGGTCGTCGAAACGGGCCAGCCGCGTCACATTCACCTCGTCGACACTGGGCAGCTGCATCTGCGTGAGCTCTTGACGCGTCGCGCGCTCGATCGCCTTCACGAGACCACGCTCGCGCGGCGTCACGAAGCTGATCGCGTCGCCGGTGCGGCCGGCCCGGCCGGTGCGCCCGATGCGGTGCACGTACGACTCGGTGTCGGTGGGGATGTCGAAGTTGACGACGTGGGAGATGCGCTCGACGTCGAGGCCGCGCGCAGCGACGTCGGTCGCGACGAGGATGTCGAGCTTGCCCGACTTGAGCTGGTTCACGGTGCGTTCGCGCTGCACCTGCGCGACATCGCCGTTGATGGCGGTGGCGGAGTAGCCGCGGGCCCGGAGCTTCTCGGCCACCTCTTCGGTGGCGCTCTTGGTGCGGGCGAAGATGATCATCGCCTCGAAGTTCTCCACCTCGAGGATGCGGGTGAGGGCGTCGATCTTCTGCGGGAAGGAGACCATCAGATAGCGCTGCGTGATCGTCGACGATGTCGTCGTCTTGCTCTTGACTGTGATCTCGGCGGGATCATGCAGGTACTGCTGTGAGATGCGGCGGATGGCGGCCGGCATCGTGGCCGAGAACAGGGCGACCTGCTTGTCGTCGGGGGTGTCGGCGAGGATCGTCTCGACGTCCTCGGCGAAACCCATCTTGAGCATCTCATCGGCCTCGTCGAGGACGAGGTACTTCAACTCGGAGAGGTCGAGCGTGCCCTTCTCCAGGTGGTCCATGATGCGGCCCGGGGTGCCGACGACGATGTGCACGCCGCGGCGCAGCGCCGACAGCTGCACGCCGTAGCCCTGGCCGCCGTAGACGGGGAGGACATGGACGCCCTTCAGATGCGAGGCGTACTTCTCGAACGCCTCGCAGACCTGCAGGGCGAGCTCTCGCGTCGGCGCCAGCACGAGCGCCTGCGGGCTCTTCTGCGATACGTCGAGCCGGTCGAGCACGGGCAGGGCGAACGCCGCGGTCTTGCCGGTTCCGGTCTGGGCCAGACCCACGACATCGCGCCCCGCGAGCAGGGTCGGGATGGTCGCGGCCTGGATCGCCGAGGGCGTCTCGTAGCCGACATCGCGGAGCGCTTTGAGCACTGCATCGCCCAGCCCGAGGTCGGCGAACGTCATCGTGGCGGGCTCGCTGGGGGCCTCGACATCGACCTGGTCTTCGGATGTGGTCACGCTTCAGACTAATGCGCGACCGCTGGGAGTCGACAGGTGATGCCCGGCGCGTGCGCCCGGTGCCGAGCGGATCAGGCGGCGCGGCGGATCAGGATGCGCCAGCGCTCGGGACCGCGCTCGTGGTACTCCGTGGCGTACGCATCGCCGTGGCGCCGCGCCAGCTGGTTCAGCAGCGGCACCGGGTCGTGCGTCGCCGAGATCACCATTGCGCCGCCGCGGCTCAGTGACTCGATCGCACCGAAGATCGAGGCGTGCCGGATCGCGTGGGGGATCGTCTGCACGTCGAGCACCGGAATGTCATCGTCGTGCTCGCCGCACGCGCACCCGCTGCCCTGATCGACAGGACGCTGCTCGACCGCTTCTTCGCGTGAGCGGTGGATCTCGATTCCGGCCATGACGGCTCCTGTCTCTCAGGCGGCGGTGTCGCCGCAGACTTCCTTGTCCCGAGTTTATTACACTTGAACCCGTGGAAAATATCTCCCGTTCCGATGTGCCGCGACGCACGGCATCCACCGGCCGCCGCCACTCGTCGACCCGAGAGATGCTGCTGCGCATGGTCGAAGCGCAATCGGCCGGCGTGTCGACCACTGCGCTGGCACAGTCCGCGGGCCTGCACGAGAACACGGTGCGTGGTCACCTCGAGCACCTCCTGGAGGACGGCTACCTCACGCGCGAGCGCGAGCCGGCGGCGGGCCGCGGCCGGCCCGCGTGGCTCTGGCACCCGGTGACGCGCGATCCCGAATCGCCCTACGCCGCCCTCGCGAGCGTCCTGGCGGGTACCCTCGCCCGCACGAGCGTCGACCCCGTCGCCGACGCCCGCGAGGCAGGCCGGGGGTGGGGACGCGAGATCGGCGCGGGGCTCGATCGCGAAGTGGATGCCGGATCCGCCCGGCGGGCGGTGGTCTCCGTCATGCGCGATCAGGGCTTCGCGCCCGACGACACCGGCGGAGCCATCGTCCTGCGCCGCTGCCCGCTCATTCAGGCCGCTGCGCGGCACACCGATGTCGTCTGCGCCGTGCACCTGGGAATGATCGACGGCGTGCTGCACGCGATCGGACGCGACGACCGCGTCGGCCTCGTGCCGTTCACGGGCCCGAGCCAATGCACCCTCCTCATGCGGGCGGCGAACACACAGCCATCCTGAAGGTCACGGACGGATAACATGGAACGGTGTGTCTGTGCGCGACTGCGCCGGCACCGGCCGGCGCGGGTCGTCGGCCGAACCCGACAGATGGAGATCCTCCGTGGCCAACCCCCTCGAGAAACTGCTTCGCGCCGGTGAAGGACGCGTCCTTCGCAGGCTCCAGCAGGTCGTCAAGGCCGTCAACGCCCTTGAAGAGGACTACGCGCAGCTGACCGACGAAGAGCTGCGCGGCGAGACCGCCGAGCTGCGTGCGCGCCACGAAGCCGGCGAGACGCTCGACAAGCTCATGCCCGAGGCCTTCGCGGCCGTGCGCGAGGCAGCCAAGCGCACGCTCGGCCAGCGGCCCTACGACGTGCAGATCATGGGCGGCGCGGCCCTCCACCTCGGCAACATCGCCGAGATGAAGACCGGTGAGGGCAAGACGCTCACCGCGACCTTCGCGGTCTACCTCAACGCGATCGCCGGCAAGGGCGTCCACGTCATCACCGTCAACGACTTCCTCGCGTCGTACCAGTCCGAGCTGATGGGCCGTGTGTATCGCGCCGTCGGCATGACCACCGGCACGATCGTCTCCGGCCAGACTCCGGCTGTCCGCCGTGAGCAGTACGCCGCCGACATCACCTACGGCACCAACAACGAGTTCGGCTTCGACTACCTGCGCGACAACATGGCGTGGCGTCAGGAAGACCTCGTCCAGCGCGGCCACTTCTTCGCGATCGTCGACGAGGTCGACTCGATCCTCATCGACGAGGCGCGCACGCCGCTGATCATCTCAGGCCCCTCGTCGGGCGAGGCGAACCGCTGGTTCGTCGAGTTCGCCAAGATCGCCCGCACCCTCGAGGCCGGCGTCGACTACGAGGTCGACGAGAAGAAGCGCACTGTCGGCGTGCTCGAGCCCGGCATCGAGAAGGTCGAGGACTACCTCGGCATCGACAACCTGTACGAGTCGGCCAACACGCCGCTGATCTCGTTCCTCAACAACTCGATCAAGGCTCTCGCGCTCTTCAAGCGCGACACCGACTACGTCGTCATGAACGACGAGGTCATGATCGTCGACGAGCACACCGGTCGCATCCTGGTCGGCCGGCGCTACAACGAAGGCGTGCACCAGGCCATCGAGGCCAAGGAGTCCGTCCCGGTCAAGGCCGAGAACCAGACGCTCGCGACCGTGACCCTGCAGAACTACTTCCGCCTGTACGAGAAGCTCGCCGGCATGACCGGTACCGCCGAGACCGAGGCGGCCGAGTTCATGTCGACGTACAAGCTCGGGGTCGTGCCGATTCCGACGAACCGCCCGATGGTCCGCAAGGACCAGTCCGACCTGGTCTACAAGAACGAGCAGGCAAAGTTCACCCAGGTCGTCGAAGACATCGCGAAGCGCCACGCGTCGGGTCAGCCGGTGCTCGTGGGCACGGTGAGCGTCGAGAAGAGCGAGTACCTGTCGCGGCTGCTCGCGAAGAAGGGCATCAAGCACGAGGTCCTCAACGCGAAGAACCACGCGCGTGAGGCCGAGATCGTCGCGCGCGCCGGGCGCCTGGGCGCCGTCACCGTCGCCACCAACATGGCCGGCCGAGGCACCGACATCATGCTCGGCGGAAACGCCGAGTTCCTCGCCGTGCAGGAGATGAAGGCCCGCGAGCTCGACCCGGTCGAGACCCCCGACGAGTACGAGGTGGCGTGGACCGAGGTCTACGCCGCGATGCGCGACCTCGTCGCCGAGGAGAGCACGAAGGTCGTCGAGGCCGGTGGCCTCTACGTGCTGGGCACCGAGCGTCACGAGTCGCGCCGCATCGACAACCAGCTGCGCGGACGATCCGGTCGTCAGGGCGACCCCGGTGAGAGCCGCTTCTACCTGTCGCTCACCGACGACCTCATGCGCCTGTTCCAGTCGGGCGCCGCCGAGGCGATCCTGGCGCGCACGAACTTCCCCGACGACGTCGCGATCGAATCGGGCATGGTGTCGCGGGCGATCAAGAGCGCGCAGGCCCAGGTCGAGGCGCGCAACGCCGAGATCCGCAAGAACGTCCTCAAGTACGACGACGTCCTCAACCGCCAGCGTGAGGCGATCTACGCCGACCGCCGGCAGATGCTCGAGGGCGACGACCTCTCCGAGCGCGTGCAGCACTTCGTCGAAGACGCCGTGGGCGCCGTCATCGAGGACCACACCTCGAACGGGCACACCGAGAGCTGGGACTTCGACGCACTGTGGGCCGAGTTGAAGACGCTCTACCCGGTCGGTGTCACGATCGACGAGGTCGTCGCCGAGAGCGGCAGCAAGGGCCGGGTCACCGCCGAAGGACTCAAGCGCGAGATCGTGTCGGATGCCAGGATCGCGTACCAGAAGCGCGAGGAGACCCTCGGTGAGCCGGCGATGCGCGAGCTCGAGCGCCGGGTCGTGCTCCAGGTTCTCGACCGCCGCTGGCGCGACCACCTCTACGAGATGGACTACCTCAAGGACGGCATCGGCCTGCGCGCGATGGCACAGCGCGACCCGCTGATCGAGTACCAGCGCGAGGGCTACCAGATGTTCCAGGCCATGATGGGCCAGATCAAGGAGGAGTCGGTCGGATTCCTCTACAACCTCGAGGTCGAGGTCCGTCAGACCGAGGGCGGGCAGGTCGAGGCCAAGGGCCTGACCACCCCGAGCGTCGAGACTCAGAAGCTCCAGTACACCGCGGCCAACGACGCCGGTGAGGTGGAGGTGCGCAATGAGCGCGGCCAGGTGCAGCAGGCGGCCACGAGCAAGGTGCGTGCCGCGGCAGCGGCGGCCGGCGCCCCCGAGCAGCCGGCCGCCGAGCCCCAGCGCGGAGCGTTCGGGCAGGCCGTCCAGGGCGGGGCTGACAGCCAGGCGGCGCCGCAGAACCGCGCGCAGCGCCGGGCGCAGGATCGTCGCAAGTAGCCACGAACGGTCGATTGGCCCGGCCGCGGCGGAGATATCCTGAACGGATGAGTCCCCGCATCCTCGACCAGTCATCCAAACTCAAGGACGTCCTCTACGAGATCCGTGGGGCCGCCCTGGTCGAGGCCGACCGGCTGCAGGACGAGGGCCACGCGATCCTCAAGCTCAACACCGGCAACCCGGCGATCTTCGGGTTCGAGGCGCCGTTCCAGATCGTGCGCGACATGATCGAGGCGGTGCCCCACGCGCACGGCTACAGCGACAGCCGCGGCATCATGTCCGCACGCCGCGCGGTCGTGTCGCGGTACGAGGAGGAGCCCGGCTTCCCTCAGTTCGACCCCGACGACGTGTACCTGGGCAACGGCGTCTCAGAGCTGATCACCATGACGATGCAGGCGCTGCTCGACGAGGGCGACGAGGTGCTCATCCCGGCGCCCGACTACCCGCTGTGGACGGCGATGACGAGCCTCGCCGACGGCACTCCCGTGCACTACATGTGCGACGAGAGCAACGGGTGGATGCCGGATCTCGACGACATCCGGGCCAAGATCACCCCCGCGACCAAGGCCATCGTCGTCATCAACCCGAACAACCCGACCGGCGCCGTCTACTCGCGCGAACTGCTCGAGGGCATCGTCGAGATCGCCCGCGAGCACGACCTGCTGCTCCTGTCGGATGAGATCTACGACCGCATCCTCTTCGACGACGCGTCGCACATCCCGCTGGCCACCCTCGCGCCGGACCTCCTCTGCCTGACCTTCAACGGCCTCTCCAAGACCTATCGCGTCGCCGGCTACCGGTCGGGGTGGATGGTCATCACCGGTCCGAAGAAGCACGCAGCCGGATTCCTCGAAGGGATCCAGCTGCTGGCATCCACTCGCCTCTGCCCGAACGTGCCCGCGCAGTTCGCCGTTCAGGCGGCACTCTCGGGCGTGCAGTCGATCGACGCGCTGATCGGTCCGGCGGGGCGGCTGCACGAGCAGCGGGATGCCGCGTGGGAGACGCTCACCGCCATCCCGGGCGTCACGTGCGTCAAGCCCGCCGGGGCCCTGTATGCGTTCCCGCGGCTCGACCCGGACGTGTACGACATCCGGGACGACGGCAAGCTGGTGTACGACTTCCTCGTGGCCGAGCACGTGCTCATCGTGCCCGGGACGGGGTTCAACTGGCCGACTCCCGATCACCTGCGGATCGTCACGCTGCCCGAGGCCCGCGTGCTCACGGAGGCGATCGAGCGGCTCGGCAACTTCCTGTCGTCGTACCGGCAGTAGTCCGGTCAGAGCAGCGCGAGGGACGTGGCGCGCCAGCGCGAGTCCCAGCCCTCGAGGCGGATCGCGATCGCCCGGGTGCGCGCCGGTCCCGCGACGATCACGACGGCCTCGACCACGCCGTCGGCCGGTGTGTCGCGATGCACCGATAGCACTCTGTGCACGGGCATGGTGACGCGCACGCCGCGCGCGCTGCGTGCGCGCGCCGCCAGGTTCGCGCGGGTGACCAGCGCGCGGAAGGCATCCTCGCCCAACCACCTCGCCAGCTGGTCCACTTCGCGTGCGCCGGCGAGCACCTCGAGCACGCCGATCGTCAGATTCTTCAACAGGGGGTCCGGATCGGGCAGCTCTTGGGTCGTCGTGCGCTGGGGAGCGAAATACTCCGCAGCGGCGAGTCCGGAGCCGCGCGCAGCCCGTTGCGCAACCATGCGTAGCCTCTCTGGAAGGGATTTCCGTGGCCCCGAGTAGAGCACAACCCTTCAGCCGCTCGCATGAGAATCCTCCAACCTGTGGATGAATGCGGCGCGCCTGGACCGGATTCGTCTACCGTCTGCATGGTGCAGTGGGACCGATTCTTCGAAGACCTCGAGGACCAGCTCGACTCCGAGTGGGAGGCCGAGCGCGCCGCGCTCGACACCGAGGCCGAACGTCTGCGGCTGGCCCGGCTCAGCCTGCGTGAGCGCCTCGTCTCCCATCTCGGTGACCGCGCCGAATCGGTGCCGAGCATCGGGCTCGTCGACGGCACCGCGCTGGCCGGGAGGGTGACCGCCGTCGGAGCCGACTGGCTGGCGCTGGCCGGTGCGACGCGCCGCGGGGACGGTGCCGTGGTGCCACTGGCATCCATCGCCACGATCGGCATGGCGCAGACCGATCTGCTCCGCAGCGCGCGGGGCGACGCGGCCCACCCCCGTCCCAGGCTCGCCGAGCGGATGACGCTCGGCTTCGTCCTGCGCGACCTCGTCCGCAAGCGCGCGCAGGTCACGGTGTCGGTCGCCGGCGGCCTCGAGTTGTGCGGGACCATCGATCGCGCGGGCGAGGACCACCTCGACCTCGCGCTGCACGAATGGGGCACACCCCGGCGCGGCGAGCTGGTCTCGGGGTATCGCATCGTCCCATACGCAGCCGTGCTCAGGCTCCGGATTCAAGCTCCGGTGCGCCTGGGGTGATCAGTCGGGGTTGCGGACGGTGCCGCGGCCCCACAGCTCGGGGAAGCTGGCCGCATTGGACTCCCGCCATAGCGCGAACCTGCGGGCCTCCTCGGCCTGGTCGTCGAGGTATGCCTCGACACTGGGCGCCTCGATGCGCCACCGCGCCGGGCGGCCCACCTTCGCGCCGCGCAGCCTGCCGTCGACCACCAGCGCGACGACTTCGTCGACGTCGAGCTGCAGTGCGTCGGCGACCTGAGCGGGCGCGAGCATGCGCACGTCCTCCGCGGGCGTTTCGGGCATGTGGCCATTATCCGTCCGCCACACGACATCCGTCACGCACGACGCGACAGCCTGTGGATAAGCCGCCCCTGTGGATAACCTCCGACGTCTCAGCGGGCTCTGGGCCACGATGTTCGCATGACCGCAGAAGGTGCCGCTCGTCCCCGTCCGCGCGCGTTCTGGTCGGACGCGCGCTTCCTGCTGGGGGTGGTCCTCATCGTCGCCTCGGTCGCCGGGGTCTGGCTCGTCGTGGCCACCGCACGACAGACCTCGCCGGTGTTCGCCGCCGCGCGCACGCTCGTCCCCGGTGACACCGTGGTCGCCGACGACCTGCATGTGGTCGAGGTCGCCCTGGGGGCCACTGCCGAGACCTATGCGACTCCCACCACGCTCGAGCCCGGCGCGGTCGCCGTCCGAACGATCGAGGCCGGTGAGCTCGTGCCGCTCACCGCCATCGACGACGCCGAGCGGGCGGTGACCACCACCATCAGCCTGCGCAGCGCGGGGGAGGTGCCCAGCGCGGTGGCCACCGGCACCGTGGTGGAGATCTGGGCGGCGCCGCAGCTCGAGCGGGGCGAGTTCGACACCCCACGCATCCTGGTGCCGTCGGCGACAGTCGTCTCGGTTACCCGCGACGACTCGATGATGGGCACCTCCGGCACAGCGCTCGAGGTCGTCATCGACCGCGCCGCTGTCGCGGACGCGCTGGCAGCGATCGCCGCCGACGCCCGGTTGTCCGTGGTGCCGACGGCGGGGAGTGCGCGATGAGGGTGGTCGCCGCGGTCGACGGTGCGCGCGGCCGTGCCCTCGTGGAGCGCCTGCGCGCCGACGACGTGGACGTGCGGACGATGGTGGATGCCGGGGCGCCGGCCGGTGCGGTCGCCGACGCCATGGCGGGTCCCGAGGCCGCCGAGCTGCTGGCCGAGCTGTCCCGCGCCGACCTGCTGATCGTCGAAGCCGACAGGTCCACCCTCACCGCCGAGCTGGTGCGCGCCTGCGACCGGTTCGGCGTCAGGGTCGCGCCGCTCTGCGAGCGCGACGCCGATCGCCGCCTGGCGGCGATGTTCGGACTGGCGTCGTTCCCGTTCGAGGTGGCTGCGGCCGATCTGCTGGCTCCGGTGGCATCCGACCCCGGGTCGAGCACGCCCGCCGGGCGCGGACGCGTCATCGTCGTGTGGGGGCCCGAAGGTGCGCCGGGGCGGACCACGATCGCCGTGGAGCTGGCGTGCGAGCTCGCCCGCGACGGGCGTCACGTGGGGCTGGTGGATGCCGATTCCCACGCCCCCGCGCTGGCGCTGACCACGGGGCTGCCTGACGAGGGGCCTGGGTTCGCGGCGGCGTGCCGGCAGGCCGAGCGCGGTGCGCTGACGGTCACCGAACTCGATCGCATCTCCACATCGCTCGGCGACGTGGACGTGCTCACCGGCCTGAACCGGCCGGGTCGCTGGCCGGAGCTCGGCGCCGAGCGGGTCCGTGCGGCCCTGGATGTCTGCCGGGACTGGGCCGACGACGTCGTCGTCGACGTGGCCGCTTCCCTCGAGCGCGATGAGGAGATCGTGAGCGATCTCGACGGACCGCGCCGCAACGCCGCCACTCTCGCCGCGCTCGGCAGTGCGGACGTGGTCGTGGCCGTCGTGGCGGCGGATCCGGTCGGTGTGGCGCGGTTCGTGCGCGGGTACCCGGAATTGCGCTCCCTCGTCGGGGCGGCACCGGTGCGCGTCGTGGTGAACAAGACCCGCCCGGGCGCCCTCGGCATCGATGCGCGCGGTCAGGTGCGGCGCGCACTCGAGCGTTTCGTGGGCGTCAGGGACGTGTGGTTCGTGCCGTGGGACGCCAAAGCGGCCGACGCCGGGCTGCTGGCTGCGCGGCCTGTCGCGCACACGTCCCCGCGATCGTCGCTGACCGCAGCCGTGCGTCGCTTCGTCGGCGAGACGGTGGCGCCGGCCGAGCGGGTGGCGCCGGTCCGTCGCGAGCGGCAGCGCCGGAGCCTCGTGGCGCGACCGGCGCGGGCGTCCTCCCGCGTCGCGGCCCCGTAGGCTGAATCCGTGTCGACGCTCAGCGATCTCCTCTACGCCCAGGGCCGTTCCACCGAAGCCGATGTCGAATGGCTCCATCGGCTGGCGGGGGACGGTCAGCTGCTCGCCGACCTGGCGTTCGCCGACATCGTGATCTGGGTGCCGACGGCGGACGACTCATTCATCGCCGTCGCGCACACCCGCCCCAGCGGCGCCGCGACCCTCTTCTACCGTGACATCGTCGGAGACCTCGTGCGTCCGCAGTGGCGCACTCAGGTCACCGACGCATTCACCCACGGCCGCATCGTCGACTCCGCCTCCCCAGACTGGTTCGAAGAGACCCCGACCCGGGTCCGCGCCGTCCCCATCGTGCGCGAGACCGCCATCGAGGGACGGGCGGCCACGATCATCGGCGTGCTCACCCGGCACACCAACCTCGGCGAGGCGCGCACGCCGTCGCGGCAGCAGATCACCTTCAACGACTGCGCCGACGACCTGTTCGGCATGGTGGCCTCCGCGGGCTTCCCCGACCTCGCCGCGCCGACGTCGCCCCGTCGCGGGGCGCCGCGCGCATCGGACGGCCTGATCCGCATCGACGTGGACGGGATCGCCACCTTCGCGAGCCCGAACGCGCTGTCGGCGTTCAACCGCCTCGGCTTCGACGACGAGCTCGAGGGGGAGTCCCTCATCGAGGTCGCCACCCAGATCCTGCCCGCGGCACGCCAGTTCGACGAGTCCCTCCCGATCGTCATGGCCGGCCGCGCACCGTGGCGTGCCGACCTCGACGCGCGCGGGGTGACGGTGTCGCTGCGCACCATCCCGCTGAAGGATCACGGCACCCGCACCGGCGCGATCGTGCTGTGCCGCGACGTCACCGAGATCCGCCACCAGGAGCAGGAGCTCATCACCAAGGACGCGACGATCCGGGAGATCCACCACCGCGTCAAGAACAACCTGCAGACCGTCGCGTCGCTGCTGCGCATCCAAGCGCGCCGGACGCACTCCGACGAGGCCCGCGAGGCGCTCACCCAGGCGATGCGACGGGTGTCGGCGATCGCCGTGGTCCACGACACGCTGTCGTCCGGCCTGGCGCAGGACGTCGACTTCGACGAGGTGTTCAACCAGGTGCTCAAGCTCGTCGCCGAGGTTGCCGCCTCGCCCAACACCCGAGCGCGCACCCACAAGACCGGCATCTTCGGCACGCTGCCGAGCGAGTACGCGACGCCGCTCGCACTCGCGTTGACCGAGCTGGTGACCAACGCCGTCGAGCACGGGCTGAAGGACTCCGAGGGCGACGTCGAGATCGTCGCCGAACGCACCGACGAGCGGCTCGCGGTGAAGGTGCGCGACACCGGGGTCGGTCTTCCGGAGGGTCAGGTCGGCCGCGGCCTCGGGACGCAGATCGTGCGCACCCTCATCCAGGGGGAGCTCAGCGGCACAATCGACTGGCACACCCTGGTGGGCAGCGGCACCGAGGTGACGATCGACATCCCGCTGCGCTACATAGCGAAGGCCTGAGGGGTCACCCCGCAGGCCTTCTGCTACCCCCGAGAGGGCCCTCGATGTCGCGCGATCAGCTGGCGCGACGGGCGCGGGCGGCGCGGCGCTTCAGGGCGCGACGCTCGTCCTCCGACAGGCCGCCCCAGACGCCCGAGTCCTGACCGCTCTCCAGCGCGTACTGCAGGCAGATCTCGGTGACCGTGCACCGTGCGCACACGGCTTTGGCCTTCTCGATCTGGTCTACAGCGGGACCGGTGTTCCCCACGGGGAAGAACAGCTCGGGGTCGACAGTCAGGCAGGCGGCTTTGTCGCGCCAATCCATAGGGGTGCTCCTTGATGCGGGATGGAAAGTGTGCGTTTCTCGGGTGACGGGAGCGAACATCACATGACGTGATGTCCGGTACCCTGGTGGGTGTGCGAGCAGAATGCTCGCCCCACTGCGCTGTGGGAGCACACGCTTCCTCAATCGTCGCACGCACGGCCAGGTGAATCAAGGGTTAATTCGGCAGTTTCTGTTGGATTGGCTGGGCGTTCCCTGCACGCGCGCACCGGCGTCGCGCAGCGGTCGAGCGAACCCAGGAGGCTCCCGCCGCATGCGGACCACCCTCGTCGAACGCGTCGCCGCGGTGCTGCTCGGCCTGGAGGGGCTGGGCCTGCTGCTCATCGTCGGCTGGGAGATCGCTGCGCTCGTATCGGGGGATGCCGGCTTGCTGCCCACGTCGCTGGCGCTCATCGTGCTGACGACGATCGGCGCCGCGGCCGTGCTCGGCTTCGGCATCGCCACCTGGCGGGGCGCTTCGTGGGGACGATCGGGCGGCATCGTCGCGCAGCTGCTGATCCTTGCGGTGGCGCTCGGCGCGGCGACCGGATCGTACGGTCAGCCCATCCTCGCCGTGCAGCTCGCAGTGCCGGCCGTCATCGTGCTGGTGTGCCTCGTGCTGGGCGTGCGGGCCGCGGGCAGACGCCGCGAACCCGCCGCCGACGGCGCCCGCTGAATCGCCGGGTCTTCGGGCCGGGTCAGACCTCGAGGAGTCGCCGCAGCCGGGCGACGTGCCCGGTCGCCTTGACGTTCGTCAGCGCATGGGCGATCGCGCCGTCCTCGTCGATGACGACGGTGGAGCGGATGACGCCCTCGATCTTCTTGCCGTAGTTCATCTTCTCGCCCCAGGCGCCGTACGCCAGGTGCACCGCATGGTCGGGATCGCTCAACAGGTCGTAGGTGAGCCCGTCGCGCTCACGGAACTCCCGCTGCTTCGCGGGCGCATCGCGGGAGATTCCCAGCACCGTGTAGCCGGCCGCCTGCAGGGGTGCGAGCGAGTCGCGGAAGTCGCACGCCTCGGTCGTGCACCCGGGGGTCATCGCCGCCGGGTAGAAGAACAGGATGACGCGTCCGCCGCGCAGGTCGCTGAGCCGCACGTCACGGCCGTCCTGGTCGGGCAGGGTGAAGTCGGGGGCAGGCGATCCGGTCTGAAGAGGCATGCTCCCAGCCTACGAGACGCTCAGTGGAAGGTCTCGAGCAGCCGTTGCAGCGAGTCCAGACGCGCAGGTCCGCGCTCGCCCAGCCGCCCGTCGGCGACGGCCTCGGCGATCGCGCAGTCGGGCGCGTCGGCCCGGTGGGTGCACCCGCGCGGGCACGCTTCGGCGACGAGGGCGAGGTCCGTGAACGCCTTCAGGATGTTGGCGGGATTGACGTGCCCGAGCCCGAACGAGCGGACGCCGGGGGTGTCGATGACCCAGCCGCGCCCCGCCTCACCCTCGTAGCGCAGCGACACCGCCGAGCTGGAGGTGTGGCGTCCGCGCCCGGTGACCTCGTTGACGTGCCCGGTGGCACGCTCGGCGCTGGGCACGAGAGCATTCACGAGGGTGGACTTGCCCACGCCCGAGTGGCCGACGAACACCGTCGCGTGGCCGGACAGGCGCGCGCCGATCTCGTCCACCGGCATCCGGTCCTCTCGGCTCGTGAGCACTTCGAGGTCGTCGAGTCCCTCGAAGTTCGCGAGGAAGTCGGCAGGGTCCGCGAGATCGGTCTTGGTGACGACGAGCAGGGGGTGGATGCCGGCATCCAGAGCCGCGATGAGATAGCGGTCGACCAGGCGCGGCCGCGGCTCGGGGTCGGCGGCGGCCACGACGATGAGCATCTGGTCGGCGTTGGCGACGATGATGCGCTCGACCTGGTCGGTGTCGTCGGCGCTGCGGCGCAGCAGTGAGGTGCGCGGCTCGATGCCCACGATCCGCGCCAGCGTGCCCTCGGCGCCTGAGATGTCGCCCACGATGCGGGCCCGGTCGCCGTTGACGATCGCCTGCTTGCGCAGCTCGCGCGCGCGACTGGCGAGCACGCGATGCTCGTCGGGGCCGTCTTCGTCGACCAGTACCGTGTAGCGGCCGCGGTCGACGCCGAGCACGCGGGCGACCTGCGCGTCGGCATGGGCGGGGCGGCGCTTGGTGCGCGGGCGGTTGGCTTTGGGATTCGGGCGGACCCGGATGTCGGACTCGTCGAACTCCGGTTCGTCGTCGTCGTCGCCGAGCCAGCTCACGCGGTGCGCCGTCCGGTCACTGCGGCCCGTCTCCGTCCAGCATCCGTCGCCACAGCTCGGGGAACTGCGGCATGGTCTTCGCGGTGGAGCGGATGTCGTCGATCTCGACACCCGGGACGCCCAGTCCGATGACCGCCCCGGCCTGCGCGATGCGATGATCGTCGAACGCGCGCCACACGCCGCCGCGGAGGGGCCGGGGGACCACGCGGATGCCGTCGGGCAGCTCTTCGGCGTGACCGCCGAGCGCGCGCAGGTTCGCCACGAGCGCCGCGATGCGGTCGGTCTCGTGCCCGCGGATGTGGCCGATGCCGTGCAGGGTCGTGGGGGCGTCGGCGAAGGCCGCGAGCGCGAACAGGACGGGGGTGAGCTCGCTGGCCGCCGACAGGTCCAGATCGACACCGGCGATGCGGTCGCCGCCGGTCACGGTGAGGGCGCCGGCGCGGCGCGACGTGCGCGCACCGAGGAGCGACAGGATATCGGAGAGCAGTCCGCCCGGCTGGGTGGAGTGCGCCGGCCAGCCCGGCACGGTCACGGAGCCGCCGGTGACCAGAGCGGATGCCAGGAACGGCGCCGCGTTGGACAGATCGGGCTCGATGGCGATCTCCTTGCCGCGCAGGTGCCCGGCGGGGACGACCCACTCGTGCGCGTTCGGGTGCTCGACGTGCACCCCGCGGCGCGCGAGCGCTTCGATCGTCATGTCGATGTGGGGCTGACTGGGCAGCCGCTCGCCCTCGTGGGTGAGGCGCAGGCCGACGTCGAACCGGGGCGCGCTCAGCAGCAGACCCGATACGAACTGGCTGGACGCGCTCGCATCGATGGTGACCTCGCCGCCGCGGATGTGCCCACGCCCGCGGACGGTGAACGGCAGCGTCCAGCTGCCGCCGTCGTCGATGTCCACGCCGATCTCGCGCAGGCCCTTGATCATCGAGCCCATCGGACGGTGGAGGGCGTTCTCGGCTGCGGTGAGGGTCACGTCCCCGACGGCGTACCCGGCCAGCGGCGCGACGAAGCGCATCACCGTGCCGGCCTGGCCGCAGTCCACGACCGTGTCGCCGGCGAATGCAGCCGGCGGCGTCACCTCGAGATCGGGGCCGAACTCGCCCGCACCCTCGACCTGCTCGACCTGCACGCCGAGCGTGCGCAGCGCGCCGATCATGCGGTCGGAGTCGTCGGAATGCAGGGGAGCGACCAGCAGGCTCGGCCCGTCGGCGAGGGCGGCCAGCACCAGCTCGCGGTTGGTGAGCGACTTCGAACCGGGCACGGTCACGGTGGCGTGCACGGGAGCGTCTGCCGCGGGCGCAGGCCAGGCGACACCCGTGGCGGGGAACTGAGGGGAATACCCGGCGGTGGTCATCGGTTCCTAGCCTACTGAAGGTATGTGACAGCTGAGCCGAAAGGAGCGTCATGATCGCGACGGCGGACACGCTTCCCGGGCTCGATGCGCTGCCCGACGTAGACTGGCGCGTGATGGAAGAGCAGGCGGTCGACGACCCGCGCACACAGTTCGAAGAGCAGGCGCTCCCCTTCATGGATCAGCTGTACGCCGCGGCCATGCGCATGACGCGCAACCCGGCCGATGCGGCCGACCTCGTGCAGGAGACGTTCGTGAAGGCGTTCGCCGCCTGGGCGTCGTTCACGCAGGGCACCAATCTCAAAGCCTGGCTGTACCGGATCTTGACGAACACGTACATCAACACGTATCGCAAGAAGCAGCGTGAGCCGTATCAGGGCACGATCGACGAGCTCGAGGACTGGCAGCTCGGCGGTGCCGAGTCCATCACGACGGCGACGAGCTCACGCTCGGCCGAAGCCGAGGCGATCGACCGGATGCCGGCATCCGTCGTCAAAGACGCGTTGCAGTCGATTCCGGAAGACTTCCGTCTGGCGGTGTATCTCGCCGACGTGGAGGGGTTCGCGTATCAGGAGATCGCGGACATCATGAAGACCCCCATCGGCACGGTCATGAGCCGCCTGCATCGTGGCAGGCGAATGCTGCGTGACCTCCTGTCGGACTATGCACGAGAGCGCGGCATCGAAGTGCCCGCCACAAGGAGCACGAAATGAGCGATTGCGGCTGCGACAAGGCGCAGAAGGACCTCGAGGAGTACCTGCGCAACGAGGTCTGCAAGACCCAGCATTCCGACATCAAGGAGCACTTGGACAACTGCCCGACATGTCAGCAGGAGGCGCTGGTCGCGCGCACCCTCACCGAGGTCGTCGCGCGCGCGTGCAAGGAGTCTGCGCCCGAAGAGCTGCGCAACCAGGTGCTGAGCCGTCTGCGCGCCGAGCAGGCCACCCACCACTGACACGCCCTACGCGGGGGCGAACACCGTCAGCGCCCGCGGCTCGACGTCGACCTGCAGCGGCAGCGCGCCCAGGGGGTCGCCGTCGGCGTACGCGGTGACGCCCGGCGCCTCGATCCGCACCGACCGGACGCGGTAGGTCGACACCTCGTCGACGGTCGTGTGCGTGCCCTTGTACACCCGCGGCAGCAGGCGCAGGAGATGCAGGCGCCCCGCCGGACGCACGAGCGTCACGTCGAGCAGACCGTCTTCGAGGTCGGCGTCCGGGCAGATCGGGATGCCACCGCCGTACGTGCGCCCGTTGCCGACGGTCGCCATGATGAGCTCGCGGTCGATCCGCTCGACGCCGCCGTCGGCCAGTTCGAGCTCGACGACGAACGGGACGCCGTGCAGGGTGGCGAATTCGACCAGCAGTGCGATGGTGTAGCGCGCGTGACCGCGCGGCCAGCGCATCCGGTTCGCGCGGTCATTGACCCGCGAGTCGAAACCGGCCGCCAGCACCGTGCCGTAGCGCGTGATCGAACCGTCCGCACGGGTCACCCGCGCGAGATCGATCGTGCGCGTCACGCCGGCGATCACCGCATCGGCGGCCCCCTCGGCGTCGAGGTCGCGCAGCCCCAGCGCGGTGGCCAGGTCGTTGCCGGTGCCGATGGGGATGACGCCGAGCGGTACCGGCCTGCCTGCGAGCTGCTGGATCGCGAGGTTGACGGTGCCGTCGCCGCCGGCGGCGAGAACGGCATCCACTCCCTCATCGAGCACGGCGTGCAGCAGGCGCGACGACTCGGCCGCGCTCGCCGCGGCGAGGGTCGTGGTGTGGATGCCGTGGCCGCGCAGCCGATCCTCCGCGCGGCGTGCCGCGGGGATCCCCGTACCGCTGCGCGCTGTGGGGTTCACGAGCAGCGCGACGTGCATGTCGTCCGTTCTGCCTGCGGCCGGAGCCGCACGCCTACAGCGTGAGTGCCTGCGCGAGGATCTCGGCCTGCTCGATCGCGTGCACCTTCGCCGACCCGGTCGCCGTCGATGCGGCCGCCGCCCGTGAGATGCGACGGACCGGACGCTCGCCCAGGTGCTGGACGACATCGAGTGCGATGAACGGCCAGGCCCCCTGGTTCTCGGGCTCATCCTGCACCCACGCCAGTTCGGCGTTCGGGTACGTGTCGAGCACGGCGCGCAACTGCTCGATCGGCGCCGGGTAATACTGCTCGAGTCGCACCAGCGCGATGGCCGGGTTCGGATTCTTGTCCAGCTCGCTCTTCAGATCCCAGTGGATCTTCCCGGCGTGCAGGAGCACGCGGGTGACGGCGGACTTGTCGATGCCGCGGCTGTCGTCGAGCACGGGCTCGAACCGGCCCTTCACGAAGTCGTCGACACTGCTGGTCGCGCCCCGCAGGCGGAGCATGGCCTTGGGCGTGAACACGATCAGCGGCCGGCGCGGACGCGCGTACGCCTGGCGGCGCAGCAGGTGGAAGTACGACGCCGGCGTCGACGGCCGGGCGACGGTCATGTTGTCCTGCGCGCACATCTGCAGGTAGCGCTCGATGCGGCCCGACGAGTGGTCGGGGCCCTGGCCCTCGTAGCCGTGGGGGAGCAGCAGCACCACGCTCGACTGCTGACCCCATTTCTGGTCTGCCGAGGAGATGAACTCGTCGATGACAGACTGGGCGCCGTTGGCGAAGTCGCCGAACTGGCCCTCCCACAGCGTCAGGGTGTCCGCGCGCTCGACCGAGTAGCCGTACTCGAACGCCATCGCCGCGTACTCGCTCAGCAGCGAGTCGTAGGCGTAGAAGCGGCCCTGACCCTCGATGAGGTTCGCGAGCGGCAGCCATTCCTGCCCGTTCGCGCGGTCGTGCATGACCGCGTGCCGCTGCACGAACGTGCCACGGCGCGAGTCCTGACCGGCGAGGCGGACGTTGGTGCCCTCCATCAGCAGCGAGCCGAACGCGAGCAGCTCGCCGAAGGCCCAGTCGATGTTGCCGCCTCGGCTCATGTCGCGGCGCTTGTCGAGCAGCTGCTGCAGCTTCGCGTGCACCGTGAAGCCCTCGGGCTTGTTCACGAACGCGTCGCCGATCTTGCCGACCGACTCCGAGGGGATGCCGGTGGTCTCGGGCTCGCCGACGGCGACGTCGATCGTGGTCGTCTCGGTGGCGCTGGTGATGATCCCGGACGAGCCGGTCTCGGCCGCGTGCGTCTCGGCGAAGGCGATCTCGAGGCGATCCTGGAAGTCGCGCTTGGCCTGCTCGTACTCCTCCTCGGTGATGTCGCCGCGGCCGACGAGCGACTCGGTGTACAGTCGCCGGACCGAGCGCTTGGCCTCGATCAGGTTGGTCATCAGCGGCTGGGTCATCGACGGGTCGTCACCCTCGTTGTGACCGCGGCGGCGGTAGCAGATGAGGTCGACGACGACGTCGCGCTTGAACTCCTGGCGGTACTTGTACGCCAGCTCGGCCACGCGCGCCACTGCCTCGGGGTCATCGCCGTTCACGTGGAACACCGGTGCCTGAATGGTCTTGGCGACGTCGGTCGCGTACACCGAGCTGCGGCCGTCCTGCGGCAGGGTCGTGAAGCCGACCTGGTTGTTCACGACGACGTGGATCGTGCCGCCGGTGCGGTACGCGCGCAGCTGCGACATCTGCAGGGTCTCGACGACGACGCCCTGGCCGGCGAACGCCGCGTCGCCGTGCACGAGGATCGGCAGCCACGAGAACGAGCCGATCGGCATGCGGTCCTGCTTGGCGCGGACGATGCCCTCGAGCACGCCGTCGACGGTCTCGAGGTGCGACGGGTTGGCCGCGAGGTAGACGGGCAGCTCCTGCTTGCCGTCGGCGACGAAGGTGCCCTCGGTGCCGAGGTGGTACTTCACGTCACCCGACCCCCTCTTCGAGCCGATCGCGACCGACCCCTCGAACTCGCGGAAGATCTGGCTGTAGGTCTTGCCGGCGATGTTCGTGAGCACATTGAGGCGCCCACGGTGGGCCATGCCGATCGCGGCGCCGTCGAGTCCGTCGACGGCGGCGCCCTGCAGGATCTCGTCCAGCAGCGGGACGAGCGATTCGCCGCCCTCGAGGCTGAAGCGCTTCTGGCCGACGTACTTTGTCTGCAGGAACGTCTCGAACGCCTCGGCCTGGTTGAGCTTGGCGAGGATGCGCAGCTGCTCGTCGTGGCTGGGCTTCTCGTACTTGATCTCGACGTTGTCCTGGAACCATTTGCGCTGGCCCGGGTCCTGGATGTGCATGTACTCGATGCCGATCGTGCGGCAGTACGAGTCGCGGAGCACCCCGAGGATGTCGCGCAGCCTCATCTGGCGCTTGCCGCCGAAGCCGTTCGTGACGAATTCGCGGTCGAGGTCCCAGAAGGTGAGCCCGTGCGACTCGATCTCGAGGTCGGGGTGCGTACGCTGCACGTATTCGAGGGGGTCGATGTCGGCCATCAGATGACCGCGGACGCGGAACGAGTTGATGAGCTCCTGCACGCGGGCGGTCTTGTCGACGCGCTCGGCGAGATCGACGTTGATGTCCTGGCCCCAGTGGATCGGCGCGTAGGGGATGCGCAGGGCGGCGAAGATGCCTTCGTAGAAGCCGCGCTGACCGGTCAGCAGCTCGTGCACGATCTTGAGGAACTCGCCCGAGCCGGCGCCCTGGATGACGCGGTGGTCGTAGGTGCTGGTCAGAGTGATCGTCTTGCCGATGCCCAGCTCGACAAGGGTCTTGTCGCTGGACCCCTGGAATTCGGCGGGGTACTCCAGCGCGCCGGCGCCGATGATGCAGCCCTGGCCCTTCATGAGACGCGGCACGGAGTGGACCGTGCCGATGCCGCCGGGGTTGGTCAGCGAAATGGTGGTGCCGGCGAAGTCGGCCGCGGTGAGCTTGTTCGCCCGCGCGCGCTTGACGAGGTCTTCGTAGGAGGAGAGGTACTCGTTGAACGTCAGCGACTCGGCGTGCTTGATCGCCGGGACCATCAGCGCGCGGGTGCCGTCGGGCTTGGGCAGATCGATCGCGATGCCGAGGTTCACATGCGCCGGCGCGACGACCGACGGCTTGCCGTCGACCTCGGCGTAGGCCACGTTCTGGCTCGGGAACACCTTCAGGGCCTGGATGAGCGCCCACCCGATCATGTGGGTGAAGCTGACCTTGCCGCCGCGGGTGCGGGACATGTGGTTGTTGATGACGATGCGGTTGTCGATCATCAGCTTGGCCGGGATGGTGCGGACGCTCGTCGCGGTCGGGATCGTCAGCGACGCGTCCATGTTGGTCGCGAGGGTCTTGGTCATCCCACGCAGCGGGGTGACGACGTCCTCGCCGTTCTCACGCTCCTCGGCGGGGGCCTGCTTCGGCGCCTGCGCCGGGATCGGCTGCGGCGCGGCGGGACGGGCCGTCGTGCGTGCGACCGGCTGCGCGCCGACGACGGGGATCGGGGCGGTCATCGGGTGGGGTTCGGATGCCGTGGCATCCACCTTCGCCGATCCGGCCGCCTGCTGTGTGCGATACGACTCCAGAATCGGCCACCAGGCCTGATCGACCGAGTTCTTGTCCTTCGTGTACTGGTCGTACATCTCGGCGACGAGCCACTCATTGGCCCCGAAATCGCCGTCGCTCGAAGTTCCCACGCCGGTCGTCGGACTGGACACGGTTGCGCCTGCTTTCATCGGTGAAGATCAGATCGCGGGTCACGATTCTCGTCCCGCGCACACGTGTATCAAGGGTATCCCAGGTTTGCGGAACGGACTCCCGGCGCTAGAGTGCGCATTGCATCGTCGGAGCGCGCCCGATGAGGAACGCCGATGCAGTGAGTACCGTGGTGTCCATGCAGTTCCTCGACGCCCGGCCCACGGTCGATCTCACCTACTCCGACGTGTTCCTCGTCCCGCGCCGGTCGGCGGTCTCGAGCCGCCTCGACGTCGACCTGTCGCCGCGCGACGGGACGGGTACGACGATTCCGCTCGTGGCCGCCAACATGAACTCCGTCACCGGCGCCCGGCTGGCCTCGACCCTCGCCCGCCGCGGGGGACTGGGCGTGCTGCCGCAGGACATGCCGCTGCAGGAACTGGACGCCGCGATCCGGTGGGTCAAGGACCAGCCCGTCTCGTGGGACACCCCGCTCGTGCTCCCGCCGCACGCGACCGTGGCCGATGCCGCGCGCCTGCTGCCGCCCACCGACGGCTACGGCATCGTGGTCACCGCGGCATCCGCCTCCCGCGTCCACATCGACGAGATCCTCGGCGTGGTGCCGGCGGCCCGACTGGGCACCGCCCTGCCGGACGCGCAGCTGGGCGACCTCGCCCGCGGGCGCACGGCGTCGATCGACGCCGATGACATCGAAGACGCCCGGCACGCCTTCGACCTCATGGTCGCCGCCGACGCGGAGACGGTGTGCGTCCTCCACCACGGGTTCCTCGTCGGCACGCTGTCGCGCCGGACCGCACTGCGCTCGGCGCTGTACGAGCCGGCGGTGGACGCGGACGGACGTCTCATCGTCGCCGCGGCCGTGGGCATCAACGGTGACGTCGCGTCCAAGGCGCAGGCGCTCGCCGACGCCGGTGTCGACGTGCTCGTCGTCGACACCGCGCACGGACACCAGGAAGGCATGCTCGCCGCGCTCCGCACGATCGCCGCCCTCGACCTGCGCCTGCCGATCGCTGCCGGCAACGTCGTCACGACCGACGGCGTCTACGACCTCGCCGACTCCGGCGCCACGATCATCAAGGTCGGCGTCGGCCCCGGGGCGATGTGCACGACCCGCATGATGACCGCGGTCGGACGGCCGCAGTTCTCGGCCGTGCTCGAGACCGCCGAGGCGGCGGCGAAGGCGGGCGCCCATGTGTGGGCCGACGGTGGCGTGCGCTACCCGCGCGACGTCGCACTGGCGCTGGCGGCCGGGGCGGCCTCTGTCATGATCGGGTCGTGGTTCGCCGGCACGATCGAGGCTCCCGGCACTCTTCTGACCGACGAGCAGGGCCGTGTGTACAAGGAGTCGTGGGGCATGGCCTCGACCAAGGCCGTCCACGACCGCTTCGGTCGTCTCGACCCGTACGAGCTCGCCCGCAAGGAGCTGTTCGCCGAAGGCATCTCGTCGTCGAAGATCTACCTCGACCCGCTGCGGCCGAGCATCGAGGACCTCCTCGACATGATCACGTCGGGGGTGCGCTCGTCCTTCACGTATGCAGGCGCGGCATCCGTCCCCGAGTTCCACGAGCGCGCACTGGTCGGCCTGCAGTCGGCCGCCGGCTACGAAGAGGGCAAGGCGCTGCCGGTCAGCTGGTGACGCGGCCTGCCGGTGGGTGCGTAGCCGGCGCACCGATACCGCGTGGAACGGGTCCGGCGCCGCTGTCCGCGCCCCGTGCGTCGCGCCCCGCGGTCCCATTCACGCCCATCGGCGCCACTTCCCGGCATCCGCGCCGGTTATTTGTGGCGCGGATGCCGGGAAGGGGCGCGGTCGCGTGAGGTCACTCCTCGCGCATCTCCCACTCGCGGCGCAGCACGCCCATCACGACCGAGTCGTAGCGGGCGCCGCGCACCTCGCGGGCGTCGCGGAACCGGGCTTCCTCGGTGAAGCCCAGCCGGGCACCGACGGCGAGCATGCGGGTGTTGCCCGACCACGTCGAGTAGTCCAGGCGCACCACGTCGGTCGTGGCGAACAGGTAGTCGGTCCAGATCCGCAGCGCCGCAGTGCCGACGCCGTGCCCGCGCCCGGCCGGGTCGTAGACGGTGACGCCCATGCGGCGCCAGTCCGACTCCTCGGATTCCCAGTGCCACGACACCGATCCGATGACGGTGCCCGGGTCGTCCGGAGGCACGATCGCGGCGCGCCGCACCGGGTGTTCGGCGGCGTACGACCCGTCGGCGATGGTCGTGGCCAGCCGGTCCATCGCGGTGTCCACCTCGGCCGGGATCATCTTCGCGAAGTACGGGCCGTCCCACCGGTGCCACTCCTGGTCGGGCTGGAACCACCGCCGCAGCTGCTCGATGTCCGGCGCTGCGAGCAGGCGCACCCCGACCGACTCCGCGCGTCCGATCCACTGCATCGGACCATCGTCGCACGCAGCTTCGACAGGGGGCGGATGCCGTAAGATTTCTGGCACGATGGACGACCCTCCCAGTAGTAGACGCTCGCCCCACCGACCTGCGGCCTCCACGAACGGAGGCGACGCGTGATGGACTTCGTCATGCTGGGCGTGGGGCTCCTTCTGACAATCGGCACGGGACTGTTCGTCGCCAGCGAGTTCGCCCTCGTCAACCTCGACCGTGCCGATCTCGAATCCCGACAGGCCGCGGGCGAGTCCCGCCTCGCGCTGACCATCAGCGCGCTGCGGATCACCTCGACCCACCTTTCCAGCGCACAGCTGGGCATCACCCTGACGACGCTGCTGACCGGATACACGATGGAGCCGGCGATCTCCAATCTGCTGAGCCCGCTGATGATCGGGTGGGGGATGCCGGAGTCGGCCGTCCGTCCCATAGCGACGGTGATCGCGATCTCGATCGCGACGATCTTCTCGATGATCATCGGCGAACTGGTGCCGAAGAATTTCGCCCTGGCCGTCCCGCGGCAGACGGCCAAGCTCGTGCTGCCGTTCCAGGTCGGCTTCACGACGGTGTTCCGTCCGGCCATCGCCCTCCTCAACGGCAGCGCCAACGCGATCCTGCGGGCCATGGGCGTCGAGCCCAAGGAAGAGCTGTCGGGCGCCCGCACGGCCGAAGAGCTGTCCAGTCTCGTGCGGCGGTCGGCCAGTGCCGGCTCACTCGAGCAGGACACCGCGTCGCTGCTGGACCGCACGCTCACCTTCGCGCGGCTGAGCACGGCCGATGTGATGACACCGCGCCCGCGTATCCACGCGATCGCCGCCGGTGACAGCGTCGAGGATGTCATCCAGCTCGCCCGCCGCACCGGGCACAGTCGATTCCCGGTGTACGGCGAATCGATGGACGACATGGTCGGCATCGCCCACCTCAAGCAGGCCGTCAGTGTGCCACGCGACCGCCGGTCAGACGTGCCGGCGGCCGCGATTGCGGAGGAGCCGCTGCGCGTGCCCGAGGCCGTGCACCTCGACTCGCTCATGTCCGAGTTGCGGGCACGTGGCTACCAGATGGCGATCGTCGTCGACGAGTACGGCGGCACCGCCGGCGTGGTGACCCTCGAGGACCTGGTGGAGGAGATCGTCGGGGAGGTGCTCGACGAGCACGACCGCACTCGGGCGGGCATCGTTCGCCTGACAGACGGGGTGGTCTTCCCCGCCGATCTGCGCCCAGACGAGCTGCTCGACCGTACCGGCATCCGCGTTCCGGAGGACGATCTCTACGACACCGTGGGCGGGTACCTGATGTCGGTGCTCGAGCGCATCCCGGTCGTCGACGACACCGTCGAGATCGTGGACGGCACCTTGACCGTGCAGCGCATGGACGGCAGGCGTGTGGACCGCGTGCGCTTCACCCCCGTACCGCACCCCGACGCGGACGAGACGGATGGGGGTGAGCGCCGATGAGCGACTGGGCCGGAATCGCATGGCTGGTGGTCCTGCTGGCCTTCAACGCCTTCTTCGTCGGTGCGGAGTTCGCCGTCATCTCGGCGCGGCGGTCGCAGATCGAGCCGCTCGCCGACGCGGGCTCGAAGCCGGCCAAGACCGCGCTCTACGCGATGGAGCACGCGACGCTCATGCTGGCGACGAGCCAGCTGGGCATCACGATCTGCTCGCTGCTGATCCTGAACGTCTCCGAGCCGGCGATCCACCATCTGATCGCGGTGCCGCTGGGACTCACCGGCTGGAGCGAAGGGCTGATCAGCGGGCTCGCGTTCGCGATCGCGCTCGTGCTCGTCTCGTACCTGCACGTCGTGTTCGGCGAGATGGTGCCCAAGAACCTCGCGTTCTCGCTGCCCGACCGGGCAGTGCTGCTGCTGGCGACCCCGCTGGTGTGGGTGTCGAAGCTGTTCCACCCGATCATCGTGACGCTCAACTGGATCTCCAACCACATCGTGCGGCTGTTCGGGGTCGAGCCGAAGGACGAGGCCGCCTCGACCTACACGCTCGACGAGGTCGCCACGATCGTCAACCAGTCGCGCATCGAGGGTGTTCTCGACGATGCGTCCGGGGCGGTGGCCGCGGCCGTCGAGTTCACCGACAAGAAGGCCGCCGACATCGCGGTGCCGCTCTCGCAGCTGGTCACCCTGCCCGCCACGACCACGCCCGACGAGATCGAGCGCGCGGTCGCGAAGCACGGGTTCTCGCGCTACGTGATCGTCGACGACGAGGGGGCGCCGCTGGGCTATGTCCACCTGAAGGACATCCTCCGCGCGGCCGAGGGGACGGATGCCGCGGTGGTCACCGTCGAGCCGGTCAAGCCGAAGCGGATCCACCACATGGTGCCGATCACCGAGACGACCGACCTCGAGGACGCGCTCGCGCTCATGCGGCGCTCGAGCCGTCACCTCGCACAGGTGCGCAACGCGCAGGGCGAGACGACGGCGGTGCTGTTCTTGGAGGACATCATCGAAGAGCTCGTGGGCGAGGTGCACGACGCGACCCGTCGCGGGTTCTAACCCGCGGCGGGCGGGCGTCTGGGTGTCGAGAGAACAGTTCGGCGCCGAGAGAACGGGTGACACCCGTTCTCTCGGCCGCCCGTTGTTCTCTCGCGGTCGGCGCGGTGGCGCGGTGGGCGCGGCGGGCGCGGTCGGCGCGGCGGGCGCGGTTATCGGGCGGCCTGCGGCGTGTGCGCCGGACGCGGCCGGGCGCGCAGATACTGCGGCGGCCACGGCGCGGCATCCGTCTCGCCCAGCTCGGTTGCCGCGCGCAGCGCGAAGTGCGGGTCGCGCAGCCACTCGCGGCCGGCCATGACGGCGTCGGCCTCACCGGCCTGAAGGATCCGCTCGGCCTGGGCGCCGTCGGTGATCTCGCCCACGGCGCTGACCGGCAGCCCGGTGAGACGGCGCACTTGGGCGGCGACGGGCACCTGGTAGCCCGGACCCACCGTGATCTGCTGGTGAGCGACGAGTCCGCCGCTGGAGATGTCGAAGAACCGGGCGCCGCGTTCGGCCGCCCACCCCGCCACCGTCGCGGTCTGCGCTTCGTCCCAGCCGCCTTCGGCCCAATCGGTGCCCGAGAACCGCACGAACAGGGTCGCGTGCGGGGCGGCGGCAGCCACGGCATCCATCACCCGCAGCAGCAGCCGGGCGCGGTTGTGCAGCGGCCCGCCATACTGGTCGCCCCGCAGGTTCGACAGTGGCGAGAGGAACTGGTGCAGCAGGTAGCCGTGCGCGGCGTGGATCTCGAGCACCTCGAAGCCGGCGGCGACGGCGCGCGCCGCGGCCTCGCCGAACGCGGCCACGACCGCGTCGATGCCGGCGAGGTCGAGCGCGACCGGAGCGGCGAGCCCGTCGAAGGCCACAGCCGACGGCGCCACGGTCTGCCACCCGCCCCGATCAGCCGGCACAGATCCGCGCTCGTCGGCGAACGGGGCCCACGTCGACGACTTGCGCCCCGCGTGGGCGAGCTGGATGCCGGGGACGGCCCCGCGCGCGCGGATCGAGGCAGCGATCGGCGCCCATGCGCTCTGCTGGGCGTCGTTCCACAGGCCGGTGTCATCGGGCGAGATGCGGCCCTCGGGCAGCACGGCGGTCGCCTCGGCGATGACCAGGCCCGCGCCGCCGGACGCGAACTGCGCCAGGTGCACATGATGCCAGTCGTTCGGCACGCCCTCGACGGCCGAGTACTGGCACATCGGCGCCACCCACAGCCGGTTGCGGAACGTGATCGGGCCGAGGTCGAACGGGGACAGCAGCAGGCTCATGCGTGGGCTCCGGGGTCGGTGACGGCTCTGTGTCGCGGCGACGGCGTCGCCGCTAGGGTGGCGCCATGGGCTCCACCGGCGAATGGACGGCGGCACAGGCGGCAGCGCACCTGCGTGTGCCAACCGGCTCCGACGACAAGTATTCCCGAGGCGTGCTCGGCGTGCGCACCGGATCGGACGCGTACCCCGGCGCCGCGGTCCTCGGGGTCGAGGCGACGTGGCGGACGGGGCTCGGCATGGTCCGCTACCTCGGCCCCGACCGGCCCACGGGCCTCGTGCTGGCCCGCCGCCCCGAGACGGTGACCGTCGACGGCCGCGTGCAGGCGTGGCTGATCGGGTCGGGGACGGATGCCGCGAGGCGCACTCCGGCCGAGACCGACGCGCTGCGCGCGATCCTCCGCCGCGCCCTGCCGGTGATCGTCGACGCGGGCGCGCTCGACCTGGCGATGGATGCCGCGGCTCCACTGGTCGTGACGCCGCACGCCGGCGAGCACGCGCGGCTGCGCCGGCAGCTCGGACTGGCCGGCGACGGCGAGGGCGACCGCCTGGCGTCGGCGGCCGAGACCGCGGCCGAGCTCGGCGCGACGGTCCTGCTGAAGGGGGCGGAGACCGTGGTGGCGACGCCGGCAGGGTGGACGCGCACCGTGCGTGCCGGGACGGCATGGCTCGCGACCGCCGGCACCGGTGATGTGCTGGGCGGGATCCTCGGGGCCCTCGTGGCTGCGGCAGGTGCCGCCGCGGAGCAGGCGGCCGGTGGGGAAGCGGAACGCGCGGGCCGGGCCGGCGCGCTCACCGTCGAGCAGCTCGGCCCGCTCGCCGCCACCGCCGCCGTGCTGCACGGCGCCGCCGCCCGCCGCGCCTCGGCGGCCCATGCGGGGGGACCGGTGACAGCGCTCGACATCGCCGAGCACGTCGCGCCCGCCGTCGGCGAGGCGCTCGCCGGGGCATGACGAGAGGCTCTCCTTAGGATGGGGGCATGTCAAGGCGTGCCGTGCTCTGGGTCGTCTTCGCTGTCGCGCACGTCTGGGTCGCGGTGCTCGGCTTCATCCTGCCCAACGAGCCGATGGGCGACGTCTACCGCGTGTACGAGCCGTGGTCGACGGCGGCACTGACCGGCGGCGGCATCGTCGGCATCGACTCGGGCTGGGTGTATCCGCAGCTCGCGCTGATCCCGATGGTGCTCACGCACGGCTTCGCGTGGATCGCCGGGTACACGGTCGGCTGGGCGCTGCTGGTGACCGCCGTCGACGCCGTGGCGTTCGCAATGCTGGTCGGCCGTGCCCGATCAAACGGGCGCCGGGCGGCCGCGTGGTTCTGGCTCGGCTACATGGTGTTGCTGGGGCCGGTCGGCATGTACCGGCTCGACGGCTTCACGGTGCCGTTGGTCATCGTCGCATGCCTGTGGCTGATCGGCCGCCCCTGGGCGGCAGCGCTGCTGCTGGCGGCAGCGACGTGGATCAAGGTGTGGCCGGCGGCCGTCCTCGCCGCCGCGATCATCGCCGTCCGCCGCCGGGCGGCGCTGATGGGCGGAGCCGTCCTCATCAGCGTGTTCACGATGGCCGGCGTGATCCTCGCCGGCGGCGGCGCGAACCTGTTCTCGTTCATCGCCGACCAGGGCACGCGCGGACTGCAGATCGAAGCGCCCGTGAGCACTCCCTACATGTGGGGTGCGCTGCAGGAGATCGAAGGGTTCTGGGTCTACTACTCGCCCGATCTGCTCACCTTCGAGGTGACCGGCACCGGCATCGACCCGCTCATCGCCGCGATGACCCCGGTGCTGGTCGCGGTGGTCACCGCCGTGGCCGTCCTCGGCGGCGTGCAGGCGGTGCGCGGGGCCCGGTTCGCGGCGCTTTTCCCGGCGCTGTCGCTCGCGCTGGTGACCGGTTTCATCGTCTGCAACAAGGTCGGCTCGCCCCAGTACGCCTCTTGGCTGATCCCCTCGCTGGTGGTGGGCATCATGTTCGACCGGCGACGCTGGTTCGCTCCCGCCGCCCTCGCGGGCGCGATCGCCCTGCTGACCCAGACCGTGTACCCCATGCTGTACGGCGGGCTCCTCACCCCCGAGCCGGTCGCCGTCACGGTGCTCACCCTGCGCAACGCGGCCCTGGTGGCCCTGTTCGTCTGGATGGTCGCGCGCGTCGCGCGCGTGCCCGTCCACGGCAGGCTGGGCGCCGCACGCCCGGCATCCATCCCCTGAAACCGGAGGTTCCCATGCTCATCGCCTTCTCCGTCGCCCCCAGCGGCACCGGACGCGCCGACGGCTCGGTGCACGACGCGGTCGCCGCGGCCGTCCAGGTGGTCCGCGCGTCGGGCCTGCCGCACCGCACGACCTCGATGTTCACCGAGCTCGAGGGGGAGTGGGACGAGGTGATGGCGGTCGTGAAGGCGGCCACCGAGGCCGTCGGGCCGTTCGGCTCGCGGGTCTCCCTCGTGCTCAAGGCCGATATCCGGCCGGGCTACACCGGCGAGCTCGACGCGAAGATCGAACGGCTCGAGCAGGCGATCGAAGACGCCCCGTGACCGGGGACCGGTTCGCGCGGGTGCTGGCCGACATGATCGACACCGCGGGTGACGCCCGCGCCGTCGACATCCCGGTCGCGGCGACGGTCCTGATCCTGCGCGACAGCGAGGCTGGGCCGGAGGTGCTCATGATCGAGCGCCCCGACCGCGGCAGCTTCGCCGGCGCGTGGGTCTTCCCCGGCGGCAAGACCGAGCCCGGCGATACCGGCGACACCGAGGAGGACGTCGCGCGGACCGCCGGCGTCCGCGAGACGCAGGAGGAGACCGGCCTCGTGCTCCTCGGCGAGGCGATGCAGACCCTCAGCCGCTGGAACCCGCCGCCGACCGTCACGCTCCGCATCCGCACCTGGTTCTTCGTCGCACGCGATCCCGGCGGCGCTCTCACTCTCGCCGCGGACGAAGCGGTCGCCAGCGACTGGGTGCGCCCCGCCGAGGCCCTCGAGCGCCACGGTCGCGGCGACGTGACGCTCTACCCGCCGACGTGGGTGACGCTGCACGACCTCGCCGCGCACGGTGACGTCGACGACATCTTCGCGGTGGCGCGGCTGTCGGGGGTGCAGCAATTCGAGACCCTCGCCCGTCAGGGGCCGGACGGACCGCTGCTGCTGTGGCCGGACGACGCCGAATACGACGTCGATGCCGCAGACCCGGCATCCGGTTCCCGGCACCGCCTCGACATCTCGGGGCTGCCCTGGGTCTACACCCGCGACTGAGTCAGTCTGCGAACAGGCGCCGCAGGTGCGCGCCGACGGCGGCCTTCTCGATGAGGAAGCCGTCGTGGCCGAAGTCGCTGGCCAGCACCGCCGCGCCGTCGTCGATCGTAGAGCCGATGCCGCGGGCGATGCGCTGCTGGCCGTCGAGCGGGAACAGGCGGTCGCTGTCGACCCCGACGATCAGCGTGCGGGCGGTGACGCGCGCCAGGGCGTCTTCGACACCGCCGCGGTCGCGTCCGATGTCGTGCGAGTTCATGGCCTCGACGAGGGTGATGTACGAGTTGGCGTCGAAGCGGCGGGTGAACTTGTTGCCGTGGAAGTCGAGGTAGCTCTCGACGGCGAACCGGCCGCCGTGCCCGAGCGGACTCTTGCCGGACTGCCACGTGCGGCTGAACCGCTGGTTCAGCTCGGTGTCGCTGCGGTAGCTGAGCATCGCCGCGCGCCGCGCGATCGACAGGCCACGGTGCGGGCCGTCGCCGTCACCGGCGTCGTAGTACTCGCCGCCGTGGAACCTCGGGTCCATCTGGATCGTCGCCAGCTGCAGCGAGTTGTGCGCGATCTGGTCGGCCGTCGTCACCGGCGGGGCCGACAGCACGGCAAGCCGCCGCACGCGCTCGGGGTGGGTCACGCCCCACTCCAGCGCGTGCATGCCGCCCATCGATCCGCCCACGACCCCGGCCCACGCGTCGATGCCGAGCGCGTCGGCCAGGCGCACCTGCGCGGCCACCTGGTCGCGGATGGTCAGATACGGGAAGCGCGCGGCCCACTCGTAGCCGTCGGGCGCGATGGAGGACGGGCCGGTCGAGCCCTGGCATCCACCCAGCATGTTCGGCGCGACGACGAACCACCGGTCGGTGTCGATCGCACCGCCCGGGCCGACCACATCGCCCCACCAGCCATCGGTCGGGTGCCCAGGACCGGCCACCCCGCGGACGTGGCTGTCGCCGGTGAGCGCGTGCGCGATGAGCACCGCGTTGTCGCGAGCGGCGTTCAGCTCGCCCCACGTCTCATACGCGAGACGGATGCCGGGCAGCTCACGGCCGCCCTCGGTACGGAAGGGGCCGGATGCCGCGAACAGGCGCTCGCCGACCGGGTCGCCGTCACGCCAGGCACCGGTGGCCGGAGGACGCCCCAGCAACTGCCGGGCGTCGGCCTCCGTGATCGGCGCGCTGGGCACCGTGTCTTCGGAGGTCTGCCAGTCCATGTCTCCATTGTCCCGGGTCGGGGTGGACTCCGGGCCCCGTGTTACGCCGCCGCCTCCACACCGGGCGCCAGGGGACACCCCGTGAACGACAGAGCACCCGGCCGCCGTTGTTCCGGCGGCCGGGTGCTCTCGTGGATGGTGTGCGGGGTCAGGCGCGGGCGGCGTCCGAGACGCGGCGCGCGGCGACGAGGGCGTGCTCCAGATCGGCCTTCAGATCGTCGATGTTCTCGAGACCGACCGACAGGCGCACCAGGCCCGGCGTGACGCCGGCGGTGAGCTGCTGCTCGGGGGTCAGCTGCGAGTGCGTGGTGGATGCCGGGTGGATCACGAGCGAGCGCACGTCGCCGATGTTCGCCAGGTGGCTGAACAGGTTCAGCGAGTTCACGAATTCGCGGCCCGCCTCGACGCCACCCTTGAGCTCGAACGACAGCACCGCGCCGACGCCCTTCGGGGCGTAGGTGTTCGCCGCGGCGTACCAGGGCGACGTGGGCAGGCCCGAGTAGTTCACCGAGGCGATGTCATCGCGGTTCTCGAGCCACTCGGCGATCTCCTGCGCGTTCTGCACGTGACGCTCGATGCGCAGCGACAGCGTCTCGATGCCCTGGATCAGCAGCCACGCGCTGTTGGGCGAGATGGCCGCGCCGAGGTCGCGCAGCAGCTGCACGCGGGCCTTGATGATGTAGGCGAGGCCGTCGCCGACCGCGGTCGTGTACGACGCGCCGTGGTACGAGGGGTCGGGCTCGGTCAGGCCGGGGAACTTGTCGACGTTCTTCGACCACTCGAACGTGCCGCCGTCGACGATGACGCCGCCGATGGTGGTGCCGTGGCCGCCGAGGAACTTGGTCGCCGAGTGCAGGACGATGTCGGCGCCGTGCTCGATCGGGCGGATCAGGAACGGGGTCGCGATCGTGTTGTCGACGATCAGCGGCACGCCCGCCTCGTGCGCGATGTCGGCGACCGTGCGGATGTCGAGGACGTTGATCTTCGGGTTGCCGATGGTCTCGGCGAAGAAGAGCTTCGTGTTCGGACGGACCGCGCGACGCCACTCCTCGGCGTCGTCCTGGTTCTCGACGAAGGTGACCTCGATGCCGAGCTTGGCCAGCGTGTACTTGAACAGGTTGTACGTGCCGCCGTAGATCGAGCTCGACGAGACGATGTGGTCGCCGGCCTGCGCGATGTTGAGCACCGAGAACGTCGACGCTGCCTGGCCGCTGGCCAGCAGCAGCGCACCGGTGCCGCCTTCGAGCGCGGCGACCCGCTGCTCGACGACGTCCTGGGTCGGGTTCTGGATGCGGGTGTAGATGTTGCCGAATTCGGCCAGCGCGAACAGGTTCGCGGCGTGCTCGGTGTTGTCGAACACGTACGACGTGGTCTGGTAGATCGGCGTGGCGCGAGCCTTGGTGACCGGGTCCGGCGCGGCGCCGGTGTGGATCTGCTTGGTCTCGAAGCGCCAGTTCTCGGGTGCGGACATATCGGACTCCCCTGAGTTTCCCTGCGACGGTCGGATGCGGTCGCTCACTAGACGGTAGGCAACGCGACCGGCGGAACCAAGGTGTGGGAAATGTTACGTAACCTTCTCGGAGCGCGACTCGCTCCCGGTGAGGCGGGAATTCCGTCGCCGGCGTGGGTAGCGTGGGGGCATGACGACCAGACGTGCAGTGGTGACGGGTGCGAGCTCGGGGATCGGCGAGGCGGTGGTCCGCTCATTGCGCGCCACCGGGTGGGACGTCGTCGGCGTCGCGCGACGCGGTGAGCGGCTGGCCGCACTCGATGCCGAGGTCGGGTCGGCGTCGTTCGCCGCAGACCTCACCCAGCAGGCCGATGTCGATGCGCTCGCGCAGCACCTGGCGGACTCCGGGCCGGTCCACGCACTGGTCCACGTCGCCGGTGGCGCGCGCGGAACCCAGCGGGTCGAGAACGGCGACCCCGCCGACTGGCAGTGGATGTTCGAGGTCAACGTCCTGTCGGCGCAGCTGGTGACCGCGGCCCTGCTCCCGCTGCTGCGGGAGGCGGCCGCCGACGGCGGCCACGCCGACACCGTCTACGTCACCTCGACGGCCGCGCAGACCGCCTACCCGGGTGGAGCCGGCTACAACGCGGCCAAGGCGGCCGAGTCGATGCTCGCCCGCGCGCTGCGTCTCGAACTGAACGGCGAGCCGATCCGGGTCGTCGAAGTCGCGCCGGGCATGGTGCACACCGACGAGTTCACCCTCAATCGGCTGGGTGGCGACAAGGCTGCGGCCGAACGCGTCTACGAGGGCGTGGCGAACCCGCTCACCGCCGAGGACGTCGCCGACGTCATCGTCTATGCCCTGAACGCGCCGGGCCACGTCAACCTCGACCTCATCACGATGCGCCCGGTCGCCCAGTCCGCGCAGCATCTGCTCGCGCGCGGACCCCTGCGTCCGAAGCTCGACCGCTGACGCGGGATGACGCCGATGGCGCGGAGCCTGGAAGAGCTCGGTGAGGCGGGGCTCATCGACCCGCAGTGGGCGACTGCGCTGGCACCGGTCGCCCCCGACATCGCCGCGCTCGGCGAGCGGCTGCGCGCCGAGACCGCGGCCGGCAGGAGCTACCTTCCGGCCGGTGACCACGTGCTCAGGGCGTTCTCGCGTCCGATGGACGAGGTCAAGGTGCTGATCGTCGGCCAGGATCCCTACCCGACGCCGGGTCACCCCATCGGGCTGTCGTTCGCGGTCGATCGGCATGTGCGCGCTCTCCCGCGCAGTCTCGGCAACATCTACCAGGAGCTCGAAGCCGATCTCGGCATCGCGCCCGCCGCGCACGGCGACCTGTCGGCCTGGAGCGATCAGGGCGTCATGCTGCTCAACCGGGTGCTGACCGTGGCGCCGGCGACCCCGGCATCCCACCGCGGATGGGGGTGGGAGAAGGTGACCGATCATGCGATCGGCACCCTCGTGGCCCGCGAACGGCCGCTGGTGGCGATCCTGTGGGGGAGGGATGCCGCGGGCTTGAAGCCCCTGCTGGGCACCACGCCCCTGATCGAGTCGGCGCACCCCTCACCGCTGTCGGCCCGCCGCGGCTTCTTCGGGTCGCGACCGTTCTCGCGCGCCAACGATCTGCTCGCGCAGCAGGGTGCCGCACCGGTGGACTGGCACGTGGGCCCATTACGCTGAATCCATGCTCGAGGGAGAAGACCGCGACCGTCGCCGTCTGCCGCGTCACCTCCGCCGTACCCCCGCACCCGAGACGCCGTTCTCGTTCGAGATCCGTCCTGCCGAGCGCTCGGACGTGCCCGACATCCGCGAGATCTACAACTACTACGTGACCAATTCGGTCGTCACCTTCGACGAGAAGAGGTGGTCGCACCGGCAATGGGTGGAGAAGTTCGACCACCTGGAGAAGATCGGCATGCCGTTCCTCGTCGCCGTTTCACCGTCCGGGCAGGTGCTCGGCTACGGTCTCGTCAGCCCCTGGACCGGCAAGTCCGGATACCGCTACACGGTCGAGAACTCGATCTACCTCGGCCAGGCCGCGACCGGAAAGGGCCTCGGGCGCGCGTTGCTGGAGGCGCTCATCGCCGAGTGCGAGAAGCTCGGCATCCGTGAGATGGTCGCGGTGATCAGCGACAAGGGCGCCGAGGGATCGGTCGCGCTGCACGAGAAGCTCGGCTTCACCGAGGTCGGGCGCATGGGCCGGGTCGGGTTCAAGTTCGGACGCTGGCTGGGCACGATCTACCTGCAGAAGTCGCTCACACCGCAGAAGAAGAAGAAGTCACTGTTCGGCCGGCGCGGCTGACGGCCCCGGGCGGGCGGGGGCCGGGGTGGTGCCGTCGGGCGGCGCGGTGGCGTCTCGTACGGCGTCGATGAGCTCGCGCCAGGGTCCGCGCACCTGCTGCTCGGCGAGCTCCGCCCGGTGCTCGTCGGCCCCGTGCGCGGCCGAGATCTCCCAGGTGAACCGGTCGGCGCCGAGGGGGTCTGCCGGGCCGGCTTCACAACGATCCCATGGGCACCGCTCGATGAGCTGCACCCAGAAGCGGGCGTCACCGGCATCCGCCTCGATCCGCCACCGGCGGCCGATCCCCGCGAAGCCGCCCGTGCGCACGACGGTGACGGCCACCTCGGCGGTGCGGCCGGGATTCGGCCCGGGTGCGGGGTCTTCGTTCGGCTCAGGCGCCCTGGTCATCATCGATCACGCCGACGCCGACCCACGCGGCCCGGACGGCGGCGACTTCCTCCGAGTCCTCACCGTACTCCTGCGCGGCGGCCTGCAGGGTGGCCGCCGCGAACCCCGCAAAATCGATCAACGGGTTCAGGAACCCCCCGGTCAGCGTCGCGTACCAGATGCGCCCCGCGCGCTCCCACGCGTGCCCGCCGAGCGCGGTCGCCGTCAGGTGGAAGGCACGATTCGGGATGCCGGAGTTGATGTGCACGCCGCCGTTGTCGGCCGCGGTGTCGACGTAGTCCCGCATATGTCCGGGCTGCGGGTCGCGCCCCAGGACGTCGTCGTCGTAGGCGGTGCCCGGCGCGCTCATCGACCGCAGCGCGTCGCCGGTCACCGCGTCGGTGAAGATCCCCGCGCCGATGAGCCAGGTCGCCTCGGCGGCGGTGTGCCCGAGGTGATGCTGCTCGGTCAGAGCGCCGAACACGTCGGCGATGGACTCGTTGAGGGCGCCTGACTGGCCGCGGTACACCAGGCCGCCGGAGTGCTCGACGATGCCGTGGGTGAGCTCGTGGGCGATGACGGTGAGCGACCCCGTGAACCCGGCGAAGACCTCGCCGTCGCCGTCGCCGAACACCATGCGCTCGCCGTTCCAGAACGCGTTGTCGTAGAGGTCGCCGTAGTGCACGGTCGCGGCGAGGGTGCCTCCCACCGCGTCGACCGACCGGCGGCCGAAGGCATCCCAGAAGAAGTCGAACGTCACTCCGAGCCCGTCGAACGCCTCGTCGGCCGAGACGTCGCCGGTGGGCGGATCGTCTTCGCCGCGCACCCGCACACCGGGCAGCGTCTCGCGGTTGTGCGCGTCGGAGATGACGCGGTCGGGGGCGGGCGAGGCCTCGACCACCAGCGCGTCGCCGTCGACCGACAGTTCGAACCGCGCGCGGTCCGGACGATAGTCGCGTGGAGCGGCCAGCGTCTTGCGAGCGGCCTCGGCGGCACGGGCGAGATGCGGCTGCTGGGCGACGGCGAGGCGGGCCAGCAGGTACTCGGGGATGATCGCGCGCATAGCGGTCAGGCTAGTGCCCGCCGGTGACATCGTGTCCGCGCGGATCGATGACGGGGATGGATGCCAGCAGGCGGCGCGTGTAGGCGACCTGAGGCTCCAGCAGCACCTTCTCGGTGGGGCCCTCCTCGACGATCCGGCCGTCCTTCATGACGATGACCTCATCGCACAGGTTCTGCACGATGCCGATGTCGTGGGAGACGAGCACCAGCGTCATCCGCTCGGTCTCCCGCAGCTCGCGCAGCAGTTGGAGGATCTGCGCCCGCACGGTCACATCCAGGGCCGACAGCGGCTCGTCGCCGACCAGCACCCGTGGGCGGTGCACGATCGCGCGGGCGAGCGCGATGCGCTGTCGCTGCCCCCCGGAGAATTCGTGAGGGAAGCGGCCGGCCATCTCGGGCTCGAGTCCGACACTCGTGAGGACCTCGCGCACCCGCGCGCGACGGTCGCCCTCGATACCCAGCGCCCACAGCGGCTCGGCGATGATGCGGCCGATGCTCATCCGCGGGTCGAGCGAGGCGTAGGGGTCTTGGAACACGATGCCGGTGGCCCCTCGCAGCCAGTGCAGCGACCGGGCGCCCGCCGTCGCGTCGACCGGGCGGCCCTCGACCTCGACGGTGCCCGCGCTCGGGGTGTCCAAGCCCAGCAGCAGCCGGATCAGCGTGGACTTGCCCGACCCCGATTCGCCGATGATGCCGACCGACGACCCTTCGCGCACGTCGATGTCGGCGTCGTCCAGGGCGACCGTGTGGCGACGCGGCTCGGCGAGCCGGGTGCTCGGCGCGCGGAACCGCCGGGTCAGGCCGCGGCCGCGGATGAGAGGAGTGCCGGGATCGCTCATCGGGCACCCCCCGGGCGCCACAGGGTCGCGGTGGCATCGCGCAGCAGTCCCTGCGTGACGGGAGAGGACGGCGCGGTCAGCAGCGTCGAGATCGGCCCCTGCTCGACCACGCGGCCCTCTTCGAGCACCACGGCATGAGTGGCGACCTGCGACAGCACGGCCAGGTCGTGCGTGATGAACACGAGCGACATGCCGTCGTCGGCCACGAGCGCGCGCAGCAGGTCGAGGATGTCGGCCTGGATCGTCACGTCGAGGGCCGTGGTCGGCTCGTCGGCGATCAGCAACCGGGGACGGCAGGCGAGGGCCATCGCGATCGCGACACGCTGCCGCTGTCCGCCCGACAGCTGATGCGGGTAGCGGCGGACGATCTGCTCGGGGGCGGGCAGGTGCACCCGGGCGGCTTCCGCGACAGCACGGTCGCGCGCCGCGCGGCGGCCGATGCCCTCGTGGATGCGCAGCGACTCGCCGATCTGGTTGCCGACCGTGCGGATCGGGTTGAGCGCGGTGCGCGGCTCCTGGAACACGATGCCGATCTCGTCGCCGCGGAGCTCCGCCAGTTCGCGGTCAGGCAGCCCGATCAGCTCCTGGCCGTTCCAGCGAATGCTGCCGTGGGCCGTGGCATCCTCGGGCAGCAGGCCGAGCAGCGCCAGCGCCGTGAGCGACTTTCCCGAGCCGGACTCGCCGATGAGTCCCACACGGGCGGCGTCCGCCACATCGAACGAGACGCCGTCGACGACCCGGCGCCCGCCGATCTCGATGGCGAGGTCGCGCACTTCGAGGGTCATGCGACCACCTCCGGCACGTGGGCCTCGGCCTCGCTGCGCCGTCGCGACAGGGTCGGGTCGGTGGCCTCGCGCAGCGCGTCGCCGAGCAGGTTCAGGCCCAGCACGGTGAGGGTGATCGCCAGGCCCGGCCAGATCACCGACACCGGATGCACGGTGATGTAGGCCTGCAGCTCGCTCAGCAGGACGCCCCACGACGGTTCGGTGACGGGTGCGCCGAAGCCGAGGAAGCTCAGCCCCGCCTCGGCGAGCACGGCGACCGCCATGCCCCACGACAGCTGCACGATGAACACCGGCGCCACGTTGGGGAACAGGTGCCGCCACAGGTTCTGCCACGACGTGAGGCCCGAGGCCCGGCCCGCGACGACGAAGTCGCTGTGCAGCACGCGGCGGAGCTCTGGCCGGGTGACACGGGCGACGTTCACGCCGAAGCCGATGCCGACCGAGAGGATCACGACCCACAGCGATCCGCCCGCCACGGCGGAGATCATCATGGCGATGATGAGTACCGGGAATGCGATGAGGATGTCGACCAGGACGGCGATCGATTCGCGCATCCAGCGGGCGGTGAGGGCGCCGAGCGCGGCGAGCAGGATGCCGATGATCGTGGCGATCACGCCCGCGCCCAGCGCCACCCAGACCGTGGTGCGGGCGCCGGCCATGATGAGGCTGAGGATGTCGCGCCCCGAGCCGTCGGTGCCCATCAGATGCGGCCAGCTCGGCCCCAGCCAGCGCGCGGAGATGTCGACCTGGCGCGGATCGAACGGCAGCCAGAACACCGAGACCAGCGCCACGGCGCCCACCGTCAGCACGATGATCAGACCGAACCGCCCCGTGGTCGACGACCACAGGCGGCGCAGCCATGCGAGTCGGTGCGTCATTCCGCCTCCCGCTGCCGGGGGTCGACGACCCGGTGGAACAGGTCGACGAGGAAGCCGATGATCAGGACCATGCCGGTGAGCACGAGCAGCTCGCTCTGCACCTTGATGAGGTCGCGGTTGCCGACGTCGGCGACGAGCATGCGGCCGATTCCCGGCAGGGTGAACAGCTCCTCGATGACCACCGCGCCGACGATGATGCCGGCGACCTGGAGGCCCAGCACGGTGATGATGGACAGGCCCACGGCCGGCAGGCCGTGGCGGACGAGCGCGCGGTTGCGGGTGAGTCCCTTCGCCGCCGCGGTGCGGACGTAGTCCTGCCCGACGGCCTGCAGTGTCGCCGATCGCACGAACCGCATGAGCATGGCGCCCTCGACGATGCCGATGGTGAGGGCGGGCAGCAGCAGCGACTGGAATGCGCGCGCCGGGTCGTCCCACCCGCCGCGCGGGAAGCCCTGCGCGGGCAGCCAGCCGAGCCACACCGCGAAGACGACCACGAGCATCATGCCCGCCCAGACCACCGGCACGGCGGCGAGGGTCTGGGCGCCGACGCTCAGCGCAGTGCCGTCCGCGCGTCCGCGGCGCACCGCTGCCAGCACGCCGAAGGGCAACGCGATCACGAGGGCGACGGCCATCGCCATGAGGCCCAGCGGAACGGTGACCTGCGCCTTCTGCACCAGTTCGTCGATCACCGGCGTGCCGGTCAGCAGCGAGGCGCCGAGGTCACCCCGCAGGAGGCCGCCGATCCACTCGATGTACTGCACCGGCAGCGGTCGGTCGAGCCCCAGGCGATCGCTGATGGCCGCGACCTGCTCGGGTGTCGAGTTCGTGCCGGCGATCAGCTGGGCGATGTCGCCCGGGAGAACCCGGAGGGTGAGGAAGATGAGTGCGCTGGCCACCAGGAGCCCCACGATCAGCAGGGCGACCCGGTTCAGCGCATAGCGGATCACGCGCGGTTCTCAGGCCGTCTGTCGTGTCCGGTGACGGCGTCGGACGATCCGGTCGCTCACTGGCTGCCTTCGACCAGTTCGGCGAGGTTCAGCCGCTCGTTCACGTTGGTCGACGGCATGCCGGTGATGTGCGTGCCGACCCCGACCACCGAAGCGCCGTTGTAGAGCCAGTCGGCGGCCATATCCTCCGACACGATGCGCGCGGCCTCGGCCAGCAGCGCTTCGGCTTCGGCTTCATCTGTCGACGCCACCGACTCGGCGTACAGGCGCTGCACCTCGGGGTTGTCGTACGTGAAGTAGTAGTCCGGGTTCGCCCAGTTCTCGAAGTCGCGTGCCTCGGTGTGGAGCACGAAGCTCAGCTCGTAGTCCTGGTTGATGTAGACGTCGTTGAGCCACGCGCCGAACTCTACGGTGGTGACGTTGAGGCTGATGCCCACGTCGTTGAGGTTCGACACGAGGATCTGGGTCACCGTCGTCCCGTAGCTGGCGGGGATCGTGAGGGTGAGGTCGAGGTCCTCCTCGCCGGCCTCGGCCAGCAGCGCCTTCGCGGCGTCGGGGTCGAACGGCGCCACGTCGGACAGGTCTTCGTACCCGGGGTCGAGCGAGGGGATCGGGCCGAACTGGGTCCGGCCGGCACCGAGGGCCTCGACGATGGCATCCTTGTCGATCGCCTGACGGATCGCCTGACGGACGCGCACGTCGTCGAGCGGCGGCCGGGTCGAGTTCATCGCCAGCGTGCCCTTGTCCGTGGACGGCCCGACGACGACGGCGAAGTCGCCGTTCGCCTCGAGCTGGTCGGTCAGGTTGGCGTCGAAGCCCGTGAGCACGTCGAGTTCGCCGGCCAGCGCCCCGTTGATCGCGGCCTGCGTGTTCGGGATGTAGCTGAACACGACCTCGGCGACCTGGGCCTTCTCGCCCCAATAGTCCTCGTTGCGTTCGAAGGTGATGCTGTCGCCCTGTTTCCAGTCGCTGAACACGAACGGACCGGTGCCGTTGGCATCGGTCTTGCGGTCGATCGTGTCACCTTCTTTGAGGATGAGGCCGGCCCGGCCGGTCAGGCTCCACAGCAGCGTCGAGTCGGGGGCGCTGAGCGTCAGCGTGATCGTCTGCCCCTCGGCGGCGATCGCCTGGACGTTCGCCAGGCGTGCCGAGTCGCGGTACGCCGGATTCTGCTTGACCTGGGTCAGCGACCAGACGACGTCCTGGGGGGTGAGCTCCTGCCCATCGTGGAAGGTCACGCCCTCGCGCAGCGTGAACGTGTAGGTCAGCCCGTCGGGGGAGACCTCGTAGTCGGTCGCGAGAGCCGGCACGATCTCCTGCTCGGCGGTGCGCGAGACGAGCCCCTGGTAGATGTTGTCGATCAGGATCTGGTCGAGCGCGGCGCCCGCGGTCTCCCGCACGTCGAGGTTGCCCGGTTCGAGCACCAGGCGGATCGCGACCGATGCGCTGGGGTCGGCGGTCACCTCGGTGCTCGTCGGACCCGGCTCGGCGTTCCCGGCGCAGGCGGTGAGCAGCAGGGCGCCCGCGGCGAGTACGGCTGCGGCGGCCAACGAGGCCCGGCGAGACAGGGGCGATCGGCGAATCATGTGGCGGGGGGTCCTTTCGCAAGCGCAGGAGCATCGTTGCTGTGGAATGCGGTCCTGCGAACTCGGGTGCGCGTTACAGCCTAGAGTCCGCGCGGCGGTGCCGCGGTCACCGGGCGTCATCATAACGGTCGGCGAGCACGTCTCTCGTTCTTCCGGACCGCGCGGATAAGGTGAGCACATGGCCTCTGAACGTCGCGTCCATCTGTCCCGCTCGGCCCGTCCGGCCTACGACGCACTGGAGACCTTCTCGAAGACGGTGGGGACGATCGCGGCAGAAGCGGGCATCGACGACCGGCTCAAGGAGATCGCGCTCATCCACTCCTCGCAGCTCAACGGCTGCGCGTACTGCGTGCGCATCCATGCCGATCGGGGCGTGACGGCGGGGCTGACCGCCGACGAGATCGCCCAGATCGCGGTGTGGCGCGAGTCCGGCGTGTTCACGGCTCGCGAGCGTGCGGCGCTGGAACTGGCCGAGAGCTACGTGTACATCCACGAGTCCGGTGTCCCCGATGACGTGTACGACCACGTCGGCGGCATCCTCACCGAGCAGGAGTACGTCGCCCTCAGCTGGCTGCTCGTGTCGATCAACGCGTTCAACCGCATCACCGTCGCCGGCAAGTACCCGGTGCCGCCGCGCCGGGGAGAGCGGGCGTCGGCCGCGGGCTCATGACGGACCCGCTGTCCATCGCCGGGGCCCTCAACTTCCGGGACACCGGGGGACTGGCCGCCGGTGCCGCACGCACCCGGTCGGGTGTGCTGTTCCGCTCGGGCAATCTGACCCGGGTGGATGCCGGTGGCCGTGAGTCGCTGCGGGCGCTGGGCCTGCGGCGCATCGTAGATCTGCGTGAAGACGCCGAGATCGCCCTCGAGCCCACACGACTCGAGGACCTCGGGCACGAGACCGTCAGGATTCCGCTGTTCGTGGGGTCGGCGGCATCCTTCTTCGAAGACGACCTGTCCCTGTCCGAGATGTACCGTGCCCTGATCGAGGGGTCGTCGGCGGGGATCGTCGATGTCGTCCGCGCGGTGCTGGCCGACCAGCCCGTGCTCGTCCACTGCACCGTCGGCAAGGACCGCACCGGCGTGACCATCGCCCTCACTCTCGTGGCGGCAGGAGTGGATGAGGATGCCGTGGTCGCCGACTACGCGCGCACCGAGCAGCTGCTGCCCGCGTGGCGCAACGAGAGCGTGCTGACCTACCTGCGGCGGTTGCACCCGCATGCCCGCCATCTCGAGGATCTCGCGACCCGCTCGCCCGCGCCGGCCATGCAGGGCATGCTCGACGAACTGCGCACGCAGTACGGGGCTCCGGTCGAGTTCCTGCGGGCGAACGGGCTCGCCGACGAAGAGATCCAGGAGCTGCGCCGCGTGCTGATCGAGGGGATTCCCGCGCACCAAGGTTAGGCAACCCTTCATTCGGGTATAGTGAAGGGATCATGACCTCCTACGTCGCGCACAACGCCACCGCCTGCCGGGCGAGCAAGCACACGCGCGTGCAGCAGCTGATCACCGCCGATGAGCACTCACTGGCCGAGCTTCAGGCGCTCATCGCCACGCTGCCGATGTGCTCCACGGGGCGCGTGTTCATCGAGGTCCCCGACGCCGGGTGGATCGGCGAGATCGCCGTGCCCGCGCGCATGATCGTCACATGGCTCGACCGTTCGCGCCGCAGTGGCGCACCCGGCACGGGTCGCTCCTGCGCCCCCGGCCAGGCACTCGCGCGGGCCGTCAACGCCTGGGCCGACGAGATGCTGTGCTGCGAGGACGACCAGACGCGCATCCACCTGCTCGGCGGCTATCTCGGCACGGCCGACATCTTCGATCACCTCACCGCCGACTTGCAGCTCGACGGCGCGGCGATCGCGACGCCGGCACAGTTCGGCCTCGCCGTCGTTCGCTGAGCGGAGCCTGCCTCGGTCCGAGCGCGACTGCTCAGCGGGCCCCGCGACGGACGTAGCCGCCGTCTTCGAGGCCGGCCATGATCTCGAACCGGTTCGTCATCGGATCGAATCCGGCGAGCAGATACAGCACCGGCATGAGGAACCCGTAGCGCCGCCATTGCTGCGCGTGCACAGCCTCATGACGCAGCACGGCCTCGCTGGGCGTGCCGTCGCCGGTCAGATAGCACCGCCCGACGCATACCCCGCCGCGACGATATGCCCATGACGGCATGCCTCGGAACACCCACAGCCCGTGGCTGCGCTCGACAGTGCCGGTGGACCACAGCGCACCCCACGTCCATCCGACGGCGGTTCCCCACCACAGCCCCACCCGGCTGATCGGCGAATCGAGCAGGGCGCCCGGGATCAGCCGGTCCCAGCGCTCGCCGCGCGCCACCGCGCGCTCGGCGCGGTCGCGCCAGCCGGGCGCCGGGGCGCGGGTCATGCGAGCGCCCCGACCACGCGCAGGATGGTTCCCATATCGTCCACCGCCGCCATCGGCGACGCGGGGGCGAACCCCGTGATGGAGCTGCCGCCCAGTGGGAGCCGGGCGCGGACGGCGGTGATCGCCGCGGTCAGCTGCTCCGGCTGCAGACCGAACGGTGTCGGCAGCCCGACACCGGTCATGACCGCCGGGTCGAGCACATCCAGATCGACGTGGATGTAGACCGAGGTCGCGCCGGTGGCGACGACCGCCGCCGCGAGGTTCTCGGGGTCGGCGACGCCCTCGACCGGGATCACGCGCAACCCGACCGCGTCGATGAGAGCCGCCTCGGCGTCGTCGAACTCGCGCGCGCCGGCGAGGATCACGCGATCGGAGGAGACGGCGCCACCGATGGACAGTTCGCCGTCGCCGAACACCGCCCGCAGCGCCATGCCCGCGAACGCTCCCGACGGGGACGTGTCGACCGAGTGGAGGTCGGCGTGCGCATCGAACCAGAGCACGGCCACGGCCGGGTCGCGCGTGGCCGCATGTGCGATGCCGGGCACGGCGACACCGCAGTCGCCGCCGACGATGAGGACCGGTTCGTGGTTGCCGTCGAGTGCGTCGAGGACGCGGTCGCGCACCCGGGTGAGCGTGCTGTACCGCCGGATGCCGGTGCCGAGCGACTCGCCGGCCTCGACGGGCACGTCGATGCGGGTGCACGACGAGCGCGGCAGGTCGCCGGCGATCGCCTCGGCGCCGGCTGCGAGCAGCATCGCGCGCGCGGCCGGCGAGCCTTGCCACTGCGGGACGACCAGGAATCGGGTCATGCGTCCTCCTTCGACACAGCCGCGACGGCGCCGAGAATCGTGCGATGCCCGGCGCCGTGCGATGCGTGGACTACTGCTCGATCGCGGGTGCCGGAGCGCCCGTCTTGAGTGCGGCCAGGCGCGCCTCGACCTCGGTGAGCTCACCGACGTCCTCGAGCTGGTTGAACTGGGCGTCGAGCGTCGACGCGGCGAGCTCCTGCTTGCCGGTGGCAAGGGCCTCCTGACGGCGGACTTTGTCCTCGAAACGGCCCAGCTCGCTGGTCGGGTCGAGCACATCGATCGACTTGACCGCGTCGTGCACCTTGTTCTGGGCTTCGGCGGTCTTCGCGCGGGCGAGCAGCTCGGAGCGCTTCGACTTCAGCTGCTCCAGCTTCTGCTTCATGCCGTTGAGGCCGTCCTTCAGCTTGTCGACGACCTCGGTCTGCGACGCGATGGTCGGCGCGATCGCCTTGGCCTCGCTCTCCTCGCCGATCTGACGCTGCAGGGCGATCTTGGCCAGGTTGTCGAACTTGTCGGCGTCGGCGGTGTTGCCCGTGCCGCGCAGCTCGTCGGCCTTCCTGCTCGCCGCAAGTGCCTTGTTGCCCCACTCGGTGGCCGCCTTGACGTCTTCCTCGTGGTCGCGCTCGAGGAGGCGCAGGTTGCCGATCGTCTCGGCGATGGCCGACTCGGCGTCGGCGATCGAGTTGGTGTAGTCGCGGACGAGCTGATCGAGCATCTTCTGCGGGTCCTCAGCCGAATCCAGGAGGGCGTTGATGTTCGCCTTCATGAGAGTCGAGATGCGGCCGAAGATGGACTGCTTTGCCATCGGTTTTCCTTTCCTAGAGGGAAGTACAGGGAGATGAGTCTGTGATCTGAAGGTGAACGGGCGTCAAAAGCGACCTCCACCGCGTCGCCCGCGGGTGCCGCTGCCGCCGAAGCTGCCGGACGACCGGCCTCCGCCGCCACGAGAGCCACCGCCGAAGCCTCCGCCACCGCCGCGAGACCCGCCGCCCCGACTGCCGCCTCCGCCGAACATGCCGCCCCCGCCGCGGGAGCGTCCGCCTCCGCCGCCGAGCAGCGAGTTGATCACGATGCCGCCGAGGACAGCGCCCATGACGTCCCCGCCGCCGCCCCCGCCTCCGCCCCCGAACATGCCGCCCCCGCCGAAGCCGCCGACGTCGTTCTGCGCCGCCTGCATCGCCTGCCCTGCGAGGTCGTTCGCGCGCTGCGCGTACGGGAGCGCTTGGACCGGATCGGTGTGCTGCAGCTGCTGGGCCTGCACGAGCGACGCTCCCGCTTCGGCCAGTCGTGTGCGCGCCTGGGCTCCGACCGCGCCCCGCCGCGAGGTGATGTACTCCTCGGCGGCATTCACCTGTGCCTGGGCCTGCACGATGAGGTGACCGAGGGTCTGCGCGGCCTTCTGCTGCTTCGCCTGCGCGTCGCGGACGCCGTCCAGCAGCGCGTCGATCTCCGTGTTGGCCTGCTCGAGCGACTGCAGAGCGAACAGCGGGCGCTTGGCGGTGGCGCCGAGGTGGACTTTCGCGGCATCCACTCGCTGTCGCGTCGCGGCGACGACCGCGCCGATCCGGCCGTCGGGGTCGGGCAGACCGCTCGCGGAGGCGATGTCGGTCTCAAGCTCGCCGATCAGCGCTGCCGCCTCGCGCTCGCCTTCGGCGAGGTTGTCGGCCAGGGCGCCGACGGCGTCCTGCAGGTGCTTCGCCTGGTCGACCGCCTCCTCCGCGGCGCGGATGCTGACCGCGGCCGCACCGCCGTTGCCGGCGCCGATCGCCTGCTGAGCCGATACCAGCTGTGCGTCGGCGAAGGCCAGTCGCTGCCGCGCCTGCTCGGGGTTGTCCACGATGGGGGCGAGCGCTTCGGGCGCATAGGGGCCGCCCAGGGCGGCGAGGGTCGAGGCCGCGGCATCCGTCGCTCCGCCGACCGTGCCGCGCAGCTCCTGCACACGCGCGAGGGCTTCGGGGGCGTTCTGCTCGAGCTTGCGCAGCTCGTCGAAGTCGGCGGCCTTCTCGTCGAGGCCCTGGTTCGCGGCCGCGCACAGCTCGAGCACCTGCGCGTGGATCGTGCGGACTTCGGCCTCGGTGTCGGGGACGTCGTCATCGAGCTTCTGTCGCAGTGAGAACGCCTGGTCGAGACCCGCTTTCGCCTCCGTCAGCGCCTCTTGGAACTCCACGGTCGCCGCGTCGCCGAACTGCGCCTTCGCGAAGCCGAGCTCCTGCTCGCTCGTCTTGATGGCGTCGTCGGTCTCGACGAGTGCCGACGACGCGCGTCGCTCGAGCTCGTCGGTGCTGATCTTGGCGAGTTCGTCCGCCGTCGCCGGCCCCGCCTGGACGGCGGCCTTCTTCCTGCGGGAGCGGATCACGAGCCAGATGATCACCGCTGCGACGACCGCGAGCAGCACGATGATGAGCAGAACCGGGAACGACGAGCCACCCTCGTCGGCGTCCGGTGCGCCACCGGTGCCGCCGCCGACCGCATCGGCCAGCCCGTCGGCAGCGGCCATCGCCATGCCGACCCAGTCCTCGCGCTGCGCCGCCGGACCAATGCGCTCCTGCTCGATCGCGTCGAGCTGATCCCACGTGACCGGACCCTCCTGAGCACCGGACAGGTAGTACTGGCGTCCATCGGTCGAGACGGCGAGGAGGTACTGGTTGACACCGAGTCCGTTGGCGACGACGACCTCGTCGGCCCACTCCTGCGCGCTCGACGGGTTCGTGAACTCATCGACGTAGACGACCCACAGGTCGACGCCGGACGACTGCGACAGGGCCTCGTAGCGCTCCTGGATCGCGGTTTCCTCGCCGGAGCTGAGCACCCCCGCGTCGTCCAGCACCCGGCCGGAGCCCAGGGTGACCGGATCGGTCGCGAGCGCGATGCCGGGGCCACCCAGCACGATCGCGACAGCCGCCATGAGCGCCAGGACGAGGCGCGAACGCATAGATGCCCCCTTCGCGACGGGACGACGCCCGTCATCGCGAGTCTATGCCCCGCGGTTCATGGGACGGAAGTCAGTTCCGTGCCCCGCGCGTGGCACCCGCTCCACCCGCCCGGGCCCGATTATGCTCGCGATTTCGGAGGAGCAATGGACGACAGATACAGCGGCGATGTGCTTGCGGCCGGATGGCGTGACGCGGGGCGCCGCGTCGCCCCGAAGATCGAGGCCGAGAAGGACCTCGTCGTCGAGGTGGCGGGCGACGGGTTCTGCGGGGCGGTGATCGGCACGCAGTCCGGCCACGTCGAACTCGAGGATCGCCTCGGGCGGCGCCGGCTGTTCCCTCTCGGCGGCGGCTTCCTCATCGACGGCGCGAGCGTCGAGCTCATTCCCGCGAAGCCGAAGGCGCCGGTGCGTCCCGCGCGCACGGCATCGGGTTCTTTCGCCGCGCCGCAGCAGCGGGCGCGCGTCGCTCGCGCGTCGCGGATCCTCGTGGAAGGCAAGCACGACGCCGAGCTCGTCGAGAAGGTGTGGGGCGATGACCTGCGCGCCGAGGGCGTCGTCGTCGAGTTCCTGCAGGGGGTCGACCTGCTGGGCGACCTGCTGCGCGACGACCCGCCGTCCGCCGAGCGCCGCTACGGCGTGCTCGTCGACCACCTCGTGCAGGGCTCGAAGGAGACACGGATCGCGCAGACCGTCGAACGCGGTCCGCACGGCCGGTACGTGCGCATCGTGGGGCACCCGCACGTCGATGTCTGGGAGTGCGTGCTGCCGCGGGCGATCGGCATCGCCGCCTGGCCGCAGGTGCCGCGCGGGATCGACTGGAAGACCGGTGTCAGCCGCGCGCTGGGCTGGCCCGCCGAGGAGCAGGCCGACTTCGCCCGCAACTGGCAGCGGATCCTCGGCGCCGTCCACTCCTATCGCGACCTCGACCCCGCACTCCTGGGCCGGGTCGAGGAGCTCATCGACTTCGTGACCGAGTGAGGGGCGCGGTGCGCCGCCGGTAGCCTGGGGGGATGCCGCAGCCTGAATCCGCCGAGACCTCTGCGACGCCCGAGCATCCGGCGGCAGCCGCCGGCTCCGGTGTGCCGCGGTTCCGCGAGAAGCCCGTCTCGTTCGTGCGGCGCAGCGGCCGGATGAGTGACGGGCAGGAGCGCGCCTGGGCCGACCTGGCGCCGCGGTATGTGCTGCCGGTTCAGCGGGATGCCGCGGCCACCAGTATCCGCCCCGGCACCGCCATCGACCCGGCGGCCGTCTACGGCCGCACCGCGGCGCTCGTGGTCGAGATCGGATCGGGTCAGGGACACGCGATCGTGCACGCCGCGGCATCCACCCCCGACACGGACTTCCTCGCCGTCGAGGTCTTCCGGGCGGGACTCGCACGTACGATGCTCGACGCCGATCGTGCCGGCGCCGACAACCTGCGCCTCGTCGAGGCCAACGCCCCCGAGGTGCTCGAGCACCTGCTGCCGGAGGCATCGATCGACGAGCTGTGGATCTTCTTCCCCGACCCGTGGCACAAGAAGAAGCACACCAAACGGCGCCTGATCGCCCCCGAGTTCCCGCCGATCGCGGCTCGCGTGCTGCGTGAGGGTGGCGTGCTGCGGCTCGCGACCGACTGGGAGGACTACGCGCTGCAGATGCGCGAAGTGATGGCCGGTGCCGCCGAGTTCACCCCCGCGTTCGACGGGGAGTGGGCGCCGCGCTTCGAGGGTCGCATCATGACCGCGTTCGAGCGCAAGGGCATCGCGAAGGGCCGTGAGATCCGCGATCTCGTCTACCGCCGCGTGGCCCGCCCCGGAGCCTGACGTGCCCGGCGTGGGAGTGGCCGATCTCGGGGTGCGCCCCGTCGTCGGCGTCGCGACGGTCCCGGCACTCCTGGTGTGCCTGGCCGCTCCGGCGTTCTTCGTGCTCATGGTGCCGTGGCTCGGCTGGGCGCTGCTCGCGGCCGGACTCGTGATCGCCGTCGTCATCGAGCGGGGCCGGATCAGGGCATCCACCCCTTCGCTCACGCGCGATCTGTCATTGATCGCGATCGGCCTGCTGATCGTCAGCTCGATCCCGCTGAAGGCCGAGCTCGACAACGCCGCGATGCTGCGGTTCACACTCGCGCTCGGCGGCGCGGTCGTCGTGCCCTACGTCATCTCGCGCTGGGTGTACCGCGACCGGGCGACCGGGTTCCCCTGGCGTGGGGGACACCGGTGGAAGCGGTGGCAGTGGCTGTGGCTGGTCGCCGTGCTGGTGCTCGGCTGGCTGATCCTGCCGTTCTACTTCATCACCTCGGGCGTCTACCAGAACTGGCCGGTCGTGGACTCGCCCGAGCTCATCGCGCGACTGTTCGTGGGCGTCGGTGCGGTCGGCATCTGGGACGAGCTGTTCTTCATCTGCACATGCTTCGCGCTGCTGCGGCGCCACTTCGCCGACGGCGCCGCGAACGTGCTGCAGGCAATCGTGTTCGTGTCGTTCCTGTGGGAGCTCGGCTACCAGGCGTGGGGTCCCGTGCTGACGATTCCGTTCGCGCTGCTGCAGGCCGTGATCTTCATCCGCACGCGGTCGCTGGCCTACGTCGTGACAGTGCACCTGCTGTTCGACGCCGTGGTGTTCGCTGTGCTCGTCCATGCGCACAACCCCGGCATGCTCGAGTGGCTGTTCCTGGTCTCGCCCTGAACGGACGCTCGAACTGCCCTGCCACTGCCCAGGCGGAGTGGCTACCCTGATGAGTGGACTCCGACAGGGTCCCCGGACGACGGATCAGTACCCGGCACGCGACAAGACTGGCCAGGAGGAACAGTCATGTCGTGGATCATTCTCATCGTCTCGGGCGTGCTCGAAGCCGTCTGGGCGACCGCCCTGGGCAAGTCCGAGGGCTTCACGAAGCTGTGGCCGTCGATCGTCTTCGGCGTCGCCCTCATCCTGAGCATGGGCGGCCTCGCCTGGGCGATGCGCGACATCTCGACCGGCACCGCGTATGCCGTCTGGGTCGGCATCGGCGCGTCGATCACCGTCGTCTACGCGATGATCACCGGCGACGAGCAGTTCTCACTCATCAAGTTCCTGCTGATCCTGGGACTCGTCGGCTGCATCGTCGGACTGAAACTCGTCAGCGGAGAGTGAATGGATGCCGGTTACCGACACCGGCATCCATCGTCAAGGGTCTGGAAGCGCCGGCCCCGCGCGTCCATTCTGATCCCATCGCCCGGCTGCGGCCGGGACCGAGAGATCAGGAGCCAGGCATGTCGTCATCTGCACACCCGCCGCAGCGCGGCCCGCTCGTCGTCTTCTGGACGTGGATCGGCGTGATGGCTGTCGGGCTCGCCATCATGATCGCCGTGCCGCTGATGGGGGTGTGATGTGCGCGGGTTCCTGAAGGACAACGGCCTGAGCGTCGCATTCCTGCTGCTGTTCCTGGTGACGCTGTTCGGCCAGTCGCTGGCCGGGCACGCCGACGAGAACGAGGAACTGCTCCGGCACGGGATGCCGGAGGTCGGCTACCTGCAGTTCATCGGCTCGTCGCGGTTCCTCGTCGACGTCGCCGAGAACTGGCAGTCCGAGTTCCTGCAGTTCTTCCTGTTCATCTTCGCGACGATCTGGCTGATCCAGCGCGGGTCGCCCGAGTCGAAGAAGCCCGGCCACGCCGGTGTCGGGACCGACCGCGAGCAGCTCGTCGGTCCGCACGCCCGGCCGGATTCACCGGCCTGGGCGAAGGTGCGCGGCTTTCGGCTGTGGCTGTTCTCCAACTCGCTGCTGCTGGTCATGGGCACGGTCTTCGTGCTGTCGTGGCTCGCGCAGTCGCTGGCAGGTGTCGTCGTCGCGAACGACGAGAACGCGATGCACGGCATGCCGCCCGAGACCTGGGCCGACTACGTCGCGTCGCCCGAGTTCTGGAACCGGACCCTGCAGAACTGGCAGTCCGAGCTGCTCGCCGTCGGCGCGATGGTGGTGCTGTCGATCTACCTGCGCCAGCGAGGGTCGAGCGAGTCGAAGCCGGTCGGAGTCCCGCACCTGGAGAGCGGCACCGAGTCCGAGTGAGCGGGGCCGGTGGCCGCCATGCCGGAACGCGTATCCGAGCACTCCGGCACTGTCAAGCCCCTTCGGAATCAGATTCTGTGCCCGCACGCTGAAGCCCTGCTGCACGGCAGGGACCCTCCGATGAAGGCGGGCCCGCGAGAGGGAACGATGAGAGCAGTCACCGGGCAGGTCCGCCGACACGTCGAGGTCGTCGACGACTCCGATCGGCGCATCGAAGAGCCCGGTGACTCGAGCGGAGACCGCCATGAGAAGCACCGACCGTGAGCGGCTCGTCCTCGAACCGCTCGGCGACAACGCCTGGCGGCTCTGCGACCGTGCCATCGCCTCGTGCGACGCCGACAACGTGCTCGCGTACGTGGAGCAGCGCGCGGACGGCCGCTACGAAGTCACCTGGGTCGCGCGAGCCATCGGCACGGCGACATTTGCGACGATGGGCGACCTCCTGCGCGAGGCCGCGGGCCTGCTGATCGGCACACGTTCGCGCACGGTCAAGCCACTGCCGATCCCGCACCGGCCACCCATGCGTGCATCGTGACCCCCGCCTCGCTCTGGGAACTGACCGCGCCGGCCATCATCGCCGGTGGGGGACTGCCGGCGCGGGCCGATGTGGTCGTCGCCGGCGGCCTTGCAGGCTTGGCGACGGCTCGCGAGCTGGTGTGGCCACTCGCGAGCTGGTGGCGGTGCGATGGAACGACACCGAGCAGACGGGGGACTGTCCACTGCACGGATCGCGGTTCTCCGCGACCGGTCAGGTCATCGAGGGTCCCGCTGTCACAGGCCTTCACCGGTTCCGGACCGGTGACGAACACGAGGAGAGCAGACATGAGCAGGCACGGAGATGACGACCAGCCGGCGAGACGGGCGGACGACGAGTGGCTGATCGGGCAGGACTACGAGTTCGAAGACGCGCTCGAGAAGGAATGGCGCGAGATATACGGTGACCGGTCGCGACGGCGGTCCGCCCCCGGAACAGACCGCGAGAAAGATCCGGCTGATCCGGCGATGGCCTGACTACGCCGCCCTTTCGGCATCGTCAACCCCCTCGACGGTGCGCCGGCGGCGCGCGACCCTTGGACCATGGACCACAACCCCACCGCCGACCGGGTGCCTTCGGGCGACGGCGGCGAGAACACATTCGACGATCCCGGAGGCAACCTCCCCGATGCCGGTGAGAACAAGGACGTCACTCCGGCGGACGCGGCAGCGGCCGAAGCAGCTTCCCCGACAGATCCCGCGGCCGTCGACCCCGCAGCCGGTGCGCTCGGGGCCGATGGCGCGCCGGCGCCCGGCCATGGCGGCGACCACCACGGGCAGGATCGCGGGCGCACGACGGCCACCGTCTCCGAGGCGCAGCACGCGATGCGCGGCGCGAAGGAGCAGGACCTGCCGGCGATGGCGCAGAATAACGCCGTCACGGCTGAGAAGCTCGCGGGTATCATCGCGCAGACGCGAGCCGACCTTCCCGGCGCGAAGGCGGAGTCCATCGCCTACACGCTGCGCGAACGCGCGGCCCAGGCGGGGCTGCACCTGGACGACGACGTCGCCGCCGAGCTGGCCGGCGAGATCGCCGCCGGCGATTGAGCCGTCACATCAGGTCGAACAGCGCCGGCCCGAAGACGAGGAGCGCCGCGACCGGCGCGGTGAGTAGGCCGAGTCCGGCGATGAGGAATGCGACCGCGCTGCCGGCGACCGACAGCGTCGCGGCGACCCCGCGCGACCGGGAGCCTCGAGATGCGGGTGCCGGGGGAGCGTCTGATCGAGGGGAGAGCGCGGTCGCAGAGGTCATGCCTCGACGCTAAGGATGCCGGTGGCGCCGCCGCGTCGGCCGCCCGGCCCATTCGCGTCATCCTCGAGGATGATCTTCGCCTGCGAACACACCAGATCGCCGCCCGGAAACGAGCGGCGATCTGCGTATTTCTTGGTGCCCCCGACAGGAGTCGAACCTGCGACCTACGGTACCGGAAACCGGCGCTCTATCCACTGAGCTACGGAGGCGTACCGATCGAGGGTATCACCGCGAGAGGGCGGTCACCGCCTCGGCCAGGCGCTGCGCGAGGTACTGGTGCCCGACCGTTGACGGGTGGTCGCGGCCGACTCCGGTGTCGATGACCGTGTAGTAGTTCTCCTGCGTGATCCAGCCTTCGCGAAGGGGCGAGATGTACCACCAGCCGCGCTCCGCGGCCAGCGCCGTCAAGTCGCTGTCGATCCGTGCGGTCGTGCGCTCGACCGGCAGCACCTGCGGGGCGGGCCCGAGCACCACGATCCGTGCGGCCGGATAGAGCGCGGCCAGTTCGTCCCACGCGGCGTTCACCGCGTCGGCGTAGCCCGCGGCCGGCAGGCGCCGGTCGTTGATGCTGCCCTGGATGATCACCAGGTCCGGAGCCAGGGTCGGGTCGAGCGCCGCGATCCGCTCGCCGAATGCGGGACCGTCCAGTCCCGGCTTCAGATACCCGCTGCCGCGCACCCCGTCGACCACCGTGGTCCAGCCTGCGAGCTCAGCCACGACGTATGCGTACCCGAGGGTGGGGGCGGATGCCGCCGACCCGAACGTCCACGAGTCTCCGAAGATCAGGACGGTGGGCTCATCGGGCAGGTCGAGCGGCTCGGGGGCCAGTTCGACCTGCACGCCGTCGCCCGCGACGACCGTCGTCTGCGGAGCCGTCCACACCGGCAGAACGGCGGCCAGCACGATCGCCGCGAGGCCCACCGCGAACATCGCGCGCACACGCGTGGGAATGCGGCGCAGCGGGTGTTCGCGCGGGCTCATGCGAACAGGGTAAGTCACCGCGCGAGCAACGCCGAACACCGGCATCCATTCACCGACACACAGCGGAACGGATGCCGGGAACCGACCCCCGTAGAATTGAGAGGTTATGAATCCAGAAGCCCTCTCCGCCGCCCTGCTCGCCGTCATCGCCCCGCTTGCCGAGGCGCGACGCGCCGGCTCGAGCGAGGGACTGACGGCCGCGGATCTGCCGCTGGACCGGCCCAAGAACCGCGACCACGGCGACTGGGCCTCAAACGCGGCACTCAAGCTCGCGAAGGTCGTGGGCGCGAATCCCCGCGACTTCGCCGCCGAGATCGCGACCTCTCTGGCATCGACCCCCGGCATCGCCGGTGTCGAGGTCGCCGGCCCCGGATTCATCAACATCCGGCTCGATGCCGCGGCCGCCGGCGCCCTGGCACGCACGATCGTCGAGGCGGGCGCCGCGTTCGGCACGAACGACTCGCAGCGCGGCCAGACCATCAACCTCGAGTTCGTCAGCGCCAACCCCACCGGCCCGATGCACATCGGCCACACCCGCTGGGCGGCGCTCGGCGACTCGATGGCGCGTCTGCTGCTCGCCAGCGGCGCGACCCTGGTGCGCGAGTTCTACGTCAACGACGCCGGCGCCCAGATGGAGCGGTTCGGCCGCTCGGTGCTGGCGGCGATCAAGGGCGAGCCGACTCCCGAAGACGGCTACCCGGGCGCCTACATCGACGAGCTCGCGCAGCGGGTGCAGGCCGCCGTCCCCGGCATCCTGGACCTCGGCGAGGACGAGCAGCTGACCATCGCACGCGACCGGGGCTACGAGCTGCAGCTCGGCGACCTGCAGGCCTCGCTCGTGAAGTTCAACGTGCACTTCGATGTGTTCTTCAGCGAGCGCACCCTGCACGCGAAGGGCGCCGCCGGGGAGCCGAGCCTCGTGGACGAGGCCGTCGACCGGCTGCGCGCGCAGGGCCACGTGTTCGACGCCGACGGCGCCGTGTGGGTGCGCACCACCGACTTCGGCGACGACAAGGACCGGGTGATCCGCCGGTCCAACGGCGAATACACCTACTTCGCCGCCGACGCCGCCTATTACCTCAATAAGACCGACCGCGGCTTCGCGCACAAGATCTACCTGCTCGGCGCCGACCACCACGGCTACGTGCACCGGCTCAAGGCGCTCGCCGGCGCCGCCGGGGACGACCCCGACACGGACATCGAGGTGCTCATCGGGCAGCTCGTGTCGGTCAACGGGGCGCGGCTGTCCAAGCGCGCCGGCAACATCATCGAGCTCGACGACCTGCGCGACTGGCTCGGCACCGACGCGCTGCGGTATTCGCTCGGACGGTATCCGGCCGACTCGCCGCTGACCCTCGACCCCGAGGTGCTGCAGAAGCGCACGAACGACAACCCCGTCTTCTACGTGCAGTACGCGCATGCCCGCACGCACAACGTGGGCCGCAACGCCGCCGACACCGGCGTCAAGCGTGACATCTTCGCGCCCGAGCTGCTCACCCACGAGACCGAGTCGGCGCTGCTGGGCGCTCTGCAGGAGTTCCCGCGCATCGTCGCGTTCGCCGCCGAGGTGCGCGAGCCGCACCGCGTCGCCCGCTACCTCGAAGAGCTCGCCGGTCTCTACCACCGCTGGTACGACAACTGCCGCGTCACCCCGCTGGGTGACGAAGAGGTCACCGACGTGCACCGCACCCGCCTGTGGCTCAACGACGCCACCGGCCAGGTGCTGCGCAACGGGCTGGATCTGCTCGGCGTGAGCGCCCCCGAGCGGATGTGACGTGACCGACGACACGCACGACACCGCGCCGATCCCCGACCCGGCAGCGCAGTGGGTGCTGGCCACGCCCGGCCGGCCCGCGACGAAGCCGAAGCGCGCCGTGTGGCCGTGGCTCGTTGCCGCCGCGGCAGTCGTGGTGCTCGTCGTCGTCGCCTGGATCGCCGGCGAGCAGATCGCGCGCAACCTGCTCGTGAACACCGTCCGCGAGCAGGTGATCACTCAGCTGTCACTCCCGGCCGACCAGCAGGTCGACGTCGACGTCCCGGGTCCGGTCCTGCCGCAGCTGATCGGCGGCGAGATCGACGAGATCACGATCGCCAGCGACGACGTCGTGTTCGGCGAACTCTCCGGTGACGTGAGCGTCCACGCGACAGGGGTCCCCGTGCGCGGTGACGGGCCGATGGATGCCGCCTCGGCCACGATCACGCTCGACGAGGCCCAGCTGACGGCACTCCTCGGCACGATCGAGGACTTCCCGGCCGACACGGTCGTCATCGACGCGCCGGCGATCGAGATCTCGATGGAGCTGCAGCTGTTCGCGCTCACCGTTCCGGTCGGCATCACCCTCGTACCCAGCGCCGCCGGCGGCGACCTCGTGCTGACTCCGTCGACCCTGCGGGTCGCGGGAACAGAGATCACCGCCGAGGCGCTCTCGCGCCAGTTCGGCGCGATCGCCGGCACGGTCATCCGCGACTGGCAGGTGTGCATCGCCGACCAGCTGCCGGCCGGTGTCATGCTCAACGGCGTCGAGGTGAACCGCGACGACATCGTGGCCGAGTTCGAGATCGACGGCGAGATCATCACCGACGAGACCCTCCAGCAGCCCGGTTCCTGCGCGTAGGTCATGCGGTGTCACCGAAACGGTCCGCCACGGCCGGTGTTCTAGACTGCAATGACTGCCGGGGCGTGAATCTCCGCTCGCAGAACCCCTCCACCCGATAGGTGATCGCGTGTCCGCCTCTGAACTCCGCCCGCCGGTGCCCGCCTGGCTCGTCGTGCCCGACGACGTGAACGCGCTGGCCACCGAGGTGTGGCCCGAGCACGCGTCTCGTGACGCGAGCGGCGTGCTCGAACTGGGCGGTGTGCCGGTCACGACGCTGCGCGAGCAGTTCGGCACCCCGCTGTACGTGCTCGACGAGGCCGCGGTGCGCGCCCGCGCCACCCGCGTGAGCGAAGCGTTCCGGGCCGCTACCGCCCGCCACGGCGTGCAGGCCCGCGTCTATTACGCCGGCAAGGCGTTCCTGAGCACCGAGGTCGTCCGGTGGGTCACCGGCGAGGGCCTCGCCGTCGACGTCGCCAGCGGGGGAGAGCTCGCCGTCGCTCTCGCCGCCGGCGCCGACCCCGCGCGCATCGGGCTGCACGGCAACAACAAGCTCATCGGCGAACTCGAGCAGGCCGTCGAGGTCGGCGTCGGATCCGTCATCGTCGACAGCCCCATCGAGATCGAGCGGCTCGCCGCGATCGCCGACCGCCGCGGCATCGTCCAGAACGTCCTGGTGCGGGTCAGCACCGGGGTGCACGCCGAGACGCACGACTTCCTCGCGACGGCGCACGAAGACCAGAAGTTCGGCTTCCCGCTGGTGGATGCCGGTGCCGTCGTCGCCCGTATCCGCGAACTCCCCGCGCTGCGATTCCTCGGGCTGCACTGCCACATCGGCTCTCAGATCTTCGGTGTCTCGGGCTTCGAGGAGTCGGCCGCGCGCCTGGTCGAGACACACGCCGAACTGCTCGCCGGCGGCGACGTGCCGGTCCTGAACCTCGGCGGTGGCTTCGGAATCGCGTACACGTCGGTCGACGACCCGACCCCGATCGAGCAGCTCGCCGATGGCATCGTCGACGCCGTGGCCCGCGAGTGCGAGGTGCGCGGCATCCCGATGCCGAATCTCGCGTTCGAGCCGGGCCGGTCGATCGTCGGCCGTGCCGGGGTGACCCTGTACGAGGTGGGCACCGTCAAGCCGGTGCGCGTCTCGGACGACCTCGAGCGCCTGTACGTGAGCGTCGACGGCGGCATGAGCGACAACGCCCGCACCGCGCTGTACGGCGCGCAGTACTCGGCGCGCGTCGCCTCGCGCACCAGCGACGCCGCGCCGGCGCTCGCCCGCGTCGTCGGACGCCACTGCGAGTCCGGTGACATCGTCGTCGACCACGAGTACCTGCCCGCCGACATCGTGCCCGGCGACCTCCTCGCGGTGCCCGCCACCGGTGCGTACTGCTTCTCGCTCGCGAGCAACTACAACTACCTGCCCCGCCCGGCGGTCGTCGCCGTGCGGGACGGCAGCGCCCGCGTCATCGTGCGCGGGGAGACCATCGAGGATCTGCTGGCCCGTGACGCCGGCACCGTGACCGAGGGAAACGCATGACCGAATTCCGCCGCCTCCGCGTGGCTCTGCTGGGCGCCGGCGCCGTCGGCTCGCAGGTCGCGCACCTGCTGCGCACCCACGCCGACGAGCTGGCCGACCGCGCCGGCGCCGCTCTCGACCTCGTCGGCATCGCCGTGCGCGACGTCGACGCCCCGCGCGACGTCGAACTGCCGCGCGAGCTGCTGACCACCGACGCCGACCAGCTCATCGTCGGTGCCGACATCGTGATCGAGCTGACCGGCGGCATCGAGCCGGCGCGCAGCCGCATCCTCGAGGCGCTGAACTCCGGTGCCGACGTGGTCACCGCCAACAAGGCCCTGGTGGCCACGCACGGTCCGGAGCTGTTCGAGGCGGCCGACCAGGTCGGCGCGACCGTGTCGTACGAGGCGGCGGTCGCCGGAGCCATCCCGATCATCCGGCCCCTGCGCGATTCGCTGGCCGGCGACCGCGTGCACCGCATCATGGGCATCGTCAACGGGACGACGAACTACATCCTCGACCGCATGGACCGCGAAGGCAGCGATTTCGCCGAGGTGCTCGCCGACGCGCAGGCCCTGGGCTACGCCGAAGCGGATCCGACCGCCGACGTCGACGGGTTCGACGCCGCCCAGAAGGCCGCGATCCTGGCATCCCTCGCCTTTCACACCGCCGTCCCGCTCGACGCGGTGCATCGCGAGGGCATCACCGCGATCGACGCGCAGACCATCGCCGCCGCCCGTGGTGCGGGCTACGTCATCAAACTGCTCGCCGTGTGCGAGCGGGTCGCAGACGGCGACGGCGAGGCGATCTCGGTGCGGGTGTACCCCGCGCTGGTGCCGCGCGAGCATCCCCTGGCGAACGTGCGCGGCGCCAACAACGCCGTCTTCGTGCAGGCCGAAGCCGCGGGCGACCTCATGTTCTACGGGGCCGGGGCCGGCGGCATCCAGACCGCGTCCGCCGTACTCGGCGACGTCGTCTCGGCCGCCCGGCGGCACATCGCCGGCGGCACCGGGGTGGGCGAGTCCACCCGCGCGAACCTGCCGATCCTGCCGGTCGGCCGCGTGCAGACCCGCTACCAGATCACGCTCGAAGTCAGCGACCGGCCCGGCGTGCTCGCCACGGTCGCCGGCATCCTCAGCGACGGCAGCGTCTCGATCGCGACCGTCGAGCAGACCGTCATCAGCGAAGGCAATGGAAAGCCGGGTGCCGCACGTCTCGTGATCGGCACGCACACGGCATTGGAGCAGAACCTCGGCGACACCGTCGACCGACTCGCCGCCAGCGGCGTCGTCGACCGTGTCGTGTCGGTACTGCGGGTGGAAGGAGACTGAAATGGCACATGTGTGGCAGGGAGTCCTGCGGGAGTTCGCCGACCGGCTCGGGGTGACCGACGCCTCGACGATCGTGACGCTCGGCGAGGGCGGTACACCGCTCATTCCGGCGCGGTCGCTGTCGGAGATCACCGGTGCGGACGTGCACGTGAAATTCGAGGGAATGAACCCGACCGGCTCGTTCAAGGACCGCGGCATGACCGTCGCGCTCTCGCGCGCCGTCGAGCACGGCGCCAAGGCCGTCATCTGCGCCTCGACCGGCAACACCTCCGCCTCGGCCGCCGCGTACGCCTCGCACGCCGGCATCACCGCCGCGGTGCTGGTGCCCGAGGGCAAGATCGCGATGGGCAAGCTCAGCCAGGCGGTCGCTCACGGCGGCACGCTGATCCAGATCCGCGGCAACTTCGACGACTGCCTCGAGATCGCCCGTGAACTCGCCGACAACTACCCCGTGCACCTGGTGAACTCGGTCAACCCCGACCGCATCGAGGGGCAGAAGACCGCGGCCTACGAGGTGGTCTCGCAGCTCGGTGACGCACCCGACTTCCACTTCATCCCGGTCGGAAACGCGGGCAACTACACCGCGTACTCGCGCGGGTACCGCGAAGAGGCCGCCCGCGGCGTGGCCACGCGCGTGCCGCGCATGTTCGGCTTCCAGGCCGAGGGCTCGGCGCCGCTGGTGCGCGGCGAGGTCGTCAAGAATCCCGAGACAGTCGCCAGCGCGATCCGCATCGGCAACCCCGCCTCGTGGGAACTCGCCCTCGAAGCCCGCGACGCGACCGACGGATGGTTCGGCGCGATCGACGATGAGCGCATCCTCGCGGCGCAGAAACTCCTGGCATCCACCGTCGGCGTCTTCGTCGAGCCCGCCTCGGCGATCAGCGTCGCAGGTCTGCTCGACCGTGCCGAAGCCGGGGTCATCCCCGCCGGCGCCAAGGTCGTGCTGACGGTCACCGGCCACGGGCTCAAGGACCCGCAGTGGGCGCTGCGCAACGCCGACGGCTCGCAGGTCGAGCCCGTCGTCGTCGACGCGACCACGAGCGAGGTGGCCGCCGTGCTCGACCTGGCCGCCGCCCGCGCATGACGGCGGCGTCGCTGATCGCACCCGGCCGCGCGGTCGCGGTGCGCGTGCCGGCCACGAGCGCGAACCTCGGGCCCGGCTTCGACACGCTGGGGCTCGCCCTGAGCGTGTACGACGAGCTGACGGTGACGACGTTGCCCGACCGCCGCGTCGAGATCACGGTGACGGGGGAGGGCGAGGGCGAAGTCCCCACCGATGCCTCGCATCTGGTGGTGCGCGCGATCGCCTACGCCTTCGAGTCGTGCGGGCGGCAGATGCCCGGCATCCACCTCTCCGCCCACAACACGATCCCGCACGGCCGCGGCATGGGCTCGTCGGGCGCGGCCGTCGTCGCCGGGCTGCTGGCTGCGAAGGGCCTGCTGGCCGGCGACGTCGAACTCGGCCCGTCGATGCTGCTGCGCCTCGCGACCGAGCTCGAGGGGCACCCCGACAACGTCGCCCCCGCGCTGTTCGGCGGGCTGACCATCGCCTGGATGGAGCCGGACGGCCCGCAGTCCAAGAAGCTGCTCGTGCACCGCGGCGTCTCGCCGCTGGTGTTCGTGCCGGGCTTCACGATGTCGACCTCCGCGGCCCGCGAGCTGGCGCCGCTGCAGGTGACGCGGGAGGATGCCGTCTTCAACGTCTCGCGGTCGGCGCTGCTGATCGCGGCGCTCACCCAGAGCCCCGAGCTGCTCATGGCCGCGACCGAGGACAAGCTGCACCAGTCCTATCGGGCGCAGGCCATGCCCGAGACCGACAGGCTCGTTCAGTCGCTGCGTGCCGAAGGGTTCGCGGCGGTGGTCTCGGGGGCGGGTCCCAGCGTCCTCGTGCTCGCCGACGGGCCGGGCAAGCGGCTCGCCGCCGCCGAGCTCGCCACCCGCGTCACGGACACTCCGTGGGAGGCCCTCATGCTCGCCGTCGACGTACGGGGTGGTACAGTGAGGGACTATACGGAGGGTTCCACGGGCTACTCGTGAATCTGACCTCCGTCGCAGATCTGCGAACCATCGCATAACCCCCCGTTGCAGCACATGCCTCTCCCGTGGCTGTGCGCGCCGGGACGGTCGGTACCTGTCGTGGACAGGGCCTTCATGCGGTACAAGAACTTTCCACCGTTGACAAAGGAGCACTCGTGGAGTCCATCTCCGAGATCCAGAACATCGAAGACGCCACTGCAGACGACGCAGCCGCGCAGCCGAACACCGACACGGTGACCGAGCAGACTCCGGATGCCGCTGCCGCAGCACCCGCGGACGCCGAGGACGCGTCCGCTGCTGAGGTCGTCGCCGACGAGCCGGCCGAGGCATCCGCCGCCGAGGCGCCGGTTGCGGACGAGACCGCCGGCGCGGAGCCCGCTGCCACCGAAGCGCCGGTCGCCGACGCCGACCAGCCCGCCGCCGAGGCGCCCGTCGCCGACGAGAAGCCGGCTCGGGCCCCGCGCAAGCGCGCACCGCGCCGTGCCAAGAGCAGCGATGTTCCCGCCGAGGCGCCCGCCGCCGAGGCCGCGCAGCCGGCCGAGGGCGACGCGTCCGCCGCTGAAGCGTCCGCGGCCACCGACGTCGCGCAGCCCGCCGACGCCGAGACGCCCACGGCGACCGACGCAGCGCAGCCCGCCGACGCCGAGGCGTCCGCCGCGGAGACCACGACCGACGACGCACCGGCCGAGAAGCCGGCTCGTGCGCCCCGCAACCGCCGCGCGAGCACCAAGTCGACCGCTGCCGCGAAGGCCGCCGAAGAGGCCGCCACCGCGGAGGCAGGCGACGGCGCCGGCTCGTCCGACGCCGCGGAGTCCGACGCCAAGCCGGCCGATGCCGGCTCGGCCGACACGACGGACGCCGGCTCCGCCGACGCGAACGCCGACGGCGACAGCCAGTCCGATGAGGGCTCCGGCCGCTCGCGCAGCCGAAACCGAAACCGCAACCGCAACCGCAGCGGCGGCACCGGCAACGCCCAGAACGGCAACCAGGGCGGCGCCCAGAACGACGACAAGCAGTCCGACGCCGACGACGACAACCAGAACCAGAGCCGCAACAACCGCCAGCGCAACAAGCGTCGCGGTCCGGGCGGCGTGGCCGACGAGTTCGAGCCCGAGATCGGCGAGGACGACGTCCTGATCCCGATCGCCGGCATCCTCGATGTCCTCGACAACTACGCGTTCGTCCGCACGACCGGCTACCTGCCCGGCACGAGCGACGTCTACGTCTCGCTCGGCCAGGTGAAGAAGTACAACCTGCGCAAGGGCGACGCCGTCGTCGGCGCGATCAAGCAGCCGCGCGAGGGCGAGCAGTCCAGCCGCCAGAAGTACAACGCGCTCGTCAAGGTCGACGCGATCAACGGCCTGTCGGTCGACGATGCCGCCACCCGCGTCGAGTTCGGCAATCTCACGCCGCTGTACCCGCAGGAGCGTCTGCGCCTGGAGACCGCCCCCGAGAAGCTCACACAGCGCATCATCGACCTGGTCGCACCGATCGGCAAGGGACAGCGCGGCCTGATCGTCGCGCCGCCCAAGGCCGGCAAGACGATCGTGCTGCAGCAGATCGCGAACGCCATCGCGACGAACAACCCCGAGGTCCACCTCATGGTCGTTCTCGTCGACGAGCGCCCCGAAGAGGTCACCGACATGCAGCGCACGGTCAAGGGCGAGGTCATCGCCTCGACCTTCGATCGCCCTGCTGAAGACCACACCACCGTCGCCGAGCTGGCCATCGAGCGCGCCAAGCGCCTCGTCGAGCTCGGCCGCGACGTCGTCGTGCTGCTCGACTCGATCACGCGGCTGGGCCGGGCCTACAACATCTCGGCTCCGACCAGCGGCCGTGTACTCACCGGCGGTGTCGACGCGTCGGCGCTGTACCCGCCCAAGCGCTTCTTCGGCGCCGCGCGCAACATCGAGAACGGCGGATCGCTCACGATCCTCGCGACTGCGCTCGTGGAGACCGGCTCGAAGATGGACGACGTCATCTTCGAGGAGTTCAAGGGCACCGGCAACAGCGAGCTGCGCCTGAGCCGTCAGCTCGCCGACAAGCGCATCTTCCCGGCCGTCGACGTCAACGCGTCGTCCACCCGCCGCGAAGAGATGCTGTTGTCCAGTGACGAGGTCAAGATCACGTGGAAGCTGCGTCGCGCCCTCGCGGGTCTCGACCCGCAGCAGGCCCTCGAGGTCGTGCTCGGCAAGCTCAAGGAGACGCAGTCGAACGTCGAGTTCCTCGTGCAGATGCAGAAGTCGATGCCGGCGCCGGCCCGTGACACCCACGGTGGCGGACACAGCCACGGTCACGAGAACAGCATCCGCTGAGCGGAGCGACGGTGTTCGAGTCGGTCCAGGGGCTGATCGCGGAGCACAGGGCGGTTCAGGAGGAGCTCTCCGACCCGGCTGTGCACGCGGATGCCGCGCGCGCCAAGCGTGTGAACCGACGCTACGCCGAGCTCTCGAGGATCGTCGCGGCCTACGACGCGTGGGTCACGGCATCCGATGACCTGAGCGCCGCCCGGGAGCTGGCCAAGGAGGACGACGCGTTCGCCGACGAGATCCCGGCTCTCGAGACCGGGGTCGCCGAGGCGCAGGAGAAGCTGCGGCGTCTGCTGATCCCACGCGACCCGGACGACGCCCGCGACGTGATCATGGAGATCAAGGCGGGGGAGGGCGGCGCCGAATCGGCTCTGTTCGCCGCCGACCTGCTGCGCATGTACCTGCAGTACGCCGCCTCGAAGGGGTGGAAGACCGAGATGCTCGAGCGCAACGAGTCCGATCTGGGCGGCTACAAGGACGTCCAGGTCGCGATCAAGGGTTCTTCGACCGATCCGGCGCAGGGCGTGTGGGCGCACCTGAAGTACGAGGGCGGCGTGCACCGCGTGCAGCGGGTTCCTGCCACCGAGTCGCAGGGACGCATCCACACCTCGACGACCGGCGTGCTCGTGTTCCCCGAGGTCGACGAGCCCGAAGAGGTGCAGATCGACCAGAACGATCTGAAGATCGACGTCTACCGGTCATCCGGCCCCGGCGGACAGTCGGTCAACACGACCGACTCGGCCGTACGCATCACGCACGTGCCGACGGGCATCGTCGTGTCGATGCAGAACGAGAAGTCACAGCTCCAGAACCGCGAAGCCGGCATGCGCGTGCTGCGTGCCCGCATCCTGGCGCGGCAGCAGGAGGAGCGGGATGCCGCCGCCTCCGACGCCCGCCGCTCGCAGATCCGCGGCATGGACCGCTCCGAACGGATCCGCACGTACAACTTCCCCGAGAACCGCATCGCCGATCACCGCACCGGCTACAAGGCGTACAACCTCGACCAGGTCATGGACGGTGCGCTCGAGCCGATCGTCCAGTCGGCGATCGCTGCCGACGAAGAGGCGCAGCTGGCCGCGGTCGGGTCCGAGGCCGTCTGAACCGGATGTAGGACGCGACTCCGACCTCGCTCGTGCGCTGCGACCTTGTTACGGACTCAGCCGCCCGCAGGAGACTCCTCGACGAGAAACCTCACGGCAGAGCCGGGATCAGCGCTGAGGCCCGTTCGGTGCCTTCGACGGCGCCGCTGCATCGTCTTCCCGGGCGGTGACGTCCGATGGGAACTCATCGTGTGAGCTGGTGCGCTGTTCGGCGGCTGTGGCCATCGGTGCAAGCAAGTCGGTCACACCAAGAAGGACCAACGCCGTCCTGATCGCCAGCGCCCAAGTGCGTCCATCCCATCAACTCCGCTTCCTCGAGGACGGCCGTCACTTTGACGCTGTTCCACACCGGATTGCAAGAATGATGATGACGTGTGGTGCCTGCGACGTGTATACGCTGTTCGGCGATAGCGTCAACGCATGATCACCTTCTTGATCCGCGCGCTGATCTTCGTCGTCTCCGCGGCTCTCGGCCTCATCGCCGCCGACCTGATCCTGCCCGGCTTCCACATCGACTGGAGCGACTGGTGGGGCTTCGTGCTCGCGGTCGTCATCTTCGCCGTCATCCAGAGCGTGCTGGCGCCCTGGGTGTTCAAGATCACCCGCCGGCACGCCTCGGCCATGCTCGGCGGCATCGGGATCATCTCGACGTTCGTCGCCCTGCTGATCGTCGTGCTCATCCCCGGCGCCGGGCTGGGCATCTCGGAGCCGCTGGCGTGGATCCTCGCGCCGGTGATCGTGTGGCTCGTGACGGCGCTCGCCACCTGGCTGCTGCCGCCGCTGTTCCTCAAGAAGAAGGTCGCCGACCGCCGAGCGGCGTGACCCGCTGCGCCCCGGCGGGCGGGCACCCGGGCGCTCAGCAGTCGCTCGAGCACAGTGTTGTGGTGCGAGACTGTGCCGAACTGACTGTTGAATCGCCGGTGGGACGAGGCCCGGCCGCGAAACGCAAGCCGCGTCGGCGTCAGATGTAGTACTCGGGCGCCGTCAGCAGCGCGCGGGTGTCGAGGTTCTCGGTGCGACGGCGAGGCTTGGCCGGAACGCCGACGAGCACCGAGTCGGCGGGGGCGTCCTTGGTCACGACGGCGTTCGCGCCGACGACCGAGCCTGCACCGATCGTGATCGGACCGAGGATCTTCGCGCCCGCGCCGACGGCGACGCCGTCTTCGAGGGTGGGATGCCGCTTGCCGCCATCGCGGGTCCGTCCGCCGAGCGTGACCCCGTGGTAGAGCATGACGTCGTCGCCGACCTCGGCGGTCTCGCCGATGACGACGCCCATGCCGTGGTCGATGAAGAAGCGGCGACCGATGGTCGCGCCCGGGTGGATCTCGATGCCGGTGATCCAGCGCGTCACCTGTGAGATCGCGCGCGCCGGGAACCGGATGCCGTGCACCCACAGCGCGTGGGCCAGCCGGTACGACCAGATCGCGTGCAGCCCCGAGTACAGCACCGCGATCTCGACGCCGCTTCGGGCGGCCGGGTCGCGCAGCTTCGCCGCCGCGACGTCTTCACGGATGCGGGCAATCGGGCCGATGCGGGTCATGGTGCTCCTCGGAGACAGCGTACCGGGCGGGCCGCCGAAGCAGCGCCGCCCGGTATCGCGTGCAGAATCAGTCCTCGCGCAGGTCCTCGAACAGCGCGGTCGACAGGTAGCGCTCGCCGGTGTCCGGCACGATCACGACGATGTTCTTGCCCTCGCTCTCGGAGCGCGCAGCCACCTGCAGCGCCGCCCACACGGCCGCACCGGCGGAGATGCCGGCGAGGATGCCCTCCCGCGCGGCGAGGTCGCGCGCGGTGGCGATCGCGTCGTCGAACTCGACGGTGACGACCTCGTCGTACACGCTCGTGTCGAGGATCGGGGGGACGAAGTTCGGGCCGATGCCCTGGATCTTCGCCGGCCCGGGCGTGCCCTGCGACAGCAGGGGCGACGCCGTCGGCTCGACGGCGATGACCTTGACGTCGGGCTTGCGCTCCTTGAGCACCTGGCCGACACCGGTGATGGTGCCGCCCGTGCCGATACCGGCGATGAAGACGTCGACGGCGCCGTCGGTGTCGCGCCAGATCTCCTCGGCGGTTGTGGACCGGTGGATGGCCGGGTTGGCGGCGTTCTCGAACTGGCTGGCCAGGATCGCGCCGGGAGTCTCGGCGACGATCTCCTGCGCCTTGGCGACGGCGGCCTTCATGCCGCCGGCCGGGTCGGTGAGGACGATCTCGGCACCGAAGCGCTTCAGTAGCTGGCGGCGCTCGACCGACATCGACGACGGCATCGTCAGAATGACCTTGTAGCCGCGCGCCGCGCCGACCAGGGCCAGGGCGATGCCGGTGTTGCCGCTCGTGCCCTCGACGATGGTGCCGCCGGCGCTCAGCGCACCCGCTGCCTCGGCGGCGTCGACGATCGCCACACCGATGCGGTCCTTCACGCTGGAGCCGGGGTTGAAGTACTCCAGCTTGGCGATCACGGTGCCCGCGAGGCCTTCGGAGAGTCGGTTGAGGCGAACGAGCGGGGTGTTGCCGAATGCGCTCGTGATGTCGGAGTGGATGCCGGGCATGGCGTGCCTTTCGTACGTGTCGGGTCCGCTCGGGCGGTGCGGAGGTGTCCGCCCCAGCGTACGGGGATGCGGTGTCGTCACGGCCAATATGACGAATCGTCACGACTATGCTGGTGCGCGCCCATGACCTCCACCGCAGATCCGGCCGCGCTGCCGTTGACCGATCTCATCCGCACCGCCGCCGCGACGCTCGCCGCCGCCGGCGTGCCCTCTCCCGACGCCGACGCCGAGCTGCTGGCCGCGCACGTCCTGGGCGTCGGTCGCGGCGAGCTGGCTGCCGCCGCGATGCGCGGCGACGTGGTGATGGATGCCGTTGCCGAAAGCCTCCAGACACTGATCGCGCGTCGCGCATCGCGCGAGCCGCTGCAGCACATCACGGGCCGTGCGGCGTTCCGCCATCTCGAGCTGCGCGTCGGTCCCGGCGTGTTCGTGCCGCGCCCTGAGACCGAGATGGTCGCCCAGCTCGCCGTCGACGCTCTGCGCGCCACGCCTTCGCCGGCGCCGATCGGCGTCGATCTCGGAACCGGTTCGGGCGCGATCGCGCTCGCGATGGCCACCGAGGTGCCGCACGCGCAGATCCACGCGGCCGAGAACTCGGTGGACGCGTTCGTCTGGGCGAAGGAGAACTTCGCCGAAGTGGACGCCGGCAACGCGCGCCTCGCCTTCATCGACCTCGCCCACGCGTTCACAGAACTCGACGGCACCGTCTCGGTCGTGGTCTCCAACCCGCCGTACGTGCCCGACGACGCGATCCCACGCGATCCCGAGGTACGGCACTGGGACCCGCCGGCTGCCCTGTACGGCGGCGCGGACGGGCTCGACGTCGTCCGGACGCTGTCGGGCGTCGCGCTGCGGCTGCTGCATCCCGGCGGGACGCTGATCCTCGAGCACGGCGAGTGGCAGGGCGCGCCGATCCGTGCGCTCCTGACCGCCGACGGCTGGCGTGCCGCCGCGACGCACCCCGACCTGACCACGCGCGACCGCGCGACGACGGTCCTCCGCCCCTGACGCTCGCGGTCTCCCAGCGCCCCGACCGTAGAATGTTGCGGATATGTCTCCCGTCTTCGATTGCCGCGACAGCGAGCAGCTGCTCCCCGCCATGCGGGCCGCCCGCCAGGCGATCGGCCGCGGCGAGCTGGTCGTCGTGCCGACCGACACGGTGTACGGCATCGCCGCCGACGCGTTCAACGCGAGCGCGGTGACTCGGCTGCTGGAGGCGAAGGGACGCGGGCGACAGTCGCCGCCTCCGGTTCTCGTGGCCGGCATCACGACGATGCGCGCCCTGGTGGCCGAGGTTCCTGAAGCGGTGGAGCGGCTGGTCGAGGAGTTCTGGCCGGGTGGGCTCACGATCGTGCTGCCCGCGCAGCCGTCGCTGTCGTGGGATCTCGGCGACACCGCCGGCACCGTCGCGGTGCGGATGCCGGCCGAGCGCATCGCCCTCGAACTGCTCGAGGAGTGCGGGCCGCTCGCCGTGTCCAGCGCCAACCTGACGGGCAAGCCCGCTGCCGTGGCCGTCCACGAAGCGCTCGACATGCTCCGGGACCGTGTGTCCGTGTACCTCGACGGGGGACCCGCCAGCACGGGTGTGGCGTCCACCATCATCGACGCGACCGGTCTGGTCGGCGACACCGAGCGACCGGTGCGGGTGCTTCGCGAAGGAGCGGTCGATCGTGCGGCGCTGCGGGGGGTCCTCGGGGATCTGCTCGAAGCGGAGCCGGACGAGCCCGGTGACGACGCGTGAAGCACTACATCTTCACCGTCATCCTCACCGGCGCGCTGACATTCGTCCTGACCTGGATCGTGTGGCGCGTGAGCATGCGCTACAAGCTCTACCCCGGCATCCGGGAACGGGATGTGCACAAGAACCCGACGCCGCGCCTGGGCGGGGTCGCGATGTTCCTCGGATTCAGCGGGATGTTCGCCCTATCGTCGCAGGTGCCGTATTTCGCCATCATCTGGCAGGACCCGCAGGTGATGTGGTCCATCTACGCCGCTGCGCTGCTGATCGTGCTGATCGGGGTCGCCGACGACCTGTGGGACCTGGACTGGCTGATCAAGCTGGGGGCGCAGTTCCTGGTGGCCGGCATCGTCGTGGGTTTCGGGGGCATTCAGATCTTCGCGATCCCCTTCGGCGGCCAGCTGCTGCTGTCGAGCTGGCAGAGCTTCACGCTCTCGGTGTTCGCGATCGTGATCGTCATGAACGCGGTCAACTTCATCGACGGACTCGATGGGCTCGTCGCGGGCGTCTGCCTGATCACCAACGCCGTCTTCTTCGTCTACACCTATCTGGTCGCCCGTGACGCGGGCATCGACAGCTACTCGAACCGCGCATCGTTCATCGCCATCGTGCTGGTCGGGGTCTGCATCGGCTTCCTGCCGATGAACTGGAACCCTGCGCGACTGTTCATGGGAGACTCCGGTGCGCTCATGCTGGGGCTGCTCATGGCCACTTCGGCGATCACGCTGACCGGGCAGCTGGACCCGGGCGCGCTGGGCGACAACGACGTGTTCGGCCGCTCGCAGCTGCTGGGCGCGTTCATCCCGATCCTGCTGCCCCTCGTCGTGGTGCTGCTGCCGCTGCTGGACTTCGGGATGGCGGTCGTCCGCCGGATGTCGCGGGGAAAGTCCCCGTTCAGCCCCGACCGCAAGCACCTGCACCACCGCATGCTCGACATGGGTCACTCCGACCGTGATGCGGTCCTCATCTTCTACGCGTGGGCGACGATCGTCAGCCTCTCGGTCCTCATCATGTACATCGGCACGACGGCGGACTGGCCGGGCCTGTACTGGCCCGGTGTCGTGTACCTCGCGATCGGCGTGGTCGCGTGTCTCGTCGTCACCCTCACTCCTTCGCGGGCTGCGCTCGCGGCTCGGACGTCCGCCCCCACCGAACAGGAACATGCCTCATGACCAGCCAGAGCCTCTCCAGCAACCGCATCCTGCGGACGACTCTGCTGTGGTCCGCGGCGGCGACGGCATTGCTCGCCGTGATCGGCGCTGTCGTCGGCTATGCCGTCGCCGGCATGGAAGGACTGTGGAGCGCGCTGGTCGCCGTCGTGCTGGCCGCGGTGTTCCTGGCACTGACCGGCATCACGATCCTCGTCGCCAACCGCTGGTACGGCGACCCGCTGTACGTGCCCATCTTCTTCGGGGCGGTCATGGGCGGGTGGCTGCTGAAGTTCGTGCTGTTCATCGTGGCGCTCATGCTCCTGCGCGGGCAGGAGTGGCTGAACCCCACGGTGTTCTTCATCGCGCTGGTCGTCAGCGTCGTGGCATCCCTCGTCATCGACGTCATCGTCATGACCCGCATGCGCATTCCGCACGTGAGCGATGTGACGCTGCCCACCGCCGCCGACCTGACCGAACAGGACGACGCGGAGGATCCGGGCAGTGACGCCGCCCCGGAGGTCGGGAGCGGTCGCGAGTCCTGATAGGCTGTTTTCTGCGCCCGCTCGCCTCCCCGCTGAGCGATTGCGCATCGACGCTCACCGACCATCGTTGCCTCGGGTTACACCGATGCCCCGAAGCTGGAGCCAGTGCTGTTTACTGAAGCTGCGACCCTGATCGCCAAGACCGCCGAGAGCGGGCCTGAGTTCCACGGCCCGTCGATCGATGAATTCTTCCCGGAAGCGATTTTCCAGATCGGCGATCTGGTCATCAACCGGATCCACATCATCCAGTTCATCGCGACGATCGCGGTCGTCCTGATCTTCTGGCTGGGCACGCGTCGCATGACCGTCGTCCCGGGCCGCTTCCAGAGCGTCGTCGAGATGGGGCTGGACTTCGTCCGCGTGAACATCGCCGAAGACCTGCTGGGCAAGAAGGACGGCCAGCGCTTCCTGCCGATCCTCACGACGATGATGTTCATGATCCTGTTCATGAACCTGACGGGCATCATCCCGTTCATGAACATCGCCGGCACGAGCATCATCGCGGTGCCGCTGCTGCTGGCCGCCGTCAGCTACGTGACGTTCATCTACGCCGGCATCAAGAAGAGCCCCAAGGGCTTCTTCAAGAACTCGCTGTTCCCCGCCGGTGTGCCGCCGTTCCTCTACATCATCGTGACCCCGCTCGAGTTCATCTCGACCTTCCTGGTGCGCCCCGTCACGCTGACCCTCCGACTCCTCATGAACATGATGGTCGGACACCTCATGCTGGTCCTGTTCTTCGCGGCCACGCACTTCTTCCTCCTGGACCTCGGCGGCTGGTGGTCGGTGCTGGCGGCGGGCTCGCTCGCCTTCGGCCTCGCCTTCACGGTCTTCGAGATCCTGGTGGCCGTCCTCCAGGCATACGTCTTCACCATCCTCACCGCGGTCTACATCCAGCTCGCGGTAGCAGAAGAGCACTGAGCGGGCGGGCATCCGCCCTCCCACCCAATCGAAAGGAAACACCCCCGTGGACGCAACTACGGTTCTGGCCGCTGTGAACGTCGATGTCACCGGGTCGCTCGCGACTCTCGGCTACGGCCTCGCCGCCATCGGCCCCGCCATCGGTGTGGGCATCGTCGTCGGAAAGACGATCGAGGGCGTCGCCCGTCAGCCCGAGCTGGCCGGTCGCCTGCAGGTCCTGATGTGGATCGGTATCGCCTTCACCGAGGCGCTCGCCTTCATCGGCATCGCGACCGCCTTCATCTTCGGCTTCTGATCCCGCACACCAGACTTAAGGAGACAGGATGCTGAACGCTCTTGTCGCGTACGCCGCGGAGGCGGAGGCGGAGCACAACCCGCTCATCCCCGCGTGGTACGACATCATCTGGTCGGCCGTGTGCTTCGTCGTCATCCTCTTCGTCTTCTGGAAGGTCGCCCTTCCGAAGATGAAGGATCTCCTCGACGCGCGCGCCGCCGCCATCGAGGGCAACATCGCGAAGGCCGACGAAGCCCAGCGCAAGGCCGAGGCCGCGCTCGAGGAGTACACCTCGCAGCTCGCCGAGGCGCGCAAGGAGGCCGGCGAGATCCGTGATGCCGCCCGCGAGGACGGCAAGAAGATCGTCTCCGAGGCCAAGGAGACCGCGTCGAGTGAGGCAGCACGTCTGACCTCCGCCGCACACACGCAGATCGAGGCCGAGCGCCAGACCGCTCTCGTCTCGCTGCGCAGCGAGGTCGGCACGCTCGCGCTCGACCTGGCCGGCGGCGTCATCGGCGAGACACTCTCCGACGATGCGAAGGCACAGGCTGTCGTCGACCGTTTCCTGGCCGACCTCGAAGCTTCCGAGGGAGCGACGAAGTAATGGGCAGCGCGACCACTCAGGCGCTCGCGGCGACCACCGCGGCGCTGAACGACGCGAACGGCGTCGATCTCGACGTCGCCCGCGAACTGTTCGCTGCGGCCGGCGCCCTGGGCGAGACGCCGCAGCTGAGCGGCGCGCTGTCTGCGGCCGTCGCGTCGGCAGAAGCACGCACGAAGGTCGTCACCGACGTCTTCGGCGGCTTCGCGCCGGTCACGCAGTCCCTGCTGAGCACCATCGCGGTGCAGCGGTGGTCGTCGACCGACGACCTGATCAGCGCAGTCGAGGAAGTCGCGATCCGCGCTGCCGCCGTCGCCGCGCCGACGACCGATATCGATGCCGAGCTGTTCGAGGTGTCGCGTGCCGTGGCCGGCAGTGCCGAGCTCGAACTCGCGCTCGGCAGCCGCCTCGGCGATGCGAAGGCCAAGGGCGTTCTCATCGAGTCGATCCTGGCCGGCCGCGCGAGCGAGCCGACCACTCTGATCGTCTCATCGCTCGTGCAGCACTCGCGTGGACGTCGTGTGCGCACCCTGCTCGGTCGTGCCCTGCGGATCGTCGCAGACCAGCGCGGTCGCACGGTCGCCACCGTGCACGCCGCCCGCGCGCTCAGCGACGCGCAGATCTCGCGTCTGCGCGCCTCGCTCGGCCAGCGCTACGGCACCGACGTCGCGCTCAGCATCGTCGTCGACCCGACGGTCGTCGGCGGCGTGCGCGTCGAGATCGGCGACGACGTGATCGACGCCACCGTTTCATCCCGCCTCGGCGACCTGCGTCAGCGGCTGGCCGGCTAGAACTCACCGCTCCAACGGGAGCGGACACGGCAGGGCAGGCGCCCTCCGACAGACATAGAAGGAAGACCATGGCAGAACTGTCCATCAGTCCCGACGTCATTCGTGACGCGCTGAAAGACTTCGTCGCCGCGTACGAGCCGACGGCCGCCGCCGCGACCGAGGTCGGAACCGTCGTCGACGCCGGAGACGGCATCGCCCACGTCGAGGGACTGCCCGGCGTCATGGCGAACGAGCTCGTCCGCTTCGACAACGGCGTCGAGGGCCTCGCGCAGAACCTCGACGAGAACGAGATCGGCGTGGTCGTCCTGGGCGACTTCTCCGGCATCGTCGCCGGCCAGAAGGTCACCCGCACCGGTGAGGTGCTGTCGGTCGCCGTCGGCGACGGCTTCCTCGGCCGCGTCGTCGACCCGCTCGGCAACCCCATCGACGGTCTCGGCGAGATCGCGAACGAGGGCCGCCGCGCGCTCGAGCTGCAGGCACCGGGTGTCATGCAGCGCAAGAGCGTGCACGAGCCGATGCAGACCGGCGTCAAGGCGATCGACGCCATGATCCCCGTCGGCCGCGGCCAGCGTCAGCTCATCATCGGCGACCGCCAGACCGGCAAGACCGCACTGGCGATCGACACGATCATCAACCAGAAGGACAACTGGGCGTCGGGCGACGTCAACAAGCAGGTCCGCTGCATCTACGTCGCCATCGGCCAGAAGGGCTCGACCATCGCTTCGGTGAAGGGCGCGCTCGAGGACGCCGGTGCCATGGAGTACACGACGATCGTCGCGGCCCCGGCATCCGACCCCGCCGGGTTCAAGTACCTCGCCCCCTACACCGGCTCGGCCATTGGCCAGCACTGGATGTACGGCGGCAAGCACGTCCTCATCATCTTCGACGACCTGTCCAAGCAGGCCGAGGCCTACCGCGCCGTCTCGCTGCTGCTGCGCCGCCCGCCGGGCCGCGAGGCGTACCCGGGTGACGTCTTCTACCTGCACTCGCGTCTGCTCGAGCGCTGCGCGAAGCTGTCGGACGAACTGGGCGCGGGTTCGATGACCGGTCTCCCGATCATCGAGACGAAGGCCAACGACGTGTCGGCCTACATCCCCACCAACGTGATCTCGATCACCGACGGCCAGATCTTCCTCCAGTCCGACCTGTTCAACGCCAACCAGCGTCCCGCGGTGGACGTCGGCATCTCGGTCTCGCGCGTCGGCGGTGACGCCCAGGTCAAGTCGATCAAGAAGGTCTCCGGCACGCTCAAGCTGGAGCTTGCCCAGTACCGCTCGCTCGAGGCGTTCGCCATGTTCGCGTCGGACCTCGACGCGGCCTCGCGTCGTCAGCTGGCGCGCGGTGCCCGCCTGACAGAGCTGCTCAAGCAGCCGCAGTACTCGCCGTACCCGGTGGAGGAGCAGGTCGTCTCGATCTGGGCCGGCACCAACGGCAAGCTCGACACGATCGAGGTCGAGGACGTGCTGCGCTTCGAGCGCGACCTGCTCGACTACCTGAAGCGGAACACGACGATCCTCGATCGTCTGCGTGAGTCGAACGTCCTCGACGACGACATCGCGGGCGAGCTCGCGAAGGTCACCGACGACTTCATCCTGGAGTTCCAGGGCGGCAAGGGCCAGGCCATCAACAAGCCGGGTCACGAAGAGGTCGCCGCAGCTCACGAAGAAGACGTGAACCAGGAGAAGATCGTCAAGGGCCGTCGCGGCTGAGCGACTGAGGAGACGAATCCATGGGCGCACAGCTCCGGGTCTACAAGCAGAAGATCTCTTCTGCTCAGACGACCAAGAAGATCACGAAGGCGATGGAACTCATCGCGGCTTCGCGCATCCAGAAGGCGATGGGACGCGTTCGCGCGTCGTCGCCCTTCGCGCGTGCCGTGACGCGGGCCGTCTCGGCCGTCGCGACGCACTCGAACATCAACCACCCGCTCACGCAGGAGCGTGAGGTCATCCGGCGCTCGGCCGTGGTGATCTTCGCCTCCGACCGCGGATTGGCGGGGGCGTTCAACTCGCAGATCCTCCGCGAGGGTCTGCAGCTGGGTGAGCTCCTGCGCTCGCAGGGCAAGGATGTCGCATACTACCTCGTCGGCCGCAAGGCGGTGGGATTCTTCCAGTTCCGCCGCATCACGGCGGCCGGTGAGTGGGTCGGCGACACCGACACCCCGCACTTCAACACCGCTGAGCAGATCGCGGGCGCCCTGCTGGACGCCTACGACCGCACGGGTGAAGACCAGGGCGGCGTCGACGAGATCCACCTCGTGTACAACCGCTTCGTCAGCATGATGACGCAGTCGCCCGAGACGGTGCGCCTGCTTCCGCTCGAGGTCGTCGAGGCCGATGAGGCCGAGGCCGCGTCGAACCAGGTGTATCCGCTGTACGAGTTCGAGCCCAGCCCCGAGACCGTGCTGGACGCGCTCTTGCCGGTGTACGTGCAGAGCCGCGTTTTCAACGCGCTCCTGCAGTCGTCGGCGGCCAAGCACGCGGCTACGCAGAAGGCCATGAAGTCCGCCAGCGACAACGCCGACAAGCTCATCACCGACTACACACGGCTGCGCAACAACGCGCGTCAGGCCGAGATCACGCAGCAGATCGCCGAGATCGTCGGCGGCGCCGACGCTCTGGCGTCGGGCAAGTAAGACCACACCGAAAGAGACAGAGAATGACTGCCACCGCCACAGCCGAGAAGGCCGAAACCACGGTCGTCGGTCGCGTCGCGCGCGTCACCGGCCCGGTCGTCGACATCGAGTTCCCGCACGACTCGATCCCCGACATCTACAACGCGCTCAAGACGACGATCACGATCGGCGAAGAATCCACCGAGATCACGCTCGAGGTCGCCCAGCACCTGGGTGACGACCTCGTCCGTGCCATCTCCCTGAAGCCGACGGACGGCATGGTCCGCGGCCAGGAGGTGCGCGACACCGGTGGTCCGATCACTGTTCCCGTCGGCGACGTCACCAAGGGTCGTGTGTTCAACGTGACCGGTGACGTCCTCAACGCTGAGCCGGGCGAGACGATCGAGGTCACCGAGCGCTGGGGCATCCACCGCCCGGCGCCGAACTTCGACCAGCTCGAGTCGAAGACCCAGATGTTCGAGACCGGCATCAAGGTCATCGACCTGCTCACCCCGTACGTGCTGGGTGGGAAGATCGGCCTGTTCGGCGGCGCCGGAGTCGGCAAGACCGTCCTCATCCAGGAGATGATCCAGCGCGTCGCGCAGGATCACGGTGGTGTGTCGGTGTTCGCCGGTGTCGGTGAGCGCACCCGTGAGGGCAACGACCTCATCCACGAGATGGAGGAGGCGGGCGTCTTCGACAAGACCGCCCTCGTCTTCGGCCAGATGGACGAGCCGCCGGGAACGCGACTTCGCGTCGCGCTGTCGGCGCTGACCATGGCGGAGTACTTCCGCGATGTGCAGAAGCAGGACGTGCTGCTGTTCATCGACAACATCTTCCGCTTCACGCAGGCCGGCTCTGAGGTCTCGACGCTGCTGGGCCGCATGCCCTCCGCGGTGGGCTACCAGCCGAACCTGGCCGACGAGATGGGTGTGCTCCAGGAGCGCATCACCTCGACGCGCGGTCACTCGATCACCTCGCTGCAGGCGATCTACGTGCCCGCCGACGACTACACCGACCCCGCCCCGGCGACGACGTTCGCGCACCTCGACGCGACGACCGAGCTCTCGCGTGAGATCGCGTCGAAGGGTCTGTACCCGGCCGTGGACCCGCTGTCCTCGACCAGCCGCATCCTCGACCCGCGCTACATCGGCGATGACCACTACCGCGTCGCCACCGCCGTGAAGCAGATCCTGCAGAAGAACAAGGAACTGCAGGAGATCATCGCGATCCTCGGTGTCGACGAGCTGTCCGAAGAGGACAAGGTCGTCGTGTCGCGCGCGCGCCGCATCCAGCAGTTCCTGTCGCAGAACACCTACATGGCGAAGAAGTTCACCGGTGTCGAAGGCTCCACGGTCCCGATCAAGGAGACGATCGAGTCGTTCGACGCGATCGTCAAGGGCGACTTCGACCACGTCGCCGAGCAGGCGTTCTTCAACGTCGGCGGCATCGGCGATGTCGAAGAGCGCTGGGCGCAGATCCAGAAGGAGAACGGCTGACATGGCGCTGACGGTCACCCTCGTCTCCGCTGAGGAGGAGGTCTGGAGCGGTGAGGCGAGCCTCGTCGTCGCCAAGACCGTCGAGGGCGAGATCGGCTTCATGACCGGTCATGAGCCCGTCCTCGCGATCCTTGCCGAGGGTCAGGTCCGCATCACGCAGGCCGATGGCGCCAAGGTGATCGCGAACGCCCACTCCGGCTTCCTGTCGATGGAGGGCGACGAACTCACCATCGTCGCCGGTCACGCGACACTCACCTCCTGATATGCGGCAGAACGCCGCCCGGATCGATCCGGGCGGCGTTCTTCGTCGTCTCCCATGCTGATACTCCTGCCCCCTTCCGAGACCAAGCGCGCCGGCGGCACCGGCGCGCCGCTCGCGGTCGAGCGCCTTGCGCTGCCTGAACTGGCGCCGCAACGCGCGGCGGTCGCCGAGGCCCTGGTCGACCTCAGTCGCGATGCCGAGCGCGCGGCGCGCGTGCTGAAGCTGTCGGAGCGGCAACGCGGAGAGATCGCGCACAATGCCGCACTGCGCACGGCGCCGACCCTGCCCGCGGTCGACCGCTATACCGGCGTCCTGTTCGATGCGCTCGATGCGGCGACCCTCCCCGCCGCGGCGCGCCGCTGGCTCGGCGCTCACGTGCTCATCCACTCGGCGCCGTTCGGCCCGGTGGGGGCGCTCGACGGCATCCCCTCATATCGTCTGGCAGCCGGGACATCGTTGCCGGACCTGCCACCGCTTCGCCGGCTGTGGGCCGGTCCGGTCACGGCGGCACTGGAAGCGACCGCGGCGCGGTTCGTGCTCGATCTTCGCTCTGAGGCCTACACGGCACTGGGCCCGGTACCCGAGACGACGTCGAGCGCGTATGTGCGCGTCGTCACCGAAGGGCCCGACGGCACCGCCCGCGCACTCAACCACTTCAACAAGCACGCGAAGGGCGAGTTCGTGCGCGCATTGGCTCTGGCCGGTCCGCGAGCCGGCAGCCTCGCGTCTCTGCTGCAGTGGTCGGCAGAGGCGGGCTGGACGCTGCGTCCCGGTGTGGCCGGTGAGCTCGAGCTGGTCGTCTGACCCGATCAGCGTCCGCGCGTGTTCTCCGCGGTGCGCTCGGTGTTCTCGGCGATCGCGATGAGCGCCACGACACCCTCGATGACGAACCTGAGCACGACGACGGCGAGGAACGCCACGAGCGGCACGATGATCACCGTCGACAGGATGAGGGCGATGCCGGCGCCCGGGTTCCACGTCAGGGCGCTGATGCCGTTGATCAGACCGCCGACGAAGTTGTAGATGAACGCGATGGCGATGATGATCAGGCCGACCACGTAGAACGCGCCGGCCAGTCGCCTCGTGATGAATGTGCGGAACGAGACGTCGAACAGCGCGGACAGGAATCCGCGACCGGTCTGGGCCAGGTCGTCACCCAGTGCCGGGACGCCGGTGTCGTCCGGATCGACCGGCGCAGCCCGGGCCGCCTCGGCGGCCGAGCGGTTCGGCGGTGGGGGAGTCTGGTTGTCGGCGTCACTCATGGGTGTCCCTCTCATTCCGGTCACCGTCTCACTCCGGTTCACGCCAGGCTAGCGACTCGATCGCACGGGCAGGGAGAGGCGAGCACCCGAGTCGTGCTCTGTTGCTCGGTCCGGCCGGGTCGCTACGATGGCTGCGTCCCCGGCTGCGTCCGAGGATCGGTGACCGCCACGGCGCCGCCACGGGGAGGGACGACATGTCCGGGTACTACGACTACGGCTTCGCTGCCGGTGCTTTCCTGCTGTTCGGCTTCGGGCTCCTGCTCGGCGCGGCCCTGTACGTCATCACGGCGCTCTTCCTGATGAAGGTCTTCGAGAAGGCCGGCGTGCAGGGGAAATGGCGCGCCTGGGTTCCCGTCTACAACTTGATGGTGTTCTCCAAGCTGGGGGATCTCAGCCCCTGGCTCGTCCTGATCGGCATCGGTGCCTCTGTCGTGCTGAACTGGCTGCCCGTCATCGGGCCGGCGGTGACCTTGATCCCGTATGCCGTGCTGGCCGTCGCGGCCTGGCGCGTGGGCCTGAAGCTGCAGAAGGAGCCCGCCTGGGTGGTCTTGGCCGTGTTGCTGTTCCCGGTGTGGCTCGGCATCCTCGCGTTCGACTCGTCCCGGTGGAACACCGCGGTCGCGCCGGTGCCGTGGGGGGCCAACTCGTTCTTCGCCGACCGGACGGTCTGGGACGGCGTCCCGGTGCAGGCCGTCGCCGGGCACCAGCCGCCTCCGCCGGGATACCCCGCGGCGCCCGGCTACCCGCCTGCCGGCTACCAGCCCCCCGCGGGTTACCAGCCGCCTCCGGGATACCAGCCCCCCGGGGGTTATCAGGCCCCGCCCGCCGGGTACCAGCCGCCTCCCGGATATCAGCCCCCGGCACCCACCCCGCCGACGGCGGCGGAGCCCCCGGCATCCACCCCGTCACCGGCAGCGGAGCCCCCGGCATCCACCCCGCCACCGGCAGCGGAGCCCCCGGCAGCCGAGCCTCCCACCGACGAGCCGCCGAAGGCGTGACCGCGGCCGGTTCGCTGACAGCGCACGGCCGGACTTGAGGATGCCCGGCGCACGGGCGTAGCGTCGATCCTCGCGTGTGGTGCGTCTTCTGCCCGCGCGCAGGAAAGGGAAGCTCGTGCTCGGCAGACTCCTGGTGCGCTATCTGCGCCCCGCGTGGCCGCTGCTGCTGGCCGTCGTCGTGTTCCAGCTGGCGCAGTCGATCGCCTCGCTGCAGCTGCCGACGCTCAACGCGGACATCATCGACAAGGGTGTCGTCGTCGGCGACATCGACTACATCTGGCGCACCGGTGGCGTGATGCTCGCAGTGAGCCTGGTGCAGGTCGTGTGCGCGATCGTCGCCGTATACTTCGGTTCGCGACTCGCCATGGCGATGGGCCGTGACCTGCGCGGCGCCCTGTTCCACCGCGTCGTCGCGTTCTCGCAGCGCGAGGTCGGTCAGTTCGGCGCGCCGTCGCTGATCACGCGCAACACGAACGACGTCCAGCAGGTGCAGATGCTCGTGCAGATGTCGGCGACCGTCATGGTGTCGGCGCCGATGCTCGCCATCGGCGGTGTGATCATGGCGATCCGGCAGGATGCGGGGCTCGCCTGGCTGATGGTCGTGGCCATCCCCGTCCTGCTCATCATCGTCGGGTTGATCGTGGTGCGCATGGTGCCGGCATTCACGCAGATGCAGGCGCGCATCGACCGCGTCAACCAGGTCATCCGCGAGCAGCTCACCGGCATCCGCGTGGTGCGCGCCTTCGTCCGCGAAGACCAGGAGCACGCGCGGTTCGAACGTGCCAGCACCGACGTCATGGACACCGCCCTGCGCGCCGGCAACCTGATGGCGCTCATGTTCCCGGCCGTCATGCTCGTCATGAACGTCTCCAGCGTCGCCGTCATCTGGTTCGGGGCGTTCCAGGTGCAGAACAACGGCGTCGAGATCGGCACCCTGTTCGCGTTCCTCAACTACCTCATGCAGATCCTCATGGGCGTGATGATGGCGACCTTCATGTTCGTCATGATCCCGCGCGCGGCCGTCTGCGCGAACCGCATCGGCGAAGTGCTCGACACCGACCCGTCGGTCGAGGCGCCGGCCGACCCCGTGAGCGCCCCCGCCGGCCGTGGGCGGGTCGAGTTCGACGCGGTCGCATTCACCTACCCCGGTGCCGAGGAGGCCGTGCTGCACGACCTCACCTTCACGGTCGAGCCAGGAACCACGACGGCGGTCATCGGCTCCACCGGATCCGGCAAGACGACTCTCGTCGGCCTCATCGCGCGGCTGTTCGACGTCACCGCGGGAGCGGTGCGTATCGACGGCGAGGACGTTCGCCGCCTCGATCCGGACGACCTCTGGCAGCGGATCGGCCTCGTGCCGCAACGCGCGTTCCTGTTCGCGGGAACGGTCGCATCCAATCTTCGCTACGGGGACACCGACGCGAGCGACGAGGACCTGTGGCGCGCGCTCGAGCTCGCCCAGGCGAGGGACTTCGTCGAGGCGCTGCCCGAGGGGCTCGACGCGCCGATCGCCCAGGGCGGCACCAACGTGTCGGGCGGCCAGCGGCAGCGGCTCGCCATCGCGCGGGCCCTCGTGAAGCGACCCGAGCTGTACATCTTCGACGACTCGTTCTCCGCCCTCGACCTGCGGACGGATGCCGCGCTGCGGCGCGCGCTGGACACGCACCTTCCCGAGGCGACGCGCATCGTCGTGGCGCAGCGCGTGTCGACGGTCCAGGGCGCCGACCAGATCATCGTGCTCGACCACGGGCGGATGGTAGGCCGCGGCACGCACGACGAACTGCTGGAAACGAGCGAGACCTACCGCGAGATCGTCGAATCACAGCTCGCAGCGGAGGAGGCGGCATGAGCGGTCCCGGTCCCGGCCCCCGTGTGATGGCCCCCGGTCAGAAGGCGCAGAACTTCGGCCCGAGCGCCAAACGACTGCTCGGCGAGCTGCGCACGGACGTCCCGCAGCTGATCATGGTGCTCTTGCTCGGGGTGCTCTCGGTGGCGCTGACGGTGATGGGTCCCAAGATCCTCGGCGAGGCCACCAACGTGGTGTTCGCCGGTTTCATCTCGCTGCAGATGCCCGAGGGCGCCACCCAGCAGCAGGTCATCGACCAGCTCATCGCCTCGGGCAACCAGCAGCAGGCCGACATGCTCGCCGCCATGGAGTTCACGCCCGGGGCGGGTGTCGACTTCGGTCACCTGGGTGGGATCATCCTCGCCGTCATCGTCATCTATGTGCTGGGCAGCATCTTCGGCTGGTTGCAGGGACTCATCCTCAACGGGATCGTGCAGCGCGCGATGCACCGGCTGCGCATGCGGGTGGAGGAGAAGATCCACCGGCTGCCGCTGTCGTATTTCGACAAGGTGCAGCGTGGCGAGCTGCTGAGCCGCGTCACCAACGACGTCGACAACATCGGCCAGACGATGCAGCAGACGCTCTCTCAAGTGGTGATCTCACTGCTGACGGTGATCGGCGTGCTCATCATGATGTTCGTCATCTCGCCGCTGCTGGCCGTGATCGCACTGGTCACCATTCCGCTCACCCTCGTGATCACCGTGGTCATCGCCAAGCGCTCGCAGAAGCTGTTCGTCGCGCAGTGGAAGGCCACCGGCGTCCTCAACGCCCGCGTCGAGGAGACGTTCTCCGGACACGCGGTCGTGAAGGTGTTCGGCCACCAGGCCGAGGCCGAGGCCGACTTCCGCACCGAGAACGACGAGGTGTACCGCGCGAGCTTCGGCGCCCAGTTCCTCTCGGGCATCATCATGCCCGCGATGATGTTCATCGGGAACCTCGTCTACGTCGCGATCGCGGTCGTCGGCGGCCTGCAGGTCGCGGGCGGACTCATGTCGATCGGCGATGTGCAGGCCTTCATCCAGTACTCGCGGCAGTTCACGCAGCCGCTCAGTCAGCTCGGCTCGATGGCGAACCTGCTGCAGTCGGGCATCGCCAGCGCCGAGCGCGTGTTCGAGCTGCTCGACGAGGACGAGCAGACGCCCGATCCCGAGCCGTCCGAGACGGTTTCCGAGATCGAGGGACACCTGTCGTTCGACGGTGTCTCGTTCCGGTACACGCCCGACACGCCCCTCATCGACGATCTCTCGCTCGAGGCGCGGCAGGGGAGCACCGTGGCCATCGTGGGGCCTACGGGAGCGGGTAAGACGACGCTCGTCAACCTCATCATGCGGTTCTACGACGTCGACGAGGGCACGATCGCCCTCGGCGGGCTCGACACCCGCCGGATGACCCGGCAGGACCTGCGTTCGCGCACCGGGATGGTGCTGCAGGACACCTGGCTGTTCGCCGGCACGATCCGCGAGAACATCGCCTACGGTTGTCCCGACGCGACCGAGGAGGAGATCGTCGCGGCGGCCACCGCGGCGTACGTCGACCGGTTCGTTCACGCGCTGCCCGACGGGTACGACACGGAGCTCGACGACGAGGCCACCAACCTCAGCGTCGGCGAACGGCAGCTGGTCACCATCGCACGCGCGTTCCTGGCCGATCCGCGCCTGCTGATCCTCGACGAGGCGACCAGCTCGGTCGACACGCGCACCGAGCTGCTCATCCAGCGCGCCATGTCGAGGCTCCGCGAAGACCGCACCGCGTTCGTCATCGCCCACCGGCTGTCGACGATCCGCGACGCCGACCTGATCCTGGTGATGGAGAACGGCGCGATCGTCGAGCAGGGCGCGCACGACGAGCTGCTGGCTGCCCGAGGCGCCTACTGGCGCCTGTACAACGCGCAGTTCGAGGCTCCGGCCGACGAGGACCAGGATCCGGCGCTCCCGGTGGCGCCGGGCCAGTAGCGTGGAGTACATGGACATTCCTCAGCGCCGCTTGGGCCCGTCAGGCCTGCTCGTGCCGGCCGTCGGCCTCGGCTGCAACAACTTCGGCCGGGCCGGCAGCGTCACCGAGACTCTCGAAGGCACCACGGCGGTCATCGATGCGGCACTGGATGCCGGTGTCACATTCCTCGACACGGCAGACATCTACGGCAGGGAGCCCGGGCTGTCCGAGACGCTCATGGGCGAGGCGCTCCGCGGGCGACGCGACCAGGTGGTCCTTGCGACCAAGTTCGGGCACAGCCAGTTCGGTGCGGGAATCATCGCCGGCTCGCGCGGATCGCGCAGCTACGTGCGACGCGCCGTGGAGGCGTCACTGGCCCGTCTGCAGACGGACTGGATCGACCTGTACCAGCTGCACACGCCCGATCCGGGCACGCCCATCGACGAGACGCTCGATGTGCTCGACGATCTCGTCCGCGAGGGCAAGGTGCGCTACATCGGCCACTCGAACTTCACCGGATGGCAGATCGCCGAGGCGGACTTCACCGCCCGCGACCGCCGGTCCACCGCGTTCGTATCGGCGCAGAACCACTACAGCCTGCTGCGCCGCGGCGCCGAGCGGGACGTGCTGCCGGCCGTGGAGCGGTTCGGACTCGGGTTCCTGCCGTACTTCCCCCTGCACAACGGGCTCCTCACCGGGAAGTTCACCCGGTCGGGCGGCCCCGCCGACAGCCGCATCATGCGGCAGCGGCCGCAGCTGCACGAGGATGCGCCGTGGGACGCGCTCGAACAGTTCCAGGCGTTCTGCGACGAGCGCGGCATCACGATGCTGCAGGCCACGATCGGCTGGCTGCTGTCGCGCCCGGAGCTGACCAGCGTCATCGCCGGCGCCACCACGCCGGCCCAGGTGCAGGCGAATGCGGCAGCGGCATCCGCCTGGATGCCGACGTCCGACGACCTCGACGCCGTCGATGCGCTGTTCCCCCTCGTTCCCGACCCGGCCGCGTGACAACCGAGCACAGCGAACGGCGTCCACTAGAGTGTGAAGGCGCGGTGTCGTCGACCAGGGAAGGGTGGAGCGTGCCCGAGCCCACGACCCAGTCACGGACTGTCCCGACCTCGGACGGTACGTTCGAGTTGCGCTGGGCGGAGGTGACCGATCGCGGTCGGCGCCGTGACGTGAACCAGGACGCGATGCTCGCGCATTATCCGCTGTTCGTGGTCGCCGACGGCATGGGCGGCCACATCGGCGGCGAGATCGCCAGCTCGAGCACCATCGAGCGGCTCTCCGCAGTCGCGGAGAAGGGCGCGGTCACCCCGAAGACCATCGAGAAGGCCCTCTCGCGTGCGGTCGCCGACATCTCGGCCCACCCGGGAGCCACCGACGACGGCACCGGCACCACGGTGACCGGCGTGTACCTCGACCTCACCGGCGACGAGCCCACCTGGGTGACGCTGAACATCGGCGACTCGCGGGTGTACCTGTTCCGAGACGACAGCCTCGCCCAGGTCACGACCGATCACTCGGTCGTCCAGGAGCTGATCTCGTCGGGCCGGCTCAGCCCCGAAGAGGCCGAGAACCACCCCTACGGCAACGTCATCACGCGTGCCGTCGGACCGAGCGACGATGTCGTCCCCGACTACGTCCGCCTCGAAGTGGTCGATGGCGACCGCTTCGTCATCTGCAGCGACGGGCTGACCAAAGAACTCACCGACTACGGCATCCTGCACTTCCTGCTCGCTCACGACGACCCCGCCGAGGCGATCTCCGCCATGCTCGAGGCCGCCCTCGAGAACGGCGGTCGCGACAACGTCACGATCATCGTGCTGAACGTGGAACGCGTCGCCTCCTCCCCAGAGGCGGACTGAGCCGATCCCTCCACCGACCGGTCGAGGTCGCGCCGTGACGGGGCGCAGTCGAGCTTGACTGTCGGACGTGCGCACTGCAGACCCTGGCCGACCGGCCACCGACGAACATCTCGAAGGCGATGACCTGACGGGCACCCACGGACCCCTGCACTCGGCCGAGCCGCCGGGTGCTGACGAGCCGCTGCGTCTGCCGACGCCGCCCGCGCCCGTCTCCCGGCCTCCGCTGCCGCTGATGGCGGCGATCGTGCCGGTCGTGGGCGCGGTCGTGCTGTGGCGCGTGACCGGCTCGATGTTCGCCCTGTGGTTCGCGGCACTCGGCCCGCTGATGGCGGCCGCGTCCGTGCTCGACGGGCTGCGCGGCAGGCGCAAGCAGCGGCGAGCAGCGGCACGCGAGGCCGACGCCGCCTTCGACCGTGCCGACGCATCGCTGCGACGGCGACACGATCGTGAGCGGCATGCGCGGTGGGTGCGCTACCCGGACGTCGCCGGTTACGCCCGCACCGGCGACGACGTCTGGCGGGCCGTCCCCGGGCGCGGCGACGCGCTCGTCATCGGGCGAGGGCTGGATGCCAGTGCCGTGCGCGTCTCGGGTGGCGACGACACCGCGCGCGCCCGCGACCTGCGCCGGCGCGCCCAGCGGCTCGACGACGCCCCGGTGACCGTGCCGTTGCACGCGGGAGTCGCCGTCGTCGGCCCGCCCACGCCCGCCGCGGCCGTCGTGCGCGCGCTCGCGCTCCAGGTGTGTCTCGCGCAGCCTCCCGGCACGGTGCGGGTGCTCGATGAGGGCACCCTCTGCCCGCCGGGTCTGCCGCACGCGCACGGCGGACGCACGCTGTACGCCGGCGACGCGGGGCGCCGGCTGCCGAACGACATCGACATCCCGCTCGTGCGAGTCGCCCCCGGCGCCCCGCCGCCTCCTCGCTGCGCGGCCGTGCTCACCCTCACGGGAGCGGACACGGCACGCCTCGACCACGACGGCACCTCGCGGGACGTGCGCGTCGAAGCGGTGTCGGCCGGGCAGGCGGCGGCGGTGGCCGAGGCGCTGCGTGACCGCGCCGCGACCCTCGCCGGCGCGGCCGATGCCCCCACGACCCTCACGGCCCTTCTCGACGCGGCGCCCCGGCCGCATCCGTCGAGTCTCGCCGCGCCGATCGGGACGACGGCCGACCGGCCGGCAGTTCTCGACCTCGTCGCCGACGGCCCGCACGCGATCGTCATCGGCGTCACCGGTTCGGGTAAGAGCGAACTGCTCACCAGCTGGATCGTGGCCCTGTGCGCTGCGCACACGCCGTCCGACGTGTGCTTCCTGCTGGTGGATTTCAAAGGGGGGCGCACCTTCGATGCACTCGAACCGCTGCCGCACGTGACCGGGGTGCTCACCGACCTCGATGAGACTGCGGCACTGCGGGCCGTCGAGAGTCTGCGCGCCGAGATCCGCCACCGCGAGCGTGTGCTCGCCGATGCCGATGCGCGCGACGTCGCCGAGGCCGATGGTGCGCTGCCGCGTCTGGTGATCGTCGTGGACGAGTATGCCGCGCTGGTTGCCGCGCACCCCGCACTGCACGAGCTGTTCGGCGACATCGCCGCACGGGGAAGGGCGCTGGGCATGCACCTCGTCCTCGCGTCGCAGCGCGCCGCCGGCGTCTTCCGCGACGCCGTGCTCGCCAATGCGCCGCTGCGGATCAGCCTTCGCGTCGCCGACGCCGGCGACTCCCGCGCCGTGCTGGGCACAGACGAGGCGGCGCTGCTGTCGGGCGCAGCCGATGCGGTGGGCACCGCGCTGGTCCGCAGGGCGGCCGACAGCGCGGCTCGCACCGTACGGGTCGCCCGTTGCGAACCCGGCACGATCGCCGCGCTCGCCGTCCGGCACGCGGGCGCCGGCAAGGCACGCCGGCCCTGGCTGCCCGCCCTGCCCGAGAAGATCCCGCTCCAGCCGTTGCGCCGTCCGGAGGCGATCGTGCTCGGCGTGGCCGACGAACCCGAGCACCAGCGGCAGCCGACCGTCGTGCTCGATCCGGGGGAGCCCGGCCTCGTGGTGGTCGGCCAGGCCGGCGCGGGCCGCACCACGGTGCTGCGCGCCATCGCAGCCCAGGCGGCGCGTCAGCACTGGGTGGGCGGCTCACCCGAGCAGGCGTGGGACGCCATCGGCGAGATCACCGCTGCCGAGCGGGGCACGGTCGTGCTCGTCGACGACGTCGACGCACTCCTTACCAGACTGCCGGGCGACTACGCCATCCAGGCGGCGGAGCGCCTCGAGCGCAGCGCCCGCGAGGCGCGCGCCCGCGGCATCCTGCTCGTGCTCTCCACCCAGCGCCTGGGTGGCCCCGTCGCGCGCATCGCCGACCTGCTGCCGCGACGTCTGCTGCTGGCTCTGCCCTCGCGCGCCGACCATGTCGCTGCCGGCGGCGACAGTCGCGACCACGTTCCTGACGCTCCTCCTGGGCGCGGCCGATGGGGCCGGACGTTGCTGCAGGTCGCCGACCCGGGCGATGCGCCCGCGGCATCCATCGACGATCTCAGGCACGCCCGGGGCCAGGCCGCGGCGTGCCACTACCCGGGTCGGCGCGCGACCGCGTTCGTCACGCCGGGCGGCGCCGCGACGCGCGCCGTGCTGCGCGAGTGGATGGATGCCGGAGTGCCCACCCACGCACTCGACGAGGTTGCGGCCGCCGGCACGCGGAAGCTGCCGCCCGGCGCCGTCGTGTGGGGACCGCCGGACGCGTGGCTCGCGCAGTGGCGGATGCTGGCACTTGCGCGCACCGATGCCGACCTGCTCGTCGACGCCGCGTGCGCCGCCGAGTACCGGTCGGTGACGGGAAGCCGCGACCTCCCGCCGTTCGCGCTCGCCGGGGCGGGACGCGCGTGGCTGCACCGCGCCGACCGCGACGAGGCCGTCAGGCGTGTGCTGCTGCCCGGCCCCGCTCCGGAGACCCGGGCCGCCGCGGGGCGTCGCTGACCGCTTCCGCGGCGGCGCGTCGCTGACGGGTGTCAGTTCAACGCGTCGGTCAGCGCAGCGCGTCGGCCACGGGCGTCGGGGGGAGGTCGTGGGCGTTCGCGACGCCCTCGTTGACGACCGCGCCGCCGGCGGCGTTGAGCCCCGCGGCCAGTCCCGCATCGGTGCGCAGCGCCTCGCGCCAGCCCAGCGCCGCGATGCGCCGGATGTAGGGCATCGTCGCGTTCGTCAGTGCCGAGGTGGACGTGTTCGGCACCGCACCGGGCATGTTGGCCACACAGTAGAACACTGTGTCGTGCACCGTGAAGGTCGGGTCGGCGTGGGTGGTGGGCCGGCTGTCCTCGAAGCATCCGCCCTGGTCGACGGCGATGTCGACGAGCACCGATCCGGGGCGCATGCGGCTGACCATCTCGTTGGTGACGAGCTTCGGCGCCTTCGCCCCGGGGATCAGCACCGAGCCGATCACCATGTCGCTCGCCACCACCTGCGCGTCCAGGTCGAGCGGGTTCGACGCCGCCGTCTTCACCCGGCTCCGGAAGTGATCGTCCAGCAGCCGCAGGCGCGCGATGTTGGTGTCGAAGATCGTGACGTCGGCGCCGAGTCCCGCGGCGATGACGGCGGCGTTGGCACCGGCGACGCCCCCGCCGATCACCGTGACCGTCGCCGGTCTGGTGCCCGGAACACCCGACATGAGCAGTCCGCGACCACCCGCCGAGCGCAGCAGCGTGGCCGCGCCGACGGTCGGGGCCAGGCGCCCGGCGACCTCGCTCATCGGCGCCAGCAGCGGCAGCCCGCCGCTCGCACCCTGCACCGTCTCGTACGCGATGGCCGTGACGCGCGCATCGACCAGTCGCTGCGTGAGCGGGCGGTCGGCCGCCAGATGCAGGTAGGCGAACAGCGTCAGGTCCTCGCGGAGGTACCCGTACTCGCTCTCGACGGGTTCCTTGACCTTCAGCAGCAGTTCGGCCCGTGCCCAGAGCTCGGCGGCATCATCGAGCAGAGTGGCACCGGCGTCTTCGTACTCGGCGTCCGGCATGGATGACCCCAGGCCCGCCCCGCGCTGTACGAACACCTCATGCCCGGCCGAGGCGAGGTCGTGCACGCCGGCCGGCGTCAGTGCCACCCGGTACTCGCTGTTCTTCACCTCGGTGGGAACGCAGATCCTCATCGTTCTTCCTTCCCGTGCTCCTTGTGGGAGCCGCTACACGGTCGGCCTGATGGAGCCGACGTCCTGTCCGCCGCCGGATATGGTCAGCGGAAGCCTGGTGAGCGTCTGCGCGACGTCGGCGGCCGCGAGGGCACCGATGCGCACGAGCAGGGTGAGAGCGATGACGGTGGCGGCGCGCCCGCTGCCGTCGAGGATCTTCAGCGCCACGGTCGTGCCGTCGGGCGCGACCATCACCATGACGCCCTCGGCCCCGCCCTTGGCGAAGACGCCGAGCGACTCGATCGCGATCGTGTCGGCCCGGCCCGGACCGTCGATCGCCCATGGATGGGCGCGCACGGCCTGCACGAGCAGTCCGGCGCTGCGGTGCAGCGCGAAAGGCGAACGCTCGGACGACGTGCCGATGCGATGGATCGCGCGCGCCAGCGCCGACAGCGGCATGGCGTACACCGGCGCGCCGCAGCCGTCGACGGCCGTGGCGAGCGTCTTGGCTCCGGTCAGCCGCTCGACGACCTCGCGGATGTGCAGTTGCAGGGGGTGGCTCGGATCGAGGTAGCCGTCGGTGTCCCACCCGCTCGCCCGGCAGGCCAGCAGCATGGCGGCGTGCTTGCCCGAGCAGTTCATGCGCAGGCGGTCGGGCTGCCCGAGCTCGCGGATGAGCTCGTCGCGCGTGGCCGAATCGCCCGGCCAGGCCGGCGGACAGCCCAGCGCCGACTCCTCGACACCGGCCGCGTCGAGGATGTCCCGGACGATCGCGACGTGCCGGTCGGTCCCGGAGTGACTGCCGGTCGCCAGCACGAGCCGTTCGTCCTCGAGCGCGGCCCCGGCGGTCACGCACGCGAGGGCCTGCAGCGGCTTGAGGCTCGACCGGGGGAGGATCGGCTGATCCACCCCGCCGAGGGTGAGCACGGGCGTGCCCTCGGGGTCGAGGACGATGGCGGCACCGGCATGCCGGGACTCGATGAATCCGCTGCGCTCGACGACGGCCAGCTCGACTGCATCTGAGACTGAGAGTGTCTGCGCCACGCTCCCAGCCTATCCACCCCGCATGCGAGACTGACGCCATGATCGGCGAGCACCACTACGGGCTGAGGACCACCTGGACCGGCAACCGGGGCACCGGCACGAGCGGATACCGGGACTACGACCGTGCCGTGACGATCTCGATCGACGGCAAGCCCGACCTCGCGGCATCCGCCGACAAGCCCTTCCGCGGCGACCCGACCCGGTGGAACCCGGAAGACCTGCTGCTGGCCGCGCTGAGCGAATGCCACCTGCTCTCCTACCTGCACGCCTGCGTGACCGCGGGTGTGGTCGTCGTCTCGTACACCGACGAGGCCACCGGCACCATGGCCCTGGACGGGCGCGGCGGCGGCGCGTTCACCGAGGTCACGCTGCGGCCGCGGGTCGAGGTCGAGACCGCGGAGATGATGGATGCCGCGATCGCGGCGCACGCACAGGCCAATGCCTGGTGCTTCATCGCGAACTCGGTGAACTTCCCCGTGCGTCACGAGCCGACAGTCACCGTCGCGGGCCCGACGCCGTAGCGCCGGCGCGTCAGCGGCGCTCGTGCGGGAGGGCCTGCCGGATGCGTTCGACCGGGTTCTGCGCCGGCGCCTCGTTGTAGGCGTTCGCGAGCTCCTGCCCCGACAGGGCGTGGATCGCGGACATGATCTCGTCGGTCGCCAGGCGCCGGGCCTTGCCCGACGACGCCGTCCCGTGATGCGAGAGGTCGAGTGGCTCACCGAACCGGATCGTGACCCGCGGGCGCATCTTCGGCCACTTCGCACCCACCGGCATGGCCTCATTCGTGCCGGCGAGTCCGACCGGCACCACCTTCGCGCCGGTCTGCAGCGCGAGGAAGGCGACGCCCGTGCGGCCCTTGTACAGCCGGCCGTCGAGCGACCGGGTGCCTTCGGGGTAGAGCGCGATCGCACGATCGGACTCCAGCAGGCGCTTCTGCTGTTCGAGCGCGTCCATCGCCGCCTGGCCGGCGCCGCGCTGCACGGGCGTGGCCCCCAGCGCGGTGAAGAACTGCCGGCTGAGCCACCCGATGACACCGGTGCCGTCGAAGTACGACGACTTCGCGAGGTAGTAGACCGGGCGCGGTGCGAACGTGGGAATCACGAACGAGTCGATGAACGACAGGTGGTTGCTCGCGAGGATCACCGGTCCCGTGCGGGGGATGTTCTGCCGGCCTTCGATGTGCGGACGGTAGATCAGCCGGGCCAGCGGTGCGATGCCCCACCGCACGAAGTAGTACAGGAATCCGGCCCGAGGCAGCTCCTCAGAGGCGGAGGGCGCCTCGTCGGGGGCAGGCGGCTGCGCATCGGTCACCCGTCGAGGGTACTCCGATTTTCATGCCGATCCGGGCATGGCGCTTCTCACAGCGGGGACAGAAGAAAGTGCGGCAGGATGAGAGCTTCCCCCGCTCCACACACTGTGAGGTCTCTCCGTGCGCCTGCGTCCGATCGCCGCCCTGTCCACCGTCGCCATCGCGATGCTCCTGCTCGCGGGGTGCGGCAGTACGGCCGAACCCGACGCGTCAGAGACACCGTCGGCCTCGGACGATCTGTGCGCGGCGCTCCCCGATCCCGGCGAGGCATCGGACTCGGTCACGGTCGAGGGCGACCCGGGCACGCCGTCCACCGCGACCTTCACCGCACCGCTCGAGTTCACCGAGCCGCAGGTGACGATCGTCGCCGAGGGAGAGGGTGACCCGGTCGAGTCCGGCGACTTCATCTCGTACGCCTTCACCGCCTACAGCGCCGAGACCGGCGACGAGATCATCACGATCGGGTACGAGCCCGGCGAGGTCATGCCCTCGCAGGTGTCCGCCGAAAGCCCGCTCGGCCAGATCCTCGGCTGCCCGGCGCCCGGGCAGCGCGTGGTCGCCGCCCTCCCGGCATCCGAGACCGCCGACGCCGAGATCTACGTCTTCGACGTCCTCAGCACCGTCCCCACCGTCGCAACCGGCGAGCCGCAGGAGCTTTCCGAGGGGATGCCGGAGGTCACCGTCGCCGAGGACGGCGCGCCGTCGGTGACGATCGGCGACACCGGCACACCCGACGAGACCGAGGTCGCCACGGCCAAGAAGGGCGACGGCTACACCGTGCAGGAGGGCGACTACGTGCTGATCCAGTACCACGGCGTGCGCGTCTCGAACGGCGAGGTCTTCGACTCGACATGGGATCGGGGCGGAGTGCCGATCGCCGAGCAGACGACGCGCTTCGTCGAGGGGTTCCAGAAGGCGCTCGTCGGCCAGACCGTCGGCTCGCAGGTCGTGGCGGTGATCCCGCCCGCCGAAGGCTACGGCGAGGGTGAGATCAACGAAGACGACCTCGTCGGTGAGACGCTCGTGTTCGTCGTCGACATCCTCGGCGCGCAGAAGGCCGCGGCGACCGAGTGACCCGGGCCGGCGCGCGCCGGTAGGCTGGCGTCATGCGTCGCGTCCTGATCCTCGGCTCCACCGGGTCGATCGGAACGCAGGCGCTGGACGTCATCCGCGAGCGCCGCGACCGGTTCGAGGTCGTGGGCCTCGCCGCAGGCAGCAACCGCACGCAGCTCGACGCGCAGGCCGCCGAGTTCGGGGTCGCGCACACCGCGCTCGGTGCCGATGACGCCGAACAGCTCGTGCGCGATGTGGCTGCCGACGTCGTGCTCAACGGCATCACCGGTTCGGTCGGGCTCGGTCCCACGCTCGCGGCGCTCGAGACCGGCAGCACCCTGGCGCTGGCGAACAAGGAGTCGCTCATCGTCGGCGGCGACCTCGTGACCGCGCTCGCCGCCCCGGGCCAGATCGTGCCCGTCGACTCGGAGCATTCCGCGCTTGCACAGGCGCTGCGCTCGGGCACGCCCGAAGAGGTGCGCAGGCTGGTGCTCACGGCATCCGGAGGCCCGTTCCGCGGTCGCACCCGCGAGTCGCTCGCCGATGTCACCCCCGCCGAGGCGCTCGCTCACCCGACCTGGGACATGGGCCGGGTCGTCACGACCAACTCGGCGACGCTGGTCAACAAGGGGCTCGAGGTGATCGAGGCCCACCTGCTCTTCGGCGTCCCGTATGACCAGATCGACGTCGCGGTGCACCCGCAGTCGATCGTGCACTCGATGGTCGAGTTCATCGACGGGTCGACGATCGCCCAGGCGTCGCCGCCCGACATGCGGCTGCCGATCTCGCTCGGTCTCGACTGGCCGCACCGCGTCGCCGGCGTCGGGCGTCCGCTCGACTGGACCACCGCGTCGTCCTGGACCTTCGAGCCCCTCGACGACGCCGCCTTCCCCGCCGTGGGCCTCGCGAAGCAGGTCGGTCGCGCGGGCGGCACGTATCCCGCCGTGTTCAACGCCGCGAACGAGCAGGCCGTCGACGCGTTCCACGAGGGGCGTCTCGACTTCCTCGGCATCCTCGATACGGTGCAGCGCGTCGTGGACCGGCACGATGCGCCGTCGGCGCTGGATCGCGCCGCGCTCGCCGAGGCGGAGCGATGGGCCCGGGATGCCGCGGACCGCACGATCGCCTCACGCTGAGCCGATTACGTCAGGCCAGCAGCGCCCACGCGTCGGCAGCCAGGACCAGCGCGCTCACGCCGGCGGCGGTGAGGGCGATCCAGCCGAGCCGGGCGAACGGCCCACCCGTCCGCGACGCGTGCGCGCGGACGTCGGTACGGCGCCACCGGGCGTCGATGAACAGTGCGGCGACGATCGCGGTTCCGGCCACGACGGTGGCGGCCACTGTGCCGCCGGCGGGAGCCGCCACGACGGCGACCACACCGGGCAGGAGTGCGAGCGCCTGGCGCGCGGCGGTGGGCCACCCGCGCAGTGAGCGCAGCGCGAGCCAGGTGGTCAGCGCCAGCCCCGCCGCCGTGACGATGAGCGACCAGACCGGCAGGCCCACGAGCACGGCTGCGACCACGGGCGCGATGACGGTGCCGACGGCAGCGACCCGTCGGGCGAGCAGTCGTGGGGTGCGGCCCCAGGTGACCATCACCCGGTGCAGCCCGCCCCCGGGAAAGCGGCTGACCAGGCCCATCGCGCGCAGCCGCAGTCGCCGCCGTGACGCCTGGCGCGTATCGGACGCGGCCCGGCCGGCCGGCAGGGGTTCGTCCTCGCCCAGCGCGGTGATCGCCCGCTCCAGTGCGGCCTGCGACAGCACGTCCCTCAGCACGGCGCTGCCCGGCCGATCGGCCACCTGCGCTCGCAGCGCCGTCGTCATCGCGTCTTCGGCGCGGTAGAACTCGTCTGCGCTCACGGTGCGCGCCAGTGCGCCCGGCCAGCGCCACGCCGGCGACAGCGACGCGGCGGCATCGGCGGGAACGTGCTCGGCGAGCACCTGCTGCACGTTGGCGAAGAACGCGTCGCGCTCATCGCGCGGCAGCCAGCGCACGGCATCCGACTGCAGACGCCCGACGAGCTCGATCCTGATCCATCGGGTCAGGTAGGCATCGCGCTCCGGTCCCGCCGGCAGAGCCTCGACCATCGTGTCGATGCACCGGCGCAGCGCCGGGTAGTACTCGTTCGCCCGATACCGCCGGTAGCCGGCACCTTCACCGTCGTCGCGCTCGGCGTGGATGTATACGGTCGAGTCACCGTACACGGCGACCTGCCGCGCCTCGGTGTAGGCGTGCGCCATGAACAGGTGGTCCTCGAGACGCCGGAGCTCCTCGTCGAAGCGCAGACCGATCTCGTCGAGGAACTCGCGGCGGAACAGCGCATGGGTGGTCATGCTGTCCTGCAGCGGCTGGGCGGGGGAGTGGGCGTCGGTGACGGTGCTGCGGAAGAGCACCTTGGGCACCTTGCGACCCATTCCGGCCATGCGGCCGACGACGACGTCGGGGCCGGTCCCGCGGGCGAAGTCGCGAAGCTGCTGGAGGGCGTCGGGGGCGAGCCAGTCGTCGTGGTCGACGAGGTACACGTACTCGCCGCGCGCCTGCGAGAGCCCGGTGTTGCGTGGGCGGCTCGGCCATCCCGACGGCGGCTGGTGGATCACCCGGGCCCATGCACGGTCGGCCGTCCACCGGTCGAGCAGGCGCTCGGTGCCGTCGGTGCTGCCGTCGTCGACGAGCAGCACCTCCATGTCCTCATGCGGCAGCGTCTGCGCGTCGAACGAATCCAGCAGCGGCCGGATCCACGGACCGGGATCGAAGACAGGAACAACGATGGACACCCAGGGGGTGTGGGGTTGCGCCATGCGGGTGTCCTCCGCGAAGAGCATAGCGAAGAGGATCTGTGCCGGATGCCGCGTCAATACGTCATGAGACCGTGCACGCGGAACTGGTCGCGCACGCGGTCCACCAGCGCTGCCGGTGGTGCCGGCGTGCCGGCCAGTTCGTACCGCAGGCCGAGTGCGTCCCACTTGTCTCGGCCCATCTGGTGGAAGGGCAGCACCTCGACGCGGGTGACCGTGCCGGTGCGGATCTCGTTCAGCGATGCGGCGTACGCGGCGACCCGCTCGACGTCGTCGACGTCGTCGGTGAGACCCGGAACCAGGACGAACCGGATCCACACCTCGGGTCCGTGGGACATGGTGGCCAGGCGGCGGCCGAACGCGAGGGTGGGGGCGAGCTCACGGCCGGTGACACGCTGGTAGGTGTCGGGGTCGCCACTCTTGACGTCGAGGAGCACGAGGTCGGTGTCGTCGAGCATCGCATCGGTTGCGTGCGCGCCGAGGTACCCGGACGTGTCGAGTGCCGTGTGGACGCCGAGTTCCTTCGCCCCGCGGAGGATGCGAGCGGCGAAGGCGGGCTGCATGAGCACCTCGCCGCCCGACAGGGTGATGCCCCCGCCGGTGGCCCGGAAAACTCCCAGATACCTCCGGACCCGCGACAGGATCTCATCGGCCATGACCAGCTGCCCGTCCTTCATCGCGAAGGTGTCGGGGTTGTGGCAGTACAGGCAGCGCAGCGGGCAGCCGTTCACGAACGTCGTGAGCCGCGTGCCGGGGCCGTCGACCGCGGTCACCAGTTCCCAGGAGTGCACCGAGCCGAGACGGCCGTCGCGCATGGCCGCGAGTCGCTCATGACGGTCGAGGTCTTCGACCGTCAGTCCGTCGACGCCGGCGCCGACGCGGCGCGCCTGGACGGGCAGGTCCAGACGCGTCGCGTCGTCGGGCAGCGGTGCTGCACCGCCGGGCAGCGCCGTGCCGGTCGACGCGTCGGCCTCGGTGGGGACGCGGATCAGGGTCGCAGGCATGTCAGGTCACGTCCTTGCTCCCGCTCAGACCGAGCCGTGGAACGTGCGCGACAGCACGTCGAGCTGCTGCTCGCGGGTCAGCCGCACGAAGTTCACGGCGTAGCCGGACACGCGGATCGTGAGTTGCGGGTACTGCTCGGGGTGCTCCATGGCATCCACGAGCGTCTCGCGGTTGAGCACGTTGACGTTCATGTGATAGCCGTTCGAGCCGATGTAGGCGTCGAGCAGACCGGCGAGGTTCTGCACCTGCTCGCCCTTCGTACGGCCCAGGCCCGTGGGGACCACCGTGTTGGTGAGCGAGATGCCGTCCTGCGCCTGGGCGTAGGGGAGCTTCGCGACCGACAGGGCGGAGGCGAGCATGCCGTGGGTGTCGCGGCCGTTCATCGGGTTGGCGCCGGGTGCGAACGGCTCGCCCGCGCGGCGGCCGTCGGGGGTGTTTCCGGTCGCCTTGCCGTAGACGACGTTCGAGGTGATCGTCAGCACCGACTGGGTGGGCAGCGCGTCGCGGTACATGGGGTGACGCCGGATCTTGGCCATGAAGCGTTCGACGAGGTCGACGGCGATGGCATCCACTCGATCATCGTCGTTGCCGTACGTCGGGAAGTCGCCCTCGGTGACGTAGTCGACGACGACGCCGCGCTCGTCGCGCACCGGGGTGACGGTGGCGTACTTGATGGCCGACAGCGAGTCGGCGGCCACAGACAGGCCGGCGATGCCGCAGGCCATGGTGCGCAGCACGTCCTTGTCGTGCAGTGCCATCTCGAGCCGCTCATAGGCGTACTTGTCGTGCGACCAGTGGATGCAGTTGAGTGCTTCCACGTACGTCTCGGCGAGCCAGTCCATCGTCAGGTCGAACTTCGCCATGACGTCGTCGAACTCCAGCGGCCCGTCGCCGACCGGGGCGGCCAGGGGGGAGACCTGCTTTCCGGTGACCTCGTCTCGGCCGCCGTTGATGGCGTACAGGAGGGTCTTGGCGAGGTTCACCCGTGCCCCGAAGAACTGCATCTGCTTGCCGATGCGCATCGGCGAGACGCAGCACGCGATCGCGGCGTCGTCGCCCCACGCGGCGCGGATGAGCTCATCGGACTCGTACTGCACAGCCGACGTGTCGATCGACACCTGCGCGCAGTAGTCCTTGAAGCCCTGCGGAAGCTCGGGGCTCCAGAAGACGGTCATGTTCGGCTCGGGGGCGGGGCCCAGGTTGTACAGGGTCTGCAGGTAGCGGAACGAGTTCTTCGTCACGAGGGGGCGTCCGTCTTCGCCCATGCCGCCGATCGTCTCGGTGACCCAGGTGGGGTCGCCCGAGAACAGGGCGTCGTACTCGGGGGTGCGGAGGAACCGGACGATGCGCAGCTTGATCACGAAGTCGTCGATGATCTCCTGCGCCTCGGACTCGGTGACGGCGCCGGCCTGCAGGTCACGCTCGATGAAGATGTCGAGGAACGTCGAGGTGCGGCCGAGCGACATCGCGGCGCCGTTCTGCTCCTTGACCGCGCCGAGGTAGGCGAAGTACAGCCACTGCACGGCCTCGCGGGCGCTGGTGGCGGGGCCGGAGATGTCGAACCCGTACGAGGCGGCCAGCTGCTTCAGCTCGCCGAGGGCGCGGATCTGCTCGGCGTGCTCTTCGCGGCGCCGTAGGATCTCTTCGCTGAACGGGGTCGTGTCGAGGGTGAGCTTGTCGACATTCTTCGCCGCGATCAGGGCGTCGACGCCGTAGAGGGCGACGCGGCGGTAGTCGCCGATGATCCGGCCGCGGCCGTACGCGTCGGGCAGGCCGGTGATGATGTGCGAGTTGCGTGCGGCCCGCACGCTCGGGGGATAGACGTCGAAGACGCCCTGGTTGTGGGTCTTGCGATATCGGGTGAAGACGGTCTTGAGTGTCTCGTCGATCTCGTAGCCGTAGGTGTCGAGGGCGCCCTCGACCATGCGCCACCCGCCGTTGGGCATGATCGCGCGCTTGAGGGGAGCATCGGTCTGCAGGCCGACGATGACCTCTTCGTCCGTGCCGATGTATCCGGGGGCGTGCGCGGTGATGCCGGCCGGCGTGTGGACGTCGATGTCGTACACGCCCTTTTCGCGCTCGGCCGGGAACATGCCCGACAGGGCGTCCCAGATGCGGGTGGTGCGGGCGGTCGGCCCGGCGAGGAAGGCCCTGTCGCCGGAGTAGGGCGTGTAGTTGCGCTGGATGAAGTCGCGGACGTCGATGCCGTCCTGCCATTCGCCCGGGGTGAAGCCGCTCCAGGCGGCGGGGATCGTGTCGACGTTGTCGGGGGTGACGGTGGTCATGGTGCTTCCTTCGTCCTTGTGGGAGTCGGGCCTGCCGGCATGCCGAGCGGTGTGTCGGCGGGTCCGTTGCTCCAGGCTAGAACTCGTGGTCAGACCACTCTCCGATCGTGCACGATACCGCTAAGCGGGGAACGAGATCGATGGCTCCGCCGTTGTGGTAGGACCACAAAAGGCGATGGATGCCGGTTCGGCGACTCCTGCCCCTGCTACGGTACGAACTCCGACACGTGGAGGATGGACAGTGGGCGATCAAGACCGGGATCTGATGCGCGAAGTCGCGCGGTACCTCGAGCATGTGAACGCCCTGCAGCAACAGGAGCTCCGGCCCACGCGCACCCCGCTGGGCGATCTGATCAGTGAGCACCTGAACGTCGACGCGGCTCAGATCGCGGTGGTGCAGGAGGTGATCGCCGACCATCGACTCGTCGATGCGGACATCGCGCTGGAACTGATCGCCGCAGAGGCGGGCGGCCGGCTGGTGGGGGTCAGCGGCGGCGAGCAGCGACTGCACAACAGCATGGCCGAACTGGTGAGCAACGCGTACCTGCGTTTCGCGCCCGGCCCGGTCGACTTCGCCGAGCGGGCGACGGGGCCGGCCACGAGCCGTCGCGTGGTGGCGATGGGGGTGCGGCTGCTCATGCACGAGGGCGCGCCGATCGCGCTGACCCAGCGTGCCGCATCAGAGCAGATGGGGCGGCCGTCCGCCGTGCTCGAGGTGATGGGCGCCGACCCGGACGTCGTGTCCTCCTTCCTGGCGCGCGTGCGCGCGCTGATGGTGGAGCACAGCGTGCTGCGCGGCCAGGTCCTCTCGTTCACGCCGACCGAGTTCGGGCGCAGCGATGCGGGGGCGACGTTCCTGAACCGGCCGATCGTCACGGTCGACGACGTCATCCTCCCCGAGGGAGTGCTCGATGAGATCGTGCAGCACGTCATCGGCATCGGCGAGCACCGCGAACTCCTGCGCGCTGCGGGTCAGCACCTCAAACGCGGAGTGCTCCTGTACGGGCCGCCGGGAACGGGCAAGACGCTCACCATCCGGCATCTGCTGACCCGATCGGTCGGCACGACGGTCATCCTGCTCACCGGCACCAGCATCCGGTTCATCAGCGCCGCCGCAGAGATCGCACGCACCTTCCAGCCCTCGATCGTCGTCCTCGAGGACATCGACCTGGTCGCGATGGAGCGACACACCTCACCGCAGCCGCTGCTGTTCGAGGTGCTGGAGGCGCTGGACGGACTGGACGGCGACGCCGACGTCGCCTTCGTGATGACCACGAACCGCGTCGAGGTGCTCGAACGGGCACTCGCAGAGCGCCCGGGTCGAGTGGACCTCGCCGTCGAGGTCCCGCTGCCCGCACTCGGAGAGCGCGAGCGCCTGTTCCGCCACTACGCGCACGGGCTGGATCTCACCGACGAGACCTTGACCGCTGCCGCCGCACGCACGGACGGCGTCACAGGTTCGTTCGCCAAGGAGCTGATCCGCCGGAGTGTGCTGCTGGCCGCAGCACAGGGCGAAGACATGGCCGACGCCCACCTGCGGGCGGCGCTCGACGAGCTGATGAGCGCGCGACGCCACCTCACCCGGCGCATGCTCGGGACCGAGCCCGATGGGGCCCCTGCCGAACCGGACGACGTCGGGCCCGCGAGCTTCGGCTGGTTCGCCTCCGACCCGTTCTGACCATCTGCCGTCGACGATGGTCACCCGTGCGGCTGCACAGCGGTCACTCGGTCTCGCCGGACGTCACCAGCCGGCGTCGGCGAGGGCTTTCAGGGCCATGGCGCGCGGGTTGTAGGGGTGGCGCACGCCCTGGATCTCGCGGTGGTCCTGGTGCCCGGGGCCGAACCACAGGATCGCGTCGCCCTCGCCGACCATCGAGACGGCCTTCACGATCGCGTCTTCGGGCGGCGTGATGTTGAACAGGCCGCCGGCGGGCGGCGCCTGTGCCGCGCCGGAGTACAGGCCGTCGCGGATCTCCTGCGGGTCCTCCCAGCGCGGGTGGTGGTCGGTGACGATCGCGATGTCACTGTTGTGCGCCGCAGCCAGCCCCATCGCGGGACGCTTGGTCGTGTCGCGTGAGCCGTCCGCGCCGAACATGATCAGCAGCGTGCCCTTGGTCTGGCGGCGCACCGCCCGGGCGGTCATCTCGAAGCCGTCGGGGGTGTGGGCGAAGTCCAGGTAGACCGTGGGTCCGCGGCCGGTGGTGACCACCTCCGTGCGGCCCGGGAGTTCGGCGCGGATGCCGCCGTCCCGGGCGAGCGTGTCGACGATCTGCTCCCATGTGGCAACACCGGACTCCAGGATCATCACGATCGCGAGCCCCGCGTTGGCCGCCATGTGCGGGCCCGTGACCGGAACGGTCGTGACGAGCCGCTGCCCGTCGGGGCCGGTCAGCTCCATGACGGTCGCGTTGATGGCCTCGTCGAGCATACGCACCTGCCACTGGGCGGTGGCTGCCAGCTCGGCGTCTTCGGCGATCTCGGCGGTCGCGATGGTCGTGACCGGGATGTCGGCGTGTTCGACGACGCGGCGCCCGGCGGGAGTGTCGAGGGAGACGACGGCGCGGCCCGCGCGGTCGGAGCGGAACATGCGCAGCTTGCCCGCGAGGTACTCCTCCATATCGGCGAAGTCGTCCATGTGGTCGTTCTGCAGGTTCGTGAACCCTGCGACGTCGTAGAAGACGCCGTCGACGCGGTGCCGGACGATCGCCTGCACGCTGACCTCGAAAGCCATGACGGTGACGCCGCGCTCCTTCATGTACGCGATGAGCGCATGCAGTTCGCTCGACTCCGGGGTGGTCAGCCGGGCCATCACGACATCGCCGTCGATATGGCGGCGTGCGGACGACGACATGCCCGACGTCAGACCCAGCTGACGCAGCAGCGCATCCTGCAGGTGCACCGTCGAAGTCTTGCCGTTGGTGCCGGTCACGCCGAGCATGACGGGCATCGCACCGACGTTGCCGTAGACCCATGCCGCGAGATCGGCCATGCGTCCTCGGGGGTCGTCGGTCACGAGGATCGGCAGTCCGGCATCCCGCGCGATCTCCGCGCCGCCGGCGTCGGTGAGGATCGCCACAGCGCCCTTCTCGGCCGCTTCGGCTGCGAACTCGGCGCCGTGACGGCGGACGCCGTGGATGCCGACGAAGATGTCGCCCGCTCGCAGATCGCTGGTCGCGAGGGTGACGCCGGTGGCACTGCGGCCGGTCAGATCGCCGCGCACCTCGTACGAGAAGCGGGCCGCGATCTCATCGAGCGGCCGGACGGGAGGATGCTCCGGGCGGAGCACGGGCGGGGTGGCGGGAGGCGGAGTCGGCATAGCCCGTCCATCTTCTCACCCGCGCCCGTGCGGGATGTGTCAGCCGCGGCGTCGGCGCCCGAAGATCGCGACGCCCAGGGCGGCCAGCGCGGCCACGAGTGCGCCGACGCTCAGCCACCGTGCGACCGGGTCGCCGGCGGCCGTCGTGTCGGTGTCGCCGTCCGCACTCGCGTCTGCGTCGGCGTGGGAGTCACCGTGGCCATCGTCCGCGGCCGCCACGTCGCCGACGGCGACCACGGGGGCCGGGGAGTCGAGCTCGTGCGGATCCTGGCCCTCGTCGGCGATCTCGGTCCACCCGGTCTCGCCGTCGGCGCACTGCTGGGTGACAGGGAAGGCGACGTCGGTGCCGGCGACCGACGAGGCGAAGACGACGTCGAGCGCGACGGTCGCGCTCACGCCGTCCTCGACCGGAACCACCGCGGTGTAGACCACCTGAGTGGCGATGCCGTCGGTGCCGAGCTCGCGTGAGATCGACCAGGCGCCGTCGAGCACGGGTGTGACCGCGTCGATGCCCTCGGGAATGTCCAAGACGAGGCCGGTGGTGGGGGAGCCGTCGCACCCGTGGCTGAAGTCGAATTCGAGGCGGGTGCTGATGCCGGCGGCGCTGTCGGTGGGTGAGACGTGGACGTGGGCGGATGCCGCCAGCGGAACGGCCACGGCCAGCATCGCACCGGCGGCGAGGCCGGCAGCCAGACGTGTGCGGCGGCGGGCGGGGGAGGACATGCGGGAAGAAGTCATGGATGGTCTCTCTGTGGGTGGCGCGACGATGTCGCAGGTCGGCGCGGCACCGGCGGCGCTCGCCGGACCAGTCGTGTCTCGGGATGCCGCAGTGGTGCGCCAGGGGATGCCGCTGCTGCGGCGTGGGTCAGAGCGAGAGAACGGGTGGGCCCCGGCGTGACACCGAGGTCAGCGCGACGGCGCCGCGTGCGGTGCCCAGCGGGAGAGCGATGACGCGAAGCAGAGGAGCGGGCCGGTGCCACGCGATCACCGTGCGTTCCACGACGTGGCGCAGGCCGGCCGCAATCGCGCGGAGCGCGCGCTCGCCGTGGCTGACGAGCAGCACCGTGACGGCCGCCGCCGCGACGTGCCCGGCCAGCATGAGCGGGTCGCTCGCGAGCGCGCCGACGGCGCCGGCCCCATCGCCTCCGGAGCCTGCGAGGCTGACGGCCGCGCCGTGCACGTGGCGTCCTCCGGCAGGACCGGCGGTGCCGACGGTGGCGAAGGCGAGGTGCAGCAGCAGCTGGCTCACCGCGACGACCGACGTCGTGCGCCATAGCGACGGCCGCCGCCCGGTGAGCAGGACGGCGATCGGCGTGGCCAGCAGGGTGACCGCGACCAGCAGCCACACCGGCGGCGCATCTCCGCCAGACAGGGTGTGGGCGGTGGCCGCGACGGTGGTCGCCACGGCTGCGGCGGCGGCACCGCGCACTGCGCGGCCACGCCGCTGCGATCTGTCCACCGATTCCACGCCTCGAGCCTATCCGCGCCAGAGCCCGCGAGCGGCACGGCAAACTCAAAGCCGCCGCCACTAGCCTGGGCTCTCGTGACCGTCCTCGCTTTCGTCATCGGTGTGGTGCTGCTCGTCATCGGCCTCGCCGTCTCGATCGCGCTCCATGAGATGGGCCACCTGCTGCCCGCGAAGAAGTTCGGCGTGCGCGTCGGCCAGTACATGATCGGCTTCGGACCCACCCTGTGGTCGCGCCGGTTCGGCGAGACCGAGTACGGGTTCAAGGCCATCCCCCTCGGTGGCTACATCTCGATGGCGGGCATGTACCCGCCGGCCCCCGATGCCACCAGCCGTGGGGGCCGCGCCGCCGGCGGCTTCTTCGCCACGATGGTGCAGGATGCCAGGGTCGCCAACGCCGAGACGCTCGAAGACGTCGGCACCAAGCGCGCGTTCTATGAGCTCCCGGTCTGGCAGCGCGTCATCGTCATGCTCGGCGGACCGACGATGAACCTGCTGCTCGCCTTCGTGCTGTTCGGCATCGTGGTCAGCGGCATCGGCGTGCAGACCGCGACCACGACCGTGGCGGAGGTCAGCGTCTGTGCGCTCCCGGCATCCACCACGGCCACCGAATGCGGCCCCGACGACCCCGCATCGCCCGCCGCGGCCTCGGGCCTGCAGCCCGGTGATGTGCTCGTCTCGGTCGACGGCACCCCGGTGTCGACGTTCCCCGACGCCTCGGCGCTCATCCAGGACGCGCCCGGCCAGACCCTCCAGGTCGTGGTGGAGCGCGACGGCCGGCAGCTGACCCTGCAGATGACCCCCATGCTCGCCGAGCGGGACGTGGTCGGCGAAGACGGCGAGATCACCACAGCCGAGGTCGGCTTCGTCGGCATGACCGCCGCGGTCGAGTACGTCCGCGAGCCGATCTGGGAAGGCCCGCGGATCGCCCTCGACCGCACCGGGCAGGTGATCGGCATCATCGCCCAGCTGCCGGTGAAGGTCTACGAGACCGCGGTCGACCTGTTCACCGGGCAGGAGCGCGACCCGAACGGGCCGCTGTCGGTCGTGGGCGCCGGTCGGATCGCCGGCGAGGTCGCCGCGATCGACGCACCCGTACTCAACCGCGCGGCCGCCATCATCGAGCTGCTCGCGGCGCTGAACATCGCCCTGTTCGTCTTCAACCTGATCCCGCTGCTGCCGCTCGACGGCGGACACGTCATCGTCGCCCTGTGGGACGGACTCAAGCGTGCGTGGGCGAAGCTGCTGCGCCGCCCGCCGCCGAAGCCGGTCGACGCGACCAAACTGGTGCCGGTCACCTTCGCGGTCGTGATCGCCCTGGTCGTGATGGGCGGCATCCTGATCCTCGCCGACGTCTTCAACCCGGTGGTCCTCTTCGGCTGAATCATCGGCACGTCTGTCGAAATCGGGCTTGCCTGTTCGCTGTGGGGGTGAAACGGTTCCCGTGTACGACGGGAACCCCACCTGAGGAGGCCGCAGTGAAGTACGTCATCATGTTCACGTCCGATCCCGAGACCGACGCGCAGATCCCTGCCGAGCAGTTGCAGGAGGACTACGCGCGGATCTACCAGTGGTTCACCGACAACGCCGACAAGATGGCCGACGGCGGCGCGGAGCTGCAGTCGGTCACGACGGCGACCACCGTCACGTACGGTGCAGACGGCCCCGTCGTGGTGGACGGCCCGTTCTCCGAGGCGAGGGAGGTCATCGGCGGCTTCGCCATCATTGACGTTCCCGACCTCGATGCCGCCATCGCGCTGGTGAAGACCTGGCCGAGCCTGACCATTCCGAGCACCAGCGTGGAGATCCGTCCGATGGTCACCGACTACGACCAGTTCGAGCCGTGACCCGCGAGGATGCCGTGGCTCCGGGCGCGGCGGGCAGCACTGCCCGAGCCACGGCATCCGATCGCGAACTCGCGCACCTCGTCCGTGATGAGGCGGCGCGGATCGTCGCGTCGCTGACTGTCACGACGGGCAGCCTCGACGTGGCGGAGGAGGCCACCGCTTCAGCGATCGAGGAGGCACTGCACGACTGGCGGCGGCGTGGTGTCCCGCCGCGCCCGGGCGGCTGGTTGATGCAGGCCGCGCGCCACAACGCGCTGGACCGGATGCGCCGCGACAAGACGTACCGTGCGAAGCTCGCGCTGCTCGCCACTCGCGCCGACGAGCAGACCGCGCAGCCCGAGGCCGACGAGCGGTTGTCGCTCCTGTTCGGCTGCTGCCACCCCGCGCTGGCACCCGAGGCCCAGCTCGCGCTCACCCTCCGGGCCGTCCTCGGGGTCACGACGGCGCAGATCGCCCGCGCGACGCTGGAGCGGGACGCGACGGTGGGCCAGCGCATCTCCCGCGCGAAACGCAAGATGGCCGATGCCGCCATCCCGCTGCGCATTCCCGAGCAGTCCGAGCGCGTAGACCGTCTCGACATCGTCTTGACGGTGCTCTCGGTCATGTACGGCTCCGCGCATCTCGCGGCCGGAGCCGACGCAGGCACCGACCGTGATCTCGCCGAAGACGCGCTCTGGCTCGCCCGCGTCGTGGCCGACGCGCTGCCGCGTGAGGCAGAGGCTGCCGGACTGCGCGCCATGCTGCTGTTCCACCGGGCGCGCGAGGCGGCACGTGCCGTCGACGGCGAGCTCGTGCTTCTCGGCGACCAGGACCGCAGCCGCTGGGATCGTGCGCTCATCGCACAGGGGCAGGCGGAACTGGCCCGGGCCGCCGCGCTCCGCACTCCCGGCCGGTGGCAGCTGCACGCGGCGATCGCGGCGTGCCACACCGATGCGCGGACGTGGCAGGAGACCGATTGGCCGCAGATGCTCGTCCTCTACGACATGCTGCTTCGATACGACCGGTCACCCCTCGTGCGCCTCAACCGGGCCGTTGTGCTCGCCGAGGTCGCCGGCGCGGCGCGTGCCCTCGACGAGGTCGACGGGCTCCGCGGCGCGCTCGAGCGCTACCACCTCTGGCACGCCGTGCGCGCTCGGCTGTTGCGCGCGCTCGGGCGCGACGACGAGGCGACCGGGGCCGACGAGCGGGCGCTCGAACTCACCGCCAACGAGGCCGAGCGGCGTCTGCTCGCGGCGCGACTCGCACGCGAACGCTGAACCGGCCCCTCAGAGGTCGGACGGCGCCAGCGCGTGCGCCACGAGGCGCTGCAGCGTCTCGAACCCGTCGCGCGAGAGGATCGACTCGAGGTGGCCCTGCACCGATGCGTAGCCGGGTCCGCGCAGCGCGTACACGTCGCCGGACGCCGGATCGGCGGACACCTCGGTCACGCCGACAGTCGTGGTCCCGGCATCCACCCGCGCGGTGAACGTGTTGTAGAAGCCGATGGATGCCGGCTGCCCGAACACATCCACGGTCTTCTGCAGCCCCTGGTGCGGTGCCGCCAGCGGTGCGAGCTCGATGCCGAGGCGGTGCGCGAGCACCTGGTGGCTGAGGCACACGGCCAGCAGCGGTCGCTCCTCGGCCAGGCGGGCATCGACGACCGTGCGCATCGCCGTGATGCGGTCGCTGGCGTCGTCGCGCGGGTCACCGGGCCCGGGGCCGGCGACGACCAGGTCCGCGATGTCGAGGGAGGCCGGGTCGGCATCGCTCCAGCGGGTGATCGTCACCTCGAAGCCCAGGTGACGCAGCTGATGGGAGAGCATCGTCGTGAAGCGGTCTTCCGCGTCGACCACGACGGCGGTGCGACCGGCGTACGGGCCGTGGCCCCCGGCATCCTGCGGGTTCAGCCAGAACGCAGCCAGGCGCTCGTTGCGTCCGGCCAGCAGCGTCGCGATGCCGGGATCATCGGCGAGCAGCCGCGGCTGCGCGGCCGGGGCGTCTTCGTCCACGGCATCCGTGTCGACGACCGGTGCCGGCGACGGGTCGCGTTCGACGGCGCCGATCGCTCCGAGCACGCCGGCGGCCTTGCCGTGGGTCTCGCTGACCTCGCCGTCCGGATCGGAGTGGCGCACGAGCGTCGCACCGACCGGCACGCGCAGCTGCCCGTCGACGAGGTACGCGGTGCGGATGAGGATCGGCGCATCGAGGTCATGGCGTCCGTCCGGCGTCGGGGTGAACAGTGCGGCGACGCCGGAGTAGTAGCCTCGCGGCGACCGCTCGTGCCGGGTGATGACGGTGCACGCGTTCTGCATCGGCGAGCCGGTCACCGTAGGCGCGAACATCGTCTCGCGCAGGATGTCGCGGGGGTCCATCGTGCTCTGCCCTCGCAGCATGTACTCGGTGTGGGTGAGCCGCGACATCTCCTTGAGATGCGGACCGGTGATGCGCCCGCCGTCGCCGCACACCGCCGACATCATCTTGAGCTCTTCGTCGACGACCATGAACAGCTCTTCGGTCTCCTTGGTCGAGCCGAGGAACTCGGTCAGGGTGTCGACGGTCGCGCCGCCGGCGGGGTGGCGGAAGGTGCCCGAGATCGGGTTCATCGTGACGGTGCTGAAGCCGGGCTTCGCCGGCGCGCCGCCCTGCGCGCTCACGTGCGCCTCGGGGCTCGCGCCGACGGCGAGATGTCCGTCGGTGACGATGAGGAAGGTCCAGTACGCGCCGCGCTCGTGCTCGAGCAGCGCGCGGAACCAGGTGAGCCCCGCGGTGACGGCGTCGACGTCGATGGATGCCGTGAAGTCACGCCGGATGACGAAATTGGCCCCCTCGCCGCGGCCGATCTCGTCGGCGATCACGCGCCGCACGATGTCGGCGTACTCGGCGTCGGGGATGTCGAACCCGGCATCGATCAGCGGTACGGCGGCGTCGGGCAGCTCGGTCAGCGCCTCCGCCAGCGGGACGGCGTCGTGGTCGTCCACGACGAGGCAGCGCAGCGGTGCCTGATCGTCATGACACTCGAAGCCGCGCTCGACGACCTGGCGGAACGGCACGAGAGCCAGCACCTCCCGGGCCGCGCCCGCGGCATCCATCAGCGGAATGTCGGCCAGCAGGGGCACATCGACCACCGCGCCGGTGAGCACCTCGACGGTCTGGCCGTCTCGGGCGAGCAGGGCGAACGGGCGGTCACCGGCGATCGCGGCGGCGAGGGGGGAGGGGCGCGCGGTCATGGCCGGGGCCTTTCTGCATATCGGGCGGTCGCGTCATCGCGGAACGAAAAAGACCGCCTCGAGGGGCGGTCTGTGTTCTCGGGTCGCGAGCACACCGCCGTCAGCGGGTGGGCCACCAGGAAGTGCGCGCGAACATGCCGTCACGATAGCAGGTCGCCGGGCCGGCCGACGGCACTCAGCCCGGGCACGGGCACCGGGTCGTAGGCTGGGTGGGTGCCAGCAGTCAATCTCGGAATGCCGCGTGTGCCAGAGGTGCTCGCGCCCCGCCGCAAGAGCCGTCAGATCAAGGTCGGCAAGGTCCTTGTCGGCGGCGACGCGCCGGTCAGCGTCCAGTCGATGACGACCACGCCCACCACCGACATCAACCACACGCTCCAGCAGATCGCCGAGCTCACCGCCTCCGGCTGCGAGATCGTGCGTGTCGCCGTGCCGAGCCAGGACGACGCCGACGTGCTGCACATCATCGCGAAGAAGAGTCAGATCCCGGTGATCGCCGACATCCACTTCCAGCCGAAGTACGTGTTCCAGGCCATCGACGCCGGCTGCGCCGCCGTGCGCGTGAACCCCGGGAACATCCGCAAGTTCGACGATCAGGTGGGTGCGATCGCGAAGGCGGCGAAGGATGCCGGTGTCTCGCTGCGCATCGGCGTGAACGCGGGGTCGCTCGACCAGCGTCTGCTCGAGAAGTACGGCAAGGCCACGCCCGAGGCGCTCGTGGAGAGCGCCGTGTGGGAGGCATCGCTGTTCGAAGAGCACGACTTCCACGACTTCAAGATCTCGGTCAAGCACAACGACCCGATCGTCATGGTCAAGGCGTACCGGCAGCTCGCCGAACGCGGCGACTGGCCGTTGCACCTCGGGGTCACCGAGGCCGGCCCGGCGTTCCAGGGGACGATCAAGAGCGCGACCGCGTTCGGGATCCTCCTGTCCGAGGGCATCGGCGACACGATCCGCGTCTCGCTGTCAGCGCCACCGGCCGAAGAGGTCAAGGTCGGCCATCAGATCCTGCAGTCGCTGAACCTGCGCGAGCGCAAGCTCGAGATCGTCTCGTGCCCGTCGTGCGGTCGTGCGCAGGTCGACGTCTACACGCTCGCCGACGATGTGACCGAGGGACTCAAGGACATGACGGTGCCGCTGCGCGTGGCCGTCATGGGCTGTGTCGTCAACGGCCCGGGCGAGGCGCGCGAGGCCGACCTCGGCGTGGCGTCCGGCAACGGCAAGGGACAGATCTTCGTGAAGGGCGAGGTCATCAAGACCGTGCCCGAGTCCGAGATCGTCGCGACGCTGATCGAAGAGGCCCGTCGCATCGCCGATGAGATGGGTCCGGATGCCGCGGTGGGCACCGCGCAGGTCGTCACGGTCTGACCCGGTGCGCTGTCCGGGCCGGTCGGCTCACTCGCCTCAGTCCATGACGGTCTCGACGTCGTACGCCGCGAGCCGCGGGTCGGCGGTGAGCAGTGGCACCTTCAGTGCGCGCGCGTGGGTGACGATCATCCGGTCGAAGGGATCAGCGTGGTGGTGTGGCAGCGCACCGGCCGCGAAGGCGTCGGAGGCGTCGATGGGCACGGCCGAGACCCGGGTGACGCGCAGGCGATCTCGAAGATGCTCCTCGGTCGATCCGGCAAGGCGCAATCGGCCCTGATGCATCTTGATGGAGATCTCCCACAGACTGGCGGCAGACAGATGGAGGTCAGAGGACTCGTCCTGGACGATGGCTCGGATGCGCCCACGCAACCGAGGGTTGTCGTCGAGCATCCACAGCCAGACGTGTGTATCAAGCAGGAAAGAGGTCATTGCTCGCAATCGCCTGTTCGATCTCCGTCATCGGCTCGTCGAAATCGTCGGAGATCCAGATCTTTCCCTTGTCGATCCCGAGTTGCCGTTTCGGTGGGGCGTCGTCGATCGGGAGGAGTCGCGCGATCGGGGAGCCCCCGCGCCTGATCTCCACCTCCGCGCCGCTCTCGACCATTCGCAGAAGCCGTGAAAGGTTCGTCTTCGCTTCATGTACGCCGACCACCGTGATGGCGGGGGAATCCGACTTAGTCATGTGACTTAGTCTACGGCGCGCTCAGCCCCACAGCGAGTGGTAGGCATTGATCGCCGGCTGCCCGCCCAGGTGCGCGTACAGCACCGTCGAGTCCTTCGGGATGTCGCCTCCGCGCACGAGGTCGATCAGGCCCGCGAGCGACTTGCCCTCGTAGACCGGGTCCGTGATCATCGCTTCCAGCTGGGCGCCGAGAGTCATGGCATCCATCGTCGACTCGACCGGCAACCCGTACAGCTCGCCGGCCCAGCCCTCGAGCACCTGGATCTCGTCGTCACGCAGTTCGCGGCCCAGCTCGATCAGCTCTGCGGTGTTCCGGGCGATGCGCGCGACCTGGTCGCGGGTCTTCTCGAGAGTGGCCGAGGCGTCGATGCCGAGCACGCGCCGCCTGACACCCGTGAGCTCTTCCAGAGCCGCGAAGCCGGCGATCATGCCGGCGTGCGTCGAACCCGTGACGGTGCAGACGATGATCGTGTCGAAGAAGACCCCCAGCTGCTTCTCCTGCTCGGCGACCTCGAACGCCCAGTTCGCGAAGCCCAGCCCGCCGAGGCGATGCTCGCTGGCGCCGGCCGGGATCGGGTACGGCGTGCCCCCGGCATCCTCCACCTCTCTCAGCGCCTGCGTCCACGAATCGCGGATGCCGATGTCGAACCCGGCATCATCGAGCCGCGAGTCGGCGCCCATCATCCGAGAGAGCAGGATGTTGCCGACGCGGTCGTTCGTGGGGTCGTCCCACGGCACCCACTTCTCCTGTACGAGGCGTGCCTTCAGCCCCAGGTGAGCCGCGACGGCGGCCACTTGGCGGGTGTGATTGGACTGGTAGCCGCCGATCGAGACGAGCGTGTCGGCACCGGATGCCAGGACGTCGGGAACGATGTACTCGAGTTTGCGGGTCTTGTTGCCGCCGAAGGCGAGACCGCTGTTGACGTCCTCACGCTTGGCCCAGATCTCGGCACCGCCGAGGTGCTGCGTGAGGCGCTTCAGGTGCTGCAGCGGGCTCGGCCCGAACGTCAGGGGATAGCGGGGGAACTGGTGGAGCGTCATGTCGTGGATCCTCCCACCTTGTTCCGCGCTGTGTCGTGTGCGCGGCGCCCGCGTGTCGCGGACATCACCCACGCAGGAGAAATCGCGCACACAGGACGATCTCGGCCCGGAACGTCCTGTGTCGGTGAGTTCGCCTGCGCTGGCGATCGAGTGGGCGTGCGCGGTGGCGTCGCGGGCCTAGCCGACCGCGACCTGCTCCGCCGGCACGCGATCCGGGTCCGAACGCACGAGAGTGCCGTCGAGGGCCTGCGCGAGGTCGGCGATGAGGTCGTCGACGTGCTCCAGTCCGATGGACAGTCGCAGGATGTCGGCGCCCGGTCGGGCCTCGGGCGCCACCGGCCGGTGGGTCAGAGCTGCTGGGTGCTGCACGAGCGAGTCGACGCCGCCGAGCGAGACCGCGTGCGTGAACAGCGCGGTCGACTCGGCGACGCGCGCGGCCGCGTCGTACCCGCCGCGCAGCCGCATCGACACCATCGCCCCGCCGCCGCGCTGCTGGGTTCCCACGAGCGGGTCGTCCGCAAGACCCGGGTAGAACACCTGCGCGACCGCGTCGTGACGCTGCAGCCACGCGGCGATGCGGGCGGCGGACTGCTGTTGCGCGCGCATGCGCACCGGCAGCGTCTGCAGGCCGCGGTGCAGCAGGTAGGCGGCCAGCGGGTGCAGGATCGACCCGGTGATCGCGCGCACCTGGCGCAGGGCCGCGGCCGTCTCCTCCGAGCACGCGACGACGCCGCCGATCACGTCACCGTGGCCGCCGAGATACTTCGTCGCGCTGTGCAGCGACATCGCCGCGCCGTGGGCCGTGGGGTTCTGCAGCACCGGCGTCGCGAACGTGTTGTCGACGACGACCGGCACACGCCCGGCCCGGGCGACCACGCCGGCGATGTCGACCACCTCCAGCGTCGGGTTGGCCGGCGTCTCGAGCAGCACGACTCCCGTGTCTTCGCGAATGTGGGCGGCGACCTCGCCGGGACTGCAGTACGACACCTCGGTGCCGAGCAGTCCCGTCGCCAGCAGGTGGTCGCTGCCGCCGTAGAGCGGGCGCACCGCGACGACGTGGGGCCTGCCGACCGAGACCGTGTGCGACAGCAGGACAGCCGTCAGCGCGGCCATCCCCGACGCGAATGCGACCGCCGCCTCGGTGCCCTCCAGCCGTGCCAAGCCCTCTTCGAAGCGTGCGACCGTCGGGTTCCAGAGCCGGGCGTAGACATGACTGCCGCCCTCGATGGGCGTGCCGCCCGATGCCAGCGCCTCGTATGAGTCGCCGCCGAGCCCGACATCCGGGAGCGGGTAGGTCGAGGAGAGGTCGAGCGGGGGAGCGTGCACGCCGAGCGCGGCGAGGTCGTCGCGACCGCCGTGGACGGCGAGGGTGTCGGGATGCTGTGGACGGGTCATGCCGTCGAGTGTTGCTGAACAGGCGGTGACTGTCGAACGATACTGTGGAACGCGACGTCAATCCGCCAGATCATTGAAGATCCGCCAAGGATGGATGCCGGAGGGAGACGCAGATTGTCCGATCCACAAGCCTCGCCGTCAGGCCTTGACGACCTCGACCTGCGGATTCTGGCTGCCCTCGTGCGGCAGCCGGGCCGCTCCAACAAGGCGCTCGCCGCCGAGCTGGGCGTGGCGGAGTCGACCTGCGCCTACCGGGTGCGGCTGCTGCGATCCCGCGGGGTGATCGCAGGCGTGCGCGTGGTCCTCGATCCGGCCGCACTCGGGCTCCCGCTGCAGGCGGTCATCCGGGTGCGCCTGGGCCGGCACACGCGCGAAGGCGTGGGCCGGCTGTTCGACTCGCTCGAGCGCACGCCGGGAGTGATCGAGGTGTTCCACGTCGCCGGCGAGGATGACTTCCTCGTGCATGTCGCGGTCGAAGACGCCGCCGCGCTGCGCGACATCGTGCTGCAGCACATCACGGTGCACGAGACGGTCCGCACGACCGAGACGCACCTGGTGTTCGAACGCCGGGAGGGGATCGGCCCCCTCGCACGCGTCATGCCGTAGGGCGCGCGCGACGACAGATCGGCTGAGGTCGGCTCACTGCAGGCAGAACTCGTTCCCCTCGGGGTCCCGGAGCTGGTAATAGAGGTCCGGCCACGGCCCCCACTGCTGGTCCACGAGTCGCACGACGGTCGCGCCGAGCGCCACCAGGCGGTCTTTCTCGGTCTCAAGCCGTGAGCGGTGGTCGCCGTCGCCGTCTCGAGCGACCGACACGTCCAGATGCAGCCGGTTGCGGCCCCGTTTGGGGCCGTCGGCGTGATGGAAGAACAGCCGCGGGCCGATTCCCTCGGGATCTTCGGCCAGAGCGCGGGTGGCCAGGTCGGCTTCGGTGAGTCCCGCGGCCAGCAGTTCGCTCTTCATGGGCTCTTCCCACTCCAGCGCCGGATAGCCGAACACACCGGACCAGAAATGCGCGAGCGCACGCGGGTCGTCCGCGTAGAACGTGATGTTGCCGAGAGTGGCCATGACTGCTCCTGACGTCGACGTCGGGGCCACGTTACTCCGGGCTGCCGACTCGTTCACGACACCACCGGGGTGAACGAGGCTGTGCCGTCGGCGATCGAGGTGCGAACCAGGCGCAGCCTCACGATCGTCCCGGGTGCGACGTCATCGAGGCCCTTCACCTTCGCCTCGACCGGTGGGCGGCGCAGCTGCACGCGTGCACCGTCGCCTCGCCGGGCGAGCACCAGGCCCTCGAACTCCTCGCCCTCACGGCCGTGCAGCACGGCGGCCTCGACCCGGTCGAGGGCGCCGGCATTCAGCTGGCTCGCACGCTGCGAACTGCGTGTCATGAGCGCCGGAAGTTCGGCCAGCGACCCTCGCGCCCAGGCCGGCACCTCGCGTCCGTTCGCCAGGGCCTCGCAGATCACGAGCACCCAGCGATCGACGAGCCGGCGCAGGGGAGCGGTCGTGTGTGCGTACGCCGCTCCGATCGCGGACTGCACCGTCTGCTCGGGCACCTCGCCGTCGAACGTGACGTATCCCGCACCGCGGAACAGCCCGCCCGCGTGCTCGCGCACCGCCCGTGCGGCCGGGGTGCGCGGCAGATCGCGCAGGTAGTCGCCGTAGGGCTGCCGCTCCAGCCACGGCAGTCCGAGCGCCACCGTCTGGGTACGGAACTCCTCGATGTCTTCGGCAGCGGCGGGCGGCATCGTGCGCAGAATCCCGATGCGGCCGGCCAGCATGATCTCCGCGGCCGCCATCCCGGTCAGCAGCGAGACGTGCGCGTTCCAGTCCTCGAGCGGGACCCCGTCACTGCGCTCGAGCCGGTATCCGCCCGGCTCTCTCACCACCCGCGTCTCGGGGATGTTCAGGCTCGCGCCACCCCGCTCGCTTTCACGCGCGGCGCGCTCGGCGCCGAACCACGGCAGGGCCGTCAGCGAGTAGGGTGCCGTTCCGGCATCCACCGCCGCCTGCGCGTCGACGTACGACCATTGCGCACGCGAGCGCACGACGGCGCGGGTCAGCGTGGTCTCCACCGGTCGCGCGCCCTCGTCCAGCACGAAGCGCCAGACGAATGCGCGGCGGTCATGGCCTGGCAGCAGCGATGCGGCCCCCTCGCTCAGCACTGCCGGGTGCAGCGGGATGCGCCCGTCGGGGGCGTACATGGTCTGGCCACGGGTGCGCGCCTCGGCATCCATCGCCCCCTCGGGAACGACATAGGCCGCGACATCCGCGATCGCGTAGTGGAGGACGGCACCCGTTGCCGTCCGCTCCAGATGCAGCGCCTGGTCGAGATCGGTCGATCCGGCCGGGTCGATCGTGAGGAACTCGATGTGCCGAAGATCCGCGAGAGTGGATGCCGCCGGCTCGACCGGCACGGACTGCGCAGCGAGGTCCGCTTCGGCCTGCACCGCCGGCGGGAACGACTCGGGCAGGCCGAGCTCGGCGCGCAGGGCCGAGAGGGAGTCGGCCAGGTCGCCGCGCGCTGCGGTCGGGACGATGCGGGAACGGCGGCGGGGCACGGGGCCAGTGTAGGTCGCCGGTGCAGGTCCGCCCGGCGGGACCGTCGACCGCGCTGAGTAAGCTTGGTGCTCGTGGTCACCCGTCTCTCGCACTTCTTCCTCCGCACGCTCCGTGAAGACCCGGCCGACGCCGAGGTCACGAGCCACCGGCTGCTGGTCCGCGCCGGCTACATCCGTCGCGCCGCACCCGGCATCTTCACCTGGCTCCCGCTGGGGCTGAAGGTCAAGGCCAGGATCGAAGCCGTCGTCCGCGAGGAGATGGGCAACGCGGGCGCGTACGAGGTGCACTTCCCCGCGCTGCTGCCGCGCGAGCCCTACGAGGCGTCCGGCCGCTGGACCTCTTACGGCGACGGCATCTTCCGGCTGCAGGACCGGCGCGGCGCCGACTACCTCCTCGCCCCGACGCACGAGGAGATGTTCACGCTCCTCGTGAGGGACCTCTACTCGTCGTACAAGGACCTGCCCCTGTCGATCTACCAGATCCAGGACAAGTACCGCGACGAGGCGCGTCCCCGCGCAGGACTCCTGCGCGGCCGCGAGTTCACGATGAAGGACGCGTATTCGTTCGACTACACCGACGACGGCCAGGATGCCTCGTACCAGGCGCAGCGCGACGCGTACGAGCGCATCTTCCAGCGTCTCGGGCTCGAGTACGTCATCGTCGCGGCCGACAACGGACTCATGGGCGGCGCACGCAGCGAGGAGTTCTTGCACCCCACCCCCGTCGGCGAGGACACCTTCGTGCGCTCGGCGGGCGGCTACGCGGCCAACGTCGAGGCGTTCACGACGGTCGCCCCCGACGCGATCCCGTTCGACGGTCTTCCCACGCCCGTGATCTTCGATTCGCCGGACACCCCGACGATCGAGACCCTCGTCGCGCACTCCAACGCCGTGCTCGAGGGCGACTACTCGGCCGCCGACACGCTCAAGAACGTCGTGCTCGCCCTCACGCACCCCGACGGCACACGCGAGCTCGTGGTCGTCGGCATCCCCGGCGACCGCGAGGTCGACGACAAGCGCGTCGAGGTCGCGTTCGCGCCCGCCGCCGTCGAGGCGGCGACCCCCGAGGACTTCCAGCGCCAGCCGCTGCTGGTCAAGGGCTACATCGGACCGTGGTCGGAGCAGGGGGCCATCCTCGGTGAAGAGTCGGCCACCGGCATCCGCTTCTTCCTCGACCCCCGCGTCGTGGACGGAACGTCGTGGATCACGGGTGCCAACATCGACCAGAAGCACGTGCACTCGCTCGTCGCGGGTCGCGACTTCGCGTCGGACGGCTTCGTCGAGGTCGCGAACGTGCGCGCGGGAGACCCCGCGCCCGACGGCTCCGGTCCCGTCGAGCTCGCACGCGGCATGGAGATCGGCCATGTCTTCGCGCTCGGCCGCTTCTTCGCCGAGACGCTCGGGCTCAAGGTCCTCGACGAGAACGGCAAGCTCGTCACCGTCACGATGGGCTCGTACGGCATCGGCATCACCCGCATCCTCGCGATCATCGCCGAGCTCAACAACGACGACAAAGGCCTGATCTGGCCGGCATCGGTCGCGCCGTTCGACGTCCATGTCGTGGCGACCGGGCGAGACGCCGCGGCGTTCGATCTCGCAGAGAAGCTCAGCGCCGACCTCGAGACCGCCGGCTTCGACGTGCTGCTGGACGATCGCCCCAAGGTGTCGCCCGGAGTGAAGTTCGGCGATGCCGAGCTGGTCGGCGTGCCGCAGATCATCATCGTGGGGCGTGGCGCCGCCGATGGCCAGGTCGAGCTGTGGGACCGTCGCACCGGCGACCGCGAAGTGGTGGCGGCCACCGACGCGGTCGCGCACCTCTCGGCGCGCTGATCCGCCCGAGCGCGTAGGACACGCGTCGAATGTGCGCCGACACCCTCTGTTCGCCGTGCGTTCGCCGCCTGTTGCGCAGAAGTGGGACGCTGGTGTCATGCCGGACAGCGCACAGATCCCACCCGAAGTAACCGACGCCCTGCGTGAAGTCATCGCCGAAGCGGGAATCTCGGTCCACACGGATCTGGTCGCCCGGATCCTCGCGACCGGCGTGGGCCTGGGTCTCGACGAGCCGTCGCGGCTCGACCTGAAGATCACCTCGGCGGCCGTCGCCGAGATGCGCGCCGCCTTCCGGGTCTTCGCTCCGCACGCGGGCGTGCCGAAGGTCACGATCTTCGGGTCGGCGCGGACGAAGAACAACGACGATCTCTATCGTGCGACCTCAGCCGTGGCGCATGCGCTCGCCGAGCGCGGGTGGATGGTCGTCACCGGCGCAGGCCCCGGCATCATGCAGGCGGCGGCTGAAGGCGCCGGCCCCGAGCAGTCGATCGGCGTCTCGATCCGGCTTCCGTTCGAGGAGAAGCCGAACATGGTCGTGGCCGACAGCAGCAACGTCGTGGCCATGAAGTACTTCTTCACGCGCAAGCTGATGCTCGTCAAGGAATCGCACGGGTTCGTCTGCGTTCCCGGCGGCTTCGGCACGCTCGACGAGCTGTTCGAGCTGCTCACGCTGCAGCAGACCGGCAAGGCAGAACCCACGCCGATCGTGCTGCTCGACCGGCCGGACGGCACGTTCTGGGCCGGGCTGCAGCGCTTCGCCGACGAGCAGCTCATCCCGTCCGGCGTGATCTCTCCGGACGACCTCGAGCGCGTCTTCGTCACCCAGTCGGTGACCGCCGCCGCCGAGGCGATCACAGAATTCTGGCGGAACTACGACTCGCTGCGGTGGGTCGGCAAGCGTCTGGTCATGCGGTTGCGTGCCGAGCCGACCGATGCCGAGGTCGACGACCTCAACGCGCGATTCGGGCACCTGGTCGCCGAGGGACGCATCGAACGGCGGGGGCCGCTGCAGCGTGAGATCGATGACGACGACCTGCTCGACCTGCCGCGCCTGGTCATGGTCTACGACCAGTTCCGGGTCGGCTCGCTGTACCAGCTCATCCGCGCGGTCAACGAGTTGCCCAGCGCACCGGCCGGGCCCGCCCGCGCGGCCTGAGCCCCTCAGCCGTCACAATCGCGCGTACCGGGCGCGGAAGAAGCAGAACACCGCGTAGGCGATCAGCCCCGCCCCCACCAGTCCGACCAGGAACGGGCCGCCGGTCACGTCCAGAAGCGCCTGGATCGCCGCGTCGAGCCCACCGGCCGCCTCCGGATCCACCCGCACGGCCGCGACGATCAAGAGCACGCCCACGATCAGCAGTGCCACGCCCTTGGCGACGAAGCCGACCACACCGAGCGTCGTCACGACCGTGCCGAGTCCGCCGGCCGGGATCGTCACGCGGTTGCGGAACGAGCGCCGCACGCCCATCACGCCGAACACGATGCCCGCGACGCCGATCCCGACGCCGACCGCACCCAGCAGAAGGGCGCCGAAAGGGAGGGTCAGGACGCCGCGGCTGGCCTCGGTCGCGCTGTCATCGGCATCGGGTCGCGCGCCGAGTGCCACGGCCGCGGCGATCACCGCCAGCGTCAGGAAGACCAGCGCCTGCCCCCACGACGAGATGCGCGCGCCCCACTTCTTCGTATCCGAGTCCCGCCGGCCGCGGTCGGCGAGAAGGCCGTCGATCAGATGCCAGACGCCCAGGGCAGCCAGGAGCACAGCGAGCAGCCACAGCGCCACGTACCCGAGCGGCGCGGCCGCGATCGCCTTGAACGCGCCGGCCTGATCACTCTCGCCTCGACCGCCGAAGGCGATGACCAGCACGATGATGCCGATGACGAGATGGACGACACCGTTCGCCGCGAACCCGCCGCGGGCGAGGACGCGGACCGGCGTCGATGACTGCGCCTCTCGGGCGGCTGCTTTCATGCCATCGCTCACCCGGCCAGTATGACGAAGTCGGCGCCGCTGGGACCAGGGTCTTCGCAGGATCGCTCAGGTCCGCATCCGGTAACGTTGACGAGATGCCGGCGCGCGTTTCGCGCCGCAGAAAATCGAACACTGTGAAGTGAATATGAGGAGGCCGCCGTGGACATCGATATGGGATTGCTGCGCACCGTGTCGCGGGAGAAGGAGATCCCTTTCGACGAACTGGTGCGGATCATCGAACAGGCCATCCTGACCGCGTACGCCAAGCACACCTCGCCCACCGGCGAGTTGCCCGACGGCGCACGCGCCGAACTCGACCAGAAGACCGGCCACGTCGCCATCTACGTTCCGCTGCGGGACGAGGACGAGGTCGTCATCGGCGAAGAGGAGAGCACGCCCGAGGACTTCGGCCGGATCGCGGCCTTCGCCGCGAAGCAGGTCATCAGCCAGCGGCTGCGCGACATCGCCGACGACGCGATCCTCGGTGAGTTCCGCGGCAAAGAGGGCGACATCGTCGCCGGCGTCATCCAGCAGGGACCGAACCCCCGCATGGTGCACGTCGACCTCGGCACGGTCGAGGCGATCCTGCCTCCCGAAGAGCAGGTCCCGGGGGAGGAGTACACGCACGGCTCCCGCATCCGCGTGTACGTGACCAGCGTCTCCAAGGGCATGAAGGGCCCGTCGATCACGGTGTCACGCACCCACCCGGGCCTGGTTCGCAAGCTCTTCGCCCTCGAGGTTCCCGAGATCGCTTCCGGGCTCGTCGAGATCGTCTCGCTTGCGCGCGAAGCCGGGCACCGCACCAAGATCGCCGTGATCGCGAAGGACCCGTCGATCAACGCGAAGGGCGCCTGCATCGGCGAGCTCGGCCGCCGCGTCCGCGCGGTGACCGATGAGCTCAGCGGCGAGAAGATCGACATCGTCGACTTCGACCCCGAGCTGGCGGCGTTCGTCGCCAACGCGCTGTCGCCGGCGAAGGTGACATCGAGCTTCATCCTCGATGCGGGCAGCAAGGCCGTGCGCGCCCTCGTTCCCGACTACCAGCTCTCACTGGCGATCGGCAAAGAGGGCCAGAACGCGCGGCTCGCAGCAAAGCTGACCGGTGCCAAGATCGACATCCAGCCCGACAGCATCCTCGAAGAAGGGTGAGCGGACGGGCCCCACGTCCCGAGGTGTACGATGGAAGCTGTACGAACGTGTGTCGGATGCCGCGTACGTGCCCCCCGATCCACTCTCCTGAGGGTGGTCGCCGTGGATTCGACGCTCGTCCCCGACGAGCAGGCGAAGCTGCCGGGGCGGGGCGCGTGGGTGCACGAGACCATTGAGTGCATGGATGCCGCCATAAGGCGCCGTGCGTTCGTGCGAGCATTGCGTGTGTCAGGCCCGCTTGACACGCAGACCATCGAGAAACGGCTGAACGGCTATGGACACAAAGTGAACGGCTCGAAATGAGACCCGTCCGCAAGTAACGGTCTGCCCTGTCCGGGGTAGGCCCCCAGACAGGAGAATTGTGGCAAAACCACGCGTGCACGAGATCGCTTCCGAGCTCGGCGTCGACAGTAAGGTCGCGCTCGCGAAGCTGAAGGAGCTCGGCGAATTCGTCAAGAGCCCCTCATCCACCATCGAGCCCCCCGTGGCTCGCAAGCTTCGGGCTGCGCTCGAAGCCGAAGGCGCCGGCAAGGCCGCCGAGGTCAAGGCCGCCGCGCCCGCCCAGACCGCGCCGGCGAAGGCGACGCCCGGTCGCCCCGGTCCGGCGGGGCCCGCCGCGAAGCCGGCTCCGGCCGCCGAGGCCGCGCCCGCGGCATCCGCCGCCCCCGCCGCTCCTGCGGCACCATCCGCACCCGCTGCTGAGGCAGCTCCGGCTGCGCAGACACCCGCGGCTCCGGCCTCGGGCGATGCGTCGACGCCCGACGCAGCCAAGCCCGCACCGCAGGCACCGCGTCCCGGTGGCGCGCGTCCGGGCAACAACCCGTTCGCGTCGCAGCAGGGCATGGGTCAGCGGCCCGCCGGTCCCCGTCCGGGCAACAACCCGTTCGCATCTGCGCAGGGCATGGGTCAGCGTCCCACCCCCGGCAACATCCCGCGTCCGCAGGCACCGCGCCCCGGTTCGCCTCGCCCCGGTGCACCGCGCCCCGGCGGCGCAGGTCGTCCCGGCGGCGGTCGTCCCGGCGGCGCGCCCTTCCAGCAGCGTCCCGGCGGCCCCGGTCGTCCGGGCGGTGCCGGTGGCGGCGCAGGTGCAGGCGCTCCGGGTCGTCCTGGCGGCGGCTTCGCCGGTCGTCCCGGTGGCGGCGGTGGCCGCGGTCGTGGCCCCGGTGGCGGTACTGCGGGGGCGTTCGGCAAGGGCGGCGGCAAGTCGCGTCAGCGCAAGTCGCGTCGGGCGAAGCGGCAAGAGTTCGAGATGAGGGACGCGCCGGTCGTCGGCGGCGTCAACGTCTCGCGCGGTAACGGCGAGATCATCCGCATGCGCCGCGGCGCATCGATCTCGGACTTCGCCGACAAGATCGAGACGCTGACCGGCTACACCGTGCAGCCCGGTACGCTCGTGACCATCCTGTTCAACCTCGGTGAGATGGCCACGGCCACCGAGTCGCTCGATGAGGCGACCTTCGAGGTGCTCGGTGCCGAGCTCGGCTACAAGATCCAGATGGTCTCGCCCGAGGACGAGGACAAGGAGCTCCTCGAGGGCTTCGGTCTCGACCTCGAGGCCGAGCTGGAGGCGGAGAGCGAGGACGACCTCGAGATCCGCCCGCCGGTGGTCACCGTCATGGGTCACGTCGACCACGGTAAGACCCGCACCCTCGACGCCATCCGGCAGACCAACGTGGTCGCCGGTGAGGCCGGCGGCATCACCCAGCACATCGGTGCGTACCAGGTGTGGACCGAGCACGACGGCCATGAGCGGGCGCTGACCTTCATCGACACCCCGGGTCACGAGGCGTTCACCGCCATGCGTGCCCGTGGTGCGCAGGTCACCGACATCGCGGTCCTCGTGGTCGCCGCCGACGACGGCATCATGCCGCAGACGGTGGAGGCGCTCAACCACGCCCAGGCGGCAGGTGTGCCGGTCGTGGTCGCGGTGAACAAGGTCGACAAGCCCGACGCGAACCCGGCCAAGGTGCGCCAGCAGCTGACCGAGTACGGACTGGTCGCCGAGGAGTACGGCGGCGACGTCATGTTCGTCGACATCTCCGCACGTGAGGGAACCGGCATCCAGAACCTGCTCGATGCGGTGCTCCTCACCGCTGACGCCGGACTCGACCTGACGGCGAACCCGAACAAGGCCGCGCGCGGTGTCGCGATCGAAGCCAAGCTCGACAAGGGGCGCGGCTCGGTTGCCACCGTCCTGATCCAGTCGGGAACGCTGCGCGTCGGCGACGCGATCGTCGCGGGCACGGCCTACGGCCGCGTGCGCGCCATGATCGACGAGAACGGCGATCCGGTCGAGGAGGCCTACCCGTCGCGTCCGGTCCAGGTGCAGGGTCTGAACTCCGTGCCCCGTGCCGGTGACGTGTTCATCGTGACCGAGGAGGACCGCACGGCCCGTCAGATCGCTGAGAAGCGCGAAGCGGCCGAGCGCAACGCCCAGCTGGCCAAGGCCCGCAAGCGGATCTCGCTCGAGGACTTCACCCGTGCGCTCGAAGAGGGCAAGGTCGAGTCGCTCAACCTCATCATCAAGGGTGACGTCTCCGGTGCCGTCGAGGCGCTCGAGGAGTCGCTGCTCAAGATCGAGGTCGACGAGTCGGTGCAGCTGCGGATCATCCACCGCGGCGTCGGTGCGATCACCGAGTCCGACATCAACCTGGCCACGATCGACAACGCGATCGTCATCGGCTTCAACGTGCGGCCCGACACGAAGGCGCGCGAGCGTGCCTCTCGCGAAGGTGTGGACGTCCGGTTCTACTCGGTCATCTACAACGCGATCGACGACGTCGAGCAGTCGCTCCAGGGCCTGCTCAAGCCGGAGTTCGAAGAGGTCCAGTCGGGTGTCGCCGAGATCCGCGAGGTGTTCCGCTCCTCGAAGGTCGGCAACATCGCCGGTGTCATCGTCCGGTCCGGCACCATCACGCGCAACGCGAAGGCGCGGGTCATCCGCGACGGCGTCGTGCTGGCCGATGGCCTCGCCATCGAGTCGCTGCGTCGATTCAAGGACGACGTCACCGAGGTGCGCACGGACTTCGAAGCCGGTATCGGCCTCGGCAAGTTCAACGACATCCAGATCGGCGACGAGATCGAGACGATCGAAATGGTGGAGAAGCCGCGCGGCTGACCGGCTGTTGGCTCCGGCGACGGATGCGTCTTCGATAACGGGACCCCCAAGACCCCGACTATCGAAGACGCATCCGTCACCTCCGCAAGAACCGTCCCGCCGCATGCGGGCGGATGAGACAGGGGAGAAGGAAATGGCCGGTGAACGGCAAGCGCGACTGGGCGACCGCATCCGCGTGATTTTGGCGGAGCGCCTCGAGAAGGGGCTGCGTGACCCGCGCCTCGGCTTCGTCACGATCACCGACGTCCGCGTGACGGGCGACCTGCAGCACGCCTCGGTGTTCTACACCGTGCTCGGCTCTGCTGAGGAGCGCGAGGCGTCGGGCCAGGCGCTCAAGTCGGCGACCGGCATGCTGCGCTCGGAGCTGGGCAAGCATCTGAACGTGCGGCTCACCCCGACGCTCGAGTTCATCCACGACGGCATCCCCGAGAACGCCGGCCACATCGAAGACCTCCTGCGCGCCGCGCGCGAGAGCGATGCTCAGGTGGCGGGGCTCGCGTCGTCGGCCGCCTATGCAGGGGACGAAGACCCCTACATCAAGCCACGCGAGCTCGACGACGGGCAATAGCACGCGCCCGCGCGTGTGAGGGCCCGCAGCGCCGCCTTACGCGAGCAGCCCTTTCACGAGCTCGACCAGAGCCTGTTCGGTGTGCTCGGGCGATAGCCGCCGCTCCCGTCGGAGCAGATGCCACATGTAGGTGTCGCACACGGCGAACAGCTGCGCGCGCAGCAGCGTCTGCTCCTCTTCCGGGCGCTCGGCCAGCCACGGTGCGAACACGCGGTCGATCCAGCCCACCGTGTATGCCTTGCCGGACGCCGTGACCTCGGCGAACGGCGCCACGCGCTCCTCCTGCCGCAGCAGCAGCATGACGAGGTCGCCGATCGCCTCGTAGTGCTCGACGAGGTTCGCGATGATCCCGGCGACATCGCCGACGGGCGCTTCATCGCGCTGCGCCGTCACGTCCGGCGTCATCGATTCGCTGAGAGCGCGGACGATGCCTTCCTTGCTTCCGAACCGGCGCAGCACCGTCTGCACGGTGACACCCGCGTCGGCCGCGATCTGGTCGAGGGTGACGTCGTCGTAGTAGGCCGATGAGATCCGCACGAGCGTGGCCTGCAGGATACGTTCCCGCGTCATCTCCGCTGCTCGTTCACGCAGGGGGCTGGTGTAGGCACGAGATTTCATGTATATATAACTAACACGAAATTCCGCCCGAGCCGGAATGACACGAGCGGACACTCCGCTGGAGGTCGCCATGTACTCGGTTCTGCTCGCCGCCCACGTCGCCGATGGCCACGTCGCACCCGTGCTCGGCGTCGCGACGCACTTCGCCGCCTCCGGGCATCGCGTGCGGTTCCTCACCGGCGATCGATTCGCCGACGCGGTCAGGGGTGCGGGAGCCGAGTTCCTCCCCTGGCCTGCGGCGGCGCAGATCGACCACGCGGCCGTGATCGCCGCAACGCGTGCCGCAGGCGACCGCCGCACCGGGACGCGGGGGATGGTGCTCGACGTCGAGGAGATCTTCGTCGCGCCCGCGATGGCACAGTACCGCGCGCTGCGAGCCGCCGTGGCGGCCGAGCCGACCGATGCCGTGCTGACCGAGTTCACCGTCGTGGGCGCGGCGGCGCTGGCGCTGTCGCGCGAGCCGCGGCCGCCCATCATCGCGTGCGGCATCCTGCCCCTCGGGCTCTCCAGCGTCGACACGGCGCCCTGGGGACTCGGCATCCTCCCTCGCGACGACCCGATGGGCCGACTCCGCAATCGCTTCTTGAACCTCATGGCCAAGCACGTCATCCTGCGCAAGCCGCAGCACCAGGTCGCGGGGTTCGTGCACGAGGCGACCGGCTCGGACCTGGGCGTCTACTTCATGGACTGGGCGGTGCATGCCGAGCGCTATGCACAGTTCACGGTCGCGGGCTTCGAATGCCCTCGCCGCGACCTTCCCGGCAACGTCGTGTTCGTGGGCCCGGTCGCCGGCATCCCGCGATCGGTCGCACTTCCCCCGTGGTGGGCCGATGTCGACGGGTCGCGGCCGGTCGTCCACGTGTCGCAGGGTACGATCGCGAACACGCATCTCGACGAGCTCATCCTGCCCACCCTTCGCGGGCTCGCCGACCGCGACGTGCTGGTCGTGGTCACCACGGGCGGTGCTCCCGTTGCCGACCTCGGGCCGCTGCCGGACAACACGCGGGCTGCAGAGTTCATCGGCTACGACGTGCTCATGCCGAAAGTCGACGTCTTCGTCACGAACGGAGGCTACGGCGGACTGAACCAGGCCATCGCCCACGGCGTGCCGATCGTCGTCGCCGGCGACACGGAGGACAAGGAGGAGACGACGCGGCGCGTGGAATGGTCGGGGGCCGGGATCAATCTGCAGACGGGTGTCCCCGAAGCGGCTGCGATCGAGCGGGCCGTCGACGAGGTGCTCACGGAACCGTCGTACCGGCAGCGTGCGCGTTCCCTCCAGGCGCAAGCCGCGGCGGCACCCGGTGTCGCCGGACTCGAGAAGATGGTTGACGAACTCGTCGCGGTGCACGGCTGATCGTCAGGCCGGGAGCCGCAGCATCCCGCCGGACGCGTCGGCGAGCCCGTCCGTGACGAGCGAGTCGATCGCACGGTCGCGCTGCTGAGCGTCCGGCCATTCCGGGATGACGTCCGTGAGCGGCACGGCGTGGGTAGCGTCATCCCGCAGAGCCTTGAGAACCGCGCCGCGCGCCTGCCGATCGCTGCCCTCGTAGCGCGCCTGCCGCCGCCGGGTATCGCCGGTGTCGGGGTAGCCGGCCGCCCGCCACGCGCACGCTGAGGCGACGGGACACACCTCGCACCGCGGCGACCGCGATGTGCACACGACCGCCCCGAGCTCCATGGTCGCGGCGTTGAACACGGCCGCCTCGCCGCGATCGGCGGGCAGCAGCGCCGTCATGGCCTCGAGATCGCGTTTCGACGGCGGCCCCGGCTGCGACATGCCCGACACGGTCCGGGCGAGGACCCGGCGCGTGTTCGTGTCGACCACCGGATGCCGGTCTCCGTACGCGAAGACCGCGACCGCCCGCGCGGTGTAGTCGCCGATGCCGCTGAGCGCCAGCAGATCGTCGACGTCACGCGGAACCACGCCGTCGTGCCGGTCGCGGATCTCGACGGCGGCGCGATGCAGCCACAGCGCGCGGCGCGGATATCCGAGGTTCGCCCACTGCCGCACCGCTTCGGCCGGCGCGTCCGCGGCGAGATCGGCCGGCTCGGGCCAGCGCGACAGCCAGGCTTCCAGATGCGGGATCACCCGGCTGACCGGCGTCTGCTGCAGCATGAACTCGCTGACCAGCACGCCCCACGCGCCGAACCCGGCCCGGCGCCACGGCAGATCGCGGGCGTGCTCGCGGTACCACTGCACCAGTGGGCGGACGAGATCGGGCACCGCACAAGCCTAGGCTTGATCCCATGCGCCTTCCGATCACACCCGCCTCGACGCTGCAGCGCGCACTGCGCGACGAGATCATGGCGCGCTACCGCGGGGGCCGCGTCCTCGTCGGAGTCGACGGCCGCGACGGCGCCGGCAAGACCGTCTTCGCCGACGGCCTGGCATCGGTCTTCACCGAAACCGGGCGCGCCGCCGTCCGGGCATCTCTCGACGACTTCCACCGCCCGCGCCTCGAACGCTACGCGCGCGGGCGCACCTCGCCCGAGGGGCACTACCGCGACTCGTACGACTACGCGACATTCCGGCGCGTGCTCGTCGACCCGTTCCTCGGCGGCGGCGACGTCGACGACACCGGGTTCCAGCTGCGCGCCTTCGACCTGCATCGCGACGCGCCGATCGAGGCCGAGTGGGTGACCGCGCCCCGCGACGCCGTCCTGATCGTCGACGGACTGTTCCTGCAGCGCCGGGAGCTGGACGCGCTGTGGCACTGGACGATCTACCTCGACGTGCCGCCCGCCGTGGCCGCCGCCCGCATGGCGGCCCGCGACGGCACCGACCCCGACCCCGACGCCGCGTCGAACGCGCGCTACCGGGAGGGCTTCGACCTGTACGTGCGCCAGTCGCACCCCCGAGAGAAGGCGAACGCCGTCATCGACAACACCGACCCCGGCCACCCGACACGGGGGACAGCGGCATGACCGCTCCGAAGGGCATCCTGCTGGTCGACAAGCCCGGCGGCGTGACCAGCCACGACATCGTCGCCCGGGCCCGCCGCGCGCTGAACACCCGCAAGATCGGCCACGCCGGCACCCTCGACCCCATGGCCACGGGCCTGCTCATCCTCGGTGTCGGTCCCGCCACGCGGCTGCTGACGTTCATCGTCGGACTCGACAAGACCTACGAAGCCACCATCCGTCTCGGCGTCGCGACCGATTCCGACGACGCAGACGGCACCGAGACGAACCGAGTGGATGCCGGAGTCCTCGCCGCCGTCACCGACGACGCCATCCGATCCGGCATCGCCGAACTGACCGGCGAGATCTCGCAGGTGCCGAGCACCGTGTCGGCCATCAAGGTGGACGGCAAGCGCGCCTACGACCTCGCGCGGGCGGGGGAGCAGGTCGAGCTCAAGGCGCGCCAGGTCACGGTCTCGCGCTTCGAGGTCCGCGCGCAGCGTCGCACGGCCGAACACCTCGACCTCGACGTCGTCGTGGACTGCTCCAGCGGCACCTACATCCGTGCGCTCGCCCGTGACCTCGGTTCGGCCTTGGGCGTGGGCGGGCACCTGACCGCCCTGCGGCGCACCCGCATCGGTCCCTTCGACGTCGTGGATGCCGTCGCCGAGCTCACGCCCGAAATGACCCTGCGCGGCGACGCCGAGGTCGCGGCATCCATTCTCGGCACCTTCGCCGTGTCGGCCGACGAGGCCCGTGACCTGCGCCACGGCAAACGGCTCGCCGGCGCCGCAGCCCGGCTTGACGGCGCGACCCCCGCGGCGATCGACCCGGACGGCCGGCTCGTCGGCATCGTCCAACGACGCGGCGCCGACGTGAAGAGCATCATGAACATGTCGGAGGAGCAGGCATGATCCTGTGGTTCACGATCGTCCAGGTCGTCGTCGCCGTGGCGGCGGGGGTGTTCGCGGTCGTCGCGGGCCTGATGGGCCGCCGCCCCAGCGACTGGACGGTCGGCGGCATGGCGCTGATCCTGTTGCTGCTGATCGCCCAGGTCGTCGTCGCGATCGTCGCGCCGCTGACCGGCAACGCGCCCACCGGCAGTCTGCTCGAGTTCTGGGTGTACCTCGTCTCCGCCGTGCTGCTGCCCCCGGCATCCGTCGCCTGGGCTCTCCTCGAGCGCAGCCGGTGGAGCACGGTCATCATGGGCATCGCCGCACTCGCAGTGGCGGTCATGGTGTGGCGCATGTGGACCATCTGGACGGTCCAGGTCGCCTGACGACGCGCCTATCATTGTGAGGTCATGTCTTCGCCTCGTCCCCGCATGACCGGCATCGGCCGAGTCCTCGTGATCGTCTACGCGATCATGGCGCTCGCCGCGACCGGTCGCTCCTTCGTCCAGATCGTCGAGGACTTCGGCGCCGCCCCTCTCGCGTACACGCTGTCGGCTGCCGCGGCCGTCGTGTACATCCTGGCCACCGTCGCGCTCATCGGCGCCGGCTCCACGGGCTGGTACGTCGTGGCGTGGATCGCCATCTGCTTCGAGCTCGCCGGCGTCCTGATCGTCGGCACCCTCAGCCTCGTGCTGCCCGAGCTGTTCGCCCATGACGCGACCGTGTGGTCGGGCTTCGGCTACGGCTACCTGTGGATCCCGCTGATCCTCCCGTTCATCGGCTTGTGGTGGCTCGTGAAGCACCGCCCCGGCGCCCCCGCCCCGGTGGAGCCCGAACCCGTCGCAGAGAGGTCGAGCTGGTGATCGTCTTCCGCGACCCCGCCGAGGTCCCGTCCGGCTTCGGCCCGTCCGTCGTCGCGATCGGCAAGTTCGACGGCGTGCACTCCGGCCACCGCGCCGTCATCGACCGCGCCCGTGTCGCCGCCGCCGAGGCGGACGCCCGGGTCGTCGCGGTCACGTTCGACCGCAACCCGCTCAGCTTCCTGCGGCCCGAGCTGTGCCCCGAGCCGCTGGTCAGCCTCGCGCAGAAGCTGGGGCTGCTGGCCGGTGAGGGGGTGGATGCCACGCTCGTGCTCCGCTTCGACGCGGCACTGGCGGGGCTCTCGCCACGCGAGTTCGTGGAGCACGTGCTGGTCGACGCCCTCGGCGTCGTGCGGGTGCTCGTGGGCGACGACTTCCGGTTCGGCAAGGGCGGCGCCGGCGATCCCGCCGTCCTCGCAGAGCTCGGCAGCGAATTCGGCTTCCGCACCGATGTGGTCGGTGACGTCCAGGGCGGCGGCCGCCGGGTCTCGTCGACGTGGGTGCGCGAGATGCTCGCCGCCGGTGACGTCGCCGGCGCCGCCCGCCTGCTCGGGCGACCGCACGCGGTGCAGGGGGAAGTCGTGCACGGTCTGAAGCGCGGCCGCGAACTGGGCTTCCCGACGGCGAACCTCGAGACCGAGACCGACGGGTTCGTCCCCGCCGACGGCGTCTACGCCGGGTGGCTGCGCGATGAGGGGTGGCCCGACTCGCATGGCGGCACGCACGCCGTGACGCGGTACCCGGCCGCCATCTCGGTGGGGACCAATCCGACCTTCGACGACGTGCCGGTGCGGCAGGTCGAGGCATACGTCCTCGACGAGACCGACCTGAACCTCTACGGCCGTTCCGTCGAGGTGCAGTTTGTGGCGCGCGTGCGCGGTATGGTCGCGTTCAAGGGCGTAGATGCCCTCATCGCTCAGATGAAAGACGACGTCACCGAGGTGCGGAGGCTCCTGCAATGACAGTGGAAATCCAGAGTGCGTCAGAGCACGCGGTCGCGCTGCTGGGTGGTGTGCCCGACGACACGACGCTGCGGCGCTACCTGCACGGGCTCCCGGGCGTGGACGCAGTCGGACTCGAGCAGCGTGCCGCCGGGCTCGGCACCCGCTCGATCAAGACCACGTCGAAGGCGTGGGCGCTCGACAAGATCATCACGCTCATCGACCTGACCACGCTCGAAGGCGCCGACACGCCGGGCAAGGTGCGCTCGCTCGTGGCCAAGGCGCTGCATCCGGATGCCGGTGATCCCACGTGCCCGCGCGTGGCCGCCGTCTGCGTGTACGGCGACATGGTGCCCGACGCGGTCGCCGCCCTGGGCGCCGCGCACGGCGACCCCGACGACGGGGACGTCAGCGTCGCCGCTGTCGCGACCGCCTTCCCCAGCGGCCGTGCCTCGCTGCAGATCAAGCTGGCCGACACGGCCGAAGCAGTGGCTTCCGGGGCCGACGAGATCGACATGGTCATCGACCGTGGCGCGTTCCTCGCCGGCAGGTACCGCCTGGTGTTCGACCAGATCGCGCAGGTCAAGGCCGCCTGCCGCCGCGACGACGGCACGTCCGCATCGCTCAAGGTGATCCTGGAGACCGGCGAGCTGAACACCTACGACAACATCAAGCGCGCATCGTGGCTCGCAGTCCTCGCCGGCGGCGACTTCATCAAGACCTCCACCGGCAAGACCCAGCCGGCCGCCACCCTGCCCACGACCCTGCTCATGCTCGAGGTCGTGCGCGACTGGTACCGGGCGACCGGCCAGCAGGTCGGCGTGAAGCCGGCCGGCGGCATCCGCACGGCGAAAGACGCCGTCAAGTACCTCGTGACGGTCGCCGAGACCGTCGGCGAGGAATGGCTGCAGCCGCACCTGTTCCGCTTCGGCGCGTCGAGCCTGCTCAACGACGTGCTGCTGCAGCGCCAGAAGCTCGCGACCGGTCACTACACCGGCGCCGACTACGTGACGATCGACTGAGGTGACCGAGATGACCGACATCCAGCCCGCCGGCCGAGGCTTCCTCGAGTACGCGCCCGCCCCCGAGTCGCGGGCGATCCTGCACCTGCGAGACGAGTACGGCCTGTTCATCGACGGCCAGTTCCGCCCCGGATCGGGGGAGCCGTTCGCGACGATCTCACCGGCCGACGAGTCGCACATCGCGACGGTGTCGAATGCGGACGACGCCGACATCGACGCTGCCGTTGCCGCAGCGCGCCGCGCGTACGACAAGACCTGGTCGAAGCTCAGTGGCCGCGACCGGGGCAAGTACCTGTTCCGCATCGCGCGGCTCGTGCAGGAGCGTGCCCGCGAGCTCGCCGTGGCCGAGAGTCTGGACAACGGCAAGCCGATCAAGGAGAGCCGCGACGTCGACGTCCCGCTCGTGGCCGCGTGGTTCTTCTACTACGCCGGCTGGGCCGACAAGCTCGACTACGCCGGGCTGGGAGCGAACCCGCGCGCACTGGGGGTGGCCGCCCAGGTGATCCCGTGGAACTTCCCGTTGCTCATGCTCGCGTGGAAGATCGCCCCCGCGCTCGCCGCCGGCAACACCGTCGTGATCAAGCCCGCCGAGACCACGCCGCTGTCGGCGCTGATCTTCGCCGAGATCCTGCAGCAAGCCGACCTCCCGCCGGGCGTCGTCAACATCGTGACCGGCGCGGGATCGACCGGGTCGGCCCTCGTCCGCCACCCCGGGGTCGACAAGATCGCCTTCACCGGGTCGACCGGAGTCGGCCGCGAGATCGCCAAGGCGGTCGCCGGCACGCAGAAGAAGGTGACGCTCGAGCTCGGCGGCAAGGCGGCGAACATCGTGTTCGACGATGCGCCGGTCGACCAGGCCATCGAGGGTATCGTCAACGGCATCTTCTTCAACCAGGGGCACGTGTGCTGCGCGGGCAGCCGGCTGCTGGTGCAGGAATCGGTCCACGACGAGGTCGTCGACCGGCTGAAGACCCGCCTGTCGACCCTGCGCCTGGGCGACCCGCTCGACAAGAACACCGACATCGGCGCGATCAACTCGCGGGCGCAGCTCGACCGCATCCGCGAACTCAGCGCGATCGGCGAGCAGGAGGGCGCCGAGCGCTGGAGCGCAGACTGCGCGATCCCCGAGAACGGGTTCTGGTTCGCGCCGACGATCTTCACGAACGTGCAGGCCAGCCACCGCATCGCCCGCGACGAGATCTTCGGCCCGGTGCTGTCGGTGCTGACCTTCCGCACCCCGGCCGAGGCGATCGAGAAGGCCAACAACACCCCGTACGGTCTGTCAGCCGGCATCTGGAGCGACAAGGGCTCGCGTATCCTCGCCGTCGCCGATCGCCTCCGCGCCGGCGTCGTCTGGGCCAACACGTTCAACCGGTTCGACCCGGCCAGCCCGTTCGGCGGCTACAAGGAGTCCGGCTACGGCCGTGAGGGCGGCCGACACGGCCTGCTGGCCTATCTGAAGGGAGCGGGCGCGTGAGCAAGCGACTGACCGTGCCGAAGACGTACAAGCTGTTCATCGGCGGCACCTTCCCCCGCAGCGAATCCGGGCGCACGTACGAGGTGACCACGCCTGCGGGAGAGTTCCTCGCCAATGCGGCGCTGGCCTCCCGCAAGGACGCCCGCGACGCCGTCGTCGCCGCCCGCGGCGCCGTGAAGGGCTGGTCGGGAGCGACCGCCTACAACCGCGGGCAGGTGCTCTACCGGGTCGCCGAGGTGCTCGAGGGGCGCCGTGCGCAGTTCATCGACGAGATCGTCCGGACCGGCGGCGTGACCGCGGCCGTCGCCGGCGCCGAGGTCGACGAGGCCATCGACCGGTGGGTCTGGTACGCGGGCTGGTGCGACAAGTTCGCCCAGGTCACCGGCAGCGGCAACCCCGTCGCCGGCCCGTACTTCAACATCTCCGTTCCCGAGCCCACCGGCGTCGTGGCCATCGTCGCGCCGCAGGACTCCGCGCTGCTGGGTCTCGTGTCGGCCATCGCGCCGGCGCTGGTGGCCGGCAACACCGTCATCGTGATCGCCGCGCAGGCGCATCCGCTGGCCGCTATCGGGCTCGCCGAGGTGCTCGCCACCTCCGACCTGCCCGCCGGCGTCGTCAACATCCTGACCGGCGCGCCGGCCGAGATCGCACCCTGGCTGGCATCCCACCCCGACGTGCACGCGCTCGACCTCGTGGGCGCGGGCGACCTCGACTGGGTGTCGCTGCAGATCGCGGCGGCCGAGACCCTCACCCGGGTGCTCCCGCCCGAGCGGGGGACGGATGCCGCGGCCCCGAGCCTCGAGCGGATCACCGCCTTCACCGAGACGAAGACGGTCTGGCACCCCAAGAGCATGGTCTGAGAAACAGAAAAAAGATAACGGAACGGTAACGAATCGGGTAGGGTGGTCGCACCCCGTCGACGGCGACGGGGCTGCTCGACCGAAGGACATGCCCGATGCCCGACGCCGCGGCATCCGCTCCCCGTGAGCGGATCTACGCTCTGCTGATCGTCTGCGTGCTCGCGGTGGCCAGCATGCTCGTCATCGCCCTGGCCGATGTGGCGCCCGCACGCGCCACGGCCACCGACATGCTGGGCCAGGCGCGCGACCCGGGGGAGCGAGCCTTCATCGCCGCGCACCGCGGCGGCGGTGCCACGGCGCCCGAGAACACGCTGCCCGCGATCCGCGAGGCGCTGCGCGGCGGCTTCGAGTACGTCGAGGTCGACCTGGCTCTGAGCGCCGACGGCCACGCCGTGCTCATGCACGACAAGACCGTCGACCGCACGACCGACGGGCACGGTCGGGTCGTCGACCTGACGCTCGCGCAGCTTCGTGCCCTCGACGCCGGACGTACGTTCGCTCCGGCGTACAGGGGCACGCCCGTGCCCACGGCCGAGGAGGTGCTCGATCTGCTGGTCACGGAGGGCGGCCGCGCACTCCTCGATCTGAAGGGGCGATGGGATGCCGGGGCCGTGGCCACCCTCGCCGCGCAGATCGAGGTGCGCGGCCTGTCGAACAGGGTCGTCGCTGCGGGCTTCGACGCCCGCACGCTCGCCGCGCTGGTCGCCCAAGCGCCGGAACTGTCGCGGATGGCGACGCTCAAGGTCATCCCGGATGACATCGTCGAGGCCGCCCAGCAGTTCGGGGTGTCGGGCGTGATCGTCGACCGCCGCGCGCTCGCGAAGCGCCCTGAGGTGGTCGACGAGTTGCACGCGGCGGGGCTGCGCATCGTGGTGTACACGCTCAACAGCGACCGGCAGTGGGGCGAGGTGACCGACCTCGGCGTCGACGGCATCGTCACCGACGACCCGGTCATGCTGGACGACTGGCAGCGCACGGCCCTCGGCCGGTGACCGCGAGCGGGCGCGTGTCGCTCGGGATCGAATCGCATGGTCGGGCACCGGCGCGCTAGACTTCACGTGAGGACCACGTCCCGGCGTCGTCGCAGCTCGCAGAAGCGAGTACTCCGCGGCCGACAGGATCGGTCCCTGCTATCCCCGATGCGGCATCCGTGCCGCCAACCGCCCGGTCGGCTGACAGCGTATCGTCCACACCGCACCGGCACTCACGCTCAGGAGGAGCATGCCGCCCACGGCATCCACCGCTTCCAGGACGTCTTCGCGACGTCGTGGCGCCTCGTCGGCCCGCAAGCACGACGATGCGCCGCTGATCCCCATCCTCGCGCGCAAGGTGCGCGAGGTCGAGGCCAAAGCACAGCGCGGCAAACTCGGCCCGACCAACCGCGTCAAGTTCCAGGTCATCGCCTTCCTGGTGCGCGAAGAGCGCGCCCGGGTGAAGGGTGACACCGAGATCGCCGACGGCGCACGCGCCGAGCTGCTCAAGCGTCTCGACGGCGTGGCCACGATCCTGGCCAAGACCGCGGCCCGCGACACGTCGCTGATCCAGCTGCTCGAGGTCGATCAGGCCACCTCGCCCGTCGCGCGCCGCATGCGCCGTGACTGGCTGCTCGAGTCGGGCGCCGAGCTGCCCGACGATGAGCTCATCATCACCGACGTCAAGCCGGTGCGCGCGCCCGTCGTTCCCGCCGGGCTCGCCGACCGTCAGGTCACGCCTCCGCAGATCGAGACGCGCCGTGAGTCGAACCCGTTCCTCGCCCCCGACTTCAGCCTGCGCGCACCGGCACCGACCCCGCGTCGGCGCCTGGACGGCTGGGAGCTCATGGGCCCGCTGTACAAGGCGTTCGAGACCGGCGCCGGCGGGGGAGCGGCCACGATGGAGCTGCCCCCGGTGCCCGAGTTCGACCGTCTTTCGCCCAAGGGGCTCGAGATCATGGTCCACCAGTCCCGCTTCCTCGAGGCGGTGCGGGCCGGACACCGATCCTTCCTGCTGGCCGACGAGCCGGGCCTGGGCAAGACCGCCGAGTCGGTGCTCGCGGCATCCGTCGCTGACGCCTACCCGCTGCTCGCGGTCGTGCCGAACGTCGTCAAGATGAACTGGGCCCGCGAGGTCGAGCGGTGGACCCCGCAGCGCCGCGCCACCGTCATCCACGGTGACGGCGCCCAGGTCGACGCGTTCGCGGACGTGTTCATCGTCAATTACGAAGTGCTCGACCGGCATCTGTCGTGGCTCGCGACCCTCGGCCTCAAAGGCATGGTCGTCGACGAGGCGCACTTCATCAAGAACCTCACCTCGCAGCGCTCGCAGAACGTGCTCGGGCTGGCCACGCGCATCCGCGAGCAGGTCAGTGACCCGCTCATGCTGGCGCTGACCGGAACCCCGCTGATCAACGACGTCGAGGACTTCGACGCGATCTGGCGGTTCCTGGGGTGGACCAACGGTGAGAAGCCCGGTCCCGAGCTGATGGAGAAGCTGGATGCCACCGGCCTCACCCCCGCGGACAAGGCGTTCTACCCCGAAGCCCGTGACGCGGTGATCTCGATGGGCATCGTCCGGCGCAAGAAGAAGGACGTCGCCGCCGACCTGCCCGACAAGCTCATCGCCGACCTGCCGGTCGAGCTGGACGACGAGTACGGCCGTTCGATCCGCGACGCCGAGCGCGAGCTGGGCGAACGGCTGGCCGCGAAGTACCGCCGCATCATCGAGGCGCGCGGCGACACCGTCGTCTTCGGTGAGGTGGACGAGGACATCGTCCGTCTCGTGGCGCACGGTGAGCTCGAAGAGACCAAGGCCGCCGGGCCCGGGGCCGAGAACGTGTTCACGATGGTCCGGCGCATCGGCCAGGCCAAGGCGCACCTCGCGGCCGATTACGCGGTGCAGCTGCAGCGATCCGTCGACAAGGTGGTCTTCTTCGCGAAGCACATCGATGTGATGGATGCCGCTGAGGCGCACTTCGCGGCATCCGGTCTGCGTACGGTGTCCATTCGCGGTGACCAGACCACGCCCGCGCGGCAGCAGGCGATCGATGCGTTCAACAGCGACCCCGATGTCGCGATCGCGGTGTGCTCGCTGACCGCGGCCGGCGTCGGACTGAACATGCAGGCCGCGTCGAACGTCGTGCTCGCGGAGCTGTCGTGGACGGCAGCCGAGCAGACCCAGGCGATCGACCGCGTCCACCGCATCGGTCAGGACGAGCCGGTCACCGCGTGGCGGATCATCGCCGCGCACACGATCGACACCAAGATCGCCGAGCTCATCGACTCGAAGCAGGGCCTGGCCGCGCGCGCGCTGGACGGCGAGGCCGTCGACCCGACCTCGAGCGACTCGGTGCAGATGTCCGCGCTCATGCACCTGCTGCGCCAGTCGCTCGGCGCCGCGTAGCGCCGGCGGCTCGAGCGAGGCCGGCGGGCGCTGTTCGAGGCGGCCGCGCCGGCGCCGGGTGCACACGCGTGGGCAAGGCGTAGGCACGGCTCCTGGTGTGGCACGCGAGAGCCTCACGGCGATAGTCTCAAACCGAGGCGACGACGCCGTATCGAGTTCCCCGAATAACGAAGGATCCTCACACCATGAAGATCGGCATCCTCACCAGCGGCGGCGACTGCCCCGGCCTGAACGCCGTCATCCGCGGCGTCGTGCTGAAGGGCACGACCACGTACAACATCGAGTTCGTGGGCATCCGCGACGGCTGGCGCGGCGTGGTCGACGGTGACTTCTTCCCCCTCACGCGCCACGAGGTGAAGGGCCTGTCGAAGGTCGGCGGGACGATCCTCGGCACGAGCCGCACCAATCCGTACGAGGGGCCGCGCGGCGGTGCCGAGAACATCGCAAAGACCCTCTACGGGCACCGCATCGACGGCATCATCGCGATCGGCGGCGAGGGCACCCTCGCGGCGGCGAACCGCCTGTACAACGACGGCATCAACGTCATGGGCGTGCCGAAGACCATCGACAACGACCTGCGCGCCACCGACTACTCGTTCGGTTTCGACACCGCCGTCAACATCGCGACCGACGCGATGGACCGGCTCCGCACCACCGGCGACTCGCACCAGCGCTGCATGATCGCCGAGGTCATGGGTCGTCACGTCGGCTGGATCGCCCTGCACTCCGGCGTCGCCGCCGGGGCGCACGTCATCTGCATCCCCGAGGTTCCCATGTCGATCGACGAGATCGTCGCCCAGGTCACCAAGGCCCACGATCGCGGCCGCGCGCCGCTGGTCGTCGTGTCGGAGGGCTTCACCCTCACCGGCATGGACGAGGCGTACAGCGACAAGGGCCTCGACGCCTTCAACCGTCCGCGGCTGGGTGGCATCGGCGAGGTGCTCGCCCCCGAGATCGAGCGCCTCACGGGGATCGAGACCCGCTCCACCGTGCTGGGCCACATTCAGCGTGGCGGCTCGCCGTCGGGCTTCGACCGGGTGCTCGCGACCCGCCTGGGCCTGCACGCCGCCGACGCCATCGTCGACGGCGCCTGGGGCCAGATGGTGTCCCTGAAGGGCACCGACATCGTCCGCGTGCCGTTCGACGAGGCCCTCGGCGAGCTCAACACCGTGCCGCTGTACCGCTACGAAGAGGCCGCCGCGCTGTTCGGGTGATCCCCGCCGCATCTCCACGTTCGGATGATGCAGCGCGTCGCCGCGCGTCGCGCGTCGCGCAGACAGGCGAAATGGTCGAGACGGGCCGTGTCACCGGCATCCACTCATCTCTGGCGCCACGCGCATCGCGAACACCGGAGAAATCACCGGCACAGGACGTGTGACCGTTGTCATCTCCTATGTCGGTGACTTCTCCTGCACCGGCGACTTCTCCTGCACCGGTGACTTCTCGTGTACCGGTGACTTTTCCTGTACCGGTGATTTCTCCTGTACCGGTGATTTCTCCTGCGCTGGTGACTTCTCCTGCACGGGTGACTTCTCCTGTACCGGTGACTCCGCCTGCACCGGCGACGCGCTGGCCGGGGCGCGAAGCTTCCTGCACAGGTGGATGGATGTCAGATCCATCCACAGATCGGCCGCTCGCGGTGCGACCGGGGTGAAACAGCGACCAGGCTGGGCGCCATGCGGACGATCGAGGAGATGCGCACCTGGCTCGCCGCTCGCGGTGGCGTCGCACACACTCAACCGCTCCGCGCCGCCGGGTTCACCACACACGGCATCCGTTCGGCGCTCGCGGCGGGCGCGGTGCGGTGGGTGCGACGGTCCTGGCTCGCGACGCCGGATGCGGACCCTGAGCTCCGCCGCGCAGCCCAAGCGGGCGGGCGAGTCACCTGTCTGACCGGGGCCCAGCGACTGAACTTGTGGACTCCCTCCCACGAACACCTCCACCTGGCGCTGCCGCCCACCGCGTCGGGAATCGACTCTGCGGGACTGCGGCTGCACTGGTCACGTGGCCCCATGCCCGTCGGTGCGAGCGAGGTCGCAGATCCGGTCATCAACGTCCTGTTCCACGCCGCTCGCTGTGTCGCCGTGATCGACGCACTCAGCGTCTGGGAATCGGCGATCCGCCAGGGGCGGGTGTCGGCGCAGGTCCTCGAACGGGTCGCCTGGCGCAGCACGCGGGCTCGCATGCTGGCGAAGGTGGCGTCGGACCTGTCCGATTCGGGGCTGGAGACCCGCTTCGCGCACCTGATGAGATCGATCGGTGTCTCGGTTCGGCAGCAGGTGTGGATCGACGGGCATCCGGTCGACGCGCTCGTGGGCGAGACGCTGGTGGTCCAGCTCGACGGGTTCGCCCACCACCAGGCCGCCGATCGCCGCCGCGACCTTCGCGCCGACGCCCGCCTGGTGCTGCTCGGATACACGGTGCTCCGGTTCGACTACTACCAGGTGCTCTTCTGCGCCGATGAGGTCCTCACGACCGTGGCCACCGCGATGGCCCAGGGTCTCCACCTCGCGCCCGCCCGCCGGTGACGCGGCGGCCGGCAACTCCCTCAGAGAGGAGAAATCGCGAGCACAGGAGGTGTTATCGATCACATGTCCTGTGCCGGTGACTTCTCCTGTCTCCGTGACTGAGGGGAGGGGATGCCGGGGGTGGCGCCAAGAGGCACCGGACCACGCCCAGGCTCAGGCGGCGAGACCCAGCACGTCCAGCAGCCAGGCGAGCTCGAACGCGCGCTGGTGCCAGGCGTTGTACCGACCGCTCACGCCGCCGTGCCCGGCGACCATCTCGCACTTGAGCAGCGCGTCGGCGCCGACCTCGCGCAGCCGCGCGACCCACTTGGCCGGCTCCACGTAGAGCACCCGGGTGTCGTTGAGCGAGGTGACCGCGAGAATCCGCGGATACTGCACCCCTGCGCGCACGTTCTCGTACGGCGTGTACGACTTCATGTACTCGTAGACACCGGCGTCGTGCAGCGGGTCGCCCCACTCGTCCCACTCGATGACCGTCAACGGCAGCGAGGGGTCGAGGATCGTGGTCAGCGCATCGACGAAGGGCACGTCGGCGAGGATCCCGGCGAACAGCTCCGGCGCGAGGTTTGCGACGGCGCCCATCAGCAGCCCGCCCGCCGAGCCGCCTTCGGCGACCATCCGGTCGGGCGTCGTGTACCCGGCGTCGACCAGGTGCCGGGCGACGGCGACGAAGTCCGTGAACGTGTTGCGCTTGGACTGCAGCTTGCCGTCCTCGTACCACTGCCTGCCCATCTCGCCGCCCCCGCGCACGTGCGCGACGGCGAAGACGACCCCCCGGTCCAGCAGCGACAGCCGAGCGATCGAGAATCCCGGATCGATGGAATGCTCGTACGATCCGTAGCCGTACAGGTGCACCGGCCGCGGCCCGTCGCCGGGAGCGCCGAACGATCGCTTCCACACGAGCGAGACCGGCACGCGCACACCGTCTTCGGTGACCGCCCACACCCGCTCCTGGCCGTAGTCGGCCGGGTCGAATCCGCCGAGCACCGGCTGACGCTTGCGCAGCAGCAGCTCGGCAGTGTCCACGACGTAGTCGTAGACGGTGCCCGGGGTCACGAACGAGCCGTAGCCGAGCCGGATCATCGGCGGCGCCCACTCCGGATTGCCCGAGGCGCCCACCGTGTACAGCGGCTCGTCGAAGTCCAGCTCGCGCACCGCGCCGGTGCCGTAGTCGAGCAAGCCCATCCGCACGATCCCGTCGCGCCGGTACGCGACGGTGCCCCAGTCGCGGAACGCCGACATGTCCAGCAGTCGGCGGCCCGGCAGGTGGGGGAGGACGATCTCGCGCTCGCCGTCGGGGGTGGATGCCGCAACCCGCACCAACTCGAAATCGAGGGCCCCGTCGTTGTGCAGGATGTACAGCACATCCTCGCCGTCCACGACGGCATGGGTCGACTCATACTCGACCCCCTCGCGGCGCGGCCACACCGACCTCGGCTGCGCGCGCAGGTCGTCGGCGGGGACGAGGAACTCCTCGGACGTGATCGACGAACCCACGCCGATCATGAGGTACTTGTCGCTGCGCGTGAACCCGGCGCCGACCCAGTAGCGCTCGTCGGGCTCGTGGAACAGCTGCTGATCGGCCGCGGCATCCGTTCCCACTTCGTGCAGCCAGACCGTGTCAGGGCGCCACGCGTCGTCCATGGTCGTGTAGACCACGAACCGGCCGTCGGGGGAGAAGGAGGCGCCGGCCGAGGTGTTCGGGACGACGTCGGCGAGGTCCGTGCCGGTGGACAGATCGCGGATGCGCAGCGTGTAGCGCTCGTCGCCGGCCAGATCGACGCCGTAGAGCAGGCGCGTGCCGTCGGTGGAGGTATCGAAGCTGCCGAGCGAGAAGAACTCGTGCCCCTCCGCCTCGACGTTGCCGTCGAGCATCACCTGCTCGCCGTCGATTTCGGTGTCGGCGGTGAGTTCCGGAGGAGTCCAGTCGTCGGGGTCGGCCAGGGGAGCGCGGCAGTGGATGCCGTACTGCGAACCCTCCACGGTGCGGCTGTAATACCACCAGTTCCCGCGCCGGGTGGGCACCGAGAGATCGGTCTCGAGGGTGCGCTGCTTCATCTCCTGGAAGATGTCCTCGCGCAGCCCGGCCAGGTGCGCCGTCCGCGAGTGGGTGTAGGCGTTCTCGTCCTTCAGATGCGCGATCACAACTTCGTCGTCCTTCGCGCGCAGCCATTCGTAGTGGTCGGCGACGTCGTCGCCGTGGTGGCTGCGAGTGAACGGACGGGTGGGTGCGACAGGGGCGGTGAGGTCCGGGCTGGTCATCGCTCCACGCTACGCGACACGCGCCTATGGAAGCGCTCTGAAACCGGTCGCCCAGGTTCTGCGATCGGGGTCGGATGTGCGAAGATTTCAACGGTCCGGTTGCCGGAACATGAACCCACGGTGAACTGTTCGTTCGCACCGCCGATTCTCTTCGGCATCCTCCCCACCCAAAACGACTGAAAGCGAACTGTGGAGACCGCAGCCCTCATCGTCGTGCTCGTCATCGCACTGGCGCTGTTCTTCGATTTCACCAACGGATTCCACGACACCGCGAACGCGATGGCCACCCCCATCGCGACGGGCGCGCTCAAGCCCAAGGTCGCCGTTCTCCTGGCGGCCGGACTGAACCTCGTCGGCGCATTCCTGTCCACCGAAGTGGCCAAGACGATCTCGGGCGGCATCATCCGCGAGGACGAGATATCGGCGGCGATCTTCCCCGCGATCATCTTCGCGGGTCTCATCGGCGCGATCACGTGGAACATGCTCACGTGGCTGCTGGGGCTGCCGTCCAGCTCATCGCACGCATTGTTCGGCGGACTGATCGGAGCGACGCTCGTCGGGGCGAGCGCCGCGGCGATCGATTTCGGCACCGTGATGTCGAAGGTCGTGCTGCCGGCCCTGATCGCACCGCTGACAGCGGGGCTCATCGCGTTCACGGCGACGAAGATCGCCTATGCGGTCACCCGTCGCTACGACAGCAAGCCCGACGGGCGCGATGGCTTCCGGTGGGGTCAGATCTTCACCTCCTCACTCGTCGCCCTGGCGCACGGCACCAACGATGCGCAGAAGACGATGGGCGTCATCACCCTCGCGCTGATCACCGTGGGATGGCAGTCCGCTGCGCACCATGAGCCGCAGACGTGGGTCATCGTCGCGTGTGCGTTCACGATCGCCCTCGGCACGTACATGGGCGGGTGGCGCATCATCCGCACGCTCGGCAAGGGCTTGACCGATGTCAAGCCCGCGCAGGGGTTCTCGGCCGAAGCATCCACGGCATCGACGATCCTGGCCTCCAGTGCTCTCGGCTTCGCGCTGTCGACGACGCAGGTCGCCTCGGGCTCGGTGATCGGCTCCGGCCTCGGCCGGCGCGGGTCGAAGGTGCGCTGGCGCACGGCGGGTCGCATCATGATCGGCTGGCTGCTCACCCTCCCGGCCGCCGGCGCCGTCGGCGCGCTGGCCGCGCTGCTGGTGGTCTGGTTCGGCCAGCTGGTCGGCGTCCTCATCGGCGCGGCGCTTGCGGTCATCGTCGTGCTGGCCATCTTCATCCGTTCGCGCCGCAACCAGGTCACGGCCGGCAACGCGATGGCCGACGTCGCCGAGTCCGGCCGTGCCGTCAAGGTGAAACGCAACCCGCCGCCCACGCGACGCCAGCGCGCCATCCTGCGTGAAGAGGCGCGCGTCCGCGCCGAAGCGGAAGCCAAGGCCAAGGCTGAGGCCAAAGCGAAGTCGAAGGCCGCGGCCCGCGCGGCGAAGACCCAGCAGAAGGCGGTCAAAGACACCACGCGCACCGGGAAGGATGCCGACCGATGAGTATCCAGATCGACTGGTTCGCGTTCGTCCAGGTGGCCTGCGCTGCGCTGCTGGCCGCGGCGATCGTCGTCACCTTCTACGCCATCGGCCTGCGGCTGCTGGTGCGCGCCGGCCGCGCGCCGGTCGTCGCGCCGGCGGAGTTCACCGACGCGATCACCGTGATCACCGAGAAGGAAGCGCGTCGCGCGGCCAAGGCCGCGGCGAAGGCGGCCCGGAAGAGCCCGCTCACCGAGTTCCAGAAGCGCCTCTCGCTGGTCGGCGCCTACGCGAGTTTCGCCGTCTGCGCCGCCGCCGTGCTCGGCGGCCTGCTGCTGATCGTCTTCAACCACTGAGCGGCACCGCCGACGTCGCCACCCGCCCATAGGCTTGTGCTCATGGATGCCGTGCAGTTCGGTCAGCACCCGCCCGCGCAGCGGGTGATCGTCCACCTCAGCGACACGCACCTGATGGCGGGCAACGCACCGCTGGGCGGCGTCTACGACACTGCCGCGAACCTCACCGCCGCACTGACCGCGGTCGAGCGCACCGGCATCCGCCCCCATGCCCTCGTCTTCACTGGTGACCTCACCGACCTGGGCGAGCCCGAGGCGTACGCGGCGCTGCGGTCGGCGGTCGAGCCGTTCGCCGAGCGCCTCGGCGCGCCGGTTGTGTGGGTCGCCGGCAACCACGACGAGCGGCCCGCGCTGCGTGAAGGCCTGCTCAGCGGCGCGCCCACACCCGAGCCCGTCACCGGTGTCTGGGACCTGCAGGGCCTGCGCCTGATCTCCCTCGACTCCAGCGTTCCCGGTTGGCACCACGGCGACCTCGACCAGAGTCAGCTCGACTGGCTGCGCGAGGTCCTCGCCGAGCCTGCGCCCCTCGGCACGATCCTGGCCCTCCACCACCCGCCGCTGCCGAGCCACCTGCCGCTGTTCGACATCCTTGAGCTGCGGCACCAAGACGCCCTGGCCGACGTCATCGCCGGCAGCGACGTGCGCGGTATTCTCGCCGGGCACCTGCACTACTCGATGACCGGGACCTTCGCCGGGGTGCCGGTGAGCGTCGCCGCGGCCACCTGCTACACGATGAATCTGCAGCGGCCCGCGGTGGCTGTCAACGGGATGGATGCCGGGCAGTCGTTCCACCTGGTCCACGTGTACGACGACACCATCACCTCGACGGTGGTCCCGGTGGTCGAAGCGCCGACGGGGGAGTACTTCACGGCCGAATGGGTGGCTGCGATGGCGCGCCTGACGCCCGACGAGCGGCTCGAGGCGTTCTCGCGCAAGCGCTGAGCCGACCCGGCGCTCGGCGGTGTCCGGCAGTAGGCTGGACGGACACCCACCCGCACTGTGACGACCCACAAGGACTGCAGACACATGGCTGACGCAATGACGCGCACGGAGACCGACTCGCTGGGCTCGAAGGAGATCCCCGCCGATGCCTATTGGGGCATCCATACCGCTCGGGCACTCGACAACTTCCCGATCTCGCAGCGACCGATCTCGGTCTACCGCGACCTCGTCGTCGCTCTCGCGATGGTCAAGCAGGCCTCGGCCCGAGCCAATCGCGAGATCGGGGTCCTCGACCCCGAGCGGGCGGACCTCATCGACCGCGCGTCGCAGAAGGTGATCGACGGTGAGTTCCACGACCAGTTCGTCGTCGGGGTGATCCAGGGCGGGGCGGGGACCTCGACCAACATGAACGCGAACGAGGTCATCACCAACATCGCGCTCGAACTCGCCGGCCGCGAGAAGGGCGACTACGCGTTCCTGTCGCCGATCGACCACACCAACCGCAGCCAGTCGACCAACGACGTCTATCCCACCGCGGTGAAGGTAGGACTCGGCCTGGATCTGAGGACTCTGCTCGAGGAACTCGACCTGCTCAAGCAGTCCTTCCTGCGCAAGGCAGTCGAATTCCACGATGTCCTCAAGATCGGGCGCACGCAGCTGCAGGATGCCGTGCCGATGACCCTCGGGCAGGAGTTCCACGGGTTCGCGACGACTCTCGGCTACGACCACCAGCGGCTCACCGAGAACGCGTACCTCCTGTACGAGATCAACATGGGCGCCACCGCCATCGGCACCGGCATCACCACCCACGCCGCGTATGCCCCTCGCGTGCTTCACCATCTGCGCGAGATCACCGGGCTCGACCTCGCCACCGCCGATGACCTCGTCGAAGCCACCAGCGACACCGGATCGTTCATGTCGTTCTCATCGTCGCTCAAGCGCAACGCGATCAAGCTCTCCAAGATATGCAACGACCTGCGGCTGCTCTCCAGCGGGCCTCAGGCAGGGTTCGGCGAGATCAACCTGCCGGCGCAGCAGGCGGGCTCCAGCATCATGCCCGGCAAGGTGAATCCCGTCATCCCCGAGGTCGTCAACCAGGTGGCGTTCGCCGTCGTCGGCGCCGACATGACGGTGACGATGGCCGTCGAGGCCGGCCAGCTTCAGTTGAACGCGTTCGAGCCGGTCATCGCCCACTCCATCTTCCAGTCGATCACCTGGATGCGGCGCGGCATGAGGACCCTGCGCGTCAACTGCGTCGACGGCATCACCGCGAACCGCGAGCGGCTGGGCGCGATGGTCGGCTCGTCGGTCGGCGTCGTCACGGCATTGACCCCGTTCCTCGGCTACGCCGCCTCGGCGGCACTGGCCAAGACCGCGCTGCTGACGCACCGCAACGTCGGCGACCTCGTCGTCGAGGCGGGACTCATGAGCCGCGAAGAGGTCGACAAGCAGCTCTCGCCTGCGCGTCTGTCGGGCCTCGAGGCGATCACCCAGGCGATCCCCATCGTTCAGCCCGCCGAGAACGTCGTCGAGAGCTGATTGCGGCGCGCATACTGCGCCGCAACCGCATGATCGGCTAGTTTCGCACTGCCGGGATCACCCGTGCACGACTTAGGAGGCCTCATGACCGACCCCCAGAACCCCACGCCGTCCGGCGACCAGCCGCCCGCATACCAGCCCCCCGCAGGCGACCCGGCCTCGTATCAGGCGCCGGCTTACGGCGCTTCGGCCCCCGAGCAGCCCGGTGCGGCTCCCGCGTATGCGGCGCCTGCCTATCCGACCGAGGGTTACGGCGCGCCGCAGCCGGTCAACCCCGGCAAGACGATGGGCATCGTGGCGCTCATCCTCGCGATCGTTCCCATCGGCCTGCAGCTGGTCGGTCTGATCCTCGGCATCGTCGCGCTCGTCCAGAGCAAGAAGGCCGGTCAGAAGAACGGCATGGCGCTCGCCGCGATCATCGTGAGTTCGGTGCTGATCGTGCTCGGCGTGATCGTCGGCATTGTGGTCTTCACCCTTTTCGCCAGCGCCGTCGGTGACATCAACTCGCAGGTCGAGGCGTGCATCGCGAACGGCGGCACCGGCTACATCGAGGTGTGGGGCCAGCAGCTGTCGTGCGAAGAGGTGCTGAACCAGGCCGGACGCTGATCCGAACCTCATCGAGCGGCGGTGGGTGCTCCGGCATCCGCCGCCGTTCCGCTTTTCAGCCGTCGATACGGCAATGCGTCGTCAGCTGACCGATGCCGTCGATCCCGACCGTCACGGTCGAGCGGTCGCGCAGGAAGATCTGCGGGTCGCGCGAGTAGCCGGCTCCGCCCGGGCTGCCGGTGGAGATCAGCGTGCCCGGCAGCAGCGTCGCCGACTGCGACAGGTGCGCGACGAGCGTCGCGACCGAGCGGATCATCTGCCCCGTGTTCGCGTCCTGCACGGTCTGGCCGTCCACGATCGCCCAGATGTGCAGATCCTGGGGATCGGCGATCTCATCCGCGGTGACCACGAACGGGCCGGTCGGGGTGAACCCGTCGAACGACTTGCAGCGCGACCACTGCGCTTCGGAGAACTGGATGTCGCGGGCGGTGATGTCGTTGACGACCGTGTAGCCCCACACGTGGTCGAGGGCGTTCTCCTCGGTGACGTCACGCGCGGGAGCGCCGATGATGACGCCGAGCTCAGCCTCGTAATCCACCGATTCGCTCAGAGTCCGCGGCCACGTGGTCGTGGCATCGTGCGCGGTGAGCGAGTTCGGCCACAGCACGAACACGGTCGGCGCCTTGTCGGCCTTCAGCCCCAGCTCGCTGGAGTGCGCGGCATAGTTCAGGCCGACTGCGAGGATCACCGGCGGCGTCTGGACGGCCGAGGCAAAGGAGAACGCGTCAAGTGGATGCCACGAGGCCACGTCCGCGGCCGCCGCGGCCTCACGCACGCGGGCCAGCAGCGGGTCGCCGCCCTCGATCAGGGACTGCAGCCGCGAAGGCGCACCTTCGAACAGTCCGGCGACCGGCAGGGCGCGGTCATCCTGGATGACCGCGAGCCGCGAGACGCTCATTTCGGGGGTGGCTCCGGCGGCGATGACGTGGGCGAAGCGCATCGTTCCAGGCTACCGGTCGCGCACGCGCGCGGGCTGGCGCTGATGGTAACCATAGGCTGAACCGCATGATCTACCCGTCGCCTCTCGCGCAGCCCGAGCACGGTGCGGGGGCGCCGATCTCACCGGCGCCGGTCGCGCCGCCGCTGCCGGTTCCAGCCCGCAAGGGGCGGTCGGCGCCGCTGTGGGGCTTCGGCATCCTCATCGTCCTGCTCATCGCGCTCGCCGCCTACCTGCTGACCTTCCTCGGGACCGCCGCGTCGGTCATCGGCATGGTGCTGGCCCTGATCCCGCTCACCGGCGTGCTGCTGACGGTACGGCTGGTCGACCGGTGGGAACCCGAACCGCGGTCGCTGACGGTCTTCGCCGTCGCCTGGGGAGCGATCGCCGCCGTCGCGCTCGCGCTGCTGGTCGACGCGCTGATAACCCTCGCCATCGGCGTCGACGCGTCGCCGGTGCGCGAGACGTTCTCGACGGTCATCCAGGCGCCGCTGGTCGAAGAGCTGGCGAAGGGTCTCGGCGTGCTCCTGATTCTCGTGATCGGCCGTCGCGCGTTCGACGGACCTGTCGACGGCGTCGTCTACGGCGCGCTCGTGGGCGCCGGGTTCGCGTTCACCGAGAACATCCTCTACTTCGCCACGAGCCTCATCGAGGGCGGCGTGACCGACGTCACGATGACCTTCTTCATGCGCGGGATCATGTCGCCGTTCGCGCACGCCATGTTCACAGCCGTCACGGGGTTCCTGCTCGGCCGTGCGGTGCGGCAAGGCCGGACGGCCGGGGGATACTGGCTGGCGGGCATCGCCGGCGCAACGATCCTGCACGCGTTCTGGAACGGCTCGGCGATGTTCGCCGACTTCTTCCTGCTGTACTTCACCCTTCAGGTGCCCCTGTTCATCTGCTTCATCGTCGGCATCATCCTGCTGCGTCGTGAAGAGGCGCGGCTCACGCGCGATCGGCTGGGGGAGTACGCCGTCGCCGGCTGGTTCACCCCGACCGAGGTGCAGATGCTCGCGACGCCTCGCGGCCGCCGTCAGGGCATGACGTGGGCGCGCAGCCTGCCCGGCGACCGGTCGGGGCTCATGCGGCGGTTCATCGCCGAGGCGACGTCGCTGGCCGCCGCTCGCCAGCGCGCCCTGTCGGGTCGCGACCTGCAGGCCGCGGACGACGAGCGGGTGTACCTCGCCCGTGCCACGGCGGCGCGTGCACAGCTGATGGCGCGCTGAGCGGGGCCGCCCACAACAAGACTCAGCGCTCGGTGCCGCGGCGATGCCGGCGTGTCTCCCGAGCGCTGAGTTGGTCTGCCCCCATTGTCACCGCGGCGCTTCGACGGTGTCAAGAGGTCCCACGGCGGCGGCGGGCGTGCTTGGATGGATGTATGAGCACCGACCGCACCAAGCCCGAGATCGACGCGCCCGAAGGCGCCGCCCCCGCCGAGCTCGTCATCCGCGACATCATCGTGGGCGACGGCACCGAGGCGAAGCCCGGCGACACCGTGACCGTCCACTACCTCGGCGTCGAGTACGACACCGGCGAAGAGTTCGACTCCTCGTGGAGCCGTGGCGAGACCATCCAATTCCCGCTCCGAGGCCTCATCCAGGGCTGGCAGGACGGCATCCCGGGCATGAAGGTCGGCGGGCGCCGTGAGCTGGTCATCCCGCCGCACCTGGCATATGGCCCCGCCGGCGGTCACTTCCTCGGCGGCAAGACGCTCGTCTTCGTGATCGACCTCGAGCAGGTCGGCTGACAGACTTCGAACGTGACAGGGGGTGGATGCCACGGCATCCACCCCCTGTCACGTTCGGTCCGGGCGTCCGGTCAGGTCTTCAACAAGCCCCAGAACTTTTTTACATTCTCTGGAATAGATATCGCGCGGACGCGTTGAACCTTCGCAGACCGACTCCCTGACCGAAAGGCCACCCCTCATGACCGACACCACGACCACCGCCATCGAAATCCCCGGCTACAAGGCAGGCACCTGGGTGCTCGACCCCGCGCACAGCGAGATCTCGTTCAGCGTCCGCCACATGATGATCTCGAAGGTGCGCGGCTCCTTCAGCGTGAGCAGCGCCACAATCGTCGCCCCCGCCAACCCGCTCGAGGTGCAGGTCACCGCCAGCGCCGACGCCGCGTCGATCAACACCAAGGACGAGGGCCGCGACACCCACCTGCGCTCGGGCGACTTCTTCGACATCGAGACCTACCCGACGATCGACTTCGTCTCGACCGGCGTGCGCGTCGCCGGCGACGACTTCCTCGTCGACGGTGACCTCACCATCCACGGCGTCACCAAGCCGGTAACTTTCGAGCTCGAGTTCGGCGGCTTCGGCACCGACCCGTGGGGCAACTACAAGGCCGGCGCGACCGCGAAGACGGTCATCAACCGCGAGGACTTCGGCCTCACCTGGAACGCCGCGCTCGAGACCGGCGGTGTCCTGGTCGGCAAGGACGTGACCATCACGCTCGACCTGCAGGGCTCACTGCAGGCCTGATCGTTCGACTTCGCAAGCGGGGTGGATGCCACGGCATCCACCCCGCTTGCGTGTGTGCGCTCTTGATTCAATGGTCGGGCACTCATCAGGTCAGGTTTCTCCGTGTTTCGACATAAAGAAGTGTGAGCAGGCGTCTTGCGGCAGGAGGGGTTCTGGCCGCGATTCTCGCGGTTGGCGGGTGTGCCGCTGGTTCCCCGGCACCTGGCGCTTCGCGGGAGTCTGCGTCAGCCGCAGCCTCGATGGCACCCGGGGCAGAGATGACGCCCCGCACTCCCGACGAGGTGGCTCGCGCGGTGGGTGAGTGTCTCGCGCAGCGCGGCTGGGATGTCGAGTACGTGGGTAACGGCGGGTTCAGCGTCGAGACGCCGCCCGAGCAGCTCGAGGTTTATCGTGCAGATGACGCTGAATGTGCGGAGGCCGCCGGCGTAGGGACGACGCAGGCCGCGCCCATCACCCCGGCGTTGGCCGAGAGCGAGTATGCGGCGCAGCAAGGACTTCGCGCGTGCCTGGTTGAACTCGGACTCATTCCTCCGGAGTTGCCGACCTATCAAGTGTTCAGCGACGCTCTCTTCGAACGGGCAGAAGCCATCGACCTGTACGGACTGGCGCCAATCGCGGCGACACCCATGTCGATGATCCGATCGTGCGTCGCTCCTGCCCAGATCCGATGGACACCTGGGGAGACAACTGACTCGAGGAGCGATGCTCGGTGTACCGATCTGAAATCGTTCGAGCCGCAGATGTCAGGATTCTGCCGAATCCGACATATACATGGTGAGGGGGCCATGGCGGTCCCGGCACAAGGACCACGATGACGCTGACCCGCGACGAGTTCGCTGCGCTGTACGAACATGCGTGGCGACCGGTGTGGCGATACGCGCGCCGGCGTGTCGGCGATGACCAGCGAGCCGAGGACATCTGCTCGGAGGCGTTCCAACTCGCGTGGGAAAAACTCCCGGCAGATCACCCGAACCCCGTCGGTTGGCTCGTTCGCGCTGCGGGGTTCGCAATCAACCGTGCAGCGCGTGAGGGTGAACGTGAGCGCGCTGCCCTGCGTGACCACGCCGTGGTGAACGTGGCAGACGATGCCGATCCACTCCTGAGGGATCTCGACGTAGCGTGGGACAGACTCGCGGAGGTACACCGGGTGGTTCTTCAACTGATCATCTGGGATGAGATGTCGGCGGCTGACGCCGCGGTTGTGCTCGGATGCTCCGAGCCAGCGGTATGGAAACGGGCGAGTCGCGCACGCGCTGCGTTGCGCGAAGTGTGGCCGACTGCCAGCGACGAGCCGCATTCCGGGGGGGTGGAGTATGACGTTCGATCAGCATCGAGTCGATGACGACGAACTGGACGCGATGATCGCCTCGCTCGATCCGCTGCGCGGTCAACGGGTAGATCGCCCGCTGACTGCCGACGAGATCGCGCTGCGAGACAGGATCATGGCCACGGGGTCGCACTCTCTGGTGTCGTCGACGAGGCGCGCCCCCACCGCGCAGGTCCTCCTCACAGCCGCAGTCATACTGGTGGCATTCGTCCTCGTATGGCCATGGGTGGCGCCGTCACGGGCCGTGGCATTGACGCCCGCACCGCTGCAGGTATCGCCGCTGGCGATCGGGGTGGACGAGGTGATCGATATGGCGCAACGTCGCCTCACAGCGACCAGCGGGCCGGCTGCGATTGAACGTCGCACGCACGCGGTGGGCTGGTATCTCCATCTCGACGAGGCCGCCGACGGTACCCGGACGGCGACGATCGCTCCGGAGGTCACGACTTTCGCCTGGGAGTATGACGGATCCGGCCGCATGCTCGTGGTCGCCGGAGTGCCGTATCTCGCCGACGGGTCGACACCGCCAGAAGGACAGCTCGCGGCGCCAGAACCCGGCACAGTCCTCCACGATGTGACACACGGCCCCGGCGGGTTCGACCCGCCACCGGTCGATGACGATCCCGGCGAGTCTTACGACGACATGCGCGCCGTGCTCACTGCGTTCGGCGTGCCCGAGAGGCCGTCTGCTTCCGCGCTGATGATCGGTATTGACGGATTATTCCATTCGTGGACGATGACCGATGCTCAGCATCACCACCTGCTGGACATGTTGCGCGCTGCTTCCGGCCTTGAATTCGTCGGCGAAGCCACGGATCGAGGCGGGCGCCCAGTGATCGTTCTCGGAGCCGACTCGACTCTCAACCCTGACTTTCGCCACCTCCTGCTTGTCTCTGGGGAGACCGGGCGGATCGTCGGCACGGAAGATGTCCGTCTCGCTCCGTTGGACCGGCTGCCCGCCGGCTCCGTCACCGCATATACCCTTTGGGAGACCGAATGATCAGACCGTGGTTTCGCTCACGCCTCTTCTCCGTCGTCGCGGGTGCCGCGATCATTATCGGTGCTTCGACGACATCAGCCGCTGCTGCCAGCGTTGATCCCGCGATCGCGTACGCACTGGCCCACGAACCGGGTGGCATCGTGGTCGACGAGGCGACAGTCGTGTGGCCGCACCTTGGAATGGAGTTGACCGTTTCGTCCGTCGCTGCGCGTGGGCTGTCGTCCAAGTGCCCCACCGGGCTCATCTGCGCCTTTGGCGGGCACAACGAGACGGGAACGCGATTGACCTGGGCGACGTGCGCGGTCCATTCGACTGCGGCGCTCCCCAACGTCCTGTCAGTCGCGGGCGCCCGCTCTGTGAACTCGGTCCAGGCTCGCAACGCCACCACGGTCCTGGCCACTGCGGGCGCAGGCAACTACGTCAACGTCTACGGAACGGTGACGAACGTGCGATGCCTCTAGCGGCGCGGATCCGGAGCTGTGGCGACCAATTTGGTCAGGAATCGGCGCGACTGAACGTATATAGGTAGGAGACAACTCCGGCGCCAGATGGGCTGGAGCAACACATCGAAACAATGGAGTATCGGATGCGCAAGAAGCACCTTGGGATTGGCGGGGCGATCGCCGCGATTGCGCTCGTGGTCACCATGAGTAGTCCCGCCGCAGCAGTCACTGCAAGTGGGTACCAATCCTGTAGCTCGTCTCAGGGCTACGGGATTCAGACGCGTCTGAACGCGGGTTGGACGACCACGACCGTCACGCTCCACACCTATACGAGTGCTGACAGTCGCCCGTTCTATGGGGGTGGGTACAAGAACTCGACGCGGGGCAACAACGCGAGCGCCGGCTCGTGGAGCGCGTACACACCGCACACGTCCGACACTGCTCGCGGCACCTGCGGGCCCAAGATCACGTGACACGGCGACTGCTCCTGGCTCTCGCTGTCGCGGCCTCGCTCAGCACCTTGAGCGGCTGTGCGCACGCTGCGACTGAGGTGGGCACCTCCTCCGGCCCGGACGCGACCGCGCCCGGGCCGGAGGAACCTACCGCGTCTGCCGACCCGGATGCGAGACAGCCCGCCGACACCAATGCTGACGGGAAGGTCAGCTCGCGCGAGATCCTGGTATGGAGCGCTGCTTGCCTGCAAGAACTCGGCTGGGACGTTGCACTCGACGGCGACTCCATACGCGGGGGATCCACAGAGGCTCAGCACGACGTATACGTTCGGGATATCGAGGAATGCGCCGCGAAGGGGGCGCCGAACGTGCCGCAGTCGATGGAGTGGACGCCTGAACTGGCTCGAATCGAGTACGACGCGCAGGTGCGGTACCGGGAGTGCTTGATCGAGCACGGTGTGGATGCGCCCGAGTTGCCGAGCTACCAGCAGTATGAGGACGACATGCTGGTTCGCGGTGACGTCTACGACACCTCCGACGCGGCGGGGTTGTCCTACGATAGCGAGCTCCGACTGACGTGCGCCGATCCATTCGAGACGTTCGGCCAGAACGGGTGAAACCTAACGGCGGGCTAACGCATCCAGGTAGGGGCGCAAGTTCGCGCCAGTATTGTGACGATGGACGAGGAGCGGGCATTGCCGACGACTGAGGGTTCTTCGACGTCTCGACGGGGTGCGCGTTGGGTGGGGTGGCTGGTGGGTGGGCTCGTGCTGGTCGGGCTCGGCGCCGGTGTCGGGTGGGCCGCGGCCACGGTGCTGACGCCCGCTGAAGACCCGCTCGAGGCGACCGAGTTCACCTACGTCGCGGTGGCACCCGGTGAGGTGGGGTCGAGCATCAACCTGAACACGGTGGCCGAGTGGGCGCCGGTGCCCGTGGGTGCCAACAAGGCCACGGGCACGGTGACCGAGGTCGTGGTGGCTGCGGGCGACGAGGTGCAGCAGGGGTCGGTGCTGTACCGCGTCGACGAGCGGCCGGTGGTCGTCGCTCAGGGTGACGTTCCGGCGTACCGACCGATCGAGTCGGGCGTGCGCGGCGATGACGTCGCGCAGCTGCAGCGAATGCTCGACGCCCTCGGCTTCTATTCGGGCGATATCGACGGCCGCGCGATGTGGAGCACGACGGCCGCGGTACGAGCATGGCAGAAGTCGCTCGGAGTCGAGCAGACCGGTACGGTCGGCGTCGGCGACGTGATCTTCGTGCCCACGTTGCCGACCCGGGTGTCGCTCGACACCGAGGTGATCTCGCGTGGCGCGTCGGTCAGCGGTGGCGAGGCGGTGCTGCGGGGACTGCCGGCGTCGCCGTCGTTCACGGTGCCGGTGACCGACTCACAGGCGGGCATGATGCCGCCGGGCACGCGGGTCGAAATCGCGTCGCCCGAGGGTGGCGAGTGGATCGGGTTCGTCGTCGACCAGCGTCGCGATGAGCAGTCCGGCACGGTGATCGTCTCGCTCTCCGGCGTCGATGACAGTGTGATCTGCGGTGACGAGTGCGGGCAGATCCCGGTGACCGGGCAGGCGCCTCTGCCCTCGCGCATCGTGACGGTCGAGACGGTCGCGGGGCTGGTGGTGCCGTCGGCGGCGCTGGTGACCGGCGGTGACGGGCAGATCGCGGTGATCGACGAAGACGGCGAGCGGATACCGGTGACGATGACCGCGTCGGCACGCGGCATGAGTGTGGTCGACGGGGTCGCGGACGGCACGCGGGTGCGAGTTCCGGCATCCGGAACCACATCATGACCACCGAGGCGCCGGTGCTGCAGGCCCGGGACGTCGGGTTCGAATACGTGCCCGGCGTGCGGGTGCTCGACGGGTGGTCGGCGTCGTTCCGGGCCGGGTCGATGACCGCGCTGACCGGTCCGTCGGGCCGGGGCAAGTCGACCCTGCTGTACTTGCTGGGGCTCATGCTGCACCCGGGGCAGGGGCACATCGCCGTGGACGGGATGGATGCGACGCGGATGCCGGATGCTGCACGGGCACGGCTGCGGGCCGACCGGTTCGGCTTCGTGTTCCAAGACGCCGCGCTCGACCAGACCCGCACCGTGCTCGACAACGTCACCGAGACTGCCCTGTACCGGGGGCAGTCGCGCCGCGACGCCCGCGCGGACGCGCTCGGTCTGCTGGAGAGGTTCGGGGTGGACGTGCCGCCGCTGCGCAAACCCGGTCAGGTGTCGGGCGGGCAGGCGCAGCGGATCGCGCTGTGCCGCGCCCTGCTGAACGCGCCGCGGGTGCTTCTGGCCGACGAACCGACCGGCAACCTCGACCCGGTCACGAGTGATCTGGTCGTCGACGCGCTGCGCGAGCACGCGGCCGGCGGCGCCGCCGTGATCGTCGTGACCCACTCGCCCGAGGTGGCCGCCGCCTGCGACGAGGACATCCGACTATGAGCGGCGGTTCAGCGGCGGGGCGCGCGGCGGGCATCATCGCGGAGGCGTTCGCGTCGGCGCGGTCGCAGCCTGTGGCATCCGTGCTCACGATGCTGATGGTGGCGGGGATGATCGTCACCGTCATGCTCACCACCGGCCGCACGGTTGCCGCCGAGCAGAGCGTGCTGTCGTCGATCGACTCGGCCGGCACTCGTTCGATAACGGTGCGTGCCGAGGACGGCGCCGGGATCACCAGCGACGTGCTCGACCGGATCGCCGGGGTCGAGGGCATCGAATGGACTGCCGCGTTCTCGCTGGCGATGGATGCCACCAATACGCTCATCCCCGACGGCACCCGGGTTCCGGTCCGCTACGCGTACGGCACCGGGCTCGACCGGCTCGGTATCCCCATCGACTCACCGGTGCCCGGCGGGCTCGCGTACGCGTCGCCGCTCGCCCTCGACCAGCTCGGCCTGCCCGACGTGGCCGGCGGGATCACCTTCACCACCGGCGCCGATTACGGCGTCGCCGGTACCATCGACACCCCCGACTTCCTCACCGGGTTCGAGCCGGTCGTGCTCGTACCGCAGCCCGAAGCGACCGGTGCAGAGACCGTCAACATCCTCGTTGTGATCGCCGAACGCCCCGACCTGGTCGCCCCCGTGTCCGACGCCGTACTGTCGGTACTCGCCGCCGATGACCCCACGAAGGTCACCGTGCAGACCAGTGAAGCGCTCGCCGAGCTGCGCGCTCTCGTGAAGGGGCAGCTCGGCACCTTCTCACGCGGCCTGGTGCTCGTCATGCTCGCCATCACCGGCACCCTCGTCGCGATCATCCTCTACGGCCTGGTCATGATGCGCCGCAAAGACTTCGGCCGCCGCCGCGCCCTCGGCGCCACCCGCGGGCTGATCGTCGGGCTGCTCCTCACCCAGACTGCGATCCTCGCGGTCGGCGGGACAGTGCTGGGTGCTGCGGTTGGTGCCGGGGTGCTCATCGCCACCGGCGACCCCTTACCCGGGGGAGTGTTCTTGCTCGCCATCGGCGTGCTCGCCATCGCCACCGCGACCATCGCCGCGCTCGTGCCCGCCCTCGTCGCCAGCCGCCGCGAACCCATCCGTGAGCTCCGGGTGCCGTAGCGCGATCGTCACGCGGTGCGAGCGCGTCGCCGCAGACGGTCTTGGGCGAGGAGGATGCCGAGGAACACCAGCACGGCACCGGCCGGCTCGTTCCACGACAGGTGCTCGCCGAGGACGATGACGCCGAGGATCACGCCGACCACCGGGGTGATGTAGGTCACCGTCGAGGCGCGGGTGGGGCCCCAAGCGCGCAGCACGTTCTGGTTCCAGATGTACGCGACGCCGGTGCCGAGGCAGCCGAGCAGCAGCAGACTGCCGATGATCCACGGGTCGAGCCGCACCGGAGTGGTGGCGATCAGCGGCGCGAGCGCGACCATGATCACCGCGGCGATACCGATGTTCAAGAACGAGAAGGTCAGCGCCGACATGCCGGTGTTCGACGCGAAGCGCCGCATGTACGCGAGGCTGAAGCCGTAGCAGGCGGTGGCCCCGAGAATCGTGAACTGCGCGACGAGGCTCTGACTGAAGTCGAGGCCCTGCCACGGCGCGATGATGACCATGACGCCCGAGATGCCGACGAGGATGCCGGTGATCTGCACCGCGTTGAGCTTCTCGACCCGGAAGACGAGCCACGCCATGATCGCCGTCATGATCGGCGTCGTGGCGTTGTAGATGCTGGCGAGTCCTGACGTGACATGCTGCTGCGCCCACGAGAACAGCAGGAACGGGATGACGCAGAACGAGCAGGCCAGCACCGTCATGTGCGCCCAGACGACGCGACGGCGGGGGAGGCGTTCCCGCCGCAGCAGCACGAACAGCCCGAGGGTCAGGCCGCCGAGCACCAGGCGTGCCAGGACGACCTGGGCCGGGGAAATTCCTTCGAGCGCGACCTTCATGAACAGAAAGCTCGAGCCCCAGATGATGCCCGTGAACACGAACTGCACGAGGATCGTCACGCTGGCGGCGCGTGCGGCTGTGGCGGCGGCCACAGGGGTGGGTGTGATGCTCACTCGGCGACTCTAGCTCCGGCCTGCGACGCCGCGGCGCGTCCCGGGATGTGACGTCCGAATTCCGCAGATATGCGGCCGGAACCCTGCCTCAGGGCACGGGGTGCTCGGCGTCGTACGCGCGGAACCGCGGGCTCAGTCGCACCAGGAACAGGACCAGGCCGATGATGACGAACCCGCCCAGCAGCGGCGGGAACCACAGCGCCGTGAAGGTGGCGAGCGTGCCGGCGTAGAGGGCGCCCACGCGTGGTCCGCCGGCGACCACCACGATGAAGATGCCCTGCAGGCGCCCGCGGATCGCGTCGGGGACAGCCGACTGCATCATGGTGCTGCGGAAGATCGAGCTGATGTTGTCGGCGGCGCCCGAACCTGCCAGGGCGAAGCACGCGGCGACGAGCATCACGATGTTGGCCGAGGTCTCGTCGACGACCTCGGGCGCGAACAGGCCGAACGCGGCCAGCAGCAGCATCAGGCCGAACAGCGCGATAGACGCCCCGTACGCGATGATCGCCCGTTCGATGCCGCGGCCGTGCCAGCGGTACCGGGCCACCGGCCCCGACAGCAGGCTCGAAAAGAACGCGCCGACGGCGATCGCGGCGGTCAGCACGCCGGTCGTGATCGCGCCGCCGCCCAGCAGCAGCGCCCCGATCGCCGGGAAGAGTGCGAGTGGCTGCCCGAACGTCATCGCGGTGATATCGAGGATGTACTGCATGCGGATGTTTCCCGCCCGCCGCAGGAACTGCCAGCCGTCGACCAGCGACTTCAGCCCGGGCCGGACGATCTCGCCCTCGGGTTTGATCGCCGGCAGCGTCCACAGGCCCAGGAACAGCGCCGACATCAGCACGAGGTCGATCGTGTAGGTCCAGCCGTAACCGGTGAAGGCGACCAGGATGCCCGCGGCGGCCGGCCCGATCGAGACCATGATGCCCATGGTGATGCCGCCCAGTGCCGAAGCGGCTGGCAGCAGCGCGGCCGGGATCAGCCGCGGCACGATCGCCTGCCGCGCCGCCATCACGACCGAGTTGGCCGACGAGTTCACGACCGCGATGACGTAGAGCCACGCCACCGACTCCATGCCGGTCCAGGTGAGGACCATGAGAACGGCGGTCGAGGCGAAGGTGACGCTCGCCGCGAGGAGTGCGACACGGCGCCGGTCGAACGCGTCGGCGAGCATGCCGCCGTACAGGCCCGCAAAGATCATGGGCACGAGCCCGGCGACGGCGATCATCGACACCGCGAAGGTGGATGCCGTCAGCTCGTACATGTGGAGCATGATCGCCACGAGGGTCAGCTGCCCGCCGAGGCCGGCGAGGGTCGACCCGATCCACATGCGGGCGAACGCCGGACTGGTCGTCAGCGGGCGCAGATCGATGAAGTGGTCGCGCCGCAGCCCTCCACGTCGCACACGGGGCGCGGTCACGCGTCCACCTCGACGCGCTTGATCCGCGAGGTATGCCCGCGCAGAATCGTGACATCGCGCTGAGGGATGCCGAAATGGTCGGCGAGCAGCCGCACGACCGCATCGTTCGCTGCGCCGTCGACGGCACGGTCGCGGACGAAGAGGGTGAGACTGCCGGCATCCGATTCCACGAGCGGCCCCTTGCGGCTGCCGGGCTTGACGCGGACGGTGATCTGCACCGTACGAGACTATCCCGCACTTCGGGCGACACGTGGTCCGGGGCCCCTTCTGGGGGTGTCGGTGGCAGCCGGTACGCTTGCGTCAGAAAAGAAATGCCCGGTCAACATTTGTAAACTCTCATCACTCAACGAAGAAATCTTCTATACAAATGCCATTGACGCCGGTAGTATAGAGAACATGAGTTCCCCACTTGACCCCCTCGCCGGTACTGTCGGTACGTTGCGCGAGCTGTGGTCGGAGGAGCGCATTGAGGGCGCCGATGGGGCGAGGCTGGTGGAGATCAACAACCTGCTCGGGCAAGCGCGCCGGCAACTCGATGCCGCCACGACGAAAGTGGCGGCAGAGATCGCCCGGCAGTCTCGCCCCGAACTCGGATCCGACAGCCTCGCGAAGCAGAACGGGTTCCGCAACGCGAACAACCTGCTCTCTTCCACTCTGGGCACCACGAACGGCGAGGCGTTCAAGCTGGTGCAGGTGGGCGAGGCTACCGCGCCGCGGCTGCTGTTGACCGGTGACACGGCACCCGCGAAGCATCCGCACGTGGCCGAGGCGCTCTCCCGGGGACGGATCGGAACGCCGGCCGCCGCCGCGATCATCGGGCTGCTCGACAGGGTCGCGTTGCGCGCCGGTGTCGAGGAACTCGATGCGGCCGAGAAGACGCTGGTAGAGCAGGCGCCGGGACTCTCGGTCGATCAGCTGGGCAAGCTCATCCGCCGCGCCGAGGCCTACCTCGATCCCGACGGCGTCGAGCCGCGCGAAGAAGAGCTGCGCGCGCAGCGGTTCTTTCGGTATCGCGAAGACGCGTCGGGCGCGCTCGTGTTCAACGGCAAGGCTGATCCCGAGCACGGGGCCCCCCATCGTGGCGGTGCTGCAGGCGATGACTTCGGCCGAACTCGGCGCGCAGAGAGCGGCCGATGCTTCAGGCGACCCTGACGCCCCACGCCGAACGGTCGCGATGATTCAGCTCGATGCACTCACCCGCATCTGCGAGCACATTCTGTCCTGCGACACCCCCGACATTCCCCTCGCGGGCGCGACGGTGATCGTGCGGCTGAGTCTGGAAGATCTTGAGGCCGGGACCGGACACGCCATGATCGACGGGCTGTCCACGCCGATTTCGATCTGCACCGCCCGGCGGATGGCCGCCGACGGCGGCATCATCCCGATGGTGCTCGGGTCGGACAGTGAGATCCTCGACTGGGGGCGCGAGAAGCGACTGTTCACCAAGGCGCAACGCCGAGCACTCTGCGAACGCGACGGCGGCTGCGCCGCCTGTGGTGCAGTGGTCGGAATAACCAAAGCCCACCACATCAAATGGTGGGCCAGACACCACGGCACCACCGACCTGGTCAACGGGGTATTGCTCTGCGAAACCTGTCATCATCAGATCCACGACAACGGCTGGGATATCCGGATCGTCGGAGTCGGCACCGACGCCACCGTCTGGTTCATCCCACCTGCGCACGTCGACCGACATCGCACCCCACGCCTCGGCGGACGCCGACGTTTCGACTACACCCCCGCTGCGTGAGTGCCGCGGTGGCACGGCCGCAGATGCCCTTCACCGGCGGTAGGTCCTGCTCGCAGCTGCCGCTTCATCGGTGACGCCCCTGGTCACGATCGCTCTCTTCGCCGGGGCGCCACTCGACTATGACGGTGCGCGAACACTGGTAGACTCTTGCAGTTGCCGTTTGATCGGCCGCGGATAAAGAGAGCCCACGCATCAGGCGTCGGGCGCCGCGCAACGAACAGAGAGGGGATCACCTATGGCACTGGAAGCAGACGTCAAGAAGGCGATCATCGAAGAGTACGCGACGCACCCCGGTGACACCGGATCCCCCGAGGTGCAGGTCGCGATGCTGACGCAGCGCATCAAGGACCTCACCGAGCACCTCAAGGAGCACAAGCACGACCACCACTCGCGTCGTGGGCTGTTCCTGCTCGTCGGTCAGCGCCGCCGTCTGCTCGGCTACCTCCAGGACATCGACGTCGTGCGTTACCGCACGCTCATCGAGAAGCTGGGGCTCCGCCGCTAAGGCATCGCAGCCAGCGTTCAATCGCGCGAAACATTCTTGAGAAGGCCGTCCACGGTGTGGGCGGCCTTCGTCATTGTGTGGATGCCGGTGATGTGGATGCCGGCGGCGTGGATGCCGGGGACTCTGGGTAGCCGAGGGGCACGTGCGAGACGGGGTCGAGCCCACTGACCGTGACCCATCCGTCGGCGAGGTACGCGGCATCCGTCCCCGGTTCGGGCACATTCGGCAGGTCTTCGACCGCCAGGCGCAGGTGGTGCTCGCCGCGCTCGCTGAGCGTGGTCTGCACGATGCCGAAGGGCGCGAGGCCCGCCTCGCGGATGCCGCGGCTGCCCGGCGTGTTGGGCACGTTGACGTTGATGACGGTGCCGCGGGGTCGCTCGACCAGAAACGGCAGCAGGCTCAAGGCGACTTCCGCCGCGGCATCCCAATGGAAGTGCTCCGGATGCATGCCGACGTCGAGTGAGATGGCGATGCCCCACGCGCCGTTGAGGCCGCCGGTCAGTGCGGCGCCGACCGTACCCGAGTGCAGGATCGCGCGACCCACGTTCGCGCCGTGATTCACGCCCGACAGCACCACATCGGCCGGCTCCCCGAACGCGCCGTGCGCGGCGATGAGGGCGATGAGGCCGGGCCCGCCGCGTACCGCGAAGCCCGGTACGCCGTCGAGCCCGGTCAGTTCGCGTCGTTCGACGGCGATGCGGCCATCCTCTTCGGCCGCCACGATCGAGGCGCTCGCCCCGCTGGACTGTCGCGCGGGTGCCGCGACGATGACCTCATGGTCTGCGGCGACGGCGGCCCGTGCCAGGGCGTGCAGGCCGGGGGCGTCGATGCCGTCGTCGTTGGTCACCAGAACCCGGGTCACCGCTCCGCCTCCTCGTCGTCGGGCTGCGCCAGCGCGGCGAGGCCATCGGGGCTCACCCGGCCGGTGTCGGGCTGGGGCATGTCACTCTCGCTCTGGTCATCGATCACGCGCGTGGTGACCTCCTTGCGGAGCTGGGCGATCGCCTCCGGGTCGCCGGTGCCGAGGCCGTGACGCGTGACGTTCAGCGCGCCAGCCGCTGCGGCCATCGTCACCGCCTCGCGCGGCGACTCACCGCGTGCGAGACCGGCGGCGATGCCCGCGGTGAGCGAATCGCCCGCACCGCGTGTGTCGGCCACTTCGAGCCGCGGCGGGGTGATCTCGAGGAATCCCTCGCCGTCGAGCAGCAGCAGCGGCTCGCTGGCCCGCGTCACGATGACCGTGTCGGCGCCGCGGGAGCGCAAGGTGCGCATGGCGCGCAGCAGCGCGGGATGTGAGGGGTCGTCGAGCAAGCCGTCATCGTGAAGCTCCTCGTCGCTGACCTTGAGTACGGTGACGCCGCCGGCGAGGGCAGCATTCAGCCGGTCGCCGGCCAGGTCGACGACGACGCGCGCGCCGGCCTGCTTCAGATCGTTGGCGAGCCGGCGGTACGTGTCGGCATCGAGCGCGCCGTCGCCCTGCGGGCCGCTGAGGATCACCAGGCCCGACTCCGCGCCCTCGCGCAGTGTCGCGCTGAACAGCTCGTCGAGCTCATGCCGTCCGAGCGCGTCGCCGTCGGCTTCGACGACCACCTCTCTGGCGCCGCTGCGGCGGTCGTGGATGTATGCGGCACCCCGGCCCTCACGAGTGGGGCCGGCGACGGTCACGCCGTCTTCCTCGAGCAGATGGCGCACCACGCCGCCGGTCTCGCCGGTGATCACGCTGCACATCGTCACCGATGCCCCGAGCCGCATGAGCATTCGGGCCTGCCACACCCCCTGCCCGCCTGCGTGCACGTGGATGTCTGGCCCGGCGGAATGCTCCTCGACCGTCACGGTGAGGACGGGCGAAGGGGCGAATACGACGACATCGCTCATGCCGGGCACGATACGTGCGCGGGAGGCCGGTCGGCCAGGGGGTTGCGGGCGAGTGCGACCTCTGGCAGGGCGGCCCCTTCTGTGCACGCCGGCGAGGTGCGGCGCGCTCTCAGGCCGCGGGCCGGATCACCCCGCGGTGCGCTCGGCCAGCAGATCGGCGTGCCAGATCTCGGCGACGTCCGGGTGCGCCCGCAGCCGCGACTTGAGCGCGTTCTCGCCGAACAGCGAGTGGATCGGGTTCGTCGGGTCCTGGGTGATGCCGCGGGCCTGGGCCTTCAGGTCGGCCGGCAGCTCGATCAGCGGCAGCTTTGCATCGAGCGCGGGGTTGAAAAAGAACGGCGCGGAGATGCGGTCGTCCGGGTACTTCGGCGAGATCACCCGGTGGTTCGTGGCGATCAGGTAGCCGCCGGTCGCATACTCCATCATCTCGCCGGTGTTCACGACGAAGGCACCCGGGACCGAGGGGGCATCGACCCATTCGCCGTCACGCTGCACCTGCAGGCCGCCCTTGCCCGGCTCGACCCACAGGAGGGTCAGCACGCCCGAGTCCTTGTGCGCGCCGACGCCCTGCTGCGGGGTCGGGTCTTCCTTGCCTGGGTAGCGGACGATCTTCAGCAACGACGCCGGGTCGCCGAAGTGCTGCTCGAAGTGGTTCTCCTCGGCGCCCAGTGCCACCGCCCACGCGCGCAGCAGTTTGCGCGCGACACCGGTGAGGTGCTCCTGCCACTCGTCGACCACCTCTCGGAGCTCCGGCTGCGCGCTCGGCCACTGGTTGGGGCCGGTGAGCCGGGCGAAGTCCGGAGCGTCGGGGTCGGTCACGGCATCCCGCTCGGGTCCGATGTCGATCTGCTCGCGCCAGTCGACCTTGCCCTGTGTCAGCTCGCCGCCGATGCGCGTGTAGCCGCGGAAGTGCGGGCTGCGCACGTTCTCGATCTCGAGCTTGTCCGCCTCGGGGAGGTCGAAGAAGTCCCGCGCGGTCTTGTGCAGCCGGGCTTCGAGTTCGGGGGTGACGCCTGTGCCGGTCAGGTAGAAGAAGCCGACGTCGTGCGTCGCGGCACGCAGGTCGTCGCGGAAGCGGGCGGCGGCTTCGGGCCCGGCGTCGAGCTGGGCGAGGTCGAGGATCGGCAGGTTCACATCGGTCATGGCACGACAGTAGGCGCCCGCCCCGGCATCCACTCGTTTGTTTCATGCCTCCCGCCGTCATATTTCACATCGGACGCACGAGGACACGCGGTCCCCGCCCGCCGCGCCCGCCTCACCCCCGGGCGATCGATGTCCGGGTTCGTGATCGGCGTCCTTGCGGCGGTTGAGGTCGGCACGACCCACATCGTGAGAATGAGGTGATGGATGCCGGTGGGCGAGGCCCGGTCAGGCGCGCGGCCGCTTGCCCTGCCTCGACGGGTCTTCGCGCGGCCGGCGCGAGCCGGTCGGGTCGCTGCGGCGTCCCTCGCGCCCGGCCAGTGTCGGGTCGTCGAACAGCCATGCGGGCCGTGGCTCGACCAGCGGTCGGAACACCGTGCGCACCGGCTTGGTCGCCAGTCCCACGGCGATCAGCACGGAGGCCACGATCACCAGCGGCAGCCAGATCCAGGTCGGATCGAGGTCGCGCAGGACGCCGGACTCGCGGAACGGATAGAGCACGAAGGAGTGCAGCAGGTAGACGTACATCGTGTACTGGCCGAAGTGCGTCCAGCGGTGCGTGCCCCGTGGGATCAGGGCGAAGAAGGCGATGCTGAGCACGAGGGCGATCGCCATGAGCGCGAGCCGCACCAGCCCGCCCCACCAGGCACCGCCGGCGAGGTCGGCGTAGCTGTCTTCGTAGAAGAGCCACAGGCGCAGGTCGATCGCCTGCCAGGTCTCGACGAAGAACCAGCACACCCATCCGGTGACCGCGAACGTCGCGATCGCGAGGGCGCGCACCCACCAGCGGCGCCGCCGCAGCAGATCGAGGCGCTCCAGGATGCCGTGGTGCTTCAGCCACCACCCCAGGGTGAAGAAGGGGAGCAGGCCGAGCGTGCGCGACAGTGACAGGGTCGAGTCGATGTTGGGCAGGTAGCCCACGCTGATCGAGATCACGACCGTCCACAGCAGTGGCCAGCGCAGCAGTGCGAGGTAGCGGAGCACGAGCCGGAAGATCGCGAGGGCCAGCAGGAACCACAGCGTCCAGGACGGCTGCGTCAGGTTCGGGTTCGCGCGGCCCTCCACGAGCCATTTCGTGAGGGTCCAGAGGCCCTCGAAGATGATGTACGGCACGACGATGTCGGTGAGGATGCGGGCCATCTGGCGCCGGGTGGGGGCGTCGGACTTGGAGAAATAGCCCGAGATGAGCGCGAAGGCGGGCATGTGGAACGCGTAGACCAGCAGGTACAGGCCCAGCGCGATCTGGGAATCGTAGGTGAGTCGCTGGATCGCGTGCCCGAGCACCACCAGGACGATGCACGCGAAACGCGCGTTGTCCCACAGCGGCACTCGCCGCTTCGCGCGGGGCAGGGGCGTCCGGCCTGTCGGCGGGACGGCAGGGGGAGTGGATGCCGGGGCAGCGGGGTCGTTGGTCGATTCGGTCATAACGGCGTAGGCCACCATATCCTGCGACGGGCGGATCCCCAGCGGGCCCCTGTAGCGTCGGCACTCCCGGGGTCGACCAAGCCCCCGCGTACAGCGAGGACGATCATGACGATCGCAGCACCCCCGACACTCGGAGTCATCGGCTCATCACGCAAACCGGACGAACGGCGGGTGCCCATCCATCCCGGTCACTTCGAACGTCTGCCCGACACGCTGCGCTCGCGCCTGGTGGTGGAGGCCGGATACGGCGAGCGGTTCGGCGTGATGGACGACGTGCTGCGCCCGCTCGTAGGCGCTCTCGTCCCGCGCAGCGAGGTGATCGCTGCGACCGACATCGTCCTGCTGCCCAAGCCCCAGGCCGACGACGTGCGTGAGCTGCGTGACGGGCAGACGCTGTGGGGATGGCCGCATCTCGTCCAGGATCGCGAGCTGACCCAGCTGGCGATCGACAAGCGCCTCACGATGATCGCGTTCGAGGCGATGCAGCACTGGGGTTCGGACGGCGCCTTCGGTCTGCATGTCTTCCACAAGAACAACGAGCTCGCCGGCTACTGCTCGGTTCTGCACGCACTGCAGCTGTGCGGCTCGACCGGCGACTACGGCCGGCGCCTCACGGCCACCGTGATCGGCTTCGGGGCGACCGCGCGCGGCGCCGTGACCGCGCTGCGCGCACACGGCGTGCACGACGTGCGGGTGCTGACCAATCGCCGCACCGCCTCGGTCGCCTCACCCATCCACGCCGCTCAGATCGTCCAGTTCGATCACGACGAGGCGCCCTACTCGAGCGAGGTCATCACCGACGACGGGCGGGTGCCGCTCGCGCCGTTCCTCGCCGAGAGCGACATCATCGTCAACTGCACCCTGCAGGACCCGAACCATCCGCTGCTGTATCTGCGCGAGAGCGACCTGGGCGCATTCCGCCCGGGCAGCCTGATCGTCGATGTCTCGTGCGACGAGGCGATGGCATTCGAGTGGGCGCGACCCACCAGCTTCGCCGAGCCGATGTTCACGGTCGGGGCCAGCACGAACTACTACGGCGTCGACCACAGCCCCTCGTACCTGTGGAACTCGGCCAGCTGGGAGATCAGCGAAGCGCTCCTCGGCTTCGTGCCGACCGTGATGGCGGGAGCCGATGCGTGGTCGGCGAGCGAGGCCATCAGCCGTGCGATCGAGATCCGGGACGGCGTCATCCAGAATCCTGCCATTCTCGAGTTCCAGGGCCGCAGCGCGCGCGCCCCGCACACGGTGGCGGAAGCGGCGATCGGGTGATCGCCGGGAATACCAGTCCCGCGCACGCGTTACAGGAGGTATATTCATCTGGATAGAGTCGGATGCCGCGGCATCCGGGAACAGGGAAGTCACACCGTGAGCGAAAACACCGCACCGCAGGTCCAGTTCGGGCTGTTCAGCGTCAGCGACATCACGCAGGATCCGACGACGGGGCACACGCCCAGCGAGGCGGAGCGCATCCAGGCCACCGTCACGATGGCGCGCCATGCCGAACAGGCCGGGCTCGACGTCTTCGCGATCGGCGAGCACCACAACCCGCCGTTCTGGTCGAGCTCGCCCACGACGACCCTCGCGTACATCGCGGCGCAGACCGAGCGGCTCCTCCTGTCGACGGCGACCACGCTGATCACCACGAACGACCCGGTGAAGATCGCCGAGGACTATGCGATGCTGCAGCATCTCTCGGGCGGCCGCATGGACCTCATGATGGGCCGAGGCAACACCGGTCCGGTCTACCCGTGGTTCGGCAAGGACATCCGTCAGGGCCTGCCGCTCGCGATCGAGAACTACGCGCTGCTGCACAAGCTGTGGACCGAGGACGTCGTCGACTGGGACGGTGAGTTCCGCACGTCCCTGCAGGGCTTCACCTCGACCCCGCGCCCGCTCGACGGCGTCGCGCCGTTCGTGTGGCACGGCTCGATCCGCACTCCCGAGATCGCCGAGCAGGCCGCCTACTACGGTGACGGGTTCTTCGCGAACAACATCTTCTGGCCGGCCGAGCACTACCAGCGCCTGATCGCGCTGTACCGCCAGCGGTGGGAGCACTACGGCCACGGCGCGTCCGAGACGGCGATCGTGGGCCTGGGCGGCCAGGCCTTCATGGCGAAGAAGTCGCAGGATGCCGTGGCCCAGTTCCGCCCGTACTTCGACAACGCGCCGGTCTACGGCCACGGCCCGACGCTCGAGGACTTCTCGCAGATGACTCCGCTCACCGTCGGGTCACCGCAGCAGGTCATCGACCGCTACGCCGGCATGCGCGACATGTTCGGCGACTACCAGCGCCAGCTGTTCCTCATGGACCACGCCGGACTGCCGCTGAAGACCGTCCTCGAGCAGATCGACTTCCTCGGCGGCGAGGTCGTGCCCGTGCTGCGCAAGGAGTTCGCGAAGGATCGTCCGGCCAACACCCCCGACGGGCCCACCCACGCCGCCCGTGTGAAGGCGGTCTACGGCGACACCGAGCCCCGCCAGGCCCGCCCCCGCGCCAACCGGGGTGACAACCTCAGCGGCCCGAACCCGTACCAGGACACGGCGCCCAAGGCCGGCTCGGCCTTCGGCGCCGCCGCAGTGAAGACAGGAGCCTGATCATGAGCGCACGCCGCGTCGCCGTCATCTCCGCCGGGCTGTCGAACCCGTCCTCGACCCGCATGCTCTCCGACCGCCTCGCGGCGGCGACGCTGCGCGAGCTCGAAGAGCGCGGCATCGACGCGCAGACCGATACCATCGAGCTGCGCGACCTCGCCCACGACATCACGAACAACCTGCTCACCGGCTTCGCGCCCACGCCGCTGGAGACGGCCATCAACACGGTCGTGTCGGCCGATGCCGTCATCGCGGTCACGCCGATCTTCTCGACCAGCTATTCGGGGCTGTTCAAGTCGTTCATCGACATCCTCGATCCGGATGCGCTGACCGGGATGCCGGTGCTGATCGGCGCGAACGCCGGCACGGCCCGCCACTCACTGGCGATCGACTACGCGATCCGCCCGCTGTTCACGTACCTGCACGCCGAACCGGTCTCGACCGGGGTGTTCGCCGCATCCAGCGACTGGGGCGCGGCCGCCGACGCTGTCGCACCGCTCAGCGCTCGCGTCGAGCGTGGCGGGCGCGAGCTCGCCGAGGCGATCGCCCGGCGCGACCCGGTGACCGGTACAGACCCCTTCGACCCGGCCAACTACCTCGGCGAGGGCCGCTCGTTCGGCCACCTGCTCGGAGGCCTGGCGGGGGAGTAGCCCTCAGGCGGCACGGACCCGGCGCGCAAGGACCAGGTCGGCGAACACGGCGAACGGCGCTGCCGCCAGCACGGCGGGAGTGCCGTCCGCCTCGGGGTGCCACTGCACGGCCAGGACCGGCGCGTCCACGTGCTCGACGGCTTCGATCACGCCGTCGGCCGCCGTCGCGCTGGCCACAAGGCCCTCGCCGAGCGTGCGGATCGCCTGATGGTGTCCCGAGGCGACGTCGATCTCGGTCGCGCCCACCTCGGCATGCAGCCGGGAGCCCGCCGCCACGGCGACGGGGTGCCACATCCACTCCGGTTCGGTCCCGGCCGAGCCGGGTGTGTGCCGCACCGCTGTAGCCGGAAGATCCTCGACGAGGGTGCCACCGAAGGCGACGTTGAGCACCTGCAGGCCGCGGCAGACCCCGAGGATCGGGATGCCGGCATCCGTCGCCGCCGAGACGATCCCCAGATCCAGGTCGTCCTGCGCCGGGTTGACGTCGTAGCACGCCGCCGCCGGGTCACCGCCGTAGCGGGCCGGGTCGACATCGCCACCACCGGGCAGCACGAGCCCGTCGAAGCCGGTCAGGTCGGTGTCGCGCACGACTGCCAGAGCGCATCCCGAGTCCAGCCCTGACCGCGTCTCGGCATCGAGGCCTCAGCGTCGTGGGCTCAGTCGCCGGGGTCCACCTCGCCGGCCTCGATCGCAGACTCCCGCTCCTCGTCCTCGGGCTCCTCCTCGATCGATTCGCGCTCGTCGAGCGTCGGCGGCGGAAGCTCGAGCTCCACCTCGTCGTCCAGCGGCACGTCGCGCTCGTCGTCCGGAATCGTCTCTCGGAACTCGCTCACTGGTTCCCCGTCCTCGCTGTCCCTCTCCCGCGCTCAGCCGCTCTTGCGGCGGAATTCCCGCTTGGTCACGGCCCCGTGGGTGCCGTGGACCGCCGAGTCGCCGTCCAGGTGAGACTCGCCTTCCCGGTGCTGCGCATTCTTCTTGTCGAGCGCTTCGCGGAACTTGCGCTTCATATCTTCGGATGCCGCGCCTGCGGGCTTGTCGTCACTGCTCATGCCCCCAACGATACGCACGAGCGGGGCACGCTGGTAGGGTTGAGAAGGTTGCCCTCCCGGCATCCGCTCAATTACACACTGAGCTCATGGCGCAGGCCGGCAGGAAGCTGGTCCCCTGTGGTGGAATCCCGATCCGATCCGGATCGGTGCTCTTCGACTGGTGACCAGCGCAGGCGGACCTCGCGGCCATGTCCTTGTGACATGCCCGCGCGCCCATATCTGCCTGTTCCTGCTCCTTCGCACGATCTCGTGCGCGAAACGCGCGTGCGAGTCTAAAAAAAGAAGGAGAGACCTCTTGGAAGGTCCTGAAATCACCGCCGCCGAAGCCGTCCTCGACAACGGACGCTTCGGCACCCGCACCATCCGCTTCGAGACCGGCCGCCTCGCCCAGCAGGCGCAGGGAGCCGTCGCCGCCTACCTCGACGAGGAGACGATGCTCCTTTCGGCCACCAGCGCCGGAAAGCACCCGCGTGAGGGCTTCGACTTCTTCCCGCTGACCGTCGACGTCGAAGAGCGCTCGTACGCCGCGGGAAAGATCCCCGGTTCGTTCTTCCGCCGTGAGGGCCGCCCCTCGACCGAGGCGATCCTCGTCTGCCGTCTCATCGACCGCCCGCTGCGTCCGTCGTTCGTCGACGGCTTGCGCAACGAGGTGCAGATCGTCGTGACCGTGCTGTCGATCGCGCCGGGCGAGTTCTACGACGCCTTGGCCATCAACGCCGCATCGCTGTCGACCCAGATCTCGGGTCTGCCGTTCTCCGGTCCGATCGCCGGCGTCCGCCTCGCGCTCATCCCCGGTCACGGTCAGCACGAAGACCAGTGGGTCGCATTCCCGACCGTGGCGCAGCTCGAGGAGGCCGTCTTCGACCTCATCGTCGCCGGACGCGTCCTGCCCGACGGCGACGTCGCGATCATGATGGTCGAGGCCGAGGCCACCGAGCACAGCTGGAACCTCATCAAGGGCGGCGCCGTCAAGCCGAGCGAAGAGGTCGTCGCTCAGGGACTCGAAGCCGCCAAGCCTTTCCTCAAGCAGCTCGTCGAGGCGCAGAACAGCGTCGCGAAGACCGCCGCGAAGGAGATCAAGGAGTTCCCCGTCTTCCTGCCGTACAGCCAGGAGACGTACGACTTCGTCGCGCACCGCGCCTACGACAAGCTCGTCCCGATCTACCAGATCGCCGACAAGCAGGAGCGTCAGAACGCCGACGACGAGCTCAAGGACGCCGTCAAGGCCGAACTGCTCGCCGCCGTCGAGTCGGGCGAGCTGCAGGCCGTTGCCACGCTCGAGTTCTCCGCCGCCTACAAGTCGGTCACCAAGACGATCGTGCGCGGTCGCATCCTTGCCGAGGGTGTCCGCATGGACGGCCGTGGCCTGGCGGACATCCGTCCGCTGGATGCCGAGGTCCAGGTCATCCCGCGCGTGCACGGCTCCGCGATCTTCCAGCGCGGCGAGACCCAGATCCTGGGTGTCACCACGCTGAACATGCTCAAGATGGAGCAGCAGATCGACTCGCTGTCGCCGGTCACGCACAAGCGCTACATGCACCACTACAACTTCCCGCCGTACTCGACCGGTGAGACCGGCCGCGTCGGCAGCCCGAAGCGTCGCGAGATCGGGCACGGCTTCCTGGCCGAGCGCGCGCTCGTGCCGGTGCTGCCCACCCGCGAGGAGTTCCCGTACGCGATCCGTCAGGTTTCCGAGGCTCTCGGCTCCAACGGCTCGACCTCGATGGGCTCGGTCTGCGCCTCGACCCTCTCGCTGCTGAACGCGGGTGTGCCGCTGCGCGCACCGGTCGCCGGCATCGCGATGGGCCTGGTCTCGGACACCGTCGACGGACAGACCCGTTACGCGGCGCTGACCGACATCCTCGGTGCTGAAGACGCGCTGGGCGACATGGACTTCAAGGTTGCCGGCACGAGCGAGTTCGTCACGGCGATCCAGCTCGACACGAAGCTCGACGGCATCCCGTCGTCGGTGCTGTCGGCCGCGCTGACCCAGGCCAAGGAGGCCCGTCTCACGATCCTGAACGTCCTCAACGCGGCGATCGACGCTCCTGACGAGATGGCGCCCACCGCGCCGCGCGTCATCAGCGTGCAGATCCCGGTCGACAAGATCGGCGAGCTGATCGGCCCGAAGGGCAAGACGATCAACTCGATCCAGGACGAGACCGGCGCGCAGATCTCCATCGAGGAGGACGGCACCGTCTACATCGGCGCCGTCGACGGGCCCTCGGCCGAAGCCGCGCGTGCGCAGGTGAACGCGATCGCCAACCCCACCAACCCGGAGGTCGGCGAGCAGTTCCTGGGCACCGTCGTGAAGATCGCGACGTTCGGCGCCTTCATCTCGCTGCTGCCCGGCAAGGACGGCCTGCTGCACATCAGCGAGGTCCGCAAGCTCGCCGGCGGCAAGCGGGTGGAGAACGTCGAGGACGTGCTCTCGGTCGGGCAGAAGCAGCTCGTCCGGATCACCAAGATCGACGACCGCGGCAAGCTCTCGCTCGAGCCCGTGCTCGAAGAGGCGGCCGACCAGGAGGGTCGCGCGGCGGCCAACCCCGGCCCCGAGGCACCTGCCGAAGGCTGATCCGCCGGCATCGCAGTCCGACGCACGCCCGCCTCTCCGTTCGGAGGGGCGGGCGTGCGTGTTTCTCGCGTCGGTAGTCGTGGCCCTGTCCGCCGTTTGGGGGACATTCCTCCGGTGGGCGCGCTCCCACGACGAAAGCGTTATCGAATGTTTACCTGACGTGTGCCGTGGTGAACGGAACTGTCGGAGGTCTGCCCTAGCCTCGGAGTAACGCATCGGGGGGTGCGTGGGCACACGTACTCTCCACAGAGAGGAACGTGAGGCGCGAACCATGGGGTTCTCCGACCGCGACGCACCGGCGCAGACGCCGCGTCTCGTCGTGGATGCGCCCTCGAGTGAGCACCCGTCTTCGCCCATCCCGGTGCAGGGCCGACCGGTCGGCGACAGGTTCCGCGTCCCGCTCGGCGACAGCGGACTGAACACCTTTCCGCTCATCCTGGGCGGTGCCGAGTTCGGCTGGCACGTCGACCTCGGCAAGGCCCACGCGATCCTCGACGCCTACCGCGGCCTCGGCGGCAACGCGGTGCACACCTCGGACGGGTATGCGTCGGGCCGCAGCGAGCACATCATCGGCCAGTGGCTGCACAGCCGCGGCATCCGGGACGACGTCGTCGTCGGTGTGCGGGTCGGAACCAATCCCGAGCATCCCGGCCTCGGCGCCGTCAACCTGGTTCGTGCGGTCGAGGCATCGCTGACCAGGCTGGGCACCGATCACATCGACGTCCTGTATCTGGACGCCACGAGCGACACGACCACGTCGCTCGAAGACGCGCTCGCCACCGCCGAATGGCTCGTCGAGTCCGGCAAGGTCCGCGCGCTCGGCTCGTTCGGCCACACCGCCGCACAGTTGGTCGAGGCGCGCATCCTGGCATCCGCCGGGTACCCCCGCTTCACGGTGCTCGATGTGGCATACAACGTGCTGCGCCGTCAGGAGTTCGACGAAGACCTGCGGCTCGTCGCGAATGCGCAGGGCATCGCGGTGACCCCCTCGCAGGCGCTCGAGCACGGCTACCTGTCGGGCGCGCACCGGTCCCGTTCGGTCGTCGGCCAGTCCGTGCGCGGCCTCCAGCTCGCCTCGAGCATGAACCGTCGCGGCACCCGCACACTGCGCGCCCTCGACAAGATCGGCGCCGAGTTGTCGATTCCGACGGCCGCCGTCGCCGTCGCGTGGCTCCTGGCCCAGCGGATCGTCGCCGCGCCGATCATGAATGCATATGCGGTGCAGCACATCGAAGAAGTCGTGCAGGGCATCGGGGCGCACCTCAGTCGCGTCCATCTCGCCGAGATCGCGCGCGCCGCCGCGTGACACGCCGTCCCAAGGCCGCGCTGTCCGAGACGTGACGTAGGCTGGAATCTCCTGCGATATCCCGACGAAGCGAGTGACAGTGACGCACTATCTGTATCTTGTGCGCCATGGCGAGCACCTCGACGCGGAGCACGGTCTCGACGATGGCCCGCTCTCTCCGCGCGGTCGGCGCCAGGCCGAACTGCTGGCGGACCGGCTGTCCGGGGTGCCGCTGACGGCGGTGTGGCATTCGCCGCTCGAGCGCGCGGCTGAGACGGCTCGCGCGGTCGCCGAACGGCTGCCGTCGGTCACGCCGGAGCCCACGGCGTTGCTGTTCGACTGCATCCCCACCGGGATGACACCTCAGACGCCGGCGCTGTACGAGCCGTTCTTCGGCTCGGTCACCGAAGCGGAGGTCGAGGCGGGGTCCGCGCAGATGGCCGACGCCGTGGCGGAGTTCCTGGTGCGCAAGCCCGCCGCCCATGAGCTGCTCATCACCCACAATTTCGTCATCGCGTGGTTCGTGCGCGAAGTGCTCGGCGCCGAGGCCTGGCGGTGGATGACGATCAACCAGGCACACTGCGGGCTGACCGTGCTCGCGCAGCGCGCGGGGCGGCCATGGACGCTCGTGACACACAATGACCTCGGCCATCTGCCGATGGAGCTGCGGACCGGCTTGCCCGAGGTCGCGCTGGTCTGATCCGTCGCCGGGAGTAGGCTCTTCGGATGCAACCGCCGCCCGCCGACCTCGACATCGCCGTCGCCGATGTCGACCGGCTGCTGGCCACCCAGCATCCCGCGTTGCGCGGACCGTTGACGCGCGTCGCGCACGGCTGGGACAACGACGTGTTCCGCCTCGGTGACGATCTCGCCGTGCGGCTGCCGCGGCGCGAGCTCGCCGCACATCTGATCGAGAACGAGCAGCGCTGGCTGCCGGAGCTGGCGCCGCGACTGGCTGTGCCCATCCCCGTGCCGGTGGCTCTCGGCGTGCCCGATGAGCACTTCCCGTGGCACTGGAGCGTGGTGCCCTGGTTCCCCGGCCGTCGTGGCCTCGACCTCGCGCCGCACGAGCGCGACGCGGTGGCGGTCGAACTGGCCGGTGTCCTGCGTGCCCTGCACGTGCCCGCTCCGACCACCGCACCCGTGAACCCGTTCCGCGGCGTGCCCATGCGCCAGCGCGACGACGTCATCCGCGAACGGCTCGCCATCGCTCCCGAGCTGCTGCCGGTGTGGGAGGCGGGTCTGGCAGCATCCGAGTGGCGCGGGCCGGACGTCTGGCTGCACGGCGATATGCACGCGGGCAACGTCATCTTCGACGGCGACCGCATCGGGGCGCTGATCGATTTCGGCGACATGTGCTCGGGAGACCCGGCATCCGACCTCTCCGTCGCGTGGCTCGCGTTCACGGCCACCGGTCGCACGGCATTTCGCGCCGCCCTCGCCGACCTCTACGACGAGTCGGACTGGACCCGGGCGCGCGGCTGGGCGGCAGCCCTGGCTCTCATCTCGGTCGACTCCGACGATCCGGGCTTCCGTGCCGTGGCTCGGCACGCCCGCACCCAGCTCACCGCGTGAGCCGCTTGCCGTACCACCGCGTCGCGTTCGGGTTGGCGTTGTACGGTGCGATCTCGGCATAGCCGTTGCGCGAGTACAGCCCGCCGGCGGCGGTCAGGGTGTGGTGCGTGTCGAGGACGACGGCGGCCGCGCCGACCGCCCGTGCGCGCTCCTCGAGCGCGTCCAGCAGGGTCCGGCCCCAGCCGCGCCCGCGGGTCTCGGCGCGCAGGTAGAGGTGCTTGACCTCGTAGCGTACGCCGTCGGGACCGTCGGCGATGCGGCGGATGCCCCCGCAGCCGACATCACGACCCTCGTCGGTGGTGACGATGAGGAACACCCCGTCGGGCGGTTCGAACGCCGCCGGGTCGGGGAAGACCGTCGTGTAGGTGGCGCCGGGGAACTCCTCGGCGCGGACGGCGAAGTACTCGGCCAGCAGCTCGTGGGCGGTGGGATCGTCGGTCGACACGGCACGCAGGCTCACCATGCGTTTCAGCCTAATCGCGCGGCCGGCATGCACCGGGCGCTCCTCGAACGACCGTAGGCTGGATGCCATGACGACACGTGTGGCACTGGTGGGCGGAACCGGCAAGCTCGGCGCCATCATCGCGGGTGTGATCGACGGCAGCGACGACTTCGAGACCGTCGCGGTGCTCGGCTCGGCGAGCGACCTCAGCGAGATCGACGGCGCCGACCTCGTCGTGGACGCGTCGACCCCCGCCGTCTCGATCGACGTCGCCCGCGCCGCGATCGAGAGGGGCATCAATCTCCTCGTCGGCACCTCGGGATGGTCGGCCGAGCGCATCGCGCTCGTGCGTCCGCTGGTGGAGGCGGCCGGCACCGGCGCCGTGTTCATCCCGAACTTCTCGCTCGGCTCGGTGCTGGGCAGTGCCCTCGCCGCGGCGGCCGCACCGTTCTTCCCGTCGATCGAGATCGTCGAGACCCATCGCGAGACCAAGGTCGACTCGCCCAGCGGCACCGCCGTCCGCACCGCCGAACTCATCGCCGCGGCCCGCACCGAGGCCGGCCCCGTCGCCGCCGCCCACGTCGATCAGCGCGCCCGCGGGCAGCAGGTCGCCGGCGTCCAGATCCACTCGCTGCGACGCCCCGGTGTCGTCGCGCGGCAGGAGACCATCCTGTCCGGGCCGGGGGAGTCGCTCGCCGTGGTTCACGACACGGTCGACCCCGCCGCCGCCTACGCCCCCGGCATCCGCGTCGCCCTTCTCGCCGCGCGCGACACCCGCGGTGTGACGGTCGGCCTCGACAGCCTCATCGACATCGGCATCCGCACGCCCGGGACCCCGGCGGCACCACCGGTGGCCGAAGGCGACGTGCCGGGGCAGGTCGCCCGCGCCACCGGCGCATGAGCGCACGCATCGGCGTCGCCATCATGGCGACGATGCTCGCCCTGTACATCGTGCTGGTCGGCCACCGCGCCGTGCTGCTGGTCGCAACGGGCGAGCCGATCGGCGTCGGCATGGGCGTTGCGCTGATCGTCCTGCCGGTGATCGCCGCGTGGGCGCTGTGGCGCGAGGTGTCATTCGGCCTGCGGGCCTCGAAGCTCGGTGCGCGGCTCGAGTCCGAGGGTGCGCTTCCGGCGGACGTGGTCGCCGTCTCGCCCAGCGGCAAGCCCGACCGAGACACGGTGGACGCCCTGTTCCCCGCGTTCCGCGCCGACGTCGAAGAGCATCCCGACGACTGGCGCGCCTGGTACCGGCTCGGGCTCGCGTACGACGGCGCGGGGGACCGCAGCCGCGCACGTCAGGCCGTCCGCAAGGCCATCGCCCTCGACCGCTCAGCGCGCGGCTGACTCAGGCCGGGACGACCGCGTTCACGGCATCCATCACCGTCGGCTGGGTGAAGGTGAATCCGGATGCCGTGAGCACCTCCGGCAGCACATGCATGTCGCTGGTGAGCAGCGCACGCGTCGCATCGCGCCCGAGGACGAGCGGCAGGGCCCACTCCGGAACGCGCAGCAGATACGGGCGGTTCATGCGCACCGCGAGCGTGAACCCGATGTCGTTGGCGGTCGCCCGTTCGGGAGCGGTGAGATTCACCGGGCCGGCGATGTCATGGTCGATGACGTGCCGGATCGCGCGCACTTCGTCGTCCAGCGAGATCCACGGCCACACCTGCGTGCCGCGGCCGATCGGGCCCGACAGCCCCAGCCGGGTCAGCAGCATGAGGGGAGCCAGCACGCCCTTCGGATGCAGGATCGGCGCCGTGCGCAGCAGGACGACACGCGCGTGCTCACCGGCGAGCCGCGTCGCCCCTTCCCACTCGCCGCACAGGTCGGCCAGGAAGGTGTCGCCGCGGGGAGACTGCTCGGTCAGCGACACGCCCGGCGCGGAGGGGTAGTAGCCGACGGCCGACGAAGAGACGAAGACCGGGGCGTCGGTGCCGAGCTCACGCATCGCGCGCGCGATGTTCTGCGTGGGGGAGATGCGCGACCAGACCAGCTCGTGCTTGTACCGCGCGGTCCACGGAAACCGGCCGATGCTCGCGCCGTTGAGCCCCACGACGGCGCGGGCGCCCGCAAGCACCGCGGGGTCCAGGCGCCGGCGGGCCGGGTCCCACGTGACCTCATCGGGGTTCACGGGCGCATGACGCACGAGCCGGACGACCGGAATACCGTCGCCGCGCAGCGAATCGGCCAGCGCGCTCCCGATGAGGCCCGACGCGCCAGCGATGACGACGCGGCCGGCGGCGGGGGCTTCAGGCAAGCGTCGCCTCAAGCGTGATCTCGATGCCGCTCAGCGCCGCCGAGACCGGGCATCCGGCCTTGGCTCCTTCGGCCAGGCGGGCGAAGTCCTCGGGTGAGAGTCCGGGCACCGTCGCGTTGACGTTCAGGTGCGATCCGGTGATGCCGGTGCCCGGGATGAAGGTGACGGATGCCGTGGTCTCCACGCTCTCGGGCGGGGTGCCGTTGTCGGCGAGGGCGTTGGACAGGGCCATGCTGAAGCAGGACGAGTGCGCCGCGGCGATCAGCTCTTCGGGCGTGGTGACCGAGGTGGAGCCCTCGCTGCGCGCCTTCCAGTTCACCGCGAACGGGCCCTGGTTCGAGCTTTCCAGGGCGACGTCGCCCGATCCTTCGAACAGACTGCCCTTCCAGGTGGTGGTGGCTTCGCTCGTGACGCTCATCTGGCTCCTCCTCGACGGTTCGCGAAGCGCTTGCGCCCCGCAGTCTCTGCTCATCTCGAGCTTAGGCGGGCCGCCCGGTGAGGGGAACAGCCGGTGCGGTTCAGGCGGTCTGCGCGCGGCCGATGAGCCCGGTGCGCTGCAGCAGCAGGTAGATCTGACAGCCGAGGCAGAACCCGAAGACGGCGTTGAGGAACGCGGCGACGAACGCGGCCGCCGCGGCGATCGGGAGCGCCCACGGCACGCCGATGAGATGGAGCGTGAGCCCGACGATGCTCACGAACAGGCCGACCCCCTGCGCGAACCGCGGCGGGCGCGGGTCCTCGAGCTCGGCGGGCGGCGCCAGCCGCGGCTGCAGGACGCTGCGGTAGAGCACGCCCCACGGCGCGGTGCGCGGCGAGATGAGACCCCACAGGAACAGCAGGGCGACGACCAGCAGCGCGAGGAACGCCGGGTCTGCGGCCCGTTCCCCGAGGGACGCAGCCGTGATCGCCCAGCCGCCGCCCGGGAAGAGGAACTCGCTGGCCAGCGGCTGATACGCGAACCAACCGAACGAGGCGGCGCTCTGCTGCACCGACAGTCCGGTGAGCCCGAGGAACACGGTGACCAGCAGCAGCACCGACGTGATCGCGGCGCCGAAGCGCGGGCCGCGGGGATCGATCCGACCGATCTCAGGCATAGGACTGCTCGGTCACGCGAGTGAGCTCGAGCTCGACGACGTCGCGTCGCGGTGCGCCGCCGAACCGTGTCTGCACGACGCCGTGCCGATCGAGGATCAGGGTCGTCGGTGTCTGCAGCACGTTGAAGTGCTTCGCGATGTCGGGCCGGTGCGTGAGGTCCACATTCAAGTGCAGCACCCCCGCCCGTTCGTCGGCGATCGAGGTGAGCGTGCGATGCACGCCGGGGCACTGCGCGCACAGCTCCGTGCTGAACTGCAGCAGGGTGGCCGCCTCGCCGAGGCTCTCCGCCCCGAGCCGCTGCGCCTCGACCACCTCGCCGCGCCTCTCGGGCCGCGGCCGGTTCTGCTGCCAGCGCACGTACCCGCCGATGCCGAGTGTCAATGCGAGCAGCCCGGTGAGAACGAGGAGCGCATCGACAAGGGTCACAGCAGACCAGCGTATCCCTCTCGGACTGTGGGTGGGCCGCATGTCCATTCGCATGTCGCACGGTGTCACAGAGCCGGGGTGCCCGGTTCGCGGTAACCTGGCTCGCGTGACCGACATCCCCACGCCGTACGAGGATCTGCTGCGCGAGGTGCTGGCAAGCGGCACCCACAAAGACGACCGCACCGGCACCGGCACGACGAGCATCTTCGGCCGGCAGATCCGCTTCGATCTGTCGCAGGGCTTCCCCCTCATCACGACCAAGCGCGTGCACTTCAAATCGGTCGCGTATGAGCTGCTGTGGTTCCTGCGCGGCGACTCCAACGTCGCCTGGCTGCGCGAGAACGGGGTCACCATCTGGGACGAGTGGGCCGACGCCGACGGCGAACTCGGCCCGGTGTACGGCGTGCAGTGGCGCTCCTGGCCGACGCCCGACGGCCGGCACATCGACCAGATCTCGCAGCTGATCGAGCAGATCCACGCGACGCCCGATTCACGGCGCCTCATCGTGTCGGCGTGGAACCCCGCCGACATCCCCGACATGGCGCTCGCGCCGTGCCACGCGCTGTTCCAGTTCTACGTCGCCGACGGCAAGCTGTCCTGCCAGCTCTACCAGCGCAGCGCCGACATGTTCCTCGGCGTCCCGTTCAACATCGCCTCCTACGCCCTGCTGACGCTGATGATCGCGCAGCAGACCGGCCTCGAGCCCGGCGACTTCGTCTGGACCGGCGGAGACTGCCACATCTACGACAACCACCTCGAGCAGGTGCGCGAGCAGCTCACCCGCGAGCCGTACCCGTACCCGGCCCTGCGCATCGCGCGCACGCCCGCGTCGATCTTCGACTACCGCTTCGACGACTTCGTCCTCGACGACTATCAGCACCACCCGGCCATCCGCGGCGCCGTCGCGGTATGACCCGCATCGGTCTGATCTGGGCCGAGGCCCGCGGCGGCGTGATCGGCGCCGGCGGCACCATGCCCTGGCACGTTCCCGAGGACCTCGCGCATTTCAAGGCCGCCACCACGGGGGCGCCGGTCATCATGGGCCGCCGCACCTGGGAATCCTTCCCCGACCGGTTCCGCCCCCTTCCGGGACGCCGCAACATCGTCGTGACCCGCAACAGCGGGTGGGGGGATGCCGGAGCCGAGCGCGCCGCGTCGCTCGACGAGGCGCTGGTCATGGCCGCAGAAGCGGACACCGCCTGGGTCATCGGCGGCGGACAGCTCTACCGCGAGGCGATCGACCGCGCCGACGTGCTGGAGGTGACCGAACTCGACCTCGCCGTCGACGGCGACACCTACGGGCCGCCGCGCGACGGCTGGCGCATCGAAGCGGCGGGCGACTGGCACACGTCGCGCACCGGTATCCGCTACCGCTTCCTCACCCTGACCCGCTGACCCGCTGACCCGCTGACCCGCTGACCCGCCGGCGCGCCTGGCCCGCTGCCCTGGTCCGCCGGCCGGCTGACCGCTACCCGCCGGCCGCTTGGCCCGCTGGCCTGGTCCGCCGGCCGCTGGTCGCTACCCGCCGGCCGCTTGGCCCGCTGGCCTGGTCCGCCGGCCGCTGGTCGCTACCCGCCGGCCGCTGCTCGCTACCCGCCGGCCGCTTGGCCCGCTGGCCTGGTCCGCCGGCCGGCTGACCGCTACCCGCCGGCCGCTGCTCGCTACCCGCCGGCCCGCTGCCCTGGTGACCCGCGGGCCGCTCACCGGCTCAGGCGGACCCCGTGCGACGGGCGGTGTTCGGTTCGCAGGACTTTTTGGGGATCCCGGGCGGGTCGCCGGCGTGTCGCGGCCGGATGGGCACAGAAGTCCTGCGAACCGTACCGCCCGGGCCCGGCATCGGCCCGCGCGATAGCGTGGAGCCATGGCCAAGACAGCGCTGATCACGGGAGGCAGTTCGGGATTGGGGGCGGAGTTCGCCCGGCAGCTGGCCGGACGCGGCGCCGACCTGGTGCTCGTGGCGCGCGACCGGAACGCGCTCGCCGAACTGGCGGCACGCCTCGAGCGCGAGCACCGGGTGTCGTGCGAGGTGCTGGACGCCGACCTCACCGACCCGGCGGGCCTCGAGAGCGTGGCCGCCCGGCTCGCCGATCGCGACCGCCCGATCGAGGTGCTGGTCAACAACGCCGGGTTCGGGCTCGATCTGCGATTCGAGCGCAACGACGTCGCCGACGAGGAGCGTCACCTCGACCTGCACGTGCGCGCCACGATGCGGCTGACGCATGCGGCCCTGCAGCCCATGCTCGAGCGGGGGAGCGGGCGCATCATCAATGTGGCTTCGGTCGCCGCCTTCCTGCCGCGCGGCACGTACGGCGCCGTCAAGGCGTGGATCGTCTCGTTCAGCCGCTGGGCGAATGCCGCCTACCGCCCCCGCGGTGTGACGGTGACCGCCGTCTGTCCCGGATTCACCCACACGAACTTCCACGAGCGGATGGGCCTGCCGCCCGGCCACGAGGGCATCCCGGGGATCCTCTGGCTCGACGCGCGGGACGTCGTCCGCGAGGCGCTGCGCGACGCCGCCCGTGGCAGTGCCGTCTCGATCCCGTCGATGCGCTTCAAGGTGCTGATCGGCGTGATGCGCATCCTGCCCTCGCCGCTGGCGGCCCGGCTGGCCGCGACCGGGCGCTGAGGGCCGAACGAGGCCGACCCTCAACGGCGGTCCGCCCCCGGCACCGGCCGAGCGCACCACCCGCTAGCCTTGACCCATGACGCATACCGGCAATCCCTTCGGTCAGGTACTCGTCGCGCTGGTCACCCCCATGACGGCCGACGGCGAGGTCGATTGGCCCGCCGTCGAGAAGCACATGGACGATGTCATCACTGGCGGTGCCGACGGCATCGTCGTCACCGGCACCACGGGCGAGACCTCGACGCTCACCGACGCCGAGAAGCTCAGGCTCGTCGAGGTCGGCAAGGACGTCTCGGCCGGCCGTGCGAAGATCATCACCGGCGGCGGCTCCAACGAGACCGCCCACGCGATCGAGCTGTACAAGGCCAGCGAGAAGGCCGGTGCCGACGGCATCATGATCGTCACGCCGTACTACAACAAGCCCACCCAGGCCGGCATCCTCACCCACTTCCGGCTCGTGGCGGACGCGACGGACCTGCCGGTGATCCTCTACGACATCCCGGGGCGCACCGGCGTGCCGATCAAGTACGAGACGATCCTGCGCCTGGCCAAGCACCCGAACATCCTCGCGGTGAAAGACGCCAAGGGCGACTTCAGCGAGGTGAGCCGGGTGCTCAACCAGACCGACCTCATGTACTTCTCGGGTGATGACGCCAACGCCCTGCCGCACCTGTCGATCGGTGCCACCGGGCTGATCGGCGTCACCGCCAACATCACCGCCGCCCCCTATCGGGTGATCGTGGATGCCGTGAACCGTGGCGACCTGGCCGCCGCCACCGCCGCGCACAAGCAGCTCGAGCCGCTCGTTCGTGCGGTCATGACACACGTTCCCGGTACCGTGAGCGCGAAATACATCCTGCACGGACTGGGGCGCATCTCGAGCCCGCGCGTGCGCCTGCCGCTCGTCGGCCCCGAAGAATGGGAAGCAGCACTCATCGAAGACGAACTCGCCCTGGTCACCGGCATCGAAGGTGCCGACTTCTCGAACTTCCGGCCTGACCGCAACGCCGCCGCCGGCGGCGCGCTGCCCAAGGTCCACGGGACGACGCGCTGATGCCCTCCGAAGTGTCCGAGCCCCCCGTCCTCGCAGCCGGCACGCTCCGCGTCACCCCGCTGGGCGGCCTGGGTGAAGTCGGTCGCAACATGACCGTCTTCGAATACGACGGCAAACTGCTGATCGTCGACTGCGGCGTGCTGTTCCCCGAAGAGCACCAGCCCGGCGTCGACCTGATCCTGCCGGATTTCGAGCCCATCAAGTCGCGCCTGGACGACATCGTCGCCGTCGTGCTCACGCACGGCCACGAAGACCACATCGGGGCCGTCCCGTACCTGCTCAAGCTGAAGAGCGACATTCCCCTCATCGGGTCGGGGCTCACCCTGGCGCTGGTCGAGGCCAAGCTCAAAGAGCACCGGATCAAGCCCTACACGCTCACGGTGAGCGAGGGACAAGGCGAACAGGTCGGTCCGTTCGACCTCGAGTTCGTCGCGGTGAACCACTCCATCCCCGACGCGCTCGCCGTCGCGATCCGCACGCCGGCGGGTCTGGTCCTCGCCACCGGCGACTTCAAGATGGACCAGCTGCCGCTCGACGGCCGGCTCACCGACCTGCGGGCGTTCGCGCGGCTGGGGGAGGAGGGCGTCGACCTGTTCCTCGTCGACTCCACCAACGCCGACGTTCCCGGCTTCACGCCGCTCGAGCGCGCGATCGGCCCGGTCCTGGACCAGGTCATCGCCAAGGCGCCGCGCCGGGTCATCGTGGCGAGCTTCTCGAGCCACGTCCACCGCGTGCAGCAGGTCATCGACGCCGCCGCCGCCAACGGCCGACGCGTCGCGTTCCTCGGCCGCAGCATGGTCCGCAACATGACCATCGCCGAAGACCTCGGCTACCTCAAAGTGCCCGACGGGGTCCTCATCGACTACAAGAAGGCCAAGGACCTGCCCGACGACCGGATCGTCTACATGTCGACCGGGTCGCAGGGCGAGCCGATGGCCGTGCTCAGCCGCATGGCGAACCTCGATCACGCGATCGAGCCCGGTCCCGGTGACACCGTGATCCTGGCATCCAGCCTCATCCCCGGCAACGAGAACGCCGTCTACCGCGTCATCGACGGCCTCACCAAGCTCGGCGCCAACGTCGTGCACAAGGGCAACGCCAAGGTCCACGTCTCGGGTCACGCCGCAGCCGGCGAGCTTCTCTACTGCTACAACATCCTCAAGCCCCGCAACGTGCTGCCCGTACACGGCGAGTACCGCATGCTGCTGGCCAACGCCAAGCTCGCCCAGGACACCGGCATCCCCGCCGAGAACACGATCATCGGCGAGAACGGCACCGTCGTCGACCTGAAGGACGGCGTCGCCCGGGTGGCCGGCCAGCTCGACCTCGGCTTCGTGTACGTCGACGGATCGACCGTGGGAGAGATCACGGATGCCGATCTGAAGGACCGCCGCATCCTCGGCGAAGAGGGATTCATCTCCGTCATCGTCGTCGTCGACGCGGCGACCGGCCGCATCATCACCGGACCCGAGATCCACGCCCGCGGCTTCGCCGAGGACGACACCGTCTTCGAGTCCGTCAAGCCGAAGATCGCCGCCGCGCTCGCCGAGGCCGCGCAGTCGGGCGTGCGCGACACGCACGCGCTGTCGCAGGTCGTGCGCCGCACGATCGGCCGCTGGGTGAACCAGCAGCTGCGCCGCCGGCCGATGATCGTCCCGCTCGTCATCGAGGCGTAACACCCGGGTCGCACCGGCGGTACACCGGGGTCGTACCATCGGCCCATGACCGCGTTCGCCGTCCGGCCCGCAGTCCAGGCCGATGCCGTCTTCCTGGGCGCGATGGTCGTGGCGGCCGCCCAATGGCGCGAAGGTCGGGGACAGCCCGCCCATGAGATTCTGGCGGACCCCGCGCACAGCCGGTACCTGTCGGGGTGGATGCGACCCGGCGATGCGGGGGTGGTCGCGACAGATGAGCAGGACGATCCGATCGGCGCCGCCTGGTATCGACTGCTGCCGCGCGGCGACCCCGGGTTCGGGTACGTCGGTACCGGGGTCCCCGAGCTCGTCATCGGCGTCCGCCCGATCTGGCGCGCCCACGGGGTCGGACGCGCGCTGTTGCGGCAACTGTGCGAGCACGCGCGTCAGCAGGGCTTCGCGCGACTGAGCCTGTCGGTCGATCGCGACAACTTCGCGCGCACGCTCTACCGCAGCGAAGGATTCGCAGTCACCCAGCGCGGTGTCGGTCGCGACACCATGGTCAAGCGATTGCGGTGAGAGCGCGGCGCAGCCTTCGGCCCGCGGCGTTCGCCCGGAGCCGCGTCGATCCGCGGAAAACGGGGGAGTGCGCCTTACCGTAGAGGAATGGCCAGGAGCACGAGTCCGACCACCGGCCCCCGCGCGTCCGCGAAGGGGTCGTCTTCGCGCGCCAAGAAGCCCGCGCCGGCGCCCAAACGCTACGTCGACGACGTCGAGAAGCCTCCCGTGGCGGTGCGGGCCTGGATGGGCCTCGCTCACGCCACCGGCGGTGCGTTCCGCGCGTTCGGGCCTGAGACGCTCGAGAAGGACCAGCGCCGCGACGGGTTCCCCTTCGTCCTGGTGCTGCTGGCCGTCGTCGGCGCGGTCGTGGAGTGGTTCCTCATCGGCACCGACGTCGGCACCAACATCAGCGCCTTCAGCGTCGGTGCGCTCCTGGGGCGTGTCGCGTTCATCCTGCCCGTCCTGCTGCTGGTCCTCGCCGGGTGGCTGTTCCGCCATCCGTCTTCGGTGCACGACAACGGTCGCATCGGCATCGGCTTCGGGCTGTTCGTCCTGGCCATCGCCGGGTTCTGTCATGTCTTCGGCGGCCGTCCGCAGCCCAAGAACGGGCTGCCGGGGCTCAGCGAGGCGGGGGGCCTGTTCGGCTGGATGATCGGCGAACCGCTCAGCTTTCTGACGCCGATCGGCGCCGGCGCGGTGCTGGGGCTGCTCACTGGGCTGAGTGTGCTCATCATCACCAAGACCCCGCCGAACCGCATCGGCCGTCGCCTCGGCGACCTGTACGCCTGGATGTTCGGCGCCGAGCGCCCCGAGCCCGCCGAGCCCGGCACTGTGGCCTTCACCGAGGACGAGAAGGATGCCACCGGCTCGCTGCCCTGGTGGCGGCGCAACAAGAGCGGGCGCGAAGAGGAGAACGACGGCCACCTCGGCTCCGACGACCTCACCGCGCTTCTCGACGCCTCGGGCGTGGGCGGGTTCGACAACCCCGTCACGACGCCGATCCCCGCCGCAGACGCACCGACCGAGATCATCGACCCGTCCGTCGTCGCCGGGGCGAAGAAGGCCGCGCGCAGGGCCGACACCGGCATCCGCGACGACGCGACCGAGGTCATCGATGACGGGCTGCTGCCCGGGCTGTCGGGCCTCGGCGGCGAGAGCGAAGGGCGCCCGCCGTCGGCGCCCTACGTGCTGCCGTCGACCGGAGCGCTCGCCCAGGGCACCCCCCACAAGGCCCGCTCCGAGGCCAACGACAAGGTCGTCGCCGCGATCACCGGTGTGTTCGAGCAGTTCTCCGTGAACGCCCGCGTCACCGGTTTCTCACGGGGGCCGACGGTCACCCAGTACGAGATCGAGCTGGGCTCGGGCACCAAGGTCGAGCGCATCACGGCGCTCACCAACAACATCGCCTACGCGGTCGCCTCCAACGAGGTGCGCATCCTCGCGCCGATCCCCGGCAAGAGCGCGATCGGCGTCGAGATCCCGAACACCGACCGCGAGATCGTCACGCTCGGCGACGTGATCCGCTCGCCCGCGTCCACGGCATCCACCCACCCGATGACGATCGGCGTCGGCAAGGATGTCGGCGGCGGCTATGTCGTCGCGAACCTCGCCAAGATGCCCCACCTGCTGGTGGCCGGCTCCACCGGCTCGGGCAAGTCCAGCTTCGTGAACTCGATGATCACGAGCCTGCTGATGCGCGCGAAACCCAGTGACGTGCGCATGGTGCTGATCGACCCCAAGCGGGTGGAGCTGACCAGCTACGCCGGCGTCCCGCACCTGATCACGCCGATCATCACGAACCCCAAGAAGGCCGCCGAGGCGCTGCAGTGGGTCGTGAAGGAGATGGACATGCGGTACGACGACCTCGCGTCGTTCGGGTTCCGCCACATCGACGACTTCAACAAGGCCGTGCGCGCGGGCGAGATCACCCTGCCGGCCGGCAGCGAGCGCGTCCTCAAGCCCTATCCCTACCTCCTCGTGGTCGTCGACGAGCTCGCCGATCTCATGATGGTGGCCCCGCGCGACGTCGAGGACTCGATCGTGCGCATCACCCAGCTCGCCCGCGCCAGCGGCATCCACCTGGTCCTGGCCACACAGCGACCATCTGTCGACGTCGTCACCGGACTCATCAAGGCCAACGTCCCGTCGCGGCTCGCGTTCGCCGTCACGAGCGTCACCGACTCGCGCGTCATCCTCGACCAGCCCGGCGCCGACCGCCTCATCGGCCAGGGTGACGGGCTGTTCCTGCCGATGGGGGCCTCGAAGGCGATCCGCGTGCAGGGTGCATGGGTCAGCGAGGCCGAGATCGAGAAGGTCGTGAGCCACGTCAAGGGCCAGGCCGAGCCCGAGTACCGCCGCGATGTCGCCGCCGTCGTGGAGAAGAAGGAGATCGACGCCGACATCGGCGACGACCTCGAGCTGCTGCTGGCTGCGGCCGAGCAGATCATCTCGACGCAGTTCGGCTCCACCTCGATGCTGCAGCGCAAGCTCCGCGTCGGCTTCGCCAAGGCCGGGCGCCTCATGGACCTGCTCGAGTCGCGCGAGATCGTCGGTCCGTCCGAGGGCTCGAAGGCCCGCGATGTGCTCGTCACACCCGAGCAGCTGCCCGGCGTGCTCGCGCGGCTGCGCGGCGAGGACCCGCCCGCCGAGCCCGTCGACGGATACGGGCCGGACCCCGTCGAGTCGCAGTTCGAGGGCTATGAGGTCGTGAACGGCGACGACGAGGGCGGCGAAGACGCCTGGGGGCTCACGGGCCGCGACTGAGGCCCGATAGGCTCGGTGGGTGGCCATCCCGAGGCAATTGCCCAACGCGATCACCATCGTGCGCATCCTGTGCGCACCCGTGTTCATCTGGCTGCTGCTGGCGGATGCCGGGGCCGACGGCGCGCTGCGCTGGTGGGCCGCCGCGCTGTTCATCGTCGCCATCGCGACCGACGGCATCGACGGGTACCTCGCCCGCAAGTACGAGATCGTCACCGACCTCGGCAAGCTCCTCGACCCGATCGCCGACAAGGTGCTCACCGGCAGCGCCTTCGTCTGCCTGTCGATCCTCGGCGAGCTGCCGTGGTGGATCACGGTCGTCGTGCTCGTGCGCGAGGTCGGCGTCACCGTGGACCGGCTCATCGTCGCCACCGACCACGTGGTCGCCGCCGCCTGGATGGGCAAGCTCAAGACGGTCGCCCAGGCGGTCGCGCTCTCGCTCGCGCTGCTGCCGCTGTGGACGGTCGTGGGGGACTGGATCCACATCGTCAACGCCGTGGCGATGACGATCGCCGTCGTTCTCACCATCGCGAGCGGTGTCGACTACGTCATCACGGCGATCCGTGCGCGTACGGGAGCACGTCGATGAACCGGCATCCCGCCCCCGCCGACGACCTGCCCGACGAACTGGAGTCCACCCTCGTCTCGCCCGGCCGCCGCTCCGATCCCGAACGACTGGTCGCCCGGATGAAGGAGCTCGGCTGGACGCTCGGCGTCGCCGAGTCGCTCACCGGCGGACTGGTGGTCGCTTCGATCATCAACGTGCCGGGTGCGTCCGCGGTCGTACGCGGCGGTGTGGTCGCGTATGCGACGGAGATCAAGGAGTCCCTGCTGGGGGTGGATGCCGCACTGCTCGAGGCGCACGGCCCGGTGCACCCGCGGGTCGCGCGGCAGATGGCCGACGGCGCCCGCCGCGTGCTGGGACACGAGGGCGTGCCGACCGACGTCGGCATCGCCACCACCGGCATCGCCGGCCCGCTCTCGCCCGACGGGCAGCCGGTGGGCACCGTGCACATCGCTGTCTCGACGCCGCTGGGCTCACGTGTCGAATCACTGCTGCTGACCGGCGACCGCGAGACGATCCGCGCCGAGGCCACGGCGCGCGCGCTGAGACTGATCCTCGATGTGCTGTGACAGGGCGGAATACCCAACGTGTCGAACCTGTTACGTATCAGTGATTCCCATGTATTCCTCAGCGCGAGGGCGATATGGTGACCAAAAGGTGAGGTACTGTTGTCCACCCGAGACACAGAAGAAGTAGGTAGAGGAGGGGGCCTGACATGATCCTGGTACGTCAAGAGATCGGTGATGTGCTGCGTGATCTTCGCTTGCAGCGCGGCCGCACCCTCCGTCAGGTCGCGGGGCGCGCGAGTGTCGCGCTCGGCTATCTGAGCGAGGTCGAGCGCGGTCAGAAAGAGGCATCGAGCGAGATCCTCGCCGCGGTGGCAGAGGCACTCGATGTGCCCATCTCCTCCATCATGCGCGAGGTGGGTGATCGCATCTCGGTGATCGAGGGCCTGCACGCCATCCCCGATGTGGTGCCCGACGACCTCGCGTCGCTGGACGACGAGTTCGTCCGGCCCGAGCTCTCGCTGCGCTGACGTCGCAGATGCGGCTCAGCGAGTTCGAGCGCGCCGTCGAGCACGAGTTCGGTGCCGGCGGCGCGACCCTCGTCGCCGATCTGACGCTCTCACAGCTGGCGCATCGCACCGCCGCCGAGTGCCTCGGTGCGGGTGTTCCGCCGCGGGAGATCTGGCGGGCCCTGTGCGTCGAGGCCGACGTTCCGCTCGCTCGCCGGCACGGAGTCGGACTGCAGGACCCGCCGCGCGACTGACGGTTCGACCGTGAACCCGGTCGCGCGACCGGCGATTCGGACATCGATGCCGCAAGGCAACATTGCGGAAGAACCACCTTCTCGTTCGGCGTGTCATCGAAAATTCGTTCGAGGTGCGGCGTAGTCTCCTGCACAAGCGGTGTCACACGGAAGTTGTCCACGGCTGTGCGGGTACGCCGACGCGATGTCGGAGGGTCCGCATACCGTGATCAGCGTCAGATGACACCACACGCCTTGTCGCAGCAGCCGCCCCACCGGGGCGGAGCGCGACAGCCTACAGGCGACGGAATGCGAGCAATAAGGAGCACGCCATGCCCTCACCCGCTGAGCGCGAGAAGTCCCTCGAATCGGCTCTCGCCCAGATCGACCGGCAGTTCGGAAAGGGCTCGGTCATGCGACTGGGCAGTGACGAGCGCGCCCCGGTCGCGACGATCCCGACCGGGTCCATCGCCCTCGATGCCGCCCTCGGCATCGGCGGGCTCCCGCGCGGCCGCATCGTCGAGATCTACGGTCCGGAGTCGTCGGGTAAGACGACACTGACCCTTCATGCCATCGCCAACGCGCAGCGCGCCGGCGGCATCGCCGCGTTCATCGACGCCGAGCACGCACTCGACCCCGACTACGCGCAGAAGCTCGGCGTCGACATCGACCAGCTCCTCGTCTCGCAACCCGACACCGGCGAGCAGGCCCTCGAGATCGCCGACATGCTGATCCGCTCCGGCGCGATCGACCTGGTCGTGATCGACTCCGTCGCCGCGCTCGTTCCCGAGGCCGAGATCAAGGGCGAGATGGGCGATTCGCACGTCGGCCTGCAGGCACGCCTCATGTCGCAGGCGCTGCGCAAGCTGACCGGTGGCCTGAACCAGACCAACACCACGATGATCTTCATCAACCAGCTGCGCGAGAAGATCGGCGTGTTCTTCGGCTCGCCCGAGACGACCGCCGGCGGCAAGGCGCTGAAGTTCTACGCATCGGTGCGCCTCGACATCCGTCGCATCGAGACGCTCAAGGACGGCACCGAGGCGGTCGGAAACCGCACCCGCGTCAAGGTCGTGAAGAACAAGATGGCGCCGCCGTTCAAGCAGGCCGAGTTCGACATCCTGTACGGCGTGGGCATCTCGCGCGAAGGCAGCCTGATCGACTACGGCGTCGAGCACGCCATCGTCAAGAAGTCGGGTGCCTGGTACACCTACGACGGTGACCAGCTCGGGCAGGGCAAGGAGAACGCCCGCAACTTCCTGCTGAAGAATCCCGACATCGCCGCCGACATCGAGACCAAGATCAAGCAGAAGCTCGGCATCGGCGTTCCGCGCGCGGTAGAGACCCCGGTCGAGGCCCCGACGTCGGCCTCGGACGAACTCACTGCCCGCCGTCCGGCGTGATGCGCGGGCCGACTGGTCACTCATGAGCAGACGCATGAGCGATGACGGGGGCGAGTCCCTGCCGGTCTCCGAACCGGAGAACGGGCTCGCCCCGGTCATCCCGCTCTTCGGCGACCGCGGCGCTGCGCGGTCGCCGTCGGTCGCCGGCGCGCCCGTGGGCGGGAGGGATGACGACCGACGGACCGGCGCATCCGATGACGACGCGGAGGCGGGCGTGCCGGCCGACGGGCGCTGGCACACCAGCTGGCTTGCCGACGACGAGCCGCCCGCAGTCGACGTCGACGAAGATGAGCGCGAACGGATGGATGCCGCCGAGGCGGCGCTCCTGCGCAAGCTGCGCGGCCGCTCGCTGTCGATCCGCGAAGCGCGCACGGCTCTGGGCAGTCATGATCTCGACGCGTCGTCGGTCGACACTGTCCTGAACCGGTTCGTCCACAACGGGTACCTCGACGACGCCAAGCTCGCCGATCAGCTCATCCACACAGCCGTCGAACGCAAGGGGCAGGGGCGCCGGGTGATCGCCCAGGCGCTCGCGCAGCGCGGCATCGGCCGAGACGTCATCGACACCGCGCTGGCAGAGCTGCCCGACGACGACGCCGACCGCGCGCTCGAGTTCGCCCGGCAGAAGGCGCGGGCGATGACCGACCTCGACCGTGACGTCGCTCTGCGCCGGCTCGCAGGCCAGCTCGCCCGTCGCGGCTACGGCGCGCAGGCGCTCGACGCCGCACGGCGGGCGCTCGACGAGGCGTGCACGGGCCGTGGCGGTGGGCGTTCGGGAGTGCGCTTCACCTGAGTCGCAGCAGCCCCGGGCCGTGGCATGGTCATGCGCTCGTAGAATGGTCGCATCATGTCTTCGCCATCCTCCACCCCGACGCTGATCGCGCCGTCGCCCGCCGCTGTCACTGCTGACGGCGGCGTCCGCACGTACGAGGTGCGCACGTTCGGCTGCCAGATGAACGTTCACGACTCCGAGCGCCTGTCCGGGTCGCTGGAGAGCGCCGGCTACGTGCCCGCCGACGCCGGCGCCGAAGCCGACATCGTGGTCATCAACACCTGCGCCGTGCGCGACAACGCCGCGGGCAAGCTCTACGGCACCCTCGGGCACCTCAAGAGCCGCAAGGACAAGCACGAGGGCATGCAGATCGCTGTCGGCGGATGCCTCGCGCAGATGGACAAGGACGCCGTCCTCGACAAAGCCCCGTGGGTCGACGTCGTCTTCGGCACGCACAACATGGGCTCGCTCCCGAGCCTGCTCGAGCGCGCGCGGCACAACCAAGAGGCAGAGCTCGAGATCCTCGAGTCGCTCGACGTGTTCCCGTCCACGCTGCCGACCAAGCGCGACTCGGTGTACAGCGGCTGGGTGTCGATCTCGGTCGGCTGCAACAACACCTGCACCTTCTGCATCGTGCCGAGCCTGCGCGGCAAGGAGAAGGACCGTCGCCCCGGCGACATCCTGAACGAGATCCGCCTGCTCGTCGACGACGGTGCGATCGAGGTCACGCTGCTCGGACAGAACGTGAACAGCTACGGCGTCGAATTCGGCGACCGGCAGGCGTTCGGCAAGCTCCTGCGTGCCGCCGGCGAGATCGACGGCCTCGAGCGGATCCGGTTCACCAGTCCGCACCCGGCCGCCTTCACCGACGACGTCATCGACGCGATGGCGGAGACCCCGGCGGTCATGCCGCAGCTGCACATGCCCCTGCAGTCCGGCAGCGACCGCATCCTCAAGGCGATGCGCCGCTCGTACCGCAGCGAGAAGTTCCTCGGCATCCTCGACCGCGTGCGGGCCAAGATGCCGGACGCCGCGATCACGACCGACATCATCGTCGGCTTCCCCGGCGAGACCGACGAGGACTTCGAAGACACCATGCGGGTCGTCGAGCAGGCACGCTTCGCGAGCGCGTTCACGTTCCAGTACTCGATTCGCGAGGGCACGCCCGCGGCGACCATGGCCGACCAGGTGCCCAAGGGGGTCGTGCAGCAACGCTACGAGCGGCTCATCGCACTCCAGGAGCGCATCAGCCTGGAGGAGAACCAGAAGCAGGTAGGACGCGAACTGCAGGTGCTCGTGTCCACCGGCGAAGGCAAGAAGGACGCCGCGACCCATCGCCTCACGGGCCGCGCCGAGGACAACCGTCTCGTCCACTTCGAGCTGCCCGCCGGCAGTGAGACTCCCCGTCCCGGGGACGTCGCCTCGGTCGTCGTCACCCACGCCGCCCCCTTCCACCTGCTCGCCGACAGCCCCGACGGTTCGCCGCTGCGCATCCGCCGCACGCGGGCCGGCGACGCCTGGGATCGCACGCAGGCCGAATCCTGCGGTGTGCCGGCACCGGCATCCACCGGCGCACCACGCGCCGTCTCGCTGGGTCTGCCGACGCTGCGCCCGACCTCCGCCGAGTGACCTCGCCCGGTGCGCCCACGCGGCTCTGGGCGATCGTCGGGGCGACCGGCACCGGCAAGACCGGACTGTCGCTCGACCTCGCCGAAGCGCTCGCTGCACGCGGCCGGCCGGCGGAGATCGTCAACGCCGACGCGATGCAGCTGTACCGCGGCATGGACATCGGCACGGCGAAGCTGCCTGAAGCCGAGCGCCGCGGCATCCGTCATCACATGTTCGACGTCCTCGACGTCGCAGACGAGGCCACCGTCGCCGTGTACCAGCCGGCGGCCCGCATCGCCGTCGAGGGGATCTTCGCGCGCGGTGCCGACGCCATCCTCGTCGGCGGGTCGGGGCTGTACGTGTCGAGCGTGCTGTTCGACTTCCGGTTCCCGCCGCACGACGACGGCCTGCGCGCACGCCTCGAAGCCGACCTCGACCGGGATGGACCCGGCTCGCTGCTGGCGCGCCTGCGCGACCTCGATCCGATCACCGCGGCACGCATCGACCCGCAGAACGGCCGGCGGGTCGTCCGCGCGCTGGAGGTCGTCCTGCAGGGCGAGGCCACGCACGGGGCTGCTCTGCCCGAGAAGCCGACCCTGTGGCACGAGCCCACCACGATCATCGGCGTCCACCTCGACCGGCCCGACCTGGTCGCACGGCTCGACGCCCGGGTCGTGGACATGTGGCGGGACGGCCTGCTCACCGAGGTCGCCGGGCTGCAGCAGCAGGGCCTCGAGACGGGGGTGACGGCCCGTCGGGCGATCGGCTACGCGCAGGCGCTCGCGCAACTGGCAGGGGAGAAGACCGAAGCCGAGGCCATCGCCGAGACCCAAGCCCTCACGCGGCGCTACGCGCGGCGCCAGGTGTCGTGGTTCAAACGGTATGACGACATCCGGTGGGTCGGGCCTCCCGCTGACGCCGGTGCCCTGGCAGACTCGGTCGCATGACTGTCGAGATCCGTTCGTTCGAACTGCCCGATACCGAGGCCGTCGTCTCGCTGTGGCATGAGGCGGGGCTCACCCGCCCCTGGAACAACCCGCACCAGGACATCAGCCGCAAGCTGAAGGTCCAGCCCGAACTGTTCTTGGTCGCCGTCGACGACGGCAGCGTCGTCGGTTCGGTGATGGCCGGCTACGACGGTCACCGCGGATGGCTGTACTACCTGGCATCCGACCCGCACCGCCGTGGTCAGGGCATTGCCCGCCGCCTGGTGGAGACCGCGGAGGCGCGACTCGTCGACATGGGCTGCCCCAAGGTGCAGATCATGGTCCGACCCGAGCACGGCATCGCTCAGGGCTTCTACGAGGCGCTCGAGTACGAGCCGTTCGAGACCTGGACGACCGGCAAGCGCCTCATCCCGGACTGAGCACCCGGCCGGCCCACCGGCGCGCCCGTAGAATAGGGGGATGCCGGAGACCATCGCATTCACAAAGGGCCACGGCACCGGCAATGACTTCGTGATCGTCCCCGATCCCGACGGCGCTCTCGACCTCAGCGACGCGCAGGTCGCGGCGCTGTGCGACCGGCGCTTCGGAATCGGCGGCGACGGCATGCTGCGGGTGGTCCGCGCCGGCGCGATCCCCGACGGCGCCGAGGCCGCGGCATCCGGGGTCGAGTGGTTCATGGACTACCGGAACGCCGACGGATCCGCCGCTGAGATGTGCGGCAACGGCACCCGCGTCTTCGCCCGGTATCTTGCGGAGACCGGCTGGGCCTCGCTGGACGACGGCCCCCTGCCGATCGGCACGCGTGCCGGGGTCAAGACCCTCACGCGGAGCGACCTCGGCCTCGAAGTCGACCTCGGCGTGTGGCGCGAGGAAGCAGATGACGTGGTCGTGCGCGCGCGCGGACTCGACGTGCCGCGACCGGGTCTGGGCATCGACGTCGGCAACCCCCACGTCGTGGTCGCCCTCTCGAGCGCGACCGAGCTCGAAGAAGTCGACCTCACGGTCCAGCCGATCCTGGCACCCCTGCCGCCGGCGGGCGCGAACATCGAGTTCGTCGTCCCCGCCGACCCGCTCGTGCACGACGGTGTCGGCATGATCCGGATGCGGGTGTTCGAGCGCGGCGTCGGCGAGACGCTCTCGTGCGGGACCGGTGTCGCGGCAGCGGCCCTGGCGGTGCGCAGCTGGGCCGGCACTGCCGCGCCCGATCGGTGGACGGTCGACGTGCCGGGCGGGCGGCTCGGCGTACGGGTCGTCGGTCGGGAGGACGGGCAGCACGTACTGCTGTCGGGACCGGCATCCCTCGTCTTCTCAGGCGAAGTCGCGCTGGCGTGAGCCGATCCGGCCCCTGAACGTCAGGGAAGGTCGATCGGCGCTGTGGGCGGCGTGCCGTGCCGCCGCACCCGCAGCACCCGGAAGCCACGACCGGTCGCGACGCGCGTCACCGTGTAGCCGTCGTCGAAGGTCGCCGCCAGCCAGCGCTGCAGCGAATCGGACCCCAGGTTGCGCTGCACCACCAGCCACGCGTCGCTGCGTTCGTCGAGCCGCGGAATCCACCGCTCGAGCAGACCGTGCAACTCGTTCTTGCCGACGCGGATCGGCGGGTTGGAGCGGATCGTGCGGAAGACGATGTCATCGGGAACATCGTCGGGCAGGACGGCGTTGACATTGTCGAGGCCCAGTTCGGCCGCGTTCCGGCGCACCAGATCGAGGGCACGCTCGTTGACATCGACGGCCCAGATCGTGGCGTGCGGGGCATCCAGCGCCAAGGACAGGGCGATGGGTCCCCACCCGCAGCCGAGGTCCAGCAGATGACCCCCGGGCGGCGCCGAAGGCGTGTTGGCAAGCAGCACCGCGGTGCCGCCGTCGACATGGTCGGGACTGAACACCCCACCGGCCGTGGTCACCTCCAGATCACGCCCGGCCAGACGCACGTGGACGCGACGGAGATGTTCGGCGCTGGATGGAGACGCGCTGAAGTAATGGTCGCTCGGCACGCAGTAGAGCGTAGCGGAGGAGCCGCCCGGCGCGGGAGGCTAGAGTGCACGGGTGGCCGCAGAGCCACCCCGAAAGGACGATATGACAGACACCACCACCCCGAACAGCACCGACGAGACACCGGTCGACCCGGTGGACCGAGTGCTGGCGCGCGCCGAAGCGCGGTCGGGAGTGCGCGTGTTCGGTGCCGCGCAGGCGCTGCAAGACGAGACGACCGTGGCCTACGGCGACACCGACGGCGAGCAGTGGGACCGTGAGGAGCGCGCCGCGCTGCGCCGCGTGCCGGGGCTCTCCACTGAGCTCGAAGACGTCACCGAGGTCGAGTACCGCCAGCTGCGGCTCGAGAACGTGGTCCTGGTGGGCGTGTACCCGCAGGGATCGCACGAGGACGCCGAGAACTCGCTGCGCGAACTCGCCGCATTGGCCGAGACCGCCGGTGCCGTCGTGCTGGATGCCGTGCTGCAGCGGCGTCCGCACCCCGACCCCGCCACCTACATCGGCCGCGGCAAGGCCGCCGAGCTGCGCGACCTGGTGGCCGCCGTCGGCGCCGACACCGTCATCGCCGACACCGAACTCGCGCCCAGCCAGCGCCGCGCGCTGGAGGACGTCGTCAAGGTCAAGGTCATCGATCGCACCACGGTGATCCTCGATATCTTCAGCCAGCACGCCAAGAGCCGTGAGGGCAAGGCGCAGGTCGAACTGGCCCAGCTCGAGTACCTGCTCCCACGCCTGCGCGGCTGGGGTGACTCGATGAGCCGGCAGGCCGGTGGTCAGGTCGGCGCCGGCGGCGCGGGCATGGGCTCGCGCGGTCCGGGTGAGACGAAGATCGAGCTCGACCGGCGCCGCATCCGCACGCGCATGGCGCTGCTGCGCCGGCAGATCCGCGACTTCGAGCCGGCACGCGACGCCAAGCGCGCCGAGCGCAAGCGCAACACGATCCCCTCGGTCGCGATCGCCGGGTACACCAACGCCGGCAAGTCCAGCCTGCTCAACCGGCTCACCAGCGCCGGCGTGCTTGTCGAGAACGCCCTCTTCGCGACACTGGATGCCACGGTGCGACGTGCCGAGACCGAGGACGGCCGCGTCTTCACACTCACCGACACGGTCGGGTTCGTGCGCAACCTCCCGCACCAGCTCGTCGAGGCGTTCCGCTCGACGCTCGAAGAGGTCGGCGATGCCGACGTCATCGTGCACGTCGTGGACGGTTCGCACCCCGATCCGGCGGCACAGCTGGCGACGGTGCGCGATGTGATGGGCGACGTCGGTGCGCGGTCGACCAACGAGATCGTCGTGTTCAACAAGGCCGATCTCGTCGACGACGACACCCGGCTGGTCCTGCACGGGCTCGAGCCCACGGCGCACTTCGTGTCTTCGCGGACCGGCGAGGGCGTCGACGGGCTGCGGGCGGCGATCGAGGCCGCTCTGCCGCTGCCGGCCGTCGAAGTCCACGCGCTGGTGCCCTACGACCGGGGCGACCTGGTCAACGCGGTGCACGAGTCGGGCCTCATCGTCTCGACGAGTCACGAGGCCGACGGGACGTCCGTGCACGCGCACGTGTCCGAGCGTCTCGCCGCCGAACTGGCGCCCTACGCGGTGAGCTGACCGGGCGCGGCTACCCGTCGAGATCGACGGGAGCCACGCCCGGGGTGGCGAAACCCCACACCTGGCCGAGGAACGCGAGCTCGGCCTCGAGGGTGCGCACGATGGTCTCGGCGCGGCGGAACCCGTGTCCCTCGCCCTCGAACGCGAGGTAGGCGTGCGCAACGCCGTTGGTCGCCAGGGCGTCGCGCACGGCCTCCGACTGCGACGGCGGCACGACTTCGTCCTCGAGCCCCTGCTCGATCAGCAGAGGAGTGCGCAGGCGATCGAGACGTGACAGCGGCGACCGCTCGACGTACACGGCCTCGGCCGCCGGCAGCTCTCCGACCAGGCCGTCGAGGTAGCGTGCCTCGAAGTCGTGCGTATCGGCGACCAGCCGGCGGAGGTCGGCGACCCCGTAGCGGCTGATCCCGGCTGTGAACACGTCCGATCGGGTCAGCGAGCACAGCACCGTCCATCCGCCCGCCGAACCCCCGGCTATCGCCAGTCGTGCGGGATCGGCGGCCCCGGCATCCGACAGCGCGGTCGCCGCGGCGATCACATCGTCGACGTCGACGACGCCCCACTGCCCCTTGAGCCGGTCGCGGTACGCACGCCCGTATCCCGTCGAGCCGCCGTAGTTGACATCGAGCACGCCGATGCCACGGCTGGTGAGGAAGGCGACCTTGCTCTCGGCGACACCGCCGACATGCGACGTCGGCCCGCCGTGGACGAACACGACATACGGCGGGAGTTCGCCGTCGGGGGCGGTGACCTCGGGGTTCGTGGGCGGATAGTCGAACGCATGCACCGGGCCGTGCGGCCCCTCGAAGGTCACCGGGCGGCCCCGGGGGTACCAGTCCGCAGCCATGTCGCCGGGTCCGCCGGCGATGCGCACGGCCGGTGCGCCCGGAGCGACGAGCCACAGACCCGTCCCGCCGACGGCCGCGCCGGAGACGAGCACCCGAGCACCGTCGCAGTCCTCGATGACGAGACGCGCGGTGGGCGGCACGTCGAGCGCGGTTGCCCTGCCGTCGGGGCCGATCGCGATCAACTCGTCGCTGCCGTGCGTGCGCACCGCGATGAACCCGCCCTCCTCGAGCGGGGAGAACCATCGCAGGCCCAGCACCCAGAGCCCGCCGCCGGTGTCGGCATCGGCCGGCGCGACGGGCTCGCGTGCGCTCACGCTGCCGGATGCGGTGTCCAGACGTGCCCGCCAGAGATTCCAGCGGTCGCTCGGATCGTCGATGTAGACCAGTGTGTCGTCGCCGACCCACTCGGGCTGCAGGGCCGCGGTCTGGCCGCCGGCCACGGTGAAGACATCGGTGACCGCGCCGCCTTGCATACGACCCACGCGCAGCTGAGTGCGGTCCCACGGCATGTCCGGATGGTCCCACGCGACCCAAGCCAGATGGCGGCCGTCCGGAGACAGTGCGGGCTGTGCGACGAAGTCGCTCCCGGCAGCCAGCGAGACGACGGTGCCGTCCTCGGCGACGGCCACGATGTCCCGCTGTGGGACGGGTTGGGTGCCGTGTCGCTCTCGCACGGCGAGCAGCATCCCGGCCTGCCACCGCAGACCGCCGAACCGCGTGTCTGCGTCAGACGACGTCAGTGGCTGGGGCGCGACTCCCGGCATCCGGATCCAGATCCGCTGATCCTCCTTCTCGACGAAGAAGAGCCGCCCGTCGGCGCTTGCCGTCCACGCGCCGCCGCCGTACTCGTGCACCCGCGAGCGCGCATTTCCCGGTGCCGGCAGGAGGTCCTCGATGAGGCCGTCTGCGGTGCCCCGCCGTACTGTCGTGCGGCCGCCTTCGGACGGCACCGATTCACCCCACCAGACCTCGTCGCCGACGAACGCCGCGCCTTCGAACCGCGGTGAGGCGCCTGACGCCCAGTCGGCGGTGAGCGGAGAGGGCCAGGAACCGTAGGGGAGTGCGTCGACCATGACTCCACGCTACGCGGCGGTGCGTCTACGCGCGGATACCCGTCGCCACTGTGGGTTCCTCCGGGTCTGACGCGTCGTCATGAACCTCGGCGACCACCGCGTCGTCGTCGCGGCGCTGCAGCAGCTCGAGCACCCATGCCACACCGAAGGCGACCACGAGCACGAGCACGATCTCGCTCAGGGAGAGGGGTCGCAGCAGGAACAGCCAGAGCACGGCGAGCACCGCGATGACGCTGCGCACGAACACGCGATGCGCGCCGATCCAGGTTCCGAACCCGCCGGTGCGCAGACCGCGTGCGGCCAAGCCCGCCCGTGCCGAGGCGTTGAGCGAATGGACGGCTCCGCGGGTGCTGCGGGCGGCGCGGGAGCGTCCCATCACCCAGCCGAGGACGGCGACGAAGACTCCGAACAGGGCGAGCACCCAGGCGGTCTGGGTCATGTCGTCGACCAATTGGCGGTAGATCACGTCGAGCGCGCTGGGTGAGAGATCGAGCTGCGCTGCCGCCATGCCCATGGCGGTGCCGCCGATCCCCAGCGTCGCACCCAACGCGCCTGCGCCGACAGCGAGTCCGACGCCGGTGCCCAGGATGCCGACGCTGCGACGCCGCGCCAGCAGGATGCCGAGCGCGAACAGGGCGAGGGTGATCACAGGCAGCCACCAGCCGGCAGTCTCCGCGATCGCATAGGCCGTGCGGATCGTCGTCAGCGTCTCGCCCGAGCCGATGATGATCGTCCGGTCCACGACCGGGATGAGCGACGCGATGCCCACGCCGCGCTCTTCGAGGTTCTGCTTGACCTGCGCGATGATCGGTGCCAGCTGGATGCCGACCCCGTCGGACGTCATCACGACGACGCCGCCGCCGTCGGAGGTGGATGCCAGGGTGAGCGCACGATGGACGCCGCGCACCGTGGTCGCCCAGACGTCCGAGAAGGCGTCCGACTCGACGACCGTGGTGACTGCTGAACCCACGAGGTTCTGCAGGCCGTCCGCGGCGGGCTGCTGGAGCAGGCGCAGGGCGGCTTCGGCGCGCGGACCGACGCCGAGATCGACGACGCCATCGAAGACCTCGCCGGTCAGTTCGGCGAAGTCGACCTGCGCATTGATCGCCTCCATCGCCTCGGTGATGACGAGATCCTGTACCGCGGGATCATCGACCAGAGGGGCGAGAGTGCTGACGAAGGCGTCTTCATCGACCAGTTGAACACGCGCCCACGCGCTCACGATCGAGATCGGCACGAGGATGGCGGCGATGACGATGCACAGCCCTGAGAAGAACCCTCGCCAGCGGGTGCCCGCAGGCTCCTTCAACGCGCGGTCGGTGACCGCCCCGGCGCGCAATCGCGCGTTCTCAGCTTCGAGTTCGGCGAGGCGGACGGTGAGGTCCGCGTCGGCGGCGGCGCTCTGGCTCATGGGCCCATTGTGCGGCAGGGGGAGGGCACGGTGCACAGGTCTCACCCTCCTGGCGGAAGCGATCGCCCGCAGAGGGTGAGCCGAGCAGGCCGTCAGACCGCGCGCAGTACGGCCACGACCTTGCCGAGAACGGTGGCATCGTCGCCGAGGATCGGCTCGAACGCCGAGTTCCGCGGCAGCAGCCACGTGTGGCCGTCGCGCTGACGGAATGTCTTGACGGTCGCTTCGCCGTCGAGCATCGCCGCCACGATCTCGCCGTTGTCGGCGGTGGACTGCGAGCGGATGACGACCCAGTCGCCATCGCAGATCGCGGCGTCGATCATCGACTCGCCGCTGACCTTCAGCATGAACAGCTCGCCCTTGCCCACGAGCTGACGCGGCAGCGGGAAGATCTCCTCCACCTGCTGCTCGGCCGTGATGGGCACGCCGGCGGCGATGCGACCCACGAGCGGGACCAGCGCGGCATCGCCGACGGTGGGCGCTCCGTCATCGGGGTTCTCCCCGTTCAACCCCGGGAGGTCGATGAGGACCTCCATCGCGCGGGTCTTGCCGGGGTCGCGCCGCAGGTACCCGCTCAGCTCGAGCTGGTTGAGCTGGTGCGTGACGCTCGACAGCGACTTCAGCCCGACGGCGTCGCCGATCTCGCGCATGCTCGGCGGATATCCGTGGCGCGCGATCGAACGCTGGATCACCTCGAGGATCGCCACCTGCTTGTCGCTGAGGCTCTTGCGCCGGCGTGTCTGCGGCTTGTCGGTCATGTCCCGCTCCTTCTCGCGGCCCTCGGTCCCGACTTCGAATGTCGGAGGTAGGTGATGGGCTCTTCTCATCGAAACGGTATCCGGTGACGGACGAGTCGGCCGACAAGCATCCGCGTGTCGCGGGCGATTCGATCTCCGATCCGGCTACCACTTGACACTCTACCAGCTCGAAGATACATTCGGAATAGAGATTCGCACCCGACCCTCCCGGCCGAGGCGCCGGGTGCGAATCTCTGACACCGGCCCTCGGGCCCGCCACAGGAGGAATGATGACCACCATCGACATCGCCGGCATCCATCGGATCCCCGCGGCACGTCAGACGCGGCTGCGACTCACCACCCGTGGCCGCCGCGTGCTGGCGACCCTGGCATCGGTCCCGGCCGCCGTCGCCCTGAGCATCGCCGTCATCTCCGGCGGTGGAGCCATCGCATCCTCCGCGTCCGGCGCGGAGGCCGGCTCCTTCGCGACGGTGACGGTCATGCCCGGCGAGTCGCTGTGGTCGATCGCCGAGCAGGTGGCGCCGGCCTCCGACCCGCGCGACGTCGTCGATGCGATCATGCGGCTCAACGCGCTGCCCGGTGCCGGGATCGACGCCGGGCAGACCATCGCGATCCCGGCTGAGTACACCGTCGGCGGCTGACCCGCGCGGGCCTAGCATGGAAGGGTGACTGCTCGTCTGGAAGACCTTCCGATACGTGATGACCTCCGCGGCCTGACACCGTACGGCGCCCCGCAGGTGCCGCTGCCGGTCGCCCTCAACGTCAATGAGAACACCCACCCGGTGCCGCCCGAGGTCGCCGATGACATCCTGGACGGCATCGGTCAGGCGCTGGGCGAGATCAATCGTTACCCCGACCGCGAGTTCACCGCTCTGCGTGAGGGCTTCGCGGACTACCTCGGACACAGCCTCACCCGTGACCAGATCTGGGCGGCGAACGGGTCGAACGAGGTCCTCCAGCATGTGCTGCAGGCGTTCGGCGGACCGGGCCGCACCGCCTTCGGCTTCGCGCCGACCTACTCGATGTATCCGCTGCTGACCCGGGCGACCGGCGCCGAGTTCCTGGCAGGCGTACGCGGCGTCGATTACACCCTGAGCACGGAGGATGCCGCGGCACAGGTCGATGGTGCTCGCCCCGACATCGTCTTCCTGTGCGCCCCGAACAATCCCACCGGTACGCCGTTGCCACTGGACGTGATCGAGGCGGTGTACGACGCCAGCCACGGCATCGTCATCGTCGACGAGGCGTACTGGGAGTTCGCGCCGCGCGAGGAGCGCTCCGCGCTGACGCTGCTGCCCGGCCGCGAGCGTCTCGTGGTCTCGCGCACCATGAGCAAGGCCTTCGCCTTCGCCGGCGCGCGGGTGGGCTATCTGGCCGCCGACCCGGCGGTCATCGATGCGCTGCGCCTCGTGCGCCTGCCTTATCACCTGAGTGCGCTCACGCAGGCGGCGGCTTCGGCGGCGCTGCGCCACGCACCGACGATGCTGCAGATGGTCGACGAGATCGTCGCGCAGCGCGACCGCATCTCGGCGACCGTCGAGGCGCTCGGCTACACCCCGCACGAGAGCTGGAGCAACTTCGTCCTGTTCTCCGGGGTCGAGGACCCGGCCGCGACCTGGCAGGCGCTGTATGACCAGGGCGTGCTGATCCGTGACGTCGGCATCCCGCGCAGCCTCCGTGTCAGCGCCGGGACAGAGCAGGAGACGACGGCCTTCCTCGACGCGCTGGCATCGGTCTGACCGCTCGTCCCGTCCGCCCGCGCCTCGATAGACTCGGGGCATGAGCAGCACCGGGTCACGTACGGCCAGCATCCGCCGAGCGACGAGCGAGTCCACCGTCGAACTGGAACTCGACCTCGACGGCACCGGCACGAGCCGGATCGACACCACAGTCCCCTTCTTCGACCACATGCTCACCGCCTTCGCGAAGCACTCGCTGACCGATCTCACCGTCCGCGCGTCGGGCGACACCGACATCGACGCGCACCACACCGTCGAGGACATCTCGATCGTCCTCGGTCAGGCGATCCGCGAGGCCCTCGGAGACAAATCCGGCATTTCCCGCTACGGCGACGCACTGGTGCCCCTCGACGAGGCGCTCGCGCAGGCCGTGGTCGACATCAGCGGGCGGCCCTACCTCGTGCACTCCGGCGAGCCCGCCGGATTCGAGCATCACCTCATCGGCGGTCACTTCACCGGGTCGCTGGTGCGTCACGTGTTCGAGGCCATCTCCTTCAACGCAGCCCTCACCGTTCATGTGACGGTGCTCGGCGGGCGCGACCCGCACCACATCGCCGAAGCGGAGTTCAAGGCGTTCGCACGCGCGTTCCGCCAGGCCAAAGCGCTCGACCCGCTGGTCTCCGGCATCCCGAGCACGAAGGGCGCCCTGTGACCGCACCGGCGCCCATCGTCGCGGTCCTCGACTACGGGTCGGGCAACGTCCACTCCGCCGTCAAGGCCCTCGCCGCCGCCGGAGCCGACGCGCGGCTGACCGCAGACCGCGGTCTGATCCAGGACGCGGCCGGCCTCGTGGTGCCCGGTGTCGGCGCGTTCAGCGCGGTCATGGCCGCGTTGCGCGCAGGCCACGGCGATGAGCTCATCGGGCGACGCCTCGCGGGCGGGCGCCCCGTGCTCGGCATCTGCGTCGGCATGCAGATCCTCTTCGAGCACGGCGTCGAGCGCGGCGTCGACACCGAGGGCATGGGGGAGTGGCCCGGCGCAGTGACCGAACTCGACGCTCCGGTACTGCCGCACATGGGCTGGAACACCGTGCGTGCCGGCGAGGGCTCGGTGCTGCTGCGTGGCATAGAGGACGAGCGGTTCTACTTCGTGCACTCGTTCGGCGCGCAGCACTGGACGCTGGAGACCATGCGTCCCTTCGCGGCGCCGGCGCTGACCTGGTGCGACTACGGCACGCCGTTCCTCGCCGCCGTCGAGAACGGGCCGCTGTCGGCGACCCAGTTCCACCCGGAGAAGTCGGGAGCAGCCGGCATCCGCCTGCTCGCCAACTGGATCGAGTCGCTGCCGCAGTCCGAGTAGGCTGTCGGCTTGTGCGCCATTGGGCGTGCGATCACACTCCCCGGGGAACAATGAACGATTTCGCGTCGACTCCTGAACTGATCCTGCTGCCTGCCGTCGATGTCGCGGGCGGCAAGGCCGTGCGTCTCACGCAGGGTGAGGCCGGCACCGAGACCGGCTACGGCGACCCCGTCGAGGCGGCCCTGAACTGGGCGAACGGCGGCGCGAAGTGGATCCATCTCGTCGACCTCGACGCGGCCTTCGGTCGCGGTGAGAACACCGCGATCCTGCGCCGGACCATCAAGCACCTCAAGGGCGTGCAGGTGGAGCTGTCAGGCGGCATCCGCGACGACGAGTCCCTCGAGGCGGCGCTGGACAGCGGCGCGAGCCGCGTCAACCTCGGCACGGCGGCGCTGGAGAACCCGGAATGGGCGGCAGATGTCATCGCGCGTTTCGGCGACGCGATCGCTGTCGGACTCGATGTGCGCGGCACGACCCTTGCCGCCCGTGGCTGGACGAAGGAGGGCGGCGACCTCTGGGAGGTGCTCGCGCGCCTCGAAGAAGCAGGATGCCGTCGCTACGTCGTCACGGATGTGACCAAGGACGGCACGTTGCGCGGCCCGAACCTCGAGCTGCTGCGCGAGATGACGAGCCGCACCGCCAAGCCGATCGTCGCCTCAGGCGGCGTGTCGAGCCTGGACGACATCATCGCGCTGCGCGAACTGGTGCCGCTGGGCGTCGAGGGCGCGATCGTCGGCAAGGCCCTGTATGCGGGTGCGTTCACGCTCGCCGAGGCGCTGGATGTCGCCGGAGACTGACCGCTCCTGCGAGCCGCCCGGCGATTCGGCCGGCCAGCCGTGGGCCGGGCGCAGCTTCGAGACGAACCCGCACTCCCACGACGACGGATCGGCCGACGCAGCCCTGCTGGCGGCTCTCCTCTCGTTCCGCGACGGAGACGGCGACCCCGTCGCCGTCGTCGAGGCCTACCGGACCGCGCGACTGCTGATCCCGCTCGTGGCGGAGAAGGGCGACGAGGGCGTCGGCCCGACCGGACTGACCGTCGACAAGACCCAGGAGCTCGCGATCGTGACCGTCGCCGCCCCTGACGGCAGGCGCGTGCTGCCGGTGTTCACCTCGGTCGCGGCCATGTCCGCCTGGGACGCCAACGCCCGGCCGGTGCCCGCGGACGGCGTGCGCACCGCGCTGTCGGCCGCCGCCGACGACACCGATCTGATCGTGATCGACCCCGGCTCGCCGACCGAGTTCGTGCTGCGCCGGCCCGCCGTATGGGCGATCGGCCAGGGGCAGCCGTGGGAGCCGGCCGATCAGTCGCCGGAGGTGTTCGCCGGCCTGCAGCAGAGCATCGGGGGAGAGCTGGCCGTCCTCGACCTGTCGGTCGCACCGGGCGATCCCGCCGCGCGCCTGCGCGGCCCCGAGCTCATCGTGCGGCTGCACCTGATCGACGGACTCGACAAGGAGGAGTTGGATGCCGTGCTGCAGCGCCTTGCGGCCCGCTGGGCCGCCGACGACCGCATCGCCGTCCTGGTCGACTCCCTGACCGTGAAACTCCTCCGCGACGCCCCGTAACCCCCGCCCGCTTCACCGACGCCGCGAGGGCGGAGGGATTGTCGTTTTCGGACAATCGGGGTGCAGGGGTCCCCGCTCTTGGCCGAAAACGACAATCCCGGAGCCCGGCCCTCGGAGCCCGGAACCCGGAGTCAGTTGACGGGCCCGGTCCACTTCTCGCCCGGCCCCTTGCCGATCGGGTCGGGGATGACCGAGGCCTCCCGGAACGCCAGCTGCAACGATCGCAGCCCGTCGCGCAGCGGCGAGGCATGCGCACTGCTGATCTCCGGGGCACCCGCGGTGATGAGTCCCGCGAGCGCGTTGATGAGCTTGCGCGCCTCGTCGAGGTCGATCTGCGCGTCGGGATCGTCGGCCAGGCCGAGCTTGACCGCCGCCGCACTCATCAGGTGCACGGCCGTGGTGGTGATCACCTCGACCGCGGGAACGTCCGCGATGTCGCGTGTGGCCGCCTCGGAGGCCTTCTCCTGTTCTTCCCAGCGAGCCTGGCGCTCGTCGTCCGGACCGGGGGAAGGGGAGATCGTGTCCACGTGCTGCTCTCTGATAGACTATGCGGGCACCGGAGTGTTCTACTCCGGATCGAAAGAGGATCACATCCCACCCGCGCTTGCCGTTCCAGGCTACCGGGTTATGCACTCCGCCCCGGCCGTCATGCGTCCGGGGTAGCCAGGGTGCAGAACACTTTATGCCGATGCGCGCGCATCGTGCGGGGTGGACGTGACTCTCTTCCGCCCGAGATGCAGCCCTGTGTCCCGGTGGCCGTTCCCGCACGAAGAGGAGTTCCGCATCAGCGATCCCCGCACCAATGAGCGCATCCGCGTCCCCGAGGTCCGCCTCGTGGGTCCCAACGGAGAGCAGGTCGGCGTCGTACGCATCGAAGCCGCCCTGCGTCTTGCCCAGGAGGCCGAGCTCGACCTGGTCGAGGTTGCCCCCAACTCGAAGCCCCCCGTGGTCAAGATCATGGACTACGGGAAGTTCAAGTACGAGGCAGCGCAGAAGGCCAAGGAAGCGCGACGCAACCAGGCGAACACGGTCCTCAAGGAGGTCCGGTTCCGGCTCAAGATCGACGCCCACGACTACCAGACCAAGCGCAAGCGCGCTGAGGGCTTCCTCAAATCCGGTGACAAGGTCAAGGCCATGATCCTGTTCCGCGGTCGCGAGCAGCAGAAGCCCGAGCAGGGTGTGCGCCTGCTCCGCAAGTTCGCCGAGGATGTCGCCGAGTTCGGCAGCGTCGAGTCCAACCCGACGATCGACGGCCGCAACATGGTGATGGTGATCGGACCGCACAAGAACAAGTCCGAGGTGAAGACGGAACAAAACGCCGCCCGCGCGGCGAACAAGGAAGCCGCTCGCCAGGGCCCGCACAGCTCCCGCTGACGGTGCCGAACCCGCGACTGCTCCCTCCGAGTAGACGCCCCGCAGACTCCCGCCCCGCGGGAACCACAACGAAGGAAGAGAAATGCCGAAGCAGAAGACCCACTCGGGTGCCAAGAAGCGCTTCAAGGCCACCGGTAGCGGCAAGCTCATGAAGCAGCAGGCCGGCATGCGCCACAACCTCGAGGGCAAGGCCAGCAAGCGCAAGCGCCGCCTCAACGGCGAGCAGGTCCTCGCTCCCGGTGACGCGAAGGTCGCCAAGAAGCTCCTCGGTCGCTGAGCGCCGACGCACACTGAGTTCAAGACAAGCTAGGAAACAGAAGAAATGGCTAGAGTCAAGCGGGCAGTAAACGCCCACAAGAAGCGTCGCGTCATCCTCGAGCGCGCCTCCGGTTACCGCGGACAGCGTTCGCGCCTGTACCGCAAGGCGAAGGAGCAGGTCACCCACTCCCTCGTCTACGCGTACCGCGACCGTCGCAAGCGCAAGGGCGACTTCCGCCGCCTCTGGATCCAGCGCATCAACGCCGCTGCCCGCCAGAACGGCATCACCTACAACCGCTTCATCCAGGGCCTCGGCCTCGCGGGTGTGCAGGTCGACCGGCGCATGCTGGCCGAACTCGCGGTGAACGAGCCCGCGGTGTTCGCGAGCCTCGTCGAGACCGCGAAGAAGGCACTCCCGGCCGACGTCAACGCGCCCAAGGCGTCCTGACCTCACGCACTGCCCGAAGGGGCGTCCTCCACCGGAGGGCGCCCCTTCCGCATGCCCCCGCCACGGACTCCCGCTCCATCGGCGAGAGAACACTACGGCGCCGAGAGAACGGGCGCCGACCGTTCTCTCGGCGTCCGGTTGTTCTTTCGCGGTGAGGCGCAGAGCCGTGCCCCCTACACTGGAGGCGTGCTCGAGAACCCCCGTTCGCCGCGCGTGCGCGCCGTCGCCAAGCTGAGCAAGCGCAGCGCCCGCCATGAGACCGGACTGTTCCTTCTCGAGGGTCCGCAAGCCGCGCGCGAGGCGCTCAGGTTCCGCCCCGACACCCTCGTCGAGCTGTTCGCGACGCCGACGGCGATGGACAAGCATCAGGATGTCCGCGATGCGGCACGGGACGCCGGCATCGAGGTCGTGTTCACCTCTGAGTCGGTGCTCGACGCGATGGCCGACACGGTGACGCCGCAGGGGATCGTCGCGGTCGCCCGGCAGTCACCGACCTCAGTACGCGAGGTGTTCGCGGCGTCGCCGCGGCTCGTGGCCATCTGCGAGGAAGTGCGCGATCCGGGCAACCTCGGCACGATCATCCGCGCCGCCGACGCGGCCGGCGCCGATGCGGTCGTGCTCACCGGGCGCACCGTCGACCCGTACAACCCGAAGGTCGTCCGGGCGACGACCGGGTCGCTCTTCCACCTGCCGATCGCGGTCGGGGTCGATCTGTCCGCCGCGATCGAGAAGGCCCATACTGCCGGCATCCGGGTCATCGCCGCCGATGTCGGGGGAGAGGACTTCCTCGACTCCCGTCATCTGCTCGCCGAGCCGACGGCGTGGCTGTTCGGCAACGAGGCGCGCGGGCTCGACGACGACACCCTCGGACAGGTCGATCTCGCCCTGCGGCTGCCCATCTACGGCTCCGCGGAATCGCTGAATCTGGCCACTGCCGCCAGCGTGTGCCTGTACGAGACCGCCTTCGCGCAGCGAGCCGGAGACGCCTCCTGAGCCGTTCCGTTCCTGTTACAAGTCGGTAAAGGTGACGGCCAGGCGCTGACAGATGTCGGTGCGGACTCCTAGTGTTTCGCTTATGACGACACCCGACGATGCCGCACCGAAGACATCGAACATCAACGTGCGCCGCGGCGATCCGCTCGTCGTGGTCTCGGATGTGCAGAAGCACTACGGCGACTTCCAGGCGCTCAAAGACATCAATCTGACCGTCAACCGCGGTGAGGTGGTCGTCGTGATCGGCCCGTCCGGCTCAGGAAAGTCGACGCTGTGCCGCACGATCAACCGACTCGAGACGATCACCAGCGGCACGATCTCGATCGACGGCAAGGAGCTGCCGAAGGAGGGCAAGGCCCTCGCGGCGCTGCGCGCCGACGTGGGCATGGTCTTCCAGTCCTTCAATCTGTTCGCCCACCTGACGATCCTCGAGAACGTGACGCTGGGTCCCATCAAGGTGAAGGGCATGAAGAAGGCGGATGCCGATGCGCTCGCAAAGCAACTGCTTGATCGCGTCGGTGTCGGACAGCAGGCCGCGAAACTGCCCGCGCAGCTGTCGGGCGGCCAGCAGCAGCGCGTCGCGATCGCCCGGGCCCTCGCCATGCAGCCGAAGGTGATGCTGTTCGACGAGCCGACCAGCGCCCTCGACCCCGAGATGATCAACGAGGTGCTCGACGTCATGGTCGGGCTCGCGCAGGACGGCATGACGATGGTCGTCGTCACGCACGAGATGGGATTCGCCCGCAAGGCGGCGGACCGCGTCGTGTTCATGGCCGACGGGCAGATCGTCGAAGAGGAGACGCCCGAGGAGTTCTTCACCAACCCGAAGAGCTCCCGCGCGAAGGACTTCCTCTCGAAGCTCCTCACCCACTGAGACGTCCGCGCCGCATAACGGCGCGGCAACCGAAGAAGACCCCGAACTTGGAGGATCACATGCGCAAGACACGGATCGGCGGCGCGCTCGCCGGAATCGCGATCGCGGCACTCGCCCTCGCCGGCTGCAACAGCGGCACCCCCGGCGCGGACCCCGGTGACACCGACGGTGACGGCACGAGCGAGACGCCGTGGACGGTCGCCACCGACGTCTCGCTCGAGGGCAGCGACACGTTCGACGCGATGACATCGCGCGGCCAGATCAACATCGGTGTCAAGGAGGACCAGCCCGGTCTCGGCTATCTCGACCCCACCACGAACGAGCGGACCGGCTTCGACGTCGACATCGCACGCTGGATGGCGGCATCCCTCGGCTTCGACGAGGACGACATCGAGTTCACGACCATCCCGTCGGCCAACCGCGAGCAGGCGCTCATCAACGGCGACATCGACCTGTACGTCGGCACGTACTCGATCACCGACAACCGCAAGGAGCAGATCTCCTTCGCAGGCCCGTACTTCATCACCGGTCAGGGGCTGCTGGTCGCCGCCGACAGCGACATCACGGGCGTCGACACGCTCGATGGCAAGGTGGTCTGCTCGGCGACCGGTTCGACGTCGATCCAGCGGATCAAGGACGAGCACCCCGAGGCAGACACGGAGGAGTTCGACACCTACTCGCAGTGCGTCGAGCAGCTCAACGCCGGCCAGGTCGACGCCGTGACGACCGACGAGGCGATCCTCATCGGCTACGCGGCCGGAGACCCGGACAACCTCAAGGTCGTCGGCGACGTCTTCAGCGAGGAGCGCTACGGCATCGGCATCCCCAAGGGTGACACCGCCCTCCAGGAGCACCTGAACACGACGCTCACCGATGGCGGCGACATCTGGCAGGCCATCTTCGACAACAACCTGGGCGCGTCCGGTGTGACCGCGGAGCAGCCCGCGGTCGACCCGATCGGCTGATGCGGCGGTGACGGCGCCATCCCGGTGGCGCCGTCACCTTCCGTCCCCGCTTTCCGAAGCCCGCGAAGGAGCTCAGTGAACCAGATCTTCGACTACCCCGACCTCTGGCTCGACGCGCTGTGGGGCACGCTGCTGCTGTTCGTCGCGGGCGGTGTGATCGCTCTCGTGCTCGGGCTGCTGGTCGCGGCGATGCGAGTCTCGCCGGTGCCGATCGCGCGTGCTGTGGGCGCGGTGTACGTCAACACGGTGCGCAACACGCCCCTCACCCTGATCTTCTTCTTCTTCGCCTTCGGCATCCCACTGCTGGTGGACTTCCGGGTCGATTTCACGGTGCTGGCGATCTGGGCGCTGGGCATCTACACCGCCACATATGTCGCCGAGACGATCCGGTCGGGCATCAACACGGTGCCGGTCGGTCAAGCAGAGGCCGCACGCGCGCTCGGGCTCACCTTCGGCCAGGTCATGTCGCTCGTGGTCCTGCCGCAGGCGTCGCGCTCGGTCATCCCGCCCATGATGAGCGTGCTCATCGCGCTGCTGAAGAACACGACGGTTGCCTCCGGCTTCTCCGTCCTGAACCTGGGGAACATCCGCGCCGAGATGAGTGAGAACGGTGAGAACCAGATGATCACGATCCTGTGGGTGATGGTCGCGTTCGTCGTGATGGTGCTCCTCCTGGCGTGGCTGCAACGCATCCTCGAGAACAAGTGGAGGGTCGCGCGATGACTTCTGTGCTCTACGACGTCCCCGGCCCCCGCGCGGTGCTTCGCAACCGCATCCTGGGTGTGGTCACCGTCCTCGTCGTCCTCGGCGCGATCGGATTCGTCATCTGGCGGATGGCCGAGGCCGGCCAGTTCTCCGCCCAGAAGTGGCAGGTCTTCAGCTACGGCGCCATCTGGCAGGGCTTCGGCCAGGCGACACTGCGCACCCTGGCAGCCTTTGCGGTCGCCGGCGTCGGTGCGCCGATCCTCGGCTTCCTGCTGGCGATCGCGCGGCTCAGCGACCACGCCTGGGTGCGGGTCCCGGCCGTATGGATCATCGAGGTGCTGCGCGCCGTCCCGGTCCTCGTCTTCATGATCCTGCTGTACTACGGCCTGCCCGTGCTCGGCGTCCGGCTGCCGTCGTACTGGGCGGTCGTGATCGCGCTGATCGCGTACAACGGCTCGGTGCTCGCCGAGGTGCTGCGCGCCGGAGTCGAGTCCCTGCCGCGAGGCCAGAAGGAGGCCGGGTACGCCATCGGGCTGCGCAAGTCCGGCGTGATGCGACTCATCCTCATGCCTCAGGCGATCCGCGCGATGATGCCCGTCATCATCGCCCAGCTGGTCGTCACGCTGAAGGACACCGCACTCGGATTCATCATCACCTACCCCGAGCTGCTCTATTACGCCAAGACGCTCGGCTCCAACGCCCAGTTCGGTTCGCCGCTCATTCCGTCGGCGATCGTCGCCGGTTCGATCTACATCGCCATGTGCCTGGCCCTGTCCTACCTCGCCTATCGGGTGGAGAAGGGGCTGCGGCGCTCCGACAAGGCGACCGGGCTCGAACCCACAGACGGCGCCGGACTGGATCCGGCGACCAAGACCGAGTCGATCGCGCTGCGCGTGCGCGCCGGAAAGCACGACGACAGAGGCGGTTCCGCATAGCGAGGGCACGACCGGGGGCGTCACCGGCCCCCGGTAGACTCATCTCTCGTGTCTGACGCACCCGAAATCTCCCCTGAGGCAGTGGATGCCGCCGTCGCGGCCGCACTGGATGCCATCACCGCCGCCGGCACCACCGGCGACCTCAAGACGGCTCGCGCCGCGCACGGCGGCGAGGGCTCGACCCTCGCCCAGCTGAACGCGCAGCTGCGCAGCGTCCCGAACGAGCGCAAGGCCGAGTTCGGCAAGCTCGTCGGACAGGCCCGCGGCCGGGTCGCCCAGGCGCTCGCGGCGCGCGAGGAGGAGCTCGCGGCCGCCGAGACGGCCGCCCGGCTCGAGGCCGAGCGCGTCGACATCACCGCACTCGCGTCGCACGCGCGCGTCGGCGCCCGGCATCCGCTCACCCTGCTCCAGGACCAGATCGGCGACATCTTCGTCGGCATGGGGTGGGAGATCGCGGAGGGTCCCGAGCTCGAGCACGAGTGGTTCAACTTCGACGCCCTCAACTTCGACGTCGACCACCCCGCGCGGCAGATGCAGGACACGTTCTTCGTCGACCCCGTCGACCGTCACCTGGTGCTGCGCACCCACACGAGCCCCGTCCAGGTGCGCTCGATGCTCGAACGCGACCTGCCGATCTACGTCATCTGCCCGGGCCGGGTCTACCGCACCGACGAGTTCGATGCGACCCATCTGCCGGTGTTCAGCCAGTTCGAGGGTCTCGTCATCGACAAGGGCATCACGATGGCGCACCTGAAGGGCACGCTCGATCACGTCGCCCGCCAGCTGTTCGGTCCCGAGGCCAAGACGCGCTTCCGTGCGAACTTCTTCCCGTTCACCGAGCCGTCCGCCGAGCTGGACCTCTGGCATCCGACCTTCAAGGGCGGCGCGCGCTGGATCGAGTGGGGCGGCTGCGGCATGGTGAACCCGAACGTGCTGCGCGCCGCCGGAATCGACCCCGAGGAGTACTCGGGCTTCGCGTTCGGCATGGGCATCGAGCGGACGCTCATGTTCCGCAGCGACGTGAAGGACATGCGCGACATGGCCGAGGGCGATGTCCGCTTCAGCGAACAGTTCGGAATGGTGGTCTGATGCGCGTCCCACTCTCATGGCTGCGTGAGTACGTCGACGTGCCGCAGACGGCCACGCCCGAAGACGTCCTCGCGGCGCTGGTGTCGGTCGGCTTCGAAGAGGAGGACGTGCACACCTTCGGGCTGACCGGCCCGATCGTCGTGGGCGAAGTGCTCGAGTTCGTCGAAGAGCCGCAGTCCAACGGCAAGACGATCCGCTGGTGCCAGGTGCGGGTCGCGCCCGAGGGTGAGACCGCCGCGGACGGCGGTGACGCGGTGCACGGCATCGTGTGCGGCGCCCGCAACTTCTTCGAGGGCGACAAGGTCGTGGTGACGCTGCCGGGAGCGGTGCTGCCCGGCCCGTTCCCGATCGCCGCGCGCAAGACCTACGGGCATGTCTCGGACGGCATGATCGCCTCGGCGAAGGAGCTGGGCCTGGGCGAGGAGCACAACGGTATCCTGCGGCTGGTCGAGCTCGGCATCGACGCACCCGTCGGCACCGACGCGATCGCATTGCTCGGTCTCGACGACGTCGCGATCGAGATCAACGTGACGCCCGACCGCGGCTATGCGCTGTCGCTGCGCGGCGTCGCCCGCGAGTACGCGCACGCGACCGGAGCGGCCTTCCGCGACCCGGGCGACCGCGAGTGGGGCGAGCTGCAGCAGCCCGCCGAGGGCTTCAGCGTCGTCGTCGATGATCAGTCGCCGATCCGCGGCACCGTGGGTGCGAGCGAGTTCGTCGTGCGCATCGTGCGCGACGTCGACCCGGGCAAGCCCACCCCGGCGTGGATGGTGGCGCGGCTGACCCTCGCCGGCATCCGCTCCCTCGGCATCCTCATCGACATCACCAACTACGTGATGCTCGAGCTCGGCAACCCCATCCACGGGTACGACCTCGACAAGCTGACGGGCGGGATCACCGTCCGTCGCGCGCGCGAGGGCGAGAAGCTCACGACGCTCGACGACAAGGAGCGCACGCTCAGCACCGAAGACCTGCTGATCACCGACGAGTCGGGCCCGATCGGGCTGGCCGGCGTCATGGGCGGCGGCACGACCGAGATGTCGGGCACCACCCGCAACGTCCTCATCGAAGCGGCGATCTTCGACACCGTGTCCATCGCCCGCACCGCCCGGCGGCACAAGCTGCCCAGCGAGGCATCGCGGCGCTTCGAGCGCGGCGTCGACCCGCTCATCCCGTTCGTGGCCGCACGGCGGGTCGCTGATCTCATGGTCGAGTACGCCGGCGGGACCCTCGACACCGAGGTGGGCGGCGCGCTGTTCGCAACCGTCGAGCAGGACGCGATCGCGCTGCCGAAGCCGTTCGTGCCCGCACTCATCGGCGTCGACTACACCGAGGCCGAGATCACCGGGTCACTCGAGATGATCGGATGCGAGATCTCGGACCTGGGCGATGAGGCCGATGCGGAGCAGTGGTGGGTCACCCCGCCGACGTGGCGCCCCGACCTGACCGACAAGTGGACGCTGGCCGAAGAGGTCGCCCGCATCACGGGCTACGACCGGATCCCGTCCGTCCTGCCCGTCCCGCCGTCGGGCCGCGGGCACACGGCCGCGCAGCAGGGTCGCCGCCGCATCGCCAACGCGCTCGCCGCCGCCGGCTACGTCGAGACCCCATCGTTCCCGTTCGTCACCGAGGAGCTCAACGACCTGCACGGGTCGGAGTCGGGGGAGCGTCTTCCCTCCGTGAAGCTGGCCAACCCGCTCGACGGCCAGGCGCCCTTCCTGCGCCGCTCGCTGATCCCGGGGCTGCTGCAGGCAGCACACCGCAACATCGCGCGCGGCTTCACCGATCTGGTGCTGTTCGAGACCGGAGTGGTCTTCCTCCCCGAGCCGGGTGTCACGTACGGCACGCCGCAGGTCCCGCCGCTGGCGGTGCGACCGGATGCCGCCACCTTGGCCGCACTGGACGGGTCGATCCCGCCGCAGCCACGCCACGTCGCGGTGCTGCTGACGGGCAGCCTCGTCGCCAAGCAGCCAGGCCAGGCCGCCGTGCCGGCCGGCCTCGGCGATGCGCTCGACGCCGTCCGGACGATCGCGTTCGCGGCGGGCGTGACCATCGACGTCGAACAGGGCCGGCGCGCTGCGCTGCACCCCGGGCGCACCGGCGTGTTGTCGGTCGCCGACGCCGCCTCGGGTGCCGCCGTCGAGGTCGGGTACGTCGGCGAGGTGCTGCCGGCGGTGTCGGCGGATGCCGACATCCCCGGCCGCGTGATCGTCGCCGAACTGGATCTCGACCTCGTGCTGTCGCTTGCCGGCGAGCGCGTCGTCGCGGCATCCCTCTCGGGATACCCCGCCGCGACACAGGACGTCTCGCTCGTCGTCGACGCCGAAGTGCCGGCCGCCGCCGTGCGCGGCGCGCTGCTCGATGGCGCCGGCGCGCTGCTCGAGTCGCTGCGCCTCGTCGACGACTACCGCGGACAGGGACTGCCCGAGGGCGCGAAGAGCCTGACGTACGCATTGCGCTTCCGCGCCGGCGACCGCACGCTCACCGCAGCCGAGGCCACCGAGGCCAAGCTCGCCGGTGTCGCGGTGGCCGCCGAGCGGTTCGGTGCGACCCTGCGCGAGTAGGAGCGCACGTGGTGTGCGCCCCGAGCAACCGGCCCGTTAGGCTCGCCTCGTGAGTGACACCCCCGCCATCCCGGCGTACATGCCTGCGCCCAGCCCCGCACCGGCCGTGCCCGCCGCCGCGTCGCACGCGCCGGCCCTCCAGCTGACCGGACTGGTCAAGCGCTTCGGCGACAAGCTCGCCGTGGCGGGCATCGACCTCGAGGTGCCGGCGGGGTCGTTCTTCGGCCTCGTCGGCCCCAACGGCGCCGGCAAGACCACGACGCTGTCGATGGCGACCGGGCTGCTGCGTCCCGATGCCGGCACGGCCTCGGTCTACGGGATCGACGTGTGGCGTCAGCCCGTCGATGCGAAGCGGATCATCGGCAACCTCGCCGACGGCGTGCGCCTGTTCGACCGTCTGACCGGTGAGCAGCTGATCACCTACACGGCCATGATGTTCGGCCTCCCGCGGCCCGACATCGCCCAGCGGGTGGCCGACCTGCTCGAGCTGATGGATCTGCGCGAGGCGGCCGGAACCATCGTCGCCGACTACTCGGCCGGCATGACGAAGAAGATTGCGCTGGCGTGCGCGCTCGTGCACGCGCCCCGGCTGCTCGTCCTCGACGAGCCGTTCGAGTCGGTCGACCCGGTCTCCGCGGCCAACATCGAAGACGTGCTGCGCAGCTACACCGGCTCGGGCGGCACCGTCATCGTCTCGAGCCATTCGATGGACCTCGTCCAGCGCATGTGCGACCACGTCGCCGTGATCGCCGCCGGGCGGGTGCTCGCGGCCGGCACCGTCGACGACGTGCGCGCGGGCGAGAGCCTGCAGGAGCGGTTCATCTCGCTCGTCGGCGGCCGACACACCTCGGAAGGCCCGCAGTGGTTGCGACAGTCCTGAGCCTGCGCTACCGCGTCCTCGGCAACACACTGGTCCGCCGGCCCTGGCAGCTGGTCGGCTTCTGCTTCGGCATGCTCGGTGCGCTGTGGATACTCGGGATGGTCGTTGCGGGTCTGGTCGCGCTGAGCTTCGTCGACGACCTGGGCCTCTCGCGCGCGGTCGCGATCGTCGGCGGCGCGGCGCTCATCCTCGGCTGGGTGATCGGGCCGCTGCTGATCGCCGGCACCGATTCGACGGTGGATGCCGCACAGCTCGCACCCTTCCCGCTGACCACCCGGCAGCTCATGCTCGCCCTGGCCGGAGCCGGACTGACCGGCATCCCCGGCATCGCCACCACGCTGGCGGGCCTGGCGACGATCATCCTCTGGGTGCGGTGGCCGGCCGCGGCCGTGGTCGCACTTCCGACGGCCCTCGTGGCGATCGCCACGTGCGTCGTGGCGAGCCGGCTGGTCGCGACTCTCTCCCGCGGGCTCGGCGGCAACCGCCGCGGGCGCGAGATCATCGGAACCGTGGTGCTCGCCGCGCTCATCATGACGGGTCCGATCATCACCGGCATCGTGAGCCTGCTCGACCTCGGCGACGATGCGGCTTCACGGTTCGTGCAGATCGGCGGGATCCTGGGATGGACGCCGATCGGGGCGGCCTGGGCCGTGCCCGGCGACGTCGCCGCCGGGGCGTGGCTGCCCGCGCTCGCCAAGTTCCTGATCGCCGCCGCGACGCTCGTGGTGCTGTGGGTGGTGTGGGCCCGGGTGCTCGAGGCCTCGGCATCCACCCTGCCGCGACAGGCCACCCGCGCGGTGAAGGCGGGCGCGCTGGGCCTGTTCGGCGCGATGCCGACCGGCGGCGTGGGCGCGACGTGGGCGCGGTCTCTCACCGCGTGGCTGCGCGACCCCCGGTACCTGCGGCAGCTGATCTTCGTGCCGCTGTTCCCCGCACTGTTCGCCTTCACGGGTGGCGTCGACGGCTTCTTCTTCGCCGCGTCGGCGGTCGTCGTCGCCTTCATCCTCGCCATCGGCGGGTATGCCGACATCTCCTACGACGGCACCGCCTTCGCCTCGGTGCTCTCGGCGGGCGTGCGCGGACGGGCCGACCGCTGGGGACGCGTGCTGGGCGCCGCCACCGTCGGTGTGCCGGCAGTGGGGATCGTCGCCGTGGCCACCGCCGCGCTCGCAGACTCGTGGGCGCAGCTTCCCGCCGTGCTGGGCACGGCGTGGGGGCTGCTGCTGGTGGGCTACGGCGTCTCGGCCATCTCGTCGTCGCTGATCGTGGTGCCGGTGGCCGCAGCCGGCGACAGCCCGTTCAAGAGCGTGCCGGGCCAGACCTTCCTCAGCGGTCTGCTCGTGTTCCTGGTGTGGGGCGCGTGCACGGTGCTCGCCCTGCCCGCGCTCGTGCTCGGGATCATGGCGCTGAACACGCAGTCGTCGCCGCTCGGCGTCGCCGCCCTGCTGGTCGGTGTGCTCTGGGGTGGCGTCGTCATCGTCGGCGGGGTGATCATCGGCGGCCGCACCCTGGACCGGAGCGGCCCCGACCTGCTTGCCCGGATCAAGGCCTTCCCCACCTGACCCCCTTGCCTCGAGCGCGCGTGTCTCACCTCGAGCGCGTGCGTCTGGCGTCCGCGCCTATGTCGCGCGTCCGCCGCGAGTGAACATGCCTGTGCACGTGCGTCGGGCTGTGCTGAGATAGCCCGCATGACCGACGTTCTGATCCTCGGCGGCACCGGCTGGGTGAGCGGGCGCATCGCCCGTCACTGGCTGGATGCCGGAGCTGCTGTCACCTGCCTCGCCCGGGGCGGACGTCCCGCGCCGGAGGGCGCACGGCTCGTCGGCGGCGACCGGACCCGGCCCGGCGCCTACGCCGCGCTCGCCGACCGCGACTGGGACGAGGTCGTCGACATCTCGTCGGATCCCGCCGCGGTCGAAGCCGCCGTCTCCGCGCTCGGCGACCGCGCCGCGCACTGGAGCTACGTCTCCAGCCTGTCCGTCTACGCCCACAGCGATGTCATCGGCGCCGACGAATCGGCCCCGCTCGCGGCACCGGCCGAGCCGGGTGACGAGTACGACTACTCGCGTGCCAAGTCTGCTGCCGAGCGCGCCGTCCGCACCCTGGGCGACGACCGCGTCGCGATCATCCGGCCCGGGCTCATCGTCGGTCCCGGCGACCCGAGCGACCGCTTCGGCTACTGGCCTGCCCGCTTCGCGCTCGCCGGTGAGGAGCCTGTCCTGGTGCCGGTCGGCGACGGACTCGCCTCGCAGGTCATCGACGTCGACGATGTGGCCGCCTTCATCGTGGATGCCGGAGCGCGCGCGTGGACGGGAACGGTCAACGCGATCAGCCCCACCCGGCCGCTGGCCGACACCCTGGCCGTCATCCGCGCGGTGGCCGGTCACACGGGGCCGCAGGTCCCGGCATCCCCGGACCAGCTCCTCGCCCACGACGTCGCCTACTGGGCAGGTCCGCGCTCGCTGCCGCTGTGGCTCCCGCCGGACATGCCAGGCTTCGCCGCCCACGACGGCACCGCCTATCGAGCGGCCGGCGGTCGCATCCGTCCACTCGAGGAGACCGCGGCGCGCGTGCTCGCCGATGAGCGGACGCGTGGGCTCGACCGCGACCGCCAGGCCGGCCTGACGCGCGCCGAGGAACGGGGGATCATCGCCGACCTGTAGCCGCTCGCGCGCCACGGCGATTTGCGGCGAAGGGGTGGGCGGCGATATCGTCGCGGCATGCCTTCGGCCGCGATCCGCACCGTTTCGACGGTGTTTCGCGCGCGCCGACGTCTGAACACCGGCCGCCGACTCTAGGCGACCCTGCGAGCTCCCCGCCGGCGGCGGGTCGAGCCGCCGGTGTCGCCGTCCCCGGCCCCCGTTCCTCAGACAATAAGGTTGAACCATGACCTATTCGGTCGCCGTCTCCGGCGCTTCCGGCTATGCCGGCGGCGAGATCCTGCGCCTGCTCGCCGCCCATCCCGACATCGAGATCCGCACCGTCACCGCGCACTCGAACGCCGGACAGCCTCTCATCGACCACCAGCCCCATCTGCGCTCGCTGCGGCACCTCACCCTGCAGGACACGACGCCCGAGATCCTCGCCGGTCACGACATCGTCTTCCTCGCGCTGCCGCACGGGCAGTCCGGGCAGTACACCGACGCGCTCGGCGCTGTGCCGCTCGTCATCGACGCGGGCGCCGACCACCGGCTCACGTCCGATCAGGCGTGGGAGCAGTTCTACGGCGGGCACTTCCACGAGCCGTGGACGTACGGCGTCCCCGAGCTCCTGGTCGGCGGCCGCAAGCAGCGCGAGCACCTCGTCGGCGCGACCCGCATCGCCGCGCCCGGCTGCAACGCGTCCACGGTCAGCCTGAGCCTCGCACCCGGCGTCGCCGCCGGCGTCATCGACCCGGGCGACATCGTGAGCGTCCTCGCCGTCGGGCCCTCGGGCGCCGGCAAGAGCCTCAAGCCCAACCTGCTGGCATCCGAGATCCTCGGCACCGCGAACCCCTACGCCGTCGGCGGCACGCACCGGCACATCCCCGAGATCCAGCAGGCCCTCGCGGGCGCGGGCGGCACCGACATCCGCCTCTCGTTCACTCCCGTGCTCGTGCCCATGTCCCGGGGCATCTTGGCCACCTCCACCGCGCCGATCGCCCCGGGGGTGACCGACGCCCAGATCCGCGCCGCGTGGGAAGACGCCTACGGCGACGAGACGTTCGTGCAGCTGCTGCCCGAGGGTCACTTCCCACGCACCGCCGACGTGCTCGGCGCCAACACGGCGCTGATCGGCCTCGCGATCGACCGCAACGCGAACCGCGTCGTGGTCGTCACCGCGGTCGACAACCTGGCCAAGGGCACCGCCGGTGCCGCCGTCCAGTCGATGAACATCGCCCTCGGCCTCGAAGAGACCACGGGCCTGACCGTGAACGGAGTCGCGCCGTGAGCGTCACCGCAGCCCAGGGATTCGAGGCGGCCGGCGTCGTCGCAGGCCTGAAGTCCACCGGCAACAAGGACGTCGCGGTCGTCGTCAACCGCGGCCCGCTCAAGGTCGGCGCGGCCGTCTTCACGAGCAACCGCGCCAAGGCGAACCCGATCCTGTGGTCGCAGCAGGCGGTCAGCGACGGCGTCGTCGAGGCCGTCGTCCTCAACTCCGGCGGCGCCAACTGCTTCACCGGCAGCTTCGGCTTCCAGACGACCCACCAGACCGCCGAGAAGGCCGCCGAACTGCTCGATGTCAGCGCCGGTGACATCCTCGTGTGCTCGACGGGCCTGATCGGTACCGGCGACGAGGTCTTCCGCGGCAAGGTGCTCGCCGGCACCACCGCTGCAATCGCCGGGCTCGGACCCGACGGCGGCGATGCGGCCAGCGAGGCGATCATGACCACCGACACGCAGCCCAAGCGGGCCGTCGTGAGCCGCCACGGCTGGACCATCGGCGGCATGGCCAAGGGCGCCGGCATGCTCGCGCCGGGTCTCGCGACGATGCTCGTCGTCATCACCACAGACGCAGTGCTCGACGCCGGCGAAGCCGACAGGGCGCTCCGCACGGCCACCCACCTCACCTTCGACCGGCTCGACTCGGATGGGTGCATGTCGACCAACGACCAGGTCACTCTCCTGGCATCCGGAGCCACCGGCATCCACCCCGATCACAGCGCCTTCACGATGGCGCTCACCGAGGTCTGCCAGGATCTCGCGCAGCAGCTGCAGGCCGATGCGGAGGGCGCGAGCCACAACATCAGCATCCAGGTCGTGCACGCCGCGAGCGATGAAGAGGCTGTCGCCGTCGGCCGGTCGGTGGCCCGCAACAACCTGTTCAAGGCCGCGATCTTCGGCAACGACCCCAACTGGGGCCGGGTGCTCGCCGCGATCGGCACGACCGACGCCCGCTTCGACCCGTATGACGTCGACGTCTGGTTCAACGGGGTGCGCGTGTGCACCGCCGGCGGCCCCGACCGCCCGCGCGAAGAAGTCGACCTGACGCCGCGCGCCACCGGCATCCTGATCGACCTCAAGGTCGGCGACGCCGAAGCGACGATCCTCACCAACGATCTGACGCACGACTACGTGCACGAGAACAGCGCGTATTCGTCATGACCGACAAGATCCAGCACACCACGCCCGAGGAGGCCGCCGAGAAGGCCGCCGTCCTCATCGAGTCGCTGCCCTGGCTGCAGCGCTTCCGCGACCAGATCGTCGTCATCAAGTACGGCGGCAACGCCATGGTCTCAGAGGAGCTGCAGCAGGCGTTCGCGCAGGACATCGCCTACCTCCGCTTCGTCGGCGTGCAGCCGGTCGTCGTGCACGGCGGCGGACCGCAGATCTCGCAGATGCTCGACCGGCTGTCGATCCCCAGCGAGTTCAAGGGCGGCTACCGGGTCACCAGCACCGAGGCCATCAGCGTCGTGCGGATGGTGCTCACCGGGCAGATCAACCCGCAGCTGGTCGCGCGGATCAACGCCTACGGGCCGCTCGCGACCGGGCTGTCGGGGGAGGATGCCGGACTCTTCGGCGGCCGTCGCCGCGGCGTGATCGTCGACGGCGCCGAGCATGATCTGGGCAACGTCGGCGACGTGGTCGAGGTCGATCCGCAGCCGGTCCTCGACCAGCTCGCGGCCGGCCGCATCCCCGTGGTGTCGTCGATCGCTCCCGATCTCGACAATCAGGGGCAGTCGCTGAACGTGAACGCGGATGCCGCGGCCGCGGCCCTCGCAGTCGCGCTGAACGCCACGAAGCTCGTGGTGCTGACCGATGTGCCGGGACTGTACGCGGACTGGCCCAACCGCGACTCGCTCGTCTCGCACCTGACGGCGACCGAGCTGCGTGCGCTGCTGCCGACGCTCGAGTCGGGCATGATCCCGAAGATGCAGGCGTGCCTGGATGCCGTCGACGGCGGCGTCGACACGGCGGCGATCATCGACGGACGTCAGCCGCATTCGGTGCTGGTGGAGATCTTCACAGAACAGGGAATCGGAACGGAAGTGGTGGCACGGTGAGCACGGCAGAATCAGTCGAGGACTGGCGGAACGACGCATCGCGGGATCTGGTGCGCAGTGCGGGCGACCGCTACGAGATGCTCACCCGCGGTGAGGGCGCCTACGTCTGGGACGAGAACGGCAAGCGCTACCTCGACTTCCTCGCCGGCATCGCCGTCGTCTCGCTCGGTCACGCCCATCCGGTGTTCGTCGACGCGGTGGCGACCCAGGCGGCCACCCTCGCGCACGTGTCGAACTACTTCGCCACCCCGCCGCAGCTCGCGCTCGCCGCACGGCTGAAGCGCCTCGCCGGCACAGGCCCGGACGGCCGCGTCTACTTCGGCAACTCGGGCGCCGAGGCCAACGAGGCCGCGTTCAAGCTCGCGCGGCTGCACGGGCTCGCGGGCGACGGCAAGCCCGGCCGGCCCCGCATCCTCGCGCTCACCGGCGCATTCCACGGCCGCACGATGGGCACCCTCGCCCTCACCGGCAAGCCCGCGATGCAGGAGCCGTTCGAGCCGATGGTGCCCGGTGTCGAGTTCATCGACTCGACCGTCGAGGCGCTCGAAGCGGCGATGGACGACCGCGTCGCCGCCCTGTTCGTCGAGCCGATCAAGGGCGAGGCGGGCGTGCTCGAATTGCCCGAGGGATACCTGCAGGCGGCGCGCGAAATCACCGCCCGGCACGGCGCGCTGCTGATCGTCGACGAGATCCAGACCGGTGCCGCGCGCACCGGCGCGTGGTTCGCGTTCCAGCACGCCGGCATCACGCCCGACGCCATCACGGTGGCCAAGGGCATCGGCAACGGCTTCCCGATCGGGGCGCTCATCACCTTCGGGGCAGCCAGCGAACTGTTCTATCCGGGTACGCACGGCTCGACCTTCGGGGGCAACGCGCTCGCGACCGCCGTCGCCGGCGCGGTGCTCGAGGAGGTCGAGCGGGCGGGGCTCGTGGAGGCCGCTACCACGCGCGGCGTACAGGTGCGCGACGCAGTCGACGCGATCGGCTCCGGGCTGGTCGAAGGCACGCGTGGGATGGGGCTGCTCATCGGCGTCGCACTCCGGCATCCACTCGCCGGCGCGGTCGTCGCCGCGGCCCAGGAGCACGGCCTGATCATCAACGCCGCGAACGAATCGACCATCCGGCTCGCGCCCCCGCTGACCATCGGCGACGTCGAGATCGACGAGTTCCAGGACAAGTTCGGCAGGGCACTGCACACCGTCGAGAGCGCGATGCTGCTCGACCACACCCCCACGGAGGCCCCCGCATGACCCGCCATCTGCTCCGCGACGACGACCTGAGCACCGCCGAGCAGGATGAGATCCTCGATCTCGCCCTCTCATTGAAGAAGGACCGCTGGAAGCTCAAGCCCCTCGAGGGTCCGCAGACGGTGGCGGTCATCTTCGACAAGTCCTCGACCCGCACCCGGGTCTCGTTCGCCGTCGGCATCGCCGACCTGGGTGGGTCGCCGCTGATCATCTCCACCGCGAACAGCCAGCTCGGCGGCAAGGAGACCCCCGCCGACACGGCGCGGGTGCTCGAGCGCCAGGTCGCCGCGATCGTGTGGCGTACGTATGCGCAGGCGGGCCTCGAGCAGATGGCAGCGGGGACCACGGTCCCCGTGATCAATGCGCTCAGCGACGACTTCCACCCGTGTCAGCTGCTGGCCGATCTGCTCACCATCCGTGAGCACAAGGGCGATCTGAAGGGCCTCACCCTTGCTTTCTTCGGCGACGGCCGGTGCAACATGGGCCACTCCTACGTGCTGGCCTGCGTCACCGCCGGCATGCACGTGCGCGTCGCGTCCCCCGAGGCGTATGCGCCGCGCGAGGACGTGATCGCCGACGCCGACACGATCGGCCAGACCACCGGCGGCTCGGTGACGCTCTACACCGACCCGAACGAGGCGGCAGCCGGGGCGGACGTCGTGGTGACCGACACGTGGGTGTCGATGGGCAAGGAGGAGGAGAAGGCCACGCGCCTCCGCGACCTCGGCGGCTACAAGGTCACCACCGAGATCATGGCGCAGGCCCAGGACGATGCGATCTTCATCCACTGTCTGCCCGCCGACCGCGGCTATGAGGTCGACGCCGAGGTGATCGACGGGCCGCAGAGCGTCGTCTGGGACGAGGCGGAGAACCGGCTCCACGCCCAGAAGGCCCTGCTGGTGTGGCTGCTGCGTCAGCAGTGACGTTCGCGCGCGCCCTGAACGGCCCCGGCCGGCTGCAGGGCGTGGACCTGGCTCGCGGACTCGCGGTGCTGGGCATGTTCGGCGCGCATCTGCTGGTCACCCCGGAGTTCGTCGCGGCCGACCCGCTCACGTGGATCGACCTGGCCAACGGGCGCTCGTCGATCCTGTTCGCGGTGCTCGCGGGCGTGTCGATCGCCCTGATCACCGGTGGCCCGCGCCCGCTGGGCAGGTCCGCCCTCGGCCTGGCACGGCGCCGCATCGCGGTGCGCGCCGCGATGCTCTGGCTGTTCGGCATCGCGCTGATCGCGACCGGAGTGCCGGTGTACGTCATCCTGCCCGCCTACGGGGTGCTCTTCTTGCTCGCCCTGCCGCTCGTGCAGCTGCGTGCGCGCACACTCTGGATCATCGCCGCCGTGCTCGCGCTCGTCATGCCGTGGGTCCAGCCGCTGCTGAACGCACTGCCGGTGTGGGAGGGCGCGACCGGCGGCTCCCTGTCGCTGGTGCTGGGCTGGCACTATCCCTTCACGCTGTGGGTTGCCTTCCTGGTCGCCGGGCTCGCCGCCGGCCGGTCGGACCTGCGGCGCAGTGCCACCTCGCGGGGGCTGCTGCTGTCCGGTGCCGGTGCGGCGGTGCTGGCGATGGCGATGGATGCCACGTTCGCGGCGCCCCCGGACACCTATCTCGCCGAGGTCTGGGCGAGCGGACCGCACACCGGCGGACTGCTCGAGGTGATCGGCTCGGGCGGCTTCGCGCTCGCCACCATCGGGGCGTGCCTGCTGCTGTGCCGCACGCCCCTCACCTGGGTGGCACTGCCATTGCGCGCCGTCGGCTCCATGCCGTTCACCGCCTACGTCGGCCAGCTCGTGGTCTGGGCCGTGATGGCGGCGATCATCCTCGGCGACACCGGCGACCTGCCCGGCTTCCGTGCGCTGGAGCCGTTCTGGCCCTTCACGATCGTCACCCTGATCGCGTGCACCGCGTGGGCGCTGCTGCTCGGCCGCGGCCCGCTCGAGCGCCTGACCGCCTGGGTATGCCGCATCGTCGCGCCGCGCTGACCCCTCTGGGCTGGGTTCATCCGTCGCGTCTTGTCGTCACGGCGCCCGGTGGCGGCAGTTCCGGCCGGATGAGGGATGCCGCCGGCGAGCGGCGGCGGTTCATCCGTCGCGTCTTGTCGTCACCGGCCCGGTCGGCGGCAGTTCCGGCCGGATGACGGGTGCCGCGACGACCCGGGTCTCACGGATGCCAGCCGGCGCGCTGAAGTGCATCACGAATGCGGCGCACGGCCGGCCCTGTGCTCGGATACGCATGTGCCGAGGTCAGACGAATCACCGTCAGTCCTTCGGCCGCACACGCCGCGTGCTTTTCGATGTCGCGATTCCACTGTGCCCGGCTCACGCGGTGATGGTCGCCCTCGTACTCCACCAGCAGGCGCCAGCGCGGGTAGGCCAGCTCGGTGTATCCGATCGGGGTGCCGTCCGCGGCGACCACGTCGACATCCAGGTCGGGCTCGGGAAGCCCTGCACGTACGACCGCGAGACGGATCCGCGTCTCGCCCGGTGACGCACTGCCGACTCTTATCCGGGGGAGTGCTTCCCGCAGCTTCCCTATGCCCTCGCGGCGTCCGGCGACGAGGGCGGCAGCGAGCTCCGCCGGCGTCCCCAGCGCGTCGCGACTCGTACCGCGCTTCATGCCGCGGCGGCGCGGGATGTGCACGATTGCGTCGCCGATCGCGATCAGCTCATCGATGGTGAGCAGCGGCGCGAGTTGTGCCCACACTCCGGCGGGGTCGGCCACGCGCAAACCATGGCGGGACCGTACGGAGACCATCGTGGACTTCAGCTGATGGCCGCACATGCCCGAGCCTCGCGGCGCTCGACGCGCATCGAGGGTGGCGATATCGAGGCCCCGGGGTGGAATCGCTGCCCGCGGCTCACCGTCGAGCACGAGTCTCAGCAGGTGGAGGGGCATCGGCAGCCCCCACAGCACGGCCGCGGTGGCATGGGTGAACACCCAGGCCGGCGGTGCGACCGTCGCGAGAGCCTGTGCACGACGCCCGATCTCAGCCTGCAAGGCGTTGGCTTCCCGCATCATCGGGCTCACATCGTCGTCCGACGTGTCGTCGTCGACGCAGATCGGACGCATCCTCGTGCCGCGGAACGGGCGGAGCAGATCGGAGCCGCGAAGCCGTCCCGAGCTGACCCCTGCGACTCGCGCCTGCTCCACCGAGAAGGCGTCACCCAGAGCGTCCGGGAGTGGTCGAGGTCTGCGGGCCATGCCTGTGAGCATGCCCGCCCCAGAGCCGGCGTCGCCTCCGCGCTCGGCGTCTGTGGACAGCTTCGCGATCATCATCGGATGTGGAGGAGGCGGCGGATGCGGGTGCGTCGCCCACGCCGGGCGCCGTATCCCGGCATCCGTCTGTGACCTCTCCGAGCCACCCACCCCGCTCATCCGTCGCAGAGCGCCGCTATCGGTCGACCCAATGGCAACTTCGGCCGGATGAACGGTGCGGCTGTCCCGGGCGGCGACACTCGTCTGTCGCGACGTGTCGCCATGCGGCGGGATGGGGGCAGGTCGGGCCGGATGAACCCGCGCGGGCCCGCCGGGCTAGGCTGGTCCGGTGACCGAATCCGACCCGCACAGCACGAACGAAGGTGCCCTCTGGGGCGCGCGATTCGCCTCTGGGCCCTCGCCTGAACTCGCGGCGCTGAGCAAGTCCACGCACTTCGACTGGGCGCTCGCGCTCTACGACCTCGCCGGCTCGCACGCACACGCCAAGGCGCTCGCCGTCGCGGGGTATCTCACCTCCGACGAGGAATCCCGCATGCATGCGGGACTCGATGCGCTCGCCCGTGGCATCCAGGACGGAACGCTCGTCGCGCAGCCCGAGGATGAGGACGTCCACGGTGCGCTCGAAGCGGCGCTCATCGCCGAGGTCGGGCCAGAGCTCGGTGGCAAGCTGCGCGCCGGCCGCAGCCGCAACGACCAGATCGCGACGCTCGTGCGGCTCTACCTGCTCGACCACGCGCGGGTGATCGCCCGCGACATCCTGCGCGTGATCGACGCGATCGTCGCGCAGGCCGAGGCGCACCCCACCGCGATCATGCCCGGCCGCACCCACCTGCAGCACGCCCAGCCGATCCTGTTGGCCCACCACCTGCAGGCACACGCCTGGCCGCTCGTGCGTGACCTCGAGCGTCTCCGCGACTGGTCGGCGCGCGCGCGCGTCTCGCCGTACGGCGGGGGAGCACTCGCCGGCGCCACCCTCGGCCTCGACCCGCAGCTGGTGGCGACCGAGCTCGGCCTCGCCCGTCCTGCCGAGAACTCCCTCGACGGCACCGCCGCCCGCGACGTCGTCGCGGAGTTCGCGTTCATCGCCGCCATGATCGGCGTCGATGTGTCGCGGTTCGCCGAGGACATCATCATCTGGAACACCCGTGAGTTCGGGTTCGTGACCCTCGACGACGGCTACTCGACCGGGTCGAGCATCATGCCGCAGAAGAAGAACCCCGACATCGCCGAGCTCGCGCGCGGCAAGGCGGGGCGGCTGATCGGCAATCTGACCGGACTGCTGGCGACGCTCAAGGCGCTGCCGCTCGCCTACAACCGCGACTTGCAGGAGGACAAGGAGCCGATCTTCGATTCCATCACCACACTCGAGGTCGTCCTGCCCGCATTCGCCGGCATGGTCGCCACGCTCCGCTTCGACGTCGACCGCATGGCGGCACTGGCACCGGAGGGCTTCTCCCTCGCGACCGACGTCGCAGAGTGGCTCGTCAAGCGGGGGGTGCCGTTCCGTGATGCACACGAGATCTCCGGAGCGCTCGTCCAGGCGTGCGAGAAGCGCGGAATCGGGCTGGAGGATGCCGATGACGCCCTCCTCGCGGAGGTCTCCGCGCACCTGGTGCCCGACGTGCGCGAGGTGCTCACGATCGAGGGATCGGTCGCCAGTCGCACCGGTGTCGGCGGCACCGCCCCGGTGCGCGTCACCGAGCAACGCGCCGAGCTCACCGCGCGCGCCCAGGGTGCTGCGCACGCGCTCGGCCTCTGACACGGCCACAGCTGATCGGCCCGACAAATAAGCTTAAGACTGATATTTACAAAACATCAGTGATAAGCTCATGTCATGAGTTCAGCAGGCACCACCCAGATGGGCCCGGTCGCTGTGACAGCCGACATCATCGGCTCGCGACAGCTCGTGGACCGGACGGTCGCCCAGCGCACGCTCGATGAGGCGATCGCCCGCGTCGAGCGCGACCTTCCGCTCGCGATCCGGCCGCTGCGGCCCACGGTGGGGGATGAGCAGCAGGGGGTCTATCCGGGTCTCGACGAAGCGCTCGCGGCGCTGCTCCTGCTCCAGCTCGCGCTGCCCGACGGCATCGAGTGCCGCTTCGGCCTGGGCATCGGCGCCATCGGCGTCGTCGAAGCCGTCGGCGGCGACATCGCCGAGGGCCCCGGCTGGTGGGCGGCCCGCGACGCCATCGACCATCTGCACGCGCTGCAGCAGCGCCGCGCTCCGCGTGCGCGGACGTGGATCGCGGCATCCACTGAGCTCGGCGACGAGATCCACCGGGCCGTACGCCTGGCGAACGCGTACCTGCTTGCACGTGACGAGCTCGTGGTCACGATGAGTGAGCGGACACGCCGGCTCACCTACGGGCGCTGCCTCGGCGTGACCCAGCGCGAGCTCGCCGCGCAGGAAGAGATCACCCAGTCGGCGGTGTCTCAGGCACTCGCCACCGGAGGTGCCTCGGCGATCGTCGAGGGCTTCCAGCAGCTGCACGTGAGTCGCTGACGCGACCGGCCCACCGGCACGTGACTCACCAGATCGCGAGCCGCACCAGCCCTCCGGCGATGCACGCCCACAGCAGACTCGCGAGCGTGCCGATGATGAAGCGCTCGCGCGCCTCTGCCGCGGCGAGCTCCGAGAACCGGCCGATGCCCTTGACGGCCACCACGACCGCGATCGCCTCGGGATAGCCCGCGATGATGCCGATCGCGACGCCGAGACGCTCGAGATAGCCGATGGTGGTGCCGCCGCGCAGCAGCGGCTCCATCTCGCCCGCTTCGTGGTTCGGGCGCGAGGACGGTAGCAGGATGCCGCCGTCCGGCGTCTCACGGACCCGACCACCGGTCGCGATGTCGAGCACCTGCCGGGTGAGCGGATTGCCGCCGATCACGGCGACGGTGATGCCGAGCACCGCCACGATGAGCCCCATGATCGTCGGGACGTTGACCGGCGAGACGGCGGCGACGGTGGTCGCCAGCACGAGCAGACCGGCGGCGGCCGCGAGGGGCAGCGTCGTGGGCTTGCGCAGACTCACGACCGCGAGCACCAGGGCACCGCACAGCACCAGGAAGAGGAAGATCGACAGCATCGCGGTCAGCATCACATCCGGCACCATGGGGCCAGTGTGGCACGCACCGCCGACACGGCACCCGTGCGACACCGCGAGGCAACATGGTTGCGACACGGACGGACGGGCCCGCGTGAAGGAGCCGTGGCTGCCCCGCTGATAGCCTGGAGCGCGTGTCTGAAACCGTCGTGAGCGCCCTCGCGCCCGCCAACGATCCCACGTTCGAGAACGTGTGGGACGAGATCGTCTGGCGAGGCCTGGTGCACGTGTCCACCGACCAGGAAGCGCTGCGCGCGCTGCTGTCCGGGGACCCGATCACGTACTACTGCGGCTTCGATCCGACGGCCCCCAGCCTCCACTTGGGAAACCTGGTCCAGCTCCTCCTGCTGCGCCGGCTGCAGCTGGCGGGCCACAAGCCGCTCGGACTCGTCGGCGGCTCGACGGGCCTCATCGGCGATCCGCGACCCTCTGCCGAGCGCACCCTCAACACCAAGGACACCGTCGCCGAGTGGGTGGGCTACCTCCGCTCTCAGGTCGAGCGCTTCCTGAGTTTCGAGGGCGACAGCGCCGCGCGGCTCGTCAACAACCTCGATTGGACCGCGCCGCTGTCCGCGATCGACTTCCTGCGTGAGATCGGCAAGCACTACCGCGTCGGCACGATGCTGAAGAAGGATGCCGTCGCCGCGCGCCTCAACTCGGATGCGGGCATCAGCTACACCGAGTTCAGCTACCAGATCCTGCAGGGCATGGACTTCCTCGAGCTGTACCGGCAGTACGACTGCGTGCTGCAGACGGGCGGGTCCGACCAGTGGGGCAACCTCACCAGCGGCACCGACCTGATCCACCGCGTGGAGGGGGTCTCGGCGCACGCGATCGGCACACCGCTGATCACGAACAGCGACGGCACCAAGTTCGGCAAGAGCGAGGGCAACGCCATCTGGCTCGATCCGGCGATGTGCAGCCCCTACCGCATGTACCAGTTCTGGCTCAACACCGACGACGGCGACGTGATCGACCGGCTCAAAGTGTTCACGTTCCTGACGCGCGCGCAGATCGAGGAGTACGAGCAGCTCGTCGACACCGAGCCGTTCCGCCGGGCGGCCCAGAAGCGGCTCGCGCTCGAAGTGACCACCACCGTGCACGGACCTCAGTCCACGGCGGCCGTCATCGCGGCATCCGAAGCGCTGTTCGGGCAGGGCGATCTGACGAAGCTGGATGCCGCGACTCTGCGTACCGCGCTGGAGGAGCTCCCGAACGTGAACGTCGCCCCGGGAACGCCGGTGGTGCAGGGCCTCGTCGACAGCGGCCTGGTGGCGAGCCTCAGCGAGGCGCGCCGCGCCATCGCCCAGGGCGGTGTCTCGCTCGACGGAGTACGCGTCGAGGATGACTCGGCGGTGGTGACCGGGGGACTGCCGGGCGGGGTGTCGGTGCTGCGCCGCGGCAAGAAGACGCTCGCCGGCGTCTTCGTCGGCTGAGCGTGACCCCGTGCCGTTCACGCCGTCGCACGCGGTCGTCGCACTGCCGTTCGTCCGCACGCCGCTGATCCCGGCGGCGATCGCGGTCGGCGCGATGACGCCTGACGTGCCGCTCTTCCTGCGCGGCACGCCGCTGACGTACAGCGCCACCCACGCGAACGTCGTCCTCACCGCACTCGTCGCTCTCGTGCTCCTGCTGGTGTGGTGGGCGGTACTGCGCCCCGCGGTGCGTGAACTCGGCCCCAGGTGGCTGTCGGTGCGCCTTCCGGAGGACTGGGACGCCGTCGGCCTCGACATCGTCGAGACGGTGCACCGGCCGCGGCCCGGCGCGCGGAATCCGGTCTGGCGTGACGGGGGCGTCTTTGCCGCACTGCTGGCCATCTCGCTGCTGATCGGGGTGATCTCGCATGTCGTCTGGGATGCGTTCACGCACGAGGGGCGCTGGGGACTCGACGTCTTCCCCGCATTGACCGAGTCGTGGGGGCCGTTGCCGGGCTACAAGTGGCTGCAGTACGGCTCGAGCATCGGCGGGCTCGTCATCATCGCGGTCTGGGCCCTGGTCTGGCTGATCCGGCGCGCCCCGGCAGCGTCCGTCGGCGGTGTGCTGCCTGCCTGGGTGCGCTGGGCCTGGTGGCTGTCACTGCCGGGCATCCTGGTCGTCGCGTGGCTCGCGGGCATGGCCGCCCACGGTCCGTTCACGGCGGGGTGGACCCCGCCGCATCTGGCGTACCTCGTGCTCCCACCCGCGTGTGCGGTCTGGGGCGTGATCACGCTCGTGCTGTGCGTGCTCGTCCAGGTCGCGCGTGCCCGTCGCCGCTCACGGCCACAGTAGGCCGCGCCGCCAGGGGTCGGCGGTCTCGTTGCGCCGGTACTCGAGGCGGACATGACCGGTGTCGGCGGTCGTGGCCCAGAACTCGACGACGAGCGGCTGCAGGATGAACGCCGCCCACGTGTCGCTGGTCCGGTCGGGGTGGGCGGCCACATCCGCCTGGGCCGAGTCGAACGCCGACACGTACTCGGCGCGCGAGGGCAATGGGGTGCTCTGCTCGCCGATGATGGCGGCTGCGCGCGAGTGGACGGGGCGGGCGAGGAAGTCGGCGTCGGCGGCCGCTCTCCCGGCATCCATCACCCGGCCCGACAGTCGGACCTGCCGGCCGTGCTCGCGCCAGAAGAACGTCATCGCCGCGCGCGGGTTCGATCGCACATCCCGCGCCTTGCGTCCGTCGGTGCGTGACGCGAACCACCAACCCCGTTCGTCGACGTCCTTCAGGACCAGTGTGCGGGCGCTGACTCCGCCCCCGGCGTCGGCGGTCGCGAGCGTCGCGGCGTGGGGTGCGTGGACGCCCTCGGCGATCGCCGCGCGCAGCCATGTGTCGAACAGCGCGCGCGGATCGTCGGGCGCGGCTTCGGGGGTGAACCGGGGGAGCGGGCCGTCGAAGGTGGGCAGCGCACGCAGCCTCTGTCGCCAGGGCAGCGCGCGCTCCGCGGCCGCCGAGCGCAGCGCGGTCACGGCGGGGTGGTCGTCTGCTCGGACGGCATCGTCGCCGATGTAGACCGCGATGACCTGGGCGTCGGGGTCCCGCTGCCACGCGGGACGGATGTGATCGCGCCATCGCCAGAGGTTGGGATGCTCGTATACGGTCGACGCCTCGGCCGGTTCGATGAGCGCGATCGCCTCGTCGAGCTGCTGTGGGGTGAGCGCGTAGGCGGCGGATCCCGCCGTGTGCCCGACGACGGTGGCGAGAACCGCGGCGGGCAGCAGGTGCTCCGCAGTGTTCACGAGCGGAAAATGCCCGGGCGCGATCGCCTGGCCACCGCCGGGCACGAACGCGACGCCGTGGGCTGTCGGCGCGCGCCACCCGGGGATCGCGTCGATGAAGTCCTGCCGCGCTTTCGCGATGTCATCTGCCGTGATCCACTGCCGACCGCTCATGTTTCGACGGTAGCGCCCGGGTCAGACAGCTTCGGGTTGTCCGGTGACGCGGTCCCGCCACACCGGACGGTCGCCACCCCACGGTCGAGGCGCGGCGAACGCGCGCGGGCCACCCGGGTAGGCGAGCGCGGGGGCGGCCGTGGTGAGGTCGATGCCGGCGACGGAGAACTCCTGTACGTGCGCCGATGCATCGGCGATGGATGCCGTGGGCTCGGGCCCGGCGGTCCGGGGCCGTCCCAGCAGGTCGGCAGCCACCCGGCGCAGCGACGTCTCGGCGAGCCATGACCCGCCCTCGACCGCCCGCCGCGCGAGCAGCTGGAGCACCGCGGCCGCCAGGAGGTAGCCGGCGCTGTGATCCAGGGCTTGCGCCGGGAGCACGCCGGGCGTCTCGCCATCCACCGACTCGAGCCAGGCGATGCCGGACTCTGCCTGCACCAGGCTGTCGAAGCCGCGGCGGCCGGACGCACCCCAGGCCGAGAGCTGCAGGACGATCAGTCCGGGGCGCCGCGCGGCGAGCGTGGCGGGTGAGAGGCCGAGCCGATCGAGACCGGCGGGCCGATAGCCGAGGGCGACGATATCGGCTGTCTCCAGGAGTGCGTCGAACCGGGTGCGAGCGGTGGATGCCGTCAAGTCAAGCAGCGTGGACCGCTTTCCGTGACCGGTGTCCAGGTGCTGGACGGCGATCTCGGTCGGCTGCGGCGGGTCGACGCGCAGGACGTCGGCTCCGAGCAGCGCGAGGGTGCGGGTGGCGACCGGTCCGGCGATCACACGCGTGAGGTCGAGGACGCGGACGCCGTGCAGCGGGGCATGGCGCGGACCGTCCGGGCGCGAAGACGGGGGAGCGGCGCCGAGGCGCGTCACCTCGACGAGTTCCGACTCGCGCAGGGCGGCATCCGCCTCCGGGCGCTCGCGATCGACCCGGACGCAGAGTCCGCCGCGCGCGTCGACGGATGTGATCGCCTCGCCTGTCGGGCGAGCCGAGAGCGCCGCGGCGACGGCATCCCGATCCGCCTCAAGATCGAGTGAGAGTGCACGGCGGAGCGCGTCGGCATGGTGCGAGTAGTTGCCGTGGGTGCGCACCCAGCCGTCCGCCGTCCGGAAGAAACCGGACAGAGGAGCGAACGCGACAGGACGCGCGCCGGCAATGCGGAGCCAGCGCTCGCTCGAGTACGCGACGGCGATCCGGGCGGGGTCGAGCCGGGGTTCGGGCGCGCCGGCCAGTTCTGACGCAGCGCGCGACGCGGCCACGACGCTCGACCACGCGAGGGAGCCCACGTCAGTGCGTGCGGGCAGCGGTACGACGCGTGGCACGGACATGTCCGAACCGTACGCGCCAGGGCGACGTGCGCGCGAGGTCCCTGAAGACCCCACCCGCGAAAATACGCGGCTTGCACTCGCGACACGCCCGGGATGCGGGCCGGATTTGCCCGATCCCCGGGAGCCACGTAACTTATTACTTGTTCGCCCCACAGGGAAGAGCGAAGGGCCGGAAGGCCTCGCCCCCTCAAGCGGAGAACCAACCCCCCATCTGATCAACACTCTTCATTGAGTGTCGTGACCTTCTGGTCTAGGATGGAGGTTCCCACTCCTCGAAGCTGTCGAAGAGTGCTGCCGGAGACGCTGAAACAGTCACGGACAGCCGATTTGACAAGCTGAGCGAGAGGGATAAGATAGAGAAGTTGCCCAGCGACTCGGCCGGATCGGTCGGGAGAGCGGGTAGCGGATCTCTCTTGGTGAGACGGGTCAACGTCGAATGCCAGCCGGCTTCCAGCCGAAAAGCGCCGATTTGACAAACGGATCACCACGAATAAGATTGAGAAGTTGCCCTGCGGGCAAGGCCGAGAGGCTGAGCAGCAGGAGCATCCGATCCTTGAGAACTCAACAGCGTGCACTTGTCAAATGCCAAATAACCTCGTTCCAGCTTCGGCTGGAAGAGATTCCTTTGGATCAAAGACCGGCCTTCGGGCCGGCAACGGATAGTCAGTGATGGCTGTCCACGGATAGTCAGCAATGACATCCCTTTGGTCAGATCAAACTCGCTGCCTCGGCCATATTCCGGCTGACGTAGCAAAATTCTTTTACGGAGAGTTTGATCCTGGCTCAGGATGAACGCTGGCGGCGTGCTTAACACATGCAAGTCGAACGGTGAAAGCGGAGCTTGCTCTGCTGGATCAGTGGCGAACGGGTGAGTAACACGTGAGCAACCTGCCCCGGACTCTGGGATAACAGTTGGAAACAGCTGCTAATACCGGATACGAGCTGCGAAGGCATCTTCAGCAGCTGGAAAGAACTTCGGTCTGGGATGGGCTCACGGCCTATCAGCTAGTTGGTGAGGTAATGGCTCACCAAGGCGTCGACGGGTAGCCGGCCTGAGAGGGTGACCGGCCACACTGGGACTGAGACACGGCCCAGACTCCTACGGGAGGCAGCAGTGGGGAATATTGCACAATGGGCGAAAGCCTGATGCAGCAACGCCGCGTGAGGGACGACGGCCTTCGGGTTGTAAACCTCTTTTAGCAGGGAAGAAGCGAAAGTGACGGTACCTGCAGAAAAAGCACCGGCTAACTACGTGCCAGCAGCCGCGGTAATACGTAGGGTGCAAGCGTTATCCGGAATTATTGGGCGTAAAGAGCTCGTAGGCGGTTTGTCGCGTCTGCTGTGAAATCTGGGGGCTCAACCCCCAGCCTGCAGTGGGTACGGGCAGACTAGAGTGCGGTAGGGGAGATTGGAATTCCTGGTGTAGCGGTGGAATGCGCAGATATCAGGAGGAACACCGATGGCGAAGGCAGATCTCTGGGCCGTAACTGACGCTGAGGAGCGAAAGGGTGGGGAGCAAACAGGCTTAGATACCCTGGTAGTCCACCCCGTAAACGTTGGGAACTAGTTGTGGGGTCCATTCCACGGATTCCGTGACGCAGCTAACGCATTAAGTTCCCCGCCTGGGGAGTACGGCCGCAAGGCTAAAACTCAAAGGAATTGACGGGGACCCGCACAAGCGGCGGAGCATGCGGATTAATTCGATGCAACGCGAAGAACCTTACCAAGGCTTGACATATACGAGAACGGGCCAGAAATGGTCAACTCTTTGGACACTCGTAAACAGGTGGTGCATGGTTGTCGTCAGCTCGTGTCGTGAGATGTTGGGTTAAGTCCCGCAACGAGCGCAACCCTCGTTCTATGTTGCCAGCACGTAATGGTGGGAACTCATGGGATACTGCCGGGGTCAACTCGGAGGAAGGTGGGGATGACGTCAAATCATCATGCCCCTTATGTCTTGGGCTTCACGCATGCTACAATGGCCGGTACAATGGGCTGCAATACCGTAAGGTGGAGCGAATCCCAAAAAGCCGGTCCCAGTTCGGATTGAGGTCTGCAACTCGACCTCATGAAGTCGGAGTCGCTAGTAATCGCAGATCAGCAACGCTGCGGTGAATACGTTCCCGGGTCTTGTACACACCGCCCGTCAAGTCATGAAAGTCGGTAACACCTGAAGCCGGTGGCCCAACCCTTGTGGAGGGAGCCGTCGAAGGTGGGATCGGTAATTAGGACTAAGTCGTAACAAGGTAGCCGTACCGGAAGGTGCGGCTGGATCACCTCCTTTCTAAGGAGCATTTGGAGCTCTTCGGAGCTTCCAGAGCCAGACTCGAGACGAATGTTCTCGACTGGTCAGCTCATGGGTGGAACATTTGACGAGGTGCCGGAGGGTGACCTTCGAACTCAGTACGCTGCTTGCAGCTGGAACGGTCCGGAGCAAGTCAGCCGGCACGTGCACGCTGTTGGGTCCTGAGGGACCGGATGCGCTTCGATCTTCGGATCGGGAGCAGACGAACCTCAGGACCTTTCTTGGCTGCCGAATCAGGCAAGCGGGGAAGGTACCGCCCGTACTTTGAGAACTACACAGTGGACGCGAGCATCTTCGAGACGATCTTTGATCGTTCTCGTAAAGATGATCTTAAAGATCATTAGTCAATTTCAATTGACGATTTAACTCATGTGATTTCAAGTCTTTAAGAGCAAACGGTGGATGCCTTGGCATCTGGAGCCGAAGAAGGACGTAGCAATCTGCGATAAGCCTCGGGGAGTGGATAAGCACACTTTGATCCGAGGGTCTCCGAATGGGGAAACCCCGCTGGGCGGCGTGCCGACCCAGTGACTCCCGCCTGAATATATAGGGCGGGTAGAGGGAACGTGGGGAAGTGAAACATCTCAGTACCCACAGGAAGAGAAAGCAACCGCGATTCCGTTAGTAGTGGCGAGCGAAACCGGAACAGGCTAAACCGAGTACGTGTGATATCCGGCAGGAGTTGCGTATTCGGGGTTGTGGGACTTTTCAGGCTGTTCTGCCGAGCAGCCGGCGTTACAAGAAGGTATAGACGAACCGCATTGAAAGGCGGGTCATAGAGGGTGCCAACCCCGTAGTCGAAATGCCTCCCTTGACGCGAAGAGTATCCCAAGTAGCACGGGGCCCGAGAAATCCCGTGTGAATCTGTCAGGACCACCTGATAAGCCTAAATACTCCCAGATGACCGATAGCGGACAAGTACCGTGAGGGAAAGGTGAAAAGTACCCCGGGAGGGGAGTGAAATAGTACCTGAAACCGTTTGCTTACAAACCGTTGGAGCAGCCCTAGCAGCTGTGACAGCGTGCCTTTTGAAGAATGAGCCTGCGAGTTAGCGATACGTGGCGAGGTTAACCCGAGAGGGGTAGCCGTAGCGAAAGCGAGTCTGAATAGGGCGATTCAGTCGCGTGTCCTAGACCCGAAGCGAAGTGATCTATCCATGGCCAGGTTGAAGCGACGGTAAGACGTCGTGGAGGACCGAACCCACTTAGGTTGAAAACTGAGGGGATGAGCTGTGGATAGGGGTGAAAGGCCAATCAAACTTCGTGATAGCTGGTTCTCTCCGAAATGCATTTAGGTGCAGCGTTGCGTGTTTCTTGCCGGAGGTAGAGCTACTGGATGGCCGATGGGCCCCAAAAGGTTACTGACGTCAGCCAAACTCCGAATGCCGGTAAGTGAGAGCGCAGCAGTGAGACTGTGGGGGATAAGCTTCATAGTCGAGAGGGAAACAACCCAGACCACCAACTAAGGTCCCAAAGCGCGTGCTAAGTGGAAAAGGATGTGGAGTTGCTGTGACAACCAGGAGGTTGGCTTAGAAGCAGCCACCCTTGAAAGAGTGCGTAATAGCTCACTGGTCAAGTGATTCCGCGCCGACAATGTAACGGGGCTCAAGCACGCCACCGAAGTTGTGGCATTGACATTATTGGTAGGCCTTCGTGGTCCAGCCGTGTTGATGGGTAGGAGAGCGTCGTGTGGCGAGTGAAGCGGCGGTGTGAACCAGCCGTGGACGCTACACGAGTGAGAATGCAGGCATGAGTAGCGAAAGACGTGTGAGAAACACGTCCTCCGAAAGACCAAGGGTTCCAGGGTCAAGCTAATCTTCCCTGGGTAAGTCGGGACCTAAGGCGAGGCCGACAGGCGTAGTCGATGGACAACGGGTTGATATTCCCGTACCGGCGAAGAACCGCCCAAGCTAATCCAGTGGTGCTAAGAGTCCTAACTCGGAATGTACGGATCCCTTCGGGGTGAAGACGTCCGAGCGAACGCTCGACCCCATGCTGGTGCGGCTAGCGTATTAACAGGTGTGACGCAGGAAGGTAGCCCAACCCGGGCGATGGTTGTCCCGGGGCAAGTGCGTAGGCCGAGAGATAGGCAAATCCGTCTCTCACATAGGCTGAGACACGATGCGGATAAAAAGTGGGTGATCCTATGCTGCCAAGAAAAGCATCGACGCGAGGTTCTAGCCGCCCGTACCCCAAACCGACTCAGGTGGTCAGGTAGAGAATACCAAGGAGATCGAGAGAATCGTGGTTAAGGAACTCGGCAAAATGCCCCCGTAACTTCGGGAGAAGGGGGGCCTTCGACGTATTAGGACTTGCTCCGAAAGCGTTTGGAGGCCGCAGAGACTAGTGGGTAGCGACTGTTTACTAAAAACACAGGTCCGTGCCAAGTCGCAAGACGATGTATACGGACTGACGCCTGCCCGGTGCTGGAAGGTTAAGAGGACCGGTTAGCCGCAAGGCGAAGCTGAGAATTTAAGCCCCAGTAAACGGCGGTGGTAACTATAACCATCCTAAGGTAGCGAAATTCCTTGTCGGGTAAGTTCCGACCTGCACGAATGGCGTAACGACTTCCCAACTGTCTCAACCGCGAACTCGGCGAAATTGCATTACGAGTAAAGATGCTCGTTACGCGCAGCAGGACGGAAAGACCCCGTGACCTTTACTACAGCTTGGTATTGGTGTTCGGTGTGGCTTGTGTAGGATAGGTGGGAGACTTTGAAGCATGGACGCCAGTTCATGTGGAGTCATTGTTGAAATACCACTCTGGTCACTCTGGATATCTAACTTCGAACCGTAATCCGGTTCAGGGACAGTGCCTGGTGGGTAGTTTAACTGGGGCGGTTGCCTCCCAAAAAGTAACGGAGGCGCCCAAAGGTTCCCTCAACCTGGTTGGCAATCAGGTGGCGAGTGTAAGTGCACAAGGGAGCTTGACTGTGAGACTGACAGGTCGAGCAGGGACGAAAGTCGGGACTAGTGATCCGGCAGTGGCTTGTGGAAGCGCTGTCGCTCAACGGATAAAAGGTACCTCGGGGATAACAGGCTGATCTTGCCCAAGAGTCCATATCGACGGCATGGTTTGGCACCTCGATGTCGGCTCGTCGCATCCTGGGGCTGGAGTAGGTCCCAAGGGTTGGGCTGTTCGCCCATTAAAGCGGTACGCGAGCTGGGTTTAGAACGTCGTGAGACAGTTCGGTCCCTATCCGCTGCGCGCGTAGGAAGTTTGAGAGGATCTGACCCTAGTACGAGAGGACCGGGTTGGACGAACCTCTGGTGTGTCAGTTGTTCCGCCAGGAGCACCGCTGATTAGCTACGTTCGGGATGGATAACCGCTGAAAGCATCTAAGCGGGAAGCCGGCCTCAAGATGAGACTTCCATGCCTTCGGGCGAGAGGCTCCCAGCCAGACTACTGGGTTGATAGGCCGGATGTGGAAGCGCGGTAACGCGTGAAGCTGACCGGTACTAATAAGCCGATGACTTGATAACACACCGTTTTTGGTGCTTGCGTCCACTGAGTGGTTCTCGATGTACGGTCGAGAACCGCATGACAATGACTTTGTTATGCACGATTTGAAACATCAATAGTGTTTCGGCGGCCATAGCGAGAGGGAAACGCCCGGTTACATTCCGAACCCGGAAGCTAAGCCTCTCAGCGCCGATGGTACTGCAGGGGGGACCCTGTGGGAGAGTAGGACACCGCCGGACTTCTTTCGTGAAATGGCCACCCATTGATGGGTGGCCATTTCTCGTTAACGCGCTTTGTGAGAGGATCCAGCCGATGACAGAAGACGATCGTTCCCGTTCTGAGGGTGCGCAGCGTCCCTCATCGGGGAACTCGCACGGCCGCTCGGAGCGTCACGGCGAGCGGAAACCGCCGGCCAAGCAGGGCGACCGCACGCCACACGCAAAGCGCGATGGTGACCGCAAGCCCCACGCAAGCCGTGACGGTGACCGCAAGCCGTATCAGCGTGATGGTGAGCGGAAGCCGTATCAGCCTGATGGCGATCGTAAGCCTCACGGGAGCCGTGATGGTGAGCGCAAGCCGTATCAGCGTGATGGTGAGCGGAAGCCGTACCAGCGCGATGGGGAACGAAAGCCCTACGGAAGCCGTGATGGTGAGCGCAAGCCGTACCAGCGCGATGGTGACCGCAGGCCCCACGCAAGCCGTGATGGCGACCGCAAGCCGTACCAGCGCGATGGTGAGCGGAAACCGTATCAGCGTGATGGTGAGCGGAAGCCGTATCAGCGTGATGGCGAGCGGAAGCCCTACGGGAGCCGCGATGGCGACCGCAAGCCGTACCAGCGTGATGGAGAGCGGAAGCCCCACGGAAGCCGTGATGGCGACCGCAAGCCGTACCAGCGCGATGGAGAGCGGAAGCCCTACGGGAACCGTGATGGTGAGCGTAAGCCGTACCAGCGTGACGGTGACCGCAAGCCGTACGCCAAGCGTGATGGCGGCGGCGACCGCCGCTCGTCGCGTCCGCCGCAGGATGCCGAGCGTCGGCAGCAGCCGTCCGGACCGATCATTCCGGATGATGTGACGCCCCGCGATCTGCACGGTGCTGCACGCAACGAACTCAAGACGCTCTCCAAGGAGAACGCAGAGCAGGTCGCTCGCCACCTGGCGATGGTCGCGCGCCTCATCAACGACGATCCCGCCCAGGCGCACGAGCACGCGCTCGCTGCGTCGCGCAGCGCGGGACGCGTCGGAGTCGTCCGCGAGACTGTGGCCATCACCGCGTACGCCGTCGGGGACTATGCGCTCGCCCTCCGTGAGGCGCGCACGTACCGCCGAATCTCGGGCAGTGATGATCAGATCGCGCTCCTGGTGGACAGCGAGCGTGGTGTCGGCCGGCCCGACCGTGCACTCGAGGTGGGACGCGGTGTCGATCGCGCCACGTTGCCGATCGAAGTGCGCGTCGAACTGGCCATCGCGATGTCGGGAGCGCGGCTCGACCTCGGCGAGACCGAGCGTGCGCTCCAGGAGCTCGACATCCCCGAGCTCGATCCTGACCGCGCCTTCTCTTGGAGCCCCGGTCTGTTCGCCGCACGCGCAGCTGTGCTCGAGGAGCTCGGCCGCGACGATGAAGCACAGCAGTGGCAGCGTCGCGCCGTCGTGGCTGAGGCCGCGCTGGGCGACGTCGACGCTGACCTCGAGACCATTGAGGTCGACGAGATCGAAGAGCTCATCGATGACGAAGACCATCTCGTCGGCGATGAGGTTCAGTCCGTCGACGATGAGGTCCAGCCCGTGGACGGCGAAGATGAGCCGATCGACGTCGTGGCCGAGCCCCTCGACGACGCGGCTGAGACGGTGCAAGACGAGGACGTGCCCGGTATCGAGCCTGCCGACGTGGAGTCGGTGGACGATGCGCCTGTCGAGGCCGAGGTCGTAGAGCTGAGTGAAGCCGCGGCCATCGAGGCCGAGGTCGCCGAACTCCTCGGCGAGACGGACGAGTCTGAGTCCGACACGTCCCCTGCTGCAGAGCCCGGGGGCGCGGAGGACGAGGACTGATGGCGCTGTTCTCGCGTAGCCTGCCGACCCCGCTGGCGGGCATCGACCTGGTGCTCGCCGACCTCGACGGGGTCGTCTATGCGGGACCGGGCGCGCTTCCGTACGCCGTCGACAGCCTGAACCGGGCTGCCGAGAATGCGCGGCTGGCCTACATCACCAACAACGCTTCGCGTCGAGACGCGACCGTCGCCGCCCACCTGCGTGAGCTTGGCCTGCGCACGGAGCCCGGTGACGTGGTGACCAGCCCGCAAGCAGCGATGCGACTCCTGCGCGAGCGCGTACCGGTCGGTGCCACCATCCTCATCGTCGGCGGAGACGGGCTCGTGTTCGAGGCTGAGCGTGCCGGCTATTCGGTGACCCGCAGCGCCGACGACAGCCCCGCGGCCGTCGTGCAGGGCTTCGCACCGGAAGTCGGCTGGGAGCACCTGGCCGAAGCAGCGTACGCCCTTGCGACGCCGGAGGACGAGGGCGGTATCCCCTGGATCGCCACCAACACCGACTGGACCATTCCGCAGGCGCGGGGCATGGCCCCGGGAAACGGCACGCTCGTCTCCGCCGTGCACACCGCGGTCGGCCGCTTGGCCGTGGTCGCAGGCAAGCCAGAACGTCCCATCTTCGATGTCGCGGTCGCGCGGTTCGAGGCCCGGCATCCATTGTTCATCGGCGACCGCCTCGACACCGACATCGCCGGGGCGCAGGCCGCCGGCATGCCATCCGTGCTCGTGCTCACCGGCGTCGACCGGCCCAAGCACGTGCTCGCGGCTCCGTCGACGTCGCGCCCGACTTTCATCGTCGGCGACCTGCGCGAGCTGCATGAGCCCTATCCCGAGACGATCGTCAAGGGCGATACGACCACCGTGGGCGGCGCGGCGGTTCGCATCGACGGCGCCGATCTGCACATCGTCTCCGAAGGCAACCGCCCGATCGACCTCGTGCGCGCCGGCGCGGCCGCGATCTGGAACTCCGGTCGCGCGATCTACGGGTTCCGCGTTCCGGAACGTCTCTACGCGGATCCGTTCCACCGCCCCTGAAACGCGCAGAAGGCGGCTGCGACGCATCGTGCCGTCGCAGCCGCCAGCGGCCTGCGTGCTCAGTCGACCAGCGACCCCCAGGTCTTCGCTCCGACGATGCCGTCGGCGGTGAGGCGCTGGGCCTTCTGGTAGGCGACGACCGCGGCCTTGGTCTTGGCCCCGAACGACCCGTCGACGGTCAGCGAATAGCCCGCGGCTCGCAGCTCGGTCTGGAGCGCCTTCACCGCGGCCCCCGTCGAACCCGACTTGACCGTCGGCAGGACAGCCGGCCAGGTCTTGGCGCCCGCGATGCCGTCGGCCGCGAGGCCCTTGGCCTTCTGGAACTTGACCAGCGCGGCCTTCGTCTTGGCGCCGAACACGCCATCAGCGGTCAGGCTGTACCCGCGCGCGGTGAGCCCGTACTGCAGCGTGCGGACCGCGGCCGTGTTGGTGCTGCCCTGCTTCAGGGACGGGAACGACGTCTCGGTGGCTGCGGGCGGCGTGGGGGGAGTGGGCACGGACTGGCCGGTGAGCTTCTTGTAGTACGTGCCGATCGCGCTCTTGGCCCCGACGTACTCGAAGTGCATCGTGTCGTGCTTCGCGTAATGGCCGCCCCAGTAGAAGCCCGCGTTCATCCACATTTTCACCACTGCCGGCGGGATCGTGCTGCGAAAGGTGTAGCTGTGCGGGTTCTGGTTCCAGTTGATGTCGACGGCACGGCCGTACGCGTGGTTCGAGGGCGTGGTCGTGCCGCCGATGTAGCGGCAGTTGTAACCGCCCGTGCTCGCCGCCTCCATGGTGTACCCCATCTGCTTCGTGCGGGCGAGTAGCTCGCGCACGAGAGAGGCGAGCTCGTTGCGCACGGACACGCGGACGCCGCCCGCAGAGACCACCGTCGTGGTGATGCTGCAGCGCGGGCCGGGCGTGGTCACCTCGGCGGCATCGTTGAAACCGGCGGGATGAGCCCGGTAGGTCATGACCGCCTTGGGGTAGTCGCTCTCCTTGTAGTTGGCCGCCGACGCCGCCGTGGGGGCGAGCGTGAGTGCGAGAGTCAGAGCCGCGCCTATGGCGACCAGTTTCCGCGTGGTTGTGCCGGTCTTCATGATTCCTCCGATCGGTGGTGGCGTCGCCAGGCTAGGGGGCACGCAACCCCGCGTGAATGGGCAGTTCTGCCCACGAGCCCGCGTATCGTGGAGGGCATGTCGATGGATGCCGCCGGCTCGGACGAGCGCCGCGAAGATCTGCTGTCCGCGCTCGAGGTGATCGAGGGACAGCCCCTGGGCGAACGTGCGTCCGCGTATGCCGCGCTTCACGACGAACTGGCCCGCCGCCTCGAGTCCGGGCCCCGCGACCTGCCCGCATGACGACCCGCCTCGATGCTGCCGTCGCCGCACGCGGCCTGGCGCGATCACGGACCCATGCTGCGCAGCTCATCGACGCGGGCGTCGTGAGCGTCGACGGGACGGCGATCGTCAAGGCTTCGGCGCGGGTGGCCGACGATGCGGTGATCGAGGTCGCGGCATCCGACCACTACGTCAGCCGCGCCGCACACAAGCTCATCGCCGGTCTCGACAGCTTCGAGATCGATGTCTCGGGCCGCCTGGCGCTGGACATGGGCGCGTCGACGGGCGGGTTCACGCAGGTGCTGCGCGAGCGGGGCGCCGATCCGGTGATCGCCGTCGACGTCGGGCACGGACAGCTGGCAGGTCCCGTCGCCGGGGACCGAGGGGTCATCGCCGTCGAGGGCTTCAACGTCCGCTACATGACACCCGAGAGCCTGGCCGAGGCGGCCGGCATCACCGGAGCACCGCGCGTGATCACCGGGGACCTGTCCTTCATCTCGCTCGCACACGTGCTGCCGGCCGTCGCGGCCGTCTCAGCACCAGGCACCGAGATCGTACTGCTGATCAAGCCGCAGTTCGAGGTCGGGCGCACCGGCGTCCGCGAGGGGCTGGTCACCCACCCGACCCGTCGCGCCGACGCCGTCGCCGGCGTGCTGTGGTCGGCGTGGGACGTCGGGCTCGGCACGTACGGGGTGATCGCCTCGCCGATCGTCGGCACCCATGGCAACGCCGAGTTCGTGGCGTGGTTTCGTTCACAGCGCGCGGACGAAGACGCCGGCAATCCGACAGAATGGGTGAGCACGGTGAACCGACTGGCAGGAGCTCCATGACCAGTGCCCCTCGCAACATCCTCGTGGTGGCGCACGCGCATCGCGAGGACACCGTCGACGCCGCGCGCCGCGTCATCACGGCGCTGCACGCCGCCGGGGCATGCCCGGTGGTGCCGTCCGACGACCCGGCTCTGCTCGAGGCCGTCGCCGGTCTCGGTGCCGCCCTCCTCGGCGCCGATGTGGCCATCGCCGACATCGAAGCGGCGATCGTCCTCGGCGGCGACGGCACGATCCTGCGCGCGGCCGAGCTGGTGCGCGAGGGCACTGCGCCGGTGCTCGGCATCAACATGGGCCACGTCGGCTTCCTCGCCGAGATCGAACGCGATGACATGGACGCCGCCGTCCACCGTGTGATCGCGCGCGACTATGAGGTCGAAGAGCGTCTCGCGCTGCAGGTGCGGGTGAAGGATGCGGCGGATGCCATCGTCTATGAGACCTGGGCGCTGAACGAGGCCACTGTCGAGAAGGCCAGTCGTGAGCGCATGCTCGAGCTCGTCATCGAGGTGGACGGTCGCCCGCTGTCGACCTTCGGGGCCGACGGCGTCGTCGTGTCCACGCCGACCGGCTCCACGGCGTACAACTTCTCCGCCGGCGGTCCGGTCATCTGGCCGACGGTGCAGGCGATCTCGGTGGTTCCGCTGTCGGCGCACGCCCTGTTCGCCAAGCCCCTCGTGGTCGGACCCGAGCATGCGGTCGCGATCGAGTTGCTGGAGCGCAACATGACCGCCGGCATCCTGTGGTGCGACGGGCGTCGTTCGCACGACCTGCCGCCGGGCGCCCGTGTCGTCGTTCGCCGTTCGGAACGTCCCGTGCGCCTCGCCCGCCTGCACCCGGCCGCGTTCACCGACCGGCTCGTCGGCAAGTTCCACCTGCCGGTCGAGGGGTGGCGAGGACCCGGCACACCCACCACGGCCATTCGCACCATCGCGGCGCAGAAGCGCGCGGAGGCCGCCCCGTGATCGAGCAGATCCGGCTGCGCGACCTCGGGGTGATCGCCGAGGCCACCCTGCCGATCGGCCCCGGATTCACTGCCATCACGGGCGAGACGGGCGCGGGCAAGACCATGGTGGTCACCGGGCTCGGCCTGCTGCTCGGCCAGCGCGCCGACTCCGGCGCCGTGCGCTCCGGTGCGGCGCAGGCTGCCGTCGACGGGGTCTGGCTCGTCCCCGAGCACGGGGCGGTCGCCGAGCGGGTGCAGGATGCCGGGGGAGAAGTCGAGCCCGTCGGCGACGGCCGCGCCGAGCTCTACCTCGGCCGGATGCTGTCCAGCGAGGGACGCAGCCGCGCCACCGTGGGCGGACGCACCGCCCCGGCGGGCGTGCTCGCCGACCTTGCCGATCAGCTCGTGGTCGTCCACGGCCAGTCCGACCAGCTGCGGCTGAAATCGGCCGCCGCCCAGCGCGACGCCCTCGACCGGTTCGGCGGCGACACGATCGCCGCAGTGATCGAGACCTATCGCACCGCGCACGCGCACTGGCGCGCCGTGACCGAAGAGCTCCGCATCCTCTCCGGCGAACGCGATGCCCGTGCCCGGGAGGCCGAAGACCTGCGCGCCGCGCTGGAGGAGCTCGAGCAGCTCGACCCTCAGCCGGGCGAGGACGTCGAACTCGCGCAGCGGGCCGAGCGCCTCGCGAACGCCGAGGAGCTCCGGCAGGCTGCGGCCCTCGCGCACGAGGCGCTGTCGAGCGAGAACGATCAGCCCGACGTGCAGGCGCTGCTCGGCGAGGCCCGCCGGGTGCTCGAACGCGCCGCCCACAGCGACGAAGTCCTCGGCGGGTTCGCCGCGACGCTGGAAGAGCTCGGCTACCGCGTCGCCGATGTCGCCGGCGAGCTGAGCGGCTACCTCGCCGACCTCGACGAGTCCGGTCCGCACGAGCTGGCCGCCGTCGAGGAGCGTCGTGCCGCGCTGAGCGGCATCATCCGTGCCCACGGAACGCTCGACGCGGCCATCGCCGTGCGCGAGACCGGTGCACTCCGGCTGGCCGACCTCGACGACGACTCCGACCGCATCGAACGGCTGACCGAACAGACCGAGACCGCGGCATCCATACTCGACGAGGCGGCAGCCGCCCTCACCGCGGCCCGCACCGCCGCCGCCGCACAGTTGGGGGAGCAGGTCACCGCCGAGCTGCGCCACCTCGCCTTGCCCGATGCGCGAGTCGTGGTGACCGTCGAGCCGGGCACCGAGACCGCCGCCGGCCGCGACGACGTGACGATCCTGCTGTCGCCGCATCCCGGCGCCGATCCGCGGCCGGTCGCGCGCGGGGCCTCCGGCGGCGAGCTCAGCCGCGTCATGCTCGCCATCGAGGTCGTGATCGCCGCGACCGATCCGGTGCCGACGTTCGTGTTCGACGAAGTGGATGCCGGTATCGGCGGCGCCGCGGCCATCGAGGTCGGCCGGCGGCTCGCGCAGCTGGCACGATCCAGCCAGGTCATCGCCGTCACCCACCTCGCGCAGGTCGCCGCGTTCGCGAACAACCACCTCAGCGTGGTCAAGGCCGGGGACGGTTCGGTCACGGCATCCAGTGTTCGCGTGCTCGACGGTCCTGATCGTGAAGCCGAGATGGCGCGCCTGCTGTCGGGACTCAGCGATTCGGACACCGCCCTGGAACATGCCCGGGAGCTGCTCAGCCTCGGCTCTCCACGACTGATAGGATGAAAGCCCGTGACGGACACTTCTCACTCGGGCCATTTTTCGAACGACACCACCAAGCACATCTTCGTGACGGGCGGTGTCGTTTCGTCGTTGGGGAAGGGCTTGACCGCCGCGAGTCTGGGGAACCTCCTCACCGCGCGGGGCCTGCGCGTGGTCATGCAGAAGCTCGACCCGTACCTGAACGTCGACCCGGGGACGATGAACCCGTTCCAGCACGGCGAGGTCTTCGTCACCGACGACGGCGCCGAGACCGACCTCGACATCGGCCACTACGAGCGGTTCCTCGACATCGAGCTGAGTCAGGCCGCCAACGTCACGACCGGGCAGATCTACTCGCAGGTCATCGCGAAGGAGCGTCGCGGGGAGTACCTCGGCGACACTGTGCAGGTGATCCCGCACATCACCGACGAGATCAAGCGCCGCATGCGGCTGCAGGCCGATGAGACGCCGAAGCCGGACGTCATCATCACCGAGGTCGGCGGCACGGTCGGTGACATCGAGTCGCAGCCCTTCCTCGAGGCGGCCCGCCAGCTGCGTCATGAGCTCGGCCGCGACAGCGTGTTCTTCGTGCACGTCTCGCTCGTGCCGTTCATGGGCGCGTCGGGCGAGCAGAAGACCAAGCCCACCCAGCACTCGGTGGCGGCACTGCGGCAGGTCGGCATCCAGCCCGACGCGCTCGTGCTGCGCAGCGACCGTCCCGTCAGCGAGAGCAACCGCAACAAGATCGCGCTGATGTGCGACGTCGACATCGAGGGAGTCGTCAACACGGTCGACCTGCCGAGCATCTACGACATCCCCTCGACGCTGAACGAACAGGGACTCGACACCTACATCGCGCGCCGCCTCGGGCTGGCGGAGAAGGCCGGCGACGTCGACTGGACTCGCTGGAACACCGTCCTCCAGGCCGTCCACAACCCGAAGCACGAAGTCACCATCGGGCTCGTCGGAAAGTACATCGACCTGCCCGACGCGTACCTGTCGGTCACCGAGGCGCTCAAGGCCGGCGGGTTCGCGCAGGAGACGAAGGTGCAGGTCACCTGGATCCCCTCCGACCTGTGCGAGACGCCGGAAGGCGCCGAGAAGGCGCTCGCGGGCATCGACGGCATCGTGGTGCCCGGCGGCTTCGGCATCCGCGGCATCGAGGGCAAGCTCGGTGCGCTGAGGTTCGCACGGGAACAGGGCATCCCGACTCTCGGCATCTGCCTCGGCCTGCAGTGCATCGTCATCGAATACGCCCGCAACATGGCCGGGCTCGACGGGGCGTCGTCGACCGAGTTCGACCCCGACACCGAGTTCCCCGTCATCGCGACGATGGCCGAGCAGGTCGACATCCTCGACCGCGGCGACCTGGGCGGCACGATGCGGCTCGGGCTGTACGAGGCCGAGCTCGCCGAGGGGTCGCTCGCAGCCGAGGTGTACGGATCGACGCAGGCGTCCGAGCGGCACCGCCACCGCTACGAGGTCAACAACAGGTATCGCGACCAGATCGCCGCGGCCGGCCTGGTGTTCTCGGGTCTGGAGCCCACCCGTGACCTCGTCGAGTACGTCGAGCTGCCCCGCGAGGTGCACCCGTACTACATCGCCACGCAGGCGCACCCCGAACTGCGGTCGCGGCCGACCGAGGCCAACCCGCTCTTCCGCGGCCTGATCGCGGCGGCACTGGACCGTCACCGCGCGAGCGAGCTGTTCGACGTCGACAATGACTGACGCCACGACCGACGTGCTGCAGGACGAGCCCGCCGCCGCCGAGGTCACCCGCAGCGAGACGGTGTACGAGGGCCGGGTCTGGAACATCCGCCGCGACGAGGTCGTGTACGGCGACGAGACGATCGTGCGCGAGTACATGGACCACACCGGTGCCGTGGCCATCCTGGCGCTCGACGACGACGACCGGGTACTGCTGATCAAGCAGTACCGGCATCCGGTGCGGGTCCGTGACTGGGAGATCCCGGCGGGACTGCTCGACGTCGCCGAGGAGGACGCGCTGCCGGCCGCTCAGCGGGAGCTGGCCGAGGAGGCCGACCTCGTGGCATCCGAATGGAACGTGCTCGCCGAGTTCTACACGACCCCCGGCGGAAGCGACGAGGCGATCCGCGTCTACCTCGCGCGTGGCCTGTCGGCCGCTCCCGAGGCGTTCGCGCGCTCGGCGGAAGAGGCCGATATCGAGGTGCGATGGGCGCCGCTGGACGAGGTCGTCGACGCCGTGCTCGACCGTCGCCTGCAGAACCCGTCGCTCGTCGTCGGCGCGATGGCCGCCCATGCCTCGCGCGCCCGAGACTGGCGGACGCTCGCTCCGGCCGACGCGCCGTGGCCGCGCCGCTCCCGTCCGATCGGCGAGCCCGAGGCGTGAAGCTCGACCGCGCGATCGACGCCTACCTGCGGCACATCTCGATCGAGCGCGGGCTGTCGGAGCACACCGTCGAGGCGTACCGGCGCGATCTCGCGGGGTATGCGCAGTGGCTGGCCAGTCGCGACATCGATGACGTGGATGCCGTGTCGCAGCCGCTCGTGGCGGAATTCGCCGCCGAGCGCGCATCGGCACAGCCCGCACCGGCGGCCACGTCCCTCGCACGGCTGCAGTCCTCGGTGCGCGGGTTGCACCGCTTCCTCGTGCGCGAGGGGATCACCGCCGATGACCCCACCGGCCGGCTGCGCCCGCCCAAGACTCCGCAGCGGCTGCCCAAGGCTCTCACGATCGAGCAGGTCATGGCCCTGCTCGCCGCCGCCGGCCCCGAGCCCGGCGATGCCGTCGACGCCGAGCCCCTGCGTCTGCGCGACCGCGCGCTGCTCGAACTGCTCTATGCCACCGGCGCCCGGGTGTCCGAGGTCATCCAACTCGACGTGGACGATCTCGCGCACGGCGATGTGGTGCGGGTGCGGGGCAAGGGCTCGAAGGAGCGGATCATCCCCGTCGGGACGTACGCGCAGGCGGCGGTGTCGGCCTATCTGGCGCGCGTGCGTCCCGAGCTGGCGCGCGGGGGGAAGGCCACGCCGCGCCTGTTCCTCGGGGCGCGCGGAGCGGCGCTGTCGCGGCAGAGCGCGTGGCTGATCATCCAGCAGGCCGCTGAACGTGCGAAGCTCACCGCACACGTGTCACCGCACACGCTGCGCCATTCGTTCGCGACCCATCTGCTGCAGGGCGGCGCCGACGTGCGCGTGGTGCAGGAGCTGCTCGGGCACGCGTCGGTGGCCACCACGCAGATCTACACCCACGTCACCGTCGACGCCCTGCGCGACGTGTATGCCACTTCCCACCCACGGGCCCGGTGAGAACGGATTTCCCAGCTGTCGAAGCGCCGCCGACGGGCCTGAGCGCGTCGTGACTAGAATCAGTGGCGAGATGGTGAAGGCAGGAGAGCCGGTGGCGGGCAGCAAGCAGGGCGCGAAGAAGCCCGCAGAGGGTGACACCCCGATCGGACCCACAGGGCGTCCGTATCACGGGTTCCCCACCCCGCCGAAGCTGAACGGTCACGGCCCCGCGCGTATCATCGCGCTGTGCAACCAGAAGGGCGGCGTCGGCAAGACGACGACCACCATCAACCTGGCCGCCTCGCTCGCGCAGTACGGGCGCAAGGTGCTCGCGGTCGACTTCGACCCGCAGGGCGCGCTGTCGGCCGGACTCGGCATCGCCACCCACGACATCCCGACGATCTACGACCTGCTGCTGGACTCCAAGCGCGATCCGCAGGAGGTCGTCGTCAGCACCGCGGTCGAGAATCTCGACATCCTCCCGGCGAACATCGACCTGTCGGCATCCGAAGTGCACCTCGTCAACGAGGTCGCCAGAGAGACGATCCTCGCCCGGGTGCTGCGCAAGGTGGCGAACGACTACGACGTCATCCTGATCGACTGCCAGCCGTCACTGGGCCTGCTCACCGTCAACGCACTCACCGCCAGCCACGGCGTGCTCATCCCGCTCGAGTGCGAGTTCTTCGCCCTGCGCGGCGTTGCGCTGCTGATCGAGACCATCGACAAGGTCCGCGACCGGTTGAACCCGTCGATCAAGCTCGACGGCGTGCTGGCCACGATGTACGACGCGCGCACGCTGCACTCGCGCGAGGTGCTCGAGCGGGTCGTCGACGCGTTCGGCGACGACGTGCTCGAGACCGTGATCGGTCGCACCGTCAAGTTCCCGGACGCCTCGGTGTCGGGGGTCCCGATCACGAAGTTCGCGCCCGAGCATCCGGCCGCCCAGGCCTACCTGCGGCTGGCGCGGGAGCTGGTCGCTCGTGGCGCCGTCGCCTGACGACGAGGCGCGCCCGCCCGAGGAAGCCCCGACGCCCGACGCACCGGCATCCGGATTCCAGGTCTCGATCGGCAACTTCGACGGCCCGTTCGACCTGCTGCTGAGTCTCATATCGCAGCACGAGCTCGACATCACCGAGGTGTCGCTGAGCAAGGTCACCGACGAGTTCATCTCGTACCTGCGGGGTCTCGACGACGAAGCAGACCTCGACCAGGCCTCCGAATTCCTCGTGGTCGCCGCGACCCTGCTCGACATGAAGGTCGCGGGCCTCCTGCCCCAGGGCGAGCTCGTCGACGCAGAATCGGTGGCGCTGCTCGAAGCCCGTGACCTGCTGTTCGCGCGGCTGCTGCAGTACCGCGCGTTCAAGGAGGTGTCGGTGTGGTTCGCCCGCTGCCTCGAGCGGGAGGATCGCCGGCACGTCCGCGCGGTGCGCCTCGACGAGAAGTACCGTCGTGCCGTGCCCGAGCTCGTGTGGACGCTGTCGAAAGAGGACTTCGCCGCGATCGCCCTGCTCGCCTTCACGCCGAAGGAGATCCCGCATGTCGGGCTGGACCACCTGCACGCGCCGCTCGTGTCGATCCGAGAGCAGGCCGCGGTCGTGGTGACGCTGCTGCGTGATGCCGGAAGCCTCAACTTCCGTGAGCTGATCGCCGGGGTCGCGCAGCCGGGCATCGTGGTGGCGCGGTTCCTCGCCGTCCTCGAGCTGTACCGCCACGCCGCCCTGTCGTTCGAACAGCTCGAGCCGCTGGGCGAGCTCACCCTGCGCTGGACCGCCGAACGGTGGTCGGAAGAGAACCTCGCCACCCTGGGAGCTGACTATGACCACTGACGACGCATCCCTCGACGACGACGAGGCCGGCCTCGCACCGCCGGCCGAACCGGTCGACGTCGCCCGGCGACTCGAAGCGATCCTGCTGGTGGTGGACGAGCCGCAGAGCCTCGTCGCCCTCGCCACCGCGGTCGCCGCACCCGTTCCCGCGGTGCGCCAGGCGATCGAGGGCCTCGTCGCCGACTACGACGGTGAGACCGGTGGGCCGCGCCGCGGCTTCGAGCTGCGTGAGGTCGGCGGCGGCTGGCGCCTGTATGTGCGCGAGGAGAACGATGACCTCGTGTCGGAGTTCGTCAATTCGCAGGCCCCGTCACGCCTCTCGCAGGCGGCGCTGGAGACCCTCGCGGTCATCGCCTACAAGCAGCCCGTGAGCCGCAGCCAGGTCGCCTCGATCCGCGCCGTGAACGTCGACTCGGTCGTGCGCACGCTCGTGGCGCGGGGCCTGATCACCGAGGCGTTCACCGACTCCGAGACCGGGGCGATCAACTACAAGACCACCGATGCGCTGCTGACCCACCTGGGCATCAACTCGCTCGACGAGCTGCCGCACATCTCGCCGCTGCTCGACGACGGCGCAGACGGATTCGACAGTGAGGTGCTCCGATGAGTGACAGCGGTTTCCAGGACGAAGGCCGGCAGCGGTTGCAGAAGGTGCTCGCGAACGCGGGTGTCGCCTCGCGGCGCGTTTGCGAGGACTACATCGTCGCGGGCCGGGTCCGGGTCAACGGCGTGGTCGTGACCGAGCTGGGCACGCGTGTCGACCCGGAATCCGATCTCGTCGACGTGGACGGAACCGCCATCCAGCTCGATGCGACCAAGCGCTACGTCATGCTGAACAAGCCCACCGGCGTCGTCTCGTCGATGAAGGACGATCAGGGCCGGCCGGATCTGCGCCGGTTCACGAAGGACTGGCCCGAGCGGCTGTACAACGTCGGGCGATTGGATGCCGAGACGAGCGGTCTGCTGGTTTTGACCAACGACGGCGGACTCGCGCACGTGCTCGCCCACCCCTCGTTCGGCGTCACGAAGGTGTACATCGCGAAGGTGGAGGACCGGGTGACGCCGCAGACGATCGCCAAGCTCACCGCCGGCATCGAACTGGACGACGGACCGATCGCCGCCGACAAGGCGCGCCTGCTCGACGCATCCGGGCAGTCGAGTCTCGTCGAGCTCACCCTGCACTCCGGCCGCAACCGGATCGTGCGGCGCATGATGGCCGCCGTCGGGCACCCCGTCCGTGAGCTCGTGCGCCGCCAGTTCGGGCCGCTCCACCTGGGAACGCTCCCGGCGGGGAGGGCCCGCGAGTTGACTACAGTGGAACGCGGCGCTCTGCTGACTCTGGCACGCCGCGACGCGCCCTCGCCCGGTGCCGACCCCCAGCCCTGATCCGCGGAGAAACCGTGACCGAATCGACCGACACCTCGGTGCGCACGCGCGCCGCACGCACCAGCGGTGTGGTGCGGGTCGTCGGCGCGGGCCTGCTCGGCTCGAGCATCGGCCACGCGCTCGGACAGCTCGGCGTCGACGTCGCCCTCGCCGACGCGTCGCCCTCGCAGCTGCGGCTCGCGATCGACTACGGCGCCGGCCGTGCCGCCCGCGACGACGACCGGCCCGTCCTGATCGTCGTCGCCGTGCCGCCGGATGTCATCGCCGATGTCGTCGAGCGCGAGCTCAGGGCGTTTCCGGATGCCGTCGTCACCGACGTCGCATCGGTCAAGCTCGAGCCGCTCCACGCCCTGCGTGCGCGCGGGGTCGACCTGACGCACTACATCGGCTCGCATCCGATGGCCGGTCGCGAGCGGGGCGGAGCGATCGCCGCCCGCGCCGATCTGTTCGTCGGGCGGCCGTGGGTCGTCTGTCGCGACCACGAGACCCCGGCATCCGATCTGGCGCTCGTCGAAGGGCTCGCGCTCGACCTCGGCGCGACGCCGCTGGAGATGACGCCCGAAGAGCACGACCGGTCGGTGGCGCTCGTCTCGCACGTGCCGCAGCTGGTGGCCTCGCTGCTCGCGGCCCGGCTCGTCGACGCCCCCGACGGGTCGCTGCGTCTCACCGGGCAGGGCCTGCGCGACACGACCAGGATCGCGGCATCCGCCCCCGAACTGTGGGTGCAGATCCTCGGGGCCAACGCAGAGCCGGTCGTCGACGTCCTGGGCGCTCTCGCCGACGACCTACGCGTGGTCTCGTCCGCACTGCGCGCACCCGACAGCCCCGGCGCGCGCCGCGCGGTGGCCGACACGATCCGCCGCGGCAACGAGGGCGTAGAGCGCCTGCCCGGCAAGCACGGCCAGAACCGCCGCTTCGAGACCATCGTCGTGATGATCGACGACACCCCCGGCCAGCTGGGGCGTCTGTTCGGCGAGCTCGGCGAGCTCGAGGTCAACGTCGAAGACCTGCGCCTGGAGCACTCGCCGGGGGCGCAGTTCGGCCTGGCCGAGATCAGTGTCGTCCCGAGCACCGTCCGCCACGCCGTCGAGGGACTCGAGGCCCGCGGCTGGAAGATTGCGAGCACCACTGTTGACTGACTCACGTGAACCGGTCGCCGTCGCGATCGACGGCCCCGCCGGCAGCGGCAAATCGAGCGTCTCCAAGCAGGCCGCGCGCCGCCTCGGTTACGGCTATCTCGACACCGGCGCGGCGTACCGCGCGCTGGCCTGGCACGTGCTGAGCCGCGGGGCCGAGACCGCGGACGCCGACGTCGTGGTCGCCGCCACCGAGGACTTCGACTATGCGATCTCGCTCGACCCCGACCGCTATTGGGTGCGCGTCGGCGAGACCGACGTCACAGACGCCATCCGTGAGCCGCGGGTTTCCGCAGCCGTCAGCGGGGTGGCACGCGTGCCCGAGGTGCGCGAGGCGGTCAACGCGCTGTTCCGCTCACTCGTCGCGGCCGCCGATGCCCCCGGCGTCATCGTCGAGGGTCGCGACATCACGACCGTCGTCCTGCCCGACGCGCCGGTGCGGATCCTGCTGACCGCCGCCCCCGAGGTGCGCGCGGCACGTCGCAGCGCCGAACTGTCCGGCGAGGACGCCGGCGCGGTCGCCGCCGCACTGCACCAGCGCGACGCCTCCGACGCGAAAGTCGTCGACTTCCTCAACGCCGCACCCGGCGTGACCGTGGTGGATTCCACCGAACTAGATTTCGCACAGACCGTGGACGCCGTCCTCGACGTCGTCCGTGCGGGGACAGGAGCGCACCGTGACCGGTGAACAAGAGTACGAAGGCGGCCCCGACCGCCTCGAAGAGAAGATGGCCGAGCTCGACGAGACGCTCGCCGAGCAGCGTGCCGCGGCTCTGCGCAGCTCGCTCTCGGACTACGACCTCGATGAGGAAGACGCCGAGCTGCTCGCGGGCCTCACCGCCGGGGGAGAGGTCGTCGAGGTGCTGCCGGCGCTGCCGGTCGTCGCGATCGTCGGACGCCCGAACGTGGGCAAGTCCGCGCTCGTGAACCGCATCCTCGGCCGCCGGGAGGCCGTCGTCGAAGACACCCCGGGCGTGACCCGCGACCGCGTGACATACAAGGCCGAGTGGATGGACCGCTCCTTCACCCTCGTCGACACGGGCGGCTGGGAGCCCGATGCCCGCGGCATCGACAAGTCCGTGGCGCTGCAGGCCGAGGTCGCGATCGACCTGTGCGACGTCGTGCTGTTCGTCGTCGACGCGATGGTCGGCGCCACCTCGACCGACGAGCAGGTCGTGCGGCTGCTGCGCAAGAGCGGCAAACCTGTCTTCCTCGTCGCGAACAAGATCGACGACCAGCGCCACGAGCCCGAGGCCGCGGCTCTGTGGAACCTCGGACTCGGCGAGCCGCACCCGGTCTCGGCGATCCACGGTCGTGGTGTCGCCGACCTCCTCGACGAGATCATGAAGGTGCTGCCCGAGGTCTCGGCCGTCGCCAAGAACGAGCTCGGCGGTCCGCGCCGCGTGGCGATCCTCGGTCGTCCCAACGTCGGCAAATCGTCGCTGCTGAACAAGGCGGCCGGCGAGGAGCGGGTCGTCGTCAACGATCTGGCCGGCACCACGCGCGACCCGGTGGACGAGATCGTCGAGCTGGGCGGCAAGCTGTGGCGGCTGGTCGACACCGCCGGCATCCGTCGCCGCGTCCACCTGCAGCAGGGTGCCGACTTCTACGCCTCGCTGCGCACCTCGGCCGCTCTCGAGAAGGCGGAGGTCGCCGTCGTCGTCCTCGATGTGAGCGAGCCGCTCAGTGAGCAGGACGTGCGCATCATCGATCTCGTGCTCGAGTCGGGCCGAGCTCTCGTGCTCGCGTTCAACAAATGGGATCGCCTGAACGACGACGACATGGAGAACATGGACCGGCGCCGGTACCTCGAGCGAGAGATCGAGCAGGACCTCGCGCACGTCGCGTGGGCGCCCCGCGTCAACCTCTCGGCCCGCACCGGACGCCACCTCGACAAGCTCGTCCCGGCGCTGGAGACCGCGCTCGCATCGTGGGACCAGCGCATCTCGACGGGCAAGTTCAACGCGTTCCTGGCCGAGCTGGTCGCCGAGCACCCGCACCCGGTGCGCGGCGGCAAGCAGCCGCGCATCCTGTTCGGCACGCAGGCCTCGACCCGTCCGCCGACGTTCGTGCTGTTCACCACCGGGTTCCTCGACCCCGGCTACCGCCGGTTCATCCAGCGGCGGCTGCGCGAGCTGTTCGGGTTCGAGGGCACGCCGATCATCACCAACATGCGGGTCCGCGAGCGCCGCCAGCGGTAGGCGATGGATGCCGGTGCTTCCGGCATCCATCACCATCCGGCCCATCCTTTTGTACCCCGGCGCGCGGCCCTGCGGGGCGTGCCCGGCTCTCCCTCGCTCGGAGTCTGTGACCCTCGCCGTGCGGGTGGTCGCGCACGGCGAGGGGGTCTGGGGGTGCGGCGCCGGGCACCGCGGGGGTCGGCGTCCGGCGCCGCGGCCGGTGACGGCGCTGTCAGCGGACGATCACGCGTTCGAACCGGTCGGTCGGCACGCCGCCGAAGTCGACGCGCCGCCCGGGCGCGGTGACACGGGGCATCGCATCGCGGGTGCCGGTGTCGCGGAAGCGCTGCAGCGCCCAGGTGCGGACTCCGGCATCCACCAGCCGGGATGAGAGCTCGGTGAGATCGTCCTCGTCGACAGCGGCCGAGTGCACCGTCGTGCGCACCTCGAACTCGAGCGGCGTCGGCGTGCCGGCGCGACGCGCCTGCTCGGCCAGGACGAGCTCGAGGCTGCGCCACGCACGGTCGGCCGCGCCCGGCCGCCCGACGACGTGCGCGTAGCCGGTGGCGGTGGCCTTGATGTCGAAGCCGATCCAGTCCACGAGCGGCAGCAGCGGGGCGAGCCGGTTCGGGTAGGCGCCGCCGGTGTGCAGCCCGATACCGAACCCGAGCTCGCGCACCGCCGTCACGGCCGGCAGCAGCGCGTGCTGCGTGGTCGGCTCGCCGCCGGAGAAGACGACACCGTCGAGCAGGCCCACGCGCCTGGTCAGGTGCGCCCACACCTCGGACCACGGCAGCGCACCGGCAGCGCGCGGGTCGATGAGCGCGGGGTTGTGGCAGTAGAAGCAGTCCCACGGGCATCCCTGCAGGAACACGGTGGTCACCAGCCTGTCCGGCCAGTCGACGCTCGACATGCGCGACATCCCCGCGACCTTCAGACAGGCCGCCGCGCCGGTGTGCTGCGCGGTCATGACGACAGCACGGCAGCCTGGTCGAAGTACAGTCGCTCGGCCGCTTCGCCCTTCTTGCCGATGTTGAACGACGAGATCGGCCGGAAGTAGCCCATCACGCGTGTCCACACCTCGCACTCCGACCCGCAGTCGGGGCACTGCTCGTGATGCCCCGATACGTACCCGTGCTGCGGGCAGATCGAGAACGTCGGGGTGACCGTGATGTACGGCAGGCGGAAGCCCTCGAGCGAGCGCCGCACGAGCGTCTTGCAGGCGCGGGCCGAGACCATGGCCTCACCCATATACAGATGCAGCACCGTGCCGCCGGTGTACTTGCCCTGCAGCGCCTCCTGCAGCTCCATGGCCTCGAACGGGTCGTCGGTGTAGCCGACGGGCAGCTGCGAAGAGTTCGTGTAGTACGGGTTCGCGTCGGTGCCGGCGTGGACGATGGCCGCGCCGAACCGGGCGATGTCGGACTTCGCGAGGCGGTAGGTGGCGCCTTCGGCGGGGCTCGCCTCGAGGTTGTACATGTTGCCGGTGGCCTCTTGGAACTCGACCATCCGCGCACGCACGTGGTCGAGCAGTCGCCCGACGAGCTCACGTCCGGCCGGGGAGGTGATGTCCGCGGCATCCCGGGTGAAATTGCGCACGAACTCGTTGAGGCCGTTCACACCGATCGTGGAGAAATGGTTGTCGAGGCTGCCGAGATACCGCTTCGTGTACGGGAACAGGCCGCCGTCGATGTGCAGGTCGATGATGCGGCGCTTTGCCTCGAGGGTGTCGCGCGCGATCTCGAGCAGCTCGTCGAGGCGCCGGTACACGGCATCCTCGTCTCCGGAATGCACGAAGCCGAGGCGCGCGCAGTTGATGGTGACGACCCCCAGCGAGCCGGTCTGCTCGGCCGAGCCGAACAGGCCGTTGCCGCGCTTGAGGAGCTCGGTGAGGTCGAGCTGCAGCCGGCAGCACATCGACCGGATCATGTGCGGGTCGAGGTCGGAGTTCACGAAGTTCTGGAAGTAGGGCAGTCCGTACTCCGCGGTCATCGCGAACAGCCCGTCTGTGAGCGGGCCGTCCCAGTCGAAGTCCTTCGTGATGTTGTAGGTCGGGATCGGGAAGGTGAACGAGCGGCCGTCCGCGTCGCCCTGACTCATCACCGCGATGAATGCGCGGTTGATGACGGCCATCTCCTCGGTCAGGTCGCCGTAGGTGAAGTCGCACACGGTGCCCCCGATGAGTGGATGCTGGTCGGCGAGGTCGTCGGGCACGGTCCAGTCGAAGGTGAGATTGGTGAACGGCGTCTGGGTGCCCCAGCGGGAGGGCACGTTGAGGTTGAACACGAACTCCTGGATGGCCTGTTCGACCTGCGCGTGACTGAGCGAGTCGAGCCGGACGAACGGCGCGAGGTACGTGTCGAACGAGCTGAACGCCTGGGCTCCGGCCCACTCGTTCTGCAGCGTGCCGAGGAAGTTGACCATCTGGCCGAGGGCGCTGGTGAGGTGCTTCGGCGGGGATGAGGCGATCTTGCCGGGGGCGCCGTTGAAGCCCTGTTCGAGAACCATGCGCAGCGACCAGCCGGCGCAGTAGCCGGCGAACATGTCGAGGTCGTGGATGTGCAGGTCGCCCTCGCGGTGCGCGACGCCCGCTTCGGGTGCGTAGACCTCGTCGAGCCAGTAATTGGCGATGAGCTTGCCCGCCGAGTTGAGGATGAGGCCGCCCAGTGAGTAGCCCTGGTTGGCGTTCGCGTTGACGCGCCAATCGCCACGCGAGAGGTACTCGTTCACGGTCGCTCCGACCGCGACCGTCCGCGGTTGGGGCTGGGATTCCGGTGTGCGCATGGTGTTCTCCTTGAGGGTTCGGGCTGGCTGCGTTCTTCCGACCACCGGTACGCGTGACCACTATATGTAGTGGTCGTTGCGCTTGGGAAACCTATATGTAGGGTGCGCCCACGTGGAAAATCCATGAAGGACGGTCGCTTTGTGAGGGTGTACAGCCTCGCGTGTCGTGCGATGTCATTTCTTGCAGCGGGTGTAGGGCCGGCGCGGCGACCGTGTGAGAGTCTGGACGGGTGACGATCGTTCCCCCCGCTCCCGGCGAGCCGCGGCGTCCGCTCGGGCCGCGTGATCCGGGGGACGCGTGGGTCGTCGCCGAGGACGGCACACGGTACTGGGGGCGGTTCGGTGCGGCCGGCCTGCTGGCACTGGACCCGAACCGCGGCGTCCTGCTGCAGCATCGCGTGTCGTGGAGTCACTTCGGCGACACGTGGGCACTGCCCGGCGGCGCGCGGCATGAGGGCGAGTCGGCGTGCGAGGGCGCATTGCGCGAGTCGGCCGAAGAGGCGGGGGTGCCGCGCGACGCTGTGACGCCGCGCTTCATCAGCGTGCTCGACCTCGACGTGTGGACCTATGCGACCGTCGTCTCCGACGTGACGGTGCCGTTCGAGCCCGTCATCAGCGACCCCGAGAGCCGCGAGCTCGCGTGGGTACCGGCCGATCGGATCGACGAGTATCCGCTGCACCCCGGGTTCGCCGCGGCGTGGCCTGGTCTGCGCGAGCTGCTGACGGTGCGGCCCGTGGTCGTGGTCGACGCCGCGAACGTCGTCGGCTCGGTGCCGGATGGCTGGTGGCGTGACCGGGCCGGTGCCGCGGCGCGGCTGCTCGCTGGTGTCGCGACGCTCGCCGCGCGGGGGATGGATGCCGGTGGGCTCGGCCTTCCGGCCGACACGTGGTTCCCCGAGTTCCACGTGGTGGTCGAAGGTGCGGCGCGCGATGCGGCGGACGTGACCGGTGTGAAGGTGGTGCGTGCTCAGGGGCACGGCGACGACGCGATCGTCGCCGACGCCGAGGCGGCTTCGGCCGCGGGACGCGAGGTCACCGTGGTCACGAGCGACCGCGAGTTGACCGAGCGGGTGACCGCCCTCGGCGCTCAGGCGCGGCCGGTGTCGTGGCTGCGCGAGCAGCTGTGAACACCTGCACGGTGTGCCGATGAGCGGGGGCGCCGTCGTCGGACGTCCCACCTCGCGCCGTCGCCTGGTCGCGGTCTGCGGCATCGTCGTCACGGTGGCTGCGGGGATGCTGGTGCACTTCGTGCTGCCGGACACGGCCGGCAGCGACATCGCGGGCGACGTGCTCTACGTCGTCGCCGTGTACCTGTTCATCGCCGTGTGTGCGCCCCGCTGGCATCCACTCTGGATCGGAGTGCTCACCGCCGTCTGGTGCATCGCGGTGGAGCTGTTCCAGCTGACCGGCCTGCCGGAGGCGTGGGGTGCGGTGTTCTGGCCGATCATGCTCGTGCTCGGCACGGTCTTCGATCCCCGCGACCTGCTCGTCTACACGGCTGCGGCGGTCGGGCTTGTGGTGCTCGACCTGGCCGCGCGTCGGGTCGCCGCGGTCCGCTCGCGGTGACGTGAGACGGTGCGGGCTCCGGGTCACCCGCTGCCCGTGGTTCAGACGCCCGTATGCCGCAGTGGGCGTGCGCTTCAGTCGCGCCCGCGGAGACGGTCGATGTCGCGGCGCTCGCGCTTCGTGGGCCGACCGGCCCCGCGATCGCGGACCGCGAGCTTCGCGGTCGGCTCGCGCACCGGAGTGCGGTCTTCCATGGCCTCGGCCGCGACGGGCGCGCCCACGCGTTTGATGAGGAGCTTCTTGACCACGAGGATCCGGTCGAACCCGGCGATGCGCACGCGCAGCTCATCGCCGATGCGCACGGGCTGCGCGGCCTTCGCGCGCTCGCCGTTCACGCGCACGTGGCCGGCGCGGCAGGCCGTCGTCGCTGCGGAACGGGTCTTGTAGATCCGCACGGCCCACAGCCACGCATCGACGCGGGCGCTGTCCATCAGTCCTGGCGCCTCAGCAGGGTGACGAGTCCGACCGCGAGCAGGCCCTGTCCGAGCGTGTAGGTGAGCATGACCCAGCCTCCGGCGAAGAGGGTCGGGTCGGGCCAGAACAGGCGGATCGACAGGATCGTGTCGGACGCGAGGAAGAACGCGCCACCGACCGTCGTGAGCAGATTGCCGCGAGTGGATGCCGCGGCCGTGCCGCCCAGTACGAGCCCATAGACGGCGACGGCGACCGCGAGCCCGCCGAGGTGCGGCCACAGCAGGATCAGCATGCCGATCCACCACGCGATGTAGACAAGTGACCATCGTGCAACCGGCCGGCGGGCGGCGGGGCGCACGAAGAGCGCGATGTAGAGCAGGTGGGCGATGCCGAAGCAGGCGAGCATCGGGATGAGCGTCTCATCGACGAAGGGGAAGAAGGTCGCGGCGCCGTCGCCGAGCCACGAGAATCCGATGGCGAGCAGCAGGAGGGCTGCGTCGAGCGACCAGCGCGTGCCGCGCAGCGCCCAGAGGACGGCGAATGCCAGCGCCGGCATGAGAACAAGCTTCGACGGATACTCGACGGGGCTCCAGCCGAAGGTGAGCGCGGCGACGTGGAACAGCGAGACGGCGGCGTAGAGCCAGAAGCCCCACCAGCGCGTGCGCGTGCGGGTCGACGGTGCCGTCTCGATCTGTGTCACTGGTGCTCCTTCGTACCGGTGGCCGGTTCGCTTCGGGTAAGCGGACTGCCCCATCGTACGCGGTCCGGTGTCAGGTCTCGGCGAGTGCGAGGGCGACGATCGGCTGGTGGGGAGCGGTGCGTGCCACTTCGCTGAACCCGGCGTCGACGAAGGTCGACAGGGTGCCGTGGAAGAGCGAGTTCGCCGAAGACTTCTTCACCGCGAGGTCGAACGGATAGCCCTCGACGACGCGTGCGCCGTGCTGTCGCGCAAAGTCGACGGCGGCGGTCAGTAATGCCGCGTTGAGCCCCTGCCGGCGGTACTCCCGCCGCACGACGAAGCAGGTGACCGCCCAGACGGAGTCGTCATCGAGCGGCTCGTTCGAGCCCTTGATGATGCGCATGCGCGGGATGCGGCCCTGAGCGGTGCGGGGCGCCACACGCACCCAGCCGGCCGCTTCGCCGTCGACGTACGCGATGAGCCCCGGTGGGGGACCGGCATCCACTTCGTCGCGGAGAAGCTCGCGACGCTGGTCGGCGTCGGTGTCGTTCCACTCGGCGTTCGTGAGCGTCCACCATTGGCACATGCACGAGGCGCCGTCGCCCCCGCCCGTGAGGGAGTGCTCGATATCGGCGAAGCGGCTCGGCGAGGCTTCGCGGATCCTGATCTCAGACATGATCCGACGGTAGCGCCGGCCGCCGACATCGTCGAGGGCTGCGGTTCGCGGGCCGGTCGACGAGCAGGTAGGATAGGGGAGTTGTCCGCACGCGGACGGCAACGGGTTGTGGCGCAGCTTGGTAGCGCACCTCACTGGGGGTGAGGGGGTCGCAGGTTCAAATCCTGTCAACCCGACGGAAAAGCCCTGATGAGATAGAGGATCTCGCCAGGGCTTTCGTCGTTGGCGTGCACGGTGTCGGGACCCCGTCGTACCGTCGGCGCATGCCCCGACAGCGGACATACACCGATGAACAGTTGCACGATGCGATCGCGGCGTCGGTCTCGTGGCGAGGCGTCCTGCGTGAGCTGAACCTCGTCGCGACATCCGCGGGCGCTATGAGGTCTGTGCGGAGCCGCGCCGATCACCTCGGGCTCGAGTATGGGCACTTCGCAGGTCAGCGTCGGTGGAACGAGGAGCAGCTGCAGTCAGCTGTCGCCACGGAGACAAGTTGGACCGAAGTCGTCGATGCGTTGGGACTCACCGGGCGATCGGCCGTTTCCATTGTCAAAGGCCACGCCGCGCGCTTGGAGCTCGATGTGTCGCACCTGACCCCGATACCAGCAGATGCTCGTCCGTCGCCCAAGCTGGATCTTCACCGTCTCGGCCGTGCCGGCGCTCTGCTCGCGGCGTCCTGGTACACGCTGTCGGGCCACGACGTGTCCTGGCCGCTCGAGCCGAGCCGGTTCGATCTGATCGTCCACACCGTCCATGGCATGCGTCGGGTCCAGGTGAAGACGACGACGTCCCGAAGAAGCGACAAGTGGCAGGTGTATCTGTCGACCACGCATGGCGAACGCACGACCTATGACCCAGACGAGATCGACGACTTCTTCATCATCAACGCCGACCTCGAGTGCTATCTCATCCCGGTCGAAGCGGTCGGCGGCCTACACATGATTCAGCTGAGCGCATACGAGCAGTATCGCGTCGCTGGGCTTGTCACTATCTCTCAGACGGTGCCCGCAGCCACTCTGACGTGAACGGCCACACGTGCGACGCACGACCGCAGAAGTCCTGCCGAATGAGTGACTCTGATCGATTTCGATGCGATCGAGGACAACCCATCGAACGATGACGTCTGCGCGGATGCGCTCTGCTCGCCTCGCCGGCAACTAAGTGGCCGCGAGGGTGTGAGAGCGCCGGTCAGGGCTCCCACAGCACGGCGTGAGACAGTGGGAACGTGCTCCGCCTCGGTGATGGCATATCAACCGAGGGGAGGGTATTCATGCCCGCATGGTGGGAAGAGTTCGTTCACGTCCTGACAGGGCGCATCCGGCGTCATGACGACCTGCCCGATCTCCGGCAGCTGTCCTCGCGCGCGGTCGCATTGGAGCGGACTCACTATCTCGTGAACGATCGCGAGCGTCAGGGGCGTGAGCGACGCGCCTATGTGCTTCGCCGTGAGCCTGACGGTTCGCGCGAGGTGGCCGACGTCGCCGTATTCTCCAACGGGCGCGGCGTGGGCTATCTGCCGACCCGCGAAGCGGGGGAGACGGGGCCATTCCTCGACCGGATGGGAGGCGCGGCGATCGTGAACGGTGTCGGCCCGGCGACCGGGAGCATCCGGCTGTGGGTGGATCTGCCCACGCCCAGCGCGCTCGGCGAGTTCGTCGGCGCGAGTGCGACTCACATCACCCCTGACGCCGACCGCGGCGAGACAGCACCCAAGAGGGAGTCGGACAGGCAGCGGTTCGCCCGCTTCAGCCGCCGGCAATGACTACCCGGGTTCGCGCGGGTCTGTCGGGACCGTTCGGATCGGGGTGGTGCGGGGACCGTCACCCGCGCCCCGCCCACGGGTCGTAGTCGACCTCGAGCGGCTCCTGCGACGGGCGCTCGCCCGCGGGCACATGCTGCAGGTTCACGCGGATCCGGTACCAGAGCGAGCTCGACCCGCGCATGCCGTCGACGAGGACGTCGGCGGGGGAGAGCTGGTCCACGACATCCGGATGCCGCTGTTTCCACCGCTCCAGTCCCGCCAGCGCCTCATCCTTCGTCTTCGCCCGCGCGATCTCGATCAGCGGCATCGTCGACCGTCGTCTGCCCGACCCGTCGCCGCGCGGTGCGCGCTCGGCCGGGCCCAGCTCGGCGGCGAGCGCGAGCAGCCCGTCCAGAGACCCTGCCGCGTCATCCATCCCCGCGTGCGGGTCACCCGCGGACGCGAACCGATCCGGCACCGTGCGCACGGTGAACTCCTCGGGCCGGCGCTCACGCAGCTCGTCCCACCCCAGGGGCGTCGACACCCGCGCATCGGGCAGCGGCCGCACCGAGTACGCGGATGCGACCGTCCGGTCCTTCGCGTTCTGATTGAAGTCGACGAACACGCTCTCGCCGCGCTCCTCCTTCCACCAGTGCGCGGTCGCGAGCCCGGGCGCCCGGGTCTCGACCTCACGCGCGAGCGTCTGCGCAGCCAGCCGCACGTCCGGGTACTCCCAGTCCGGCTGGAGCCGCACGAGAATGTGGATCCCGCGCGACCCGCTCGTCTTCGGCCAGCCGGCCAGCCCCACGTCGCCGAGTACATCCCGGGCGATGAACGCGACGTCGACGATCTGCGCCCAGTCGACCCCCGGCATGGGGTCGAGGTCGATGCGCAGCTCGTCGGGATGGTCCAGGTCCCGCGCGCGCACCGGATGCGGGTTCAGATCGATGCAGCCGAGATTGACGACCCAGGCCAAGCCCGCGGCATCCCGGATCACGGTCTCTTCGGCGCTCGTCCCCGACGCGTACTCGAGCGTCGCGGTCTGGATGAATTCGGGGTGGTTCTCGGGCACGCGCTTCTGGAAGAAGGCTTCCCGGTCGATGCCCTTCACGAAGCGCTTGAGCACCATCGGTCGGTCGGCGGCGCCGCGCAGGGCACCATCGGCGACCGCGAGGTAGTAGTCGATGAGATCGCGCTTGGTCAACCCGACCTCGCGGAAGACGATCTTGCCGGGGTGCGTGATGCGCACCTCATGGTCGCCGACATCGAGTGTGACCGCATCGTCTTTCGCCATGCACGTCACCTTAGAAGCGTCGTCGAATGGATGCCACGGGGTTGACGCACGCACGATCGCTACACCCGTGCCGGCGCAGCGTCAAGACCGTGTGCCGGTCGCGCCCCGGCGCGCACGCTCGACGGACCTGACGAAAGGATCTCAGCATGAGCACCCCCGACCAGACTCCGCTCGACCCGGATACCGGGCTTCCCCAGGAGCCCTCGCTGCCGGATGAAGGCGACACCGAGACGCCCCCGCGCCCCGATCGTCCCGAAGAGGGCTTCGGCGCCGGTGAGTCGACCGACGTCGATCCTGACCTCGCGCTCGACGGCACGGCCGACGACGGCTCGCACTGACGGGCGCACCTGTCAGGCGTCACCGAGGCGTGCGGTCGCCCACTCCCAGTCGATCCGCTCCTGTTCGACCGAAAGCGCCGGCGGCGGAGAGGGCTGAGGTCTCCGCCACCGGCGCGCACGTGGTCGAGTCAGGCCGTCTGGTCCCGATGCGGGCCCTCGGCGATCTCCTCGACGAGTTTCGCGTTGAATGCCGGCAGATCGTCGGGGTTCCGGCTCGTGACGAAGCCCGCGTCGACCACCACCTCTTCGTCGACCCAGTCGGCTCCGGCATTGCGGAGGTCGGTCTGCAGGCTCGGATAGCTGGTCATCGTACGACCGTCGACGACGCCCGCCTCGACGAGGATCCACGCGGCGTGGCAGATGGCCCCGACGGGCTTGTGCTGCTCGAAGAACGCCTTGGCGAACGCGATCGAGTCGCCATCCATCCGCAGGTGGTCGCCGTTGACGACCCCACCGGGCAGGATCAGCGCGTCGAAGTCGTCGGCCCGCGCATCTGCGGCGGCCAGCTCGACCTGCTGGGAGTGGCCCTTCTTGCCCTCGATCGATCCGCTCGCCGGCGAGACCAGCGTCGCCGTGGCACCGGCATCCACCACCGCAGACCAGGGCGAGGTCAGCTCGCTGTCTTCGAACCCGTTCGTCGCCAGGAACGCCACATTCTTTCCAGTCAAAGTCGCCATCGTTCTCACTCATCTCCGTTCGATAGGTCGGCTGTCGTGTGCACGGTACGGGACTGCCGGAGCGGGTCGCACGGGGGTTGACATCCTCCGCGCGCGTCCGAACCTGCCGGGGAGGATCGGCGGAGCCGCCGGATGAGAAGTCGACCTCCCGCGCCGGCGCCCGGGGCCCTATCCTGATGACACGGGGGAGCCGATGATGAGCTCAGATGTGCGGGGGCACGGCGAGACGCTGATCGCCTCGGTTCAGCGCGCCCTGCGACTGGTCGACATCGTCGCCAACGCACCCCGACCGGTCACCGCGAAATCCCTCGCGCACGTGGCGGGCCTCACGCTCGGCACGACCTACAACCTCGTGCGCACGCTGCTGCGCGAGGGGTATCTCACCGCTGAGCCCGACGGACTCGTGCTCGGATCGCGGTTCCTCGGGGTGCCCGAGCAGAGCTCCGGGGTCTTCGTCGCGCGCGTGCGCGAGTCGCTGCGGGAGGTCGCCGACGGCCTGGGTGCGACCGCCTACCTCTCGCGCTACGACGACGGCGAGGTGCATCTCGTCGACATCGTCGATGCGAAGTCCAGCCCGCGGGTCGAGTTGTGGGTCGGGCTGCACTCGAGCGCGCATGCCACCGCGCTCGGCAAGCAGATCCTCGCCGAGCTGTCGCAGGACGAGCGCAACGACTACCTGTCGCGGCATGTCCTCGAAGAGCTCACGCCGTACACGATCAGCGACCGCCGGCTCTTGCTGCAGCAGCTCGAGCAGCCCGTCGGTCCCGTCCTCGACCGCCAGGAGTACGCCATCGGCTTCACCTGCCTGGCCGTGCCGGTCCGGGCGCCGGGGGTCATGGCATCCCTCGCCGTCTCCTTGCCGACCCACACGGTCGAAGGGAGCCCCGACGAGCTCGCCGCGCGGCTGCGCACGATCGCGAATCGCCTGTCGCTGCGACTCGGCGCCGAACAGCTCGGCGACTCGTCGGCGTAACCCCGGGGCTTCATCATCTGAAAACCGGGCACTGTCGCCTGCGGATCGGCGGTCGTACCGTGGGAGCTGTAACGGCATCCGGTGCGCCGGCCCGCTTCCCCCAGAGCGGCGTCAGGACCTCGCGCATGATCGCGAAACCGGATCGTTCTCCGTGATGGCGCGCCGTTCGGTTTCCCCAGACCGAGCGGCGCGCCGGCTTCTCAGCGCAGGTGGTGGCGGCGCTCCAGCGTGGCACCCTCGACGTTCGGCACGATCCGGTCGAGCCGGCGCGGGAACCACCAGGCCGACGCGCCGAGCAGGTGCATGAGCGCGGGCATGAGCAGCAGGCGCACCACGAATGCGTCGAGCAGCACGCCGAACGCGAGCCCGACGCCGAGCAGCCGAATGGTGGCCGACTAATAATACGCAACGCGCCGTCTTGCAATTGCCGAATACGATGTGAACATGTCGGAACAGCGCCGCGGTGCGCCGCGCAGCGAGGCCGCGCGGCAGGCGATTCTCGCTGCGACCGCGCAGCTGTTCGCCGAGCGCGGGTATGAGCAGCTGACGATCGAGGGCATCGCCGCCGAGGCGGGTGTGGGCAAGCAGACGATCTACCGCTGGTGGCCCACCAAGAGTGCGCTGGTCGCGGAGTGCCTGCTCGAGGGGCGCCTGCTGCCCGGGCAGCTCACGCTGCCCGACACCGGCGATCTGCGCGGCGACCTCGTCGGCTGGGTGGAGCAGATCTTCGCGCTGATGGACGAGCCGACCGGGCGCGGACTGGTCACGTCGCTGGTCGCCGCGGCGACGGCGAACGTCGAGATCGGCGCACGGCTGCGTGACAGTCTCGGCGGCGCGGAGTCGGTGACCACGCGGCTGACCGCAGGCGTCGCGGCCGGGCAGCTGCCGGCCGATGCCCCCGTGGTCGAGCTGAGCGAGGCGCTCGTCGGCGCCGTGCTGCTCAAGGCGCTGAGCGGCAGGGCGGGCCAGCCCGGCGACGCCGCGCGCCTGGTCGACGCGCTCGTGCGCGCGTAGTTCCTCGTCTTGAGCCCGCGATCGACAGTGGGGTCGCGTGTGGCCGGGTCGGGCCGGGTGAGGCGGCAACAGGTGACCCCGATTCGGTTCGTCGGGTCGCTGGGGTGCCGCGGCGCCGATGGTTCACGCGCCCCGTCCGCGTCAGATGCGGGCGGCGATGGCCGCGGCATCCACCCCACCAGGGAGCGCGCCGTAGAGACCGAGGGATGCCGCGTCGCCCAGTCGCGTCGCCGTGAACGCATCGGCGACGGCGGCCGGCGCGAAACGTACGAGCAGTGAGGCCTGCAGTGCGAGGGCGAGCGCGGTGACGAGGCCGCGGGCACCGGCATCCGGTTCCACATCCGCCGCGACGTCCGCGACCATTCGCCGGGTCCGGTCGAGGTGGGCGTCCAGGCGCGCATCTGCGCCGCGGGCGAGCGACACCTCGGCGTCGAACGCCTCGAGCGACGCCGGCTCGCGGGCTATCGCGCGCAGCACGTCGAGGGCGATGACGTTTCCCGAGCCCTCCCACACCGCCATCACCGGCTGCTCGCGGTAGCGCATCGCGAGCGGGAACTCCTCGGTGTAGCCGTTGCCGCCCAAGCATTCGAGTGCCTCGTAGGCGTGCCCGGGACCGCGCTTGCAGATCCAGTACTTCGACACGGCGGTGGCGAGGCGCCGGAAGGCGCGCTCGGTGTCCGAGGCGTCCTCGTCATGCGCCCGCGCCAGCCGCATCGCGGTGACGGTGGCCGCCTCGGTCTCGAGTTGCAGATCGGCCAGCACGGCCGTCATCGCCGGCTGATCGATGAGCGCGCGTCCGAACGCGGCGCGGTGCCGGGCGTGCCACGCGGCCTCGGCGACGGCCTGCCGCATGCCGGCGGTCGATCCGTACACGCAGTCGAGGCGAGTGCGGGCGACCATGTCGATGATCGTGCGCACGCCGCGGCCTTCGTCGCCGAGGAGCCGGCCCACGGCATCCACGTACTCGACCTCGCTCGAGGCGTTCGCCCGGTTGCCGAGCTTGTCCTTGAGTCGTTGGATGCGGATGCCGTTGCGCTCGCCCTCATCGGTCAGCCGCGGCACGAGGAAGCAGGAGAGGCCGCCGGGCGCCTGGGCGAGCACCAGGAACGCGTCGGACATCGGGGCGCTGCAGAACCACTTGTGCCCAGTGAGGCTGTATCGCCCGTCGCCGAGTGGACGCGCGGCGGTGGCGCCGGCGCGCACGTCCGACCCGCCCTGTTTCTCGGTCATCGCCATGCCGAACAGGGCGCTGTGCTTGCCGGAGTGCAGAGCCGGATCGTACGAGGTGGCGTACACGCGGTCGAGCCAGGCGGCGCCGACCTCGGCGTGCTGCTGGAGCACCGGGACGACGGAGTGCGTCATCGAGATCGGGCACGCGTGGCCGGGCTCGATCTGCGCGTAGAGCATGAAGGTCGCCGCGCGGGCGACGCTCGCTCCCGGCCGCGGCTCGACATACGCCGAGGTGTGCGCCCCGTCGGCGACGGCGGCGCCGATGATCCGGTGGTAGGCGTCGTCGTACTCCACCTCGTCGATGCGGTGTCCGTACCGGTCGTGGGTGTGCAGGACGGGCTCGTGCCGGTTCGCGCGTGCCGCGTCGCGCTGGAAGGATGCCGTGCCGACGCGCTGGCCGGTCAGATGCAGCCGATGGTGCGCCCAGCCCGCATCGTGCCGCTCGACGGCTTCGACGAGCGCCGTGTGGGTGCCGTACTCGTCGAGGCCGGTGCGGGGCGGGGACTGGTTCACGACGTCGTGGGTGCTCACGCTGTCCATCGAATCAGGCGGGGATGGGTGGCGCCAGGGACTCATCCCGCGGCGACGGCGGCGTCGAGCCGGTCGAGGATCTCCACGCACCGCTCGACGTCTTCGGGCGTGCCGGACAGCTCGAACTCGAACAGCACCGGCCGTCCGGACAGCTGCGCGAGCTGGCGTGCCGCGGCCTGGTAGTACACGCCGAAGTTGCGGTTGCCCGACCCGATGATGCCGATCAGCCGTCTCCGGTTCATGGGCGAGCGCAGAAAGCTGCGCACCGGCGCGGGCAGGGTGACCTCGTCGGCATTGCCGGCCTTGTAAGACGGGGTGAGCAGCACCCACGGCCCGCCGGCTTCGCGGCGGCGCACCATCGCATCGGCGAGATTGAACACGGGGCGGCCGTCGACGGCGGCCAGGTGCTCGGCGAATCGTCCGGTCAGGTTCGACACAGAGGAGTAGTAGTACACCGGCACCTTCGGCATGCGGCCAGTCTGCGCCGCCGTCGGCTGCCGCGCACCGCCAGATCGGCGTGACAAATGCCGGCGAATGGATGCCGGAGACCGGCACCGCCGTACGATCGAAGCATGGGTGAGAGTCAGGGTCGGTTCATGACGGGCCTCATCCGCATCGCCCCGCACCGAGGCGACCACCGCGTCGCGATCCGGGCCGCGGTCTCGATCGCCGTGCCGCTGCTGATCCTCTGGGCTGTCGGGCGCGTCGACCTGAGCGTGTACGCCAGCTTCGGCGCGTTCGCCTCGCTGTACGGCCGCTACGACCGGTACGCCGATCGCATCCGCATGCAGATCGCGGCCGGCGTGACGATGGTCGTCTGCATGCTGATCGGCACAGCGCTGTCCGTCGTCGGCACCCCGGCCGCTCTGCGCGTCGTGGTCGTGGCGGTCGTCGCAGGGCTGGTAGCACTGCTCGCGCACGCCTGGCGCTGGCATCCACCGTCCTCGCTGTTCGCCGTCTTCTCCGCGGGTGCGTGCGCGAGCCTGCCGGCGACGGTCTCGTCCTTTCTCGACGTGATCATCATCGGGGGAGCCTCGGCACTGTTCAGCATCGCGCTCACGATCGCCATCGCCTTCGCCCGTCGCGGCCGGAGCGTGCTGGCCCCGGCGCCTGCTCCGCTGCCGGCCGACCGGCACGCGAAGGGGGCCGCGCTCACCATCGGCATCGGCGCGCTGCTCGCGGGCATCGTCGGGCTGCTGCTGATCGGCGACCACTGGTACTGGGCGATGGTCGCGGCCGTCGCGGCACTGGGCGGTGCGCACCTGCAGGCGCGGCTCGTGCGCGGGTCGCAGCGGCTGGTCGGCACCCTTCTGGGTGTGGTCATCGCCGCCGGACTGCTCGCGCTGCACCTGCCGCCGCTGGCGACGATCCTCGTCGCCGTGCTGTGTCAGGTCGGCGCGGAACTCTACGTGAACCGCAACTACGGGCTGGCGATGCTGTTCATCACCCCGCTGGCGCTGCTCATGGTCGAGCTGGCGTACCCGTCCGACCCGATCACGCTGCTCGTGGACCGGACGCTCGACACCCTGATCGGCGTCGTGGTGGGCACCGCGGTGGCGGTGGTCTCGGCCTACGTGCGCGGTCGCCAAGAGCGCCCGAACGCGTAGCCTGAAGGCATGCAGCAACACCCCCTCGGCCGCACCGGCCGCGATGTATCCGTCATCGGCCTCGGAACCTGGCAGCTCGGCGCCGACTGGGGCGACGTCTCCGAAGACGCGGCGCTCGACGTGCTCGCCGCGTCCGCCGACGCCGGCGTCACCCTGTTCGACACCGCCGACGTGTACGGCGACGGCCGCAGCGAGACGTTGATCGGCCGGTTCCTCGCCGCCCGCCCCGGCCACGGCATCACCGTGGCCACCAAGATGGGCCGGCGCCTGGAGCAGGAGCCCGAGAACTACACGCCCGACAACTTCCGCGCCTGGACCGACCGGTCGCGGCGCAACCTGGGGGTCGACACGCTCGACCTGGTGCAGCTGCACTGCCCGCCCAGCGCCGTCATCGACGCGGATGGCACCTACGACGCCCTCGACGACCTCGTCGCCGCGGGCAGCATCGCCGCCTACGGCGTCTCGGTCGAGACGTGCACCCAGGCGCTCGCCGCCATTGCGCGGCCGGGTGTGACGAACGTGCAGATCATCCTCAACCCGTTCCGGCTGAAGCCGCTCGACGAGGTGCTGCCGGCGGCCGTGGATGCCGGGGTCTCGATCTTCGCGCGGGTGCCCCTGGCATCAGGGCTGCTCAGCGGAAAGTACACGGCGTCGACGACGTTCGCGGCCGACGATCACCGCACCTACAACCGGCACGGCGAGGCGTTCGATCAGGGTGAGACGTTCTCGGGCGTGGAGTTCGAGACCGGCCTGCAGGCCGTCGCCGAGCTGAGCGACGCACTGCCGGACGGCGTGAACCTGCCCGCGGCGGCGCTGGCGTGGGCGGCGACGCGGCCGGGCGTGACGACCGTGATCCCCGGTGCCCGCAACGTCGCACAGGCTGCGGCCAACGCGGCTGCGGCCGAGACCGCTGCCGGGGTCGATCTGTCGGGGTTCGAGGCGGCCGTGGTCGAGGTCTACGACCGGCTGCTGCGCGAGAGCATCCACCCGCGCTGGTGACGACCGGTTGCGTGTGAGCTCGGCGGCGCGGACCATGGAAGGGTGAGCGCGCACCGCCGGACTCCGGTCGCGCCGTGGCTGATCACGGCGCTGTCGGTGCTCAGCGTGCTTGGGCTGGTGGGAGCCGCCGCGCTGACCCACCCCGGCGACACCGCGCCGGAAGCGGCGCTCGCCGACATCGAGGTCCGGGCCCCGGCATCCACCCCGCCGGCCGACGGGCCGGAAGACGTCGTCCCCGCCGCAACGGGACCGGATGCCGACACCGGCGAGTACCGGATCGCGAGCCTGCCGCGGCTCGACGTCTGGGTGGTCGATCACCGGCTGCCCGTCGACGATGACCCGTTCGGGGCGCTCAGCGGCTTGGTCGCCCAGCCGCTCGATCCGGGCGCACCGGTGTTCGCCGAACCGGGCGAGGACCCTTTCGCGTATCTGCCGCGCAATCAGACGTACGGCGGGACGACCGTGCCGGTGATCGAGCGACACACGCACTGGGTGAAGGTGCTGCTGCCGGGGCGGCAGGGCGTGCCGCCGTCGGGGGATGCCGGTCAGGCGGCCGGCTGGTTCCGCACCGCCGATGTCGAGCTGCGTCGCAACGACTCGTACGTCGACGTGCACCTCGAGGACCGCACGATCGACATCGTGACCGCCGGCGGGTGGGAGCGTGTCGCGAACGACTTCTCGTGGGGCAAGACCTCCACGCCCACTCCCACGGGTCGCACGTTCATCATGCTCACCAAGGTCGAGCCGCGGTTCGCGTACACGAAGGGGCATCCGCTGGTCTACTTGGGCGTGCAGTCACCGGCGATGGCCGGGTTCGACGGGGGAGAGGTCGCTGTGACCGCGTTCCACTATTACAAGGTGCGGTCGGGCCCGAACTCGTTCGGGTGCATCTACCTCGACGGCCCCGCGACCGATCGGCTGGCGCAGCTGCCGGCCGGCACGCCGGTGGTGATCCACCCGTAGGTTCGGCCTCACCGCGCGGGCATGAGGCGCCGGGGTGGTCCCTCGATACGTGCGATGCCGATCTTCACCTCGACGAGCTCACGCTCGACGCCTCCGATGCGTTCGCCGAGCCCGTCGATGCGTTCGCCGAGCCGGTCCTCACCGCGGCCGATACGCACGTCGACGCGTCGGATCACCCAGGCGAACCCTCCGATGAACATGCCGATCATCGTCAGCAGCAACGCGGCGGCGCTGATGACGGTGGTGATGATCTCGAGCGACACGAGCACCCTCCTATTGTCGGTCGAATGATCCGATCGTGCCACTGGCAGTGCGGTCGGAGCGGGGATCCACGGGATTTTGTGGATGGATGCCGCGTGGCACCGATTGGGGAGGAGGCACCGTCAGCGGGCACCGTCATACACCGCGCGTTCGAACGCGTCGACGCCGTCGGCCGCGACCGGATCGAAGAACGGCAGCAGCTGCGCCGCCCAGACGGCGGCCACGCCCGAGGTGCGGTCGATCCAGTAGAAGACGTTGCCCAGACCCGCCCACGACAGCGACCCGGCGCGGCGCCGGCCGGGAACGTCGTCGTCGTTCACGAGGAACGAGTAGGCCCACGACTTCTCGCGGCCGGGAAAGAACTCGGCCGGCCGGGTCAGCGCCGGGATCGCCGCCGGCAACGGCGTGATCTCCAGTCCGGGCCGGCCGCGCACCGCCCACTCCAGGGTCTCGGGCCGCAGCGCCTGCCCGCCGGGCGCGGTGCCGTCGCCGAGCCAGACGCGCAGCAGCGCGAGTATGTCGGGCACGGTCGAGAACAGCCCCTGACCGCCCATGTCGAGTTCGGGCGTATCCGGCGGCGTTGCACGCGTGGCGACGATCTCACCTTCGCGGTTGCGCCGGTGGACGGTGGCGAGACGTGCCCGCATGTCGGGTGTCACGTCGAAAGACGTGGATGCCATTCCGCACGGCGCATATATGCGCTCACGGAACACGTCCTCGAGCCGTTGCCCGCGCACCGCGGCGATCACGAGGCCCATCCAGTCCATCGAGGTGCCGTATGTCCAGCGGTCGCCGGGGTCGTGCAGCAGCGGCGTCGTGATCGAGTCGCGCAGCGGTGTCGCCGAGGTTACCCGTCGCCGGGACAGTGCGGCGTAGCGACTATCGAACATGTCGTAGCCCAGCCCGGAGGTGTGCAGCAGCAGCATGCGCGGGGTGATGTCGCGCACCGGGGGCCGGGTGTGTGCGGTGCCGTCCTCGTCGAGCGCGGTGAGCACCTCGAGGTCGCCGATCTCGGGCACGTAGTCGCGAGCGGGAGCGTCGAGGTCGATCAGTCCGTCTTCGACGCACTGCAGCGCCGCTGTCGCGGTGAACGCCTTCGTCACCGAGTACAAGGCGATCACGGTGTCGGCCGTGGCGGGATCCGCATTGCCGGGCGTGCGCACCCCGGCGGACCGCAGGTAGGTCGTCTCGTGGGGAGAGGTCACACCCGCGATGACGAGGGGTGCGCCGGCGTCGATGGTCGTGTCGACGGTGTCGTCGATGGCTGCCGGCCTCACGCTTCGGTCCGGACGCACAGCATCAGCGCGCCGGGATCAGGTGCCGAGGCGGACCCTCGAGCCGTGCGAGCCCGATCTTGAGCTCGACGAGTTCCCTCTGCGCGCCGTCGATGCGTGCGCCGAGCTTCTCTTCGACGCTATCGATGCGCGCGCCGAGCTTCTCTTCGACGCTATCGATGCGTGCGCCGAGCTTCTCTTCGACGCTATCGATGCGCGCGCCGAGCTTTTCATCGCCCGCGTCGATGCGCGCACCGAGTCGCTGCTCGAGTTCGTCGATACGACGAATCACCCAGGCGCACCCGGCGAAGAACATGCCGCCGAGCGTCACCAGGAGCGCCACGGCGCTGATGATGATGCTGATGGTCTCGATCGACACGTACACACCTCCATTGTGGATCGGTTGCCCCGATCCTGCCACCGGCGTGCCGGCCGCAGCCGCGGAACTACGCGAACTGTGGAGAGGAGGCACAGGGCGACCGTTGTGGAGGAAGCAGCGGGCGGTCAGCGTTCGACCCGGATACCGGTGTCGCGGACCAGGTAGATCCAAGGGAAGGCGCGGCATCCGACCTGCCAGCCCGCTGCCTGCTCGGCGGCGAGCGACCCGCGCCACAGGATGCGCCGATGCTCCCATCGGGTGTCGGTGAGCACCACGCGGTGGGCGAGCATTCCCGCTTCGACCGTGTGCCAGCCCTCCCGCCCGGCGAGCTCGAGCTCGGCCATCTCGTCAAAGGCGGTGACCGGCCCGAGCCAGCGTTCGGTGTCGGTCGGGTCGCCCATCGAGGTCGGGTCGCCGAAGCGCCGCTAAGCCCGGCGCAGCTCGATGACCTCGTGGTTCCAGCCGATGGGCTCGTGGGAGACCACGTCCCATCCGGATGTCGCGGCCAGGCGCGCGAGGTCGGCGACCGTGCGCGGAGCGGAGCCGGTGCCCATGAAGGTCAGCAGGCCGTGCTCGGCCTCGTGGGCGTGCGGGGTCGTCGCGTCGTCGTGCGGCGCGGCGACCTGCTCGATGATCCATCCGCGCGGTGACGCTGTGCGCAGGCGGGTGAGCACCTCGGTGGCCTCGTCGTCGGTGCGGTACGCCAGGGCCAGGGCGGCGACAGCGAGGTCGGCGTCGAACCCGGCGGCAGCGGCGTCGAACCCCGACGTGAACGACCGGTGGGGCTCGGAGATCTGCGCGCGCAGCACCTCGACACCCGCGGCCGACTCGACCACGCGCACGTGAGCCCGATCTGCGACGGCCTTCGAGAAGGCGGCGCTGCCCGGCCCGGTGACCGCCACCCGCCTCGCGTCCCCGAGGTGATCGACCACCCCGGCGGCGACGAAATCGAACCCCATGGTCTCGTCATAGCGCTCCGCGTACCCGTCCGCATCGGCGTCCACGGCCGTCGCCAGACTCGCTCCGGACACCTCCGCGAACGCCACATCGCCGCGCAGGGCGCCCTCGAGCTGGGCCAGGGCGAGGATCGTCCGGGCCTCGGCCGTGTCATCGAGGCTCTCGCGCAGATGGTCGTCGGCGAGCACGTGCTCGCCGACCGGCCCGAGGGTCAGCACCCCGGCATCCGACCTCAGGATCTCGTGTGCGAGCAGAACGTCGAGCAGCGTCTGCAGCCCGGCCACCGGAACGCGGCTCGCGGCAGCCAGGTCGGCCGCGCGGTGGCGGCCGGCCGCCACCCGGTCGAGAATCCCGAGCGACAGGGCCGTGCGCACCGCGAACCAGGGGATCGGCGACAGCAGCCGTTCGATGTCGCCTGCGGCACTCGCCTCGCCCGGCACCTCGCCGGCCTCGGCATCGTCGGCGGTCACATGCCAGTAGCCGGTGATGTTCACGTGCGTCTTGGGCACCTGCTTCTCGCGGCTGAGCCAGCGGCGCAGCGGCAGCAGCGCCGAGCTCTCGGCACCGGCCCACACGTACGCGCTGCCGTGCCACCATTCCAGCCCGGTCACGGTGTCGACCAGCTCGCCGGGCTTGACCCAGGTCAGCGTGTCGCCGGTTCGCAGCGCGAGCTCTTGCACGGCCGAGGTGTCGTGCACTTCGACGACGATCTGCACCGGCACGTCGAGCGGGCGCTCGTCGAGGTAGCGGCCGATCGCGGGAAGCGCGGTCTCGTCGCCGGCCAGCACGACCCAGTCGACGTCGTCCGGGAAGAGGATCGACGACTTCGGGCCCAGGATGAACAGGCTGTCGCCGATCGCGGTGGACTCGGCCCACGACGCCGCCGGCCCGTGGCCGTGCCGGACGAAGTCGAGGTCGAGCTCATCGGCGGTGACCCGGCGGGGCGTGTAGTCGCGCAGGGCGCGGTGCTCGGCGTCGGTCCAATCGATCGAGTGCGCGCGCTGGATGGGCAGCATGTCGCGCACGTCGCCTTCGGTCGCGAAGACGAGCTTGACGTGGTCGTCGAAGCCGGTGCTCACGAAAGCGGGCAGGTCGAGTCCGTCGCGGTGGAAGGATGCCAGCTGCGCGCCGGTCAGGGTCACCCGGCGCATGCGGGGCGTGACGTCGGCGACCCGCGCGACGGTGAGCTCGCGGACGACGATGGGGTGGGGGACGAAGCTGCGCTGTGCCATGCGTGAGCCGCTCAGCCGAACTGGGCTTCGATCTCGTCGAGCATCGCCATCGACTTCAGGTAGTCGGCGCGATACACCCACGCCGGAAGCTCGTACACCTGGTCGTTCTGGAACGCGGGCAGCGACGAGTACAGCGGGTCGGACTTCAGATCGTCGGCCGTGGGGCCCTGGCCCTCGAAGAACGGGAAGACGAACATGCTCGGTGCGGTGAACACGGTGCTCAGCTGCTCGGTCGACAGCTCGAACGAGTCGCCGGTGCCATAGGTCTCGAACCCGGGGTTGTCGGCGATCACGGTGGCCGGCTCGAAGCCGAGCTCGGCGAGCGCCTGCGGCAGCGCGGCGTTCTCGGGGATCGAGTACGGGGTGTCGACGGTCGTGATGAGGTAGGCGATCGGCAGCTCGGGAACGGTGATGGATGCCGCGACCTCGGCGACCCGGTCGTCGTACGCGGCGAGCAGTTCGGCACCGCCGGCGGCGTCGTCGAGGATGTCGTCGGCGATGAAGTCCAGCTGCTCCTGCCACGTGAGCAGGGACGAGCTCACCATGACGGTCGGTGCGACCTCGGTCAGCCGGTCGTACGACTCGACGGCCTGGAAGGCGGAGAATCCCTGACCGCCCGCGATGATCAGGTCGGGGTCGAGTTCGAGCAGGGCCTCGAAGTCGAAGCCGTCTTCGCTCCAGGGGAGGATCACGGTGCCCGCTTCGGTGGCCTCGTCGGCCCAGAACTCCGGATACTCGGGGTCGACCTCGCCGACCTCTTCGGGCAGCGTCGCAAGCACCGGCACGTCCAGCGAGAACAGGTAGCCGGCGAGGTTCGAGTTGAGCACGATGATGCGCTCGGGATCGGCGGGGATGGTGACCTCGCCCTGCTCGGTGCTCACTACTCGCGTGGCGGGGGCCGCGGCATCCACGTCGGAGGTGTCGCCCGCACCGGGCACGGTGGTGGCGCAGCCGGCCATGGCGATCAGCGATGCGGAAAGGGCAAGGGCGGGCACAGTGCGGCGCAGCGAAGTCATGCTTCCTCGGGTGGGATGTCGGAAACGGGGGATACTCGATTTAGGCTAGCCTCACCTTGGGCGCGTTTATCGCGACCAGCATGACATTCCCGCAACGGACGCGACACAAGGAGCGAGCGTGAACTTCGCTGAACTCGGTCGCGTCGTGGCGCGCACGAACGCGATCCGGTTCCACGGGCACGAGATGCACAGCCACGACGAGCCGCACCTCGTCCATCTCGTGTCGGGCACCGGACGGCTCACGGTCGAGGGGCGCACGGTGATCCTGCGGGCACACCACAGCGCGTGGATCCCCGCGCGCGAACCGCACGCCCTGGTGCTCTCGGACGACGGCATGGCACTGGGGCCGATCCTGCACGACACGGCCGTGCCGCCGGAGGGTCGCACCCGGATCCTGGGGGAGATCCGGATGCTGTCGGATTTCATCACCGTGCTGCTGTGCGCCGCGCCCGAGACCGACGACGAGCGCGAGCCGTTCCGCCAGGCGCTCGAAGATCTGCTGCACTCGCTGACGCGCGAGCACTTCCCGCTGAAATACCCGACGCACGCGGTCGCGTATGCCGTGGCGATGGATGCCGCGGTGTACGACGGCACACTGAGTGAGCTCGCGGAGCGCCATTTCACGAGCATCCGGCACCTGCAACGGCTGTTTCTCGAGGAGACCGGTATGACGTTCGCGCGGTGGCGCACCAGGACGAGACTCAACGCCGCCATCGCGAACCTGCGCGCGGGTGGGACGATCCGCACGGCGATGCACGAGTCGGGGTTCCAGACGCGCCAGGGGCTGCTCAAGGCGATGAGCCGCGAGTGCGGGGTGCCGCTGGCCGACCTGATCGCCCACGAAGACGGGCCGCTGGCGCTGCTCGACGCCGCCGCATGACCGCGATCGCCGCACCCGGGGCCCAGCTCGAGACCGAGGCCCGGGCGCGCGCACTGCGCCCGGTGCTGCTGCTCGTCTCGATCGGCGTGCTGGCGATCGTGTGCCTGGCGAGCCTCGCGATCGGGTCGAAGCCGCTGCCGCTCGACGTGGTGCTCGCGGGGCTGTTCCACCCCGACGGATCGCCGGACAGCCTCATCATCACCGAGCTGCGCATTCCGCGGACGGTGCTGGGCGTGCTCGTCGGAGCGGCACTCGGCGTGGCGGGCGCGCTCATCCAGGCGTTCACGCGCAACCCGCTGGCCGACCCCGGCATCCTGGGCGTCAACGCGGGCGCGAACCTCGCCGTCGTCCTGGGCGTCGCGGTCTTCGGGGTCACGTCGGTCACGCAGTACCTGCCGTTCGCGTTCATCGGCGCGATCGGCGCGACCGTGGTCGTGTACGGCATCGCGCGGCGCGGGGGCGGGGGAGCCACCCCGCTGCGGCTCACCCTCGTCGGGCTGGCGCTGAGCGCAGTGCTGGGGGGAATGGCATCCACCCTCGCCCTCATCAACCCCACCGCCTTCAACCACCTGCGGTTCTGGGCCGCGGGCGACCTCGCCGACCGCGAGCCCGAGGTGATCCCGGTCGTCGCGGGCTTCATCGTCGGCGGTCTCGTGATCGCGCTGCTGCTCGCCCGGTCGCTCAACGCGTTCGCGCTCGGCGACGACCTCGCCCGCACGCTCGGGGCGCGCATCGGGATCACGCGCATGGCCACGGTCGTCGCGGTCACCCTGCTCTGCGGCGCGGCGACGGCGGCCGTCGGGCCGATCGCGTTCGTGGGGCTCATGGTGCCGCACGCGGTGCGCTGGCTCACCGGGCCCGATCAGCGCTGGATCCTGCCGTTCTCGCTCGTGCTCGCGCCCGTGCTGCTGCTGGTCTCCGACATCATCGGGCGCCTGATCGTCTGGCCTGCCGAGCTGCAGGTCGGCATCGTGTCGGCGTTCCTCGGTGCGCCGGTGCTCATCTACCTCGTGCGCCGGACGAAGGCGGCGGCGCTGTGAGTGTGATCGAGAGAATGGATGCCGGTGTCGTCGACACCCCGGGCGTGACGACTCTCCGGCTCGGCGGCTTCTCGACGCGGGTGCGCCGGCGGGCGGTGATCGTGTGCGTGATCCTCGCCGCGGTGGTCGTCGCCGGCATCCTGGCCCAGCTCGCCCTCGGCACGTACACGGTGTCGGTGCCCGACATCTTCGCGGCGCTGATGGGGCAGGCCGACGAGCGCGTGCGGATGGTCGTCGTCGACTGGCGGCTGCCGCGGGCCCTGGCCGCAGCGGCGTTCGGCGCGGCACTCGGGCTCAGCGGCGCGGTGTTCCAGACCTTGACGCAGAACCCGCTCGGAAGCCCCGATGTGATCGGGTTCGACATGGGGTCGTTCACGGGCGTGCTGCTGGTGATGCTCGCGGGCGGTGCCGGGTTCGCGGCCATCGCCGGGGGAGCGACTGCCGGCGGGCTGATCACCGCGTTGGCCGTGTACCTGCTGGCGTTCAAACGGGGTGTGCAGGGGTTCCGGCTCATCATCGTGGGCATCGCGCTGGCCGCGATGCTCGCGTCGCTGAACGCGTGGATCATGGTGAAGGTCGACGTCGACTTCGCGATGCAGGCGGCGGTGTGGGGCGCCGGCACGCTCAACGGCGTCACGTGGGCGCAGGTGCTCCCGTCGCTGGCGGTCATCGCCGTCCTCCTGGTGCTGATCGCGCTCGCCGCACCGCGGCTGCGCCAGCTCGAGCTGGGCGACGAGCTCGCCGGGTTGCAGGGACTGCCGGTCGAGCGCACGAAGATCACGATGATTGCGCTGGGCATCGCGTTCACTGCGATCGTCACGGCGACCGCCGGCCCGATCGCGTTCGTCGCGCTGGCCGCACCGCAGGTCGCGCGCCGGCTGACCCGCACGAGCGCGTCGGTAGACCTGGTGACGTCGGCGCTGACGGGTGCCGCGTTGCTGACGTTCGCCGATCTGATCGCGCAGCACGCGCTGCCCGGAATCACGATCCCCGTCGGCGCCGTCACGGTGTGCATCGGCGGGGTCTACCTCGTGTGGCTGCTGGCAAGGGAGACCAAGTCCAAATGACCGATTCGACATCCGACCGGCTGTACGGAACCTCCCTCGAGGTCGCGTACGACGATCGCACCGTGATCAACGGGGTGGACATCACGATCCCCGACGGGTCGTTCACCGTCATCGTGGGGCCCAACGCGTGCGGCAAGTCGACGCTGCTGCGCGCGCTCGCGCGGCTGCTGCCGGTCTCGAACGGTTCGGTCGTGCTCGACGGACGGGCCATCCACGAGTACCGGTCGCGCGATGTGGCACGCCGGCTCGGGCTGCTGCCGCAGTCGTCGACCGCGCCTGAGGGCATCACCGTCGTGGACCTCGTGTCGCGGGGCCGCTTTCCGCACCAGTCGCTCATGTCGCGCTGGTCGCGTGAAGACGAGCGGGTGGTGGCCGAGGCGATGGATGCCACGGGAGTCACCGACCTGCGCAACCGGCCTCTTGACGAGCTGTCGGGTGGGCAGCGCCAACGAGTGTGGGTGGCGATGGCGCTGGCGCAGCAGACGCCGATCCTCCTGCTCGACGAGCCGACCACGTTCCTCGACATCGCGCACCAGATCGAGCTGCTCGACCTCATCGCGCACTTGCGTGCCGAGGGGCGCACGGTCGTCGCGGTGCTGCACGAGATCAACCTCGCCGCCCGCTACGCGACGCACCTGATCGCGATGCGCGACGGGCGCATCGTGGCCGAGGGCGCGCCGGGCGAGGTCGTCACCGAAGAGCTGGTCGAGCAGGTGTTCGGCCTGTCGTGCCGGGTGATTCCCGACCCTGACACCGGGGGACCGGTGGTGCTGCCGCGCGGGCGGGCCGTCGCGCAGCTGGAGCAGGACTTCGGGATGTGAGCTCGGGCGCCGGGCAATACATGCCTGGCGCGGCATAAGAACGGCGCCGGTCGCTAACCTGGCGTCATGATCGTCGAATTCGAAGGGGACGTGTTCCTGTGGGACGCGCGCACCGAGGCGTGGTTCTTCGTCGGTGTTCCCGCCGAGTTGAGCGCCGATATCCGTGAGATTCCACGGGTTCCACGGGGTTTCGGTGCTGTGCGGGTGAACGTGCAGATCGGCACATCGAAGTGGCGCACCTCGATCTTTCCGGACGCACAGCGCCGGGAATACGTTCTCCCGCTCAAGCGTGCGGTTCGCGATGCCGAAGGCTTCAGTGAGGGCGACGTCATCCGGGTGCGTCTCGAGGTGCTCGAGGTGTGATCCTCCTACGTCACTCCAGTCACATCCGCAACGGATAACACTTTTTTCACAGGTTTCTCAGATTCACCATTGACAGAAGATGAGAAGTCTCTAATGATGGGCGTCGGAGAGGGAGAACCGTCCTCGCGGCGAGCTTTCCGATCCAGGCTCTGCACTTCTCGGCGTTTCCCGACACCGAGAGCCCCCCGAAGAGCTAGGTCCCCCCGGACCGTTATTCGGCGTGCGCACAAGGGCCGGTTCCTGTACACAACCCCCTAGGAAAGGCACGCACATGCGCAGCATCCACAACTATGTCCAGGCGGTGAAGGCTCGTCGCGAGGAGAACGGCGACGAGGGCTTCTCGCTCATCGAACTGATCGTCGTCGTCGTGATCCTCGGCATCCTCGCCGCGATCGCGATCCCGGTGTTCGCCGGCCTGCAGGATCAGGCAAAGCAGCAGTCGCTCGAGACGATCGCTGCTAACGGTGCCACCGCCGTGGCGTCGCAGGTCGCATCGGTGACTGACGCAACCGAGCTCACGGCGGCGATCACGAAGGAGCTTGGTCAGTTGGCTAAGGACGACGTCACAGTCGCCCAGATGGGCACGGGAAACCCGACGATCGAGACTATCTGCGTCGTCGCATACACGGGGACGAAGCCGACCGCGGTTGCGGCGTCGAGCAAGACCGCTGCGTTCGCGGGACCGGGTTGCATCATCCCGTAAGCGATTTCACGATCGAAGCCGGCCCGACCCGAACGGGCCGGCTTCGACACTATCCCGTCACTCCATGCTCGGAGGCGATCTAGCATGACCAAGACCGAAGACGACGGTTTCAGCCTCGTCGAGGTCATTATCGCCTTGTTCCTCTTCGCGGTAATCTCGCTCGCTGTTCTCCCGTTGCTGATCTCGGGGGTGAGCTTGAGCGTGGTCAACCGTGATGTGGTCGCGGCGACTGCTCTCGCGAACGATCGTCTGGCTCAGCTCCGCGACGAGTTCCCGACGGCGAAGGGTACAGTTCGGACGTGTAACGCATTGCTGACTGCGGTCGCGGCGATCGATCCCGACGAGCCGAGCAACCGGGACCTCACCGTCACCGCGGTCGCATCTCCAGACAAAGCCGGCGACCCGGTCTGCCCGACCGGTGCGGCGGCGTATCCCCGTTCGATCCTCGTCACGTTCACGGTGACCGACAGTGAAGGACGGCTGGTGTCGGTTCCGACGAGGATCAGCGTGGGGGCGGCATCATGACCTGCTGGGGTCGCGGCGATGAGCAGGGCATGACCCTGGTCGAGCTGATTGTGGCGGTGGCGGTCGGTGCCATTGCTCTCACCCTCATCGCCATCACTTTCGTCAACGGATTCACGGTGCAGCGAGACGGTGTCGCGCGTGACAGCGCGACGGGCACCGCGAATGTTGTCGCGAGCAGCATCGCGACATCGGTTCGCAACGCGACCGGCTTTCACATCAACGACGAGGGCACGCGGGTGGACGCCACGTACATCGCGCCGGACGGGACGCCTGAGTGCCGCGCGTGGGAGCTTCTGCCCGGGGGCGCGCTCGTGTACCGAGTGGACGCGAGTGGTGCGCTGCCCGCAGCAGACTCCTCCTGGGGAAAGCTCGCCACCGGCGTCGTCGGCACACTCGACAACGCGAAGGTATTCGCCGATGACGGCGGTAAGAGCCTCCGCATCGGCATGGAGATCACGATGGATCAGGTCACGATCGCCGTGACCGACGGCGTCACCGCGCAGGCAGTGAGCGACGGAGGCCTGCTGTGCTGGAACTGAGAGATCGGCTGCGCGGAGACCGAGACGGAGGGTCCTCGCTCGTCACCGTGCTCGTTGTCATGCTCGTGCTGACGATCGGCGGGCTTGCGTTGGCGGCCATCGTCGTCAACACCGCGGGCGCTGTGGTTTCGAGCCGGAGCACAGCCCAGTCGCGAGCCGCGGCAGACGCCGGCCTGGCAGAGGCCCTCGCCGTGGCGCTGCGCGATGGCGACATTTGCGATGACACGCCGATCGAGCCCGACCCCGTCAGCGGCGACATGGGCAGCGGATCCACGTTCACCGTCACGCGCGACTGTGTGAGTCTCTCGGGACGCGTGATCTTCCGCTCCCAGGGGCATGCCGCCGACGGCGCCGTGACCACGACCGAGGCGGTCTACGTGTACACGCCCGCGCCGATGGTCGTGAACGAGCCGGCTCTCATCACCCGCGCGCCGCTCAACCTGGCCGCGCTGAAGATCAAGGCGGTCGACCCGGCGGTGCCATCGACGGTGTGGGTCATCCCGGAGGAGGGTATCTCCGGCGACTTCACCTGCAACTCCGGCGGCGCGATCGCCGGTTCGATGTACCTGCCCGCCGGCACGGTGATCGGCGTCGGCGGGTGCGAAGTCACGGGTGACGTCTACGCCGAGAAGGACGTCACCATCGGGTCCGGCACGGACATCCACGGTGATCTCGTGTCACTCAACGGCAAAGTGCACGTGTCGGGGGGCAGCACGATCGACGGCGGCGTGTACGCGAAGGGCGACATCACGTTCTCCGGCGGCCCGAGGATCTACGGCGACGTGGTGTCATCGGCAGGCAACGTCACCTTGAGCGGCGGTATGACCATCGACGGGAGCATTCACGCGAAGGCCAATGTGGTGGCGACGAGTATCAGCTCCCGCTTCGTCCAGAGCATCTATGCGGGTGGGAACCTCACGCTGTCGGGCGGCGCACCGGCGGCGCGCGACCGAATCATGTACGGCGGTACTCTCAACATTCCGAGCAACCCGCCGGCCGAGGCCTGGGCTGTGACATCGGTGACGAGGACGTCGCTGCAACCCAATGTCACCGTGCCTCAGCTGCCGAACGCCCCGCAATGGCAGGGAATCACGCAGGCAGATCTGGACAAACTCGTCACGGATGGCGTGTTCCAGAAGATCGCGTGGACGGGTTCGTGCGCATACAGCTGGTATCCGGAGCACGAGATGATCGCCAAGATCAACAGTCTCACCACTCCGACGATCATCGACGCGAGCCACTGTTCGACGTTGGACATGCACAACTACAGCGGGACGATGCGACTGAAGACCGACATCATCTTCGTCGCACCGTCCATGAACGTGCAGCAGCAGACCTACGAGTCCGCAGACGGGGCGGAGCACCGTCTGTGGTTCATCGTTCCCGAATCGCCCACGCGCGACTGCGCCACCTCGGGCACGGTCAGCATCGCGACGACGCGCATGTTGCCGGCCGGTGGCAAGTCGAAGATCTCGGCCATGATCTTCACGCAGTGCACCGTCAACTTCCCGAACGCCGGCGAGGACTGGCTGGGATCGGTGCAGGCCGGCCAGATGAAGGGAAACCCGAACTATTGGTATACCCCGGTCGGGTTCCCCGGGAGCGTCGATCCGGGCGAGGATGAAGACGTCGAAGAGGGCGGAGGCGCCGTACTCGGTGACCTCCTCTCGCGACGGGATGTGGCGTCACCGTGACAGCTCCTGCACTCGTCCTCCTTGTCTTCGCAGGTGTTCTCGGCCTGATCATCGGCTCGTTCCTGAACGTCGTGGTCTACCGGGTGCCAGCGGGCATCCCGCTCACCCGGCCCAGCCAGTGCCCGGTGTGCGATGCACCGGTGCGGCCGTGGCAGAACGTGCCCCTCGTGTCATGGCTAGCTTTGCGCGGTAAGTGCGCGTCGTGTGGTGTGCGGATCTCGGCGCGGTATCCGCTGGTCGAACTGGCGACGGGAGTCGCGTTCGTCGGCGTGACGTGGTGGCTGGTCGAGTCGTTCGGTTCCGCGGCGCTCGCTCAAGGATCGGTCCCGCCCGAGTTCTGGCCGGTGCTGGTCGCCTACCTCTACCTGGCATCCATCAGCATTGCGCTCACGATGATCGACCTCGACACGCGACGACTGCCGAACGTCATCGTGCTGCCGAGCTATATCGTGCTGGCCGCGCTGTTCGCCCTCGCGTGCCTTCTCGGCGTGCCGTGGGAGGCGCTGCTGCGCGCGGCGATCGGCGGCTTGGCGCTGTTCGCGTTCTACTTCCTGCTGCGCGTCGTCAAGCCGGGCGGTATGGGTGGCGGCGATGTCAAGCTCGCCGGTGTGCTCGGAGCCGCGCTCGGCTGGATCGGCTGGGGCGCGCTGGTCGTCGGCGCATTCGCCGCCTTCCTCATCGGCGGAGTCGTCGGTCTCGCGCTGATGGCGACGCGCAAGGCGACGCGCAAGAGCGCGATCCCGTTCGGCCCGTACATGGTCGCCGGGGCGTGGGTCGGAGTCTTGTCGGGCGAGGCGATCGCCCGTTGGTACGTAGGAATGCTGGTCGCCGGCTGAGCCGGCCTGGGGAGAGGAGCGCGACATGGCGAAGACGATCGTCGGTCTGGAGATCACCGAAGAGGGCGTGCGCGCCGCCGAGGTGACGACGGGGAAGTCCCCGACCCTGGTGGCGTACGGCGCCGTCCCTCTTCCGCCCGGCGCTGCGAAGGACTCCGAAGTCTTCGATCGGGATGCCGTGACGCTGGCCATCCGCCAGCTCTGGTCGCGCGCGGGCATCAAGTCGAAGCGCGTCGTGCTGGGAATCGGCAGCCGTCGCATTCTCGTCCGCGACTATACGACCCAGGCGATGCGGCCCGACCTGCTCGCCCAGGCACTGCCCTTCCAGGTCCAGGACCTGCTGCCGGTGCCGGCCGATCAGGCGGTTCTCGACTTCTACCCGATCTCGCAGGAGGGCGACCAGGTGTCAGGCCTGCTGGTCGCGGCCGTTGCCGAGACGGTCGAGGAGCTCGTCGGCACCATCGCCAAGGCGAAGATCGACGTCGAGGTGGTCGACCTCGCTCCGTTCGCCTTGGCCCGAGCGGTCTCGCGCGTCGCGGCGCAGGGCGAGACGGTCGCGGCCCTCCACCTCGGCGACCACACGAGTTACGTCGTCGTCGTGCAGGACGGCGCGCCCCGCTTCGTGCGCATCATCCCGGTCGACATCGCGACGGCGGCGGTGCGCGCCCACGCCTCCGAGACCGTGGAGCACGATGCCGAGAACGTGCCCGCTCTGGAGGAGATCCTCCAGACCGTTCCTGCGTCCGCAGGCGGCGAGGTGCCGCTGCGGCGACGCTCCGCGGCGCGCGCACTCGCCCGGCCGAGCACGGAGATGACTCCCGCAGCCATCGACGATCTCGTGCTGCGCCTGGGCAGCACGCTGCGGTTCTATGCCGACCGCTCGGCAGACGCTCCCATCACCCGGGTGCTTGTCAGCGGAGCCGGTGCCGCCGTCGCCGGCATTCCTGCCGCGTTGGGGGCCAGCCTGCCGATGCCCGTGCAGGTGCTCGCCGCCAGTGGTGTCATCGCAGTCAAGACCGCGGTGGCGTCGGCCGACGACGACCTGAATCTCATCACCACTGCCGCACTCGCCCTCGGAGGGGATCGCTGATGGCCTTCGCATCGGCACCGACCCTCACCGTGGGCGGTGCGCCCCGAGTAAACCTGCTGCCGCGCACCGTCGTCGAGCGCCGCGAACGCGCTGGTCTGCTGCGCAAGTGGGGCTGGGGCTTCGTGGCCGTCCTCGCGGTCGTCGCCATCGGCACGGCAGGGGTGTTCACGCTGCTGACCGCCGCCTCGGTGCGCCTCGCGGCGGCGAACGCGCACACCAACGAGCTGCTCATCCAGGTCGCAGCGCTGCAGCCGGTCAGTCAGAAGCTCCAGCTCGAGTCCGAGCTCGGCGACTTCCGGACGCAGGCTATGGGCACCGACCTGAAATGGGGAGGTCTGCTGGAGACCGTGAAGGATGTCCTGCCAGCGGACGTCGGCATCTCGGAGTACTCGCTCGCGCCCGGCGGGTTGCCGCACACGGAAGATCCGACCACCGAGGCGGGTGCCTCCGGCAGCATCCACTTCATCAGCGCGACGCCGACCGACTTCGTCGCCCTCATCCGTGAGGTGCGTCAACTGCCCGGTGTCCTCGACGCCGATGGCTGGGCGACGACCCTCTCCGGCGACGCATACGACTACGAGCTGCGTGTCACGTTCGATCAGACCGTGTACACGGGCACCTACGCTGCGGAGGCACAGCAATGACCCTCAACAAGCAGCTGATCAATCTCCTCGGCATCCTCCTCCTCGTCGTCGTGCTGGTCTTGGGCGTGGCGCTCATCGGGATGCCGATGTTCGCGCAGGCGCAGACCATCAACGCGAACGCCGACTCGGTCGACCAGAGCAACGCGGTCTACCAGACGCAGATCGACGCACTGTCCGCAGCCGACGACCGCATCGACGAGATCGACCGCAACCTCGCCGAGCTGCGAAGCGAGATCGCCGCCGCACCGAAGCTCGATGACATCCACGAGATCGTCGATGCCGCGGCGGAGACAGCTGACATCCGCATTGAAAGTGTCGTCGCCGGCGAGTTGGAGCAGTGGACGCCCCGCACGGGCCTGGATGCCGACGGCAACCCGGTCGCGGAGGCAGCGGCAAGCACCGGGGCTGCCGATGCTGCGTCGACTGAGCAGACCGATACCGACTCGGCCGTGAGCGACGCGGCAGTTCCCGAAACGACCGCTCCCGCAGCGCCCGGCGGCTCGGACGAGTCTCCGCAGATGCAGGTGCTCGTCACCGTCACCGTCGATCTGACGCTTCCGTATGCCCTGCCCGGCGCCGAGGATGACGACTCCGACAGCGGAGATGCTGAGGACGTCGACACCGCTGCAGTCCGTGCGGAGATGACCGCTGACGCGCAGAAGGCTGCGGCGTTCGTCGATGCCCTCGGCGCCGGACCACGCCTGCTCTCACCGATCAACCTCGAGTACTCCACGGGCAAGCTCACCTTGTCGGTGCTCACCTTCACCCGGACGGAAGGCTGAACCGCCATGTCGATCCCCACCACGTCCACGACCCCGCCCTCGACGGCTGGTGTGTCGCCGCTGTTCGATCTGTTGGGCATCGCGCAGCGCTCGCGCGCGTCCGATGTGCACCTGACGGCGAACCACCCACCGCTCATGCGCGTCGACGGCGACCTTGCCGACATCCCCGGATACCTCGAGCCCACCACGGCGAACTGGCTCGACTCAGCGGTAGGCGGCATGCTCACCAGTGACCAGGTCACCGAGTTCCGCCAGCACGGCGAGGTCGATCTCTCGATCACGGTGCCCAACGTCGCGCGCTTCCGCGTCAACGTGTTCCGCCAGCTCGGCGCGGTGGCGGTCGCGCTGCGGTTCATCCCCGACCGGATCAAGAGCTTCGCCGAGCTCGGCGTGCCGCGTGTCGCCGCCGATCTCGTGATGAAGCCGCGTGGACTCGTGCTCGTCACGGGGCCGACCGGTTCTGGAAAGTCGACGACGCTGGCCTCGATGATCGACGTCGTCAACCAGACGAAGCCCGCCCACATCGTCACCGTCGAAGATCCCGTGGAGTTCCAGCACACGAGCAAGCGGGCGCTCATCCATCAGCGTGAGATCGGCAGCGACACGGCCTCGTTCTCCGAGGCGCTGCGCCGCGTGCTGCGTCAGGACCCCGACATCATCCTCATCGGTGAGCTCCGTGATCCCGAGTCGATATCGACGGCGCTGACCGCGGCCGAGACCGGTCACCTCGTGATGTCCACGTTGCACACGCAGAGCGCGGCGAAGTCGATCAACCGTATCGTCGACGCGTTCCCGTCTGATCAGCAGAATCAAGTGCGCACCCAGCTCGGCGACACTTTGCGCGGCATCATCACGCAGACGCTGCTGCCGAAGGCGCAGGATGCCGGACGTGTCATCGCCACCGAGGTGCTGGTGAACACACCCGCCATCGCGAACCTCATCCGAGAGGGAGAGATCAGCCAGATCTACTCGATGATGCAGGCCGGTGGTGCGCTCGGCATGCACACGCTCGATCAGGACCTCAAGCGTCTCGTCGAGAGCGGGACGATCTCGCTGGCGCTCGCCAAGGAGGTCGCGGAAGACCCGAAGACGTTCGACGAGGCACGCGTGCGGCCGGTGGACTACGACGCGGAGGCGTGGACGATGCACGCCTCGGAGCGTTCGGCAGCGGGCTGGGGCAACTGATGTCGCTCATCGAGGAGTACACCTACCGCGCCGTCGACGCGCGTGGCGGCGGGATGGTCAAGGGCACGATCGAGGCGGGCAGCGAGAGCGCCGTCGTCTCGAAGCTGCGCGCCCAGGGTCTCACCCCGCTCGAGGTCGCGCTGACCTCGAAGACCGGGCTCAATCAAGAGATATCAATCCCCGGTCTCGAGAAGAACGTCAAGGCCGACACGCTCGCGGTGTTCGCCAAGCAGATGGCCGGGCTCATCAACGCCGGCCTGCCGCTCATGCGCACCCTCGCGATCCTCACGGAGCAGGCCGAGGACAAGAAGCTGCAGGCCGCGCTCCTGCAGGTCCACGCCGCGGTGGAACAGGGGCAGCCGCTGTCGACCGCGATGGCCCAGCACGAACGGGTGTTCCCGCCGCTGATGGTCAGCATGGTGCGCGTGGGGGAGTCGGGCGGCTTTCTCGGGCAGTCGCTGACCAGCGTCGCGGCGACGTACAAGAACGAAGCCGAACTGAACAACAAGATCAAGTCCGCGACGACCTACCCGCTGATCGTCCTCGTCATCGCGATCCTCGGCGTCATCGGCATGGTCACCTTCATCGTGCCGGTGTTCGCAAACATGTTCACCGGGATGGGCTCGGAACTCCCGCTGCCGACCCAGATCCTCGTCACCCTGTCGAACAACATGGTGTGGCTCCTGCCCCTCATGATCGTCGTCGGCATTGGTGGGGCGTTCTGGTGGCAGCGAAACAAGAACACCGAAAAGGTGCGGCGCGTCGTCGACCCCTGGAAGCTGAAGCTGCCCGTGTTCGGACCGCTCTCGACCAAGATCGCCGTCGCCCGGTTCAGCCGCGGGCTGTCGATGATGCTCAAGGCCGGCGTGCCACTCGTGCAGGCGCTCGAGATCGTGGGTGAGGCGGCCAACAACTACAAGGTGGAAGAAGCCGTGCGCGCGGTGGGCGAGTCTGTCAAGCAGGGCAAGACGTTCTCAGCACCACTCGCCAAGGCGGGCGTGTTCCCGCCGATGGTGGCGCAGATGGCATCCGTCGGCGAGGAGTCGGGAACGCTGCCCGAGATGCTGGCATCCATCGCCGACTTCTACGAGGGCGAGGTCGAGACGGCCACCGAGCAGCTCACCGCGTCGATCGAGCCGATCCTGATCGTCGGCATCGGCATCCTCATCGGAGGCATGGTCGTGTCGCTCTACATGCCGATCTTCTCGATCTACGGAGAGCTCGGCAACCAATAGTCGAGCGGATGCCAGAGCTGGGGAGAATCCGGCATCCGTTCGGCACCTCGGCGCCTTCGCACCTTCGGCACGGCGTCGCGGCTCTCGGGTCGCCGGGTCAGTGCCCGCCGGTCGCACCGCCGCTGAGCCGCCCGTGGAACGACGTCGTGGCGTCGTTCATGCCCTCGAGCACGACACGCTTGCCGAGTCGTTCGTACTTCGTCTCGATCGCATCGAGCGCGGCAACGGTGGATGCGTCCCACACGTGCGACCGCGACAGGTCGATGACCACGAGCTCGGGGTCGTGCGTGTACTCGAACTGCGTCGTGAGGTCGTTGCTCGACGCGAAGAACAGCTCGCCGTCGACCTCATAGCGGACGGCGGGCACCCCGGCATCCATCACCTCATGGCGGGTGACCGACGTGAAATGCGCCACGCGCCGCGCGAACAGCACCATCGCCGTCAGCACACCGGCGAGCACGCCGATGGCGAGGTTGTTGGTCCAGACGGTCATCACGACCGTGATGAGCATGACGGCCGTCTCGCTCTTGGGCATGGTCTTCAGCGTCGCCGGCCGCACCGAGTGCCAGTCGAAGGTCGACGCCGACACGACGATCATGACCGCGACCAGCGCCGCCATCGGAATCACCGCGACGACATCGCCGAGCACCAGGATCAGGATCAGCAGGAAGACACCTGCCAGGAACGTCGAGATGCGCGTGCGCGCGCCCGACACTTTCACGTTGATCATCGTCTGCCCGATCATCGCGCAGCCGCCCATGCCGCCGAACAGGCCCGAGAGGATGTTCGCGCCGCCCTGGCCGATCGCCTCGCGGGTCTTGCGCGAGTGGGTGTCGGTGATGTCGTCGACGAGCTTCGCGGTCAGCAGCGACTCGAGCAGCCCGACCGCGGCCATCGCGACGGCATACGGCGCGATGATCTGGAGCGTCTCGAGCGTGAACGGCACCTCGGGGATGAACAGCGTCGGCAGCGACTGGGGCAGCTCGCCCTGATCGCCGACGGTCGGCACCGCGATGCCGAACACGATCACGGTCGCCGTCAGCACGATGATCGCGACGAGCGGCGCGGGCACGGCCTTGGTCAGCTTGGGCCAGAAGTAGATGATGGCAAGGCCTGCGGTCACGAGCGGGTAGACCATCCATGGCACGTCGAACAGCTGCGGCAGCTGGGCGATGAAGATGAGGATGGCGAGCGCGTTCACGAACCCCACCATCACCGAACGCGGGATGAACCGCATGAGCTTCGCGACCCCGAGCAGGCCGAGCACGATCTGAATCACCCCCGCGAGGATGACCGTAGCGATGAGGTAATGGATGCCGTGGTCGCGCACGAGCGGCGCGATGACCAGTGCCACGGCCCCGGTCGCTGCGCTGATCATCGCTGGGCGTCCGCCGAGGAACGCGATCGCCACCGCCATGACGAACGACGAGAACAGGCCGACGCGCGGATCGACGCCGGCGATGATCGAGAACGCGATCGCCTCGGGGATGAGCGCGAGGGCCACGACCAGGCCGGCGAGCACCTCGCGAGTGAGCAGGCGCGGACTGCGCAGCGCCTGCCAGACCGTCGGCTCGATGCGGTAGCGACTCCGCGGATCGCGGGCAGGGACGACGGCGGTCATGATGCTCCTGTGACGGGGAAGTGGCGCGCGTTCGCCAGCCTCAGGAACTCTACCCGGCGTTGTCGTTTCGAACGGATGTCCGAGGTGGGCGATAAGATGCAACGGCCCGAGAAATGCCTGGTAAGGATGATAAAACTCTCATGGTGAATCGAACAAAAGAACTAGACTCGAATCACCGAATCAGGTATTGTGGGATACATGAGTTCCCCTCTCGACGCCCTCGCCGACACGGTCCATGCCGTGCGCGAGCTGTGGCCGGGGGAGCAGCTCGACGCGCTCGCGGGCGCCGACCTGGTGAAGGTGAACAATCTGCTGGGCGCCGCGCGGAGGCAGCTGGATGCGGCAGTGACGAAAGTGACTGCCGAGATCTCGCGGCAGTCACGCCCCGAACTGGGGCCGGAGTCGCTGGCGAAGAAGCACGGGTTCCGCAATGCGAACAGCCTGCTGTCGGGTTCACTCGGCACCACCGGTGGTGAAGCCGCCAAGCTGATCGAAGTGGGCGAGGCGACGGCGCCCCGCGTGCTGCTGACCGGCGAGAGGGCCCCGGCGCGGTTCCCGCACGTGGCCGCGGCGCTGTCGGCGGGGCGTATCGGCGCGGCCGCGGCGTCGGTGATCACCACCATGCTGAAGCGGGTGCAGATCCGGGCAGGGGCCGAGGCCGTCGACGAGGCCGAACAGACCCTCGTCGCGCAGGCAGCCGGCCTGTCGATCGACCTGCTGCGGAAGGTGGTGCGCAGCGCCGAGGCGTACCTCGACCCCGAGGGAGTCGCTGCCCGAGAGGAAGAGCTGCGGGCGAGCCGCTACCTGCGGATGTGGGAAGACCCCGACGGGGCGCTGATGTTCAACGGTCGGGTCGGACCCGAGCATGCCGCCCCCGTCAAGACCGTGATCGAAGGGTTCGTCACCGCCGAGCTGGCCGCGCAGCGCGCCGCCGAGGCGTCGGACGACCCGGACGTGCCGCACCGGACGATCCCGATGATCCAAGCCGATGCGCTGGTCCGGCTCTGCGAACACGTCCTGGCCTGCGAGCACAGCGACGTGCCGCTGGGTGGGGCGACCGTGATCGTCCGGGTGAGCCTGGAAGACCTTGAGAACGGCACCGGGCACGGCACCATCGACGGACTGTCCGCACCGATCTCCATCGGCACCGTGCGACGGATGGCCGCCGACGGCGGCGTCATCCCGTGCGTGCTGGGCACCGAAAGCGAGATCATCGACTGGGGCCGGCAGCGGCGCCTATTCACCAAGGCGCAGCGCCGGGCGATCTGCGAACGCGACCACGGCTGCGCCAGGTGCGGCGCCCCGCCCGGCATCACCAAGGTGCATCACATCAGATGGTGGTCGCGAGGCGGGACCACCGATATGAACAACGGCGTGCTCCTCTGTGAAGCCTGCCACCATCTGATCCACGACAACGGGTGGGACATCCGCATCGAGGGTGTCGGCACCAAAGCGAAAGTCTGGTTCATTCCACCTGCCCATGTGGACCCCGGCCGAACACCACAACTCGGTGTGCGCCACCGCTACGACCACACCGCAGCGTGAACGCGGAGGTGTGCGCCACAGGATGGGGCCGACAGGCGCCGTGGCGCGACTCCCGCAAGGTCCGCGCTCAGATCGAGACGCGCAGAACCTCTTCGATCGTCGTGACGCCTTCGAGCACCTTGTTGAAGCCGTCGTCGCGCAGCGGAACCATACCGTCCTCGAGCGCAGCCTGCCGCAGCTCGGTGCCGGTCGCATGGCCGACGACCAGACCCTCCAGCGCCTCGGTCACCTCCATCACCTCATGCAGAGCGACGCGGCCGCGATACCCCGTGCCTGAGCAGTCCGAGCACCCCACGGCCCGATATAGAACGGGCGGATCGAGCGGATTGTGCGGAAACTTCACCGACCCGAGCACTTCGGTCGTCTCGGTGTACGCCTCGCGGCACTTGACGCACAGCCGCCGTGCGAGCCGCTGCGCCACCACCGCCGACAGGGCAGTGCCCACCAGGAACGGCTCGCAGCCGATCTCGACCAGACGCGTCAGCGCCGACGGCGCGTCGTTCGTATGCAACGTCGAGAGCACCAAGTGGCCCGTCAGCGCCGCCTCGATCGAGATCGTCGCCGTCTCCTGGTCGCGGATCTCGCCCACCAGCACCACATCGGGGTCCGAGCGCAGAATCGAGCGCAGCGCCGCCTGGAACGTCATCCCGGCCCGCACATTCACCTGCACCTGGTTGATACCGGCCATCCGATACTCGACCGGATCTTCCACGGTGATCACGTTGATGCGTGGGTTCGCCACCGTGTTCAGCGCCGTGTACAGCGTCGTCGACTTGCCCGAGCCCGTCGGGCCGGTCACCAGCACCATCCCATGTGGGCGAGTGATCGCCCCGCGGAACCGTTGCTCATTGCGAATGGAGAAGCGCAGATCGCTCATCGTCAGCGACTGCGCCGAACTGTCGAGAATTCGCATGACGATCTTCTCGCCCCACACCGTCGGCAGCGTCGCCAGCCGCAGATCGATCTGGCGACCGTCATGATGCACCGACAAACGCCCGTCCTGCGGCTTGCGGCGCTCGGCGATATCGACGGATGCCATGATCTTCAGCCTCGAGATCACGCCGTCCTGAATGGCCCGATCGGCCCGCTGCATCTCATGCAGCACACCATCAATGCGGTATCGGACCGTCAGCTGCTTCTCGCCGGGCTCGATATGGATATCACTGGCCCTGTCGCTGATCGCCTGCGAGATGAGCAGATTCACGAACCGGACGATCGGCGCATCGTCAGCGGTGTCTTCGATCGACTCGGTCGAAGATGAGCCGTCGGCGATGGCGCTCTCGCCGATCTGCTCCGACAGGTCGCTCAGTTCCTCATCCGACCGCAGGAACCGTGAGAACGCCGTATTGAGCGCATCCACCGCCACCACGGCCGGGCGGATGTTCAACTCCGTCGCCGTCGAGATGTCGTCGATCGCGATCAGATCGGTGGGATCGACCATGCCGATCGTCAGGCTGCGTCGACCCCGTTCAATAGGGATCAACCGATACCGGCGGCACAGCGCTGCGGGCACCGCACCGATCACCTCGGCTGTCATCGTCAGCCCCGAGAGATCGACGAATGTGTAGCCCGTCTGCTCGGCGATACCCTGCGCGATCTGCGTCTCAGTCGCCAACTTCGCCGCGACCAAACGCGCGCGCAATTCTTCGCCCTCACCGACTTCGGCAACGGCATCCCACATGTCCTCAGCGCCCACGACCCCAGAACGCACGAGGGTTTCGGCGAGTCCTCGCATGGAACTTCCTTCCCCTGTGCTAGATCATATTCTGCTCACGGGGCAGATGTGAACAGTGAGGTTCATGTGGCATCTGTGACGCCTACCGACATGTAGCGAACAGTGATGCTCCTGTCGACCCCTGTGACACCCGTCACCCGGAATGGTTAGCCTGGCGCGATGAAGCGGATCATCTCGAAGGTCATCGCGTGGGTTCTCACCCTCAAGGCCGTCCGCGCATTCCTCCGCTACGGCGAGAGCCGCGGGCCGATGCTCGCCGACAGCGTCACCTACCGCACCCTGTTCAGCGTCTTCGCCGGCGTCCTGCTCGGCTTCTCGATCGCCGGGCTCTGGCTCGCGGGCAATCCGGACGCGATCGATGCGCTCGTCGACGCCGTCGACAACGTGATTCCCGGACTCGTCGGGGAGAACGGCCTCATCCAGCTCGATGCGCTCAGCCAGCCGATCGGCTTCTCGCTGACCGGCATCATCTCGCTCATCGGTCTCGTCGGCGCCGCCATCGGCGCGATCGGATCGCTGCGCATCGCCATGCGCACCATCGCCGGCACCCTCTCGGACGACCTCTGGTTCGGCTGGGTGATGCTGCGCAACCTCGCCCTCGCCGTCGGCATCGGCGCAGGACTCGGGGCGTCGGCGGCAGCGACGGTCATCGGAACAGCCGGACTCGACATCATGGCCGACGTCTTCGGCCTGCCGCACGGGCATCCGCTCGTCACCTGGGGCGGCCGCTGGATCGTCATCCTCGTCACCTTCGTCCTGGATGCCGCGATCATCGCCGTCCTGTTCCGCGTGCTCTCCGGAGTCCGCGCCCGCGCCCGCGCCCTGTGGAGCGGTGCGCTGCTCGGAGCTGTCGGGCTCACCGTGCTGCAGCAGCTCTCCGGACTGTTCGTCGGCGGCGCCTCCTCGAACCCGCTCCTCGCCTCTTTCGCGTCGCTGATCGCCCTGCTGCTGTGGCTCAACCTGTCGGCACAGGTCATCCTCATCGCCTCGTCGTACATCGTCACCGGCGTCGAAGAGGACGAAGACCGGATCCGCGCGCGCTACGGCGCCGAGACCTTCGCGCAGCGTCGCGTCCGCCGCGCCGAAGACGCCGTCGCCGTCGCGAGCGCCGAGCTGCGCACCGCCCGCGAGGCCGAAGCCGACGAGCGCGCTCAACAGGCCGAGGAGGCCCACAAGGCCGAAGCCGAGGAGCGCACCCCTCAGGCCGAAGAAGCGCCCGAGGTCGAACGCGGTGCCAGGCCCGACGCGGCACCCGAAGCCAGACGCCGCGCCGACGTCAGCGCTCCGGTCAGCCCGGTGAGAAAGGACGAGCCCGATGACTGATCACGTACGCGTCCCCACCTATTCGGCCGCGCAGGTCCGCTCGGCCGAGGCCCCGCTGCTGGAGGCGGGCGTCCCGCTCATGGCGCAGGCCTCCGACGCCCTCGCCCGCGTCGTGCTCAGCCTCTTGCCCGAGACGACGGGCGCTGCGGCCGAAGACGCTGCCGACTCACCGGCCACAGACAGCTCCCTCTCACCGGCCTCACCCGCATCGGCGCCCGCTCGCCCGCGCGTGCTCGTGCTCGCCGGCAGCGGCGACAACGGCGCCGACGCACTGTTCGCCGCCGCCCACCTCACCGAGCGTGCCGACGTCGACGTCATTCTCACCGGCACCCGGGCGCATCCTCAGGCGCTCGCTGCCGCAACGGCGGCCGGAGCCGTGCCGCACGACCCGATCGTGGCCGCAGACTACGAGATCGTGGTCGACGGAATCCTCGGCATCGGCACCGGCGCCGAACCCGCCCTCCGCGGCACCGCCCGCACCGTGGTGTCGGCGCTGCTGCCCGCCATCCGTGACGGACGCACCCGGGTCGTCGCCGTCGACCTGCCCAGCGGCCTTCAGCCCGACACCGGCCGCACGGCCGACGACGTCGTCCTGCCGGCATCCATCACCGTCACCTTCGGTGCCGTCAAGACCGGACTCGCCGCAGCCCGGGGCCTCACCGGCGAGATCGTTCTCGTCGACCTCGGCCTTCCACTGCCCGACGGAGCCGGCTCGGCACAGGTCACACGCTTCAGCGACATGTCCGTATGACGCGACGCCACCGCGTGACGCGCAGGCGAACTCGTGTCACGGCCAGGTGAATTCACGCTCGCAGCGGGCGTCGCAGTCAGCCGGTCACGATAGCGTTCTAGGGTGCCCGAGAACGACATCACACCTGCGCCCGCAACAGGCGCCACCCACCCGCTCGCCCTCGCCCCCGTCGCGGGGCCCGCGAGCTCTGTCGACGGCTTCGTCCGGCAGTTCCTGCGCAATCTGAACTACGAACGCGGCGTCACGCTGTCCGCATCGAATGTCGCCGACCGCTACTTCGCGTTCGCCATGACCGTGCGCGACTATCTCATGGCGCGCTGGCTCGAAGACCTGCGCCGCCAGCTCGCGTCGAAGGCGAAGGTCGTCTGCTACCTCTCGGCGGAGTACCTGCTCGGCCGCCAGCTCGACAACAACCTGCTCGCGAGCGGCCTGACCGACATCGCCACCGAGGCGATGGCCGCATGCGGCATCGACATCTACGAGCTGCGCGAGCAAGAGGTCGAGCCCGGCCTCGGCAACGGCGGCCTCGGGCGCCTCGCCGCCTGCTTCATCGACTCGCTGGCCACGATGGGCGTCGCCAACGTCGGCTACGGCATCCGCTACGAGTACGGCATCTTCCGGCAGACCTTCGAGGACGGCCAGCAGGTCGAGCAGCCCGACTCGTGGCTGACGATGGGCTCGCCGTGGGAGTTCCCCCACCCCGAGTTCGCGCAGGACGTCCGCTTCGGCGGGCACACCGAGACCTACGACGACGACGGCGTCACTCGCAGCCGCTGGATCCCGGCGTGGGGCGTCAAAGCCGTGCCCTACAACTACATGGTGCCCGGCTACCTCAACGGCCGCGTCAACACGCTGCGCCTGTGGCGCGCGAAGGCGACCAACGCGTTCGACCTGCGCATCTTCAACTCCGGCGACTTCGAAGAGGCCGTCCGCTCGCAGACCTACGCCGAGAACATCTCGCAGGTCCTGTACCCCGAAGACTCCACGCCGCAGGGCAAGGAGCTGCGCCTGCAGCAGCAGTACTTCTTCGTCGCGGCCTCGATCGCCGACGTCGTCCGGCTGCTGCCGAACGGCGACCCGTCGACGCTGCCCGACCGCGTCATCTTCCAGCTCAACGACACCCACCCGGTCATCGCCGTCCCCGAGCTCATGCGCGTGCTGGTCGACGACATGCATCTCGAATGGGATGCCGCGTGGGAGATCACCCAGAAGTGCTTCGCCTACACGTGCCACACGCTGCTGCCCGAAGCGCTCGAAGTCTGGTCGGTCGAGCTGCTCGGCCGCCTGCTGCCGCGCCACCTCGAGATCATCTACCGCATCAACGAGGAGTTCCTCGATCGGGTGCGCGAGCGCTACGGCGACGACCTCATGCGCCTGCGCGACATGTCGATCATCGCGGAGTTCCCCGAGCGCAGCGTCCGGATGGCCTACCTCGCGACCATCGCCGGAGCCAAGGTCAACGGCGTCGCCGAGCTGCACTCCCAGCTGCTGCGCGACAAGGTGCTGCCGCAGTTCAGCGAGTTCTTCCCCGACAAGTTCATCAACGTCACCAACGGCATCACGCCGCGCCGGTTCATCAAGCTCGCCAACCCGGGCCTGTCCGACCTCATCACCGAGGCGATCGGCACCGGCTGGCTGACCGATCTCGAGCGGCTCCGCGAGCTGGAGTCGTACGCCGAGAACCCGGACTTCCGCACCGCGTTCGCCGAAGTGAAGGCGGCCAACAAGCGCCACCTCAACGACGTGCTCCGCGCCCGCGACGGCTTCGAGATCGCCGACGGCCACATGGTCGACGTCATGGTCAAGCGCCTGCACGAGTACAAGCGGCAGATGCTGAAGCTGCTCCACATCGTCACGCTGTACGAGGGGATCACCTCGGGCCGGGTGGCCGCCGCCGACGTCACGCCGCGCACGTTCGTGTTCGGCGCGAAGGCGGCGCCGGGCTACGTGATGGCCAAGCGCATCATCCACCTGATCAACGCGGTCGGAAAGGTCGTCAACGCCGACCCGCGCGTCGAGGGGCGGCTGGGGGTCTTGTTCCCGCCGAACTACAACGTGACCCTCGCCGAGCGCCTGATTCCCGCGGCCGACCTGTCGGAGCAGATCTCGCTCGCCGGCAAGGAGGCGTCGGGCACCGGAAACATGAAGTTCGCGCTGAACGGAGCCCTCACCATCGGCACCGACGACGGCGCGAACGTCGAGATCCGCGAACTCGTCGGCGACGACCACTTCTTCCTGTTCGGCCAGAGCGAGCCCGAGGTCGAGGCGCTGTGGGCGCGCGGCTACCGCCCCGCCGACTTCTATCAGGCCGACGACAGCCTGCGCCGCGCGATCGACCTCATCGCCTCGGGCGCGTTCTCGGGCGGCGACGCGTCGGTGTTCGAGCCGATCGTGTCGAACCTGCTCTACGACGACCGCTTCATGGTCCTCGCCGACTACTCGTCGTATCTGCAGGCGCAGGAGAGGGTGGATGCCGCGTACGCCGACACCGAGTCGTGGACCCGCTCCGCGATCCTCAACGTCGCCCGCACCGGCTACTTCTCGTCCGACCGCTCGATGCGCGACTACCTCGACCGCATCTGGAGGGCCGAGCCGGTCCGCTGATCGGCCTGCGCGACGCGGGTGTGACGGGCGATCGCCGCGAGCGTCTCGGCGATCGCGACGTTGCGCGCACCCTCGTCGCGGGCGACCGCCCAATAGGCGAGCGGATGCGAGTAGGCGCCCGGAAGCACCTGCACGAGGCGCGGATCGTGCTCGCCCAGGAAGTCGGGCAGCACCCCGATGCCGGCCCCCGCGGCAGTCGCCTCGACGTGCGCGAACACGCTCGTCGACCGGATCGACGGGGGAGAGGCCGGCAGCGACTGCACCGCCCGGTCGAGCTCGTCGACCTGCAGCGACGCCTCGACGTAGTAGACGAGCGGGTGGGCGGCGAGGTCGGCCAGCGACGTCGGCGTGCTCGTCCGCGCGAGGTACTGCGGGGTCGCGTAGAGCCGCAGCTCGTAGGTGCACACCGGCGTCGCGTACGCGCGCAGCACCTGCGGGCGGCCCACGACGATCTCGAGGTCGACGCCGGAGCGGTTCTGGCGCACGCGCCGTGTTGCGGCGAGCAGCTCGATCGACAGATCCGGGTGCCGCTCGCGCAACCGCGCCATCGCGGGCACCAGGAAGACCGACGTGAACGCCTCCGGTGCGGCGATGCGCACGACCCCGCGCACCAGGTTGCCGTCGTCGCCGGCGACCAGTTCGCCCATCGACGCCTCGATGCGCTCGGCGACCTCGACCGCGCGGCGGCCGAGCATCGTCACTTCCCACCCGCCGGCCGAGCGCACGAGTACCCGGCCGCCCATCGCCTCTTCCAAAGCGGCGATGCGGCGCGAGACCGTCGAGTGGTTCACGCCGAGGACTTCGGCAGCCGCGGTGTAGCGGCCGAGCCGCGCGACCGCGAGGAAGGTCATCAGGGCGTCGAGCGGTGGCTGCTGTGGCGTGGGGGGCACCCATCGAGTGTGCACTGATGCACAGCGTCGGTGCAAGATTGTGACGGGCATGTGCATTGATCGGCAGAACGAGTCTGCCTAGCCTGGACGTAGGCACGGGGAGGGCCGACCATGGCACGCCCCCTCACCTTCGACGTCGCAGGGAGCAGAACATGACCACGATCGCCTGGATCGGACTCGGCCACATGGGTGCGCCGATGACCGCCCACCTCATCGCCGCCGGCCACACCGTGCGGGGAGTGGATCCGAATCCGGATGCCGCGGCGGCTGCCGCCGCGCACGGCGTCGAGGTCGTGGCATCCATCGCCGAAGCCGTCACCGGGGCAGACGCGGTGGTCACATCGCTGCCCAAACCCGAGCACGTCCGCGCGGTGTTCGGCGGCCCCGACGGCGTCTTCGCGCACGCGACGGCGGACATGCTGCTGCTGGACACCTCGACCGTCGATGTCGAGACCTCGCGCTGGTGCCATGACGAGGCGGCGGCCCGCGGACTCGCCTTCGTAGACTCGCCGATCTCGGGCGGCACCGCCGGCGCCGAGGCCGGCACGCTCACGTTCATGCTCGGCGGGCAGCCCGACGCCGTCGAACGCGCGGCCGCGCTGGTCGACCCGATGGCCGGCAACGTCATCCGGTGCGGCGGCGACGGCACCGGCATCGCGGCGAAGCTCGCGAACAACCTCATCCTGCTGATCAACGTGATGGCCATGTCCGAGGGCGCGCAGCTGGCCGAGCAGCTCGGCCTCGACCCGAAGGTGTTCTGGGACGTCGCGAGCGTCTCGAGCGGCTCATCGTGGGCGCTGAAGACCTGGTACCCCGTGCCCGGCGTCGTCGACACGGCCGCGTCGAACCGCAACTTCGATGCCACGTTCTCGGTCGGGCTCGCCCACAAGGACGGCGGCCTCGCGGTCGCCGCCGGTGAGACCACCGGCATCCATCTGCCCGCCGGCACGCTCGCCGTCGCGCAGCTGCAGCAGCTCGTCGACGAGGGCCTCGCCGACAAGGACTGCACCCTCGTCGCCCGCTTCAACACCCCCGACGGCACGCTGCGCGGCTACGAGCCCGCCCTCGACACCGCCCACGTCTGACTCGCTTCACCCAGGGAGAACCATGAGCACCACCACTGAGACCACGACCCTCACCGCGATCCCACACGTCATCGGCGGGCGCCACGTGCCCGCCGACGGCCGCGTCGGGCCGGTGTTCAACCCCGCCACCGGGCAGCAGACGGGTGAGGTCGCCCTGGCATCGGCCGATCTCGTGCACGAGGCGGCCCGCACCGCGCAGGCCGCCCAGCGGGCCTGGCGCGACACCGGCCTGGTGAAGCGGCAGCAGATCATCTTCCGGCTGCGCGACCTGATCGCCTCACGCGGCGACGAGCTCGCGCGCATCATCACCGCCGAGCACGGCAAGACCGTGAGCGACGCCCACGGCGAGGTGACCCGGGGCCTGGAGAACGTCGAGTTCTGCACCAGCCTCATGCATCACCTCAAGGGCGAGTACTCCGAGCAGGTCGCCGGCGGCGTCGACGTGCACCAGGTGCGCCAGCCGGTCGGCGTGGTCGCCTGCATCACGCCGTTCAACTTCCCGGCGATGGTGCCGCTGTGGATGGTCACGACCGCGGTCGCCGCCGGCAACGCGGTCATCCTCAAGCCCAGCGAGCGCGACCCCTCCGCCGCCGTCTGGCTCGCCGACATCTTCGCCGAGGCCGGGGTGCCCGACGGCATCCTCAACGTCGTCCACGGCGACAAGGAGGCGGTCGACGCGATCCTCGACGATCCGATCATCCGCGCCGTCTCGTTCGTCGGCTCGACCCCGATCGCGAAATACATCTACGCCCGCGCCGCCGAGAACGGCAAGCGCGTGCAGGCCCTCGGCGGGGCGAAGAACCACATGATCGTCATGCCCGACGCCGACCTCGATGCCGCTGCCGACGCTGCGGTGTCGGCCGGGTACGGATCGGCGGGGGAGCGGTGCATGGCCGTCTCGGTCGTCGTGGCCGTGGGCGAGGTCGCCGACGACCTCATCGCGAAGGTGTCCGAGCGCATCGGCGGGCTGAAGGTCGGCGACGGCACCGACCCCGCCAGCGAGATGGGTCCGCTCATCACGCGCGACGCCCTCGACCGCGTCGACGGCTTCGTCGCCGGCGCCGAGGGAGAGGGCGCCCGGCTGGTGGTCGACGGGCGCGAGCTGCAGGTGGACGGTGACGGCTTCTTCATCGGGCCCTCGCTGGTCGACAAGGTCACCCCCGGCATGCGCGTCTACGACGAGGAGATCTTCGGACCGGTGCTGTCGGTCGTGCGCGTGGACACCTACGACGAGGCCGTCGCGCTCATCAACGGCAACCGGTACGCCAACGGCACCGCCGTCTTCACGCGCGACGGCAAGACCGCGCGGCAGTTCGAGTACGACATCGAGGTCGGCATGGTCGGCATCAACGTGCCGATCCCGGTGCCGGTGGGCGCGTTCTCGTTCGGCGGCTGGAAGGACTCGCTGTTCGGCGACACCCACATGTACGGGGCCGAGGCGTTCAACTTCTACACGCGCCGCAAGGTCGTCACCACCCGCTGGCCCGACCCGAGCGAGAGCCAGATCAGCCTGGGGTTCCCCACCCACTGAGAACCACGGGACCTCCTGCGGCCACCCGGCCGGGTGCGGGTCTAGGCTTGCCGCAGGAGGTCACCATGGCGATTGCACGACTGCACGGAGGTCCGCTGGACGGACAGGTCATCCCGCTCGACGACCCGAAGCAGGACCAGCTGATCCTGCCGTACAGCGAGACGCAGATCGTCTACGCGCGCGCCGGTGCGCTCGAGAACACGGGCAGCGGCGACGGCCCCACCGAGGCGGAGTTCCGGTTCGTGCACGCCGAGGACGACATCGACCCCGACCCCGACGAGCACGACAACGGCGAGTGACCGCGGCAGAGAACACGACGCCCGCCCACTCGCTCGAGATCGAGCGCAAGTACGACGTCGATGACGACACGCGCGTCCCGGACTGGTCGGCGCTGCCGGGCGTCGCGCGCGTCGGCGAGCCCGAGCCGCGCGACCTCGACGCGCGATACTTCGACACGGCCGACGCCGCACTCGCGCAGGCGCTCACGGCGCTGCGCCGACGCACCGGCGGACCCGACGCCGGCTGGCACATCAAGCGCTCCACGCCGGAGGGCAAGCTCGAGACGCAGTGGCCGCTCGAGGCGGGCATCGAGCGGGTTCCCGCAGGGCGGGTGGATGCCGGTGATGCGGCCGATATCGCACCGCTCCCGCCGGCAGCGGTCATCGCGGCGCTGACAGAGATCACGGCCGGGCCGTTCGCCGTCGTCGCGCGCATTCGCAACGCCCGCACCGCGTACGCGCTGTACGACACCGACGGGGGTGTGCTCGCGGAGTTCGTCGACGACCGCGTCACCGCCACCGACCTGCGCCGACGCGTGGAGACCACGTGGCGGGAGTGGGAACTCGAACTCGGCCCCGCCGCGCCGACCGCCGCGACCGCCCGGGCCGTGCTGTTCGCCGCCGCGGACACGCTGGTCGAGCGGGCCGGCGGGCACGTCTCGGCATCCGGATCGAAACTCGCACGCGCCCTGGGCGGCTGAGTCGGCTCGCGGTGAGATGGATCTGACCGGCGACCTGCAGGCCACGCGCGAGGAAGCCGTCGAGTGGGCCGCCAAGATCGCGACGGCGTGCCGGTGCCGGCAGGAGCAGCGCGAGTTCATGGACGACGCCGCCGGCTGAACACCCCCGAACGCACTGACGCCGCCCCCGGCTTCGGTTGGGGCGGCGTCAGCTATGGTCAGTCAGCCTACATGTTGATCATGTGACCGGCGAGGCCGTGAAAGCCCTCCTGCAATGCCTCCGACAGCGTCGGGTGCGTGTGCACGTTGCGCGCGGCCTCGAGGGCGGTCAGATCCCACTTCTGCGCCAGCGTGAGCTCGGGCAGCAGTTCCGACACGTCGGGGCCGATGAGGTGGCCGCCGAGCAGCTCGAGGTGCTCGCCGTCGGCGATGAGCTTGACGAATCCGATGGGCTCGCCCAGGCCGTTGGCCTTGCCGTTCGCGCTGAACGGGAACTTCGCGACCTTCACGTCGTAGCCGGCGTCGCGCGCCTGCTGCTCGGTGAGGCCGAACGAGGCCACCTGCGGCGAGCAGAACGTCGCGCGCGGCATCATGCGGTAGTCGCCCAGCGTCTGGGTCTCGGCCTTGCCGATGGTCTCGGCCGCCACGACCGCCTGCGCCTCGGCGACGTGCGCCAGCTGCAGCTTCGCGGTGACGTCGCCGATCGCGTAGATGCCCTCGACGTTCGTGCGCATGTAGTCGTCGATCTCGATCGCGCCGCGCTCGGTGAGCTTCACGCCGGTCTTGTCCAGACCGAAGCCCTCGATGTTCGGGGCGAAGCCGATCGACATGAGCACCTTGTCGGCCTCGATCTGGCCCTGGGTGCCGTCGGCGTTCGCGCTGTACGAGACGGTGACCGACGAGCCGTTGTCGACGACCGACTCGACCTTGGTCGAGGCGAGGATGTCGATGCCGTACTTCTTGTACTGGCGGGTGATCTCCTTCGAGACGTCGACGTCCTCGTTGGGGAGGGCGCGGTCGAGGAACTCGATGATGGTGACCTTCACGCCGTAGTTGGAGAGCACATAGGCGAACTCCATGCCGATCGCGCCGGCGCCGACGATGACGATCGAGCGGGGCAGCTCGCGCGTCATGATCTGCTCTTCGTAGGTCACGACGTTGTCGCTCAGCTGCACGCCGGGGAGCAGCCGCACGGTCGAGCCGGTGGCGATGATCGCGTTGTCGAAGGTGACGTCTTCGGTCGAGCCGTCGGCGCGGGTCACGGTGATGGCCTTGGGTCCGGTGAACGACCCACGGCCCTCGTACTCGGTGACCTTGTTCTTCTTCATCAGGAAGTGGATGCCCTTGACGTGGGTCTCGGACACCTTGCGGCTGCGGTCGAACGCGGTGCCGAAGTCGAACGTCACGTCACCGCGGATGCCGAACAGCTCGGCCTGGTGGGTGAAGGTGTGCGCGAGGTCGGCGTTGCGCAGGAGAGCCTTGGAGGGGATGCAGCCCACGTTCAGGCAGACACCGCCCCAGTACTTCTCTTCGATGATGGCGACGGAGAGGCCGAGCTGGGCGGATCGCACTGCCGCGACATAGCCGCCGGGGCCGGCACCGAGGATGACGACGTCGTAATGAGGCATGCGTCAAGCCTAGTCCTCGTGCTGCGCCGGACGGCGCCTGAGCATGAGCGCGAGCGCCCCGCCGCCGGCGGCGACGATGCCCACGCCCAGCACGGCGATGACGATCCCGATCGGGAAGGCCCCGGCATCCGTCTCCTCATCGGGAGCAGCGTCGCAGGCCTGCGCCGACCCGCCCTCGCCGGCGGTGAACGTGTACTCGCCCGAGATGGGGTGACCGTCGCTGGAGACCACCCGCCACTGCACGGTGACCACGCCGTCCGCCCCTGCCGTCACCGGCTGGATGACCTTGGTGCCGTCGATGACGGGATCGCCGGCGGTCAGCGATGTGCACGACGCGTCGAGCACCGCGACCGCGGTCGCTCCGGCGTCGTCCAGCAGCACGCCACTGAAGGTGAGGACCAGTTCATCCGGCAGCGCCTCGACCGTCGACTGCGCGGCGGGCTCGGTGCCGATCAGCTCATCGTGGGCGAAAGCGGGGGAGGCGATGCCGGCCAGCACCAGTCCGAGCAGCACCGCGATCGATGCGCGGATCCGGGAGCGCCTGTTAATTCCTGATGACATCACCTGATCGAGCGTACCGATGCCTGGTGCCGGCGGGGCCGCGGATCTACCATGGCGGCAAGGCGGGCACCTGCTCGCGACGGCGACGGAGGAGACGCGAATGGATGCCATGGTGATGAAGGCCATGACCGAGGGAATGCAGTCCGGCGAGATGATGTCGATGGAGGGCATGCCCGCCATGGATATGGCCGTCATGCAGGCGTGCATGGACGCGTGCGCCGCATGCGAACAGGCCTGCACGGTCTGCTCGACGCAGATGATGGACTGCGCACCGGCCTGCATGAACTGCGCCGACATGTGCAACACGATGATGCGTTCGATGATGCGCATGCAGGGCATGACGCCGGCCACGATGATGGCGATGCTCGACGCCTGCATCGCGATGTGTCAGAACTGCATGGACATGTGCATGCCGCACGCCGACATGAGCCCGGTCTGCAAGATGTGCGCGGAGTCGTGTCAGGCGTGCATGGACGCCTGCATGAAGATGCGCGAGATGATGATGGCCGGCTGAACCGGCCGGATCAGCTCAGTCGCAGGGCGTTGAACAGGCGTCCCGCGGCAGACAGTGCGTGGTAGCGGGAGTGGAGGGCCACCGGCTCGCCACTGCGCACAGTGCCGGCCGCGCCGGCGCCGTTCCACAGCTCGATGCGCTCGCCGTCCAGCGTATGCAGCACGAGGGTGCCGTCTTCGTGGTGCTCGGAGACCGTGGCATCCACCCACTCGGCAGGCGTCGCCGACACGAGCCGCGCCTGGATCAGATGCACCGCGTGACCCGGCGCGAAGGACGAGCAGGCGCCGCCGCGCGCGCACATGCAGACCGTGTCCTGACGCACCGGGGTGGGCGTGAGGTGATTCTGCGACGTGGACACGAGCGATTCCTTTCCGATGGTCCTCCGATTGAGGATGCCGTCAGGCTAAGCCGCCCCCGCCGCGCGCGTCATGCCGGGCGACACATGGCGAAACACGGAGTCATCGCCCGTTCGGCCCGAATCCGACCCTTCGCCCGGCCGGTCGATCCGTTAGGGTGGGTCAGGAGGAGGCCACGGTGGAGGAGAACAGTCGACCCGGCGACATTCGGCGTGAGGGCGATGCTGCACAGCAACGTCCGTCGGACACGACCCAGACGTTCGGGCATGACTCCGACCTGTCGTTCGTGCCGTTCGGCAGCGAGCTGAGCGACGTCGAGCGCGAGGCGATCGCGGCGCTTCCGTCACGCTCCGCGCTGCTGCTCGTGCGCTCCGGACCGACGGCGGGCGCCCGCTACCTGCTCGACACCGATGTGACCACCGTGGGTCGTCACCCCGAGGCCGACATCTTCTTCGACGACGTCACCGTCTCGCGCCGGCACGCGGAGATCGTCCGCACCGGCACCGTGTTCGAACTCGTCGACCAGCGCTCGCTCAACGGCACGTACGTCAACGGCGAGCGCGTCGATCGTGCCACCCTCGCCGACGGTGCCGAGCTGCGCATCGGCAAGTTCCGTCTGAACTTCTTCGCCGCCCCACTCGACCGCGGTTCGGTGAACGGAGCGTGACGCCCGCCGCCTCTCCCCGAAGCCGCTCGGCGGCCGCGGGTCACCTCAGCATTGGCCAGGTCCTGGCGCGACTGACGCCCGAGTTCCCGAATCTCACCAGCAGCAAGCTGCGTTTCCTCGAGGTGCAGGGCATCGTCACACCGATGCGCACCGAGTCGGGATACCGCAAGTTCTCGCCCGCCGACGTCAATCGGCTGCGCGTCGCGCTCACCCTGCAGCGCGACCACTACCTGCCGCTGGCACGCATCCGCGAGTACCTCGATGAGAACGGCAACGGGGCAGCCCCGACCGTGCCCACCTCGCTCGTGCCCGCCGCGCGGCGCTACAAGCGCGAGGAGCTGCTGAAGACCGCCGGTGCCGCGGCGCCGCTGCTCAACGACGCGGTCAGTGCGGGTCTGATCGCCGCGGCCGAGACCTACGACGAACACACCCTGGCGCTGCTGCGCGCGCTCGTCGCGCTCGAGGCGCACGGCATCCAGCCGCGTCACGTGCGGGGTCTGCGCCAGGCCGCCGAGCGTGAGGTCGCCCTCGTCGAGAGCGCGCTGGCGCCGCTGCTGCGGCGGACGGATGCCGCATCGCGCGGGCGTGCCGGCGAGCTCGCACCCGAGCTCGTGCGACGCCTCGATGAGGTGCGTGCCGGCTTCGTGCAGGTCGCCCTCGAGCGGCTGCTGCCCTGAACGGTCACGACACGCCGGGGCGACACGGCCGGATGTCGTTGCCGCGACCGTCCGGAGCATCTAGCGTGGGATCACACCCCGAACACGGCAGGAGGCGAACATGACTGCGCACGATGCGCCCGGCGGACCGCCGTCCGGTCCCCAGTTCGCCAACGAGCTGCTGTTCACCGACGGTCTTCCCGCGATGGACGACGAGGTCGGCTACCGCGGCGCCGTCGCGGCGCGCGCCGCCGGCATCACCTACCGCCAGCTCGACTACTGGGCTCGCACCGAACTGGTCGTCCCCACCGTCCGCGGTGCCAGCGGCTCGGGCTCGCAGCGACTGTACGGGTTCCGCGACATCCTCGTGCTCAAACTCGTCAAGCGACTGCTCGACACCGGCATCTCGCTGCAGCAGATCCGCACCGCGGTCGACCAGCTGCGCGCCGCCGGCATCCGGGATCTCGCCGGCACCACGCTCATGAGCGACGGTGCCTCGGTCTACCTGTGCACCTCGAACGACGAGGTCATCGACCTGGTCAGCCGCGGCCAGGGCGTGTTCGGCATCGCCGTGGGCAAGGTGCTCCACGAGGTGGAGTCGACCCTGCTCGACTTCGACCCGCAGGTGCCCGACCCGGTGGACGAACTCGCCGCGCGTCGCGCCGTCAAGTCCGCCTGACCCGCTCCCGTCCGGCGGAGCCCCGGCATCCCGCCCCGCTCAGCCTGACGACGCACCCGCCGCGCGTTCGGCTCGCAGGAGATTCTGTCGCGCACGGCGTGTCACCCCGCCGCCACGCCCGGGATCGGGCTTCTGTCCTGCGAATCGAACCTCGGACGCACTGTGAGGCGCGTGTCCGGCCCGAACTCGGCGCGAACCGGACCGGCTCAGGCGCGGGCTTCGCCGGTGCCGGCGATCCGGCCGGTGCGCAGCACGCGGTCCAGCAGCGAGTCGAAGTCGGCCGCGAGCTCCTGAGCGGAGTCGCCGGGCCAGATGTGCAGCGGCTTGGCCGCGCCCTGCGCCTGCTGCAGTGAGGTGCGCTCGGGCAGCTGGGGTGAGAGCACCAGCGGGCCGAACATGTCGCGCAGCTCCTTGATGCGGAACTGGTGCTCGATCGACTGCGGGCGCACGCGGTTGACGACGATGCCCAGCGGCTGCAGACGGGGGGAGAGGCCGCGGCGGATCTCCTCGATCGCCCGCAGCGCGCGGTCGGCGGCGGCGACCGAGAACAGGCCCGGCTCGGTGACGACGACCACCCGGTCCGAGGCCGCCCACGCCGTGCGCGTGAGTGCGTTCAGCGATGGCGCGCAGTCGATGAGCACGAGGTCGTACTCGCTCTCGATCGTCGCGAGGGCCTCTTCGAGCTTCCACACATCGCGGACGCTCGGGTGCGGGCCGTCGAAGTTGATCGCCGACGGACTGCCGATCATGACGTCGATGGTGCCCGGATGCACCTTCGCCCACCCGCTCGAAGTGATCGCCTGACGGACGACCTTCTCCTTCGGGTTCGCGAGGACATCGGCCACATTGAGGCGGCCGGCGACCTGGATGTCCATGCCCGTAGACACGTCGGACTGCGGGTCGAGGTCGACGACGAGGGTCCGCACCCCACGGGCGAACGCCGCAGAGGCGAGCCCGAGGGTTACGGTCGTCTTGCCGACGCCGCCCTTCAGCGAGCTGACGGAGAGTACGTGCACGAGGCTCTACGTTACCTTCCCCTAGGCTGTGAAGGTACTCAGCACGCGCACGGCGACCCGACGCAGAGGCGCCCTGGCATCTCAAGAGGTGAGCATGTTCCGCAAGATCCTGGTGGCCAATCGCGGCGAAATCGCGATCCGCGCATTCCGCGCGGCCTTCGAACTCGGGGCGCGCACGGTCGCGGTCTTCCCCTACGAGGATCGCTATTCGCTGCACCGGCTCAAGGCGGACGAGGCCTACCAGATCGGCGAGCGGGGTCACCCGGTGCGCGCTTACCTCGATGTCGACGAGATCATCCGCGTCGCGACCGAGAGCGGGGCGGATGCCATCTACCCGGGCTACGGGTTCCTCTCTGAGAACCCGGAGCTGGCCGCCAAAGCGGCTGAGATCGGTATCGCCTTCATCGGTCCGCCCGAGGGCGCGCTGGAGATGGCCGGCAACAAGGTCACCGCGAAGGAGCACGCCATCGCCGCCGGCGTGCCGGTGCTGCGGTCGACCCAGGCGTCGGACGACGTCGATCTGCTCGTCTCGCAGGCCGCCGACATCGGCTTCCCCATCTTCGTCAAAGCCGTCGCCGGCGGTGGCGGGCGCGGGATGCGCCGCGTCGCCACGCCCGAGCAGCTGGCGCCCGCCCTCGCCGAGGCGATGCGCGAAGCCGGCAGCGCATTCGGCGACGCCCGGGTGTTCCTCGAGCAGGCGGTGCAGCGGCCGCGTCACGTCGAGGTGCAGATCCTCGCCGACAAGACCGGGCACACCGTGCACCTGTTCGAGCGCGACTGCTCGGTGCAGCGCCGCCACCAGAAGGTCGTCGAGATCGCCCCGGCCCCCCACCTGGAACCCGACGTCCGCGACGCGCTCCACGCACACGCCATCGCCTTCGCGAAGTCGATCGGCTACGAGAACGCCGGCACCGTCGAGTTCCTGCTCGAGACCGCCGGCCCCCGCACCGGCGAGTTCGTCTTCATCGAGATGAACCCGCGCATCCAGGTCGAGCACACCGTCACCGAAGAAGTGACCGACGTCGACCTCGTCCAGTCGCAGATGCGCATCGCCGCCGGCCAGACCCTCGACGAGCTCGGGCTGCGGCAAGAGGACATCCACCTGCGCGGCGCCGCCCTGCAGTGCCGCATCACGACCGAGGACCCCGCCCAGGGATTCCGGCCCGACACCGGCAAGATCACCACCTACCGGTCGCCCGGCGGCGCCGGCATCCGCCTCGACGGCGGGACGACCGCCGCCGGCTCGCAGGTCAGCCCGCACTTCGACTCCATGCTCACCAAGCTCACCTGCCGCGGCCGTGACTTCGCCGCCGCCGTGCAGCGCTCGCGCCGGGCCCTTGCCGAGTTCCGCATCCGCGGCGTCTCCACCAACATCCCGTTCCTGCAGCGCGTGCTCGACGACCCGGCGTTCATCGCGGGCGACCTCAGCACGGCGTTCATCGACGAGCGGCCCGATCTGGTCAACGGCCGCGAGTCGAAGGACCGCGGCACGAAGATCGTCTCGTGGCTGGCCGACGTCACCGTCAACCGGCCGCACGGAGAGAACCCGGTGTCGGTCGACCCGGCATCCAAGCTCCCCACGATCGACCGCACTGCCGAGCCCGTTCCCGGTTCGCGCCAGCGCCTGCTCGAGCTCGGCCCCGCCGGCTTCGCGAAGGCCCTGCGCGAGCAGACGGCCCTCGCCGTCACCGAGACCACATTCCGCGACGCGCACCAGTCCCTGCTGGCCACGCGCGTCCGCACGAAGGACCTCGTCACCGCCGCGCCGTACGTGGCCCGGCTGACCCCGCAGTTGCTGTCCGTGGAGGCGTGGGGCGGGGCCACCTACGACGTCGCGCTGCGGTTCCTCGGCGAGGACCCCTGGGAGCGTCTCGACGCACTGCGCCAGGCTCTGCCGAACGTGGCCATCCAGATGCTCCTGCGCGGCCGCAACACCGTCGGCTACACGCCCTACCCCACGCAGGTGACCGACGCGTTCGTGGCCGAGGCCGCGGCATCCGGGGTCGACATCTTCCGCATCTTCGACGCGCTCAACGACGTGAACCAGATGCGGCCCGCGATCGACGCGGTCCTGAACACCGGCACGGCGGTGGCCGAGGTCGCCCTCTGCTACACCGGCGACCTGCTCTCGCCGGGCGAAGATCTCTACACGCTGGACTACTACCTGGGCCTCGCGGAGCAGATCGTCGACGCCGGTGCGCACGTGCTGGCGATCAAGGACATGGCCGGGCTTCTGCGGCCGGCCGCCGCGACGACCCTCGTCACGGCGCTGCGCGAGCGGTTCGACCTTCCGGTCCACGTCCACACCCACGACACCGCCGGCGGACAGCTTGCCACCCTGCTCGCCGCGAGTGCTGCGGGGGCGGATGCCGTGGACGCGGCCTCTGCGCCCATGGCGGGCACCACGAGCCAGCCCTCGCTGTCGGCCCTGGTGGCCTCGCTGTCGCACACCGACCGCGACACCGGCCTCGACCTGGCGGCGGTCACGGATCTGGAGCCGTACTGGGAGGCGGTGCGCCACATATACCGGCCGTTCGAGTCGGGCCTGCCCGGCCCCACCGGCCGCGTGTACCACCACGAGATCCCGGGCGGCCAGCTGTCGAACCTGCGTCAGCAGGCCATCGCGCTCGGGCTGGCGGACGACTTCGAGCTCATCGAGGACATGTACGCCGCCGCGAACGACATCCTCGGCCGCGTGCCCAAGGTCACCCCGTCGTCGAAGGTCGTCGGCGACCTCGCGCTGCACCTGGCGGCAGTGAAGGCCGACCCCGCCGACTTCGAGGCCAATCCGCACAAGTACGACGTGCCCGACTCGGTCGTCGGCTTCATGGCTGGGGAGCTGGGTGACCTGCCCGGTGGGTGGCCCGAACCGTTCCGCACCAAGGTCCTCGCCGGCCGCGAGGTCAGGGTGGGGATCACCGAGCTGACCGACGAAGAGTCCGCAGCGCTGGGCGCCGAGTCGGCGGAGCGCCGCGACATGCTCAACCGCCTGCTGTTCCCGGCGCCGACGCGGGCATTCCGGGAGGTTCGCGAGACCTACGGTGACCTCAGCATGCTCGACACCGCCGACTACCTGTACGGCATGGTGCCCGGCACCGAGCACGTGGTCGAGCTCGAGCGCGGCGTGCAGCTGTTCTTCGGGCTCGAGGCGATCGGCGAGGTCGACGACAAGGGCATGCGCACCGTGATGACGACCCTCAACGGTCAGCTGCGCCCGGTGTTCGTCCGCGACCGTTCGGTCGAGGTCCAGGCGCGTCAGGCCGAGAAGGCTGACACGTCCAAGCCGGGCCAGGTCGCCGCGCCGTTCTCGGGCGTCGTGACGCTGAAGGTCGACGTCGGCGACACCGTCAAAGCGGGTCAGCCGGTGGCATCCATCGAAGCGATGAAGATGGAGGCGGCCATCACCGCCCCCGTCGACGGCACCGTCGAACGGCTCGCGATCGCCGAGACCGCGCCCGTCGAAGCCGGCGACCTTTTGCTCGTGGTGAAGCCCACGGACTAATCTGGAGCGTCGGGCGTGCGCGCCCTGAGACGTGGAGAGAGCAGCTGTGACGCCTGACCGAAATGACAACGTGCCCGACGAGGCCGAGAACGGCGTGCTCGCCAGCACCGGCAACCTCGACACCGCTGCCTTCGGCATCACCGACGGCGCCACCGCGCAGGTCGACGTGACACTGCCGCCGCTGGGCGCCGAGGACGACGACCTCGTCGACGACGACGTCTCGGTCGCGGTGGCCGACGACGCACGCACGAGCGCTGCGATCGAGGATGCCGCGGTCGAGGACGAGCCGATCACCGCCGAGCCGTACACGGGGGAGACGTACACCGCTGAGGTGCTCGAGGACGACGCCGCCGAGGCGACCATCGCCGAGAGCACACGCGGCACCGGCGACACCGTCGACGCCGATGTGGTCGAGGACACCTCGACCGGAGCGCTTCCGGCGACCAGGCGCGCGGCGTTCCACCACGACAGCGACGAGAGGCACGCCGTGGAGCGGATCCGCAACCCCCGCACGGCCGATGTCGCGCTGCAGTCGCGCCGGCTCGGCGAGTTCGAGGCGGACCGCGAGACCAGCGACCTGCTGACCGCCGACCGTCTGCTCGAGCCGTCGCAGCGCGTGCGTCCCGAGCCCGAGGGCGCGTGGCAGCACTTCGTCTACACGGTCACCGCGCGCAAGGTGAACCTCGGTGACGGCAAGCGGGCGCGGGCCCGCAAGGAGCTGGACCACCGCATCGCCGCACCACTGAACGGCGGGGCCCGGTTCGTCCCGGTGCTCTCGCGCAAGGGCGGCGTCGGCAAGACGACCGTCACGACCCTGCTCGGCATGGCACTGGCCGACGCCCGCGACGACCGTGTCATCGCCGTCGACGCCAACCCCGACCGCGGCACCCTGGCCGAGCGGATCGGCGGCACCAGCGGCAAGACCGTCCGTGACCTCGTGCGCATGCGCGGCGAAGTGGTCGGGTTCAACGACCTGTCCGCCGTCGTCGCCCGCGACGAGACGCGACTGGACGTCGTGGCATCCGATTCCGACCCGCGCGTCTCCGAGGCGTTCAACGACCGCGACTATCACGACGTCGCCGCGATCGCCGCGCACTACTACTCGGTCGTACTCACCGACACCGGCACGGGCATCGTCCACTCGGTGATGGAGGCGACCCTCGAGCTGTCCGACCAGATGGTGATCGTGGCCGGACTCAGCGTGGACGAGGCACGCCTGGCCGCCGAGACCCTCACCTGGCTCGAGACCAACGGCTTCGCCGAGCAGGTCCGCGGTGCTGTCGTCGTGCTGAACACGTCGCGTCCCGGCACCGCTCTGGTGCGCGCCGACGAGCTCGAGGCGCACTTCCGCAGCCGGGTCCGCACCGTCGTGCGCATGCCCTACGACGCGCACATCGCCGCCGGAAGCGCCATCAACTTCAAGGACCTGCAGCCCGCGACACGTCTGGCCGCGCGCAATCTCGCGGCCGCCGTGGTCGAAGGTCTGCGCGCGCAGGTCCCGGCCTGATGGCCGTCCGGCAGATCCGCCTCTTCGGCGACCCTGTGCTGCGCGCCGCGTGTGCGCCGATCGAGACCATCGACGAGGGCGTGCGCGCGCTCGTTCAGGATCTGATCGACTCGGTCACCCCGCCCGGCCGCGCCGGCGTCGCGGCGCCGCAGATCGGTGTGGGCGTGCGCGCGTTCAGCTACAACATCGACGGTGACATCGGCTACGTGCTCAACCCCGTGCTCGAGGTGTCGGGCGAGCCCGAGCCGGTGGGCGAGGGATGCCTGTCGGTACCCGGGCTATGGCACGATGCGATCCGGCATCCCCATGCCAAGGTCACCGGAATCGACCTCGACGGCAACGAGATCGTCCTCGAGGGCGACGGGCTGATGGCCCAGGCGCTGCAGCACGAGTGCGACCATCTCGACGGCATGCTCTACCTGTCGCGTCTGACGCCCGAGGATCGCAAGGTCGCGATGCGCGAGGTCCGCGAGAGCGACTGGTTCTGACGCCGGCCCCGCCCACGACGAAGCCCCGGCCCACCGCGGTGGACCGGGGCTCCTGAATCGGACGGGTCAGCCGCCCAGGGCGACGTTGGTGGTGTTGACGCCGACGTTGTAGATCTCATCGATGTGACCGGCGAAGTCGTCGAGGATCACATTGCGCTTGATCGACAGCTTCGGGGTCAGGTGTCCGCTGTCCTCGGTCCACTCGGTGTCGAGGATCGTGAACTTGCGGATCGACTCTGCGCGCGACACGTTCTTGTTGGCGATGTCGATCGCCCGCTGGACCTCGGCGCGCACCGAGGCGTTGTTCGCGGCATCCGCCAGCGACATGTCGGCGGGCAGGCCGTTGTTACCCAGCCACGTCGGCAGCATCTCGGAGTCGAGGGTGATCAGCGCCGCGATGAACGGCTTCTGGTCGCCGACGACGACGACCTGGCCGACGACCGGGTTGCCGCGGATCGGGTCTTCGAGCGCGGCCGGGGCGACGTTCTTGCCGCCGGCAGTGACGATGATCTCCTTCTTGCGGCCCGTGATCGTGAGGAAGCCCTCGTCGTCGAACGAGCCGATGTCTCCGGTCTTGAACCAGTCGCCGTCGAACGTCGCCGCCGTCGCCTCGGGATTCTGCCAGTACTCCTTGAAGACGTTGATGCCGCGCACCTCGACCTCGCCGTCCTCGGCGAGGCGGACGCCGACACCGGGAAGCGCCGGTCCGACGGTGCCGATCTTCGACTTGGTGGCCAGGTTCACCGTCGCCGGTGCCGTGGTCTCGGTCAGGCCGTACCCCTCGAGGATCGTGACGCCGAGGCTGTGGAAGAAGTGACCCAGGCGCGGGCCGAGCGGGGCCGAGCCCGACACGGCGTATGTCACGCGGCCGCCCATGGCGGTGCGCAGCTTGCTGTAGACGAGCTTGTCGAACAGGGCGAACTTGATCTTCATGCCGAACGGGATCTTCTTGCCGTCTTCGAGCAGCTGCGAATGCTGCACGGCCGTGGCCGCCGCGGCGCGGAAGATCTTGCCCTTGCCACCGGCCTCGGCCTTCTGCTCGGCCGAGTTGTAGACCTTCTCGAACACGCGCGGCACGGCCAGCAGATAGGTCGGCTTGAACGAGCCCAGCGCCGGCAGCAGGTGCTTCGTGTCGGGCTGGTGGCCCGTCTTCACACCGGCGTGGATGTTGAGGATCGAGATGAACCGCGCGAACACGTGCGCCGTGGTGATGAACAGCAGGGTCGAGGCGCCGCCGGGCGCGTCGAGGACTTCCTTGAGCGCCTTGGCGGAGTTGCGCGACAGCTCGACGAAGTTGCTGTGCGTGAGCACGCAGCCCTTCGGCCGACCGGTCGACCCCGAGGTGTAGATGAGCGTCGCGATGTCGCTGCCGACGGCGAGCTGGCGGCGCCGGGCGATCTCTTCGTCGCCGACCTCGGCACCCTTGCCGCGCAGCGTGTCGAGGTCACCGGATGCCATGGTCCACACCTCGCGGACCAGCGGCACCTCCGAGCGGATCTCGGCGATGCGGGCGGCGTGGTCGGCCGACTCGGCGACGACCGCGATCGCGCCGGAGTCCGACAGGATCCAGCTGACCTGGGCGGGCGAGCTCGTCTCGTAGATCGGGACCATCACGGCGCCGGCGTAGAACAGCGCGAAGTCGACCAGTGACCACTCGTAGGTGGTGCGGGCGATGAAGCCGACCTTGTCGCCGGGCTCGATGCCGGCGGCGGCGAAGCCCTTGGCCAGGGCGATGACGTCGCGCTCGAACTCGGCAGCCGTGATGTCGCGCCAGCCCTCACCGTCGGGGACGGCGAACAGCGCCAGGGAGGGTGTGCTCTTGACCCGCTCCACGAGCAGATCGGCGACACCCGCCTGCGGGTCCGGGGGGACGATGGCGGGGACTTCGAACTGTACGGCGCTCATGAGGCGGCAACTCCTTTGGTACCGGTGGGGCCAGGTGGCTTCGGGTTGCCCCGAGTCTACCTGCCGGTCCGGCCCGAATACCGGTCTCAGTCCGCTCGTCGCGGGACGGGCCGCGCGTGACCGCGCCGCCTGCGGATGGGTTCGGCAGCGCACTAGACTTCAGGGTTGTCGCACCATCCGCGACGACGGAGAGGAGTGGCGTGCGCAACGTCGGCATCGACATCGGGGGCACCAAGATCGCCGGTGGCGTCGTGGCAGAGGACGGCACGATCATGGAGCGGCTGCGGGTGTCGACCCCGAAAGCGCCGGCTGCGCTGGCCGATGCCGTCGCCGAGATGGTCGGGGCCCTCGCCGAGCGCCATGAGATCCACGCCGTCGGCGTCGCCGCGGCCGGGTTCATCGACGCGACCCGCTCGGTGATCATCCACGCCCCCAACATCGACTGGCACGACGAGCCGCTGCGCGCAGAGCTCGAGCAGCGCATCGGCCGCCCCGTCACCCTCGAGAACGACGCCAACGCGGCCGGCTGGGGCGAGTACCGCTTCGGCGCCGGGCGGGGCTCCGCGAACATGACGATGCTGACGCTCGGCACCGGCGTGGGCGGCGCCGTCATCATCGGCGGCGAGCTGCTGATCGGCGGCAACGGCATCGGCGGCGAGCTGGGCCACATCCGCTTCATCCGCGGCGGGCGCCCCTGCGGCTGCGGACAGCTGGGCTGCCTCGAGCAGTACGCGTCGGGCCGCGCCCTGCAGCGCGAGGCGAACGAGATCGCCGATGCGGGCGGCATCGGCGCCGCTCTGGCCGACGCGCGCACGGCCGAAGGGGTCATCCCGGGCGCCGAGATGGAACGTCTCGTCCAGGCGGGGGATGCCGGTGCCCTCGAGGCCATCCACCGCGTGGCGACGGCCCTCGGCGAGGCCTGCGGCGAGTTCCAGGCGGTCCTCGACCCCGACCTGTTCGTCATCGGCGGCGGGGTCGCCAGCCTCGGCGACCGGCTGCTCGAACCGGTCAAGGCCGCGTACGCCACGGCGCTCCCGGGCCACGGCGCGCGCCCCGTGGCATCCTTCGCCATCGCTACGCTCGGAAACGACGCCGGCCTCATCGGCGTCGCAGACCTGGCCCACATCCGGGGGTAGCCGATGTTCTACTGGTTCATGAAGTACATCGTGATCGGACCGATCGTGAAGGCGATCTTCCGGCCGTGGATCGTGGGCCGGACGAACATCCCCGCTTCGGGTCCGGGGATCCTCGCCAGCAATCACCTGTCGGTCAGCGACTCGGTCTTCCTGCCGCTGATGATCGACCGGCCGATGTCGTTCCTCGCCAAGAGCGACTATTTCACCGGCAAGGGCATCAAGGGCTGGGCGACCCGGATGTTCATGAAGGCGACGGGCCAGATCGCGATCGACCGCACCGGCGGCAAGGCGTCGGAGGACTCGCTCAACACCGGCCTGCAGGTGCTCGGCTCCGGGAGCCTGCTCGGGATCTACCCCGAAGGCACCCGCAGTCCCGACGGCAAGCTCTACCGGGGTCGCACCGGGCTGGCGCGCATGGCGCTCGAGGCCCGCGTCCCGGTGATCCCGGTCGTGATGGTCGACACCGGGGCCATCATGCCGATCGGCCGCCCGGTTCCGCGCATCGGCCGCGTGGGAATGATCATCGGCGAGCCGCTGGACTTCTCCCGCTTCGCCGGAATGGAGTCCGACCGCTACGTGCTGCGATCGGTGACCGACGAGATCATGGTCGCGCTGCAGCGGCTCGGCGCGCAGGAGTACGACGACGTCTACGCATCGACGGTGAAGGACCGCAGACCCCCGTCATGAGGCGCCGGGGGACCGCCGCGCATGGCTAGACTTGGCGGATGCCCTCCCTGCACGATGATCTCGATCACTGGCGCGCTCTTGAGATCAAGCAGCAGCCCTCCTGGCCCGATCCGGATGCCGTCGCCGCGGTGTCCGCTGACATCGCGACGCTGCCGCCGCTCGTCTTCGCCGGTGAGGTCGACAACCTGCGCGACCGGCTCGCGCGTGCCGCAAGCGGCAAGGCGTTCCTGCTGCAGGGCGGCGACTGCGCCGAGACGTTCGCCGGGGCGACGGCCGAGCAGATCCGCAACCGCATCAAGACGGTGCTGCAGATGGCGGTCGTGCTGACCTATGGCGCCTCGATGCCGGTCGTGAAGATGGGTCGCATGGCGGGCCAGTTCGCCAAGCCGCGCTCGTCCGACACCGAGACCCGCGGCGATGTGACCCTGCCCGCATACCGCGGCGACATCGTCAACGGCTACGACTTCACCGACCTCTCGCGCCAGGCCGACCCGCAGCGGCTGCTGAAGGGGTACCACACCGCCGCGTCGACGATCAACCTGATCCGCGCGTTCACCACCGGCGGCTTCGCCGACCTGCGTGAGGTGCACTCCTGGAACAAGGGCTTCGCGAAGAACCCCGCCAATCAGCAGTACGAGCGTCTCGCGAACGAGATCGACCGGGCCATCAAGTTCATGGAGGCTGCCGGCGCCGACTTCGACGAGCTCAAGCGCGTCGAGTTCTACACCGGCCACGAGGGCCTGCTCATGGACTACGAGCGGCCCATGACGCGGATCGACTCGCGCACCATGACCCCGTACAACACGTCGGCCCACTTCCTGTGGATCGGCGAGCGCACGCGCGACCTCGACGGCGCGCACGTCGACTACTTCTCGAAGATCCGCAACCCCATCGGCGTGAAGCTCGGACCGACCACGTCGCCCGAGACGGCGCTGGCGCTGATCGACAAGCTCGACCCCGAGCGCGAGCCCGGGCGTCTCACGTTCATCACGCGCATGGGCGCCGGCAAGATCCGCGACGCGCTGCCGCCGCTGCTGCAGGCCGTGAAGGACTCGGGCGCGACGCCGCTGTGGGTCACCGACCCGATGCACGGCAACGGCATCACGACCCCCACGGGCTACAAGACGCGTCGCTTCGACGACGTGGTCGACGAGGTGCGCGGCTTCTTCGAGGCGCACCGCGCGGTCGGGACGTTCCCGGGCGGCATCCACGTCGAGCTCACCGGCGACGACGTCACCGAATGCCTGGGCGGTTCGGAGCAGATCGACGAGGCGACCCTCGCGACCCGCTACGAGTCGCTGTGCGACCCGCGACTGAACCACATGCAGAGCCTGGAGCTGGCGTTCCTGGTGGCCGAGGAGCTCGAGAAGCTCTGAGGCGCGGGCGCCCGTCGCCATCCCTCACCGGCCCTCGCCCGCCGAAGGCAGATAGCCGGAGGAAGGCAGTTTTGCGCCGCATTTCGCCTTCCTCCGGCGAATCGCCTTCCTCCGGCGACGACGCCCGCTCCCCAACTCAGGTGACCGCAGCTATTCAGGCTGTGAGGCGGGCGCACCCAGCCGTCACATTGGACCCGCGCCCGAACCACATGCAGAGCTTGGAGCTGGCTCCCATGAGCGAACTGAAGACCGTGCCGACCGACGCGGCCGTGCACGAATACCTCGAAGCGGCGACGATGCCGAGCCGGCGTAGCCGCCGACGCGCGCGCGGCATTCGCGCCTTCTCACGGCGCCCTCACGCTTGATCCGCGCCTGTTTCTGGCATCCGCTCCAGGTATTGATGGCGCGGATGCCGCGAACTGGCGCGGTTGTGCGACTCGGTGATCAGCCGGTCGCCCGCACGGTGACGTTCGTACCGCGCTGCCGCCACTCCCACGCCTCGGGATCTGTGCTGCTGACGGTGAAGATGCCCCAGACGAGCTCGGGCAGCGCGGTGCCGGCCTCGAAGCCGGCGTCGCGGAGGATCTGCATCGCGTCGGCGACGGTGCGTCCGACCACGTCGGGCACCTGGATCGGAGCCGGGCCCTTCGACACCACGAGGTGCACGGTGTCGCCGGGGCGGAAGTTGCCGCCGTCCTCGCGCTCACCCATGCTGATCACGCGGCCCGACTCGACGGTGTCGCTGTATTCCTCGGCGCTCGTCACCTCGAGCTCGACGTCCTTCAGAGTCGACGTCGCCTCATCGAGCGTATCGCCGACGACGTCGGGCACCGGGCCGAGCGAGACGTACAGGACGGCGGTGGAGCCTTCCAGCGCGGTGCAGCCCTGGGCGCAGCCGACCTCGTGGGCATCGCCGCCCACTCCGGTGGTGATGGTCGCATCGATGACCGTGCCGGCGGCCTCCTCGGTGAAGCGCTCGGGAGTGTCGCTGACGGTGATGTGGATGCCGTCGAGCGCCGCCGTGGCGTCGTCCAGCGTCGCGCCCGCCAGTGGCGGGATGTCCTGCGAGGCGGGGCCGGCAGAGACCACGACCGTGACCTCGGCGCCCTTGTCCAGCCGGACGCCCGCGCCGGGGTCGGTGCGGATGACGGTGCCCGCCGGGACCTCGAGGCTGGTGTCGCTGCCCTCGACGGCCACCAGATCGTACTCCTCGAGCGTCGCCCGGGCCTGGTCGAACGTGCCGCCCTCGATCGTCGGCACCGCGACGAGCGAACCCGGACCGGAGCCGAACCACCAGCCTGTCCCGGCGGCGAGTCCGGCGAGCAGGAGCACGATCAGCAGCAGCCAGATGCCCTTGTTCGCGTTGCGGCGCGTGCGGCGACGCAGCAGTGTCGCGTTGTCGACGTCCTCGGTGACCGTCGGAGCGGTGAAGGTTCCGGGCATCACCTTCGTGAGCTCGTCGGAGTCGAGGGCGTCGTCCACGCCCACCACTCCCACCACGCCGCCCGCAGGCGCCTGCCGGACGACCTGCGGGTACACGCCGAGATCCTTCTCGATCTCGCGCAGGCGATCGAGCATCGCGCGCGCGTCGAGGGGGCGATCGTCCGGCTCGCGCTCGGTCGACCACATCACGAGTTCGTCGAGCTGCTCGGGTACGCCCGGGTTCTTCGCGCTCGGGCGCGGCACCGAGTCGGTCGCGTGCTGGTAGGCGATCTGCATGGGCTGCTCGCCCTTGTACGGCTGCTCGCCCACGAGCATCTCGTACAGCATGATGCCCAGCGCGTAGATGTCGCTGCGGGCGTCGGCGGTGCCGCGGGTGACGAGCTCGGGCGCCAGGTAGGCGATCGTGCCCAGCAGCATCTGTCCGCTGGCGGTGTTCGCGGTCGTCGCGCGAGCGAGGCCGAAGTCACCGATCTTGATGCGGCCGTCCTCGGCCAGCAGCACGTTCTCGGGCTTGACGTCGCGGTGCACGATCCCGGCGCGGTGAGCGGCGGCCAGGCCCGAGAGAATGGCATCCATGATCGTGATCGTCTGCGGGATCGACAGGCGGCGCTGCTCGCGCAGCAGCTCGCGCAGCGTGATGCCCGGCAGGTACTCCATCACCAGGTAGGCCATCTCGCCGTCCTGGCCCTGATCGAACACGTTCACGACGTGCGGGTCGGCCAGCCGCGCCGCGGCACGCGCCTCCTGGATGAACCGGCCCTGGAACACGGTGTCGTCGGACAGGTGGCTGTGCATGACCTTGAGCGCGACGCGGCGCTCGAGCCGCAGGTCGGTCGCGACGTACACCGTCGCCATCCCGCCGCGGGCGATGCGAGCGCGCACCCGGTACCGGCTGTCGACCAGACGGCCGATCAGCGGGTCGGTCTGCTGGCTCGTGCTCACGCGAAGAGTCTACGGAGCCGATACCCCCACCCCGGGGAGCGGCTCACCCCTCGCGGGCACGGAGATGCCCGTGTCCGCGCGGCGAAATCGGGCGTTCACCCGGGGAAACGTTCAGCCGAGCGCGGCCAGCCAGCCGAAGGCCGTGGTCTCCCACTGTCCATAACGATCCGGGAACGCCGAGATCTGCACCGCCTGGGCCGCGTCGGTGAACGCCATCGACTGCCACCCCGCGATATCCAAGAGCCCCCGCGTGGTCGCGCCGTTCGGGTCCTGTGGTCCCCCGTAGAACGTCGCCGTCGAGCGATACGGGTCGGTGATCTGCGCCACCGTTCCCCAGCCCTGGCTCGGCCGCTGCTGGAACAGTCCCTGCGAGTCGCGGTCGCCGTAGTCGAGGTTCCGGATGCCGGATTCGACCATCGCGGTGGCGAGGGCGATCGCGATGCCGCGTTCGGGAACGCCGCGGTCGCGGCCGACCTTGATGATGAGCTGTGCGTTCGCGGTCTGCTCGGCATCCAGCCCCGTCGCCGACGGGATCGTCAGCTTCTGCCCGGGGTAGATGATCGACGCATCGCCGAGCCCGTTCGCGCTCAGCAGAGCGGCGACCGACGTGCCGTGCTTCTGCGCGATCGCCCACACCGTCTCGCCGGCGGCGACGGTGTGCGAGGCTCCGCCTGGGGCGGCGGGCTTCGGTGCGGGTGCACTCGGCGCAGGCGCAGCGGACGACGACGCCGGCGCCGCCGCCATCTTGACCGAGAGCTTCTGCCCGGGGTAGATGATCGACGAGCTCTTCAGCCCGTTGAGGGTGAGCAGCGTCGATACCGACACGCCGTGCGTGTTCGCGATCGCCCACAGTGTGTCGCCCTTGGCGACGGTGTGGGTCTTCGATGCGCTTCCCGTCGATGCCGGGGGAGTGGATGCCGCGGGCTTCGACGCCGCGGGCGCCGAGGCGGGCGCGGTGGTCCCGGCCGAGAGTGCGAGCTTCTGACCGGGGTGGATGATCGACCCGGCGCTGAGCCCATTGAGCTTCATCAGGTTCGCCACCGAGGTGCCCTGGGTGCGCGAGATCGCCCACAGCGTGTCGCCGCGCTTGACCGTGTAGGTGTTGCCGGCCGATGTCGCGGCCTTCGGAGCGGCGGGTGCCGAGGCGGCGGCCGTCCCGGACAGCTTCAGCGTCTGACCGGGGAAGATGGTCGACGACCAGCCGAGTCCGTTCCAGGCGAGCAGATCCTTCGTGCGCAGGCCGTGCCGCGCGGCGATCGCGCTGATCGTGTCGCCGCGCTTGACCGTGTAGGTCGTCGATGCCGCGGCCGCGCCGACCACGGACGCCGCCGAGAAGGTGGAGGTGGATGCCGGGGTCGCCGCGCCGGCGCCGGTGACGGTGACCGTGTCGCGAAGCGAGACGGGCTGCCGGTGCGACTCGTGATCGGCGTCGCGCGTCGGCTCCGTTGCGCCGTGAGCGGGAATCGCCGACAGCGAGAGCGCTATCGATCCGAGGATGGCGGCCGGCAATCCGAAGCGGGACGGGGCCGATGGGCGGCCGCGGTGATGGTGTCGTCGCAAGAGCTTCCCCCTCTTTTTTAGACTCAGCCACCGTGTCACGGAAGTAAATTCGTGTCAACCAGTGATATAGGAGTGACAGATGTGACGAAAGTGATCAGACGCCGACCCCGGAGGATGGCGAACGCGGGCGTGCTCCGGGTGGAATAGTGGAACTCGTGACCGGTGAAACCACTCCGACAGTCCCGACCGAATGGCTCGCCCTTCCCGAGGTCGTCGCCCTGACCGGCGAGTCCCTCGGGCGCGTGCGTCGCCTGCTCGATGAACGGCATCTGGTCGGCTCCCGCCGCGACGGCGCGTTCAAGGTGCCGTCGGTGTTCTTCGTCGACGGCGAGCCGCTCGGCTCGCTGCGGGGCACGGTGATCGTGCTGCAGGATGCCGGGTTCGGCGACGACGAGGTCATCGACTGGCTCCTCGCGGCCGACGACTCGATCGGCATCGCTCCGATCGAGGCGCTGCGGCAGGGGCGCAAGAGCGAAGTGCGCCGGGTCGCGCAGACGCTCGCCTGAGCGACTGCACGACTGAGCGCCTGAGCGCCTGAGCCGAGCTAGGAGACCCGTGCGGTCGCCGCGCGCGCGAGATCGCGCAGCGTGCTGACGGCGGCGTTGTCCAGCGGAGCGCCGCGCAGGGCGCGGTCGGCGTCGCCGGCGTAGGCCGCGATGTGAGCTTCGACGCGAGTCAGCGCACCGGTGTCGATGATCGTGGACTGCAGGCTGGCGACCTGCTCGTCGTCGAGGGCCGGGTCGCCGACGAGCTCGTCGAAGACCCGGCGGGCGCCGGGTGCGAGATTCTCTCGCGCGTAGGCGACCAGCAGAGTGCGCTTGCCCTCGCGCAGATCGTCGCCGGACGGCTTGCCGGTCACGGCGGCGTCGCCGAACACGCCCAGCACGTCGTCGCGCAGCTGGAACGCCATGCCCACCGGATGGCCGAAGGCCTCCAGCGCGTCGTTCTGCGCGGCATCCGCCCCCGCGAGCGCAGCACCCAGCAGCAGCGGCTGCTGCACGCTGTACCGGGCGGACTTCAGCGACGCCACGCGCAGGGCGCGCGCCGCATGCTCGGACTCCGGCGCCGACCGGAATGCCGCTTCCTCGGCCACGTCGAGGAACTGCCCGATGGTCACATCGCGACGCATGGTCGCGTAGACGCCGCGGGCGGCGGCGGCGTGCGCGGATTCGCTCAGCCCCGTCTCGAGCAGATCGTCGCTCCACGCCACGAGCAGGTCGCCGAGCAGGATCGCGGCGGAGCGACCGAACTCGGCGGCGTCGCCGTCCCATCCGCTCGAGCGGTGCGCGGCCTCGAGGGCACGGTGGGAGGCGGGCCGGCCTCGGCGTGTGTCGGAGTTGTCGACGAGATCGTCGTGCACCAGTGCCGCGGCCTGGAACACCTCGAGCGCGGCCGCCGCCGTGATCACATCGGCGCCGGGCGTCGCAGGCCGGCGGTGCGCGGCCACGGCCTGCCAGCCGGTGAGGCAGAAACGCGCACGCAGGCGCTTTCCACCGCGGAGAGCCGCAGCTCCCGCATCGACGAACCGGGCGGCTTCGTCGCCCCAATCGCCCACGACCGCCCGCTGATCTTGGACGAAGCTATCCAGTCGCTGGGAAACCGCCTCGATCGGGTCGCCGTCGGAGTACACGGGCCTAGCCTAGTTCTCGTCGGGACGGCTAGAATCGAATGGACTGAACACTCCAGAGGGGGAAGCATGCCACTGTCAGAGCAGGAGCAGCGGCTGCTCGATGAGATGGAACGCCATCTCATGCACAACGACGCAGACGTCGTCAGCGCATCGCGCGCCGGCAAGTCCCTCAGCTACCGCAACATCGTCTACGGTTCGATCCTCGTGCTGGTCGGCATCGCCGCCCTGATCGTGGGCATCTCCAGCAGTCTCATCATCGTCGGCGTCATCGCCTTCCTGATCATGGTCGCCGGAGTCATCCTCGCGGTCACGCCGTCGCGGACCGCCTCCGCGCCGCGGGCGGACGCGGGCACGAAGAAGGCATCCCCGGCGCCGCAGTCGTCCGGATCCTTCATGGACCGCATGAACGAACGCTGGGATCGCCGCAACGACAAGGGCTGATCGCCCCGCCGCCGCACCGGATACAGAGCACCGACCTTCGGGTCGGTGCTTTTTTTGTGCCCGAGTGGAGACGACCTTCCGGAATGGATAGTGAAGTGGAGGAAAGTGGAGTAAAGTGGCGCGCAATTGAGACGGCCGGGTCGAAAGGGGGTGGTGGCCGATGTTGCTGGGCACGTACACCCCCAAGCTCGACGACAAAGGGCGGGTCATCCTCCCGGCGAAGTTCCGCACCGACCTCGGCGACGGCCTGGTCGTCACCCGCGGTCAGGAGCGGTGCCTCTACGTCTTCAGCACGAAGGAATTCGAGCGGGTCTACGAGCGGATCCGCGAGGCCCCGCTGACGAACAAGCAGGCGCGTGACTTCCAGCGCATGTTCCTTTCGGGAGCCAGCGACGAGAAGCCCGACAGCCAGAGCCGTATCACCATCCCGCCGCACCTGCGCACCTACGCCGACCTCGGCCGCGAACTGGTCGTCACCGGCGTCGGCGCGCACGCCGAGATCTGGAACGCCGAGGCGTGGAACGCGTACGCCGAAGGCAACGAAGACATCTACTCGGACATGGAGCAGGAGGTGATTCCGGGACTGTTCTGACCGTGGCTGTGACTCCCAGCCGCACGCCCTGACACACTTCCCCGGTGCCAGGTCGAGGCGGATGGGGATCAGAGCCCCGGTCACCCCGACACATCATGAACCTCCGCGACATCCACACCCCCGTCTTCCTCGACCGCTGCGTCGAGCTGCTGGCCCCCGCGCTCGAGCGCGATTCCGCCGTGCTCGTCGACGCCACCGAGGGCATGGGCGGACACTCCGAGGCCCTCCTCGAGCGCTTCGCGAACGTCCACCTGATCGGACTCGACCGCGACACCGACGCCCTGCGCATCGCGGGGGAGCGGCTCGCCCCCTTCGGCGACCGCGTCGCCCTCGTCCACACCGTCTACGACGGGATCGCGGACGCCGTCGCCTCGACCGGTCGCGACCGCGCGGACGGCATCCTGTTCGACCTCGGCGTCTCGTCGCTGCAGCTCGACGAAGCTGACCGCGGCTTCGCCTACGCACAGGACGCGCCCCTGGACATGCGGATGGATCAGACCGCGGGCACCACCGCCGCCGACATCCTCGCCACCTACGGCGAGGGCGACCTGAGGCGCATCTTCGAGCGCTACGGAGAGGAGAAGCTCGCAGGCCGCTACGCCCGCGCGATCCTCCAGGCGCGACTCACCCAGCCGATCACACGATCGGGACAGCTGGTCGACATCCTCATCGCGGCGACCCCCGCCGCCGTGCAGCGCGAGCGCTCGGGCCACCCCGCAAAGCGCGTGTTCCAGGCCCTGCGCATCGAGGTCAACGGCGAACTGGCCGCCCTCGAGCGCGCACTGCCGGCCGCCCTCGACCTGCTGCCGGTCGGCGGGCGCATCGTCGTGCTGTCGTACCAGTCGCTCGAGGACCGGCTCGTCAAGCGCGCATTCGCCGATGCCGTGGCGTCCACGGCGCCCGCCGGACTCCCCGTCGAACTTCCCGAGCACGCTCCGCGCTTCCGGCTGCTGGTCCGCGGCGCCGAGCAGGCATCCGACGACGAGAAGGCCCGCAACCCCCGGGCCACCCCCGTGCGCCTGCGCGCGCTCGAACGGATCAGGGAGGCGGCATGAGCCTGCCCGCGCTGCCGATCTACCCGGCACCGACCTCGCCGCGCATCGCCGCCCCGGCGCCGTCCCCGGCATCCGACCCCCGGCGCGGCCTCCGCGCCCTCGAACAGCCGCAGCCGGCGCGCCGGCCGCGGCTGCTGTACGGCATCATCGCCGTCGGCGGCGCCCTGGCGATCGCCGCCGCGCAGATGGGCCTGTCGATCCTCACGACCCAGGGCTCATACGAGGTCGCGTCGCTGACCAGTCAGCAGCGCGAGCTCGATTGGCAGCGCCAGATGCTCGCCGACGACGTCGCCGGCCTGAGCTCGCCGCAGTACCTCGCCGCGAACGCGTCGGCGCTCGGCATGGTCGTGGGGCAGATACCCAACCACCTGCGACTGAGTGACGGAGCGATCGCCGGCACCGGCAAGGCCGCCGGCGACAGCTCCTCGATCCGGGCGCTGTCCCGCGCCGCCGTCGGCAACGAGCTGATCAACGGCGTGCCGCTGGTGACCGACCCGCAGTCGAGCCTCGACAGCGGCACCGCCGTCGACGACGCCCTGCTCAACATCCCGACACCCCCGCCGATCACCGACGGTCTGCCGACCCCCGACACACACTGAGAACATGACGACCCGAGCCACCCGCAGCCCCCGCCGTCGCACCGTCGTCGCCCTCGCCGTCGTCCTGGTGATCCTGGCGGCATTCGTCATCCGGCTCGTGGACATCCAGGTCGTCAACGCCAACGGCCACATCGCCGACTCGCGGGGCAAGACCGGCATGGCCATCGCCCTGCACGGCGGTCGCGGTGACATCGTGGACACCAACGGCGAGGTCCTGGCCACGAGCACGATGCTCTACAACGTGCAGATCGACCCCATGCTCGCCGCGAAGGGCATCAACGAGACCGATGCCGCCGGGAACATCGTCTACGACGACGACCGCAAACCGATCAACGTGCCGTGGCCCGAGCTGGCGGCGCAGATCGCCGAGGTGACCGGCCAGAGCGCCGAAGAGGTCCAGGCGATCGTCGACGAGGCGGTCGCCGTCGACCCGAACAAGCGCTACGCCCTCATCAAGAAGGCGGTCTCCACCGAGGAGTACCGCAACCTCGCCGTGCTCGGCATGCCCTTCCTGTCCTTCCCGCAGGTGCCTTCGCGCACCTATCCGGACGGCGCCGTCGCCGGGAACATCCTCGGGTTCGTCGGCTCGGACGGCGAACCGCTCGAGGGCATCGAGGCGCTCCAGAACGACTGCCTGACCGGCAGCGACGGCGAACGCGTCTACCAGCGCGGTGCGGACGGCGTCATCATCCCGGGCACCGTCGTCGAAGATCCCGCCGTCGAAGGCGGCACCCTGAAGCTCACCGTCGACACTGACCTGCAGTGGTACATGCAGCAGCTGATCGCCGAGGAGACCGATCGAATGGATGCCGATTGGGGCGGCATCATGGTCGTCGAGGTCGCCACGGGCAAGATCCGTGCCGCCGCGGAGACCGCCACGGTCGACCCCAACGACGTCGGCGCCTCCGAGCCCGAAGACCGGGCCACCCGTCTGCTGCGGTACTCGTACGAGCCCGGATCGACGTTCAAGCCGGTCACCGCGGCCACCGCGATCGAGCAGGCCGGCCTCACGCCGTACTCCACCGTCGTCGCCCCCGACCGCATGGTGTTCGACAACGGCGCCGTCATCAACGACTCCGAGCACCACGCCACCCAGAACCTGACGCTCACCGGGGGCCTGGTCACCTCGTCGAACGTGGCGCTGTCGCAGTTCGGCACGACCGTCGACCCCGCGACCCGCCTCGAGTACCTGCAGAAGTTCGGCGTCGGGCAGGGCACCGACCTGGACTGGTCGGGAGAGCCCGACGGCGTCTACCTCCCCACCGAGCAGTGGGACAACCAGACGTACTACACGACCACGTTCGGCCAGGCGTTCACCGTCACGGTGCCGCAGGTGGCCAGCGTCTACCAGACGATCGCCAACGGCGGCGTGCGCGAGCCGCTGTCGCTGGTCGAGTCGTGCACGCTGGCCGACGGCACCGTCGTGGAGCCCGACCTGCCCGAGCCCGAGCGGGTCATCGAGAAGGAGACGGCCGAGACGGTCGGCCTCATGCTCGAGAACGTGTTCGCGCAGGGCACGCTCGCCGACGACATCAAGATCGACGGCTACCGCGTGGCGGGAAAGACCGGAACGGCGCAGGTCATCGACCCGGGCACGAACAAGTACAAGAACAACATCTTCTTCACGTCGCTGGTCGGTTACGCACCCGCCGACGATCCGCAGTACGTTGTCATTGCAGTCTTCAACGAACCGATGAAGCAGCGGATGTCGTCGGCGAACCGCTCCGTCTTCAAGAAGGCGATGACGCAGGTGCTCACGCACTACCGCGTCATGCCGTCGGAGTCGGAGACCCCCCTGCTCCCCGTCACGAAATGATGCGGCCGGCCGACGCGCCCGCACATGAGGTACCCGCACCATGATCCGCATGACGCTCGCAGAGGTGGCCGCAGCCGTCTCAGGTGCGCTCCACACCGCCGGCTCCGACACTCCCGAGACGGTCGTCTCGGGGACAGTGGACACCGATTCGCGGAACCTCGGCGCGGGCGACATCTTCGTCGCGAAGCCGGGTGAGGTCACCGACGGGCACCGGTTCGTCGCCGGCGCCGCCGAGGCGGGCGTCGTGCTGGCGATCGTCGAGCACACCGTCGAGGCCGACGTCACCCAGATCGTCGTCGCCGACGCCGTGGCGGCCCTGGCCGACCTGGCGCGCGAAGTGGTGGCGCGCGTGCGTGCCGCAGGTGACCTGCGGGTGGTGGGCATCACCGGCTCGAACGGCAAGACGACGACCAAGAACATGCTCGCCCGCATCCTGCAGGACGAGGGCGAGACGGTCGCGCCGCGCGCCTCGTACAACAACGAGGTCGGGGCGCCGCTCACCATGCTGCGCGTCACCGAGACCACGCGATACCTCGTCAGCGAGTTCGGCGCCGACGCACCAGGAAAGATCGCCCGGCTGGCGGGCCTGGTCACCCCCGATGTGGGCGTCGTGCTCATGGTCGGCCTGGCCCACGCCGGCGGCTTCGGGGGAGTCGAGGCGACGCTCAAGGCCAAGACCGAGCTGGTCGAAGCCGTCCGGCCCGGCGGCGTCGTCGTGCTCAACGCCGACGACGCCCGCGTCGCATCGATGGCCACCGTCGCGGCGGCACGCGATCTGACCGTGCGGTGGTTCGGTCACCGCACGACGGCGGACGTGCGGGCCGACGATGTCGAGGTCACGGCATCCGGAACCATCAGCGAGATCACCGTCGACGGCGAACCCCACGCTCTGCGCCTGCAGGTGCTGGGCGCCCACCACGTCATGAACGCCCTCGCCGCCATCACTGCCGCAGGTGTCCTGGGGGTGCCCGCCGCCGACGCGATCGCACGCCTCGAGACGCTCGAGATCGCCGAGCGCTGGCGTATGCAGCCGCTGGGATCCGACCGGGTGCGCATCATCAACGACGCGTACAACGCGAGCCCCGACTCGATGGCCGCGGCCCTGCGCACCCTGGCGCAGATCACCGAGCCCGGGCAGCGCAAGGTGGCCGTGCTCGGCGCCATGAGCGAGCTGGGCGACCAGGCCGGTGAAGAGCACGACCGCGTCGGGCTGCTCGCGGTGCGGCTGCGGTACGAGCGCATCGTCGTGATCGGCGCCGACGCCCGGCGTCTGTTCATCTCGGCCATCGGCGAGGGCTCGTGGGACGGCGAGGCCGTCTTCTTCGAGACCGCCGACGAGGCCTACGGCTACCTCATGGGCGAGCTGCGCGACGGCGACCGCGTGCTGGTCAAATCCTCGAACGTGGCGGGTCTGCGTCATCTCGGGGATCGTCTGGGAGAATCGTTCTCGTGAGATCCCTGCTAGCCTCCGCGACGATCTCGCTGGCCTTCACCCTGTTCCTCACTCCGCTGTTCATCCGGCTGTTCGAGAAGCTGGGCTGGGGCCAGGTCATCCGCACCCCCGACGACGTGACGAACCCCAGTCATCACGCCAAGCGCGGCACGCCCACCATGGGCGGGCTCATCTTCATCCTCGGCGCCATCGTCGGCTACTTCGCCGGAACCCTCACCGGCGGTGCGCCGCCGACGATCTCCGGGCTCCTGGTCATCTGGATGATGGTGGGCCTGGGTGCCGTCGGGTTCATCGACGACTACATGAAAGTGCGTCAGCAGCGCAGTCTCGGGCTGTCCGGCTGGCGCAAGATCGTCGGCCAGGTGCTGGTCGCGGTGGTGTTCGGTGTTCTCGCGCTGAACTTCCCCAATGCGCTCGGCCACACCCCGGCATCCCCCTACATCTCGTTCTTCCGCGACATCGACGCCCTCTCGTTCATGGCGCTGGGCGCCGTGGTCGGCTGGGTGCTGTACCTGATCTGGGTGTCCTTCCTGTCGGTGGCGTGGTCCAACGCGACAAACCTCACCGACGGCCTCGACGGCCTGGCCACCGGCGCCGGCATCTTCACGATCTCGGCATACAGCCTCGTCACGTTCTGGCAGTTCCAGCAGCGCTGCTCGAGCAACGAGGCGCTGGTGGGCGCGTACCGCAACGCCTGCTACGACACCCCCAACACGATGGACCTCACGATCATCGCGGCGTCGTTCGTCGGCGCCCTGGTCGGGTTCCTCTGGTGGAACGCCCCCAAGGCCAAGATCTTCATGGGCGACGTCGGCTCGATGGCCATCGGCGGCGTCGTCGTGGCCATGTCGATCCTCTCGCGCACCGAGATCCTCGCGATCGTCGTCGCCGGCATCTTCATCATCGGCCCCGGATCGGTGATCCTGCAGCGGTATTACTTCAAGGCGACCGGCGGCAAGCGGCTGTTCCTGATGAGCCCGTTCCACCACCACCTCGAGATGCGCGGCTGGCCCGAGATCACCATCGTCGTGCGCATGTGGATCATCGCCGGCATGCTCGCGGTCACCGGCGTCGGCCTCTTCTACGTCGCCTGGCTGGCAGCGCTGTGACCGAGCCCCGCCTCGACGCGCTGACGAGCTGGCACGCCGACTGGAAGGGGCTGCGCGCGGTCGTGCTGGGCCTGTCGGTCACCGGGTTCTCGGTCGCCGACACCCTCGCCGAGCTCGGCGCCGACGTGCTGGTGGCCACCGAGACCGCCGACGAGGAGTACGAGCGCCTGATCCCCGTGATCGGCGCGCAGCTGTGGACGGGACCCCTCACCGAGGTTGCGGATGCCGTGGTCGCGCACCGCGCAGATGTGATCATCGCCTCGCCGGGGTTCCCGCCGCACCACCCCGTCATCCGGTGGGCGCGCGAAAGCGGCATCGCCGTGTGGGGCGACGTCGAACTGGCCTGGCGCGTGCGCGACAAGGTGCGCCGCCCGGACGGGCGTCCCGCCGACTGGGTGCTCATCACCGGCACCAACGGCAAGACCACGACGACGCAGCTGACCGCGACGATGCTCGTCGCCGGCGGGCTGCGCGCCGCGCCGTGCGGCAACATCGGCGTGCCGGTGCTCGACGCGGTCCGCGACCCGGGCGGCTTCGACGTGCTGGTCGTGGAGCTGTCGAGCCACCAGCTCTGGTATCTGAGCCTGCAGACCGGTCCCGAGCCGCTCTCGCCGTACGCGAGCGTATGCCTGAACCTGGCCGACGACCACCTCGAGTGGCACGGCTCGTTCGCCGCCTACCGCGACGCGAAGGCGTTCGTCTACGAGAACACCCGCGTCGCCTGCGTGTACAACAAGGCCGACGTCGCCACGCGCGAGATGGTCGAGGACGCCGATGTCGTCGAAGGATGCCGGGCGATCGGGTTCGACCTCGGCGTGCCCGGGCCGAGCGACCTCGGCGTCGTCGACGGCATCGTGGTCGACCGGGCGTTCCTCGACGAGCGCCGCGACAGTGCCCTCGAGCTGACGACGGTCGCCGATCTCGCCGCGCGGGGCCTTGCCGCGCCGCACATCGTCGCGAACATCCTCGCCGCGAGCGCCCTCGCTCGCGCACTGGATGTGGCCCCGGCCGCGATCCGCGACGCCCTGGCGTCCTTCCGCCTCGACCCGCACCGCATCGAGGTCGTCTCCGTCGCCGGCGGCGTCACGTGGGTGGACGATTCGAAGGCGACCAATCCGCATGCCGCCGCGTCGTCGCTGACCGCCTTTCCCGGTGCCGTGTGGGTCGTCGGCGGGCTGCTCAAGGGCGTCGACATCACGGGCCTCGTCGCCGGGCGCGGCGCGTCGGCCAAGGCGGCGATCGTCATCGGTGTCGAGCGCACGGCCATCACCGCGGCGTTCGCACGACACGCGCCGGCGGTCCCGGTCTTCGAGGTCGATGCGGCTCAGACTGAAGACGTCATGGCACAGGTCGTCGAGCTGGCGGCGGGTATCGCACAAGACGGAGACGTGGTCCTCCTCGCTCCGGCAGCGGCATCCTTCGATCAATTCGCGTCCTACGCGGACCGCGGGCACCGCTTCGCAGCCGCGGTGCGCGAACGGATGGACCGAACGGATGGGGAGGGTGCCGGTGGCGACGACGACGACCCCTCCGGCCTCGGCTGACTCCCCGCACGGCTTCTCGGCGCGCGTGTCACTCGGACGGGCCTTCGCGCCCGTCCCCAGCGAGTTCCTGCTGCTGGCCTCCACGGCGCTGCTGCTGACCGGATTCGGCCTCGTCATGGTGCTGTCGGCCACGATGGCCACATCGACCGCGCAGGGCGAGAGCCCGTTCGAGGTCGTCCTCAAGCAGGCCGTCTTCGCCATCCTCGGCATTCCGCTGATGTTCATCGCGAGCCGTCTTCCGATCGCGTTCTGGAAGCGCATCTCGTGGATCGCGCTGCTGGCCGCTCTGGCGCTGCAGATGCTGGTGTTCACGCCGCTGGGCGACGTCAACGACGGAAACCGCAACTGGATCATCGTCGGCGGCTTCCAGATGCAGCCGTCCGAGTTCCTCAAGCTCGCCTTCGCGCTGTGGCTGGGATACGTCCTGTACCGCAAGCAGACGCTGCTGGGCTCATGGAAGCACGTGTTCATCCCGGTGGTGCCGGTCGGCGCGCTCGTCATCGGCTCGGTCGTCGCCGGTGAAGACCTCGGCACGGCGATGATCCTGGTGCTCATCATGCTGGGCGCGCTGTTCTTCTCGGGGGTGAAGCTGCGGATCTTCGTGCTGCCGCTGATCGCCGCGGCAGGCATCGTCGCGTTCCTCGCGGTCACGAGCCCGAACCGCATGGCCCGCATCATGAGCTTCCTGAACCCGGACTGTCTCGCCGACTACGCCGACGGCTGCTACCAGCCGCTGCACGGCATCTGGGGGCTCGCCAACGGCGGGGTGTTCGGCCTGGGCCTGGGCAACTCCCGTGAGAAGTACTCGTGGCTGCCGGCCGCCTCGCACGACTACATCTTCGCGATCGTCGGCGAAGAGCTCGGCCTCATCGGCTGCGCCGTGGTGCTCGCCCTGTTCACGCTGTTCGCCGTCGGCGCGTTCCACGTCATCCGCAAGACGCACGATCCGTTCATCCGCATCGTCGCGGGCGGCATCACGGTGTGGATCGTGGGTCAGGCGCTCATCAACATCGGCGTCGTGCTGCGCGTGTTCCCCGTGCTCGGCGTGCCGCTGCCGTTCATGTCGCAGGGCGGTACCTCGCTGCTGTCGGTGCTGCTCGCGTGCGGCGTGCTGCTGTCGCTGGCGCGCACGATCACACCGGCATCCATCCCGCCCGTCGCGCAGCGCCCGGGCCGGCAGCGGGTACCCTCGACTCGGTGACCACCTACCTGCTGGCCGGCGGCGGCACCGCCGGCCATGTGAACCCCCTGCTCGCCGTCGCGGACGGGCTGCGCCCGCGTGACGCGCACGACGACGTCCTCGTGCTGGGCACGAAGGAGGGCCTCGAGGCCCGGCTCGTGCCCGCGCGCGGCTACGAGCTGCTGATCGTCGACAAGGTGCCCTTCCCGCGACGGCCGAACGGCGCCGCGCTGCGGTTCCCGGCGCGGTTCTCGCGCGCGATCGCGCAGGTGCGTGCGCACATCCGCGCGCACGACGTGGACATCGTGGTCGGCTTCGGGGGTTACGCCTCGGCGCCCGCATACGTCGCCGCGCGGCGGGAGAAGATCCCGTTCGTGGTGCACGAGGCCAACGCTCGACCGGGTCTGGCGAACATCCTCGGCGCCCGCAGCGGCGCGCTCAGCGGGGTCGCGTTCGCCGGGACGCCACTGAAGGGTGCGCGCGTGGTCGGGATGCCGCTGCGCCGCGAGATCGTCGACCTCGACCGCGAAGGATCGCGCATCGAGGCCGCGGCCTTCTTCGGGCTCGACGCCGCGCGCCCCGTGCTGCTGGTGTTCGGCGGGTCGCTGGGCGCCCGGCGGCTCAACGAGGCGCTGACCGGGTCATGGCGCGATGTCGTCGCCGCGGGGTGGCAGGTGCTGCACGCGACCGGGGAGCGCAACGAGGTCGTCGCCTCGGACGACGCGGCCTACGTCGCCGTGCCGTACATCGACCGGATGGACCTCGCGTTCGCCCTGGCCGACGCGATCGTCTCACGGGCCGGCTCGGCGACCGTGAGCGAGATCAGCGCGCTCGGCATTCCGGCTGTCTACGTGCCCTACGCCGTGGGCAACGGCGAGCAGGCGCTCAACGCCGCCTCCGCGGTGGAGGCCGGTGCCGCCCGGATCATCGCGGATGCCGACTTCACCCCCGGCCGCGTGCGCAGCGAGGTGGTGCCGTTGCTCACCGACGAGGCCGCGCTGACGCGCATGCGCGAGGCCGCGGCATCCGTCGGCACCCGCACGGGCACCGAGAACGTGATCGCGATGATCGACGAGGCCCTCGCGCGCTGACGGTCGCCTCGTCAACTTCGCAGATTCGCGCCAAGTCCGCACCGAAATCGCCGAATCGATGCGACGTTCGTGCGATCTTGCGAACTTGCGCTTCTGCGCACTTGCGGTCGGCGGCGCCGGGGCGTCGCGCGCCGCCGGGCGTCGCGCGGGCGCCGTGATCGCAGAGACTGCGCGTCGGGTCTACTGGGCGAGACAGTGTCCGCAATCTCGACGGGACTTCCGGTTTCAGGGGCTGACGATCTGAGCTCTGGATGCCGGAGGACGCGCCCGGTGGCCGCGGGGCAGCGCGGCGACGGCCACCGCGGCGAAGGGCAGCACGAACGGAAGCGCCTGCAGCATCCCGCTCAGCACGAGCATGGCGATGCCGGCCGACACGGCGACCACGAGGCGTGCGCTGCCGAGCCGGTCGATCGTGCCGATCAGCCAGGCGATGCCGCCGGCTGTGAGGGCCGCCGCGATCAGGAGCATGGGGAAGATTCCGTCGGCCCCCGAGCCGAACAGGTTCTCGAGCGCGAGGACGAGCATCCCGAGCGCGATGGACGCCGGCGGACCCCACCGGTGCAGCGGACGCGCGCGCCGGAAGCCGAGGCACCAGACAAGCGGGAGCGTGGCGATCAACCCCCAGCCGATACCGCATGTGGGAATATTGCAACAGTCGCTGAGGGTGTCTGCTCCGGATGCCGGGATGCGTCCGACGGACGCGCACCGGCCAGCGCGCCGCAGGCTCCTCGCAGGAGCGCCGACCTAGACTTGACGGGCCATGATTCGACCCGACCTGAGCCTGCCGATCCCCGACGACATCACCGCCGCGCACTTCATCGGCATCGGCGGCTCCGGCATGTCCGGCCTCGCCGGGATGTTCCTCGACCGGGGAATCCGGGTGTCGGGTTCGGATCGCGCCGACAGTCCCGGGCTGCGCGCCCTCGCCGAGCGCGGCGCGACCGTGTTCGTCGGCCACGACGCCGCGAACCTGCCCCTCGATGCCGACACCGTCGTGCACACCGGAGCGATCTGGCCCGAGAACCCCGAGTTCCTGCTGGCCAAGGAGCGCGGCCTGCACGTCATCCACCGCTCGCAGGCCCTGCACTGGCTCATCGGCGGGCGGCGCCTCGTGAGCGTCGCGGGCGCCCACGGCAAGACGACCTCGACCGGCATGATCGTCACGGCCCTCCGAGGCCTCGGCACGGCACCCACGTTCGTCAACGGGGGAGTGATCGCCGACCTCGGCGTCTCGAGCGCGACCGGCTCGGACGAACTGTTCGTCATCGAGGCCGACGAGTCCGACGGCACGTTCCTGCTCTACGACACCTCGGTCGCACTGATCACCAACGTCGACCCCGACCACCTCGACCACTGGGGCACGCGCGACGCGTTCTACGACGGGTTCGTGCAGTTCGGGAACGACGCCCGCGAGGCGGTGGTCATCTCGGCCGACGACCCCGGCGCACAGCGCGTGGCGGCACAGCTCACCCACCCGCACGTGCTGACGTTCGGTGAGGCCCCCACCGCCGACGTGCGCATCACCGACATCACCGCCGACGGCCCGGTCTCGTTCACGCTGACGCACGCCGGGCATCGCGAGGCCATGTGGCTGAAGGTTCCCGGCATCCACAATGCGATCAACGCCGCCGGTGCCGTCGCCGTGCTCGTCGCCCTCGGGCACCCGCTCGAACTCGCCGCGCGTGCCCTCGAGAGCTTCGGCGGCACCGCGCGCCGGTTCGAGCTCCACGGCGTCGAGCGGGGCGTCGCGGTGTACGACGACTACGCGCACCATCCGACCGAGGTCGCCGCGGCTCTCGCAGCCGCGCGCACCGTCGTCGGCGACGGCCGCCTCATCGCCCTGCACCAGCCGCACACCTACTCGCGCACGCAGGAGATGTACGGCGAGTTCGCCGACGTCCTCGAGACCGGTGCCGACCACACCGTCGTGCTCGACGTCTACGGCGCGCGTGAGGATCCGATCCCCGGTGTGACGGGCGAGCTCGTCAGCGGAGCGTTCCGCGACGCCGGCCACGTGCGTTTCGTGGCCGATTGGCAGCAGGCCGCCGACTACACCGCCGCGGTCGCGCGTGAGGGCGACTTCATCATCACGCTCGGCTGCGGCAACGTGAACCTGATCATCCCGCAGGTGCTCGACTCGCTCACCCGGAGCGAGGACTGACATGCGCCGGCCCGGTCCGCTGCCGGCACCCCCGCCGCGGCGAGACCCCGGCTTCACCGATTTCGAAGAAGTGGATGCCGGGGCCGCCGAGCCCGACACACTGACCACCGATCCGTGGGCGATGGATGCCGACGGCGAGGCAGACGCACCTGCATCCGGCACTGACAGCGGTGACGACGCGGACGGCCCGCACGATCCGGCCACCGCGCCGGTCGAGTTCTACGACACCATCGGCCCGATGGCGCGCCGCCCTTCCGCCACCGTCGCCGACACGCCCTTGTCCTCGCGCCCCGCCGGGACCGATCCTGACCGCGATGGCGGCACGGTGCCCGGACGGGGCGCCGACGGCGAACCCGGCCAGATCGGCGTGCGCGAGGTGTGGGCGGCGGCACGCGCCCGGCGCAGAGCGCTGCGCGCGGAGGTACGTCGCTTCACCGCGCGGCAGCGGCGCCGGCGCCGGATCTGGCTGACGGCCGGCATCGCCGTCGCCGCGCTCGTGCTGGGCACCCTCGGCGCCGCCTACAGCCCCCTGTTCGCGGTCGAACGAGTCCGGGTCGTCGGAGCATCCACACTCGACGGCGCCGCGGTCGAGGAGGCGCTGGCCGGCCAGGTCGGCACCCCGCTGCCCCTCGTCGACTCCAGCGAGGTGAAGGCCGCGCTGGTCGCCTTCCCGCTCGTGGAGTCCTACACGCTCGAAGCCCGCCCGCCGCACGAGCTCGTCGTGCGGGTTGTGGAGCGCACGCCGATCGGTGCGATCGAGTCGCCGGCCGGCTACACCCTCGTCGACGCCGCCGGCGTGGCGCTGTCGACGACTCCCGAGCCCCCCGAGGGCCATCCGCTGCTCGACGTCCGCGGCGGAGTCGACTCGCGCGCGTTCGCGGCGGTGGGCACCGTGTTCCGCTCGCTGCCCGACGACATCCGCGCGCAGATCACCGAGCTGTCGGCGACGACGGCCAGCGACGTATCCTTCGTGCTCGGCGAGACCGATACGACCGTCGTGTGGGGGACGGCCGACCAGTCCGCGCAGAAGGCGATCGTGCTCGAGACGGCGATGGCCCAGCTGCCCCCGGACGGGGTCGACACCTATGACGTCTCCTCACCCGGCGCCCTCGTCGTCAGCTGACGCGATCATTCGTTGGCGCGTGTGCCGGAAACAGAAGCTGGCGCGCTCGGGCTCGGTTGGCGCGTGTGCCGGAAACATCGACGTGGTTCCCGGCGCGAGCGCCAACTGAACCCGGCGCGAGGGCCAACCGAACCCCCGTGCTCGGGCTCGGGGCTGCCGGCAGACCCGCGATCCACCCCTTATCAGGCGCCTCCGACACGACCTTTCAGGCCGATGTCGCGACACGCCCACGGCCTGGCGACCACCGGCATCCGCGCCGCTTACTTTCAATCCAAGGAATTGCATACTCGGCAATTCTTTAAACCTCTACTTGAGGTTAAAGGTTTAGACAACGGTTCGGACGAAGACGGAGGCCGGCATGAGCCAGAACCAGAACTACCTCGCGGTTATCAAAGTCGTGGGTGTGGGCGGCGGCGGCGTCAACGCCGTCAATCGGATGATCGAGCTCGGTCTGCGCGGCGTGGAGTTCATCGCCGTCAACACCGACGCGCAGGCGCTGCTGATGAGCGACGCCGACGTCAAGCTCGACGTCGGTCGTGAGCTCACCCGCGGCCTCGGCGCGGGAGCCGACCCCGAGGTGGGCCGTCGCGCTGCCGAAGACCACGCGGAGGAGATCGAGGAGGCACTCGCGGGCGCCGACATGGTCTTCGTCACCGCCGGCGAAGGGGGCGGCACGGGCACCGGCGGCGCTCCGGTCGTGGCCCGCATCGCCAAGTCGATCGGCGCCCTGACCATCGGTGTCGTCACCAAGCCGTTCTCGTTCGAAGGCCGCCGCCGTCAGCAGCAGGCCGAGATCGGCGTCGCCTCGCTGAAGGAAGAGGTCGACACTCTCATCGTCGTCCCGAACGACCGCCTGCTCGAGATCAGCGACCGCGGCATCTCGATGATCGAGGCGTTCGCCACCGCCGACCAGGTGCTCCTGGCCGGTGTGCAGGGCATCACCGACCTCATCACGACTCCGGGTCTCATCAACCTCGACTTCGCCGACGTCAAGTCGGTCATGCAGGGTGCGGGCTCCGCGCTCATGGGCATCGGCTCGGCACGCGGCGCCGACCGTGCGATCAAGGCGGCCGAGCTCGCCGTCGAATCGCCGCTGCTCGAGGCGTCGATCGAGGGTGCGCACGGCGTGCTGCTGTCGATCCAGGGTGGCTCGAACCTCGGCATCTTCGAGATCAACGACGCCGCCCAGCTCGTCAAGGAAGCGGCCCACCCCGAGGCGAACATCATCTTCGGCACCGTCATCGACGACACGCTCGGCGACGAGGTGCGGGTCACGGTCATCGCGGCCGGCTTCGACGGCGGCGAGCCGCAGCTGAAGGTCGAGCCGATCACCGCCCAGCGTCCGGTGTCTGCACCGGTGCTGCCCTCGGTGCCGGCCGACGAGGCCGCACGCGGCATCGAGGTCCCCGAGGCCGCCGACCTGCGCGAGACCGTCTCGGTCAGCGCGCCGGTCTCGTCCTCGAGTGACCACGACTCGGTGTTCGGCGACGACGACCTCGACGTCCCCGACTTCCTCAAGTAATCCCGGTGGATCTGAAGGCACGGCTCGCCGACGTCGACGCGCGCATCGTGGATGCCGCGCGCTCGGCGGGCCGTGACCCTTCCGAGCTCACGCGCATCGTCGTGACGAAATTCCACCCCGCATCGCTCATCGCCGAACTACGCGCCCTCGGCGTGCGCGACGTGGGCGAGAACCGCCAGCAGGAGCTGACCGCCAAGCGAGGCGACCCGGCCGTCGCCGCACTGGGCCTGCGCTGGCACTTCATCGGCCAGGGGCAGACGAACAAGGTCCGCGCGATCCGCGCCGCGGCCGACGTCGTGCACTCGGTCGACCGCGCCCGGCTCGCCGATGCGCTCGACCGCGCCGGCGACGAGGGCGCCCCTGTCCTCGACGTGCTGCTGCAGGTGAACCTGACCGCCGACCCCGGGCGGGGCGGCGTCGCGCCGGATGGCGTCGAACAGCTCGCGGCGCACGTCGCGGCATCCTGCCCCACACTGCGCGTGCGCGGCGTGATGGGTGTCGCGCCCCTGGACGAAGAGCCCGCGGCGGCGTTCGCGAGGCTGGCCGCAACCGGCGAGTCGGTGCGACGGGTGGTCCCGGACGCACGCTGGATCTCGGCGGGAATGACAGGCGACTTCGCCGAGGCGATCGCTGCAGGTGCGACACACCTGCGGATCGGCTCGGCAATCACGGGTCCGAGGCCCGTGCACGGTTAACCTCGGAACAGACGAGCAAACGGAGGATGCGATGTCGAACCCGCTCAAGAAGACCATGGTGTACCTGGGCCTGGCCGACGAAGAAGACGTCTACGACGAGCCGGCGGCCGAGACCCCGGTGCGGCGCGAGCGTTCCGTCGAGAAGCAGCCCGCTCCGGTGACCCCGATCCACCGCCCCGCCGTCGTGCGTCAGCCGACCGCGGGCACGGTCAGCGAGATCCTCACGGTGCACCCGAAGCAGTACCGCGACGCGCAGGTCATCGCGGAGAACTTCCGTGACGGCATCCCCGTCATCATCAACCTCTCGCAGATGAGCGACGCCGATGCGCGCCGCCTCATCGACTTCGCGAGCGGGCTGTCGCTGGGACTGTACGGGCGGATCGAGCGGGTCACGAGCAAGGTCTTCCTGCTCTCGCCCGAGAACATCGCGGTGTCGGGAGACGGCGCCGTTGCGCAGGCCGAGCCCGAGGCTGCCGCCTTCCCGCAGTAACCGTGGAGATCGTACGGCTCGTCGCCGCCCTCGCGAACTTCCTCCTGCTGATCTATATCCTGGTGCTGCTCGCGCGGCTCATCATGGAGTACATCCCGCTGTTCAACAGGGAATGGCGCCCCCAGGGCTTCGGCCTGGTGCTCGCTGAGATCGTCTACACGATCACGGATCCTCCGATCCGCTTCTTCCGGCGCCTGATCCCTCCGCTGCGCCTGGGAACGATCGCGATCGACCTCGGGTTCCCGCTGACCATGCTCTCGTGCTTCATCCTGCTGTCGATCGTGCGGGTCATCGGCAGCGTCTGAGTCGCCGCAGGTCGGTCGATTCTCGCGCGCCGTGAACGTGCGCACTATGCTGAGTGGGTACGGCTCGCGGGTGTCGCGGGTCACCCGCATCGCCCCGCGCAGTGAGCCCCGAAAGAGGAAACACCATGGCTTTGACCCCCGAAGACGTCGTCACCAAGCAGTTCCAGCACGTTCGGTTCAAGGAGGGATTCGACCCCGATGAGGTCGATGACTTCCTCGACGAGATCGTCGTCGAGTGGCGCAAGACCATCGCCGAGAACGAGGAACTGAAGGCGAAGCTCGCCGCGTACGAGTCCGGTGCGACGCCCGCGCCTGCCGCCGCCCCCGTCGCCGAGGAGCCGGCCGAGCAGCCCGTCGTCGTCGAGGAGGTGCCCGCTCCGGTGGCCGCCGTCGAGACCCCCGCCGAAGCGCCCGTCGCCGAGGCCACAGCACCCGCGGCCGCGTCGGCCGGCATCATCGAGCTGGCACAGCGGCTGCACGACGAGCACGTCGCCGAGGGTATCGCGCAGAAGGAGAAGCTCGTCTCCGAGGCACAGGCCCAGGCCGCATCGATCCTCGCCGAGGCCGAGGCCCGTGGCCGTGACGAGGTCGCCCGACTCGAGGGCGAGCGCGCCAAGCTCGAGTCCCGTATCACCGAGCTGCGCAACTTCGAGCACGACTACCGCGTGCAGCTGCGCGGCTTCATCGAGGGCAAGCTCCGCGACCTCGATGTGTCGGGTTCGCCGTCGGGTGCCACTCCGATCGCAGCCTCCTAGGCTTCGCCTTTGACAGGCCGGGCCCCCCTCCGTGCGGCGGCGGCCGGCAGCATCATCGCGCTTCTTGCGGTGCTGGTGCTGGTCGCCGACCAGTTCACGAAGTATCTCGCCCTCCAGAACCTGCCCTTCCAGGAGCCGGTTCAGGTGTGGGGCGAGTTCCTGCAGTTCTACCTGACCCGAAACCCGGGTGCGGCGTTCTCTCTCCTTGAGGGCTACACCTGGATCTTCACGATCGTGCTGGCCGTCGCCGCCGGGGCGATCATCTTCCTCGGCATCACTCGGGTGCGCTCGCGTGCGTGGGCGATCGTGCTGGGACTGCTGCTGGGCGGCATCCTGGGCAACTTCGTCGACCGGCTGATCCGCGCGCCCGGGTTCCCGGTGGGCGAGGTCATCGATTTCATCCACACGCCGTGGATGTGGCTGTGGTTCCCCTCGGCGATCTACAACGTCGCCGACATGTTCATCGTCACGATGATGATCGGCGTCGCGATCCTGGTGCTCATCGGCCTTCACCTCGACGGTACGCGCGAGCCGAAGATGGTCGAATCCGTCCCCGACGCCGACGCCGACATCGTCACGGACGCGGTCGCCGACGACGACGCAGAACAGCCCCGCGACTGATGGAGTCGCGCGCAATTCCGGTGCCCGATGGGCTGGACGGTGTCCGGGTGGATGCCGGTCTCGCCAAGCTCTTCGGCTTCTCCCGCACGTTCGCGGCCGAGATCGCCGAGGCCGGTGGCGCCGTGCAGGACGGCCGCACGCTCGGCAAATCCGACAAGCTGGTCGGCGGCGCATGGCTGCACGTGTCGTGGCAGGCCAAGCGCGAGCCTGAGATCGTGCCGCTGGCCGTTCCCGACCTCGGCATCGTCTACGACGACGACGACATCGTCGTGGTCGACAAGCCGGCCGGCGTCGCGGCGCACCCCTCGCTGGGGTGGGAGGGCCCGACGGTCCTCGGCGCCCTCGCCGCGGGCGGCGTGAACATCGCCACCACAGGTGCGGCCGAGCGCCAAGGCGTGGTGCACCGCCTGGACGTCGGCACGAGTGGGCTGATGGTCGTGGCCAAGAGCGAGCGGGCCTACACGGCTCTCAAGCGTGCGTTCAAAGAGCGCGAGGTCGAGAAGATCTACCATGCCGTGGTCCACGGACACCCCGACCCGCTGGTGGGCACGATCGAGGCTCCCATCGGCCGGCATCCGAGCCACTCCTGGAAGTTCGCCGTCGTCCCCGACGGCAAGGAGTCGACCACCCACTACGAGACGATCGAGGCGTTCCCGCGGGCCGCGCTGCTCGAGATCCACCTCGAGACCGGGCGCACCCATCAGATCCGCGTGCATATGGCCGCCCACCGGCATCCCTGCATCGGCGATCCGCTCTACGGGGGCGACCCCACCGTCGCGGCGCATCTGGGACTGACGCGGCAGTGGCTGCACGCGCACCGGCTCGCGTTCGCGCACCCGGGCACGTCCGACTGGGTCGAGTTCACATCGGACTATCCCGCCGACCTCGCCCACGCGCTCGAGGTGCTGCGCGGCGACTGATCGGCTACGGCTCCGAGTACAGCAGCTCGAAGCGCTCGAGCACGAGCGGCAGCGAGCTGAGCTGCGAGACCGGCAGTCCGCGACGAGCGAGCACCCGCTCGAAGTACTCCGCGTGCCCTGCCCTCCACGCCTCCAGCGAGAGGTCGTCCTCGCCCTCGGCGGCCGCGAACGCGGCATCCACCTCATCGAAGGTGCGGATCTCGATGCGCGTCGTGCGGATGAGCGCACGCGGGATGCGGGAGCCGTCGATCAGGATCGACAACTCACCCTCGCGCGGGACGGCCTCGCCGTCGGCCTCGAGCTCGGCGAGACTCGTAGACGTGCCGGTCTTGCGTCCCGAGATCACCGCTGCCAGCAGGGCATCGGCCAGGGCGGGGGTGTCGGCGAAGCCCCACGCCTCGGGGACGGCCGCGGTGGGGTCGGCTCCGGCAGCAGAGGCCGCGCGTCGCCAGAAATCGGCGACAGAGTGCGCTTCGGCCACCGTCAGCGACCCCCTCGGAAGGCCGACGGATCGTCCTCAGCGACGGCGAGGGCGATCTTGCGGACGTGGGACTGGTCGACCTCGGTCAGCTCACCGAGCCCGTACCAGCCGACCTCGGTCAACTCGCCGTCGGCGGGATGCGGCTCGCCCGAGACCCACTCGCAGCGGAAGACCAGATCGAGGTAGTCGACCTGGTCGCCGTTCGCGTACACGATCCGGGGGATCTGCTGCACGAGCGCGAGCCGCGTGGCGCGAGCGACGACGCCCGCCTCTTCGAGGCACTCGCGCACGGCGGCGTCGGCGGGCTCTTCGCCCGGGTCGACGATGCCCGACACGCACTGCCACCGGCCGTTGTCGGCACGCTTGCCGAGCAGGATCCTCTCGTCCTTGAAGACGACGGCCGTGACGCCGACCAGCGGGAGTGGATCGTGTCCGATCCGTTCACGCAGCGACAGGACGAACTCGGGGGTGGCCATGCCTGCCAGCCTAGGTGCGTTCCGGCACCGAGCTGCCGCATCCCCAGCAAGGACAACCCGATGCTCCGCCGACACGGCATCGGTGCTCGGCGGGTTCCCAGGGTGCTGATGCGGCGCGACCGGTGACTCAGAACAGCGAGCCGAGCACGTCCAGCCTCAGTTGCGCGGTGCCGGCGATCAGCACGTAGTCGAGGATCGTGATGAGCACGGCCCAGGAGAACAGGCCGGCCCCGATTCCGCGCACCTTCTCGCCCCAGACACCGTCGCGCAACGACCAGCCGAGCGTGAACCAGAACAGGGGGATCGTGACGAGCCACACGATCATGCACCACGGGCAGAGCGACCCGTACTCGAAGACGCTGCGCCACGCGAAGAAGTGCACGAGGGCGAAGGCGGCGGTCAGGCCGATCGTGTACACGCGCCAGAACCAGGGTCGGAGGCCTCCGGGGGCGGCGAACGAGGCCACGGCCGCATAGATCGGCCCGAGGAACATCGTGATGCCGATGATCGAGTTCGTGAACCCGAGCAGATTGCCGCCGGGGGAGAGCAGGTTCGGCCCGCATGTGACGAGCGGGCTGACGTCGCAGCTCACGATCGGCGTGCCGCCGGTCAGCTGACCGATGTACTCCAGGTAGAGCAGGAACGACACGACGCCGCCGAGGACCGCTGCGACGATCCAGAACACCGCCAGCCCGCGGCCGGGGCTGATCGTCGACGCCGTGCGGGCGTGACCGGGGACAGGGACGACAGCATCCGTCATGACACGAGTGTGCGCCATTGCGGGCGCGTGACGACGGCGACGAGCCGGAGAAAACCCTGAACCTTCACCTTCATGTGGAGCGTGAATCGACCTGGACCCGCGGGCGCGGGGGAAGCCCGCGTGCCCGGCCGACGATGTCGGACCCGTCCGTAGACTCGAACGGTGGCATCCGATTCCTTCGTCCATCTGCACGTGCACAGCGAATACTCGATGCTCGACGGCGCAGCGCGCATCGGCTCGATGGTGCAAGAGGCGGCGCGGCTCGAGCAGCCCGCGATCGCCGTCACCGACCATGGCAACACCTTCGCCGCCTACGAGTTCTACAAGACGGCGAAGGATGCCGGGATCAAGCCGATCATCGGCATCGAGGCGTACGTCACCCCCGGCACGCACCGCTCCGACAAATCGCGAGTGAAGTGGGGCGGCCCCGACCAGTCCGACGACGATGTGTCGGGCTCGGGCGCCTACACCCACATGACGCTGCTGTCGGAGACCACCGAGGGCATGCACAACCTCTTCCGGCTCTCCTCGAAGGCGAGCCTCGAGGGCTACTACTTCAAGCCCCGCATGGACCGCGAGCTGCTGCAGAAGTACAGCAAGGGCCTGATCGCGACCACAGGCTGCCCGTCCGGTGAGATCCAGACCCGCCTCCGGCTCGGCCAGTACGACGCGGCGCGGGCCGCCGCCGCCGAGTTCCAGGATCTGTTCGGCAAAGACAATTACTTCTGCGAGATCATGGACCACGGTCTGTCGATCGAGCGACGCGTCCAGACCGACCTGATGAAGATCGCGGCCGACCTCGACATCCCGCTCGTGGCCACCAACGACCTGCACTACACGCACCAGCACGACGCGACAAGCCATGCGGCGCTGCTGTGCGTGCAGTCGGGCTCGACCCTCGACGACCCCAAGCGGTTCAAATTCGACGGCGACGGCTACTACGTGAAGACCTCGGCCGAGATGCGCCAGGTCTTCCGCGATCGCGAGATCGCGTGCGACAACACGCTGCTGATCGCTGAGCGCTGCGACGTCGAGTTCAACACATCGGCGAACTACATGCCCCGCTTCCCGGTGCCCGACGGCGAGACCGAGGAGAGCTGGTTCATCAAGGAGGTCGAGACCGGTCTCCAGGTGCGGTATCCCGCCGGCATCCCCGACGATGTGCGCAAACAGGCCGAGTACGAGACCGGCGTCATCGTGCAGATGGGCTTCCCGGGGTACTTCCTCGTGGTCGCCGACTTCATCAACTGGGCCAAGGAGAACGGCATCCGCGTCGGCCCCGGCCGCGGTTCGGGTGCCGGCTCGATGGCCGCCTACGCGATGCGGATCACCGACCTCGACCCGCTGCAGCACGGTCTGATCTTCGAGCGCTTCCTCAACCCCGACCGCGTCTCGATGCCCGACTTCGACGTCGACTTCGACGACCGTCGCCGCGGCGAGGTCATCCAGTACGTGACCGAGAAGTACGGCGACGAGCGCGTCGCACAGATCGTCACGTACGGCACCATCAAGGCCAAGCAGGCGCTGAAGGACGCCGGTCGCGTCCTCGGCTTCCCCTTCAGCATGGGCGAGAAGCTGACCAAGGCGATGCCGCCGCCCGTCATGGGCAAGGACATGCCGCTGAACGGCATGTTCGACCGCGAGCACCCGCGCTTCAAAGAGGCCAGCGAGTTCCGTGCGCTGATCGAGACCGACGCCGAAGCGAAGACCGTCTTCGACACCGCCGTGGGCCTGGAGAACCTGAAGCGCCAGTGGGGCGTGCACGCCGCCGGCGTCATCATGTCGTCCGAGCCGCTGATCGACATCATCCCGATCATGAAGCGCGAGCAGGACGGCCAGATCGTCACGCAGTTCGACTACCCGGCGTGCGAGTCGCTCGGGCTCATCAAGATGGACTTCCTGGGGTTGCGAAACCTCACGATCATCGATGACGCGCTCGACAACATCGAGGCCAACCGCGGTGAGAAGCTCGTGCTCGAAGATCTCACGCTGGACGATCAGTCCGCCTACGACCTCCTGACCCGCGGTGACACGCTGGGCGTGTTCCAGCTCGACGGTGGCCCGATGCGGTCGCTGCTGCGGCTCATGAAGCCCGACAACTTCGAAGACATCTCGGCCGTCATCGCGCTGTACCGGCCGGGTCCGATGGGTGCGAACTCGCACATCAACTACGCGCTGCGCAAGAACGGGCAGCAGGAGATCACCCCGATCCACCCCGAGCTCGAGGAGCCGCTGCGCGACATCCTCGACACCAGCTACGGCCTGATCATCTATCAGGAGCAGGTCATGGCGATCGCCCAGCGGGTGGCCGGGTTCAGCCTCGGTCAGGCCGACATCCTCCGCCGCGCGATGGGCAAGAAGAAGAAGTCCGAGCTCGACAAGCAGTACGAGGGCTTCCACGGCGGCATGGTGGCAGGCGGCTTCGGCGAAGCGGCGATCAAGTCGCTGTGGGACATCCTGCTGCCGTTCTCGGACTACGCCTTCAACAAGGCGCACTCGGCCGCCTACGGCCTGGTGTCGTACTGGACGGCGTACCTGAAGGCCCACTATCCCGCGGAGTACATGGCTGCGCTGCTGACGAGCGTCGGCGACTCCAAGGACAAGCTCGCCGTCTACCTCAACGAGTGCCGCCGCATGGGCATCAAGGTGCTGCCGCCCGATGTGGGCGAGTCGATCCGCTACTTCGCCGCCGTCGGCGAAGACATCCGCTTCGGGCTCGGCGCCGTGCGCAACGTGGGGACCAACGTCGTGGACGGCATCATCGCCGCCCGCGCCGCAGAGTCCTTCACGAGCTTCCACGACTTCCTCACGAAGGTCCCGGTCCACGTCGCCAACAAGCGCACGGTCGAATCGCTCATCAAGGCCGGGGCGTTCGACTCCCTCGGCTCGACCCGCCGCGCCCTCATGGAGATCCACGAGGACGCCACGGAGCAGGCCGTCCTCGACAAGCGCCGTGAGGCCAACGGCGAGGTCGGGTTCGACTTCGACAGCCTGTGGGGCGACGACGAGCCGCACGCCGTGCAGAAAGTACCCGAGCGGCCGGAGTGGACCAAGAAGGACAAGCTCGCCTTCGAGCGCGAGATGCTCGGTCTCTACGTCTCCGACCACCCGCTGGCGGGCCTGGAGATCCCGCTCGCCAAGCACGCCTCCACGTCGATCCACGACCTGCTGGCCTCGGATGACGTGAACGACGGCGACCAGGTCACCGTGGCGGGTCTGGTCACCAGCGTCCAGCACCGCGTCGCGAAGCAGAGCGGCAACCCGTACGGCATGATCACCGTCGAGGACTTCGACGGCGAGGTGACCGTCATGTTCATGGGCAAGACGTACACCGAGTTCCAGTCGATGCTCGTCGCCGACTCGATCCTCGCCGTGCGCGGGCGTGTGTCGGTTCGTGACGACGGACTCAACCTGCACGGTCAGTCCGCGTTCGCGCCCGACCTGGGGGCGGTGGATGCCGGTGGCCCACTGATCCTGATGATCCCCGAACATCGCGCGACGGAGACCACGATCGGTGAGCTCGCGCAGGTTCTCGGCCGTCACCGCGGCGACACCGAGGTGACGCTGAAACTGCACAGGGCCGGCGCGGCGAAGGTTTTCGAGGTGCCGATCCCCGTGAGTGTCACCGTCGACCTCTACGGCGAGCTGAAGGGACTGCTCGGTCCGCAGTGTCTCGGCTGAGCCGTCATAGCCATCGCGAGTAGGATCGCGTCTGACCCCCGGAGCCGGAAGGACCATCGTGACCGACGAGAAGACCACCCCCGACAACGCAGACGATCTCACCTCGAACGGTGAAGAGATCGATGTCGACGTCACCCAGGTCCGAGTGACCGACGCCGATGCGGCCGAGGTCGCGGTGACCGAGAGCGACGCTCCGGTCGCGGACGACGTCGACGACGTCGAGACGTCGTTGGGGACGGATGCCGAGGCCGCGGCCTCGCCGCTCGACGAGGCCCTCGTCGCCGACGACGCGGCCACCGCAGCAGAACCGGCGACGACCGCGGACGCCACGGCGGACGGCACCGCGCCACACTACGGCATCGGCCCGTTCTCGCTGCGGGAGGTCGTGCTGGGTGGCGTGTGGCTGCTCGCCTTCGTGGTGTCGTTCTTCCCCATCTACGGCGCGTTCGGATCGGGCCCCTCGGTGTGGAACGGCGGGATCGACTGGGTCCTCACGATCGGCGTCCCGACTGTCGCGGTGTTCCTGATCGCACTGCGCCGCCTCTCACCGCAGGGCATCCGCCGGGTCGGATCGCTCGGAATCGACCAGTTCGCCTCGGTCGCGTTCTCGGTGTCGACCATCGTCTGGCTCGGCATCCTGTGGGGCGCATTCGTCTCGTTCGCCGGCGGCCGCGTGTTCATCGCGACGTGGGTCGTCTGGCTCGAGTTCTTCCTCATGCTCGCCGGGGTCTTCCTGACCGTGCTCGCCCCGTTCATCGCCCCGTTCAACGAGGACTTCCGCCACCGCCCCGAGATCACGGCCCACCGCTCGGCGCGTCCCGCGCGACCGGTGACGGCACGCCCGGCCGCGGTGCCCGCCGCCGCCGATCCCTACGCGGCAGCAGCGGCGACCACCGCGAACGCCTACGACGCCGGTGCGAACCCCTACGCGCCCTCCGAGGACCCGTACGCGCGCGATGCGCAGACCTTCCAGTCGCTCGACGACACCACCGTCCTCGACCAGCAGGGTCAGCAGGAGCAGCCGCAGGCCGCCGCACCCGCGGCGACGCAGGCCTTCTGGGCACTCGCGCCCGTCGAGCGCGACGTCGTCGACGAGCAGGGGCTGCCCCTGTTCGCCGTCGGACCCACCGCGTGGGCGCTGGTGATCGAAGACCGCGGAGACACGTTCGTCGTGCGTCACGAAGACGGCCGCATCGGCTACCTCACCGACGTCTCCGGCGTCACGCGCGGCTGATGCTCCGCACGATCGACCTGCGCGGCCACGACCTGACGCCGCGCGAACTGCTGGACGCCGTGCCGCGGGCGACCGCCGCGCGCGACGCGGCCCTGGCCACCGCGGAGCGGATCGTCGCCGACGTCGCCGAACGGGGCGAGGCCGCACTGCGGGAACAGGCCACGCAGTTCGACGGCGTGTCCGGCCACCACCTCCGCGTGCCGGCCGCCCACCTCGACGAGGCGCTCGCCACGCTCGACCCGGCAGTGCGTGCGGCGCTGGAGGAGGCCATCCGTCGCGTCCGCGTGGCGTCCGCCGCCCAGGTCCCCGCCGGCGTCGTCACCGAGATCGCCCCCGGGGCCCGCGTCGAGCAGCGCTGGCGCCCGGTCACCCGCGTCGGCGTCTACGTTCCCGGCGGCAAGGCCGTCTACCCGTCCAGCGTCGTCATGAACGTCGTGCCGGCCCAGGTCGCCGGCGTCCGCGAGGTCGCCCTCGCCTCACCGCCGCAGCGCGACCAGGACGGACGCGTGCACCCGGTGATCCTCGCCGCGGCGAAGCTGCTCGGGGTGACCGAGGTCTACGCCATGGGCGGCGCCGGCGCCGTCGGCGCCTTCGCACACGGCGTGGAGTCGCTCGGGCTCGAGCCGGTCGACGTGATCTCCGGCCCCGGCAACAACTTCGTGGCGCTCGCCAAGCGCGTCGTCTCAGGCCGCGTCGGCATCGACGCGGAGGCCGGTGCGACCGAGATCCTCATCGTCGCCGACGACTCCGCCGACCCTGCCCTCGTGGTCGCCGACCTCATCAGCCAGGCCGAGCACGACGAGCAGGCAGCCGCGGTGCTGGTCACCACCTCGGCCGAACTCGCCGATGCCGTCGCGGGCCGGATCGGCGCCCGCGCAGCATCCACCACCCACACCGAACGCATCACCGCGGCGCTGACCGGCCCGCAGTCGGCGATCGTCCTGGTGGACGACATCGCCGCGGCCACCGCGTTCAGCAATGCCTACGCGCCCGAGCACCTCGAACTGCACCTCGAGAGCCCCCGCGTGGAGGACTTCACCAATGCCGGCGCCGTGTTCGTCGGCCCGTACGCACCCGTCTCACTGGGCGACTACCTGGCCGGCAGTAATCACGTCCTCCCGACCGGGGGACAGGCCCGCTACGCGGCCGGACTATCGGCGTCGACCTTCCTGCGGCCGCAGCAGGTCATCGTCTACGACCGCCCCGCGCTGCACGCCGTGCACGACCAGATCGTCGCCCTCGCGACGGCCGAAGCCCTGCCCGCGCACGGCGAGGCGATCACGGCCCGGTTTGACGCGTAGGCTGGAGCGCCATGCACTGCCCGTTCTGCCGCCACCCCGACTCTCGCGTCATCGACTCGCGCACCAGTGACGACGGACTCAGCATCCGCCGCCGCCGTCAGTGCCCCGAATGCGGGGGCCGCTTCTCGACGATCGAGACGGCGAGCCTCAACGTCATCAAGCGCTCCGGTGTCATCGAGCCGTTCAGTCGCGAGAAGGTGATGTCGGGCGTGCGCAAGGCGTGCCAGGGCCGCCCGGTGACCGAAGCCGACCTCGCCGTGCTCGCCCAGGCGGTCGAAGAGGCCGTGCGCCAGACCGGCTCGTCGCAGATCGACACGAACGAGATCGGGCTCGCGATCCTCGGCCCCCTCCGTGAGCTCGACGAGATCGCGTATCTGCGGTTCGCGAGCGTCTACCAGGCGTTCGAGTCCCTCGACGACTTCGAGTCGTCGATCGCGCAGCTGCGCGCAGACGGCGCGGCCCGCGAGGCGGCGTCCGCGACCGACTGAGCGCGCCGATACGCTGGAGGGGATGTATCCCTTCCTCTTCCGGCATGTCCTCTCGCGCATGGACCCCGAGACGGCGCACCACGCCGGCATGCTGGTGATCCGCGTCCTCGGCGCCTGGCCGTTCGCTCCTCTGTCGCGGGCCTTCACCCGCCCCGACCCGACGCTGCGCGTCCGCACGCTCGGGCTCGACTTCCCCTCGCCGTTCGGCGTGGCCGCCGGCTTCGACAAGAACGTCGCCGGCGCGCGCGGGCTCGGAGCACTCGGCTTCGGGCACGTCGAGGTGGGAACGGTGACCGCGATCGCCCAGGACGGCAACCCGCGTCCGCGCCTGTTCCGCCTCGTCGCCGATCGCGCCGTGATCAACCGCATGGGCTTCAACAATCACGGGGCCGCCGCCGCCGCCCAGCGCCTCGAGAAGCTGCGGCGTCGCCGGCACCGGCCGGTGCTCGGAGTCAACATCGGCAAGAGCAGGGTCGTCGACGTCGCGCAGGCGACCGGCGACTACGTCGCGAGCACCCACCTGCTGGCGCCGCTGGCCGACTACCTCGTCGTCAACGTCTCGTCACCGAACACCCCCGGACTGCGGGGCCTGCAGGCGGTGGAGACGCTCCGCCCGCTGCTCGAAGCCGTGCACGCCGCCGCCGGGCCGACGCCCCTGCTCGTCAAGATCGCCCCCGACCTGCCCGATGACGAGGTCGAGGCCGTCGCGCGCCTCGCCGTCGACCTGGGGCTTGCCGGACTGATCGCCACCAACACGACCATCTCGCGCGAGAACCTCCAGACCGACGCCGCCGTCGTCGAAGCGGCAGGTGCCGGCGGACTGTCCGGGGCCCCGTTGAAGGCCCGTGCGCTGGAGGTGCTGCGCATCGTGCGGACCGTCGTCCCGGCATCCTTCTGCGTCATCTCCGTCGGCGGCGTCGAGACGGCCGCCGATGTGCAGGAGAGGGTGGATGCCGGTGCCGACCTCGTCCAGGGCTACACGGCGTTCCTCTACCGTGGCCCGCTCTGGGCGCGGCAGATCAACCGCGGCCTGAGCGCACTGCGGGCGGCGGGCTGACGAGGGCTCCCGGCCGCCTGAGTGCGGCCGCCCGGCCCTCAAACCGGGTACTGGCCGCGCTTGACCTGCGGCTTGGGCAGGCGCATGAACCGCATCTGCACGGTGCGCATCGCCGAGTACCAGGCCAGGCCCTTCTCCATCCGGGTCTCGCCGAACTTCGCCTTGACCTTCTTCTTGACGCGCTGACCGGTGATGATCATGTCCGCGATCGCCAGGAGGATGTAGATCCACAGGCCCACGAAAGAGTAGTACGTCACCGCGGGGTTGGGGAACAGGCTCAGCAGGATGACCACGACCATCAACGGCATGAGCAGTTCGCCCAGGTGCCATCCGGCATCCACGAAATCACGCGCGAAGCGCCGCTGCGGACCCTTGTCGCGAGCCGGGAGGTACTTCTCCTCGCCGTTGGCCATGCCCACGCGCGCACGCTCGCGCGCGACGTTCAGGTCGGCCTTCGCCTTGGCCTTGGCCTCTTTGGTGTCGGCGACCAGCGGACGCTTGCGCGCGGCCTCCTGCTCGGCGCGCGACGGCGTCGGGCGGTTCTTGCCGGGGCCGGACACGGCGTCCGCGGCGGCATCGGATTCGGAAGCGGGAGGGGTCTTGGCCACAGGAAGGATCCTCGGTTCGGCGGGTGAGCTGCCCTCTAAGATTACCCGCATGAACTCTGAGCTCTCCCGCAGTGACGCCGTCCGCGAGGCCGCGCAGGCGGCCGTGCCCGCCGCTCTCGCCGATCTGGGCACCCTCGTGCGCATCCCGTCGGTCGCGTTTCCCGGGTTCGACCGTGCCGAGGTGGCCCGCAGCGCCGAAGCGGTGCGGGGGCTGCTCGACGCGCTCGGCATCTTCGAACGGGTCGAGGTGAAGACCGCAGTGATCCACGAGACGGGGGAGGAGGGGATGCCGGCGGTGCTGGCCACCCGCCCCGCCCGAAGGGGTGCTCCCACGATCCTCCTGTACGCCCACCACGACGTTCAGCCGGTCGGCGACGAGGCACTGTGGGAGTCGGCGCCGTTCGAGCCGACCGTGCGCGACGGACGGCTGTACGGCCGCGGCGCCGCCGACGACAAGGCAGGCATCATGGCGCACGTCGGCGCGCTGCGGGCGCTCATCGAGGCGCTCGGCACCGACTTCGACCTGGGCGTCAACCTGTTCATCGAAGGGGAGGAGGAGGCCGGTTCCGCCTCGTTCGCCCCGTTCCTCAGCGACAACGCCGACGCGCTGCGCGCCGACGTGATCGTGGTCGCCGATTCAGGCAACTGGGATGCCGTCACCCCGGCGCTGACGGTGTCGCTGCGCGGCAACGTGCGCTTCACGATGACGGTGCGCACGCTCGACCACGCCTCGCATTCCGGCATGTTCGGCGGCGCGGTACCCGACGCCATGATGGCCACCGTGAAGCTGCTGGCGACCCTGTGGGACGACGCGGGTGCCGTCGCGGTCGCCGGGCTGGCCGAGCGAGACGCCGAGACGCCCGACTACACCGAGGAGACCCTCCGCAGCGAAGCGGGCCTGCCCGAAGGAGTGAGTCCGATCGGGCGCGGCACGATCCTCAGCCGCATCTGGAACAAGCCGTCGATCACGGTGACGGGCATCGACGCGCCCAGCGTGCGCAACGCCTCCAACACGCTGAGCCCCGAGGTATCGGTCGTCATCAGTGCGCGCATCGCACCCGGGCAGAGCGCCGCCGAGGCGGAAGCCGCCCTCATGGCACACCTCCGCGCGCACGCGCCCTTCGGGGCGCAGGTGACGTTCCGCGATGCCGACCGCGGCGACGCGTTCCTGGTCGACACCGGCGGTGACGCCGTCACGGCCGCCCGTGAGGCCCTCGCCGAGGGCTACGGCGTCGATCCGGTCGACATCGGGGTGGGCGGTTCGATCCCGTTCATCGCCGACCTCGTCCGCGAGTTCCCCGGAGCGCAGATCCTGGTCACGGGTGTCGAGGACCCGCACGCCCGTGCGCACAGCCCGAACGAGTCCCTGCATCTGGACACGTTCCGTCACGCGCTGGTCTCTGAGGCACTGCTGCTCGAGCGACTTGATACGGCGCGCTGAACGACCCGCGCTTCAGTGCCCGGGCGTAGAATCGTGGCATCCAGCCGTCTGATAACGGCACGACCTCAGGGAGAGCCATGACCGACATCGCCACGACAGCCGCCCCGACCACCCCTGCCCACGGCGTCGGACTGACCGATGCCGCCGCGCTGAAGGTGAAGAATCTGCTCGGACAGGAGAACCGCGACGATCTGCGTCTGCGCGTCGCCGTCCAGCCCGGCGGATGCTCGGGACTGATCTACCAGCTCTACTTCGACGAGCGCTACCTCGATGGCGACAAGACCGTGGACTTCGACGGCGTCGAGGTCATCATCGACGACATGTCGGTGCCGTATCTCGACGGTGCGACCATCGACTTCAAGGACACGATCTCGGAGCAGGGGTTCACGATCGACAACCCCAACGCTGCCGGCAGTTGCGCCTGCGGCGACAGCTTCCATTGATCACGGGCGTTTCTCGCTGATCGGGCGCGATAAACCTGCGATCGTGCTGGGCGGTTGGCCTGAATCAGGTGAGAGGTTGCCCTAGACTGGCCAGTGACGACCTTCATGATCCCGAAAGGTGAACCGTGCGCGCAAAACGGCGACTCCGCTGGGCCATTGTGCCGATGGGCGTTGCGACCGCCATCGCTTTGGCAGCCTGCAGCCCGACCGAGCTGAACGGCTTCCTCCCCGGGTTCGAGGAGGGCGCTGAGCCGGCCACAAACCGCACCGAGATGGTGTCAGGCCTGTGGACCACCTCGTGGATCGTGCTGCTGGTCGTGGGCCTTGTCACGTGGGGCCTCATGGGCTGGGCGGCCATCGTGTACCGCCGCCGTCGCGGCCAGAGCGGCCTGCCGGTGCAGCTGCGCTACAACATGCCGATCGAGATCTTCTACACGGTCGTGCCGCTGATCCTGGTGCTGGGCTTCTTCGCCTTCACCGCCCGCGACCAGACCATCCTCGAGACGCAGTACGAAGACCCTGATGTCTGCGTGACCGCGATCGGCAAGCAGTGGGCCTGGGACTTCCAGTACAACGGCGGCGACTGCGAAGACTCCGACGACTCCGTCTGGACGATGGGTGTGCAGGCGCAGACCGACGAGCAGGGCAACGTCACCAACGAGGTGCCCACGCTCGTCCTGCCGGTCGACAAGGAAGTGAAGATCAAGCTCGCCTCGCGCGACGTCATCCACTCGTTCTGGATCATCGACTTCTTGTACAAGAAGGACATGATCCCCGGGCACGACAACTACTGGTCCTTCATCCCGACCCGTGAGGGCAGCTACGAGGGCAAGTGCGCCGAGCTGTGCGGCCAGTACCACTCGATGATGCTCTTCAATGTCGAGGTCGTCTCGGACGCCGAGTACCAGGACTACCTGGAGTCGCTGCGCGACGCGGGCCAGACCGGTGACATCGACGACGCATACGACCGTCAGCAGAACCTGCCCGGCACGGGCGGCACCGCAGACGCCGAGGAGGGCAACTGATGGCCACGACTCTTCCTCCCCAAGAGGACACGCACGCGCGTCCCACCACGCTGCCGCCGCGCCAGGCCGCTCTGCTGAGCTCGTCGCGCGTCGAGCAGAAGGGCAACATCGTCGTCAAGTGGATGACCTCCACTGACCACAAGACCATCGGGTACATGTACCTGATCGCCTCGGTGCTCTTCTTCCTGCTCGGTGGCGTGATGGCGCTGATCATCCGTGCCGAGCTGTTCGAGCCCGGCATGCAGATCGTCCCGACCAAGGACCAGTACAACCAGCTGTTCACGATGCACGGCACGATCATGCTGCTGATGTTCGCGACGCCGCTGTTCGCCGGTTTCGCCAACGCGATCCTGCCCCTGCAGATCGGCGCCCCCGACGTCGCCTTCCCGCGTCTGAACGCGTTCGCGTTCTGGCTGTTCTCCTTCGGCTCGCTGATCGCCGTCGCCGGCTTCCTCACCCCGCAGGGGGCGGCTGCGTTCGGCTGGTTCGCCTATCAGCCGCTGGCGGGAGCGAGCTTCTCGCCGGGCATCGGAGGAAACCTCTGGATGCTCGGGCTCGGTATGAGCGGTTTCGGCACGATCCTCGGTGCCGTGAACTTCATCACGACCATCATCACGATGCGCGCGCCGGGCATGACGATGTGGCGTCTGCCGATCTTCTCCTGGAACACGCTGGTCACCAGCATCCTGATCCTCATGGCCTTCCCGGTGCTGGCCGCCGCGATCCTGGCCGCTGCGGCCGACCGCGTGTTCGGCGCCCACATCTACGACCCCGCCAACGGCGGCGCCCTGCTGTGGCAGCACCTGTTCTGGTTCTTCGGCCACCCCGAGGTCTACATCATCGCGCTTCCGTTCTTCGGAATCGTGTCCGAGATCTTCCCGGTGTTCAGCCGCAAGCCGATCTTCGGCTACAAGACGCTCGTCTACGCGACGATCGCCATCGCCGCGCTGTCGGTGTCGGTGTGGGCACACCACATGTACGTCACCGGTGCCGTCCTGCTGCCGTTCTTCGCGCTGATGACCATGCTCATAGCCGTGCCCACCGGTGTGAAGATCTTCAACTGGATCGGCACGATGTGGCGAGGATCGGTGACGTTCGAGACGCCGATGATCTTCTCGCTCGGCTTCCTCGTCTCGTTCGTCTTCGGCGGTCTGACCGGCGTCATCCTGGCATCCCCGCCGCTGACCTTCCACACGTCGGACTCGTACTTCGTCGTCGCCCACTTCCACTACGTCGTGTTCGGCACGGTCGTGTTCGCCATGTTCGCCGGCTTCTACTTCTGGTGGCCGAAGTGGACCGGACGCATGCTGAACGAGCGCCTGGGAGTCGTGCACTTCTGGATGCTGTTCGTCGGATTCCACATGACGTTCCTCATCCAGCACTGGCTGGGAGTGGACGGCATGGTACGTCGCTACGCCGACTACTCGGAAGCTGACGGCTGGACGTGGGGCAACCAGGTCTCCACCGTGGGTGCGATGATTCTCGGCGCCTCGATGATCCCCTTCTTCCTGAACGTGTGGATCACCGCACGCAAGGCGCCCAAGGTGACGGTCAACGACCCGTGGGGCTACGGCGGCTCGCTCGAGTGGGCGACCAGCTGCCCGCCGCCGCGTCACAACTTCACGTCGATCCCGCGCATCCGCAGCGAGCGTCCGGCCTTCGACCTCAACCACCCCGAGGCCGGCGTGCCCGTCGGAGTGGGGCCCGCGAAGGACGCCCCCGATGCGCCGGTTGTCGACACGGCGGATGGAAAGGTCAAGTAAGTGAAGACCAACGTCAACCTGTGGTGGATCCTCACCTGGTTCTTCCTGGTGGTCGCGGTCCTCTACACCGGCTGGAACATCATCGCCCACCCCCAGCTCGAATGGCATACCGCCATCGAATGGGTCGGCACCGTGGCGCTGCTGTTCACCTCGGCCATGTCGGCACTGATCGCCTTCTACGTCCACCGCGTGCACCGCGCCCAGGGCGGTGAGCTGCCCGAGGACGTGCTGACCGCCGATATCGATGACGGCGACCCCGAGCTGGGCGAGTTCAGCCCGTGGTCATGGTGGCCGATCGTGCTCGCCTTCGCGGCGGCGCTGTTCATGATCGGTCTCGCAGTCGGCCAGTTCCTGCTGCCGATCGGTGCGGCCGTCTTCATCGTCGCCATCGTCGGCTGGGTGTACGAGTACTACCGCGGCTACTTCGCCCACTGAGGTATATGACCCTGCGACTGCAGGCGGGCGTCTGTTCTGACGTCGGCACGTTCCGGGAGAACAACCAGGACGCCGCGTTCGCTGCGCCCTGGGCGGCCGGTGTCGCCGACGGCGTCGGCGGCGGCCCGGCCGGCGATCTGGCGTCGGCGGCGCTCGTTCACGGACTGATCTCCGGCGGACGCCGGTGCGAGGATGCCGTGGAATTGGCCACGCGTGTCCGCATGGCCAATTGGGATCTCGGGGCGCATGTGCGTCGCGATCCGACCCTGCAGGGCATGGCGACGACGTTCACAGGCCTCTGGTTCACTCCCGAGGGCGTGCTCCTGCTCGCGCACACCGGCGACTCGCGCGCCTATCTGGCCCGCGATGGCAGGCTGACCCGCGAGACCAGGGACGACTCGTTCGTGCAGGCGCTGGTCGATCAGGGGCTGGTGCGGGCTGAGGATGCCGCGTCGCACCCCCGGCGGAACATGATCACCGCTTCGCTGCGCGGCGAGGAGACCGATCTGGTCCGCGTCGACGAGCGCGAGGCGCGCGTCGGCGACCGGTGGATGCTGTGCAGCGATGGGATCAGCGACTATCTGCCCGATGAGGACATCAAAGCTCTCGTCACCGGCATCCAGGATCCTTCGGCAGCGGCGCGACGCCTCGTCGAGCTCGCCCTCGAAGCGGGGTCACGCGACAACGTCACAGCGGTCGTGTGCGATCTCACCGATGGGCCCGAGCCGTCGCACGCTGTGCCGCTCGTGGCCGGTTCGGCGACGGAGCGATTCCCCGAGGTCTTCGAAGAGGGACTAGCCGCGACGGCGTGAGCGCTACGGGCGCACGTACATCGTGAGCGGATCGAAGGTGCGGGGGAGCGGCCCGTCGGCGTTCTCGGTGGGCTGTCCTTCGCGGACCCAGTACTCGTAGCCGCCGATCATCTCCCGGACCTGGTAGCCGAGCTTCGCGAACTCGACCGCGCCCTTGGCGCCGGCGTTGCAGCCGGGGCTCCAGCAGTACACGACCACGGGTACGGCCGGGTCGATCTCCTTGGGAGCCCGCTCTGCGATGTCCCGGTACGGGATATGGATCGCACCGACGATGTGCCCCTGGGTCCATGCGTCGTCGCTGCGGACATCGACGATCACCAGGCTCTCGCCGGCCTTCTGCGCGGCGTAGGCGTCGGAGGCGTCGGTCTCGTGGGTCAGTTTGGCGGTGAAGTAGGACAGCGCATCGGTCATGCTTCGACGCTACGCCAAGACGAAAGCGGCGAGGCCGACCGTGACGGTCAGGCCTCGCCGCTATTCGGCCAGCTTTGCTGTCAGTCCTTCTCAGGCTCTGCGCGGTCGTCGGGGACGATGAGGTTCGAAGGACGGTTGGCCGTCTCCCCGCCCTTGCCGTCATCGATGGGGTGCAGTGGGGCGTCCGGGACGCCGGCCCGCTCGTGCGCACCCTGCAATTCGGCTTCTTCCACCTCGGTCATGTGGTCGAGCGTGTGGTGCTGGTGGGCACGGGCCGCTTCGACCTCGGACTGGGTGAGCGTGGTCAGTCGGTCCTCGAAGAACCAGCGCGAGAGCGACGAGCGCAGGTTCTCGTGCCACGGGATGCGGCCCTTGTCGTTGGGGCGCACGACCAGCGGTTCGTTGGTCTCGAAGTCGACGAGCTTGACGAGCTCGTACTCGTCCACCGGCTGGTGGACCTCGATGTACTCGCCGCCGGGCAGGCGCACGATGCGACCCGACTCATAGCCGTGCAGCGCGATCTCACGATCCTTCTTCTGCAGGGCGATGCAGATCCGCTTGGTGATGAAGTAGGCGAAGATCGGCCCGAGGAACAGGAGCGCCTGCAGGGCGTGGATGACCCCCTCCATCGTGAGATGGAAGTGCGTGGCGATGATGTCCGAGGATGCCGCGGCCCACAGCACCGCGTAGAAGGTGACGCCCGCGGCGCCGATCGCGGTGCGGGTCGCCGCGTTGCGCGGGCGCTGGGCGATGTGGTGCTCGCGCTTGTCGCCGGTGATCCACGCCTCGATGAAGGGGTAGATCGCGACGAGCACGATGAACAGGCCGAGCGCGACGAGCGGCACGATGATGTTGAACGACCAGGTGTGGTCGAGCCACACGAACTCCCAGTGCGGCGGCACGAGGCGCAGGGCGCCGTCGGCGAAGCCGATGTACCAGTCCGGCTGGGTGCCCGCCGAGACGGGTGAGGGGTCGTATGGGCCGTAGTTCCAGATCGGGTTGATCTGGAAGAGGGAGGCGATCAGCACGATCACGCCGAACGTGATGAAGAAGAAGCCGCCCATCTTCGACATGTAGACCGGCATCATCGGGTAGCCCACGACGTTGCTGTTCTTGCGGCCGGGGCCCGCGAACTGCGTGTGCTTGTTGACGATCATGAGCATCAGGTGCAGACCCAGCAGGGCGACGAGGATCGCCGGCAGCAGCAGGATGTGCAGCGCGTAGAGGCGTCCGACGATGTCCGAGCCCGGGAACTCCCCGCCGAAGAGCAGGAACGACGTCCAGGTGCCGATCAGGGGGATGCCCTTGACCATCCCGTCGATGATGCGCAGTCCGTTGCCCGAGAGCACATCGTCGGGGAGCGAGTAGCCGGTGAAGCCCTCACCCATCGCGAGGATGAACAGGATGAAGCCGATCACCCAGTTGAGCTCGCGGGGCTTGCGGAACGCACCGGTGAAGAACACGCGCAGCATGTGCACGCCGATGCCGGCGACGAACACGAGAGCGGCCCAGTGGTGCATCTGCCGTACGAGCAGACCGCCGCGGAGGTCGAACGAGATCTCCAGCGTCGATGCCATGGCGGCCGACATCTCGATGCCGCGCATCGGTACGTGGGCGCCGTTGTAGTGGGTCTCCACCATCGCGGCGTCGAAGAAGAACGTCAGGAACGTTCCCGACAGCAGGACGACGACAAAGCTCCACAGTGCGATCTCGCCCAGCATGAACGACCAGTGGTCGGGGAAGATCTTGCGGCCGAGCTCCTTGACGAAGCCGGAGAGCGAGGTGCGCTCGTCGATGTAGTTCGCCGCGCCCGCGACGAAGCGTCCGCCGAGCGGCTTCTCGTCACGTGCGCCGGGGGCCGGGTCGTGGCCCGTTTCGGTGGCAGTCGCGGTACTCAATGGCGCTCCCAGAAGCTCGGGCCGACAGGTTCTTCGAAGTCGCTCTGCGCGATGAGGTAGCCCTCGTCGTCGACGGTGATCGGCAGCTGCGGCAGCGGACGGGCCGCCGGGCCGAAGATCACGGCCGCGCTGCGGGACACGTCGAACTGTGACTGGTGGCAGGGGCAGAGCAGGTGGTGCGTCTGCTGCTCGTACAGGGCGACGGGGCAGCCGACGTGGGTGCAGACCTTCGAGTAGGCGACGATGCCGTTGTAGGCCCAGTCGAGGTTGTTGTGCTCTGCCGGCAGCTGCTCGGGCAGCAGGCGCATGAGCAGCACGATCGCCTTGGCCTTCTCCTCGAGGTAGCCGTCGTGGTGGCTGACCTCGGCGAGGGTCTCGGGGATGACGTGCATCGCCGAGCCGATCGTGACGTCGGCGGCGCGGATCGGCTCGCCACTGGGGTCACGCGCCAGGCGGATGCCAGTGTCCCACATGGTGTGCTTGAGCAGCGCGACCGGGTCGCCGGCGATCGGGTTGGCCTCGGTGCTGTGCGGAGCCAGACCGCGGAACAGCACGATGCCCGGGAGGACGGATGCCACGAGTGCGGCGATGAGGGACCCGCGGATCGCGGTGCGACGGCCGAAGCCCGACTCCTCGTTCGCGTCGCGGAACGCCTGGACGGCAGCCTCCCGCGTCGTGTCCCGGCCGCGGGTGGCGTGTCGGGGCTCGATGAACTCCTTGTCCGACATGATCGCCTTGGACCAGTGGATCGCGCCGACGCCGATGGCCAGCAGCGCGAGGGCGATGCCGAGGCCGATGAACAGGTTGTTCTGGCGGATATCGATCGTGCGGCCGCTCTCGATCGGGAACAGCATGTAGGCGGCGATGGCCCAGATGCTGCCGGCGAGCGACAGGTAGAACAGCGTGTAGACCGTGCGCACGGCGCGCGTCATCGCGGCGGGGTCCTTGTCGGTCATCCGCGCGCGGTGGGGCGGCAGCCCGGGGTTCTCCACGGGGTCGCTGACCACAACGGCGAGCCCGTCAGAAGGCTTCCACGAAGCCCTCTCGTGCTCGAGTGGGTCTTCCTCGTGTGCCATGGTGCTCCTCGTCCGTTCCGTACGTCAGTGTTCGATCAGTTCGACTTCGCCGTGATCCACACGGTGATGCCGATGAGGGTGCCGATGCCGAAGATCCAGATGAACAGACCTTCCGAGACCGGACCCAGTGAGCCGAGCGTGAAGCCGCCCACTGACGCGTCTTCCTGCATCCAGATCAGCGCCGAGATGATGTCGCGCTTCTCTTCTGCGCTGATGTTCATGTCGCCGAAGACCGGCATGTTCTGCGGGCCGGTGACCATCGCCGCGTAGAGGTGCAGCGGGCTGGTCTCGGTCAGCGCGGGGGCGTACTTGCCCTCGGTGAGTGCGCCACCGGCGGCGGCCACGTTGTGGCACATCGCGCAGTTGATGCGGAACAGCTCGGCACCGGCCGCCACGTCGCCGCCGCCGTCGAGGATCTCCTCGGAGGGGTAGGACGGGCCGGGGGAGACGGACTGGACCCAGGCGGCCATGGCCTCGATCTGCTCCTGCGTGAACTGGACCGGCTTGACCGGGGCCTGCGGGCCCTGCATCTGCAGCGGCATGCGTCCGGTGGCTACCTGGAACTCGACCGCGAGCTCGCCGACGCCGTACAGCGACGGGCCGTCGGGGGTGCCCTCCATGTTCATGCCGTGGCAGGTCGCGCAGTTGGCCTGGAACAGCTTCTTGCCGTCGTCGACGGTCAGCGCCGTCGAGACGGCGGTGGACTCGGTGGACGCCATCGCCGCGGTTGCGCCGGCATAGACGCCTCCGGTGACGAGAAGTCCGACGCCGATCAGGGCGGCGGCTGCCCACTTGCTGCGGCGACCGCCGGAGCGGCGTGAGGTCTTGAGTGCCATGGAAGTATCAGCTCCGGGTGTCACTTGACGAAGTAGATGACGAAGAACAGGACGATCCAGACGACGTCCACGAAGTGCCAGTAGTACGACACGACGATCGAGGAGGTCATCTCCTTGCGCCCGAAGTTCTTGACCGCGAACGCGCGGCCGATCACGAGCAGGAAGGCGACGAGGCCACCGGTCACGTGAAGGGCGTGGAAGCCGGTCGTGAGGTAGAACGCCGAGGCGTAGGAGTCCGCAGAGATCGGCATGCCTTCGGCGACGAGCGTGGCGTACTCCCAGACCTGACCCGACACGAAGATGGCGCCCATGACGAACGAGAGGAAGAACCACTCGACCATGCCCCACTGGCGGAACTGCCAGAACGAGCCCTTGCGGTACGGCTGGAAGCGCTCGGCGGCGAACACGCCGGCCTGCGCGGTGAACGACGAGAGCACCAGGATCAGCGTGTTCACGGCGGCGAACGGGATGTTCAGCAGCTCGGTGCGTTCGGCCCACAGTTCGGGGGACGCGTTGCGGATCGTGAAGTAGATGGCGAAGAGGCCCGCGAAGAACATGACTTCGCTGCCGAGCCACACGATCGTGCCGACGGCGACCGGGTCCGGCCGCTTCACGGAACGCAAAGCCTGGGGGTATGTCGCTGGAGTCGTCACGTCCCCCATTATGGCCGATTTCGGGCCGAGGTTTTCGCATCCCTGAAGGTGGTTCGAAGATTGAGTGAACTTAGGCACACCTAAGAGGTGGCCGTGAGTGTGCCCGGAGCCAGCCGCGAGGGTGCCGATAGGATCGATGCTCATGGCAGAGCTTTACTCGTGGCCCGACATCCTTACGAATCTCCTGGAACGGCGCGATCTCAGCGTCTCGGAATCGACGTGGGCCATGCAGCAGGTCATGGCCGGCGAGGCTACGCCTTCGCAGCTGGCCGGCTTCCTCGTCGCACTGCGCGCGAAGGGCGAGACGGTCGACGAGATCGTCGGATTCCGGGATGCCATTCTCGAAGCCGCGGTGCCTCTGCCTGTCCCGGCAGAGGTCCTCGACATCGTCGGCACCGGCGGTGACCGGTACGGCACGGTCAACATCTCGACGATGTCGGCGATCACCGCCGCCGCCGCCGGAGTCCCGGTGGTCAAGCACGGCAACAAGGCGGCCAGCTCGTCGTCAGGCGCGTCCGACGTCCTCGGCGCGCTCGGCCTCGATCTGTCCTTGCCCCCCGAGCGCGTCGCCGAAGTGCTGGCCGAGGTCGGCATCACCTTCGCATTCGCCTCGGCATTCCACCCGGGCTTCCGCCATGCCGGCGCGACGCGTCTCGAACTCGGTGTTCCGACGGTGTTCAACTTCCTGGGCCCGCTGTGCAACCCGGCCCGCGCAGAGGCCAACGCCGTCGGCGTGGCGCAGCTGGACCGGGTGCCGCTCATCACCGGCGTCTTCCGCACCCGCGGCGCGACCGCTTTGGTGTTCCGCGGTGACGACGGCCTTGACGAGCTGACGACCACCGGCCACAGCCGCCTGTGGGAGGTCAGCCTCGGCGATGTGCACGAGCACGACCTCGATCCCCGCGACCTCGGCATCCCTCTGTCGAAGATCGACGACCTCATCGGCGGTGCCCCCGCGCACAACGCGCAGGTGGTGCGTGACGTGCTGGCCGGCAAGAGCGGGCCCGTGCGCGACATCGTCCTGCTCAATGCGGCCGCAGGCATCGTGTCGTATCGGCTGTTCCGCGACCCCTCAGAGGTGCAGCGGCCGATCGTGCAGCGACTGACCGAGGCGCGCGATCTGGCCGCCGGGGCGATCGACAGTGGGGCTGCCGCCGCCAAGCTCGAGGCCTGGGTGGCGGCGACGTCACGCGCAGGTTAATTACTGCCCGGTCTCTGGTGACGGGTGCGTCGAGGGCGATAGCTTGATGCCATTCGCCCCAATGAGTCGAAGGAGCGCACTATGTCAGACCAGCCGGAAACCGTAGACACCATCGAACCGCCCGCCAAGAGCGTCGGACTGGTCAAGGTCGTCGGCGTCCTGGGGATTCTGGGCGGTATCGCCCTGATCGTCGTGGGAATCGTCGTGTGGATCATGGTCTCGAGCCAGCTGCGCGCTGAGAACATCACTGTCCCGGACGACGCGATGGCATTCCAGGGGCAGACGGTCTCCGGTCCGCTCACGGCGTTCGTGCAGGCCGACATCATCCAGCACCACGCCCTCGAAGCGTCGGGTGGCAAGACATACGCCGAGCTACCGCAGGATGACCCGGTGCGGGCGACGATGATGAACGCGTCGTTCCTGCGTGCCTCGCTGTTCACGTCGGTGGTGTCGTTCGGCGTCGCGGCGTTCGCGATGGGCATCGGCGTTCTGGCGATCCTGTTCGGACTGGCATTCCGGCGACTCGCAGACGTCCCGGTGGTCGTGCGGCGCTCGACCGTCGTATAGGCCCACATCCCTGCGGACGCCATGGATCCCACCGCGGCTCTGACCGAGATCGCGACGCTGCTCGAACGGGAGCGGTCGTCTCGGTACAAGTCGAAGGCGTTCCGTGCGGCGGCGGAGGCGATTGCAGGTCTCAGCGACGCGCAACTGGTCGACACCGCCGCACTGCGGCGACGCAAGGGGATCGGCGAGTCCACGCTCGCGGTGATCCAGCAGGCGGTCGCCGGCAAAGTGCCCGACTACCTGCAGGATCTGCGCGAGCGGATCGCTCCCCAGAAGCAGTCGCAGCTTCGCGGGCTGCTCCGCGGCGACCTGCACTGCCACTCCGAATGGTCCGACGGCCTCACCCCGATCGATCTGATGGTCCATGCAGCCCGTGCTCTCGGACACGAGTACCTGGCGTTGACCGATCATTCCCCGCGACTGCGCGTGGCGCGAGGGCTGTCGGCAGTGCGTCTGCGTGAGCAGCTCGAGGTCGTGGCGGGCTTCCGCGATGACCGGTTCACGCTGCTGTCCGGTATCGAGGTCGACATCTTGGACGAGGGGGAGCTCGATCAGGAGGACGGCCTGCTCGACGAACTCGATGTCGTCGTGGCATCCGCCCATTCCAAACTGCGCATGGAGAGCCGCCCGATGACACGGCGTCTGGTCGCGGCCGTCTCGAATCCGAGAGTGGATGTGCTCGGGCATGTGACGGGCCGGCTGATCGCGGGGTCCCGGGGAACGCGGCCGCCCTCGGAGTTCGATGCGCAGGCGGTGTTCGCCGCGTGCGCGGAGCACCGGGTCGCCGTCGAGATCAACTCGCGTCCAGAGCGTGAGGATCCGCCGGACGAGCTGATCGCTGTCGCCCTGGCGGAGGGATGCCTGTTCTCCATCGACTCGGACGCCCACGCGCCCGGGCAGCTGTCGCTGCTCGACGAGGGGGCGGCCCGGGCAGAGCGCGCGGGGGTGCCTGCAGAGCGGATCGTCACGACGTGGCCGCTCGACCGGCTGCGGGAGTGGACGCGACGGGCCTGAGCCGGCCGTCAGGCGCGGGCGGTGATCGCGGCGACCGCGCGGGTCATGGAGGTACCGAGTCCCCACTTCTCTGCAAGGGCGTCGGTGACGGTCGTGTCTGGTGCGCGCAGGCGCGAGTCGACCGGGCCGAGGTCGAGGGTGCGGACGACCTCGACGACGGTGGGGGCGACGGCGAGGTAGTCGAGGGATGCCAGGATCTTGGCGCGCACGCCGGCGGCCATGCCGTCGCCGTCCTGCGCCGCCTGGATGATGCCGGCGAGGTCGCCGTGGCGCGCGAGGAGCGACGCGGCCGTCTTGTCGCCGACGCCGGCGACGCCGGGCAGACCGTCGGACGGGTCGCCGCGGAGGACCGCGAAGTCGGCGTACTGTGTGGGCAGGATGCCGTATTTGGTGACGACCACGGCATCCGTCAGCACTTCGAGATTGCTCATGCCGCGGCCGGTGTAGACGACCCGCACGTCGCGGGCGTCGTCGACGAGCTGGAACAGGTCGCGGTCGCCGGTGATGACGTCGACCGGGAGGGTCGCCTGGGTGGCGAGGCTGCCGATGATGTCGTCGGCTTCGTGTTCGGGGCGGCCGACGATGGGGATGCCGAGCGCGCCGAGCTCCTGGCGGATCACCGGCACCTGTGCTTCGAGCAGGTCGGGCACCTCTTCGACGTCCGCGCCGTTCTCGACCGGGGTCTCCACCCGGTGCGCCTTGTAGCTGGGAATGAGGTCGACGCGCCACTGCGGGCGCCAGTCGTCGTCCCAGCAGGCGACGACGTGCGTGGGCTCGTAGGTCGTGACGAGCTTGGTGATGATGTCGAGCAGACCGCGAGCGGCGTTGATGGGACTGCCGTCGGGCGCGGTCACCTTGTCGGGCACGCCGTAGAACGCGCGGAAGTAGAGGGACGCAGTGTCGAGAAGCATGAGTCGGTCGGCCACGGTTCATCCTGACATGGGGCGCCGACGCCGTGGGGTGGTGCTCAGCAGCCCGGACCGGTGGGGTCTTCGATGCAGGTGTTCTCGACGAGGGCGGTGTGCAGTTCGAGGACCTCGGTGGTCGCGCCGGCGGTCGTCAGCGTGAGGGTGCCCGGAATGTCGAAGAACCCGCCGCCGAGGTCGATGGATGCCGCGTAGTGCACGTCCACGGACGTCGTGTACGTGCCGCGGGTGCCGTAGGCATGGCTGGTCGGGGTGGCGGTGAACTGAGCCTGTCCGAGTGCGGGCCACGTGTTGCCGCCGGTCGTCGTGTGACCCGTGCTGCCGTCGCCGTAGTCGAAGTCGTAGGAGGTGGGGGAGAAGCGCACGTGCAACGGGATGTCGAACAGTTCGCCGGCGACCGTGTGGGTGGTGGCGGGAACGACGAAGTTGACGGGCATGCCCACGATGCCGACGCCCGCGGGCTCGGCGTCGAGCACGGGAGTCGCAGGCGCGAAGATCGCGACGTCTTCGATGGTGATCTCGGGGATCTCGGTCTCGTCGTCGACCTCGGGGTCGGCTGCGGTGCCGACCTCGTCACTCAGGCACCGGGTATTGCCGTTGTCGCAGACCTGCCGGGTCCGTCCGTCCTCGGTTCGGATGGAAGGTGCCACCGGATCGCGGTTCCAGCCGGGCTGGCGTTCCGGCGCGCTGTACCAGCCACCGCCACCGCCCTGATCGGATTCGCCGGGGGTAGTGGAAGAGCCCTCAACTCTGAGTTGCTGACCCTCATTCGTTATGTCGGGACACTCCCCATTGAGCACCTCGAGATTTGTGCATTTTGGAGCACTGGCGGAGGGGGCAGCCATGGCCATCGCTGGGGCCAGTACGACTATCGCGGTTGCTATGCCGATACCTAACGTGCGCACACAGCACCGTCCTGCGCGGTACTGACTCCTTGAACAAGGAGCCCGGTTGGCGATGAGCTTGCATCAACTAGATCGATTGACAGGGCCTGAAGCGGCTCTCGATCGGAGTTCGTACGAGGGGAGCCGTCAGCGTTGAAGAAGAGGACTTCTGAGACGTCCACGCACGCCGTCAGCGTTACCGTGCTGCTCGTGTCCCACGATTGAGGTTTAACGCGAATCACTCGTGCGTCGCCCGACATCGTGACTTGCTCGGCATGAAACTCCGAGTAGGCCTGGCGGTCGAGTTCGTTTAGTTCGCCGGTGCTCCATGCGAAGAGGGCCTCGAACGTGGTTGGGTCGGAGAGATCGATCTGGTTCCCGGCATCTACGTACGCCCTATAGGTCTCCTCGGCGGCGGCGAACGCTTCGGCCTCGGACGCGAAGCCGGTCGGGGTGGGAGTCGGGGTCGGCTCGGGCGTGCAGCCGGCCAGTACGAGCACGGCGGCGATGGCGACGGCGGCACTCCACTTCTTGCCCGGCATGGGTGACACGCTATCGCGCGGCCCCCGACGCGGAGCGCGTTATCCACAGGCGCCCAGCCACGGCATCCCGAATCAAACGCTGGGGAGGAAGCTGCGCGTTCGCCGCACCCGCTCTGCGACGATGGAGGCATGTCATTCGGTCAGGCGGCTGCGCAGCGCGGCATCCGTCCGCCAGCCGATGCTCCGTGCCCGTGCGGAGGCGTCGCGTTCGGCGAGTGCTGCGGACCGGTCCTCGATGGCACTCGGGCCGCGACGGCCGCAGCGCTCATGCGTTCGCGGTACACGGCATTCGCGATCGGTGACGCGGTCCATCTCGAGGCCACCTGGCATCCATCGACTCGTCCTTCGGACATCGATCTCGATGACGGTGTGCGGTGGCAGCACCTTGAGATCCTCGCCACGGATGCCGGTGCAGAAGGCGACCGGCGCGGCACCGTGGAGTTCCGGGCGCACTTCCGTGACGCGGATGGAGCGGCCGGCTCGCTGCACGAGCGCAGCCGCTTCATCCACCGCCGCGACCGCTGGTGGTACCTCGACGGCGACGTCGACAGGTGAGCGCACACCGGCCCCACACGGCAGGCGCCGATTCTGATAGCCTGAGATGTCACTCGTGTGGCTCTATCGCCATGCTCTCGTGACACGCAATCCATGACCATCCGCCTCGGGCTCGGTGGTGTTTGCTCGCCTTCGGGTGAGTGGATGCCGGAGACCAAGTCCATGGCCCGACACCCAAACCCAACAAGGACAACCCACTATATGACTACCGCAACGACCGCCCCGGCCACCAAGCAGGTCGCCATCAACGACATCGGATCTGCTGAGGACTTCCTGGCCGCGGTCGAAAAGACTCTGAAGTTCTTCAACGACGGCGACCTCATCGAAGGCACCGTGGTGAAGATCGACCGCGACGAGGTCCTCCTCGACGTCGGATACAAGACCGAGGGTGTCATCCCCTCGCGTGAGCTCTCCATCAAGCACGACGTCGACCCCAACGAGGTCGTCAAGGTCGGCGACGAGGTCGAAGCGCTCGTTCTCCAGAAGGAGGACAAGGAAGGCCGCCTCATCCTCTCCAAGAAGCGCGCGCAGTACGAGCGTGCCTGGGGTGACGTCGAGAAGATCAAGGAGAACGACGGTGTTGTCACCGGTTCCGTGATCGAGGTCGTCAAGGGCGGTCTCATCGTCGACATCGGCCTGCGCGGCTTCCTGCCGGCATCGCTCATCGAGCTGCGCCGCGTCCGCGACCTGACCCCGTACCTGGGTCAGGAGATCGAGGCCAAGATCCTCGAGCTGGACAAGAACCGCAACAACGTCGTGCTCTCGCGCCGTGCGCTGCTCGAGCAGACGCAGTCCGAGTCGCGCTCGAACTTCCTCAACAACCTGCACAAGGGCCAGGTCCGCAAGGGCACGGTCTCGTCGATCGTCAACTTCGGTGCGTTCGTCGACCTGGGCGGCGTGGACGGCCTCGTGCACGTCTCCGAGCTGTCGTGGAAGCACATCGAGCACGCCAGCGAGGTCGTCGAGGTCGGCCAGGAGGTCACCGTCGAGATCCTCGAGGTCGACCTGGACCGCGAGCGCGTCTCGCTGTCGCTCAAGGCGACCCAGGAAGACCCGTGGCAGGTCTTCGCCCGCACCCACGCGATCGGTCAGGTCGCTCCGGGCAAGGTCACCAAGCTCGTTCCGTTCGGTGCGTTCGTGCGCGTCGCGGACGGCATCGAGGGCCTCGTGCACATCTCCGAGCTGTCGGGCAAGCACGTCGAACTCGCCGAGCAGGTCGTGTCGGTCGGCGAAGAGGTCTTCGTCAAGATCATCGACATCGACCTCGAGCGTCGGCGCATCTCGCTGTCGCTGAAGCAGGCCAACGAGTCGGTCGACCCGTTCGGCACCGAGTTCGACCCGGCCCTCTACGGCATGGTCACCGAGTACGACGAGAACGGGGAGTACAAGTACCCCGAGGGCTTCGACCCGGAGACCAACGCCTGGCTCGAAGGCTTCGACGCCCAGCGCGAGAAGTGGGAGCAGGAGTACGCCGCCGCCCAGGGTCGCTGGGAGGCGCACAAGGCCGCTGTCGCCAAGGCCGCCGAGGCCGAGGCAGCTGCTCCGGCGGAGACCGGTGGCTCGACGTTCTCGAGCGACTCGGCTTCGGCCGGCACGCTGGCCGACGACGAGGCTCTCGCCGCACTGCGCGAGAAGCTGTCGGGTCGCTGATCCAGCACTGAACCGCACAGACGGCCGGGACCTTCGGGTTCCGGCCGTCTCTGCGTTCGTGGGGACCACGCGCCGCGGCGGGGCACAGAATCCTGCCACCCAGGCGATAACGTCAGAGGGTGACGATGACCGGACGGGTGGCCGTGCCCAAGCGGGTCCTCGGCGCCAGTCGTGACCGTTCGATCCTGTTGAACCAGGTGCTGCTGGGATCGGTCGTGGTATTCGCGGCCGTCGTCGTGTCGCTGTTCGGCGTGGTGCAGGACGTGACCCTCATGACCGTGGGCGTCACGCTCGTCTTCATTGCGACCGGTGCCGCGTTCGTCGTGCCGTGGACCCGAACGCCGCCCACGCTGATGCTGGTTCTGCCGCTCATCGACATCGCCGCGATCGCCATGATGCGGGGCGCTGCACCGGCGGGCGGTCTCGGCCTGCTGTGGGCGTTTCCCGTGATGTGGATCGCGGCGGCGTTCGGGGTATGGGGCGCGCTGTTCGGGGTGGTCGTGATCTCGGTCACCTACTGGACGCTCGTCGCCACCGAGCCGACCCAGTCCATGACCCCTTCCACCATCCTGCTCCCCGTCATGATCGCCGGGCTCGCGATCAGCGCCGCATTCGGGTCACGGCGTGCGTTCGCCCAGCGCGTCCTCCTCGACAAGCAGTCGCGGCTGTTGCAGCGCTCGGTCGATCGTGCGCGTCGCCAGGAAGACCTCGTCACCGAAGTGCTGCAGGCCGTGGACTTCGGAGTCATCCGGTTGACGCCCGACGGCTCGCTGGTGGTCACCAATGAGGCCCATGCGCGGCTGCAGCGGGCTGTCGAGGGCGACGTTCGGGCCTACGCGGCAGACGGCATCACCCTGCTCGACCCCGAAGACCTTCCCCTCGCGCGTGCGCGTCGCGGGGAGGAGTTCGAAAATGCGCTGGTCTGGCACGGCGATCCGGGTGCCGAAGAGCGCCGCGCCCTGCGATCCACGGCACGACGGCTCATCGACAAGGATCTGTCGGATGCCGGGATGCTCATCGTCACGCTTGACGTGACCGCCGAGGAGCTCGCCTTGCGCTCGCGTGAGGATCTCATCGCGTCGGTGTCGCACGAGCTGCGCACCCCGCTCACCTCGATTACCGGATACGTGGAGCTCGCCCTCGACGACCCGAGCCTCTCGCCGGCCACGCGGCGCAGTCTGGAGGTGGTCGAGCGCAATGCCGGCCGGTTGCTCGACCTCGTATCGGATCTGCTCACTGCATCGGCAGCTTCTCGCATGGGCGTCGCGTTGTCATTGCACCTCGAGTCGACCGACGTATCGGCCATCGTGATGGCAGCCGTTGAGGCGGCAGGGCCGCGGGCGGCAGAGCGTCGGGTCACGATCGACACCAAGGCCGTCGACACCGTACACACGCGCGCCGATCCGCACCGGCTGCGACAGGTGGTCGACAATCTGCTGTCGAACGCGATCAAGTACAACCGGATCGCCGGTCGCGTGGAAGTCGGACTCACCGACGACGGCACTCACGTCTGGATCGTGGTGAGCGATGACGGGCCGGGCATTTCAGAGAGTGAACTGCCACGACTGTTCGAGCGGTTCTTCCGCTCCGAACTCGTCCGCCGATCGACCACGCACGGCAGCGGGCTGGGGCTGGCGATCAGCCGTGAGATCGTCCGAGCGCACGGCGGCGAGATCACCGTGCGCACCGCGATCGGCGAAGGGGCCGCCTTCGTCGTCCGGCTACCGGCTTCGGCCGAGGAAGAGGCCCCCTGATGACGATCGACGCCTTCACCGTGAACATGCTCGTGGCCATCGTCACCATGACCGCCGGCACGCTTTACCTTCTCGAGACCATGCTGCGTCGCGAAGTCGGGCCAGGTCGCGTGTGGGCCCTCGGCTTCCTCAGCGGCATGCTCACCGTCGTCGCCTATCTGCTTTGGCAGGGCACCGCCGACCCGTGGGTCGCGATCGCGATCGGCAACGCAGCGTTGGTGTCGACGCTGGGCTGCTTCTGGTTGGGATGCCGGAGCTTCAACGCCCACCGGGTGCGCCCCGCCGGTGCGGTGGTCGGCGCGGTGGCGATCGTGCAGCTGGTTGTGACGCTGGCCGCGGGGCCGGACGGCGGTGACTGGGCGGGCGCGGTCCTTCTCTTCTTCGGCGTCGCGGTCTTCGCCGGGCTCGCATCCGTGGAGTCACGGCGCGCCGGCATGGGTGCGATCTGGAGTTCGCTGGGATTCACGATCGTGTTCGCCTTCGTGGCCGCCTATTACTTCGTGCGAGCGATCGTCCTGTGGGTGGAGGGGCCCGAAGGATCGCTGTTCACGACATGGTTCAACTCCAGCATCACGGGGATCGTCTCGATCGTGCTCACGATCGTCGCGCTGACGACGGCGACGATGCTCCGCACCGGCCGGGTCACCGTGCGCCAAGATGCGGAGCACGCGACGCTTCAAGTCACCCCTGCGGGCGTTCTCAGCGCGCCGTCATTCGAGACGGCTGTGGGCAGCGTCCTGTCGCGTGCACGCGGAGAGGAGGCATCGTGTGCCGTGGCCTCTGTACGCATGGACGATCTGGCGCAGATCGGGGTGGCGTTCGGCACCGTCGAGGAAGAGTCGATCGCGACGCAGTGGCATACCGGCATCCGGCGATATGCACCCGTATTCGCGCTGGTGGGCGACGGTGACGAGGCGTCCGTGCTGATCGCGTGGCAGCCCGCCTCGCCAGGTGACGCGCGCCGCGTCGCCGGCCGCATTCAGCGTCGGCTGCTCGACGACTTCGCCGAGCGAGGAAGTGCCGTGATCCCGGCGGTGGGGGTCGGGATCGCGTTCAGCGATGACGTCGGCTACGACCCGGGCGCGCTGATCGATGCGGCTCAGGATGCCGCCCGGCGCTCCTCGACGAGTCCGGACGCCTCGGTGATCGTCGCTGAGGCTGGCGACGACCGGGCTGCGCCGATCAGAGGGTGAGGCGGTAGCCGACGCCGCGAACGGTCTCGATCCAGCGTGGCTGTGCGGCTGACTCGCCGAGCTTGCGTCGCAGGTTCGCCACGTGCACCTCGATCGCGCGCGCGTCGTGCTCGCTGACGAAGCCGCCCGCGTGGCTGTCACCGCGCAGCATGAGTGCCAGTGCGTCTTTGCCGATGACGCGTCGTCCGGCGCTGAGCAGCTCCTCCAGGACGTCGAACTCGCTGCGTGTGAGATCCAGCGGGGCGTCATCGGCGGTGGCGACGCGCATGTCCGGATGCAGCCGCAGCCCCTTGTGCTCCAGCCACCCGGGTTCGTCGGGTGACGGTGACGTGTCGGCGACCGATTCCGGAGGCGCGACCTCGCCGGGGCCGAGTGTGCGCGGACGCCGCAGCATCGCTTCGATGCGTGCGCGCAGTTCGCGCGGGCGGAAGGGCTTGGTGAGGTAGTCGTCGGCACCGGCTTGCAAGCCCTGAAGGGTGTCGATCTCATCGGCGCGCGCGGTGAGCATCACGATGTAGGTCGCGCTGATCGAGCGGATGCGTTTGGCGGTCTCGAAGCCGTCCATGCCGGGCAGGCTGATGTCCAATGTCGTGACGATGGGCTGATGCTGCCGGATGAGTTCCAGTCCGTCGATCCCGGTTCCCGCTGGGTAGACCCGGAACCCCGCCTGATCGAGGACGTCGGTGATGAGGGAACGGATGTCGGGATCATCTTCGATGACGACGGCGACTTGTGAGTCCGGCACCGGCAGTTCCTCCGTCTGCCGGTGAGACGACGCGTGCGGGGCACCGGCACCCGTGATGATATCCCAGAAGCCGCTGTCGAATGCGTGGCTCACCGCGGTCGCCCGGCCGGGACGGGACCCCGCGTGAACCAGGTGCTCCCCACTCCGGCCGGTCACGGGCATACCACCGACTCACCGGTCTTGTCGCTGACAACGACGAAATACATGATCCCGGTGTTCCATTGCGTGGTGCGGCCCTTCACCGTCGGGAGACTCGCGCACGTCCAGCCGCCGGCGGGGGTGAACTGTGCTCCGGTGCGGACGCCGGCATTCGACCATGACATCGGCGGCGTGCTGCCTGTGGCTGCGGTCAGGTCAACGGTGAAATCTACGTACTCAGCCTGTGAGGGTGTGGCGAAGGTGATGTAGTAGTTGCGGATGACCTTGGCGCCGTCATTCCAACCCTCCACTCTGATCCCTGCGACCTCGCACGAGGACAGCTTGACGCCTCCCTGCCCCCACGCGGTGCAGGTGCCCTTAGCCGCGGCCCATGTACCGGAAGTGGCGGTCGCGGTGACATAGACCCGGTCGGTCCAAGCGGCCTGAGTTGAGGAAGTCGCTCCGGTCCCCGCAGCGATGCCGACGACAGCGAGCACAGCAAGACCGAAGGCGACAAACCGGCCCCGTGTCATGATTCGTCCTCTTCCTGAGCTCTGCGGCGCCGCGCGATGAGCACGATGACGAAGCCGCCGACGATCGCGGCGATTCCGGCGCCGAGTGCTCCTGAGGCCAGTGTTGCGCCGGTCGACGGAAGCGTGGCATCCGCTTCGATGAACGTGATGGACCCGCTGGCGGACGCGGTTGCACCCTGGTCGAGCTGGTTGGGCATGGTGATGGTGGCGCGGATCTCGTGGGTTCCGGATGCCAAGGTCGTGCCGACGAGGTCTTGCCACCGCGTGCAGTCGGTGTCGGTGCAGAGTCGGATGTTCCAGTCGGCGTCGACGCCGGCCGTGGTCCATTCCGTCGCGGCCACGCGCGCACGCTGGGACACCGTGACCTCCTGGATGACTGCCCGGCTTTCGCCGGGAAGCATGGTCTGGAGGTTGACGTCGACCGGCTGTGCGACGGTCGCGGCGACAGGGGCGATGGATGCTGCGCCGAGCACCGCACCGATGATCATCGCGGGCACGAGCGTGCCGAGTGCGCGACGGAAGCAGATGGTCATGGGTTCACCGCGACGGCGGAATGTGCCCGGCGCTGGGGCGCCGGCGGAATGAGGAGCGAGAGCCCGAGCAGCGAGCCGAGGCCGATGAGGAGCGGCATGACCACCGCGGGAGTGGTGATGCGGGTGACGACGGTTCCCATGCCGGCGAGCTGTGCGGTGGGCTTCCAGACCGAGGCCCCGACGGCGTAGTCCAGCGCGTCGGAGAACTCGTTGTTGTCGCCTTTCATCGAGATTGCGAACTGACCTGTGCCGGTCTGTTCGATGCTCTCGATGCGGTGGGTGACCAGCGATTCGGTGAGCTCGGACGGCAGGCTCACGACGTCACCGACCCGCAGGTCGGCGGTGTCGGCCTTCGTCGCGATGAGCAGATCACCGGTCATGATGCCGGGCTCCATCGAGCCTGAGATGACCACGAGCGGCTTGATCACGCCGGCGGCGGTGGCGCCCCAGACGAGTCCGCAGAGGATACCGACGCCCGCGAGCAACCACAGCAGGCCGAGGGAGAGGCGGCGAAGCAGCTGCATTATGGCGTGTCCTTGTCTGGGATGTGCGTACGTGCTTGTCGTGCGAGCGGCGGCAGGACGCTGTGTGCGTCCCGCCGCCGGGAGGATCAGTCGTTGGTGGCTTCGCCGGAGACGGTCACGATGATGGTCGCCGTCTTACCTTGGTTGGCCACATCCCAGTTCTCCGGCGCGGTCACGACGAGCTGGAAGTCGTCATTTGCGCCGCTTGCGAGGCTGCCGGCCAAGCCGACCACCGACGCGGTGGGGTTGGTGGCGAACGTCGTACCGGTGAACCTCACCGACGAGGTGATTGCCGCGCCGACCGAGCTGTCGTTCAGTACGGCCAGGTCGATGGTGCGGACCTCGCCGGGGAGCAGGTTGGCGAGCTTACCGGCCGGGATGGTCAGCTCGATGCTGGACTCGGTCTTGCTCTCCTTCCACGTGGTCCCGCCGTCGGTCGAGCCCTGCAGGTTGAAGGTCGCCGCCTCGGCCTGCGCGGAGAAGAAGACGTTGTCGGTCCATGCGGCGCTGGTGGCGGCTGCGCCGATGCCGCCCACGGCGAGCGCGGCGAGCGCGAACGCGATGATGGGGCGACGCTTGTTCTTGCGCGGCTCGTCGGCAGTGGCGACCGGGGTGGTGGTGTTCTCGATCATCATGTGACCTTCCGAAGTTCGGGGGGAATCGTCGGGGTCCCACGCCCCGCTCGGTCGCTGTGTTCCGGCGACACTTCGAAGCTATGGACAGCGCCTCAACGCCCCCGCAGTCCAACCTCAAGTTCACCTGAGGTTCTGCTCATCGTTCGCCTGCATGGCACGATGAAGGCATGCCCCTCGTCGCGCTCACCGGTGGAATCGCGTCCGGTAAATCCACGATCTCGCGCCGGCTCGCCGAGCATGGTGCGGTCATCGTCGACGCAGACCAGATCGTGCGCGACGTGCAGTCGCCCGGATCGCCGGTACTGACCGAGATCGCCGAGGTGTTCGGACCCTCAGTGATCCGCGACGGCGCGCTCGATCGCGCCGCGCTCGGTGCGATCGTCTTCGGTGACGAGGCGGCACTGGCGCAGTTGAACGGAATCGTGCATCCCGCCGTCCGGGTCGCATCACAGCGCCGCTTCGACGAAGCCCTCTCCGCTGATCCGGATGCCGTGGTCGTCTACGACGTCCCCCTGCTCGTGGAGGCACGCGTCGACGATCCCTGGGAGCACGTCGTGGTCGCCGACGCGCCGGCCGACCTGCGTCACCGCCGGCTCGTAGAGCTGCGTGGCATGACGGCGGAAGAGGCCACCGCCCGCATCGCGGCACAGGTGTCCGACGAGCGACGCCGCGCGATCGCCGATGTCATCATCGACACCTCCGGCGCGATCGAGCACACCCTCGCACAGACCGATCGGCTGTGGGCGCGCCTGACCGGCGCCGCCGGCTGACCCGATCAGACGGCCGGCTGGCGGCGTTCCTGCCGTATGCGGCCCCGACGACGCAGCAGCCACACCACGACGACGATCAGCCCGACCAGCAGCAGCAGTGCGATGACCGGTACGAAGATCGCCGTCACCGCCAAGCCGAACGATGACACATCCTCCGCTGTCGATACGAGCGGCGCCGCCAGTCCCGCGGTGGCTACGTTCGCCACCGGTCGAACTGCGGCTTTCACGAAGTGCACGGCCAAGGCGATCACGATCCCTATCGCGATCGGCACCCACGCATGGTTCGCGAACAGCGCGGATGGATCGTCCAGCTGCAGCGACTCCGCGCTCGACCCGGCGCCGAACACGATTCCGCCCGACACCGGACGAACCGCGGTCTGCAGTACGTCATTGATCGAATCGACCGCCGGCACCTTGTCGGCGATGATCTCTACGATGAGCAGGATGCCGGTGATCCACAGCGCGACATCGCTCGACAGCCACGCCCACGCGGCAGGCAGCTCGAACCCCGGGACGAATCGATCGACCAGCCCGAGTATGAACAGCGGCATCCACGCATTCAGGCCGGCGGCGGCCGCCAGGCCGGTGCCGACGAGGAACTCCACGCGCCCAGCCTAGGTGCATGCGCCCGCGCTCAATGCGCAATGTCGGTGGTGACTGCGATCATGGGTGCAGCCAGAGCCCGACAGTGTCGAACCAATGTCTGAGGTCGATGCGACACTGGGCGTAGAAGATCTAAGGGGGAGTGATGGGGGTGGATGCCACGGTCACCACGGCCACGACCCGTGCCCTCATGGACGAGATCGTCGCACTCGAGACCCAGAAGGCGACGATCGAAGCGTCGATCGAGAAGTCGATGGCGGCGCTCGCCGATCAGATGGACGAGGCGATCCGCCGCCTCCCGTCAGATCGGCAGGCGGCGGAGATCCCGCTGCGCGATATCTGCGCGCGTCTCGCCGCCCGCTTGCGCGTTTCGGACAGGACGATCCAGGGGCGCATGCTCACCGCCCAGACTCTCCTGAACGAGTACCCCACGATCGTGGAGGCATGGCACGACGGGCGCATCTCGCGCGGTCATGTGCGTGTGATCACCGAAGCCGGCGAGCGCCTCAGCGACCCCGAGGTGCGGGCGACATTCGAACAGCATCTGCTGCGCGTCGCCGAGGAAGAGAGTGTCGCCCGCACGCGACCGGTCGCCGAGATCATGGCCGAGCGCCTCAACCCCGTACCCTTCGCCGAACGTCACGCGTATGCGCGCGCACGACGCACGATGCAGCTGCGCCCGCTGCGTGACGCGATGTCACGCCTGACCCTCGACGTGCCGACGGTCATCGGCCAGGGCATCTTCGACCGCGCGACACAGCTCGCCAAGACGGAACGGTTTCAGTTCGACGGGAATGTGGTGCGTGAGCTGGCCCAGAAGCAGTCGATGCTCGAAGTCGCTCTCACCGTACGAGTGAGGACGGACCTCGTCGCGCTGTCCGTCGGGACTGTCGAGTTCGTCCGCGAAGGCGCGATGCCTAACGAAGATACGACCGGCGCAGCGCCGATCGACGAGGTCCCGCCGCGCCAGGCGTCGATTGGTGAGGCGTCGATTGGTGAGGCGCCGGCCGCCAGCGCCGGAGAGCGCGCGACAGATCGCCCCGTCCCGCGCGTCAAGGACCCGCGTACCCTCGATCAGCGTCGCGTCGATGTCGCGGCAGAACTGCTGCTCACCGGCATCCCGATCGGCATCGACCCCGAGTCAGCGCTGAACATCACCACGACGGTCCGGGTCACGGTGCCGGTCCTCACGCTCGTCGGCGACGACGTCGAGCCTGGGCTCGCACCCGCCGAACTCGCCGGTCGCGTCCCCATCGACCCGGCCACCGCGCGGCGCCTCGTCGCGAAGGCGTCGGGGTGGGACCGTGTGCTCACCCATCCCGTCACGGGAATGGTGCTCGCGGTCGACCGCTATCGTCCGACGGCCGCGCAGCGGCGCTACCTCGATGCGCGCGACATGCAGTGCCGGTTCTTCGGCTGCACCAGGCCCGTCCATGAATGCGATCATGACCACACCATCGAATACTCCCGTGGCGGGCCGACCGACGTGCGATGTCTGGCCGACGAATGCAAGCGACATCATCCCCTCCGACATCACAGCGAATGGATCGTGATCCCTCGAGCCGACGGCGTGTTCGAGTGGATTGATCCTGGCGGTCGCCGCTACCGCGACAGGCCGGCACCCACGGTCGGGTTCCTTCCCGACTCCTTCTTCCAAGCGCAGCATCGCCGCGACGGCCTGGCACGGCAAGATGACGGCGGTCCCGCACCGTTCTGAACATACGGCGGTCCCGCGCCGTTCTGAACATACGGCGGTCCCGCACCGTTCTGAACATGGAGCGCCTGATCTGAACATGGAGCGCCTGAACGTGGAGCGCGGCACGATCGGGAGCCGCGGCAGCGTCGGTGACACGTGACGGCCCGTGTGTCGGACGTCACGCATACGCTGGAGTGATGCAGACCACGCGATCCGTGCGGCCCTTCGAAGTCGTCAGCGAGTACATGCCCAGCGGCGACCAGCCGCAGGCGATCGCAGCGCTCGCCGCGCGCATCAACGCAGGTGAGACCGACGTCGTCCTGCTGGGTGCGACCGGTACCGGCAAGTCGGCGACGACCGCGTGGCTCGTCGAGCAGGTGCAGCGGCCCACCCTGGTGCTCGCGCACAACAAGACGCTCGCGGCTCAGCTGGCCAACGAGTTCCGCGATCTCATGCCGAACAACGCCGTCGAGTACTTCGTCAGCTACTACGACTACTACCAGCCCGAAGCGTATGTCCCGCAGACCGACACCTTCATCGAAAAGGACTCCTCGATCAACGCCGAGGTCGAACGGCTGCGGCACTCGACGACCAACTCCCTGCTCAGCAGACGCGACGTCGTCGTGGTGTCGACTGTGTCGTGCATCTACGGCCTCGGTGCGCCCGAAGAGTACCTGCGGGCGATGGTGGCGCTGCAGGTGGGGGAGCGGTACGACCGCGACGCCCTCATCCGCAAGTTCATCGCCATGCAGTACAACCGCAACGATGTCGACTTCTCGCGCGGCAACTTCCGCGTGCGCGGCGACACGATCGAGATCATCCCCGTGTACGAGGAGTACGCGGTGCGCATCGAGCTGTTCGGCGACGAGATCGAGGCGCTGTACATGCTGCACCCGCTCACCGGTGACATCGTGCAGAAGCTCGACAGCGTGCCGATCTTCCCGGCATCCCACTACGTCGCCGGCACCGACACCGTCCAGCGCGCCATCGGCACGATCGAAGCCGAGCTCGCCGACCGGCTGAAAGAGCTTGAGGGGCAGGGCAAGCTGCTCGAGGCGCAGCGACTGCGCATGCGCACGACCTTCGACCTCGAGATGCTGCAGCAGCTCGGGTTCTGCTCCGGCATCGAGAACTACTCGCGCCACCTCGACGGACGCGAACCGGGGGAGCCACCGCACACGCTGCTCGACTTCTTCCCCGACGATTTCCTGATGGTCATCGACGAGTCGCACGTGACGGTGCCGCAGATCGGCGCCATGTACGAAGGCGACGCGTCGCGCAAGCGCACCCTCGTTGACCACGGCTTCCGCCTGCCCAGCGCGCTCGACAACCGCCCCCTGCGCTTCGACGAGTTCAAGCAACGCATCGGGCAGACCGTGTATCTCTCGGCCACGCCGGGCCGCTACGAGATGGGCATCGCCGACGGCATCGTGGAGCAGATCATCCGCCCGACCGGTCTGGTCGACCCGCAGATCATCGTCAAGCCCTCCAAGGGTCAGATCGACGATCTGCTCGAAGAGATCCGGGTGCGCGCCGAGCGCGATGAGCGCGTGCTCGTCACGACGCTCACCAAGAAGATGGCCGAAGAGCTCACCGACTTCCTCGGCGAGCACGGCGTGCGCGTGCGCTACCTGCACTCCGATGTCGACACGCTGCGCCGCGTCGAGCTGCTCACCGAGCTGCGGTCGGGCGTGTACGACGTGCTTGTCGGCATCAACCTGCTGCGCGAGGGCCTCGACCTGCCTGAAGTGTCGCTCGTCGCCATCCTCGATGCCGACAAGGAGGGGTTCCTGCGGTCCGGCACCTCGCTGATCCAGACGATCGGCCGCGCCGCGCGAAACGTCTCGGGCGAGGTGCACATGTACGCAGACAACATGACCGACTCGATGCGAACGGCCATCGAAGAGACCGATCGGCGTCGCGAGAAGCAGGTCGCGTACAACCTCGAGCACGGCATCGACCCCCAGCCGCTGCGCAAGAAGATCGCCGACATCACCGACGCCCTCGCCCGCGAGGCCTCCGACACCGCCGACATGCTGTCGCGGAAGAACAAGTCGGGCAAGGGCAAGAGCCCCACGCCGCGACTGCAGCGCGAGGGCATCGCCGCTGAGGGTGCGAACCAGCTCGAGGCGACGATCGAAGACCTCTCCAACCAGATGCTCGCAGCCGCAGCCGAGCTGAAGTTCGAGCTCGCCGCGCGCTTGCGCGACGAAGTGCAGGACCTCAAGAAGGAACTGCGCGCCATGGAGCGCGCCGGCCACGCGTAAGCGGGGTGGACGATCCTGGAAGGAACCGCCGTGCAGCAGCGCATCAGCCTCATCACCCTCGGCGTCGGCGACCTCGAGCGCGCCATCTCTTTCTACCGCGCGCTGGGGTGGGAGCCGCACTCGGCATCCGTCCCCGGTGACGTGGCGTTCTACCAGGCCGGAGGCATGGTCTTGGCGCTGTGGTCGCGCGCCGAGCTCGCCGCCGACTCCCGGGTGTCCGACCCCGGGGGCTGGGGCGGAATCACCCTCGCGCACAACGTGACGAGCGAGTCGGAGGTCGACGACATCCTTGCCACCGCACGGGCGGCCGGCGGCATGATCGGTCGCGAAGGCGCGCCCACGCCGTGGGGAGGATACTCCGGCATCTTCGTCGACCCCGACGGCCATCCGTGGGAAGTCGCCGTCAACCCCGGCTGGCCCGTGAACCCGGACGGTACGGTCTCGCTCGGCTGACCGTCACCCGGTTGCTTCACCGACCGGCCCGACGACTCAGCGGGGCACGAGACGTTCCCACACACGATGCCCGCCGAGCAATTCGACGATCGAGTCCACTCGGGGATCCGCTCATGGTCGAAGTGCGTGATCCTCTCGCGCAGGTGATGGCCGTGGAGGAGCACCGGTCCGCGAGGCCCTGCCGTGAGCGACGTGTCCGTCTCGCGCAGTCGCGCACTCTGGGTGGTCAGGTATGCGCCCTGCTGCGCGGCGTCGGCCGGGCTGTCGGACGAGGCGGCGCCGGTGGGCGTGCGCGGGTGGGGACCGGCCTGGTCGGGTTTCGGCGCGAGAGGGTCTCGTGGCGCCCTCGGTTCGGTCTTCGAAGCGGGTTGTGAAGCGGGTGCGCCCGGGATGTCAATGCCTTGCGGGTCGTCGGCTGCGGTCATGGTCGGCTCCTCGTCGGTCGGCTCTGGCCGCCGGTAGGCCGAGGGTGGAGGTCGACGAAGTGCCTTGACGGATCACGACGGCGGGTCCAGCGGCGGGCGCCGGCCCGGGGATCCAGGGGTTGCGGAGGTTGCTACGGGCAGGTCATCAGCGGTTTCGGGCCGGAACGATCGAACGAGTGCGCCGACATCGGATGTCCGCACAGCGGGCACGCCCGCTCGGTGCGCACCGGCTCCGGTTCGGTGTCGTAGGGACCGACGGATGCCGGCCCCGCGAAACGGATGAGCCGCGAGTTCCAATAGGCGTACCACCCGCCCGCCTCACGCACGCGTTCGCGGAGCGGGGGTCTCTCGGAATCATTTCGCGCCATAATCATTAGTGTACTAAATGAATTGGTACGATGACTCCATGACTTCGCGCGACGACCTCCTCAAGCTGGACAACCAGCTGTGCTTCGCGCTGGTCACGGCCGCACGCAACGTGGTGGCGATCTACCGCCCGGTGCTCGAGCCGCTCGGGCTGACCCACCCGCAGTACCTGGTCATGCTCACCCTCTGGGATCAGTCGCCGAGGTCACTGGGGGAGCTGGCAGCCGAACTCGCGATGGAGCCGGCGACCCTGTCGCCGCTGGTCAAGCGCCTCGAGGCACAGGGGCGAGTCGTCCGCACCCGGCGTGCCGAGGACGAGCGTGTCCTCGACATCGGACTGACCGAGGCCGGCCGGGCCCTGCGCGCGAAGGCCCTGGACGTTCCCGGGCAGATCATGGCGCGGGTGGGCGTGAGCGAGGAGGCCCTTGTGGCGCTGCGTGACGGCCTCGCGCCCTTCGCGGGAGTCCGGACCGCCGTGGCCTGAGCGTCGGATTCGCTCACAGCGCACCCCTCACAGAGGTCTCCCGATCCCGTGTCGGAGGGTCGACCTACACTTGTCTGGTGCCCATTGTCCCCGTCGTCACCCCCTCGAAACTCAGCGTCCGCGGAGCTCGCGTCCACAATCTCAAGGACGTCGACCTCGACATTCCGCGAGACGCTCTCGTCGTGTTCACCGGGCTGTCCGGATCGGGCAAGTCGAGCCTCGCCTTCGACACGATCTTCGCCGAAGGGCAGCGCCGCTACGTCGAGTCGCTGAGCTCCTACGCGCGGCAGTTCCTCGGTCAGGTCGAACGTCCCGACGTCGACTTCATCGAGGGTCTGAGCCCCGCGGTGTCGATCGACCAGAAGTCCACGAACCGCAACCCTCGCTCGACCGTCGGCACCATCACCGAGATCCACGACTACATGCGCCTGCTGTGGGCGCGCATCGGCATCCCGCACTGCCCCGAGTGCGGTGAGCAGATCCAGCGCCAGACGGTGCAGCAGATCGCCGACCAGCTCATGGAGATGCCCGAGCGCACGCGCTACCAGATCGTGGCGCCCGTCGTCTCGCAGAAGAAGGGCGAGTTCGTCGACCTCTTCAAGGAGCTCAGCGCCAAGGGCTACGCCCGCGCCGTCGTCGATGGCGACCTCGTCCAGCTGGCCGAGCCGCCCACCCTCAAGAAGAGCTACAAGCACGACATCGCCGTCGTCGTCGACCGCCTGGTCGCCGCTCCCGACATCCTCAGCCGCGTCACGGACTCCGTCGAGACGGCGCTGAGCCTGGCCGGTGGCATCATGCAGGTCAACTATGTCGACGAAGAGGGGGATGCCGCGTGGCAGAGCTTCAGTGAGAAGCTCGCCTGTCCCAACGGCCACCCGCTCCAGCTCACCGAGATCGAGCCGCGCACGTTCTCGTTCAACGCCCCGTTCGGCGCCTGCCCGGCCTGCTCGGGGCTCGGCACGCGCATGTCGGTCGACGTCGACCTCATGCTCGGCGATGAGGAGCTCTCGATCAACGAGGGCGTCGTCATCCCGTGGACGACACAGGGCAAGGGCCTGTTCCAGTACTACGAGCGGCTGCTCGTCGGCCTCGCCGACGACCTGGACTTCTCGCTCGACACCGCCTGGAAGGACCTTCCGTCCCGCGTGCAGGACGCGGTGCTCCGCGGTGAGAACTTCAAGGTCACCGTCAAGTGGCGCAACCGCTACGGCCGCGAGATGCGCTACACCTCCGGCTTCGAGGGTGTCATCCCGTACATCGAGCGGCAGTACGCGGGCGCCGAGTCCGACACGCAGCGCCAGCGCTGGGGCGAATACCTCCGCGAGGTGCCGTGCCCGGTGTGCAACGGCGCCCGCCTCAAGCCCGAAGTCCTCGCCGTCCAGGTCCACGGGCACTCGATCGCCGAGGCCTCGCAGCTGAGCCTGGGCGACGCGCAGCAGTACTTCGCGAACCTGCAGCTCACCGACCGCGAGGCTCAGATCGCCGCGGCCGTGCTGCGCGAGATCCGCGCGCGCCTCGACTTCCTCATTCAGGTCGGCCTGAGCTACCTGAGCCTCAGCCGCTCCGCCGGGTCGCTCTCGGGCGGCGAAGCCCAGCGCATCCGCCTGGCAACGCAGATCGGGTCGGGCCTCACCGGCGTGCTCTATGTCCTCGACGAACCGTCGATCGGCCTGCACCAGCGCGACAACCGGCGTCTCATCGAGACCCTCGTCCGGCTGAAGGAACTCGGCAACACCCTCATCGTCGTCGAGCACGACGAAGAGACCATCCACGCCGCTGACTGGGTCGTCGACATCGGACCGCGCGCGGGCGTCCATGGGGGAGAGGTCGTCCACTCCGGCCCGCTCGCGCCGATGCTCGACGACGACGACTCCATCACCGGTGCCTACCTCAGCGGACGCCGCGCGATCCCGACCCCCGCCCGCCGTCGAAAGATCGACAAGAAGCGCATGGTCACCGTCGTCGGCGCCCGCGAGAACAACCTCAAGAGCGTCACGGCCGACTTCCCGCTCGGCGTGCTGACGGCCGTCACCGGGGTCAGCGGGTCGGGCAAGTCCTCACTGGTCAACGGCATCCTGTACGAAGTCCTCGCCACCCGTCTCAACGGCGCCCGTCGCGTCGCCGGCAAGCACACCCGCGTCACGGGCCTCGAGAACCTCGACAAGGTCGTGCACGTCGACCAGGCGCCCATCGGGCGCACCCCCCGCTCGAATCCGGCGACCTACACCGGCGTGTTCGACCGCATCCGGACACTCTTCAGTGAGACCCCAGAGGCGAAGGCCCGCGGCTACCAGCCGGGACGCTTCAGCTTCAACGTCAAGGGCGGGCGCTGCGAGGCGTGCTCGGGCGACGGCACGATCAAGATCGAGATGAACTTCCTGCCCGACGTGTACGTCGACTGCGAGGTCTGCCACGGCCAGCGGTACAACCGTGACACCCTCGCCGTGCACTACAAGGGCAAGAACATCGCCGAAGTGCTCGACATGCCCATCAGCGAGGCCGCCGACTTCTTCGAGCCGATCCAGGCGATCCACCGCTACATGAAGACGCTCGTCGACGTCGGCCTCGGCTACGTCCGGCTCGGCCAGTCGGCTACGACCCTGTCGGGCGGCGAGGCGCAGCGCGTCAAGCTCGCCACCGAACTGCAGCGTCGCTCCAACGGCCGCAGCATCTACGTGCTCGACGAGCCGACCACCGGTCTGCATTTCGAAGACGTGTCGCACCTGCTCGAGGTCCTGAACGGCCTCGTCGACAAGGGCAACACCGTCATCGTCATCGAGCACAACCTCGACGTCATCAAGTCGGCGGACTGGGTCATCGACCTCGGACCCGAAGGCGGCGCCGGCGGCGGCGAGATCGTCGCGACCGGAACCCCCGAGCAGGTGGCCACGGTCCCCGGCAGCCACACCGGGGCCTTCCTCGGCGAGATCCTGGGGACGGCGTCCGCGCGCAAGGCCGGCTGATGGCCGCGCAGCTGCCCTACAAGCCCCGACCGGGCGAGATCCCGACCGAGCCCGGCGTCTACCGGTTCCGCGACGCCGACGGCCGGGTGCTCTACGTCGGCAAGGCGAAGAACCTCCGTTCCCGGCTGTCGAACTACTTCGCGCCGCTGCACACACTGCACGAGCGCACCCGGCGCATGGTCACCACGGCCTCATCGGTCGAGTGGACCGTCGTCGACACCGACGTGGACTCGCTGCAGCTCGAGTACATGTGGATCCAGGAGTTCTCGCCACCGTTCAACGTCCGCTACAAGGACGACAAGTCCTACCCGTACATGGCGGTGACGCTCGCCGACGAGGCCCCGCGCGTCATCGTGACCCGCAACCGGAAGATCCGCGGGGCGAAGTACTTCGGCCCGTACCCCAAGGTGTGGGCGGTGCACGACACGATCGACCTGATGATCAAGGTCTTCCCGATCCGCACGTGCAGCGATGCGTCTTACAAGAAGGCGATGGCGACCGGCCGGCCCTGCTTCCCCGGGCAGATCGGACGCTGCGGCGGGCCCTGCTCGATGAAGGTCACCGTCGAGGAGCACCGCGCGATCGTGGACGACTTCGTGGCGTTCATGTCGGGCGGCGACCAGCGCTTCACCCGCGCGCTCACCGCGCGCATGAAGGAGTCCGCGGCCGCGATGGACTACGAGTCCGCCGCCGTCTACCGGGACAAGCTGCAGTCCATCGACGCCGTCCTGACCCGCAGCGCTCTCGTCCTGGCACCCGACACCGACGCCGACCTGTTCGGTGTCGCCGAGGACGAGCTGTCCGCCGCGGTCCAGCACTTCGTCGTCCGCGGCGGCCGCATCCGCGGTGTCCGGGCGACCACGATCGACAAGGAACTCGACATCTCGAGTGCCGACCTCATCGACCAGGTGCTGCAGCGTACGTACGGCGACGCCCCGGCATCCGACATCCCTCGCCAGGTGCTCGTCCCTTCGATGCCCGACGACGCCACAGAGCTCGAGGAGTGGCTGCGCGAGCGCCGTGGCCGGCAGGTCAGCGTCCAGGTCGCCCAGCGCGGCCGCAAGGCCGAACTCATGCAGACCGCCACCCGTAACGCGCAGCAGGCCCTCATGCTGCACAAGACCCGTCGGACCAGCGACTACGTCGCCCGCTCGCAGGCCCTCACCGATCTGCAGGAGGCACTCGACCTCGACGAGGCGCCGCTGCGCATCGAGTGCTACGACGTGTCGCACCTGTCCGGCACGAACGTCGTCGCCTCGATGGTCGTGTTCGAAGACGGCCTGCCGCGCAAGGACCAGTACCGGTCGTTCGGGGTCACCGACACCACGGATGACACCGATTCGCTCCATCAGGTGCTGATGCGCCGGCTCGCATACCTCGATCGCCCCGAGGAGCAGGAGATGGATGCCGTGGTCTCGGCCGACCCCCTCGCCGACGGCGACGTGGTGACCACGCGCCGCAAGCCGCGCTTCGCGTATCGCCCGCAGCTGCTGGTCGTCGACGGCGGGCAGCCGCAGGTCGAGGCCGCCGCCCGTGCGCTGCGCGACGCCGGCCACACCGAGATCGCCCTGTGCGGCATCGCGAAGCGCCTCGAGGAGGTGTGGCTGCCGGGGGAGGAGTACCCGGTGATCCTGCCGCGCACCTCGGAGGCCCTATACCTGCTGCAGCGACTTCGCGATGAGGCGCACCGGTTCGCGATCACCCACCAGCGCAAGCGCCGGAAGCGCGACATCAGTTCGGTGCTCAGCGAAGTCCCGGGCCTCGGGCCCACCCGCATCAAGGCGCTGCTCAAACACTTCGGCTCGGTCACGAAACTCACCCAGGCCAGCCCCGCGCAGATCACCGAACTGCCCGGAATCGGACCGAAGCTGGCAGAGACGATCCATCAGCACCTGCGCAGTCGCTAGGCTGGTCTCGACGACTGGGGAGGTCACGGTGGCGGACGAGCAGCCGGCAGGCGAGGTCCTGATCGTCACCGGCATGTCGGGCGCCGGTCGCACCACCGCAGCCAACGCACTCGAGGACCTGGGCTGGTACGTCGTCGACAACCTGCCGCCGCAGATGCTGAAGCCCCTGCTCGAGGTCACCGGCTTCGCCGCCGACGCGCTTCCGAAGATCGCCGCCGTCGTCGACGTGCGCGGGCGGGGCCTGCTGGGCGAGCTGCCCGAGGTGACGCGCGCGCTGCGCGACGGGCGCCCCGTGCGCGTGATGTTCCTCGACGCATCCGACGACGTCCTGGTCCGACGCTTCGAGTCGGTGCGGCGCCCACACCCGCTCCAGGGCGACGACACCATCGTCGATGGGATCCGCCGCGAACGCGCCCAACTGGCATCCATCCGCGAATCCGCCGACATCATCGTCGACACCTCCCACAACAATGTGCACCAGCTCGCCACGCGCGTCGTGGACCTGTTCCGCGAGGACGGCGAAGCCCGTCACACCGTCACCGTCATGAGCTTCGGGTTCAAATACGGACTGCCACCCGACGTCGACCTCGTCGCCGACATGCGGTTCTTGCCCAACCCGTTCTGGGAGCCCGAGCTGAAGGCGCACACGGGCGAGGACGAGGAGGTCCGCGACTACGTCCTGCGTCAGACCGGGGCGACGGAGTTCATCGATGCCTACGCCACTGCGCTGCGCCCGGTGCTCGAGGGCTACCAGCGCGAGAACAAGCGGCACTCGGTCGTGGCGATCGGCTGCACCGGCGGCAAGCACCGGTCGGTCGTGACGGCGATCGAGCTCGCCGAGCGACTCAGATCGGTGCCGGGGGTGGCCGTCCGCGTGAAACACCGCGACCTCGGTCGCGAGTAGGCTGGACGTTCGTCGCCGCGCCACGCGCAGCGCACTTCCCCGCCCCTCGAACGAAGGATCGCCGTGCCGTTGACCGCTGACGTGAAGATGGAGCTGGCCGCTGTCCGCGACCCTCGTCCCACGGCCCGGGTGGCAGAGCTGACCGCCCTGCTGCGCTTCTCCGGCGGACTGCACGCCATCGCCGGCCGCGTGGCCGTCGAAGCCGAGCTTGAGAGCGAGATCCTCGCCCGGCGCGTGGCCCGCGACCTCGTCGAGCTGTACGGCGTGCGCCCCGAACTGCACCGGGTGCAGGGCTCCGGCGGACGTGCCGGCGGCCACTTCGCCGTCCGCGTGATCGAGGGTGGCGAGACGCTCGCCCGGCAGACCGGTCTGCTCGATCAGCGCCGCCGTCCGGTGCGGGGACTGCCCAACAAGCTCACGACCGGCGCTCGCCCCGACCTTGCCGCCGTGTGGCGCGGCTGCTTCCTGGCATCCGGATCCCTCTCCGAGCCCGGTCGCTCCTCGGCTCTGGAGATCACCTGCCCGTCGGGCGAGGCCGCCATGGCCCTCGTGGGTGCGGGTCACCGCATCGGCATCGCCGCGAAGGCCCGCGAAGTCCGCGGCGTCCCGCGTGTCGTGGTCCGCGACGGCGAGGCGATCCGCGTCGCGCTGGCAGAGATGGGCGCTGCGCGCACGGCCGCGTCCTGGGAAGAGCTGCGCCAGCGCCGCGAAGTGCGCGCGGGCGTGAATCGACTCGTCAACTTCGACGATGCCAACCTGCGCCGCTCCGCCCAGGCGGCAGTGGCCGCATGCGCCCGCGTCGAGCGTGCCCTCGAGATCCTCGGCGACGAGGTGCCCGACCACCTCCGCGAGGCCGGCACCCTGCGCCTGGCGCATCGCGACGCCAGCCTCGACGAGCTCGGCCACCACGCCGACCCGCCGCTGACCAAGGACGCCGTCGCCGGACGCATCCGGCGCCTCCTCGCCATGGCCGACAAGAAGGCCGCCACCGACGGTGTTCCCGACACTGAATCGGCCGTGCCCGCCGGCCTCGAAGACTGAGCCGGTACACCTCGTCATCCGGGGAAGCAACCCGGTGCCATCCGCGTTGCCGGTCAATAGGATGGAAACAGTCCCCTCGCCGCGCTGAGTGGATCGGCGCGGCTCCGACAGGAAGAAGAGAGCATGGCGAAGTACACACTGCCCGACCTCCCATACGACTACGCAGCGCTCGAGCCGCACATCAGCGGCAAGATCATGCAGCTGCACCACGACAAGCACCACCAGGCCTACGTGACCGGCGCGAACACCGCGCTCGAGCAGCTGGCCGAGGCCCGCGAGTCGGGGAACCTGGCGAACGTCAACAAGCTCGAGAAGGATCTCGCGTTCAACCTGGGCGGCCACGTCAACCACTCGATCTTCTGGACCAACCTGTCGCCCGAAGGCGGCGGCGAGCCCGAGGGCGAGCTGCGTGCGGCCATCGACGAGTTCTTCGGCGGCTTCGACAAGTTCCAGGCGCACTTCACTGCTGCCGCCACCGGCATCCAGGGCTCCGGCTGGGCCGTGCTCAGCTGGGACGTGCTCGGCCAGCAGCTGATCATCCAGCAGCTGTTCGACCAGCAGTCCAACACCGCGCAGGGAACCGTGCCGGTCTTCCAGCTCGACATGTGGGAGCACGCCTTCTACCTCGATTACCTGAACGTCAAGGCCGACTACGTGAAGGCCGTCTGGAACATCGCGAACTGGCAGAACGTCGCAGAGCGACTTGCCACGGCCCGTGACAAGACGGCGGGCCTGCTCGCGTAGTAGTGTCGCAAGAAAGGTGAGGATGCCGGGTTCCTCCCGGCCTCTGGTCGGGACCGGCATCCTCATTCGTCTGTAAAGAACAAGAGGAATCGCGTTCCAGGTGCGCCGATGGGGCGTTGCCGGCGCGACAGGAAACGGGAGACAACGTGTCTGTCAAGATCGGCATCAACGGCTTCGGCCGCATCGGACGCAACTACCTTCGCGCGGCACTCGCGCAGGGCGCGGACCTCGACATCGTCGCGGTGAACGACCTCACCGACAACAAGACCCTCGCCCATCTGCTCAAGTACGACTCGATCCTGGGCCGGCTCGACCAGGAGGTCTCGTACACGGGCGACTCGATCACCGTGGGCGACAAGACCATCAAGGTCTTCGAAGAGCGCGACCCCGCGAACCTGCCCTGGGGCGAGCTCGGCGTCGACATCGTCATCGAGTCGACCGGCCGGTTCACCAAGGCCGTGGATGCCCAGAAGCACATCGACGGCGGTGCCAAGAAGGTACTCATCTCGGCCCCCGCCAGCGGCGAGGACGCGACGTTCGTCATCGGTGCGAACGAGCAGGATTACGATCCGGCGAACCACAACATCATCTCGAACGCGTCCTGCACCACCAACTGCCTCGCGCCGCTGGCCAAGGTGCTCAACGACGAGTTCGGCATCGTCAAGGGACTCATGACGACGGTGCACGCGTACACCGCCGACCAGAACCTGCAGGACGGCCCCCACAGCGACCTGCGCCGCGCCCGCGCCGCAGCCCTGAACATCGTCCCCACCTCGACCGGCGCTGCCAAGGCCATCGGCCTCGTGCTGCCCGAGCTCAAGGGCAAGCTCGACGGCTTCGCGCTGCGCGTGCCCGTTCCCACCGGCTCGGCCACCGACCTGACCGTCGAGCTCTCGCGCGAGGTCACCGTCGACGAGGTCAAGGCGGCCTACAAGGCGGCCGCCGAGGGTCCCCTCAAGGGCATCCTGAAGTACACCGAGGACGAGATCGTCTCGAGCGACATCGTCACCGACGACCACTCGTGCATCTTCGACGCCGGCCTGACCCGTGTCATCGGCAACCAGGTCAAGGTCGTCGGCTGGTACGACAACGAGTGGGGCTACTCGAACCGCCTCGTCGACCTCACCGAGCTGGTCGCCGAGAAGCTCTGACGATCATGGCTCTGCGCACCCTGGACTCACTGGGTGAGCTCGCCGGCACGCGGGTCATCGTCCGCTGCGACTTCAACGTTCCTCTCCAGGACGGAGTCATCACCGACGATGGCCGCGTGCGCGCGGCCCTGCCCACCCTGAAGCACCTGCGCGATCAGGGCGCCCGGGTCGTGGCGTGCTCGCACCTCGGCCGCCCGGACGGCGAGCCCGACGCGAAGTACAGCCTCAAGCCGGTAGCCGATCGCCTGGCCGAGCTGCTCGACGCGCCGGTCGCGTTCGCCACCGACACCGTCGGTCCGTCGGCGACCGAGGTCGTCGCCGGCCTGCGCGACGGTGACATCGCCGTCGTCGAGAACCTGCGGTTCAACCCGGGCGAGACGGCGAAGGACGACGCAGAGCGCCGTGCGTTCGCCGAGCAGCTCGCGGAGCTGGGCGATGTGCTCGTGTCGGACGGCTTCGGCGTCGTGCACCGCAAGCAGGCGTCGGTCTACGACCTCGCCGAGCTGGTGCCCTCGGCTGCCGGCTTCCTCATCGAGAAGGAGGTCGACGTCCTCGACCGCCTCACCGAGAACCCCGAGCGACCGTACGCGGTCGTCCTGGGCGGATCGAAGGTCAGCGACAAGCTGGGTGTCATCGAGCACCTGCTGCCGCGCGTGGACACAATCCTCGTCGGCGGCGGCATGATGTTCACCTTCCTCGCGGCGCAGGGCCACAAGGTCGGCAAGAGCCTCCTCGAAGAAGACCAGATCGACACGGTCAAGGGGTACATCGCTACCGCGCAGGAGCGCGGGATCGACATCGTCGTGCCGGTGGATGCCGTGATGGCAGCCGCCTTCGCCGCCGATGCCGATCACGTCGTGGCGCCCGCCGACGCACTCGAGGACACCGCCTTCGGCGCCGACGGCCTGGGCCTGGACATCGGGCCGGCAACCGCCGAGCTGTTCGCCGACGCGGTCCGCACCGCGAAGACGGTGTTCTGGAACGGCCCCATGGGCGTGTTCGAGATGCCCGCGTTCGCGAGCGGCACGAAGACGGTCGCGCAGGCGCTCACCGAGGTCGAGGGCCTGTCGGTCGTCGGCGGCGGCGACTCCGCGGCGGCCGTGCGCCAGCTCGGCTTCTCCGACCACGCCTTCGGGCACATCTCCACCGGTGGCGGTGCGAGCCTCGAGTTCCTCGAGGGTAAGAAACTCCCCGGACTGGAGGTCCTCGGATGGCAGCAGTGACAGGTGGCGGCCGGACGCCGCTCATCGCCGGCAACTGGAAGATGAACCTCGACCACCTGCAGGCGGTCGCGTTCGTCCAGAAGCTGCATTGGACGCTCAAGGACGCCGCGCACGAGGACGGCAGCGTCGAAGTCGCGGTCTTTCCGCCGTTCACCGACATCCGCACCGTGCAGACGCTGCTGGACGCCGACAAGATCCCGTTCGCCCTGGGCGCGCAGGATCTGTCGACGAAGGATGCCGGTGCCTACACCGGCGAGGTGTCGGGGGCGTTCCTCGCCAAGCTCAGCGCGCGCTACGTGATCATCGGACACTCCGAGCGTCGCGAGTACCACCACGAGGGCGACGAGATCGTGGCCGAGAAGGTGCAGGCCGCGCTCCGGCACGGCCTCGTTCCGGTCATCTGCGTCGGCGAGACCGCTGCAGATCTCGAGGAGTTCGGCGCGGCGGCCGTGCCGGTCGGTCAGCTCGAGAAGGCGCTCGACGGCGTGCCGGCAGATGCCGACATCGTCGTCGCCTATGAGCCGGTGTGGGCCATCGGCTCGGGCCAGGCCGCCACGCCGCAGCAGGCGCAGGACGTGTGCGCCAAGCTGCGTGAGGTGATCGGGCAGAAGCTCGGCGCCGACGCCGCCGAGCGCACCCGCGTGCTCTACGGCGGGTCGGTCAAGTCCGGCAACATCGCGAGCTTCATGCGCGAGCCCGATGTCGACGGTGCGCTCGTGGGCGGGGCCAGCCTCCTCGTCGATGAGTTCGCCGCGATCATCCGCTACCAGAAGCACGTCGGCGTGTGAGTGCGTGGCGCGGCCCGCCGTCGTGCAGACGCGGTGCCGCGCCACACCACCCGGTATACTCGACCCTTGTGCGACCTGAACCGGTCGCAGCGAAAGGCTTCTACGACTGTGCAGACCATCGAGTTCGTCCTGCAGGTGCTGCTGGGCATCACCAGCCTCCTGCTGACCCTCCTGATCCTCCTTCACAAGGGACGCGGCGGCGGCCTGTCCGACATGTTCGGCGGCGGCATGACCTCGTCACTGGGATCGTCGGGGCTCGCGGAGCGCAACCTCAACCGCTTCACGATCGTGCTCGCACTCGTGTGGTTCATCACGGTCGTCGCACTCGGCCTCATCACGAAGTTCCAGGGGATCTGATGGCAACCGGCGGAAACGCAATCCGAGGCACCCGCGTGGGTGCCGGCCCGATGGGCGAGCAGGACCACGGCCACCACGCCGACCGTGTCTCCGTCTCCTACTGGGACGCCCTCGGCAACGAGACCGTCCGCTATTTCGCGGCGGGCATCGCCGAGGAAGAGATCCCCGAAACCATCGACTCCCCGCACTCGGGGCTGCCGGCCGGCCGCGACAAGGCGAACCCGCCGGCCGTCGCGAAGGCCGAGCCGTACAAGACGCATCTCGCCTACGTCAAGGAGCGTCGCTCCGACGACGAGGCCGAACAGCTTCTCGACGACGCGCTGCAGCAGCTGCGCGAGCGCCGCGGCCAGGCCTGAGCGTCAGTATTCCTGGTCGATGAGCTCGGCCGGGACCTGAGCCGCAGCCGCGCGGTCCACGAACAGGATGGTGCGCTTGCGCCCCTTCGCCCCGGCTGCCGGCACGCTCTCATAGCTCGCTCCGGCCAGCGCCAGCCCGAGCGCGGCAGCCTTGTCGTCTCCGGCGATCACCATCCACACCCGTCGTGACGAGTTCAGGACGGGGCGGGTCAGCGTGAGGCGCAGCGACGGCGGCTTGGGGGAGTCGCGCACGGCGACCACCGCGCGATCGACGACCTGGATCTCGGCGCGATCGGGGAAGAGCGCGGCGATGTGCGCATCCGGCCCGACGCCGAGGAAGCAGACGTCGAAGGTCGGCCAGGCCCGCTCGTCGTCGCCGAACCGGGCGAGCTCGGCGGCGTAGGCGGACGCGGCGTCGTCGATGTCCGCAACGTCGTCGGACGACGGCATCGGGTGGACATTCGCCGTCGGGATATCGATGGCATCCAGCAGCACCCGGGCGGCGTGATGGTTGCGCTCGGCGCTGTCCCAGGGCGCGAACACCTCATCGCCCCACCACAGATGCACCGACGACCAGTCGATGTCATGGCGAGCCGGGTCGGCGCCGATGGCACGCAGCACCTCGGTGCCGATGACACCGCCGGTCAGAGCGATATGCGCCGTCTTGCCCGCGCCGGTGCGTTTGCCGATGCGGTCGAAGAAGCGGGCCGCGACGGAGGTGACCAGCTCGGCCGCGTCCGGACTGATGACGACACGCTTCTCGGTCCAGAACTCAGCCATGCGACGGTGCCTCCTGTGCCCTACTCCGCGGTCGTCGGGGGCTCCAGAAGCTCCCACCCCTCGGTGATCACTCGACCATACAGGAGGTCCGGATCCAGACGGCGGAGCTCTTCGGCGAGGCACTCGCGCAGGGTGCGACGCGGCAGCACGATGTCGTGCGACGGCTGTCCGGGCTGGGTCAGCGTCGCGTCGATCGGGTTGCTCCGCTCCAGGACGATATCGCCGGAGGCGCGGGTCAGGCGGACCTTCTGGATGCCGTGCTCCCAGTTCTCGCGCTGGGCGTAGTGCCATTCCACGGGCACGTCGAGCTTGAGCCGCAGCCAGGCCGCCAGCAGCGCCGTCGACGGCGAGCTCGCGCTGCCGACGACCTCGACCGCGGTCACCCGATCGTACGGGGGCTGGTCGAGCACTGCGGCGAGCTGCTCGCGCCAGTGGGTCAGGCGCGTCCATGCCAGATCGGTGTCGCCGGGAGCGTGCCCGGAGGCCAGCTGCGCCAGTCGATCGGGCGAGTACGGCCGCGTCGCAGCATCCGTGATCCGTCGCTGCGCCATGCGCCCGATGGGCGAGCGCGCCGGCTCGAGCGGCGGATGGTCGGGCCACCAGGCGACGACCGGGGCATCCGGCAGCAGCAGCCCGGTGATGAGAGCCTCTTCGCTGCCGGCCGCGTCGCCCGAGGCGCGCAGCACGATGACCTCGCTCGCGCCGGCGTCGCCGCCCACGCGGATCTGGGCGTCGAGCTTCGATTCACCGGCCGTGTCGGCGGTCAGCACGATGACGCGCATGGGGTGCTCGCGCGAGGCGTCGTTGGCCGCCTCGATGACGTCTTCCTCGAGTCCGCTCGAGGAGACGATGACCAGGGTCAGCACGCGGCCGAGGGCCACGGCGCCGCCCTCTTCGCGCACACTGACCAGCGAACGGGCGATCCTCGAGACCGTGGTGTCGGGTAGGTCGATGATCATGGGCGCCTCCAGACGCGGCCATCGCGAGCCAGCAGCTCGTCGGCGGACGATGGGCCCCACGAACCGGGGGAATACTGCTCGAGCGGTCCGCCCTGCGCGGCCCAGTACTGCTCGACCGGGTCGAGGACGCGCCACGAGAGCTCGACCTCCTGATGACGGGGGAACAGCGGCGGGTCGCCCAGCAGCACGTCGAGGATCAGGCGCTCGTAGGCCTCGGGGCTCGACTCGGTGAAGGCGTGTCCGTAGCCGAAGTCCATCGTGACGTCGCGCACTTCGTTCGCCGCTCCGGGCACCTTCGATCCGAACCGGATGGTCACGCCCTCGTCGGGCTGAATGCGGATGACCAGGGCGTTCTGGCTGTGCTCGAGGGTCTGGCTGCGCCGGAACAGGTGCTGCGAGGTCTCCTTGAACACGACGGCGATCTCTGTCACGCGGCGGCCGAGGCGCTTGCCGGTGCGCAGGTAGAACGGGACGCCGGCCCAGCGGCGGGTCGCGATCTCGAGCTTCACGGCCGCGTACGTCTCGGTCGTGGACTGCGGATTCATGCCGTCTTCGTCGAGGAAGCCGGTGACCTGCTCGCCGCCCTGCCAGCCGCCCGCGTACTGACCGCGCGCGGTGGCGGTGGACAGGTCGTCGGGGAGCTTGACGGCGGCGAGGACCTTCTCCTTCTCGGCCCGCAGCTGCGTGGCGTCGAGGGTGATGGGCTCTTCCATGGCCGTCAGCGCCAGCAGCTGCAGCAGGTGGTTCTGGATGACGTCGCGTGCTGCGCCGATGCCGTCGTAGTAGCCGGCACGACCGCCGACGCCGATGTCCTCGGCCATCGTGATCTGCACGTGGTCGACGTAGTTCGCGTTCCACAGCGGCTCGAAGAACTCGTTCGCGAAGCGCAGCGCCAGGATGTTCTGGACCGTCTCCTTGCCGAGGTAGTGGTCGATGCGGAAGATCGAGTCGGCGGGAAAGGCGACCTCGAGCGATTCGTTGAGTGCGCGGGCGCTGGGCAGGTCGTGGCCGAACGGCTTCTCGATGACCACGCGCCGCCAGCTGTCGTCGTCGGTGTCATCGACCAGCCCCGAGTTCTTCAACTGGGTGGCGACGGTCGGGAAGTCCTTCGGGGGGATCGACAGGTAGTAGGCGTGGTTGCCCATCGTGCCGCGTTCGACGTCGAGCTTCTCGACGGTCTCACGCAGCCGCAGGAAGGCCGCCGGGTCGCCGAACTCGCCGGAGACGAAGCGGATGCCCTGCAGCAGCTGCTTCCAGGTCTCCTCGCGGAACGGCGTGCGCGCGTGCTGCCGGACGGCGTCGTAGACGACCTTCGCGAAGTCCTGGTCCTTCCAGTCGCGGCGAGCGAACCCGACGAGTGCGAAGCCCGGGGGCAGCAGGCCGCGGTTGGCGAGGTCGTACACGGCGGGCATGAGCTTCTTGCGCGACAGATCGCCTGTCACGCCGAAGATCACGAGGGCGCTGGGGCCGGCGATGCGGCTGAGTCGACGGTCGTCGGGATCGCGCAGCGGGTTGCTGCCACGCGAGATCTCGACGCCGTCCGGCTCGGAGGTTCCGAGCGTTCCGGGTGTGTCGAATGACATGGGGCGGGGTGCTCCTACTGTGCTGCTTCGAACAGCGTCAGGACCTCGACCTGGGGGTCGGTCAGGGTCAGGGTGATGACCGGACGGCCATGGGCGGCGAGAACCTGGGCATCGCCGTCGGCCTGCGCGCGCAGCAGTTCGCCGAACGTGAACGGGCGGCCGGGGATCTCCAGGTCGACATCGGTGGATTCGCGGATCTGCAGGAACACGCCGTGCGCCGGGCCGCCCTTGTGGTACTGGCCGGTCGAGTGCAGGAACCGCGGCCCCCACCCGAACGTGGTCGGCCGGCCCGAGTCCGCGGCGACCATCTCGCGCAGCCCCGACAGGTGCGGCAGCGAGACACGGTCGACGTACGCCTGGATGGCGACATAGCCGTCGGCGGGCACCGTGTTCCAGAGGGCGTCGAACACGCCCTCGAGGGTGCCCGACGCGGCCAGCGCCGGGTCCGAGACGCGCACTTCGACACCCTGCTCCACGAAGGCCGGAGCGGGGGTGTCGGGTCGGGCGTCGAGCAGACCGCGGGTCGCCTCCTTCGCCGACTCGACGTCGGGCTGATCGAAGGGGTTGATGCCCAGGACCCGCCCGGCGATCGCGGTCGCGTACTCCCAGACGACGAACTGGGCTCCGAGCGAGCCTGAGATCAGGATCTCGCCGGGGTGCTGCTCGATGATCTGGAAGTGCACGGCGTCGTCGACGATGCGCACGAGCTGGAGGTCATCGGGGGTCTGGTCGACTTCGGGGGAGACGGGCAGCAGGACGACGGGCAGGATGCCGGTGCCGTTCTTGCCGGTCGATTCGGCGACCAGCTGCTCGATCCAGTCCGGCAGGCCCTCGATGTGGGTGCCGTCGGTGATCAGGCCGAGCTTGTCACGGCGCGGCTCGCCGCCGGCGATGGCCGCAGCGAGCACGAGCGCCGGGTTCTTCGGGTCGTCGATCGCCACCTCGAGCAGCGTCGCCTCGGCCTCATCGAGCATCTCCTCGATGTCGGCTCCGGCCAGGCCCGACGGGACGAGCCCGAAGGCGGTCAGCGCCGAGTAGCGACCGCCGACCGCGGGGTCGGCGGAGAACACGCGATAGCCCGCTGTGCGGGCGGACTCCTCCAGGGGCGAACCCGGGTCGGTGACCACGACGATGCGCTCGGCGGGGTCGATGCCCAGATCGGTCCACGCCGCTTCGAAAGCCCGGCGGGCCGAGTCGGTCTCGACGGTGGAGCCGGACTTCGATGCCACGACGAGCACCGTCTGCTCCAGCCCGCCGGCCTCGGCGTCGCCGTCGATCGCGGCGAGCACCTGACCGGGTGAGGTGGAGTCGAGGATGACCAGCGGCACGCCCGCTGTCCGGGTGATGACCTCGGGCGCGAGCGACGAGCCGCCCATGCCGGCCAGCACCACGCGGGTGATCCCCTTGGCGATGAGCTCTTCGCGCAGCGCGACGATCTCGGCCACGAGCGGACGGGAGACCGAGACGGCCTGCACCCAGCCGAGGCGCTGGGCGGCCTCGGCCGCGGCCCCGGGGCCCCAGAGGTCGGCGTCGCCGGCCGTGATCCCACTCGCGACGAGGCTGTCGACCAGCCCCGGCAGCGACTGCTCGACGGCACGCTTGGCGTGCCCCGAGACGTGGATCTCGAAGCTCACCGCGCACCCTCGAGGGCGGCCACGACCGTCTGCTGCAGGTCGTGCCACGAGGCGATGAACTTGTCGACGCCTTCGTCCTCGAGCACCTGGGTCACATCGTCGAAGTTGACGCCGACGGCGGCGAGCCTGGCGAACACGTCGTGGGCACCGGCGTACGTGCCGGTCACGGTGTCGCCGGCGATCTCGCCGTGGTCGAAGGTGGCCTCGAGCGTCTTCTCGGGCATCGTGTTGACGGTGCCGCCGGCGACGAGCTCGGTCACGTAGAGCGTGTCGGGCAGGTTCGGGTCCTTTACACCCGTCGACGCCCACAGCGGCCGCTGCAGGTTCGCCCCGGCATCCGTCAGCGACTTTGCACGCGCCTCGGCGAACTTCTGCTCGAACAGCTCGTAGGCCAGGCGCGCATTGGCGACGCCGGCGAGGCTCTTGAGGCCGAGGGCCTCGTCGGTGCCGATCGCCGTCAGTCGCTTGTCGACCTCGGTGTCCACGCGGGACACGAAGAACGAGGCCACGGAGTGGATCTTCGAGATGTCGTGGCCGTTCTCGCGGGCCTGCTCGATGCCGGCGAGATAGGCCTCGATGACGTCGGCGTGGCGCTCGAGGCTGAAGATCAGGGTGACGTTGACCGGGATGCCGGCGGCGAGCGTCGCGGTGATCGCCGGGATGCCGGCCTTGGTCGCCGGGATCTTGATCAGCGCGTTGGGGCGGTCGACCTTCGCCCACAGCTTCTTCGCCTCGGCGACGGTCGCCTCGGTGTCGTGGGCGAGGTCGGGGGAGACCTCGATCGACACCCGGCCGTCCTCGCCGCCGGTGGCGTCGAAGACCGGGCGGAAGATGTCGGCCGCGTCGCGCACGTCGTTCGTCGTGAGCTCGAAGATCGCCTCGTCCGCCGATGCGCCGCGCTCAGCGAGAGCGGCGATCGCGTCATCATACGAGTCGTCATCGGTGTTGCCGATCGCGCCCTGGAAGATCGTCGGGTTCGTGGTCACACCGCTGACATTGCGCGTCTTGATCAGATCGGCGAGGTTGCCCGACGTGATCCGCGCGCGGGACAGGTCGTCGAGCCAGATGCTGACGCCTGCGTCGGACAGAGCCTGGGTGGGGGTGCTCATGCGTTCTCCTTGACGGTTGCGCGGGCCGCGTCGGCGACCGCGTCGGCGGTGACGCCGAACTTCTGGAACAGGGTCTTGTAGTCGGCGGAAGCGCCGAAGTGGTCGATGCCGACGGTGCGGCCGGTGTCGCCGACGATGCTGCGCCACAGGCCCGTGACGCCGGCTTCGACCGAGACACGGGCGCGGATGGATGCCGGGATGACGCTCTCACGGTAGTCCTCGTCCTGCTCGGCGAACCACTCCAGCGACGGCGCCGACACGACGCGGGCATTGATGCCCTCGGCGGCCAGGGTCTCTCGCGCCGCGACGGCGAGCTGCACCTCGGAGCCGGTGGCGATGAGAACCACGTCGGGCGCGCCGTCCGGTGCGTCGATGAGCACATACGCGCCCTTGGCGACGCCGTCGGTGGTCGCGAACCCGTCCTCGCCGCGCGGGAAGGTCGGGATGTTCTGGCGAGTCAGTGCGATGCCGGTGGGGCCGCCCTGGCGCCGGACGATCTCGAGCCACGCGGCGGCGGTCTCGTTCGCGTCGGCCGGCCGGACGACGGTGAAGTTCGGGATCAGGCGCAGGGTGGCCAGCTGCTCGATGGGCTGGTGCGTGGGGCCGTCCTCGCCGAGGGCGACCGAGTCGTGCGTCCACACGAACACCGACGCGATGTCCATGAGGGCAGCCAGCCGCACGGCGGGGCGCATGTAGTCGCTGAAGATCAGGAACGTGCCGCCGAACGGACGCGTCGGACCGTGCAGCTTGATGCCGTTGACGATCGCGCCCATCGCGTGCTCGCGGATGCCGAAGTGCAGCACCCGGCCGTACGGGTCACCCGACCACTCGTGGGTCGACCACTCGGAGGGGATGAAGCTCTTCGCCGATTTGATGGTGGTGAGGTTCGACTCGGCCAGATCGGCCGAGCCGCCCCACAGCTCGGGCAGCTGGTCGGCGAGGGCGTTGATGACCTGGCCGGACGCGGCGCGGGTCGACACGTCCTTGCCGGCCTCGAAGCTCGGCACGGTGACGTCCTCGGGCAGCACGCCCGACTCGAGGCGGTCCAGCAGCGCCTTGCGCTCGGGGTTGGCGGCGGCCCACGCATCGAACGAAGTCTGCCAGGCTGCGCGCGCCTCGGCGGCACGGTCGGCGAGGGCCCGGGTGCGGGCGAGGATGTCGTCGGCGACGACGAAGTTCTGCTCGGGGTCGAAGCCGAGGACCTTCTTGGTGGCGGCCAGCTCGTCGGCGCCCAGCGCCGAGCCGTGGATCTTGCCGGTGTTCTGCTTGCCGGGCGAGGGCCAGCCGATGATCGTCTTCAGGACGATCAGCGAGGGCTTGTCCATTTCGCCCTGGGCCGCCTCGATCGCGGCGTGCAGGGCGGCGACGTCCTCGACGTACTCGCCTGTCTTCTTCCAGTCCACCGTCTGCACGTGCCAGCCGTACGCCTCATACCGGGCGGCGACGTCTTCGGAGAACGCGACGTTGGTGTCGTCTTCGATGGAGATCTGGTTCGAGTCGTAGATCGCGATCAGGTTGCCCAGCTTCTGGTGACCGGCGAGGCTTCCCGCTTCGCTGGTGACGCCCTCCTGCAGGTCGCCGTCGCCGGCGACGACATACACGAAGTGATCGAACGGCGAGGTGCCCGCCGCGGCATCCGGATCGAACAGACCGCGCTCGTACCGTGATGCATACGCGAACCCGACCGCCGATGCCAGACCCTGGCCCAGTGGGCCGGTCGTGATCTCGACGCCCTTGGTGTGCCCGTACTCGGGGTGGCCCGGGGTCAGCGAGCCCCAGGTGCGCAGCGACTTCAGGTCGTCGAGCTCGAGACCGAAGCCGCCCAGGTACAGCTGCACGTACTGCGTCAGCGACGAGTGCCCGGCCGACAGGATGAACCGGTCGCGGCCCAGCCAGCCGGTGTCGGTCGGATCGTGCCGCAGCACCCGCTGGTACAGCAGGTACGCCGCCGGCGCCAAGCTCATCGCGGTGCCGGGGTGGCCGTTGCCGACCTTCTCCACGGCATCCGCAGCCAGTACGCGAGCGGTGTCCACCGCGCGCCGATCGATCTCATCCCAAAGCAGTTCCGACACTCGGGCAGCCTTTCATCAAGAGTGCGCCCAGACCCAACCGATCCGCGGCCTCGTCCGGGGCGGAAAAGGAGGAGTCGGCGCAGGGCGCGCGTGTGGTCTCAGCATAGCGAAGGGGCATGCTGCCCCGGCCATGTGCACCGTGTTGCCACGAGTCTTGCCGACCGCCGGGCGACGGCGATGTCGGCGCCGTTTCCCGCCGGTGACGTTGTGCTCACGTGTCCGGCCCGGGCATTGTGAGGTGCGCGCCGGCCGCTGCGACCCGATGACATAGAATGAAATGAACTGTGCGAGCAGCGATTGCGGGGGTCATGGACATCACTCAGCCGGTCTCAGGGGCGGCACCCGCCACGACCGATCAGCGCAAGGGCATCCGGCGCACCATCGCCGCCTACGTCACGCTGACCAAGCCGCGCGTGCTCGAGCTGCTGCTGGTGACGACCGTTCCGGTGATGATCCTCGCCGAGGGCGGCATCCCGAATCTGTGGCTCGTACTCGCGACCGTGATCGGCGGCTCGATGAGCGCCGGTTCGGCGGCGTCGTTCAACATGTACCTCGACCGCGACATCGACGCGCATATGAAGCGCACGGCCGGCCGGCCGCTGGTGACCGGCGAGATCTCGCCGCGCGCGGCGCTCATCTTCTCGTGGGTGCTCGCCGTGGCATCCACCGTCTGGCTGCTCCTGACGACCAACTGGCTCGCCGCGACCCTGTCGGCCGCCGCCATCTTCTTCTATGTCGTGATCTACACGATGATCCTCAAGCGCCGCACCGAGCAGAACATCGTGTGGGGCGGCATCGCCGGGTGCTTCCCGGTGCTGATCGGCTGGTCGGCGGTGACCGGATCGCTCGACTGGGCGCCGCTGATCCTGTTCGTGCTCGTGTTCCTGTGGACGCCGCCGCACTACTGGCCGCTGTCGATGAAGTACAAGGGCGACTACGAAGAGGCCGACGTGCCCATGCTCGGCGCGACCCGGAACGGTTCGCAGGTCGGGCTGCAGGTCATCCTCTACGCATGGGCGACCGTCGCGTGCTCGCTGCTGCTGGTCCCGGTCGCCGACATGGGCCTGGTCTACACGGTCTCGTCGGTCGTGTTCGGCGGCTGGTTCATCTACGAGTCGCATGTCCTCTACAACCGCGCGGTGCGCGGCGAGCGGGTCAAGCCGATGCGCGTCTTCCACGCGTCGATCACCTACCTGACCCTGCTCTTCCTCGCGATCGCGATCGACCCGCTGCTGCCGTTCTGATCGCGTGGGCGTCCGTCGCGCAGTGGCCGGGCTATCGCACCTACGAGCGGGACTCCGGCCGGGTCGTGCGCCTGTTCGGGCTGACGACCGACGCGGCCCCGTCGCCCTTCCGCGAACTGCGGTGAGCGGACGGGGCCGACTGAGTCAGCGCGTCGCGACGGTCTCGGCCGGCGTGTAGCCGAGCTCGCTGTCGTAACCGAGGCTCTCGCCTGCGTCGGCGGTGGGCTCGGCGCTGTCGTCGTCAGTGGCATCGGCGCCTTCGTCGTCGGTGGATGCCGCGGCGACAGGCTCGTCGACTGCCGGCGCCTGCGGGGCGAACGCACGCAGCGACGCGACGCTCAGGGCGAGCAGCAGGCCCACGATGCCCGCGCCGATGAGGATCGCACCGGTGACGCCCCAGATCTGGCCCACATACACATCGCTGGTCGTGGCCGTGCCGTCGAGCAGCCCGGCATCCATCGTGCCGAGCTTGGTCACCAGCAGATACGCGCCGCCGGCGGCGGAGGCGAGGGAGCCGACGATAAGAACCCAGAAGGGGATGCGGCGGATCAGGCGGGGACGGGTGTTCATGAGACTCCTCAGGGGTCGCTCGGGGGCATGCGGAGCCGCGGAGAGCGGCTGCGGACACTCTCTCCCGCAGATCCGGGTGAACCCCTTGTGACTCCTATGAGCGCGCTGTGCGCGGAGCCGTCAGGCGCATCACGACCACGGTCATCGCCGCGGCCGTCAGGGCCGCCAGCACCATGTGCACGCCGACCGCAAGCTCGGGCAGGCCGTTGCGCGCCTGGTACAGGCCGACGGCGATCTGGACGAACTCGACGATCAGCAGCGCGGTGATCCAGCGACGCGTGGGCAGACGCCGCAGCCAGGCGGCGACGGTCAGCACCAGGGTCAGCACGAGCAGCGCGTAGCCGGGCCAGGCGTGCACGTGCTCGAGGATCGTCGCGTCGAAGCCGTTGCGGCCGGCGGTCGCGTCGCCGGAGTGCGGGCCGGCGCCGGTGGTGAGCACTCCGAAGGCGATCGTGAGGGCCAGCACGAGTGTGGTCACGTGGGTCGTGATCGCGTACCAGGCCGGCACCGCGCGCTCGCGCGGGCCGGGTGCGGTGTGCAGCCGCACGAGCAGGGCCGCGGTGACGCAGACCAGGGTGAGCGAGGCGACGTAGTGGAACCCGACGATGAAAGGGTTCAGGCCCGTCCAGACCGTGATGCCGCCCACGACCGCCTGGGCGAGGACGCCGCCCATGACGACCCAGGCCAGCACGAACACGTCGCGCCGGGTGCGGCGCAGCCGCCACACCAGCACGAGCAGGACGAGGGCCAGGATCCCCAGCAGCGGGCTCATGAGCCGGTTGCCGAACTCGATGAGCGAGTGGATGCCGTCGTCGACCAGCGCCGGCGTGGGGACGAGCGAGTCCGGAGTGCACAGCGGCCAGGTCGGGCAGCCCAGACCCGAGCCGGTGAGCCGCACGGCCCCGCCGGTGGCGATGATCAGGACGTTGCCGATGAAGTTCAGCCATGCGACGACCGTGATGCGGCCATCGATGCGGTCCGGGAGCCACGCGGCCCGCGATGGCGCGGTCGAGGCGGTCGGCGTGGTCGGCGCGGTGGTCATGCGCTTCCTCCTGAGTGGCACCCGTGAGGCGGGCGGTGGCACGCCGAGGGTCGGGCGTTGCCTGTAGAGTTGAGGGGTGAGATGACGCGGCTCGAGCCGCTGATCGTCCCCCCAAGTCTAGGCGCGCGAACCCTGCGCGTTCGGACAACGAATTCAATGTGGCCCTGAAAGCGGCATCCTGCCCTCGCACACTCCACGAGGACCGGGAATGCCGGAGCGGATGACACCGTCCGGGCCCAGAGGAGGTAATTCCATGTCGGATGTCCTGATCGACAGACCCGAACTCGACAGCCTCGGCGTGTATGAGTTCGGCTGGCACGACACGGACGCTGCGGGCGCCGTCGCGCGGCGTGGCATCAGCGAAGAGGTCGTGCGCGGCATCTCTGCTCTCAAGAATGAGCCGGAGTGGATGCTGAAGACCCGGCTCAAGGGTTACCAGCTGTTCGGTCGCAAGCCGATGCCGACGTGGGGTGCTGACCTCAGCGACATCGACTTCGACAACATCAAGTACTTCGTGCGCTCGACCGAGAAGCAGGCGCAATCGTGGGAGGACCTCCCCGAAGACATCCGCAACACCTACGAGAAGCTGGGCATCCCCGAGGCCGAGCGTCAGCGCCTGGTCGCCGGCGTCGCCGCGCAGTACGAGTCCGAGGTGGTCTACCACCAGATCCGTGAGGACCTCGAGCAGCAGGGTGTCATCTTCATGGACACCGACACCGCGCTGCGCGAGCACCCCGAGTTCTTCGAGGAGTACTTCGGCACCGTGATCCCCGCGGGCGACAACAAGTTCGCGGCACTGAACACCGCGGTCTGGTCGGGCGGTTCGTTCGTCTACGTCCCGCCGGGCGTCCACGTCGAGATCCCGCTGCAGGCCTACTTCCGCATCAACACCGAGAACATGGGCCAGTTCGAGCGGACGCTCATCATCGCCGACGAAGGCTCGTACGTGCACTACATCGAGGGCTGCACGGCACCGATCTACAAGTCGGACTCACTGCACTCGGCGGTCGTCGAGATCATCGTGAAGAAGAACGCCCGCGTCCGCTACACGACGATCCAGAACTGGTCGAACAACGTCTACAACCTCGTCACCAAGCGTGCCGTGGCCCACGAGGGCGCCACGATGGAATGGGTCGACGGCAACATCGGCTCGAAGGTGACGATGAAGTACCCGTCGATCTTCCTCATGGGCGAGTACGCCAAGGGCGAGACGCTCTCGGTGGCCTTCGCCGGTCCCGGCCAGCACCAGGACGCCGGCGCCAAGATGGTCCACATGGCCCCGCACACGCAGTCCTCGATCGTCTCGAAGTCGATCGCCCGCGGGGGCGGCCGGGCCGGCTACCGCGGTGAGGTGCGCGTCGATGCCAATGCCCACCACTCGGCCAACACCGTGCGCTGCGACGCGCTCCTGGTGGATTCCATCTCGCGCTCCGACACCTACCCGGCCATCGACATCCGCGTCGACGACGTGCAGCTGGGCCATGAGGCGACCGTCTCGAAGGTCAGCGAGGAGCAGCTGTTCTACCTGATGAGCCGGGGCATGCCCGAAGACGAGGCGATGGCCATGATCGTGCGCGGCTTCATCGAGCCGATCGCACGCGAACTGCCCATGGAGTATGCCCTCGAGCTCAACAAGCTCATCGAGATGGGCATGGAAGGATCCGTCGGCTGATGACGACAGCGACTCAGGCCCCCGCCACCTCGGCGGAGGGTCACATCGACCCTGCGGCCGCGTTCGTTCCCGTGCAGACCCGCTCGGAGCGCCCGCGATCGTTCGACCCCACTGATTTCGGCGAGCCGACCGGCCGCGAGGTGAACTGGAAGCACACTCCCGTCGCGCGCCTGGCCGCGCTGTTCGTCGATGAGGAGACCGAGGCCGGCGTCGCCTACGACGTCGACGCGATCGCCGACCACCTCGTCGATTCGACGGGCCACGACGCGGACGTGCGCGGCGAGGTGTTCACACCCGAAGACCTCGTCAGCGCGATCGCCTGGAAGCGCGGCGCGAATGCCCTGCACGTGCGCATCCCGGCCGAGGCGGAGCTCGCCGAGCCCGTCATCGTGCCGATCCGGGGCCTCGGTGCCGACCGGCACGGCAACGCGCACATCGTCATCGAGGCCATGCCTCAGTCGCGTGGCACCGTGCTGCTCTACCACTCGGGCAGCGCGCAGTACGCCCAGAACGTCGAGATCATCGCCCGCGACGGCTCACAGCTCACCGTCATCACGGCGCAGCGCTGGGAGGACGACGCCGTGCACGTGGCGGCGCACCAGGCGCGCGTCGACCGCGACGCCACCCTCACGCACGCCGTCATCAGTCTCGGCGGCGGCGTCGTGCGGGTGAACCCCTCGGTCGAGCTCGCCGGCGCCGGTGCGAACGGCAAGCTCTACGGGCTGTCGTTCTCCGATGCCGGACAGCACCTGGAGAGCCAGGTCTTCCTGCACCACAAGGGACCGCACACCACCGGCGACGTGTTGTACAAGGGCGCCCTGCAGGGCACCGATGCGCGCAGCGTGTGGATCGGTGACGTCCTGATCGGGCCGGATGCCGTGGGCACCGACTCCTATGAGGCGAACCGCAACCTGGTGCTCACCGAGGGTGCACGCGCCGACTCGATCCCCAACCTCGAGATCCAGACCGGCGACATCGTCGGCGCCGGGCACGCCAGCGCCACCGGTCGCTTCGACGACGAGCAGCTGTTCTACCTGCAGAGCCGCGGCATCGCCGAAGACGAGGCGCGACGCCTCGTCGTGCTCGGCTTCCTCGGCGAGATCGTCCAGAAGCTCGGCATCCCCGAGTTCGAGGCCGAGCTCTTCGCCGCCGTCGAGGCAGAACTCGCCGAAGGCACCGAGGCATGACCGCACAGAAGGTGCTGAACCTGAGCGACCTCGAGCAGGACACCGCCGTGCGCGTCGTCATCGACGACGTGCCGATCGCGGTCGTGCTCGACTCGAGCGGCGAAGTGCATGCGATCGGCGACACCTGCACCCACGGCGACGTCTCGCTGTCCGAGGGCTTCGTGGAGGGCGACACGCTCGAATGCTGGGCACACGGATCGCAGTTCTCGCTGCGCTCCGGCCGTCCGCTGAACCTGCCGGCCTACGAGCCGGTTCCCGTATATGTCGTCACGATCGACGGCGATGAGATCCTCATCGACCCGACCGTGACCAAAGAAGTGAACTGAAGAAGGAAGGCAGCAATGTCTGTTCTCGAGATCCGCGACCTCTACGTGACGGTCGAGACGGATGCCGGAGTGATCCCGATCCTCAACGGCGTGGACCTCACGGTCCGCACCGGTGAGACCCACGCCATCATGGGCCCCAACGGTTCGGGCAAGTCGACGCTGGCGTACACGATCGCCGGTCACCCGAAGTACACGGTCACCTCCGGCACCATCACGCTTGACGGCGAGGACGTCCTGGCGATGTCCGTCGACGAGCGTGCGCGCGCCGGCCTGTTCCTGGCGATGCAGTACCCGGTCGAGATCCCCGGCGTGACGGTGACGAACTTCCTGCGCACCGCGAAGACCGCGATCGACGGCGAAGCACCCGCGATCCGCACGTGGACCAAGGACGTCAAGGGCGCGATGAAGAACCTGCGCATGGACCCGAAGTTCGCCCAGCGCAATGTCAACGAGGGCTTCTCGGGCGGGGAGAAGAAGCGTCACGAGATCCTGCAGCTCGAGCTTCTCAAGCCGGCGCTGGCCGTGCTCGACGAGACCGACTCGGGCCTGGACGTCGACGCGCTGAAGATCGTGTCGGAGGGTGTGAACCGCGCCAAGGAGGAGACGAACCTCGGCGTGCTGCTGATCACGCACTACACACGCATCCTCCGCTACATCACGCCCGACTTCGTGCACGTGATGGTGAACGGCCGCATCGCCGAAGAGGGCGGGCCCGAGCTGGCCGCACGGCTCGAGGACGAAGGCTACGACCGGTTCCTGCCCGAGGAGGACGACGCCGTCGCCTCCGCCGAGGTCTAGGATCAAGCCATGACCGCCACCCTCACTCCCGAGAAGTACGACGAGGTCACCGAGGCGCTCAAAGACGTGATGGACCCCGAACTGGGGATCAATGTCGTCGACCTGGGACTCATCTACGACCTCGGCTGGGACGACGAGAACGACGCACTCGTCATCCACATGACCCTGACGTCGGCGGGGTGCCCGCTGACCGACGTGCTCGAAGAGCAGACCGCCCAGTCGCTGGACGGCGTCGTCGAGCAGTTCCGCATCAACTGGGTGTGGATGCCGCCGTGGGGCCCCGAGCGCATCACCGACGACGGGCGCGACATGATGCGCGCGCTCGGCTTCGCCATCTGATCACTCGGAGGACCTCCTGTGTCGACCTCGCCGCTGACGGCGCTGCGTGCGCTGCCGCTCGATGTGCTGCGCCGCAGGCACAGCACGAAGTGGCGCGCGTACCCGGACGACGTGATCCCGATGTTCGTGGCCGAGACGGACTTCCCGCTCGCCGAGCCGATCACCGGCGTGCTCACCGACGCGATCGCCATCGGCGACACCGGCTACACGCCCCCGGACCCCGGCCTGCGCGACGCTTACGCCGCGTTCGCCTCCCGCCGGTTCGGGTGGGACATCGATCCGGCGCGCATCCGGTCGACGGCCGATGTCATGATGGGCGTGGTCGAGCTGCTCCGCGCCACGATCTCACCCGGCGACCGCGTGGTCATCGCGCCCCCGGTCTATCCGCCGTTCGCGATCTGCATCCCCGAAGCCGGCGGCGTGGTCGAGGAGGTGCCGCTGGTCGACACCGGTGCGGCGTGGCAACTCGACCTGCTCGGCATCGAAGCAGCCCTGGCCGGTGGTGCGCGGGCCGTGCTGCTGTGCAACCCGCACAACCCCACCGGCACCGTCCACTCCCGTGAGAGCCTCGCGGCCCTCGCCGACCTCGCCGCCGGCTTCGGTGCGGTCGTGATCAGCGACGAGATCCACGCGCCGCTCGTGCAGCCGGGCATCGGCTACACGCCGTTCCTTGCGGCATCGACCACCGCCGCCGAAGTGGGATACGCGGTCACGAGCGCGTCGAAGGCGTACAACCTCGCGGGTCTGAAGTGCGCGCTCATGATCACCGCGTCCGACCGGACGACCGCGGTGCTGCGCGGACTGTCTCCCGAGGTCGAGTGGCGCACGGGCCTGTTCGGGGCCCTCGCCGGCGTCGCAGCGTTCTCGCCGGAGTCGGATCCGTGGCTCGACGCGCAGCTGGTGACACTCGACGAGAACGGGCACCTGCTGGGCGATCTGCTGGCCGAGCACCTGCCGCTCGCGCGGTACCGGAAACCGGATGCCGGCTACCTGGCGTGGATCGACCTCTCCGCCTACGGCTGGGGTGACGACCCGGCGCGCCACATCCTGGCCGGCGCGCGCGTCGCGCTGCACCACGGCCCCGAGTTCGGCACCCAGGGCAGCGGCCACGTCCGCCTCAACTTCGGGTGCTCGCCCGAGCTGCTGAGCGAGGCGGTGACCCGCATCGGGTCGCTCGTCGGCCGGTGACCACGACCCGCGCGGCGGGGATCTGGCATCCACGTTTCGCATGGGTGACCGCCGGCGCGGTCGCGATGATCTTCCTCGCGGCGATGCAGTCGCTCGCCGTGACGACCGTCATGCCGGTCGTCAGCGCCGAGCTCGACGGTGCAGGGCTCTACGCGGTGGCCTTCGCCGGCACGCTGGCCACGAGCGTCATCGGCATGGTCGCCATCGGCGCGTGGAGCGACCGCCGCGACCCGGTGCTGCCGCTGGCCACTGCGGTCGCCCTGTTCGCGGTGGGCCTGGTGATAGCCGGACTCGCGCCCACCATGGAGATCCTCGTCGTGGGGCGGCTGCTGCAGGGACTCGGCACCGGGGGAGAGACCGTCGCCCTCTATGTCATCGTCGCCCGGGTGTATCCCGGTGCCCTGCACGGCCGCGTGTTCGCGGCGTTCTCCGCCGCGTGGGTGGTGCCCTCGCTGGTCGGGCCGTTCCTGGCGGGCGCCGTCGCCGAGTACCTGCACTGGCGCTGGGTGTTCCTCGGGGTCGCCGCTCTCACCCTGATCGCGTTCACGATCGTCTATCTGCGGCTGCACGGCCTGCCGCTGAGGACGGCCGATCCGTCGCGCGAGCCGTTCACCGGACGACTGGCGTGGGCCACCCTCCTGGCGGTCGGGGCACTGGGACTGAGCCTGGCCGGCACGACGGGCGCCTTCGCGCCGCTGGTGGTGCTCGTCGCGATCGTCCTCATCGTCGTGGCGGTGCGCCCGCTCGTGCCGCCTGGAACGCTGTTCTCTCGGCGCGGCCTGCCCAGCGTCGTGCTCATGCGCGGACTCATCGCCGGGTGCCTGTTCGGCGCCGAGATCTACGTGCCGTACCTGCTGATCGAGGACTACGGCTTCTCGACGACCTGGGCCGGCCTCGGCCTCACCGCGGCGGCCCTGCTGTGGGCGCTCGGCGCCGACGTGCAGGGCAGGTTCGGCGAGCGGATAGGCAGCACCCGGATCGCGATCATCGGCGTCGCACTGCTGGTGATGGCGACGGCCGCAGCGGCACTCAGCGCGGCCTGGCACCTGCCGGCGTGGGTGGTCATCGTGACCTGGGCCTTCGCCGGCGGCGGCATGGGGCTCATGTATCCGCGCCTCACCGTGCTGACGCTCGCCTACTCGACGCCTCACAATCAGGGGTTCAACTCGGCGGCTCTGTCGATCTTCGACGCGGTGGGAGCCGCGGCATCCATCGCCGTGATGGGGCTCACCTTCGTCGCCCTGGCGGGGACGGATGCCGGATACCCGGCGGTCTTCCTCATCGCGACCGCCCTGGCGCTGCTGGCGCTGGTGCCGGGGCTGCGGCTCGGCGCGCGCGAAGGTCAGTTCTCGGCTTTGCCCAGTCGCCAGTAGCCCATGAAGGCGACGGCGCGCCGGTCGACGCCGAGTCCTGAGACGAGGTGGCGGCGGAGCGCCTTGATGGCGCCCGCCTCGCCGGCGAGCCAGGAGTACAGCGGGGCGCTCTTGAGCGCCGCACCGCCCTTCGCCGTGCGCGGCACCTCCCACAGGATGTCGTGGTCGATGTCGATCTCCTCGACCTCGGCGCCGCGTCCTGCCGGCACGATCACGCCCGCCGTCTCCTCGACGACGGACACGAGGTGCGCGTGCCGATCGCCGTCGGTGCGGGCCCCGACGCGGTACTCGAAGCCGGGGTGGACAGGGAGGTAGGCGGCGTCGCCGGGGTGGGGGACCTCGACGACCACGACGCCGCGGGCGTCGCGGGGCAGCTGCTCGAGGATCACCGCGATCGCGGGGGCGGCCGTCTCGTCGCCGACGAGCATGATCTGCTCACTGCGGGCCGGCGGGACGAAGTCGATGCCGTAGCTGAGATCGGGGTGTGCGGTCGTCGGGGCGAAGATGAGGACTTCGTCACCGACCACGGCCCGCGCGATCCAGTCCGACGCCGGTCCGAGCACATCGTGGGCCACCATGTCGATGTCCACTTCGCTCACCTCGTTGCGTACGTAGCGCGTCGTGTAGGTGCGGATCGGCGGGCGCGCGTGCTCGGGCAGCTCGCGCCACTGCGCGTACCAGTCCTCGCCGGTGGGCATGTCATCGAGGCTCAGCCCGGCCGTGGGGAAGATCACCTTGATGCGCTGGTCGAACCCGGGGTCGCCGTAGTCGGCGAGGTCGTCGCCGCCGAAGGTGAACCGTCGAAAGCTCGGGGTCAGATCGGTGATCGAGGTGACGCGGGCGCGGAAGAAGCGACTCGTCGGGCGCTCATCGGTCATCGGGTTTCTCCTGTCGGTGTGCCGGGAAGGGGGTGGTCGGCGGGCCTGTGACCGTCGCGGACGATGCCGTCGGGCAGCACGTGGTGGCGGCCGCGCGGCAGCACGATGGGCGATCCCGACACGGGGTCGGAGATCACCACGGAATCGAGGTCGAACACGTCGCGGACGAGTTCGCTCGTCACGACGTCCGCGGGGGCGCCGCCGGCGATCAGCCGTCCGTCACGGAGAGCGAACAGGTGATCGGCGTAGCGCGCGGCGAGGTTGATGTCGTGGAGCACCATGACGATGGTCGTACCGCGAGCGGCGTTGAGGTCGGTGAGCAGATCGAGCACCTCGATCTGGTGGGACACATCGAGGAAGGTGGTGGGCTCGTCCAGCAGCAGCACGGCGGTCTCCTGTGCGAGTGCCATGGCGATCCAGACGCGCTGCCGCTGCCCGCCGGAGAGCTCATCGACGGCACGGTCGGCAAGCTCGACGACCCCGGTGGCCGTGAGTGCCTCCGCAACGGCGCGGTCGTCGTCGGCGGTCCACGATCGGAACAGCTTCTGGTGCGGGTGCCGACCGCGGCCCACCAGGTCGGCGACGACGATGCCCTCGGGGGCGATCGGCTGCTGGGGGAGCAGGCCCAGGGTGCGGGCGAGCTCTTTGGTGGGGATCTGGTCGATGCGTTTGCCGTCGAGGACGACGGCGCCGCTGTGCACGGGGATCAGACGCGAGATCGTCTTCAGCAGCGTCGACTTGCCGCACGCGTTGGCGCCGACGATGACGCTGATCCGTCCCGCCGGGATCTCGATGTCGATCCCGTCGATGACCTTCCGGCTGCCGTATCCGGAGACCAGCCCCTCGGTGCGAATGACGTGCTGTGCGGTCATGACGATCCTCCGCGGCGGCTGGTTCGGATGAGCAGGTAGATGAGATACGGAGCACCGAGGATGCCGGTGATGACGCCGACCGGGAACTTCGTGTCGAACGCGAACTGGCCCAGGAGATCGGCGGCGAGCACGAGGCAGGCGCCGGTCAGGGCGGCCGGGATGATCACCGACGAGCCGGGGCCGACCATGCGCGCGGCGATGGGACCGGCGAGGAAGGCGACGAAGGCGATCGGGCCGGTGGTGGCCGTGGCGAAGCAGGCGAGGGCGACGGCAGCCACCACCAGGAGGACCCGTGTGCGATCGACGCGCACGCCCAGCGCGATGGCGGAGGCATCGCCGAGTTCGAGCGCTCGCAGATCGCGACCGAGGATCAGCACGACCGGCACGAGCACGATGACGGCGATCGCCAGCGGCGGGACGTCTTCCATCCGCGAGCCGTTGAGGCTGCCGGTCATCCAGCGGGCGGCGACGGAGAGATCCCAGACAGCTGCGCGCAGCAGGATGAAGCCGACGACGGCGTCGAGCATCGCGCCGACGCCGATGCCGATGAGTATCAGCCGACCGCCGGTCGACTCGCCGCCGCGAGCGGCCAGGTAGATGACGACGGCGGTGACGATGCCGGCGGCGAGCGCGAGTGCCATCGTGGCAGCACCGCTCCAGTGCAGCACGAGGAGCGAGAAGATCGCCGCGGCGCTCGCCCCGGAGGTGATGCCGATGATGTCGGGGCTCGCGAGCGGATTGCGCAGCATCGTCTGGAATGTCGATCCCGCCACGCCGAACGCGATGCCGGCGAGCACGGCGGTGAGCGCGCGGGGCAGGCGCAGCGTGCCGACGGTGAACGAGGCGCCCGGCACCTGCTGGCCGGTCAGCACGGCCAGGACGTCCGAGACCGGATAGATCGTGTTGCCCAGCATGAGCATCGCGCCGAACAGCACGGCGATGATCACGCTCATCACCGAGATCGCGACGACCCTGCGGCGCGAGCGGTGGCGGCGGCCGGCGCGGATGCGGTCGAAATGTGCGGCAGTGACCGCCGGCAGCGCCGTGGCGGTGACCTGGGACATCACAGCGCCCTCATCCGGGTGCGGCGGGCGATCGCGATGAGCACGGGTGCGCCCAGGAAAGCGGTGATGATGCCGGCCTCGACCTCACCGGGAGAGCCGAGCACGCGCCCGATCGTATCGGCGAGGGTGAGCAGGACCGCGCCGCCGAGTGCCGACAGAGGCAGCAGCCAGCGCTGGTCGGAACCGGCGGCCAATCGCACCGCGTGCGGCACCATGAGGCCCACGAAGCCGATGGGGCCGGCCACCGCGGTGACGGCGGCGCACAGCGAGACTCCCGCGACGGCGGCGACGATGCGGATCCGGCCGACGTGAACCCCCAGGCCGACCGCGACGTCGTCGCCGAGCGCGAGGGCGTTGAGCGCTGACGCGCAGAGCAGAGCGATGACCGTGCCGATCAGCAGCACGGGGACGATGACGCTCATCGTGTCCCAATCGGCCCTGCCGACGTTTCCGATCTGCCAGTAGCGGAACTCGTCCATGACGGCCTGACGCGGCAGGAGGATCGCTGCGACGAGCGAGGAGAGCGCTGCGGTGGTCGCAGCCCCGGCGAGCGCGAGCTTGATCGGCGTCGTTCCGCCCGCACCGACCGAGCCGACGAAGTAGACGAAGAAGGCGGTGACGAACGCGCCGATGAGGGCGAGACCGAGATAGCCGAAGGCACTGGAGACGCCGAGGAACGCGATGCCGATCACGACGGCCAGCGCCGCCCCGGTGTTGACGCCGAGGATGCCGGGGTCGGCGAGGGGATTGCGGGTGATCGCCTGCATGAGGGCGCCCGACAGGGCCAGGGCCGCGCCGGCGAGGAGCGCGAGGACCGTACGCGGGATGCGGCTCTGCACGGCGAGTGCTCCGATGTCGGCCGGGGTCTCCCCGCGCAGCCACGTGGAGATTCCCAAGACGACCTGGTCCGCGCTGACAGGGCGGGAGCCGAACGACAGCGAGATGACGATCGACACCGCGACCGCGGCGACGCCGACGACGAGGACCACGACGCGGCGCCGCGCGCCCACCGGTCTGGTGGACGCGCGGCGCAGGGGGGCGACAGTGCCTGTCACTGAACCTTCGCTGCCGCTTCCTCGAGTGCGGCGACGTAGTCGGTGAGCACCCACGGGATCGACAGGGCGGTGGGACTCACGGCAGCGCTGAAGTCGTCGCCTTCGCCGACGGCGACGACGGCGCCGTTGCGCACGGCGGGGAGGGTGCTCCACAGCGGGTCGGCCTGCAGCGCGGGCAGCAGCGTCTCGTCGCCGTAGGTCACGATGACGTCGACATCGGCGAGCTGGTCGGCGTTCTCCGCACTGAAGTCCAGGTAGAACGAGCCTTCCGACGCGGCGTCGACGGCCACCTGGGGCAGGTCGAAGCCGAGATCGTGCAGCAGTGCGGTGCGCGAGTCGCCGCCGGTGTAGAGCGACACCGTCGACAGGTCGGCGGCGCTAGCGTAGAAGAACGCGGCGGTCTTTCCCTCGAAGCCGGCGTCGGCGGTGGCATCGGCGATCTGGCCTTCGAGGTCGGCGACCAGCGCCTCGCCCTCCGCCTTCAGGCCCAGTGCCTCGGCGTTGAGGGTGATCTGCTCGCGCCACGGGGTGAACCAGGCGATGTCGGGGTAGGCGACGACGGGTGCGATGCCGCTCAAGGTGGTGTAGTCCTCCTCGCTGAGACCGGATTGGGCGGCGAGGATGACATCCGGCGTGGTGTCGGCGATCGCCTCGAAGTCGAGACCGTCGGTCACGTCGAACAGCACGGGCAGCTCGGCGCCGAGCTCGGTCAGCTTGTCGCTGGTCCACTCGTACACGCCCGGGTCGGCCGTACCGCTCCAGGCCCACACCTGGGTGTCCATGCCGACCGGGACGATGCCCAGCGCGAGGGCGACATCCTGGTTGCCCCACGAGATCGTGGCGACGCGCTCGGGCTTGCTGCCTATCGTGGTCTCGCCGTGCGCGTGCTCGATCGTGACGGGGAAGGCGTCCGACGCGGCGCCGTCGGTGTCGCCGTCAGCGGCGGGAGCCGACGTTGTGGCGCAGCCGGCGAGCAGGAGAGCACCTGCGGCGGCGAGGGCGGCGATGCGGAAACGTGGCACGGGAAAGCCTCCAGAAGGATTCGGGAACTGCCGATAAGGGCAGCCTTACCTTATAGCCCCGATGCCTTTTCGCGCGAGTTCGCTGCAGTGCGACTGAAGGTGTCAGGTGCGGCGAATCACTGCCGGCGGTTCGCGGCCCGTTCCACAGAACGGACGCCCGCCCATGCCAGCGGAATGACCAGGGCGGCGACCGCCGCCTTGATGATGCCGCCTGCGATGAACGGGAACACGCCGGCCTCCATGACCGACAGGAAGGTGATCTCGGCACCCAGGACGGTGCTGAGGATGAGCGCCATGTACGGGACGCCGATCAGGAACGGGATGATGCTCGCTGCGACGAAGCCGATGAAGGCCAGCCACGGCTTGCGGTCCCACGCCCGTTCCGCGAACCACCCGGCGGCGAAGGCCGCGGGGATGAAGCCGAGGACGAACCCGAACGAGGGGGAGAGCACGTAGGCGGGGCCGGCGATCGGGCCGGCGAACACAGGCAGCCCGGCGAGTCCGACCAGCATGTAGGTCGTCAGCGCTGCCGCACCGCGGCGTGCACCGAGCGCGGCGCCGACGACGATGACGCCGAGCGTCTGCCCGGTGATCGGCACCGGGCCGATCCAGAACGAGACCTTCGCCAGCAGGGCCACCAGAGCCACCCCGGCGAGAACGAGGCTGGCGTCGACGGCAAACGCGCGAGCGCGGTCGGACGGTCGGGCGATCAGGTCGGCGAGGACCGGACGGCGGGTCGCGGCGGTGAGGGACATGCGGGTCTCCTAGGCGTCGAGGGGCGTTCAGTCGTGCGTCGGGACTCATCCTATGGGGAGGCGCTCCCGGGGCGGGGTGTAGGAGGACGCACAGGAGATCCCGCATCCGTTGTGGGATTCGGTGGCATCCTGAACCCATGAAGGTCGACCTCAAGGCGGAGATTCCCACCTACTCGGCCCGCCGCGGCCGCTTCGACACCGTGACCGTCCCGCCGCTGCGGTACCTGATGATCGACGGCGCGGGCGATCCCAACACCGCGCCCGCGTATCAGGAGTCGCTGCAGACGCTGTACCCGGTGGCGTACGCCCTCAAGTTCTTCAGCAAGCGTGAACTCGACCGCGACTACACCGTCATGCCGCTCGAGGGCCTCTGGTGGGCCGATGACCCGATGGCGTTCACGACGCAGCGTGACAAGAGCCGCTGGAGCTGGACGCTGCTCAACCTCGTCCCGGAGTGGCTTCCCGATGAACAGGTGGATGCCGCGTGTGCGAAGGCCGCGGCGGGGGGCGCACCCGCGGTCCACCGCCTCCGGTGCGAGGTCCTCGACGAGGGTCTGTGCGTGCAGACACTGCACATCGGCTCCTACGACGACGAAGAGCCGGTCCTGGCAGAGATGCACGAGCGGGTGATCCCGGGGCGGGGGCTGCGGATGACCGGCATCCACCACGAGATCTACCTGAGCGACGCCCGCCGCACGGCTCCGGAGAAACTGCGCACCGTGCTGCGCCAGCCGGTCGCACGCGCCTGAAGGACCCCGACGCCGCCGAGGGCGGCGCCCATCAGCAGCACCGCGATGGCCGCGGTCGACGGCGATGTGCCGAGCACCAGCAGCATCACGATCGCGATCAGTCCGGTGAGCACCTCGCCGCCGGTGCGCCAGGCGGACTCGGTCGTCGCGGGCAGCCGCCCCGCCTCGAAGCGGGCCAGCGCAACGGCGACCACGGCGGTCGAGGCGAGGGCGACGGCCAGCCACAGCGGCCGGGTCAGCCACCAGCCGAGGCTGCTGGGCGTGGGCAGGGCGGCCCCGGTGGACAGCGCGAACACGGCGCACAGGCCCGCCATCGCCAGCAGCACCGGCATGTGCCACAGGTAGACGGTCATCGTGCGGGCGGTGACGAAGTCGGTGAACGCCGCCGCACGCGGTCGGCGGCTGAGGCGCCGCAGTCGCCCACGCAGGAGCGTGAGGGCGCTCGTGTGCGCGACGCCGACCAGCAGCAGCGCCGCCGTGGGCGGGTTGATGTGCGCGATCAGATCGGGGGAGTAGATCCCCGAGACCCAGCTCGTGACCAACGCGGCGACGGCGGTCACGCCGGCGACGACGCGAACCCCGGCCGGGATGCGGTCGAGGCTGCCGTCGGCGAGGAAGAACCCGAGCTGCTGCAGCGCCAGCCAGGCGAACGCCAGATTCACGAACCCGACCGCGTCGAGGCCCGTCGCGGCGCGGACGGCATCGACGGCGACGGTGGCGACCACGAGGATCGCGATCGTGCGCACCGGTGCACGCTCGTGCGCGGCGGCGAGCGCGGGCAGCAGAGCCTGGCACAGCAGGAACACCCCCAGGAACCACAGCGGCTGGCCGTACCGGTGCCCGGCGACGGCGATCAGGTCGGCCGGCACGCCCGCGACGGCGAGTGCGACGAGCACCACGCCGACGACCCCGACCGTGACCAGTGCGGGGCGCAGCAGCCGGTGCAGCCGTGCCGCGACGAAGCTCGCGGCGGTGCCGCCTGCCGTGCGCTGCCGGCGGTAGGCGAGCAGTCCGGAGAAGCCGCCGATCACGAAGAACAGTGGCATCACCTGCAGGATCCAGCTCAGCGGTGCGATCCAGGTCGAGCCGTCGGCGGCGTTCTCGAACACGGGGCCGGAGCCTGTGACGGTGACGCCGACCATCATCGCGTGCAGGACCACCACCGCCGTGACGCACAGCGCGCGCACGAAGTCGATGCCGGTGTCGCGCGTGGCGCCGCGCCGGATGTGGGGCGTGGTGCGCGTGTCCGCCTGGACCGTCGACATGTGCGTCCTCCTCGGTGGATGTCCGACGAGGTTATGGATGCCGTGGTGGCGGCCGCATCACACCGGGGTGCCGTCCGCACCCCTACCCAGGGGTGAGGTCCGGCTCAGGCCGGCTCGACCAGGCCGGCGTCGTAGGCGAAGATCACGGCCTGGACCCGGTCGCGCGCGCCGACCTTGGCGAGCACCTTGCCGACGTGGGTCTTCACGGTCTGCTCCGCGATGAACAGCGCCGAGGCGATCTCGCTGTTCGAGCGTCCCTGCCCGATGAGCACGAGCACCTCGCGCTCGCGCTCGGTCAGCTCGGCGAGCCGGCCGGCGGCGAGGGACGTGCGGGGCTTCTGCGCGGCGAACCGCGAGATCATGCGGCGCGTGACGCTGGGCGCGAGCAGGGCATCACCGGCGGCGATGACGCGGACGGCGTGCACGAGCTCCTCGGGCAGAGCGTCCTTCAGCAGGAAGCCGCTCGCGCCCGCTTCGAGCGCGTCGTAGACGTAGTCATCGATGTCGAAGGTGGTGAGCATCAGGATCCGCGGGATCTTCGCCGCCGGGTACGTCGGCCCGACGATGCGCCGTGTCGCCTCGATGCCGTCGAGGTGCGGCATCCGCACATCCATCAGGATGACATCGGGGTCGAGCCGTGCCGAGAGCGTCACCGCCTCCGACCCGTCGGCGGCCTGCCCGGTCACCCGGATGCCGTCATGGGCGTCGAGGAGCGCGGCGAACCCGGCGCGCACCATCGCCTGATCGTCGGCGATGAGGACCTCGATGGTCACGGATTCTCCTGTCGGGGCCAGGGGAGCACGGCACTCACCGTCCAGCCGCCGTCCGAGCCTGGGCCGGCGTCCAGCGTACCGCCGAGCAGTGTCGCGCGCTCCCGCATCCCACGCAGTCCGTGACCGGTGCCCTGACCGGATGCCGCGTCGCCGACGTCGTTGTGGATCCGCAGCCGCACGGCGGTGTCGTCGGCGCTCACCGAGACGGCGATGGCGGCGCCGGGCGCGTGACGGACCGCATTGCTCAGGGCTTCTTGCACGATGCGGAACGTCGCGATCTGGACGCTCGCGGGAATCTCCGACACGTCTGCGGCGGTGATGCCCAGACCGACCTGGACCCCCGCGCGCCGGACGCTGTCGACCAGCGCGGCGATGTCGTCGATGCCCTGCTGCGGGGCGAGCTCGGCGGCCTGATCCTCGGTGCGCAGGACCCCCAGCAGACGCCGCATCTCCGTCAGCGACGCGCGCGCGTTCGCGGCGATGTCGTCGAGTTCGCGGACGGCCTCGTCGGGGAGGCCGGGCAGCCGGTAGCGGGCCGTGGAGGCCTGCACCTGGATGACCGACAGGCTGTGGGCCACGACGTCATGCAGTTCGCGTGCGATGCGGGCGCGCTCTTCGACCTGCACGCGACGGGACTGCTCGGCGGCCGACAGTTCGCGTTCGCGGCTGAGTTCCTGACCGATGCGCAGCCGGCCGGCGAGGAGCACGGCGACGAGGTAGACGAGCCCGGCGACGGAGGTGGCGACGATCACGTCGGCCGTGGCCGCGTTCGGGGTGACGGCGGTCGGGTGCAGCAGCAGCACGATGAGCGAGACGCCGACGTTCACCAGATACGCGGCCAGCCCCGGGCGCCAGCCGTGGAGCAGGGTGACGACGGCCACCAGGATCGCGAAGGCGATCATCGTGGGCACTGACCACGGCCACGGCAGCGACGGGTCGCGCCCGGGCGAGACGAGCAGCGGCAGCGTGAGGGCACCCGCGGCGAAGACGGCGATCGCCCACCATGGCCGGGTGATCGCCAGCAGCGGCGCCCCGCAGACGGCCGCGCCGAGCAGGAACGACAGGGCGACCGGCACCCCGTACGCCGCGGCGTGGATCGGCACGAGGACGCTGTACTGCACGAGGACGGCCGGCAGCACCGTCACCTGCGCGATGGTGCGGGCGCCGGGGCGTCGCTTCGTCCGTGCCATGTCCGTCATCCTGCCACCGGCGCCCGGAGGGGTTCGCCCACCGAGGTGTTCGAGGTCGTGGGTTCGGCCTGCTGCCGGGGACGGGCGCCGACGCGGTCGATGACGATGCCCACTGCCAGCGCGAGGCCGACTCCCAGCAGCACGCTGAGGAGAGGCTGATCGTGCAGCCACTGCCCGGCGAAGATGCCGACGGCCGCGCTGTACACGGCCCACATGACCGCGGCGAGCGCGCTGAGGGGGAGGAAGCGGCGCCACGGATAGGCGAGGGCGCCCGCCGACATGTTCACGGCGACGCGCCCGACCGGGATGTAGCGCGCGCCGAGGATCAGCGCAGCCCCGCGGTGCCGCAGCGTCCGCTCGGCACGGTCGAAGACCGCGGCCACCCGGGGCCGGCGCATCCACCGGAACCGCGTCGTTCCGACGCCGCGTCCGATCGCGTAGGCGATGTTGTCGCCGATCAGTGCACCGGCGGCGGCGACGCCGGCCAGCAGCATGAGATTCGTGCCGCCCGACGAGACGGCCACGGCGGACGCCGCCACCAGCACCGTCTCGCTGGGGATCGGCGGGAAGAACCCGTCGATCACGGCCGTCGCGAACATCACGAGATACAGCCAGGGCGAGGCTGCGGCCTGCACAATGAGCTCGTTGATGACGTCCACCCGAAGAACCTACGTATCGGCGTGCCCACCCCACATCCCTCCGCGGTATCGAGCGCGTCATACCGCAGAGGGGTCTTGCCTCGCAGTCCGCCTCCAGGCGGCCGACCTATAATGGGAGGCTGGCCCGTCTTCGGCCACCCCCACCTCCACCAGAACGGACGTTCGCTGTGCTCGCCGTGCACGACCTAGAGATCCGCGTGGGCGCCCGCACGCTCATGTCGGACGTGTCGTTCCGCGTCTCGGCCGGCGACAAGATCGGCCTGGTCGGTCGCAACGGCGCCGGAAAGACGACGCTGACCAAGGTGCTCGCCGGCGACCTGCTGCCCGCCGACGGCCGCGTCGATCGGTCCGGCGAGCTCGGCTACCTGCCGCAGGACCCGCGTTCGGGCGACCCTGAGATGCTCGCGCGGACCCGCATCCTCGACGCTCGGGGCCTGGGCACCCTCGCCCTCGGCATGCACGAGGCGTCGCAGCTTATGGCCGATGACGACGCCGTCGTCGCTGCGAAGGCGATGAAGCGCTACGGCAACCTGACCGAGCGGTTCGAGGCACTCGGCGGCTATGCGGCCGAAGCCGAAGCGGCATCGATCGCCCACAACCTCTCGTTGCCGGACCGCATTCTCGACCAGCCGCTGAGGAGCCTCTCCGGTGGTCAGCGGCGCCGCATCGAACTGGCCCGCATCCTCTTCTCGGACGCAGGGACGATGATCCTCGACGAGCCCACCAACCACCTCGATGCCGACAGCGTCGTGTGGCTGCGCGAGTTCCTCAAGGGATACAAGGGCGGCCTCATCGTCATCAGCCACGACATCGAGATCGTCGGCGAGACCGTGAATCGCGTCTTCTATCTCGACGCGATGCGCCAGGTCATCGATGTCTACAACATGAACTGGAAGAACTACCTGCGTCAGCGGGTGGCCGACGAGGAGCGCCGCAAGAAGGAGCGCGCCAACGTCGAGAAGAAGGCCACCGCACTGCAGCTGCAGGCTGCCCGCTTCGGGGCCAAGGCGTCCAAGGCCGCGGCGGCCCACCAGATGGTCGCGCGCGCCGAGAAGATGCTGTCCGGGCTCGACGAGGTGCGGCAACAGGACCGCGTCGCCAAGCTGCGGTTCCCCAAGCCCGCACCCTGCGGCAAGACGCCCCTCATGGCCAAGAACCTGTCGAAGTCGTACGGCTCGCTCGAGATCTTCACCGACGTCGACCTCGCGATCGACCGCGGCTCCAAGGTCGTCGTACTGGGCCTCAACGGTGCCGGAAAGACGACGCTGCTGCGCATTCTCGCGGGTGTCGACAGAGCCGACACCGGGATCATCGAGCCCGGCCACGGCCTGAAGATCGGCTACTACGCGCAGGAGCACGAGAACCTCGACGTCAGCCGGTCGGTGCTCGAGAACATGATGTCCGCCGCGCCCGACATCACCGCGACCGAAGCGCGCAAGGTGCTCGGATCGTTCCTGTTCACCGGCGACGACGTGCTCAAGCCCGCCGGCGTCCTCTCCGGCGGCGAGAAGACCCGGCTGTCACTGGCGACGCTCGTCGTCTCGTCGGCGAACATGCTGCTGCTCGACGAGCCCACCAACAACCTCGACCCGGCCTCGCGCGAGGAGATCCTCGACGCGCTCGCGCACTACGAGGGCGCGGTCGTCCTCGTCTCGCACGACGAAGGCGCCGTGCAGTCGCTCAACCCCGAGCGCGTGCTCATCCTGCCCGACGGCGTCGAAGACATCTGGGGTCGCGACTACGTCGACCTGATCACCCTGGCGTGACGCGGTCCGCCGCGCCGGCCTGATCAGCGTCCGGCGCTGTCGAGGAGGGCGTCTTCGGCTTCCATGTCGCGATCGCGGCGGCGAGGGGTGGATGCCGCGGCAGTGCGCTCGGCGGCATCCTCCTTCCGGTGGCGCAGCTCGGTGCGGATCATGTACCAGATGAACGCGAACCCCATGATCGCGAACAGGATCCACTGGATCGCATACGACAGGTGGGGACCGGGGTCTTCGGACGGCGAGTCCGGCGCGGCCGGCCGGGTGGCCGGCGCGGGATCCTCGGAGACGAGCAGGCCGTAGGCGCTCGTGACCGTGGCGTCGGGCTCGCCGATGGCGTCGGCGACCATGGGGAGGTTGATCGTGGGCACCTGGCCGTCGGGTGCCGACCGCCCCGAGCGCGGCGCCGGTTCCCCGGCCTGCAGGCGCGCCACGACCGTCACCTCGCCGGTCGGCGGCGCGGGGATCTCGTCGGGCTCGGGCTGGTCGTCGCCGGGCGGCACCCAGCCGCGGTTGACGATGAACACGCGCCCGTCATCGGTGCGCAGCGGCACCAGCACCTCGAACGCGCTCGTCCCGCCGTGCGGCCGGTTGCGGACCAGCACCTGCCGGTCGGCGAGGTACTCGCCGGTGACGATGACCGGGTGCCAGATGTCACCGGCATCCACCTCGCCGTCCACCGGGATGAGATCGGCGAGCGGAACCGGCTCCGCGTCGTAGTTGTCCGCGACCAGTTCGAGCTGCGCGTTGCGCTCGGCGCTGCGCGTGAACTGCCAGTTCGACAGGAACCCGCATGCGATGGCGAACACGATCGCGACGCCGACGTAGCCCGCCCAGCGGGTCAGGTTCTTGCGGTTCACGGGGCAGCTCCGTCGAAGGCTTCGACCTGCACCGGGAAGCTCCGTGCGGCGAGGTAGTCGCGCAGGTAGTCGACATGCTCATCGCACGCGAGCCAGATCTTGCGCCGTTCGGGTGCGTGGATGCGGGGGTTGCGCCAGATGACCTGCCAACGCGCGTCGGTCCGGCAGCCGGCGCGCGAGCAGATGTGCTCGCTCACTGCGGGTCCGGCCCGGTCGGGTCGGACTCCTGGATGCGGATCACGCCGCTCGGCGGCGGGGTGGATGCCGCCGGCGCGGCCGGCAGGGAACGCTCGGGTGACACGGCACCGCCCTGCCCGCGGCCCGAACTGACGTTCGCGACGACGACCGCGAGGTAGGGGAGGATGATCGCACCGAGGGCGAACAGCCACGTGTACCAGCCGTACGGGGTGACGACCACCATCAGCACGAAGCACGCGACGCGCACCGACATCATGACGAAGTACTTCGTCATCCTGGTGTGCGCCTCATCGCGCGGTGCGCGGGGGAGCGACGTCGCCGACTGCGGCGTATGGCTGGTCTTCACGGTGCTTCCAGGGTACGCCTCACCGAGGCTCGCGGCTGGCCGCGGCGGCGGTTCAGGACGGCCGCTTCAGGAGTTCACGCGGGTCGTGCTGGTCGCGACCACGAATGCGAAGAAGGCGAGCACGCCGAGGATGGCGAAGGCCACCCCGATCCAGCCGACGATCACGCCGGCCAGGGCCATGCCGCGACCCTTCTCGCCCGAGGTCTTCAGCTGGTTCAGCGAGATGTGGCCCATGATCGCACCGGCGAGCGACCCGATGAACGGCAGGACCCAGATGAAGCCGAGGATCGAGGCGATCATCGAGACGATCGCGAGGACGTTGTTCTTCTGGACCGGGTACCCACCGTAGCCGTAGGCCGGGTACTGCGGAGCGCCGGGGTACTGCGGGGCCGCGCCGGGGTATGCGGGGGGCTGGTAGGCGCCGGGTGCGGCATACGGCGGAGTCTGCGGCGGCGCGCCGTAGGCGGGGGGCTGCGGCTGACCGGGCTCGGGGTTCCCGGGGGTCGGGTTGCTCACGTCGGACTCCTTCTGGGCAGGTCTGTCCAGCCTATCGGGCGCCGGCGGTGCGCCGGATAGGCTGGTGCGGTTCCAGACCTTCGTCCCCCGGGAGAACTCATGTCCAGCGATCGCGTCGTCCTCGTCACCGGCGGAAACCGCGGCATCGGCCGCGCCATCGCCGAACGGTTCGTGGCGGCCGGCTACAAGGTCGCCGTCACCGCGCGTTCCGGTGAAGGCCCGGCGGGCACCCTGACCGTCCGCGCCGACGTCACCGACGCCGCCGCGGTCGATGCCGCATTCACCGAGGTCGAGCAGCAGCTGGGCCCCGTCGAGATCGTCGTCGCCAACGCCGGCGTCACGAAGGACACCCTCCTCCTGCGCATGACCGAGGACGACTTCGATTCCGTCGTGGCCACCAACCTCGGTGGTGCGTTCCGCGTCGTCAAACGCGCCGCGAAGGGGCTGCTGCGCGCCAAGTGGGGCCGGGTCATCCTCATCTCGAGCGTCGTCGGCCTGTACGGGTCGGCCGGGCAGATCAACTACGCGTCGTCCAAGAGCGCACTGGTGGGCTTCGCCCGCTCGCTCACCCGTGAACTCGGCTCGCGCGGCATCACCGCGAACGTCGTGGCGCCCGGATTCATCGAGAGCGACATGACGGCGGTCCTGCCCGAAGACACCCAGACCGAGTACAAGCGCAACATCCCGGCGGGCCGATTCGGCGGTGTCGACGAGGTCGCCGGCGTGGTCTCATGGCTCGCATCCGATGACGCCGCCTACATCTCGGGTGCCGTCATTCCCGTCGACGGCGGCCTCGGCATGGGGCACTGAGCCCGGCTCATCGCCGGATGGCAGCCACGAGGGCCTGAGCGAGACGTTCCGGCGCCGAGAACTGCGGCCAGTGTCCGGTGCCCAGCCTCACCACCTCGGCATCGGCGATCGCCTCGAACTCCGCAGCGAACGGTCCCCACTGCGAGATCTCCGCGCGGAATGTCGCTTCGTCCATCCGGCCGTTCAGCAGGGTGACCGGAACCCGGTGGCGGCTGTCGTCGCCCAGGGCGATCGGGTCGGTGGGCACTTTGCCGGGAACGCTGTGAGTGAGCGGCGCCGTGCGCAGCCGCGTGGCTTCGTCGAGGTCCGCGACGTCCTCGTCGTCGAAGAAGTCCCAGCCGGGGAACGGGACGACGCCACCGGACAGGGGGAACTCCGAGATCTGGGCGCCGTCCGGTGGTGGCACGGTGTCGACGAAGACGACGCGCGAGACCCGATCGGGCCGGCGATCGGCCGCACCCCAGGCGACATTGCCGCCGCCGCTGTGGCCGACGAGCACGACGGGCTCCTCGGATGCGTCGATCTCGGCGACGACGGCGTCGACCCAGGTGTCGATGCCGACGGCGGCGGAGTCGCTGCCCGATGCGCCCGTTCCGGGCATCGTCAGCGGCCGCGGATTCACGCCGGCGTCGCGCAGTGCCGGGGTGATGTCGTCCCATGAGGACGCGTCGAGCCAGAGTCCCGGGATGAGGATGATGTCCATGGCGGCCACGCTACGTGCTGCCTCCGACACTGTCGATGGAGGTCATCCGCGTGGCGGCACGCTCAGGGCAGCAGCGCGATGACCTCGGCCAGATCGACCGGGCCCACCACGAGGTCCGCCTGCGCGCGCACGGCGGGCTTGGCATTGAACGCGAGGCCCAGGCCCGCGGCATCCATCATCTGCAGATCGTTCGCACCGTCGCCGATAGCGATCGTGCGCGACAGGGGCACGCCGTACTGCGCCGCCCACTCCCGCAGGGCGGCGGCTTTGCCCGCGGCATCCACGATCACGCCGTCGACGACGCCCGACAGGACGCCGTTCTCGACACTCAGCCGATTCGCGCGCCAGACATCGACATCCAGCGACGGAGCGACGGTGTCGAGGATCTCGTGGAACCCGCCCGAGACGACCGCCGCGATGCCGCCGCGCTCGTGGATCGCGGCGATGAGCTCGCGCACGCCGGGCGTGGGCTCGATGCGCTCCAGCACCCGGGCGAAACCCGACACGGGAACACCCCGCAGCTGCTCGACGCGCGAGCGCAGGCTGGTGGCGAAATCGACCTCGCCGCGCATGGCCGCCTCGGTGGCGGCGGCCACTTCGGCGCCGCGCCCGGCCTCATCGGCGATCAGCTCGATGACCTCGTTGCGGATCAGCGTGGAATCGGCGTCGAATACGACGAGGAAGCGGGCGACAGGCACGCTTCCACGGTAGCGGGCCGATCACTGCTCGACGTGCACGCCCTTGCCGACGACGGTGATGCCCGAATCGGTCACCGTGAAGCCGCGGGCGAGGTCGCGTTCGCGGTCGACCCCGACGGTCGCTCCCGGGTCGAGTGCGACGTTCTTGTCGAGGATCGCGCGATGGACCCGCGCCCCGGCTCCGACCTGCACGTGGTCGAACAGGACCGAATCGGTGATGGTCGATCCGCCGCCCGACAGCGTCCAGGGTCCCACGACCGAGCGCTCGAGGTGGGTGCCGGAGAGCACCGAGCCGAGCGAGACGATCGAGTCGATGGCGTTGCCCATGCGGCCCACGCTGTCGCGCACGAACTTGGCCGGGGGCGAGTTGATCGCCTGCGACTGGATGGGCCAGTCCATGTTGTAGAGGTTGAAGATCGGCAGCGTCGAGATCAGGTCCATGTGGGCGTCGAAGAACGAATCGATCGTCCCGACGTCACGCCAGTAGTCGCGGTCGCGCGGCGTCGATCCGGCAATCGCGTTGCGCAGGAAGTCGTACACGGCCGCCTCGCCCCGTCCGACGAAGTAGGGGATGATGTCGCCGCCCATGTCGTGGTTCGACGTCGGCAGTTCGCCGTCGGTCTCGACGGCTTCGATGAGCGCATCGGCGTCGAAGACGTAGTTGCCCATCGACGCGAGCACTTCGTTCGGGCTGTCGGCCAGTCCGGTCGGGTTCTGCGGCTTCTCGAGGAACTCGCGGATGGTCACGCTGTCGGCCGGGTCCACGTCGATCACACCGAACTGATCGGCGAGCCCGATCGGCTGACGGATGCCGGCGACCGTCGCCCGCGCGCCGGATTCGATGTGCGCGTCGATCATCTGACGGAAGTCCATGCGGTAGACATGGTCGGCGCCGATGACGGCGACGATGTCGGGCTTCTCATCGTGGATGAGGTTCAGCGACTGCAGGATCGCGTCGGCCGAGCCCGAGAACCAGCGCTTGCCGAGCCGCTGCTGAGCGGGGACCGTGGCCACGTAGGAGTTCAGCAGAGCCGACATGCGCCACGTCTGCGACACGTGACGGTCGAGGCTGTGCGACTTGTACTGCGTGAGCACGACGATCTGGCGAAGCCCTGAGTTGAGCAGATTGGAGATCGCGAAGTCGATCAGCCGGTACTGCCCGCCGAACGGCACGGCGGGCTTGGCTCTGTCCACAGTCAAGGGCATCAGACGCTTGCCCTCACCACCGGCGAGGATGATTCCGAAGACCTTGGGCGCTGCTGGCATGGCACCACACTATGCCCCGCCGTCGCCTCTGTACTAGCGTTCGTGGCATGCGCGTCGACATCATCTCGAAGGAGTACCCGCCCGAGATCTACGGCGGTGCCGGAGTGCACGTGACGGAACTCGTCAGGGCGCTGCGCGAGCGCATGGACGTCGAGGTGCGGGCGTTCGGCGGACCGCGCGAGGAGGCGGCGACGACCTCGTACGGCGTGCCGGCAGAACTGGCGGGGGCGAACGCCGCGATCCAGACCCTCGGCACCGACCTGACGATCGTCGGCGACGTCGCCGGGGCCGATGTCGTGCACAGTCACACGTGGTACGCGAACTTCGCCGGGCATCTGGCATCGCTGCTCCACGGCATCCCGCACATCGTGACGGCGCACTCCCTCGAGCCGCTGCGGCCGTGGAAGGCCGAGCAGCTCGGCGGCGGCTATGCGGTGTCCGGTTACATCGAGAAGACCGCGTACGAGGGGGCCGCCGCGATCGTCGCGGTCAGCGACGGCATGCGTCGCGACATCCTGCGCAGCTATCCGGCCCTCGATCCCGAGAAGGTCAGGGTCATCCACAACGGCATCGACACGCAGGCGTGGCGGCCGGTCGACGATCCTGCCGTGCTGGAGCGCTACGGCATCGACCCGTCGCGTCCGTCGATCGTGTTCGTGGGGCGGATCACGCGGCAGAAGGGGCTGCCGTACTTCCTGCGGGCCGTGGAGCGCCTGCCCGAGGGCGTGCAGGTGATCCTGTGTGCGGGCGCGCCGGACACGCCCGAGATCATGGCGGAGGTGCAGGGTCTCGTGCGGAGCCTGCAGTCCACGCGCGAGGGCGTCGTCTGGATCGACGAGTTCCTCCCGCGCGATGAGCTGTGCGCGCTGAACTCGGTGGCGACCACGTTCGTGTGCCCGTCGATCTACGAGCCGCTGGGCATCGTCAACCTCGAGGCGATGGCGTGCGGCGCAGCTGTCGTGGCGACCGCGACCGGCGGCATCCCCGAAGTCGTCGTCGACGGCGTGACGGGCCGGCTCGTGCCGATCGAGCAGGTGCAGGACGGCACCGGGACGCCGCTGGACCCCGACACGTTCATCGCCGACCTGGCCGAGGCCCTCACCGAGGTCGTGTCAGACCCGGAGCGGGCACGCGCGTACGGCGCCGCGGGCCGGGAACGCGCGGCGACGCACTTCAGCTGGTCGGCGATCGCCGACGCCACGGCGGCGCTGTACCGCGAGGTCACGGCATCCGGCCGATAGGCTGGATGCATGCCCCAGGTCCTCGATTTCGCCGACGTCGTCGTCCGCCGCAACGCCCGCAACATCGTCGATCACGTCGACTGGACCGTCACCGACGACCAGCGTTGGGTCATCCTCGGCCCCAACGGCGCGGGTAAGACGACGATCCTGCAGCTCGCGGCGACGCTCATCCATCCCACCTCCGGGATCGTGACGATCCTCGACGAGCGGCTGGGCCGCACCGACGTCTTCGAACTGCGCCCGCGCATCGGGTTCGCCTCCTCGGCGATGGCCAAGCGCGTGCCGCCGGAGGAGACCGTTCTCGATGTCGTGCTCACCGCCGCGTACTCGGTGCTCGGCCGCTGGAACGAGGACTACGAGCAGATCGACGAGAAGCGCGCCCGCCGGGTGCTCGCCGAATGGAAGCTCGAGCACCTCGCCGAGCGCACGTTCGGCACGCTGTCGGACGGCGAGCAGAAGCGCGTGCAGATCGCCCGTGCCGTGATGACGGACCCCGAGATGCTGCTGCTCGACGAGCCGACGGCGAGCCTCGACCTCGGGGGCCGCGAAGAGCTGCTCGCACTGCTGGGCGGCTACGCGCAGGCGCCCACCACGCCCGCCATGATCATGGTGACCCATCACGTCGAAGAGATCCCGGTCGGATTCACTCACGTGCTCCTCATGGCCGAGGGTGGCATCGTCGCCCAGGGGCCGATCGATCAGACCCTGACCGCCGAGAACCTCACCCGCACCTTCGGCGTGGAGATCGCGCTGTCGCACGAGAACGGGCGGTTCGCGGCGCGCGCCGCCGGCTGATAGAATCGCTCTTTGGTGCTCACGCACCGCGGACTTTGACCGTCCTGGCAAAATCCAGGACACCAGGCTAGAGGATCACTATGAAGACTGATATCCACCCCGACTACCAGGCCGTCGTTTTCCGCGACCTGGGCTCCGGCGAGACGTTCCTGACCCGTTCGACGGTCACCAGCGACAAGACGATCGAGCTCGACGGCGTCACGTACCCCGTCATCGACGTCGAGATCTCGTCGGCCTCGCACCCGTTCTACACGGGCAAGCAGCGCATCATGGACTCGGCCGGTCGCGTCGAGAAGTTCAACCAGCGCTTCAAGAACTTCGGTGGCTCCAAGTAACGAGCCGTGTCACGAAGGCCCCGCTTCGGCGGGGCCTTCGTCGTGTCGCGCCTGCGTGCACGAGCGCACGGCGGACGGCAGGGCCTGCGGACTGATCGTCAGCGGATCGGCCAGCTGCCGTCGAGCGCATCTTCGGGGTCGAGCCGGCCGACCTTGATGAAGTACTCGGTGAGGCTCTCGGCCTGAGCGCGAGCCCACCCGATCTGCTGCGTGTGGAGCTCGTTCGCATCGGCGGGCAGGGCGAACCGCCCTGCCAGGGCCTGAGCGACCCGCCCGGCGGCGATGGCATCGGCCGCGGCGTCATGCGCGCCCTCGAGCGGCACGGCGTAGTGCGCGGCGACCACTTCGAGGGTGCGCTTGCCCTTGCGGTAGCGGTCGTAGGTCTTGTCGACCACGAGCGGGTCGATCACCGGCGACGGGTCGAGGATCGGCGCGATGCCGTGCCGGAGCGCCTCGTACTTGAGCAGGGAGAAATCGTACGGCGCGTTGTAGGCGACGACCGGGATGCCGGCGTCGAGCAGCTCGCGCAGCGCGGCCACGACCTCGGCGACCACGTCGGCCGCGGGGCGCCCGTGTTCGCGCGCGTGCCCAGTGGTGATGCCGTGCACGGCCGTCGCACCGTCGGGGATTTCGATGCCCGGGTCTGCCAGCCACCCCTGGGCGCGCAGGACGGCGCCGCCGGGGCCGAGCAGCCCCACGTGAGCGGTGACGACCCGGTCGGTGGTCACATCGATGCCGGTGGTCTCGAGGTCGAACACGCCCACGGCGTGCGCCCATCCGGGGGCGACGGGTTCGGGCTGAACCGGGCTGCTGTCCCACCCACCATCGTCCCAGAGGGGGAGCGTGGGCTGCTGCGGGTCCATGCCTCTCACGGTATGGGCGACCACCGACACGCACGTCGCGGCGCGCCGGACTCGTAGACTCGACGGGTGACCGCTCCGCACCCGTACGCCGCCGACCGCCTCGCGCAGATCCCGGTCGAACGGCGTGAAATCGACGTGCTCGGCGGGACCACGGCCTACTGGGTGTACGGTCCGGCCGACGCGCCGATCACGCTGATCGCGGTGCACGGCTTCCGCGGTGAGCACCACGGTCTCGAGCCGGTCGTCGCCTACCTCGACGGCGTCCGGGTGATCTCACCCGACCTGCCGGGATTCGGCGAGACCGCCCCGCTGCCTGGGCGCCGGCACGACCTCGATGCCTACGCGCAGTGGCTGACCGCGTTCGCGACCTCCGTGGCGCCGGGGGCAGAGATCCTCGGGCACTCGTTCGGCTCGATCGTCGTGGCGGCCGCGGTCGCCGGCGGGCTCGACACTCCGCGCGTGATCCTCGTCAACCCCATCGGCGCCCCGGCGCTGGAGGGCCCGCGCGGCATCCTCACCCGCCTCGCCGTCTTCTACTACTGGGCGGGCGCCCGGCTCCCGAAGCGGCTGGGCGACGCGCTGCTGCGCAGCCGGATCGTCGTGCGCGTGATGAGCGTGTCGATGGCCAAGACGAAGGACAAAGCCCTGCTGGCCTTCATCCACGAGCAGCACGACACCTACTTCTCGCGGTTCGCGGACCGGGATGTGCTGCACGATGCCTTCGTGACGAGCGTGTCGCACGACGTGCGCGAGTCCGCCCCGCGCATCACGCAGCGGACGCTCCTGGTCGCCGCCGATCGCGACGACATCACGCCCATCGAGGCCGAGCGCGCACTGCAGAAGCTGTTCCCGCAGGCCGAACTCGTCGAGATCGCCGGCGTCGGGCACCTCATCCACTACGAGACGCCGCAGCCCGCGGCGGAGGCGATCACGCGGTTTCTCGCGCCCTCCGCCGACGGTACGCGTTGACGTTCATCCGGTTCCCGCAGTTTCCGACATCGCAGTACCGCTTCGACCCGTTCTTCGAGTAGTCGACGTAGACGGCGTCGCAGTCGTCCGCCTCGCACACCCGGACCCGGTCGTACTGGTCCGAGCGGATCACATCGACGAACGCCATCGCCGCCTCCACGAGGATCCGGGTGGCCAGGGGATCCGACTCGTCCGTCGCGTGGATGTGCCAGTCGTAGTCGTCGTGGATCACCAGCTGGGGGAGCGCCCGCCCGTCGCGCAGCATCTCGTTCACGAGGGGCACGGCCCGGTCGCGGGAGACCCCCCACAGCGCACGCAGCCGCGGACGGATCGCCCGCAGCGCGGCGATCTCGTCGTCGTCGTGACGGACGGCCCCGCTATACGGGAACTCGGCGAGGAACGCGTCCAGATCCGCCTGATCGACCAGTGTGTCGACGTCCTCGGTGCCGACCGTGGGCAGGGAGTTGACCAGCGCGGCGGCCGCGCGCAGCGACATCTCCGTGTCACGAATGAAAACCACCTTGACTCCTGACGTCGTCGGGTACTAGCGTCACCAGTGTAAACACCAGTCACTCATGACATGCAAGGACCGACGGTGACTCAGACGGCGTCCGTTCCCCTCATCGCGCCCCCCTCATCCACGGGGTCTCGCGTCATCACGCCCAGCACCGCCGGCATCGTCATGGCGGTCGTCTCGGCCTTCGCTTTCGCGTCGAGCGGCCCGCTGGTCAAGCCGCTCCTGGAAGCCGGATGGTCGCTGTCGGCGGCCCTCATCGTGCGCATGGGGCTCGCCGGTGTGATGCTGTCGCCGATGCTCATCCGCGCCATCGCGCGGGAGCGGTCGTTCCTGCGCCGCCACTGGCGCTCGCTGGTGATGTTCGGCCTGTTCCCCGTGATCGGATGCCAGATGTTCTACTTCCTGGCGATGCAGCGCATGCCGGTGGCGGTGGCGCTGCTCATCCAGTACCTCGCCCCGGTCCTCCTGGTCGCCTACCTCTGGCTGCGCACGCGCCGCGCGCCCTCCGCTCGCGTGATCGGCGGCACCGTCGTCGCGATCACCGGCCTCGTCCTGGTCGTCGACATCGCCGGCGCCCGCTTCGATCTGCTCGGCACACTCTTCGCGCTCGGCGCAGCCGTGTGCGCGGCGATGTATTTCGTGATGTCCGAGCGCGCCGGCGACGACCTGCCCCCGCTCGCGCTGGCATCCGGCGGACTGCTCGTCGGAACGCTCACGATGGCGGTGCTCGCCGTCACCGGCATCCTGCCGTTCGCCGCGCCCGATGTGACGGTGGCCTTCCGCGGCATCGAGGTGCCCGGGCTCGTCCCGATCCTGTGGGTCGGTGCGATCGGCACCACCCTCGGCTACGCGCTGGGCATCATGGCGGTGCCGCGGATCGGCGCGCGGCTGGCCTCGTTCATCGGGCTGTCCGAAGTGCTCTTCGCCCTGGGCTTCGGCTGGCTGCTGCTGGGGGAGGCGCTGGGACCGGTCCAGTTCGCCGGCGGCGCGCTGATTCTCGCGGGCGTCGTGCTCGTTCGGCTCGACGGCGCCGCGGCGCGGGTGGTCAGCCCTCCTGTCGAGCCTCTTCCAGCAGGGGCCGCACCCGGTAGCCGATGACCTCGCCCATCACCAGCGACGTCTCGGTCCGCTCGACGCCCTCGATGGCGAGAATGCGGGCGTCGACGTCGAACAGGTGACGCGTGTCGCGCGCCGCCGTGCGGACGAGCAGGTCCACCGGTCCGCTGAGCCCGTGCACCTGCACGACTTCGGGCAGCCGGGCCAGCGCCTCGGTGATCCGGGGAAGGTCGGCCTGCTGCACCGTCACGCTGATCATCGCCTCGATGGGGAAACCCAGCTCGCGCGGCGCGATCGCCCGCTCATACGAGAGGAAGACCCCCGATCGCTCCAGCTTGGCCATGCGCGCCTGCACCGTGTTCCGTGACATGCCGAGCCGGTCGGCCAGCGCCACCACCGTGGCGCGGTGATCTTCCGTGAGCGCGTTGAGCAACTCGAGATCGACGTGATCGAGGGAACCCATAGTGCGAAACATTAGCAGGCTGGAGCGTCTCGTGCTGGGCAACATGCTCAACATGCGTGGACGTGCTTGAGCTAGGTGCGATGTCGACGTAGCCTCAGAGTGTCGGCGACGCTGCCGGCGACCGGCACCGGCCGACCCGTCCACAAGACGAGCGGCTGCGACCTGGAGGGATGACGAAGATGCACACCCTGACCCCGTCCACCGAGACCTCGACAGACCTCGACGACCTCGCCCGGCTTCTGACGCCGGACGGCGAGCGCATCCCGGATCGACAGCTCGATCCCTGGATCTCCGACCTGGACACCGACGCTATGCGCGGCCTCTACCGCGACATGGCGATCGCCCGGCGACTCGACATCGAAGGCGTCGCCTTGCAGCGTCAGGGACAGCTCGGCCTGTGGGCGCCCGCGCAAGGCCAGGAGGCTGTGCAGGTCGGCACTGCGCGCGCGTGCCGCGACGACGACTTCCTGTTCCCGAGCTACCGCGAGCTGGGGGTGCAGCTGGTCCGTGGTGCGAAGCCGGCCGACTTCATCCTCGCCTGGCGCGGCGAGATGCACTCGACGTACAACCCCTATGAGCTGAGTCTCGCCACCCCGCAGATCATCATCGGCGCGCAGGCGCTGCACGCGGCGGGGTACGCCATGGGCATCCAGCGCGACGGCGGCGACCAGGTCGCGGTGGCCTACTTCGGCGACGGCGCGACCAGCCAGGGCGACGTCAACGAGGCGATGGTGTTCTCGTCGTCGTTCCAGGCCCCGATGGTGTTCGTCTGCTCCAACAACCAGTGGGCGATCTCCGAACCGGTCACCGTCCAGGCGAAGTTCCCGATCGCCGGGCGCGCGCCGGGGTTCGGCATTCCGAGCCTGCGCGTCGACGGCAACGACGTGCTCGCGTGCCTCGCCGCGATGCGGTGGGCGACGGACCACGCGCGCAGCGGCAAGGGACCCGCCTTCATCGAGGCGGTCACCTACCGGATGGGCCCGCACACCACCTCCGACGATCCGACGCGCTACCGCAACGCCGAGCAGGTCGCGGCGTGGCGCGAGCGCGATCCGATCACCCGCCTCGAGGCCCATCTGCGCGCGCAGGACGCGTTCGACGACGCGTTCGCCGCCGAGGTCGAGTCGGATGCCGACGAGTTCACCGCCGGCATGCGCGCAGCCGCGCTCGGCGCGGTGACCCGCCCGCCCATCGAGGTGCTCGACGACGTGTACGCCGAGCCCCACAGCGGGATCGCCGAGCAGCGCGAGCGCTTCGCGTCGTACCTGTCCGGCTTCGCCGACGAGGAGGCGCAGCGATGAGCGAGCTGCTCACCATGGGCAAGGCCCTGAACGCCGGCCTCCGCCGCGCGCTGGCCGACGACGACAAGGTCATCGTGATGGGGGAGGACATCGGCAGGCTCGGCGGCGTCTTCCGCATCACCGACGGCCTGATCGATGAGTTCGGCGCACCCCGCATCATCGATACGCCGCTGGCGGAGTCGGGCATCATGGGCACCGCCGTCGGCCTCGCCTTCCGAGGATTCCGCCCGGTGGTCGAGATCCAGTTCGACGGCTTCGTGTATCCCGCGTTCGACCAGATCGTCTGCCAGGTCGCGAAGCTGCACTACCGCACGCGCGGCAACGTCACGATGCCGATCACCGTGCGCATCCCGTGGGCGGGTGGTGTGGGAGCCGCCGAGCACCACTCCGAATCGCCCGAGGCCTACTTCGTGCACACCTCCGGCCTGCGCGTGGTCGCCGTGTCGAACCCGCAGGATGCCTACATGATGCTGCGCCAGGCGATCGCGTGCGACGACCCGGTCGTCTTCTTCGAGCCCAAGCGGCTCTACCACACCAAGGACGAGGTCGACCTCGGCGCCGACATCGCCGACGCCGCTCCGATGGGGCTCGCCCGCGTCGTGCGCGCCGGGACCGATGTGACACTGCTCGCCTACGGCGCCCAGGTGGCCACGGCGCTGGACGCGGCCACCGCCGCCGACGACGAGGGCACCTCGATCGAGGTGATCGACCTGCGCTCGATCTCGCCGGTGGACTACCCGACAGTGACGGCATCGGTGCGCAAGACCGGACGGGTCGTGGTGACCCACGAGGCCGCGCGCGAGGCGGGAGTGGGCGCCGAGCTCATCGCCAGCATCACCGAGAAGTGCTTCCACTACCTCGAGGCTGCACCTGAGCGGGTCACCGGGCACGACATCCCGTACCCGCCCGCGAAGCTCGAGAAGCACCACCTGCCCGACCTCGACCGGATCCTGGATGCCGTGGACCGCGTCCTCGAGCGCCCGAACAGCCTGTCGGGGGTGGAGTCGTGATCGCCGAGTTCCGTCTGCCCGACCTGGGCGAGGGCCTGCCCGAGGCCGAGATCGTGCAGTGGCTGGTCGCTCCCGGCGACACCGTGAAACTCAACCAGACGATCGCCGAGGTCGAGACGGCCAAAGCCGTCGTCGAGTTGCCCTCGCCGTATGCGGGCACGGTGAGAGACGTGCGTGCCGAAGCAGGTGAGACCGTCGCCGTGGGCGCCGTGCTCATCTCGTTCGAGGTGGATGCCGCGGGAGCACCCGCCGCACCGTCCGCAGTGCCCGCGGGCGCAGAGTCGAACAGCACTCCGGCCGGCGAGGCCGGGGCAGAGCCTGCCGACCCGCCCAACCTCGTCGGCTACGGGGCGGCGCCGCGCAGCGGCGCCCGCCCGCAGCGCCGGGCCCGCGCGGGACGTGCAGCCCCGGCAGCCGACACCGCCGTCCTCGAGGCCGCACCCCACGATGCGGTCACTTCGCAGCCGCCGCCGGACACCCGGCACGAGCGGCCGCGGTCGACGCCTCCGGTCCGCAAGCTCGCGAAGGACCTCGGCATCGATCTGGCCCTCGTCGAGGCATCCGGGGCGAGCGGGATCATCACCCGCGCCGACGTCGAGGAGTACGCCGCGCGCACCGCCGAGCGGCAGGCGCCGGTGTCCGCGGCGCCGACGCGCAGCGCCGCCCAGCTGCCCGCCGACGACCTGCCGGGAGGCGACCGCGAGACGCGGATGCCGATCCGCGGCGTGCGCAAGGCCACCGCGCAGGCCATGGTCGCGAGCGCGTTCACCGCCCCGCACGTGACGAGCTTCCTCACCGTCGATGTCACCGCCACCACCGAGCTGCTCGCACGCCTGCGGTCTGACAAGCGGCTCGCCGATCACCGCATCGGCATCATGGCGGTCGCGGCCAAGGCCGTCTGCCTCGCGCTGCGCGCGCGCCCCGAGCTCAACTCCCGCTGGGATGAGGCCGCAGCGGAGATCGTCCAGTTCCACTACGTGAACCTGGGCGTCGCCGCGGCGACCGAGCGCGGGCTGGTCGTCCCGAACATCAAGGACGCAGATCGCATGGGACTGGCAGCGCTCGCCGACGCGATCGGCGAACTGGCGCAGACGGCACGCAGCGGCAAGACCGGGCTCGACGCCCTCCGCGGCGGGACGTTCTCGATCACGAACTTCGGAGTGTTCGGCGTGGACGCCGGCACGCCGATCCTCAACCCCGGCGAGGCCGGAATCCTGGGGCTGGGGGCCGTGCGCCGCCAGCCGTGGGAGCACGAGGGCGAGATCGCGCTGCGCGATGTGATGACGCTGAGCCTGTCGTTCGACCACCGCCTCGCCGACGGCGAGCAGGGGTCGCGGTTCCTCGTCGACGTCGCGGACGTGCTGCGAGAGCCGGGCCGGGCGATGCTGTAGAGCTGGGGCGAGGGTGCCGTGGGCGACGGGGAGGCGCCCGCGGTTCAGCCCGCGGCGGTCAACGCGGCGTAGGCCATCGCACCCAGCAGTGCGCGCACCTCGTCGTCGCCGGGGGCGCCGCGAAGTCCCCGAACGCTGTGCGGGGTCGAGTTGATCAGGCCGAAGCCCGCCTGCGCGCGGACACGGAGATCAGTGGATGCCGGTGCCGCCAGCACGTCGGCCAGCACCCCCGTCCACAGGTCGACGTACTCGCGCTGGAGCCGGCGCACCCGGTGGCGGTCGGCGTCGTCGAGCTGGGCGAGGTCGCGATCCTGCACGCGGATGACGTCGGCGTCGGTCAGGGCGAAGTCCACATGGAACGCGATGAGTCCGCGCAGGCGCGTCTCGGGGGAGTCGGCCGTGCCGATGACCTGCTGTCCGCCGGCGAGCAGGTTCTCGCTCGTGTGCAGCAGGATCTCGCCGAGCAGCGCCCGCTTGCTCTCGAAGTGGCGGTAGACGGCCGGGCCGGTGACGCCGACCGCCGCGCCGAGGTCTTCGAGGCTGACGCCGTCGAACCCGTGCGCCGCGAACAGCCGGGCGGCGGCGTCGAGCAGCGCGCGCTGGCGATCGGCTTTCGCGCGTTCGCGCGGCGTCGTAGAGGTGCCGTCGACCATGAGGTCCCCTTGTGATTTCAGTTAGTAGTCGCTAACCTGGCGGTGGATCAGTTAGTGAACACTAACGGATTGCGTCCCTGCGGCGCCAGCATCGACGGAGATGTCATGACCACCTTGACGAGCCGCCTCGCCCATGACGAGGAGTACGCGCGTCGCCGCGACGGCCAGACAGCCGCCGCCCGGCGCCTGCGCTCCCGCTTGGCGGAGGTCGCCCTCGGGGGGCCGGCCCCCGCGCGGGAGCGTCACGTCGCGCGCGGCAAGCTGCTGCCGCGCGACCGCGTGAACCGCCTGCTCGACGAGGGCAGCCCGTTCGTCGAGCTCGCCCCGCTCGCCGCCGACGGACTGTACGACGGCGACGCCCCCGCGGCCGGCGTGATCGCCGGCATCGGCCTCGTGCACGGGCGGCAAGTCATGGTCATCTGCAACGACGCCACGGTCAAGGGCGGCACCTATTACCCGCTCACCGTCAAGAAGCACCTGCGCGCGCAGGAGGTGGCGCTGGAGAACCGCCTTCCGGTCGTCTCGCTCGTCGACTCCGGCGGGGCGTTCCTGCCGATGCAGGACGAGGTGTTCCCCGACCGCGACCACTTCGGGCGCATCTTCTACCACCAGGCGCGGCTCTCGGCGGCCGGCATCCCGCAGATCGCCGCCGTGCTCGGATCGTGCACGGCGGGCGGGGCGTACGTGCCGGCGATGAGTGACGAGACCGTCATCGTCCGGAATCAGGGCACGATCTTCCTCGGCGGCCCGCCCCTCGTCAAGGCCGCGATCGGCGAGGTCGTCACGGCCGAGGAACTCGGCGGGGGAGAACTGCACGCGCGCACGTCGGGTGTCGTCGACCACCTCGCCGAGGACGACGAGCACGCGCTCGAGATAGTCCGCGACATCGTCGCCACCCTGCCCGCGCCCGCGGCGCCGGTGTGGGAGGTCACGGCATCCATCCCCCCGGCTCTCGACCCGCACGAGCTCTACGGCGCCGTCCCCGTCGACGTGAACCAGCCGTACGACGTGCGCGAGGTCATCGGGCGGATCGTCGACGCCAGCGAGTTCCACGAGTTCAAGCGCGAGTACGGCGACACCCTCGTCACCGGCTTCGCACGCATCCACGGCCACCCCGTCGGGATCGTCGCCAACAACGGCATCCTGTTCAGCGAGTCGGCGATGAAGGGCGCGCACTTCATCGAGCTGTGCGACCAGCGCGGCGTGCCGCTGCTGTTCCTGCAGAACATCTCCGGCTTCATGGTGGGCACCGATGCCGAGGCGGGCGGCATCGCCAAGGACGGCGCCAAGATGGTGACCGCCGTCGCCACCACGCGCGTGCCGAAGCTGACGGTGATCGTCGGCGGCTCGTTCGGCGCGGGCAACTACTCGATGTGCGGCCGCGCGTACTCGCCGCGATTCCTGTGGTCGTGGCCGGCCAGCCGGATCTCGGTGATGGGCGGCCCGCAGGCGGCATCGGTGCTCTCCACCGTGAGAGCCGACCGGCTCGAGGCGCAGGGCGAGCAGTGGGACCCGGACGCGCGCGCCGCGTTCGAGGCACCCATCCGCGCGCAGTTCGAAGAGCAGGGCGATCCCTACTACGCCACCGCACGGCTGTGGGACGACGGCATCATCGACCCGCTGGACACCCGCGACGTGCTCGGCCTCGCCCTCGACGTCTGCTCACGCACCCCGCTGCCCGAACCGCGCTTCGGCGTCTTCCGGATGTGAGCGGCGTGTTCACCACAGTCCTGGTCGCGAACCGCGGCGAGATCGCGCGGCGGGTGATCCGCACGCTGCGCGCACTGGGCATCCGGTCGGTCGCCGTGTACAGCGACGCCGACGCCGGCGCACCCCACGTGCGCGAGGCGGACGTGGCCGTGCGGCTCGGCCCCGCGCCGGCCACGCAGTCGTACCTCGACATCGGCGCCGTGCTGCGGGCGGCGCGTGAGACGGGTGCCCAGGCGATCCATCCCGGGTACGGGTTCCTGTCAGAGAATGCGGCGTTCGCGCGGGCCTGCGCCGACGCCGGCATCGTGTTCGTCGGGCCCGGCCCCGAGGCGCTCGAGGTGATGGGCGACAAGATCCGGGCCAAGACGCAGGTCGAAGCGCGGAGCGTTCCCACCGTGCCGGGCTTCTCCGCCGCCGGGCTCACCGACGACGAGGTGGTGGCACGGGCCGCGCAGGCCGGGTTCCCGCTGCTGGTGAAGCCCTCGGCCGGCGGCGGCGGCAAGGGCATGCAGATCGTGCGGGATGCCGCGGCCCTGCCCGATGCGCTCGTCACCGCCCGCCGGATCGCGGCGGCCGCCTTCGGCGACGACACGCTGCTGCTGGAGCGGCTGATCGAGAGGCCGCGCCACATCGAGGTGCAGGTGCTCGCCGATGCGCACGGCACGATCGTGCACCTCGGCGAGCGCGAATGCACCCTGCAGCGCCGACACCAGAAGGTCATCGAAGAGGCGCCGTCGCCCATCATCGACGCCGCCACCCGTGCGCGGCTGGGCGAGGCCGCGTGTGCGGCCGCGGCATCCGTCGACTACCGGGGGGCCGGGACCGTCGAGTTCCTCGTCGCCGCCGACCGGCCCGACGAGTTCTTCTTCATCGAGATGAACACGCGGCTGCAGGTCGAGCACCCCGTCACCGAGCTCGTGACCGGCGTCGACCTCGTCGCCGAACAGCTGCGCGTCGCCGCCGGTGAGCCGCTCGCGTTCGCCCAGGACGATGTGCGCCTGACCGGTCATGCGATCGAGGCGCGCGTGTACGCCGAGGCCCCCGAACGCGGGTTCCTGCCCGCCACCGGCGATGTGCTGCGGTGGCAGGCGGCACCGGATGTGCGGACGGATGCCGGTGTCGAGACCGGCAGCACGATCACCGCCGACTACGACCCCATGATCGCGAAGGTCATCGCCGCCGGCGCCGATCGCGCCGAGGCCCTCGACCGCCTCGACGCCGCACTCGCCGGCACCGTGGTGCTGGGCGTCGACACCAACATCGCCTTCCTGCGCGGACTGCTCGCTCAGGTTGCCGTGCGGGCCGGCGACCTCGACACCGGACTCATCGACAGGTTGCCCGCGCCCGGGCCCGCGACGCCGACGCCCGCGGCATTGCAGGCGGCGGCCGAGGCGAGACACCACATCCGTGACGGGACACCGCGGCAGACGGCGGGTCTCGGTGCGTCTCACGAATCGCGCGGGGTGTGGGAGCGGCTTCCGGGGTGGCGGATCGGCGGGCAGCGTGAGGCGCATCGTGTGCTGCTGCGCGGCGACGACGGCGCAGTGCACGAGGTCGAAGTCACGGTGGCCGGCGTCACGGCGCCCGACGTCCCCCGGTCCGGGCACGACCCCGCCGCACCGGCATCCGCCCTCGCCGAGGTCGACGCGGACGGCGCCGTGTGGGTGCACGCGGGCGGGCGGGCGTGGCGGCTGCAGCCGGTCACCCGCCGAGCGGCGATGGCGCAGCGCCACGCGGCGATCGAGCGCGCCACCGGTGCGCTCGACCCCGAGCTGCGCGCGCCGATGCCGGGCACCGTCGTGGCCGTGCACGTCGCCGACGGTGCCCCCGTGGCATCCGGAGACCGCCTCGTCACGATCGAGGCCATGAAGATGGAGCACGCCGTGACGGCGCCGCACGACGGTGTCGCACGGATCCACGTCGCCGTGGGCACGCAGGTGCGCCGCGACGAGGTGCTGGCCGATGTGCGGGCCCAAGCCGACCGGGAGGAACCCCATGATTGACCTGTCCGCCTACGGGCTCGACGACGAACAGCTCGAACTCGCGCGCCTGGTGCGCACGTTCGCCGACGAGGTCGTCGCCCCGATCGCCTACGAGGCCGACCGCACCAAGACGCTGCCGTTGGACGTCGTCGCGCAGATGGGCGAGCTGGGGCTGTTCGGGCTGCCGTTCCCCGAGGAGTACGGCGGGCAGGGCGGCGACTACCTCGCGCTGTGCCTCGCCATCGAGGCGCTCGGACGCGTCGACCAGTCGATCGCGATCACGCTCGAAGCCGGCGTCAGCCTCGGTGCGATGCCGGTGTTCCGGTTCGGCACCGAAGAGCAGAAGCGCGAACTGCTGCCCGACCTGCTGGCCGGGCGCGCTCTGGCCGGGTTCGGCCTCACCGAGCCGGAGGCGGGGTCGGATGCCGGTGCGACGCGCACCACGGCCCGGCTGGACGGCGACGAATGGGTCATCGACGGCGCGAAGCAGTTCATCACCAACTCCGGCACCGCCATCACGCGGTTCGTCACCGTCACCGCCGTGACGGGCGAATCCGGCGGCCGCAAGGAGATCTCGACGATCATCGTCCCGAGCGGCACGCCCGGCTTCACGGTGGAGCCCGCGTACGACAAGGTCGGATGGCATGCGAGCGACACCCACCCGCTCACGTTCGACGGTGCCCGCGTCCCGGCCGGCAACCTGCTCGGCGAACGCGGACGCGGATTCGCGAACTTCCTGCACATCCTCGACGAAGGGCGCATCGCCATCGCCGCACTGTCGACCGGTGCTGCCGAGGGATGCCTGCAGGCAGCGGTCGACTACGCCGGAACGCGCATGGTGTTCGGGCAGTCGCTGTCGACCCGGCAGGGCATTCAGTTCATGCTCGCGCGCATGCAGCAGCGCGTGCACATCGCACGCCTCGCGTGGCTGCACGCCGCCCGGCTGCGTGATGCCGGAAAGCCGTTCAAGACCGAGGCGGCGATCGCGAAGCTCACCGCGAGCGACGCGGCCATGGACAACTCGCGCGATGCGACCCAGATCTTCGGCGGCAACGGGTTCATGAACGAGTACCCGGTCGCGCGGCATTACCGCGACTCGAAGATCCTCGAGATCGGCGAGGGCACCAGTGAGGTGCAACTGCTTGTCGTTGCGCGGGCGCTGGGCGTCGCGCAGTAGCGTGAGCATGTGACTCCCATCGTCCAGCGCGGCCTCTACTACGAGGAGTTCGAGGTCGGCGCCGTGTACGCGCATCGCCCGGGCCGTACCGCCACCGAGGCCGACAACGTGCTGTTCTCCTCGCTGACCATGAACACGCAGCCCCTGCATCTGGATGCCGCGTATGCCGCGACCCAGCCGTTCGGCCAGCGCCTCATGAACTCGATGTGGACCCTCGCCACCCTGGTCGGCGCATCGGTCACCCAGCTCACCCAGGGCACGCTCGTCGCGCAGCTCGGGCTCAGCGACATCGCCTTCCCGGCGCCGCTGTTCCACGGCGACACGCTCTACGTCGACACCGAGATCACCGAGAAGCGACTGTCGTCGTCCCGGCCGGGTCAGGGGCTGGTCACCATGCGCCACACCGGCCGCAACCAGGACGGCACCGTGGTCGCGACCGCGTCGCGGGTCGCGCTCATGTGGTGCGTGGATGCCGCGGGGGACGGCACCGCCCCATGACGGTCGTCCCGCCACGTCGCATCGAGCCGGTGGACGTGCGCGGTCTCGAGGCCGCGCAGGCGCGGGCGGTGGATGCTGCTCTGGGCGATGTCGACTGGCGGGGCATTCCCGACGGCGTGATGCGGACCGAGTACGCGGTGCCCAGCGGCCGGCTGGCGGGCCTGGTGGCGGGGGAGCCGGCCGCACCGCGCGTCGTGCTGGTCCCCGGGATCACCGGGTCGAAAGAGGACTTCATCCTGATGCTGCCACTGCTGGCGGTCGCGGGCATGCGCGCCGAGACGTTCGACATGGCCGGTCAGTACGAGTCGCATCGGGCAGGGCCTGAGAACCTCCGGCCGCGCCGAGACTCCTACGACGAGGCCCTGTTCGTCGACGATCTGAAGGAGGTCCTCACAGTGGGGCCGGTGCCCGTGCACCTCGTCGGCTATTCGTTCGCCGGCAGCGTCGTCTCGGCGCTGGCCGCCCGCTACCCCGAGGCGATCGCGTCGCTGACCCTGATCTCGGCGCCGCCCGTCATCGGCCCGGTGTTCCACCGCATCAAGATCATCGGTCCGCTCGCCCGTGCCGTCTCGCCGCGCACGGCGGCGAGGCTCATGATGTGGGGCGTGCGCCGCAACCTCAACCGGGCGCCGCGCCACCGCATCGACTTCGTGCGCGAGCGGTTCGCGCTCACCCGACCCGACAGTGTCGCGGACGCGTTCGAACTCATGATGCGCACCCCGGACCTCGATGAGAAGATCGCGGCCATCGCCGCGCCGAAGCTCGTCGTCGCCGGTGCGCACGACCTCTGGCCGGAGCAGCTGCATCGCGACTATGCGGCGCGTATCGGCGCGGATCTGCTGCTCACCGGCGGCGGGCACAGCCCCAGCGAGGATTCGCCGACCGAGCTCGCGCACGCGATCGTCGGGCGCGCCGGCCTCGGCGGTCGCTGACCTCGCCGGGCGCGGGCGGCGGGTCGCCGGCATCCACTGCCCTCGTCCACGCCTGCCACTGCCGGCGACGCGCGAGGAACGACATCTCGCGCTGGTTGATCGCCATGGTGTGCAGCGCCCAGGCCAGGCGCGTGCGCAGCGCGCCGACCGACGAGAACGGGCGGGCCGAGACGTCGACGACGAGTGACCGGTCATAGCGGACGTGCGTGCCCGGGACGAGGTTGATCGTGATGTCGAAGTCGTCGTGCGCACGCGGGTCGTCGCGGTGGACGCGGCCGCGCACATCGCGCCAGAGCGCGGTGCGCATCGCGAGGTTCGAGCCGAACAGCACCTGGTGCCCCAGTGCCCACCGGATGAGGGTGGGGTAGGCGCCCAGGTACAGGTTCGCCGCGATCCACCGGGTCACGGCGTTGCCCCCGTAGAAGCGCCCCGGGCCGCTCAGCGCGTCGAGTCCCGGGTCGGTCTCGAAAGCCGTCACGATGCGCGCCACCCAGTCCGCCGGCGGCACGGAATCGGCATCCAGCCGCAGCAGCAGCTCGCCTTCGGCGGCGTCGAAGCCCGCCGTCGTGGCCGGGAAGATCCCGCGCACGGGCTGGGCCACCACGTGCGCACCGGCCGCGCGGGCGACGTCGGCGGTGTCGTCGGTGCTGCCGTTGTCGACGACGATGACCTCGTCGGGCGGCCGGGTCTGCACGGCGATCGCGGCCAGGCAGGTGCGCAGCATCACGGCGTCGTTCAGCGACGGGATCACGACAGAAGTGCGCATCGCGGGGAGCCTATCGCGGGCAGCGGCGGTGCCGCGTCGGCGCGCGGTAGCGTGAACGCATGACCGATACCGCGTTCGGCCTCGGGCCGGCCCTCCTGTTCTGCCCCGCCGATCGCCCGGAGCGCTATGCGAAGGCCGCCGCGCGCGCAGATGCCGTCATCCTCGATCTCGAAGACGCCGTCGCACCGGATGCCAAGAAGCTCGCCCGCGGTGCGCTCATCGAAGCGGAGCTCGATCCCGCACGCGTGATCGTGCGGGTCAACCCCCTCGGGACCGACGACTTCGCCGCCGACATCGCCACGCTGACCCAGACCGACTACCGCACGATCATGGTCGCCAAGGCGGAGTCGGCCGGGAAGATCGCGCGCATCGACGGACGCTTCGCCGTCGTGGCGCTGTGCGAGACGGCGCGCGGCATCGCAGCGGCCGAGAAGATCGCCGCCCAGGACAACGTCGCCGCCCTCATGTGGGGTGCCGAAGACCTCGTCGCTTCGCTCGGCGGCACATCGAGCCGCAAGCCCAAGGGCGGATACCGCGACATCGCCCGCTACGCCCGTGCCCGGGTGCTGCTGGCCGCCGGATCACGCCGCAAGGCAGCCATCGACGCCGTGCACATCGACATCGCCGACCACAAGGGGCTCATCCGGGAGGCGACCGATGCCGCGGCGAGCGGCTTCGCGGCGACCGCGTGCATCCACCCCGACCAGGTGGCACTGATCCGCGACGCCTACCGGCCCGACGCGCGCGAACTGACGTGGGCGCGCGAGGTGCTCGCGGCCGCCGAGGGGGAGCGGGGCGTGTTCCGCCACCGCGGCCGCATGGTCGACGAGCCCGTGCTGCGGCACGCGCGCCTGCTGGTGAGCCGCGGCGCGGTCTGAACTCGGCCCGGCCGGCGGGCCGTCAGTCCAGCGGGATGCCGGCGTAGGAGAGCAGCCGGAGCCGGTCGCGCTCGACCAGGAACGTGTGGGTCGAGCCGTTGGCGAGCCGTTCGCCCTCGCTGGGGAATTCGCCGCCGGTCGCGTGCCGGATCACCTCGCGGATCAGCGCGCCGTGCGAGACGACCACCAGCGCCGGGGCGGCGGGGGCGGTGGCCGAGCGTGCGTCGCGGATGACCTCCTGGATGCCGGCAACGGCGCGCAGGCGCACGTCCGCCCACAGTTCGGCGCGGGGAACCTGGGCGCCGTGCCAGTCGCCGAACCGCGTGCGGAACTCGTGGACGTCCATGCCCTCGGCCTCGCCGTAGCCGCGTTCGCGCAGGGCCGGGTACTGGTGCGGCGCGGACGCCTCGAGCTCGGCCGCGATGATGCGCGCGGTCTCGTGCGCGCGCGACAGATCGCTCGAGGCCACCACCACGGGGTCGTGGCCGGTGAGCTGCTCGCGCAGGCGCAGCGCCGTGGCCCGCGCCTGCGCGCGGCCGGTGTCGTTGAGGGGGATGTCGGTCGAGCCTTGGATCAGCCGATTGAGGTTCCAATCGGTCTCGCCGTGGCGCACCAGAGTCAGGGTCGTCACCCCTCGAGCCTAGGCTGTTTCCCGCGGGGTCAGGCCGTCAGGCGCTCGGCGAACGCCGACAGCACCTGTGAGGTGCCGGCGTCGATCTTGACCGTCGCCCGGGCATCCGCCCGCGTCTGCCCCCGATTGACGATGACGACCGGCAGCCGCTTGCGGCGCGCGCGCTCGACGAGACGGATGCCGGAATTGACGACGAGCGACGACCCGGCCACCACGAGGGCATCGCTGAGCATGACCAGCTGCTCGGCCCGGCGGAACCGCCCCGCCGGCACGAACTCGCCGAAGAACACGACGTCGGGCTTGAGCATGCCCTCGCACACGCTGCACGTGGGCACGATGAACCCGTCGCTCGACGCGGGCAGCACGTCGCCGTCCGGGCCGAGGGCGACGCTGTCGGGCACCGTTATCCAGGGGTTGTCCGCCTCGATGCGCTCCGCGAGGTCGCGCCGGTCGAACACCTGGCCGCAGTGCAGGCAGTGCACACGCCGCATCGTGCCGTGCAGTTCGACCACGCGACGGCTGCCTGCGCGCACGTGCAGTCCGTCGACGTTCTGGGTGACGACGCCCGTGACGGTGCCGGCCGCTTCCATCTGCGCCAGGGCGGCGTGGCCGGTGTTGGGGCCGGCGGCGGCGAACGCACGCCAGCCGAGGTGACTGCCGACCCAGTAGCGGCGGCGGAAGTCCTCGCCGGCGAGGAACTGCTGCACGGTCATGGGAGTGCGCACCCGGGAGCCCTGGCCGCGATAGTCCGGGATGCCGGAGTCGGTCGATATGCCCGCCCCGGTGAGCACGGCGATGCGACGGCCGGACAGCACGTCGACGGCCGCGTCGAGCGCGGCTGACGCCGTGGCATCCACTTCCCCCGCCCGGGGTTCCGCTGCGCGCACCGACGTCATGCGCAGAGCCTACGCCCGCCGCATTTCCGGCATGTGTCGCTGCGCCGCGAGCGCGTACCTCTCGCGTCGAGCGCGGCAGCTCGGCTCAGCGCAGCGCCCACAGGGCGACGGCCGCAGCCGCAGCGACGTTGAGCGAGTCGACCCCGCCGGCCATCGGGATGGTCACGATCGTGTCGGCCGCCGCGAGCGCCCGCCGCGAGAGGCCGTCGCCCTCGGCGCCCAGCAGCAGCGCCACCCGGTCCGGGCGGGAGGCGGCGAACACGTCGAGCGGGACGGCGTCATCGGCGAGGGCGAGGGCAGCCACATGCAGTCCGGCGTCGTGCAGGATGCCGGAGCCGGACGGTGCGTCGGCCCGACCCCACGCCGGCAGGCGCGTCCACGGCACCTGGAACACCGTCCCCATGCTCACCCGCACACTGCGGCGGTAGAGGGGATCGGCGCAACGAGGCGTGACCAGCACCGCGTCGACGCCGAGACCGGCGGCCGCACGGAACGCTGCGCCGACGTTGGTGTGGTCGACGATGTCTTCGAGCACCAGCACGGTGCGCGCGCCCGCGACCACGTCGGCCGCCGATCGCATCTCCGGGCGATGCATCGCCGCCAGCGCGCCGCGATGGATGGCGTACCCGGTCACATCCTCCGCGACCGCGTCCGACACGACGTACACGGGCGCGTCTGTGACGTAGGGGGCGACGTCGGCGATCCACTTCTCCTGCACCAGCGCCGAGCGCACGCGGTGTCCGGCGCCGATCGCGCGCGCGATGACCTTCGCCGACTCGGCGATGTAGAGGCCGCCGGCGGGCTCGAGCACGCGCCGCAGGGCGACGTCGGTCAGGTTGCGGTAGTCGGCCAGCCGCGGGTCGTCGGCGGAATCGATGCGCTCGATGGGCATGCGTTCACTCTTCCATGCGCACGGCGTGCCGCTCAGCGCACGGCGTGCGGCTCAGCCCTCGGCAGCGGGATGCTCCGTGATGACGGGGGTCGGCTCGGGGCGCTTCGCGGTGACGTTGTCGCCGGACGACTGGTGCCGCAGGCGCCGCAGCACCCACGGCACGAGGTGCTCGCGGGCCCACACGAGGTCGTTGACGCGCGCAGCGCGCCAGGGCAGCACCGGGAGCGGGTCGGGCCGCATCGGCTGCAGGTCGTTGGGTACGTTCAGCGCGCGCAGCACCATACGGGCCACCTCGTGGTGGCCGAGCGCGTTCATGTGCAGCCGGTCGTCGTCGAAGAACCGCATGTCCTGCACGGTCTTGAGCGCCCACTGGTCGGCGACGATGCAGTCGTACCGGTCGGCGATGCCGCGGATGTTCTCGTTGTAGATCGCCACCCGCCCGCGGATCCCGCGGAACACGGGAGTGAATGACGTGTCGATGCCCGTGAACACCACCACGGTCGCGCCCTGCGACGACAGACGCGCCACCGCATCCTCGAACTGCTGCGCGACGGCATCCGGATCCGCACCCGGACGGATGACGTCGTTGCCGCCCGCCGAGAAGGTGATCAGGTCGGGGGCCAACTCGAGGGCGGGCTCGATCTGCTCGGCGACGATCTGGCCGATCAACCTGCCCCGCACCGCCAGGTTCGCGTAGGCGAAATCCGGGACCTGCGAGGCCAGGACCTCGGCCACCCGGTCGGCCCACCCGCGGTGTCCGCCGGGCAGCGCCGGCTCGGGGTCGCCGATGCCCTCGGTGAACGAGTCGCCGATGGCGACCATGCGCCGCCAGGGGTGCACCGTCTCGTTCGCGACGTACGGCGTGCGATTCGGTTCGGGATGCGGGTCGTTCTTCGGCATTGCTGCTCCTGGACTCGTGGTCGTGGTCGGCGGCTCGTGGCCGGTTCGAGGCTACCTGTCCCCGGCACCGTTTAGGGTGGTCACTCGTGGCAGTCGGGCAGGAGGCGGAGCAGGTGACAGACGAGCAGACGCACTTCGGCAGCTTCGCCGCCGAGCATCTGTCACCCGCCTTCCCGCAGCGCGCCCCGTGGGGAACCGCACAGAGCCTGCGCGCCTGGCAGGCAGAGGCCCTCGACCAGTACTTCGGCATGGACGGCCCGGACGGAGTCGGCAAGGGTCCGCGCGACTTCCTCGCCGCCGCGACCCCGGGCGCCGGAAAGACGACGTTCGCGCTCCGCCTGGCATCCGAGCTGCTCCGGCGGGGCGTCATCGACCGCATCCTCGTCGTCGCGCCCACCGAGCATCTGAAGACCCAGTGGGCGGATGCCGCTGCCCGCGTCTCCATCCGCCTCGACCCGCGGTTCAGCAACCGTCACTTCACGCCGTCGCGGCAGTACCACGGCGTCGCGGTGACCTATGCCCAGGTCGCCGTCAAGGCCTCCGTCCATCAGCGACTCACGATGGACGCGCGCACCCTCGTCATCCTCGACGAGGTGCACCACGGCGGCGACGCACTCAGCTGGGGTGACGCGCTGCGCGAGGCGTACAGTCGGGCGACCCGCCGGCTGCTGCTGAGCGGCACGCCGTTCCGCTCCGACACGTCGCCCATCCCGTTCGTGGAGTACCACCCGGACTCCAAGGGCATCCGTCTCTCGCGCACCGACTACGACTACGGCTACGGGCGCGCCCTGGCCGACGGCGTCGTGCGACCGGTGCTGTTCCTCGTCTACGCGGGCAAGATGCGCTGGCGCACCCGGGCCGGCGACGAGCTCGAGGCGCACCTCGGGCAGGACAACACCAAGGACGTCACCGCGCAGGCGTGGCGCACCGCGCTCGACCCCGAGGGCGACTGGATCCCCGCGGTGCTCCGCTCGGCGGATCGGCGGCTGAGCGAGGTGCGCCAGGATGTTCCGGATGCCGGGGGGCTCGTCATCGCGACGGATCAGACTGCGGCGCGCGCCTACGCCGCGATCCTGCGCGAGATCACCGGTGAGGCGCCGGCCGTCGTGCTGAGCGACGACAAGGCCGCGTCGGGCCGCATCGAGACGTTCGCGCAGAGCACCACACGCTGGATGGTCGCGGTGCGCATGGTGTCCGAAGGCGTCGACGTGCCGCGACTGGCCGTGGGAGTGTACGCCACCAGTGCGTCGACGCCGCTGTTCTTCGCGCAGGCCATCGGCCGCTTCGTCCGGGCCCGCAGGCGCGGCGAATCGGCATCCGTCTTCCTGCCGAACGTTCCCCAGCTGCTGGAACTCGCCGGCGAGCTCGAACGCCAGCGCGACCACGCCCTCGACCGCGAGACCGACGGTGACGGCGATGGGCTCGACGACGACCTGCTCGACGCCGCCGAGCGTGAGGAGAAGGCGTCCGACGAGCTCGAGCAGGAGTTCAGCTATCAGGCGCTGGGCTCCGAGGCGCACTTCGACCGCGTGCTGTTCGACGGGCGCGAGTTCGGCCAGCTGGCGGTGCCCGGCACCCCCGAGGAGGAGGAGTTCCTGGGCATCCCCGGCCTCCTCGAGCCTGAGCACGTCCACGAGCTGCTCATCCAGCGTCAGTCCCGCCAGTCCCGGCACCGCCGGGCCCGTGAGGCCCGCGAGGCGGGCTCGGGGAGTGAGGGCGGCGAGGGCACCGGTGTCGAGTCGGCGGCGACGGCCACGACGCTGCCGCCGGCGCTGCACCGCACGCTCCGCGAGCAGCGGCAGTTGCTCAACAGCCTCGTCGGCCTCTACGCCCGGCAGAGCGGCGAGCCGCACGGCGCCGTGCACGCCGACCTGCGCCGCGTCTGCGGCGGCCCCGAGGTCGCCCGCGCGACGGTCGCGCAGCTCCAGTCGCGCATCGACGTGCTGCGCTCCCGCGTCCGATCCTGAGGGGTGGATGCCGGGGGCTCGAGGCTCCGCTTCGCCGTGCCTTCGGAGCTCCGAAATGCTGTCAATCCGGGCTTACCGGCCGGTTCACCCCTGCCGCGGCGGCTACGGTGAAATGTCCGTCTCGACCCCTGGAGCATCGTGAACGCCCCCGCCCCGCCCGAACCGACCGCACGCGACCGCAGGAGATGGGCCCGGTACCTGGTGGACGAGCGAGCCGAGGCGCACGTCTACCGCGAGCTGGCCGCCCGCAAGAAGGGGGAGGAGCGCGAGATCCTCGAGGCCCTCGCCGAGGCCGAAGGCCGGCACGAGGCGCACTGGCTGACGTTGCTGGGTGGTGAGCCGGCCCGGCTGCCCAGGCCCGGCTTCGGGACCCGGCTGCTCGGTTGGATGGCGAGCCGCTTCGGGTCGATCTTCGTGCTCGCCCTCGCGCAGAACGCCGAGGGCCGCTCGCCCTACGACGCCGACCCGCATGCCCCGGCGAGCATGGCCGCGGACGAGAAGATCCACGGCGAGGTCGTGCGCGGCCTCGCCGCCCGCGGACGCCGCCGTCTCTCCGGCACGTTCCGCGCCGCCGTGTTCGGCGCGAACGACGGCCTCGTGTCGAATCTGGCACTGGTGATCGGCATCGGCGCGACCGGCGTGGCGCCCCAGTTCGTCCTCTTCAGCGGCATCGCGGGCCTGTTGGCCGGTGCCCTCTCGATGGGGGCGGGCGAGTTCGTCTCCGTGCGCTCGCAGCGGGAGCTGCTGGCATCCACCGAACCGAGTGACGACGCCGACGCGGCGCTGCCCGACCTCGACCTCGACGCGAACGAGCTCGCCCTCGTCTATCGCACCCGCGGCGTGCCGGCCGACGAGGCGCTCACCCGCGCCCGCGGCGTGATCGCGACCGCGCAGGAGGCCGATCGCAGCACGCCGTACCGGCTGTCCCACGCGCAGACGACGGACCACGAGGTCGTGGGCGGGGCGCTGGGCGCCGCCACGTCGAGCTTCCTGTTCTTCGCCTCGGGTGCCGTCATCCCCGTGCTGCCGTGGATCTTCGGAATGAGCGGTCTGCCGGCCGTGATCCTCGCCCTGGTCATGGTCGGCCTGGCGCTGCTGGCCACCGGCGCCATGGTGGGCCTGCTGTCGGGCGGCCCGCCGCTGTGGCGCGGGCTTCGGCAGCTCGCGATCGGCTTCGGCGCGGCCCTGATCACGTACCTGCTCGGCCTGGCGTTCGGGGTGACGCTGGGGTGACGCCCCGGTTTCGTCGCGGGCCGGACGACGTGGTAGTGTCGATCTTCGGTTGGCGACAACCACACACCCATGCGCGGGTGGCGGAATAGGTAGACGCGCTAGCTTGAGGTGCTAGTGCCCTTTAACGGGCGTGGGGGTTCAAGTCCCCCCTCGCGCACAGAACGAAATGGCCCCTGACCTGAGATTCTTCTCTCGAGGTCGGGGGCCTTTCTCGTGCCTCGCGGTCGTCGTGCGCACTCGGCGCGCGCACTTCGTGCTGCCGTCCGGATCTGCGACCACTGATCACGCATACGCGCCAGTTCTCTGCATCCGCGCCAAAGATAACTGGCGCGGATGCAGGGAAGAGGCGCGTGTGTGGTGCGGCGCGTGTCGGTAACTGGCGCGGATGCCGAGAACGGGCGCGCGAGTGTGATGGCGCGCGCATGCCGAGACGAGCGGGGCCGGTACCGTGGAAGCCATGCCAGACACCGCCGACCTCCCCGAGGTCGCCCGCATCGCGCGCGACCTGATCCGGTTCGACACGACCAATTACGGCGAGGGCCGCAGCAACGGCGAACGCGAAGCCGCCGAGTACGTCGGCGCGTACCTCGGATCGCTCGGCCTCACCCCCGAGTACTACGAGCCGATCCCACGCCGCACCAACCTCATGGCGCGCGTTCCCGGGCGCAACCGCGACAAGCCCGCGCTCGTGCTGCACGGCCACCTCGACGTCGTGCCCGCCGTCGCTGCGGACTGGAGCGTCGATCCGTTTGCGGGCGTCGTCAAGGACGGCATGCTGTGGGGGCGCGGTGCCGTCGACATGAAGGACATGGATGCCATGATCATGGCATCCGTCGCAGACCTCATCCGTGCGGGCGAGCAGCCCGAACGCGACCTGATCCTGGCGTTCTTCGCCGATGAGGAGGCCGGTGGGGTCGAGGGCTCGCAGCTCGTGGTCCGCGACCGGCCGGAGTGGTTCGCCGGCGCCACCGAGGCGATCAGCGAGGTGGGCGGCTACTCGATCTCCGTCGGCGACCGCCGCGCCTACCTGCTGCAGGTGGGGGAGAAGGCGCTCGTCTGGATCCGCCTGCACGCCCGCGGCGCCGCAGGCCACGGCAGCCGCTTCCACCCCGACAACGCCGTCACGCGTCTCGCCGAGGCCGTCGCGGCACTCGGCCGCAGCCCGTGGCCCATCGAGCTGACCGCGACCACCCGCGAACTCGTGGACTCCCTCGCCGGGCTGTCGGGGACGGATGCCGGTGACCCCGACGCCGTCGCGACGGCAGCGGGACCGGCGGCTCCCTTCCTGCAGTCGACCTTCCGCACGACGACGAACCCGACCGGGCTGACCGCCGGGTACAAGCACAACGTGATCCCGGATGCCGCGGTCGCCGCCATCGACATCCGCACCCTCCCCGGTCAGGAGGACGCCGTCCTCGCCGACGTGCAGCGCATCGTCGGCGACGACATCGCCATCGAGGTCGTCCACCGCGACATCGGGCTCGAGGTGCCGTTCGGAGGGTCCCTCGTCGACGCCATGGTGGGCGCCCTGGGACGCCATGATCCCGGCGTGCCGGTCCTGCCGTACCTGATGGGCGGCGGCACCGACAACAAGGCCCTCGCCGAGCTCGGCATCGCCGGATTCGGCTTTGCGCCGCTGCGCCTTCCGGCGGGCCTGGACTTCACCGGTATGTTCCACGGGGTGGACGAACGCGTCCCGATCGACGCGCTCACGTTCGGCCAGCAGGTGCTGACCGACCTGCTGCGCTCCTACTGACGTCACATCCCGACCGGCACCGCCCGGCATCGAAAGGCACCCATGCACGCCATCGAGGCGATCATCCTCGGACTCATCCAGGGGCTCACCGAGTTCCTGCCGATCTCCTCCAGCGCGCACCTGCGCATCTTCGGAGAGTTCCTGCCGTCGGCCGAGGACCCCGGCGCGACGTTCACCGCGATCACGCAGATCGGCACCGAGGTCGCGGTGCTGGTCTACTTCTGGAAGAAGATCGTCCGCATCGTCGCGCAGTGGTTCAAATCGCTCACCGGCGCGGTGCCCCGCAATGACCCCGACGCCCGCATGGGGTGGATCGTCATCATCGGCACCATCCCGATCGGCGTGCTCGGCTTCCTGTTCCAGGACGTCATCCGCGACACGTTCCGCAACCTCTGGCTCGTCGCGATCGTGCTCATCGTGTTCGGCGTGATCCTGGGCATCGCCGATGCGCTCGGCAAGCGCACCCGCGAGGAGAAGGACCTCACCTACCCGCACGGCCTCGCCCTCGGCTTCGCCCAGGCTCTCGCGCTCATTCCCGGCGTCTCGCGCTCGGGAGCGACCACCACGATGGGCCTGGCGCTGGGCTACACCCGCCCGGCCGCCGCCGAGGTGGCGTTCCTGCTCGCCGTGCCGGCCGTCTTCGGCAGCGGGCTCTACGAGCTGCTCCAGGCGATCCAGGAGCCCGGCACCGCCGTGTTCACCCTCGCCGAGACGGCGCTGGCGACCGTCGTCGCCTTCGGGGTGGGCCTGGCGATCATCGCGTTCCTGATGAAGTACCTCAAGCGCGGCAGCTTCCTGCCGTTCGTGATCTACCGGATCGCGCTCGGGGTCGTGCTGATCGTGCTGCTGGCCACCGGCGTGCTGTCCGCGTACTGAGCGCGTGCCCGTGAGGGTGCGTCAGCGGCGCCCGTCGTCACGCCCGTGGCCCTTGGGGCCCTCGCCGCGGCGCAGGTACCGCTCGAACTCCTGCGCGATCGCATCGCCGGACGCTTCGGGGGAGTCCCAGGTGTCTCGGGTGCGCTCGAGCTGCTTGATGTACTCGGTCATCTCCTCGTCGTCCGCGGCGGCAGCGTCGATAGACGCCTCCCACGCGAGCGCTTCGGCGGGCAGCTCGCCCCGAGGCATCGTGGCGCCGGTGATCTCGCCGAGCCGATCCATCAGCGCGAGGGTGGCCTTCGGCGACGGAGTGTGACCGGCGACGTAGTGCGGCACGCTGGCCCACAGCGTCGCGGTGGGGATGCCGGCATCCGCCGCCGCGGCCGCCAGCACGCTCAGGATGCCGACCGGTCCCTCGTAGGTCGTCTTCTCCAGGTCCAGCTTCTGACGGACGTGCTCGTCGTCGCTGCCGCCGAACACCGAGATGGGTCGGGTGTGGGGGACATCCGACATCATCGAGCCCAGCGCGACGAGTCCGGTGATGTCCTCGCTGAGCGCGGCGTCGATGAACTCAGCGACGAAGGCCTGCCAGGCGCGGGCGGGTTCCACGCCGCTGAGCACCCACAGTCGCGTGGCGTCGTCGCCGGGACCCGGGCGCCACAGCGTGGCATCGGGCCAGGTCAGGGAGCGCTTGCCCTCGGCATCCATCTGGATGTGCGGGCGGGTGTACTGGTAGTCGAAGTACAGCTCCGGATCGACCGCGAACACCGCTTCGTGACCGCCGGTCGCGCGAATGCGGGCCGCGGCGGCCGACGCGGCTTCACCGGCGTCGTTCCAGCCGTCGAAGGCGACGACGAGTACGCGTTCTCCGAGAGGTCCCACCGCGCTCCTTCCGTTGAGGTTCCCCCCACGATACGCCGGGCAGGCAGTGTGCGGGCCACCCCCGCGGCTTGTCGCGAGGCCGCCGATAGGATGGACCGATGCCCCTCCTTCCCGCCGCGGTCCTCTGGGACATGGACGGCACGTTGATCGACACCGAGCCGTACTGGATGGCCGCCGAGACCGGCCTGGTGACCGCGCACGGCGGAACCTGGTCGCACGAGCAGGCGCTCCAGATGGTGGGTATGGGGCTGGAAGATGCCGCGGGGGTCTTTCAGGAGGCGGGTGTCCGGATGCCGGTGCACGAGATCGTCGCCCACCTCACCGCCGAGGTCACCGCGCAGCTTCAGGCGCAGGGCAACCCGTACCGCCCCGGTGCGGTGGAGATGCTGCGCGGACTGCGGGACGCCGGCATCCCCACGGCCCTGGTGACCATGTCGATGCGGAGCATGGCCGACGTCTTCCTCGCCCAGCTCGGGTTCGACGCGTTCGACGTCGTCGTCGCGGGCGACGACGCGACCCGGCCCAAGCCCTTCCCCGACCCCTACCTGCAGGCCGCGGAGGCGCTCGGTGTGGCGCCGGAGGACGCGCTGGCGATCGAGGACTCGCCGAACGGCATGCGATCGGCCGTGGCCTCGGGCGCCGTGACGCTCGGAGTCCCGCTCATGGTCTCGCTGGTGGGCACCGGGGCCGACGCACTGTGGGACACCCTCGAGGGGCGCACCGTCGCCGACCTCACCGACCACTTCGCCGCGCACCGCGCGGGAGCGACCCGATGAACGCCGACCTGCGGCCGTCCGGACCCTTCCGCTACGGCGACCGCGTGCAGCTGACCGGGCCCAAGGGCCGTCTGCACACCATCACCCTGCGCGAGGGCGGTGAGCTGCACACCCACCACGGCGTGCTGAAGCACGAGACGCTCGTGGGGCAGCCCGACGGATCGGTCGCCACGAACAGCGGGGGACACGAGTACCTCGCGCTGCGGCCGCTGCTGCGCGACTTCGTCATGTCGATGCCCCGCGGCGCCGCGATCGTCTACCCGAAGGACGCCGCGCAGATCCTCGCCGCGGCCGATATCTTCCCCGGCGCCATCGTGGTCGAAGCGGGCGTCGGCTCGGGCGCGCTGTCGCTGTGGCTGCTCCGCGCGATCGGCGCCGAGGGCCGCCTGCACTCCTTCGAGCGCCGCGAGGAGTTCGCGCAGGTCGCCGAGGCCAACGTCGAGACGTTCCTCGGGCACCGGCCGGACACGTGGGACGTCGTCGTCGGCGATCTCGTCGAGCAGCTGCCGGACGTTGCGGCCCCGGCATCCGTCGATCGGGTCGTGCTCGACATGCTCGCGCCGTGGGAGTGCATCGATGCCGTCGCCGAGGCGCTCACGCCCGGGGGCGTCGTGCTCTGCTACATCGCCACCGCCACGCAGCTGAGCCGCGTGGCGGAGTACCTGCGGGCGACCGGGCTGTTCACCGAGCCCGAGGCGACCGAGACGATGGTGCGCGGCTGGCATGTCCAGGGTCTCGCAGTGCGTCCCGACCACCGCATGGTCGCGCACACCGGATTCCTCATCACCGCCCGGCGGCTCGCGCCCGGCGCCGTGCCGCCCGATGTGCGCAAGCGTGCCCTCAAGAAGCCGAGCTACGGCGACGAGGACATCGAGGTGTGGACGCCCGGCGCCGTCGGCGACCGCGCGATCACCGACCGGAATCTGCGCAAGCGCGTCCGTGAAGCGCAGCGCGCGGCCGACGGAGCGCGGCTGGCATCGGGCGCGGGGGAGCCCGCCGGCGACGACGTAGACTGATCCGGTGCGCCGGATCCCTGCTGTCTTCGCTGTCCTCGGGCTGTCTGCCCTCGCCCTCGTCGGCTGCGCGTCGGCACCGGGGGCCTCTGCCGCGTCGTGCGAGCGCCCCACGACCGACTCGTCGGCCATCGGCCTGATCGACGTCACCGGCGAGTTCGGCGACCCGACCGTCACGGTCGAGCCCCCGGTCTACGTCGACGAGACGGTGTTCGCCGATGAGATCGTCGGCGAGGGGCGCGCGGTGACCACGCGTGCGCAGGACGTGCAGTTCACCACCGCGATCCTCAACGGCAAGACCGGCGAGACCCTGGTGACCGCGCCCTCCCAGGTGCTGCCGGTCAGCCAGTGGGCGACGCAGTACGAAGGCATCGCGAAGATGCTCGAATGCGCCACCGAGGGCTCACGCATCGTCGGCGCCGTCCCCGCCGACGACCTGGGAGAGCAGGCCGCCACGAGCCTCGGCGTGGCCGACGGCGAGTCCGCCGTGTTCGTGATCGACCTGCACACGGTGTACCTCGCCGCCGCGGACGGCGTGCCGCAGCGGATGACCGACAACTCGCTGCCGCAGGTCGTGCTGGCACCCGACGGGCGCCCCGGCATCGTCGTGCCCGACAGCGACCCGCCCGCCGACCTGGCCGTCGAGGTCCTCAAGAAGGGCGACGGCGAAGAGGTCACGGCCGATTCGAACGTCCGCGTGCACTACACGGGCGTGACGTGGGCCGAGCGCGAGGTCTTCGACTCCAGCTGGGAGAAGGGCGCATCGGCGACTTTCACGCTCGACGGTGTCGTCCCCGGCTTCGCGCAGGCGCTCGAGGGGCAGACCGTCGGTTCACAGGTCCTCGCCGTGATCCCGCCCGAGCTGGGCTACGGCGACCAGGCGAGTGGCTCGATCCCGGCAGGATCCACCCTCGTGTTCGTGATCGACATCCTCGGCATCGACCAGACCCCGACACAGTGACGCGGGTCGGATCGGCGCCCGCGCACCGGTCCTAGGATGGTCGAGTGGCCCCCGACTCGAACTCCGCGGAGACGAACCGCAGCGCTCCCGAGGAGCGGCTGGTCAACCTCGTCGTCGCGCTGCTGGCGACCGAGCAGGGCCTGACCAAGGACACGATCCTCACGTCGGTGTCGGGCTATCGCGAGCAGAGTGCCGCCGGTGCGTCCAAGGACGCCCTGGAGAAGATGTTCGAACGCGACAAGGAGAATCTCCGCGGACTCGGCGTTCCGATCGAGACGATCGGCGACTACGCCGATCCGGACGACCTGCGCGAAGCCCGCTACCGGGTGCCGACCAGTGAATACGAGCTGCCCGTCGACATCGACTTCACGCCCGCCGAACTGACGGTGCTGAACCTCGCCGGGGGTGTCTGGAGTGAGAGCTCGATGTCGGCGCAGGCGCGCAGCGGGCTGCGCAAGATCCGTGCGCTCGGGCTTGAGGTCGATGCGCCGATCATCGGCTACTCGCCGCGCATCAACCTGCGCGAACCCGCGTTCGATCCGCTCCAGCGCGCGATCGAGCAGGCGCGGGTCGTGACCTTCGACTACCTCAAGGGCGGCGACGAAGACACGCACCGCCGCCGCGTGCAGCCCCTCGCGCTCGTCGAGTTCGAAGCCCGCTGGCACGTGTACGGGTTCGATCTCGACCAGAACGCCGAGCGCACCTTCCTGCTGTCACGCATCGTGTCGGCCGTGCAGGTGACGCGTACCGGGTTCGATGCGCAGTTGCGCGAAGGTGCCGGCGAGAAAGCCGTCGCCGGGCTCCAGGAGCTCGCCGCGCGCCAGTTCGCGCTGCTCGAAATCGACCCCGGCACCGAAGCGGCGCTGCGACTGAGCCGGCGTGCCGCCCCCGCCGCGCAGGGCATCCACGTGTCCTATGTCGACGCCCACATCTTCGCCGACGAGCTCGCCTCGTACGGTCCCGAGGTGCGCGTCGTCGAGCCGGCCGATCTGCGCGACAAGGTGATCGCGCGGCTGGAGCGCACGCTCGCGATCCACGGGGGTGCCCGGTGAGCGCCGCGCAGCTGCTGGCCACCGACCGGGCCGCGATCATCCTGCAGCTCGTGCCCTACCTGATCGGCAAGGGGGAGGTCTCGGTCGCCGAGGCCGCCGACGAGTTCGACGTGACGCCCGAGCAGATGCGCGCGATGGTCGAGAAGTTGACGGTGATCGGTCTGCCCGGCGACGGCGGCTTCTGGCAGATGGCCAACGACCTGTTCGACATCGACTGGGACCTGCTCGACCAGCAGGATCTCATCTCGATCACCAATCCGGTCGGTCTCGAACGCGCCCCGCGGCTGACGGCCCGGGAGGCGGCCGCCCTGCTCGCCGGGCTGCAGCTGGCGGCGTCACTGCCCGGCGTCGGCGACAGCGGCGTGGTGCAGGGGCTGCTCACCAAGCTCGCCCGCGGCGCCGCCAGCGCGCCGGCACAGGTCATCGTCGCGCCGGACGCGGTGGACGACGTCCGCGTGGCCGTGGATGCCGCCCTGCGCGCCGGGGTCGCGATCTCGTTCGCGTACAAGGCCCCCGACAAGCCCGTCACGACCCGCACCGTCGACCCCGTGAAGGTGCACATCGCCGACGGGCAGTGGTATCTGCAGGGCTGGTGCCACCTGCGCGAGGCGATGCGCACGTTCCACCTCGACCGGGTCAGCGACGTTCAGCTCACCGACATCGCGATCACGCATGGCGGCGACATGGTCCCCGAGCTGTTCGAAGCGAGTGAGACGGATGCCGTGGCCGAAATCCGCTTCGCCGCCGACCTCCTGCCGCTCATGCCGGCCTATCTCGACCGCGCCACTGTCGCCGCCGACGGCGATCGCCGTGTCGGGCGGGTGCGCGTCGCCGATGGCCGCACCCTCAAGCGACTCGCTGCGCGACACGGCGGTGAGATCGAGGTGCTGGCGCCAGAATCGGCACGTGCCGCGACCGCCGCGTGGGCCGCGGCGGGGCTCGCCCAGTATCGCTGACCACTCTCGGCGGCACGGCAGGTACACTGGGACAACGCTCTGATGAGGGGATGCCATGCCTTCCAACCTGTTCGCAGGTCCACACCTGTGGATCCTCCTGATCGTCATCCTGCTGCTGTTCGGTGCGGCGAAGCTGCCGGCGCTCGCCAAGAGCATGGGACAGTCCGCCCGCATCTTCAAGGGTGAGATGAAGGCGATGAAGGACGACGGCTCCGCTGCAGATGCCACCGACGTCACCGGCCAGAACACGGCCACCCCGACGGCACCGGCCGCGGGCACGGCGCCGTCGATCGCCGCCGAGCCTGCACCGCCTTCCGGACCCGGCACCTCCGCCGATCCTCAGCGCTAGCGGTCAGTGGCTACGGCCGAACGCCCGCGCCTGAGCGACGATGTCCCGCGCCGGGACAAGAAGATGTCGCTGGGCGAGCATCTGATCGAACTGCGCAAGCGCGTCCTGATCGCCCTCGCCGCCCTCGTGGTGGGCATGATCGTCTCGTTCGTGTTCACCGACGCGATCATCTGGGCGATGAGTGAGCCGATCCGCATCGTGGCGGACCAGCGCGGGGAGGATGCGGACGCGATCGTCCAGCTCATGTACTCGACGGTCACCGGACCCTTCGACATGCGGCTGCGCATCGCGTTCGCGGTGGGCATCATCATCTCGGCACCGGTGTGGCTCTGGCAGCTGTGGGCCTTCCTCATGCCCGGCCTCACCCGCAAGGAGATCCGCTACACGGTCGGCTTCGTGGCTGCCGCGGTCCCGCTGTTCTTCGCCGGGTGCTACGTCGGCTGGTGGGTCATGCCGCACATCGTCGAGATCATGGCATCCTTCTCGCCCGAAGGATCAGCGAACCTGTACGAAGGCAAGTACTACTACGACTTCGTGTTCAAACTGCTGCTCGTGGTGGGGGTCTCCTTCATCCTGCCGGTCTTCCTCGTGGCGCTGAACCTTGCCGGCATCATGACGGGAAAGGCGATCCTCAAGGGATGGCGCGTCGCCGTGCTCATCGCCGTGGTGTTCGCGGGCGTCGCGACCCCGGCCGCAGACGTGGTCAGCATGCTCATGCTCGCCGGCATCCTGATCGTCCTCTTCTTCGCCGCGGCGGGGCTGTCGCTGCTGTTCGACTGGCGACGCCGCAGACGTGACACCGTGGCGCTCGGACCTCTTCCATGACCGACCCCGCCGACCGGTTCGCGCGCGCCGAGGCGGCTGCCGCCCATCCGATCACCGCGGACTTCGCGGCCGCCCAGCGGTTCGAGCTCGATCCGTTCCAGATCGCCGGGTGCCATGCGCTCGAAGACGACCGCAGCGTGCTCGTGGCCGCGCCCACGGGCGCCGGCAAGACGATCGTCGGAGAATTCGCGGTGCACCTGGCCATGCGCGAACCGGGAGCCAAAGCCTTCTATACGACGCCGATGAAGGCGCTGTCGAATCAGAAGTTCCGCGAGCTGCAGGCCGTGTACGGCGAGTCCGAGGTGGGCCTTCTCACCGGCGACACCAATATCAACGGCAACGCGCGCGTCGTGGTGATGACCACCGAGGTGCTCCGCAACATGCTGTACGCCGACTCGCCGGCCCTCGAGGGCCTGCGGTTCGTCGTGATGGACGAGGTGCACTACCTCGCCGACCGGTTCCGCGGGGCGGTGTGGGAAGAGGTCATCATCCATCTGCCCTCACCGGTGCGGGTGGTGTCGCTGTCGGCCACGGTCTCCAACGCCGAGGAGTTCGGCGATTGGCTCGACACCGTGCGCGGCGACACGGCCGTGATCGTGTCGGAGACGCGCCCGGTGCCGCTCGAGCAGCACGTGCTGGTGCGCGGCGACCTGCTGCCGTTGTTCGACGACCGCGCCGGCATCGCGACGGCACAGGTCAACCGCGAGCTGATGCGCGTCCGGTCGCCCAAGGGCGTGAACTTCGAGAACAACCGACGCTCCCAGCAGTACCGATCCGGCGGCGGGCGTCCCGCACGCAATCAGAAGCGCCCGAACGCGCAGCGCATCGAGCGGATCGACCGGCCGGAGGTGATCCGGCTGCTCGAGCGCAGCAGCCTGCTGCCGGCGATCTTCTTCATCTTCAGCAGGGTCGGCTGCGATGCGGCCGTCGAGCAGGCCCGTCGCGCCGGGATCCGGCTGACCACCCGTGAGGAACGCGACGAGATCCGTCAGATCGTCGACGCACGCACTCGCACCCTGCAGGACGAGGACCTCGCCGTCCTCGGATTCTGGGAGTGGAAGGAGAACCTCGAACGTGGTGTCGCGGCCCACCATGCGGGGCTGCTGCCGGCGTTCAAGGAGATCGTCGAGGAGCTGTTCCAGCGCAAGCTCGTCAAGGCCGTGTTCGCCACCGAGACCCTCGCGCTCGGGATCAACATGCCCGCCCGGACGGTCGTGCTCGAAAAGCTCGAGAAGTTCAACGGCGAAGCGCGCGTCGCGATCACCGCGGGGGAGTACACCCAGCTGACCGGCCGCGCCGGTCGCCGGGGGATCGACGTCGAAGGCCACGCGGTGATCCAGTGGACCGAGGCCCTCGACCCGCAGGCGGTCGCAGCCCTCGCCTCACGCCGCACGTACCCGCTGAACTCGAGCTTCCGGCCCACCTACAACATGGCCGTCAACCTGATCGACAGCTTCGGCCGGGCCCGAGCACGCAAGATCCTCGAGTCGTCATTCGCCCAGTTCCAGGCCGACCGCGCGGTCGTGGGGCTCGCGCGTCAGGTGAAAGAGGCCGAGGAGACGCTCGCCGGCTACGCCGAGGCGATGACGTGCGACCGTGGCGACTTCGCCGAATACGCCGCGCTGCGCCGCGAGCTCAGCGATCTCGAGAAGAGCGGTCGGGGCGACCAGCACGCTCCGCACGCGGCCCGGCAGAAGCGTCAGCAGCAGATCCAGGGACTGCGGCGCCGCCTGCAGCGTCACCCGTGCCACAGCTGCCCGGACCGGGAGCACCACGCCCGCTGGGGCGAGCGGTACGAGCGGCTGGGGCGCAAGGCCGACAAGATCCGTCAGCAGATCGCGACCCGCACCGGGACCGTCGCGCGCGTGTTCGACCGAGTCGTCGATGTGCTCTCGGCCCTGGACTACGTCGTCATCGACTCCGACGGCACGACGAGCCTGACCGCCGCGGGTCGCACGATGCGCCGGATCTACGGTGAGCGCGACCTGCTGGTGGCCGAGGCGCTGCGCCGGAAGCTCTGGGACTCGCTCGATGCGCCGAGCCTTGCGGCCCTGGCATCCTGCCTCGTCTACGAGCCTCGCGGAGACGCCGGCGATGCGGAGACGCGCGCGCTGCCGCGTGGTCCGTTCCGGCAGGCGCTGAGCGAGACGCAGGACCTGTGGTCGCGGCTCGACGACCTCGAGCGCGATCACCGGCTGCCGGGATCGGAGCCTCCCGCGACCGGTCTCGCCCCCGCGATGGCGGCGTGGGCGCGCGGCATTCCCCTGGATCAGGTCCTGGACATGGCGGACATGGCCGCGGGCGACTTCGTGCGCTGGACGAAACAGGTCATCGACCTGCTCGACCAGCTGTCCATGGTGGCCGACGCCCCCGTCGCGACGACCGCGCGCAAGGCGCTCGAAGCGGTGCGCCGCGGCATCGTCGACTACAGCTCGGTGTGATCGCCGGCCCGACCGGGCGGTGGCGGACTCCTCCGGGCAACACCGCTTAGGCTCGATAGGTGCCCGAACGCCCTCGCCCGCTGCTGCCGATGTGGTTCGCCCTCATGGCAGCCGTCGCCGGCGGGGCGGTCCTCGATCTCGCCTTCCCCGACATCGGCTGGTGGCCGCTCGCGTTCGTCGGCGTGACCCTGTCGCTCGTGTCGCTCATCGGCCGGTCCGCGTGGGGTGCGTTCGTCGTCGGGTTCGCCTTCGCGGCATCCTTCTACCTCATCCACATCATGTGGATCACCCGATACCTCGGCGTGGTCCCGTGGTTCGCGCTGGCGGGCATCGAGACGCTGCTCAGCGCGCTCGGGGCGATCGCGCTGTGCCTGGCGTACCGCTGGCTGCCGCGCGTCGCGCCCGGCCGGTGGGGGCGCCTGCTGGCTCTCCCCGCCCTCATCGCGGGTCTGTGGACCGCGCGCGAGCAGTTCCTCGGCTCGTGGCCGTACACCGGCTTCCCGTGGGGGCGCATCGGAATGAGCCAGTCCGAGAGCCCGCTCGCCGAGCTGTCGTCCTGGACGGGAGTCAGCGGGCTCACGTTCCTGATGGTGTTCCTCGCCGCCGCGGTGATCGAATGGGCGCGGATGTGGCAGTGGCGCGACGTGCGCACCGCGGTGCCGGCGCTGGTCGCTGCAGTGCTGATGGTGGCGGTGCCGCAGTTCCCGACGATGGATGCCGGGACCATGCGCGTCGGCGCCGTTCAAGGCAACGGTCCCGCGGGCTACTTCGACGAGCGCGAGCCCTACGCCGTGCTCGACGCGCAGCTGAAGGCGACAGAGCCGCTGCTGGACGAGGACATGGACGTGCTGCTGTGGCCCGAGGGCGGGATCGACGCCGACCCCACGAACAACGAATCGGTGGCGCAGGTACTCGACCGACTTTCGGCCAGGATCGATGTGCCTCTGCTCGTCAACGCGGCCACCGTGCGCGGCGAGGACGTGTTCAACACGTCGATGCTGTGGCAGGACGGAGCCGACAACCCCGTCGCCTACCACGACAAGAGCCACCCCGTGCCGATGGGGGAGTACGTGCCCGATCGCTGGTTCTACGAGATGCTGGCCCCCGATCTCATCGGGCTCATCCAGCGCGAGTACACCCCGGGCACCAATCCGCCGTTCTTCGACGTCGACGGCGTCGGGGTGGGCTTGGCGATCTGCTTCGACGTCATCTACGACGACGTCATCTGGGAGGGTGCGCGTGAGGGCGCCGAGGTCTACATGTTCCAGACCAACAACGCCGACTTCCGCGACACCGACGAGAATCTCCAGCAGCTCGCCTTCGCCCGCATGCGCGCGATCGAGACCGGCCGCGCCGTCGTGAACCTCTCGACGGTCGGCACGAGTCAGGTCATCGCCCCGGACGGATCGACGATCGAGTCGCTGCCCGCGGCCGAGGCCGGGGCGATGCTCACCGACGTGCCGCTGCGGACGGGACTCACCTCGGCGGTGGTCATCGGCCCCTGGTTGCAGCTGCTGCTCGGCTGGGGAAGCCTGGCCGCGCTGGTGGTCGCCTGGGTGCTCGCGCGCCGCCGGGGGACAGCGAAGACGCCGGCCTCGAACGAGGCCGGCGTCGACGGCTGACGATCAGGCGGTGAGTCGGGCGCTGCCGCCGCGACGCTCGCGCAGCAGCGCGAGGCGCTCTTCGAGCAGCTCTTCCAGCTCGGGGAGCGTGCGGCGCTCCATCAGCATGTCCCAGTGGGTGCGGGCGATCTTGTCGCCCGAGTGGTCGACCTCGGCGACACCATCGCCGACGCGGCGCAGGGCTTCGGCACCGCAGGTGCGGCACTCCCATGCGTCGGGCACTTCGGCGTCTGCCGCAAAGGTCAAGACGGTCTCGCGCTGGCACTGCGTGCAAGCGTAGGTGTGGTTGGCGCGCTCATGAAAAACGACGCCCTCTTCGCTCTGTAGGCTTGAGGCGCCGATCCGTGAGCCACGCAGGCTGCGATCTGCCATTGTGTGGTCCTCTCGTCGTCTTCAGGTATAACGCGTCCACCTGTGCGGATCATCCGAGGAACCTGGATCGGACGGGCTTTCACAGACTATCTTCAGTGGACGCGACTACGCGCGGCCGGCCACGGTGGCCAGCGCCACATCCGCGCGGTCGGTGACGATGCCGTCGACCCCCATGTCGAGGAGCCGCTCCATCTCGGCGGGGTCGTTGACGGTCCATACGTGCACCTCGACGCCGGCCCCGTGCGCGGCGGCGATCACGCGTGGCGTGACCACCCGCAGACGCCCGTATCGCTCGGGGATCTGGAGGGCATCGATGCCGGCCAGCGCTCGGCGCACGAGGCGATCGGAGTGGGCGGCGGCCGCCGCCAGAACGCGCACCATGGTGCCTGTTCCGGCCGAGGCGGCCGGCTCGCCGCCGGCCGCGCGGGCGGCGGCCATCGCGACCCGGCGGCGGTCGTCATCGAAGCTCGACAGCAGCACGCGCTCGGCATGGCGGGCCACGGCCCTGCCCATCGGCTCGGCCGCCGCAGCAACCTTCACGTCGAGGTTGAATCTCAAGGTCGGGAATGCGTCCAGGGCCTGCGGCAGGCTCAGCAGCCCGCCGCGCGTGCCCATGACGCGCTCCAGTTCGCGGAACGTGACCGCTGCCACGGCCCGAGGGTCACCGGCCACCCGTGACAGGTCCTCGTCGTGGAAGAGGACGACTTCGCCGTCGGCGGTCAGATGACAGTCCGACTCGACGTAGATCGCCCCGGCCGCGTGCGCCGCGGCGAACGCGGCCGTCGTGTTCTCCGCGATCCCTTCGGAGTCGGCCGGCACGAGCCCGCGATGAGCCAGTACGCGCGGTGTCGGTCCGGCCGTGAACCAGGGGTGGGTCACGTGGATGCCGGCGGCTCAGCCGCGGGCGTGTCGGGGGCAGCCGCGGGCGCACCCTCCGCCGCAGAACTCCGCAGCGTCGCGCGCGTCTCACCGGGCATCGCCTGCGCTTCGGTGGTGATCTCTGCGGCCTCTGAGGCCGCGTCGCGCGCGGCGGAGACGGCGGCATCGGCGATCTCGCTCGCCGTGCCGGAGCCTTCCGCGGGTGTCGCCCGGTGCGGACGGGTCTGCGCCCGGCCGGCGAACGCCTCGCCGATGCCGCTGAGCGCCGAGGTCAGCTCGCTCGGCACGATCCACAGCTTGCTCGACGGGCTCTCTGCGATCTTGGGCAGCGTCTGCAGGTACTGATAGGCGAGCAGCTTGTCGTCCGGATCGCCCACGTGGATCGCGTCGAAGACCATCTTGATCGCCTCGGACTCGCCCTGGGCGCGCAGGACCGCGGCCTGCTTGTCGCCCTCGGCGCGCAGGATCTCGCCCTGACGGCGACCCTCCGCTTCGAGGATCTGCGCCTGCTTGGATCCTTCGGCGGTGAGGATCGTGGCACGGCGCTCGCGCTCGGCGCGCATCTGCTTCTCCATCGAATCCTGGATCGAGTGGGGCGGGTCGATCGCCTTCAGCTCGACGCGCGAGACGCGCAGGCCCCACTTTCCGGTGGCTTCGTCGAGCACGACGCGCAGCTGGCCGTTGATGTTGTCGCGGCTGGTCAGCGCCTCTTCGAGGTTCAGACCGCCCACGACGTTTCGCAGGGTCGTGGTGGTGAGCTGCTCGACCGCGCTCAGGTAGTTCGCGATCTCGTAGGTCGCCGCGCGGGCGTCGGTGACCTGGAAGTACACGACCGTGTCGATGGAGACGACCAGGTTGTCTTCGGTGATGACCGGCTGCGGGGGGAAGGACACGACCTGCTCGCGCATGTCGACGAGGGGGCGGAGCCGGTCGATGAAGGGCACGAGCAGGTTCAGGCCCGGGCTCAGCGTGCGCTGGTAGCGACCGAGCCGCTCGACGACGCCGGTGTAGGCCTGCGGGATGATGCGGATCGACCGGAACAGCATCACGATCACGAAGATCGCGACGACGACCAGCAGGACGATGATGAATATCTGGCCGATGAAGGCTCCGACGTCAACCATGGTCGATGGTCCTTTCTTCGGGGGCGGCTTCGGGAGCGACCTCGACCGTCGCGCCGCGCACGGCGCGCACCACGACGCGGCTGCCGACGTCGAGCTGTGTCGCATCGCCGTCGATGAGACGAGCGGTCCAGGTCTCGCCGTTGTCGAGCTTGACCGAGCCGTCACCGTCGACGAACGGGACGAGAACGCGCGCGCTGATGCCGTAGAGCGCGTCGACATTGGTCGGCTGGAGGGCGCTGCTGCGCCGCAGGGCCCGGAGCAGGAGCGGGCGGATGGTGAACAGCAGCAGGCCCGAGACCGCCGCCGCCATCAGCACCTGCAGCCACCACGGGCCGCCGAGGAGGTTCACGCCGAGACCGCCGATCAGAGTGCCTGCGGCGAGCATGAGAAAAGTGAACTCGAGGGTCATCAGCTCGACGATGACGAACAGCAGCGCGAGCACCAGCCACACGATCCACATGTACTGCGTGAGGTCCGGCAGCATCGACGCTCCTTCCCGAGATCCCTGCTTCGACACTATCGGACCACGGCCGGCCCGGCGGGAAGCGATTGCTAAAGTTTGGAGCGGTCGCGGCGCTCGTCGCGCGCACACCGATTCCGCAGGAGCAGTTCCATGTCCCAGCCCATTCCCGCCGGCACGCTCACCGGCCGCACCGCCCTCGTCACCGGGTCGTCGCGCGGCATCGGAGCCGACACGGCGCGCTATCTCGCCCAGGGCGGGGCGAATGTCGTCATCAACTTCCGCAACAAGGCGCCGCGTGCCGAGAAGCTCGCGACCGAGCTGCGCGAGCTGGGCGTCGAGGTGCTGGTGGTCGGTGCGGATCTGACCGATCCGGCATCCGTCCAGGAGATGTTCGACGCCGTCAAGGAGCGCTTCGGCAGCCTCGACATCCTCGTGCTCAACGCCTCGGGCGGCATGGAGAGCGGGATGGCCGAGGACTACGCCCTGCTGCTGAACCGCGACGCGCAGGTCAGCGTGCTCGAGACCGCCCTGCCGCTGCTGCCCGAGGGCGGCCGCGTCGTGTTCGTCACGAGCCACCAGGCCCACTTCATCCGCACGACGCCGACGATGCCCGAGTACGAGCCGGTCGCGCTGTCGAAGCGTGCCGGCGAGGACGCACTGCGCGAGCGCATCCCCGCGCTCACCGAGCGCGGCGTGGAGTTCGTGGTCGTCTCGGGCGACATGATCGAGGGCACCATCACCGCAACGCTCCTCGAGCGTGCGAACCCCGGCGCCATCGCCTCGCGTCGCGAGTCAGCCGGCAAGCTCTACAACGTGTCGGAGTTCGCCGCCGAGGTCGCCCTCGCCGCGGTCGAGCCGATCGCCGCCGACAACACGCGCCTCATCGGCGACACCAGCTCGTTCGGTGGGGAGTGACCGTGCGGGCGACGGATATCGACGGCCTCGTCTCGGTCGGCCGGCCCACCCTCGCGCCTGACGGCTCGTTCGCGATCTTCGCGGCCTCGCGCCCCGACGTCGCCGCCGACCGCACGGTCGGGCAGCTGTGGCGGGTCGATCTGCGCAACCTGGCGAACACCACACCGCGGCGTCTCACGCGCGGCGTGGCCGACCGTGCGCCGCGACTGTCCCCGGACGGTGCTCGCGTCGCGTTCGTTCGCAGTGACGACGCCGGCAAGGGGCAGATCTTCGTGATGGATGCCGGGGGAGGGGAGCCGGTGCAGGCCACCGACGCCACTGCCGGCGTGGGATCGTTCGACTGGTCGCCCGATGGCACACGCCTGGCCTACACCGCCCGCGTGCCCGAGAAGGGGCGTTACGGAACCGTGGAGGGGCGGGATGCCGCGGCGGAGCCGCCGCGCCGCATCACCGGCATCCGCTGGCATGCCAATGGTCTCGGCTACATCATCGACCGGCCTTCGCACGTGTTCGTGATCGACGCACCCGACCCGGGCGCCGAACCGTTCTACGCCCCGGCACCCGTCGTGGTCGCCGAGGGGGAAACCGCCCCCAAGCAGACGGTCGTCGCAGCCGAGGCCGTCCAGCTGACCGACGGCTCCCAGTCGCACCAGGGTGTCGTGTTCACCGTCGACGGCAGCGAAGTGCTCACGCTCCCCGACGAGATCGAGTCCGAGCGCCGCGATCTGCGCTCCCGCCTGATCTCCGTGGCCGTCGACGGATCCGGGCAGCGGGAGGTGGTCGGCCGCGATGCCGGGCTGTCGATCGGCGACGCCGCCGTCGCCGCGGATGGCACCATCGCGCTGCTGGCGTCGGCTGTCGGCGCAGAGGGGACGGACTTCGTCGCGCCGGGCGTGGGACTGTGGCTGGTCGAAGACCACGGCGTGCGCGCGCTCACCGACGCCGAGAGCCTCGACTTCGGCGAGGTCGACTCGCACATCACGGTCATCGGCGACGACTTCCTCGTGCAGAACCGCACCCGCGGACGCGTCGAGCTCTTGCGGATCGGTCGCGACGGTGCGGTCACGACCGTCCTCGACGGCGACGTCGAGGTGGCCGGTCAGGACGCCGCGCACACCGATGAGGGTGACCGGATCGTCGTCGCGTATCGCGCGCCCGACACCTTCGGTGAACTCGCCGTGGTCGGCGCGGGCACCGTCACCGACTTCGGGGCGAAGGTGCAGCGCAGCGGCCTGATCGTGCCGACGGAGCTCGAGATCCGTGGCCGCGACGGGTACCCCGTGCACGGCTGGGTCGCGACGCCGGAGGGGGAGGGGCCGTTCCCGGTCATCCTGCAGATTCACGGCGGGCCGTATGCCTCGTATGGCATACATCTGTTCGATGAGACGCAGGTGCTCGTCGACGCCGGGTACGCCGTCGTCTACTGCAACCCGCGGGGGAGCGCCGGCTATGGCCGGGCGCACGGCCGCAGCATCCGCCGGAAGATGGGAACGGTGGACTTCCACGACGTCATGGACTTCCTCGACGGCGCCATCGCGTCGGACGGGCGGCTGGACGGCGATCGCGTCGGCGTCATGGGCGGGTCGTACGGCGGATACCTGACCGCGTGGGTCATCGCGCACGATCACCGCTTCGCCGGTGCGATCGTGGAGCGCGGCTTCCTCGACCCGGCCAGCTTCGTGGGCACGAGCGACATCGGATCGTTCTTCGGCGACGAGTACGTCGGCACGGACCCCGAGCAGATCGCCGCGCAGAGCCCGCTGGCGGTCATCTCGCAGGTGAAGACGCCGACGCTGGTGCTGCACTCCGAGCTCGACTACCGGTGCCCGCTCGAACAGGCCACGCGCTACTACGCCACGCTGAAGCGCCAGGGCGTCGAGGCGGAGATGCTCGTGTTCCCGGGGGAGGACCACGAGCTGACCCGTGGCGGCCGCCCGCGGCACCGCGTCGAGCGGTTCGACGCCATCGTCGACTGGTGGCGGCGCCACCTGCCGGTGGGCTGACGCCCACACGCACGAAGAACGCTCCGGAGCCGTTGAGCTCCGGAGCGTTCTTCGTATGCGGGCGTTACTTCTTGCCGAAGGTGAACGCGCGCACGATGTTGATGATGCCGAGGACGATCGCCGAGATGCCCAGCAGCCACCACAGGATGACCGCACCCCAGAGGGGCGAGAACAGCAGCACGATGCCCGCGATGATCGAGAGGATCGCGAAGAAGATCGTCCAGCCCTTCGACCCCGCGTCGCCGAGGGTCGAGAGCGACACCACGCCTTCGATGATCCACATGATTCCGACGAGGATGCCGACGAACACGGCCAGCCAGGCGGTCGTCGCGCCGAGATTGAAGAACGCGATGATGCCGGCGATGATGAACAGCACGCCCAGGGCGATGTGGCCGACGCGCGCCCACCCGCCCTTGGTCTTGGAGAAGATCCCGAGTCCGGCGTAGGCAAGTCCCGCGGCGATCGCGTAGATCGCGACGATGGCCGTGACGACCATCGCGGTCTTGCCCGGCCAGACGAGGATGAGGATACCGAGGATGACCGCGAGGACGCCGCCGATGCCGAGGGCGGTGCGGATACCGTTGACGGCCGACTTCTCGAATGAGGTTTCGGTGGACATGAGGGCCCTTTCTGGGAAATTCCTGTGCGGAAACTCCTTCAGGTTAGACCTTCGAATGCAACAGGGAGGACACCGACTCGCGGGGGAGTCGCATCGTTCTCAGATCGGCATCCGTTCGTTTTCAGCCGAGAAAGACCATGATCAGGAGCAGAACCGGCACGCAGCCGACCGTGGTGAGGAAGACGGTATCGCGTGCGACGGTCTCGCCGACGTCGTAGCGCTGGGCGTAGTTGAAGACATTCTGCGCTGTCGGCAGCGCCGCGAGCACGGTCACAATGAGCACGTCGTGCGCGGGCAACTGGAACAGGAAAGTGGCGGCGGCCCAGGCGGCCACCGGCATCACGATCAGTTTCAGGCTCGTCGCGAGCACGATGTCGCGCCGTCGGCCGGATGCGCCGAACACGCGCTGGCCGTGCAGTGAGATGCCGTAGGTGATCAGCAGCACGGGAACGCAGGCGTCCGCGATGAGCGTCAGCGGCTCGATGACGATCGGGGGCATCTGGATGCCGGATGCCGAGACGATCACGCCGAGCACAGAGCCCAGGACGATGGGGTTGGTGACGGTGCGCCGGAGGATGGGGATCATGCGTCGCTGACCCGTCGAGACCGCCTCGAAGATCGCCATCGAGATCGGCGTGAAGACCAGCAGCTGCAGCAGGATGACCGGTGCAGGGTACGCTGCACTGCCCAACAGGTACAGCGACAGCGGAATGCCCATGTTGTTCGAGTTGACCTGGCCGGCCGACAGGGTGCCGATGAGCGTCTCGCCGACGTCACGACGCCAGACGAACCGCATGACGACGATGGCGATGGCGAACACGAAGACCGCGGCGATCGCCGACACGGGCAGCAGGGCCGAAAAGAGCAGATGGATGTCTGCTTGCGCCAGCACGACGAACAGCAGAAACGGGGACAGGACGAAGAACGTCAGTCGGCTGAGGACGTGGCGCGCGTGCGGGCCGAGCAGATCGATGCGTCCGATGATCCAGCCCACCAGGATCGCGACGCCCACCACGACGAACCCGGTGAGCGTATCCAGCATGCTTCGAGCCTATGGCGGTTGGAGGGCGTCTCCGTGCGGGTGCCCGCCGCCAACGCGATTCGTCCTTATCTTCCACCTTTCTGCCTGCGCGGACGGGCTGCCGTCCTGAGATTCGGCAACGACTTCGCGCGAACAGACATCGGCTCGGCGCTGTAATCGGGCAGACGCCGAGTCTGCATCGCTTGTCGTGCTTTCGCCGATAATGCACATTATGTCAGCTCGAAGATGGCATGTTCCCCTTGGATGCGAATACGACACCTGGCACGACTCCCCCTGCTAGTTCCCTGCCGGCCAGTGTCCGCCGCGCTCGCTATGGTTGCGGATGAGAGACCTCTCATCTTCCCGCCGAGCAGACAGGCTGCACTGTGACCGACCAGGATCCGACCCCCGAGGCTGCATCGCCGCAGCCCGACATGCCAAGTCCTCCTGTACCCCGTATGACCGCGAAGTGGGTCCGCTGGCTTATCGCTGCCAGTGCCGTGCTCATCCTCGCCGGCGCAGGTGCTGGGTTGGCCTTCGCTTTGTCGCAGCCCACACCGATCGAGCGGGCTGGCGCCGAGTGCGCAGGCAACAAGCCGTTGTTGCGGCTGTCCGCCACCGAGGACAGTGCCGACAAGCCCGCCAAAGACAACGCGGAAGGCCTCACCGACGAGGAAGCTGGCGAGCTGTTCGATGAGTACTTCGATGGGGTCGTTTCGGTAGAAGACGGCGGGCAGACTCTCATCGTGGCCACCAAGCCACAAGACGACGACGTGCTCGGCGTGAGCTCCTTGGCTCTCACCTGCGTGCAAGAGAGCTTAGAAATGCCGAAATGGCTGATTGAGAGCATGGGCCAGACCCGGTCGCTCGACGGGCGGCTAAGCGGTGAATGGGACAGTTTCTCCGCGCAATGGAGCTATCACCCGGATAACGGCGTGAACCTCATCATCGTCCAGAAGTAGCCCTCCACGCGGGCCGGCTGGCGGTGGGACTGACGTACCTGCAGGTTCTTGTGGGTAATCCCTACGCGCGGGTCTGTCGGGAAGTCTGTGTATGAGGGGTTCGACGTGGCTGGTGAGCACGCGGACCGCGGTGTCGCCCAGGGAGCGATCGGCCGGCTCCTCGGGCTCGCCCCGTGGGGACCGGACGTGACCTACGTCCTGTACCCCAAGACACCCGACGCGGTGCTCGCTGTCCGCGCATTCGAGTCCCGCGGTGAGTCACCCCAGCGCAGCGGCCTTCCGCTCGAGCACCGATCGCTGGGCATCGTTGGGGGTGAGGGATGCCGCGGTCTCGAACTCCGAGCGCGCTTCCTCCGCACGCCCGAGTCGCGCCAGCAGCTCTCCGCGCACGCTCGGCAGCAGCGGCGATCCGCGCAGCCGCTCCGTCGCGGCGAGGTCGTCGACGATGCGCAGTGCGGTGGCCGGTCCCGTCGCCATCGATACTGCGACCGCGCGGTTGAGGTCGACGATCGGGCTCGGAGTGATCCGTCCCAGCGCCTCGTAGAGCACGACGATGCGCTCCCAGTCCGTGTCGTCCACGGACGTGGCGACGCAGTGGCGCTCGGCGATCGCAGCCTGCAGCGCGTAGGAGCCTCTCCCCCGCCGACGCGCCGCGGCAGCCTCATCCGCGCGATCCAGCGCCGCCTGGCCCCGACGGATCTGTGCGCGGTTCCATAGGGTGCGGTCCTGATCGGCCAGCAGCACCGGCGCTCCGTCACGGTCCTCGCGTGCCCCGAACCGCGACCGCTGGAACTCCATCAGCGCGACCAGCGCGTGCGCATCAGGCTCGCGCGGCAGCAGCCCCGCAATGACCCGACCGAGCCGCAGGGCTTCGTCGGCGAGATCGGGGCGCGTGCCCTTGGATCCCGTCGTCGCGGCATAGCCCTCGGTGAATATCAGGTAGACGACCCCGAGCACTCCCCCGAGCCGCTCGCTCCACTCCGACGGATCGGGCGCTTCGAAGGGCACGTTCGCCGCCGCTAGCGTCTTCTTCGCCCGCGTGATCCGTGCCTGCACGGTGGCGACCGGCACCAGCAGCATCCGCGCGATCTCGACTGTGGTCAGACCACCGACGACGCGCAGCGTCAGAGCGATCTGCGACTCGCGCGACAGCGTCGGATGACACGCCGTGAACACGAGCCGCAGCAGGTCGTCTTCTATCGGCATCCACTCGTCTTCGGTCGCCTCAGACAGAGCGTGTGCGATGGTGCGGTGGCGTTCATCGAGGCGTTCGCGGCGCCGCCACGCGTCGATGACCCGGCGCTTGGCGACGGTGGTCAGCCATGCGCCCGTGTTGGCGGGCACGCCGTGCTCGGGCCAGGCTGCCAGGGCTTCGGCGACCGCTTCCTGCGCGACGTCCTCCGCGAGGCCGAGGTCGCCGGTCATCTTCGCGAGCGTCGCGATGATGCGCGCGCCCTCGATGCGCCAGACGGCCTCGACCGCGCGAGAGACGTCGAGCGCGGTCACTTCGACTCCAGCTCCTCGCGCCAGCCGGCTTCCTTCTGCACGTATTCGTTGTCGCTGTAGTCGGCGAAGTCGCTCTCGTCGGTGATCCGCCGCACCTCCAGCTTGGCGCCCGGGCCCAACGGACAGCGCTTCGCCCACTCGAGAGCCTCTTCGGCCGTGGACGTGTCGAGAATCCAGAAGCCGTTGAACAGCTCGTGGACCTCCCCGTAAGGGCCGTCGCTGACGACCGGCGTCTCGCCGTCGAAGTCGACGACCCAGCCCGGTTCGGGCGCGAGTCCGTCGCCGCCGGCCATGACGCCTGCCTTCATGAGCTGCTCGTTGTAGGCGCCCATCGCGTTGATGACCGCTTCGAAGTCCATCTTTTCGTAGGCGTCGGCCGCGGCCTGGGAGGCCCGCATGATCAGCATGTGCTTCATCTGTCCATCTCCTTGTGTCGCAGGCGCCGGGTGCGCCCTCACCAAGACGTCGAACGGCCGCCGGCGAAATCGACATGACCTTCACAAGATTCTTCGTGGATCACCGCAGCGGTGTCCACCCCGGCGGCAGCGGGCCGTCGCTCAGCGCCCGCTCGCGGTCCGCGGCTGTCGACCAGCCCTGCGCCGCGTCGACCGCGTCGAACCCGCCCCGCGCGAGCCGGAGGCCGACATCGTCGTGGTGCATCCGCGGTGCTCCCCCGCGCCGCGTGCCCGCTCGGACGCTCCATGCATCGTCGGCGAACCCGCCCCCGCGGAACACGCGGTAATCGCGGTAGCGTGCCGGATCGAGCAGGTCCCAGCACCACTCCCACACATTGCCGAGCGTGTCGAAGAGGCCGTGCAGGTTGGGGTGCTTCCCGCCGACGTCCTGCGGATGCCGGTGTCCGTCCGCCGCGGTCCACGCCACATCCACGAGCGGACCGTAGTGCGCCGCGCTCGACCCGGCACGGCACGCGAACTCCCACTCGGCTTCGGTGGGCAGTCGGTACCCGTCGGCATCCACCTGCCACCGGACCTCCTCGCCGTCGAACATGTAGGCGGGGTCGAGTCCTTCCCATTCCGATGCGGCGTTGCACATGCGCACCGCGCGCAGCCAGCTGACGTCGACGGCGGGCCGACGGGGATGGGATGCCGGTTCTCCGAGCAGCTCGGCCAGCTGCTCCTCGGTGACGGCGAAGACGCCGATCTCGAAGGGCTCGAGCGTGACGGTGCGGCGCATCTTGCGGCGCGCATCGTGCAGGACCACCGAGCCACCACCGATCCGGGCCAGCTCGATGTCGGTCATCCCGGCAGTCTCGCACGTCGGGGGTTGACAACGGCGCGCTACGGGTCTGCGCTACAGGTATGGGCGATTCCTCCTACGACGTCGTGATCGCCGGTGGTGGCCCCGCCGGCGTGATGCTCGGCTACCTGCTGGCCCGGGCGGGCCGGCGCATCGCGGTGCTCGAGAAGCACGACGACTTCCTGCGGGACTTCCGCGGCGACACCATCCACCCGTCGACGTTGACGATCCTGGGCGAACTCGGCCTGCGCGAGCGCTTCCTCGAACTGCCGGTGACCCGGATCCACACGATGGACGCCGTCATCGCCGGCCGTCGCCTGGCCTTCGTCGACTTCCGCACCCTCGGCCCGCCCGACGATTTCCTGGTGTTCGCGCCGCAGTGGGACTTCCTGGACTTCCTTGCGCGCGAAGGGCGTGCGCTGCCGGGTTTCGACCTGCGGATGGGCACCGAGGTCGAGGGGGTCGTCGAGGAAGACGGGCGCGTCGTCGGTGTGTCCGTGAGTGAGCGCGGTCAGATGTCCGTGCTGCGTGCAGCGCTGGTCGTCGCCGCGGACGGGCGCGATTCGCGCGTGCGCGCATCGGCCGGGCTGGTGCCGCGCGCAGCCGGGGTGCCGATCGATGTGCTGTGGTTCCACCTGCCCAAGCCCGCCGAGCCCCCGCCCACGACCCTCGGATATGCGGACCGCGGCGGGCTTGTGCTCACGATCGACCGCGGCGACCACTATCAGGCCGGCTGCGTCATCGAGAAGGACGGCTTCGGCCGCCTGCGCGACAACGGACTCGATGCGTTCCACGAGCATCTCGCACGCATCGCCCCGCCGATCGCCCCGGTCGTGGGCACGCTCGAATCATGGGACCAGATCAAGGTGCTGTCCGTGCAGATCGATGCGCTCGAGCGATGGTACCGGCCCGGCGTCGTCTGCATAGGCGATGCAGCGCACGCGATGTCGCCGGTCTTCGGCGTCGGCGTCAACTATGCGATTCAGGATGCCGTCGCGCTCGCGAACCTGCTGCAGACGGCGCCGGGTCCGCTGAGCGAGGTGCTGGCGCGCCTGCAGAGTCGACGTCTGTCCCCCGCGCTGCGCATGCAGCGGGTGCAGCGCGTGGCGCACCGCGGTATCGGCGCGCTCGCCGCCGGACACGGCATCCCGGGTGTCGTACCCGTCATCGCGACGGGGGTGGCGCCGATCGCGCGCCGGGTGCTGTCACGGCTCGTCGGGAGGGGGTTCCGACCAGAGCACGTCGCGACCGCGATCAGAGCGGGGCGGCCGCGGACGTAGTTCAGTGCGGGTTCGAGTCGAGCGAGACCGTGCGCAGGTCCAGGCGTCGCAGCACGGCGTTGACGGCTTCGGGATCGACGCCCTTCTCGCCGCGCATGCTGAGCACCTCGCGCCGCGCCGCCGACAGCGCGTCGCGCAGCATGAACTCGACCGATCGCACCTTCGTGCGCTGCTCGGCCTCGTAGTCGTCGTCGATGACGTCGTCGTCGTGCTCGAGCACCGAGTGCAGGCCGCTGACCCGCGCCCGTGCACGCGTCACCAGCTCCGGGTCGAGCCCTTCGAGGTGCGGCGACTTCGCGATCGCGGTGACCGCGGCCCGCTCGGCACGCAGAGCGATCTGGCGCTCCTCGCTCTCGACGAGGGCGTGGTCGTCGACCGGCCGCAGAATCCTCACGAGCGCGGGCAGTGTCAGGCCGGGTATCACGAGGGTGACGAACAGGACCGCGCACGCCGTGGTGATGACGAAGTTGCGTCCTGAACCCACCCCGGTGGGCAGAGCGAGGGCGAGCGCGAGGGTCGCGAGCCCGCGCATCCCGCACCACGTGACCAGAATGACGTCCTTGAACCGGGACGACAGCGACACGCGTTTCTCCTCGGGCACGCCCTCCGCACGCCAGCCGGCGCCGAGCACGATGGCGACCCAGACCAACCGGACGAGCACGACCACCACGCAGATCGCGATGATCGCGGGAACCCAGCCGAGCAGGTTGGCGCCCTCGTCTTCGATGACGTAGCGCATCTCGATGCCGACGAGACCGAACGCGACCCCGGTGGTGAGCATCTCGACGACCTCCCAGAACGAGGTGCGCGTGAGGCGCTCCTGCGAGTCCTGCGGCCGGTCGCGCCGGACGAGCTCGACGGCGGTCACGACGACGGCGACCACACCCGAGAAGTGCACCTGCTCGGAGAGCATGTACACCGCGTACGGGGCCACGAGCGTGATGGCCGTACGCGCCGTGCGATCGGGCACCACCCGGTTGATCGCACCGACGACCCAGGCCATCAGGAAGCCGAGGATGACCGCGCCCGCGGCTCCGGCCAGGAACGACGGGATCAGGCCCCAGCCCACCTCGCTGCCGCTGAGGGCCGCCGACACGGCGGTCTGGAAGATGACGATGGCCATCGCGTCGTTGAACAGGCCTTCGGTCTGCAGCATCGTGACGATGCGCCGCGGCATCCGCACCTTGCCGGCCACGGCCTCGACGGCCACCGGGTCGGGCGGGGCGACGATGGCGCCCAGCGCGATCGCGGCCGGGAACGACAGTATCGGCATGAAGTACCAGGCGACGCCCGCGACCGCCACCGCGGTGAGTGCCACCAGGAGCACGGCCATCAGGACGAGCGTCTTCCAGCGCAGCCGGAACACGCCCCACGAGCTGCGCTGCGCGACGGCGAACAGCAGCGGCGGAAGGAACAGCGGCAGGATCAGCTCGGGATCGATGTGCAGCTCCGGCACGAACGGCAGCCACGCGGCGGCCGCCGAGAAGATGAGCACCAGCACCGGGTACGGCAGCCGGATCCGTTCTCCGAGTCCTGCCAGCAGCACCGTTGCGAACATGAGGCCGATGAGCAGGACGACGAATTCCATGAGGTTCTCAGTTTACCGGGCCGGACTGTGGCGTCGGTGCGCCGGCCCCCGCCCGGGTGGGTAGCGTTGTCGGGTGGCCCGCATCGACTCATACTCCGGACCCGGCGTGCGCGCGTGGGTGATCTGGACGGTCGGCGTCGCCGCGTACGTGCTTGCGATCACGAACCGGAGCTCCCTCGCCGCGGTGGGGGTCGATGCCGCGGAGCGCTTCGGCGCGGACGCCGCGACGCTGTCGATGTTCGCCGTCGTCCAGCTCGCCATGTACGGCGGCATGCAGATCCCCGTCGGCGTGCTGCTGGACCGGTTCGGCGCGCGCCCCATCATGACGGTCGGAATGATCCTGATGGCGCTGGGCCAGCTGACCATGGCACTCTCCCCCAGCGTCGGGGTCGCGCTCATCGCCCGCATGCTGCTGGGCGCCGGCGACGCGGCCATCTTCCCCGGCGTGCTGCGACTGGTCGCGACGTGGTTCCCCGCGCAGCGCGCCCCGGTCATGGTGCAGCTCACGGGCATCGTCGGGCAGGCGGGTCAGTTGGTCGCCCTCATCCCGCTGGCGGCGCTCCTGCATTCCACAACCTGGACGATCACGTTCGGCAGCATCGCGGGACTGGGCGTCCTGTTCGCCCTCCTCGTGTTCGCCGTCATCCGCAACCACCCGCCCGAAGTCACCGCGGATGTCACGGTCGACACCGGCACCGGCGCCATCCGCGTCGTGCGCTCGTCCGTCGACACCGGCGTGGGCATCCGCGCGGCATGGGCGCACCCCGGCACCCGGCTCGCGTTCTGGTCGCACTTCACGACGCCGTTCGCCGGCACGGCGTTCATGCTGCTGTGGGGCATGCCGTTCCTCACCGCCGGCGAAGGCCTGTCCACAGCGGCCGCCGCCGGTGTCACCTCCACCTACGTCATCATCGGCATGGCCATCGGGCCGGTGATGGGCGAACTGTCGCGCCGCATCCCCCACCTGCGCTCCCGCGCACTGGTGCTGCCGACGGTGTTCATCCAGATGATCGCATGGCTCGCGGTGATCGCGTGGCCCGGCCCCGCGCCGCTGTGGCTGCTGTACGTCCTCGCGTTCGCGCTCGCGATGGGCGGACCCGCCTCGATGATCGCGTTCGACCACGCTCGCACGCACAATCCCGCCCAGCGGCTGAGCACCGCGACGGGAGTGACCAATGCCGGGGGGTTCCTGGCGGCACTCTTCGCGATCCTGCTGATCGGTCTCGCGCTCGACCTGCAGGGCGCCGGCACGCCCGAGACCTACAACCTCGACGCGTTCCGCCTCGCGTTCCTCACGCAGGTGCCGCTGTGGCTTATCGGTGCGACCTTCATCAGCATCGAGCGCAAGCGCACCCGCATCCACATCGGCATGGATGAGCCGCGCCGCCCGCGCCGCTGACGGTCACACGCGCGGATCGTCGGGCGTGCTCGTCTCGGTCCGCGTCACGCGCTCGCCGACTGCCGGGTCGGTCGTGTGGGTGACCGATTGCGTCGTGCGGCGGCGCACCATCAGGATGATCGCGATCAGGAACACGACGACGCCCGCGCCCATGAGGATGTACCCGACCATGTCGAGGTTCACCCACTCCACTTCCACGTTGACGGCGAAGACCAGGATGGCTCCGATGACGAACAGGACGATTCCGGTTCCGATGCCCATGACACCACTCCTCACTGCAGGGATGTGGCCATCGTGACCGATGGATGCCGGGACGGCGACGCCCTTGACATCGTCCACGCCGCTGTGCTCAGGCGGGTGCGACCTCGAGCCATACGGGATGCTTCGGCTCGCGGTTGTCGCCGGATGAGGTGCCGGTCAGCCGGCGCTTGACCCACGGCGCGAGGTGCTCGCGGAAGTACTGCTGCCGGCCGAGCCGCTCGGCCGCCGACAGCGGCGGCAGCGACCACCAGCCGGCGGGCACCTGCTCGCCGAGCGCATCCAGCACGCGCGCCGCGACGCGGTGGTGACCCCGCGCGTTCATGTGCAGCCGGTCTTCGGACCAGTACGAGGGGTCCGACAGCTCGTGGTCGGGCCAGTTCAGCGCGCGGATGACGTCGGGCCGGTCGGCGAGCATCTCAACCACCGCGGCCGACATCAGGTCGCCGCGTCGCTGGATGAGCGGGCTCAGCGGCAGCTGAGCGCTCGGGTTGGCGCCCGACAGCAGCACGAGCGTGACGCCTTCCTCGTCGCAGCGCCGCAGCACCTGCGCGAACGCGTCGGTGATGTGCGCGATCGACGTGCGCGGGCGCAGCATGTCGTTGCCGCCGCCGTTGAAGGAAAGGTGCGTCGGCTTCAGCGCGAGCGCCGGCTCGAGCTGCTGTGCGACGATCGGCCACACGAGCTTCCCGCGGATCGCGAAGTTCGCGTACTCGATCGCCTCGCCTCGGGAGCGCGCCCAGCCTTCGGCGACCAGATCGGCCCAGCCGCGCACGGTGCCGTCGGGGAGCACGTCGCCGACGCCTTCGGTGAAAGAGTCGCCGATGGCGACGAATCGAACGGATGCCACCGTCTCAGCGTACGGGTGCTCAGCGTTCGTCCAGCGCAGCGCCTCGTCGGTCGACGAGTCCCCACGCCGCCCCGGTGGCGATCGTGAAGAATATCGCGAAGACGACGAAGACCAGGGGAACACCGCCCAGCACGATCAGCGGTGGCACGCTCAGCGGCGCGAGGATGGAGGCGATGCGACCGACCCCGGCCGCCCACCCCGAGCCGGTCCCCCGCAGCGACGTCGGGTACATCTCGGGGGTCACCGCGTACAGCGCGCCCCATGCGCCCAGGTTGAAGAACGACAGGGCCATGCCCGTGGCGATGATCGCCGCCTCCCCCGACGCCGTCCCGAACAGCACGGCCGACACGGCCGAGCCGGCCAGGAACACCGACAGCGTCACCCGACGCCCCCACACTTCGATGAGCCAGGCCGCGACCGCATAGCCGGGCAGCTGTGCGAGCGTGATGATGAGCGTGAACCCGAAGGACTTGACGAGGTCGAAACCCTGGCTGAACAGGAGCGTCGGGATCCAGATGAAAGCGCCGTAGTAGGCGAAGTTGACGCAGAACCACACCACCCACAGGCACGCCGTGCGCACCTGGAACTCAGACGACCACAGCGCGGCGAGTCGCTCGCGCCCGGTGGTCGCCGCGGCGGTGGGTGTGGGCGAGGTGGTCACGACGACCGGGGCGAGGCGGCGCCTCGTCGAGGAGCCCACCGCGGGAGACGCCTCCAGGTCGGCGACGACCGCTTCGGCCTCGCCGCGTCTGCCCTGGCGATCGAGCCAGCGGGCGGATTCCGGCAGCCCCCAGCGCACGATGAGCGCGTACGCCGCGGGGATCGCCCCGATCGCGAACGCCCAGCGCCAGCCGTCGTCGACATTCGGGATGACGAAGTACCCGATGAGGGCGGATGCCGTCCACCCGACCGCCCAGAAGGCCTCGAGGATCACGATGAGGCGCCCGCGCATGCGCGCCGGGGCGAACTCGCTGACGTAGGTGCTCGCCACCGGCAGTTCGGCACCCAGACCCAGCCCGACGATCACGCGGAGGATGAGCAGCGCCACCAGTCCCCCGACCAGCGCGCTCGCGCCGGTCGCGAGGCCGTAGACGAGCAGCGTGAGCGCGAACACCGAACGGCGGCCGACGCGGTCGGCGAGTAGCCCGCCGACGGTGGCTCCGATGGCCATGCCGACGAACCCGGCCGACGCGATCCACGACGCCTGCTCGCTCGTGAGCGACCACTCCGACACCAGCGCCGCGATGATGAAGGAGATCAGGCCCACGTCCATGGCATCCAGCGCCCAGCCGAGGCCCGAACCTCCGAGGATGCGCATGTGCCCGCGGGTGAACGGCTGCGCATCGAGGCGGGCGGCCACTGAGGGCGTGGAGACGTCGGTCATGCCTTGAATCGTACGGATGCCGTGGGCAGCACGTCACGCCTGTGACAGTATCTCGGCGACCAGCGGCGTCACTTTCGTGCCGTAGAGCTCGATCGACCGCATCATCTTCGCGTGCGAGAGCGGCCCGTGCGAGAACTTCAGGTCGAACCGGTCGGCGCCGAGGACCCTCACGGAGTCGGCGATCTTGCGTGCCACGCGCTCGGGCGAGCCGGCGAACACCGCGCCGTCGGGGCCGACGTCGTTCTGGAACTGCAGCCGGTTGTAGGGCGCCCAGCCGCGCTCGGCCCCGATCGCGTCGCGGTTGGCCTTCAGCGCCGGAAACAGCTCCTCCCACGCCTGTTCGTCGGTGTCTGCGACGTGACCCGGGGAATGCACGCCGACCGGCAGGCGGTCGCGGCCGAACGTCGCGAGCGAGCGGTGGAACAGGTCGACGAACGGGCGGAACCGGGCCGGACCCCCGCCGATGATCGCGAGCATGAGCCCGTACCCGTAGCGGGCGGTGCGCACGACCGAGTCGGGGCTGCCGCCGACGCCGACCCACGCGGTGAGGCCCTTCTCGGTCTTGGGGTGCACGTCGGCATCCTCGAGCGGCGCCCGCGTCGTGCCCTGCCACGTCACGGGCTTCTCGAGCATCAGCTGCGAGAACAGGTCGAGCTTCTCCTCGAACAGCGCCTCGTAGTCGGAGAGGTCGTACCCGAACAGGGGGAACGACTCGATGAACGACCCGCGGCCGAGGATCACCTCGGCGCGACCGTGCGACACCGCATCGAGGGTAGCGAAACGCTCGAACACGCGCACCGGATCGTCGCTGGACAGCACGGTGACCGCCGTCCCCAACCGGATGCGGTGGGTGCGCGCCGCGGCCGCCGCGAGCACGATCTCGGGGCTGGAGACAGCGAAGTCGGGGCGGTGGTGCTCGCCGATGCCGAAGAAGTGGAGGCCGACGTCGTCGGCGAGGACGGCCTGCTCGACGACGTGGCGGATGGTCTGGGCGGCGGTGAGCGGCCTTCCGTCCTCGTCGAACGCGATGTCGCCGAACGTGTCGAGACCCAACTGCACGGTAGCCATGTCATGAGCGTACGGTGAGAACATGGCTCTGTTCAGGGATCGGGCCGATGCGGGCCGCCTGCTCGCTGCCGCCCTGGAGCGCTGGCGCGGATCGGATGCCGTGGTCGTGGGCATTCCGCGCGGCGGAGTCGTCGTCGGCGCCGCCGTGGCACGCGAGCTTTCACTGCCGTTGACCGCGGTGGTCGTGCGCAAGCTCGGGGCACCCGCGCACGAGGAGTTCGCGGTCGGTGCGATCGCCGATGACATCCGGCTCGTGGACGAGCGCGCCGTCCGTGCCGAAGGCGCCGGCGCCGCGGCGATGCGGGCCGTCGAAGAGCGCGAGCGGGCCGAGCTGCGGCGCCGCAGCGAGCTGTTCGCCGGCGGGCCCGGCGTCGCCGGCCGTCCGGTGCTCGTCGTCGACGACGGCGTGGCGACCGGGGCAACGGCGACCGTCGCCTGCCGGGCGCTGCGTGCCCGCGGTGCCACCGAGGTCATCCTCGCGGTGCCGGTGGCGCCGGCCCGGTGGCATCCACCCCCCGATGCCGTCGACGAGCTCGTCTGCCCGCACCAGGAGGCGGCGTTCTGGGCGGTCGGGCAGTTTTACGCGGACTTCACCCAGACACCCGACGCGGAGGTCGTCGACCTGCTGGCCGGCGACCCCCGCGACCGGGCGGTGTGACGGCGCGTCAGCCGTTTGCGAGTGCCATGCGCAGCGTGTCGAGACCGACACCGCCGAGGCGGAGCGCCCGCATGTGGAACTGCTTGATGTCGAAGCCCGCGCCCGCGCGCTCGGCGGCCTCGTCGCGGATCTGCTCCCAGATGCGCTGGCCGACCTTGTACGACGGCGCCTGGCCCGGCCAGCCGAGATAGCGGTTGACCTCGAACCGCACGAACTCGGGGGGCATGTTGACGTTGCGGAGCATGAACTCCAGCGCGTAGTCGGCATCCCAGGTTCCGGTGCCGTCGAGCTGCGGCTTGCCGAGGTGCACGCCGATGTCGAGCACGACGCGGGCGGCGCGCATGCGCTGGCCGTCGAGCATGCCGAGCCGGTCGGCCGGGTCGTCGAGGTAGCCCAGCTGCTCCATGAGACGCTCGGCGTACAGTGCCCAGCCCTCGGCATGACCGCTGGAGCCGGCCAGCAGGCGGCGCCACGAGTTGAGCTCTGCGCGGTTGTACACCGACTGGGCGATCTGCAGGTGGTGACCGGGCACGCCCTCGTGATACACGGTGGTCAGCTCGCGCCACGTGTCGAACGAGTCGACCCCTTCGGGCACCGACCACCACATGCGTCCGGGGCGCGAGAAGTCGTCTGTGGGGCCGGTGTAGTAGATGCCGCCCTCGTTGGTGGGGGCGATCATGCACTCGAGCGTGCGGATGGGCTCGGGGATGTCGAAGTGCGTCTTGCCGAGTTCGGCGACGGCGCGATCGCTGGTGGCCTGCATCCACTCCTGCAGCGCCGTGGTGCCGTGCAGCTTGCGCGACTCGTCGGCCTCGAGGAAGGCCACGGCTTCTTCGACCGTGGCGCCGGGCTTGATCTCGTTCGCGATCGACTCCTGCTCGGCGACCATGCGCGCGAGCTCTTCGATGCCCCACTCGTAGGTCTCGTCGAGGTCGATCGTCGCGCCCAGGAACCGGCGGGAGTGCAGCGCATACAGCTCGCGGCCGACGGCGTCGGTCTCGCTCGCGGCCGGTGCCAGTTCGCCGGTGAAGAACGCGGCCAGCTTGTCGTAGGCGACGCGCGCGGCGTTCGCATTGTCGGCGAGATCGCGGGCAAGGGACGCCGGCAGCTCACCCTCGTCGGGCGTGGCTCCCCCCACGAACTCGGCGAAGAAGCCCTGGTCAGCGGTGTAGCGCGCGATCTGGGTGGCCACCTCGGTCACCTGGCGGCGGGCGGGGACCACGCCTTCGGCGACGCCCTTTCGCAGCGTCTCGACGTAGCCGTCGAGTGCGGCAGGGACTGCGGCCAGACGCTTCGCGACGACGCTCCAGTCCTCGACGGTGCCGGTGGGCATGAGGTCGAAGACGTTGCGCAGCTCCTGCGCGGGCGAGGCGATCACATTGACGTCGCGCAGATGCGACTTCGCGTCGTGGAGGTCGAGCTGCAGGCGCAGCTCTGCGGCCAGGTCCGCCTTGGTGACCCGGTCGACGTCATCGACCGGCTCGGCGGCGTCGAGGGCGGCCAGGGTGGAGCGGACAGCCTGCGCGGTGCGCTCGGCGCCCTCGGGCGAGAGGTCGTCGATCCGGTCGTTGTACTCGGAGCGCCCGATGTAGGTGGCCAGGCCCGGTGAGAGCTCGGCGATGGTGTCGACCCATGCGTCGGCGATCGTGTCGATCGACGTGGGGGTCCGCTGTGCTTCTGTCATTCCTCGAGCCTAATCCTCGGGGGCGCGTTCTCAGTGGCCGGCGTCGTCCCAGTTGTCGCCGCGGCCCAGCTGCACGTCGAGCGGGACGGTCAGCTCGGCGGCGTCGCCCATGCGGGCCGACACGATCTCGGCCACGGCATCCCACTCCCCCGGCGCGACCTCGACGACCAGCTCGTCATGGATCTGCAGCAGCACCCGCGAGGCGAGATCGGCTGATGCCAGTTCGTCGTGGATCCGGAACAGCGCGATCTTCATGATGTCGGCCGCGCTGCCCTGAATGGGGGCGTTGAGGGCCGCGCGCTCGGCGTTCTCACGCAGCACCCGGTTCGGGCTGGTGAGATCGGGGAACGGACGGCGCCGGCCGAAGATCGTCTCGGTATAGCCGTCGATGCGCGCCTGCTCGACCGAGGAGCGCAGGTAGTCGCGCACCGCGCCGAACCGCGCGAAGTACTCCATCATGAGCTGCTTCGCCTCGGCCTGCTCGATGCGCAGCTGCTTGGACAGCCCGAACGCCGACAGGCCGTAGACGAGCCCGTACGACATGGCCTTGACCTTCGTGCGCATCGCCGGGGTCACATCCGACGGCTCGACGCCGAACACGCGCGCACCGACGAAGCGGTGCAGGTCCTCGCCCGAGTTGAACGCCTCGATCAGTCCCTCGTCGCCCGACAGATGCGCCATGATGCGCATCTCGATCTGCGAGTAGTCGGCCGTCAGCAGCGTCTCATAGCCCGCGCCGACCTCGAACGCCGCGCGAATGCGCCGGGACTCCTCGTTGCGGATCGGGATGTTCTGCAGGTTGGGGTCGGTGCTCGACAGGCGGCCGGTCTGGCTGCCGGTCTGCACATACGTCGTGCGGATGCGCCCGTCGCCCCCGATCGCGGTGTCGAGCGACTCGATGATCTGCCGCAGCTTGGTCGCCTCGCGGTGCTGCAGCAGCAGGTCGAGGAACGGGTGCGGGTGCGATTCCTGCAGATCGGCGAGGGCGCCGGCATCTGTCGAGTACCCCGTCTTGGTCTTGCGGGTCTTGGGCAGCTCGAGCTGCTCGAACAGCACCTCCTGCAGCTGCTTGGGCGACCCGAGGTTCACCTCGCGGCCGATCGTCGCATACGCCTCCTGCGCGATGCCGTCGGCGCGGGTGCCCAGCTCGGTCGAGAAGGACGACAGCTTCTCGTGCGAGACCGCCACACCGGCGAGCTCCATCGCGGCGAGAGTGCCGAGGGTCGGCAGCTCGATGTCGGTGAGGACGGATGCCACCGATGCCGGCAGCTCGTCGCGGAGCGCCGCGGTGACCCGGAGCGTGTACCAGGCCAGCTGCGCGGGCGTGGCGCCTTCGGTCTCGGGAACGAGTTGCGTCGGGTCGGCTTCGGGCAGCTTCTCGTCGAGGAAGCGGTACACCAGGTCGGCGAGGTTCTTGTCGGGCAGGCTGGGGCGCAGCAGCCACCCCGCCAGCAGGGTGTCGCACGCGAGTCCGCTGAGGACGACATCGGCGCGACGCAGCGCCTTGACCTGGGTCTTGGCGTCGGTGAAGACCTTGGGGGTGTCGCTCTCAAGCCACGGTCGCAGCGCATCGGCGACATCGGGCGACCATGTCGCCTCGACGGCCGATTCGAGGGTTGCGAGCCCGACGCGGGCGGGCAGGCCGCCTTCGACGGTGACGGTGACGCCGAACTCCGGGTGCGCGGTGTGCGCGGCGAGCCACGCGGTGAGGCCCGCGGCGTCGGCTTCGACCGGCGCCGGGGCGGCCACTGCAGGCTCTGCCGGCGCGGCGTCGGCGGGGTCGCCGCCCATCGCCTCGAACACGCGAGGCAGCAGGGTGCGGAACTCGAGCCGCGCGAAGATGTCGCGCACGGCGACGGCGTCGATCGGCTGCGTGCCGAGGTCGGCGGGCGCCGCGTCGAGCTCCACATCGCGGAGCAGGGCGTTCAGCGACCGGTTGCGGCGCACGGTGTCGAGGTGCTCGCGCAGGTTGCCGCCCACGACGCCCTTGATCTCGTCGGCGCGCGTGAGCAGCTCGTCCAGCGACCCGAACTGGGTGAGCCACTTGACGGCCGTCTTCTCGCCGACCTTCGGCACGCCGGGCAGGTTGTCGCTGGTCTCGCCCACGAGGGCGGCGATGTCAGGGTAGTTCGCCGGCGGCAGGCCGTACTTCTCGACGACCGCGTCGGGCGTATAGCGTTTGAGCTGCGACACACCCTGCACGCTCGGGTACAGCAGCGTGACGTCGTCGGTGACGAGCTGGATCGTGTCGCGGTCGCCCGAGCACACGAGCACGTTGAAGCCCTGCTCCACGCCCTGGGTGGCCAGCGTCGCGAGGATGTCGTCGGCCTCGACGCCTTCCTTGGTCAGCACCGTGACGTTCATCGCCGCGAGGCAGTCCTGCAGCAGCGGGATCTGCCCCTTGAATTCGGCCGGGGACTCACTGCGGTTGGCTTTGTACTCGGGGTACTGGTCGGTGCGGAACGAGTGGCGCGACGTGTCGAACGCGACGGCGAGATGGGTCGGCTGCTCGGCCTTGACGAGGTTCACGAACATCGACAGGAACCCGTAGATGCCGTTGGTGTGCTGCCCGTCCTTGGTCGAGAAGTTGTCGACCGGCAACGCGAAGAACGCCCGGTATGCGAGCGAATGGCCGTCGACGATCAGAAGGGTAGGCTTTGCGGAGTCCGTCACCCTGCAAGCCTAGTCAGCGTCGACGACACCCGAACCGGCCCCTTCGAAGGCAGAAGATGACCACTGACCTCTCCCCCGCAGACATCGACGGAATCGCCTGGGCGAACCAGCGCGGCAACGGCGCGCTCGCCGACCGGATGGGGTTCGAATGGGTCGAGCTCACCCGGGAGCGGGCCGTGGCGACCATGCCCGTGGAGGGCAACACGCAGCCGGTGGGCCTCATGCACGGGGGCGCGTTCGTCGTTCTCGGGGAGTCGCTCGGATCGATGCACGCGAACTATCACGCCGGCGAGGGCCGGCTGGCGGTGGGGGTCGACATCAACGCGACCCATACGCGTTCGGCCACGAGCGGCCGGGTGACCGGCGTCTGCACACCGGTGCACCTGGGGCGCAGCATGACCGTGCACGAGATCGTCGTCTCCGACGATCAGGGCCGCCGGTGCTCGACGATCCGGATCACCAACATGATCAAGGACATGCCGCAGCGCTGAGGCCCCGGCATCCGCTCGCGGGGGCTCAGCCCTTCTTGGGCGAGAGCTGCTCGATGATCGCCTTGGCGACGTCCTGCATGGTGAGGCGGCGGTCCATCGACGCCTTCTGGATCCACCGGAACGCCTCGGGCTCGCTCAGGCCCATCTTCTCGTTCAGCAGGCCCTTGGCACGGTCGACCAGCTTGCGGGTCTCGAAGCGCTCGACCATGTCGGCGACCTCGGCCTCGAGCGTGATGATCTGCTCGTACCGGGCCAGGGCGATCTCGATCGCCGGCAGCAGGTCGTTCGGGGTGAACGGCTTGACGACGTACGCGAGGGCGCCGGCTTCGGTCGCGCGCTCGACGAGCTCTTTCTGGCTGAACGCGGTCAGCAGCACGACGGGGGCGATGTGGTTCTTGCTGAGCTTCTCTGCCGCGCTGATGCCGTCGAGGACGGGCATCTTCACATCCATGATCACCAGATCCGGGCGCAGCTCGGTGGCCAGCTGGACGGCCGTCTCACCATCACCGGCCTCGCCGACGACGTCGAATCCGTTGTCGCGGAGGATCTCGACGATGTCGAGGCGGATGAGCGATTCGTCCTCGGCGACGACAACGCGTCGGGGGGCGGTCGCCGTGGACACCGGGTTCTGTTCCTGCTCAGTCACCACCCAATCCTACGATATGGTCGAACCCGGATGCGCCGATGGCGCCCCCGACGTGCGCCGGTGTGGCGGAATGGCAGACGCGACCGACTCAAACTCGGTTGCCCGCAAGGGCGTGTGGGTTCGACTCCCACCACCGGCACGTATCCTCAGGCGCCGAAGTACTGGTTTCCCAGCGCCTTGCTCTTGAGCGCGTCGAATTCGCCCTGGCTGATCGTGCCGGCATCCAGCAGCTCCTTCGCCGTCGCGATGTCCGCGGCAGGCGTCGACGACGCGACGGGCCGGTAGGAGTCTTCCTCCGGGGCTCGTGCGCGCCCCGGATTGGCACGGGCGGCCATGCCGCTGCCCCGCGCGATGAGGTACACGATCGCGGTCAGGATGGTCGCGATCAGCAGCGCGACGATCCACGCCGCCTTCCCCCAGCCGCTCACCGAGTCGTCCCGGAACAGATCGAAGATGATGAAGAACAGCACGAAGATGTATGAGACGAAGTAGATCGCCGTCAGTGTGAACCAGAAGAGATCGCCGATCACATCGCACCTCCAAGAACGTCGAAGACCGGAGCGGTCGTGCTCAGCATAGCGAGCACGACCGCTCCGGTCCGGGATTGCGACTAACTGCGTTCCTGGTAGATCGGCGCGTTGCCGTTGACCGCATCGCCGAGCTTGTGGATGCGGATGTCGTTGGTCGATCCGATGATTCCGGGAGGGGATCCCGAGATCACGACGACTTTGTCCCCCTCGGTGGCCAGTCCGTTGTCGAGGAAGAACTTGTCCACCTGGATGAACATCAGGTCGGTGTGGGCGACGTGTTCGACGAGGGTCGACTGGATGCCCCACGTGAGCGACATGCGGCGGCGGATCGCCGGGTCGACCGCGAACGCCATCATCGGGATGCCGGGGCGCAGGCGCGACATGCGACGCGCGGTGTCACCCGATTCGGTGAAGATGCAGATGTACTTCGCCTCGACGAACTCGGCGACCTCGTTGGCGGCCATCGTGATGATGCCCGGCTGCGTGCGCGGACGCGCGGTCATCGGGGCGATGCGCTCGAGCCCGTGCTCCTCGGTCGAGTCGACGATGCGGGCCATGGTCTCGACCACGCCGACCGGGTACTTGCCGACGCTCGTCTCCCCCGACAGCATGACCGCGTCGGCCCCGTCGAGCACGGCGTTGGCGACGTCGCTGGTCTCGGCGCGGGTGGGAACCGGGTTCTCGATCATCGTCTCGAGCATCTGGGTGGCCACGATCACCGGCTTGGCCATGCGGCGGCACAGCTCCACCGCGCGCTTCTGCACGATCGGCACGGCTTCCAGCGGCAGTTCGACGCCGAGGTCGCCGCGGGCGACCATGATGCCGTCGAACGCATCGATGATCTCCTCGAGATTGTCGACGGCCTGCGGCTTCTCGATCTTGGCGATGACGGGGACCCTGCGTCCCTCTTCGGCCATGATCTCGTGCACACGACTGACGTCTGAGGCGTCGCGCACGAACGAGAGCGCGATGATGTCGGCGCCCGTCCTCAGGCCCCAGCGCAGGTCGGCCTCGTCCTTGTCCGACAGCGCGGGGACGTTGACGGCGACGCCGGGCAGGTTGATGCCCTTGTTGTTCGACACCGCGCCGGCGACGATGACCTCGGTGGTCACGACCGGGCCGTCGACACCGGTAACCTGCACGCGGACCTTGCCGTCGTCGATCAGCAGGAAATCACCGGGCTTGACGTCGCCGGGAAGACCCTTGAAGGTCGTCGAGACGATCTCCTTGGTGCCTGCGATGTCCTCCGTGGTGATCTTGAAGACATCGCCCACGGCGAGCTCGTGCGGGCCGTTCTCGAACTTGCCGAGGCGGATCTTCGGCCCCTGCAGGTCGACGAGGATGGCGACGGCGCGTCCGGCGTCGTCGGCCGCCTTGCGCACATTCGCGAAGCGGGCTTCGTGCTCGGCGTACGAGCCATGGCTCAGGTTGAAGCGGGTGACATCGACGCCGGCCTCGATGATCGCCCGGATCATCTCATAGGACTCCGTGGCGGGTCCGAGGGTGGCGACGATCTTCGCGCGTCTCACAGCAATTGACTCCGGTCTGTATTCGGGTGGGGTATCAGGAGGGTGGTCAGGCGACCGGAAGGCCGATCGCGACGTCGCTCGGGCGCACGGGCGCCGGCAACGTTGTCTCACCCATAAGGTACCCGTCCACGGCCGCCGCCGCCGCACGGCCCTCGGCAATGGCCCAGACGATGAGTGATTGTCCACGTCCGGCATCGCCGGCCACGAACATGCCCGGGGTGCTGGTCTGGTAGTCCTCGGCGCGCTCGATGGTGCCGCGACCGGTGAACGCGGTGCCCAGCTGGGCGTCGAGCGCGTCCTGCTCGGGACCGGTGAACCCCATCGCGATCAGCACGAGATCGGCGGGGATCTCACGCTCGGTGCCGCTCTTGGGCACGCGGCGACCGTCGATGTACTCGGTCTCGGCGACGCGCAGCGCACGGACCTCGCCGGCCGCGTTGGCGAGGAACTCGACGGTCGATGCCAGGTAGGAGCGTTCGCCGCCCTCCTCGTGCGCGGACTGCACCTCGAACACGTGCGGCGACATCGGCCACGGCTGGTGCTCGGGGCGCTCGTCCGGTGGGCGGACGCCGATCGCCAGGTTGGTGACGCTCAGCGCGCCGTGGCGGTGCGCGGTGCCGATGCAGTCGGCACCCGTGTCGCCGCCGCCGATGACGATGACGTGCTTGCCCTCGGCGTGGATCTGGTTGGGCACCCCGTCGCCGGCGACGGCCTTGTTCGACTCGACGAGGTACTCCATCGCGAAGTGCACGCCGGCCAGGTCGCGGCCGGGGATCGGCAGGTCGCGCGGCACGGTGGAGCCGGTGGCCACCACGACGGCGTCGTATCGCGCGCGCAGCTCGTCCCACGTGATGTCCACGCCGATCTCGACTCCCGCGCGGAATCGCGTGCCCTCGTCCTGCATCTGCCGCAGGCGCGACTCGAGGTGGCGCTTCTCCATTTTGAAGTCCGGGATGCCGTAGCGCAGCAGTCCGCCGATGCGGTCATCCCGCTCGTAGACGGCGACCGTGTGGCCCGCCCGGGTGAGCTGCTGAGCCGCCGCGAGCCCGGCGGGGCCCGAGCCGACCACGGCGACGGTCTTGCCGGTGAGACGCTGGGGCGGCTCGGGCTCGACCCAGCCGCGCGCGAACGCGTCGTCGATGGTCGACACCTCGATCTGCTTGATCGTCACGGCCGGCTGGTTGATGCCGAGCACGCACGCGCTCTCGCACGGTGCCGGGCACAGCCGCCCGGTGAACTCCGGGAAGTTGTTCGTCGCGTGCAAGCGCTCGATCGCGGCACGGCCCTCGCCGCGCCACATGAGGTCGTTCCACTCCGGGATGAGGTTGCCCAGCGGGCAGCCCTGGTGGCAGAACGGCACGCCGCAGTCCATGCAGCGTCCGGCCTGCCGGCGCAGCACCGCCGAGTCACCCGGTTCGTACACTTCCTTCCAGTCCATGATGCGGACGGGAACGGGCCGGCGCGTGGGCAGCTCGCGCTCGGTGGTCTTGAGGAAGCCCTTCGGATCAGCCACCGGTCACCTCCAGGATGCGGGTCCAGACGATGTCGCCGTCGGGGTCGAGCCCCTCGGCGGCCGCCTGCTGACGGGTGTTCATGACGGCCGCGAAGTCGCGCGGCACCACCTTGACGAAGTTCGCCGCCTCGAGCTCGATGTCATCGAGCAGCCGTGCGGCCAGCGTCGAGTCGGTCTCGGCGATGTGCTGGGCGAGCAGGTCGCGCAGGATCTCGACGTCGCCCGAGCCCAGCTCGCTCAGCGCGAGCTCGCCCGTGGCAAGCGCCTCGCGGTTCACGAGATAGCGGTTCAGCCGGTACACATAGGCGGTGCCGCCCGACATGCCGGCGCCGAGGTTGCGCCCGGTGGGGCCGAGGATCACGGCCAGCCCCCCGGTCATGTACTCCAGGGCATGATCGCCCACGCCTTCCACGACGGCGGTCGCGCCCGAGTTGCGCACCAGGAACCGCTCCCCCACGACACCGCGAAGGAACATGGTCCCCTGCGTCGCGCCGTAGCCGATGACGTTGCCGGCGATGACGTTGCGGGATGCGTCGAATCGTGCGCCGCGCGGCGGGCGTACGACGATCTGACCGCCCGACAGTCCCTTGCCGACGTAGTCGTTCGTGTCGCCCTCGAGCCGCAGCGTGATGCCCGCCGGGAGGAATGCGCCGAAGGACTGTCCGGCCGAGCCGGTGAGGTTGATCTCGATCGACCCGGACGGCAAGCCGTGCTCGCCGTGGGCCAGGGTGACGCGGTTGCCGAGCATGGTGCCGACGGCGCGCTCGGTGTTGCGGATCGGCAGATCGAAGGTGGCGTGACCGCCGTGGACGATAACGTCCTGCGCCTGCTCGATGATCGGCACGTCGAAGTGCTGATCGAGCTCGTGGTCCTGGTCGCGCACATGTCGTCGCGGGGTGTCCGGCCCGAACGCCGGTCCCTCGAGGATGGGGCTCAGGTCCAGCCCGTCGGCCTTCCAATGCTCGATCGCGCGGTTCACATCCAGCAGCTCGTTGTGGCCGACGGCCTCTTCGAGCGAGCGGAAGCCGAGCTCGGCCAGGTATTCGCGCACTTCCTGGGCGATGAACTCCATGAAGTTCACGACGAACTCGGGCTTGCCGGCGAAGCGGCTGCGCAGGACGGGGTTCTGGGTGGCAACGCCCACCGGGCAGGTGTCGAGGTGGCAGACGCGCATCATGATGCAGCCTTCGACCACGAGGGCCGTGGTCGCGAAGCCGAACTCCTCGGCACCCAGCAGGGCCGCGATGATGACGTCGCGTCCGGTCTTGAGCTGGCCGTCGGCCTGCACCACCACCCGGTCGCGCATGTCGTTGAGCATGAGCGTCTGCTGCGTCTCGGCCAGGCCCAGCTCCCACGGGGTGCCGGCGTGCTTGAGCGAGTTCAGCGGGCTGGCGCCGGTGCCGCCGTCATGCCCCGAGACGAGGATGACGTCTGCGAGGGCCTTGGCCGTGCCGGCGGCGACCGCGCCGATGCCGGACTGGCTCACGAGCTTCACGTGGACCCGGGCGGCCGGGTTCGCGCGCTTCAGGTCGAAGATCAGCTGCTTGAGGTCTTCGATCGAGTAGATGTCGTGGTGCGGCGGCGGCGAGATGAGCCCGACGCCGGGCGTTCCGCCGCGCGTCCGCGCGATCCACGGGTAGACCTTCGCCGGCGGCAGCTGACCGCCCTCGCCGGGCTTGGCGCCCTGCGCGAGCTTGATCTGGATGTCGTCTGCGTGCGTCAGGTACATGCTCGTGACGCCGAATCGGCCCGATGCCACCTGCTTGATCGCACTGCGCCGGTCGGGGTCGAGGAGACGTTCGACGTCTTCGCCGCCCTCGCCGGTGTTCGACTTCGCGCCGAGGCGGTTCATCGCGATCGCGAGCGTCTCGTGCGCCTCCTTCGAGATCGACCCATAGCTCATCGCGCCGGTCGAGAAGCGCTTGACGATCGACGAGACCGGTTCGACCTCGTCGATCGGCACCGGCTCACGGTGACCGGTGCGCAGCTCGAACAGCCCGCGCAGGGTCTTCAGCTGCGTGGCCTGGTCGTCGACGAGCGAGGTGTACTCGCGGAAGATGTCGTAGCGCCGGGTGCGAGTGGAGTGCTGCAGCCGGAAGACGGTGTCGGGGTTGAACAGGTGCGGGGCGCCGTCACGACGCCACTGGTACTCCCCGCCGGTCCACAGCCGCTCGTGCGCGCGCGCCGCGGCATCCTCGGGATAGGCGAAGTCGTGCCGTGCCTGATTCTCGTCGGCGACCTGCTGGATGCCGATGCCGCCGAGCTTGGTCTCGGTGCCGGTGAAATAGCGGTCGACGAACCCCTGCGACAGGCCGATGGCCTCGAACACCTGGGCGCCCGCATAGGACGAGACCGTCGAGATGCCCATCTTCGACATGATCTTCAGCACGCCCTTGCCCAGGGCGTAGATGAGGTTCTTGACGGCCCGCTCGGGGGTGACGCCGGTGATGAACCCGGCGCGGACGAGGTACTCCACCGTCTCCATGGCCAGATAGGGGTTCACCGCGGATGCGCCGTAGCCGATCAGCGTGGCGACGTGGTGCACTTCGCGCACGTCACCCGCCTCGACGACGAGGCCCACCTTCATGCGGTTCTCGCGCCGGATCAGGTGGTGGTGGATCGCCGAGACCATGAGCAGCGACGGCACCGGGACGAGGTCCTTGTTCGAGTCGCGGTCGCTGAGGATGAGGAACTCGGCGCCCTGCTCGATCGCCTCGTCGACCTCGGCGTACATCTCCTCGAGGCGCGCTTCGAGCGCTCCGGGACCCTGGTCGAAGTGGTAGAGGCCGCGGATGATGACCGAGCGCCGGCCGGGCAGTGCCTTGTCGATGTTCTGAAGCTTGGCCAGCTCGTCGTTGTCGATCACCGGGAAGTCCAGGGTGATCGAACGGGCGTGCTCGGGCCCCCACGACAGCAGGTTGCGCTCGGGACCGAGGCCCAGTCCGAGCGAGGTGACGACCTCTTCGCGGATGGAGTCCAGCGGCGGGTTGGTGACCTGCGCGAACTGCTGCGTGAAGTAGTCGAACAGCAGGCGCGGCCGCTCGCTGAGCACGGCGACCGGGGTGTCCGATCCCATCGCCCCCAGCGGCTCGGCCCCGTTCTGGCCCATCGGGGTCAGGAGGATGCGGACCTCTTCCTCGGTGTAGCCGAACGTGCGCTGACGCCGCGTGATCGAGGCGATCGGGTGCACGATGTGCTCGCGCTCGGGCAGGTCCCGCAGACGCACCCTCCCGGCATCCAGCCACTCCTGCCACGGTTCCATGGCGGCCAGCTCACGCTTGATCTCGTCGTCCTCGACGATGCGGCCCTGGGCCGTGTCGACCAGGAACATGCGGCCGGGGCTCAGGCGCCCGCGGCGCTTGATGCGCTCGGGCTCGAAGTCGAGGACGCCCGTCTCGCTGCCGACGACGACCAGGCCGTCGGTCGTCTCGGTCCAGCGGCCCGGACGCAGTCCGTTGCGGTCGAGAGTCGCGCCCACGACGGTGCCGTCGGTGAAGATCAGCGCCGCCGGGCCGTCCCACGGCTCCATCTGCATCGAGTGGTACTCGTAGAACGCCCGCAGGTTCGGGGAGATGTCGGCCTGCTTCTCGTACGCCTCGGGAACCATCATCATGATGGCGTGCGGCAGGCTGCGGCCGGTGAGGTTCAGCAGCTCGAGCACTTCGTCGAACGACGCCGAGTCGCTGGCGCCCTCGGTGCAGATCGGCATCAGCGGCCGGATGTCGCCGAGCAGCTCGGACTCCAGCTGCGACTGCCGGGCGCGCATCCAGTTGCGGTTGCCGCCGACGGTGTTGATCTCGCCGTTGTGGGCGAGCATGCGCAGCGGCTGGGCGAGCGGCCAGGACGGGAACGTGTTCGTCGAGTAGCGCGAGTGGACCACGGCGAGCTCACTCGTGAAGCGCTCGTCCTGCAGATCGGGGTAGAACGGCTCGAGCTGGAGGGTGGTGACCATGCCCTTGTAGCCGATCGTGCGGCTGGACAGGGAAACAAAATACGCGCCCAGTTCATGTTGGGCGCGCTTGCGGAGCCGGTAGGTGCGGCGGTCGAGTTCGATCCCGGACATCGCCGGAGCGCCACCGATGGCGGGGCGGGACAGGAACATCTGCTCGAGCGCGGGGCGCGCGTCGTGGGCGAGCTTGCCCAGGTGCGCGTCGTCGGTGGGCACGGCGCGCCAGCCGAGCACGCTGAGCCCCTCGGAAGCGGCGAGCTTCTCGATCGCGGCCTTCAGCGCGGCGCGCGCCTGGTCGGCGAGCGGCAGGAATGCCAGGCCCGCGGCGTACTCCCCCACCGGAGGCAGGTCGAAGCCGACCACGTCGCGGAAGAAGGCATCCGGCATCTGGGTCAGGATGCCGGCGCCGTCACCGGTGCCCGCATCCGAGCCGATGGCGCCGCGGTGCTCGAGGTTGCGCAGCGCGGTGAGCGCCAGCGACACGATGTCGTGTCCCGGCGTGCCGCGCAGCGTGGCGACCATCGCCAGGCCGCAGGCGTCCTTCTCGAACGCAGGGTTGTACATGCCCTGCTTGGCGGGCGCGCCCGACAGGCGGGTCACAGCGTCTTCTCGACGGAGGCTCGAGGCCATGCGTACCGTCCTCTTGGTGTTACGTGCAACGGGGACGTCGTCGGCCCTGCGGGGTTCTATTCGGAGATGCCTTTGCTTGTGGCTGCGGTCTCGATTGCTTCGGGCTCGGGGGGTGCGCTGACATCCACGAAGTCGTCGGTGTTCTGCGATTGTACAGCGACTTCGGGCGACCACTCCCGTCCGGGGACGTACGGGGACGGCTCGTAGCCGGGATGACGGCGCTTCTGGACGATCATGATGACCAGTCCGAGCACGACTCCGAAGATCGCCGCCCACACGTTCGTGCGCAGTCCCAGGATGATGTCACTGGGATCGATGCGGATCGACTCCCACACGACGCGGCCGGCGCTGTACCAGACCAGGTAGAGGCCGAACAGACGGCCCCACTGCAGCCGGAACCGGCGGCCGGCCCACAGCAGCACCAGCACGCCCAGCACGTTCCAGATCACTTCGTAGGCGAAGGTCGGGTGGAACAGGGTGTCGTCGGCCAGTCCCGGCGGGAAGGCGGGGTTGTCGGGGCTGATCTCGAGGCCCCAGGGCAGGTCGGTCGGAAGGCCGAACAGCTCCTGATTGAACCAGTTGCCGAAGCGGCCGATGGCCTGTGCGAGCAGCAGTCCGGGAGCGAGGGCGTCGGCGAAGGTCCAGAACCGGATGCCGGTCCACTTGCAGCCGAGCCAGGCGCCGATCGCGCCGCCGATGAGCGACCCGTAGATGGCGATGCCGCCATCCCACACGTTCCAGATCGCATCCCGCTCGAACGGGTTCCACCATTCGCGGCCCTCGGCGAAGTAGAAGTCGAAGTGCGTGAACACGTGGTAGAGCCGCGCGACGATGATCGCCAGCGGCACCGCGAGAAGCGCGATGTCGATGACCACCCACGGCTCGGCACCACGCCTGGTCAGGCGGTGGTTGGTCAGCAGCGTCGCCACGACGATGCCGGTGAGGATGCACAGCGCGTAGAAGTGGATCGTCAGCGGGCCGAGCTGGAATGAGCTGATCGGCGGGCTCGGGATGGACGCGATGACCGGGAGAGCGGAGAAAGTCACGACGGCGAGTCTAGTTCCCCGGTGCCGATGCCGGTGACCCGGTGAGCGCACGGGTGGTCGCCGCGAGCTGCTCGAGACCGCCGTCGCGGAGTGCCCGGACCAGTGCCGTGCCGACGATCGCGCCGTCGGCGTAGTCCAGGACGCCCTCCACGTGGGCACGCGTCGAGATGCCGATGCCCACACAGGCATGCTCCACCCCGTGCGTGCGCAGACGGCCCACGAGGGCGCGCGCCGCGGCATCCAGCTCCGCGCGTTCGCCGGTGATCCCCATCGTGGAGACGGTGTAGACGAAGCCCGTCGACTGCCGTGCGATCAGCTCCAGGCGCTCATCGGACGACGTGGGCGCGGCCAGGAAGATGCGATCCAGCCCGGTGCGCTGCGAGGCGGCGATCCATTCCTCGGCGGCGTCGGGGGTGATGTCGGGGGTGATGAGCCCGGCTCCCCCGGCGGCGAGCAGATCATCGGCGTATCGGTCGACGCCGTACTGCAGGACGGGATTCCAGTAGGTCATGATGACCACGGGCACGTCGACCCGTGACGTGATCTCGCGCACTGCGGTGAACGTGTCGCGCAGCCGGAAGCCGCCGGCGAGGGCGGCCTGGGTGGCCTCCTGGATGACGGTGCCGTCCATGACCGGATCGGAATACGGCGGGCCGAGCTCGATGACATCCGCGCCGTTCTGCGCGAGGGTGACGGCCGCCTCGATGCTCGTGGCCAGATCCGGGAACCCGAGCGGCAGGTAGCCGACGAACGCACCGCGTCCGGCCTCGCGTGCCGCGTCGATGGCGGCGGCGACCCGGCTCACAGCTTCGTCCCCTCGCCCTTGGCGGCGCCGGAGTCCGCAGGGGCGTCCACCGGCGCGGCCCCTTCGTCGTACAGGTCGAACCAGCGCGCAGCGGTGTCCATGTCCTTGTCGCCGCGGCCCGACAGGCACACGGCGATGATCGCGTCCGGTCCGAGCTCGCGGCCCAGGCGCACAGCGCCGGCCAGAGCATGCGCGGACTCGATCGCGGGAATGATCCCCTCGGTACGGCTGAGCAGCCTCAGAGCGTCCATCGCCTCGGCGTCGGTCGCCGGGATGTACTCGGCGCGGCCGATCGAGGCGAGCCAGGAGTGCTCCGGGCCGACGCCCGGGTAGTCGAGTCCGGCCGAGATCGAGTGGGACTCGATGGTCTGGCCGTCCTCGTCCTGCAGCACGTAGGTCTTGGCGCCGTGCAGTACGCCGGGGCGACCGCGTTCGATCGATGCGGCGTGCTTGTCGGTGTCGACGCCGTCTCCGGCCGCCTCCACGCCGTAGAGCTTCACGCCCTCGTCGTCGAGGAACGCGTCGAACATGCCGATCGCGTTGGAGCCGCCGCCGACGCACGCGACCACGACATCCGGAAGCCGACCGGTCTCGTCCAGCAGCTGCGCGCGCGCCTCCTCGCCGATGATCTTCTGGAAGTCGCGGACCATCGCCGGGAACGGGTGGGGCCCTGCGGCGGTGCCGAAGATGTAGTTCGTCGTCTCGACGGTGGCGACCCAGTCGCGGTAGGCGTCGTTGATCGCGTCCTTGAGGGTGCGTGAGCCGGTCTTCACCGGCACGACCTCGGCGCCGAGCAGCCGCATGCGGGCGACGTTGAGCGCCTGCCGCTCGGTGTCGACCTCGCCCATGTAGATCGTGCATTCGAGTCCGAACAGGGCGGCCGCGGTCGCCGTGGCGACGCCGTGCTGGCCGGCGCCGGTCTCGGCGATGACCCGGGTCTTGCCCAGGCGCTTGGTCAGCAGCGCCTGGCCGAGCACGTTGTTGATCTTGTGCGACCCGGTGTGGTTGAGGTCTTCGCGCTTGAGGAAGACGCGTGCGCCGCCGGCGTGCGCGGCGAACCGCGGCACCTCGGTGATCGCCGAGGGGCGTCCGGCGTACGAGTGCAGCAGATGGCTGAGCTCCTGCGCGAACGCCGGGTCGGCGATGGCCGTCTCGTAGACCTCGGTCAGCTCGTCGATGGCGGCGATGAGCGATTCGGGCATGTACCGGCCGCCGAACTCGCCGAAGAACGGGCCTTTCTGTTCGCGCAGACTCACGATCCGGCCTCCAAGAACGACTGCAGGGTGGTGACCGGGTCGCTGGTCACCAGGGCTTCGCCGATGAGCACCACATCGGCGCCGGCGGCGCGATAATGTGCGACGTCGGCCGGGGCGAGCACGGCGGACTCCGCGATCTTGACCGCGCCGGCGGGCAGGTGCCCGGCCAGCCGGCCGAACAGGTCGCGGTCGAGCTCGAACGTCGAGAGGTTGCGGGCGTTGACGCCGATCAGCTGCGCGCCGATGTCGGCGGCGCGGTGCACTTCATCGAGCGAATGCGTCTCGACCAGTGGTGTCATGCCGAGGTCGCGGACCAGGGTGTGCAGTGAGGTGAGCGTCGCCTGGTCGAGACCGGCGACGATGAGCAGCACGATATCGGCGCCGGCGGCCCGGGCCTCGAGCACCTGGTACTCGGTGGCGATGAAGTCCTTGCGCAGCACCGGCAATGACACGGCGGCGCGGACGGCTTCGAGGTCGGCCAGGGTTCCCTTGAACCTGCGGCCTTCTGTGAGTACGGAGATCGCCGAGGCGCCGCCCTGTTCGTACCGGGCGGCCTGCAGCGCAGGGTCGGGGATCTCGGCGAGGTCGCCGCGCGAGGGGCTCGCGCGTTTGACCTCGGCGATGATCTTGACGCGGTCGGCGGGGGCGAGCGCCGCGAGGGCGTCGAGCGCGGGCTTCTGCGCGAGCGCGCGGCGTTCCACGGCCTCGAACGGCTGGGCCAGTCTGCGCTGCTCCGCGTCCTCCACCGCGCCGGCCGTGAGGTCGGCGAGCACGTCAGTGCGCTTTCGGCGTGTACTTGGATCCGCCGACGCCGTACCCGACGCGGGCCATCACCCAGCCCACGACGATGCCGACCACCAGCAGGGCGGCCGAGGCCCACACCAGAACGGGCATCTCGAGGAAGAAGAACAGCGTGCCGAAGGTCACTGCGACGAGCATGATCACGACGGCCGTCCAGGCTGCCGGGGAGTGTCCGTGGCCAGGGTCGCCGATGTGGTCGCTCATTGTTCTCCTTCGCGTGCCGGTGCGGACGATGCCCGCTCGGGCCAGTCTAGCGGGGGCGGATGCCGGGTACCGGCATCCATGTCATGCGGTGGGATCCTCGCCCCGGCTGAGATCGTCCCACGAGTCGATTGCGTCGTGCGGGCGCGAGCCGGCGCGGCCGGCCGGTGCCGCGGTGCCCTCGACGGTGGTCGCGGCGTCTGTCCGGAACCGGCGACCCGATCGTCCCCACGTGTGCGCCGTCATGAGGGTGAACACGCCGCCGAGCGCGATGATCGCCGCCGTCACGACGGTCACCGCCGGCCACGGCGTCGTCGTCACGGTCGAGACGAGGCCGCGCACGGTCTCGGTGCCGCTGAGACCGGTGGCCTCGGTGACCACGGTGGCAAAGGCGGTCACAGGCGCATCCGCGACGATCTGGGCCGACCCGACGGCCAGGACGACGCCGATGCCCACGGCCAGCGCACCGAAGAGCCAGCGCAGCACGCGCCCGACGATGGTGAGCGCGAGGGCGAGGGCCAGGGCAGCGAGACTGAGCGGTGCGAGCAGCGGGAGCGCGGTGGCACCGTCGACGGCCAGGACCGGGTGGGTGCCTTCGCGCAGGGTCACGTCCAGCCAGGTCTGCGTCGAGCCGATGAGGGTGACCGCTGCCGCGGCGAGGATGATCGTCACCGCGATCATGCGGGCGCGGGTCACCAGAGCGGATGCCATGTCACTGCTCCCCTGTCATTTCGCACCGGGCGCGGTCAGGCAGCACGCCGCCCCGCCGCTCGGGGTCAGTACCGTGCGACCGGACGCGTCGCGCCACGTGCCGGAGAAGTCCTTGCCCGCGCTGCGCACGGTGAATCCGCCGAAGGTCATGCCCTCCACCGAGACGGGCTGCCCGTCGCGACGGATGGTCACGTGGACGTGCTCGAAGCTCGACCCACCGCCGCACGGGAGTGCCTGGGCGACATCGCCCAGGTAGGTTCCGGCGGGAACCTTCTTGCCGATCCGTGCGGTCTGCTCGTTCTTCAAGTGGTAGTACGTCGACTGCCAGCCGCCGGTGTGGTTCACGCCGAGGTAGCCCTTGCCGCCACCGCAGTTGAAGCGATAGACGGTGCCCTCGGCGATCGTGTAGACCTTCTTGCTCGATGCGGGGATCGTGCGGGAGGGGCCGAAGTCGAGGGAGCCGCGGGCGCCCTGGTTCGTGCCGAGGGAGGTGTGCGGGGCGCCGGCCGACCAGCGCTCGCCGGCCGCGAAGGGCAGGCCCCAGGTCGGCGCGTCGGGTCCGGTCATCGTCGCCCAGCGGATGGCGCCGCTGCCGGTCTGCAGGCTGACTTCGCCGTCGTTCGCGACGACGAGCCGGGTGGCCGCTGTGCCGGTCGTGCTGGCCTGCCAGCGGATCTGGCCGCCCGTGCCGAACAGCGCGAGGTTGCCGTCGGCGCGGATGCGGAGGGTGGCGGCGTCGGATGCCGTCGTGCCCGAACTCCACAGCACGCTGCCGTTCCGGTCGACGGTGATGGTCCCGTTGGCGGTCACGCACAGCCCGACCGTGCCGTTGTTCGACGCGAGGCAGGAACCGGCCTTCAGCTCGGTCGTCGCGGTCACGCGGTCCCCCGATGCCCGGGCGTGTGCCACGCCGAAGTCCTGGACGAGCGTCGACACCGCCTGCGCGACCGCGCCGGTGCCGCCGAGCACCACCGCCTTCGCGGGCGCCAGCCGCGTCAGCGCCACGCCGGTCGCAGGCGAGAGGACGGTGGGCTGCGTCAGCAGCAGCGGGGCGCCCGCCGCGGCCGCGGCACCCGACAGCGCATCGGCGAACACGGTGCCGCTGGCGAGGTAGGCCACCGGCGCGCCGGTGGGGAACTCCTGCGCGATCGCGGCCGAGGTGGCGTAGCGGTCGGCGCCGCCGATGCGCTCGGCCGAACGTCCGGTCGCGCGCGATGCGGCATCCGCCACCGCCTTCGACACGGCACCGGTGCCGCCGAGCACGACGAGCCGTGTGGGTTTCAGGCGCTTCAGTTCGGCCTCGATGGAGCCGGGGACGGCGCCGGGGGTGGTCAGCAGGACCGGGCCGCCGAGCCGGGCGGCCAGCGCCGCACCGCTGAGCGCGTCGGGGAACTCCACACCGCTGGCGAGGAAGACGACGGGCACGCCGGCGGCGAACGTCGCCGCGCTGGTGGCGGCGGAGGTCTCGTAGCGGTCTGCGCCGGAACGACGCTCGACGCTACCGCCGGTGTAGCCCGCCAGGTCCTCCGCGACGGTGGCGGAGATCGCGCCCTCGCCGCCGAGCACGACGATGCGCTTCGGCTTCAGTCGCCGCAGTTCGTCACCGATCGCCTTCGGCAGCGCCGTCGGCGTGGTCAGCAGCACAGGGCCGCCCCCTGCGGCCGCCGCGGCCGAGCCGCTGAGCGCGTCGGGGAACAGTGCGCCGCTGGCGATGTAGGCGACGGGCGCACCGGCCGCGAACGTGGCCGCGCTGATGGCAGCGGAGGTCTCGTAGCGGTCCGCGCCGGCGATCCGCGTCACCTGGCCGGCCGCCGCGCTTGCCGGGGCGATGTCGAGCGCGACTGCTCCCCCGGCGACGAGCGCGATGATCGCGAGCGCGCTGAGGGCGCGGCGGAACCGTCCCGTCACGGTGCTCCCACGACGGGGTCGAGGTCGTCGGCGTCGAAGCAGGTGCGGTCGCCGGTGTGGCACGCCGCACCCACCTGCTCGACGGTGATCAGCAGCGTGTCGCCGTCGCAGTCCAGGCGGGCGCCCTTGACGTACTGGGCGTGGCCCGAGGTGTCGCCCTTGCGCCAGTACTCCTGCCGCGACCGCGACCAGAACGTCACGCGGCCCTCGGTGAGCGTGCGGCGCAGCGCCTCGGCATCCATCCACCCGAGCATCAGCACCTCGCCGGTGTCGTGCTGCTGGATGATGGCGGGCACGAGGCCGGCATCGTCGAACCGTACGCGGTCGGCACTCACGTCGGTGGTCATCGCACCTCGATTCCGTCGTCGGAGAGCGACTGCTTGACGTCGCCGATGGTGAGCTGACCGGAGTGGAAGACGGATGCCGCGAGCACGGCGTCGGCACCCGCGCGCACGGCCGGGGCGAAGTGCTCGGCCGCACCGGCACCGCCGGAGGCGATCACCGGGACGCTCGAGACCTCGCGCATGAGGCCGACCAGTTCGAGGTCGAAGCCGTCCTTGGTCCCGTCGGCGTCGATCGAGTTGACCAGCAGCTCGCCGGCGCCACGCTCGATGGCCTCACGCGCCCAGGCGAGGGCGTCGAGCGCGGTCAGCGTGCGGCCGCCGTGCGTGGTGACGGCGAAGCCCGACGGAGTGCCCGGCGCCCGCTTGACGTCGAGCGAGAGGACGAGCACCTGCGCCCCGAAGCGGTCGGCGATCTCGTCGACCAGCTCTGGGCGGGCGATCGCCGCCGAGTTGACCCCGACCTTGTCGGCGCCCACCGACAGCAGCCGCGCGACGTCGTCGGCCGAGCGCACTCCCCCGCCCACGGTCAGCGGGATGAAGACCTCTTCGGCGGTGCGGCGCACCATGTCGTAGGTGGTCGAGCGGTCGTCGACGGTCGCGGTCACGTCGAGGAAGGTCAGCTCGTCGGCGCCCTGGTCGAAGTAGCGGCGGGCGAGTTCGACCGGGTCGCCCATCTCGCGCAGGTTCTCGAAGTTGACGCCCTTGACGACCTTGCCGTCCTTGACGTCGAGACACGGGATGACGCGGCAGGCCAGCGACATCAGAGCCTCGCGTTGTGGATCGCGGTCACCAGGATCGCGCGGGCGCCGATCGCGTACAGGGCGTCCATGACCTGGTTGACGGTCTTGCGCGGGATCATGACCCGTACCGCCACCCATTCGGGGTCGCGCAGCGGCGAGATGGTGGGCGACTCGATGCCGGAAGCGATCTTGATGGCCTCGTCGACCAGGTTCGCCGGCAGGTCGTAGTCGACCAGCACGTACCGGCGCGCGACCATCACGCCGCGCAGGCGCCGCAGCAGGACGTCGGTGCCCTCCGCCTCGATGGGGGCGCCGATCAGCACGGCCTCAGACTCGAGCAGCACGGGACCGAAGATCTCCAGGCCCGCCTGGCGCAGTGTGGTGCCGGTCGAGACGACGTCGGCGACGGCATCGGCCACCCCCAGCTCGACGGCGGATTCGACCGCGCCGTCCAGCGGCACGAGGTCGACGGCGACGCCGTGTTCGTCGAGGTAGGCGTCCACCAGTCCCGGGTACGCGGTCGCGACCCGGACGCCGTCGAGATCAGCCAGGTCGGCGAACCGTCCGGGCGGGCCCGCGAACCGGAACGTCGACGCCCCGAAGCCGAGCTTCTCGATCTCGAGCGCGCGCGGCATCCGCGCGTCGAGCAGGAGGTCACGGCCGGTGATGCCGACATCGAGGGCGCCCGAGCCCACGTAGGTCGCGATGTCCTTGGGGCGCAGGTAGAAGAACTCGACCTCGTTGACGGGGTCGATGACGTGCAGGTCTTTCGGGTCGCGGCGGCCGGTGTAGCCGGCCTCGGCCAGCATCTCGGCGGCGGTCTCGGCGAGCGATCCCTTGTTCGGCACAGCGATTCGCAGCATGTTGCGGGGCTTTCGGAGTCTCGGGGGGAAGAGGTCGGGGGTGCGCTCAGAGATGTCGGTAGACGTCCTCGAGGGTGAGTCCCTTCGCGACCATCAGCACCTGCAGGTGGTACAGGAGCTGCGAGATCTCCTCAGAGGTCTCCGCGTCGGACTGGTACTCGGCCGCCATCCAGACCTCGGCGGCCTCCTCGACGATCTTCTTGCCGATCGCGTGCACGCCGCGGTCGAGCTGCGCGACGGTGCCGGAACCTTCCGGGCGCGCAGCGGCGATGGCGGTGAGCTCAGCGAACAGCCCGTCGAACGTCTTCACCCTGACAGGCTACCGGTCCGATGCGGGGGTGGATGCCGGAACCCGTGCTCAGTGGTGGTGTGCGGCCTGAGAGCGCAGCGCGTTGATGGCCTGCGCGGGGTCCTCCGCGCCGAATACGGCCGAGCCCGCGACGAACGTGTCGGCGCCGGCCTCCGCGGCCTGGGCGATCGTCGACCCGCTGATGCCGCCGTCGACCTGCAGCCACACCTGCGATCCGCGCCGCCGGGTCTCGGCCGACAGCCGGGCGAGCTTGGGCATCATGTCGGCCATGAACCCCTGGCCGCCGAAACCCGGCTCGACGGTCATCACGAGGATCTGGTCGAACTCGTCGAGCACCTCGAACAGGCTCTCGACGTCGGTGCCCGGCTTGACCGCGACGCCCGCCCGGGCGCCGATCGCCCGCAGCCGGCGTGCGAGCGCGACCGGCTCTGTCGCCGCCTCGAGGTGGAACGTCACCGACGCGGCGCCGATCTCGGCGTAGCCGGGCGCCCACCGGTCGGGGTCGTCGATCATGAGGTGCACATCCAGCGGCACGGGGCTCGTCGCCTGGATGCGCTCGACCATCTGCGGGCCGAAGGTCAGGTTGGGCACGAAATGGTTGTCCATCACATCCACGTGCACGAAGTCGGCGGTCGCGATGCGCGCCAGCTCGGCCTGCATGTTGACGAAGTCGGCGGCGAGGATGCTGGGGTTGATGCGGGGGGTGTCGGCCACGGCATCCACCCTATCGACGGGGCGAGTGCCGTCCGCTCAGCGGCGCTGCAGCAGGGAGATGGACATCGCGTCGGTGCCGTGACGGTGCGGCCACAGCTGGGCGCGGCCCGAGCCGTCGGCGGGCGCGGGCAGGTCGAGCGGCGACCCGGCGATGGATGCCAGGACCGCACGCGCGTCCAGCTCGGTCACCTCGTCGCCGAAGCGGCGCCGCATCTCGCTCACGATCCCGGCCGTCTCGGCCAGGTGCGGCGAGCACGTCACGTACGCCACGATGCCGCCGGGCGCGAGCGCCTCGAACGCCGCTGTGAGCAGCTCCCCCTGCAGCTCGGTCAGGTCGGGCAGGTCGGCCGGGCTCTTGCGCCAGCGCGCTTCGGGACGGCGTCGCAGAGCGCCCAGACCGGTGCACGGCGCATCCACCAGGATGCGGTCGTAGGTGTGCGCACCGGCGCGGACGCGGCCGTCCTCCTCGGACACCGGCACCTCGAGCGGGACGCCCTTCACCGAGGTCCGGACGAGCCCGGCGCGCACCGGGGACACCTCGTTCGCCTCGAGGATCGCACCGTGCGCGAGCGCCTCGGCCGCCAGCACCGCCGTCTTTCCGCCCGGTCCGGCGCACAGGTCGAGCCAGCGCTCGCCGCCGGCCACCGGCCGCGCGCGGGTGAGCGCCAGTGCGGCCAGCTGCGAGCCCTCGTCCTGCACGCGGATGCGCCCGCCTGCGGCCGTGATGACCTGCTCGGGGTCGCCGCCGGCCAGCCGGAAGCCGATCGGCGAGTAGGGCGTGCGCTCCGCATCGGCGGGTGCCTCCGCGAGCCCCGGCAGCGCCGCGAGGGTCACCGACGGCGAGGCGTTGTCGGCCGCGAGGAGCGCTTCGAGCTCCTCGGGGCGGCCTTCGGCGGCCAGCGCACGGCGCACGGCGCGGATGACCCACACCGGGTGTGCGTAGCGCAGGCCCAGCCGCTCGTCGTCGGAGCGGGCGGCCGACTCGACGCGCTCGAGCCACTCGTCGGCGGACCGCTCGCTGATGCGTCGCAGGACCGCGTTCGCGAACCCGGTCGCGCGCTTGCCGGCGGCGCTGCGGACGAGTTCGACGGTCTCGTGCACGGCGGCGTGCGGCGCCACGCGGGTCGCCAGCAGCTGGTGGGCGCCCAGGCGCAGCGCATCGCGCACCGGCGGGTCGATGTCGTCTATCGAGCGCCCGGCGGCATCCTCGATGATCGCGTCGTAGGTGCCCTGGCGGCGCAGGGTGCCGTAGGTGAGCTCGGTGGCCAGCCCCGCGTCGGCGCTGGTGAGTCCCGCCGCCCGCAGCTCGCGCGGCAGCTGGAGGTTCGCGTAGGCGCCCGATTCGTGGACGGCACGGATCACGTCGAAGGCGACCAGGCGGGCGGGGTTCATGCCATGCCCTGGGAGGTCATGGCGTCGACCCGCACGTCGTCGGTGCGCAGGCCGCGCCACCAGTCGGCGGCGGCCATCGGCCCCTTGCCGGCCGGCTGCACGGTCGTCAGCAGCACGGTGCCGTCCGCAGTTCCCACGACCACGTCGCGGCCGCTCAGGGTGAGTTCGCCGGCGGCGAGTGCGAGGTCGGGTCCGCGGTGCGCGGCGAGGACCTTCAGCCGCTGCCCGCCGATGGACGTGTGGGCGCCGGGTTCGGGTGTCGTGCCGCGGAAGCGGTCGAGGACGGCGTCGGCGGATGCCGTGAAGTCGAGCAGCCCGTCGGCGATGGACAGCTTCGGGGCCAGGGTCGGCTCCCCCGCCTGCGGAGCGGCGACGGCGCTCCCGGCGGCGATGGCGTCGACGACATCCACGAGCAGGGCGGCACCGGCATCCGCGAGATCGGTCAGCACGTCTCCTGCCGTGGCGCCCCGCGGCACGTCGTAGCGGACTTCGCCGAACACGTCCCCGGCGTCCAGCGCCGGCACCAGCTGGAAGACGCTCGCGCCGGTCACCCGGTCACCGGCGATGAGCGCGTGCTGCACGGGGGCGGCCCCGCGCCAGGCCGGCAGCAGCGAGAAGTGCAGGTTGATCCAGCCGTGCTGCGGGAGCGACAGCAGCGGCTCGCGCACGAGCCCGCCGTAGGCGACGATGACGCCGAGGTCGGGTCGCAGCGCGTCGATCGCGGCGGTCGCGTCGGCGTCGAGGCGATCGGCCTTCACCGTCTGCAGGCCGAGCTCTTCGGCGACGGCGGCCACCGGCGAAGGGGTCAGCACGCGCTTGCGTCCGAGCGGCGCGTCGCGGCGGGTGACCGCGCCGACGAGTTCGTGCGACGAGGCGGCCAGGGCCCGCAGCGAGGGAACGGCCGGGGCGGGGGTCCCGGCGAAGACGATGCGCATGGGACTCCTCACAGATCGAGCTCGGGCACGTCGAGCCGCACCCTGAGTGTAGTGCGGGGTGCGCCGGTCTTCGGCCGGCGACGACCGCGGATCGCCTCGGCGACGACCGCCGCGCGCAGGGTGTCGGCGACCCGTCTCCCCTGCCCGTACTCGAACCGCACGAGTGCTCTCACCCCGTCTTCGACCGGCACAGGTCCCAGGACCGCCGCCGCCGGCAGCCCGGGCACATCCTCGCGCAGCTGGGCGAGTGTGGCGTCGACGACGGATGCCGGGCCGGTGACCGCGGCGACCCGCACGACCGGCGGCATGAGCAGGGGGCTCCGATCGGCCAGCTCGGCGCGCGCGTACGCGTCATGCGTCCACGTCGCGAGGGCGCGGGCCACCGGCCCCGAGACGCCCACGAGGTGGACCGGCGCGCCGGGGGCGGCAAGGGCGGCGGCGTTCGACCACCAGCGCAGGCACGACTCGCCCACGCGCAGCTGCTCGGCCATCAGCATGCGGTCGGCGTCGAGCAGGATCACCGCGCGGTACCCGCCGACGGCGGCGGGCTCGGCGCCGCGGGTGGCGATCACCAGGGCCGGCTTGGCGTCGACGCGCTCGACGGGGTGATCGCCGTCGGCGATGATCACCCGTGTGTTCGGGAAGGCGCGCCCGAGCTCGTCCGCGGTGCGCTCGCTGCCCGACGACGCCATGCGCAGCCGCGTGGACCGGCAGTTCTCGCACGACCAGCTCGGCGCCGAGCGCCCGCACCATGTGCAGTCCGGCACGGCACCGGCGCGGCGGGCCCGCAGCGGGCCGCCGCAGTGCGTGCATCGGGCCGGCGTGCGGCAGTCCGCGCACACGAGCACGGGCGCATACCCCGGACGCGCCACCTGGACGAGGACCGGTCCTTCGGCCAGGGCCTCACGGGCGGCGGCGAACGCGGCAGACGGCACCCGCTGCCCGCGGGATTCACCCTCCCGCGTGGCCGAGAGGATGACGCGGGGGCTCGCGCGGCGCGCGGCGGGCACCTCGCGCACCCAGCCGAGCTGGACGAGTCGTTCCACGTCGGTGGTGCGGGTGTGCCCGGCGAAGATGAGCGCGCTGCCCTCGAGCTCCTGGCGGATCAGGGCCGCATCGCGGGCATGGATGCCGGGGCTCAGCGGCTCGGCCAGCAGCGGGTCGCCGTCGTCCCACACCACGACCGCTCCGACGTCTCGGGCAGGCGCGTATACCGTCGAGCGGTTGCCCACGACGATCGCCGGCGCGGGGTTCAGCAGCCGCAGGTACCCGCCGTAGCGCTCGGGCCCGGAGCGCCGGGCGTCGTCGCGCAGCACGGTGTCCGCCGGCGCGCGCCCCTCCAGCGCCGCGAGGACCTGATCCTCGTCGCGCTGGTCGGGGACGACCAGCAGGGTGCTGCGTCCGGATGCCAGCATCGAGACCGCGAGGGCGGCGAGCAGCTCGGCCCACGCACCCACCACCCGTTCCACGGCGGGCCGGGGCAGGGCGTCGATCGCCAGCCGCTCCCCCGCGGCGATCGCCTCGGCGAGCCCCGGATAGACGTTCAGGATACCGTCGGCCCACGCCGCGGACTGCGCATCGACCACGGGCGCAGGCGGCTCGGGCGCGGCCAGCCACGCCTTCTCGGCGCGCACCATGCGCTTGGGGATCGCCAGGCGCAGGACGTCACCGGCCGATCCTGCGGCCCGGTCGGCGGCCTTCCGGGCCAGGGCGTACAGCTCGGGTGTCAGCGCCGCGACGGTCGAGACCACGGCATCCAGCTCGGACAGCGGCCGCTCCGGCGCCTCGATCTCGCCCCGCTCGACCAGCCAGCCCTCGACGACGCGCCCGGCACTGCGCAGCGGCACCTTGACGCGCACGCCCGGGTGCGCCTCGCCGGCCAGCCCGGCCGGGATCGCGTAGTCGAACAGGCGATCCAGCTGCGGCAGCGGCGAGTCGATGAGGACGCGGGCGACGGTCGTCACAGCACGTCCGGTCAGAGGCCGGCGGCCGTGCGGAGCTCCTCGACGCGGTCGGTGCGCTCCCACGTGAACCCGGGCAGCTCGCGGCCGAAGTGCCCGTAGGCGGCGGTGGCGGCGTAGATGGGCCGGATCAGGTCGAGGTCGCGGATGATCGCCTGCGGGCGCAGGTCGAACACGTCGCGGATCGCGGCGGTGATCTGCTCGTCGGAGACATGCCCGGTGCCGAAGCTCTCGACGTACAGGCCCACCGGCGCCGCGCGGCCGATCGCGTACGCGACCTGCACCTCGAGCCGGTCGGCGAGCCCCGCCGCGACGGCGTTTTTGGCGACCCAGCGCATGGCGTAGGCGGCCGAGCGGTCGACCTTCGACGGGTCCTTCCCGCTGAACGCTCCCCCGCCGTGCCGCGCCGCGCCGCCGTACGTGTCGATGATGATCTTGCGGCCGGTGAGCCCGGCGTCGCCCTTGGGCCCGCCGGTGACGAAGGGGCCGGCCGGGTTGATGACGTAGTTCACGTTCGACACGTCCAGGCCGGTCTGCGCGAGCACGGGGTCGATGACCTCGGCCTGCACGGCGGCGCGCAGGGCCGGGACGGAGATGTCGGGGTTGTGCTGCGTCGACAGCACGACGGTGTCGACCGTACGGGGCACGGCCCCGTCGTAGCCGAGCGTGACCTGGGTCTTGCCGTCGGGGCGCAGGAACCCGAGCGCACCGCTGCGGCGCGCCTCGGTGAGGCGCTCGGCGAGGCGGTGGGCCGTCCAGATCGCCATCGGCATGAGCTGCGGCGTCTCGGTCGTCGCGTAGCCGAACATGATGCCCTGGTCGCCGGCGCCGAGTGCGTCGACCGGGTCGACCGAGCCGCCCTCGCGATGCTCGAGGGCCGTGTCGACGCCCTGGGCGATGTCGCTGGACTGCTCGCCGATCGACACGGTCACTCCGCACGAGTCGCCGTCGAAGCCGGTCTCGCTCGAGGTGTACCCGATGTGGTTGACGACACGGCGCACGATGCCGGGGATGTCGACGTACCCGTCGGTGCGGACCTCGCCCGCGACGTGCACGAGTCCGGTGGTCACGAGCGTCTCCACGGCGACGCGGCTGCCCGGGTCGGCCGCGAGCAGCGCGTCGAGGATGCTGTCGGAGATCTGATCGCAGATCTTGTCGGGGTGCCCCTCGGTGACGGATTCGGAGGTGAACAGGCGCAGCTCGGTCATCGTGGCTCCAGACGAGGTGCCGGCGGGCCCGGGAAGCGGGCGCGGCGGGCACGGACAGGACGGACGGGGGTATGAACCATCATGCCCGCGGCCCCCGACAGACGGGGACGCGCGGGCATGTCGACGCCATACGACGTCATGGTCTCACTCGACGGGGCGCAGGCGCAGCTTGTCCTCGTGGATCTCGTGCAGCGCGATCGTCAGCGGCTTGTCCTCGACGTTCGAGTCCACGAGCGGGCCGACGTTGTCGAACAGGTTGCCCTCGTGCAGGTCGGAGTAGTAGTCGTTGATCTGACGCGCACGCTTCGATGCGTAGATCACGAGCTGGTACTTCGAGTCGACCTTCTCGAGCAGTGCGTCGATGGGCGGGTCGATGATGCCCTTGTCGCGATTGGCCATAGGGGACCTCCTGGATCGGATGGCGGTGGGAAAGCTCGCAGCGCGGTGATACCGCGGCATCCGACCAGTCTACCGGACGTCGTGCTCAGCGACTGAGAAGCTGCCGCTTCGAGCTGATGACTCCGGTGTCGAAGCCAGCCAGCCGCAGTCCGCCGTGGAAGCGGGCGTGCTCGATCTTGATGCACCGGTCCATGACGACCGACAACCCGGCATCCTCGGCGATCGTCGCGGCCTCTTCGTTCCACGAGCCCAGTTGCAGCCACAGCGTCTTGGCGCCGACCTCGATCGCCTCCCGCGCGACCCGCGGCAGGTCGTCGTGCTTGCGGAACACGTCGACGATGTCGGGCACGACGGGCAGGTCCGCCAGTGACGCGTACGCCGGACGGCCGAGGATCTCGGTCGCCCGCGGGTTGACGAAGTACACGTCGTAGTTCGAGCTGCTGAGCAGATACGTCGCCACGAAGTAGCTCGCCCGAGCCGGGTTGTCCGAGGCGCCGACGATCGCGATCGAGTGCGCGGCGCGCAGCAGCGAGAGGCGATCCTGTGCGCCGGGGCCCACCCACGTGCGCTCCGGATGAGCCGATGCGGGGGCGCCCGGCAGTGCGCACGCGGCACCGTCCGCCACGGGCGCGGGGATCTCGCACGATGCGCCGGTGGTGATGTCGGTCATCGCTGGACTCCCGTCGCCTGGGTGATGGCCTGGTCGAGGTCCCAGAGGATGTCCTCGGGGTCTTCGAGCCCGACCGAGATGCGGATGAGGTCGGCGGGGACACCGGCTGCGGCGAGCTGCTCGGGGGCGAGCTGCTGATGGGTGGTGGACGCCGGGTGGATCACGAGCGTGCGGGCGTCGCCGATGTTCGCGAGGTGCGAGGCGAGCTGAAGGGACTCGATGACCTGCTCCCCCGTACGCCGGGCCGCGCGGAGCCGCTCGTCGTCCGAGACGAAGTCGCCGGTCGGCTTCACGCCGAAGGCGAAGACCGAGCCGGGACCCAGCGGGAAGTACTTCAGGGCGCGGTCGTGGTGCGGGTGGTCGGGCAGTCCCGCCCAGCTCACGAACGAGACGCGGGGGTCGGAGTGAAGCCACTCGGCCACGATCTTCGCGTTGGCCAGGTGCGCGTCGATGCGCTGCGGCAGCGTCTCGACGCCCTGCAGCAGCAGGAAGGCCGACTGCGGGCTCAGCGCCGGGCCGATGTCGCGCAGCTGCTCGGTGCGGAGCTTGGTGAGGAAGCCGTATTCGCCGAAGTTGTCCCACCAGCGGATGCCGCCGTAGCTGGCGACCGGCTCGGTCATCGTCGGGAAGGTGCCGTTTCCCCAGTCGAACGTGCCCTTCTCGATCACGACGCCGCCGAGGGTGGTGCCGTGGCCGCCGAGGAACTTGGTGACCGAGTGGATGACGATGTCGGCCCCGTGGTCGAGGGGGCGCGACAGGTACGGCGTGGAGAGGGTCGAGTCGACGATGAGCGGGATGGATGCCGCGTGCGCGACCTCCGCGAGCCCTTCGATGTCGGCGATCTCGCCGGACGGGTTGCCGATCCCCTCGACGTACAGCGCCTTGGTCTCGGGACGGATGGCGGCGGCGAAGTCGGCCGGATCGCTGGAGGCGACGAACGTCGTCTCCACGCCGAAGCGGCGGAGGGTGACGTCCAGCTGCGTCACGGTGCCGCCGTACAGCTGCGCGGATGCCACGATGTGGTCGCCCGCGCCCACGAGGGCGGCGAAGGTGATGAACTCGGCGCTCATGCCGGAGGCGGTGGCGACCGCACCGATGCCGCCCTCGAGCGAGGCGAGGCGCTCCTCGAGCGCGGCGACGGTCGGGTTGCCGATGCGCGAGTAGATGTTGCCGTACTTCTGCAGCGCGAACAGGTTCGCGGCATCCTTCGCATCGTCGAAGACGAACGACGAGGTCTGGTAGATCGGCACGGCACGCGCGCCGGTGGCGGCGTCGGGTGTTCCCCCGGCATGCAGGGCGCGGGTGCGGAACCCGAAGCGGTGTTCTTCCGTCATGTCTGCTTTCGGCTTGGCGGTTCGGTCAGTGGGCGGCCAGGACCGCGGCGATGTCGTCGATCGCCCACGGGTTCTGCAGGGAGGTGGTGTCGCCGAGCGGCGCAGGCTCGCGGCCGGCGCGACGCTCTTGCTCAGCCTCCCACAGCTGGGAGAGCAGGCGGCGCAGGATCTTGCCCGATCGGGTCTTGGGCAGCTCCGGCACGAGATGGATGTGCGCGGGCTTCGCGATCGGACCGATCTCGCGCGCGACTTGTGCGCGCAGAGCGTCGCGCTCGATGTCGGCGTGGCCGGACGCCACCACGAATGCGGCGACGGCGTGGCCGGTGACCGGATCGGGCACCCCGGTGGCGCCCGCTTCGGCGACGCTGTCGTGGGCGACCAGGGCCGATTCGATCTCGATGGTCGAGAGACGGTGCCCCGAGACGTTGACGACGTCGTCGAGGCGACCGAGGATCCAGATGCAGCCGTCGGCATCGACAGTGGCGCCGTCGCCGGCGACGTAGTACGCGCCGTGCTCGCCGTGGCCCGCGTAGGGCGACCAGTACGAGTCGCGGTAGCGCTCGGGATCGCCCCACACGGTGCGGGCCATGCCGGGCCAGGGGCGGCGGACCACGAGGGTCCCGGAGCGGCCCGGTTCCACGGGTTCTCCGTCGGTGTCCACCACGGCGACGTCGATGCCGGGCAGCGGTACGGTGGCCGAACCGGGCTTGAGGGTCGTGACGCCGGGCAGGGGCGCGATCATGGCCGCACCGGTCTCGGACTGCCACCACGTGTCCACCACGGGCACCGCGTCGCGGCCGAAGGCGCGGCGGAACCACACCCACGCCTCGGGGTTGATGGCTTCGCCGACGGTGCCCAGCAGCCGGATCGACGACACGTCGTGACCGGCGGGGAGGTCGGTGCCGAACCACGCCATGAACGACCGGATGAGGGTCGGTGCGGTGTAGTAGACGGTGACGCCGTAGCGTTCGATGATCTCGAGATGGCGCTCACGATGCGGGGTGTCGGGCGTGCCCTCGTAGATGACCTGCGTGAGGCCGTTCGACAGCGGACCGTAGATCTCGTACGTGTGCGCCGTGACCCAGGCGAGGTCGGCGGTGCACCAGTGCACATCGTCGGGCTTCGCGTCGAAGTGCGCCCAGTGCGCCCAGCTGGCGTGGGTCAGGTATCCGCCAGAGGTGTGCACGAGGCCTTTGGGTCTGCCGGTGGTTCCCGAGGTGTAGATGATGAACAGCGGGTGCTCGGAGTCGAAGGCTTCGGCGGTGTGGTGGATGGATGCCGTGTCGACGACGTCATGCCACCACACGTCCCGGCCCGGCGTCCAGGCGACGTCGTCGCCGGTGCGACGCACCACGAGGACGTGCTCGAGGTGGTCGAGGCCTTCGACCGCCTGGTCGGCGGCGGTCTTGACCTCCACGGCCTGGCCCCGGCGGAACTGGCCGTCGGTGGTCACGAGCAGCTTCGCGCGGGTGTCGGCCACCCGGAACCGCAGCGCTTCGGCCGAGAACCCGCCGAACACGAGCGAGTGCACGGCGCCGATGCGGGCGCACGCGAGCGCGATGACGACGGTCTCGATGAGCACCGGCAGATACACGACGACGCGGTCACCCGGCTCGATGCCGAGGGCCAGCAGGCCGTTCGCGGCCTGTGAGACACGGCGCTGGAGGTCCGCATAGGTGATGGCGACACGGTCGCCCCGCTCCCCCTCGAAGTGCAGCGCGACCTTGTCGCCGCGGCCGGCCACGACGTGACGGTCGACGCAGTTGTAGGAGACGTTGAGCGTGCCGCCGACGAACCAGCGCGCGGCGGGGACGGACAGCTCGCCGTCGGCGCCGGGCAGCGGCGGCTCCCATTCGTGGGCGGTGTGCCAGGGTTCGGCCCACTCGAGCCGGCGGGCGGCATCCTCCCAGAACGCGGCCGGGTCGGCAGCGGCCCGTTCGTAGACGTCCGCGGTGACGTTCGCCTGCGCCGTGAACGCCGCCGTCGGCGGGTACACGCGGGTCTCGACCAGCCGGAGTTCAGCGGCGGCCAGGGTTGTCGTCATGTCAGGACCACTTCTTCAGCAGACGCCGGTGCACCAGGCTCACGATCGCGTCCGAGATGGTGCCGAGCACGGCGAGCAGCACGATGGCCAGCAGGAGCCGGTCCACGCGTCCGGTGTTCGACGATTCGGTCAGGATGAAGCCGAGGCCCATGGAGGCACCGAGCAGCTCCGCGGCCACCAGGAACAGCCAGGCCTGAGCCAGGGCGAGCCGCAGGCCCGAGACCATCGCCGGGATGACGGCGGGCAGCTGCACGGTGCGGAACAGGTTCCAGCCGCGGAGGCTGAACGAGCGCCCCATCTCGACCAGCTGCGGGTCGACGTGCCGCAGCCCGGATGCCACGGTCGTGAACACCGGGAAGAAGGCGCCGATCGCGATCAGGGTGACCTTCGACTCTTCGCCGATCTGCATCCACAGGATCAGCAGCGGCACCAGCGCGAGCGACGGGATGGCCCGGAACGCGGCCAGGATCGGGCTCAGCAGCACGTCGCCGACTCGCGTCAGGCCCACGAACGCGGCCACGGTCAGACCGATGAGCGAGCCGATCGCGAATCCGATCAGGACGCGCTGCACCGAGATCGCCACGTGGATCCACAGTTCGCCGCGCTCGATGAGGTCGACCGCGGCGGCGAAGACCGAGGCGGGCGGGGCCAGCCGGTAGGTGGGGATCAGCCCCGTCGTGGTGACGGCCTGCCAGGCCGCCAGCACTGCCAGCGGCACGAGCGCGCCGCCGATGATGCGCACCCATGTGCGGTCCCAGAACGACGTGCTCTTCGGCCGCGAGGCAGGGGTCCCGGCCGGCTGTTCCTCAGAAGGTACCGCCGACCCGGTGAGGTACTCCTGCCCCGCGAGGGTCACTGCCCGCTCACCGCCTGCTCGGCGAAGGTCGGGTTGATGATGGTCTCGAGTGCCTCGTTGACGGCATCCTCACCGCCGGCGACATCGCCCGATTCGATGATCACCGGCGCGATGATCTCGAGCACGGCGAGCTGGTCTGCCCCGGGGACGCCGCTGACATCGAGGTTCGAACGCTCCTGGATGACCTTCGTCGCGACCTCGAGGTCGATCTCGGCGGCGTCGGCGAGCAGAGCCGCTGTCTCGTCGAGGTTCTCCAGAGCCCACGTGCGCGCCTGCTCGTAGGCGTCCACGACGACCTGGGCGACGTCGGCGTGCTCGGTGATGAACTCCTCGGTCGCGTTCAGGAAGCCGTAGGTGTTGAAGTCGACGTTGCGGTAGATCAGCTGCGCGCCCGCGTCGACCTCAGCAGCGGCCATGATCGGGTCCAGGCCCGACCAGGCGTCGACCGAGCCGCCGGCCAGGGCGCTCCAGCCGTCGGCGTGCTGCAGGTTCTGCAGTTCGACGTCGTCGATCGTGAGGCCGGCGGTGGCCAGTGACTGCAGCAGGAAGAAGTACGGGTCGGTGCCGACGGTGGCGGCGACCGGCTTTCCGGCGAGGTCGGCGACGGAGGTGATCTCGCTGCCTTCGGGTACGACGATGGCCGACCACTCGGGCTGGGAGTAGATGTCGATGACCTGGATGGGCGAACCGTTGGCGCGGGCGAGCAGCGCCGCCGAGCCGGCGGTCGAGCCGACGTCGATCGATCCCGAGCGCAGCAGCTCGTTGGCCTTGTTGGAGCCGGCCGACTGCACCCACTCGACCTTGACGCTGTCGCCCAGCGCCTCTTCGATGATGCCCTGCTCCTTGAGGATGATGCTGAGCGGGTTGTAGGTGGCCCAGTCGATGGACAGGGTGGTCGTCGACCATTCGCCGTTCGAGGTGTCGCCGTCGCCGGGTGCGGCATCGGCGTTCTCGCCGGCGACGCAGCCGGTCGCCAGGAGCGTGAGCGTGCCGGCGACGGCGAGGGCGGGGAGGGTGCGGCGGAAGGTGCGGTTCATCAGGTGCTCTCTCGGGTGGGTTGCTGTGTCAGTGCGAGTGGTGGGTATCGACGCCGAGGCCCTCGAGCAGTTCGGCACGCAGACGGGCGAGCTCGGCATCGGCGCGGTCGCGGGGCCGGTCGCCCGGCACGACGATGGTGCGGGCGATCGAGGCTGCTGCGGGCTCATCGGCATCGAGCGCCCGCAGCAGCAGGACGCGGTCGGCGAGGTAGAGCGCCTCTTCGACATCGTGGGTGACCAGCAGCACCGTGGTGGGCTGGGCGGCGTGGACATCGAGCAGGAGGTCCTGCATGCGCAGGCGGGTCAGGGCGTCGAGCGCGCCGAAGGGCTCGTCGAGCAGCAGCACCTCGGGGTTGCGGGCCAGAGCGCGGGCGAGAGAGGCACGCTGCGCCATGCCGCCGGAGACCTCGCGGGGACGCAGCTCGGCGGCGTGGTCGAGACCCACCAGCTCCAGGAGCTGAGCGATCCGGTCCTTGCCGGCACGCTGCTTCGTCCCACGACGCAGGCCGAGCTGGACGTTCTGGGCGAGGGTGCGCCAGGGCAGCAGTCGGGGCTCCTGGAATGCGACAGCGGTGCGCTCATCGGTGTCGGTGACCTGCGAGCCGCCCACCTGGATCGTGCCCGCGGTGGGGCGGTCGAGGCCGCCGATGAGGCGCAGCAGCGTCGACTTGCCGCAGCCGGAGGGTCCGACGATCGCGACGATCTCGCCCTTGGCCACAGTGAGGTCGACGGCACGCAGCACCTGGTTCCGGCCGGTCGGCGAGTCGAACGCGCGCCCGACACCGTCGGCGTGAACGGCGACATCGGCCACCGTCGCCGAGGCGCGCGCGGGCGCGAGCAGTGTGCTGGACATGTCTTCATCGTGGCGGGCGGACCGTCGATGACGAAGTCAGCCGTAATGAACCGAAACGCCGGGTTCGCGCCGTAGACGTGAGATCAGATCCCGCCCGACGGCTGTCCCACCCGGCGTCTCAGCTCTTCGATCACCTGCTGCCGCCCATGCTTGGATGAGGGCCATGAGTGACGACGTCGAGGTGCGCCGGCTGGCGGAGGCGGAGATCGAGCGGATCGAAGCCGACGAACCGCCCGGCCAGGGTTTTGTGCGCGCCATGTGGGAGCAGCAGCAGAGCGGATACAGCGTGCTCTTGGTGGCCTGGGAGGGCGACCGCTGCGTGGGTTCTGGGCAACTGGTATCGACTTCCCATGCCGAGCTGAAGAACCTGAACGTCGTTGCGACGCATCGGGGTCTCGGCGTGGGCAGCGCGCTCATCGCCGCCGCCGAAGCGCGTGTCGCCGGCGGTGGTCAGCTGGCCGTGGGGGTCGCTGAGGACAATCCCCGCGCTCGCGCGCTGTATGAGCGCCTCGGGTATGTCGGCACGGGCGAACTGTCGACCGTCACGTATGAGTACGTCGACGCGGACGGCGTCCGCCGCACCGCGACCGAGGTCGACGAGACGCTCGTCAAGGTCATTCGACGACCGTGATCAGTGTGCGAGCGCGGCCACCTCGGCGGCGGCGCGGGCCACATCGTCGTTGACCACGTGGTGGTCGAATTCGCCTTGTGAGGCAAGCTCGCGGCGTGCGGTCTTCAGACGCCGCGTACGCTCTTCCTCGCCCTCGGTGCCGCGGCCGACGAGGCGCTGCACGAGCTCGTCCCAGCTCGGCGGCAGCAGGAAGACGAGGTTCGCGTCCGGCGCCGCCTCACGCACCTGGCGCGCACCCTGGAGGTCGATCTCGAGCAGCACGGTGCGGCCCTCGGCGAGGGCGCTCTCGATCGGCGCCTTCGGCGTGCCGTAGCGGAAGGCGTTGTGCACCGTGGCGTGCTCGAGCAGCTCGCCGCTCGAGATGAGCCGGTCGAACTCCGCATCGTCGACGAAGAAGTAGTGCTCGCCGTCGACTTCACCGGGGCGCGGCGCACGCGTGGTGGCCGACACCGACAGCAGGATCTCGGGGTGGTGCGCCTTGATGTGCGCGGCGACGGTGCCCTTGCCGACGGCCGTCGGGCCCGCCAGCACGATCAGGTTGCTGCGCGCATCGCGGGGCGCGGGTTCTGGCCAGCGCTCGTCGAGGAACCGGCGCAGGACGACCCGCTGGCGCACGCCCAAACCGCCCAGGCGCTTGACCGGTGAGATCTCGAGGGATGCCAGGATGCGGTCGCGCTTGCCCTCGCCGACGGCCGGAATCGCGGTGAGGAACTCGGTGATCCGCATCGCCCCGGCCGGCGACTCGGGATGCGACTGGGCGCGACGCAGAAGCTCCTGCGGGGTGATGACCCGCGTCGTCACATCGCGTTTGAGCGCGGCACGCTCCCGCCGTGCGGCGACCGCGCGCCTGGATGCGGCGACGCGATCGACCTCGGGCGGACGCTGTCCCTCAGCCATGGATGCCCTCCTGGAGCTCTCTGTTGTGTGCGTCGATGGCGGCGACCAGCCCGCCGGGGCCGGCGCCGAGAATGCTGCGGCTCGCAGATGCCAGGACCTGGGGCGCGAGATCGCCGAACAGCGCGCCGAGGTCGGCCAGGCGCGCGCCTTGGGCCCCGAACCCCGGTGCGAGGATCGGGGCGTCCCGCAGGGCGTCGTCGGTGAGCCCGACCTGTGCGCGGTCGACGGTGGCGCCCACGACGAAGCCGATCGGGCCGAGCCCGTCACCGGCGGCGGGCGACGAGTTCGCCCAGGCCAGGCCGTGCGCGACCCAGTCGGCGACCGACTGCCCGCGCTGGGCGTCGGCGACCGTCACTTCGGCGGACTGCACGCCGAGGGCTTCCGGGTTCGAGGTCGCGGCGAGCACGAACAAGCCCTTGCCGGACCGTACCGCCGCGCTGACGATGCCGCGCAGCGAGCCGGGACCGAGGTAGGGGCTCACGGTCACGGCATCCGACTCCAGCGGAGAGCCGGCGGCGAGCCACGCCTCGGCGTAGCCGTCCATGGTCGAGCCGATGTCGCCGCGCTTGGCGTCGGCGAGCACCAGGAGCCCGGCGGCCCGGGCGGCGGCGATGACCTCTTCGAGGGCGGCGAAGCCGGCCGAGCCGAAGCGCTCGAAGAACGCCACCTGCGGCTTGACCACCGGGACGCGCCCGGCCGCGGCGCCGACGACGCGCAGCCCGAATTCGCGGGCACCGGATGCCGTGGCATCCAGCCCCCACTCAGTCAGCAGCCCGGCGTGCGGGTCGATCCCCACGCACAGCTGCCCCGAGGCGTCCATGGCCGCGCGCAGGCGCGTGCCGAATCCCGTCATCCCGCGGCCTTCCGGTCTTCGGCATACTCCTGCAGGCTCCGGACGCGGAATCCTTCGCGCAGCACCGGCAGCGACGTGACCGCGGCGCCGAGCACGGCCATCGTGGTGAACAGCGCCTTGTCCGCGGCGACGGCGGCCGCGCGGATCTCGTAACCGTCGGCGCGTGCGATGCCGCCCGAGGGGGTGTTCACGACGATGTCGATCTCGCCGGCGTTGATGAGGTCGATGACGTTGCGCTCCCCCGACTGCTGCGTGTCGGAGAACTTGCGCACGATCTCGACGCGGATGCCGTTGCGCGCGAGGATCTCGGCGGTGCCCTCGGTCGCGGTCAGCCGGAAGCCGAGTTCCTGCAGCCGGTGGGCGGGCAGGATCACCGCGCGCTTGTCGTCGTCGGCCACCGAGAGGAACACGGTGCCCGACGTAGGCATGCCGCCGTACGCGGCTGCCTGGCTCTTCGCGAACGCCGTCGGGAAGTCGCGGTCGATGCCCATGACCTCGCCGGTCGAGCGCATCTCGGGGCCGAGCACCGAGTCGACGGTGTGGCCGTCGGCCGTGCGGAACCGCTTGAACGGCAGCACGGCCTCCTTGACGGCGACCGGGGAATCCAGCGGCACCCGCGAGCCGTCCTGTGCGGGCAGCAGCCCCTCGTCCTTCAGCTCGGCGATGGTGCTGCCGGTCATGATGCGGCTGGCCGCCTTCGCCAGCGGGATGCCGAGCGCCTTCGACACGAACGGCACCGTGCGACTTGCGCGGGGGTTCGCCTCGATGACGTAGAGAACCCCCGCCGACACCGCGAACTGCACGTTCAGCAGTCCACGGACGCCGACGCCCTCCGCGATCGCGTGCGTGGCGACGCGGACCCGGTCGATCTCGGTGCGGCCGAGCGACATGGGCGGGAGGGTGCACGATGAGTCGCCGGAGTGGATGCCGGCCTCTTCGAGGTGCTCCATGACGCCGCCGATGTATAGCTCCTGGCCGTCGAAGAGCGCGTCGACGTCGATCTCCACGGCGTCGTCGAGGAAGCGGTCCACCAGCAGCGGAGCCCCCTCGCCGATGATGGCCTGGTCGGCGACGCGCACGAAGTAGTCGCGCAGGCTGTCGGTGTCGTAGACGATCTCCATGCCACGGCCACCGAGCACGAAGCTGGGGCGCACGAGAACCGGGTAGCCGATCTCCTCGGCTATGACGATCGCGCCGGCCTCGTCGGTGGCCGTGCCGCTGCGCGGGGCCAGGAGCCCCGCCCGCTCGAGCAGCCGCGAGAACTGCTCGCGCTCCTCGGCCAGGTCGATCGCGGCCGGCTGAGTGCCCAGGATCGCGTAGCCCGCAGCCTCGATGCCCTTGGCCAGGCCCAGCGGCGTCTGGCCGCCGAGCTGGCAGATGACGCCGAGGATCTCGCCGGAGGCGGCCTCGGCGTGCAGCACCTCGAGGACGTCCTCGAGGGTCAGCGGCTCGAAGTACAGCCGGTCGCTGGTGTCGTAGTCGGTCGACACGGTCTCGGGGTTGCAGTTGACCATGACGGTCTCATAGCCGGCATCCGACAGCGCGAACGACGCGTGCACGCACGAGTAGTCGAACTCGACGCCCTGCCCGATGCGGTTGGGCCCCGACCCGATGATGACGACCTTCTGCCGGTCTGAGGGGGTCACCTCGGTCTCGGCGTCGTAGGACGAGTAGTGGTACGGCGTGAGCGCCGGGAACTCGCCCGCGCAGGTGTCGACCGTCTTGTAGACGGGACGGATGCCGAGGGCATGACGGATGCCGCGGATCTCGGCCTCGGTGCCGCCGCGCAGCTGGGCGAGCTGGGCATCGCTGAAGCCGTGCTCCTTCGCGAGGCGCAGCGTCGCGGCATCCAGCTCGGGGGCTGCGGCGACGAACGCGGCGACCTCGTTGATCAGCACGATCTGGTCGAGGAACCACGGGTCGATCGCGGTCGCGTCGAACGCCTCGGCGACAGTCGCACCCTTGCGCAGCGCCTGCTGCAGCACCACGATGCGGCCGTCGGTCGGTGTCTTGGCGATCTCGAGCAGCTCCGCGGCCGTGCGGTCCTCGTCGCCCCAGTGGAAGCTCGAGCCGCGCTTCTCGAGGGAGCGCAGCGCCTTCTGCAGCGCGGTCGCGTAGTTGCGGCCGATCGCCATCGCCTCGCCGACCGACTTCATGGTGGTCGTGAGGGTCGTGTCGGCGGCGGGGAACTTCTCGAAGTTGAACCGCGGCACCTTGACGACGACGTAGTCCAGGGTCGGCTCGAAACTGGCCGGGGTGACCTTGGTGATGTCGTTCGGGATCTCGTCGAGGCGGTAGCCGATCGCGAGCTTGGCGGCGATCTTCGCGATCGGGAAGCCGGTCGCCTTGCTGGCGAGGGCCGACGAGCGCGAGACGCGCGGGTTCATCTCGATGACGATGATGCGGCCGGTGGCGGGGTCGACGGCGAACTGGATGTTGCAGCCGCCGGTGTCCACGCCCACGGCGCGGATGATGTCGATGCCGATGTCGCGCAGCTTCTGGTACTCGCGGTCGGTGAGGGTGAGCGCGGGTGCGACGGTGATCGAGTCGCCGGTGTGCACCCCGACCGGGTCGACGTTCTCGATGGAGCAGACCACGACCGTGTTGTCGGACGTGTCGCGCATGAGCTCGAGCTCGTACTCCTTCCAGCCGAGGATGGACTCCTCCAGGAGCACCTCGGTCGTCGGCGAGTCGCGCAGTCCGGCACCGGCGATGCGGCGCAGGTCGTTCTCGTCGTACGCGAAGCCCGAGCCGAGTCCGCCCATCGTGAACGACGGGCGCACCACGAGCGGGTAACCGAGCTCGGCGGCACCGGCGAGTACCTCGTCCATCGTGTGGCAGATGCGGCTGTCGGCGACGTCCGCGCCGGAGTCGATCACGAGCTGCTTGAAGATCTGACGGTCCTCGCCCTTGTTGATCGCCTCGAAGTTCGCGCCGATCAGCTCGACGTCGTACTTGGCGAGGATCCCGTGATTGTGCAGGTCGATCGCCGCGTTCAGGGCGGTCTGACCGCCCAGGGTCGGCAGGATGGCGTCGGGCTTCTCCTTCGCGATGATCGTCTCGATGACCTGCCAGGTGATCGGCTCGATGTAGGTCGCATCGGCGAAGTCCGGGTCGGTCATGATGGTCGCCGGGTTGGAGTTGACGAGGATGACGCGCACGCCCTCTTCGCGCAGCACGCGGCAGGCCTGGGTGCCGGAGTAGTCGAACTCGCAGGCCTGACCGATGACGATCGGCCCGGAGCCGATGACGAGGACGCTGGTGATGTCGTCGCGCTTGGGCATTACTTCCCCTCCGCCTTTGCGGCGATGGTCGTCACGACGAGGTCGCGGAAACGGTCGAACAGGTAGTTGGCGTCGTGGGGTCCCGCTGCGGCCTCGGGGTGGTACTGCACCGAGAATGCCGGGAGGTCGAGGGCGCGCAGGCCCTCCACGACGTTGTCGTTGAGGCCGACGTGGCTGACTTCGACGCGGCCGTAGCCGGCCGGGCTGTCGACGGTGCCCTCGGTGGGCGCGTCGACGGCGAAGCCGTGGTTGTGCGCCGTGATCTCGACGCGGCCGGTCTGCTTGTCGAGCACCGGCTGGTTGATGCCGCGGTGGCCGAAGGGCAGCTTGTAGGTGCCGAAGCCGAGGGCACGGCCCAGCAGCTGGTTGCCGAAGCAGATGCCGAAGAACGGCAGCTTCTCGTCGAGCACCGAGCGCAGCAGCGCCACGTGGTCGTCGCTGGCGGCGGGGTCGCCGGGACCGTTCGAGTAGAAGACCCCGACCGGGTCGAGGGCTCGGATGTCGTCGATGGTGGCATCCTGCGGCAGGACGTGCACGTCGAACCCGCGGGCGGCGAGATTGTCGACGGTCGCCTTCTTGACGCCCAGGTCGAGGACGGCCAGGCTGCCGATCCGCTCCCCCGTCGCCGGGGTCACCTCGGCCTGGGCGACCGACACCTGGGCCGACAGATTCTGCCCGGCCATCTGCGGCGCCTCGCGGACGATGCGCAGCTGCTCCTCGGGGTCGAGGCCGGCCGCCTCGCCCGAGAACACGCCGCCGCGCATCGAGCCCGCCGAGCGCAGTACGCGGGTCACGGCGCGCGTGTCGATGCCGCTGATGCCGACGATGCCGTCGCGGGTCAGGGCGTCGTCGAGCGACTCCTCCGAGCGCCAGTTCGACACGATGCGGGAGGGGTCGCGGACGATGTAGCCGGCGACCCAGATGCGGCGCGACTCGACGTCCTCGGAGTTCATGCCGGTGTTGCCGATGTGCGGCGCGGTCTGCAGCACGATCTGGCCGGCGTAGGACGGGTCGGTGAGCGTCTCCTGGTAGCCGGTCATGCCGGTGGCGAAGACGACTTCGCCGAGCGTGGTGCCGCGTGCGCCGTAGGCGCGTCCGGTGTGGCGGCTGCCGTCCTCGAGGACGAGGACAGCGGGATCGAGAGTGAAGGTCATGCGTCGGTTCCCGTCGGTGTGGTCTCGGGGGCAGAAATGGGGAGGATGCCGGTGATCGCATCGGCCAGGGCGCGGGCCGAGTCGTCCTGCGGCCGCAGATAGGAGTCCACGAGCTGGTCGCCGGCGGGCCAGGTGAGGCGCACCAGGCCGTCCTTCTCGACGACGCGGTCGATCGCGACGGTCGCCTGGGCGACACCGCGGATCTGCGTCGCGGGCAGGAACATGCGCGGCTGGCCGGTGAGGTCGAGCGCCACCCCGATGTCGGTGACGGTGATCGCCACGCGGGAGCGGAACGCGAGCCCGCGGACGGCGAGACGCTCGAGCGGCTCGCCATGACGGGTGGTGGCGACGTAGAAGCCCGCGAAGACCGCCGTCGTGGTCGCGCCCTCCGGGAGCTCCGCGAACGGTGCCGGCAGGCCGCTGTCCCGGCGTCGTCGTCGCAGCCACGCCCAGATCCCCAGCCCGATCAGCACCACGGTGAGGGCGATGAAGATGAGCAGAAGGACTTCGCGGGTCATGCGCGCGCCTCCTCGGCGATGCGGGCGTCGGCGACGGTCGGGCGACCGCCGAAGAATGTCCAGCGCACCTCACCCGGCAGCTCACGGCCGAGGTAGGGCGAGTTCTGGCTGCGCCCGCGCAGGTCGTCGCGCGAGAACGTGCGGACCGGCGCCGGGTCGTAGAGGGTGAGGGATGCCGGAGCGCCCACCTCGAGCGGGGTTCCGGCGCGTTCGAGCCGGCCGATGCGGGCGGGGGCGGCCGACATGACCCGGGCCACGTCGTCCCAGCCGATGAGGCCGGTGTCGACCATCGCCTGCTGGACGACGCGGAGCGCCGACTCGAGGCCCACCATGCCGTTCGCCGCCGCCTGCCACTCGCACGACTTCGCCTCGGCCGGATGCGGGGCGTGGTCGGTGGCGACGATGTCGATCGTGCCGTCGGCGAGCCCCTCGCGGACCGCGAGGACGTCCTCGTCGCGGCGCAGCGGCGGGTTGACCTTGAACCGGGGGTCGTACCCGCGCACGAGCTCCTCGGTGAGCAGCAGATGGTGGGGGGTGACCTCTGCGGTGACGTTCACGCCGCGCTTCTTGGCCCACCGGATGATGTCGACCGACCCGGCGGTGGACAGGTGGCAGACATGCAGCCGGGAGCCGACGTGCTCGGCGAGCAGCACGTCGCGGGCGATGATCGACTCCTCGGCGACGGCGGGCCAGCCGGCCAGGCCCAGCTCGGCCGACACGGTGCCCTCGTTCATCTGGGCGCCCTCGGTGAGCCGGGGGTCCTGCGCGTGCTGGGCGATGACGCCGTCGAATGCCTTCACGTACTCGAGGGCCCGGCGCATGATGAGCGGGTCGAAGACGCAGAAGCCGTCGTCGCTGAAGACCCGCACGCGGGCGCGGGACGACGCCATGGCGCCGAGTTCGGCCAGACGCTCGCCCTTCTGCCCGACGGTGACCGCGCCGATGGGCTGCACGTGGACGTATCCGGCGGCCTCGCCCAGCGCGAGCTCCTGCTCGACGACCCCGGCCGTGTCGGCCACCGGCGAGGTGTTGGGCATCGCGAACACGGTGGTGTAGCCGCCGGCGGCGGCGGCGCGTGAGCCGCTGAGGATCGTCTCGGATGCCTCGTAGCCGGGTTCGCGCAGGTGCGTGTGCAGGTCGACGAGACCGGGCAGCGCGATCAGTCCGTCGGCGTCGACGACCGTCGCGCCGGTCCGGGTCAGGCCGCTGCCCGTCTCGGAGATGCGGCCGTCTTCGAGGAGGAGATCGGCAGTGACTCCGGAGGCGAGCTGTGCACCGCGGATGAGGATGGCCTGTGTCATCGTGCTTCTTCCTCTGCGTTGCTCGTGTCGCGTTCGCCTGCCAGCAGCAGGTACAGGGCCGCCATGCGCACCGACACGCCGTTCGCGACCTGCTCGAGCACGGTCGACCGCGGGGAATCGGCGGCGTCGGCGGAGATCTCCAACCCGCGGTTCATCGGCCCGGGGTGCAGGACAATGCTACCGTCCGGAAGCGCCGCCATCCGCCCGGCATCCAGACCCCAGCGACGTGAATACTCCCGTTCAGTGGGGAAATAGGCGGCATTCATGCGTTCCAGCTGGATGCGGAGCATCATGATCGCGTCGGGACCGGCCGAGATCGCCTCGTCCAGGTCGTAGGTCACCTGCACCGGCCAGGCCGACACGTCCTGCGGAACCAGGGTCGGCGGGGCCACCAGCGTGACGCGCGCGCCCAGTGTCGTCAGCAGCCAGACGTTGGAGCGCGCGACCCGCGAGTGCAGCACGTCGCCCACGATGGTGACGCGCACGCCGGTCAGGTCGCGGCCGCGGCTGTCATCGGCGAACAGGCGCCGGCGGATCGTGAAGGCGTCCAGGAGGGCCTGTGTGGGGTGCTCGTGCGTGCCGTCGCCGGCATTGAGGACGCCGGCCGAGATCCATCCGCTCGTGGCGAGCGTGTGCGGAGCGCCGGAGGCACCGTGGCGGATGACCACGGCGTCGGCCCCCATCGCCTGCAGAGTCTGCGCGGTGTCCTGCAGTGACTCGCCCTTCGAGACCGACGAGCCCTTGGCGGAGAAGTTGATCACATCGGCCGACAGTCGCTTGGCGGCCGCCTCGAACGAGATGCGGGTGCGGGTGGAATCTTCGAAGAACAGGTTGACGACCGTCTTGCCGCGCAGCGTCGGCAGCTTCTTGACCTCGCGGCTCTGCGTGTCGCGCATGTCCTCGGCGACGTCGAGGATGCGCAGGGCGTCCTCCCGTGCGAGGGTCTTGGTGTCGAGCAGGTGCCTCATGATGCGATCGTCACCTCCTCGACGCCGTCGACCTCGGCGAGGTGGACGTTGACGCGTTCGTCGCGGGCGCTGGGCAGGTTCTTGCCGACGAAGTCGGGCCGGATCGGCAGTTCGCGGTGGCCGCGGTCGACGAGTATCGCAAGACGCACCGCCGCGGGGCGGCCGATGTCCTGCAGCGCGTCGAGCGCCGCCCGGATGGACCGTCCCGAGAACAGGACGTCGTCGACGAGCACGACGGTCTTGCCGTCGATGCCGTCCGGCGGGATCTGCGTCGGGCGCGGCGTGCGGGTGGGGTTTCGGTGCAGGTCGTCGCGGTACATCGTCACGTCGAGTGCGCCGACGGGAACCGGATCCCCCGCGATGTCGCCGATCAGCGCAGCGATGCGCTCCGCGAGGGTGACGCCGCGGGTCGGGATGCCGAGGACGACCAGGTTCTCGGGGCCCTTGTTGGACTCGAGGATCTCGTGCGAGATCCGAGTCAGGGCCCGGGCTATGTCGGCACTGTGCAGAACGACACGGGGCAGCGCGGTGCGCGTGCTCATCCGCCGCTCCCTTCTCCGCCTCACAGGACGGGGTTAAAGGTTGCTGGGTTGCTTGCGGTGTCCAGCCTACCGTGCCGGGCTGCCCTCTCGAGCGCGAGTCAGACGGCGGCGGGCACCGAGGCGGCCTCGGTGATGCCGTCGTCCGCGCTGCGCGAGGCCCGGATCGGGTGGCCCTGCGTCGTGAGGCACCTGCCACTGGCGAGGTCCCACTTCCAGTCGTGCAGCGAGCAGGTGAGGACGCCGTTCTCGATCTTCCCGGTCTTGGACAGGTCGGCGCGCAGATGCGGGCAGCGGCGCTGCACGGTCCAGTCGTTCAGGTCGATGTCCTCCGACACATCGGACTGCTCGGCGTACCAGTTCTCGACGTACTCGATGCGGTCGCGCGACAGGCACTTGAAGAACGTGTAGATGAACTCGTTGAACTTGCCGATGCGTCCGGCGGTGAACTGCATCGACAGGAAGATCGAGTTGGACCAGTCGATCTCGTGGTCGCGGATGTTCGTCGATACGAGATCGGCGGGGATCGTGAACCAGTAGGCGGTCTCCTCTCCCGCGTACTCGCGCACCTTCGCCTTGGGGAAGTCGATGCACAGGTCGAGCTCGCCGATGGTCATGCGCACCGGGCCGCCGACCCCGTTGCGGAAGATGCGCCCACGGCGCAGCAGCGGCTCCCACCAGGCCTTGAGCTCGGCGAGCATCTCCGCGGGCGGCAGCACGGGTGCGCGCGAGGCCTCCTCGGCGCGGACCTCGTCCTGCCGGCTGCCCTGCTGCTCGGCGAGGTACTCCCACTTCTCGTCGAAGATGTGGTCGATCTCGGCCTCGGTGTACAGGGTCTGGGTGACCGAGATCTCGCCGCCGGTCAGTTCGACGACCGTGCCGGGGACGAACTCGTACCCCTTCTGCTCGGGCCGGAGGTCCTTCATGTGCGCGAGGAACTGGCGCTGGTCGGTGAAGATCGCGTCGCCGTCCTGCCCGAACCCGTTGTACTTGAACAGCTCCTCGCGCAGGAACATCGGCGGCCCCGCCATCGGGAACACGTGCTCGGCGTCGACCTTCTCGATGTAGTACATCGCGCGCTTGTTCTGCGCGCCGCGCTTGAGCTGAGCGAAGTTCTGCTTCGCATCCTGGGGCAGGTCGTAGACCATCGGCCACCAGATCGCGCCGGAGACCTGGGTGAAGTACGCGTCGGGCTGGGAGAACGACAGCAGCTTCTCGAGGTCGAGCGGGTGCGAGTCGTTCTGGTTCAGGATGCTGGCGGTGCCGTCATCGACGGACAGCGACGAGTCTCCGATGGGGCCGTCGCTGGGGGCGCGCAGCGGGGTGACCATCACCGTGAGGTCGCCGAAGCTCAGGGGGACGCCCGCCTGCGTGTAGATGATGTTCTCGTAGCCGAGTCCCCGCAGGTCCCGCTCGAGGTCGTCGGTCGGGTAGTCCGGCAGCAGCACCTTGATGTCCTTGGGGACGAAGCGGTGCATGAGAGCCGGATCGAAGTGGTCGCGGTGCCGGTGCGACACGTACAGGAAGTCGGCGTTGCCGAAGCGCTCCCAGTCCAGGCCCCGGTTGTCGGGGAAGGGGAACCAGGACCCGAAGAAGGTGGGGCCGATGACCGGGTCGCAAAGGATGCTGCCGCCCGCCGTTTCGATGAACATCCCGGCGTGGCCCAGGCCTGTGATCCGCATGAAGTACCTCCTGATCGAGCGCCACGAGTCTACGCGAGTGACTGCGCCGAACCTGGCGCCGAGCCGGGTGAGGGCGTGCTGTCAGGCGTCGAAGAGATCGCGGACGTCGTCGGCGGTGAGCGATCGGGCGAACAGGTCGTCGTCGTCGAGCACCGCCCGGAACAGCCGAGCCTTGCGCTGCTGCAGGGCGACGACCTTCTCCTCGATCGTGTCGGCGGCGATGAGCCGGTAGACGTTCACGGGACGATCCTGGCCGATCCGATGGGTGCGGTCGATCGCCTGGGCCTCGGTGGCCGGGTTCCACCACGGGTCGAGCAGGAACACGTAGTCCGCCTCGGTCAGCGTGAGACCGAATCCGCCCGATTTCAGGCTGATCAGGAACACCGGCGCGTCGCCTGCGCGGAACCCGCCGATCACCTCGTCGCGGCGGCGCGTGCTGCCGTCGAGGTAGGCGTAGTCGATGCCCCGCGCGTTGAGGGCGTCCTGCACGAGGCTCAGGTATGACGTGAACTGGCTGAACACGAGTGCGCGGTGCCCCTCGGCGATGAGCTCCTCGAGTCTCTCGGTGAGCGCATCGAGCTTGCTGGAGCGGATGCCGGGGTCCCCGGCATCCACCAGCGATGGGGCCAGCGCGAGCATGCGCAGCAGCGTCAGCGACCGGAACACGATGAACCGGTTGCGGTCGAGGTCGGCCAGCAGCCCCAGCACCTTCTGCCGTTCGCGCTGCAGGACGGTGTCGTATGCGGTGCGGTGTGCGGGGCTGAGGTCGACGCGGACCTCCTGCTCCTGACGGGGCGGCAGGTCCTTCGCGACGAGGTCCTTCGTGCGCCGCAGCATGAACGGGCGGATCCGCCGGCGCAGGCGCTCCAGGCGCCGGGCACGATACGGGCCGTCCTCCTCGTTCTCGGGTACCTTGCCCTTCTCGATCGGCTTGATGTACTCCTCGCGGAAGCGCCGCGCAGACGGGAACAGTCCCGGGCAGGTCAGCGACAGCAGTGCCCACAGCTCGGCGAGGGTGTTCTCCATCGGCGTGCCGGTGACCGCGATGGTGACCTCGGTGCGCAGGCCGGCGACGGCGCGGTGGAGCTTGGTGTTCGCGTTCTTGACGAACTGCGCCTCGTCGAGCACGAGCACCGCCCAGTCCACGGCGGCGAACTCCTCTTCGTCGAGGCGCAGCACGGTGTACGAGGTGACGACGATGTCGGCGCTCGCCGCCGTGGCCGCGACCGTGCGCCCGCGCTTCGCGCTCGTGGCGTCGATGGTGGCGACGGTCAGTCCCGGCGTGAAGCGCGCTGCCTCGTCGCGCCAGGTCGACAGCACCGAGGTCGGCGCGACGACGAGGAACGGCCGCGTCTCGCCGTCCTCCCGTGCCCGGGCCAGCAGCGAGAGTATCTGCAGGGTCTTGCCGAGCCCCATGTCGTCGGCGAGGATCCCGCCCAGCCGGTGCCGCCACAGGAACGCCAGCCGGTCGTAGCCCTCGCGCTGGTAGGGGCGCAGTTCGGCGTGCAGACCCACCGGAAGCGGGACTGGATCGATGTGGTCGATGGTGCGCAGCGCGGTGGCGGTGTCGCGCCAGTTCACCGCCGGCTCGGCCTCGTCGGCGAGGTCTTCGAAGTCCGACCAGATCGGCAGCTGGTAACGGCTGATCTTCGGGCCGGCCTCCCACTCGATGAGGTCGTTCGACTCGTCGATGAGCTCGCGCAGCCGGTCGAGGGCGGGATGCGCCAGCGAGAAGAAGCGTCCGTCTGACAGCAGCAGCTTCTTGCGCCGCGTCGCGAGAGCCGTGAACAGCGGCGTGAACGGGATGCGGCGGCCGTCGATCTCGACGAGCACGCCCAGGTCGAACCAGTCCGGATCGGTGGACTCGACGGTCTTCACGGTGATCCGCGGATCGCCGGTCAGCTCACGGTACGTGCGCCGCCGGCCCGAGACCTCGAGCCGCACGCCGTCGAGATCCTCGAGGGCGGGAAGGACGTGCGCGGCGAACTCCGCGGCATCCACCCCCGCCAGGGTCGCTGCGGCGGCGAACGGCAGCGGCGCGGCCCTCGCCCACGCGGTCTGCACGCCGGTTCGCAGCGCCGTCTCGTTCGTGTCGCTCTGGTCGGCTTCGTCGTAGGACGCCGTGCCCGATCCGGGCCGGTGCCAGTGCAGGCGGTAGTCGATGGTGTCACGCGGCCGGAACGCGACGGTGACCACGAGCGACGTCGGCTCGGGCGGCGGCAGCTTCAGCCCCGGCGCGGGCCGCACATGCCCCGAGCGGGCCAGCCGCGGGTACATCTCGCGCAGGAACTCGCCGGCCTCGTCGGCGGGGACGGTGACCTCTGCCGACGCGGTGAGCAGGGCGTGGGCGGTTTCGCTGAGTGTCACCGGAGCGAGAGTGAGATGGATGCCGGTGCCGCGTGTCTCGAACAGGTAGACGCCCGTGCGTCCGACGGCGCGCACGTGTGCCATGTCGGCCGCCTCACCCGCGATCGTGACCCGGGGCGTGAGTCGCAGGGCGCCGTCGGAGGCCTCGGCCAGCTCCACCGCGATCTCGGCCGGTCCGGCCAGGGCGACCTCCTGCCGTCTGCCGGCGCTCACGAGCGGGATCTCGTGCGCGGCGGCGGCGGTCAGCAGCGGCCACAGCAGCGCCGAATCGACCCGGTCGAGGGTGACCCAGTCCGCTTCGTCGCGGGTGATGCCGTACACATCACGGGTGATGCCGTACAGGTCGGCGAACCATCGGCGCTGCGCGTCTCCGAAGCGGCGGCCGTCGCGGCGCACGCTGTCCCACGAGACCCCGGAGCGGACCCACGCGCCGGTGCTCGTGCTGCGTGCCATGGGCCGCATCCCGACCAGGAGCTGGGGCGTGCCGGCGAGGTCGCGCGCGGTCGCGGTGCGCAGGCGCTGCGGGCCCCACGGATCGTGGGGCGCACGTTCGCGCACGCGCAGTTCGAGACCCAGCGCCAGCGGCTGAGCGCCCGGGACGCGCAGCGGATCGAGCACGTCGCGCCACGACGGTGGCCGTGGCGGGGCGGTCACGGGGCTCGGACGCGGCGCCGTCTCGGGCGAGCGGATGACGGACGCCGCGCCGCCGGCGTTGCTGCGCAGCAGGGTGGCCACGGTGTGCTTGCAGCTCGCCTGCATCGGGCACGAGCACCGGGCCGACATGATGCGTGGCGGCTCGGCGGTGAGGTCGATGCGGATCGTGCACCGGTACAGCTGCGCGGCGCTTCCGGCGACCAGCCCGGTCAGCGTGTTCGCCTGGTCGTCCCAGGCGATGTGGCGCACGGCGCCCGAGCGGGCGTAGGCGGCCCCGCGACCGTAGGCTCCGTCATCGGTCAGGTCGCGGATCGCCTGATCATCGATGCGGGGCGCCGGCACGGCATCCATCCTCGCATCCGCCGCCGACGCGACTCAGCTCGTCCTCACTGGGCGCGCGAGATGCGGGCCAGCACGCCGTGCACGAACGAGCCGGAGTCGTCGGTGGAGAACTCCTTCGCGAGCTCGACGGCCTCGTCGATCGCCACCGCGGTGGGCACTTCGTCGTTGAAGACGATCTCCCACACGCCGATGCGGAGGACCGCGCGATCCACGGCCGGCATCCGCTCGATCTTCCAGTCGCGCGCGTGGGTGATGATCTGCTCGTCGATCTCATCGCGGTTGTCGATGACGCCGTCGACGATCTCACGGGCGTACAGCCACGACGCTTCGCGGGCGGGCTCGCTCGCCGCGCGCTTGGCCTCGTCGGCGAGAGTGGTGCCGAGGTCGTCGCCGCGGACATCCGACTGGTACAGGATGTCGAGCGCGCGCTTGCGGGCCTTGGAGCGTGCGCTCACCTCAGTTCACGCGGCCGAGGTAGTCGCCCGTGCGGGTGTCGACCTTGACCTTGGTGCCCGTCTCGAGGAACAGCGGCACCTGGATCTCGTAGCCTGTCTCGACCGTGGCGGACTTGGTGCCGGCCGACGAGCGGTCGCCCTGCAGGCCCGGCTCGGTGTAGGTGATCTCGAGCACGACCGACGCCGGCAGCTCGACGTACAGCGGCGTGTCGTTGTTCAGTGCGATCTGAACCTGCTGGTTCTCGAGCATGAAGTTCGCGGCGTCGCCGACCGTGGCGGCCGGGACGGTGATCTGGTCGTAGTCGGCCAGGTCCATGAACACGAAGTTGTCGCCGTCGTTGTACAGGTAGCTGAAATCGCGGCGGTCGACGTTCTCGATGTCGATCTTCGTGCCGGCGTTGTACGTGCGATCGACCGTCTTGCCGGTGACGACGTTCTTCATCTTCGTGCGCACGAACGCGCCGCCCTTGCCCGGCTTGACGTGCTGGAACTCGACCACGCTCCACAGCTGTCCGTCGATCTTGAGGACGACGCCGTTCCTGATGTCTGCGGTGGATGCCATGAGTGTCGCGTTTCCGTTTCGTGTGGGTTCGTGGGCGAGTCGGGGCCCGACGGTCGATTCTACCGGTCCGCGGCGGTGGGCACGAAGTCCGCAGAATCGCGCCGACCTCGCATCGGATCGCCCTTCCGGATGCGCAGTTCGCGCGATTGTGCGCACGTGCGGGTCGGGTGAGGGGGTCAGGACTGGGTGATGGCGTCGGCGAGCTGGTTGACCGCGCTCGCGTAGCCGGCGACGCCTTCGCCGATCACGTGGACGACGGCCACGTCGTGGATGTACGAGTGGTGCCGGAACTCCTCGCGCGCGTGCACGTCCGAGATGTGGATCTCGGCGACCGGCAGCGCGACGCCGGACAGCGCATCGCGCAGCACCACCGAGGTGTGGGTGAGGCCGCCCGGGTTGATCACGATGCCGGCGCAGTCGGTGCGGGCGGCGTGGATCGCATCGATCAGCACTCCCTCGTGGTTGCTCTGCACCGCGCGCACCTCGAAGCCGCGGGCCGCTGCGGTCTTGGCCACGAGCGCCTCGACGTCGGCGAGGGTCTCGTGTCCGTAGACCGCGGGCTCGCGCGTGCCGAGCAGGTTCAGGTTGGGGCCGTTGACGAGCAGGATCCGATTGGTCACGTCAGCACCCTAGCGAGCCGGGCGTGGCACGATGGCATCCATGCCCGGAATCCACCACGTCGAGATCTGGATCGCCGACCTCGACCAGACCCGTCGTGAGTGGGGCTGGCTGCTGGAGCGTCTCGGGTTCGAGCGGGGTCCGGACTGGGCGGACGGCAGCACCTGGGCGGCGGGTGGCTCGTACGTGACGTTCACGACGTCGCCGAACCTCGCCGCTGCCCCGCATGATCGTCGTCGCCCCGGACTCAATCACCTCGCCCTCTGGGGCGGCACCCGGGCCGAGGTCGACGCGGTGATGATGGATGCCGGCTCGCACGGCTGGACACCGCTCTACCACGAGCGGTATCCGCACGCGGGCGGGCCCGACCATTACGCCGGCTGGCTGGAGAACAGCGCCGGATTCAAAGCCGAGATCGTCGCGGAGGGCGGCTAGCCGAGCCCGCGGCGCATCTCGATCTCGGGACCGATCGTGCTCGTGAAGGTCACACCCGTCGGCACGAATCCGGCCTTCCGGTATGCAGTCTGGGCACGGACGTTCTCGGCGTGGACATCGAGATGGAGCGCGTCGATCCCCCGATCGGCGACCCAGGTGCCGATCTCATCGAACAGGCGAGGCAGGATGCCGGTGCCGCGGTGCTCCGGAGCCAGGTACACCCCGACGACGTCGGCGCGCGGCACGGTGATCTCGTGGCCGAGATGGTTGCGGGTGCCGGGCTCGCGCAGGAGCACCGTCGCGGTGCCGACCCACCGGTCGGCGGCGGCGGCGATGAACTGGGCGGCCTGGTCGCTGAGCGACGCGTCGGCGGCGCGACGCTGCCAGAAGGCGTCGTCGCGGGCGAGCTCCTCCTCGCGTGTGGACAGGAACGCGATGGTCGCGGCCGGGTCGCTGACCGCCTCGATGCGCAGGTCACGCACCTCGCGCCACTCGTGCAGCCGCACGCGGCGCACGGTGACGGCACCGCTCACCCCGCGACCTCCTGGTAGGCCGCGAACAGCAGCGACTCGTCGGGCGCCTGCAGCACGGTGGGCTTGGCGATGTCGTCGAGCACGATGAACCGCAGCATCGAGCCGCGCGTCTTCTTGTCGCGCTGCATCGTGGCCAGCAGCTGCGGCCAGGCGCCCGGACGGTATGACGTGGGCAGGCCCAGCAGCTCGAGGATGTCGCGGTGACGCTGCGCCGCGGCATCGGGCAACCGCCCCGCCAGCCGCGACAGCTCGGCGGCGAACAGCATGCCGACCGAGATCGCGGCACCGTGGCGCCAGCGGTAGCGCTCGGCGTGCTCGATCGCGTGGCCGAGGGTGTGCCCGTAGTTCAGGAACTCGCGCACCCCGGCTTCGCGGAGGTCCTCCCCCACGATCTTCGCCTTCATCTCGATCGCGAGCTCGATGCAGCGGCGGAACGCGTCGCTGCGCGGGTCGACGGCGGCGACGGGGCCGGCCTCGATGAGGTCGAGGATCTCGGGGTACCAGATGAACCCCGCCTTGACGACCTCCGCGAACCCGGCGACCCGCTCGTGATCGCTCAGCGAGTCGAGCAGGTCGAGGTCGCAGAGCACGGCCTGCGGCGGCCAGAAGGCGCCCACGAGGTTCTTGCCCTCTGCGGTGTTGATGCCCGTCTTGCCGCCGACCGCGGCATCCACCATCCCGAGCACGGTCGTCGGCACCTGCACGAGGGCGACGCCGCGCAGCCACGTGGCCGCGACGAATCCGGCCAGGTCGGTGACCGCGCCGCCGCCGAACCCGATGACGGCGTCGGTGCGGGTGAAGTCGGCCTGCCCCATGACCTGCCAGCAGAACGCGGCGACCTCGACGCGCTTGCCCTGCTCGGCATCGGGGATCTCGGCCAGCAGCACCTGGCGGTCCGCGCCCAGCGCGCTGCGCAGCTGCTCGGCCTGTGCGCTCAGCGTCGGCGGGTGCACGATCAGCACGCGCGTCGCCGCGGCGGGAAGGATCTCGCCCAGGCGCGAGACGATGCCGCGCCCGACCTGGACCTCGTAGGGCTGGTCGCCGCCGACCGGGATGACCGTGGTCTGGCTCATGTGCTCTCTCCTCGGGCCCAGGTGACGATGGCGTCGACGACGGCCTGGAGGGGGCCCGTGGACGTGTCGAACGTGACGTCGGCGAGGCGCTCGTACAGCGCCCGCCGTGAGGCGTAGACCTCGTTCCAGCGCGTCACCGCGTCGCCGTCCTGCAGCAGGGGGCGCGCGGTGCCGCCGATGCGGGATGCGACGATCCGCGGCGACACGGTCAGCAGCACGACCCGGTGCGCGGCGAGGGCCGCCTGGGTGTCGGGATGCAGGATCGCCCCGCCGCCCAGGGCCACGACCCCGCCCTGGTCGAGGCCGGTCTGCACGGCGTCGCGCTCGAGCTCGCGGAAGTGCTCTTCGCCGTGGTCGACGAAGATCGCCTCGATCGGGCCGTGCGCGCGGACGACGGCTGCGTCGCTGTCGTAGAAGGACGTGCCGAGCGCCTTGGCGACGCGGCGCCCGACGCTGGACTTGCCGGCGCCCATGGGGCCGATGAGGACCAGGGCCGGGGCACTCATTCGGGGGCGTCGGCGCTGTCGGGCGCGGTGTGGAGGTTCTCGGGGATCGCGGCGAGGTACGACTGCACGTTGCGGCGCGTCTCGGCGACGTGGTCGCCGCCGAACTTCTCGAGCACCACATCGGCGAGGGTGATCGCCACCATCGCCTCGGCCACGACGCCCGCCGCGGGAACAGCGCACACGTCGGAGCGCTGGTGGTGCGCGGTCGCCGCGTCTCCGGTGCTGACATCGATCGTGCGCAGCGCCCGCGGTACGGTCGCGATCGGCTTCATGCCCGCCCGAACGCGCAGCACGGTTCCCGTGGACATGCCGCCCTCCGTGCCGCCGGCCTTGTCGCTGGCGCGCGTGATGCCGTCGTCGGTGGCGAACAGCTCGTCGTGCGCGGCAGAGCCCCGGCGACGCGTCGTCTGGAATCCGTCGCCGACCTCGACGCCCTTGATGGCCTGGATGCTCATGAGCGCCTGGGCGAGCTTCGCGTCCAGACGCCGGTCCCACTGCACGTGCGAGCCGAGCCCGGGCGGCAGGCCGTAGGCGAGGACCTCGACGATGCCGCCCAGCGTGTCGCCGTCCTTGCGGGCCGCGTCGACCTCCGCGACCATCGCGGCCGACGTGCCGGCGTCGAAGCACCGCAGCGGGTCGGCGTCGAGCGCGTCGACGTCGCCGGGAGTGGGAAGTGCGGAACCTTCCGGCGCCTGCACCGGGCCGATCGACAGCGTATGGCTGACCAGGCCGATGCCGAGCTCGCTGAGGAACGCGCGGGCGACCGCGCCGAGAGCGACCCGCGCCGCCGTCTCACGGGCGCTGGCGCGCTCGAGGATCGGCCGTGCCTCGTCGAACCCGTACTTCTGCATGCCGACGAGGTCGGCGTGGCCCGGGCGCGGCCGCGTGAGGGCCGCACCGCGGCCGCGGGACTTGTCGGTCAGCTCCACCGGCTCGGCGCTCATGACCTCGGCCCACTTCGGCCACTCGGTGTTGCCGATGCGCAGCGCGATCGGGCTGCCCAGGCTCGAACCGTGGACGACGCCGGACGAGATCGTGAGCTCATCCTCTTCGAACTTCATGCGCGAGCCGCGGCCGTAGCCCAGCTTTCGGCGGGCGAGGTCGGCCTGGATCGCCGCACGGGAGATCGGGACGCCCGCAGGCAATCCCTCCATGACGGCGACGAGTTCGGGGCCGTGCGATTCGCCGGCCGTGAGCACGCGGAGCATTGCTCTATCCTCCCACGAGCGCACGCCGCATGACGGCCACCACCGATTGCTCGTCCGGGAGCGGCTCGGTGACGTCGCCGGTGGCGAAGACGCGGATCTGCAGCACGGCCTGATGCAGCAGCATCGTCGCTCCGCTGACCGCCCGGTTCCCCGCGGCCTCCCACGCCTCCGACAGCGAGGTCGGCCAGTGCCCGTAGACCACGTCGAGCAGCCGCCCGCCGCTGCCGGCGAGCCCGTCGGCAGTGTGCGTGGCCACCCGGGCATCGCCGGGCAGCGTCGCGATCGTGAGGGGCACGTCTGCGAAAGTGGATGCCGCAAGCGACACCGGCGTGACGGCGATGCCGATCCGCTCACCGAGCGCTTCCAGTCCCGCGACCGCCAGGGGCCGCCGGGCCGCCACCTCGACGCGCTGCGCGCCCAGCTCGGCCAGGGCGACGAGGGCCGATGTCGCCGTGGCGCCCGCGCCGACGATGCGGGCCTCGGCCACGGCATCCATCCCCTCTTCGCGAAGCGCCGCGACGACGCCACCGACGTCCGTGTTGAACCCGATCGGGCCGTCGGGCGTGAGGCGGAGGGTGTTGACGGCGCAGGTCAGCTCGGCGCGCGCATCGCGCCGGGCGGCGGCACGGTACGCGGCGGACTTGAGCGGCATGGTCAGCGACAGCCCGCGGAACCGGTCGTCGAGTCCGGCGAGCTCAGCGGTGAACCGCTCCTCGTCGACCCGGCGACGCCCGTACGTCCAGTCCCAGCCGAGGTGCCGGTACGCGGCGGTGTGCAGCGCGGGTGACAGGCTGTGCGCGATCGGGTCGCCCCACACCTCGAGTGACGTCGCCGCCATCGATCAGCAGTCGCCGTTGTCGGGGTTGTCGCTGCACCACTGGCGCCACTTCTCGACCAGCTGCTCGTGCTCCGCGTGTGTCTCGGCGAACTCGGTCTCGCCCGATGACGGGTTCACCGTGACGAAGTACATCCACGGACCCTCGGCCGGCTCCATCGCCGCCGTGATCGCGAGGTCGCCGGGGTTGGCGATCGGACCGATCGGAAGGCCGGGGTGGATGTAGGTGTTCCACGGGTTGTCGTCTTCGAGCGTGTCGGCGTCGGAACTGACGGTGCCGTCGTCCTCGTTCGCGCCGTACTGGGCCGTCGAATCCATCTGCAGCAGACCGTTCGTCTCGGTGTTGCTCGGATCGAGGCGGTTCTGGATCACGCGCGAGACCTTGAAGAAGTCGTCTTCGAATCGGGCCTCGCGTTCGATGATCGACGCGATGGTGAGGATCTCGTGCCGCCGATCGGCCGGGACTCCGGCGTTGTCGAGCGACTCCACGGTGCGGTCGACGAGGGTCTGGATGACCTGCTGGACGGTGGCGTCCGGGTTGAACGTGTAGGTCGCGGGGAACAGCCACCCTTCGAGGCTGTCGGCGTCCACGCCGTATGCGGACGGGTCCTGCACGGCGGCCTCGAACTCTTCGATCGGAAGGCCGATGCCGTCCGCCAGCAGCGGCAGGGTCTGCGCGACGGTGAGCCCCTCGCGCAGCTGGGCGGTGTTCTCGAGCTTGCTGGCGGGGTCCATCAGCATCTCGAGCGCGGCGGCGGCGGTCATCGTCTGCTGCAGCGCGAAGACACCGGGCTGGAAGTCGGGGTTCTGTCCGGTGGCGATCAGGTAGTCGTAGAAGACCCCGGACGTCTTGGTCACGCCCGCCTCGTACAGCGTCGCGGAGATGTCGGCGCCGGTGTCGCCGTCGACGATCGTGACGGTCGCCTCACCCTCGGCAAGCCCCGGCTCGTAGTCCTTCGGCTCGGTCCACCCGAACAGCTCGCGGATCGGCTCTTCGTACGTGTTCCACACCCAGAATCCGCCGAACACCAGCCCGCCGAGGATCGCGAGGACCATCGCGAAGATCGACCAGGCGGCGATGCGGCTCTTGCGACGGTCGCGGTCATGGTGCGTGTCGTGCGGATGGTGGGGGTCGTCGGTGAACAGTGCGTCGATCGTGTGCCCGGATTCGGGCGCCTCCGACGGCTGGTCGTCGGAGGTCCGTGCCGCCATGGCGGCGGTGACGACCGGGTAGTCGGCTGCCGACACGCGCGGCGCCGCGACCGGCGCGTGCGGTTCGGGCCGGTCCGGGGCCGCCGGCCGTGCGGCGTGCGGTGCCGGGGCGTCGTTCTGTGTCGGGGGGTCCTGCCGCCCGGCGGCTTCCCGGGCGGCGGCAGCGCGGGCCTCGCGCCGGCTCAGCGGTGCGCGGGACTCTGCTGTCGGGGTGGGACCGGTCCGCGTCGACGTGCGTGCCGACCGCTCGGAGGGGTTCGGCAGGGTGCTGAACAGGTCCGCGAACTGATCGTCGTTCGGCGGCGTGCTGGGCATCAGACGGGCTCCGGGAAGGTGTTGACGAGCGTGCCGGTCGGGTTACCGGTGCTCTTCTCGACGTCGATCGCCTGCTGCAGGAGGACGACCGCCGCGACTTGGTCGACAATCTTACGAGACGAACGCTGAGATCTCCCAGACTCTCTCAGCGCCGCGTGCGCCGAGACCGTGCTCAGCCTCTCGTCGACCAGGCGAACGGGCAGTCCCGATGCCGTGGCGAGCTCCTCGCCGAACGCGCGCGCATCGGCGGTAGAGGCCGTCTCGTTGCCCGCCAGGCTGACCGGCAGGCCGACGAGCAGTTCCATCGCCTCGTACTCCGCGGCCACCGACACGATCCGGGCGACGGCCTCGCCGGTGCGCGGCACGGTCTCCACCGGCACCGCCAGCAGCCCGTCGCGATCGCATCGGGCGACCCCGACGCGGGCCGTGCCCACGTCGACGCCCAGGCGCACACCGCGGCGGAACCCGGTCACGCGGCCGCGCCCTCCAGCGCGCCGGCGATCGCGGACAGGGCAGCCGGCAGTGCGGACACGTCGGTGCCCCCTCCCTGCGCGACGTCGTCGCGGCCGCCGCCGCCACCGCCGAGGATGGATGCCGCCGTCTTCACGAGTGCTCCGGCCTTGGCCCCGGCCGCGCGGGCGGCTTCGTTCGTCGCGATGATGACCACGGGCCGTCCGTTGACGTCCGCGGCGAGGGCCACGACCGCGGCGTCCGCGCCGAGGCGGTCGCGCAGCTGCAGGGCGAGCGTGCGGATGTCGTCGGCGGATGCCGCTGTTCCCAGCGACTGCGCCACCACCCGCATCGCGCCGACGCGCTGTGCGGTCTCGGCGAGGGCGGGCAGCCTGTCGCCGAGGGCCTTCGCCTCGAACTGCGCGATCTTCTTCTCGGCCGCCTTGAGGTTCGCGGCGAGCTCGGCGATGCGCGCTGGCAGCTGGTCGCGCGGGGTCTTCAGGCTCGAGGTGAGCTGCGACACGATCGCACGCTCGGCGGCGAGCTCACGGAACGCGTCGAGTCCGACGAGCGCCTCCACGCGCCGGTTCGACGCGCCGACGGACGATTCGCCGACGAGGTTGATCAGCCCGACCTCGGCGGAGCTGGACACATGGGTCCCGGCGCACAGCTCACGTGACCACGGCCCGCCGATGTCGACCATCCGCACCGTGTCCCCGTACTTCTCGCCGAACAGCGCCATCGCGCCCAGTTCCTTCGCCTCGGTCAGCGACATCGTGCGCGTGGTGACCTCGAGGTTGTCGCGGACCGCGTTGTTGGCGATCTCTTCGATCTCGGTCCGCGTCGCCTCGCTGAGGCCCTGGCCCCAGGTGAAGTCGAAGCGCAGGTAGCCGGCGCGGTTGAGCGACCCGGCCTGCGTCGCCGACCTGCCGAGCGTGTCGCGCAGGGCCGCATGGACGAGGTGGGTCGCCGAGTGCGCCTGGCGTGCGGCGCGCCGGTTCACGGCATCCACCACGCTCGTCGCGGGCTGCCCCACGCCGACCTCGCCGCTGCGGACCTCGACCGTGTGGCTCACGAGTCCGGCGACGGGGCGCTGCACGTCGAGCACGTCGAGCTCGAAGCCGGGCCCGACGATGATGCCCTTGTCGGCGACCTGGCCGCCCGACTCGGCGTACAGCGACGTCTCGGCCAGGATGACCTCGGCGATCTGGCCCTGGCCGGCGCGCGTGACGGACTGGCCGTCCACGAGCAGCCCGAGCACGCTCGACTCGGTCTCCAGGTCGGTGTAGCCGGTGAAGACCGTCTCGCCCTGGGCGCGCAGGGCGCGGTAGACGCTGACATCGGCGATCGCACGCTTGCGCGAGCGGGCATCGGCCTTCGCACGTTCGCGCTGTTCCTTCATCAGCGTGTCGAAGGCGTCTCGGTCGACCGACAGACCGGCCTCTTCGGCGACCTCGAGCGTCAGATCGATCGGGAACCCGTAGGTGTCGTGCAGCAGGAAGGCCTCGGCTCCGGCGAGGGCCGTGCCGCCCGACCGCTTCGTCTCATCGAGCGCGAGATCGAGGATCGTGGAACCGGATGCCAGGGTGCGCAGGAACGTCTCTTCTTCGGCGATCGCGTACTGCGAGATGCGCTGCCAGTCGTCGGCGACCTCGGGGTACGCCTCCTTCATGGCGTCGCGCGACGCGGTGAACAGCTCGGGGAAGGTGGGGCCGTCCACACCCAGCAGGCGCATGGCGCGCACGGCGCGGCGCATGAGCCGGCGGAGGATGTAGCCGCGACCCTCGTTCGAGGGCGTCACGCCATCGGCGAGCAGCATGAGCGACGAGCGCACATGGTCGGCGATCACGCGGAAGCGCACGTCGTCGGTGTGGTCGGCTCCGTAGGCCTTGCCCGACAGCGCGACGGCCCTGTCGAGAACGGGACGGACCTGATCGGTCTCGTACATGTTGTCGACGCCTTGCTTGATGAACGCGATGCGCTCCAGGCCCAAGCCGGTGTCGATGTTCTTGGCCGGCAGCTCACCGACGATGGTGAAGTCGGTCTTCGACGTCACATCGGTGATCTCGTACTCCATGAAGACGAGATTCCAGATCTCGACGTAACGGTCGTCGTCGGTGGCCGGGCCGCCGTCGATCCCGTACGCGGGGCCGCGGTCGAAGAAGATCTCCGAGCAGGGGCCGGCCGGGCCGGGAAGCCCGGTGCTCCAGTAGTTGGTGTCCTTGCCGAGCCGCTGGATGCGCTCTTCGGGAAGCGTCGTCAGTCGCAGCCACAGGTCGTGGGCCTCGTCGTCCTCCTCGTACACGGTGACCCACAGGTCCTTCGGATCGAAGCCGAGCCCGCCGTCTTCCTCGGAGGAGGTCAGCAGCTCCCAGGCGTAGGCGATCGCGCCCTCTTTGAAGTAGTCGCCGAACGACCAGTTGCCGAGCATCTGGAAGAAGGTGCCGTGGCGGGGCGTCTTGCCGACCTCTTCGATGTCGTTCGTCCGGAGGCACTTCTGGCTGTCGGCCACGCGCACGTACGGAGCGGGGACGTCGCCGCGCAGGTACGGGATGAACGGCACCATGCCGGCGACGGTGAACAGCAGCGCGGGATCGTCGCTGACGAGCGACGCGGACGGCACGATGGTGTGACCGTTCTTCTCGAAGTAGGACAGATAGCGCCGGGCGATCTCAGCGGTCTTCATGGGTGGGTCCTCAGGCATGCGTGCGCGATGTCAGCGCCCCGCGGGGGCGGAACGGTCGGCGCAGGGGTCAGTCGGTGAGCTTGGCAGCGGCATCCTTGGCCGCATCGGCGGCGTCCGATGCCGCATCGGCGGCGTTGTCGAGCACGTCGGACGCGGTGTCGGCGGCCTGGTCGAGCGCACCCGATGCCGCGCCGGCGGCCTTGCCGAGCGCATCGCCGGCAACATCCTTGACGTCGGCGGCGAGGCCCTCGATGCGGGCTTCCTGCGTGCGGTATGCCTCGCCGATGCGATCGGTGAACTCGGTGATGCGCGCATCCACCTCGGCGAGCACCTCGTGCCCGCGGGGGTCCTTGTTCATCAGGTGCGCGGCGACGAACCCGCCGGCGATGCCGAACATGAACCAGAGCGCCTTCTTCATGGGTTCCATGTTAGGTGCAAACGACGAGGGGCGCCGGGGTCTCCCCCGGCGCCCCTCGGACGTTGTGCGTGTGGCTCAGCGCGCGGCGTAGTACTCGACGACGAGCTGGACTTCACAGGTCACGGGAACCTCAGCGCGCTTCGGGCGACGCACGAGGCGTGCCTGCAGCTTGTCGAGGTCGACCTCGAGGTAACCCGGGACCGGGGGCAGAACCTCGGCGTGACCGCCGGCGGCTGCGACCTGGAACGGCTCGAGACCCTCGCTCTTCTCCTTGACGTGGATGAGCTGGCCCGGCTTCACGCGGAACGACGGACGGTCGACGAGCTGGCCGTCGACGAGGATGTGACGGTGCACGACGAGCTGGCGGGCCTGTGCCGTGGTCCGGGCGAAGCCGGCGCGCACGACGAGGGCGTCGAGGCGCTGCTCGAGCTGCTCGACCAGGTTCTCACCGGTCAGGCCGTCCTTGCGGCGGGCCTCGTTGAACTGGATGCGCAGCTGCTTCTCGCGGATGCCGTACTGCTCACGCAGACGCTGCTTCTCACGCAGCCGGACGGCGTAGTCGCTGTCCTGCTTGCGCTTGGTGCGGCCGTGCTCGCCGGGAGCATAGGGGCGCTTCTCGAGGTACTTGGCTGCCTTGGGGGTCAGCGCGATGCCGAGCGCGCGGGACAGGCGGACCTTGCGGCGGTCCTGGGACTTCGATGCCACGAAGTGTTCCTTCCGGTGACGTGGACGTGTCTTTCACGACTCACGGACGTATCGCCTGTCCTCGCCCTTCCGGGATGCACGCCGGGGCATGCCAGAAGGTAGGTGAAGAAGAGAGGGGATGCCCGAAAACGGTGTTTCGAGCCGCTCCAGCCTAACAGACCGCGGGCGCAGTGCCCGTCAGTCGCCCAGGATCTTGCGGATCTTCTCGACGCGCGCCGAGATGTCGCGCTCGAGGCCGCGTCCCGTGGGCTGGTAATAGCGCTTCCCGCGCAGTTCGTCGGGCAGGTACTGCTGCGTGGCGACGCCGACGTCGAGATCGTGCGGATAGACGTAGCCCTTGCCGTGGCCGAGACGCTTCGCGCCCGGATAGTGCGCGTCGCGCAGGTGGGTCGGCACCCGTCCGAAGCCTCCGGCGCGCACGTCGGCGACGGCCTGATTGATCGCCATGTAGGCCGCATTCGACTTCGCCGTCGTCGCCAGGTAGGCGGTCGCCTCGGCAAGGGGGATGCGGCCCTCCGGCATCCCGATGAAGGCGACGGCGTCAGCAGCGGCCACCGCCATCTGGAGCGCCTGCGGATCGGCCAGGCCGATGTCCTCCGCGGCTGAGATGACCAGGCGCCGTGCGATGAAGCGCGGGTCCTCCCCCGCCTCGATCATGCGCGCGAGGTAGTGCATCGCGGCATCCACATCGGATCCGCGGATCGACTTGATGAACGCGCTGATGACGTCGTAGTGCTCGTCGCCCTGCCGGTCGTATCGCAGCAGAGCGCGATCGACGGCCTGGGCGACGTGCTCGGCGGTGATCACGGCGGAGTCCTCGTCGGGCATGGCCGCCGCCGCCTCGAGCGAGGTGAGCGCACGACGTGCGTCTCCGGATGCCAGCTGGATCAGCGCGGCACGCGCTTCGGGCGCGAGTTCGATGGCCCCGGCCAGGCCCCGCGGGTCAGTGACCGCGCGGTCGATGAGCAGCCCGAGGTCGTCATCGGTGAGCGGCTGCAGAGTGAGCAGCAGCGACCGTGACAGCAGCGGAGCGATGACCGAGAACGAGGGGTTCTCGGTGGTCGCGGCGATCAGGATCACCCAGCCGTTCTCGACGCCCGGCAGCAGGGCGTCCTGCTGCGCCTTGGTGAAGCGGTGGATCTCGTCGAGGAACAGGATCGTGGACACGTCGTACATGTCGCGCTGCGTCATGGCGTCCTGCATGACCTCGCGCACGTCCTTGACCCCCGCCGTCACCGCGGACAGTTCGACGAAGCGGCGACCAGAGGTGCGGGCGATCGCCTGGGCGAGTGTGGTCTTGCCGGTTCCCGGCGGGCCCCAGAGGATGACCGACACCGCAGTCCTGCCCCCGGCATCCGGATTCGCCAGCCCGATCAGGGGAGACCCGGGCCTGAGCAGATGGGACTGCCCGGCGACCTCGTCGAGCGAGACCGGACGCATGCGCACCGCCAGCGGGGTCTGCCCTCGGAAGAGCGCGGCGGATTCGGTCACCCGTCCAGGCTAGACGCACCCGCCGACCCCGGTCCGTTTGGCCACCACCCCGCCCGCGCCGTAGGCTCATTCACGCCCCGGAGTACCGGGAATCGAAGGAGGTCCCGTGGCGACGGGTGCAGGCAAGAAGGACGCGCGCGCGGCGAGCGAACGGGCGAGGCTCTACCGGGCGCGCCAGGAGTTCCACGAGGGCACAGTGAAGCGGCGCACGCGCGACAACGTGATCGCGGGTGTCGGCGGCGGCATCCTCATCCTGGCGATCATGGGCGGCCAGTGGGCCTACTTCAATGTGGGGCCCGGCACACCCGAGCCGGCACCGACGTCGACCCAGACGCCGGCACCGACCGAGACCGCGACCCCGGAGCCCACCGACTCGGCGACGCCGGAGCCGACCGACACAGCGGGCCCGACACCCGATCCCACCGACACGACCAGCCCGACGCCCACACCTACGCCCTGAACGGTCCGTACTAGGCTGTGAGCCGACCGAACCCCCATGCGGCGTGCGCCGCGACGAGGTGCAATCCGTGACTTCTGACACCACTCCCGAACCCGTTGAGACCGTCCCCGAGGACGCTCCCGAGCAGGTCTCCGACCCGACCCCCGGCACGGCCGCTGACGCAGCAGTGGACACGGATGCCGAGGTGACGCCGGATCCGGATGCCGAGGTGACATCCCCGGCTGCCGAGCCCGAGATGCTGCCCGAGGTTGCCGCGGAAGCCGCACCCGAGATCCCTGCCGTTCCCGCGCCCACCCCGGCCGCTGTGCCGCGGCCGATGCCGCGCCCCATGCCGACGCCGTCGCCCAGGCCCGCGCCGGTCCCCGGCGCCGCAGCGGCTCCCGCAGCCGCGAGTGACGGCGAGCCCTGGGGTCGCGTCGACGACGACGGCACGGTCTCGGTGCGCGAGGGTGACCAGTGGCGCGTCGTCGGGCAGTACCCGGATGGGACCCCCGCCGAAGCACTCGCCTACTTCGAGCGGAAGTACGCCGACCTGGCCGGCGAGGTGACCCTGCTCGAAGCGCGCCATCGTCGCGGCGGCGCAGCGGCATCCGATCTCCGATCCACGGCGGGGGCCGTGCGCGAGCGTGTCACCGGTGCGATGGCCGTCGGCGATCTCGCCGCGCTCGAAGGCCGCCTGACCGCCCTCGAAGAGCAGCTCACCGAGGCGACTGCCGAAGAGGCCCAGGCCCAGCGTGAGGCCGTCGAAGCGGCGATCGCCGAGCGCACCCAGGTGGTGGAGCGCATCGAGGCGATCGCGGCCCGTGACCCGAAGTCGATCCAGTGGAAGCAGACCACCGCCGAAGTCACCTCGCTGTTCGAGCAGTGGCAGAGCCACCAGAGCACGGGCCCACGCCTGCCCAAGTCGGTCGGCCAGCAGCTGTGGAAGCGATTCCGCGATGCGCGCTCGATCATCGACAAGCACCGTCGCGAGTTCTACTCGAGCCTCGACGAGCAGCACAAGGGCGCCCGCGATGCGAAGACCCGCCTCATCGAGCGCGCCGAAGCACTCGCCCCCCGCGGCGAGGACGGCATCGGCACCTACCGTGACCTGCTCGACCAGTGGAAGACCACCGGCCGGGCCGGCAAGAAGGCCGACGATGCCCTCTGGGCGCGGTTCAAGGCCGCCGGCGACGCGCTCTACGGCGCCCGCGCCGACCGCGAGACCGCCGAGGTCGAAGCCTCCAAGGAGAAGATCGAGGCCAAGCAGGCCCTGCTGACCGAAGCCGCGGGCATCTCGAAGGAGAGGGACACCACCAAGGCGCGCACGCTCCTCACCGGCATCCAGCGCCGCTGGGACGACATCGGCCGCGTATTCCCGCGGGACACCGAACGTGGCCTCGACGACCAGTTGCGCAAGATCGAGCAGGCCGTCAAGACGCGCGAGGAGTCGGAGTGGAAGTCGAACAACCCCGAGACCAAGGCTCGGCAGAACGACATGACCTCTCAGCTGCACGACGCGATCACAAAGCTCGAGGACGAACTGGCCGAAGCCGAGAAGTCCAAGGACAAGGCGAAGATCGCGAAGGCGAAGGACGCGCTCGAGGCACGACGCGGCTGGCTCAAGGCGCTCGGCGGCTGATCGGGGCCTCCTCCCCAGGCAGGGCGACAGCCGTGATCTGTCCACATTTCGGCTGATGGATGCCGGTGCCGCACGCCCGTACGGCACACTGCCACCATGTGGCCGTTCCTGTACTTCGCCGGCGATCGCCTGTCAACCGCTGAGCTGACCGCCGCACGACTCGACGGCGACCTCGTCGAGATCGGTGAAGGGTTCATGCCGGCCGACGCGGTGGAGACCCGCGAGCTGCGCGCGGCCTCGCTGCGCACGTTCGTCCGCGACTCCCTGGCCGTCACGCACGAGTCCGCGGCGTGGGTGCACGGGGCGATCGCCGATCCCCCGACGCCGCACTTCGTGCAGCGGGTGACCGCGCACCGCATTCCCTACGTCGTGGGCAGCCGCGTGCACTATCGCGATCAGCGCCTGCCGCCCGGCGACAGCACGCGCATCTCCGGGCTGGCCACGGCGACCCCGGTGCGCACCCTCGTCGACCTCGTGCGCGAGGTCGTCGGGCATGCTGCGGCCGCACCCGACACCGTCGAAGCGATGTGCGCGTGGCGGCCCGAGCTGATCCCGGCCGCCATCGCATGGCTGGAGCGGGCGCGGCCCGTCCACTACAAGCGTCCCGCGCTGGCCTATCTGCGCGAGCGTCAGGAAGTGGTGACGCGGTAGACGTCATAGACGGCGTCGATGCGGCGGACGGCGTTGAGGACGCGGTCGAGGTGCACCGTGTCGCCCATCTCGAAGACGAACCGGCTGATCGCCAGACGGTCATTCGAGGTGGACACGCTCGCCGACAGGATGTTCACGTGGTGCTCGCTGAGCACACGGGTGACGTCGCTGAGCAGCCCCGACCGATCGAGCGCCTCGACCTGGATCTGCACCAGGAAGATGCTCTTCGAAGTCGGCGCCCAGGTCACGTCGATCATGCGTTCCGGGTCGGACTTGAGCGACCGCACGTTCGTGCAGTCCGCGCGGTGCACCGAGACGCCGCTGCCCCGGGTGACGAACCCGACGATCTCGTCGCCGGGCACCGGCGTGCAGCACTTCGCGAGCTTGACGAGGATGTCGTCGGCGCCGCGGACGAGCACGCCCGAGTCGCCGGCCCGAGGGGCACGCTGACGCCCGAGCGGCGGCAGCGTGATCGCACCGGTGGAGGTGTCCTCATGCGCGGCGACGAGGGCGCTGACCTTCTCGATCACCGACTGGGTCGACACGTGGCCTTCGCCTACGGCTGCGTACAGGGCGGTGACATCCTCATACCGCAGTTGGTGGGCCACCTCGGTGAACGAATCCTGGTTCATCAGGCGCTGCAGCGGGAGGTTCTGCCGGCGCATGGCGCGCGCGATGGCATCCTTGCCCTGCTCGACCGCCTCTTCGCGACGCTCCTTCGTGAACCAGCCGCGGATCTTGCTGCGCGCCCGCGTGCTCTTGACGAAGCTGAGCCAGTCCTGGCTCGGGCCGGCGTCGGGGTTCTTCGAGGTGAACACTTCCACCACATCGCCGGAGTGCAGTCCGGACTCGAGCGGCACGAGCCGTCCGTTGACCTTGGCGCCCATGGTGCGATGGCCGACCTCGGTGTGCACGGCGTAGGCGAAGTCGACGGGTGTGGCGCCGGCAGGCAGCCCGATGACCCGGCCCTTCGGGGTGAAGACGTAGACCTCTTTGGCGCCGATCTCGAAACGCAGCGAGTCGAGGAACTCCCCCGGGTCGGCCGTCTCGGCCTGCCAGTCCGAGATGTGCGCCAGCCACGCCATGTCGGTGTCAGCGCTCTTGGCGTCGCCCTTGCCGCCGTTGACGCCCTCCTTGTACTTCCAATGCGCCGCGACGCCGTACTCGGCCTGCTGGTGCATCTCGTTCGTGCGGATCTGGATCTCGACGGTGCGACCGCCGGGGCCGATCACGGTCGTGTGCAGCGACTGGTAGAGGTTGAACTTCGGCGTGGCGATGTAGTCCTTGAACCGGCCCGGCAGCGGTGTCCATCGGGCATGGATGGCGCCCAGGACCGCGTAGCAGTCGCGCACCGTGCCCACGAGGACGCGGATGCCGATGAGGTCGTAGATGTCGTCGAACTCGCGGCCGCGCACCACCATCTTCTGGTACACGGAGTACAGCTGCTTGGGTCGACCCATCACCCGACCGCGGAGGCGGAGTTCGCGCAGGTCCGACTCCACCGCCTCGATGACCGACTGCACGTACTGCTCGCGCTGCGGCGTGCGCTGCTTGACGAGGCTGTCGATCTCCGCGTAGAGCTTGGGGTGCAGGACCGCGAAAGAGAGATCCTCGAGCTCGTTCTTGATCGCCTGGATGCCGAGGCGGTTGGCCAGGGGCGCGTATATCTCGAGGGTCTCGGTCGCCTTCTTCGACGCCTTCTCGGGCGGCACGAAGCCCCACGTGCGCGCGTTGTGCAGCCGGTCGGCGAGCTTGATCAGCAGCACGCGGATGTCCTTGGACATGGCCACGATCATCTTGCGCACGGTCTCGGCCTGGGCGGCGTCGCCGTACTTGACCTTGTCGAGCTTGGTGACGCCGTCGACGAGCATCGCGACTTCGTCGCCGAACTCGTCGGTGAGCTGATCGAGGCCGTAGTCGGTGTCTTCGACCGTGTCGTGCAGCAGCGCCGCGGCGATCGCACGCGGTCCGAGTCCGAGCTCGGCGAGGATCTGCGCCACCGCGAGAGGGTGGGTGATGTAGGGCTCACCGCTCTGACGCTTCTGCGACGCATGGGCGCGCGCCGCCACGGTGTATGCGCGCTCGATCAGCGCGGTGTCGCCCTTCGGGTGGTGCGTGCGCACAGTGCGCGTCAGCTGCTCGATGCCGTCGCGTGACGGAGCGCGCGAGAAGATGCGCGGGACGAGACGGCGCAGTGACGAACTCTGGGCGGGCGGGGTCGACGCAGGAGCCGTCTCGGCCATCCGGTCACCTCCGCTCTGCAGAACTTCTCAATCCTACGCCCGCAGGCGGTGGCGGCCTCGTCAGGCCGTGACGGCGGCGCGCTCGCGCGACGCCAGCACGCGCGCGTCGCGAGCCTTCATGTCGGGCTCGCCCTCCCGCATGAACGAGAACAGCGGCGCGGCCACGAACAGTGTCGAGTACGCGGCGACGATCGTTCCGACGAAGATCGACAGCGAGATGTCGGTCAGCGTCTGCGCACCGAGCCACAGCGCGCCGATGAACAGGATGGCGCCCGTCGGCAGAGCCGCGACCACCGTCGTGTTGATCGAGCGCACCAGCGTCTGGTTGACCGCCAGGTTCACCGACTCGCCGAAGGTCCGGCCGGACTGCTCGCCGTCCTCGTGCGTGTTCTCACGGATCTTGTCGAATACGACCGTCGTGTCATAGAGCGAATACGACAGGATCGTCAGGAACCCGATCACCGCCGCCGGTGAGATCTCGAACCCGCACAGCGCATAGACGCCGATCGTGATGATGAGCACATCGAGCAGGCCGATGATCGCCGCGACGGACATCTTCCACGTGCGGAAGTAGATCGCGAGGATCATGAAGGTCAGCGCGAGGAAGATCGCCAGGCCCCACAGCGACTGACGGGTGACGTCCTGGCCCCAGCTCGGGCCGATGAACGAGGCGCTGACCTGGTCGAGCGGCACGTCGAAGGTCTCGGCCAGAGCGGCGGTCACATCGCGCGTCTCGGCGTTGGACATCTGGTCGGTCTGCACGCGCACGGCGTCCTCGCCGATGGTGGTGACCTTCGTCGTGGCTCCTGGCACGACCGACTGCACGGCCTCGGTGGCGGCCGCCTGGTCGGGGTTCGCGACGTCGTTCACGGTGAACTGCGAGCCGCCGGTGAACTCGATGGAGAACTCGATCGGACGGAACAGCGGAACCAGCGCCGAGCCGATCACCAGGATCGCGGCGATGAGGAACCAGAGCTTGCGTCGCCCGACGAACGGGAAGGACGTCTTGCCGGTGTAGAGGTTGTTGCCGAAATCACTCATGGCGCCCATCAGTCGTCTCCCTCCGTGGTCGAGCGGCTATTCGAACTCTGCTCGGCGAGCTTGCGCTCGGCGATGGTCTGACGCCGTTCCGCCTCGCCGCGCGAGCGGCCTGCGCGGCGAGCGGCCGAGCCCTTCGCTGCTGTCGCGGCGACCGGCGCGCGGAACTGCGCACGGCCGCGGTAGACGGCGCCGAGCGCGTCGGGATCGAGGCCCGACAGCGGGTGCCCGCCCCCGAAGAACCGGGTCCGCGCGAGCAGCTGCAGCACCGGGTGGGTGAACAGGATGAAGATCAGGATGTCGATCACGGTCGTCAGCCCCAGCGTGAACGCGAAGCCCTTCACCGTGGCGTCGGCCAGGATGTACAGCACGACCGCGGCCAGGATGTTGATCGACTTGGAGATGTAGATCGTCCGCTTCGCGCGACCCCAGCCGTCTTCGACCGCGCTGGTGATGGACTTGCCGTCGCGCAGCTCATCTCGTATTCGCTCGAAGTACACGATGAACGAGTCGGCCGTGAACCCGATGGTCACGATCAGCCCCGCGACGCCGGCCAGCGACAGGCGGAAGCCCATGCGCCAGGCCAGGATGCACAGCGTGATGTAGGTGAGCACACCCATCACGACCAGCGAGGCGATGATCACGAAGCCCAGCGCGCGGTACACGATCAGCGAGTACAGCGCGACCAGGGCCAGGCCGATGAGACCGGCGATCAGGCCGATCTGCAGCTGTTGCGAGCCGAGGGTCGCCGAGATCGTGTTGCTGCTCTGCACCTCGAAGCTGAGCGGCAGCGCGCCGTACTTGAGCTGGTCGGCGAGAACCTTCGCCGTCTCCTGAGTGAAGTTTCCGGTGATCTGCGGTTTGCCGTCGAGAATCACCGCGTTCATGGACGGAGCCGACAGGATGACGCCGTCGAGGACGAACGCGAACTGGTTCTGCGGAGCGTCCTTTCCGTACAGGCGCTGGCTGATCTCGCCGAACGTCTGGGTGCCCTCGGCGTCGAAGACGATGTTGACCGCCACCTGGCCGTTCTGACTGTTGACGCCGAACGACGCATCGGTGATCGACGAGCCGTCGAGCTCGACCGGGCCCAGGATGTACTTCTGGGTGTTGGTGTCGTCACACGCGATCAGCGGCTGATCGGCGGGTTCTGATGCCGGATCGTTGGCCGGGTCGCTGCAGTCGTACGCAAGGAACTCGGCGTAGAGCGCGTCGGTCACCCAGTTGGGGTCGCTGCCGTCCGTGGGGGCGGCCGTCGGGGTCGCGTTGAGCGTCGGATCGGGCGTCGGGTACGGCGTCTCGTTGCCGTCCTCGCCGACGTACGAGGTTGCAGCGGCCGAGGTGAAGATCACCGCGCGCAGTTGGAGCTGAGCCGACGCCTCGATGCGGTTGCGCGTCTCTTCGTCGGCCTCACCCGGGATCTGCACGACGATCTGGTTGCCGGCCTGCGTGGCGATGTCGGCCTCGCCGACACCGGACGCGTCGACACGCTGACGGATGATCGCGGCGGCCTGTTCCATCTGCTCGCTCGATGGAGCGGCACCGTCGGGCGTCTGCGCCTCGAGGACGATCTGCGTGCCACCCTGCAGGTCGAGCGCGAGCTCGGGTGTCCACGAGCTCTCCTGGAACACATAGACGCCCAGCGCATTGATGCCGAACAGCACCACGGTCAGCGCGAGCAGGCCGGTCAGGGCACGCCAGGCATGGCGAACGGGGGTGGGTGTGGCCACGGAGGGTCAGCTTTCTTCGAGCACCGCGACGCGGTGGTGGATCAGGCCTGGGGCTTGTCGTCCGCGTCGGGGGTCGTGGTGTCGGCCGCAGCAGCAGGCTCGTCGGCGATGGCGTCATCGATTGCCGGGGCGTCGTCCATCGGCACGGTGGTGTCTTCGGGCTCCACGACACGGAGGATCGACTGGCTGTGCACCTCGATCTCGACGCCGGGGGCGAGCTCCACGCGTGCGGACTTGGAGAGGTCTTCGGCGTCGTACTCGACCAGCGTGCCGTACAGACCGCCCTGCAGGAGCACCTTCACACCGGGGAGGAGCTGGCGGGCCTTTGACTCCTGTTCGGCCTTCACCTTCTTCTGGCGCCGGCGCGAGCTCCAGAACATGAAGACGATGAGGACCAGCAGCATGAGCATGAGCCCGTACTGCGCGAAGAATCCGGCGAAGCCGCCGGCCTGCTCAGTGGTCTGCTGCGTCGTTGCGAAAAACATGGAGGCGGGGGCACCTTTCACGGTGGTGTGCGGCGCGTGCAGCGCTGCGTCGGGAGATGTGGGCGAAAGCCTTCAGCGATTATAGGTCATCGAATCTCAGCGCACCCTCCGGGTGCGCGATGCGCAGGTGCGCGTACGCCTCGGGCGTGGCGATGCGCCCGCGGGGCGTCCGTCCCATGAGTCCGATGCGCACGAGGTACGGCTCGACCACGGATTCGATGGTCTCGCCCTCCTCGCCGACGGTCACCGCGAGCGTGTTGAGCCCGACCGGTCCCCCGCGGAAGCGCCGGATCAGCGCGTCCAGCACCGCGCGGTCGAGGCGGTCGAGGCCGATCGAGTCGACGTCGTACAGCTCGAGCGCGGCGGCGACATCACCCTCGGAGGCGGCACCCGCGGTGCCGCCGTGGACGATCACGAAGTCGCGCACGCGGCGCAGCAGGCGGTTCGCGATACGCGGGGTCCCCCGCGAGCGTCGCGAGATCTCGGCCCTCGCCGCGGGGGGAACCGACACATTCAGCATCGACGCCGAGCGCTCGATCACCTTCTCCAGCTCGTGGGGCTCGTAGTACTCCAGGTGGGCGGTGAAGCCGAACCGGTCGCGCAGCGGATTCGGCAGCAGCCCGGAGCGGGTCGTCGCCCCCACGAGGGTGAACGGGGCCAGGTCGAGCGGGATGCTCGTGGCCCCGGCGCCTTTGCCGACCATGATGTCGATGCGGAAGTCCTCCATCGCGAGGTACAGCATTTCTTCGGCGGAGCGCGCCATGCGGTGGATCTCGTCGATGAAGAGGACTTCTCCGGGAACGAGGCTGCTCAGCAGTGCGGCGAGGTCGCCGGCGTGCTGGATGGCGGGACCGCTCGACAGTCGCAGGGGCCGGTCGCTCTCATGGGCGACGATCATTGCGAGCGTCGTCTTGCCGAGCCCGGGAGGGCCCGACAGCAGGATGTGGTCGGGGGGCCGCTGCTGGATGCGCGCGGCGTCGAGCAGCAGTTGCAGCTGACCGCGAACCTTGTGCTGGCCGATGAACTCGGCGAGCGACCCCGGACGCAGGGCGCCCTCGACCGCGAGTTCGGTATCGTCCTCGGGCAGCGCCGGATCGATCATGTGGTCGATGGGCTCAGACACCGGTCTGCTCCCGGTTCGCCTGATCCTTGCGCGCGGGTCCGAGGTGGCCGAGTGCGAGCTTCAGGAGGGCCGGCACAGTCGACAGCTCGGTCGCCGACGCATCCGCGCTCACCGCGGTCACCGCCTCGACCGCCACCCGTTCGTTCCAGCCGAGCGCGGTCAGCGCCGAGACCACCTGGCCCGCCACCGGTGAGTTGCCGCCGGTCGCGCCGGACGAGGCCGGCAGCGACGCCAGCTTGCCGGCGAGCTGGACGACGATGAGCTTGGCCGTCTTCGGTCCGATTCCCGAGACGCGGCGGAACGGCGCATCATCCTCCGCCGTGACCGCCTCTGCGATCTGCCCGACGGTGAGCGACGCCATGACACCCAACGCGGACTTCGGACCGACCCCCGACACGCTCAGCAGCTGCGTGAAGACGGTGAGCTCGTCGCGCTCCCGGAACCCGTACAGCGAGAGTGCGTCCTCGCGGACGATCAGCATCGTGTGCAGCACGACCTCGTCGCCGATGTGGAACTCGCGCGACACCTGCGGCGTGACGGCCACTGCGAAGCCCACGCCGCCGACGTCGACGATGATGCTGTCCGCATCGAGGTGGAGGACGCGACCGCGCAGCGAGGAGATCATGCTGCGAGCCTACGTGGCACTTCGGACGTTTGTTCGACCGACACGCATCAGCGCCGTGTCAGCGCCGCGCCATCCGCTCGGCGTCGGCCCAGGCCTGCTGCGCCGGCGTCAGGGCGGCGGTGCCGCCGGCGACGCCCGTCCCGCGCCGCCAGGCGTGGCAGAGCGCCAAGGCGAGCGCGTCCGCGGCATCGGCCGGCTGCGGGAGCGCATCCAGCCGCAGCACCCGCGCCACCATCGTCTGCACCTGCAGCTTGTCGGCCGCCCCGTAGCCGGTGACCGCGGCCTTCACCTCGGACGGTGTGTGAGTGGCGGCCGGGACGCCATGCTCGGCGGCGAGCAGCAGTGCGATGCCGCTGGCCTGCGCGGTACCCATCACGGTGTGACGGTTCTGCTGCGCGAACACGCGCTCCACCGCGACCGCGTCGGGCCGGTGCGCGGCGAGGACCTCGCGGATGCCGGCGGCGATCAGGGCGAGTCGCTGCTCGATGGGCAGCTCATGCGACGAGCGCACGACGCCGACGTGCACGAGCGTGGCGGACCGGTCTCGCGCGACATCCACGACACCGATGCCGCAGCGGGTCAGGCCGGGGTCGATGCCGAGAACGCGAAGACGGGATGCCACTCCCCCACGCTACGCGCGGAACGGCCGCCGTCGGCGCGCGAAACGCCCGTCAGTCGTCCTGCTCGAGCTCGGCCTGCACCTCGGCGCTGAGATCGAAGTTGCTGAAGACGTTCTGCACGTCGTCGCTGTCTTCGAGCGCGTCGATCAGCCGGAAGATCTTGCGCGCCGCGTCGGCGTCGATCTCGACCTTGAGGTTCGGGACGAACTCGACGTCTGCCGATTCGTAGTCGATCCCGGCATCCTGCAGCGCGGTGCGCACGGTCACCAGGTCGTGCGCCTCGGTGATCACCTCGAAGCCGTCCGGGTGCGGCTCGACGTTCTCCGCGCCCGCCTCGAGAACGGCCAGCATGACGTCGTCTTCGGTGGTGCCCTCGCCGGTGACGACGATGACGCCCTTGCGGGTGAAGTTGTAGGCGACGCTGCCCGGGTCGGCGAGGTTGCCGCCGTTGCGGCTGAGCGCGGTGCGCACCTCTGCGGCAGCGCGGTTCTTGTTGTCGGTGAGGCACTCGATCATGAGCGCCACGCCGTTCGGACCGTAGCCCTCGTACATGATCGAGGTGTACTCGACGGCTTCGCCGCCGATGCCCGCGCCGCGCTTGACGGCGCGGTCGATGTTGTCGTTGGGGACCGAGGTCTTCTTGGCCTTCTGGATGGCGTCGTAGAGGGTCGGGTTGCCGGAGATGTCGGCCCCGCCGATCTTGGCCGCGACTTCGATGTTCTTGATCAGCTTGGCGAACGACTTGGCACGCCGCGAATCGATGATCGCCTTCTTGTGCTTCGTCGTCGCCCACTTGGAATGACCGCTCACGGTGCTCCTCTCGAGAAACCGTGGATCAGTCTACCCGCGACACGCGCCGGCGCCGACGAGCGAAGGCCGCCCCGTTGTGTCGCAGTCCCTGCGGCGCAACACTCAACGTATGAGCGAGAGAGAACGGGCGCTGGATGCCGCGCATCGCGCCGCCGCCGGCTTCCTGCAGTCGCTGAACGACCGGCCCGTGTGGCCGCACGCCACGCTGGACGACATGCTGGCCGTCTTCGACGGGCCGCTCGCCGACGAGGGCGAGGATGCCGCAGCGGTGGTCACCCAGCTCGCCACGCGGGCTGATCCGGGCCTCGTCGCCATCCCCGGCGGCCGGTTCTTCGGATTCGTCATCGGCGGAACCCTGCCCGCGGCCCTCGCCGCCGACTGGCTCGTGTCGACCTGGGACCAGAACTCCGGGTCGAGCACGATGACGACCGCGACGGTGGCACTCGAGCGCATCGCGGGGCGATGGATCTGCGAGCTCATGGGACTGCCCACCGAGGCATCGGTCGGGTTCGTCACCGGCGCGCAGGTGTCGAACTTCGTGTGCCTGGCCACGGCACAGCACGCCGTCCTGCGCCGCGCGGGCTGGGACCTCACGCGTCAGGGACTGCGCGGTGCCCCGCCGGTGCGGCTGGTGGTGGGCGCGCACCGGCACGCGTCGGTCGATCGCGCCGCGCGGTTCTGCGGCATCGGCTCCGATGAGCTCGTGGTCGTCGACACCGACGACCAGGGCCGCATGCTCCCCGCGGCCCTCGAGGCGACGCTCGCCGGCGGCGCCGGCACGCCGACGATCGTGTGCCTGCAGGCGGGCGAGGTGCACACCGGGGCGTTCGACCCGTTCACCGACCTCATACCCCTCGCCCGGCAGCACGGTGCCTGGGTGCACGTCGACGGCGCGTTCGGACTGTGGGCGGCCGCGTCGTCGCGCCTGCGGCACCTCACCGAGGGCGCCGCCGACGCCGATTCGTGGACCACCGATGCCCACGAGACGCTGAACGTGCCGTACGACTGCGGGATGGCGATCGTCCGCGACCCGGCGGACTCCATCGCCATGTTCCGCACCGGCGGGGACTACCTCGTCTACGCCGGCCTGGATCCCTGGGACGTCACGCCCGAACTCTCCCGGCGCGCCCGGGGCGTGCCCGCCTGGGCGGCGCTGCGAAGTCTCGGACGCCGCGGGGTCGAGGGCCTCGTCGATCGGCTCCACGCCGGCGCGCAGCGCCTTGAAGCGGGCCTGCGTGAGATCCCCGGCATCCACCTCGTCAACGACGTCGACTACACGCAGGTGATGTTCCGCCTCGAGTCGGGCGCCGCGACTCGCGCCCTCGGCGCCGCGATCCTCGTCGACGGCACGGCGGCGCTCACCGGCGCCGAGTGGGCGGGGCACGCGACGCTGCGCTGTTCGATGTCGTCGTGGGCGACCACCGACGACGACATCGACCGCACCGTCGCGGCCATCGCGCGCCTGGTGGAGGAGCTCGACCCGCGCGCGTGAGCGGTGGCGCTACCTACCGCGCACGAGATCGAGGAAGAGCGCGTGGAAGCGGTGCTCCCCCGTCACCTCGGGGTGGAACGCGGTCGCCAGCAGCCCGCCCTGCTGGACGGCGACCACCCGCCCGTCGTCCAGCGATGCGAGCACGTCGACCCCTTCGCCGACCGCCTCGACGAGGGGCGCGCGGATGAACGCCGCGTGCACCGGCGGTGCGCCCAGTGCGGGGACGTCCAGGTCGGTCTCGAACGAGTCGACCTGACTGCCGAACGCATTGCGCCGCACGGTGACGTCGAGTCCGCCGAAGGTCTCCTGCCCCGCGATGCCGTCGGTGATGTCGTCGGCGAGCAGGATCATGCCCGCGCACGTGCCGTACACCGGCATCCCACCGGCGATCGCCGCACGCACCGGCTGCTGCATGCCGAACGCCCGCGCGAGCTTGTCGATCACGCTGGATTCGCCGCCGGGGAGCACGAGTCCGTCGATGGATGCCAGTTCGCCGGGCCGCCGGATCAGTGAGACGTCCGCGCCGAGCACGGTGAGCACGCGCACGTGCTCGCGGACGTCGCCCTGCAGGGACAGGACGCCGACGCGCGGACTCGATGTCACCAGCCGCGCTCGGCGAGGCGGTGCGGCGCGGGCAGGTCGGCGACGTTGATGCCGACCATCGCCTCGCCGAGCCCGCGGGAGACCTCGGCGATGACCTTCGCGTCGTCGTGGAACGTGGTCGCCTTCACGATCGCGGCGGCGCGCTCGGCGGGGTTGCCGGACTTGAAGATGCCCGAGCCCACGAATACGCCGTCGGCGCCGAGCTGCATCATCATGGCCGCGTCGGCCGGGGTGGCCACGCCCCCGGCGACGAACAGCACGACGGGCAGCGATCCGGTCTCGGCGACCTCGGCCACCAGCTCGTACGGCGCCTGTAGCTCCTTCGCCGCGACGTACAGCTCGTCCTTGGTCATCGAGCGGAGCGCATTGATCTCGCCCGTGATCTTGCGGATGTGCTTGGTCGCCTCGGACACGTCGCCGGTGCCGGCCTCGCCCTTCGAACGGATCATCGCGGCGCCCTCGTTGATGCGCCGCAGCGCCTCGCCCAGGTTCGTCGCCCCGCACACGAACGGGACGGTGAAGTTCCACTTGTCGATGTGGTTGACGTAGTCGGCCGGCGACAGCACCTCGGACTCGTCGATGTAGTCGACGCCGAGCTCCTGCAGCACCTGCGCCTCGACGAAGTGGCCGATGCGGGCCTTGGCCATCACCGGGATGGAGACGGCTGCGATGATCGAGTCGATCATGTCGGGGTCACTCATGCGCGAGACCCCGCCCTGCGCGCGGATGTCGGCGGGCACGCGCTCCAGCGCCATGACGGCGACGGCCCCGGCGTCCTCGGCGATCTTGGCCTGCTCGGCGGTGACGACGTCCATGATGACGCCGCCCTTGAGCATCTCGGCCAGGCCCCGCTTGACGCGCGACGAACCGGTGGTGGCAGTGGACACAGCGGTCTCCTTCCGGCGCGGGCGGGCGCCGATTCGATGATGAATGGATGCCGGGGCACCGGCATCCATTGGCCTAGGCCAAAAGATAGCACGCACCAGCACATACACTCGTGGCAGGTGAACGGACGTGACGAGGAGTGTGCGGGTACAGGTGCGGATCAGCGGCGGCACGGCGAGCCAGATCGCCGAGAGCGTGCGTGAGCGCGTCGAGCAGGGAGACCTGCGCGCCGGTGAGGCGCTGCCGTCGGTGCGGGCGCTCGCCGAGCAGCTGGGCGTCAACCGCAACACCGTCAACGCCGCCTACCGCCAGCTGACGCAGGCGGGAGTGGTCGTCACCCGCGGACGCGGCGGGACCCGCGTCGCCGATCGTGCTCCGGTGGCGCAGGAGGGGTTTGCGGCGGGGACCGTGCTGCGCGACATCGGCACAGGCAACCCCGACCCCGAGCGCATCCCGGACATCGCCGATGCGCTCACGAGCCTGGCGGGGCGACCGGTGCTGTACGGCGAGCCGGTCATCGACCCCGATCTCGAGCTCTGGGCGCACGAGTGGCTCGGTGAGGCGATCGACCCGGCACTGGACCGTGAGCTGACCATCACCAGCGGCGCGGCCGACGCCGTCGACCGGCTGCTCTCGCAGGCGCTGACCCGCGACGACGCCGTCGCCCTCGAAGATCCGTGCTTCCTGGCGAGCCTGAACACCGTGCGCCTGGGCGGCTATCGCCCGGTGCCCGTGCCGGTCGATGCCGAGGGGATGACGGTGGCAGGGCTCGACGCGGCGCTGGACGCGGGTGTGCGCGCCGTCGTGTGCACGCCGCGGGCGCAGAACCCCACCGGCGCGAGCCTGAGCGCCGCACGTGCCGCTGCGCTGCGTGCCGTCCTGGCGGACCACCCCTACGTGCTCGTGATCGAGGACGACCACTTCTCGATGCTGTCGACTCGGCCCTACCACTCGCTGATCGGGCCCGGACACCGCCGATGGGCGCTGGTGCGCTCGGTCTCGAAGTTCCTCGGACCCGACATGTGCCTCGCGGTCACCGCCAGCGACCCGGAGACGGCCGACCGGCTCGCACAGCGATTGAGCCCGGGCACCACCTGGGTCAGTCACCTGCTGCAACGACTGGCGCTCGCGCAGCTGACCGACGTGCGGGTGACCGCGCAGATCTCCGGCGCGGCCGCACACTACGCCGCGCGCAACGCGGCATTCGCGGGGCGGCTCGCCGCGCGCGGCATCGACTGCAGGGTCGGCGACGGTCTCAATCTCTGGCTCACTCTGCCCGCGCCGGCGCGCGATGTGACCGAGCAGCTCATGCGACGCGGCTGGCTCGCCCGCACGGGCGCCGAGTTCCAGCTGGCCGATGACGATGCCGCACGCCACCTGCGGCTCACCGTGCACGACCTCGACGACACCGCCGCCGACCAACTGGCGGACGACCTGGCCGCCGCCGTCCACGCTGCCCGCGTGGGGGCTGAATCGAAAGTGGGATGATCGACCGGTGAAGATCCTCTCCATCCAGTCCGCCGTCGCCTTCGGACACGTGGGCAACTCCGCCGCCGTCTTCCCGCTCCAGCGGATCGGCGTGGAGGTGCTCCCGGTCTACACGGTGAACTTCTCGAACCACACCGGCTACGGCGCCTGGCGAGGCCCGCTCATCTCGCCCGACGACGTCCGCGACGTCATCACCGGCATCGAGGAGCGCGGTGCGTTCGGCGACATCGACGTCGTGCTGTCGGGCTACCAGGGCGGCGAGGGCATCGCCGATGTCATCCTCGACGCCGTCGCCCGGGTGAAGGCCGCGAATCCGGATGCCGTGTACTCATGCGACCCGGTGATGGGCAACGCCAAGTCCGGCTGCTTCGTCGCGCCGGCCATCCCGATCCTGCTCCGCGACCGGGTGGTGCCGGCCGCCGACATCATCACCCCGAACCAGTTCGAGCTGGGCTTCCTCACCGAGACCGAGCCGGACGACCTCGAGTCGACGCTGGCAGCGGTCGACCTCGCGCGCGAGATGGGCCCGCGCACGGTGCTGGTCACCAGCGTCGAGCGGCCCGACCGCCCCGAGGGCACGATCGAGATGCTCGCCGTGAACGACGACGGCGCCTGGATCGTGCAGACCCCGCACATCGCGTTCAAGGCCAACGGCTCGGGCGACGTCACCGCGGCACTGTTCACTGCGCACTATCGCGGCAGCGGCGACGCGGCGTCCGCCCTCGCGAAGACCACCTCGAGCGTCTTCGACCTGCTGCAGAACACGTACGAGTCGGGCGACCGTGAACTGCGGCTCGTCGAATCGCAAGAGTCCTACGCCCATCCCCGCCTGCAGTTCGAGGTCACCCGGGTGCGCTGAGCGCACCCACGTTCGACGGTCGGCGGGGTCTTCGCGACCCGCGTCTCGGTGCCGGGCTGCTGCTGGTCGACGAGGAGGTGACCGTGCGGCAGGAGCCGAGGATCATCACCCCGAAGCCAGGCGGCCCTCACATGCGATCGCTGCGTCCACCCGAGATCTGCGGAGAATCGCCGCCCGCGGCGAAGGTGATGCGGTTCAGCCGGTCGCCGGGTGCGGCCAGGCCGCGGCCACGGCATCCCGTACCTCGCCGAGCAGCTGCGGCAGGGCCTTGGTCTTGGCGATGATCGGGAAGAAGTTCGCGTCGGTCGCCCACCGTGGCACGACGTGCTGGTGCAGGTGCCCATCGACGCCCGCGCCGGCGACCGCGCCCTGGTTCATGCCCAGGTTGAAGCCGTCGCAGCGCGACACCGTGCGCAGCACGCGCATCGCGGCCTGTGTGAGCGCGCCGATCTCGGCGACCTCCTCGGCTGTCGCCTGGTCGTACGTCGCGATGTGACGATACGGGCATACCAGCAGATGCCCCGAGTTGTACGGGAACAGGTTCAGCAGCACATATGCGGTCGTGCCGCGCGCGACGATCAGACCGTCCTCGTCGCCGCGCCCCGGTGCCGCACAGAACGGGCATTCGTCACGCAGCGGCTCGGGCCCGGCCTGGATGTACGCCATGCGGTGCGGCGTCCACAGACGCTGGAATTCGTCCGGCACGCCCGCGAGCGTCGCGGCCTCTTCCAGGCCGGGCCCGTCCGTCACGCGAGGTCCTCGGCGGTGTCGACGAGGGTCTTCGCCGCGATCGCTGCGACGATGCGGTCGATCGCGTCGTCGACGGGAATGCCGTTGGTCTGCGATCCGTCGCGGAAGCGGAACGACACGGTGCCGGCGGAGCGGTCCTGCTCCCCCGCGATCAGCTGGATCGGCACCTTCTGCGTGGTGTGGGTGCGGATCTTCTTCTGCATGCGGTCGTCGGAGTGGTCGACCTCGGCACGCACACCCGCGGCCCGCAACCGTTCCACGATCTCGTCGAGGTACGGCCCGAACTGCTCGGCCACCGGAATTCCCACCACCTGCACCGGCGACAGCCAGACCGGGAATGCGCCGGCGTAGTGCTCGAGCAGAATTGCGAAGAACCGCTCGATCGAGCCGAACAGCGCCCGGTGGATCATGATGGGGCGGTGCTTCTCGCCGTCGGGACCGGTGTACTCCAGGCCGAAGCGCTCGGGCAGGTTCGGATCCACCTGGACAGTGGACAGCTGCCAGGTGCGACCGATGGCATCCCGGGTCTTCAGGTCGATCTTCGGGCCGTAGAACGCCGCCTCGCCCGGCACCTCGGTGAGCTTGAGGCCACTGGCCACCGCGACGTTGCGCAGCGCATCGGTCGAGTACTCCCAGAACTCCTCCGAGCCGATCCACTTCTCCTTCTCGTCGTCGCGCATCGACAGCTCGAGCTCGAAGTCGTCCAGCCCGAAATCGCGCAGCATCGAGATGACGAACTCGAGCACCCGGGTCACCTCTGTCTCGAGCTGGTCCTCGGTGACGAACAGGTGCGAGTCGTCCTGGGTGAAGCCGCGCACGCGGGTCAGCCCGTGGAGCGCGCCGGACAGCTCGTTGCGGTACACCGTGCCGTTCTCGGCGAGGCGCATCGGCAGGTCGCGGTAGCTTCGGGCGCGCTCCTTGTAGATCAGGATGTGCATCGGGCAGTTCATGGGCTTCAGGTAGTAGTCCTGGCCTTGCTTGGTGACATTGCCGTCGGCGTCGCGCTCCTCATCCATCACGATCGGCGGGAACATGCCCTCGCGGTAGGTGACGAGGTGATTCGAGGTGAGGAACAGGTCCTCCTTCGAAATGTGCGGGGTATACACGTAGGTGTACCCGCCCTCGATATGGCGCCGCCGCGCGTGCTGCTCCATCTCGCCGCGGACGATGCCGCCGTGCGGATGCCAGACCGAAAGCCCCGAACCGATCTCCTCCGGGAACGAGAACAGGTCGAGTTCCTTGCCGAGCTTGCGGTGGTCTCGCTTGGCAGCCTCCTCGAGCCGGTGCTGGTAGGCGCGCAGCTCGTCCTTGGTCGCCCAAGCGGTGCCGTAGATGCGCTGCAGCTGCGGATTCTTCTCGCTGCCGCGCCAGTATGCGCCGGCGATGCGGGTCAGGTCCCAGCCGTTGCCCACGAGACGGGTCGAGGGCACGTGCGGTCCGCGGCAGAGGTCCTTCCACGCGGTCTCGCCGTCGCGGGTGACGTTGTCGTAGATGGTGAGCTCGCCGGCGCCCACTTCGACCGAGGCGCCCTCTGCGGCCTCCTTCGTGCCGCCCTTGAGCCCGATGAGCTCGAGCTTGAACGGCTCGTCGGCGAGTTCTGCACGTGCCTCGTCGTCGGTGACCACGCGGCGGACGAAGCGCTGGCCCTCGCGGACGATGCGCTCCATCTCCTTCTTGATGGCCTTGAGATCTTCGGGGGTGAACGGGTCGTCGACGCCGAAGTCGTAGTAGAAGCCGTCGACGATCGGCGGGCCGATGCCGAGGTTCGCCTGCGGGCGGATGCGCTGCACGGCCTGGGCGAGCACGTGCGCGGTCGAGTGCCGCAGGATCGCGAGTCCGTCTTCGCTGCCGACGGTGACCGGCTCGACGGCATCCGTCTCGGCGACGACGGTCGCGAGGTCTTTGAGCTCGCCGTTCACGCGCAGGGCGATCACGGAACGATCGGGGAACAGGGCGAAGCCGTCGGCGGGGTACGACACGTCCGACGGGAATGAGACGTCAGTCAAGGAACTTCTCCAGTGGTGGCTCGGAATCTCAGGGTTCAGCTTCGAGCGCACACAGCGCCCCGCCCGCTCAGGCCTGAAGCGTTCGCGTGCCGGTGACCGCGACGACTGTCGCGACTGCGGTGTGCCGGCCCGGTTCCATGGCTCGAGTCTATCGGTGCGCCGGAGCCGGCGTGCGGGTGGAGGACATCACCCGATCGTCAGATCGACCTGGATCTCACCGGCAAGGCGCTCCAGTGCGGCGGTGAGCACACCGGCATCCGCATCGGAGTGAATACGCACCTCCGCAGTCGCCTCGAACAGTGTCCCGCCCGCCATCGGCGCCTCGAGCGTCCGGCTGCGGAAGCTGTCGATGCTGAGGGAGTTCGCCGCGATCGCCGATGTGACATCGCGGACGATGCCGGGGCGATCGTTGCCGAGGACCGTGACGGTGAGGTCTTGAGTGGATGCCGGTGCCTGCGGCTGTGCGCCCGGATGGGCCGTCACGCGCAGCAGCCCCGCCATGCCGTCGAGTGCATCGGCAAGGCCGGTCAGGTGCTCGTCGGGCACCGAGACCAGGACGATGCCGGCGAAGACGCCGGCGAGCTCTGCCAGCTCGCTGCGCTCCCAGTTGCCCCCGTGCGCGGTCACCGTGTCGGCGAGGGCGCTGACGAGGCCGGCGCGGTCGTCACCGACGACGGTCAGGACGAGGTGGGCCATGGCGGTCTCGTGCTATCCGTGGTGGCGTTCCTTGGCGGCCGGCAGGTGCAGGCACAGCGCGAGGGCAGCCGAGACGAGCAGCAGGCCGAGCACGAACACGAGTCCCTGCATCGAGGTGACCGTGAACGCGAGGCCGAACAGGTAGAACCCGGCAAGGAACAAGATCATGTACACGACGAACATCGGGACCTCCTGAAGTCTGAGCTGCTTCCGATCGTAGCCGTCGACGAGCCGGCTCGTCGTGACTGACGCCCGAGCGCGCACGATGGTGCACGCGCAGTCGGCTCGGAAACACAAAAACCCCCGGTGAGCCGGGGGTTTTAGTCTGTGCGCGATACTGGGATCGAACCAGTGACCTCTTCCGTGTCAGGGAAGCGCGCTACCGCTGCGCCAATCGCGCCCGTTCGGGCTGTTCAGTTGTGCCGGAGAGGTGGCGACGGGATTCGAACCCGTGTAAACGGCTTTGCAGGCCGGTGCCTAGCCGCTCGGCCACGCCACCGCGTGTGGATTGACCCCACGTGCCAAGGGCCCTCCAGAGAGGAACCCTTGCACTCGAGCGGATGACGAGACTCGAACTCGCGACCCCAACCTTGGCAAGGTTGTGCGCTACCAACTGCGCTACATCCGCGTTTCCCGGATCACTCCGGGCGCTTGAATGACTTTAGCCCACTAATTCCCGACTGCAAAACCGGCCCACGTCCGCGCGTGTCATGGTCGCGTGATTCGTTCTGAAGCCCTGGCATCCGGTAACATCGTGTCTCGGCCCCAACAGGGCTTTGGGCGATTGGCGCAGTTGGTAGCGCGCTTCCTTCACACGGAAGAGGTCATCAGTTCGAGTCTGGTATCGCCCACCATCCCCTCAGTTCCCGGCATCCCACCCATAGCGACGATGCAGCGCATTCGCGATGCGCACGAACTGATCCAGGTCGAGCGCCGACGCCTCGCGGCGCATGCCGTCGTGGTGCACGAGATAGATCTGCTCGATGTCGACCCAGGACGGTCGCCCCCGCGAGTCCCACGGGCCCGATCCGATCGCCAGATAGTCTTGGTCGCCGCTGTGCGGCTTGCTCGTCAGCCGGACGGCGTAGACGTGCTGCGCGTCCTGGCGGCCGATCACGAGGACGGGACGGTCCTTGCCGCGGCCGTCGTTCTCTTCGTACGGTACCCACGTCCAGACGATCTCCCCGGCGTCGGGATCGCCGTCCTGGTCGGGCGCGTAGGTGATGCGCAGCTGCGCCTTGGGCGGCGGCGCGATCTGCACAGTCGCGAACGGGCCGATGCCGCCCGGCGACACATCGGGGAGGCCGGATGCGGGGGTGGATGCCGCGGTGCGGCGCCGTGGCCGCAGAAGGCCGGTGATCGCGTTCAGAATCCGGGTGCCGGTGCTCACGCCCCCACCCTATGGTGGCGACCGGCAGTGCCGAAGTCTCCGGGCATGGCGAGAGGGCGCCGCGCGAACGCGACGCCCTCTCGGGAGTGTTTCGGTCAGTCGGCCAGGACGTAGCCCGACTCGCCGTGCACGACGGTGTCGATGCCGGCCAGCTCGTCCTCGTTCTTGATCCGGAATCCGATCGTCTTCTCGATCACCAGACCGATGACCAGGGCGATGACGAAGGAGTACACCGCCACGGCGGCCGCGCTGCCGGTCTGCAGGATCAGCTGCGAGAAGTCGCCGGTGAACAGCAGACCGGTGTCGGTGGCGACGAAGCCCAGGAAGATCGTGCCGATGAAGCCCGAGACGAGGTGGATGCCGACCACGTCGAGCGAGTCGTCATAGCCGAGCTTCCACTTCAGCTCGATGGCCAGGGCCGAGACGGCGCCGGCGATCAGGCCGAGCACGATCGCCCACCCGGGGGTCAGGTTGCCCGCCGACGGGGTGATGGCGACCAGACCCGCGACGGCACCCGAGGCGGCGCCCACCGAGGTCGGCTTGCCGTCCTTGATCTTCTCGATGAGCAGCCACGCGAGCATGGCCGCAGCCGGCGCGCCGATCGTGTTCAGGAAGCTGAGGCCCAGCGCGCCCTGGTCGCCCGAGAGGCCGGTGTTGAAGCCGAACCAGCCGAACCACAGGATCGATGCGCCCAGAACGACGAACGGCACGTTGTGGGGCTTCTGGATGCCCTTCTGGAATCCGACCCGCTTGCCCAGGACGATCGCGAGGGCCAGGGCTGCCGCACCGGCGTTGATGTGCACCGCCGTGCCGCCGGCGAGGTCGATGACCGAGTAGCCGTTGATCGTCCACGACTGGATCCAGCCGCCGCCCCAGACCCATCCCGCGACCGGGAAGTAGACGAGCGTGGCCCAGACGCCCGCGAAGATCAGCCACGAGCCGAACTTGGCGCGGTCGGCGATGGCGCCCGAGATGAGCGCGGTGGTGATGATGGCGAAGGTCGAGCCGAACGCCACATCGATGAGGTCGATGCCTGCGGCGGTCAGACCGAAGCCGGCGAACGGGTTGCCGACGAAACCGGGGATCAGGCCTGCGGCGCCCTCGAAGTAGCCGCCGTCGCCACCCGCGCCGGTATACATCATGTAGCCGTAGAGGATCCACAGCACACCGATCAGTGCGATCGATCCGAAGCTGAGCATCATCATGCTCACGACGCTCTTGGCCTTGACCAGACCGCCGTAGAAGAACGCCAGTCCGGGGGTCATCAGCAGCACGAGTGCCGCGCTGGTGACGATCCAGATACTTGACGGAGTGAGTTCCATCGCTACCTCTCCTGAGTGAAAGTGCCTGCCGCATCGAGTCGCAGTGTGCGGTCGGGCGTGCCGGTCGGGTGCGATCAGTTTTGCGGCGCGCGGTTTCGAGCGGCGTGCAGGTCGTGTTTCGCACTCGTTACAGCACAGTCCGTCACGTGAACATCACGTTTCGGGGCACCGAAGACAGGCTGGAGAGCTGCTGTCAGGAGTGCGTGAGGGCCACCAGGCGCGAGATGGCGCGGAGGTACTTCTTGCGGTATCCCCCGGCAAGCATCTCGTCGGTGAACACGCTGTCCAGGGCTGCGCCCGTCGCGCGGATCGGGATCTGCGCGTCGTAGGCGCGGTCGACGAAGGCGACGAAGCGCAGCGCCGCGGACTGGTCGTCCAGCGGTGCGACGTCGCGCAGGCCGATCAGGGCGACGTGCTCGATGAGGCGGATGTACCGCGACGGGTGGACCTGTGCGAGGTGGGCGATCAGCCCCCCGAACGTGTCGTCGGAGGCGAGCGCGGATGCCGCGGCATCCGCCACCGCCCTCTCATACTCCCCGTCGGCGACCACGACCGCGTGGCCGTCCACCGCGCGCTGCCGGTAATCGGTGCCGTCGATCCGGATGGTCTGGAAGCTCGCGGCCATGGCGTGGATCTCGCGGAGGAAGTCCTGCGCGGCGAACCGGCCCTCACCGAGCGCGTTGGGCGGGGTGTTCGAGGTGGCCGCCAGCCGCGTGCCGGTGGGGACGAGCTCGCCGATCAGACGCGTCATCACCATCGTGTCGCCCGGATCGTCGAGCTCGAACTCGTCGATGCACAGCAGGTCCGCTCCGCGGAACAGTTCGACTGTCTTCTGATAGCCGATCGCTCCGACCAGCGCGGTGTACTCGATGAAGGAGCCGAAGTACTTCCGTCGCGCGGGCACGGCATGGTAGATCGAAGCGAGCAGGTGCGTCTTGCCGACACCGAACCCGCCGTCGAGGTACACGCCCGGCTTGAGGGCGGGCACCTTCTTCGCGCGGCGGAACAGCCCCCCGCGCGCTGCGGGCGCTCCCCCGCCGCTGAAGGCGATCAGCAGATCCTTCGCCTCCTGCTGCGACGGAAAGTGCGCGTCGGTGCGGTAGGTGTCGAACGTGGCCCCGTCGAACTGGGGTGGCGGGACGAGCGCCGCGACCATCTCGGCACCCGAGACCTGGGGACCGCGATCGGTCAGATGCACGATGCCGACGGGTGCGCTGCTCACCACTCAACCCTAAACCGCGGGTGCGGTCAGCTCGGTCCTCTCCAGCCACGCGGTGATGGCCTGCGTCCAGCGCTGCTGGTCGTAGTTCCAGAGCTTGGTGTGGCGCGCGACGTCGAACACGTGCAGCTCGACCAGATCGGGCCGCGCCTGGGCGAGGTCGTGCGAGGCGGAGGACGGCACGAACCCGTCGTCGTCGCTGTGCAGGATGAGGATCGGATGCCGCAGCTCGGCCGCACGGGCCACGATGTCGAGCTGGTCGAAGGGAATCGCCGCATCGGCGCCGCTGAGCCCTGCCGACCACTCCCTCTGGAGCGTGCCCACGGTGAGGTCGGCGAGCCGGGACGGCAGGCCGAGCAGGCGGGCCTGATGATCGAGCACGCGGCGCCAGTCGACGACCGGGGACTCCAGGACGACCCCGGCCAGAAGGTCACGGTGGCCAGAGTGCAGTGCGAGCTGCAGCGCGATCGCGCCGCCCATCGACCAGCCCATGAGGATGATCCGGCGCGCGCCGCGGCGGCGGGCGAACGCGAGCGCGGGCTCGACGTCGTGCCACTCGGTGGCACCCAGTGCGTACGTGCCCGAGCGTGAGCGCGGGGCCTCGCCGTCGTTGCGGTACGAGACGACCAGGGAGGTGATGCCGGCGGCGTGGAATACCGGCACCGCGCGCAGGCACTCGGCGCGCGTCGTGCCACGGCCGTGGATCTGGATGACCCACGTGCCGGCCTGTTCGTCGTCGGCAGGGAACAGCCATGCCGGGCAGGGGCCGACCGACGCTCCCACCAGCTCGGTCGTGTAGGGCAGTCGCAGGTCGTCCGGAGAATCGAAGTACCAGCCGCTGAACGCCGCCTCGGGAGCCAGATGCGCGTCGGTCGCGACATGAGTGAGCAGTTTTCGCTTGACGCCCGACGCGTCTTCGGACAACACCGAGCCGAGCTTCAGATACGCCGAGGTGCCGACGGTGAACAGGCCGTACCGGCCCGGCAGCACCGTATCGGGCGTGCGGCTGAGCGTGATGGTCTGCGCGGCGGTGTCGACGTCGAGGATGCGCGTGTCGGGGACCCGCCCGCCCGGAGTGACCACCCGGCGGGCCATCTTGACCGCCATGAAACTGGTCAGTCCGAGGACGGCGACGAGGGCGGATGCCAGGATCATCAGCACCGCGCGCAGGCCCGAGATCAGCGCGGGGGCGGCCCCCACCGGCCCGGCGCGCCTGAGTCCCAACATGGTGCACTCACTCTAGTCTGTCGACGTGGATGACCCCGGTCCCCCGGCCGCCTTCGCGGCCATCTCCGACGCTCTGCGCGCGCTGTCGTTCCGGCAGGATCTCACCGTGCGTGAGATTCCCGCGCCGGCATCGCTCGCGCCGGACTCGATCGCCTTCGCCGGCGACGTCCGCCCCGAGGCCGAGGGTGTGGACTCGGAGTACGGCACCGGCCGGTTCGTGCTGCTGCACGATGCGACCGCGCCGGACGCGTGGGGCGGGCCGTGGCGCATCGTCTGCTTCGCCCAGGCGCCGCTCGAGCCCGAGATCGGCACCGATCCTCTCCTGGCCGACGTGGCGTGGTCGTGGCTGGTCGATGCGCTGAAGACCCGCGGCGCGCAGTTCCACTCCGCCTCCGGCACAGCGACCAAGACGCTCTCGAAGGGGTTCGGCACACTGGCCGCTGAGGGCGACGGCGCGCAGATCGAGCTGCGCGCCTCCTGGTCGCCCGCCGGCGACCTCGCCGGGCATATCCAGGCCTGGGCAGAATTGGTGTGCATGCTTGCCGGGCTTCCTCCCGGGTCGGAAGGCATCGCCGTCTTCGGATCACGTAAGGGGTCTCGTGCCTGAATATCCCGTCATCGCCGACCGGGCGCAGTTCCACGACGCCGCGCAGGTCCTGGCCGGCGGCACCGGTCCCGCCGCCGTCGACGTCGAGCGCGCTTCCGGCTTCCGCTACACGCAGCGCGCCTATCTCATCCAGGTGTACCGGCGTGACGCCGGGGTGTTCCTGTTCGATCCGCCCGCCATCGGCGACATGGCATCGCTCCAGAAGGCGATCGGTGGCGTCGAATGGGTGCTGCATGCCGCCAGCCAGGACCTTCCCTCGCTGCACGAGGAGAACCTCCAGCCGCCGGAGATCTTCGACACCGAGCTGGCGGCGCGTCTGCTCGGCCACGACAAGGTCGGCCTGGGCGCCGTCGTCGAAGACACTCTCGGCATCACGCTCGCCAAGGCCCACTCGGCCGCGGACTGGTCGACCCGGCCCTTGCCGGAGTCGTGGCTGGAGTACGCCGCTCTCGACGTGCTGCACCTGATCGATGTACGTGACGCCCTCGAGTCCGAGCTGTTCGAGCAGGACAAGGTCGACATCGCCGTGCAGGAGTTCGAAGCCGTGCGCACCCGTCCGGCCCGGCCGCCGCGCGAGGAGCCGTGGCGCCGCCTGAGCGGGCTGCACACAGTGCGCGGGCGGCGTTCGCTGGCCATCGCGCGGGCGCTGTGGACCGCGCGTGAAGAGTATGCCCGCGACCAGGACATCGCGCCCGGCCGGCTCGTCCCCGACCGGTCGCTCGTCGCCGCGGTGCGGGCCGACCCCGCGAGCAAGCAGGAACTGGCGCGGGTCAAGGAGTTCAACGGGCGCGCGAGTCGCTCGCAGCTGGACCGCTGGTGGGCGGCGATCGAGGCCGGCCGTGCCGCAACCGACCTCCCCGCCGAACGGGTGCCCAGCGATACGCTGCCACCCCCGCGCGCCTGGGTGGACCGTAACCCCGAGGCCGACGCGCGACTGAAGACCGTGCGGCCGCGCATCGAGGCCGTCGCGGACGAGCTGCACATGCCCGTGGAGAACCTGCTCACCCCCGACACCCTGCGCCGTGCGGCGTGGAAGCCGCCGCAGTCGGTGGACGCCGAGTCCATCGGAACCATGCTCGCGGCGCTCGGAGCCCGCCCCTGGCAGATTGAGCGCACCGCACAGGTGATCGCGCTAGCCTTTGTGGATTCCCTGCACGCGGCCGAGGACGCTGCGAGCGACGCTTCGTAGGATCGATCCAACCGATTACGCGACACTGAGTGTCACCATATGCTGGACTCGATCCCAAACATTTGGAGGCAGAGTGGCCGAGCTCTCGGACGTCTTCTTCGTCGATGGAATGCGCACGCCGTTCGGGCGCGCCGGCGAAAAAGGCCAATACTGGAACACCCGCGCCGATGATCTCGCCGTCAAGGCGACCATCGGACTCATGGAGCGCAACCCGGACGTTCCGGCGGATCGTATCGACGACGTGGCCATCGCCGCGACCAGTCAGACCGGCGACCAGGGCCTCACCCTCGGTCGCTCGGTCGCGATCCTGGCAGGACTCCCCCAGACCGTGCCGGGCTTCGCCATCGACCGCATGTGCGCCGGTGCGATGACCAGCGTGACCACGATGGCGGGGTCGATCGGCGTCGGCATGTACGACGTCGCCCTCGCCGGCGGCGTCGAGCACATGGGCCACCACCCCATCGGCGGCAACGCCGACCCGAACCCGCGGTTCGTCGCCGAGAAGATGGTCGACCCGGCTGCGCTCAACATGGGCGTCACCGCCGAGCGCATCTTCGACCGCTTCCCGCACCTGACCAAGGAGCGTTCGGACCGGTTCGGCATGCTGAGCCAGCAGAAAGCGCAGGCGGCCTACGAGCACGGCAAGTTCCAGCCCGATCTGACCCCTGTCGCGGTCAAGGACGCCGACGGCGCCTGGGGCCTGGCCACCGAAGACGAGGGTCGCCGCCCGCAGACCACGATGGAAGACCTCGCGGCGCTCAAGACGCCCTTCCGTCCGCACGGTCGCGTCACCGCGGGCACCTCGTCGCCGCTCACCGACGGCGCGACCATGTCGCTGCTGGCAGGCGGCGGCGCGGTCAAGGAACTGGGCCTTGCACCCAAGATGAAGCTCGTGTCGTTCGCCTTCGCGGGCGTCCAGCCCGAGATCATGGGCATCGGGCCGATTCCGTCTACGGAGAAGGCGCTGCGGAAGGCAGGCCTGTCCATCGGCGACATCGGTCTGTTCGAGCTCAACGAGGCCTTCGCGATCCAGGTCATCTCGCTGCTGGACCACTTCGGCATCGCCGACGACGACCCCCGCGTGAACCAGTGGGGCGGTGCCATCGCCCTCGGCCACCCCCTCGCGGCATCCGGTGTGCGGCTCATGATCCAGCTCGCGGCCCAGTTCGCCGAGCGCCCCGACGTCCGGTACGGACTGACCGCCATGTGCGTCGGCCTCGGCCAGGGCGGCTCGGTCATCTGGGAGAACCCCCACTACGACGGCAAGAAGCGGAAGTGATGCGGCAATGACCGACTACGACGAAATCGACTTCTCCCCGATCCTCGCGGCCACCGACGACGAGGTGATCACGCACTCTGCCGTGCGTGACGTGACGCTCGCCTCCGGTAAGACGATCGCGCTGATCACCCTCGACAACGGGCGCGACCACACCCGGCCCAACACGCTCGGTCCGGCGACCCTCGCCGAGCTCGGCGAGATCCTCGACGCGCTGAAGGCGCGTGCCGCCGCCGGCGAGATCGACGCGGTGGCCGTCACCGGCAAGCAGTACATCCTGGCCGCCGGCGCCGATCTGTCCGACATCTCGAAGGTCGGCTCGAAGGACCAGGCACGGCTGGTCGCGCAACTCGGCCACAAGGTGTTCGGCACGCTGGGTGACCTGGGAGTCCCCTCCTTCACGTTCATCAACGGGCTCGCGCTCGGCGGCGGGCTGGAGATCGGACTCAACTCGAGCTACCGCACCGTCGACGCGTCGGCGGCCGCCATCGCGCTGCCCGAGGTGTTCCTGGGGATCATCCCCGGCTGGGGCGGCGCCTACCTGCTGCCGAACCTCATCGGTATCGAGAACGCCCTCGAGGTCGTGATCTCGAACCCGCTCAAGCAGAACCGGACCCTCAAGCCCCAGCAGGCTTTCGATCTGGGGATCGTGGATGCCATCTTCCCCGCGTCGAACTATCTCGAAGACTCGCTGCGCTGGGCCGACGGTGTACTGGCCGGCAGGATCAAGGTCGAGCGCAAGAACGAGCCCGGCAAGATCGAGCGGCTGACCAAGTGGCCCATCGCCATCAAGATGGCCCGCGGCATGCTCGAGTCGAAGATCGGCACTGTTCCGAAGTCCCCGTATGTGGCTCTCGACCTGCTCGAGCGGGCCAAGAGCGGCACGAAGGCCGAAGGATTCGCCCGCGAGGACGAGGCCCTGGCGGAGCTCGTGACCGGAGATCAGTTCGCGGCATCGATGTACGCGTTCGATCTCGTGCAGAAGCGCGCGAAGCGTCCGGTCGGCGCGCCCGACAAGACGCTCGCGAAGAAGGTATCCAAGGTCGGCATCATCGGTGCCGGCCTCATGGCCAGCCAGTTCGCGCTGCTGTTCGTGCGTCGCCTGCAGGTGCCCGTGCTGATCACCGACCTCGACCAGGCGCGCGTCGACAAGGGCGTCGCGTACATCCACGACGAGATCGGCAAGCTCCAGGCCAAGGGCCGGCTTGACGGCGACAGCGCGAACAAGCTGCGTTCGCTGGTGACCGGCACGACCGACAAGAGCCTGTTTGCGGACTGCGACTTCGTCATCGAGGCCGTCTTCGAAGAGGTCGGCGTCAAGCAGCAGGTGTTCGGCGAGATCGAGCAGTTCATCGCCGAGGATGCGATTCTCGCGACGAACACCTCGTCGCTGTCCGTGGAGGAGATCGGCGCGAAGCTGGCCCACCCCGAGCGGCTGGTCGGCTTCCACTTCTTCAACCCGGTGGCCGTCATGCCGCTGATCGAGATCGTGAAGACCCCGCAGACCGCCGAGTCCGCGCTGTCGACCGCGTTCGTCGTCGCGCGCGGCCTGGGAAAGAACGCCGTCCTCACAGCCGACGCGCCCGGCTTCGTGGTCAACCGGCTGCTCGCCAAGGTCATGGGCGAGGCCGCGCGCGCCGTCTACGAGGGCACGCCGGTCGCCGATGTCGAGAAGGCGTTCGGACCGCTCGGCCTGCCGATGGGCCCGTTCCAGCTCATCGACCTCGTCGGCTGGAAGGTCGCCGCGCACGTGCAGGACACCATGGCAGGGGCGTTCCCCGACCGGTTCTACGCGAACGAGAACTTCCACGCTCTCGCGGAGCTTCCGGAGGTCGTCGAGAAGGACAAGGGCGGTCGGGTCACCGGCTTCACCAAGGCCGCCGAGAAGGTCATCAAGGGCCACGCCGGCACCACTCCGGCATCCGCCGACCAGATCCTGCGTCGCGTGCAGGACGGGCTCGCCCAGGAGATCAGGATCATGCTCGACGAGGGCGTGGTTCCCGAGGTCGAGGACATCGACCTGTGCCTGATCCTCGGCGCGGGCTGGCCGTTCATCGACGGCGGCGCCTCACCGTACCTCGACCGTGAGGGCGCATCCGAACGGGTCTTCGGCAGCACCTTCCACACACCGCCGATCCGCGGCATCGGCGGCTGACCCGCCGACGCCTGATCGACCGCCGCCCCGGCACGAGACGCTCGCCCGTCCGTGCCGGGGCGGCTTTGTTCCTCCTCGCGGCGCCTCACCCCGGCATCCACGTGGCGGTTGTCCTTCTGCATCCCTACGTGTTGGCGGTCGTAGCCCAGCCGCACTGAACGCGTTCAGTTTCTGGTATGGTCTGAACATGTTCAGTTCTGAAGCGGCGGATGCCGGCACCAAGAGCGACCGGACGCGTGCGCGCCTGCGGGCTATTGCCCTGCGCTCGTTTCGCGAACGGGGATACGACGCGACGACCGTCCGCCAGATCGCGGCCGAGGCCGGCGTGTCGGTCGGAGTGACGAATTACCACTTCGCGTCCAAGAACCGCCTCGTCCAGGAGCTGTACGTCGACGTGCAGGAGCGTCACCGGGCCGCGGCTGTGCCGGCGCTTGACGGGGTCGACGATCTGATCGACCGGCTCACCGTCATCTATCGCACCGGGTTGGACGAGCTGACGCCGTATCACCCCCACGCGGGCGAGTTCGTCGCCGCGGCGATGTCACCGAAGTCCGACGTGAACCCGCTCTCGGCGGAGTCGGCCCCGGCCCGTGACATCACCGAGGCGCTGTTCGCACGGGCGGTGTCGGGGGCGAAGCACTCCCTGCCTGCCGACATCGCCGATCGGCTGCCCGCCGTGCTGTTCCTGGGCCACCTGCTGCTGGCGCTGTACTGGGCGTACGACAGGTCGCCCGGGCAGGAGCGCACCAGTCGGCTGCTGGAGCGCGGTCTCGGGCTGCTGCGGCTCGCTCTGCCGCTGGTGCGACTCCCGCTCGTGCGCCGCCCGCTGCGCGAGATGCTCGACCTCATCGGCGAGGTGCGGTCGTGAGCGAGCCGTTGCCGCGCACGGCCGCGGAGCCGATGGCGTTCACCCAAACCGAGTTCCTGCGCGGTGCGCTGTCGGCGTGGTTGTGGTTCCTGCTGCTGGACATCAGCGTGTACGGGATCATCTTCTTCCCTATGGGCGCAGCGGTGGCCGCGATGTTCGCCGTGCCCTGGTCGGCTGCGGCGGTGGCGGTCTTCGCATTTCCGGCGTGGCTGCTCGGGCGGGCGCTGCGCCGCAGGGCGCGAGTGGCGGTGCACGTCGCCGCATTCGCTGCGCTCGGTGTGGTGGTCGGCGTGATCACGACCGCCACGTACCTTGTTGTCGCCACCGGGCGACTGGAGATCGATTCCTTCTTCGGCAGTCCCCTGTGGGTCGTCAACGTCGCCGCTTCCGCCTTCGCCATGGTGTTGGGGTGGCGGCGTGGTGCGCGTGCCGTGCTCAGGCCGCGCGCACCGTCGATTCGCCGCGACGCAGACGCCGCGGCTGAAGACGCACTTGTCGACCCTGCGTGCGGGGAGCGCGGCCGCTCAGCGCACTGAGCCAGGCTGGACCGCCCGCACGCGCAGATCGCGGGCGAGCCCGTCGCGCTGCTCGATGACGATGCGTCGCAGGGACGCCGGAGCGTGGGCATTGGCCGCGAGCCACGCGTCCGCATCGTCGAGGGTGTCGGATGCCGGGAACAGGCCCCGTACCAGCCGGCGGGCGATCTCGATGCTGCGCTGCGACCATACGTCGCCGATCCGGGCGTAGTAGTCGGCGTCGAGCGTGGCGACCAGATCGCGTCGACCCCCGGCTCGGATGCCGGCGATCGTCGCGTCGAGTTCGTCGTTGGTGAGGGTCTGGTCGTCCCAGGCAGAGCGCCAGGCGTCGGCGCGCACCTGCGCATCGGGCCGAGCCGCCAGCACAGTGCGGTGCGAGGTGCGTCCCTTCGAGGAGGGATCGGCGGCCAGCTCGGCGGCTGCGTCGGCCACGGTGGTGTGGCCGGTGGTCGCCAGCGCGGTGAGCCAGCTCCAGCGCAGCTCCGGGTCGAGACTCAGGCCGGCCGGTGCCGGTGCCGCGCCGGACAACAGGTCGCGCAGGTCGCCGGCCCGATCGTCGCAGACGGCCGCGGCGCCGCCGACCGCGCGCGCCCACGCGAGCTGCGCGTCGCTGCCCGGCTCGGCCGCGTGCAGGGCCTGCCACGCCGCCTCGAGCCACACGGCCGCCAGCCCGTCACGATCGGCCCGCGCAGCGTAGTGGGCGATCGCGTAACCGGCGTGCGAGACCGCGTCGGCGAGCAGCGCCGCGTTCGCCTCCGCCGGGGCATGACGGGCCACGATCTCCAGATACCGGGCGGTGGGCAGGGCCCCGTCGCGCACTGCGTTCCACAGCGCCGCCCAGACGACCGACCGCACCAGCGCGTCGTCGAGCGTCGACAGGCTGCGCGCCACGGCATCCGTCGACCTCTCGTTCAGCCGCACCTTCGCGTAGGTGCGGTCGTCGACGTTGGGGACGATGAGGTCGGCGTCAGGGAGTACGGGAGCGTCTATGACGGTGCGCTCGTCGACGATATCGAGGTCGACGGTCGCGCGAGGGACCAGGCGGTCATCCTCGTGGGAATAGAAGCCGACGCTGAGCCGGTGCGGGCGCGGATCGGTCTGCACGATCTCCAGTCCGTCGCCGCGTTCGACGCCGATCTGCGAGACTCCGGAGGTTTGCAGCCAGGCGGCGGTCCACGCGCCGAGGTCGCGCCCGGAGGCGGCCTCCAGGGCGGTCAGCAGGTCGGGCAGCGTCGTGCTGCCGAACGCGTGGGCCGCGAAGTAGCGCTGCGCGCCGCGGAAGAACGCCTCCTCCCCCACGAACGCCACCAACTGCTTGAGCACCGACGCGCCTTTGGCGTAGGTGATGCCGTCGAAGTTCAGCTTCGCCGCCTCGAGGTCGACGATGTCGGCGACGATCGGGTGGGTGGTCGGCAGCTGGTCCTGCTCGTACGCCCAGCCCTTGCGCCGGCTCGCGAACGTGACCCACGCGTCGGGAAACCCGCCGGCGGCCACGGCGGCGTGGGCGCCCATGAAGTCGGCGAACGACTCCTTCAGCCACAGGTCGTCCCACCAGCGCATCGTGGCGAGGTCGCCGAACCACATGTGCGCCATCTCGTGCAGGATCGTGTTCGCGCGCCCCTCGTGCTGGGCTGCGGTGGAGGCCCCGCGGAAGATGTACGCCTCGGTGAAGGTGACCAGCCCCGGGTTCTCCATGGCCCCCAGGTTGTACTCGGGCACGAAGATCTGGTCGTATTTGCCCCACGGATACGGGTAGTCGAACGCCTCGGAGAAGAACGTCAGCCCGCGCCGGGTGACATCGAAGATCTCCTCGTGGTCGAGGTGCGGCGCCAGCGACGCGCGGCACAGGACGCCCAGCGCCACCTGCTGCCCCTCGTGCGTCCACTCCTCGTCCACGCGGTGGTAGGGCCCGGCGGCGACGGCCGTGATGTAGCTGGACAGCGGCAGGGTTTCGGCGAACGAGACGTGGATGCCGGCATCCACCGCCTCGCGGGCGATCTCCGCGCCGCCCGAGAGCACCGTCCAGCCGTCGGGAACGCTCACGTGGAAGCGCCACCTCGCCTTGAGATCGGGCTGCTCGAAGCAGGCGTATACCCGCCGGCTGTCCGCGGGTTCGTACTGCGTATACAGGTACACCTCGCCGTCGACCGGGTCGACGAACCGGTGCAGCCCCTCGCCCGACCGGCTGTACACGCCGCGCGCGCGGACGGTGACGACGTTGTGCGCGGCCAGGGCATCGAGCTGGATCCGGGCACCGTCCCAGCGCACCTCGCGCACGGCGCCGTTGACGGTGACCTCGTCGACGGATGCCCCGATGAAGTCGATCCAGGTCGCATCGACGTCGGCGTCGAATGTCAGCGTCGTGACCGTGGGGAACGTGATGTCGTCGAGGCGTCGGGCGTCGCGCAGATCGAGGTGGACCTCGATCGTGTCGAGGTGGATGCCGACGGCACGCGCGGCGGTTTCTTCACGGCCGAGGTTGGCGGAGCGGGCGAGCGATGGAGATGCCATCCCTCCATGCTGTCACGTCGCTCAGGACCGCTCGTCGTGCGCGGGCTGTGAGGGCTCCGGTGAGGGCTCGGGCAACCAGATGGCCCCCGTGTCGGCGTGCTGACGCGCGACCGGGATGCGGGTGCCCAGCACCTGCGCGACGACATCGTGGGTGATCTTGGCCGCCGTCAGACCCGCGTCCGCGAAGATCTCCTCGCGGGTCGCGTGGTCGATGAACTCGTCCGGCAGGCCGAGCTCATCGACTGCCGTGTCCACCCCCGCCTCGCGCAGCACCTGGCGCACGCGGGTGCCGATCCCGCCGACGCGGATGCCGTCTTCGATCGTGATGACCAGGCGGTGGGTGGCGGCCAGCTCGACGATCGACGGTTGCACCGGCACGGCCCAGCGCGGGTCGACCACCGTGGCGCCGATCCCCTGCGCGCGCAGGCGTTCGGCGACCTCGACGGCCAGGTGCGACATCGGGCCGATGCCGACGAGAAGAACGTCCTCGCCGCCGTCGCGGAACAGGACGTCGACGCCGTCGGTGCGCCGCTCGATGGCCGGCAGATCGGGCGACACCGTGCCCTTCGGGAACCGGATGACCGTGGGAGCGTCGTCGACGGCGACGGCTTCGTCGAACTCTTCGCGCAGACGTGTCTCGTCGCGGGGAACGGCGATGCGGATGCCGGGGACGGCCTGCAGCATCGCCAGGTCCCACAGTCCATGGTGGCTCGGACCGTCCGGACCGGTGACCCCGGCGCGGTCGAGTACGAAGGTGACTCCGGCGCGGTGCAGCGCCACGTCCATGAGCACCTGGTCGAACGCGCGGTTCATGAAGGTCGCATAGATGGCGACGACGGGGTGCAGCCCGCCGAAGGCGAGCCCGGCCGCCGAGGCCACCGCGTGCTGTTCGGCGATGCCGACGTCGTGGACTCGGTCGGGGTAGCGCTGCGCGAACGGCTGCAGGCCGGTGGGGCGCAGCATCGCCGCAGTGATCGCCACGATGTCGTCGCGGCGCTCCCCCGCGGCCAGCAGGCTCTGAGCGAACACGTCCGTCCAGCTCGTGGCATCCGACGACGACAGAGGCAGGCCCGTCGCGGGGTCGATCTTGCCGACGGCGTGGAACTGGTCGGCCTCGTCGTTGCGAGCCGGCTCGTACTCATGGCCCTTCTCGGTGATGACGTGCACGATCACCGGCGCACCGTACGACTTCGCGAGCGTCAGCGTCTCCTGCAGGGCGTTGAGGTCATGGCCGTCGATCGGACCCAGGTACTTGATGTCGAGGTTCGAGTACAGCGCCACGTTGTTGGCGAAGCGCGAGAGGAACCCGTGCGTGCCGCCGCGGACGCCGCGGTACAGCGCCCGGCCGGGGGCGCCGAACCTGCGGAAGAACGAGTCCGACCCGCGTCGCAGATTCTCGTAGCCCTCGGTCGTGCGCACGCGGTTCAGGTACCGGGCCATGCCGCCGATGGTGGGCGCATAGGAGCGGCCGTTGTCGTTGACGACGATGACGAGGTTGCGGTCGTTGTCGTCGGAGATGTTATTGAGCGCCTCCCACGTCATGCCGCCCGTCAGCGCGCCGTCGCCGACGACGGCCACGACATGCCGGTCCTTGCGGCCGGTGCGGGTCAGGGCGCGGGAGATGCCGTCGGCCCAGCTCAGCGAGCTCGATGCGTGCGAGGATTCGACGACGTCGTGCGGGCTCTCGGACCGCTGAGGGTATCCGGCCAGCCCTCCGCGCGAGCGCAGCTGTGAGAAGTCCTGCCGCCCGGTGAGCAGCTTGTGCACGTAGGACTGATGCCCGGTGTCGAATACGAACGGGTCGTTCGGCGAATCGAACACACGATGCAGGGCGATCGTCAGCTCGACCACGCCGAGGTTCGGTCCGAGGTGCCCGCCGGTGCGTGCGACGTTCTCGATGAGGAACGCGCGGATCTCGTTCGCGAGCTGTGTCAGCTGGGGTCCGGAGAGTCCATCGAGGTCGCGGGGACCGTGGATGTTCTCGAGCAGACTCATCCCTGAAGTCTACGGGGTGGGGCTGGAAGAGGCCTGTCGCGACGCTCGCCGCGACCGACGGCGAAGGGCCCGGAACCGCGCGGTCCCGGGCCCCTCGACACGCGTCGCTCAGACGAGCGAGCGCAGCACGTACTGCAGGATGCCGCCGTTGCGGTAGTAGTCCGCCTCACCGGGGGTGTCGATGCGCACGACCGCGTCGAACTCGACCGTCTGCTTGCCTTCGGCGGAGAACTCGCTGGGGGCGGCGGTGACCTTGACGGTCTTCGGCGTGACGCCCTCGTTGAGCTGCTCGAGACCGGTGATCGAGACGATCTCGGTGCCGTCCAGGCCGAGCGAGTGCCAGCTCTCGCCGGCCGGGAACTGCAGCGGGACGACACCCATGCCGATCAGGTTCGAGCGGTGGATGCGCTCGAAGCTCTCGGTGATGACCGCCTTCACGCCCAGCAGGCTCGTGCCCTTGGCCGCCCAGTCCCGCGACGACCCCGAGCCGTACTCCTTGCCGCCGAAGACGACGAGGGGCGTGCCCTGCGCCTGGTAGTTCTCGCAGGCGTCGTAGATGTACGACTGCGGACCGCCGGGCTGGGTGAAGTCGCGGGTGAAGCCGCCTTCGATGATCTGGCCGTCGTTGACCGCCGCGACCAGTTCGTTCTTCAGGCGGATGTTCGCGAACGTGCCGCGGATCATGATCTCGTGGTTGCCGCGGCGCGAGCCGTAGGAGTTGAAGTCCTTCTGCGCGACGCCGTGCTCCGTCAGATACTGCGCGGCAGGGGTACCCGCCTTGATGTTTCCGGCGGGGCTGATGTGGTCGGTGGTCACCGAGTCGCCGAGCGTCGCCATGACGCGGGCACCCGAGATGTCGGCGACCGGGGTCAGCTCCATGGACATGCCGTCGAAGTACGGCGCCTTGCGCACGTAGGTCGAGTTCTCGTCCCATTCGAAGATCGGGCCGGTGGGGGTCGGCAGGCTCGTCCAGCGCTCGTCGCCGTCGAAGACGGTGGCGTACTGCTTGATGAACTGCTCGCGCGAGATCGACGAGTCGATGATCTCCTGGACCTCGTCCGGCGCCGGCCAGATGTCCTTCAGGAACACGTCGTTGCCGTCGGTGTCCGTGCCGAGCGCGTCGGTCTCGAAGTCGAAGTGCATCGAGCCCGCCAGCGCGTACGCGACCACCAGGGGCGGCGAGGCGAGGTAGTTCATCTTGACGTCGGGGCTGATCCGGCCCTCGAAGTTGCGGTTGCCCGAGAGCACCGCCGTCACGGCGAGGTCGTGGTCGTTGACCGCCGCGGAGACTTCTTCGATGAGCGGTCCCGAGTTGCCGATACAGATCGTGCAGCCGTAGCCGACGGTGAAGAAGCCGAGACCTTCGAGGTCCTTGTCGAGGCCGGACTTCTCGTAGTAGTCGGTGACGACCTTCGAGCCGGGGCCGAGCGTGGTCTTGACCCACGGCTTCTGCTTCAGGCCCTTCTCGCGCGCCTTGCGGGCGAGCAGGCCGGCAGCGATCATGACCGACGGGTTGGAGGTGTTGGTGCACGAGGTGATCGCGGCGAGGGTGACCGCGCCGTTGTCGAGGATGTACGGCGAACCGGTGGGCGGCGTGATCCTGATGGGCTTGGATGCCGCGGCGGGGGCACCCGAGTTGATGTGCACCTCGCGCGTCTCGGGCTCTTCGTCGCCGGGGACCGACCCGGGGTCGGAGGCGGGGAACGAATGCTTCGACTCGAGGTCGACGATGTCGGTCGAGGTCGAGGCCGACGCATAGTTGAGGATGTCCTGCTCGAACTGCGTCTTGGCCTCGGAGAGCAGGATGCGGTCCTGCGGACGCTTGGGGCCGGCGATCGAGGGGACGACGGTTCCGAGGTCGAGCTCCAGGTACTCGCTGAAGCTCGGCTCGATCGCCGGGTCGTGCCAGAGCGACTGCTCCTTCGCGTACGCCTCGACGAGGGCGACGGCGTGCTCGTCGCGGCCGGTGAGGCGCAGGTACTCCAGCGTGACGACGTCAACAGGGAACATCGCGGCGGTCGAGCCGAACTCGGGGCTCATGTTGCCGATCGTGGCGCGGTTGGCCAGCGGCACCGAGCCGACGCCGGCGCCGTAGAACTCGACGAACTTGCCGACGACCCCGTGCTTGCGCAGCATGTCGGTGATCGTGAGCACCACGTCGGTCGCGGTCACACCGGCGGGGATCTCGCCGGTCAGCTTGAAGCCGACGACACGCGGGATGAGCATCGACACGGGCTGGCCGAGCATCGCGGCCTCGGCCTCGATGCCACCCACGCCCCAGCCGAGCACGCCCAGGCCGTTGACCATCGTGGTGTGCGAGTCGGTGCCGACGCAGGTGTCGGGGTAGGCGCGGAGGACGCCGTTCACGGTGCGGTCGTAGACGACCTTGGCGAGGTGCTCGATGTTCACCTGGTGGACGATGCCGGTGCCCGGCGGGACGACTTTGAAGTCGTCGAACGCGGTCTGGCCCCACCGCAGGAACTGGTACCGCTCGCCGTTGCGCTCGTACTCGATCTCGACATTGCGCTCGAGGGCGTTCTCGGTGCCGAACAGGTCGGCGATGACCGAGTGGTCGATGACCATCTCGGCGGGCGAGAGCGGGTTGATCTTGCTGGGGTCGCCGCCCAGTGCGGTCACGGCCTCGCGCATGGTGGCCAGGTCGACGATGCAGGGGACGCCGGTGAAGTCCTGCATCACGACGCGGGTGGGAGTGAACTGGATCTCGGTGTCGGGCTCGGCGTCCGGGTCCCAGCCGCCGAGGGCCTCGATCTGCGCCTTGGTGACGTTCGCGCCGTCCTCGGTGCGTAGCAGGTTCTCGAGGAGCACCTTCAGGCTGAAGGGCAGCTTCTCGTAGCCGGGGACGGTGTTCAGGCGGAAGATCTCGTAGTCGGTCTCGCCGACTGTCAGGGTGCTCTTGGCTCCGAAGCTGTCAACAGTGGACACGTCTGCTCTCCTTCGTCGGCGGCGCAGGCGCAACGGCCTGCCCGTCCATCTTCCCCGCCTGGAGCGCCCAGTACCAGTGAGGCAAGCCTTACTCGGCGGGGACAGAATTTATCTTGATATCAAGATAAATCTATCACGCAGCGGGCGTCGTCGCGGGCTTCTGGTAGAGCGCGCGGGCGGCGAGCCAGGTGACCGCGACGAGCGGGGCGAACAGCGGCAGCCCCATCGCCAGCTTGAGCGTCGCGAGGGTGGTGACATCCCCGGCGAAGTAGAACGGCAGCTGCACGGCGAGGCGCAGGTAGAACAGCCCCGCCCAGGCGACCGCGAGCCAGAAGAACACCCGGCGTTTGCGGCGATCGGCGCGCCACGCCGTGCCCTCATTCATGAGGAAGCCGGCGATCAGCCCGATGATCGACCACCCGATGAGCGCGGAGACCAGGAAGGCCGTGCCGTAGAGCGCGTTCGTGATGAGGCCGGGGACGAAGTTGTCCTCGCCGCGACCGGTCCACAGCGCGAGGGCTGCGGCCGCACCGGTGGCGATGAGCCCGCCCAGCGCGGCGGCGAGCGTGGAACGCTGGATCAGGCGGACGATCGTGAACACCGCCGCGGCTCCCACCGAGATGAGCAGCGAGAGCACGAGATCGGAGGTGGCGGTGAACAGCACCAGGAACGTCAGGCTGGGCAGCACCGATTCGAACACGCCGCGCCAGCCGCCCATGGCCCGCCACACGACGTGACCCGTCGACGCTTCGGTGCGGGGATCGAGCCCAGCCTTGAGGGCCGCCTGGCCGAGCGCCTGGCTGATCAGCTCGGACGCGGCCGGCGACGGCTCGGCGGTCGCGGGTGCGTCGGTCTCCCCCGCGGCCGGTGAGCCGGCGGAGGAGGGGTCGGATGCCGGGGGTCGGTCGGGTTCGCCCGTCATGCCGATCCGGGGGAAGCGGGCATCTTCAGCGGGATCAGGTCGCGCGGGGGCATCGGGGTGCCGCCGCGCACGACGACGATCGAGCGGAAGAGGTCTTCGATCTGATCCGCGGCGGCCACGTCGCTGGTGGCCGCGCCGCCGATCACACCGCGGAGGAACCAGCGTGGCCCGTCGACGCCGACGAATCGGGCCAGTCGCTTGCCGGCCGTGCTGTCGGCACCTGCGGTGACGGGCACCTCGGCGAGAAGCTCGGGCCCGAGCGGGCCCTCCCGCTCCTCGACACGGCCGCCCTGCTGGCGGACCTGCGCGCGGATCTGCTCGCGTGTCTCCTCCCACAGACCCGTCGAGCGGGGCGCGGCGAAGGGCTGGACTTGGAGGGTCGAACCGGCGTAATCGAGACCCACGGCGACGATGCGCTTGGTCTGCTCCTCGACCTCGAGTCGCAGGTTGAGCCCCTCACGAGGCAGGATCTTGATGCCGCCCAGGTCGATGTAGGGCCGGACCGGGTTCGCCTCGGACTCGTCGAAGGGGCCGGATGTCGCGCGATCCGCAGGAGCGGTCTTGTTCGTGGTGTCCTCGCTCATGAGGCACCTCCTGCCTGGTAGCCGGTGGAGCCGAAGCCGCCTTCGCCGCGGACGGAGCCGGGCAGCTCCTCGACGGGGATGAAGTTCGCACGGGGCACCGGCATGACGATCAGCTGCGCGATCCGGTCGCCGGGGGCGATGTCGAATGCGGCCTCGGAGTCGGTGTTCAGCAGCGTCACCTTGATCTCGCCGCGATAGCCGGCGTCCACAGTGCCGGGACTGTTCACGATCGTGATGCCGTGCTTGGTGGCGAGGCCGCTGCGGGGCACGACGAAGGCGACGTGGCCGTCGGGCAGGGCGATCCGTACGCCGGTGCCGATGAGGGCGCGCTGACCGGGTTCGAGGCGGGCCGCCTCGGCGGCGACCAGATCGGCGCCGGCATCACCGGGGTGGGCGTAGACGGGCACGTGCTCCGCGATAATGGGAACGTCCACGGTTTGAATCACCCCACGAGGCTAATGCACAACTACGCTGCCGGCACTCGCTCCACGGTATCCGGCTACCGTGAACGCCTCAGCCCGTCGCTGTGGCTCATCGTCAGCGCGGCCGTCGCCGCCCCGATGGTCGCACTCGTCTTCGTTCCGGTGGATGCCGCGATCGCACTGGCCGCCGGCATCACAGCGGGTGCGCTGATCGTCTTCGGGCTGATCGCCGCCTCGCCGGTCGTCTCCCTCTCGGGCGGAACGCTGCGGGTCGGTCGCGCCCGCATCGACGTCGCCGACCTCGGCGATGCCGTCGCCCTCACCGGTGATGCGGCGCGCGAGGCGCGGGGACCGGGCCTGTCACGGTCGGCATGGCACCTGCTGCGCGGCGGTATCGACGGCGTCGTGCGCGTCGCGGTGTCCGACTCCGATGACCCGGTCACGGAGTGGGTCTTCTCCTCGCGGACACCCGACCGGGTCGTCGCGCTGATCGCGCGGGCTCAGCGCGCGCGCTGACCTGCGCTCAGGAGCACTCGGTGCAGATGTAGCCGCCCGCGACCTCGTGGTCGATCTGGGTGCGGTGCTTCACGAGGAAGCACTCCATGCACGTGAACTCGTCCTCTTGCGGGGGCAGCACGACGACGTCGAGCTCGAGATCCGACAGGTCCGCGCCCGGCAGCTCGAAGCCCGAGGGGTTGTCGGCGTCCTCGGAGTCGACGGAGCCGGACAGCTTGTCGGGGACCCGCTCCTTGAGAGCCTCGATCGACTCGCTGTCGTCCTCGGTCTTGCGGGGGGCGTCGTAATCCGTGGCCATGCTCGAACGTCTCTACTTCCAGAAGGGGCTGCGTGTGGGACCCGATGGGGCGGCGATAGTTTGCACGACCGGCCTGCTTTTCGCAAATGCCGGAGGCGTCCATCGCAGCTTCGGGCGCTGCATGCCGTGAAACTCGCGGCGCGCCCACGATATTCCCTTTCGGCGGGAAGTGCTGTGACAGCATGGGCGCACACGCAGGATCGGGAGGGTGTTTCGCATGGAACAGCTCAAAGTCATCGGAACCGAAGAGGGCGTCCTCGTCCTCGCCACGGAGTCCGGGGACAGGTATACGCTGCCGGCCGACGAAGCGCTGCGCACGCAACTGCGTCGTCTGCAGCGTGACGCCGAGCCGCGTTCGGCGCGCCCCAACCCCCGCGAGATCCAGTCGCACATCCGCGCCGGCATGACCACCGAAGAGGTGGCCGAGCTGCTGGGCGTCCGCGTCGACGACGTGGCCCGCTTCGAGGGTCCGGTGCTGGCAGAGCGTGAGCACATCGTGGGGCAGGCCCTGGCCGTGCCCGTGCTGATGGGCGGCGAACTCGACCCCGACGCTCAGCCGACGTTCGGCAACGCCGTGCGTGCGAAGCTCGGCGAGGCGGGTGCGACCGGCGAACGCTGGAGCAGCTGGCGAGAAGAGTCCGGCTGGATCGTGAAGCTCGAGTTCACGGCGAACGAGGTCGACCACGACGCGCGCTGGGGCTTCGACCCGCGCCGTTCGACCCTCTCGCCGCACAATGCCGACGCCGTGCAGCTGTCGCGCCAGGGCTCTTTGCCCGAGGGGCTCATCCCGCGCCTGCGCGCTCTTGACACCTCGGGTGTGAAGGACACGTCCCGCTTCGACAGCGCCGCGTTCGGACCACGCCGTGTCCCCGAGCCCGAGGCCGACCTCGAGTCCCCCGACACGCGTCCGTCCAGCTCGGTCGCCGTGCAGGAAGCGGCGATGAAGCGGGCGCCCGAGCAGGGCGTGACCTCGGCCGAGACGGCAGACCTGCTCGAGGCTCTGCGGCGTCGCCGCGGGCAGCGTGAGCCGATGCCCGCCGATGAGCACGCCGATCCCGACGCCCAGGCTCCGGTCGCCCTGTTCGATGCGCTCGAGCCGGGCTACGACGACCTCGTGCCCGAGCCCGAGTCCCATCCTGCAGCGGACCCGCGCGACGACGATTCCCCGACGTCGGATGCCGGGCGGCGCAAGGGCCGGACCTCGATGCCATCGTGGGATGAAATCGTCTTCGGCGCGCGCACCGAAGACGGCTGAACCGCGACGGGGGCCGATCCCCCGGCATCCATCGTTCGGCGACCCTCGACCCCGGCCGCTCTCAGTGCGTGGTGGCGAATGCGCCCAGCCGGATGAGCGGGACGATCCGCTCCTGATCGGTCAGCGACCCGTGCTGCCCGATCATCTTCTGTGCCTTCTTGTCACTGAGACGATCGTCGTAGTACGCGATGCCCGACCGCGCTGCGACGAGGATGTCGCCGATGCGCGGTGCCACGTCCGGCGAAACAGCGGAGCCGAACAGCCCGGCGGCGATCGCCTCCTCGCGCGACAGCACCCACGAGCGGCCTGACTCGGCCTCCTGCCACCGCGCCAGGGCAGCACCGGCCGCGCCGTCCTCGGCGTACAGGTGCAGCATGCGAGGCTCGCCCGCCACGATGCGGATCCCGTCGACCAGCTCGTCACCCTCCGAGAGCAGGACATGACGGTGCGCCGGCACGTCGACCATGCCGTGATCGGCGGTCACGACGACGCCGACATCGTCCGGCACCGCCGCCTCGAGCCGGCGGACGGCATCGTCGACCTGCTCGAGGCCGGCAGTCCACGCGGCACTCTCCCACCCGGCCGCATGCCCGATCGTGTCGAGCTCGGGGACGTAGAGATAGACGATCGCGCCGTCGTGGCGTGTCGCTGCCTCCGTCGCGCGCTGCACCCGGTCGGCGATGCTGTCACCCGGGAGGAAGGTCGCTCCCCGCTGCAACGCCCGGGTGAACCCCGTGGACGTGTAGCGCGCCTTCGACACGACGATGCACGGTCGTCCCCGCGCGGCCTCGCGTTCGAACAGCGGCTGCGCGCGCTGCCATGTCATGGGGTCGAGCCCGTCGGTCTCCCAGCCCTTGAGCTGGTTGGGTGCGCTGTCGGTGCCGGGAACGCGCGCGCGGTAGCCCACGATCCCGTGGCTTCCCGCAGCGACTCCGGTGAACAGGCTCGCCAGCGCGGTCGCGGTCGTGGCGGGGAAGACCGAGCGCGCGGCATCCCTCTTCCCCATCCGCGAGTTCAGGAACCGGGCATGGCCCGACCGTGCGGTGAGGTTGCCCCGACCCAGGCCGTCGACCATCACGACGATCGCCGAACGCACGGTCGGGAACCAGTCGCCGTGGCCGTCGATCGCGGCGAGGATCTGCGGCAGAACACCGGTGAGGCTCCGGGCCGAGGGCGGGTCCGCGGGTAGGCTGAGAGGCATCGGGGCCAGTCTCGCACACGGCGCAGACGGCCCTTTCCCATCACCCGGAGGACCCCGCAGATCCATGGCAGCTTCGCGCAACGACTCCGCGCCCGCAGACCACGCCCGCATCGAGGATGTCGACCTCTCGTCCGAGATGCAGGACTCGTTCCTGGAGTACGCGTATTCGGTGATCTACTCGCGGGCGCTGCCCGACGCGCGCGACGGCCTCAAGCCGGTGCAGCGGCGCATCGTGTACCAGATGGCCGAGATGGGCCTGCGCCCCGATCGCGGTCACGTCAAGAGCGCGCGTGTCGTCGGCGAGGTCATGGGAAAGCTGCACCCGCACGGTGACTCGGCGATCTACGACGCACTCGTCCGGCTCGCGCAGCCCTTCGCGCTGCGCGTGCCGCTGGTCGACGGGCACGGCAACTTCGGTTCGCTCGACGACGGTCCCGCCGCCGCCCGGTACACCGAGGCCCGGCTCGCACCCGCCGCCCTCGCCCTGGCGGAGAACCTCGACGAGGACGTCGTCGACTTCATCCCCAACTACGACGGCCAGTTCCAGCAGCCCTCGGTGCTGCCGGCCGCGTTTCCCAACCTGCTCGTCAACGGCGCGACCGGCATCGCGGTGGGCATGGCGACGAACATGGCGCCGCACAACCTCATCGAGGTGGTGTCGGCGGCCGTCCACCTGCTCGAGCACCCCGAGGCGACGCTCGAAGAGCTGATGGAGTTCGTTCCCGGGCCGGACCTGCCCGGGGGCGGCATCATCGTCGGACTCGACGGCATCAAAGACGCCTACGCCAACGGGCGCGGCAGCTTCCGCACCCGCGCGAAGGTCTCGATCGAGCAGATCGCTCCACGCCGCACCGGCATCATCGTCACCGAGCTGCCCTACATGGTGGGTGCGGAGCGCGTGATCGAGAAGATCAAGGACGCCGTCGGCTCGAAGAAGCTCACCGGGATCTCGGATGTCACCGACCTCACCGACCGCAACAACGGGCTGCGCCTCGTCATCGGCATCAAGACCGGATTCGATCCGAAAGCGGTCCTCGATCATCTGTACCGCCTGACGCCGCTCGAGGACTCGTTCGGCATCAACAACGTCGCACTGGTCGACGGCCAGCCGCAGACGCTCGGGCTCAAGGAGCTGCTGCGGGTCTACATCGACCATCGTCTGCAGGTCGTCACCCGGCGCAGCCGCTTCCGGCTGGGCAAGCGGCAGGAGCGACTGCACCTGGTCGAGGGCCTGCTCATCGCGATCCTCGACATCGACGAGGTCATCCAGGTCATCCGCGGCTCGGACGATTCCGAGCAGGCGCGTCAGCGTCTGATGGACGTCTTCGACCTCTCCCAGCCGCAGTCCGAGTACATCCTCGAGCTGCGTCTGCGGCGGCTCACCAGGTTCTCGCGCATCGAGCTCGAGACCGAGCGCGATCAGCTCAAGGCCGAGATCGCCGAGCTGGAAGAGCTGCTGGCCAGCGATACGCTGCTTCGCGCGCAGGTCGCCAAAGAGCTGGATGCCGCGGCTGCGACCTTCGGCACCCCTCGGCGGACGCTGCTGCTCAACGGCGGACCGGTGACGCCCCGTGGCCGCGCCGCCGCATCGGCGGTCGAACTTCAGATCGCCGATGAGCCGTGCCGCGTGTTCCTCACCGCGACCGGCCGCATGGTCCGCGCGGCGCTCGGCGAGGACGGGCTCGTCGTCACTCCGACGCGGCGCTCGCGTCACGACGCGATCCGCTCGGCGGTCGATGCGACCACCCGCGGCGACCTCGGAGCCGTCACCAGCACCGGTCGCCTCGTGCGCTTCTCCCCCGTCGATCTGCCCTCGGTCCCCGCGAACTCGGTGACACCCGCCGCCGGCACGAAGGCCGATCACTATCTGGGGCTGTCGGGCTCGGAGCACGTCGTCGCGATCGTGCCGCTGACCGAGGCCCCGCCGGTGGCCCTGGGCACCGCGCAGGGTGTGGTCAAGCGCGTCGCCGCGACCGAGCTGCCCGCCGGCAAGACCAACGTCGAGATCATCTCGCTGAAGCCCGGTGACAGCGTGGTGGGCGCCGCCGTGGCACCCGATGCCAGCGAGCTCGTGTTCGTCACCAGCGACGCCCAGTTGCTGCGGTTCGGCGCCGATGCCGTGCGTGCGCAGGGTCGCGCGGCCGGTGGCATGGCCGGCATTCGCATCGCGGACGGTGAGCGGGTGGTCACCTTCACCGCGCTGACCGCCACCGAAGACACCGTGGTCGTCACGATCGCCGGTTCGACCACCGCTCTGACGGGGACGGATGCCGGATCGGGCAAGGTCTCGGCGTTCACCGAGTTCCCCGCCAAGGGCCGGGCAACCGGTGGCGTGCGCGCCCAGCGCTTCCTGAAGGGCGAAGACACGCTCACGCTGGCCTGGGTGGGCGACCAGCCGCGCGCGGTCGCGTCCGACGGAGCGGCCCGGGCGCTGCCGGATGCCGGGGCGAAGCGCGACGCCTCAGGCCAGCCGCTGGATGCCGTGGTCGGCGCGGTGGGCGTGCCGGTCTCCTGAGGAGCGGGCCCCGGGCTGATCAGCGGTGCCGGGGCGGTGCCGGGGGGTGTCCTACGCGATCGTCACGAGGTGCAGCTGCGCGGCGCGGATCAGCACCTGGATGCGGTCTCGCACGCCCCACTTGGTCGTGATCCGCCCGAGATGCGACTTGACCGTCGCCTCCGAGACGAACATCGCCGAAGCGATCTCCGCATTCGACATCCCCTGGGCGAGCAGCACGACCACCTCCATCTCACGCTCGGTGAGGCCCTCATCCCGACCCAGTTCACGCGGTGCGGGAAGCTCGTGGTCCTGAATGGAGGTCACGAGCGCCTGTGCGACGCGTGGCGACAGCACGTACCCACCGTCGTGGGCGAGGCGTGCGGCATCGAGGATCCGGTCGGGTGAGGTGTCTTTGACGAGGAAGCCCGAAGCCCCCGCGCTGAGCATGGGAACGATCACCCGTTCGGTCGAGAACGTGGTGAGCGCGACGATCTTGATCCCGGGGAACTCCCGCGTCAGCCGGCGCGTGGCTTCGATGCCGTCCATCGTCGGCATCTGCACGTCCATGAGCACGACATCCGGCCGGACCGCGCGAGCCAGCGAGATGGCCTCGGCGCCGTTCTGGGCTTCACCGACGACGTCGAACCCCTCCGCGGACTCGAAGAACACCCGCAGTGCCGCCCGGACCAGCGACTCGTCGTCGACGACAATCACGCGAATCGCTTCCGTCACAGACCCATCATACGAACGCCTGCGCGTCTGCGTCGGCCACGCAGTTCCGACGAAAGTCGCAATCGTTCTAGCCATCCGTCGGTCGTCGCGAACGACATCAGTTTGAAGAATCGATTCGAGAGGTTGCAGGAGGTGAATCGAATGAGTATCTTCTACGTTTTTGGCAAGATGATCGGCATTTTCCGCTGAGGCGCGGGCGCGACATAATCAGGTGGTGACACCCCCACGCGCTACGCTGCTCGATCCGTTCCGCGCACCCTTCTGGGCTCATCATCCACTCCGTGTCGGCACCCGCCGAGTGCTGCTGGGCCTCGTGGCCGTCGTGCTCATCGTCGATTCGCTGTTGCGTGCCACGAGCACTTCGGAGACCCCTCTGCTTCGCGCGATCGTGGGCACGGGGATCATCATCGTCACCGCACTCTTCGCGTGGCGGCCACCCGTGGCCACCGTCGCGCTGATGGGCATTGCGTGCATCGCTGCCGTGTCGGGTGTCGCGGGTGATTACGTCATCGGCGCAGCGCTCTTGCTCGGCGTCGTGGCGGCTACCTGCAGTGCGGCCCTCACGGCGGTCTATGCCGCCGTCACGCTCACCTGGGTCATCATCGAGGTCGTGCAGCCGGCAGGAGTGCTGGAACCGGCCGGTGCGGTGATCGTCGGCGTTCTGGGTGCGGTCAGTCTGCTGATCGGCGTCACGATCCGTCAGCAGCACAGCCGATGGCGGAGACTGTCTGCTCGGATCGAGGAGAACGAGCGGGAGATCGCCGAACAGCTTCGGCATGAGCGCGAGCTCATCGCCGACGAACTGCACGACATCGTCGCCCACGAGATCACCATCGTCGCACTGCACGCGGCGGTCCTCGAGCGCACCGACGACACGCGCACGCGTCTGCAGTCCCAGACGGCGATCCGCGAAGCGGCGGTGCAGGCACTGACCGACATCCGCAGGGTGCTGGGCATGGTCCGGGGGGAAGAGAGTCCGTCGCCCGAGCGCGTCCCGGCCCCCGAATCTCTCGAGTCGACGATCGGCGCTGTGGTCAAGGAGCTCGATGCTGCGGGCATTCACACCGCTGTCTCTCTCCCCGACCGGCTCCGGTTGCCGAACACGTCCCTGCTGGCGCTGATCCGCGTGATCCGGGAGAGCTCCACCAACGTCCTCAAGCACGCCACCGGCGCACGTCACGTGCGCATCGCCCTGACAGTCGAGCGTGGCTGGGCGCATCTCGAGTTCGCCGATGACTCACCGCCGGCGCAGACCGCGGGACTTCCTGCGTCCGGATACGGTATCGTCCGCCTGCAGGAGCGCTTCCGGCTCTTCGGCGGCACCTTCACAGCCGAGCGAGCGGCCGAAGGCTGGGTCGTCACCGCCTCCCTGCCCCTGTCGGACTGACCGCGGGATGTAGACGAAAGTCGCAAGCGAGCTAGCCGAACGTCCACGGCAGACCGTCGGAGGCCTGCCTACGCTGAGAGTGAGCCGAAGGACCAGCCCCCAACTGGTGCCTATGGGCACACGCCACGCAGGTTCGGGTGCTATCGGGGACGACCACGTCGCACTGGCACGTGATCGTCGACCGGAGCCTGCCGTGCGCGCCGCCGCGGCGTTGCCCGGGATCGAGTCCCCAGTTCGATCCCGGGCCCCGCGGTGCTGCGGGTCGGTGGCTGTCAGGCGTCGATGGCCTCGCGGCCTATGCGGTCGCTCGAGGACACGATGAAGTCGCGGCGCGGAGCCACCTCGCTGCCCATCAGCAGTTCGAACATGTGCGCTGCGGCTTCTGCATCGCGCACGTGCACCCGCCGCAGGGTGCGCCCGTTGCGGTCCATCGTCGTGGTCGCGAGCTGATCGGCATCCATCTCACCCAGGCCCTTGTACCGCTGCACCGGCTCCTGCCAGCGCTTGCCCGACTTCTGCAGCTTTGCCAGGAGGGCGTGCAGCTCCTGCTCGCTGTAGGTGTAGATGGTCTCGTTGGGCTTGGACCCGGGATTCATGACGACGACGCGATGCAGCGGCGGGACGGCGGCATAGACGCGACCGTCCTCGATGAGCGGTCGCATGTAGCGGAAGAACAGCGTCAGCAGCAGGGTGCGGATGTGCGCTCCGTCGACGTCGGCGTCGCTCATCAGGATGATCTTGCCGTAGCGGGCGCCGTCCAGATCGAACGTGCGGCCCGAGCCGGCGCCGACGGTCTGGATGATCGCCGCGCACTCGGCGTTGGACAGCATGTCGCTGATCGACGCCTTCTGGACGTTGAGGATCTTGCCGCGGATGGGCAGCAGCGCCTGGTATTCGCTGTTGCGGGCATGCTTCGCGGTGCCCAGGGCCGAGTCGCCCTCGACGATGAACAGCTCGGACTGCGACACGTCCTGCGTGCGGCAGTCGGCGAGCTTCACCGGCAGCGACGACGACTCCAGGGCGGTCTTGCGGCGCTGCGTCTCCTTGTGGGTGCGCGCGGAGATGCGCGCCTTCATCTCGGACACGACCTTGTCCAGCAGCTGCGCCGTCTGGGACTTGTCGTCGCGCTTGGACGAGGCGAACCGGGCGGACAATTCGCGGGTCACCACGTTCTGGACGATCTGACGGACCGCGGGAGTGCCGAGGACCTCCTTGGTCTGCCCCTCGAACTGCGGCTCGGGCAGCCGCACGGTGAGCACGGACGACAGACCGGCGAGGATGTCGTCCTTCTCGAGCTTCTCGCTCGCGCCGACCTTCAGGCGGCGGGCGTTCTGCTGCACTTGATCGCGCACGACCTTCATGAGGCCGGCTTCGAAACCCTGCTGGTGAGTGCCGCCCTTGGGCGTCGCGATGATATTCGCGAATGAGCGCGAGACGGTCTCGTAGCCGGTCCCCCATCGCACCGCGACGTCGACCTCGCATTCGCGCTGCACTTCGGTGGGCACCATCGCGCCGGTCGCCTGCAGCACCGGCACAGTCTCGGTGAAGGTCCCGGTTCCGGTGAGGCGCCACACATCGGTGACCGAGGCGTCCGGTGCGAGGAACTCGGCGAACTCTGAGATGCCGCCGTCGTAGCGGTAGCTGGTCTCGACGCGGTCATCGCCCGTGCCGGCGCGCTCGTCGACGATGACGATCTCCAGTCCGGGAACCAGGAACGCGGTCTGCCGCGCCCGCTGGACCAGTTCGTCGAGGTTGAAGCCCGCGTCCTTCGTGAAGATCTGCCGGTCGGCCCAGTATCGGATGCGGCTGCCGGTGACGCCCTTGCGGACCTTGCCCGCGACCCGCAGCTCGGACGACTTCTCGAACGGCGTGAACGCGGCATCCGGTGACGGACCGTCGAACAGTCCCGGCTCGCCGCGGTGGAACGACATCGCATACGTCTTGCCGTCGCGGTCGACCTCGACGTCGAGACGCTCGGAGAGCGCGTTGACCACCGAGGCGCCGACGCCGTGCAGACCACCGGATGCCGCATAGGAGCCGCCGCCGAACTTGCCGCCGGCGTGGAGCTTGGTGAACACGACCTCGACGCCGGTGAGCCCGGTGCGCGGCTCGACGTCGACCGGAATACCACGGGCGTGATCGCGCACTTCGACGCTGCCGTCGGAGTGCAGCAGAACTTCGATGCGATCACCGTGCCCGCCGAGCGCCTCATCGACGGCGTTGTCGATGATCTCCCAGAGGCAGTGCATGAGGCCCCGGGCATCGGTCGAGCCGATGTACATGCCGGGGCGCTTGCGCACGGCCTCGAGCCCTTCGAGGACCTGGAGATGATGGGCGGAGTACTCGGCTGTCACAATCTCCAAGCGTATCCGCGGCAGCGCGCGGGTCGGCGGAGGACACACGCGGGCACGCCTGCCTCAGGCGATGGATGCCGGGGCGCGGGTACGCGCACAGCGAAATGCCCCGGCATTCGGGATTGTTCTCACGTTCCCGTGGTTGTATTTCATGACCGCAAGGATCAGGAAGAGCGGTTCCGGACGAACCGTTCGAGACGTACCAGGGAGGCACCGAGCATGAGCACTTCGACCACCACCGAGCCCGCCGCCGTCCTTGAGCACCGCCTGACGGCGGCCGACCGTTGCGACGCCTGCGGAGCGCAGGCCTACATCGCGGCAGAGGTCAACGGCAGCGAGCTGCTGTTCTGCGCGCACCACGGCCGCAAGTACGAACAGAAGCTGCGCAGCATCGCCACCAGCTGGCACGACGAGACCGCCCGCCTGCTCGAGTCGGTCTGAGCGAACCGCCGGGTCAGAACCCGATCGCGTCCTTGTAGACCGACAGCAGTCCGGTCCGCACCCCTGACGCAGTGGGCTTGGGCTGGAACACGCTCGAGTTGTGATTGCCCTCGATGACGACGGGCCCGTTCGGCGTGATCGCCAGATCCCACCCGACGTAGGGCGCTTCCGGAGTCCGCTTCGCGAGCGCGAACGCGAGCTCCACGACCTCGTCGTACATCGGCACCGAGAACCCGACGATCGGCGTCCCGGTGACCGGGTGCTCGCGGTAGACATTGCTGTTCTTGTCGACGCCCGGGTAGAGCGCCACTCCGTCCTCGTCGAGCATCGTGAACATCCCGCCCGAGGCGAAGTTGTCGATCACGGCACCGTTGCCGATGCGCAGCACCGCGGCCAGCAGATGGACAGCGCCCTGCGGGTCGAGGAAGGTGATGAGCCGCACCGTGTTGACGCTGTCGGGGTACAGTGCCGACATCTCGGGATGCTGCACGATGAACTCGTCGATCATCGACTGGCCGTGCGCGGTGACCTCGGCGCGGAAGGCTGCGGCATCGGTGTCCGGTCCCGTCTCATGCAGGTCGATGCCACCTCCGCCCTGCCCGTCGTTGGGCTTGGCCAGCACCTTCGGGTGCCGCTCGAGGAATGCCGCCAGCTCGGCGTCGTCCACGTCGCGCAGATCGATCGATTCACGCCCGAGCAGATCGGCGTACTCTCGCGCGAACCGCCGCTTGTCCTCGAGCTTCGCACGGCCCTCGGCGGTGTTGTACATCTTGGTCACGCGGTACGACTTCGGGTGGGTCATCCACGTCGCACGCTCCTTCGCGTTCAGCAGCCGGATGTCCCATACGGCGTAGTCGCGAAAGCCCATGTCGTACTTCACCGAGCACCACAGCATGTCGGCGATGATGACAGGCAGCGGTGCCTTGGACACCCTCTGCGTCTGCTTGGCGAACTCGACGAGGTTGCCGGGGCGGATGTTGCGCGCCCGGTTCAGCAGGTACCCGAGGCGTACGCGTGCCTGGCCCATGGAATCGATCCTCTCGTCAGAAGCGCATCGCCGCACGGTAGCGCGGCAGCAGACCCGTCCGGATGCCGGAGACCGACGGCTTGGACTGGAACACGCCCGTGTTGTGGTTGCCCTCGATGACGACGGGACGCTCGGGCGTGATCGCGATATCCCAGCCGATGTAGGGCAGGTCGGGCACACGGCGGGCGAGCCGGTCGATGAGCTCGAGGATCTCGGCGTACAGGGGCACCTGATAGCCGGTGATCTCGACACCGGTGACCGGGTGGGTGCGGAACGGGTGGCCCGCTTCGTCGCTGGCAGCGTGCAGCGCGCGGCCGGCTTCGTCGAGCATCGTGTACATGCCGCCGTTGCTGAAGTTGTCGATGACGCCGCCGTTGCCGATCTTGAGCACCGCCGCCAGCAGGTGGACCTCGCCGTCGGGGTCGAGGTAGGTCACCATCCGCAGTGAGTTGACGCTGCCGGGGTACAGCCGCGCCATCTCGGGATGCTGGACGAGCACTTCCTCGATGAGCGTCTCCCCCGACGCGATCAGCTCGCCTCGCAGCGCGGCCGCATCGGTGATCTCGGCCGCGTCCCGCATCGTGATGCCGTTGCCGCCGACGCCGCCGGGGTTCTTCGTGATCACCCGGTCGTGGCGGCGGACGAATGACTCGAGTTCCCCGGCATCCGCCTTCGCCACGTCGAGCCACTCGCGCCCCAGCTCATCGCCGAAGCGCTGTGCGAACTCGAGCTTGTCGTCGAAGATCGCGCGCTGCGAGTCGTCGTTGAGGCGACGTGACAGGTGGAACGACTTGGGGTCGGTCATGTACGTCTGGCGCTCGCGGCGCTTCAGGATGCGGAAGTCCCACTCGGAGTAGTTCTCGAATGTGGTCTCGTAGCGCACCGCACACCAGGCCATGTCCGCCGCGACCCACCACACCGGCGCCTTGGACAGCGCTGCGGACTGGCGCGCGAACTGCATGACGCGCTCACGGTCGAAGGAGGTGACGCGGCGCACGAAGAAGCGCGCGCGGCGATACAGCCTGTTCACTGCGCCCACGATCAGGCCTTGCGGATGATGCCGAGTGGCGTGGACTGATGGCCCTGGCCGAGCGGATTGTCGCCGAGGATGCGCACGAGCCGGGCTTCGCCGGCCTTGTCGAGAGTCGAGCCGAGGACGTTGCCGCCGATGTCGTTGATGTCCACGACCGCCACGTCGCTGCCGACCAGGGACTTCAGCCGGCGGGCGACGCCGTCGGGATCGGTCGGCCCGAGCACCACTGCCTGGTTGTACGGCGGGATCGTGCCGCTGGTGGGACCGTCGATCGCACGTGCCTTGTCGCCGGCGATGCGGTAGAAGTCGCCGCGCCGTCCGAACAGCTTCGTGACCGCGCTCACGGCGGCGGCGAACAGGATCCGCGGGGTGCCGCACTCCCGCAGCGCCATCTCCATCGTCTCGGGCATGCCCAGGCCGATGCCGTATGGGGTGCGTGTCACGTACTTCGACAGGAACAGCGCGAGCTTGCGCGGCTGGATCTCATCGAGCCGGTACGAGCGCCCCTGCGTGATCGCCACGATCTTCTCGGTGACGAACAGCAGGTCGCCGGGCTGCACCAGGCCGGCCGTGCACTCGGCGATCAACGGATCGAGGTCGTCGCCGGGCATCACGACGCGCGTCCGGATGGGGATGCGCGCGTACGCGATGCCGTCGACGGTGACCTCGAGCGCCTTGCCCTCGTTGGCCTCCAGGGTCATTCGAGATAGTCCCGCAGCGACTGCGAACGCGACGGGTGTCGCAGCTTCGCCATCGTCTTGGACTCGATCTGGCGGATGCGCTCGCGGGTCACGCCGAAGGTGTCGCCGATCTGGTCGAGCGTCTTGGGCTGGCCGTCGCCGAGGCCGAACCGCATGCGGATCACGCCCGCCTCGCGCTCGGACAGTGAGTCCAGGAGCGACTCCAGCTGACGCTGCAGCATCGTGAAGCCCACAGCATCGGCCGGCACGACCGCCTCGGTGTCTTCGATGAGGTCGCCGAACTCGCTGTCGCCGTCCTCGCCGAGGGGCGTGTGCAGCGAAATCGGCTCGCGACCGTACTTCTGGACCTCGACGACCTTCTCGGGAGTCATGTCCAGCTCGCGGCTGAGCTCTTCGGGCGTGGGCTCGCGGCCCAGATCCTGCAGCATCTGCCGCTGCACGCGGGCGAGCTTGTTGATGACCTCGACCATGTGGACGGGGATGCGGATCGTGCGTGCCTGGTCGGCCATGGCGCGGGTGATGGCCTGGCGGATCCACCACGTGGCGTAGGTCGAGAACTTGAAGCCCTTCGTGTAGTCGAACTTCTCGACGGCACGGATCAGGCCCAGGTTTCCCTCCTGGATGAGATCGAGGAACTGCATACCGCGGCCGGTGTAGCGCTTGGCGAGCGAGACCACCAGGCGCAGGTTGGCGCCGAGGAGGTGGCTCTTGGCGCGCTGACCGTCGCGGGCGACCCACTGCAGGTCGAGGCCCAGCTGCTTCGACTTCTCGGCCGCCGACATGTGCGACAGCTTCTCTTCGGCGAACAGGCCCGCCTCGATGCGCATCGCGAGCTCGACTTCTTCGGCCGCGTTCAGCAGCGGCACCTTGCCGATCTGCTTCAGGTAGTCCTTGACCGGGTCGGCCGTGGCACCCGTGATCTGGGTGGAGTAGACCGGCACATCGTCCTCGTCGGACGAGGAGATGACGATCGCGCCCGTGGGCAGCGGCTCGGAGAAGGCCGGCTTCGCCGGGGCGTCCTCGTCGTCGTCCTCGTCTTCGGCCGACGCCTTCGACGCGGTGGCCGCGCTCGTCTCGCCGCCGGCTGCCTCGATGTCTACGTCGTCTTCGGCCTCTTCGTCGGAGTCGGCTTTCTTGCGCGCCTTGGCAGGGGCAGCCTTGGCCGGAGCGGCCTTCTTCGCGGGGGCCTTCTTGGCCGGGGCCTTCTTCGCCGGAGCCTTCGCTGCCGGAGCGGTCTCGGCCGCCTTCGCGGCGGTGGTCTTCGTACCGGCCTTCTTGGCGGTCGTCGTCTCGTCGGCGTCGTCACCCGTGCGGGTGCGCGTGGTCTTCGTAGCTGACGTCACGTCTTGCCTTTCACCGGCGGACTCCGCCGGGTTTTCGGACATTAGTATGACCCTTGTCAAGTCCAGCGGCGGTGCCGCGGGGCGGCTCGCCGACGACGACAACGGGTCAGATTCTCTATTGTCTCACACCTCGTACGCGGTCCCCGCGCACACGCGGGCGCCACGCGTCAGGTGCGAGACGTTCTGAGATGCACAACGCCCGGTGGCGCGGGAGCATTCCCCGCGGCACGGGAGTGAGGTCACTGACGAGTGCGGCGGTCGTCGTCGCCGGGCGGCCTGGAGGCAAGGAAGCGCTCGAGCTCGGCGGCGAGCTCATCGGCGCTGGGGAGGTCTCCGGTGTGGATGATCGGCTGGCCCAGGTTCGAACCCGCCATGTACGAGTCGTACCGCTCTTCCAGGGTGTGCAGCATCGTGGTCAGCTCGGCGCTGTTGGCCACCTGGTCGGTGACCTTGTCGAGATACTCCTTGTTCTCGTCGCGGAGCTCCTCGCTCGAGAACACGAGGCCGGTGGCGACCGTCAGGCTGTCGAGCACGGCGATGGCGGCGGCGGGGAACTCGGTGTCGCCCAGATAGTGCGGCACGAGCAGCACGAAGCCGGCGACCTCGGCCCCCGCCTCGGCGAAACGGTGCTCGAGCAGGTGCCCGACCGTCGCCGGCACCTGCGTGTGGGGCTTCCACACGGAGTGCGCCGCGGTCAGCTCGGCCCGCGTCCCGCTGACGGTCGTGCCCAGCGGGCGGGTGTGCGGCACCGGCATGGGAATGGCATGCACCCAGGTGACCGTCGAGACGGCGAGTCCTTCGGCGAGGCCCACCACCGTCTCGGTGAACGCCTCCCAGGCGAAGTCCGGCTCGTATCCCGCCAGGAGCACGAACGGGTGCCCGAGGGTGTCATGGGCCAGGGACAGCTCCAACCGCGGCGGACGGTAATCGGTGAGCCGGTCGCCGTCGAAGGTGACGATCGGTCGACGCGCGCGGTAGTCCAGCAGGACGTCGGCGGAGAACGATACGACAGGCGCCGGTGCGAGGTCGTCGCGGAAGTATTCGATCGCCCGGGACACGGCGCCACCGGCATCCGTGAAGCCGGTCAGCATGACGACGAGCGGGAGCCCGGGCGGGACCGGCGGTGCCGAGGCGACACGTTCGTACAGGGGACCGGACAAAGGCATAGATCCACTGTACGAGTCGCCGCGGACCCGGGGCGCTGCGACGTCGCGCTGACAGCGAACACGGCGAGACGCCAAAACTAGGATGGTCAGCATGCCGTTTCCCGTGCTCTCGTTCTCCTCCGTACCCCTCCTCGATGCCGAAGCCGACGCGCTGGTGCTCGCACTGCCCCCGGTCGACGCCGAGGCGTCGTTCCTGACTGACTGGCCCGGACTTGCGGCATCGCTGCAGGCCATCGGGTTCACCGGTGCCCCCGGCAGCCCGGTGCGCGTCTTCGCCCCGGAGGCGACCGACAAGCCGCTCATCGTGGTCGGCACCGGTGCGGACGCGGATGCCGCAGCCGTGCGCGACGCGGTCGGCACGGCATTGCGTGCGACCACCGGCTTCGAGACACTCGCCGTCGCCGCCCCCGCGGCACCCGCCGAGCTCTGGCGCGCCGCCGCCGAAGGCGCGGTTCTGGGCGGATACCGATTCTCCGGATACAAGAAGGATGCCGGGGCGCAGCGCGCCACCGCGGTGGTCATCCACGCAGGGATCGACGTGACCGACGCGGATGTTGCCGCAGTGACGGCTGTCGGCGATGCCGTCGCGCTCGTCAAGGACCTCGTGAACACCCCCGCCGAGTGGCTGGGGCCCGCCGACTTCGCCGACCGGGCGACCGAATCGGTCGCCGATCTGCCCATCGAGGTCGACGTCCTCGACGAGGCGGCGCTGGCCGAGCAGGGCTTCGGGGGCATCCTCGGCGTCGGCCAGGGATCGGACCGTCCGCCGAGGCTGATCCGCCTCGACTATGCACCCGCCGGCGCCGCCCGGCACGTCGCCCTCGTGGGCAAGGGCATCACCTTCGACACGGGCGGACTGTCGCTCAAGCCACCGGCGTCGATGGTCGGCATGAAGTACGACATGGCCGGCGCGGCCACGGTGCTGGCCGTCGTGCGCGCCGCCGCCGCCCTGGAACTGCCCGTCCATGTCAGTGCGTGGCTGTGCGTGGCCGACAACATGCCGTCGGGGCGCGCCACCCGGCCGGGCGATGTGCTGCGGATGTTCGACGGGACCACCGTGGAAGTCCTCAACACCGATGCCGAGGGCCGGCTCGTGCTGGCCGATGGGCTGGCTGCGGCCAGCCGCACCCGCCCGGATGTGCTCGTCGACGTGGCGACCCTGACCGGGGCGATCACGGTGGCATTGGGCACGCGGCATACCGGCGTGATGGGCGACGACGGCGCGGTCGCCGCATACCTCGAGGCGGCCGAGCGTGCGGGCGAGCTCGCCTGGCAGCTGCCCCTGCCCGCTCATATGGCGGAAGAGCTCGACTCGCCCATCGCCGACATGCAGAACGCGAAGATCGGGGACCCGGCCGGCGGCTCGCTGTTCGCCGGCCTCTTCCTGCAGCGCTTCGTCGGACCAGCCGGCGACGATGACGCGACACGGATCCCGTGGGTCCATCTCGACATCGCCGGGACGGGCATGCTGAAGGGAGCGGGCTACGGGGCGACTGACAAGGGCCCCACCGCAGCCACCGTCCGATCGCTCATCGAATTCGTAGGAGGAGTCGCGTGACCGAGCACACCGCCGACGTCGTGGTCCTGGGGGGTGGCAGCGGCGGCTACGCGGCCGCACTGCGTGCCGCCGAACTGGGCAAGAGCGTGATCCTCATCGAGAAGGACAAGCTGGGTGGCACGTGCCTGCACCGCGGCTGCATCCCCACCAAGGCGCTGCTGCACGCCGCAGAGGTGGCCGACCATGTCCGCACCGCGGCGAGCGTCGGGGTCACCGCCACCCTGAGCGGCATCGATCCGGCCGGCGTCACGGCGTATCGCGACGGCATCGTCGCCAAGAAGCACAAGGGCCTGCAGGGGCTCATCGCCGCGCGCGGCATCGAGGTGGTCGCCGGTGAGGGCCGGCTCACCGCCGGCCGCGCGGTCGCCGTCGGCGACGACCTCTACCGGGGCACCGACGTGATTCTGGCCACCGGTTCGTACAGTCGCACGCTGCCGGGTCTCCAGATCGGCGGACGCGTTCTCACCAGCGAGGGCGCGCTCGCGCTGGACGTGATCCCCGAGCACGTCATCATCCTCGGCGGCGGGGTCATCGGCGTGGAGTTCGCGAGCGTGTGGCGCTCGTTCGGCGCCGAGGTGACGATCGTGGAGGCACTGGACCACCTCGTGCCGAACGAGGACATCGCCGTCAGCAAGGCGCTCGAGCGTGCCTTCCGCAAGCGCGGCATCGCGGCGCGCCTCGGCGCCCGCTTCGCTGCTGTGACGCAGACGGATGCCGGGGTCGCCGTCTCGCTGGAGGACGGCACGAGCCTCGACGCCGACTACCTGCTCGTGGCGGTCGGCCGTGGTCCGGCATCCACTGGTCTCGGCTTCGAAGAAGCGGGTGTCACCCTCGACCGGGGCTTCGTGACCGTGGACGAGCGGCTGCGGACCACCGCAGACCATGTCTGGGCCGTCGGCGACATCGTGCCGGGCCTGCAGCTCGCCCACCGCGGGTTCGCGCAGGGCATCTTCGTCGCCGAGCAGCTCGCCGGGCTGTCGCCGGTCGCGGTGCCGGAGAGCACCATCCCGCGAGTGACGTACTCGAGCCCCGAAGTCGCCTCGGTGGGGCTGACCGAGGCGCAGGCGCGCGAGGTCCACGGTGAGGCCGTCGTCGCGTATGAGTACAACCTCGCCGGCAACGGCAAGAGCGAGATCATCGGCACCGCCGGCATCGTGAAGGTCGTGCGCCAGCAGGACGGACCGATCCTCGGCGTCCATCTCGTGGGTGATCGGGTCGGCGAGCTGATCACCGAAGGCCAGCTCGCGGTCGGGTGGGAAGCGCACCCGGACGACCTTGCGCCGTTCATCCACGCCCATCCCACGCAGAGCGAAGCCCTGGGCGAGGCATTCCTCGCGCTTGCGGGCAAGCCGCTCCACGCACTCTGAGTGCGGCGGGTCACTAAGCTAGATACGACATCGACATTCTGAAGGAGACACACCCATGAGCACATCCGTGGTCCTCCCCGCGCTCGGCGAGAGCGTCACCGAGGGTACGGTCACCCGCTGGCTCAAGAAGGTCGGTGACACCGTCCAGGCCGACGAGGGACTGCTGGAGATCTCGACCGACAAGGTCGACACCGAGATCCCCTCACCCGTGAGCGGCGTGCTCGAGGCGATCCTGGTGCAGGAGGACGAGACCGTGGAGGTCGGCGCCGTCCTGGCCGAGATCGGCGACGGCTCGAGCGCACCGGCATCAGACGCCCCCGCCGCCGAGCAGCCCGCCGCCGCGGAGCAGGCCGCCCCGGCCGAGCCCGACCCTGCGGCGCCTGCTGAGCCTGCCGATCAGGCAGCTCAGGCGCCGGCCGCTCCCGAGCCCGCTGCAGAGGCTGCTCCGGCGGCCGCGCCGGCCGGAGACGCGAAGGACGTCGTGCTCCCCGAGCTCGGCGAGAGCGTGACCGAGGGCACCGTCACGCGCTGGCTGAAGCAGGTCGGCGACAGCGTCGAGACCGACGAGCCGCTGCTGGAGATCTCGACCGACAAGGTCGACACCGAGATCCCCTCGCCGTTCTCCGGGACGCTCCAGGAGATCGTCGTCGCCGAGGACGAGACCGTCGAGGTCGGCGCCGTGCTCGCGCGCATCGGCTCCGGTGCCGCCGCGCCCGCCGAGGCGCCCGCTCCCGCGCCCGAAGCGCCTGCGCCGGCTGCCCCGGCACCGGACGCTCCGGCTGCCGCTGCTCCCGCACCCGCTGCTCCCGCGCCGGCTGCTGCCGCACCGGCTGCTCCCGCACCGGCTGCTCCGGCAGCCGCTGCGCCGGCGACGCCTCCCGCGCCGACGATGCCTTCGCTCTCCGAAGACGACAGCGTCACCTACGTCACACCGCTCGTGCGACGCCTGGCGCAGCAGCAGGGAGTCGACCTGGCGTCGGTCACCGGCACCGGCGTCGGCGGCCGCATCCGCAAGGAGGACGTCCTGAAGGCGGCCGAGCAGGCGAAGGCTCCCGCCGCGGCTGCGCCCGCGGCGGCACCGGCCACCCCGAAGCTCGAGGTGTCGCCGCTGCGCGGCACGACCCAGCCGATGTCGCGTCTGCGCAAGGTCCTCGCCGAGCGCGCCGTCGCCTCGATGCAGCAGACCGCGCAGCTGACGACGGTCGTGGAGGTCGACGTCACGAAGGTCGCCGCGTTCCGCGACAAGACGAAGGGCGTCTTCCTCGAGAAGACGGGCGACAAGCTGTCGTTCCTGCCGTTCTTCGCGCTGGCCGCAGCCGAGGCGCTGCAGGCGTACCCCGTCATCAACTCCACGGTCGACGGCACCGACATCGTCTACCCCGCCAGCGAGAACCTCTCGATCGCGGTCGACACCGAGCGGGGCCTGCTCACGCCCGTGCTGCGTGACGCCGCCGACAAGAACCTCGCGCAGATCGCCCACGAGATCGCCGATCTCGCGGCACGCACGCGGGACAACAAGCTCAAGCCCGACGAGCTGGCCGGTGGCACGTTCACGCTGACCAACACCGGTTCGCGCGGCGCGCTGTTCGACACGCCCGTCGTGTTCCTGCCGCAGACCGCGATCCTCGGCACGGGCACGGTCGTCAAGCGTCCCGGCATCGTCTCGGTCGACGGAAAGGACGCGATCGCGGTCCGTTCCTACGTCTACCTGGCGCTGTCCTACGACCACCGCATCGTCGACGGTGCCGACGCCGCCCGCTTCCTCGGCGCCATGAAGGCGCGCCTCGAGGCCGCGGAGTTCGAGGGCGACCTCGGCATCTGAGTCACGGCTGGTCCGCGATGTCGTAGATGTCGCGGACCAGCCACCCTTCGCCGTCCCGGACGATCACCACGATCTGTGCCGGGACGTCGTCGTTCACGCCCTCGGCGCGCAGGACGGCCACTCCGCCGTATTCGTCGAGCATCGAGAGCTCCCGGTCCACGTCGACCCGGGTCGCCACGCCCGTCGGCACCGGCCGCGAGATGTCCTCTCGGACGTCGGCGCAGTCCTCCCCCGCTGCGACGCACTGCGCGAGGCGGTCGAGCAGTCCGGCAGCCGCGTCCGGCACACTCTCGGGCGTGACGTCTGCGTCAGGTGTCGCGGTCGCTGCGGGCGACGCGCCCCCGTCGGCGGCGGTCACGCTCCCCGCGGGAGTGGGCACCGTCTGCTGCGCCGACGTCGGCTCGTCCTCGGGCCACAGCACGCCTCCGCCGACGATCACGGCGGCCACTCCGGCGGCGACGAGCCACGGTGTGCGCCGGGATCGTGCTGCCGTATTCGGTGGGGACGAGACGCCCTGCCGCGACTCCCCCGGCGCCGCGACGCGGGGCTTCGGCGCGGCCGGGGCAAGCGACTGTCCCTCCGCGTCGGCTCCCCGGTGGATGACGCCTGAGACCGCCGCGCGCACCCGTTGCGCGAGGTCGCCGTCGAAGGCGTGGGCGATGCGGTCGACCAGCGCTGCGACCGCTCCGGCCGGCTCGTCCGGCGCGGCCTCCTCCGGCACCCGTGCGACGACGGCCCGGCGGGCCGGCACCGGCGACCGGCGCGGCGCGAGCGGCTCCGGGGCGGCGGCGGCCAGCAGCGCATCTTCGCAGACCGTCCAGCGCCGCGCCGCCTCGGGAGCGTCTGCCACGACCGCCGCCGCGTCCTCGATCGCCGTCGCGACGGACGGCGACTGGTCGCTCGCCAGCATGTGCAGGAGCGCGCGCGTCTCGTCGCTCCACGACGATGTGCCGCCGATGGCCAGCACAGGTCTGCCGTCGTCGGTGATCCACCACGAGCCGCCCGCCCGGTCGAAGGCCGCAGCCTCGGCTGCCCCGCGGACGAGGCTCACCGCGATGTTCACCGCCTCGCCCTCGCGGAGCGGGGTGGAGCGTTCCAGGCGCTCGACGAGGCGATCGGGGCACAGTGGCATCAGCAGTGCGTGGCCGGCTTCGGTGCGGGCGACGTCGACGGGAGCGAGCACGTGGCCGTCGGGGCCCGCATGCCAGACCGGAGTGCCCGCGAGTTCGCGCGCATCGACCCACACACGAGGGGGAACCCCGGCGCGCACCGTGCCCGGATAGGGGTAGTCGCCGAGGCCCACCGTCCGCAGCGCGGAGGGGGCGGCGAGCGGGTCGACCCACGATGACTGTGCCATCCCCCGAGTCTGCGACGTGTGCGTCGCCCGCGGGCCGGGGCCGGCGCTTGTGTGGACAGTCCCGCCGACAGCGAAACTGTGGAGGAGACGGTGTGCGGCGAAGGTAGGCTGGGGGCCATGGCATCCCGCAGTTCCGCGCCCGAGAAGCGTCCCGGCTTCTTCTCGCAACTCCGCTCCCTGTTCACCTTCACGAAGGACCAGTACCCGTGGCTGCCGTGGGTGCTGATCGGGATCCTCGTGCTCGGCGCCGGACTCGGTGTCCTCATCGGCTTCCTGATCCCGCCGATCGCCATCTGGAGCGTCATCCTCTGGGCAGTCACGGGCCTCATGTTCGGCCTGCTCGGCGCGATGATCACCCTCACGCGCCTCTCAACCCGCGCGATGTACAAGAAGATCGACGGGATGCCGGGGGCGTCCGGCCACGTGCTGTCGACCTCGCTGGGCCGCAAGTGGGTCGCCTCGGACATGCCCGTGGGCATCAACCCCAAAACGCAGGATGCCGTCTACCGCGCGATCGGCCGCGGCGGCGTCGTGATCGTCGCCGAGGGCTCGCGCGGGCGCATGACGCGTCTCGTGAACGACGAGCGCCTCAAAGTGCAGCGCGTCGCGGCGGGTGTTCCTGTCGAGGTCATCTACGTCGGTCACGGCGATGACGAGGTGCCCATCGGCAAGCTCGCCTCGACCATCAAGGCACTGCCGAAGAAGCTCGACCGCGGCACGCTCGCCGCCGTCGTCAAGCGCGTCGACTCGGTGTCGCAGTCGGTGACGTCGCTGCCGATCCCCAAGGGCATCGACCCCATGAAGGCGCGCGCACCGCGCCCGCGCTGACCTCTCCGGGCCTCAGGCGCGGATGAGGATCGTGCCGGCGGCTTTGTCGTGGAGGCCCCGCTGATCGGCATCCCAGATCAGAGCCGGGATCACCACCAGCAGCAGCAGTGTCCGCACGATCGGCCGCCACAGCCCCGCCCATCCTCCGCCGAGCAGGACGAGGCGGAGGCCGACGATGCGATGACCCGGGCTGCCGCCGATCGTGGGGATGAACAGCACCTGCAGGATCGCGAAGACCACCAGCGGCGAGAACATGCTGAGACCGGCCTCGGCAGGCAGCGCGAACTGGTCGTAGCCGAAGAACGCGGTGGCGATGACGCCGGCGGCGGTGTAGTCGATGATGAGTGCGACGATGCGGCGCCCGAAGCGCGCGACACTGCCCGATCCGGTGGCCGGACGGCCGAGTCGTTCGCCGGGATAGGTGTTCTCGGTCGTGGGATCTGGCACCCCTCCAGCCTACGGCGTCCACGAAACCTCCCCGAAACATGGGAGATACTGCCGGGCAATTGGATGCCGATAGATTCGAAGCACGCGCGATCCGAAGATGCGCGATTCACCCGATCTGGAGACTCCATGTTCAAAGACTCATCCGAGGTGCTGAAATTCATCCAGGACGAGGACGTCAAGTTCCTCGACATCCGGTTCACGGACCTTCCCGGTGTGCAGCAGCACTTCAACATTCCGGCCTCGACCGTCGATGAGGAGTTCTTCACCGTCGGACAGCTCTTCGACGGTTCGTCGATCCGCGGCTTCGCGAACATCCACGAGTCCGACATGCAGCTCATCCCCGACGTCACCACGGCGTACCTGGACCCGTTCCGCCAGGCGAAGACGCTCATCATGCTCTTCGACATCTACAACCCGCGCAACGGCGAGATCTACCCGAAGGACCCCCGCCAGGTCGCCAAGAAGGCCGAGAAGTACCTCGCCTCGACCGGTATCGCCGACACGGCATTCTTCGCCCCCGAGGCCGAGTTCTACATCTTCGACGACGTCCGCTACGAGGTGACGGCCAACTCGAGCTTCTACCGCGTGGACTCCGAAGAAGGCGCGTGGAACACCGGCCGTGAGGAAGAGGGCGGAAACCTCGGCAACAAGACGCCGTTCAAGGGCGGCTACTTCCCGGTCGCCCCGGTCGACAAGACGGCCGACCTGCGCGACGACATCAGCCTGCGCCTGATCGAGTCGGGACTGCACCTCGAGCGCGCCCACCACGAAGTCGGCACCGGCGGCCAGCAGGAGATCAACTACCGCTTCGACACCATGGTGCACTCCGCCGACGACATCCTGAAGTTCAAGTACATCGTCAAGAACACCGCCGAGGAGTGGGGCAAGGTCGCGACCTTCATGCCCAAGCCGCTGTTCGGCGACAACGGCTCGGGCATGCACACCCACCAGTCGCTGTGGCTGGACGGCAAGCCGCTCTTCTACGACGAGAAGGGCTACGGCGGGCTGTCCGACATCGCGCGCTGGTACATCGGCGGTCTGCTGGCGCACGCGCCGGCCGTGCTCGCCTTCACCAACCCCACGCTCAACAGCTACCACCGTCTGGTGAAGGGCTACGAGGCGCCGGTCAACCTGGTGTACTCGGCAGGCAACCGCTCGGCGGCCATCCGCATCCCGATCACCGGCTCGAACCCGAAGGCCAAGCGCATCGAGTTCCGCGCCCCCGACGCCTCGGGCAACCCGTATCTGGCCTTCGCCGCGCAGCTGATGGCGGGCCTGGACGGCATCAAGAACCGCATCGAGCCGCACGAGCCGATCGACAAGGACCTCTACGAGCTGCCGCCCGAGGAGGCCAAGAACATCCCGCAGGTGCCCAACTCGCTGCTCGACTCGCTCGAGGCGCTGCGCGCAGACCACGAGTTCCTGCTGGCCGGTGGCGTGTTCACGCCCGAGCTGATCGAGACCTGGATCGAGTACAAGATCGAGAACGAGATCACCCCGCTCGCGGCACGCCCGCACCCGTTCGAGTACGAGCTGTACTTCGGGGTCTGAACGCTCGGCACCCGCAGCGGCCCCGTCTCACTGAGGCGGGGCCGCTGCGGGTCTGTGCTCAGCCGTAGAAGTGCTGCTCGAACACGCGGCGGGCACGACGGGCGGTCCGCAGCCAGTCCTCCTCCACGAGGGAGGCGGAGCGCGGCGGGTACTCGAGCAGCCGGCCGATGCCGTCGAGCTTCGTCCGGTCGGTGGGCAGGACGTCGCTCGTCTGACCCGACAGCAGGGTGTTCGCCGATCGCAGGCGGGATGCCAGACGCCACGCGTCGGTGAGACGCTCGGCCGCGGCATCCGGAACCAGTCCCGCCTCACGCGCGGCCTCGAGCGCTCCCAGCGTGGACGTGGTGCGCAGGCCTGCCACCGCATGACCGTGCTCGAGCTGCAGCAGCTGCACGAGCCACTCGACGTCGCTGAGGCCGCCCGGACCCAGCTTGAGGTGGCGGCTCGGATCCTGACCCTGGGGCAGCCGTTCGTTCTCGACCCGGGCCTTGATCCGCCGGATCTCGCGGAGATCCAGTTGCTTCACCGCGGCCGGATAGCGCAGGCCGTCGGCAAGCGAGGTGAACCGCTGGATCAGGGTGACGCTGCCCGCCACGCCCCGGGCGCGCAGGAGCGCCTGCGCTTCCCACGAGAGCGACCAGCGGCGGTAGTACGCCTCGTACGACTCGAGCGATCGGACCAGTGGGCCGTTGCGTCCCTCGGGCCGGAGGTCGGGGTCGAGGTCGAACGGCACGCGGTGGTCTTCGGAGTGCGTGCGCAGACCCGCGACCAGTCGCAGCGAGAGCTCTTGCGCGCGCTGCGGATCGAGGCCGTTCGCCTCGTACACGTACATGACGTCGGCATCCGATCCGAAGCCGAGCTCGGCGCCGCCGAAGCGGCCCATCGCGATGACGCTGAAGTCGAGGTCCTGCGCATCGTCGGGGACCACTTCGCGCTGCACGGCGCGGAGAGTCGCCTGGATCGTCACCTGGCTGATGTCGGTCAGGCCGGGCCCGAGATCGTCGATCGTCACGGTGCCGATCACGCAGCCGAGGGCGAGACGCAGCAGTTCGCGTCGGCGGAGCGCGCGCACGGCGCGCATCGCCGAGTCGATGGATGAGTGCCGCGTCTGGATCGCCCGGGCCTCCTCGTCGAGCGCGGCGGCCGACCGGGGACGCAGCGACTCGGGAGAGTCGAGCCAGGCGACCGACTCGGGAATCCACTCCATCAGCTCGCCGATGTAGCGCGAGCTCGACAGCACCCGGGTGAGCCGTTCGGCGGCACCGGACGAATCGCGCAGCACCCGCAGGAACCACGGGGTGTCGCCGAGCCGCTCGCTGATGCGCCGGAATGCGAGCAGTCCCTCGTCGGGGTCGGTGCCGTCGGCGAACCAGCGGATCATGACCGGCAGCAGGTGGCGCTGGATGGTGACCTTGCGGCTGATCCCGCTCGTGAGCGCGCCGATGTGGCGCAGGGCGCCCGCCGGGTTGCGGAAGCCGATGGCGGCCAGCCGGTCGTGCGCGTGCTCGGGGGCGAGCGTGCGCTCCTCGCTGGGCAGCGCGGCCACCGCCGACAGCAGCGGCCGGTAGAACAGTCGCACGTGGATGTCGCGGACTTCGCGCTTGACCGACTCCCACAGCTTCCACACCGCCTCACCCGACTCCGCGAGCCCCGACGCGCGCGCGAGCACGCGCCTGCCGTCGTCGTCGGCGGGCATCAGGTGCGTGCGACGCAGCGCCCGCAGCTGCAGCCGGTGCTCGAGCACGCGCAGCACGCGGTAGTCCTGGCCGAACGTGGCCGCATCGGCGCGCCCGATGTACCCCTCGGCGACGAGCTCGTCGAGCGCCTCGAGGGTTCCGGGCCGGCGCACCGCGGCATCGGACAGCCCGTGCACGAGCTGCAGCAGCTGCACCGTGAACTCGATGTCGCGGATGCCGCCCGGCCCGAGCTTGAGCTGGTAGTCGACCTCGCCCGGGGGAATATGGTCGGTGACCCGCTCGCGCATCCGCTGCACACTGTCGACGAAGTTCTCGCGCGCGGCGCTGGTCCACACCTTCGGCTGCACGGCGGCCAGATACGCCGCGCCGAGGTCGAGGTCCCCCGCGAGCGGCCGAGCCTTCAGCAGGGCCTGGAACTCCCAGCTCTGCGCCCAGCGGTCGTAGTAGGAGACATGCGATTCCAGGGTGCGCACCAGGGCGCCCTGCTTGCCTTCGGGGCGGAGATTTGCATCCACCTCCCACAGCGGCGGTTCGATCTCGATCCCGCTGATCCCGTGCATCGTCTGCACCGCGAGGCGGGTGGCGATGTCGATGACACGGCTTTCGCCGATGGATGCCAGGGACTCGTCGTCCGCTCCCCCGACGAAGATCACGTCGACGTCGCTGACGTAGTTCAGCTCGCGTGCGCCGGCTTTGCCCATCCCGATGACGGCCAGCTGCGTCGCCGCGACCTGCTCGTGGGGGAACAGCCCGGGACCGGCGCGCCCCGACGAGATGCGCGTGCGCGCGACGGACAGCGATGCCTCGAGTGCCGCGCCGGCGGCATCCGCGAGGGCGGCGGCGACGGCGGGCAGCACCTCGGTTGCGCTGCCGGCGCCCAGGTCGAACGCGGCGATGCGAGCGAGCAGGCGGCGGTACCGTACGCGGAGGGAGACCCATGCGGACTCGTCACCGGATGCGGCGAACCCTTCGTCGTCGGCGCCGACGGCGGCCAGCAGCTCGGCGCGCAGCTGCGCGGCCGACGGGAGCGCCGCCTGGCGTGCGGACAGGTCCGCGAGCTCTTCGGGATGGCGGAGGTAGAAGTCGGCGAACCCTTCGGAGGCGCCGAGCAGGAGCCAGAGGGGACGCGGAGCGGCGTGCAGTGCTGCCCCCACGGCATCCGGATCACGGCGGGCGATCCTCACCAGCGCGGCTGCGGCGCCATCAGGATCCGCGGCGCGGCTCGCCTCTCCGGCGACGAGATCCCGGGGCAGTCCGATGAGGTCGGTGAGCTCGGTCAGGGCCGCATCGGCAGACTGCAGCTCGCTGAAACCGGCGCGCGCGAGCGCGGTGAGCGCGGAGGATCGCTCGCGGGACGACATGGCTGGCTAGAGCATCTCCAGATTGCTCTTCAGCTCGTAGGGAGTGACCTGCGCGCGGTACTCGTCCCACTCGCGACGCTTGTTGAGCAGGACGTAGTTGAACACCTGCTCCCCCAGCGTCTCGGCGACGAGCTCGGAGGACTCCATGTACTCGAGGGCGTGGTCGAGACTCGCCGGCAGCGGTGCGTAGCCGAGCGCCCGGCGCTCCGCGGGGCTGAGCGACCACACGTTGTCCTCGGCCTCGGGCGGCAGCTCGTAGCCCTCTTCGATGCCCTTGAGTCCGGCCGACAGCATGAGCGCGTAGGCGAGGTACGGGTTGGCAGCGGAGTCGAGGGCGCGGTACTCCACGCGCGAGGACTGGCTCTTGTGGGGCTTGTACATCGGCACCCGGATCAGAGCCGACCGGTTGCTGTGCCCCCACGTCACGAAGCTGGGCGCCTCGTCTCCGCCCCAGAGGCGCTTGTACGAGTTCACGAACTGGTTGGTGATGGCGGCGATCTCGTTCGCGTGCTTCAGCAGGCCCGCGATGAACTGGCGGCCCGTCTGCGACAGCTGGTATTGCGCCCCTGCCTCGTAGAACGCGTTGACGTCGCCTTCGAACAGCGACATGTGCGTGTGCATGCCACTGCCGGGCTGCCCGACGAGGGGCTTGGGCATGAACGTGGCGTACACGCCCTCCTCGATCGCGACCTCTTTGATCACCGTGCGGAATGTCATGATGTTGTCGGCGGTGGCCAGCGCGTCGGCGTATCGCAGGTCGATCTCGTTCTGACCGGGGCCGCCCTCGTGGTGGCTGTACTCCACCGAGATGCCGAGATCCTCGAGCATGCGCACCGAGCGGCGGCGGAAGTCGTGCGCCGTCCCGCCGGGTACGTTGTCGAAGTACCCGGCCGAGTCGACCGGAACCGGACCCTCGGCGCCGAATGACTTCGACTTGAGCAGATAGAACTCGATCTCGGGGTGGGTGTAGAACGTGAACCCGGCGTCGGCGGCCTTTGCGAGCGCGCGTTTGAGGACGTGCCGCGGGTCGGCCACGGCCGGCTGACCGTCGGGCGTGGTGAGGTCGCAGAACATGCGCGCCGTGGGGTCGATCTCACCGCGCCACGGAAGCGTCTGGAACGTGGTGGGATCGGGATGGGCGAGCAGATCGGACTCGTAGGTGCGCGTGAAGCCCTCGATCGCCGATCCGTCGAAGCCGATGCCCTCGGTGAAGGCGCCTTCCACCTCGGCCGGCGCGATCGCGACGGACTTCAGCGTGCCGATGACGTCGGTGAACCAGAGGCGGACGAACTTCACGCCGCGTTCCTCGATCGTGCGGAGTACGAAGTCTCGCTGCTTGTCCATCGGTTCCTTCCGGGTGCCGGCTGACGGGCTGGTGCGTGATCAGACTATCGGCCGGAGGGGCCGCTCCGATCGTCCTTCGACTCGGTGTCGCCGGCGTTGCCGCCCGACGCGCCCCAAGCATCGTCGCGCGCCTCTTCCTCGGCCCATGCGCGCGAACGCTCGCGCAGCAGTTCGGGGGCGCGTGCGGCCTCCTCCGGAGTGTCGAATGGACCGGCCCGATCGATCGTCGGCGACTCGAAACCCTGCTCCACCCCGCCGGTGGCGAAGTTGTACCAGTACTTGTCGGCTGCGGTGCTCATGGCGCCCTCCCCGTGCCCCGAGGGTGGGGCCTCGTGTCGATCCTAACGAGCGGACCGCGTCCGCTGGGTAGGGTGTGGAGCATGGCGAAGAACGCGACCCGCGCCGTCGGGGTGGACATCGGCGGAACCGGCATCAAGGGAGCGCTGGTCGACCTGGGCGCAGGGCAGCTGCTCAGCGATCGGGTCAAGGTCGCGACGCCGCGAGGCGCGGAGCCCGATGACGTGCTGCGCGCCGTCCGCGAGGTCCTGGGCACGCTGGGGGTCACCGATGCGGACATCCCGCTCGGGGTGGCCTTCCCGGCGATCGTGAAGCACGGCCGGACGATGTCGGCCGCGAACGTCGCCGACACGTGGATCGGCTTCGAGGCGGAGAAGTTCTTCGAAGACGGACTCGGACGCGAGATCCACTTCGCCAACGATGCCGATGTTGCCGGGGTCGCCGAGGCGCGCTACGGCGCCGCACGCGACGTCGACGGTCTCGTGCTGCTGACGACGCTGGGCACCGGCATCGGCACCGCGCTGCTCTACGACGGCGAGCTCATTCCGAACTCCGAGCTCGGCCACCTCCAGCGCGCCGGTCACAAGCGCGACGCCGAAGCGTGGACGGCGTACTCGGCGATGGAGCGCGAAGACCTCAGCTTCCCGGTGTGGGCAAAGCGGCTGCAGTGGTACTACCGCCACCTCGAGTTCCTGCTCAGCCCGGACCTGTTCATCGTCGGCGGCGGCGTCTCCAAACACGCCGATCAGTTCCTGCCGCTGCTCGACCTCGACACGCCGATCATCCCGGCCGTGCACCGGAACAACGCCGGGATCATCGGCGCCGCGGCACTGTCGGTGCACTGACGCGCGGCACCGGACCCGCACCGGGCCGGATCGGGCGACGAATGGGCCGGCCTGTACGCCGGGTTCTGTTCCGGGGCGATGCCCCTTCGACGGTCATCTCTCTCGGCGACACGTTGCCGTGCCGCTCCAGCGGCCTACCCGGGGACTCGGCGAGCCGCGTCAACATCCCCTGTCTGGCCTTGCTCCGGGCGAGGTTTGCCGTGCGGGTCGTGTCACCACGACCCCGGTGGTCTCTTACACCACCCTTTCACCCTTACCGGCCTGAGCCGGCGGTCTGCTCTCTGTGGCACTGTCTCGCGGATTGCTCCGGGTGGGTGTTACCCACCGCCCTGCCCTGTGGAGCCCGGACGTTCCTCGGTGCGCTCTCGCGCCACGCGACCGTCCAGCCGACCCATTCGTCCGCACGATTCTAGTCCGACGCGCTGAGTCCGGTCATTGTGACCGTCGCGGCGATGGGCTAGTCTCCAGATTGGGGAGACGAGCATTTGGGGTGCTCGTTCATTCAGGGCATCGCCTGGCGATGTCCGCTATCGACCTTTTGGGGAGGTCTGATGAACATGCGATCGATAGGCGCGGCTGCCGCCGTGGCCGCGCTGCTGATTCTCGTGGCGCCGGCCGCGGCATCCGCGGACGTCACCGCCGCCGCCCGCACGGTGAGCGCGGACGGTGCCGACTACGTTCCGGACAAACCGGAAGAGCCCAGCCTGGCCGGCTCATGGGCCGAGGCGGTGTGCCTGCGGGCCGCACCGTGGATCAACTTCGAGGTGACCCTCACCGATCCCGACGCGCAGTCGACGAGCAACGAGGCCGCCCTCGTGATCACCGACGGCGCGCACCGGGTGTCGCTGCAGCTGGGTTCACTGGTGTCGGGCCGCATCAGCGGTTCGGTGCTCTGGCCGGGAGCATCGGTCGACGGCGCAGGCGTCGGCGACGGCTGGCCGGGCTGGGTCTACGAAGACGGCGAATGGCTCGAGACCGCCGGGAACTTCGCATGGACGCGGGGCGACATCCGCGCATTCTTCCGCGTGAATCCCGAGCTCGAGGTGCCGCTGGCCTACCCGGACGAGTCCAGCGGGTGCGCAGCACCCGCCGGCGAGGTGTCGTCGCTGGCCGCGACCGGTGGCAGCACCGCCGCGATCCTGCCGATCGCGGGCGTCGCCGCAGCCGCGGTGATCGTCGGCGTCGTCGTCGTGGTCTCGCGCCGGCGTCACCGCGTCTGAGGGCATCGTGGCCCGCTTCCTGCGGATCGGGCCCCTCGTCCTGACCGCGGCGCTGCTGCTGTGCGCGGTGATCGCCGCGTTCGGCTGGCTGGCGCTGCGGGTGGTGACGGCGGGCACGCAGCTCATGGCGATGGAGTCGACCAGCCGCGATCTGGTGGCGGCGATCGAGGCCCGTGACCTCCCGGCGGCGGCCGACGCCGTGCAGACGGTCAGCGCGCATGCGCGTTCGGCGGCGCAGGCGACCTCGGACCCGCTGTGGGTGGTCGCCGAGGCGATGCCATGGTTCGGCGACGATCTGTACGCCGTCCGCACGCTGTCGGCGCAGGCGGCCACTCTCGCCGATCACGTCGCCGACCCGATCCTGGGCCTGGTCGACACGGTCGTGGCCGGCGGCGCCGTCGATCCCGCATCGCTGATCGCTCTCGGCCGCACCCTCGATGGCGCGGGTGCGGCCGTTGAGCGCACCGCCGATGCGGTCGCGGCGCTGGACACGTCGTCGCTCCTGCCGCCGATCCGCGAGGGCACCGAGACGGTGCGCGGAGCGCTGGCCGGCGTCGCCCCCACGGTCGACGCGCTCGCGGCACTCGCGGCGTTCGTCGGCGCCGCAGCCGGCGACGAGGGGAACACCGTGCTGGTGATGCTGCAGAACCCGGCCGAACTGCGCACCGGCGGCGGCATCACGGGGTCATTCGTCCTCCTGCGTTCGCACGAGGGACGGTTCGAACTGGTCGAGCAGGCGGACTCTTCCCAGTTCCCCGAGCGAGACGTCTCCATCGTGCCCATGCCCGACTCCAGCGCGATGCTCTACGGCGACATCGCCGGCCGGTTCGTGCAGAACGCCTCCATGCCCGTCGACTTCGCGCAGACCGCCGCGCTCGCACGCGCCTGGTGGCAGAGTCGCGGCGGCGCCGCACCGGACGCCGTGGTCTCCCTTGACCCCCTGGCTCTGCGGGGTCTCCTGGCCGTGACAGGGGCCGTCCCGCTGCCCGACGGCACCGAGCTGACCGCGGACGACCTCGTCCAGCGCGTGCTCGTGGATCCCTATCTTCAGCTGGACGCCGACACTCAGACAGCCTTCCTGCAGTCGGTAAGCACTGCGCTGTTCGAACGGCTGACCACGATCGAAGCCGATCCGCTCACGTGGGCGCGGGCACTCGCCGGCCCGGCCGCCGAGGGCCGGATCGCGCTGTGGAGTGCGGACGCCGACGTGCAGGAGGCCATCGACGGCACTGTCCTCGCCGGTCCCTCCGGTCGGCTCACCGCTGCCGGAGAAGACGCGTTCGCGGTGTTCCTCAACGACGCGACCGGCGGCAAGATGGACAGCTTCCTGCACATCGACATGGAACTGACGGCCACGCACTGTCGTGCCGACGGTCGCGCCGACATCCTCGTGCGACTCACGATGAGCAGCAGCGCTCCCGATCCCGACACGCTGGCCATGGACATCACCGGGAACGGGACGTTCGGCACCGGCATCGGCGACATCGGAACCAGCGTGTCGGTGGTGGCCCCGCCGGGAACATACTTCGGCGGCGTCACCAAGGACGGCGAGCGGGAACTGTCCGTCGACGTGGAGGACTCGGGACGCCCGACGAGCCTGGTGCGCATCAACCTGTCGCCCGACGAGGTGAACGTCGTCGAGTTCCGTTTCATCGCCGCCGGGCCCGGTCTGCTGGAGCCCGCGCTGATCCACACGCCGCTGATCAACGACCCGCAGGTCGCAGTGGACTCAGATCCGGGATGCCGGGAGGTCAGCCCTTAGCCGCATCGTCGGTGATCTGCAGGTCGAGCGGCACGTCGATCGGGAAGGTGCCGAACAGCAGGGTGGTGGCGCGTGCGGCCGCGTCGCGCACTGCCGCCGCGGCGGCCTCTGCCTGTGCGGCAGGAGCATGGACGATGATCTCGTCGTGCAGGAAGAACGCAAGGTGCGCCCGGCGGGAGAACACCCGCCCGGAGCGGTCAGCGGCATCCTCTTCGGGAATCGGCTCGAGCCGGGCCAGCTGCTGTCGCAGCTCGGCGAGCCACGCGAGCGCCCATTCGGCGGCCGTCCCCTGCACGATGAAGTTGCGGGTGAACCGACCTCTGTCGCGGGCGGAGCGGCGGGCCCGGGCTTGATCCCGCTCGCCGGCATCGCCCGTGCCGGCCAAGTCTTGGATCTGACGCCAGGCAACCGAAGGCGGCGGGCTCGTGCGCCCGAGCCAGGTGCTGACGACGCCGCCGTCCTCGCCGGTGCGGGCGGCGTGGTCGACGAGGCCCATCGCGCGCGGGTAGGCGCGCCGCAGCGCCGGGACGAGCCGGCCGCTGTCACCGGTGGTGGCGCCGTACATCGCGCCGAGCACGGCGATCTTCGCCTCCTGCCGCGTGCCCACGACCCCTTCGCTGACGATGCCGGCGTAGAGGTCGGTCCCGCGTGCCGCGTCGGCCAGTGCGGTGTCGCCCGACATCGCCGCGAGCATGCGCGGCTCGAGCTGGGCGACGTCGGCGACGATGAGCACCCATCCCGGGTCTGCGCGCACGGCCGGGCGCAGCTGGCGGGGCAGCTGGAGTGCACCGCCGCCCGAAGAGGCCCAGCGGCCGGTGACGACGCCGCCCGGAACGTACACGGGGCGGAAGCGCCCCTCGCCGACCCACTCCTGCATCCATGCCCACCCGTTCGCGGTGTACATCCGCATGAGCTTCTTGTACGCGAGCAGCGGAGCGATCGCGGGATGGTCGTGCTCGGCGAGCTCCCACCGCGAGGTGGACTGCGCCAGAACTCCCACCCGGTGCAGGGCGCGCAGCAGCTTCGGCTGCGAGTCGAGGCTGGCGGTGGGGTCGCCCAGCGCCGCGCGGACCTCGGCGGCGAGCCCCTCGATCTTCGTCGGCAGACGGCCGGCGCCGGGCCGCTCGCCCAGCATCTCGGTGAGGATGCCGTCGTGCACGCCCACATCCCACGGCACGCCCGCGTCGTACAGTTCGGCGGCCACCAGCGCACCGGCCGACTCCGCCGCCAGCAGCAGCCGTAGCGGACCCGGATCGTGCGCGGCGCCCAGAGCGTCGCGCTGCCGCGCGAACTCCGCGAGCACGTCCTCGATGTGGTCGGGCGCGCCCGCGGTGGTGGCGCCGGATTCCAGGTCGAAAAGGGTCTGCGCGGCCGCCGGCGCGGCTTCGATCGCCGCGGCGTCCCATTCGACGTGGCGGCGGAGGTCACCGGCATCCGCCGCCCGCGCGCTGTCGCGCAGGATTGCATGGCACAGCCGCAGATCGTGGCAGCGCGAGACCTGCAGCCCCGCCCGCAGGAGTGCCGGGTACCACCTGCTCGTGTCGCTCCACACCCAGCGCCGGGCGGCACCGGCGGCGTTCACTTCGCCGGTCAGGGTGCTCGCGTCGATGATCCGGCGCGCGGACTCGGACCCGTCCGCATGCAGGTCGACGACCACCACAGAGCCGTCGCGTGTGCCTCGGCCCACCACGCTCCAGGTCGCAGCGGCGTCCGTCGTGCTCACCGCGTGAACGCGGTGCTCATGTCAGAGCCCGGACTCTTCGGTGCGTACCAGGATGCAGCCGCACTCGGGGCAGGTGGCGACCTCGTCGTCGGCGAGCTGGCGCAGCGTGTTCAGGTCGGTGCCCGAGAGGACCATGTTGCATCCCTCGCACGTCCGCCGGCGCAGGAGTCCGGCACCGGCACTGCGCGTTGCGACCGCGTCGTAGCGGGCGACGAGTTCGGCCGGGAGCGACTCGGCGATCGCGCCCCGGTCGCGGGTGGCCTGCTCGAGCCGCGCCGTCGCGTCGGCCACCGCCGCCTTGCCCTCGGCGCTGAGCCGCGCACCCTCGTCGTTGGTGGTGGCGATCAGCGCCTCCTGCGCGGCCACCGCCGCGTCGGCGCCCTCGAGCTTCTCCATCAGGTCGAGCTCGGCGTCTTCGAGGTCGCTCTTGCGCTTCGCGAGCGAGGCGATCTCGTGCTCGAGACCCTGCGCGTCCTTCGCGCTGGACGTGGATGCCAGGCGCTCGGCGTCGCGTGCGCTGCGGGCATCGACCACGGCGACGTCGGACTCGAGGCGCGCCAGGTCGGCGGCGATGTCGTCGCGGGCACCGAGCAGGCGGGTCAACTCGACCGAATACTCCTGGCGCTGCGCGAGGAGCTCTTTGACCCGGGCCGCAGCCGGCGGGTTGCGGCGCGCGCCGTCGGCCTGCGCGATCGCGGTGTCGAGGGCGGCGAGGTCCAGAAGACGGCGTTGGTCGGCGGGGCTGGCTTTCACGTTTCCAACCTACCCCGGACGCGACCGTAGACTGGGGGTTCTCAGGGCCTTTAGCTCAGCTGGTAGAGCGCCACGTTTACACCGTGGATGTCGTCGGTTCGATCCCGGCAGGGCCCACCGAAATGTGACTAGGCTGAGAGATGGTGCGTTGTCCGTGCTGTACAAAGCCGCGCTCGCCTGATCCCCGATTCCTGGCATGACCTGCCAGACGACGAAAGGTCTCCCGTGACTGTCAACGAACAGGATCCGTATTCGCAGGGGCCGCTCGACAGCGACCCCGACGAGACTGCCGAGTGGCAGGAGTCACTCCGCGGCCTCGTCGACGCCAAGGGCGCCGGCCGCGGACGCGAGATCATGCTCAGCCTGCTCAACGCCTCGCGCGAACTGCACCTCAACGTCCCCCAGGTGCCGACCACCGACTACATCAACACGATCGCGACCGAGAACGAGCCGGAGTTCCCCGGCGACGAAGAGCTCGAGCGTCGCTACCGCCGCTGGATCCGCTGGAACGCCGCGCTCACGGTCCACCGTGCCCAGCGTCCCGGCATCGGGGTGGGCGGCCACATCTCCACCTACGCTTCGTCGGCCTCGCTGTACGAAGTCGGCTTCAACCACTTCTTCCGCGGGCTCGACGCGCCCGGTGGCGGCGACCAGATCTTCATCCAGGGTCACGCCTCCCCCGGCATCTACGCCCGCTCGTTCCTCGAGGGACGGCTGTCGGCCGACCAGCTCGACGGATTCCGGCAGGAGAAGTCGGCGGCCCCGCTCGGCCTGCCGTCCTACCCGCACCCCCGCCTGATGCCGGACTACTGGCAGTTCCCCACGGTATCGATGGGCCTGGGCCCGATCAACGCCATCTACCAGGCGATGACCAACAAGTACCTCACCAACCGCGGCATCAAGGACGCGTCCGACTCGCACGTGTGGGCGTTCCTCGGCGACGGCGAGATGGACGAGATCGAGAGCCGCGGTCAGCTGCAGGTGGCCGCGAACGAGGGGCTGGACAACCTCACCTTCGTCATCAACTGCAACCTTCAGCGCCTCGACGGCCCGGTGCGCGGCAACGGCAAGATCATCCAAGAGCTCGAGAGCTACTTCCGGGGCGCCGGCTGGAACGTCATCAAGACGGTCTGGGGGCGCGGCTGGGACGAGCTGCTCGACAAGGATGACGACGGTGCTCTCGTCCGGCTCATGAACACCACGCCGGACGGCGACTTCCAGACGTACCGCGCCGAGGACGGCAAATTCATCCGCGACCACTTCTTCGGTCGCGACGAGCGCACGGCCGCGATGGTCAAGGACTGGTCTGACGACGACATCTGGGGCAAGCTCCGCCGCGGCGGACTCGACTACCAGAAGGTCTACGCCGCCTACCGCTCGGCCGTCGAGCACAAGGGTCAGCCGACCGTCATCCTGGCCAAGACCATCAAGGGGTACGGTCTCGGACATCACTTCGAGGGCCGCAACGCGACCCACCAGATGAAGAAGATGACCCTCGAGGACCTCAAGCAGTTCCGCGACTCGATGCGCATCCCGATCACGGACGCCCAGCTCGAGGAGAACCCGTACCTCCCGCCGTACTACCACCCCGGCATGGAGGACGAGACGATCCAGTACATGCTCGAGCGGCGGCGGAACCTCGGCGGATTCCTGCCCGAGCGCCGCACCCACCATGTGCCGATCGAGCTGCCCGACGACAGCGTCTACGCCCTGCCGAAGAAGGGCTCGGGCACGCAGGAGATCGCCTCGACGATGGCGTTCGTGCGTCTGCTGAAGGACCTGCTGCGCGCGAAGGGCTTCGGCAACCGGATCGTCCCGATCATCCCCGATGAGGCCCGCACGTTCGGCATCGACGCGTTCTTCCCGACCGCGAAGATCTACAACCCGAACGGCCAGAACTACACGTCGGTCGACCGTGACCTGCTGCTGGCGTACAAGGAGAGCCCGCAGGGGCAGATCATGCACGTCGGCATCAACGAGGCCGGCGCCGTGGCGGCATTCACCGCAACGGGCACGACGTACTCGACGCACGGCGAACCGCTGATCCCGGTGTACATCTTCTACTCGATGTTCGGCTTCCAGCGCACCGGCGACGCCCAGTGGGCCGCCGGCGATCAGATGGCGCGCGGCTTCATCATGGGCGCCACCGCCGGACGCACCACGCTGACCGGCGAGGGCCTTCAGCACGCTGACGGGCACTCGCATCTGCTCGCCTCGACCAACCCGGCGACCGTGTCCTACGACCCGGCGTACGGTTACGAGATCGCGCACATCGTGCGGTCGGGCCTGGACCGCATGTACGGCGGCAACCACCCCGACCCCAACGTCATGTACTACATGACGCTGTACAACGAGCCGATGGTCCAGCCCGCCGAGCCCGAGGATGTCGATGTCGAGGGCATCGTGCGTGGCATCCACCGCGTCTCGGTCGGCGAGGGCGACGGGCCCCGCGTCCAGCTGCTCGCATCCGGCGTCGGCGTGCCGTGGGCGTACGAAGCGCAGCAGCTGTTGAAGGACGACTGGGGTGTGATCGCGGACGTGTGGTCGGTCACCAGCTGGACCGAGCTGCGCCGTGACGGCCTCGCCGCCGACGAGCACAACTTCCTGCACCCGCAGGAGGAGCAGCGCGCCGCGTACCTCACGCAGAAGCTCGCCGGCACCGAGGGCCCGGTCATCGCGGTCAGCGACTTCATGCACGCCGTTCAGGACCAGATCCGCCCGTGGGTGCCGCGCCGCTTCGCGACGCTCGGCGCCGACGGCTTCGGCTTCTCGGACACCCGCCCCGCGGCACGTCGGTTCTTCAAGATCGACGGTCCGTCGATGGTGGTCCGCGCGCTGCAGTCGCTGGCCGATGAGGGCGTGGTGGACCGTGCGCTGTCGGCCCAGGCGATCGACCGGTACCGTCTGCACGATGTGACCGCCGGCACCAGCGGCAACGCCGGCGGCGAGAGCTGATCCGTTCGATGCCGGCGCGCCCGCCCAAGGAGAAGGCGGAGACCCTCGCCTGGCTGCGGCGGATCTCCGGCGACCTGGCGTCCGCCACGATTCAGCGGCTCGAAGACTCGCTGCCGTGGTACGCGGAGATGCCGCCGGCGCGGCGCTCGGCGGTGGGCCTGGTCGCCCAGGCGGGGATCACCTCATTCATCCAGTGGTACGACGACCCGAACTCGACGCCGTGGATCGCGGCCGACATCTTCGCGGCAGCCCCTCGTGAGCTGCTGCGCAGCGTCAGCCTGACCCAGACCCTGCAGCTGGTCCGTGTCACGGTCGAAGTGACGGAGGAGCGCATCGCCGGCCGAGGCGAGGATCTTCGCGAGAGCATCCTGCTGTACTCCCGCGAAGTCGCGTTCGCGGCGGCCGACGTCTACGCCCGTGCCGCCGAGGCGCGGGGCCTGTGGGACGCCAGGCTGGAGGCGCTCGTCGTCGACTCGATCCTCACCGGCGAGGCGGATGAAGAGCTGCCCAGCCGCATCGCGGCACTGGGCTGGCACGGTCACGGTGAGGTCGCGGTCCTGGTGGGCACGACGCCGTCGCAGTTCGATGTGGACCATCTGCGCCGGATGGCGCGCAAGCTCGGCGTGGATGTGCTGATCGGCGTGCAGGGGCTGCGCCTCGTCCTGGTGATCGGCCGGGCCGAGCTCCCTCAGCGCGACGAATCCGCGGAGCTCACGTTTCCCGAGATCGCCCGGCGCCTGGAGCCCGGCTTCGGGTCGGGGCACCTCGTGCTCGGTCCCACCGTTCCCGCGCTGGTGGATGCCGGGCAGAGTGCGCGCGCGGCCCTGGCGGGGTTCGCGGTGGCCAAGGCCTGGCGGAATGCCCCGCGTCCGGTCGAGGCCGACGACCTGCTGCCCGAGCGGGCGCTGGCCGGCGACCCGCTGGCCAAGATCACGCTCGTCGAGCGCATCTACCGTCCGCTGCACGCGCACTCCACCGACCTGGTCACGACGCTGTGGAGCTACCTCGACAACGGGCGTTCGCTCGAGGCGACGGCCCGAGAGCTGTTCGTGCACCCGAACACGGTCCGCTACCGGCTCAAGCGGGTCTCCGATGTGATCGGATGGGATGCCACGGGTCCGCGCGAAGCGCTGATCCTGCAGACGGCGCTCATCCTCGGATCGATCGGCACCGAGGTCACGCGCCGCCGCGGTGCGGGAGTGCGGCGTCCCTGATGCAACGCAACCTGTGCGCCACGCACAAAGCATCCGGCGTTTCTTGTGAGGTCGTCGCCAGATGGCCCCTTCCCGTTCTTGGCAGGATGGAAAGGTGATCATTGCCGTCTTCCCTGGACAGGGTTCGCAGACCCCCGGTTTCCTGACGCCCTGGCTGGAGCGTGACGGCGCTCGAGAACGCCTCGCGCAGTTCTCCGAGGCCGCGGACGTCGACCTCGTGGCGGCCGGCACCGAGTGGGACGCCGACCAGATCCGCGACACCCGGGTGGCGCAGCCGCTGATCGTCGCGGCGAGCCTGCTGGCCTGGGAGGCGCTGACCGCGGGCACCGGCACCCGCCCCGCCGGCGTCGCCGGGCACTCGGTCGGCGAACTCGCCGCCCTCGCGGCGGCAGGGGTCATCTCCGACGACGACGCACTGCGCCTGGTCGGGCTGCGCGGTCGCGCGATGGCCGAGGCGGCAGCCGCCGAGCAGACGGGTATGAGTGCCGTGATCGGCGGCGACCAGGACGTCGTCGTCGCCCGCCTCGGCGAACTCGGGCTCACCCCGGCCAACTACAACGGCGGCGGCCAGATCGTGGCCGCCGGTGCGCTCGCGCCGCTCGCCGAGCTGGCGGCAGAGCCCCCGCGCGGCACCCGGGTGATCCCGCTGCAAGTCGCCGGTGCATTCCACACGACGTATATGGCCCCCGCCGTCGCGACTCTCCGCGTCGCCGCGACCGAGGTACCGGCATCCACCCCCGATCTCACGCTCTGGACCAACAGCGACGGCACCACCGTCACCGACGGCCGCACCGCACTCGACCTCATGGTCGCGCAGGTGGCCAGCCCCGTCCGCTGGGATCTGTGCATGGCCTCTTTCGCCGACCACGCCGTGACCGGCATCATCGAACTGACCCCGGCCGGCACGCTCGTCGGGCTCGCCAAGCGCGCCCTGCGGGGCGTGCCCACCGTCGCGGTGAAGACCCCCGAGGATCTCGGGGCGGCCACCGCGCTGCTGACAGGAGGCGACGCGTGACCGTCACGCTCAAGCAGTCCACCGGACCCGCGCACACCCGCATCTACGCCTACGGCGCGGCGCGCGGCGAGAACGCGGTGCCCAACGACGACCTGATCGGGCCGATCGATTCGAGCGACGAGTGGATCCGGCAGCGCACGGGCATCATCACGCGCGTGCGCGCGGTGCCGGAGACCTCCGCGATCGACCTCGCCACCGACGCGGTCGCCGAGGCGATCGAGCGCTCGGGCGTGGCCGCCGACAAGATCGACGCGGTCATCGTGGCGACGATCTCGAACCCGAAGCAGACCCCGTCGGTGGCGGCCATCGTCGCCGACCGCGTCGGGTCCAACCCGGCTGCCGCGTACGACGTGAACGCCGCCTGCGCCGGATTCGCGTACGGCGTCGCGCAGGCGGACGCGCTGATCCGCGCCGGTGCGGCGCACTACGCGGTCGTCGTCGGCACCGAGAAGCTCAGTGACGTCGTCGACCCGGCCGACCGCTCCATCTCGTTCCTGCTCGGCGACGGCGCGGGTGCCGTCGTGATCGGCCCCAGCGACACCCCGGGCATCGGCCCGACCGTGTGGGGCTCGGACGGCTCGAGGGCGGGCGCTGTGGGCATGAACCACACGCTCGTCGAGTTCCGCGATGGTGCAGCCCCGTGGCCGACGCTGCGTCAGGAGGGACCGACCGTGTTCCGCTGGGCCGTCTGGGAGATGGCCAAGGTCGCGCGTCAGGCGCTCGACGACGCGGGCGTCGAGCCCGGCGATCTCGCGGCCTTCGTCCCCCACCAGGCCAACATGCGCATCATCGACGAGCTCGCCAAGCAGCTGAAGCTGCCTGACACGGTGGTGATCGCCCGCGACATCGAGACCACCGGCAACACCTCCGCGGCATCCATCCCCCTCGCCGCCCACCGCCTGCTCGAAGAGCATCCCGAGATCAGCGGCGGACTCGCCCTGCAGATCGGCTTCGGCGCCGGACTCGTGTTCGGCGCACAGGTCGTGGTGCTGCCCTGACCGCGCCACGCGCGCACCTAGACTGAACAGCGGCCCGGCCGGGCCCGCTCCAGACCCGCCATCAGAACAAGGAGACATCCCATGGCACTCACCAACGACGAGGTTCTCGCCGGGCTCGCCGAGCTCATCACCGACGAGACCGGTATCGCGGCCGACGAGGTCGCGCTCGAGAAGTCCTTCACCGACGATCTCGACATCGACTCGATCTCGATGATGACGATCGTCGTCAACGCCGAGGAGAAGTTCGGCGTCACCATCCCCGACGAAGAGGTCAAGAACCTCAAGACCGTCGGCGACGCAGTGACGTTCATCACCTCCAACCAGGAGTGACCTTCAACGGTGGTGGGGGCATGCGCCCCCACCCCGAGACCGCGAGGAGATCATGACCAAGCCCCGTATCGTCGTCACCGGCATCGGTGCGTCCTCCCCCATCGGCGGGACCGCGCCCGAAAGCTGGTCGGCGCTGCTGGACGGCGCGTCCGGCGCCCGTTCGCTCGAGTACGACTGGGTCGAGCAGTACAACCTGCCCGTCACCTTCGCCGCCGAGGCACTCGTGCGCCCCGACACCGTGCTCGAGCGGCCCGTCGCCAAGCGCCTCGACCCGTCATCCCAGTTCGCACTGGTCGCGGCGAAGGAGGCGTGGGCGGATGCCGGTGAGCCGGACGTGGACCCCGAGCGACTCGGCGTGGACTTCGCGACCGGCATCGGGGGCCTGTGGACACTGCTCGACGCATGGGACACCCTGCGTGAGAAGGGCCCGCGGCGTGTGCTGCCGATGACCGTGCCGATGCTGATGCCCAACGCTGCGGCCGGCAACCTGTCGCTCCACTTCGGCGCCCGCGCGTTCGCGCGCACGGTCGCCAGTGCGTGTGCGTCGAGCACCGAATCGATCGTGAACGCGGTCGAGCACCTGCAGGCGGGCCTCGCCGACGTCGTGATCGCCGGCGGCACCGAGTCGGTCATCCATCCGGTCACGATCGCGTCGTTCTCGTCGATGCAGGCGCTCTCGCGGCGCAACGACGACCCGGCGACGGCGTCGCGCCCCGGCAGCATCGACCGTGACGGCTTCGTCATGGGCGAGGGCGCCGCGGTGCTGATCCTTGAGACCGAGGAGCACGCCAGGGCCCGCGGCGCGAAGATCTACGGTGCGGTGCTGGGCGGCGGGGTCACCGCCGACTCGTACCACATCACCGCCAATGACCCCGAGGGCACCGGCGCAGCCCGCGCCGTCGAGCTGGCGCTGCAGCAGGCCGATGCGTCGCCCGCCGACGTCACGCACATCAACGCGCATGCCACCTCGACTCCGGTCGGCGACCCCAACGAGTACGTCGCGCTGAAGGCCGTGTTCGGCGACCGGGTGGATGAGATCCCGGTATCGGCGACCAAGGCCTCCACCGGCCACCTGCTCGGCGGCACGGGCGCGCTCGAAGCGGTCTTCACGATCCTCGCGCTGCGCGACCGGGTCGCTCCCCCCACGATCAACCTCACCGAGCAGGATCCCGCCGTGCCGTTCCGCCTGTCGGGCGAGCCGACACCGCTCGGCGACGGCGACCAGCTCGCGATCAGCAACTCGTTCGGGTTCGGTGGGCACAACGCGGTCGCGGTGTTCGCGTCAGTCTGACCTGCGACAGCATCTGGCCGACACAGAGAAGTCGCCCTCGGGAAGCCATCCGGGGGCGACTTTTCGTATCAGGCGGGAGCGGTACGCGGTCCTGGATCCCGGGACAGCCCGTCGACCGAGTCCCGTACTGGCGCCACGCTCCCGCCTGCGTCTTCAGTTGTGTCGTGCCTCGTGCTCGATCAGTGTCGCGACGGATGCCGTCGTCTCAGCCGACTTTGTGGAGCCATACGACAGGGGCATCGTCGCTCGCGTGCCGGAACGGCTCGAGTTCCTCGTCCCACGCTGCACCCAGCGCGATATCGAGTTCACGCTGCAGCTCGATGATGTCGCCGGCGGCGATCTCCATCGCATAGCGGATACGGTCCTCGCCGATCACGACGTTGCCGGCCATGTCCGTCTGGGCGAAGTGGATGCCGAGGCCGGGCGTGTGCATCCAGCGCCCACCGTCGCTGCGCCCGGACGGATCTTCACTGACCTCGAATCGGAGGTGCTCCCATCCGCGGATCGCGGTCGCCAGGGCAGCGCCGGTGCCTGCGGGACCCTCCCAGTAGAACTCGGCACGGCGGCTGCCCGAGAGGACGGGCTGGTCGGCCCAGTCGAAATTGACCGCGCGTCCCAGGGCACGGCCGACCGCCCACTCGAGGTGGGGGCACAACGCGCGTGGCGCGGAGTGAATGTAGATCACTCCACGCGCCTGTGGTGTCGCCATGACTTCTCCGTTTCATCAGGTGCGTCTTCCCCTACGACCTGAGTGCCGGAGTGCGGCGGGCTATGCGGTTGTGGCCCCATTATCGCTGATGCCGGGGCGGAATCACAAGCGTGTGATTACCAGGCGTGTCGGCCGCTGCCGGACTCGCCAGTGCCGACCCGCCCGGTCCGCAATCCGGTACCGGTGGCCCCACTCGAGGTCGGCTCCGCAGACCGATTCGCCGTCGTCGAAGGGGTCGTGCGCCGATCGTGACCGTCGTGTCGCGCCGAGGCTCTTCATCCCCGCCGAGGAGTGGCTCGTGAAGTTGCCCGCCCAGAACCAGTTGTGGTTGAAGGCTCCGCGGAACCAGAGGTCCGTCGTGACGCCGTTCTGCGTGATCCTCTGGCCGTGGGCGAACGCATCGAAGCTGCCGGTGACGCCTTCGCGCAGCTTCTGGCGCACTGCCCCACTCGTGGTCGGCGTGGCGCGGCCGTTGATGTAGTTCAGCGGCACGTTCTTCACCGTGCGCTGCGCGTAGGTCGTGCCGGTGGTCGCTGCGGCCATGGCCGCGGGCACGACCGGAGTGCCCGGCAGCCTCCTGCCGTCCAGATACGGCTGCGGGTCCACCCGCGTCCCGTCGATGTAGAGCTCGAAGTGCAGATGGATGCCGGCGGCCTTGCCCGTCTCCCCCTGAACCGACAGCAGCTGGCCGGGTTCGACGATCTGACCTCTGCGAATCCTGGCAGTGCCGGTCTTGCCGTGGTTGTACGTGGTCGCCGCGCGGTCGGTGTGCTGCACCCAGATCCGGTTGCCCCAGCCCTGGTTGTACCCGCCGTCGTCGGTGACCGACTCCACCCGTCCGTGTCCGGCGCACAGGTTGCGCCGCGACCTGTCGACGTCACCCTGGGTCCAGCCGTAGTCGATCCCCGAGTGCCGGCCGTTCGGGCTGCTCGTGGCCCGCCACGCGTACCTCAGCTGCCTGGCGTCGCTCACAGGAAGGCGGATCCCGATGCTCATGGTGGCGTCCTCTCTTCGGCGCGCGGGGTTGCCCCGCACTATATGAGAGCCGCGACGAGCGTGGTTGGTACATCAGAAACGGCCGCCCGAGGGCGACCGTTCCACGCGTAGGGCGGGTGGGACTTGAACCCACGATCGTCGGGTTATGAGCCCGCTGCCTTGACCAGCTTGGCCACCGCCCCGTAGGAGAACGAGCCTACCGGAGCCGGGCGTCGGCGCCCGTCAACGACGATGCGGACCGAGGCGCTTGTCATCGTCGACCGGAGGGTCGGGCCACACCTTCGACACCGCCTCGGTGAGGCGGATCGCACCCGTGCGCGGCGCGGCGTCGCCGGCCGTTCCTCCCCCGGCGCTGCCTCGTGGAATCGGCAGCTCCTGGCTGTCGCTGAGGACCTGCGGGTGATGTCGTGCCAGCTGGAACACCCCGACGATCGCGAGGGCGCCGGCGATGCCGAAGCCTACATAGGCCCCCCACGGTGCGCCCTCGGCCTCCTGCAGCACGACGAGGCCGATTGTGATCGCGACGATCGGGTCTATGACGGTGAGCCCGGCGATCACGAGGTCGGGTGGACCCGAGGCATAGGCGGTCTGCACGAAGTAGGCGCCCACGCCGGTGCCGGCCACCAGCCCGAGCAGGCAGACGAAGGTCAGCCACTCGAAGTCGCCGTGCTGGATGCGGCTGATGACCACTTTCGCCAGGGTCGCCACGAACCCGTACATGATGCCGGCGGCCACGATGTAGAACAGCGCGCTCATACGATGGCGCAGCCACAGCCACACCACTGTGAGCACGATCGTGACCACCGCGAGGATGATGAGCACCGTGATCAGCTGCGCATCGGAGACCGCGCTCTCGGTCGCGTACAGCGCAGCGATCGTGACGAAGATGAAGATTCCGCCCACGCACAGCGCGATGGCGGTGATCGACCGCTTCGTCGGCTGATGACCGCTGATCCGGGCGTTGAGCAGCGTCGTGATGACCAGCGAGATCGCCCCGACCGGCTGCACGAGGATCAGCGGGGCGAACGAGAGCGCGGCAAGCTGGCACACGATGGCCAGCCCGAGCATGATCGTGCCGATGACCCACGATGGGCGTTTCAGCAGGCTGACCAGCTGACCGCCGGTGAGGCCGTGCCCGCCGGCCGCCTTGCTCAGGCGCTCGACCTTCTGCACGCCGCGGTGCTGGTACTGCGCGCCGAACGACATGAACACGGCGCCGAGCAGCGCGAGCGGAATGCCGATGAGGATCGCGGGGTCTTTGAAGACTCCCACCACCTGATCGGTGATGTCGTCCAGGGCCAGAGCAACGGCATCCACACCATGACACTAACGGCACGTCCCCATCGGTAGGCTCAGGACGTGGCAGTTCTCCCGATTCGCATCATGGGCGATCCCGTCCTCCACTCCGTCGCTGCGCGCGTCGATGAGGTGACCGACGAGATCCGCACGCTCGTGGCCGACATGTTCGACACGATGGATGAGGCGCCGGGCGTGGGCCTTGCCGCACCCCAGGTCGGCGTCGGCCTGCGCATTTACACGTATACCTACCAGGACGACGAGGGCGAGCCCTGGCGGGGCGTCATCATCAACCCCGAACTGTGGCTGAAGCCGGTCGAGCCCGGTGCGCCCGATCCGGACGAGGAGTCCGAAGGCTGCCTTTCGTTCCCAGGCGAGCGGTTCCCGCTGCGCCGATCGGACGAGGTCTGCGTCACCGGCACCGACCTGGACGGCGCACCGGTCGAGGTCCACGTCACGGGATGGCGGGCTCGCATCATGCAGCATGAGTTCGACCACCTCGACGGCGTCCTGTACATCGATCGTCTCGATGACGACGACTGGAAGACGGTGCAGAAGATCGCGCGCAAGCGCGGGTGGGGGCGTCCGGGACAGAGCTGGATGCCGGGCGTCGACGCGCTCGACGCGTAGGACGATGCGCGGGCGCACGCAGACGATCGCCGCCATCCTCGTGGGCGGGGTCGTCATCGTCGCCATCGCCTTCGGCAGCACGATGAGTCTGCCCGCGCTCGTGACGTCACTGCCGACGAGCGCACCCGCCCCGGTGCCCACGGGGGCTCCGACCCCGGAGCTGCCCGAGGGCAGCCCGATGCCCGAGGCCACGTTCGAGGGCAGCGGCGACAGCGTCTCGGGGCTGCCCATCGTGCAGACCCTCGCGACCCTGGCGGCCATCGCGGTGGCACTGTTGGTGGCGGCCCTCATCGTCCGGGTCGCGCGGCGCCTGGCGGCCCAGGAATCGCACGACCCGATCGACGATGTCGTGGAAGAGCCGCTCATCGACGTGCAGGACGTCCAGGAGGTCTTGCGCGCCGCGCGTGAGCAGATCGGCGTGGACGACGATCCCAATCGCGTCGTCGTGCGCTGCTGGGAGGCTCTGGAGGCGATTGCGGCGGACGCGGGAGTCGTCCGCAACGAGTCCGACACCGCCACGGAGTACGTCGTGGACATGCTGGGCCGGCTCGACCTGCCGGCAGACCCCGCCCGGCGGCTCTCGCGCCTGTATGCCGCAGCGCTGTTCTCACGTGAGCGGCTGCCGGGCGCCGCCGTCGCCGAAGCGCGCGAGTGCCTCGATCGGCTCGATTCCGCCGTGCACCGACGGGTGGGCCGGTCGTGAGAGGCGGGGTCCGACCCCTGCTGATCGCCGCTGCGATCGGCCTCGGCACAGGGGCACTCGCAGGTGTGCTGCTGACGGTGATCGGGTTCGGCCTGCGGTTGGACGTGTGGGTGCTCGTGGGGCTCGTGACGGCTGTCGCCGTCTGGTTCTTCCGCGACGTGTTCGATTCGGGACAGGAAGAGCCGCTGGACGAACCGCAAGAGCCCGCCCCGGCGTTCTGGTCGCTCGATCTCGACCGCCGCACCCGCACCCTCGAAGCCCAGCTGCGCGGAGCGGAGCGGGGCACAGGGACCAGCGTCACCACCCTCCACCGGACGATCGAGAAGATCGCCCACGCCACAGACGGGCCGTTGCCGCCCGCGACCGCCAGATACCTGGCATCCGAGCCGCGTCCGCTTACCCGAGGACAGCGACGCACCATCATCCGGGAGCTGATGCAACGGTGAACCCATCCCCCATGTCCATCGCCGAGGCGGGCGCCGCCTGCCGATCCGTGCTCGACGAGGTCGAACGCGCCGTCATCGGCAAACGCCAGCAGCTCAGCCTGATCCTCGCCGCGATCGTCGCCGGCGGTCATGTGCTGATCGAGGACTTCCCCGGACTGGGCAAGACGCTGGCCGCACGCAGCTTCGCGCAGGCGCTCGGACTCGAGTTCCGCCGTGCCCAGTTCACGCCCGACCAGCTGCCGGCCGACCTCACCGGCAGCTACGTCTACGACCAGTCGCGGGGCGAGTTCGCCTTCCGGCCCGGCCCCCTGTTCGCCGGATTCCTGCTCGCGGACGAAATCAACCGCACCCCGCCGAAGACCCAGGCGGCCCTGCTCGAGGCGATGCAGGAGCATCAGGTCACCGTCGAGGGGCGCACCCACCCGCTGCCGCAGCCGTTTCACGTCGTCGCCACCGCGAACCCGATCGAGACGGAAGGCACCTACCCCCTGCCCGAGGCGCAGCTGGACCGCTTCCTGCTGCGGCTCGCGTTCGGCTACCCCGATCAGAAGCAGGAATGGGAGGTGCTCGCCCGGCGCATCGAGCGGCGCTCGGACGACATCGCGGTGGCGGCCGTGCTCGACGCCGAGGGCGTGCGCGCGGTGCAGCAGGCGGCCGAGTCGGTCTACGTCCATCCGGCTGTGGGGCGCTATGCGGTCGCGATCACCGCAGCGACGCGCGACGAGACGTCGCTGCTGGTCGGCGCCTCGCCGCGCGGCTCGCTCGCGCTTCTCACGTGTGCCCGGGCGATGGCGCTGATCGACGGGCGTGCCTTCGTCACCCCCGACGATGTCAAGTCGCTCGCCGTCCCTGCGCTGGCCCATCGCATCACGGTGAAGCCCGAGCTGTGGCTGAGCAACATCTCCGGCGATCAGGTGATCGCGGGTGTCGTCAGCCGTATTCCGGTGCCCGTCGAGTACCTTCCGGATGCCGCGGGAGTGTGATGCGGTACCGTCCCACCACCGCGCTGGCGCGCACCTCGGTGCTCGCCGCCGGCACGCTCGTGCTCGCGCTGCTGGCCCGCCAGCCTGCGCTGGTGATCATCGCCGCGCCGTTCGTGTGCTGGACGGTGTACGGAGTGCTGCGCCGCCCGATGCGGGGCGAGCCCGGCCCCGAAGTGGGGCTCACTGCACGGCGGGTGCGTACCGGCGAGGCGGTGGAGCTGCGCGTGACGGCAGGACCCGATCGCATCGTCGACGTGTCACTCGCGCCGGGTCAGCGCTTCGATCTCGACCCGCAATGGGGTGCCGCGTGCGACCGCGATGGGGCCGCCGTCCGGATCCGTCCGCAACGGTGGGGCAGGCTCGAGCTGCCGCCCGCTCACGTCGTCGTCACCGACGATGCGGGCTTGTGGCAGGCGCGCACCACGCAGGAGCTGCCGCCGGTCACCGTCTCGCCCGTGGCCGCCGTCCCAGGGCGGGGCGACGTCGTCCCGCACCCGACGGGACTGGCCGGCCTGCACGCGAGCCGCCGTCCGGGCGACGGCAGCTCGCTGGCCGACATCCGGCGCTTCCAGCCCGGTGACCGCCTCAGCCGCGTGAACTGGCGCGTGACCTCGCGCACCGGCATCCTGCACACGAATGCGACCACCGCCGATCGTGACACCGACGTCCTGGTGGTCATGGACACGCTCGCCGACGTCACGGTCGCACCCGACCGCGGCCCGGCCGAATCCAGCCTCGATGCCACCGTGGTCGCCGCGGCGTCGCTCGTGGAGCACTACCTCCGGCTCGGTGACCGCGTGGGAGTGCACGATCTGGGCAGCATGATCGGCGACATCCCGCCGCGCGCCGGCATCCGCCAGTTCGCCGTGTTCGACACCCAGCTCGCGCACGCGCGAGCCGACCGTCCGCGCGGCCTGTACCTCCGCCGCGTGGGGCGACTGCGCCCCGGGACGTTCGCGGTCGTGTGCTCGCCGCTGCTGGCCGACGATGTGTTCGACGAGATCGGGCGACTGCACCACCGCGGCGCGAGCGTGATCGTCATCGATACGCTCCCTGCGAGCCTCGGCATGCTGCCTCCCCGCCGTCGTCGCTCGCTCCGCACCGACCACATCTCGTTCTGGGACGAGGCATGGGCGCTGCGCCGACTCGAACGCGAAGAGCCCATCCAGAAGCTGCGTGAGCGTGGTGTGCCCGTCACCCCGTGGCGCGGAGTGGAGGGCATCGGGATGCTGGCCGCCGAGCTCGCGGCGAACCACGCGCGTCCGCGCGTGTCCGGCCGCGCCGAGACCGTGCGATGAACGCGCTCGAGGACTTCCTCACCCGTGCTGTCGCACGCGCGCTCCGCCGCCCGCTGCAGCGATGGCTCGTGCGCGGGGCGATGCTGGTGCTCGGCGCCGCCGTGCAGCTGTGGCTCACGTGGCTCGGCGCCGGGCCGCTGATGCAGGTGCTCGCCTGGACCGCGCTGGCGTTCGGTGTGCTCCTCCCGCGGACATCGGCTCCGCTGATCGCCGGCCTCACCGTCGTGATGGAGGCCGCGGTGGTCACGCCGCAGCCGGTCGAGGCGGTGCCGGTGGCCCTGGGCCTCGCCGGGTGGCACCTGTGCGCCGTGATGCTCACGACCGGGAGGCCCTGGGCACGACTGGGCGCGGGCGCACGGCGCGCGATGGGCATGCCCGCGCTCATCGGACTCGCCGGCGTCATCGTCGCCATGCCGCCGGCGCTGCTCGCCGGAGGCCTCGTGCTGCCCGAAGTCGCCGCCATCTCGATGCTGCTCGTGCTGGGAGTCGTGCTCGGCGCGGCAGTGGCGCTGTGGCCCGCGCCCGGCGAGGGACAGTCCGCCCGGAGATGAAGAATGGCCTCGGGGTGGAGCCCGAGGCCATTCGCTCCCCGGCTTGGACTCGAACCAAGAACCTGCCGGTTAACAGCCGGCTGCTCTGCCAATTGAGCTACCGAGGATCAGTCACCTGCGAGCAGGCAACCACACTATGTTAGCAAAGCCTGGAGGGTGCTCGTGACATCAGGGGGCCGTCTTCTCACGGCCGTCCGGCGTCCACAGCAGGTCGTTCATCCCGTGCCCGTACGCCACCGTGTGACCGTCGCGCATCACGAGCACATCGGCATCGAAACCGCCTACCGCGTCTTCGTCGTTGGTCGCCATCAGCAGGGCCAGGCCCTGATCGCGCCGTCGCCTCTGGATGGCGTCGTGCACGGTCGTGCGCACCTCGGGATCGAGGTTCGCATAGACGTCGTCGGCGACGAGCAGGCGTGGCTGCAGCACGAGCGCCCGGGCCAGGGCGACGCGCTGTCGCATGCCGGCGCTCAGCTCGTACGGATACTTGTGGGCCGCCCCGAGCGGCAGCTGGAGCTCGTCGAGCAGGCCGGCCACCCGCACTGCGAGAGCGCGCTGGTTGACGCGGCGGTCGCGACTGGAGATCGGATCGCCGATGACGTCGGAAACCGTCATCCGCGCCGGAAGATCGGCGCCCGCGCGCTGCGCGAGGTATCCGGTGACGTAGCGGCGCGCACGGCCGACGCGTCCGCGCCCCTGCACGGGGATCCCCGCGACCTCGGCGGTGCCGCCCGCGACGCGCACGTCCTGATCGGCGCCTGCCAGCAGTGCGATGAGGCTGGACTTGCCGGCCCCCGTCGGACCCATCAGCGCGAGCGCTCCGCCACGGTACAGCGTGAAGGTGACGCCGTCCACGACGCGGGGCGTGCGGCCGCCATGGGAGATGGACAGATCCACGCAGCGGACGACGACGTCGGGAGCGTCAGGCATGGGGTCCATCCTGCCTCGTCCGCCCCGAACGCGCCATTCGGCGACCCGCTGGCTGCGGGCGTCGTCAGTCCTCGGTCAGGATGCGACGCCGGGCGTCGAGCTCGCGCAGCGCGACGCGCACGGTGCGCCCCTCTTCGGAGTCGGCGGGCACGCGCTGGATCGCGCCCAGCAGCTCGTTCTTCTCGCGGTCCACGGCACGCACGCGCAGGCGCCGGCACAGCGACCGCGTCGAGGCGAGAGCTTCGGCCTCGGTCAGCGCGGGAAAGTCCGCCGTGAGCAGTTCGACGCCCAGCGAACGGTACGGCTCGCGGATAGCTTCGACGGCGGCCGATGCCCATCCGACGCGGGTGCGGTCGGCCTGCGCGGCGATCGCCCCGCGCACCGCATCGAGGCCGGGGTGGCTCATGGGCAGGGCCATCGCAGCGTCGATGTCGTCGCCGTCGACCTGGTGGCCGTACTGCAGCACCCCCATCAGCGCGTCCCGTTCGATCGCCACCCCTGCCGTGCGCGGCAGCGAGGCGATCGTCACGCGTGTGGTCTCGCCGGGGGCGGTGGATGCCGCCGCCTCGGCGTCGCGCGCGCCTGAACGCGACGCGCGTGCGGCGTGGGTCACCGCAGGCGTGACCTCGCCGAGGTCCATGCCCAGCTTGCGCGCGAGCACGCGGGTGTAGCCGGGCCGTAATGCGGGGTCGCGGATGTCGGCGACGATGGGCGCCGCGGCCCGGAGGGCGCCCACGCGCCCCTCGACGGTTGCCAGGTCGAAGCCGGTCAGACGCTGGTCGATGACGAACTCGAACATCGGTGCCTTGGTCTGGATGAGCGACCGCACCGCGGCATCCCCCCGGTTCAGGCGCAGATCGCAGGGGTCGAGGCCGTCCGGGGCCACCGCGACGTAGGTCTGTGCGGCGAAGCGCTTCTCATCGCCGAACGCCCGCAGTGCGGCCTTCTGCCCCGCGGCATCCGGATCGAACGTGAAGATCACCTCGCCGGCGGCCGAGTCATCGCCCATGACACGCCGGAGGACGGTGATGTGGTCGGCGCCGAACGCGGTGCCGCAGGTGGCGATCGCGGTGGTCACACCGGCGAGATGGCACGCCATGACGTCGGTGTAGCCCTCGACGACGACCACCTGATGACCGCGCGAGATGGCCTTCTTCGCGAGGTCGAGCCCGTAGAGCACCTGCGACTTCTTGTAGATCGGCGTCTCGGGGGTGTTGAGGTACTTCGGCCCCTGATCGTCCTCGAACAGGCGGCGCGCACCGAAGCCGATGGTCTGCCCCGTGATATCGCGGATGGGCCAGACGACGCGCCCGCGGAACCGGTCGTATCCGCCGCGCTGACCCTGCGAGAGGAGGCCCGCAGTGAGCAGCTCCTCGTCGGTGAAGCCCTGAGCCCGCATCGCGTCGCGCAGTCCGTTCCAGCCCTTGGGCGCGTAGCCGATGCCGAAGTGCGCGGCCGCCCCCGCGTCGAAGCCGCGTTCGCCCAGGAACCGGCGCCCCGCGTCGGCTTCGGGGGTGGCCAGCTGCGAGCGGAACCACTCGGCCGCGGCGGTGTTGGCCTGATAGAGCCGGGTGCGGCCACCGGTCTCGGGGGCTGCCGCCCCGTCTTCGTAGTGGAGCTGGAAGCCGATGCGCCCTGCAAGCCGTTCGACGGCCTCAGTGAAGGACAGGTGGTCCATGGCGCGGAGGAACGAGTAGACGTCGCCGGACTCGCCGCAGCCGAAGCAGTGGTAGAAGCCGACCTGGGGCCGGACGTGGAAGCTGGGGCTGCGCTCGTCGTGGAAGGGGCACAGCCCCTTGAACGAGCCCACGCCGGCCGTTTTGAGGGCGACGCGCTCACCGATGATGTCGGCGAGGTTGGTGCGCGCCTTGACCTCTTCGACGTCCGCCTGCCGGATGCGCGCCATCAGTGCTCCCCCGCCGGCATCACAGGCCCTCGATCGGCTCGGGCAGCGCGAAGTCGTTCGAGGCGGTCACGCGGGCGTGCGTCGACCATAGACCGAGCTCGCGCAGGTCGACATGTCCGACCAGCCGCGTGTGCCACTCGATCGCGAAGCGGTCGGTGAGGGTCGACACCTGATCGACGACGGCGCGCTTGCGCGCGGCATCGGTCTCGGCGCGGGCGAAGTCCTCGGCGTGCAGGGAGTCGAGGTTCTGGGGCCGCTCGGCGAGAGCGGATGCCAGGCGCTTCAGCACTCGCCGCTGCTCCTTGTACAGACCGCGGCGCCCGTCGATCGAGACGACGAACGCGCCGATCGTGCCTTTGAGCACCGCCATCTCGGCCTCGATGCTGCGCGGGATGATGACCCGGCCGTGGAAGCGGGTGAGCACCGGCACATCGTAGTGCTCGCGCGTGGCTGCCGTCGCCGCGCGGGCGAAGCGGCCGATCAGGTCGGAGGTGAGGTTCTTGAGTCGACCGACGGCGGCGCGCGACCCGTCGAACTCGGTCAGCCATTCCGGCAGGCTCACCAGGCGGTACAGGGCGTCTTCGAGCTCGTCGCGCTCGAACCCGTACCCCACCCAGGTCTGGATCGCCGTCAGCAGCGCCTCGCGTTCGCGTGGGTCGGCGAGCCGCCGCGGATCGAGGTAGCCGTTGAGGATCGCGTCCTCGACGTCGTGCACCGAGTAGGCGATGTCGTCGGACAGGTCCATGACCTCGGCCTCGATGCACCGCCGCCGCCCGGGCGCGCCCTCGCGCATCCACCGGAACACCGCTTCGTCTTCGGGATACACCCCGAACTTCTGCCGGCCCCCCGGGTCGGGTATGGCGTGTTCGACGGTCCACGGGTACTTGCACACGGCATCCAGGCTCGCCCGGGTCAGGTTCAGGCCGAAGGCCGTGCCCTCGTCGTCGGTGACCTTCGGCTCGAGGCGTGACAGGATGCGCAGCGACTGCGCATTTCCCTCGAACCCGCCGATGTCCTCGGCCCACTCGTTGAGCGCCCGCTCGCCGTTGTGCCCGAACGGCGGGTGCCCGATGTCATGGCTGAGGCACGCGGTGTCGACGACGTCGGGCGACAGCTCGAGCGCGATCGCGAGCTCGCGGCCCACCTGCGCCACCTCGAGCGAGTGGGTGAGCCGGTTGCGGGCGAAATCGGCGGCGCTGGCGGGGCTGAGCACCTGTGTCTTCGAGGCGAGGCGGCGCAGCGCGGCGGAGTGGAGTACCCGGGCGCGATCGCGTGCGAAGCTGTCCCGCTGCGAGCGGTGCCGCTCGGGGTGGAAGCGCTCGGCGTCGCGGTCGTCGTAGCCGGCGGGCCGCCCGGGCAGGGCGCCGACGCCACTGGCCAGATCAGCCGCCACTGGTGTCGAGCTCCGCTTCGGCAAGTGCGGTGGATGCCGCGGCTCCGAGTTCGCGCGACAGCAGCCAGCCGTCGGGCAGGGCCGGACGCTTGGGCGTGCCCGCCCGGCCGCGCTGCCCCTCGGCGGCGGCACCGGGGTACGCGGCGTCGAGGTCGAGCGTGGCGAGCAGGTCGTCGATCTCGGCCAGCGTCGACACGGTCGCCAGCTGCGCGCGCGTCTCACCGCCGACCGGATACCCCTTGAAGTACCAGGCGACATGCTTGCGGATGTCGCGGCATCCCCGCCCCTCGTCCTCGAAGAACTCGACGAGCAGTTCGGCGTGACGGCGGAACGCCCGGGCCACGAAGCCCAGCGTCGCGTCGACCGGCGCGGACGCGCGACCGCCGAAGGCCCGCGCGAGATCTCCGAACAGCCATGGACGCCCGAGGCACCCGCGACCGACGACGACACCGTCGCAGCCGGTCTCCGCCATCATCCGCACGGCATCGTCGGCCGACCAGATGTCGCCGTTGCCGAGCACCGGGACACCCGTGACAGCCTGTTTGAGAGTGGCGATCGCATCCCAGTCGGCGTTGCCCGAGTAGAACTCGCCGGCTGTGCGCGCGTGCAGGGCGACGGCGGCCACCCCGGCGTCTTCGGCGATGCGCCCGGCGTCGAGGTAGGTCAGGTGGTCGGCGTCGATGCCCTTGCGCATCTTCACCGTGAGAGGGATGTCGCCGGCGGCGCGGGCGGCTCGGGTGACGATCTCGCGGAACAGGCCGAGCTTCCACGGCAGGGCCGCTCCCCCACCCTTGCGGGTGACTTTGGGCACCGGGCAGCCGAAGTTGAGGTCGATGTGGTCGGCGCGGTCCTCTTCGACGAGCAGCCGCACCGCGGCCTCGGTGGTGGCAGGGTCCACGCCGTACAGCTGGATCGACCGGGGCGTCTCGGATTCGTGGTGGGTGATCAGGCGCATCGTCGTGGCGTTGCGCTCGACGAGCGCGCGTGTGGTGATCATCTCGCTGACATAGAGCCCGGCCCCGTACTCGCGGCACAGGCGGCGGAACGCCGTGTTGGTGATGCCGGCCATCGGCGCCAGAACGACCGGCGCATCGAGCGCGATCGGCCCGATGCGCAGTGCCGGCGCGGGAGCGAGGGTGGTGGCCATATCCTTTCCATTCTCCCAGACTCGGCGCGCCTCACGGTGACCGGGCGGGCATATCGTGGACAACATGGACCAGACCCAGACCGCGACACTCCACGACATCACGTTCCAGACCGCCGACGGTGCCCCGGTGAGCCTCGGCGACTACGCCGATCGCGTCGTGCTGGTGGTCAACGTGGCATCCAAATGCGGACTGACGCCGCAGTACGAGCAGCTCGAGCAGCTGCAGAAGACGTACGGCGACCGGGGGCTGCAGGTCATCGGGTTCCCGTGCAACCAGTTCATGGGGCAGGAGCCGGGATCGATGGACGAGATCCTCGAGTTCTGCTCCGTGACCTACGGGGTCAGCTTCCCCATCATGGACAAGGTTCGTGTGAACGGCTCGCACGCGGCACCGCTGTACAAGGCGCTCAAGAAGTCCAAGAACGCCGAGGGCGTCAAGGGGCCGGTCGCGTGGAACTTCGAGAAGTTCCTGGTGACCCCGTCTGGCGAGGTCCACCGCTTCCGGCCGCAGACCAAGCCCGACGCGCCCGAGGTGATCGCGGCGATCGAGGCTACTCTGCCGGCGTGAGCGCCTCGTCTGCGGGGGTGAGCCGCTCGGCCCACAGCTGACGGGTGATCTGCGTGAACGCCTCGGGCGGCTGCGCGCCGGACACGCCGTACTTTCCGTCGATGACGAAGAACGGCACGCCCTGGATGCCGTACTGCGACGCCTGGGCCTGATCGGCCCGCACGTCGTCGAGATGGCGGCTCGACTCGAGCGCCTCGCGCGCGGCACCGGCATCCAGTCCCGCCTCAGCCGCCAGCTCGACGAGGTCGTCGATGCGGCCGACATGGCGGCCCTCGACGAAGTACGCCGACATGAGCCGCTCGGCCATGGCGTGCTGTGCGTCCTGCTCCTTCGCGAAGTGCAGCAGCTCGTGCGCCTTCACCGTGTTGGTGTGCTTGAGCAGGTCAAAGCGGTATTCGAGACCCGCGTCCTTCGCGACGCCGGTGACGCGCTCGAGCATCTGCTCGACGTTCGCCCGCGGCATGCCCTTGTGCCCGGCGAGGAAGTCGACCTCGTCGCCGTCGAAGTCGACGGGTGTGTCGGGTGAGAGCTCGTAGGAGTGGAAGGTCACCTCGACCTGGGGCGCGTCCTCGTCGCCGGCGGCCGCGGCCAGCCCGTTCTCGAGGTTGCGCTTGCCGATGTAGCACCACGGGCAGGCGATGTCGCTCCACACGTCGATTTTGATGGGATCAGTCACACCTGGTGCAACGGCGGGTGCGCGTGCCGGTATTCCCGTGTCACGCCTTCGGGGTGTCGACGGCACCGCCGAATCGGCGGTCGCGGTCGAGGTACAGCTCGATGGCGTGCCACAGCTCGGTGCGCGAGAAGTCGGGCCAGAGCGTGTCGAGGAACACCATCTCGGCGTAGGCGGACTCCCAGAGCAGGAAGTTCGACGTGCGCTGCTCGCCGCTGGAGCGCACGAACAGGTCGACGTCGGGCATGCCGGGAATGTAGAGGTTCCGCCGGATCGTCTTCTCGGTGACGGCGTTCGGCTTCAGCCGGCCCGCGGCGATATCCTCGCCGATGCGCCGCATGGCGTCGACGAGCTCGACCCGGCCGCCGTAGTTGACGCACATCGTGAGGGTGAGCACGTCATTGCCGGCGGTGAGCTGCTCGGCGTGCTGCAGCTCTTTGATGACCGATCCCCACAGCCGCGGCTTGCGTCCCGCCCACCGCACGCGGACGCCCCACTCGTTGAGCTGATCGCGGCGGCGGTGCAGCACGTCGCGGTTGTAGCCCATGAGGAAACGGACCTCCTCAGGTGAGCGGGCCCAGTTCTCGGTCGAGAACGCGTACACGCTCAGGTGCTTCACGCCTGCCTGGATCGCGCCGGCGACGACATCGAGCAGCACCTCTTCTCCCGCGCGGTGCCCCTCGATGCGGGTGAGTCCGCGCCGGTTCGCCCAGCGGCCGTTGCCGTCCATCACGATCGCGATGTGGTTCGGCACGCCGCCGGAGGGGAAGGCCGGTGGATGGATGCCGGTCCAGTCCAGGGGCCGGTAGGGCACGGCGTCACGGTGGGTGTACGGCTTCGGTGTCACCGGGCGCCCTCCAGGTGCGAGAGCGAGCGGATGCCGCGCTCGAGATGCCATTGGGCGTACGCGGCGACGAGTCCCGACGCCGCGCCGGTGGTCTCCGGTGTCGCCGAATCGACGACGTCCCACTCCCCTGCGACCAGCGCGCGCAGCAGTCCGCCGGTGTCGGGGTGCAGTCGCGCCGAGCCGGCGGGCGCGCACTCACCGCAGACGGTGCCGCCCAGCTGCGCCACGAACCACTCGTGCGGGCCGGGTCGCCCGCACCGCGCGCAGTCGTGCAGGCCCGGGGCCCAGCCCGACAGCGACATGGCGCGCAGCAGGTACGAGTCCAGCACGGAACGCGAGGCGTGCTCGCCGCGCGACAGCGACCGCAGACCGCCGATCAGCAGCAGATACTGCTGGGGCGTGGCCTCGGCCTCGTTCAGCCGGTCGGCGGCCTCGACCATGGCGTGGGCGGCGGTGTAGCGGTCGTAGTGCGTGACGATGCCGGCACCGTACGAGCCGAGCGACTCGGCCTGCTGCACGATGTCGAGCGAGCGTCCCGCGTAGAGCTGGACGTCGGCGACCATGAACGGCTCCAGCCTGGCCCCGAAACGCGAGGAGGTCCGCCGCACGCCCTTCGCGACGGCGCGGACCTTGCCGTGACGTCTGCTGAGCAGCGTCAGGATGCGGTCGGCTTCACCCAGCTTGTGGGTGCGCAGGACCACGACCTCGTCGCGGTAGGTGGGCACTACTCGATTATCCCCTCGCGAGGCGACAATGGAGGCGTGACAGAGCCGCTCTTCGTGATCCCCCTGTGGGCAGACCTGGTCGCCGTCGGTCTCGGCGGGGTGCAGGGGGCCCTGTTCGCGTCCGGCTTCCTCGGGCAGCGCCGCCTCGACCTGCTGGGCGTGACGATCATCGGGATCGTGATGGGCATGGGCGGCGGCCTCATCCGCGATCTCATGCTGAACGTCGAACTGGCGACGATGCAGAGCAACTGGTACCTGATCACCGCGGTGGTCGCGGCGCTGGTGGGCATGCTGCTGGCGAACCTCTTCCAGCGGCTGAACGCCGTGATCGTCGCGCTCGACGCACTGGTCATCGGACTGTTCGGCGCGTTCGGCACCGCCAAGGCGCTGGCGCTCGGGCTGCCCGAGGTTCCGGCCGTCTTCGTGGGAGTGTGCGCGGCTGTGGGCGGCGGCATCCTGCGCGACATGATGATGGGACTGCCGGTCGCGATCATGCACGTCGGATCGCTGTACGCGATCGCCGCTGCGGCCGGATGCGCGGTGCTCGCTGCGACGCACGCGATGGGCGCACCGCTTGTGGCGGCAGCCATCGCGTGCGTCGTGGTGACGACGATCATCCGGCTTCTGGCCGTGATCTTCGACATCTCACTGCCCGAGCAGCGAGCTCTTCATCGGCGCAAGGTCGCGGTCGAGACCACCGCGATCCCGATCATCAAACCCTGACCACCCCGACCGCCCCGCCCCCGACCACCCCCGACCACCCCCGACAGCGAGAGAACAACGGGCGGACGAGAGTACGGGTGACACCCATTCTCTCGGCGCCGAAGTGTTCTCTCGCGGAAGGGGCGGGGTCCCGGGGCGTCAGACGGCGGCGAGCTCGGGGGCCGGTGCCGCCTGGCGGGTGCGGATCGCGCGGTTGACGCCCGAGACGATGGCCTTCAGGCTCGCCGTCGAGATGTCGCCGTCGATGCCGACGCCCCACAGCCGCTCGCCGTCGACCTGCAGCTCGACGTAGGCGGCGGCCTGCGCGTCGCCGCCGGCGCTGAGCGCGTGCTCGACGTAGTCGTAGACCGTCACGTCGAAGCCCTGCGCGCGCAGCACCTCGAGGAACGCGGCGACGGGCCCGTTGCCGTGCCCGGTCGCATCGACCGTGGCGTCGCCGTCGCGGAGCGTCACCTCGAGGGCGACATCACCGGTCATGTGGCTCTGCGTCGCGGTCGACAGCAGCTCGAACCGCCCCCACTTGGCATCGTCGATGGATGCCGGGAGGTACTCGTCGGTGAAGATCGACCAGATCTGGTCGCTCGACACCTCACCGCCTTCGGCATCGGTCTTGGCCTGCACGACGCCGGAGAATTCGATCTGCAGCTTGCGCGGCAGGTCGATGGCGTGGTCGGTCTTGAGCAGGTAGGCGACCCCGCCCTTGCCGGACTGCGAGTTGACGCGGATGACCGCCTCGTACGAGCGCCCGAGATCCTTCGGATCGATCGGCAGGTAGGGGACGGCCCATTCCACCTCGTCGACGGTGACGCCGGCGGCCGCGGCCCTGGCATCCAACGCCTCGAATCCCTTCTTGATGGCGTCCTGATGCGAACCGCTGAACGCGGTGAACACGAGGTCGCCGGCCCAGGGGCTGCGCTCGGGAACCGGCAGCTGGTTGCAGTACTCGGCCGTGCGCTTGACGTGGTCGATGTCGCTGAAGTCGATCTGCGGGTCGATGCCCTGCGTCAGCAGGTTGATGCCCAGGGCCACGATGTCGACGTTTCCAGTGCGCTCACCGTTGCCGAACAGACAGCCCTCGATGCGGTCGGCGCCGGCCATGTAGCCGAGCTCCGCCGCCGCGATCGCCGTGCCGCGGTCGTTGTGCGGGTGCAGCGACAGGATCACGTTCTCGCGGTGCGCGAGGCGGCGGCTCATCCACTCGATCGAGTCGGCGTAGACGTTCGGCGTGGCCATCTCTACCGTGGCGGGCAGGTTGATGATGACCTTGCGCTCGGGGGTGGGTTCGAAGATCTCGAGCACCTGGTTGCAGATGTCCACCGCGAACTCGAGCTCGGTCCCGGTGTAGGACTCGGGCGAGTACTCGTAGTAGACCGTCGTCTCGGGGATGCGCTTCTCGTACTCGCGGCACAGCCGGGCGCCCTCGAGCGCGATGTCGATGATGCCCTGCTTGTCGGTGCGGAAGACGACGTCCCGCTGCAGGATGCTGGTCGAGTTGTACAGGTGGACGATGGCCTGCTTGGCACCGGCGATCGACTCGTACGTGCGCTCGATGAGATGCTCGCGCGACTGCGTCAGCACCTGGATGGTGACGTCGTCGGGGATCAGGTCCCCTTCGATGAGCTGCCGGACGAAGTCGAAGTCGGTCTGGCTCGCGGACGGGAAGCCGACCTCGATCTCCTTGTAGCCCATCTTCACCAGCAGCTCGAACATGACGCGCTTGCGCTCGGGGCTCATCGGGTCGATGAGGGCCTGGTTTCCGTCGCGGAGGTCGACCGCGCACCAGCGCGGTGCCTGCGTGATGCGCTTGCCGGGCCAGGTGCGGTCGGGCAGATCCACCTGGAACTGCTCGTGGTAGGGCCGATACTTGTGGATCGGCATGCCGGAGGTCTTCTGAGTGTTGTCCATGATTCGCGTTCTCTCGTCAGATGAGGCGGGCCAACACCAAGCTCCGCGACGAGGAGGGCCCTAGAACGAGGACTCGTCGCGGCAGCTAAGAAGCAGGCCGCTGAAGCGCATGCAGAAAGACTACACCCGCTTTACGAACACGACGACTCATGAGACGGATGCCGGACCAGCGACACTGTGGGGATATGAAGCGTCTGCGACGAAGCTCGTCCCTCCTCGTGCTGTGTCTCGCCGGCGGCCTGCTGGCCGCGTGTGCGACCCCCGCCGGACCGGGATCTGCGGCGGATGCGCCCGGCGGCCAGTCGCTCGGGTCGCTCGATCCGGGACTGCCTGAGAATGACGTCATCGGCCAGGGGACGGTGCTCGAGGACTCTGGTGGCGTGCGGCTGTGCGCGGTGGTGATGGAATCCCATCCCCCGCAGTGCGGCGGTGGTGTGGCGCTGGTCGACTGGACCTGGGAAGGCGTCGAAGGGTCGACGTCATCGAACGACGTCGTCTGGGGTTCCTATGCCGTGCAGGGCACCTACGACGGTGACGCGCTGACCGTCACGCAGCCGCCGATCCTGCTGGCGCTGTACGATCCGATGGCGCCCGAAGACCCCACCGGCGGCGTGCCCGGCGACACGGACGAGGCGACTCTGGTCGAGATCCAGGAGGAGGCCGGCGACCGGCTCGGCGCGGCGCTGGTCAGTTCGTGGCCGCAGGACGGCCGGCTGTGGGTGCAGGTGACGTGGGACGACGGGACGTGGCAGGACGCCGCGGATGCCGACTTCGGCGAGGAGGTCGTCGTCGTCCAGTCCTGGCTGCGCGAAGTGGATGCCTCGTCCTGAAGCGCAGGCCCGCAGACCATCGGTCACGGCAAAGCGGCAGCATAGGAATCTCATAGAGCAAAGGAGTGAACTGAGTCTCATCGAACAGATCTCTGCGGAAGGAAGATCATGAGACACCACACCAAGGTCGCCGGCGGAGTGATGATCGCAGCCCTGCTGCTCGCCGGCTGCACGGCCACGTCGCTGGATGATGCGGCGACCGACTCGACCAGCTCCTCCGGGGACACCGGCGAGGCGACCACGAGCACCAGCACGGTGACGGAGTCGACCGTCTCCGGCGTCGATGTGGACTGGGGCACGCTGCCGAGCACGGACGTGACGCTCACCGACGAAGGGCTCGAGATCACGGAGGCCGGTACCTATGTGCTCACCGGTTCCTCCACCGGCCAGGTGACCGTAGACTCCGACGGGTACGTGCGGATCATCCTCGACGGCGCCACGATCGAAAGCACCGCCGGCGCGGCGATCCAGGTCGACAACGCCGAGCTCACCGTGGTGGAACTGGCAGAGGGCACCGTCAACACCGTCTCGGACGCCGCGACCCGCAGCGACGAGGAGATCGACGGTGCGATCTATTCCTCCGACGACCTCTACCTCGCCGGCACCGGCACGCTGACGGTGACGGCGAACTTCGCCGACGGCATCGTCGGCAAGGATGACGTGTGGATCCTCGACGGCACGATCGATGTGACCAGCGTTGACGACGGCATCCGCGGCACCGATTCGCTGAACATCAGCGACGGCACGATCGCGGTCGACGCGGCCGGCGACGGCGTGAAGTCGACCAACGACACCGACCTCGGCGAGGGGCAGCTCGTCATCTCGGGAGGCGAGCTCACGATCACCACCGGCGACGACGCGATCAAGGCCGAGCAGCAGGTGTCGATCACCGGCGGCACGATCGTGATCACGGATTCCGTCGAGGGCATCGAAGCGCCGGTCATCGTGATCGACGACGGTGACATCACGCTCAGCGCGTCCGATGACGGCATCAACGCCGCTGCGTCGGCCATCGTCACGTCGGGCATGAACATCACGATCAACGGCGGAAGCCTCACGATCGAGATGGGTTCCGGCGACACCGATGCGATCGACAGCAACGGCGACCTCACGATCACCGGCGGGACCATCGACATCACGGCGCAGTCGGCTTTCGACTACGACGGCACCGGCAGCCTCACCGGCGCCACGATCACCGTCAATGGCGAGTCGGTGACCGAGCTGACCGGCCAGATGATGGGCGGCGGACGTCGCCCCTGACGCCACACGAAGCGGCCGGGCGCCCCGCAGGTGATGACCCGGCCGCTTCGCTGTCCGCTGAGGCACGCGGCACCCGACTCAGGGAATCAGCGCGAGCTTGCCGCCGGGATGGCCTGCGGCCAGCAGCCGCAGTGCTTCGGGTGCTTCGGCCAGCGGGTACGTCCCCGCTATCGGCACGACGAGCTTCTGCTCCTGCGCGAGCGCGATCAGGTCGGCGCGGATCCCATCGCGGAATCGCGCACTCTCGGGCAGCGATCCGCGGATCCAACGGATGCCGTCGCTCTCCGCCCGACGGGCGTTCGCGATCGTCACGATGCGAGCGCGATCAGCCACCAGCTCCACCGATACATCGACGGCCTCATCGGTGCCGACGGCGTCCAGTGCGGCCGCGATCATGGCGTCACCGGCCGCTTCGCGCACGCGCTGCGCCAGCCCATCGCCATAGGACACCGGCGTCCCGCCGAAGCGGCGGACCTCATCGAACCGGCCCGGCGACGCCGTTCCGATGACATGGATGCCGCGCAGCGCGGCCTGCTGGAGCACGCTCACCCCGACCGCTCCCGATGCTCCGTGCAGCAGCAGGGTCTCGCCCGGTTGCGCGTTCGTGACCGCCAGCATCTCCGCCGCCGTCGTCGCCGCCAGCAGCAGGTTCGCCGCCTCGGGGTGCGTGAGCGTCGCCGGCTTCGCGAACACCTTCGAGGCCGGAACCGTCAGCTCGGTCGCATACCCGCCCACCACGCGGAAGGCGATCACCTCATCGCCCAAGGCCGCAGAGCCCGAGCCGATCTGGGTGTCGGCGCCGATCGCCGACAGCTCACCGGACACCTCGTATCCGATCGCAACCGGCCAGGTCTGACCGCTGTCCGCGGCGACATGCTTGTGGTCGGCGGGGTTCATGCCGGCCGCGCGCACGCGGATCGTCACCTCACCGGGCCCGGGTTCGGGCACGTCGTGGTCGACGAAGTCCCAGCTCTCTGGAGCGCCGGCCTGTCGCGCGATCCACCGCTTCGCCATCAGAACCCCAGCCGGCCGAGCTGCTTCGGGTCGCGCTGCCATTCCTTCGCCACGCGCACGCGCAGCGACAAGAACACCCTGCTCCCCACGAGCGGTTCGATGCCGGCCCGCGCCCGCGACCCCACGTCCTTGAGCCGCGAACCCTTGTGGCCGATGATGATCGCCTTCTGGCTGTCGCGCTCGACGACGATGTTCGCGTAGATGTCGGTGAGGTCCGAGTCCTCGCGCGGCGCGATGTCCTCGATCGTCACGGCGATCGAGTGCGGCAGCTCGTCGCGCACGCCTTCGAGCGCGGCTTCGCGGATGATCTCGGCGATGCGGTCCTCGAGCGATTCATCGGTGACGACGTCGTCGGGGTACAGCGCGGGCCCGGTCGGCATCAGGCTCAGCAGCTCGTCGGTGAGGACATCCAGCTGCTCGCCGGCGATCGCCGACAGCGGAATGACGGCATCCCAGTCCTCACGCAGGCTGTCGACCTCCATGAGTCGCTCGGTGATCTGCTCGCGCGTGGCGATGTCGGTCTTCGTCACGATCGCGACCTTCTTCGCCCGCCGGTAGCCGTCGAGCGACGCGGCGATCCGGCGATCTCCGGGACCGACCTTCTCGGTCGCCGGCACGAGGAACCCGATCGCATCGACATCGCCCAGCACCTGCTCGACGAGGCTGTTGAGGCGCTCACCGAGGAGGGTGCGGGGCTTGTGGATGCCGGGGGTGTCCACGATGACCAGCTGCCCTGCGGGCCGGTTCAGGATGCCGCGGATCGCGCGCCTGGTCGTCTGCGGCTTGTCGCTGGTGATGGCCACCTTCTCGCCCACGAGGGCGTTGGTCAGCGTGGACTTGCCGACGTTGGGACGCCCCACGAAGGTGACGAACCCGGATCGGTTCTCGGTCATGCGGACTCTCCTCTGCGGCGGACGCGTGTCTCGCCTGTGGTCGGAAGCCGGATCTCTCCGGTGCGCGGCGCGGCGGACGCGCGTCGCCAGGCCTCGAGCTCGGGCTTCTGCTCGACGAACACGGTCGCAAGACCCCGGCCACGGCCGCGCGACGCGCCGCCGGTGAGCACGAGCCCGCCGTACTCGGCCGTCGCGCCCGGAAGCGGGACCCGGCCCAGCAGCTTGCCGAGCAGCCCGCCCACCGAGTCGACCTCGTCGTCTTCGAGTTCGATGCCGTACAGATCGCCGACCTCGTCGAGCCCCAGACGGGCGCTCACGCGGTAGCGTCCCTCGCCGAGCTCGACGACCTCGGTGGAGCGCGGGTCGTATTCGTCGGCGATCTCGCCCACGAGCTCTTCGATGAGGTCCTCGAGGGTCACCAGGCCCGCCACTCCGCCGTACTCGTCGACGACGAGGCAGACATGCACGGCATCCCGCTTCATCTGCTGCAGCAGGGTCTCGGCCTTCATCGATTCGGGCACGAACACCGCCGGCCGGGCGATCTGGATGACCGGTGCCGACCGCCACGCGGTCTCGTCCCGGAACGCGAACTGCACGAGATCCTTGAGGTACACGACACCGGTGATGTCGTCGGACTCGTCGTCGGCGACCGGGACGCGGGAGACGCCCTTGTCCAGGAACAGGCGCATGGCCTGCTGCGTCGTGAAGCTGGCATCCATCGTCACCATGTCGGTGCGCGGCACCATGACCGCGCGGACGATGGTGTCGGTGAAGTCGAACACCGAGTGGATGAGGTCGCGGTCGTCCTCTTCGATCAGATCCTGTGAGGCGGCCTCGTCGACCATGCTCAGCAGCTGCTCCTCGGAGGCGAAGGAGCCTCCGCGCTGGATGCCGGGGGTCAGCCGGCTGCCGAGGAGAACGAGCAGGTGGGCCAGCGGCCCCAGGATGATCCGCGCACCGCGCACGACGGGCGCGCAGACGCGCAGCAGCGTCTTGGCGTGCTGGCGCCCGACGCTGCGCGGGCTTGCGCCCACGAGCACGAACGACACCGCCGTCATGAGGATCGCGGCCGCCAGCATGGCCCACCAGATGCTGTCGAACATGATGGTGAAGGCGACAGTGACCAGCACCGCGGCCGTCGTCTCGGCGAGGATCCTGATGAACACGACGGCATCGGCGTGCGCGTCGGGGTCGGCTGCGATCCTGGCGAGGGATGCCGGGCGCCGGGCGACGACGGCCAGCTCGGCGACATCGCCGCGTGAGGTGACGCTCAGCGCCGCGTCGAGGGCAGCCATGAGGCCGCCGAGTGCGACCAGCAGCACGGCAGCGACGAGCAGGAGGATCTCGGTCATGCGCGTCGTCGACGCTCCGCCGCATGGAATGCGACGATGAGCTCGCGCTGCAGCCCGAACATCTCGCGCTCCTCGGCGGGCTCGGCATGATCGAAGCCGAGCAGGTGCAGCAGACCGTGCGTGGTCAGCAGGATGAGCTCATCCAGCGTCGAGTGCCGGGCGGCCTGTGCCTGGGTCTCGGCGACCTGGGGGCACAGCACGATGTCGCCCAGCAGGCCCGGCGGCGTCGGCGACTCCTCGGTGCCGGGACGCAGTTCGTCCATCGGGAAGCTCAGCACGTCGGTGGGCCCGGGCTCGTCCATCCACTGCACGTGCAGCGACTCCATCGCGCCCTCGTCGACCAGCAGGATCGCGACATCGGCTTCCGGACTCACGTTCAGCTGTCCCAGGTTGTGCTCGGTCAGGCGCAGCAGCACGGTCTCGTCGATCTCGACCCCGGACTCGTTGGTGATCTCGATCGTCATGTGCGTCCTCGCTTGGGCAGGTGGTCACGGGGTCCGCGTGAGCGGTGGTCGGTGCGCCGTTCGGCGCGATTGGCGAACTCGGTCGCTTCATCGCGCTCGCGCCGGGCCGCGAGCCGCTGCTCGTCGTACTCGGTGTAGGCGTCGACGATGCGGCCCACGAGGCTGTGGCGTACAACATCGTCACTGGTGAGCATGGCGAAGTGGATGTCGTCGATGTTCTTGAGCACGCGGGTGACCAGCCGCAGCCCCGACGCGCCCTGCGGCAGGTCGACCTGGGTGATGTCGCCGGTGACCACCATGCGAGTGCCGAAGCCCAGCCGGGTCAGGAACATCTTCATCTGCTCGGGTGTCGTGTTCTGCGCCTCGTCGAGCACGACGAACGAATCGTTCAGAGTGCGACCGCGCATATACGCCAGAGGTGCCACCTCGATCGTGCCCGAAGCCATGAGCCGCGGCACGATCTCGGGGTCCATCATCTCGTTGAGCGCGTCGTACAGCGGGCGCAGGTACGGGTCGATCTTGTCGTTCAGCGTGCCCGGCAGGAAGCCGAGCCGTTCGCCGGCCTCGACGGCGGGACGCGTCAGGATGATGCGATTGACCTCGCGACGCTGCAGCGCCTGCACGGCCTTGGCCATCGCGAGGTAGGTCTTTCCGGTGCCGGCGGGACCGATGCCGAACACGATCGTGTGCTCCTCGATCGCGTCGACATAGGCCTTCTGTCCCAGGGTCTTGGGGCGGATCACCTTGCCGCGGCTGGACAGGATCGCCTCGCCGAGCACCTCGCTGGGCCGCTGGCCTGCATCGAGCACGCGCCGCGACGCGCTGACGTCGGCCGGGTCGAGCCCCTGGCCCGAGCGCGCGAGCGCGATGAGCTCGTCGACGAGGGCGCGCGCCGAGACCACGGCATCCGACTCCCCCGTCAGGGTGATCTCGTTGCCGCGGACATGCACCTCTACGTCGGGGTGCTCACGTTCGACGACGCGCAGCAGACGGTCTTGCGGGCCGAGCAGCTGCACCATGGCCACACCGTCGGCGTAGACGCGCTCCACGGTGCGCTCGGAATCGTCAGGCACCCATGCTCCCCTCCGACAGCCCGCCGCCCAGCACGTGTGCGTGCACGTGGAATACGGTCTGCCCGGCCTCCGGGCCGGTGTTGAAGATCAGACGGAACTGTCCGTTCGTATGCTCGGCGGCGAGCCGGTCGGCCAGCGCCACCACCTCCGCCAGCAGAGCGGGATCGCCGGCGGCGAGTTCGACGACGTTGCGGTACTCGGCGGACTTCGGGATCACCAGCAGGTGCACCGGCGCCTTCGGGCTGATGTCGCGGATCGCGAAGACGTTCTCGGTCTCGGCGATGATCTCGGAGGGGATCTCACCCTCGAGGATGCGCGTGAAGATCGACGGTTCGCTCATGTCCCCAGTGTAGTCAGCGGGGTGGTACGGCTCACCAGCGACCGAGACGCGCATTGAGCACAGCGAGTGCCGCCGGGCCCGCCGTCGAGGTGCGCAGCACCGTCTCACCCAGCCGGACCGGCTGGGCGCCGGCCGCCGCGAGAGACTCGAGCTCTTCCGGCGCGATCCCGCCCTCCGGCCCGACGACCAGGACGATATCGCGCTCGTCGGTGTCGACCTCGGACAGTGCGGTGGATGCCGCCGGCTCCAGCACCAGCACCTGGGACGTCGCCGTGCGTTCGGCGAGGACGCGGGTCGTCACGGGATCGGTGACATCGGGCAGCCAGGCGCGGTGCGCCTGCTTGGCGGCCTCGCGTACGATCGTGGCCCACCGGGCCACGCCCTTCGCCGCCTTCTGCGCGTCCCATCGCGACACGCTGCGCGCGGCCTGCCAGGGCACGATCTCGTCGACGCCGAGCTCGGTGGCCGCCTGGATCGCCAGTTCGTCGCGGTCGCCCTTCGCGAGCGCCTGCACGAGCACGAGCCGGGGGGTGGATGCCGGCACCTCGCGCCGGCTGTCCACACGCACCACCACCTCGCGCGGCGCGGCCGCCTCGACCGTGCCGGTCAGCCAGACCCCGCGACCGTCGCCGACGGTGACCTCTTCGCCGGGGCGCACCCGGCGCACCGACGCCGCATGATGCGCCTCCTGCCCCGACAGCACGACGGTGTCGCCGGGCTGGGAGGCACCGGCATCCGTCACCACGAAGTGCAGTGCCATCGCTCAGCCGGTCCGGAACCGATCGCGCAGCTTCGAGAACAGGCCCTGGTGGAACTCGGCCAGTTGCGGGCCGGGCGCCTTCGTCTTCTTGGCGAAGTCCTCGATGAGCGCGCGCTGCTTGGCATCGAGTCGCGTCGGGGTGACCACGTGCACGCCGACGCGGAGGTCGCCGCGCTGAGTGCCGCGCAGCGGCGTGATGCCGCGCCCCTTGATGGTGAGCACATCGCCGGACTGCACGCCGGCGCGGATCTCGAGCGGCACCGCACCGTCGAGCGACTCGATGGTGACCTCGGTGCCGAGAATCGCATCGGGCATCGACACCTCGAGGGTCGCGAGCAGGTCGTCGCCCTCGCGGCTGAAGACCTGGTGAGCGGCGACGTTGATCTCGAGGTACAGGTCGCCGTTGGGGCCGCCCGCAGGGCCGACCTCGCCGGAGCCGGGCATCTGGAGGCGCAGTCCCGACTCGACGCCGGCGGGGATGTCGACCGAGACGGTGCGGCGTGCGCGTACGCGGCCCTGCCCCTGGCACGTGGTGCAGGGGTACGGGATGGTCGTGCCGTACCCCTGACAGGTGGTGCACGGCTGCGAGGTGACGACGTTGCCCAGCAGGCTCCGCACCGTGCGCTGGACGTTGCCGGCGCCATGACAGATGTCGCAGGTGACCGGCTGCGTGCCGGGCTGACAGCATGATCCGTCGCACGTCTCGCACACCACGGCGGTGTCGACGTCGAGGTCGCGGTGCACGCCGAAGACGACGTCCCCCAGCTCGAGGTTCACGCGTACGAGGGCATCCTGGCCGCGTTCGCGTCGTGAGCGGGGCCTGCCCGCACGGCCTCCACCGCCCCCGCCGAAGAACGTCTCGAAGATGTCGCCGAAGCCACCGAATCCGGCACCGCCGAACGCGCTGCCGTCACCACCCATGTCGTAGCGCTGACGCTGCTCGGGGTCGCTGAGCACGTCGTACGCATGCGTGACGAGCTTGAACCGCTCGGACGCGTCCTCCCCCGGGTTCACATCGGGGTGGAGTTCGCGCGCAAGCCGCCGGTACGCCTTCTTGATCTCATCGGGCGTCGCCTCCCGCGACACGCCGAGTACTTCGTAGTGGTCTGCCACTTTCGCCTTTCATCTGCACCGTCGGGTGCGTCGGTAGAGGTCAGCGCGCCTGTTCGTCTTCGTCGAGCAGACGGCTGAGATAGTGCGCGACGGCGCGGACCGCCGCGAGGTTGGTGGGATAGTCCATGCGGGTCGGACCCAGGATCCCGACGCGGGCACGCGAGCCGGTCACGTCGTAGTCGCTGGCCAGCACGGAGGCCTCGGACAGCCCGAACGGCTCGTTCTCGCGCCCGATGCTGCTGGCCAGCCCCTGATCGTCGGCGACCATCTCGCCCATGAGGCGAAGGAGCGTGACCTGCTCCTCGATCGCCGCCAGCAGCGGATAGATGCTCCCGCGGAAGTCGTCTTCGCGGCGCGCGAGCGTGGCGCTGCCGGCCATGACCATGCGGTCCTGCCGGAACTCGTCCAGCTCTTCGCCCACGATGCGTGCGATCACGCGCAGACCGTCGTCGTGACGGTCTGCGGCTGTCGCAGTGGCGAGCAGCTCGGCGATCGCCTGCGCGCTTTCGCGCACGCTGCGGCCGGTGACGAGCGTGTTGATGGCGGTCTTCAGCCGCGCCGACTCGATCTCGTCGGGCTCGAACGGCAGGAAGACCACCCGCTGCGACACACGGCCGGTGTCGGTGACCACGATGATGACGACCCGGGTCGCCCCGAGGTGGACGACCTCGACATGCGAGACGTTCGCCTGCGCGAACGAGGGGTACTGGACGATCGCGACCTGCCCGGTGAGGCGCGTCAGCGAGCGGACGGTGCGCACCAGCAGATCGTCGAGGTCCACCGGGCCCTCGAGGAACGACGAGATCGCCGAGCGCTGGGCCGAGGTCAGCGGCCGGAGCTCGGCGAGGTGGTCGACGAACACGCGGTAGCCCTTGTCGGTGGGAACGCGCCCCGATGAGGTGTGCGGGGCCGCGATGAGCTCTTCGTCTTCGAGCAGCGCCATGTCGTTGCGGATGGTCGCCGCCGACACGCCGAAGCGGTGGCGGTCGACGATCGCCTTGCTGCCGACCGGCTCCTTCGTGTCGACGTAGTCCTGCACGATGGCGCGGAGGACCTGGAGTCCGCGTTCCGAGACCATGGGCCCTCCTTCGCTGGCACTCGATATGTCTGAGTGCCAATTCTAGCGCGAGGGCCGGACCCGGCGCGTGTGACGGCGGTGGGTGTGCCTGTCACACGGTCAGGGCGCGTACCACGGCATCGGCCAGCAGCCGGCCGCGCCGCGTCAGCACGATGCGGCCTCGGACCGCGGCGGTGCCGTCGATGAGGCCGTCGGCGATGAGCGAGGCCACGGCGTGGCGCCCCTCGCCGGAGACCTCGGCCACGGGCAGTCCCTCGGCGATACGCGAGCCCAGCAGTACTCGCTCGAGCCGCCGGGCGGCCTCGTCGGGACGTTCGCGCGCGGCGGCGGGAGACGACCCGTCGGCCAGCCGCTGGGCGTAGGCCGCCGGGTGCTTCACGTTCCACCAGCGCAGCCCCGCGACGTGGCTGTGCGCGCCCGGGCCGTACCCCCACCAGTCCGTCCCGCGCCAGTACGCGAGGTTGTGGCGCGAGCGGTGTGCCTCGGCGGTCGCCCAGTTCGACACCTCGTACCAGTCGTACCCCGCTGCGGCGAGCCGCTCGTCCACCAGCTCGTACATGTCGGCCTGGAGGTCGTCGTCGGGCGCAGGCACCTCACCCCGGCGGATCTGCCGTTCGAGTTTGGTGCCCTGCTCGACGATCAGCGCGTAGGCCGAGATGTGGTCGGGTGCCAGTGTCACGGCGGTCTCGACCGAGCGGCGCCAGTCCTCGAGCGACTCCCCCGGCGCTCCGTAGATGAGGTCGACGCTCACATCGAGCCCGGCGCGTCGGGCTGCGGTCACCGCGGTCGCGACCCCCGCGGGGTCGTGCGTGCGATCGAGGGCGGCCAGCACATGCGGCACCGCGGACTGCATGCCGATCGACAGCCGCGTGACGCCGGCGTCGGCGAGGGTGGCGGCCACCGTATCCGTCACCGTGTCGGGGTTCGCCTCGACGGTCACCTCCGCATCGGGCGCAAGACCGAATGCGTCGCGGATGCCGGTGAGCATGCGTGCGAGGTCGCCCGGCGGCAGCAGTGTCGGGGTGCCCCCGCCGAAGAACACGGTCTGCGCCCGGCGCAGCGGTCCGTGTGCGGACAGCACGCCACGCGAGAGGTCGATCTCGCGCAGCACCTCGTCGGCGTACGCGTCCTGCCGGGCGCCGCGCAGCTCGGTGGCCGTGTAGGTGTTGAAGTCGCAGTAGCCGCATCGCACCCGGCAGAACGGGACGTGCAGGTAGGCGCCGAAGTCGGTGTCCTGCGCGACCGTGAGATCGGCGGGCAGTTCGCCGCTGCGGGGTGCCGGGTCGCCGTCGGGGAGAGCGGAGCCCATCAGGACGGGGTGGTGTACAGCGGCGAGATCGCCCGCAGGTACCCCTGGAACAGCTCGCGGCGACGGCGGCGCACCATCGGAGGCAGCAGCCGGTAGACCAACGAGGTGGGGCGGTCGAAGGCGCGGACGGTGAACCACACCTCGTCGTTGTCCCGCCAGTCGATGACGAAGGACTCCTCACCGCTGACGACCGACCCGCGGATCGTGCCGAGCGCGAACGCGACGCGACGCGGCTCTTCGGCGACGTAGATCACGCGCAGCTCGGCGTCGGCGCGATGGCCCTTCACACGGCCGTGCAGGTGGACGGTGGTGCCGGCGGCGGCATACGGCGTGCCGTCGGCGTCGAATCGCTGATCGGCCTCGAGCCGGCTGGGCTCGATCGGGTTTCCCTCGGCGTCGAAGCTGACGCCGGCGTACATCGGTCCGGATGCCGGCCGGACATCGGTGACGGTCAGTCCCGCGCCGCGCAGCGCGGCCCACGACAGCAGCGCATCGGACGACCCGGCGAACCGCTCCTCGCCGCTGCCGATGCGCCAGGACGCCTCGGCAGGCAACGACTTCTCGGGCGGATAGCCCATGAGGTCTGCCGCCTGGGTGGCCCCGACGGCGGCGTAGTCGACAGTGCCGTCCTGGAAGGTTCCGCGACGCATGGACTCCAGCCTACTTCTTGTCTTTGCCCTCGACATCGCCCGAGAGGGCGGCGATGAACGCCTCCTGGGGGACCTCGACGCGTCCGACCATCTTCATGCGCTTCTTGCCCTCCTTCTGCTTCTCGATGAGCTTGCGCTTGCGGCTGATGTCGCCGCCGTAGCACTTGGCGAGCACGTCCTTGCGCATGGCGCGGATGTTCTCGCGGGCGATGATGCGCGCACCGATGGCGGCCTGGATGGGGACCTCGAACTGCTGGCGCGGGATGAGCTTGCGCAGCCGCTCGGTCATCATCGTGCCGTACGCGTACGCCTTGTCGCGGTGGACGATGGAGCTGAACGCATCGACCTTGTCGCCCTGCAGCAGGATGTCGACCTTCACGAGGTCGGCGACCTGGTGGCCGGCCGGCTCGTAGTCGAGGCTCGCGTAGCCCTGGGTGCGCGACTTCAGCTGGTCGAAGAAGTCGAACACGATCTCGCCCAGCGGGATGGTGTAGCGCAGCTCGACGCGCTCCTCGCTGAAGTACTCCATGCCCAGCAGGGTCCCGCGCCGCGACTGGCACAGCTCCATGACGGTGCCGGTGTAGTCCTTCGGCGTGAGGATCGCCGCCTTGACCATCGGCTCGCTGACCGACTCGACGCGACCGTCGGGGTACTCGCTGGGGTTGGTGACCGTCACCGTCTCGCCGGTGTCTGTGGTGACCTCGTAGATCACGCTCGGCGCGGTCGTGATCAAGTCGAGGTCGAACTCGCGCGACAGGCGCTCGGTGATGATCTCCAGGTGGAGCAGCCCGAGGAACCCGCACCGGAAGCCGAACCCCAGCGCGACCGAGGTCTCGGGCTCGTACTGCAGCGACGCATCCGACAGCTTCAGCTTGTCGAGCGCCTCGCGCAGGTCGCCGTAGTCGCTGCCGTCGATCGGGTAGATGCCCGAGAAGACCATCGGCTTCGGGTCGGTGTAGCCCGCCAGAGCGAGGGATGCCGGGTTCCGATGCGTCGTGATCGTGTCGCCGACCTTCGACTGGCGGACGTCCTTCACGCCTGTGATGAGATAGCCCACCTCGCCGACGCCGAGACCCTTGGAGGGCACCGGCTCGGGGCTGGACACGCCGATCTCGAGCAGGTCGTGCGTCGCCCGCGTCGACATCATCTGGATGCGCTCACGCGGCTGCAGGCTGCCGTCGATCATGCGGACGTAGGTGACCACGCCGCGGTACGAGTCATAGACCGAGTCGAAGATCATCGCGCGTGCGGGTGCGTCGGCATCGCCGGTCGGCGCGGGGATGTCACGGACGATGCGGTCGAGCAGCTCATCGACGCCCTGGCCGGTCTTGCCGCTCACGCGCAGCACGTCGTCGGGGTCGCCGCCGATCAGATTCGCGAGCTCGAGCGCGAACTTCTCGGGGTCGGCGGCCGGCAGGTCGATCTTGTTGAGCACGGGGATGATGTGCAGGTCGTTCTCGAGAGCCAGGTAGAGGTTCGCGAGCGTCTGGGCCTCGATGCCCTGCGCGGCGTCGACGAGAAGGATCGCACCCTCGCAGGCCGCCAGTGACCGGCTCACCTCGTACGTGAAGTCGACGTGCCCCGGCGTATCGATCATGTTCAGTGCGAACGTGGAGTCGGCCGATGCCCACGGCATCCGCACCGCCTGCGACTTGATCGTGATGCCGCGCTCGCGCTCGATGTCCATGCGGTCGAGGTACTGCGCGCGCATGTCGCGGTCGGCGACCACGCCGGTGGTCTGCAGCATGCGATCGGCCAGGGTGGACTTGCCGTGGTCGATGTGGGCGATGATGCAGAAATTGCGGATCAGCTCGGGCGGTGTCGCGGCAGGCTGAAGGGGGGTGAGGGCACGGGGTGACATGTCCCGGCCAGTCTACCGGCGCGAGCCGTGCCCGCCGGCGCCAGGCGCGTCGGCAGATACTAGCCGGACGGTCGAGCGACCCGCCAGGATCTGTGCGCGTGAGAAAGAGTTAACCCACTGGACCCTTGCCCCCGCCGAGCGCGCGGGCCGAAGCTCTTCTCAGCGGCCGGCACCTGCGCGATACCCACGCGCCCGAGCCGCATCGGGAGAAGACCGTGATGCATCGCGCTGGCCCCTCGTCCGCACCTGGACCCCTGTCCGCACATCGACCACTGCGTCGCTGGACCGCGACCCTCGCCGCTGCGGCGACAGTCGTGGCCGGCGTCGCGCTGACGCCGACCGCCGCGCAGGCCGTGGTGTCCGCGGACGCGGCCGTCGTGATCAACGAGGTCTACGGCGGCGGCGGCAACAACGGAGCCACGCACACGCACGACTTCATCGAACTGTTCAACGTGAGCGACGAGGCCGTCGACCTGAACGGCTGGAGCCTGCAGTACGCGTCGAGCGCCGGCAGCTTCAGCAACGTCGACACCCTCACCGGCGTCATCGAGCCGGGGGGCTACTTCCTGGTGCAGCAGGCCGAGGGCGCCAACACCGGCGGAACGGCTGCGCCGCTGCCGACGCCCGACGACGCGGGCACCCTCGCCCTCAGCGGAACGGGCGGCAAGATCGCGCTCGTGTCGTCCACGATCGCCCTGGTCGGATCGACCGGCAACGCCGCCGGCGCCGACACGGTGGTGGACTTCGTGGGCTGGAGCCCCAGCGCCTCCGACTTCGCCGGCGCGGCGCCCGCCCCGGCGACGACCAACTCGACGAGCGTGTCGCGCGACGCCGAGCACACGAACACCCCCGACAACGCGGCGGACTTCACCGCGGGCACGGCGACGCCGACGTCGTCGGGCGGCGACGAGCCGGAGGAGCCGGAGGAGCCCACCGATCCCACAGATGCCAGCATCGCCGAGATCCAGGGCACCGGTGCCGACGCGGCGCTTGCGGGCCAGACCGTCACCACCCGTGGCGTCGTGACGGCGAGCTACCCCACCGGAGGGTTCAACGGCTTCGTGATCCAGACTCCGGGCACCGGCGGCGGGCTCGACCTCGGCAGCCACACCGCCTCGGACGCGATCTTCGTGTACACCCCGGCATCCGCCCCGGCCGCCATCGGCGAGTACGTCGAGGTGACCGGTGCCGTCAGCGAGTACTTCGGTCTCAGTGAGATCACCGCTGCGGCAGCCGCGGACGTGACGGTGCTCGACGAGGCCGTCGAGGCCCCGGTCGCGGCGACGATCACCTGGCCGGCGACCGACGCCGCCCGCGAGACGCTCGAATCGATGCTCGTGGCGCCGCAGGGGGCGTTCACCGTCAGCAACACCTACCAGGCGAACCAGTACGGCAGCGTCGGCCTGGCCGCCGGCGACACTCCGCTGTGGCAGCCGACGGATCTCGCCCGCCCGGGATCGACCGAGGCGGCGGCGGTCGCGGCCGACAACGAGGCCCGGGGCGTCATCCTGGACGACGGCGTCTCGACCGACTTCCTGGCCGCCGCCAACAGCGCCCTCACCCCGAACTACGTCTCGCTCACCGAGCCCGTCGTCGTCGGCGCCGGCGTCACCTTCCGCGAGCCGGTGATCGTCGACTGGCGCAACGGCGACTGGAAGTTCAACCCGACCGCGCCGCTGGTGGGCGACGGGAGCGGCGACGACGGCGTGCAGTTCACGGACGTCCGCACTGCGGCACCCGAGGCCGTGGGCGGCGACCTGTCGGTGGCGTCGTTCAACGTGCTGAACTACTTCACGACGCTCGGCACCGAGAGCACGACCTGCCAGGCCTACAGCGACCGCACCGGCGACGGCATCTCAGTCCGCACCGGTTGCGCCCAGCGCGGTGCGTGGGACGAGGCGGACCTCCAGCGGCAACAGGACAAGATCGTCGAGGCGATCAACTCCCTCGACGCCGATGTCGTCGGACTCATGGAGATCGAGAACTCGGCGGCCCTCGGCGAGCAGCCCGACGAGGCGACCTCGACGCTCGTCGACGCGCTGAACATCGCCGCCGGCACCGAGCGGTGGGCGTACGTGCCCTCGTCGGCGGAGCTGCCCGATCCCGCGCAGCAGGACGTCATCACCAACGCCATCATCTATCAGCCGGCCGCCGTCACCACCGTCGGAGCGTCGCGGGCGCTGGGCTCGCAGAGCGGCGCCGACCAGGCCTTCGGCAACGCCCGGGAGCCGATCGCGCAGGTCTTCGAGAGCCTCGACGGCGGCGCGCCGTTCCTGTTCGCCGTCAACCACCTGAAGTCCAAGGGCTCCCCCGGCCCCTGGCCCGGTGACGCGGACGCCGGCGACGGCCAGGGCGCGTCGAACGAGTCGCGCGTGCGCCAGGCCACCGCGCTGAACGAGTGGGTGGACGAGATCCGCGGTGACGTCGACGCGGTCGTCCTCGCCGGCGACTTCAACTCGTACACCCACGAGGACCCGCTGCAGGTGCTCTACGACGCCGGGTATGCGAACGCGGCAACGGCCCTCGGCATCGACACCGCGTCGTACAGCTTCGACGGACAGTCGGGGTCGCTCGACCACATCCTCCTGAACGACGCCGCGCTGGCGCGCGCCACCGGCGGCGACATCTGGAACATCAACTCCGGTGAGGCGGTCGCCCTCGAGTACAGCCGCTACAACGTGCACGGCACGCTGTTCTACGCGCCCGACGCGTACCGGTCGTCCGACCATGACCCGGTCAAGGTGGGGCTGACGGCGCAGGAGGCGCCGGTCGAGCTGACCCTGCTGGGCATCAACGACTTCCACGGCCGCATCAACACCGACACGGTGCGCTTCGCCGGCACGGTCGAGCAGCTGCGCGAGCAGGCGACCGGACCGGTGCTGTTCCTCTCGTCGGGTGACAACATCGGAGCCTCGCTGTTCGCCTCGTCGGTCGCGCAGGACCAGCCGACGATCGATGTCCTGAACGCCCTGGGCCTGCAGACCAGTGCCGTGGGCAACCACGAGTTCGACCGCGGGTTCGCCGATCTGCGCGATCGGGTGCAGCCGGCGTCCGACTACGACCAGCTGGGCGCCAACGTGTATCTGGCGGGCACCGAGACCCCCGCTCTGCCGGAGTACACCGTGCTGGATGCCGGAGACCTCACCGTCGGCGTCATCGGCGCCGTCACCGAGGAGACGCCGGCGCTCGTCTCCCCCGCCGGCATCACCGAACTCGATTTCGGCGACCCGGTCGAGGCCGTCAACCGCGTCGCCGCGCAGCTGAGCGACGGTGACGACGCGAACGGCGAGGCCGACATCCTGATCGCGCTGTACCACGAGGGCGCCGGAGCCGGCACGCCGGACGGCGCGACCCTCGAGGAGGAGATCGCCGGTGGCGGTGCGTTCGCGGCGATCGTGAACGACACGAACGCCGAGGTCGATGCGATCTTCACCGGGCACACGCACAAGGAGTATGCGTGGTCTGCGGCGATCCCCGGCACCGACCGGACCCGCCCCATCGTGCAGACCGGTTCGTACGGCTCGAACATCGGCGAGATCGTCCTGACGATCGACCCCGAGACCCAGGCCGTCACGGCGCACACCGAGCGCAACGTGCCGCGCACGACCACGGCCGACGACGCACTCATCGCCGCCTACCCCCGGGTGGCAGAGGTCGACCGCATCGTGACCGCGGCCCTCGACGCCGCCGCCGAGGTCGGCAACACGGCCGTCGCGGAGGTCGCCACCGACATCACGACCGCGCACTCGGGCGGTTCGTTCGTCGACGGCGTGTGGACCGGTGGCACCCGGGACGACCGGGCCTCGGAGTCGACGCTCGGCAACCTCGTGGCCGACTCGATCCGTGACACCCTCGCCGACCTGCCCAACGGGGCGGTCATCGGTGTCACCAATCCGGGCGGGCTGCGTTCGGATCTGTGGGACACGCAGGCGGAGTTCGGCGAGAACGCGGTGCCCGGCATGGCCGACGGCACGATCTCGTTCTCGCAGGCCAACGCCGTCCTCCCGTTCAACAACACGATGGCGCTCATCACGCTCACCGGCGCGCAGTTCACGACGCTTCTCGAGCAGCAGTGGCAGCGTGACGCGGCCGGCAACGTGCCGTCGCGGCCCTACCTGCAGCTCGGGCTGTCGGACAACGTGACCTACACGTACGACCCCGCACTGCCCGAGGGCTCGCGCGTCACCTCGGTCACCGTCGACGGGCAGCGCCTCGACCCGGCCGCGGAATACCGCATCGGCACCCTCTCGTTCCTCGCGACCGGTGGCGACAACTTCCGCGCCTTCACCGAGGGCACCGGCTACGTCGACACCGGACTGCTGGACTACGAGGCATGGGTGGACTTCCTGGCCGACAACTCTCCGGTGCAGCCTTCCTATGCGAAGCACGCGGTCGAGGTCGCGGGTGTTCCCGAGGTCGTCGCCGCGGGCGCCGAGGTCACGTTCGACGTGGCCGGCATCAACCTGACCAGCCGCGGCGCCCCGGAGAACACGACCCTCACGGCGAGCCTCGGCGACGTGGAACTGGGAACCTTCCCGGTCAGCGCCGGCGCGGCAACCGTGTCGGTCACCCTCCCCGGCGACCTCGCCGCCGGCGTGACCGCACTGACGCTCGTCGCCGCCGAGAGCGGCACGACGGTCACCGTCCCGCTGACCGTGGAGGAGAGCGAGACGGCCTCGGCCACCACGCTCGAGCTCAACCGGACCTCCGCCGCGTATGGGTCGAACACCCGGGTCCGCGCGACGGCGCAGGTCACCAGCGACGGCGCGGCCGTCCGGGGCGGCACGGTCGAGTTCCTGGTGGGCGACGAGGTGGTGGCCACGGCCGAGCTCGGCCGGTCGGGAACGGCGCGTGCCGACCTGCCGCTGCCGGGCGACCGGGGCACGGGTCAGTACCAGGTCACCGCGCGGTTCACCGGTTCGGATGACGTGGCGGGCTCGACGTCGGCGGCGGTGACCTTCACGGTCACGCAGGCGACGACGAGCACGACTCTGCTGCCGCTGCTCCCCATCCACGTCAACGGACTGCTGCCCACGCGGCTCGTCGCCATCGTCGGCATATCCGGCGGCTCGGCTCAAGGCGTCGTGGAGTTCCATGAGGGCGGCGCCGACGGAACGGTGATCGCCACCGTCGACGTCAAGGGCGGCACCGCCTCGCACACACTCGGCAAGCTGAGCCGGGGCACGCACAGCTACACCGCCGTGTTCGTGCCGGCCAGCCCCACGGACGTTGCCGGCTCGCAGAGTCGCCAGGTGTCGGTGCGGGTGCTGTTCTGACCTGAATCCCGATGAGGGATGCCGGGGCGGCACGTTCGTCCCGGCATCCCTCATGGGCCCGTTAGGGTGACGCATATGGCGGTCCAGGTCGTGTTCGTGCACGGCATCCGGACGTCCGCGACCATGTGGCGGGCGCAGCTGGAGTATCTGCGCGACCGGGGAGTCGCTGCCGTGGCCGTGGATCTGCCTGGGCACGGCACGCGTCTGGGCGAGACCTTCGCGCTCGAGGGCGCTTTCGTCACCATCGATCGGGCTGTCCGCGAGGCGGCGGACGCGGGTCCGGTGCTGCTTGTGGGGCACTCCATGGGCGGGCTGCTCTGCACCGCCTATGTCGGAGACGAGAACCGCCCGCCCGTCGATGCGCTCATCGCGGCCTCGTGCACGGCGATCCCCCGCGGTGTGGGGCTCGGGGCCTACCGGGCGCTCGCGCGAGGGTTCAACCGGCTTCCCGGCCGTGGACAGTGGTTCACCGACCGGGTGCTCGCAGGGACCCTGCCGCTGGAGACCCGGCAGGACTTCGGTGCCGGCGGCTATGCCTATGACGCGCAGGATGCGGCGCTGACGAGCCTGTCGATCCTCGACCTGCTGGCGGCGCTGCGCCGCATCGATGTGCCGACATGGTTCATCAACGGCCAGTACGACCAGCTGCGGGTGAACGAGAAGCTGTTCGTGTCGCAGGTCCCCGACTCAGAGCTGTTCGTCGTGCCGCGCACCACCCACCTGGTCACCGCGATGCGGCCTCAGGTGTTCAACGCACTGCTCGGCGTCGCGATCGCGACGCTGGATTCAGCGCAGCGCTGAGACCGGTTCGCGCCAGTCGGCACCGCGGATCGCCAGCGTCATCACGCCGCCGACGATCGAGATCACTCCCGCAGCCGCGAAAAGCAGCCAGAATCCTCCGACGGCAGCCACCAGCGCGGCGCCGATCAGCGGTCCCAGCAGCTGGCCGAGATTGGCGGCCACGTTGACGAACCCGAGATCGCGGGCATGGTCCTCCTCATCCTGGAGCAGGTCGGTGCCCAGCGCGAGGCTGACCGACATGTACGCGCCGTACCCGACACCGAGCAGACCCGCCGCCAGCATCGCCGTCGTCAGTGTCGGCAGGGCGGCCAGGACGATCGCCGCGATGCCCTGAATGACCGCCGAGCCAACGGCGATCGGGACGCGTCGGCCGGTGCGGTCGGATACCATACCCGCTGCGATCGAGGAGATCACGACGAACAGCGTGTAGATGAGTATCAGCAGCAGCAGCTGGTCCTCAGCCCCGGTGGGTTCGGAGCCGATCCCGTACAGGAGGAAGAACAGCAGCAGGCTCGTGCCGAGGGCGTTGCCGATGTTGACCACGAGCCGGCTGGTGAGCAGCCACGAGAAGTCCCCGCGCGCCAGAGTGGCCAGGCGCGCGGAGACGGTGCGCTTGGGGCGCGGCACGGCGGCCGCCGCCGGCGGGTCAGGCAGGACGAGGGCGGCGATCACCCCCACGACGGCGAGGAAGACCGCCAGGACGAGGTATCCGGTCACCACGCCGAGCTCGAGCAGGGTGATCACTCCCACCCCCACGACGATCCCGAGGGCCTGTGACGAGGAGACCGCCGCCGAAGCCGTGCCGCGCTGCGAGGTGAGCTGATCGGCGATCAGCGCCGTGAAGGCGGCGGAGGCGACGGCCGTGCCGATCGACACCCCGATCCATGCCGCGCCGACTCCCCAGGGGCCGGACGCGAAGGCGATGCCGACGAGCGATGCCGATGCCAGGACGACTCCGCCCAGGGCCCACGGGCGGCGACGGCCGAAGGCCCCGCGGGTGCGGTCCGACAGGGCACCGGACAGCGGCCCGGCCACCACTCCGGCCAGTCCCCCGGCGGCGAGGATCAGACCCGAGGTCACGACGCCCGAGATCCACCCGCCGGCATCGTCGGGGGTGTCGAGCTGCAACGGGATCAGCAGCTGCAGCGGCGTGAGCTGCACCATCCACAGCGCGAGCCAGGCGAGGGTGAAGAGGGTGAACCAGCCCGCGCCCACTCGGCGGGGCGGGTGTGCGGCAGGATCGCCAGTGGACACGTGAGCTCCTTCGCTCTGGTGCCGCGTCGGGTGCGGCGTCCTCGATCATGCCGCACTCCCGGCGCTGCGGCGCGAGGACGCGCGGTCGGTCGGTGCGAGCGGACCTGGTAGACTCGTTCATTGGCTTGCGTGTGGGTTCCTCCCTCACACGACCGCCGGTGTGACAGCCCTCTTCTGTCGCTCGGCACATCCACTGATAACTCCGAACGAAAGATACGTCTACCGTGGCGAACATCAAGTCGCAGATCAAGCGCAACAAGACCAACGAGAAGGCGCGCGAGCGCAACAAGGCCGTCAAGAGCCAGCTGAAGACCGAGGTGCGCCGCACCCGTGAGGCCGTCGCCGCCGGTGACAAGGCCGCCGCCGAGAAGGCGCTGGCTTCGGCCACCAAGAAGCTCGACAAGGCCGTGAGCAAGGGCGTCATCCACGAGAACCAGGCCGCGAACCGCAAGTCGTCGATCGCGAAGCAGGTCGCCGCTCTCTGAGCCGCGCACGCTGATCAAGGCCCGTCCCTCCGGGGGCGGGCCTTCATCGTCGGATGCCGGTGGCCGGTGCCGCCGGGTCGGCGCGGACCCCGCGCGTCAGGCGCCGTACGGGGCGCGCGTCGCGACGACGGTGACGAGGCGCTCAACGGCGAACACCGGGTCACGTGACGCGCCCTTGACCTCGGCGTCCGCGCGCGCGGCGGCCTGGATGGCGATCGCCAGCGCACCCTGGTTCCAGCCGGCGAGGTCGCGCCGTGCGCGGTCGATCTGCCAGTCCTTCATGCCGAGCCGTGCGGCCAGCTCCCGGGCGGGCTCACGTGTGCCGGCGACCCGCGCCATCGTCCGCAGCTTGGACGCGATCGCGGCGACGAGCGGCACCGGGTCGGCGCCGCTGGTCAGCGCATGCCGCAGGGCGATCAGGGCATCGCCGTACCGGCCCGCGATGGCCGTATCGGCGACGGTGAACGCGGTGGCCTCGACCCGGCCGCCGTAGTAGCGCTCGACGACCTGCTCGCCGATGTCGCCGGGAACATCGGCGATGAGCTGCTGACAGGCCGCTGCGAGCTCTGTGACGTCGTCGGAGAACGCCGACACGAGCGCGCGCAGCGCGGCGGGGGCGATGCGACGGCTCGCGGCGGAGAACTCCCCCGCGGCGAAGTCGTACTTGTCCGAGTCGCGCTTGATCGCCGGGCACGCCACTTCGACGCCGCCTCCGGACCCCGAGCGGATGGCGTCGAGCAGCTTCTTGCCGCGGACGCTGGCCCCGGTGTGCCGCAAGATGACGGTCGCACCGTCTTGCGGAGTCTGCAGGTACGCGATCGCCTCGGTCAGGAACGTGTCGCTGCACTTCTCGACACCGCTCACCCGCACGAGACGCGGCTCCCCGAACAGCGACGGCGAGGTCAGCCCCAGCAGCGAGCCCGACTCGTAGTCATCGGCGCGCAGGTCCGAGACCTCGAGACTGGGGTCCTCGGCGCGCAGGTAGTCGCGAACACCGCTGATCGCGCGTTCGGCGCAGACCTCTTCGGGCCCGGACACCAGCACGATCGGGGCCGGCTGCGGCGCACGCCAGGACAGCTGCGGGATGGCGGACGCGCTCCGCGCGGCGGGGCGTCGCGGAGCGGGCGTCATGGTCCCAGCCTACTGAGGGTCGGAGACATCTGAGCGTCGGGCGAGCCGGCCTCCGCCCGCGATCGCCACACCTGGAGCCGCTCGCCGACCACCCACGCCGCCACGTCTCCCGCCACGTCGGTGCGGACGATCGTCGCGCCGAGCGAGGTGAGCGTGCTCAGGATCTCCTGCCGCGGGTGGCCGTAGTCGTTCTCCCCGACGGTCACCAGGGCGAGGCGGGGGCCGATGCTGCGGTAGAGAGCGTCGTCCTGATCGGCGCTGCCGTGATGGGCGACCTTCACGATCGCCGCCGCCGGCACCCGGCCGGTGGCCAGGAGCGCGCGCTGCGACGCCGCCGAGAGGTCGCCGAGGAAGATCGTCGCCGGCACGCCGCCGCCGGCGACCGAGATCACGACGCTCGCGTCGTTTCCGGACGGGTAGACACGATCCCGCGGCCGCGGCCACAAGACGCGCCAGTGCGCGTCGCCGAGGTTCCCGCTCTGGCCGGCCTGCGCGGGCATGAGGGATGCGCCGGCGTCGGCGAGCTGCGCCAGCAGCCGGTCGTCCGCCGCCCCCGAAGACGGGCCGTGCAGCACGCGGTCCACCCGCCCGGCGACCGCGTCGCTGCCGCCACGATGATCGGCGTCGAAGTGCGTGAGCACCAGCAGATCGATGCGGTCGATGCCGAAGCGGTCGAGGCAGCGGCTGAGCGGCCCCGGATCGGGACCGGCGTCGATGAGCGCCACGGCGGCGGCCGAGCGCACGAGCACGGCGTCTCCCTGCCCGACATCGCAGGCCACGATCGCCCATCCGCCCGGGGTGGCCGCACGGTCGACCACACCCGCGATGGGGCCCGCACCCAGCCCGAGCCCGCCGAGGGCGGCGAGCACCAGCACCGCGGCGTGCCGCACTCGCGCGGGCGCCGGGGCGATGAGCGCCAGCACGACAGCACCGAGCAGCCCGAGCAACAGCAGACCGACCCATCCCTCCGGCCACGGCACACTGCTCGCGGGCAGCTGTGCCATGGTCGTCGCGGTCGCGGCGACCCACGCCGCAGGCACCCAGGCCAGCGCTGTCAGCCCGGCGCCGACCACCGGCACACCCGCGAGCAGGCACGCCAGCAGCCCCACGACCGTGCCCGCCGGCGCGGCCGGTGCCGCCAGGATGTTCGCCACCACGCCGTACAGCGGCACACGGGCGTCGATGAGCACCAGCAGCGGCCCGCAGGCCAGTTGCGCCGCGAGGGGCACCGACAGGGCGAGGGCGACGGGCCCCGGCATCCATCTCGTCAGGCCGTCGGCCAGGGGGCCTGCCGCCAGCAGCAACGCCCCGGTCGCCGCCGCTGACAGGGCGAACCCGAGCGATGCCGCCAGCCACGGGTCGACGACCAGCAGCACGGCGACCGCGAGCGAGAGGACGGAGACGCCGGCGCCGACCCGGCCGAGGAGGACGCCGAGCATCGCGACGGCGGCCATCGTCGCGGCCCGCACCACGCTCGGCTCCGGCGACACCAGCAGCACGAACGCCGCGAGTGTCATCAGTCCCGCGGCCACGCGGATGCCGCGCGGCGCGCCGACCAGGCCCGCGAGGGCGAACGCGATGCCCACGACGAGCGCGCAGTTCGCCCCGGAGACGGCGGTGAGGTGGGACAGCGACGACGTCTTCATGTCGGCATCCAGCTCGGCGGTCACCGCCGACGTGTCGCCGACGGCGAGACCGGAGACGAGGCCCGCGGCCGGCTGCGGAAGACCGTCCATCGCCTGCTGCAGACCGTCGCGCAGAGCGGATGCCACCGCGAATGCACCCGTTGGACCTGCCACGACGACCGGCGACTCGACCGTGCGCACCACCAGGACGGCGCGCTCACCGGCATCGGCCGGGAACGCTGTGCCGCGCGTCTGGACGGTTGCGCCGAGATCGAGCCCGTGAGGCGCGTCGTCGACGTGGACCTCCACGGGCACCACCCCGGTGTGCACGTGCTGCCCGTACGCGATGCGGTGTGCCTGCGCGTCGAATCGCCAGCCGTCGCCGCTGCGCTCGACCTTGCCGACGACGAGCATGCGCATCTCGAGCACGCGCCCGCCGGAATGGTCCAGGCTCACGACCGCGGCACGAGCGGGCTCGGCGATCGCGACATGTGCCGCCGCGGCCCCGGCGACGGCGAGCGACACCGCGGCAAGCGACAGGACGGTGCGCCAGCGAGCGCGGCGCGACGCGATCACGAGAGCGGCGATGCCCGTCACGCCGCATCCGGCCGCCACCGGTCCCGCCGAGCCGGGCAGCTGGATCGCGATGGCGGCTGTCAGCCATGCCGTCAGCGCGACCGGGACGAGGCGCAGGTCGCGGCGGCGCGCCGACCGCTGGCTCACACCCGCACCAGTTCGCGCAGCGCGGCGAGCACCTTCTCGCCGATGCCCGGCACGGCGAGAAGGTCGTCGACGCTTGTGAACCGGCCGTTCTCCTCACGCCACGCGAGGATCCGCCCGGCCAGTGCCGGACCGATGCCGGGGAGAGTCTCGAGCGCACCGGCATCGGCCGCGTTCAGGTCGATCCGCCCGTCGCCGGCGGCGGGAGCTGCCGGCGACTCCCCCGCGATGCCGACGTGGAGCTGCTCGCCGTCCGTCAGCAGCCGCGCAAGGTTGACGGCAGCCGGATCGGCGTCGTCGGCGAACCCGCCGGCCGCGGCGATGACGTCGACCACGCGCGACCCGTCGGCCAGGCGGTACAGCCCCGGACTGAGCACGGCACCCGAGACATGCACGTAGATCACGGCATCGTGCACTGCCACGTCGGGTGCCGGGACCTCTTCGACGGACGCCGCCGTCGTGCGCACCAGCCCGACCACGATGGTGACCGCCACCGCAGCCAGGACGACGACGATCGCGGCGCCCACACCCAGTCGGCGGCGTGCACGTCGAGGCTCGGAAGGTCCGCTCACCGCGCAAGACTGACACCCGCCCGCCCGCCGTGGACGGGCACGTGCGCAATCTGCGGACGGGTCCGCGAAAAGCCCCGCTGGGGAGGAGGCTACGCGGTGGTGAAGCTCACGACCTTCGGAGCCCGCACGACCGCGCGCGCGATCTCACGGCCGCTCAGCGATCGCAGCACCTTCTCGTCGCTGCGGGCGAGCGCTTCGAGCTCGGCAGCGGAGATGCGGGCCGGAACGGTCAGCGTGGAACGCACCTTGCCGTCGATCTGCACGACCGCCGTCAGCGTCTCGTCCACCAGCAGGGTGGCGTCGGGCTGACGCCACGGCACGAGTCCCACGAAGGGCTCGTAGCCGAGCATCTCCCACATCTCCTCGGCCATGTGCGGGGCGAACAGATCGAGCACCATCGCCGTCGCCTCGGCCGCTTCGCGGACGGCGGGATCGGCCGGACCGGCGCCGGTGTCGATGACCTTGCGGGTGGCGTTCACGAGCTCCATGAGCCGGGCCACGACGACGTTGAACTTGGTCTGCTCGACCAGTCCGGGCACGTCGGCCCACACCCGGTGGGTGACGCGGCGCAGCGCCGTGTCGCCCTCTGCCCAGACCGCGTCGGGGCTGCTCGTCACGTCGTGGGCGACCCGCCACGCGCGGGCGAGGAACTTCTGCGCGCCGGTCGTGGAGACGTCCTCCCAGTTGATGTCATCCTCGACCGGTCCTGCGAACGCGATCGCGACACGGACCGCGTCCGCGCCCGGGTCGACCATGCTCGCGGCGAACTCGACGAGGTTGCCCTTGCTCTTGGACATCTTCGAGCCGTCCAGCAGCACCATGCCCTGGTTGATGAGGCTCGAGAACGGCTCGGTGAAGTCGATCAGTCCCATGTCGAAGAGGACCTTGGTGATGAAGCGCGCGTACAGGAGGTGGAGGATGGCGTGCTCGACCCCGCCGATGTACGAATCGACCGGGGCCCACCTGTCGGCCTGGGCGGTCGAGAACGCCTCGGTCTCATCGCCGGGCGACAGGAAGCGCAGGAAGTACCACGAGCTGTCGACGAACGTGTCCATCGTGTCGGGGTCGCGCAGAGCCGGCTCGCCGGTCTCGGGGTCGGTGGTCTGCATCCACTCGGCCGCTCCGCCCAGGGGCGAGGTCCCCTTCGGCGCAAGGTCGAGCCCCTGCGCGTCGGGGAGGGTGAGTGGGAGCTGCTCGTCCGGGACGGGGACGATGCGCCCGTCCTGCGTGTGGATCATCGGGATCGGCGTCCCCCAGAAGCGCTGACGCGAGATGAGCCAGTCGCGCAGGCGGTACGACTTGGCCGCGCGGCCGGTGCCGAGCGATTCGAGCTGCTCGATGCTGCGCGCGATCGCGTTGCGCTTGCTGAGTCCGTCGAGCGAGCCGGAGTTGATCAGGCGGCCCTCGCCGGTCAGCGCGGTGCCGGTCACGGCAGGGTCGAGCGCGGTCAGATCCGGCGCTTCGCCGGCCGGATCGATCGGCACGCCGTCGTCGTCGACCTCGATGACCGAGATGGCGCCGGTGACCGGTGCCGTCGTGTCGACGACGACCTTCACGGGCAGATCGAAGGCGCGGGCGAAGTCGAGGTCGCGCTGATCGTGGGCGGGCACCGCCATGACGGCACCGTGACCGTAGTCGGCCAGCACGTAGTCGGCGGCCCAGATCGGCAGCCGTTCGCCGTTGATCGGGTTCACCGCGAAGCGCTCGAGGAAGACACCCGTCTTGGGACGGTCGGTGCTCTGCCGCTCGATCTCGCTCTGACGGCCGACGCTGTCGAGGTAGTCCTGGAAGCGCATCCGCACCTCCGCCGACGCACCGGCGGCCAGCTCGGCGGCCAGGTCGCTGTCGGGGGCCACGACGAAGAACGTCGCCCCGTGCAAGGTGTCGGGCCGCGTCGAGAACACGGTCACCTTCTCGTCGCGCCCCTCGATCTCGAAGTCGATGTCGGCGCCGACCGAACGGCCGATCCAATTGCGCTGCATCCGGATCACCTTCGACGGCCAGAACCCCTCGAGCTGGTTCAGATCGTCGAGCAGACGGTCGGCGTAGTCGGTGATCTTGAAATACCACTGGGTGAGCTTCTTCTTGACCACCTCGGCACCGCAGCGTTCGCAGTGGCCGTCGACGACCTGCTCGTTGGCGAGCACCGTCTGGTCATTGGGGCACCAGTTGACGGGGCTGTCCTTGCGGTAGGCGAGGTCGCGCTTGTAGAGCTCGAGGAACAGCCACTGGTTCCAGCGGTAGTAGTCGGGGTCGCTCGTGTGGAGGATGCGCGACCAGTCGTACGACGAGCCGTACTCGCGGAAGCTCTTCTTGTGCTGCGCGATGTTCGCGTAGGTCCATTCGCGCGGGTCGGCGCCGCGCTGGATGGCGGCGTTCTCGGCGGGCAGGCCGAACGAGTCCCACCCGATGGGGTTGAGCACGTTGTACCCGCGGTGGCGCCAGAACCGGGCGACGACGTCGACGTATGCGTAGCTCTCCGCGTGTCCCATGTGCAGGTCGCCCGAGGGGTACGGGAACATGCCCAGGACGTACTTGCGCGGTCGGGTGTCGTCGGCGTCACCCGCGCGGAATGGGTCGGACTCAGCCCAGCGCGCCTGCCACTTCTGCTGGATGGCATACGGGTCGAAGGCATCGCCTTCGGCTGCGGTCACGGGGCTGCTGGTCGAGGACACGGAGAACCAATCATGCGTCTTGGGGTGGCGTGCGAAAGCACGTCTCTCCAGATTACCGGACCCGGCGTGTCACCAGCCCGGCGGCAGTCCCGCGCCCAGCGCCGCCAGTGGTGCACGGGCCTTGAGTGCGACCTCGGCCACTTCGGCAGCGGCATCCGACCCCCATGTGATCCCTCCCCCGGCGCCGACGTACGCGCCGCCGGGATGGGTCACGATCGAGCGGATGACCATCGCGAGGTCGGCCGCACCGTCGGCGCCCACCCATCCGAACGTCCCGGCGAACACCCCGCGCGGACCCCGCTCGAGTCCGTGCAGGATCGTCATGGCCGAGAGCTTCGGCGCGCCGGTCATGCTGCCGGCGGGGAACGCCGCCGCGACGATGTCGGCGAAGTGGATGCCGGGGCTGAGGCGGCCGCCGACCGAGCTGACGAGCTGGTGCACGGCGGGATACGACTCGACCTGCAGCAGCGCCTCGGTCGCCACCGTCCCGGGGGTGCAGACCCGCTGCAGATCGTTGCGCATCAGGTCGACGATCATGACGTTCTCGGCGCGCTCCTTGGGGCTGGCCAGCAGCTCACCGGCGAGGGCCGCGTCGGAGGCCGGATCGTCGCCGCGTGGCCGCGTCCCCTTGATGGGATGGGTGCGCACGATGCCGTCGGCGATCTGGAGGAAACGCTCGGGGCTCGCGGAGGCGAGCGCGACCGGCCCGCTGCGCACGAGCCCTCCGTGATGGCTGGGCGTGTGCCGCCGCAGCGTCAGGAAGGCGGCGACCGGGTCGAGGGGGCCGGATGCCGTCACCTCGAACCGCGTGGTCAAGCACAGCTGGTAGGCATCACCGGCCCGGATCGCGTCGCGGCACCGCTCGATGAGGGCCGCGTACTCGGCGGCGGAGTGGCGAGCGGTGACCGTGCGGAGGCCGGCGTGACCGACCGGTGCGGCGGCGGCGGGTGCCGACGCCCACCGGGTCACACGTGCGGTGTGGTGGTCCAGGTCCTCGGCCGGTGCGATCGCCCAGACCCGGCGTGCGGCGTGGTCGAATGCGACGAACCGGTCCACCGCCAGCCACAGATCAGCGCCGGTGGGCTCGGCGGTGGCGGGCGCGCCGGCCCGGCCGGCGGCGGTGTCGTATCCGAGCCAGCCCACCCAGCCGCCGTGGAACGGCCCGGGCGGCGCGTCAGCGGCATCCATCGCCTGCTGCCCCCGCGGGAACTGCACGTGCAGCGGTCCGGGCCCGGGGGTGCCTTCGCCCACCCAGCTCCAGCCGTCGGTTGCGTCCGGTCCGGCGTCGAGCCAGAAGCTGTGCGGCGCGGCCGCCGGCCCGCCCAGGTAGACGGATTCCGGGTCGGCCCAGGCGTCGAGGGCGCGCGCGGCGAGAAAGGGAGGCACCCTCACAGGTTAGGGTGAACCGGCAGGCCATAGCCTTGATGCGTGAACGAGTTCCTCACGTCGCTGCTTGACGCCGTGCAGGCCGTCGACCCGGTCGTGCGGACGCTGCTGGCGGGACTCGCGATCATGCTCGAGACGAGCGTGCTGATCGGCCTCATCGTGCCGGGCGACACCGTCGTGATCGTCGCCGGCACCGCCGTCGCCTCGCCGCTGGAGGGACTGCTCCTCGTGCTGGTCGTGATCGTGGGCGCGCTGATCGGCGAGAGTATCGGGTTCTTCCTGGGGCGGTGGCTCGGGCCCCGGATCCGGTTCTCGTGGCTGGGACGCAAGGTCGGCGACCATAACTGGACGCGTGCGGAGCTGTATCTGCGCCGCCGCGGCGGGCCCGCGATCTTCCTGTCGCGGTTCCTGCCGGTGTTGCACTCGCTCGTGCCTCTAACGGTCGGGATGAGCGGGTTCGCCTACCGGCGATTCCTGCTGTGGACCGCTCCGGCGTGCACACTGTGGGCGTTCGCCTACGTGGGCGTCGCGGCGGCCGCGGCCGGCTCGTATCGAGAGCTCGCCGACCGCCTGCATTTCGCCGGGTATCTCTTCGTCGGCGTCATCGTCGTCTTCCTCCTGCTGGTGTGGGTCGCCAAGCGCGTGATCGTCGCCCGTGAGGCCCGTCACCTGCGGATTCCGGCGGATGTCGAGCAGACAGAGCCAGATCATTCCCAGGGCGGCATGCAACACTGATAGCGATGTCCTCCTCCCCCGAACCGGACACGAAGGTGCTCTGGCTCGCGCGCCTCGAGTACCGGCTGCATGCCTGGCGTGAGCGTCGCGCGCGCCGCCGCGGCCATCAGCCGACCGTCGCGGCCTTCCCCGGCTACGGCGGCGAGGACTGGGTCCGGGTGCTCGGACGCGTGCTGATCGTCCCGCCGGTGCGCACACGACGCAGCGGCAAGGAGATCGGCGTGCGCGGCTGGCGCAGCTTCGCCGCCGTCCCGGTCGGCTTCGCACAGGTCTCGGTCACCGTCGACGGCATCACGCACGAGGTCGTCTCCGATCGCGGCGGCGTGATCGACACCGTGCTGCCGGCCAAGCTCGCGCCTGGCTGGCAGACGCTCACGATGACCGTAGAGGGCTCTGATCCCATCGAGACGCGCGTGTTCATCGTGGCGTCCGACACCCGATTCGGCGTGGTGTGCGACGTCGACGACACCGTGATGGTGACCGCGCTTCCTCGCCCCCTGGTCGCGGCGTGGAACTCCTTCGTGGTCAATGAGCATGCCCGCCAGCCCGTACCGGGGATGGCTGTGCTGCTGGAGGGACTCGTGCGCGACAACCCAGGCGCACCGGTGGTCTATCTGTCGACCGGCGCCTGGAACATCGCCCCCACCCTGGAGCGCTTCCTCGGCCGTCACCTGTTCCCGTTGGGCGCGATGCTGCTCACCGATTGGGGGCCGACGCATGATCGGTGGTTCCGCAGCGGCAGAGCGCACAAGCACGAGAACCTGCGGCGCCTGGCGCACGAGTTCCCGCAGGTGAAGTGGCTGCTGATCGGCGACGACGGGCAGCACGACGACGACCTGTACACCTCGTTCACCGTCGATTTCCCCGAGCACGTGACGGCCGTGGCGATCCGCCGGCTGTCCCCTGCCGAAGCAGTGCTCGCCGGTGGCCGGACCGCCGTCGACGATCACTCTGCGGCCACCGTCCCCTGGGTGACCGGCGACGACGGCGCTGCGCTGCGCGACCGGCTCGGCGAAGTCGGGGTGCTCCCTCCCAGCTGAACGCCGGCACGGGGTGTCGGTGGCCCCGCGTACGCTGGCAGGCATGTGCGGACGCTTCGTCGTGGCAAATGTCGGTTCCGAGCTGGTCGGCGTGCTGCGCGTCGATGTCGAGGGCGATGACCTCCCCGGGCCGTCGTTCAATGTCGCGCCAACCGATCGTGCCGCGATCGTCCTGGACTCGATCAAGACCGAGCCGCCGACCCGTCGACTGGAGTCCGCGCGGTGGGGTCTGGTGCCTTCGTGGGCGAAGGACCCATCGACTGGCGCGCGGGCCATCAACGCGCGTGCCGAGGAGGTCGAGGACAAGCCGATGTTCCGGCAGGCGCTCATCAAGCGACGCGCCGTCATCCCGGCATCCGGGTACTACGAGTGGAAGACTCACGAGGGCGTCAAGACTCCGCACTACATCCACCCCGCCGACGGCTCGCCGCTGCTGTTCGCCGGACTCTACGAGTGGTGGAAGGACCCGGCCAAGGCCGACGACGACCCGGCGCGCTGGCTGCTGAGCTTCACGATCCTGACCCGTGACGCGGTGGGGTCGCTCGGCTCGATCCATGACCGGATGCCGCTGTTCGTCGACTCGGACTACGCCGACGCCTGGCTCGACCCGACGACGGACAACGTCGGCGATGTGCTGGATGCCGCGATCGATGCCGCACCGGCGCTGGCCGACACGCTGGACGCGTACGTCGTCGGCACGGCGGTCGGCAACGTCCGCAACAACTCGCCGGAACTCATCGAACCTGCGGAGTGATCCGGAAACGCGAAATCCCCGGCAGAACCGGGGATTTCGTGGACCTGAGGGGACTCGAACCCCTGACCCCCTGCATGCCATGCAGGTGCGCTACCAGCTGCGCCACAGGCCCTTGATCGCCGCTCGCGGCAACCGTTCCAGATTACTACATCCCAGACGGTGCTCCGAACCACGTCCGGCTATTCGGAGGAAGCCGGCGCCGGCAGCGTGATGGGAATGACCGGGCAGTCGTTCCACAGCCGCTCCAGACCGTAGTAGGCGCGCTCCTCTTCGTGGAAGGCGTGGACGACGAGGTCGCCGAAATCGAGCAGTACCCAGCGGGCCTCGGAGCGACCCTCGCGGCGCAGGAGCTTGTATCCGGCCTCGAGCATCTTCTCCTCGACCGCGTCGGCGATGGCGGCGACGTTCCGCTCACCCCGACCTGTCACGAGCAGGAAGGCGTCCACCAACGGCAGCGGTTCGGACACGTCGAAGGCTACGAGGTCTTCCCCACCCTTCGAATCGGCGGCCTCGGCGGCCAGTTGGACCAGTTCGTGGGTGCGCGGCGCAGCCGTCATCTGAAAACTCCGGTCGCGAGTGCGACGATCAGGACCCCGGCGAGGGCCAGCGCGAGCACGCCGGCGGTGATCGCCAGTGCCATCATGAGGCGACTGTCCTTCTCGGGTGCCGGTGGCTTGATGATGTCTTCGGCGCTCTTGATCGTGCTGATCGCGGCGCTGGCGGCGATCGGCGTCGGCGACGAGGCCGGCGGAAGCTCACCGTCGACGAGCGTCGCGTCGATCTCCTTGCCGTCCGACGTTCCGGGCGCACGGCCGGTGGACCCGTAGTTGTCGGGCAGCGAGAACGCACCGGTGATGAGCACCTCTCCGGTCGCGGTGACCGGCGAGACGAGGGAGCCCGCCTCAGGCGTCTGCGACAGGATGAGCGCGTTGGGAACCGACAGCGACCCGGTCGCGCTCGTACCGCGTGCGAGCAGCTGGTCGAATGACGGCGGCAGGTCGAGGGCGGCGGGCTGCTGGCCGGCAAGCAGTTCGGCTCCGAATGCCGCGCCGAGGACCCGCGGGGCCGCCTGCTCGGCATCGTCCGCGGACTCATCGTGAGGGTCGACGGCAGACACCGCGTCCGCGGACTCGTCGTCGGTGGTCTCGACAGGCGACTCGGCATCCGTGGGCTCGGCCACGTCGGCTTCAGCGCCCGACGCGACGGAGAGCCCCTCTTCGCCGGCGGTCTCGACCGCAGCGGGAACGCCGGTGTCGAGTTCGACCTCGAGGTCGGTGAGGACGACGACGGTCGCCTCGTCGTCAGCAGCGTCTTCGGCGTCGGAGCCGGTCTCGAGCTCCTCGGCGATGAGCTCCGGCTCCCCCGCGGCGGCACCGGCCTCGTCAGCGGGAGGTTCGCTCTCGGCGGGGGCTCCTGCGGGCGCGTCCGAAGCATCGGTGGACGCCGAGGTGGCGGCATCCATCCCCACAGTGATGACGGGAACCGACGCGGTGCGCAGCTTCTCTTGCAGCCGCGCCTGCCGACGTGTCATCGCCGGGGCGTTCAGGTCCACCGCCGCGTCTGCGACGGGTGCCTCGGCGACCTCCGCGGGCTCAGCCGCGCGCGGCAGCGGTGCGGACGGCGCCGGCGCGTCCTCCGGCGCCTCGAAGTCGGGCGTGATGATCGGCGTCGAGGCGGTGTTGCGAAGTTCGCGCAGCTTCCGACGGGTCAGTTGCGGAGACTCCGGCTGTTCGGGTGTGCTCATGCCTCGCTCCGATAGAGATGATGCTTAGCAATGTATTGGACGACGCCGTCGGGGACGAGATACCAGACGGGGTGTCCCCGATGCACTCGGTCCCGGCAGTCCGTCGACGAGATCGCCAATGCGGGGATCTCGAGCAGACTCACATTGTCCTTGGGCAGTCCGGCTGTGCTGAGCACGTGGCCGGGGCGGGAGACGGCGACGAAGTGTGCCATATCCCAGAGCTCATCATGGTCCCTCCAGCTGAGAATCTGCGCGACGGCGTCTGCACCGGAGATGAAGAAGAGCTCGGCCCCGGGATATATCTTCGCCAGATCGCGCAGTGTGTCGATCGTGTACGTCGCCCCCGTGCGGTCGATGTCGACGCGGCTGACCGTGAACTGGGGGTTGGATGCCGTGGCGATCACCGTCATGAGGTAGCGATGCTCGCTCTCGGTGACGTCCCGCTTCTGGTACGGCACCCCGGTGGGCACGAACACGACCTCGTCGAGGTCGAACGACTGGGCGACCTCGCTCGCGGCGACCAGGTGGCCGTGGTGAATGGGGTCGAAGGTTCCGCCCATCACCCCGATCCGCGGAGGGCGCGTGTCTGGCATCCGAGCGGCCTAGTGGTGGCCGTGTCCTGCCTGCTCGACGTGGGCACCTCGGCGCTGGGCGTAGGCCTCGGCCTTCGCTGAGTGACGGTTGGCGACGTTCCGGTAGGAGAATGTCACGAAACCGAGCAGCAGGAACACGACGAGCGCGATGATGCCGTAGCCGACGTTGTCGAAGAGGCCGACGTGGTGCTCCTCGGCGGCGGCGAGGGCGACAATCGTGGCGGTGGTCATTCGTGCTCCGTTCGTTGCTCGGGTGGCAAACCCCAGTTTAGGTGGTCAGCGACGGATCTGCCCGGCACCACGGGCGAGCCACTTGGTACTGGTCAGTTCGGGCAGGCCCATCGGACCCCGGGCATGCAGCTTCTGGGTCGAGATGCCCACCTCGGCGCCGAACCCGAACTCGCCGCCGTCGGTGAACCGCGTGGAGGCGTTGGCCATCACCACGGCCGAGTCGACCTCGGCGAGGAAGCGCTCGGCCCGAGCCTCGTCGGCGGTGACGATCGACTCGGTGTGCTGGGTCGAGTAGGTGCGGATGTGGTCGAGCGCCGCGTCGAGGTCGTCGACGACGCGCACGGACACATCGAGGCTCATGTGCTCGATCGCCCAGTCCGCATCGGTGGCCGGGACGACGTCGTGCGCGAGCGCCTGCGTCGCCTGGTCGCCGTGCACGGTCACCCCCGCGTCCTGCAGGGCTTCCACCACGGGTGGGACGAGCCGGTCGGCGGCGTCTCTGAGGACGAGGACCGTCTCGACCGCGTTGCACACGCTGGGCCGCTGCACCTTGGCGTTCACGACGATGTCGCGCGCCCACTCGAGCGGGGCGGTGCTGTCGATCACGATGTGCACGATGCCCGCGCCGGTCTCGATGACGGGGACGCTGGACTCGGTGACGACGGTCTCGATGAGCTGGGCGCTGCCGCGCGGCACGAGAACGTCGACCAGGCCGCGAGCCTGCATGAGCTCACGGGCGCCGTCACGGCCGAAGTCGTCGACGGTCTGGATCGCCTCGGGATCGATGCCTCGACCGGCCAGCGCACCGCGCATGACCCGGACGAGCTCTGCGTTGGACGACTGCGCTGCGGTGCCGCCCCGGAGGACCACCGCGTTGCCCGAACGCAGCGCCAGCGCTGCAATGTCGACCGTGACGTTCGGGCGCGCCTCGTAGATCGAGCCGACGACGCCGAACGGCACCGAGACCTTCTGCAGGTGCACGCCGCCCGGCAGCGTGCGCTCATCGAGCACCCTGCCCACGGGGTCCGGGAGGTCTGCGACATCGCGGACCGCGGATGCCAGGGAGCCAACGCGCGACGCGTCCAGGCGCAGCCGGTCCTGCAGGCCCTCGGTAAGCCCGTCGGCACGACCACGCTCGAGGTCCTCGGCGTTGGCGGCCACGATCTCGGTCACGGCGGCGTCGATCGCGTCGGCGATGGCCCGCAGCGCGTCGGCCTTCTCTACGTCGCTGAGCAGCCCGATGCTGCGGGAGGCGTCCTTCGCCAGGAGCATCCGCTCGCGGGCGGTGGTGGCGGTCACGGTCATTGCGCCAGTCTAGCGATCGGGCGGCACGGCACGACGGGGCGTGACGTCGGCGTCAGCGATCGGCGGCGACGCGGATCGACGCGGTCGTGGACGTCGGCTCGGCCTCGGGGTTCGGGGCGAACCAGGTGCCGATGTCGGCGCCGGACAGGGCATCATCGACCCGCTCGGCGCTGGTCACGAGCACTCCGACGCCGGTGGCCGCGGCCAGTCGCGCCGCCGACACCTTGGTGGCTGCTCCCCCGGTGCCGACGCTGTTGACCACGACGGAGCCGAACTCGAAGTCGTCGAGGTTCTCGCCGAACTCGATGCGGTGGATCGGGGTCGCGCCCGGCTGGTCCGGCGGGAGCGTGTAGAGGCACTCGATGTCGCTGAGCAGCACGAGCGCGTCTGCGCCGATCAGCTGCGCGACCATTGCCGCCAGGCGGTCATTGTCGCCGAAGCGGATCTCGTGTGTCGCCACGGTGTCGTTCTCGTTGACGATCGGCAGGATCCGAAGCCCCAGCAGACGTTCCATCGCCCGGCGGGCGTTCGAGCGGGGCGTGGGGTGCTCCAGGTCACCGGCCGTCAGCAGCACCTGCCCGGCGACGATCTCGTACGGGCGCATGGCGTCCTGATAGCGGTAGATGAGCACGTTCTGCCCGACGGCCGCTGCGGCCTGCTGGGTCGCGAGGTCGACGGGACGCGAGTCGAGTGCGAGGAACGGCATGCCGGTCGCGATGGCACCCGACGACACGAGGACCACTTCGGTCCCGCGCGCATGCGCAGCGGCGAGAGCGGCGACGATCGGCTGGATGTTGTGCGCGTGCTCACCGCTGATGGACGAGGAGCCGACCTTGACGACGATGCGGCGGACGCCGAGCAGTTCGCCGCGCTCGCGCAAGCTCACAGGTCGCTCTCGCTCTCCCCGCTGAGCCGCTCGGCCTCGAGATCGGCACGCGCAGCCGCCTTGGCGTTCATGCGCTCGTGGTACCGCTCGCGACGCTGGTCGGTGGTGCGTCGCGGGTTGAGGTCGAGGCGCGGGTCCGTGCCGCGCGGTGCGTTCATCAGCTCGGCTGCCGACGACAGCGAGGGATGCCAGTCGAAGATGACGCCGTCGCCCTCGCCGATGACCACGGTCGAGCCCGCCTCGGCGCCGGCGCGGAACAGTTCGTCCTCGACACCGAGCTTGTCGAGCCGGTCGGCGAGGAAGCCTACGGCCTCTTCGTTCTGGAAATCAGTCTGCTGCACCCAGCGCAGCGGCTTGTCGCCGAGGATGCGATAGATGTTGCCGTACGTGCCGCCCTCGACCCGGATGGTGAACTCCTTCTGGGAGCCCTTCGGCCGGATGATGACGCGCTCGGCCACCGGCTCTGCCTCGAGAGCGACACGATGCTGCGTGACGACCTCGCCGAGGGCGAATGTGAGCGGACGCAGGCCGGCGTGGCTGACGGTCGAGATCTCGAAGACCCGGTAGCCGCGGGCTTCGAGATCGGGGCGGACGAGCTCGGCCAGCTCCTGAGCCTCGGGGACGTCGATCTTGTTGAGCGCGATGAGCTGGGGACGCTCCATGAGGGGCACCTGTCCCTCGGGCACCGGGTACGCGGCGAGCTCCGCGAGGATGACGTCGAGGTCGGACAGCGGGTCGCGGCCGGGCTCGAGGGTCGCGCAGTCGAGCACATGGACGAGCGCGGTGCACCGCTCGACGTGACGCAGGAATTCGAGGCCGAGTCCGCGGCCCTCGCTCGCGCCCTCGATCAGTCCGGGCACGTCGGCGACGGTGTAACGGACATCCCCGGCCTGCACGACGCCGAGGTTGGGGTGGAGTGTCGTGAACGGGTAGTCGGCGATCTTGGGCCGCGCAGCCGAGATCGCGGCGATGAGGCTGGACTTGCCGGCCGACGGGTATCCCACCAGCGCCACGTCGGCGACGGTCTTCAGCTCGAGGACGACATCGCCCTCCCAGCCGGGGGTCCCCAGCAGCGCGAAACCGGGGGCCTTGCGCTTGGGTGAGGCGAGCGCGGCGTTGCCGAGTCCGCCCTGCCCGCCGGGGGCGACGACGAAGCGCGTCCCGGGGATGATGAGGTCGGTGAGCACCGAGCCGGCGGTGTCCTTCACGACGGTGCCCACGGGGACGGGCAGCTCGAGCGACTCCCCCAGCGCGCCGGAGCGGTTGTCGCCCATGCCGAAGCCGCCGTTGCCGCCGCCCCGGTGGGGTGAGTGGTGGTACGACAGGAGCGTGGTGACCTGCGGGTCGGCCACCAGCACGACGTCACCGCCGTTGCCGCCGTTGCCGCCGTCGGGGCCGGCGAGCGGCTTGAACTTCTCGCGGCGCACGGAGACGCAGCCGTTCCCGCCCTTGCCCGCGCGAAGATGCAGCGTGACGCGGTCGACGAAGGTGACCATGCGGTTCTCCTGAATGTGAATAAGCGAGGGGCGAGCCGAAGCCCGCCCCTCGCCATGGGAAGCTGTGTGATTACTCCGCTGCGGCGGTCACGATGTTGACGACCTTGCGGCCGCCCTTCGTGCCGAACTCGACCGCGCCGGCGGCGAGGGCGAACAGCGTGTCGTCGCCGCCACGTCCGACGTTGGCGCCGGGGTGGAAGTGCGTGCCGCGCTGGCGGACGATGATCTCGCCCGCGCCGACGGCCTGGCCGCCGAAGCGCTTGACGCCCAGTCGCTGAGCGTTGGAATCGCGACCGTTACGGGTGGAGCTTGCGCCCTTCTTATGTGCCATCTGCGTCTCTCCCTGGCTTACTTGATGCCGGTGATCTTGACGCGCGTGAGGTCCTGGCGGTGCCCCTGGCGCTTCTTGTAGCCGGTCTTGTTCTTGAACTTCTGGATCACGATCTTGGGGCCGCGCTCTTCGCCGACCACCTCGGCGGTGACCTTGACCTTCGCGAGCTTGGCCGCGTCGGTGGTCACGGCGTCGCCGTCGACCAGCAGCACAGCGGCCAGCTCGAGCTTCTCGCCGATCTTCGCGGCCTGGCGGTCGAGCACCACAATGGTGCCCACTTCGACCTTCTCCTGGCGGCCGCCGGCGCGCACAACTGCGTAAACCACTTCACACCTGTTCTTCTTCAGTGGAGCGCTCGGCTCCGAATTGTCTTTGTCAGACGGGGAAAGTTCTGGTGCGGGAAGTCCGAGCGAATCTGACCGCTGCACCTCGTCCGAGCATGCCGAGACTGGCGACACGCGACGCACCAAGGGTCTACTTTACCGGATGCCGGGCCTGACGCCAAAAGCGACCTGGGGCGTGTCGCCCGCCGCGCCCCGCCGTAGGATCTGGCGTGTGGTGATTCTCGTCGACGACGCGCGCTGGCCGGCACACGGCCGGCTGTGGGCGCACCTGGTCAGCGACACCGATCTGGACGAGCTGCACCGGTTCGCCGAGGCCCACGGCATCCCGCCGCGCGCCTTCGATCTGGACCACTACGACGTCCCGGAGGACGCGGTGGCGAGACTGATCGCCGGCGGCGCCCACCATGTGAGCGCCCACGAACTCGTGCGCCGGCTGATCGCCTCCGGCCTGCGGGTCACCGCCCGCCAGCGGCGCGGGCGGTGAGGATCACTCCTCGCCCGCAGCAGGAGTTGCCGACACCGGCGTGCCGCTGAGCGCCGCGGTGGTCACACGGCGACGCGAGCGTCCCTGTCCCGGCGCCTTCGGCTCGGGCAGCGCGTCGAGCACCGAGTCCAGCAGAAGGTCCTTCTCGGTCTTGGGCGCCGGCGGGGCCGCCGGCTTCTTCTTGCGGACCTTCTTCGGGCGCTCGGCGGCTGCGGCAGGCTCAACCGCCTGCTCCTCCACGGTCGGATGAATGGTGGATGCCGCGATCTGCGCGAGCGCAGACTTGGCGCCCTCGGTGATCACGTGCGTTCCGCCGTTGCCCGTCGAGGCGGCGGGGCTCTGACGGGGGCGGCGCTGCGATCCTCCGCCGTTCTGCGCCGAGCGGTGCTTCACGACCGGGTCGTGGTGCACGATCACGCCGCGGCCCGCACAGACCTCGCAGGCTTCGCTGAAGGTCTCGAGCAGGCCCAGACCCAGCTTCTTGCGGGTCATCTGGACCAGGCCCAGTGAGGTGACCTCGGCGACCTGGTGCTTCGTGCGGTCGCGGCTCAGGCACTCCACGAGCCGGCGCAGGACCAGGTCACGGTTCGATTCGAGCACCATGTCGATGAAGTCGACGACGATGATTCCTCCGATGTCACGCAGCCGCAGCTGGCGGACGATCTCCTCGGCGGCCTCGAGGTTGTTCTTGGTGACGGTCTCCTCGAGGTTTCCGCCCGACCCGACGAACTTGCCGGTGTTGACGTCGACGACGGTCATGGCCTCGGTGCGGTCGATGACGAGCGATCCGCCCGACGGGAGCCATACCTTGCGATCGAGGGCCTTCTCGATCTGCTCGGTGATCCGGAACTGGTCGAACGGGTCGGCCTCGCCCTCGTAGCGCTCGACGCGCTCGAGCAGGTCGGGCGCGACGCCGGTGAGGTACGAGGTGATCGTCTCGTGCGCCTCTTCGCCCTGGATCAGCATCTTCGTGAAGTCCTCGTTGAAGACGTCGCGGACGATCTTGACCAGCAGATCGGGCTCGGAGTGCAGAAGCGACGGAGCCTTGCCCGACTCGGTCTGGGCGCTGATGTGCTCCCACTGTGCGGTCAGTCGCTGCACGTCGCGGGTGAGCTGCTCCTCGGTGGCACCTTCTGCCGCGGTGCGCACGATGACGCCGCTCGACTCGGGCAGCACCTCCTTGAGGATCCGCTTCAGTCGTGCACGCTCGGTGTCGGGGAGCTTGCGCGAGATGCCGTTCATGGCCCCGCCGGGCACGTACACGAGGTAGCGCCCGGGCAGCGAGATCTGGCTGGTGAGGCGGGCGCCCTTGTGGCCGACCGGGTCCTTCGTGACCTGCACGAGCACGCGGTCGCCGGTCTTGAGCGCCAGTTCGATGCGGCGGGGCTGGTTGCCGGTCTCCACCGCGTCCCAGTCGACCTCGCCGGAGTACAGCACGGCGTTGCGGCCACGGCCGATGTCGACGAACGCGGCTTCCATGCTGGGCAGCACGTTCTGCACGCGGCCGAGGTACACGTTGCCGATCAGCGACGCGTCCTGGTTGCGGGCGACGTAGTGCTCGACGAGCACGTTGTCCTCGAGCACGCCGATCTGCACGCGCCCGTTCTTGGAGCGGACCACCATGACGCGGTCGACCGACTCACGGCGCGCGAGGAACTCCGCCTCGGTCACAACGGCACGACGCCGGCCGGCCTCGCGGCCGTCGCGGCGGCGCTGCTTCTTCGCCTCGAGTCGCGTGGACCCCTTGATGCGCTGCGGCTCGGTGATGAGCTCGACCGCGCGGCGGCGGGGCTGGTGCTGGCCGGATGCGGCCGGTTCGTCGTTGCCGCCCTCGCCCTGGCCGCCCCCGCGGCGACGGTTGCGGCGGCGCGTGTTCGACGACGACTCGGCGGGCTGCTCGTCGCGCACCTCTTCTCGGGCGGGAAGTGCGATGACCGCCGGCGCGTAGAAGTGAAGGTCCGTCGACACTGCCGACACGAATGTCTCGGGCAGCAGGCCCAGCGTCACGGCGGTCAGCGGCTGATCGGATGCCGGAGCTTCTGCTTCTGCGGCAGGCTCGGGCGCACCGGCAGCGATCGGCGAAGACTCCGCGTGTGCCACAGGCGCCGACTCTGCATCCGGCGTCTGCTCGGCACCGGCATCCACGTCGGACGTCGGCTCCGCGGCATCCGCTTCGGCGAGATCCGCCGCTGCGGCGTCGGGAGCTCCGGCGGCCGGTTCGGTCACCGTGTCGGGCTGCTGAGCAGTCTCTTCGTTGTCGGTCGTGGGCTTCTCGGTGTGCTCATCGGCCATCACTGGCTTACTCCTAGCGGGATGGCTCCGCGTGCCATCCGGCGAAACTCTGGCGGCGCTGCTCCGGTTCGGAGGAGCCGCGTACTCACTCGGTCTGCAGTCGCATCTCGCTCGCTGGCTGAAATCGCGGACTGCTAAGGGCGTTCATCGCCCGAAGTCTTCGGTGATCCTGGTCACGGCGCGGCCGCGGCGGGGTATCGAGGACCATTATCGCACTTTCGCATTCCGATTGCGTCAACGGTCGCTGCGCCGCGGGTCGTCACAGCCCGGGATGGGATAATTCCCGCATGCCCACACGCCTGACGCACACCCGCCCGAAGGGACTGGCGATCTGGCTGATCCTCGCCGGAGTGATCGGGTGGTTCGCCGCCTTCCAGCTCACCGTCGAGAAGTTCCACCTGCTGGCCAACCCCGGGGCGAGCGCTTCGTGCGACATCAGTTTCCTTGTCCAGTGCGGCAAGAATCTCAACTCGTGGCAGGGCGAGGTGTTCGGCTTCCCGAACCCCATCGTCGGACTCGCCGGCTGGGTGGCGCCGATCGTCGTGGGCGTGGCCATCCTCGCCGGGGCGCGGTTCGCGCGCTGGTTCTGGTGGCTGCTGTGGGCGGGGATGGCCTTTGCGTTCTGCTTCGTGCTCTGGCTGATCAGCCAGAGCATCTTCGAACTGTTCACGCTGTGCCCGTGGTGCATGGTCACCTGGGTCGTGACGATCCCGAGTTTCTACGCGGTCACCCTCCACCTGCTGCGCAGCGGTGTCGTGCCCGCCCCCGACGCGGTGCGCAAGGTCGCCGACACACTGATGGGCTGGGTCCCGCTGCTCGCGATCGTGAGCTATGCGATCATCGCGCTGATCGCACAGCTCCGGCTCGACTGGATCAGCACGCTGTAGTCGCGTTCCGACCATCCGGGACGGCGACACGCCCGGTGATGGTCGCATCGAGCCGCATGCCCGAGAACGTCGGTCATTGCGTTGTTCACATCATGAGATGAGCGCACCCGCGTCCCACCTGGGGGCGGGTGCGCTCGATCGGGCGTCAGGCGAACCAGATGCCGAGCTCGCGTGCCGCCGACTCGGGGCTGTCGCTGCCGTGGACGAGGTTCTGCTGCACAGCCAGACCCCAGTCCCGGCCCAGGTCGCCGCGGATGGTGCCCGGTGCGGCAGTCGTGGGGTCGGTCGTCCCGGCCAACGACCGGAAGCCCTCGATGACGCGGTTGCCGGCCAGCCGGATCGCGACCGACGGACCGGACATCATGAAGTCCAGAAGCGGCTCGTAGAACGGCTTGCCGGCGTGCTCGGCGTAGTGCGACTCGAGCAGCTCGCGGTCGGGTTCGACGAGCTTGATGTCGACCAGGGCGTAGCCCTTCGCCTCGATCCGGCCGAGGATCTCCCCGGTGAGGCCACGGGCGACGCCGTCGGGCTTGACGAGGACGAGGGTCTCTTCGGTGGTCATGCGGGTTCTCCATTCGTGTCGTCCGTGCCCGCGGCGATCCGGGCATTGCGCGCGTCGAGCGCGCCGCCCTTGATCGTCGCATACGCGTACATGCCGCCGAAAATGAGGGCGACGAAGATGAGCGCCGGAACGCGGACCCCGCCCAGCGCGATGATGACCTGCCACACCCAGCCCAGGATGATGCCCCACCGGTAGCGCAGCACGCCGATCGTGGCCAGCATCGCCAGGGCGAAGACCACCCCGGCGATGATCCCCCACCAGGAAGGCATGCCCGGCAACGCGTCGAGGCCGTGCAGGGCGAGGCCTGCGAGGAAGACGATGAGCGACTCCAGGCCCAGGACCACCGAGGCGAGGGACTCCCGCGCACCGCGGGCCCGTCGCGCGCGGGCGTTCATGCCCCGGCACCGTCCTTCCAGTCCTCTTCGGCAGCAAGGCTCAGCGCCTCGCCCGCCAGCACGACGCTCCCGGCGATCACCACGGCGCGGCGGTCGGACCCGGCCGCCCACCGACGGGCCTCGTCCGTCGCATCGCGCAGGTCCATGTGCACGGACACCGGCACGCCCGACGCCTCGACCAGGTCGGCGAGGGCATCGGGGTCGCTCGAGCGCTCGGAGTCCGGTGCCGTGACGAACACGTGCGCGGCGGCGGGGGCGATCTCGGTGACGATGCCGGCGGCATCCTTGTCGCCCAGCACCCCGAGCACGACGCCCCACTCGTCGAAGTCGAACGATGCGCCCAGGGCCTGGACGAGCGCCTTCGCGCCGTGCGGGTTGTGCGCGCTGTCCACCAGCACGGTCGGCGCGATGCCGAGCAGCTGCAGCCTGCCCGGCGAGGTCACCTGGGCGAGTCCCTCCGTGAGGACATCGGATGCCAGGGGCTGGGAGCCGGCCCCGATCAGCGACTCCACCGCGGCGATCGCCAGTGCCGCGTTGTGGCCCTGGTGCGCCCCGTAGAGCGGCAGGTAGAGGTCGTCGTAGGTGCCGGCCACTCCTCGGACGGAGATCTGCTGGCCGCCGACGGCGAGCCGCTGCACGGTCAGCGCGAACGCCTCGCCCTCGAACGCCAGTGTCGCGTCCTGTGCGGCCGCGGCATCCATCAGCGCGGGCTTCGCCTCGGGCGGCTGGACGGCGGAGACCGCCGCGGCGCCCCGCTTGATGATCCCCGCCTTGATTCCGGCGATCTCGGCGATCGTCGAGCCGAGGCGGTCGGCGTGGTCGATGTCGATCGGGGCGAACACCGCGACGTCGCCGTCCGCGGTGTTGGTCGAGTCCCACGCCCCACCCATGCCGACCTCGACGATGGCCACGTCGACGGGCGCGTCGGCGAACGCCACGAAGGCGAGCACGGTCAGCAGCTCGAAGTACGTGAGCGCGGCGTCGCCGGCAGCGGCCAGCTCCGCATCGACGAGGTCGATGAACGGCGTGATCTCATCCCAGGCGTCGGCGATCAGGCCGTCATCGATGGGCGCGCCGTCGATCATCACGCGCTCGGTGAACCGCTCGAGGTGAGGGCTCGTGAACATGCCCGTCCGCAGCCCGTGGGCGCGCACGATGCTCTCCACGATGCGGCTGGTCGACGTCTTGCCGTTGGTGCCGGTGACGTGGACGACGCGGTAGGTGCGCTGCGGGTCGTCGAGCAGTTCGAGCACCCGGCGGGTGCGTTCCACGCGCGGCTGCACCCACTGCTCGCCCTGACGGGTCATCAGCGCGGCGTACACCGCGTCGGCACGTGTGCGGTCGTTCATGCCTTCGCCTCTCCCACTCCGGTCGCGTCGATCGTCACGATCATCGGCGCTTTGTCCGTTCCCAGCGCCCTGACCCCGCTGACGAACACTCCGTCGCCGAGGCTGGATACCTCATCGACCAGGCGGTCGAGCTCATCGGTCGCCTGCACGGTGAAGCCGATGGCCAGCGTTTCGGCGGCGATGAAGTCGGCGTGCGCCTGCAGCGCCTGTGCCTCTGCCGGACGGGCGTTGAGTGCGAGCACGATGCGGTCGCTGACCTCGAGGCCGGCATTCTTGCGCGCCTCCTGCACGATGCGGATCGCGTCGCGAGCAAGGCCCTCCGCCTCGAGTTCGGGTGTGGTCACGGTGTCGAGCAGGACGAAGCCGCCCTGTCCGGCCCCGGTGTCGGGCAGCAATGCGATCGCGGTGCCCTCGGCCACGCCCCCCGCTTCGAGGGTGAGCTCGAACTCCCCCTCCAGCAGGGCGATGCCGTCGACGACGACGGTGTCGCCCTCGACGGTCCACACCCCCGCCCGGGCGCCGGCGATGACGTGCTGGACCTGCTTTCCCAGTCGCGGCCCCACCGCTCGCGCGTTGACGCTGAGCCGCTGGCTGATGCCGTAGCTGGAGGCGAGGCCGTCGGACAGCTCGACCAGCTCGACGTCCTTGACGTTGAGCTCCTCGCGCAGGATCTCCTCGAACTGCGCCAGGCCGTCTGCGCCGGACACGGCCACGGTGAGCGAGGCGAGCGGAAGTCGCACGCGCTTGCCCTCCTTCTTGCGCAGGGCGTTGGCGACGGACGAGACCGTGCGCACGGTGTCCATCGCCGTGCGGATGTCGGTCGCCGGCGGGAACGCGTCAGCGTCGGGCCAGTCCTCGAGGTGGACGCTGCGCCCGCCGGTCAGGCCCTGCCAGACGCGCTCGGCCACGAGCGGGATCAGCGGCGCGGCCACGCGTGTCAGCGTCTCGAGGACCGTGTGGAGCGTGTCGAACGCCTCGCGACTGGCCGGATCGTCCGCGACGCCGACCCAGAACCGGTCGCGGGAGCGGCGGATGTACCAGTTCGTGAGTGCCTCGGCGAAGTCGCGGAGCTTGGCCGCGGCGGTCGTCGAGTCGAGCGCGTCGAGATCGGCGGCGACATCGCGAACCAGGTCTCCGGTGAGCGCGAGGATGTAGCGGTCCAGGACGTGCGTCGAGTCCGTGCGCCACGTCGCGGTGTAGCCCTCACCGCCCGGCCCGCCCGCAGCGTTGGCGTAGGTCGCGAAGAAGTACCACGCGCTCCACAGCGGCAGCATGAACTCGCGCACGCCGGCGCGGATGCCCTCCTCGGTCACGATCAGATTGCCTCCGCGCAGCACCGAGGATGCCATGAGGAACCAGCGCATGGCATCCGACCCGTCGCGGTCGAACACCTCGGAGACGCTGGGGTAGTTCTGCAGCGACTTCGACATCTTCAGGCCGTCGCTGCCCAGCACGATGCCGTGGCACGCGACGCCGGTGAACGCCGGCCGGTCGAACAGTGCCGTGGACAGCACATGCATGACGTAGAACCAGCCGCGGGTCTGACCGATGTACTCGACGATGAAGTCCGCCGGTGCGTGCTCGTCGAACCACTCGCGGTTCTCGAACGGGTAGTGCACCTGCGCGTACGGCATGGACCCCGAGTCGAACCAGACGTCGAAGACGTCCTCGATGCGGCGCATGGTGGAAGCGCCGGTCGGGTCGTCCGGGTTCGGCCGGGTCAGCTCGTCGATGAACGGGCGGTGCAGGTCGACCTCCCCCGTCGCGCCTCGCGGCAGGCGCCCGAAGTCGCGCTCGAGGTCGGCCAGGGAGCCGTAGACATCCACGCGCGGGTAGGCCGGGTTGTCGCTCTTCCACACCGGGATGGGCGATCCCCAGAAGCGGTTCCGGCTGATTGACCAGTCGCGTGCGCCCTCGAGCCACTTGCCGAACTGGCCGTGCTTGACATTCTCCGGCGCCCACGTGATCTGCTCGTTGTTCGCCAGCATCCGGTCCTTGATCTCGGTGACGCGCACGAACCAACTCGAGACCGCCTTGTAGATCAGAGGGTTCCGGCATCGCCAGCAGTGCGGGTAGGAGTGCTCGTAGCTGGCTTCGCGCAGCAGTCGCCCCTCGGCCTTGAGCAGCCGGATGAGCGGACGATTGGCATCCATCCACAGCTCGCCGGCGACATCGGTGACGTGCGAGAGGAACCGCCCGCCGTCGTCGAGGCTCATGATGAGCGGGATGCCGGCGGCGGCGGTCACGCGCTGATCGTCCTCGCCGTAGGCGGGGGCCTGGTGGACGATGCCGGTGCCGTCGGTCGTGGTCACGTAGTCGTCGGCGAGGATGCGCCAGGCCCGTTCGGTGCCCCAGGTCTCGGCGTCCGCGTAGTAGTCGAACAGTGCGTCGTAGTGGACGTCGGCGAGCTCGGTGCCGGTGAACGTCCGCTCGACCGCGGCACGGGCGTCGTCGGCCGAGGCGTATCCGAGGTCCTTCGCGTAGTTCCCGAGCAGATCGGATGCCAGCAGGTACCGGTGTCCGGTGGCCTCGGAGCGGTCTTCGTGCACGTCCGCGGCGCCGTCGGGCCCGCCCGGCAGGACGACGTACGCGATGTCGGGTCCGACGGCGAGAGCCAGGTTGGTGGGCAGCGTCCACGGGGTGGTCGTCCACGCCAGGGCGCGCACGGCGGTCAGCCCGAGCGCCTCCGCCTTGGCGCCGACGAGCGGGAAGGTGACGGTGACGGACGGGTCCTGACGCATCTGGTAGACGTCGTCGTCCATGCGCAGCTCATGGTTGCTCAGCGGCGTCTCGTCGCGCCAGCAGTACGGCAGCACGCGGTGGCCCTCGTAGGCGAGACCCTTGTCCCACAGGCTCTTGAACGCCCAGAGAACCGACTCCATATAGCCGACGTCGAGCGTCTTGTAGCCGCGTTCGAAGTCGACCCAGCGCGCCTGCCGGGTGACGTAGTCCTCCCACTCGTGGGTGTACTCGAGCACCGATGCGCGCGCCTTCTCGTTGAACGAGGCGATGCCCATCTCCTCGATCTCGCTCTTCTCGGTGATGCCCAGCTGCTTCATCGCCTCGAGCTCGGCAGGCAGACCGTGGGTGTCCCAGCCGAAGACCCGGTCGACCTTGTGGCCGCGCATGGTCTGGAACCGCGGGAACACATCCTTCGCGTAGCCGGTGAGCAGGTGACCGTAGTGCGGCAGGCCGTTCGCGAAGGGCGGGCCGTCGTAGAACACCCACTCCGCGGCGCCCTCGCGTTGCGCGAGGGAGGCGCGGAACGTGTCGTCCTGCTGCCAGAAATCGAGCACCTCGCGCTCGATTTCGGGGAAGCGCGGGCTCGGGACGACGTCGGCGGCGGGGCCGAAAGCAGAGGGCTTCGGGTAGGTCATGTCACTCCAGCAGGTTGCGATGCTTCCTGCGAGGACGACCCTCCCGACGGGAGAACCGCGGTACCACCCCGCGTTGCCCGGGGCGAACCTCTCGGCGCACCTCCCGGCCTCTCTTCTGCGGCTGTGACGGGCCTGCCCCGCTCGGTTCTACTCCCCGCGGGTCACCCCTGAGGTTTCTTCCGAGAGCTCCCCGGTGATGGCCGGATCGATGCTGGTCGTCCCATCATACGCGCGGCGTAGGGTGAGGAGCATGCCGCGACGCACCGCCCAGCCCGCCGCTCCGCGCGTGAGCCCGCCCGATCTGCCGGTCGTCTTCGAAGAGGTGCATTCCCTTCAGCGCCACGCCGACGTGCAGGGTGCGCGCATCAGCGGCCTGAGCGGCACGGTGGACGCTGCGCACGCCAGTCTCATCGAGTGTGTCATCACGGCATCCGTCGACCGACTCGATCTCAGCGGAGCGGCGGTGACCGATGCGAGGTTCGATGGGCTCAGCGCCGCCGAGGTCGTCGCGCGGGACGCGCGCTGGCGCACGGTCGAGCTGGTCGGCGGGCGCGTGGGCACACTCGACCTGCTGCGCGCCGAGCTCGACGTCGTCGTCTTCCGCGAGGTGCGCATCGACTACCTTTCGCTGCCCTCTGCGCGGGTGCTGGATGTCCGGTTCGAAGGCTGCCGGATCGGGACGCTCGACATACCGCAGGCGACGCTGACCCGGGTCGCCTTCGCCGACTGTCAGGTCGACGAGGTCGACACGCGGGAGCTGCGTGCGCGCGACCTCGATCTGCGCGGTCTCGAGGCTCTGGGCTTCACGGATCCGACGGGCCTTCGTGGCGCGACGCTCGACGTGCGTCAGGCCGAGATGCACGCGGCCTCCTTCGCCGCCGCACTCGGCATCGACGTCGCGGGCGCCTGATCTCCCGGCCCGGTAGACTGGGCCCGGAACCCACACTCAGGCACGCTCACACAGTGCCGCATATATCGCTCGAGGAGTACCCATGACCGACGCGCACATTCCGGACAAGCCCGCACTGGAAGGCCTCGAGCAGAAGTGGGATGCCGCATGGGCGGCTCAGGGCACGTACTTGTTCGACCGCGACGCCGCACGGGCCAAGGGACGCGCGGGCATCTTCTCGGTGGACACTCCCCCGCCCACCGCGTCGGGCTCGTTGCACATCGGCCACGTGTTCAGCTACACGCACACCGACATCAAGGTGCGGCACGAGCGCATGCAGGGCAAGACCGTCTTCTACCCCATGGGGTGGGACGACAACGGTCTGCCGACCGAGCGCCGGGTGCAGAACTATTTCGGCGTGCGCTGCGATCCCTCGCTTCCGTACGACGCCGACTTCACGCCGCCGTTCCACGGCGACGCCAAGAGCCTGAAGCCCGCCGACCAGGTGCCCATCAGTCGTCGAAACTTCATCGAGCTGTGCGAAGAGCTCACGTTCGAGGACGAGAAGCATTTCGAGAGCCTGTTCCGTCAGCTGGGGCTCTCGGTCGACTGGACGCAGACCTATCGCACCATCTCCGACGACACGATGCGCACGAGTCAGCTCGCCTTCCTCCGCAACCTCGATCGGGGCGAGGCCTACCAGTCCCTGGCGCCCACGCTGTGGGACATCGACTTCCGCTCGGCGATCGCGCAGGCCGAACTCGAAGACCGCGATCAGGCCGCGTCGTTCCACCGCATCGCGTTCCACCGCACCGATGGCGACGGTGACATCCACATCGAGACGACGCGCCCCGAGCTGCTTGCCGCGTGCGTCGCGCTGGTGGCCAACCCCGACGACGAGCGCTACCAGCCCCTGTTCGGGACCACGGTGCGCACACCGCTGTTCGATGTGGAGGTGCCAGTCCTCGCGCACCCTCTCGCCCAGCAGGACAAGGGCACCGGCATCGCCATGATCTGCACCTTCGGCGACGTGACCGACATCATCTGGTGGCGCGAGCTGCAGCTGCCGAACCGGACCATTCTCGGCAAGGACGGTCGCGTCATGGCCGAGACGCCCGAGGCGATCGCGTCGGAGGCCGGACGTGCCGCCTACGCGGAACTGGCCGGCAAGACGGTGTTCAGCGCCCGCAAACGCGTCGCCGAACTTCTGACCGAGTCCGGCGAGCTGCTCGAGGTGTCCACACCCTTCCAGCACGCCGTGAAGTTCTACGAGAAGGGCGACCGTCCCCTCGAGATCGTCTCGACCCGCCAGTGGTACGTCCGCAACGGTGCGCGCGATGAAGAGCTGCGCGACAAGCTGATCGCGCTCGGCCAGACGATGAACTGGCATCCGGACTTCATGCGGATCCGCTTCGAGAACTGGACGAACGGTCTCACCGGCGACTGGCTCGTGTCTCGTCAGCGCTTCTTCGGCGTGCCGATCCCGGTCTGGTACGGCCTCGACGAGAACGGCGAGCGGGATCACGACCGCGTGCTCACCCCCGACTCGGCAGCCCTGCCCGTCGACCCGACCATCGACGTCCCGCCCGGATACACCGAGCAGCAGCGTGGCGTCGCGGGCGGGTTCGAGGGCGAGAAGGACATCTTCGACACCTGGGCGACGTCCTCGCTCACCCCGCAGTTGGCCGGCGGCTGGCAGCGCGACGAGGAACTGTGGAACCTCGTGGCACCGTTCGATGTGCGCCCGCAGGGTCAGGACATCATCCGCACCTGGCTGTTCTCCACAATGCTGCGCAGCGCCCTGGAAGATGACCGTGCGCCGTGGACGGATGCCGCCATCTCGGGCTTCATCGTCGACCCCGACCGTAAGAAGATGTCGAAGTCGAAGGGCAACGTCGTGACGCCGGCGGACGTTCTTGCCGGGCACGGCACCGACGCGGTGCGCTACTGGGCGGCCTCCAGCCGTCTGGGAGCCGATGCCGCATTCGACCCGCAGAACCCGACGCAGGTCAAGATCGGCCGGCGTCTGGCGATCAAGGTCCTCAACGCCGCGAAGTTCGTGCTGTCGTTCCCGGTGCCCGAGGGTGCCGAGATCACCCATGCGCTCGATGCGTCGATGCTCACGACCCTCGACCAGGTCGTGCGCGACGCCACCCGGGCGTTCGAGGACTACGACCACGCGCGCGCGCTGGAGCTGACCGAAGCCTTCTTCTGGACGTTCTGCGACGACTACCTCGAACTGGTCAAGGAGCGTGCTTACAACCAGGCCGACGTCGGCCAGGCCTCGGCGGCGCTGGCCCTGCGGCTCGCGCTGTCGACGATGCTGCGCCTGCTCGCGCCGGTGCTCGCGTTCGCCACCGAAGAGGCGTGGTCGTGGTTCGAGGAGGGCTCGATCCACACGGCCGCCTGGCCGCAGCCGCTCGGGCTCGAGGGCGACCCCGCCGTGCTCATCGCGGCCAGCGAGGCCCTCATCGGCATCCGCCGGGCCAAGACCGAAGCCAAGGCCTCGCAGAAGACGCCGGTGGCCTCGCTCACGCTGCGCGCGAACGACCAGACCATCGCCGCCCTGCGACTGGCCGAGGGCGATCTCAAGGCCGTGGGGCGCATCGATCGCCTCGAGCTGCGGGGTGGCTCGGACGAGTTCGTCATCGAGGCCATCGAACTCGCACCGCAGGAGGTCTGACATGCAGCTCGGCACACGCTGGACCAGTGGCGACGAACCGCCCCGGGCGGTGCCCGACGTGCTCCGCGGGCAGATTGCGACAGTGGATGCCGCGATCCCCGGCGATGCGCTGGGTCAGCCGCGCCCACGCTGGACGCTGACCTGGCTCGAGGGCCGTCCGATCGCCGAGCTCGACACCGGGATTCTGGTCGAGGTCGATGCATCGGGTGGGGTTGTGGTCCGTCACGACGACGGCGACGGATTCGCGTGACGCGTCGGGCTTGATCGGGCTCAGTCGTCGGTCGTGATGGCGAGGTCGGCCCCGGCACGTCGCGTGCCCCCGATCAGCAGCGGCGTCGCGGTGAGCGTGACGACGACGATCGCCGCGCCGCCGATGACGAACGGCAGGCGCAGATCGACCCTCCCCACCCAGCCGCCCAGAAGCGTCGCAAGGGGGAACAGCCCCCAGGTGAAGGAGCGGATCACGCCGAGCACGCGCCCGAACATGTGCGCGGGAACGATCTGCTGACGCAGGGCGCCCCACGGCACATTCCACCCCGACACGGACCCGGCGGCGACGGCGTACGCCGCCACAGTGGTCCACACGTTCGGCGCCAGGCCGGTCAGCAGGAGTGTCAGCCCCGCGCTGATCGTCGCCACGAGCATGACCGGGCCCCGGCCGTACCGGGCCACCAGGCGCGGCGCGATGGTCGCCCCGGCCAATGCACCGAGCCCGATGCCGGCGGTCACGAAGCCGACCGCCGCGACCGGAACCTTCATCGTCTCGAGGAAGAACAGCATCGCCGTCGCCTGGGCGAACGACAGTGCCGACCCGGTGAACGAGGTGAACACGACCATGGCTCGCAGATATCGGTGATGCCAGAGATAGTCGAATGCCTCACGTGCCGGCACCCGGTGCGCGACGGCACGATCGGCACGCGCGTCGCTGGGCCCGCGCTCGTCCCGCAGTGCCCGCGCGGCCGAGACCGGCAGCAGCAGGGCGAGGACGATCGGTGCGAGATAGCCGACCGCACCGGCCCACAGGGGCAGAGCCAGCGCGACCGCGAACAGCAGACCGGCGATCGGTGTCGCGATGAAGCTGTCGATCGTGACCTGCGCCGCCTGCATCCAGCCGTTGGCGCGGTCGAGCTGACTGCGCTGCACCACCGCCGGAATCACCGCGTTGGTGGCGTTGTCGAACATCGTCTCGCCCAGTCCGAAGACCAGGGTGCCGATGAACAGAGCCGGAAGGCTGAGCGTGCCGGTGACGGCGAGGGTCGCCAGCCACAATGCGACGCCACCGCGAATGGTGTTCGCGACGGCCATCACGATCCGGCGATCGAACCGGTCGACGATCATTCCCGCCGGCAGCCCGAAGATCAGCCAAGGGACGAAGGCGAGCGCGGAGATCACCGAGATGGCGAGCGGGTCCGTCGTCAGCGCGATCGCGGCGAGGGGGACGGCGGTCCTCCCCAGCCCGTCGGCGAGGTTGCTGAACGCCGCGGCGGTCCACAGCTTGCGGAAGTCGGGGCCGAGCGCTGTCCGAGACGAGCGCTTGGCCACCGGCTCGCTCACCGCGGATACAGTCCGAGCGCGCGGGCGGACGCAGCGTCGCGCGCGTGCTCGACGACGGCATCCTGCGCAACCCTCACGTCCAGACGAGCTGCGCGGCGGGCCATGCGTGACGCGATGTACCCACCGACGGCGGTGACAGTGCGCAGCATGACGGTTTCGACGCGGGTGGGACGGACGGACGTCGTGACGGGGATCGAGATGACGGTCATGATGACCTTCCTTCATCAAGAGGAAACAGATCGGTGCGGATGGAGACGGGACGTACGCCCTCTCCCTGCTGGTCGCGGTAGTTGTCCACGACCTCGTCGACGAGCTCCATGATCTTCTCGGAGAGCTCGTGCAGCTGAGTGGCGGTGAGCCGCGCGGTGGCGGTGGACAGCATGGTCGCGTCCTGCCACTCTTCGGTTTCGTTGTCGAGGGCGGTCGCCAGGAAGTCGCGCAGCTGACGATGCCTGCGTTCGTAGTACTCGCTCATGACCACCTGCGAGGCGGCCTTTCCGGCGGGAGTGCTCATCGCGTCGGGATTCGTGAACGACACGCCACCCGGCGGGCGCTCCCACCACCGTTCGCGACCGGTGCCTCGATCGGGCACCTCGCGGATGAGATCGTGCTTGGCGAGGGCGCGCAGGTGATAGCTGGTCACTCCCGATGACTCGCCCAGCCGCGCGGCGAGCGAGCTGGCCGTCTGCGCCCCGAAGGAGCTCAGAATGTCATAGATCTCGACACGCACGGGGTGAGCGAGCGCCTTGAGGGCCCCCGTGTCCAGTACGCGCATCTCGCGGGTCTGCGGGGGGCGATTCTCGGTCTCGTTCGCGTCCATAACAGCAAAGATACCTTTGCAAAGAAGTCTATGCAAGGGTTTCTTTGCATATTTCTCGATCGACTGTCCCGACCGCAATAGGGTGAGGGAATGACGGATGCCGCGACCAACCCCCTGCTCTCCCCCAGTGCCCTTCCCTGCGGGCTCCCGGACTACCGGCAGATCCTGCCGGAGCACTACCTGCCGGCGTTCGATGCGGCGTTCACGGAGCATCGCGGCGAGATCGACGCCATCACGCGTGTTCGGTCGATGCCGACGTTCGAGAACACTTTCGTGCCGCTGGAGCGTGCCGGCGAGACGCTCGACCGAGTCGCCCGCACGTTCTACACGGTCTCGTCGGCCGACGCGACGCCCGCGATCCAGGAGATCGAGGAGAAGCTCGCTCCGCTCATGTCGGCGCACCAGGACGCGATCCAGCTCGACGGTCGGTTGTACTGGCGGGTGAAAAGCGTGCACGAACAGCTCGGACAGCTCGATCTGGACCCGGAAGCGCGCTACCTCGTCGAACGGCACTACACCGAGATGACCCACGCGGGTGCGGGTCTCGACGACGAGCAGAAGCAGCGGCTCACCGACCTGAACCAGCGGCTGTCGGTGCTGACGACCACCTTCGAGAAGAACCTGCTCGCCGACACCAACGATCTCGCGGTCGTTTTCGATGACGCCGCCGAGTTGGATGGTCTCACCGAGGGCGAACTGTCGGCAGCGGCGCGCAACGCCGCCGACCGTGGACTCGAGGGCAGATACGTCGTGACGCTGACCCTGTTCACCGGTCACCCGTACCTCTCGACGCTGACGCGCCGGGCGTCGCGCGAGCGGCTGATGGCGGCGTCGCGGCAGAGAGGGTCGCGCGGTGACGAGCACGACAACAGCGGTGTTCTGCGCGAGATCGTCCGGTTGCGCGCCGAGCGCGCAGCACTGCTGGGCTACGAGAGCCATGCCGCCTACGTCACCAGTGATCAGACGGCCGGCTCGCCCCGGGCGGTGCACGCGCTGCTGCGACGGCTTGCTGCGCCGGCGGCGGCCAATGCCCGCCGCGAGCAGGAGGCGCTGCAGTCGATCATCGACGACGGTGACGACGCGTTCGCACTCGAGGCACACGACTGGGCCTTCTACACCGAGCAGGTGCGAGCGGCGGAGTATGACCTCGACCGCACCGCACTGCGCCCCTGGTTCGAGGCCGAGCGCGTGCTCCGCGACGGAGTGTTCCGCGCGGCGACCGAACTGTACGGGGTGAGGTTCACCGAGCGCGCCGATCTGCCGGCCTACCACCCCGGCGCGCGCGTGTTCGAACTCCACAACGCCGACGGATCGCCGCTGGGACTGTTCATCCTCGATCTGTACACGCGCGACACCAAACGCGGCGGAGCGTGGATGAACTCGATCGTGTCGCAGTCCCGCCTGCGCGGGACGCAGCCCATCGTCGTCAACAACCTCAACGTCCCCGAGCCGGCGCCCGGCAAGCCAACGCTGCTGACGCTCGACGAGGTCACGACCCTGTTCCATGAGTTCGGCCACGCGCTCCACGGCCTGTTCGCGACGGTGACCTACCCGCACTTCGCGGGCACCGCGGTGTTCCGCGACTTCGTCGAGTTCCCGAGTCAGGTCAATGAGATGTGGATCTACTGGCCTGAGATCCTTGCGGCCTATGCCCGGCACATCGACACCGACGAGCCGCTGCCCGCCGAGGTCGTCGACAAGCTCACCGCCTCGGAGGCCTTCAATCAGGGTTTCGCCACGAGTGAGTACCTGGCGGCCGCGTGGATCGACCAGGTGTGGCACTCACTGACAAGCGAGGAAGCCGCAGCCGTCGACGATGTCGCGGCGTTCCAAGCGGAAGCCCTCGCCGACATCGGCCTGGACAACCCGGCCGTCCCCCCGCGATACGCGTCGACGTACTTCGCGCACGTGTTCTCGGGCGGCTACAGCGCCGGGTACTACTCGTACATCTGGAGCGAGGTGCTCGATGCCGACACCGTGGAGTGGTTCCGTAAGAACGGCGGTCTCACCCGGGCCAACGGCGACCGCTTCCGCGATCGGCTGCTCGGCGTGGGCGGATCGAAGGACCCGCTCGCGGCATACCGCGATTTCCGGGGGCGGGATGCCGACATCGAGCCGCTGCTGAAGCGACGGGGGCTCACGGGCTGACCGTCGACCGGGGTGTCACGGACGGCGTCCGCTCCCGGTCGCATCCGCTGATGGCGTGACGGAGTAGACGAGTCGGGCGAACTGACCGACGGCTTTCGCGGAGATCAGACGCAGCCGGTCGGAATCGAGGCGGCGGGGCAGCAGCGGTGCGCCGCCGTCGAGCAGCACGGGCGCGATCGAGACGGCGATCACATCGAGCGCGCCGGCGTCGAGGAACTGCCCGGCGAGGTCTCCCCCGCCGACCACCCAGATGTCGGACCCGCCGGCTGCGGCACGCAGCGCCGGCAGCGCATCGGCGACCGGTCCGGACAGGAACGTGACGTTCGCGCCTTCGGGAACGGGCAGAGCCCGGGTGGTGAAGACGAAGGTCGGGCGGTCACCGTGGAACTCGCGCCACTTCTCGGGGTGGGCGATCATGTCTGACTCGGCCAGCAGCCACTCGTAGGTCGTGGATCCTTCGACCAGCACGCGGGCGTGGGGCGGCAGCAGTTCGGGCGCCGGTGTCGTTCCGCCCTCCACCGCGAACAGCCAGCCGAGAGAGTTGTTCCGGTCGGCGATCCACCCGTTGAGTGCCGTCGCGGTGTCGAAGATGATGCGCCCCATATCGCGAGGCTAGGCAGGGGTCCCGACATCGCTCGGTCAGGCCCCTCGGGGCAGCGCACCGATCTCCTCTGCGAAGGCGCGCACTCGGGCGGCGAGGTGGCCGGGTACCTCTGCCGCAGCGAAGTGTCCGCCTTCCGGAAGACGGTCGAACGAACGCAGGTCACGGTAGAAGGCTCGCGCGACCGATTCCGGATAGTCATGCTCATGACGCTGGATCGCGACGGCCGCGGGCACCGCCACAGGCGGGATCGCGGCATCCCTTCGATCGAAATAGGGCCGGAAGGACGACGCGATCGACTGCGTCGCCCAGTAGATGGTGGCCTCAGTGAGAACCCGCTCGCGCGCGATGCGCCGCTCGAGGTGTGCCGGGTCACCGGCCGGGGTATCGCTCCACTCGACGAGCTTCTCCGCGATCCATGCCAGCAGTCCTGCCGGCGAGTCGTTCAGCGCGGCGGCGAGGGTGTCGGGCCTGGTCGCCTGCTCATGCGCATAGCCGCCGTTCGCACCGCCGTCGGCGGCGAGCCTGTCGAAGAAGGCACGCTCGTCCGGGGCGGTGAGGGCGGCACGCTCGGCGTCCGTGGGAAAGTGCGCGTGGGTCGCGACGATTCCGAGGACCTCTCCCGGATACGCGGCCGCGATGAGATCGCTCACGTTGGCCGAGATGTCTTCGCCGTAGGTCAGGAAGCGTTCGTATCCCAGGGTGTCGGTCATGAGGCGATGCATCAGGGCGGCGATCGCCGCCTCGTCGAAGGTGGCGTCGGCCGGTGGAGAGAACCCGAACCCGGGAAAGCTCGGCAGGACGACGTGGAAGTCGGTGAGCAGCGCGGCGAACTCCAGCTGGAGGGCGAAGGTGTGGGGCCAGCCGTGCATGACCAGCAGCGCCGGCGCATCGACCCGTGCCGAACGCAGGTGGGTGATGTGCAGCCGGACGCCGTCGACATCGGCCAGGAACTGCGGGTGCGCGTTCAGCCACGCCTCGCGTGCGCGCCAGTCGAACTCCCGCCATGACTGCGTGAGCGCCCGCAGATAGCCGGCGGACATGCCCGAGGCCGGGCGCCCCGCAGAGTCGGGGAGGAATCGGGTGCGGGCCAACCGCGCCCGGAGGTCGTCGAGGTCGGCGTCAGGGACCTGAATGCGGAAGGGCTGAAGCGTCATGCCTCGACGCTATGGCGTGCCTGCGACACGCAGCTCGTGTCAGGCGCTCTTGCGCTTCGGCTGGCTCAGTACGAGGGTCGGCGCAGCGCCGGTGGTGACGGCGTCCTGGGTGACGATGACCTTCTCGACGTCTTCGGTCGAGGGGATCTCGAACATGATCGGCCCGAGCACGTCCTCGAGAATCGCACGCAGGCCACGGGCGCCGGTCTTGCGCGCCACGGCCAGATCGGCGATGGCCCGCAGCGCGTCGTCGTCGAACTCCAGCTCGACACCGTCGAGCTGGAACATGCGCTGGTACTGCTTCACGAAGGCGTTCTTCGGTCCGGTGAGGATCTCGATGAGCGCCTCCTGATCGAGCGGTGCGACCGAGGTGACCACGGGAAGCCGGCCGATGAACTCGGGGATCAGCCCGAACTTGTGCAGGTCTTCGGGCTCGACCTCGCTGAACAGCTCGAGGTCCTTGCCCTTCTCATGCAGCGGGGCCCCGAAGCCGACACCGTGCTTGCCGACGCGGGCGGAGATGATCTCTTCGAGCCCGGCGAACGCACCGGCCACGATGAACAGGACGTTCGTCGTGTCGATCTGGATGAACTCCTGATGCGGGTGCTTGCGGCCGCCCTGCGGCGGCACGGAGGCGACGGTGCCTTCGAGGATCTTCAGCAGCGCCTGCTGCACGCCCTCCCCCGACACGTCGCGAGTGATCGAGGGGTTCTCCGCCTTGCGGGCGATCTTGTCGACCTCGTCGATGTAGATGATCCCGGTCTCGGCGCGCTTCACGTCGAAGTCGGCGGCCTGCAGGAGCTTGAGGAGGATGTTCTCCACGTCTTCGCCGACGTATCCCGCCTCGGTGAGCGCCGTGGCATCCGCCACCGCGAACGGGACGTTCAGCCGCTTCGCCAGCGTCTGCGCGAGATAGGTCTTGCCGCAGCCGGTCGGGCCCAGCAGCAGGATGTTGCTCTTGGCGATCTCGACCTCGTCGGCGCGGTGCTCGGCGGGCTGCAGGGTGCTGTGGGCGCGGACGCGCTTGTAGTGGTTGTACACGGCGACCGACAGCGCCTTCTTGGCGGGGTCCTGACCGACGACGTACTCGGCGAGGAATGAGAAGATCTCACGCGGCTTGGGCAGATCGAAGTCTGCGACGGCTCCGTCGCCGGCCTCGGCCATGCGCTCTTCGATGATCTCGTTGCACAGCTCGACGCACTCGTCGCAGATGTACACACCGGGACCGGCGATGAGCTGCTGGACCTGCTTCTGGCTCTTTCCGCAGAAGGAGCATTTGAACAGGTCGGCGCTTTCACCGATGCGAGCCATGTTGCGCCTCCTCCAGAGCCATGCGGGACGTGTTCGAGCCTAACTGCACACGGCGACATCGCGGCGGATTTGCGACGCGCGGTGTCTTACGGGCGCGAACGCGAATGCCCCGCCGACGTACTCGGCGGGGCATTCGGACGCGGACCTCAGGAGGTGATCGCGGCCGGGGTGCGCTTGCGCGAGGTCAGCACCTGGTCGACGATCCCGTACTCGAGGGCCTCCTCGGACGAGAGGATCTTGTCGCGGTCGATGTCCTTGTTGACCTGCGCCTGGGTGCGGTTGGTGTGCCTCGCCATCGTCTCCTCGAGCCACGTGCGCATGCGGAGGATCTCCGCCGCCTGGATCTCGATGTCCGACGCCTGGCCATGGCCCGACTCGCCGACCGCGGGCTGGTGCATGAGGATCCGGGCGTTGGGCAGCGCGAGGCGCTTTCCGGGGGCCCCGGCCGCCAGCAGCACCGAGGCGGCCGAGGCCGCCTGGCCGAGCACGACGGTCTGGATCTCGGGCGACACGTACTGCATGGTGTCGTAGATCGCGGTCATGGCCGTGAACGATCCGCCGGGCGAATTGATGTACATGACGATGTCGCGGTCGGGGTCCTGCGACTCGAGCACGAGCAGCTGGGCCATCACGTCGTCGGCCGACGCGTCGTCGACCTGCACGCCGAGGAAGATGACACGGTCCTCGAACAGCTTGTTGTACGGGTCCTGACGCTTGTAGCCGTAGGCCGTGCGTTCTTCGAACTGCGGCAGGATGTACCGGCTCGAGGGCATCTGCACGCCGTGCACGGAGTGCTGCGGTGCGCCGAAGGTGGGGGTGTTCATTGCGTTCGGTCCTCCGGTGCTCACTGGTCGGTTCCGCCGCCGCCGATGACGTCGGTGGCCAATTCGCGGATGTGGTCTACGAAGCCGTACTCCAGCGCCTCCTGGGCGTTGAACCAGCGGTCGCGGTCGCCGTCCTCGTTGATCTGCTCGACCGTCTTGCCGGTCTGCGATGCGGTGATCTCGGCGAGACGCTTCTTCATGTCGAGGATCAGCTGCGCCTGCGTCTGGATGTCGCTGGCGGTGCCGCCGAAGCCGCCGTGCGGCTGGTGGAGCAGCACGCGGGCGTTCGGGGTGATGTAGCGCTTGCCCTTGGTTCCGGCTGTCAGCAGCAGCTGGCCCATGGAGGCGGCCATGCCGATGCCGACGGTGACGATGTCGTTCGGGACGAACTGCATCGTGTCGTAGATCGCCATGCCGGCGGTGATCGACCCGCCGGGCGAGTTGACGTAGAGGAAGATGTCCTTCTCGGAGTCCTCGGCGGCCAGCAGCAGGATCTTCGCGCAGATCTCGTTGGCGTTGTCGTCGCGCACCTCCGACCCCAGCCATATGATGCGGTCCTTCAGCAGTCTGTCGAAGACGCTGGTCGCGACAAGTGGTTCAGCCATGAATGCTCCTGATTCCGGGTATCCGTACGCAACGAATCTACCGACGCTCAGACGATGCCCCGGCCGTGTTCGCCGTCGGCATACGTCGTGTCTGCGCAGACGAACAAGAGGGGTGGATGCCGGTGCTCCGGCAGCCACCCCTCTCGAGACGTCGATTACTCGGCGTCGGACTTCTTCGCTGCAGGCTTCTTCGCGGCCGGCTTCTTGGCCGGCGCCTTCTTGGCCGGTGCCTTCTCGGCTGCGGCCTCGTCGGCGTCAGCCTTCTTCGCGGCCGGCTTCTTGGCGGGAGCCTTCTTGGCCGGCGCCTTCTTGACGGGCGCCTCCTCGGCTGCGGCCGCTTCGGCCGGCGCGTCCTCGGCGGACTCGTCCTCGTCTTCGACGGCGGCGAAGCCCGACAGGTCGACCGTGTTGCCGGCGGTGTCGACGACGGCGACCTTGCCCAGCGCGATCGCGAGGGCCTTGTTGCGGGCGACCTCGCCGACCATGAGCGGCAGCTGGCCGTTCTGCTGCAGCGCGTCGACGAACTCCTGCGGCGGCATGCCGTACTGGGCCGATGACTGGATGAGGTACTGGGTCAGCTCCTCCTGCGAGACCTGCACCTCGTGACGCTCGACGATCTTGTCGAGGATCATCTGGGTGCGGAACTGCTTCTGGCTGGCCTCGGTGACCTCGGCGCGGTGCACGTCGTCCTCGAGACGGCCCTCACCCTCGAGGTGGGTGTGCACCTCGTCCTCGACGAGCTTCTCGGGCACAGGGATGTCGACGAGTTCGATGAGCGTCTCGACGAGCTTGTCGCGCGCGGCGGCACCCTGCGTGAACACGGCCTGCTGCGAGACGCGCTCGACCAGGCTCTCGCGCAGTTCGGCGATCGTGTCGTACTCGCTGGCGATCTGGGCGAAGTCGTCGTCGGCCTCGGGAAGCTCGCGTTCCTTCACGGCGGTGACGGTCACGGCGACCTCGGCTTCTTCACCCGCATGGTCGCCGCCGACCAGCGTCGAGCGGAAGGTGGTGTCCTCACCGGCGGTGAGCGATTCGACGGCCTCGTCGATGCCCTCGAGGAGCTCGCCCGAGCCGACCTCGTACGACACGCCCTGGGCGCGGTCGATCTCGGTGCCGTCGATGGTGGCGACCAGGTCGAGCTCGACGAAATCGCCGGTGGCGGCGGGGCGGTCGACGGTCACGAGCGTGCCGAAGCGGGCGCGCAGGCTGTCGAGTTCGGCGTCGATGGCCGACTCGTCGGTCTCGACGACGTCGACCTCGATCTTCACGGCGTCGTACGCCGGCAGGTCGAACTCGGGACGCACGTCGACCTCGACCTCGAGCTTGAGGTCACCCGAGAAGTCCTTCTCGTTGGGCCATTCGACGATCTCGGCGGCCGGACGCCCGACGATGCGGACCTCGTTGTCGTTGACGGCCGCGCGGTAGAACTGGTCGAGGCCCTCGTTGACGGCGTGCTCGAGCACGGCGCCGCGGCCGATGCGCTGGTCGATGATCGGCGCCGGCACCTTGCCCTTGCGGAAGCCGGGGATCTGCACGTCCTGAGCGATGTGCTCGTAGGCGTGCGCGATGCTCGGCTTGAGCTCCTCGGGGGTGACCGAGATGTGCAGCTTCACCCGGGTGGGGCTCAGCGTCTCGACGGTGCTGGTGACCATGCCTGTGTTCTCCTCAAGTCCCGCACGCATGCGCGGGCGCTGGTTCGGTATGTCTGGGTCTGGGGGGCCGTGTGTCGGGGCGACAGGATTTGAACCTGCGACCTCCCGCTCCCAAAGCGGGCGCTCTACCAAGCTGAGCTACGCCCCGGGCGCGCACGCACGCATGCGAACGCCGAAAAACGGCCGCTGGTCAGTCTAGCCGACATTGCGCTGTAGACTCTTCGAGGCGTCTGCACCGACACTCTCGGCGGCATCGCCCGACAACTGAAAACCCGGCCGGATTCCGCCGGATCCGGGGCTGTAGCTTAGTGGTAAAGCCTCTGTCTTCCAAACAGATGATGCGAGTTCGATTCTCGTCAGCCCCTCCACGAACCCCGTCAGCGTGCGTCTTCGGCGCCCGCGTGCGCGGCCAGGTGCGCCCGGTAGATCTCGGCGTTGCGCAGGATCCCCGCCTTCTCGTCGTCGCTGAGCTCACGCCGGACCTTGGCCGGCACGCCTGCGACGAGCGAGCCGTCGGGCACGACGGAGCCCTCGAGGACGACCGCTCCCCCGGCGATGAGGCACCCGCTGCCGATGACGGCGCCGGAGAGCACGACACTGCCCATGCCGACGAGCGAGCCGTCGCCGATCGTGCAGCCGTGCACCACGGCGTTGTGGCCGACCGAGACGTTCTCGCCGATGATCACGGGGTGCCCGTCGTCGACGTGGACCGACACGTTGTCCTGCAGGTTGCTGCCGGCGCCGAGCGTGATCGAGGCGCTGTCGCCGCGCACCACGGCGTTGTACCAGACGCTCGCGCCGGCCTCGAGGGTGACGTTGCCGATCACCCGCGCACCGGGTGCGACGAAGGAGGTCGGATCGAGAGTGGGCGCGTGGCCCGAGACGGCGAGAACGGAGGCATCGGCGGCGACGGTCATGGCTCCGACACTACACAGCCGGACACCCGAGAACTCCCGGTTAGCCCAGCCTTTGCTTGCTTGCGGAATGCCTGGTGCTGAGTAGCGTTGGATTCAGTGCGGGGCATTTCCCGCTGAGTGGAGGGCGAGTAGATATGACCAAGACACACACGATTTCAGCGACCGCGGCCGACCCTGAGGTGGCCGCCGGCACCGCACAGTTCCTCGCGCCGGTCGTTCTCGGACTGCAGGCTCTCGCCGTCAACGGCAAGCAGGCCCACTGGAACGTCCGTGGCGCGAATTTCATCGCGATCCACGAGCTTCTCGACCAGGTCGTCGCACACGCGCAGGCGTCTGCCGACGAGGCCGCCGAGCGGATCGTCGCTCTGGGCCTTCCTGTCGATGCCCGCGTCGCCACGGTGGCCGCTAAGGTCGCCGCGACGGCGGTTCCTGCCGGGTTCACCCCGTGGGAGCAGCAGATCGCGGCCATCGTCTCCGACATCGACGCGGTCCTGCCCGACGTGCAGGCGGCGATCGACGGCCTCGACGAGATCGATCTGACCAGCCAGGACATCGCGATCGGCATCAAGGCGAGCCTCGAGAAGGATCGCTGGTTCCTCTCGGCGCACCTCGCCTCTTGACAGCAGACGAGTGGATGCCGGCAGGCGCCCACTCCTGAGCAGCACGAAGCCCCGGCCGATCGGTCCGGGGCTTCGTCGTGCAGTCAGTGGGCGACGTGCGTCAGGACGCCCTCGATCAGGGTTGCGCGGGTCTGCGTCGCACCCAGCGTCCGTCCGGCCGTCAGCGGGTCGCGGTCCACGAGCGCGAGGTCGGCGATGTCGCCGACGTCGAGGGCTGAGCCGGCGTCCGAGCCGCCGGCCGTCGACGCGGCCAGTGCGGTTGCGGGTGACACCGCCTGATCCGGACGCCATGCGGGCAGGTCGTCCCGCGTGCGCAGGACCGCGGCAGCCATCGCCGCCCAGGGGTCCAGCGGCGCGACCGGTGCATCGGAGCCGAAGAGCAGGTTGACCCCGGCATCGGCCATCGACCGCAGCGGGTACGGCAGGGCAGTCTGACCGGCCCAGATCGTGTCGGTGAGGTCGCGGTCGTCGAGCGCGTGCTCGGGCTGCACGCTCGCCGCGACGCCCAGGCGCGCGAACCGGGCGATGTCGGCGTGTGCGACCAGCTGCGCGTGCTCGATCGTGCCGTACGCGCCGGTCTCGGCGAACGCGTCGAGCGCGTGCGTGTTGGCGAGGTCGCCGATCGCATGCACCGCGCACGCGAGGCCCGCTCCGGTCGCCCGCATGAGCAGATCCACGAGTTCATGCGGCGGAACGGTCAGCACGCCGCGGTTGTGCGGATCGCCCGGATACGGGTGCGAGCATGCCGCCGTTCGCGTGCCGAGCGACCCGTCGGTGATGACTTTCAGCGACCCCATGCGCACGCGGCCCGCGGCATCCAGGGCGTCACCGGTGCGCAGGCCCTCGGCGATCGCGCGGTCCAGAAGCTCGGGGTAGACCGCGAACGACACGCGGGTGGCGTCGAAGCCGGCATCGAGTCGTCGTGCCCAGGCCTCGGCGTTCCAGGCCATGTCGAAGTCGACGACGCCCACGATGCCGCGCGCGGCGGCCTCGCGCAACGCGTGCTCGACGAGGGCGTCGCCGGCGACCGGGTCGACGGCGTTGAGGCGCCGTGAGATCTCGAACGCCGGCGCCTCGCGTAGCAGTCCGGTGTCATCGGGCGGGAACCCTTCGCGCCGGAGTGCGGCCGAGTTGAGCCACACGCAGTGCACGTCCGCGCTGATCAGGTAGGTGGGCACCTCGCCCGTCGCCGCGTCGAGCACGGCAAGGGAAGGCGTGTCCGGCCAGAGAGCATCGCGGAAGCCGGTGCCCACGCGCCGCCCGTCCGCGAGGAGCGGGGCGGTGGACATGATCGTCGCCGCCTCGGCCGCCGTCGCCGCCGCGCCCACCGGCATCCGCTGGGCGACCAGCGCCCACTGGACGGTGTGGACGTGGTGATCCCACAGGCCGGAGATCACCCAGGAACCGTCGGCGTCGAGGACGGCGCCGCGGCGGGGCAGCGCTCGTGCCGGCGCGATGTCGGCGATCCGGCCGCCGTCGAGGTGCACATCGACCGGCTCGGTGCCGAACGGATCGAGGCGGTCGCCGCCCGTCAGCCGCGCGTTCGCGATGACGTCGACGCCGTCGGCGCGCTGCAGGCTCATCGAATGTCCCGCGCGGCACGGATGCTCTCGTGCGCACGACGCATCTCGGCCGGCAGTCGCGGGTCCGTGTAGGGACCGTGGCCGGCTTCGAGCTCGGCGATGATGGTGTCGACCATCTCGTCTGGCTTGTTCTGACTGAGCTTGCGCTTGGCCACGACCTTGGTGGGTGTCAGACGGAAACCGACCGTCCCGCGCTCGAGACCCCGCACGAACTTCTCGTCGTTGGGCGGTTCCCACATGAGTCGCGGCTGCGGCAGTGCGGATTCGAATCGCGCGACGAGCCTGTCGAGCACCTTCAGGTTCTCCTCGGTGGACAGCAGCTCAGGGACTCCGCTCAGGTGCACCGAGACGAAGTTCCACGTGGGGACGGCCTGCACATCGCCGTACCAGCCGGGCGAGACGTACCCGTGCGGTCCCTGCACGACGACCAGCAGCTCGTGCTCACCCAGGCCCAGGATCGCGTCGTCAGGTCTGCCGACATGCCCCACGATCGTGAGGTCGTCGCGGTCTTCGTCCAGCAGCACCGCGTAGTGCGATGCCACCAGTCCATCAGGGGTGTTGCTCACCAGTGTCATCCACGGGTGCGCATCGATGACACGGCGCAGCTCCGCCACGTCGGTCATCGCGAAGCTCGGGTTCTGCCGCATGTCACCAGCCTAGGGCGGTGACGAGCGACTCACGCCTGACAGCTCGGGCACCAGTACAGCTTGCGCGTCGCCATCTCTTCGAGCACGATCGCCGTCCCGCACACGCGGCACGGCAGCCCCGCGCGGTGATAGACCCAGTGCCGGTCGTCGCGATGCGCCATCGCGAGCCGATAGGCGTCGGGGTTCAGGTCGTCCATCGTCATCATCTGGCCCGTCTCCACGCCGATGGCCAGCAGTCGCACCCAGTCCCGCCACAGTCCTCGGACCGTCTCCTCCGGCACATCCCGCCCCGGGGTGTGGGGGTTCAGACGTGCCCGGAACAGCATCTCGGCGCGGTACACGTTCCCGATGCCGCTGACGACGGTCTGGTCCATGAGCAGCAGTCCGATGGGCGTCGGCTTGCGCCGGACGACCGCGGCGAATCGTTCCTCGCCCTCCGCGACGTCGTCCACGAGCGGATCGGGGCCGAGCTTCGCGACCGTTGCGAGCATCTCGTCCGGCGTCTGCAGCTGGCAGGCGGTCGGACCGCGCAGGTCGGCGCAGGTGGCATCCGTCATCAGACGCAGTCGCACCTGGCCGACCACGGGCGGCGGCCACTGGTCGCCCTCGTCGGCCAGGCCCCTCGTCTGCTCGCTCATGCGCACGTGCACGCGGGTGCGTCGCGGCGCGCCGATCGAGCTCAGCGAGTTCTCGCCGGCGGTGTCGAAGACCGGCTCGAGGTCGGTGCCGCGCTGGTTCGTCTGCCCCATCCGCCCGTTGGCCGACGCGATGGTCGGGTCGACGAGGATCTCACCGGCGAAGTCCCACGCGCCGTACATGCCCAGGTGCACGCGCAGCCAGATGTCGTCGTCGAACTCGAGGAACATCTGCTTGCCGACGGCGCGGACCTCGGTGGGCGTGCGCCGGTCGATGACCGAGGCGCCCTCGACGAATCGTCCCTGCGGGCTGGATGCCGTCACCGCGCGCCCCACGAAGTTCCGGTCGAACTGACGGGCGATGCGGTGGACGGAATGACCCTCGGGCATCAGCCCGCTTCCGGATCAATCGCGTCGGCGGACTCGCCGCCGCGGAGGTTCCTGCGCGGGTCGGGCTCGAGCGACCCGTCGATCTCGTACGCGGCGAGCTGGCCGATGCGGCGCGCGTGACGCTCCTCGCCGGTGAACGGCGTCGCGATGAACCGGTCGATGAAGGTCACCGCCTCATCGAAGGTGTGCTGACGGGCGCCGATCGAGATGACGTTCGCGTCGTTGTGCTCACGCGCGAGCTCGGCGGTGGCGAGATTCCAGACGAGCGCGGCGCGGACACCCCGGACCTTGTTCGCCGCGATCTGCTCGCCGTTGCCCGAGCCGCCGAACACGACGCCGAGCGTCTCGATGCCCGCGGCCTGGTCACGCACGACCGCCTGCGCCGCCCGGATGCAGAAGGACGGGTAGTCGTCGAGCGCGTCGTACTCGATCGGACCGTGATCGACCACGTCGTGACCCTGCGCGGCGAGGTGGTGCTGCAGCTGCGTGGAGAATTCGAGGCCGGCGTGGTCCGTCGCGATGTGGATGCGCATGCCTCAATCCTATTGACAGTGCCGGTCGATGGATGCCGCGATATGATGTTTCCATCATGCCACTAACCCAGACGCAGAGACCGCTCTACGAAGTCAAGGCCAACCTGTTCAAGGGGCTCGCTCATCCCTTCCGCATCCGCATCCTCGAGCTGCTGTCGGCCACCCCGGAATGCAGCGTGGCCGAACTGCAGGCCGAGACGGGCCTCGAAGCGTCACACCTGTCCCAGCACCTCGCGGTGCTCCGCCGACACCGGCTCGTAGAGTCCGAACGCCGCGCGAGCCACGTCTACTACCGCCTCGCCGATCCGAAGGTCGCGCAGCTGCTGGCAACCGCTCGCGAACTGCTGTGGGCCGTGCTCGCCACCGACGGCGACCTTCTGCGCGGCGCCCAGGACCTGCCCGCGCTGCCGGAGGCGCCGCGGTGACGACGTCACCGGCCCGGGGCCGCCGGTTCGTGTCGGCCATCGCCGCGCTCTTTCCGAGCAGGGCCGACTATGCGCACGCCGGACGCACGTGGCGTGGCGATCTGATCGCCGGAATCACCGTCGGCATCGTCGCACTGCCGCTGGCACTGGGATTCGGCGTCAGTTCGGGGCTCAGCGCCGAAGCGGGGCTGATCACCGCGGTCGTGGCCGGGTTCATCGCGGCGGTCTTCGGAGGATCGCACGTCCAGGTCTCCGGCCCGACCGGCGCGATGGTGGTCGTCCTCGTTCCGATCGTGGCGATCCACGGTCCCGGTGCGGTGGTCACGGTGGCGCTCATGGCCGGGGTCATCGTGATCGCCGCGGGCGTCCTGCGGCTCGGCCGCGCCGTGTCCTTCATCCCCTGGCCGGTCATCGAGGGGTTCACTCTCGGCATCGCGGTGATCATCTTCGCCCAGCAGATCCCGCTGCTCACGTCTGCTCACACGGCACGGGCCGATGAGCACAGCTCCAATGCGCTCGTCGCAGCGGTCCAGGCGCTCGCCGGCGCGGACCTCGGCTACCTCCTCTGGGCGCTGGGCGCCGCCGCGATCGTGGTGGCGTGCATGCTGCTGCTCCCCCGCCTGCACCCGGCGATTCCCGGCTCGCTCATCGGCATCGCCGTGGTCGCCGTGCTCGCGCTCGTGCTGCCGACACCGCTGGCGACCATCGGCACACTGCCCTCCTCTCTCCCGGCGCCGGCACTGCCGAACCTCGACCCCGCGCTGCTGTCGCACCTGCTCCTGCCCGCTGTCACCGTCGCCGCCCTCGCCGCGATCGAGTCGCTGCTGTCGGCCCGCGTCGCGGCATCCATGGCCGATACCGGTCCCTACGACCCGGACCGTGAGCTGTTCGGGCAGGGCCTCGCGTCGGTCGGTGCATCCCTGTTCGGCGGCATGCCGGCCACCGGGGCGATCGCCCGGACCGCCGTGAACATCCGCTCGGGCGGCCGATCGCGCATCGCCTCGGCCTTCCACGCGGTCGTGCTGCTGCTGGTGGTGCTCGTCGCCTCCGGCCCGGTCGGCAGCATCCCCCTCGCGGCACTGGCCGGTGTCCTCATGCTCACCGCGGTCCGCATGGTCCACCGCGACACGGTCCGGGCGATCCTCCGCTCCACGCGTGCCGACGCCGTCGCCTTCGTCCTGACGGCCGTGATCACGGTGTCGTTCGACCTGATCGTCGCGGTGATCATCGGCGTCGTGTTCGCCGGCGTCCTCGCGCTGCGGAGCCTGTCACGGGCCTCTGGGGTCCATCGCGAAGAGATCGCCGGTGAGAGGCATGCCGGGGACGAGCGCATCGCGATCATCCGGTTCGACGGTCCGCTGTTCTTCGCCGGGGCCGACCGGATCTTCGCTCAGGTGCAGTCCCTGAAGGGCGTCTCGGTGGTGATCCTGCGGATGTCGCAGCTGGAGCTGCTCGATGCCACCGGCGCCCGCATCCTCGGCGACATCGTGCAGAGCCTCGAGCGGCGCGGGGTCACGGTGCTCATCAAGGGGGTCCAGGCGCGCCACGAGGATCTGATGCGCACGGTGGGCGTGCTGCGATCGCTGCGTCATGCCAATCACCTCTTCGCCGAACTGCCGCCGGCGATCGAGCACGCACGCAGTCATATCCGGCGGGAGCCCGAGGGACGGACAGCGTAGGCTTTACAGGTTGCCGTCGGCGCCAGCAGCGTCGATCGTCGGCATCCACCCGAACCCATGGGAGTCACGCACGTGCCTGGAGAGAATCTCACCCGCAGCGAGGCGCAGGAGCGCCGCGCGATCATCGACACCACCTCATACGAGGTCACGCTCGATCTGACCACCGGTCCGGAGGTGTTCCGCTCACGTGCGGTGATCCGCTTCACCGCGACCGAGGGGGCCTCGACCTTCATCGACCTCATCGCCCGCACGGTGCACGAGATCACCCTGAACGGCCAGGCGATCGACCCGGCCACGGCCTTCGCCGACTCGCGCATCGCCCTCGACTCGCTCGCCGCCGACAATGAGCTGGTCGTGGACGCGGACTGCCTCTACACGAACACGGGCGAGGGCCTGCACCGCTTCGTCGACCCCGTCGACGGCGAGGTCTACCTCTACTCGCAGTTCGAGGTGCCCGACTCGCGGCGCGTGTTCGCGGTGTTCGAGCAACCCGATCTGAAGGCGGCGTTCCAGTTCACCGTCACCGCTCCCGCGCAGTGGCAGGTCGTGTCGAACTCGCCTACCCCTGCCCCGGTCGCCGCCGGTGAGGGCACGGCCACGTGGACCTTCGAGCCCACCCCGCGCATCTCGTCGTACATCACCGCGCTGGTCGCCGGCCCCTACGAGTCGACCTTCTCCGAGCTGACCAGTTCCTCCGGCCGGGTCATCCCGCTGGGCGTCTACGGCCGCAAGAGCCTGTGGCAGCACCTCGATGCCGACTACATCTTCGACAAGACCCGTGAGGGCTTCGCCTACTACGAGGACAAGTTCGGCGTCCCGTACCCGTTCGCGAAGTATGACCAGCTGTTCGTCCCCGAGTTCAACGCGGGGGCCATGGAGAACGCGGGCGCGGTCACCTTCACCGAGACCTACGTGTTCCGCTCGAAGGTGACCGATGCCGTGAAGGAACGGCGGGTCGTCACGATCCTCCACGAGCTCGCGCACATGTGGTTCGGTGACCTGGTCACGATGAAATGGTGGAACGACCTGTGGCTCAACGAGTCGTTCGCCGAATGGGCGTCGACCATCGCCACGGCCGAGGCCACCGAGTGGACTGCCGCCTGGACGACGTTCAATGCCATGGAGAAGACCTGGGCGTACCGCCAGGACCAGCTTCCGTCGACCCACCCGGTGGTCGCGACCATCAACGACCTCGAGGACGTCCAGGTCAACTTCGACGGCATCACGTACGCCAAGGGCGGCTCGGTGCTGAAGCAGCTCGCGGCCTGGGTGGGCATCGAGGCGTTCTTCGCGGGCGTCTCGGCGTACTTCCAGAAGCACGCGTGGGGCAACACCGAGCTGAGCGACCTGCTCGTCGAGCTCGAAGCCACCAGCGGCCGCGAGCTCGACACGTGGTCGAAGAAGTGGCTGGAGACCGCCGGCGTGAACACGCTCTCCCCCGAGCTCAAGACCGACGTCGACGGTCACATCACCCGTTTCGCGATCGTGCAGACCGCGCCGGCGGATTATCCGACGATCCGTCCGCACCGCCTCGGCGTCGGGTTCTACGACCTCGACGGCGGCGCGCTCGTGCGCACCCACCACATCGAGATCGACGTCGACGGTGACCTCACCGAGGTGCCCGAGCTCAAGGGATTCGCCCAGCCCGACCTCATCCTCCTCAACGACGACGACCTCGCGTACGCGAAGATCCGCCTCGACGAGCGGTCGCTGGGCACGGCGATCGCCCATCTCGGCACGATCTCCGACCCGCTGGCCCGTTCGCTGGTATGGGGTGCGGCGTGGGATCAGACCCGTGATGCCGAGGCGTCGGCATCCGACTACATCGATCTCGTGCTCCGCAACATCGGCGCCGAGACCGAGTCGACCACGGTGCGCACGACGCTCGCCCAGCTGCAGCTGACGGCGAATTCGTATGTCGCACCCGAGCGTCGGGAGGCGGCCCGGAGCAAGGTCGCCGATGCGCTGTGGGAGCTCGCTCAGGGGGCGGATGCCGGCAGCGACAGCCAATTGCAGTTCGTGACCGCGTTCGCGTCGGCGGCCGCCCTCCCCACCCATTGGGAACAGGTCCGCGCGCTGCGCGACGGCGAGAACACCCTTTCCGGGCTCGAGATCGACGCCGACCTGTCGTGGGCGCTGCTGGTCTCCCTCGCGGCGGGCGGACTCGTCACCGCCGCCGACATCGACGCCGCCCTCGCCGAGGACAACACCGCCAAGGGCGGCGAGTTCGCGGCGCAGGCCAAGGCCGCCCTGCCGAGCGTCGAGGCCAAGCGCACCGCCTGGTCGTCGCTGGTCGACAGCGCCGACCTGCCCAACACGGTGATCCGCTCGGCCGCGCTCGGGCTGGTGCACCCGGCGGGCGTGGACGCGCTGTCCGCGTTCATCGACCCCTACTTCGAGATGCTGCTCCCGGTGTGGAACAGCCGCACCTACCAGATCGCGAACTACCTGATCACCGGGCTGTACCCGGCCGCCCTGGCCGATGTCGCCCTCCGCGACGCGACCCGTGCCTGGCTGAAGGAGCACGAGGACGCATCGCCGGCGCTGCGCCGTCTGGTCGCCGAGAACCTCGCGGGCGTCGAGCGCGCCCTGTCGGTGCAGGAGCGCGACGCGCAGTAGCACCTGCAGCACCCGTCGTCCCCCTGCGTGAAATCATCCTGCAGGGGGACGACGTCGTCGCGGGACGGTACCGCGGGGGGACGCCGCCGGTGACGGCGGCCCGTAGGTTCGAAGCATGATCCTCGCAGAGAACCTGACGAAGCGGTATGGCGACAAGACCGCCGTCGACGACATCTCCTTCACCGTCCCCACCGGCAAGGTGACCGGATTCCTCGGTCCCAACGGCGCCGGCAAGTCCACCACCATGCGCATGATCGTCGGGCTCGACCGCCCGACGGCCGGGAGCGTCACCGTCGGCGGTCACGACTACCGCACCAGCCGTTCCCCGCTGACCGAGGTCGGCGTGCTGCTGGATGCCAAGGCCGTGCACACCGGCCGCTCCGCGCGCGACCACCTTCGCGCCATGGCCGCGACGCACGGCATCCCACGCAGCCGCGTCGACGAGGTCATCGAGCTGACCGGCATCGCGAGCGTGGCGCGCAAGCGCGCCGGCAAGTTCTCGCTCGGCATGGGTCAGCGACTGGGCATCGCGGCAGCGCTGCTCGGCGACCCGCAGACGCTGATCCTCGACGAGCCGGTCAACGGGCTCGACCCCGAGGGCGTGCGGTGGGTACGGCAGTTCGTGCGCCGTCAGGCAGCCGAGGGGCGCACGGTGCTGCTGTCGAGTCACCTGATGAGCGAGATGGCCCAGACCGCCGATCACGTCATCGTGCTCGGGCGCGGTCGAGTGCTCGCCGACGCGGCGCTCCCCGAACTCGTGCGGGCGTGGACGACGAGTGTCGTCACGGTGGCGACTCCGAGGCCCGCCGAGCTCGCCCAGGCCATCAGCGGCCCCGACATCGAGATCACCACCCACGAGCCGGGACGGCTGCGGGTCACGGGCCTGCCCGCGGCGACCATCGGCGACATCGCGGCAGAGGGCGGCATCCCGATTCACGAACTGACGCCCACGTCCGGATCGCTCGAAGACGCCTACCTGGCCCTCACCGAACAGTCCGTCGAGTACAAGACGAAGGAACTCGCATGACCGCGCTCACCGCGCCCGCCTCGGCGCACGCCACCGACTTCCGACTGACGTTGCCCCGCGTGATCCGGAGCGAAGTGATCAAGATCACCACGCTGCGCTCGACCTGGTGGTCGCTGGCCATCGCCGCGGTCCTGTCCGTCGGGATCTCGCTCATGATGGCTGCGGCCTCACGCGACTTCGGTCCCGGCTACGAGTCGGTGATGACCATCCTCGCCCCCACGCAGTTCACGATGCTCGTCGCGGGAGTCCTCGGTGCGATCGCCATCACCGGCGAGTATTCCACCGGAATGATCCGCTCGACTCTGACGGCCGAGCCGCGCCGCGGCGTGGTCCTCGCCGCCAAAGCCGTCGTGCTGATCGTCGTGATCGCGGTGGCCACCGCCCTCACCTACGCGATTGCGATCGTCGCGACGGCGCCGATTCTCGGAGACGACGGGATCGTGTGGTCCGACGCGTCCCGGTCCCTTGTGCCGCTGGCCGCAGGTGTGCTGTCGATGACGGCCTTCGCGCTGATCGGCCTCAGCTGGGGCTTCATCGTGCGCAACGGCTCGGGAGCCATCGCTGCGACCGTGGGTCTGCTGTTCGTGCTGCCGATCGTGACGAGCATGTTCGCGATGGCCGGCGAGGGCTGGCGGTGGGTGGTGGATGCCGGTCAGTACCTGCCGATGATGGCTTCGCAGACCCTCACGACGCCGAATGCGCCGGACATGGGCGCGGCCCTCATCGCGCTTCTCGCCTGGGTCGTCGCCGGTCTGCTCGGTGCGTGGGCGGTGCTGCGCACCCGCGACGCGTAGGCTCAACGGGTGTCGGACGTCAGCCGCAGCCCGTCCTCCGTCGTGGAGGACGAGCTGCGGCTGCCGCGTCCCCCAGGGGTCATCCGCCGGTTCTGGTCCCGGCACCACGTCTTGGCCGATGTGCTGATCGCCTTCGTCTGCCTGGTGTTCTCGCTCGTCCCGGCCACGACCATCGGCACCGACGCGGGCGGTGCGGACCCGGTGGCGCGCGCATGGGCTTCGGCGGTGATCACGGCCACGGTGGTGGCTGCGTGCGTCCTGCTGGTCTGGCGTCGCCGCTGGCCGACCGCTGTCTTCGTCGCCTCCCTCGTCGCGGCGACCGCGTACCTCCTGTCACCGGTGGCGGTCGGGGGGCCGCTGCTGCTGGTGACCAGCTACACCCTCGCCGTCTACCGCTCGACCCGCGCGTGCGTCGTCGGCCTGATCATCGGTCTGACGACCCTGACGACCGTGGCGATCGGGCTCTCCGCGACCGGGACGATCAGCGTTGCCGTGGCCGCGAACGCCGTGGTCGGCGAGGCCATCCTGGCGCTGATCGGGGCGTTGATCGGCGTCAACGTGGGCAACCGGAAGCGGTATCTCGAGGCGATCATCGCGCGGTCGCGGCAGCTGCTGGTCGAACGCGATCAGCAGGCGCAGCTGGCGGCGGTTGCCGAGCGGGCCCGCATCGCCCGGGAGATGCATGATGTCGTCTCGCACTCGCTGACGGTCATCGTCGCCCTTGCCGACGGTGCCACCGCCACCGAAGACCGCGACCGGGCGCGCGCGGCGAGCGGGCAGGCGGCCGCCACGGCCCGCGCCGCCCTGCACGAGATGCGCGCGATGCTCGGTGTGCTCCGCGACGAGACGGCGGCGCCCGATGCACCGCTCACCCCCGTCGACGACGACACCGTGCCCGATGCCGTGGCCGCGGCCCGACGGGCGGGATTCCCCGTGTCCCTGCACATCCGCGGAGATGCGTCTGCCGCGCCGCGGCCCGTCCGGCTGGCCGTCGCCCGCATCGTGCAGGAGGGGCTGACGAACGCGATGCGCCACTCACCGTACGCAAGCACGATAGACGTCACGATCACCGCGACCCCCGCGCAGATCACGGTCGACGTCGTCAATGACGGGGCTCTCGCCGCCGCGGAGCCGGATGCCGCCATCGCCGGGTACGGGCTGCGCGGGTTGCGCGAGCGCATCGATCACGTCGGCGGTGTTCTGCAGGCCGGCCCCGAGGGCGACGGCCGCTGGCGGGTACACGCCACACTGCCGATGACCGACGCACGGGAGGACTCATGACACTGCCGATCCGGGTGCTGCTGGTGGACGATCAGGAGCTGATCCGCGTCGGGTTCCGCCTCGTGCTCGAGGCCGAGCCCGACCTCGACGTCGTCGCAGAGGCCCGCGACGGTGACGAGGCGATCGCACTGAGCGCGCGCCTGCAGCCGGACGTCGTGCTGATGGATGTCCGGATGCCGCGCATGGACGGCGTCGCCGCGACCGCACGCATCGTGGCGGCACAGCCGGCGACGCGCGTGCTCGTGCTGACGACCTTCGACCTCGACGAGTATGCGCTGGGAGCACTCCGCGCCGGCGCCAGTGGTTTCCTGCTCAAGGATGCGCAGCGTCACGAGCTGGTCGGCGCGATCCGCGCGGCCCATCGCGGCGATGCGGTGCTGGCGCCCAGCGTCACGCGGCGGCTGCTGGACACCATGCTTCAGTCGCCGCCCCCGCCGGCCGATGGGCCGGACCCCGCCGCGGTGCTGACCGAGCGCGAACGCGAGGTGTTCGCGGCGATCGGGCGCGGGCTCACCAACACCGAGATCGCCGCCGAGCTGTTCCTCGGCGAGTCGACCGTCAAGACCCACGTCGGCCGGGTCCTGGCCAAGCTCGGGGCCCGTGATCGCGTGCAGGCGGTCATCATGGCGCACCGCTCGGGCATCGTCCCGCCCGGCGCCGAATAGCCCGCGGCATTCAGGCCACGCAAGGGGATCGGTCATTAGGATCGATGCGATGATCATCGCTCCGCTTGCCACCGCGCCCCCCGACCAGTGGTCCTGGGGGTGGTGGCTGGAGATCGTGACGGTGACCGGCTGGAAGCTGCTCGCCATCGCCGGAATCATCGTCGGCGCGTTCCTGCTGTCCTGGGTGCTGCGACTGGTCATCCGCCGGGTCGTCAGCCGCATCGTGTCGGGCGCCAAGACCAAGGCGAACGTCGACGACACACAGGCGCTGGAACGCTCGCCGCTCGCGGCGATCCGTGTCGTCCAGCGCACCCGGACGCTCGGCTCCATCCTGCAGAACATCGTCAACGTGACGATCGTGATCATCGCCCTCCTCCTGGTCGTCAATGTCATCGACGCGAGTGTGCTGGGATCGTTCGCGCTCCTGTCCGCGGCCATCGGCGCCGGACTGGGCTTCGGGGCGCAGAACATCGTGAAGGACGTGCTGAACGGCATCTTCATCGTCGCCGAGGACCAGATCGGCATCGGCGACGTCGTCGACCTGGGCCTGGCGACCGGCATCGTCGAGTACGTGAGCGTGCGCATCACCCATGTCCGCGACGTCAACGGCACGCTCTGGTACGTCCGCAACGGCGAGGTGACGAGGATCGGCAACCTGTCGCAGGGCTGGGCCCGGGTCATCGTCGATCTGTCCGTGCCCGTGGACGCGGACATCGATGCGGTGGAGCAGGCCATGATGGATGCCGCGAAGAGCATCGCCGGCGATCCGAAGTGGCGTACGCGCATCCTCGAGGAGCCGCAGGTCTGGGGCCTCGAGTCGATCGCCGAAGAGGCCCTCGTCATCCGAGTGGTGATGAAGACGCGTGCGAACGCCAAGGACGATGTCGCCCTCGAACTGCGGATGCGGCTGAAGCACGCCATGGACGAGATGGGTCTGCCGATTCCGCAGCTGGCCGCCGTGACGCTCGAGGGTCTCGAGGGCGCGCAGCGCGTCCGGGGCGCCAATCCGCCGCGCACGCGGCCCACCCCGGTCGCAACCAACATCCCGGAGCGGCCGGTCTGGAAGCCCAAGAAGAAGAGTCGGCCGGCCGACGCCGAGGCACCGGCATCCACCCCGCCCCCGGCCGACGACTCCCCCGAAAGCACCCCGTCATGACCACCGATGCCACCCCGACCAGCTTCTACGACGAGATCGGCGGGCACCCCGCCTTCGCGCGCCTGGTCGAGGTGTTCTATCAGGGCGTCGCCGGCGACGAGGTCCTCCGGCCCATGTACCCGGAGGAGGACCTCGGACCCGCCGCCGACCGCCTGCGGATGTTCCTGGAGCAGTACTGGGGCGGGCCGTCCACGTACGGCGAGCAGCGCGGCCACCCGCGGCTGCGCATGCGGCACGTGCCCTTCCACGTGAACCCCGACGCCCGCGACCGCTGGCTCACGCACATGCGCGCCGCCGTGGACTCGCTCGAGCTCTCCGCGCTGCACGAGGCCACGCTCTGGGACTACTTCGAGCGCGCGGCGCACGCGATGGTCAACACATTCGAACCCACCGGCATCGGTCCCGCGCAGACACCCGGCGCCACCACCCTGATAGTGCACCCAAGGCCTACGAAGGAGTAGCCATGACCGACCCGAACCAGCAGCCCCGCACCACCGACGTCCTGATCGTGGGGTGGGGGCTCGCCGGGCTGGTCGCCGCCGGTGAGGCGCTGGCGGCCGGCAAGCGGGTCACGATCGTCGACCAGGAGCCGCGCACGAACCTCGGCGGGCAGGCGCACTGGTCATTCGGCGGGCTGTTCTTCGTGGACTCGCCCGAGCAGCGTCGCCTCGGCATCGCGGACTCCGTCGATCTCGCCCGCCAGGACTGGTTCGGCACCGCCGGGTTCGACCGTGACGAGGACCTCTGGCCGCGACGCTGGGCCGAGGCCTACCTCCAGTTCGCGCACGAGGAGAAGCGCGCGTGGCTGCGCGGCATGGGCGTCTCGTTCTTCCCCATCGTCGGCTGGGCCGAGCGCGGCGGCTACACCGCCACCGGGCCCGGCAACTCGGTCCCCCGCTTCCACATCACGTGGGGAACCGGCCCCGGCATCGTCGCCCCCTTCCAGCGCGCCGTGGAAGAGGGTGAGCGCAACGGCCGGGTCACGGTGCTCGCACGCCACCGGGTCACCGAGCTGACGATCACCGACGGTGCCGTCACCGGTGTCACCGGCGAGATCCTCGCGCCTTCGGGCGCGGCACGCGGTGTCGCATCGTCGCGGGAGGTGGTCGGCGACTTCAAGATCGCCGCATCCGCCGTGATCGTCGCCTCCGGCGGGATCGGCGGGAACCACGACCTGGTGCGCGCGCAGTGGCCGTCGCGACTCGGGACGGCACCGGAGTCGATGGTGACCGGCGTCCCCGCATACGTCGACGGCTCGATGCAGCCGGTCTCGGCCGCCGCCGGAGCCCGGCTCATCAACGGCGACCGGATGTGGCACTACGTCGAAGGCATCCAGAACTGGAACCCGGTGTGGCCCCAGCACGGCATCCGCATCCTGCCGGGTCCGTCATCTGTGTGGCTGGATGCCACCGGGCAGCGTCTGCCGGTGCCGCTGTTCCCCGGGTTCGACACGCTCGGCACGCTCGCCCACCTGCGCCGCACCGGCCACGATCACTCGTGGTTCGTGCTCTCGCACCGCATCATCGAGAAGGAGTTCACCCTCTCGGGCAGTGAGCAGAACCCCGACCTGACCGGCAAAGACATCCCCCTGCTCGCCAAGACGCGACTGGGCAAGGGCGCGGCAGGCCCGGTGCAGGCGTTCCTCGACCACGGCGCGGACTTCGTGGTGCGCGACAGCCTCGACGAGCTCATCGCGGGCATGCAGGCACTGCCCGGTGGCGACGTGCTCGACGCGGGCCGCGTGCGCACCGAGGTCGAGGCCCGCGACCGAGAGATGGCCAACGACTTCACCAAGGACGCCCAGATCGCGATGCTCCGCTCGGCGCGCGCGTTCCGCGGAGACCGCCTCGTGCGCACCGCCGCGCCGCACCGGATCCTCGATCCGAAGGCCGGTCCCCTCATCGCGGTCAAGCTCCATGTGCTCACGCGCAAGTCCCTCGGCGGGATCGAGACCGACCTCTCGGGCCGTGCGCTCGGGGCGGACGGCGCACCGGTCCCCGGGCTGTACGCGGTCGGCGAGGCCGCCGGTTTCGGCGGGGGCGGCGTGCACGGGTACCGCGCTCTCGAGGGCACGTTCCTCGGCGGATGCCTCTTCACAGGCCGCACCGCCGGACGGGCAGCGGCGGCCGCGGTCTGACTCAGCTGCCGGTGCGCCGCACCGGCGTCAGGCCCGGCAGCTGCTGACGGCGGACCAGGATGTGGCCGCGCACCAGCGTCAGCCGTGTCCACATGCCCGACTGCCTCACGGTGATCGTCTCGTCGCCGCCGATGAAGCCCAGTCCGAACGCGGCGAACGCCACGCCACGGGGCAGGTCTGCCAGTTCGGGATCATCGACGCCCCACACCGACGCGCGCACGGCGTGCACCGCGTCATCTCCGGCATCCCGGGGCACATTCCCCGCGACGGCGGCAATGCCCCATTGGGCGCGGGTGGCCAGCACCGAAGCCTTCAGCTCGCCGGTCACCTCCCACCCGGCGCGGGGCGGGGCGATGCCGGCCCACGGCGCGCTGACGCCGCTGTCGGGCAGCACGAGAGCGTCGTCGTCACGCGACAGTGCGGTCGCATCCACGATGAGGTCGCACACGAGTTCCGGATCGACCGGCAGAACCCGCATGCCGATGACCGTCGGGGTCGAGTCGAGCAGCCCGCGTGGGGCAATGGGCGCGGCCGTCATGGCCAGCACTCCCTCGGCACCGCGCAGCCGCACCGCACCATCGCCGAGGCGGGATGCTCGCTGCGCGAACGTGAGCGCGTCCGCGGCGGCGGGGGCGTCGCGGAAGAGGAGGCGGGCAGACATCCGCTCTAGACTATCGAGGACCGGTGCACGCGGCGCCGGCAGGAGCGGAGACCGTGTGTCCGAGGATGTCGACCCCGTCGCTGCGATGCTGGCGGTGCTGACGCTCGACTCCGGTGATGCCCGCACCACCGAGGACATCTTCACCGGTGTCTCGCAGGTCATGCCGACCGGCAGGGTGTTCGGCGGACAAGTCTTGGCGCAGGCCGTCATCGCGGCGGAGCGCACGATGCCGCCCGACCGGACGGTGCACTCGATGCACGGGTACTTCCTGCGACCCGGCGATGCGTCCAGCGGGATCACCTTCTCCGTGGACCGCATCCACGACGGCCGATCGTTCTCGACCCGGCGCACACAGGCCTTTCAGGATGGCCTCCCGATCTTCTCGATGATCGCGTCGTTCGAGACAGACAGCCCGGGGCTGGATCATCAGGCGGCGATGCCCACCGGCATCCCCCAGCCGGAGGATCTGCCCAACGTCGAAGACCACCTGAGCGGGTTGCACCCGATGACCAAGCGGTTCTTCACCGACCGGCCCGTCGAGCTGCGTCACATCCCGTCGCCGATCTACGGCGCGGTCGAGGGCCCCCCGGCCCCGCGGCAGGCGGTGTGGATGCGCACGCGTCGTGAACTGCCCGACGACCCGCGGCTGCACCGCGCGGCGCTGGCGTACATGAGCGACCTGTCGATCCAGGAGTCCGTTCTTCGTGCCCACGGGGTGACGTGGTCGCACCCGGGGCTGAAGGTCGCGAGCCTGGACCATGCGATGTGGTGGCACCGCCCGGGACGCGTGGACGACTGGCTGCTCTACGATCAGGAGTCGCCCAGCGCGCGTGGCGGACGAGGTCTTGCCACCGGCCGCATCTTCACCCGCGACGGTGTCCTGATCGCCACGGTGGCGCAGGAGATCATGGCGCGGATCCCGGGCCAGTAGCGCTCAGCGACGGTGCCCGTACACGATCGGCGGGCCCTGGTACGGCTCCCACACCCGGCGCATCTCGGCGGTCAGGCGCGTGGGCCGGCCGGTGGCGACATCGACCATCACGACGACCGAGGTGGCCCGGGCGTACAGCACCTGCGGCGACTCGCCGTGGGGGCTGAACACCTCGTAGCAGACCTCCACGCTCGAGCCGCCGATCTTGCCGAACCACATCTGCACGTCGAGAGGCTCGCGGCGGTAGGGCACAGGCGCGAGGTACTCGATCTCCTGCCGGGCGATGAGCGTCACCGTGCCCGCGGCCAGGCTCGAGTCGACCACTGCCGTCGCGGGCGCCGCCTCGCCGGCCTGCGGCAGCCAGAACACCCGCACACGGGCCTCTTCGAGCAGTTTCAGCATCGACGTGTTGTTCACGTGGTTGAACGCGTCGAGATCGCCCCACCGCAGATGGATGGGCACATGCATGCGCGCCGGCGCATCGCCTGCGCGGGTGTCAGTCATGGGTGATCCTCACGTCGTTCGTCACCACGCTTCAATCGCCTCGGCAGCCGAGCATGCCCGGCTGCGCTCGGCTCAATCGCGTGTGAGCTTCCGGTGCGTGGACCGGTGCGGGTTGGCGGCGTCCGGGCCGAGGCGCTCGATCTTGTTCGCCTCGTACGCCTCGAAGTTGCCCTCGAACCAGTACCACTTGGCCGGGTTCTCGTCTGTGCCCTCGTAAGCGAGGATGTGCGTGGCGATGCGGTCGAGGAACCAGCGGTCGTGCGTGATGACCACGGCGCAGCCGGGGAACTCGAGCAGCGCGTTCTCGAGGGAACTCAGGGTCTCGACGTCCAGGTCGTTGGTCGGCTCGTCGAGGAGCAGCAGGTTGCCGCCCTCTTTGAGCGTCAGCGCGAGGTTCAGCCGGTTGCGCTCGCCACCGGAGAGCACTCCCGCCTTCTTCTGCTGGTCGGGTCCCTTGAAGCCGAACTTCGAGACGTAGGCGCGGGAGGGGATCTCGGTCTTGCCGACGGTGATGATGTCCAGCCCGTCGGACACGACCTCCCACAGGCTCTTGCTGGGGTCGATGTTCGAGCGGGTCTGGTCGACGTAGCTGATCTTGACGGTCTCGCCGATCTTCAGCGTGCCGCCGTCCAGCGGCTCGATGCCCACGATCGTCTTGAACAACGTCGTCTTTCCGACGCCGTTCGCGCCGATGATGCCGACGATGCCGTTGGGGGGCAGGCTGAAGCTGAGACCGTCGATGAGGGTGCGGTCGCCGAACCCCTTCTGGAGGTTCTTCGCCTCGATGACGACGCTGCCCAGGCGGGGTCCGGCCGGGATCTGGATCTCTTCGAAGTCGAGCTTCTTGGTGCGCTCCGCCTCGGCGGCCATCTCCTCATAGCGGGCCAGACGCGCCTTCGACTTGGTCTGGCGGCCCTTCGCGCTGGAGCGCACCCACTCGAGTTCGTCCTTGAGCCGCTTGGCGAGCTTGGCGTCCTTCTTGCCCTGGACGTCGAGGCGCTCGGCCTTCTTCTCGAGGTACGTGGAGTAGTTGCCCTCGTAGCCGATGAGGCGACCGCGGTCGACCTCCGCGATCCACTCCGCGACGTTGTCGAGGAAGTACCGGTCGTGGGTGATCGCGATGACCGCGCCCTTGTAGGACTGCAGGTGCTGCTCGAGCCACTGCACGCTCTCGGCATCGAGGTGGTTGGTGGGCTCGTCGAGGAGCAGGAGGTCGGGCTTCTGCAGGAGCAGTTTCGCAAGGGCCACGCGACGCTTCTCACCGCCCGAGAGCGGCGCGATCTCGGCGTCGCCCGGGGGCGTGCGCAGGGCGTCCATCGCCTGTTCGAGCTGGGAGTCGAGATCCCAGCCGTCGGCGGCGTCGATCTCCTCCTGCAGGATGCCCATCTCGGCCAGGAGCGCGTCGAAGTCGGCGTCCGGGTCGGCCATGAGCGCCGAGATCTCGTTGAAGCGGTCGAGCTTGGCCTTGATCGCGACGCCGTCCTGGACGTTCTCCAGGACCGTCTTCGTCTCGTCCAGCACCGGCTCTTGCATCAGGATGCCGACGCTGAAGCCCGGGGTCAGCTTCGCCTCGCCGTTTGAGGGGTGATCGAGTCCCGCCATGATCTTGAGGATCGTCGACTTGCCCGCGCCGTTCGGGCCGACCATGCCGATCTTCGCGCCCGGGAGGAACGCCATCGTCACGTCATCGAGGATCAGCTTCTCGCCGACCGCCTTGCGGGCACGGACCATCTGGTAGATGTACTCGGCCATGCGTATGCACGCCCCTTACTGCTCACGGTGTGGGTGGTATCGCCGAATGCGGCGGAAGTTCGCCCTCCAGCCTACCGGCGCAACCATGAGAGCCGTCTCCGGCGTGCCGGGGCGCCGACTCACCAGTCGATGTCGCGGGTGACCCCGACGAGGCAGCCGCCCTCGGGCAGCTCGGGAAGGACGACGGCGGTGGGTGCGGGCGTCGACGGCCCGACCTGGCCGACGAGGCATTCGCCGTCCCACAGCACCGAGAACTGGATGCTGTCGGCGGGGTTGCCCACCGTCGTACGGTCGTTCGTGACTTGCATCGCCGTCTTGTCGAAGCCGGCGGCCACGAGCGCATCGACGTACGCCCGGCCCGCGACCGCGTCCTCGCCCGCAGCCACCGTCTCGACCACGTGGGCGAACAGGGGAAGGTTGTCGTCAGCCGTGCCATCGGGGAACAGGACCGGCCCCGTCGGAGTCGGGGTCGGCGTCGCCGCCGGCGGGGGACTCGTGCTGGGCGGTGCGGTCGGAGCAGGGGCTACGGGCGTGCAGCCGGCCAAGGCCGCCACAGCCAGGGACGCACCCGCGATCAGCGCCAGCAGCCGGGCCCGGTAGCGACGGGGCGGGCGGACGTCGTATCGGGGCACCCAGTGATTCTAGGTGTCAGGGTTGACACCCACTCTCAGTACGGCGTGTCGTCGTCGACTCCGGGCGTGCGCCAGGCCGGGGAGGCGTCGGCGTTCGCACCGACCAGCGCACGGTGGTCGCCGTTCGCCGCGTCCTGCGACTCCCCCGCGATCGGCGGGGTCGGCCACGTCTGCACCGGAGGATCCCCCGCTCCTGCGTCATTGCCGTTCGACGGTTCGGCGCCGGTGGCGCCGGGATCGCGACCCGCGTCGACGTTCGACTGGTCCCGCCGGAACACGGTCGTCCCCCACCGGAGGTCGTGTCCGACGGCGTCGGCGTCGATCTCCGCATCCGTGCCCTTCTTCTCGCCGTTGTCCCACTGCCGCAGCCGGAAGGTGCCGGTCACGATCACCCGCTCACCCACGTGCAGGGAGGCGAGTGCGTGCTCCGCCAGTGCTCTGAAAGCGGAGACCTTGTACCAGTTCGTCTCACCCTCGACCCATTTGCCGGTCCGGGTGTCGTAGTGGCTCTGGTTGGTGGCCAGGCGGAAGTTCACGACGGTGTCGCCCGCCGCGGTTCGACGTTGTTCCGGGCTGTTGGCGATGTTTCCGATGACGGTGATGCGGTCCTTCATTGCGGTCTCCTCTCAGACGGGGGCGACGGTGTTCCCTCGCCCCGCTTCGGCACCCGCGTGCCCCACGGGTGCCGAAGCACCACCAGCGTGACCGACCGGGCCTGTCGTCCGGATGCGAGCGGCGACATCTGTGGACAGCGCGCCCGAACACACCGTTGGGGAGGAGGCGCTGAAGCGTGGGCGTGAGGAGGCACGGCCGCATCCATGTCGGTGGCCGTAGTTATGTTCGACAGCGGAGGGAGAGAATCATGACTGCTGTACGAGCGAGGACCGGCGTGACGACGCCCGTCGTGCCGCACACCGTCGCGTTGCTGCCCGTCGGACCGGGTCTGTGGCGCGTCGTCGACCGATCAGGGCGCGCCGTCGGGCATCTCGCGGAGCGTTCCATCCATGCCGGTGGAGGGTGGGAGGCCCGCCGGTTCCATGTACCCAGTCGATCGTTCCGGCAGATCGGCATCTTCTGGTCGGCGGCGGAGGCCGTCGAGTGCTTGCGGCTCTCGCGCTAGACCACGGCGTCGAGCAGGTCAGTGTGTTCGGCCGGCGCGGCGGCGCGCACGATCGGCCAGCAGCGGATGAGCACGTCGGCGGCTCGGTGCAGTTGCTCGGCGGGCGCGGTGAACGGCAGGCGGAGGTGGCGATCGTGACCGCCGTCCACCGCGAAGCGCGACCCGGCAGACAGATAGACGCCCTGCGCACGCGCCGCCAGCACCAGGCTCGAGCTCAGCGGCGCGTCGAGCTCGACCCACAGGGCGACGCCTCCTGCGACCGATGGAACGCGCCACTCCGGCAGCCCGGCAGCCAGGGCCGCGCACAGCTCGTCGCGCCCGGATCCCAGCAGTCCGGCGCGCTGGGCGAGGATCTCCGGCATGAGCGGAAGGGTTCGCGCGGCCACGGCCTGTTCGAACTCCGGGGTGCCGAGGTCGTGCTGCGGGCGCGCCGCGACGAGTCGGCGGATGAGCGGCGGATCCGCGCGGATCCACCCGACGCGAAGTCCGCCCCACACCGTCTTGCCGAGCGAGCCGAGGCGCACGACGTCTTCGCCGGCGAACGGCACCGAAGGCGGCTCCGCGTCGATGGCCAGTTCGCTGATCGTCTCATCGATGACGAGCGTGGCGCCGGCGCGGGCGGCGGCGTCGGCGACGACCGTCTGCTCATGCACCGTCATGCAGCCGCCCGTCGGATTCTGGTAGCCGGGCATGAGATACGCCATCGTCGACTGTGTGCGGGCGAACGCCTGGACGGCGCGGTCGAGATCCCAGCCGTCTTCGACCGTCACGGGTACGCCGACCAGTCGAGCCCCCGCTCCCCGCAGCGCTTCCGCGGCATGCGGATACGTCGGGGTCTCGATCATCGCCCGCTCGCCGCGCCGGATCAGTACCCGGGCGAGCAGGTGGATGGCACTCTGAGCGCCGCTGGTCACCATCACCTGATCAGCAGTGGTCTCGAGCCCCCGCTCGCAGTACCGCTGAGCGATCGCTGCACGCAGGGCGCGGCTGCCCACGATGTCGTATCCGGGGCGCGCGACCAGAGCGGCGGCATCCTGAGCCACCTCGCTCATGATGCCCGCGAGGCCGGGCCACGCCGCCGGACTGGCCTGCTGGAGGTCGATGTCATCGTCGGCGACGGCGATCCGGCCGGGCTCACGGCGCCCCAGCGGAAGGGTCACGCTGCCCGAACCGCGCAGGCTCTCGATGTGCGCTGTCTCGCGCAGACTCCGGTAGGCCGCGGCCACGGTGGTCCGGCTCACGTGCAATGCTGCGGCGAGCTCCCGTTCGGCCGGCAGGGCAGTGCGAGGGGCCAGCCGATTGTCGAGGCACAGCAGACGGATGCCATCGGCAAGCGCTTCGTACGCGGGCTCGCGCGTGCGCCAGCCTCCGAGCGCATGCGAGAGTGCACGAGCGGTGATACGGGAGTCCATGGGGCCACGCTACCCGAATTGGACTGCAGGCAAGAGTCCAATAATACGCTTGGATGTGAGTGTGCTTCTACGATTCGTGCAACTGCTCATCGGACTGGCCCTGTTCGGCGCCGGCTGCGCCATCATGGTGCGGGCCGGCATCGGGCTGGACCCGTGGACCGTGTTCGCCGAGGGACTGTCGAAGCAGACCGGGATCGGCATCGGCTGGGTGACGAACATCGTCGGCTTCCTCGTGCTGCTGCTGTGGATCCCGCTGCGGCAGAAGCCCGGCGTCGGCACCGTCGCCAACATCCTGCTGGTCGGGACGAGCATGCAGGGCACGCTCGCGATCGTGCCTGCGGTCGATGGCTGGTGGCTTCAGCTGACGGTGTTCGTGCTCGGCGTGATCGTGGTGGCCATCGCCTCGGGCCTCTACATCGGCGCGAACTTCGGGCCCGGACCGCGAGACGGCCTGATGACCGGCCTCAACCAGCGCTTCGGCTGGCCGATCTGGGCGAGCCGACTGGGCGTCGAGATCGCGGTGCTCGGCGCAGGCTGGCTGCTCGGCGGGACAGTGGGTCTGGGCACGATCCTGTTCGCCGCGCTCATCGGCCCGCTGGTGCACCTCGCATTGCCCGTGTTCGATCACCGCCGGCGTGCGACCGCCGCCCGTGCACGGATGGCGCAGACGGCGGCGTGACGCTGTGGCGTGACGGTCAATGCTCCCGGAACATCGGCCAGTCCGAACCGGGCGGCATATGGCTGTGCAACGCGCTCTTGGCGATCTCCATCGAGGGGTAGGTGCCCACGGACGCGTCGGCGGCGGCCATCGTGACGATGTAGCCGTCTTCGGTCCTGCGCACGGTTCCCGCAACCCTGCCCTGCGAGCCGTAGGCGACCCAGAGCGTTGATGTCGGTGACGTGATGCTCACTTCGACTCCTTCCGATGCGACTGACGCTACGCCGCCACGCCGGGCAAAGCCAGACCCGCTGGTGCCCCCGACAGGATTCGAACCTGTGACAAACGGATTAGAAGGCCGCTGCTCTATCCACTGAGCTACGGAGGCGCAGTCCCACATTACCGGCCGCGCCGGGTCGCGTCGGAGGTGGCGATTAGGATGGACGGCATGGTTTCTGCCGCTGAGAACGATCGTCTCGTCTGGATCGACTGCGAGATGACGGGGCTTGATCTCGCGGTCGACGAACTCGTCGAGATCGCCGTCGTCGTGACGGACTTCGAGTTGAAGGTGCTCGATGCCGGGTTCCAGGTCGTTATCAGGCCCGACCCGTCCGCACTCGACCAGATGAACGACTTCGTGACGAACATGCACCGCACCTCGGGGCTGCTCGAGGAGATCCCGAACGGGGTGAGCCTGGCCGAGGCCGAGCTCGAGGTGCTCGAGTACATCCAGCGGTTCGTGCCCGAGGGCAAGGCGCCGCTGGCAGGCAACACGATCGGCACCGACCGGATGTTCCTGGCGAAGTACATGCCGCGCATCGACCGCTGGCTGCACTACCGCAACGTCGACGTGTCGACGATCAAGGAGCTGTCACGCCGCTGGTACCCGCGTGCCTACTTCAACGCTCCCGAGAAGAACGGCGGTCATCGCGCGCTCGCCGACATCCGCGAGTCGATCCGCGAGCTCGCCTACTACCGCGAGGCGGTGTTCGTCCCGCAGCCGGGGCCTACGAGCGAGACGGCTCGGGGCGCCGCGGCGGCGGCCGTTTCGTCGTTTGCGGCCGGACTGTAATAGACTGTCGGGGTTGCCTGCGAGGGCACATGGTGGGTATAGCTCAGTTGGTAGAGCGCGGCCTTGTGGTGGCCGATGTCGCGGGTTCGAGCCCCGTTACTCACCCCAATACCCCCTTCGGGAGGTTCGTGTGATCGAGATGGATGCCGAGGCGTTCGAGACCCTGGTCTCGGACGAGCTCGACCGTCTTCCCGACGACATGGTCGGCGGGCTCGACAACGTCGTCTTCGTCATCGAAGACCGCCCCGAAGACGGCAGCCTCGATCTGCTCGGACTGTACGACGGACTGGCCCTGACCGAGCGAGCCCAGTACGGCATGGGCGACCTGCCTGACCGGATCATCGTGTACCGCGAGCCGCACCTCGACGTGTGCGACGACGAGGATCACCTGCGCGACGAGGTGCACACGACACTCGTGCACGAGATCGCCCACTTCTACGGCATCGACGACGCGCGACTGCACGAACTGGGGTGGGCGTGATGGTGACACTCCCCCTCGAAGACCTCGATGTCGAGCTGACGGCCTCGACGGCCGGTCCCTGGCAGACCGTGGTGTGGAACGACCCCGTCAACCTGATGAGCTACGTCGTGCACGTCTTCCGCGAATACTTCGGGTTCACGTCCGAACGCGCGCACACGCTGATGCTTGCCGTGCATCACGAGGGACATGCCATCGTGGCCGAGGGCGCCCGCGAGCAGATGGAACTGCACGCGGCGGCGATGCATGACTACGGGCTCTGGGCGACCGTGCGGGAGGCACCATGAGCGGGCCCGTCGCAGTGATCGTCTTGAGCCGCCTCGAAGCGGCCCATCTGACGGCGCTCACGACGCAGTTCACCGACCTGGTCGCGGACACGGTCGACGCGACCGCGGACCCTGCCGTGGCGCGCCTCGTGCCCGACGCGTACCGCGACGACGCCGACGCCGCCCAGGAGTTCCGCTCCCTCACCGAAGCCGACCTGCTGCACCGTCGTGCCGACGACGCGGCACTCGTTCTGGCATCCCTTCTCGCCGACGGCGAGACACTGGACCCGGCACAGATGGATGCCGGGGACGCGCAGCAGGAGTTCGCCGTCGCGCTCGATGCGGACCACTCCGGCGCCTGGCTGCGAACCCTCTCGGCTCTGCGGCTCGTCCTCGCCTCGCGTCTGGGCATCGAGACCGAGGACGACCACGACGCGGACGACCAGCGTTACGCGATCTACGACTGGCTCGGATACCGGCTCGACGGCCTGGTACAGGCGCTGGACGCCTGATAGCCAGACCCGATCAGGGCACCACGAACACGTGGGTCGCGCGGCGAGCGGGGGTGTTCTCGAGGATGTGCGTCCTCTCCTGCACCGCCCAGCGATCCCAATGCGGGCGGTAGCCGTCGCCATCGCGGCTGAGCGCGCGCTCGCGACGAGACGCCGCCGGCGATTCGAGCCATACGCGGATATCCGCATGTGCAGCGGTCCCGGCGGTGAGTGCGCCGGCGCCCTCGACGATCAGTGCGGCACCGGGATCGACCCGATGCTCCTCAGCGGGCACATCGTGCACCCAGTCCCAGCGACGCCATCGGCCCGGCTCCCCCGCCGAGCGCGGAGCGAGGACGTCGTCGCGCAGCATGACGCCGGCGGAGGCGAGACCGTCCCAGCCCGGGTACAGGGAATCGAGGGCGAGCACCTGAACGGTGCCCGGCCCCGGCCAGTCCTGCGCGATGGTTCGGGCCAGCGACGACTTTCCCGATCCGGAGCGTCCGTCGATGAGCACGACCGGTGCCGGCGTGGGCGAACCGGCCACCGCCTCGCAGACCCAGTCTGCTGCGCGCCTCAGCGCCGATCCGACCGGGTCGAGCCGGTCACCGCTTGAGGGCACGGATGAAGCGACTGAGCGCGCGTCCTGCGACCCAGACGAACGGAGTGGCCACCGCGAGCAGCGAGATCAGGTTCGGCTCGAAGCGCAGATCGTCGCCCTTCCGGATGTACGCGCCGACCGGAATCGCGAGGCCGGCGCCACCGCCCCCGCCGTTCTCGGCGGTGTCCTCACCGGCACCGAACGCGGACCAGGACAGGGCGACGGGGATGATCCGCACGCCGTCGACATCCTGCTGCTCACCGTAGACGCTGGTGACGCCGAGTGCGGCGGCTTGCTTGCCGAGTTCAACTGCGAGTTTGGCCATGTCTCCACCGTACTGCGCTGCGGCACATCGCGGAACGGTCACGCGTCCGGTCGGTGCTCGGGGCGGGGGTTGGTCGGCAGCGCGTTCACATCGCGGCGTCCGCCCAGCACACTCGCACGGGTGACGGCGGCGCGACCGAATCGCGCGCGGGCGCCGTCGAGCGCCTCGTCCACGCGGCGCCAGTGCTCGTCGTCGTCCCACAGCGCGAGCAACCCGCCGCCCGCACCGCGCAGCTTCTCGCCGCGCACACCGATGAGGCGCACCGGCTGCGCGAGGTCGACCCGGCCGAACAGGTCGATGGCGATGTCACCGATGCGCTGCCCGACATGGGTGGCTTCAGGAAGCGACTGCGATCGCGAGATCGTCGTGAAGTCCGCGAACCGGAGTTTGAGCGCGATCGTGCCCGCTTCCCAGCCGCCTTCGCGCAGCCGCGCGGCGACGCGATCGGCGAGCCGGCGAAGCTCTGAGCGCAGGACCGCGGGGTCGGTGATGTCCTCGAGGAACGTCTCTTCGTGCCCCACGCTCTTCTCGATGTGCACCGGGTCGACCTCGCGCGGATCGTGACCGCGCGCGAGCTCCCATATGCGGCTGCTCCCGGCGGGCCCGAGCGCGCGATCGAGGACCGAGCGGGGCGTGTCGAGGATGTCCGAGACCATCCGGATGCCGCGCCCCTCCAGCGCCTCGGCGGCCTTCGGGCCGATGCCCCAGAGCGCCCGCACCGGCCGCTCGGCCAGGAACCGTGCTGTGTCGGCGGCGCTCACGATGAGCAGGCCATCCGGCTTCGAGAGGGTGGAGGCGATCTTGGCGACGTGCTTGGTCGAGGCGACGCCGATGCTGCAGGTGAGGCCGGTCTGCTCCTTCACGGTGCGGCGCAGCTTCCGTGCGATCTCGCCCGGGGTCCCCCAGAGGCGCCGCACGCCGCCCACGTCCAGGAATGCCTCGTCGATCGAGAGAGGCTCGACCAGCGGGGTGACGTCGTGGAAGAGCTGCATCACCTGTCGAGACAGCGCCGAGTAGCGATCGAAGTGGGGGACGACCACGATCGCCTGCGGGCACAGCCGCAGTGCGACACCGACGGACATCGCAGATCGCACACCGAACCGTCGGGCCTCGTACGACGCGCTGGACACGACGCCACGGCCTTCGGCACCGCCCACGATCAACGGCTTGCCGGCCAGGGTGGGGTCATCGAGGACCTCGACGGCCGCGTAGAAGGCATCCATGTCGACGTGGAGGATACGGGTACCTGTGTCGTCGGCTTCGTCGGCGGAGACCACCCGCCCCGTCCCGTCACCGCGTCCCATGGATCTATTGTCCGCTCCCCCGCCGACGTCGAGCGCCGCACGGGGCCCGGCGCTACTCCGCGGCGCGGATCAGGATCAACTCGCGCACCCGTGCGGCGTCGGCCTGACCGCGCATCGCCTTCATGACCGCGCCGATCACCGCGCCGGCGGCCTGCACCTTGCCGTCGCGGATCTTCGCAAGCACGTCGGGCTGTGCCGCCAGTGCCTCGTCGATCGCGGCGATCAGGGCGCCGTCGTCCGATACCACTGCAAGGCCCCGGGCGTCCACGACCTCCTGCGGCGTACCTTCCCCGGCGATGACGCCCTCCAAGACCTGGCGGGCGAGCTTGTCGGTCAGAGTGCCGGCATCCACCAGCTTCTGCACTTCGGCGACGGTCCACGGCGAGACCAGCGAGGTCGCCTCGACGCCCGTCGCATTGGCGATGCGGGTGACCTCGCCCGTCCACCACTTCCGCGCTGCAGCGGGACTCGCGCCCAGGGCCACCGTCGCCTCGACCTCGCTCAGCAGACCGCCGTTGGCGACGTCCTGGAACTCGAGGTCGGTGAACCCCCAGTCTGCCTTCAGCCGGCGACGCCGCAGCGAGGGGGCTTCGGGCAGCGCGGCGCGGAGCTCTTCGATCAGCTCGAGCGACGGCTCCACGGGCAGCAGGTCGGGCTCGGGGAAGTACCGGTAGTCGTCGGCGTCGGACTTCGGCCGGCCCGGTGAGGTCGTGCCGGTGTCCTCGTGCCAGTGCCGGGTCTCCTGGGTGATCGTGCCGCCGGCGGCGAGAATCGCGGCCTGACGCTGGATCTCGTAGCGCACCGCACGCTCCACCGAGCGCATGGAGTTGACGTTCTTGGTCTCGGTGCGGGTGCCCAGCTTCTCCTGACCCCGTGGGCGCAGCGACACGTTCGCGTCGCAGCGCAGGTTGCCGCGCTCCATGCGCGCCTCGGAGATGCCCAGCGCGATCACGATGTCGCGGATGGCGGCGACATACGCCTTCGCGATCTCGGGCGCGCGGTGCTCCGCGCCGAAGATCGGCTTGGTCACGATCTCCACCAGCGGTACGCCGGCGCGGTTGTAGTCGACCAGCGAGTACTCCGCACCCTGGATGCGTCCGGTCGCACCGCCCATGTGGGTGAGCTTGCCGGCATCCTCCTCCATATGCGCCCGCTCGATGGGCACCTCGACACGCGTACCGTCGGACAGCTCGATCTCGACCATGCCCTCGAAGGCGATCGGCTCGTCGTACTGAGAGATCTGATAGTTCTTCCCGAGGTCCGGGTAGAAATAGTTCTTCCGTGCGAACCGGCTCGACGGCGCGATCGAGCAGCCGAGGGCGAGCCCCAGGCTGATCGAGTACCGCACGGCCGTCTCGTTGACCACCGGCATCGAACCGGGCAGACCCATGTCGACCGGCGAGACCAGGGTGTTGGGCGCGGCGTCGTGGTTGCCCTCGAACGCAGGGTTGCCCGACGCGGAGAACATCTTGGTCCGGGTGTTCAGCTCGACGTGCACCTCGAAGCCGAGCACCGGCTCGAACTGCTCGAGCGCCTTGTCGAAGTCCATCAGTGCGACCTTGGCCATCAGCGGGCCCCTCCGTTCGAACCGCCGGGTGTCGAACCGCCCAGCGCGGGGGCGCGATCCAGCAGGAATCCGCCCCACTCGGCGACCAGTGCCGCCTCCAGAGCGGCACCGACGCGGTAGAGCCTGGCGTCCTCGCGCGCGGGGGCGAGGAACTGGATGCCGACGGGCAGCCCGTCGTCCTCCGCGAGACCCGAGGGGATCGAGATCCCCGGGACGCCGGCGAGGTTGGCCGGAATCGTGGTGACGTCATTGAGGTACATCTGCAGCGGGTCGTCGATCTTCTCGCCGAACCGGAACGCCGTCGTCGGCGCGGAGGGGGTCGCGATGACATCGACCCGGGCGAACGCCTCGTCGAAGTCACGCTGGATCAGCGTCCGCACCTTCTGAGCGCTGCCGTAGTAGGCGTCGTAGTAGCCGGCCGACAGCGCGTAAGTGCCCAGGATGATGCGGCGCTTGACCTCATCGCCGAACCCGGCGTCGCGGGTCGCCGCCATGACGTCCTCGACCGTCCCTCCGGGCACGTCGACACGCAGGCCGAAGCGCACCGAGTCGAACTTGGCGAGGTTGCTCGAGGCCTCGGCAGGCAGGATCAGGTAGTACGCGGCGACGCCGTACTCGAAGTGCGGTGCGCTGATGTCCACGATCTCCGCCCCGGCAGCCTCCATCACGGCCAGCGAGGCGCGGAACGAGCTCGCCACGCCGGGCTGGAACCCGCTGTCGGGCAGCTCGTTGATGACGCCGATACGCAGTCCCTTGAGCACGTCGCCGTTCGCGCCCTCTCGGGCCGCCGCGGTGAACGAGGGCCACCGATCGGTCAGCGACGTCGCATCGTGCGGGTCGTGTCCGGCGATGACATCGTGCAGCAGCGCCGAGTCGAGCACGGTGCGTGAGACGGGGCCGACCTGATCGAGGCTGGATGCCAGGGCGATCGCGCCGTAGCGGCTCACGCCGCCGTAGGTGGGCTTCATGCCGACCGTCCCCGTCACGTGGGCCGGCTGGCGGATCGACCCACCGGTGTCGGAACCGAGCGCGATCGGGGCCTCGAACGCGGCCACGGCCGCAGCGGAGCCACCGCCGGAACCGCCGGGGATACGGCCGAGGTCCCACGGGTTGCGCGTCGGACCGTACGCGGAGTGCTCGGTGGACGAGCCCATCGCGAATTCGTCCATGTTGGTCTTGCCGAGGGGAACGAGGCCGGCAGCACGGGACCGGGCGACGACGGTCGCGTCGTACGGCGACATGAAGCCCTCGAGGATCTTCGATCCGCTCGTGGAGGGCATGTCGGTCGTGACGAGCACATCCTTGATGGCCAGCGGAACGCCGGCCAGCGCGCCGAGCTGCTCGCCGGCGGCCCGTCGCGCGTCGATGTCGGCCGCCACGTCGAGGGCTTGGTCGCTCACGTGGAGGAACGCATGCACATCGCCGTCGACGGCGGCGATGCGGTCGAGGTGGGCACGCGTCGCCTCGACGCTCGACACGTCGCCGGCGGCGAGCTTCACGGCGAGGTCGGCGGCGGTGAGCCGGGTCAGGTCTGTCATGTCCGCGCCGCTCACTGCTCTTCACCGAGGATCGCGGTCACCCGGAAACGGCTGTCCGCGGCATCCGGAGCATTCTGCAGCACCTGCTCCACCGTCAGCATGTCGCCGACGGTGTCGGGCCGGAACACGTTCGACAGGGCGATCGGGTGGCTCGTGGCCGGAACGTCGGGGGTGGCGACCTCAGAGACCTTGGCGATGTTGTCGACGATCACGTCGAGCTGGCCGGTGAGACGCTCCACCTCCTCGTCGCTCAGCTGGATCCGGGCGAGGACGCCGAGATGGCGCACGAGATCAGGGGTGATTTCAGACACCCCACCAGTCTACGGTCGCCACCGGCGCCGCCTCGCCGCCCCGGCGTAGGGTGGAGCGGTGGAGACATACGACCCGCCTCGTCCCTGGATCGCCAGCTACGCCGAGGGGGTGCCGGCCGATCTGGATCCGGTGACCGGCAACCTCGGCGACATCCTGGCCGCGTCGGTCCGCGACTACCCCGACGCCCCGGCGCTGCAGTTCTTCGGACGCACGACGTCCTACCGCGAGCTGTCGGATGCCGTGGACCGCGCCGCCGCCGGTCTCAAGGCCCTCGGAGTGGGCGCCGGCGACCCCGTGGCGATCGTGCTGCCCAACTGCCCGCAGCACATCGTCGCGTTCTACGCCGTGCTGCGGCTCGGAGCTGTCGTCGTCGAGCACAACCCGCTGTACACGCCCCGCGAGATGCGCAAGCAGTTCGAGGATCACGGCGCCAAGACCGCCATCGTGTGGAACAAGGTCGTCGCCACCGTGCAGGCCTTCCCGGCCGACCTTGCCGTGGACTCCCTCGTCTCGGTCGACATCACCCGCGCGATGCCGGCATCCCTGCGGCTCGCGCTGAAGCTCCCGATCGCGAAGGCGCGCGAGTCGCGCGAAGCGCTCACCGACCGTGTCTCGGGCACGGTGACGTGGGAGAGGCTGCTCACGTCACCACCACTGCCGGCGACGTTCCCGCAGCCGGCCACCGACGACCTCGCGATCATCCAGTACACCAGCGGAACCACCGGCACGCCCAAGGGCGCGGCCCTCACCCATCGGAACCTGCTCTCCAACGCGCGCCAGGCGCAGGTGTGGGTGCCCGCGATCCAGCGCGGTCACGGCTGCGTGGTTTACGCGGTACTGCCGATGTTCCACGCCTACGGCCTCACGCTGTGCCTCACCTTCGCGATGTCCATGGGCGCGCGGCTGGTCCTGTTCCCCAAGTTCGAGCCCGAGATGGTGCTGGAGGTGACCAAGAAGCATCCGGCGACCCTGCTGCCGCTCGTCCCGCCGATCGCAGACCGGCTGCTGGCTGCGGCCCGTGCCCAGGGGGTCTCGCTGCAGGGTACCGAGGTCGCGATCTCGGGGGCCATGGCGCTGCCGCACGAGCTGGTCGTGCCGTTCGAGGAGGCGTCGGGCGGCTACCTCGTCGAGGGTTACGGTCTGTCGGAGTGCTCGCCCGTGCTGATGGCCAACCCCGTCGCCACCCACCGCGTGCCCGGCACCGTGGGGCTGCCGCTGCCGGGCACGGAGTGTCGTGTCGTGGATCCTGACGAGCCGACGAAGGATGTCGCACCGGGCGAACGCGGCGAGCTCCTCGTCCGAGGACCGCAGGTGTTCGCGGGTTACTACGGCAAGCCCGAGGAGACCGAGCGCGTCTTCGTGGACGGCTGGTTCCGCACCGGGGACATCGTGACGATCGACGAGGGCGGCTTCGTGCGCATCGTCGACCGGATCAAAGAGCTCATCATCACCGGCGGGTTCAACGTCGCACCCACCGAGGTCGAGAACACCCTGCGTCAGCACCCACGGGTCGCCGATGTCGCAGTGGTCGGGCTGCCCAGCGAGCACTCCGGCGAGGAGGTCGTCGCGGCGGTCGTCGCCGACGGCGAGGGAGATCTCGACGTCGAAGAGCTCCGGGAGTGGGCCCGCGGCATCCTGACCCCCTACAAGGTCCCGCGACGGGTCTTCGTCGTCGACGAGCTGCCGAAGTCCCTGATCGGCAAGGTGCTCCGGCGCCAGGTGCGCGAATCGCTGCTTCAGCTCAACAGCGGGGCGTGACCTCGCGCCGCTGAACTCCGCGCCGCTGACGCGCCGAGTCAGCCGGGAAGGTCGAACCCGGGGCGGGCGACCGCGACGGCGTAGGGGTGCAGCGTCATCGCGAACACCCCTGCGGCGACGGCGGGGTCGGCCTCGGCGATCCCCCGCGCGGCGTCCTCGTCATCGGCCTCGAAGATCACGATCCCGAAGGGGTCGGCCTCCTGCGTGCGGCCCGCGAGGATCAGCACGCCGCGGTTGCGGAGGTCGACCAGGTAGCCGAAATGCGCGGCGACCGCCGACTGCTCGTCGGGCGTGATGGTGTCCACCATTCCCGGGCGAACCGGCACGATGCGGTAGAGCCACTGCACGCTCATGCCGACCTCATACCGCGTCGGCGTCAGGCGCCTCGAGGGCAGCGGGGCCCTGCTCCACGAGAACCTTGAACTGCGCGGCGTCGATGATGCGCAGACCGAGAACCTCGGCTTTCGCGAGCTTCGATCCCGCCCCGGGGCCGGCGGCGACGAAGTCGGTCTTCTTCGAGACGCTGGATGCCGCCTTGCCACCGGCCGCGATGATGGCCTCCTGTGCGCCTTCGCGTGTGTAGCCCTCGAGCGACCCGGTCGCGACGACCGTGACGCCGTCGAGGACTCCCCCGGCCGCGGCCGCCGCACCCGGCCCGGGGTGGCCGGGGATCTCCAGGCGGGCGCCGGCGGCCTCCCACCGGGCGACGATGTCGGCGTGCCAGTCGGTCTCGAACCACTCGATGAGCGAGTCGGCGATGATCCCGCCGACGCCCTCGACGGCGGCGAGCTGATCGCGGCCCGCGCCCCGGATGGCGGCGACCGAGCCGAACCACTGGGCGAGCGCGCGGGCGGCCACCGGGCCGACGTGACGGATGTTGAGGGCGACCAGGAAGCGCCAGAGCTCCTTCGTCTTCGCCTTCTCGAGCTCGTCGAGCAGCGTGAGCGCCTGGGCGGACGGCTGCGGACCGGTCAGCCCTTCGCGCTTCTCGGCCGCGGAAGGATTGCGGCGGAACGGCGCCCGTCGCACGATCTCACCGGTGGTCTGATCGATCCGCGGCTCACCGGTCTCGGCGTTGCGCACGACGACCTCGATCGGCACCAGCTGCTCCAGCGTCAGCTCGAACAGGGCGGCTTCGCTCTCGAGCGGAGGCGCCTGTGGAGACGACGGCTGGGTCAGGGCGGCGGCGGTGACTTCACCGAGAGCCTCGATGTCGAGCGCACCGCGTGAGCCGATGTGCTCGACGCGTCCACGCACCTGCGCGGGGCAGGTGCGCGTGTTGGGGCACCGCAGGTCGATGTCGCCCTCTTTCGCGGGAGCGAGCGCGGCCCCGCACTCGGGACAGTGGGTGGGCATGACGAAGGCGCGCTCGCTGCCGTCGCGCAGCTCGACGACGGGGCCGAGCACCTCGGGAATCACGTCGCCGGCCTTGCGCAGCACGACGGTGTCGCCGATGAGCACGCCCTTGGCCTTCACCACGTCCTGGTTATGCAGCGTCGCCTGCCGGACGACGCTGCCGGCGACCCGGGCGGGCGCCATCACCGCGAACGGCGTCGCGCGCCCGGTGCGCCCGACGGATACGACGATGTCGAGCAGCGTGGTGTTGACCTGTTCGGGCGGGTACTTGTACGCGATCGCCCAGCGCGGTGCGCGGCTGGTCGCGCCCAGCTCATCGTGCAGGGCGAGCTCGTCCACTTTGACGACGACCCCGTCGATCTCGTGCTCGACGCTGTGCCGGTGCTCACCGTGATGGGCGACGAAGTCGAGGACGCCGCCCACGTCGTCGGCGGTCCTGAAGCTCGGGCTCGTCGGCAGCCCCCATTCGGCCAGGAGCGCGTAGACCTCGCTCTGTGCGGCGACCGGGGGATCCTGCCAGGCGCCGATGCCGTGCACATAGAGGCGGAGCGACTGCAGGCGCGCCAGACCGGCTTCATGCTCGAGTCCGGACTTCTTGTCGAGCTGCTGCCGGAGTCCCCCGCTCGCGGCATTGCGTGGGTTCGCGAATGCCGGGAACCGGCGCTGCGCGCTGCGGGTCGCCTTCTCTTCGTCGACGCCGCGCGCGGTGCTGTCGGCGACCACCTGGTCGCGCAGCCGTGACTGCAGCGCATTGAGCTCGGCGAAGGCCGCGACCGGGATGAACACCTCGCCGCGCACCTCGACCACAGCAGGGTGCCCGGTGCCCGAAAGTCGCTGCGGGATGCCGGTGACGCGCACGGCGTTGAACGTGACATCTTCGCCGACGCGGCCGTCACCGCGCGTAGCGGCCGAGGTCAGCACACCGTTCTCGTAGCGGAGGCTGATCGCGAGCCCGTCGATCTTCAGTTCGGTCAGCCAGCGCACGGCCCGGCCGGCGGACGCCTGCGCCTTCACGCACCACTCGGCGAGCTCCTCCGGGCTGAACACGTTGTCGAGGCTCAGCATCCGCTCGGCGTGCTCCACGGGGGCGAACATGGTGCTCTCCGCCGCACCCACTGTGAGCGTCGGCGAGTCCTGCCCCTGCAGTTCGGGGTAGAGCCGTTCGAGCTCTTCCAGGCGGTGCATCCAGCCGTCGTACGTGGCATCGTCGACCAGTTCCGCGTCGCGGCCGTAATAGGCGTCGCGCGCGTCGAGGATCTGACCGGTCAGGGCCTCGGCTTCGGCCCGCGCGGAGTCGAGGGTCGGGAGCGGGGAGTCAGCGGCATCCGTCACCCGGCAAGTGTATGTCCGGGCCCGGACATCGCGCGGGCGTGGGATACCGAACGCGGGCCGGGAAGACGGCGTCCCGTGCGCGCGCTCACGCCGAGACCGGCACCGCCGAGGTCGTCCGGTCGACTGTGAACTGCCCCATGACGCGCGTGCCGTCGTAGAGCACCGCGGTCTGGCCCGGGGCGACGCCGTCGAACGGCTCATCCGGGGTGACCGTCACCACGCCGCCCCGCAGCTCGGCGCGTGCCGGCACCGGCTCCGCGTGCGCGCGGATCTGCACGTGGCAGCCGAATTCGGGCTGCTCGGGCGCCCGCCCGGCCCATGTGAACCGTTCGCCGGCGATCTGGGCGGTGGCGAGGGCCTCCTTCGGGCCGACGACGACGGTGTTGTTCACCGGGCGCACCTCGAGCACGAACCGCGGTTTGCCGTCGGGTGCCGGCGTGCCCAGCTGCAGTCCGCGACGCTGGCCCACGGTGAAGGCGTGCGCGCCCTCGTGCGAGCCGACGACTGCGCCGGTGCGGTCGACGATGTCACCCGTGGTGGCGCCGACCCGCTCTGCCAGCCAGCCGCGGGTGTCGCCGTCGGGGATGAAGCAGATGTCGTGGCTGTCCGGCTTCTGGGCGACCGTCAGTCCGCGCTCGGCCGCCTCGGCCCGCACGATCGCCTTCGAGGGCGTGTCGCCCAGCGGGAAGTAGGTGTGCGCCAGCTGCGGGGCGGTGAGCACGCCGAGCACGTACGACTGGTCTTTCGCATCATCGGCCGCGCGATGCAGCTCGCGACCGGCGGGGCCGTCGACCAGCAGGGCGTAGTGGCCGGTGCACACGGCGTCGAAGCCGAGCTCGAGGGCGCGGTCGAGCAGCGCCGCGAACTTGATCTTCTCGTTGCACCGCATGCAGGGGTTGGGTGTGCGTCCGGCGCGATACTCGGAGACGAAATCCTCGATCACATCGTCACGGAACCGCTCGGAGAAGTCCCACACGTAGAACGGGATGCCCAGCTTGTCTGCCGCGCGACGGGCGTCCATGGCGTCTTCGATCGTGCAGCAGCCGCGGCTGCCGGTGCGCAGGGTTCCGCCCGCGCGCGAGAGCGCCAGGTGCACGCCGACCACGTCGTGACCCGCCTCCACGGCACGAGCGGCCGCGACGGCGGAATCGACGCCACCGCTCATCGCCGCCAGGATCCGCATGCCACGATTCTACGGGCCGGTACCTCTGCGCGGGCTGTGCCCGCTACAGGCTCGACGCCGCGACCGCGCGGGCGTACGCATCCGGCAGTGCGGCGACCACGGCATCCACATCCTGCACCGTCGTGGTGCGACCCAGCGTCAGTCGCAGGACGGAGCGGGCCGCGCGCTCGTCGAAACCGAGTGCGCGCACGACGTGCGACGGCTCGGCGACACCGGCCTGGCACGCCGAGCCGGTGGACGCGGCGATGCCCTCCTGATCGAGCAGGAACAGCATCGACTCCCCCACGATCCCGGGCAGCAGGATGTGCACGTTGCCGGGCAGGCGGCGGACCGGGTCACCCAGCAGGTGGGCGCCGGGAAGATCGCGATGGATGCCGGCGATGAGCCGCTCGCGCAGGTCCACGAGCCGTGCCGCCTCGGTCTCCCGTTCGTCGACCGCACATTCCAGCGCCACCGCCAGGGCCGCCGCGCCGGCCACATCCTGGGTGCCCGCGCGCAGCCCGCGCTGCTGCCCGCCGCCGTGGATGAGCGGGGCGAGCTGCGCGTGGCGCGACACGACGAGAGCGCCGGTGCCGACCGGTGCGCCGACCTTGTGGCCCGAGACGCTGAGCGCGACCAGTCCCGTCGGCCCGACCGCCCGGCCGCGCAGACGTGAGAACGAGATGTCCAGGCACCCGACGGCGCCCACCGCGTCGAGGTGCAGGGCGGTCCGGGCGTCCGCCGCCGCCTGGGCGACAGCGGCGACGTCGTTCACCGTGCCGACCTCGTTGTTGGCCACGACCGCGGTGGCCGCGGCGGCCCCGGGCAGCGCATCGGCGAAGGCGGGCCCGAGGATCGCGCCGTGCGCGTCGAGTCCCACGTGGCGCACCTGCGCCCGCTCGTGCGCGACCAGCCAGGCGACGGCCTCCATCGTCGCGTGATGCTCGCCGTCCGGCAGCACGACGGCATCCGTCCCCGCTGGGCGCGACCACCACAGCCCCTTGAGCGCCAGGTTGATCGACTCGGTGCCGCCCGAGGTGAGGACCACCTCGATCGGGTCGCAGCCCAGTGCCCGCGCGATGCGCTCGCGGGCGTCTTCGAGCGCGCGGCGCGCGGCCTGGCCGGCGCCGTGGACGGACGAGGCGTTGCCGAGGATCTCGGTTGCGGCCAGCCACGCGTCCCGCGCTTCGGACCGCAGCGGCGTGGTCGCCGCGTGGTCGAGGTAGACGGTCATCGCTGCTCCTCCCCGCGTCACGCCGCGCGCTTACTACTGTAGAGCGCATGCTTCCCGAGCACTCCCTGTCGCCGTCCGCCGTCCGCCCGGACCTGAACTCACCCGGGTGGAACGAGCTGGGCGTCACGCTGCACGACGGCGGCGGCACCCTGCGGGTGTGGTCGCACCGGGCGGAAGCGGTCGAACTCGTGCTGTTCGACGAGACCGACATCGACTGGATCGTCGACACCGTGCCTCTGACTCCGGTCGGTGACGGTGTCTGGCAGGCCACCTCGCCCGGGCTGCGTCCCGGCGCGCACTATGCGCTGCGGGTGGCCGGCCCGCTCGGCCCGGGCAACATGTTCAACCCGCTGACGCTGCTGCTCGATCCGTACGCACGTGGCCTCGTCGGCGTGGAGTCCGAGAACTGGCGGTCGTCGGTCGTGGACACCGCCTTCGAGTGGGGCGGGGTCGCCAAGCCTGCCACGCCGCTGGACCGCACCGTCATCTATGAGGCCCACCTGAAGGGTCTCACCAAGCGTCACCCCGGTGTGCCGCCGGCGCTGCACGGCACCTACGCCGGGCTGGCACACCCGGCCGCGATCGATCACCTGCTCACTCTCGGGATCACCGCCGTCGAACTGCTCCCCGTGCACGCGTTCGCCACCGAGCCCCGCCTCCGCTCGCTGGGGCTGACCAACTACTGGGGGTACAACAGCGTCGGATTCTTCGCGCCCCACTCGCCCTATGCGACCGCCGCGAGCCGCATCGCCGGGCCGACCGCCGTGCTCCGCGAATTCAAGGACATGGTCAAGGCGCTGCACGAAGCCGGCCTCGAGGTGATTCTCGACGTGGTGTACAACCACACCGCAGAGCTCGAGATCGGCGGCCCTCGAACGAGTCTGCGGGGTATCGACAACCGCGCGTACTACCGGCAGGACCCGGACGGCGCGTACATCGACGAGACCGGCTGCGGCAACGCCGTCAACACGGCCACCCCCGCGGTGTCGCGGCTCATCCTCGACTCGCTCCGGTACTGGGCAAATGACGTGCAGGTCGACGGATTCCGGTTCGACCTCGCCGTCACGCTCGGCCGCGACGACTCCCACGCGTTCACTGCCGACCATCCCCTGCTGCGCGCGATCGTCGACGACCCCGCCCTGGCCGGCGTGAAGAAGATCGCCGAGCCCTGGGACGTGGGGCAGGGTGGCTGGCAGACCGGTGCCTTCCCGGACGGCTGGCTCGAGTGGAACGACCGGTACCGCGACCGGGTGCGCAACTTCTGGCTGAGCGATATCGACTACGCCCGCCGCGCGTCGGTGTCACCGGTCGGCATCGGCGGATTCGCCACCAGGCTGGCCGGGTCGGCGCGGACCTTCACTCGCGCCCGCGGCCCGCTCGCCGGGGTCAACTTCGTCACGGCGCACGACGGATTCACCCTCCACGACCTCGTCTCGTACGAGGTCAAGCACAACGACGCCAACGGCGAGCACAATCGTGACGGCGCCGACACCAATCGGTCGTTCAACCACGGCCCGGAGGGCGCGACCGGCGACGAAGGCGTGCTCGCCACGCGCCGCAAGGCGATGCGCAACCTCCTCGGCACCCTGCTGCTGTCGGCGGGCGTGCCCATGCTCACGGCCGGTGACGAGTTCGGGCGCACCCAGCACGGCAACAACAACGCCTACTGCCACGACTCGCCGCTGACCTGGCTGTCCTGGGAGCACGCGGACTGGCAGCGCGACCTCGCGGCGCATGTGCGGCGGCTGATCCGTCTGCGCGCGGAGAACCCGGCCCTGCGGCCCCGGCGCTTCGACCATGCGGTGGTCGAAGTGCCCGACGCCTCGGTGATCGACTGGTACGACGCGCACGGTGACACGATGTCGAACGAGCGCTGGACCAGCCCCGACCACCGCACCCTGCAGTACGACGCGCGCTCGACACCGAACGGCGAGCCGGCCAACCGGGTGCTGCTGATCGTGCACGGCAATGAGCAGCCCATCGATGTGACGCTTCCGCGCGTCGACGGCGTCGCCGGCTTCGTCTCGCTCTGGTCCAGCGCCGACGAGGTGCCCGATGACGACGAGGAGGCGTTCGCCCCGGGGACGGAGATCCGGATGCCGGGGACATCGATGCGGCTGTTCCGCGCAGAGCAGGCGTCCGCATAGTCGACCCGCCGCATCGGCGGTAGGTTCGAGACGTGGCCACCACGACGCGAACAGCATCCCCCGTCTCCGTCCGGAGCAGCACGCAGATACCGCTCCGTCCCGCCGGCAGGCCCACCGACACGCACGACCGCGTGTCGGGGCGCGTGCCGATGACAGGACCGCGCCCCGCCACCCCGACGCCCGGCTTCCGCCCGAAGGCGTTTGCCGGCGAAGCCGTCCCGTTCGAGATCGCAGCATTCCGCGAGGGCCACGATCTCATCGGCGTCCACGTACGCCTCACCGCGCCCGGCGGCGCGGAGACACTGCACCGGCTGACGGCGCTCGGCGACGGATTCGACCGCTGGCGAACGGTCATCGCACCACTCGAGCAGGGCGTCTGGACCTACCGCTTCGAGTCCTTCGGCGATGATTTCGCCACCTGGGAGCATGCGGCCGAGCTCAAGATCGCCGCCGGCGTCGACTCCGCCCTCATGCGCGAGATGGGCGCCCTCCTGTTCGACCGTGCCGGCACCGACACGACGCGGCCGGCCGCCCAGCGCCGCGCACTGGCGACCGCGGCGGCGGCGCTGCGCGACCCCGCGACCACGGATGAGGGCGCCCTGGTGCTCGTCCGAGACCCCACGATCGCCGCGTTCTTCGCCGACCGCCCCCTGCAGTCGCTGCTCACCCTCGGTGAGTCGCACGAGCTCCTCGTCGAGCGCGAGCGCGCCGGCGTCGGCGCCTGGTACGAGTTCTTCCCCCGCTCCGAAGGCGCGAAGCGCCGCAAGGACGGCACGATCGTCAGCGGCACCTTCCGCAGCGCCGCGAAGCGCCTGCCCGCCGTGGCCGACATGGGCTTCGAGGTCATCTATCTGCCGCCGATCCACCCGATCGGGCACCGGAACCGGAAGGGTCCCAACAACACCCTGACCGCCGGCCCCGGCGACCCCGGTTCGCCGTGGGCGATCGGGTCCGCCGACGGCGGACATGACAGCGTCCACCCCGACCTCGGCACCCTCGCCGACTTCCGCCGGTTCGTCGCCGCAGCCCGCGACGCGGGCCTCGAGGTCGCCCTCGACCTCGCGCTCCAGGCCGCGCCCGACCACCCCTGGGTCACGACCCACCCGGAGTGGTTCACGACGCTCCCGGACGGGACGATCGCGTATGCCGAGAACCCGCCGAAGAAGTACCAGGACATCTACCCGATCAACTTCGACAACGACCCCGACGGCATCCGGGCCGAAGTCCTCCGCATCGTGCGGCACTGGATCGCGCAGGGTGTGAGGATCTTCCGGGTCGACAACCCGCACACCAAGCCGCTCTGGTTCTGGGAGTGGCTCATCGCGGCCGTCAACGCAGAAGACCCCGACGTCGTTTTCCTCGCCGAGGCGTTCACCCGGCCCACTCCCCTGCAGGCACTCGCCCAGGCCGGATTCCAGCAGAGCTACTCGTACTTCACCTGGCGCAACACGAAGGCCGAGCTCGAGGAGTTCCTCGGCTGGATCTCGGATTCGACCGCCGATTTCATGCGACCCAACCTGTTCGTCAACACCCCCGACATCCTGACCGAGTACCTGCAGTACGGCGGACGCCCCGCGTACAAGATCCGCGCCGCCATCGCCGCCACCGGCGGGGCGAGCTATGGGGTCTACGCCGGATACGAGCTGTATGAGAACGTCGCACGGCCGGGTTCCGAGGAGAACATCGACAACGAGAAGTACGAGTACAAGATCCGCGACTGGGGCGGTGCCGAAGCGACCGGTGACTCCCTCGCCCCGTATCTGCGCCGGCTCAATGAGATCCGCCGCGCACACCCCGCGCTGCGACAGCTGCGCGACCTCAGCATCCACTGGAGCGATGACGAGGCGATCCTCGTGTACGTCAAGCATCTGCCGGCCGCACTGAGCGAGACGGGCGAGGCCGACACGATCATCGTCGTCGCCAACGTCGACCCGCACTCGATGCGCCAGACCACGGTCCACGTCGACTCCTCGGCATTCGGCATCCCCCGCGGGCACGACTACGAAGTCGAGGACCTGGTCACCGGCGCCCGGTGGACCTGGAACCAGGACAACTTCGTCCGGCTGGACGCGTTCGTCGAACCCGTCCACATCCTGCACGTGAAAGGCTCACGATGACCCGTCCCTCCGACGCCGTGCTCGACCAGATCGCGGACGGCTCGTATCACGCCCCGCACGATGTCCTCGGCCTGCACCCAGACGGCGATGAGTGGGTGATCCGCGCGAGGCGCCCACTGGCGGCGACGGTCACCGCGGTCGCCCACGACGGCAGCACCGTCGAACTGGAGCACGTTCGATCGGGCATCTGGGAGGGTCGCACCGGCATCCAGCCGCCCTCATACGAACTGCTCGCCACGTACGAGGGCGGACCCGATCACCGGGCCGACGATCCCTACCGGCACCTCCCGACTCTCGGTGAGTTCGACATGCACCTGATCGGCGAGGGCCGGCATGAGCAGCTCTGGCATGTGCTCGGCGCCCACGTCCGCCGGTTCCCGGGCGTCGACGGAGTCTCGTTCGCGGTGTGGGCGCCCAATGCGCGCGCCGCCCGTGTCGTCGGGGACTTCAACGGCTGGGACGGCGCCGGTCATGCGATGCGGTCGCTCGGATCCAGCGGCGTCTGGGAGCTGTTCGTTCCCGGCCTGCAGGCCGGCGCGTCGTACAAGTACGAACTGCGCACGCCCGAAGGCGGCTGGGTGATGAAGGCCGATCCGATGGCGCGATGGGCAGAGGTCCCGCCGGCCACCGCCTCGGTCGTCACCGAGAGCGGCCACGAGTGGGCCGACGACGCGTGGATCTCCGCGCGCGCCGCGCAGAACCCGCTCGATCGCCCCATGTCGACCTACGAACTGCACTTCGGGTCCTGGCGGCCGGGGCTGTCGTACCGCGACGCCGCCGACCCGCTCATCGCGTACGTGCAGGATCAGGGTTTCACCCATGTCGAGTTCATGCCCCTCGCCGAGCACCCGTTCGGCGGCTCCTGGGGGTACCAGGTCACCGGCTATTACGCCCCGACCAGCCGGTTCGGCACACCCGACGACCTGCGGTACCTGATCGACCGGCTGCACCAGGCCGGCATCGGCGTGATCATGGACTGGGTGCCGGGCCACTTTCCGAAGGACGACTTCGCCCTGGCCCGCTTCGACGGGCGCCCGCTCTACGAGCACGGCGATCCCCGTCGCGGCGAGCACAAGGACTGGGGCACGTACATCTTCGACTACGGTCGTCGCGAAGTGCGCAACTTCCTCGTCGCGAACGCGCTGTACTGGTTCGAGGAGTTCCACGTCGATGGGCTGCGGGTGGATGCCGTGGCATCCATGCTCTATCTCGACTACTCCCGCGAGGAGGGTGAGTGGGAGCCCAACATCCACGGCGGACGGGAGAACCTCGAGGCGATCGGCTTCCTGCAGGAGGTCAACGCGACCGTCTACAAGCGCTTCCCCGGGGTAGCGATGATCGCGGAGGAATCCACCAGCTACACCGGCGTCACCACCCCGACCGACCACGGCGGGCTCGGGTTCGGGTTCAAGTGGAACATGGGGTGGATGAACGACTCGCTCGAGTACATCAAGCGCGATCCGATGTACCGCTCGAATCACGAGGGAGAGCTGTCGTTCTCGTTCGTGTATGCGTTCAGCGAGAACTTCGTGCTGCCCATCAGCCACGACGAGGTCGTCCACGGCAAGGGGACCCTGTTCACGCGGATGCCGGGAGACCATTGGCAGAAGCTCGCGAACATGCGGCTGTTCCTCGCGTACATGTGGGGCCACCCCGGCAAGCAGCTGCTGTTCATGGGGCAGGAGTTCGGGCAGATGTCGGAATGGTCGGAAGGACGGAGCCTGGACTGGTGGATCCTCGACCAGCCCCCACACCGTCAGCTGCAGTCGTTCGTCGGCGTCCTCAACCGGACCTACCGCGACCACCCGCCGCTGTGGGCGCGCGACAGCGACGGCACCGCGTTCACCCGGCTCGGGGCACCGAGTTGGAACCCGAACGTCTCGGCGTTCGCCCGGCGCGACCACGACGGTGGCACCGTGGTCGTCGTATGCAACTTCTCGGGCGCGCCCGTGTACGACTACGAGCTGGAGCTGCCGGCGACCGGTGAGTGGACCGAAATGCTCAACAGCGACGCGCAGGAGTACGGCGGGTCCGGCGTCGGCAACTTCGGCTCCGTGCATGCGGATGCCGCGGGACGCGCGACGCTGGTGCTGCCGCCGCTCGGGGCACTGTGGCTGAGCCACCGGCGCTGAGGGCGGCCGGACGAGGTTAGAACAGGAGCGATGACAGCCGGCCGCGGGCGCTTATCACACGCGGATCAGTGTCGCCCACGAGGCCGAAAAGCTCGAGCAGACGCTCGCGCACAGGGGCGCGGTCATCATCGGAGAGCGCCGCGAACAGATCGAGGAGGCGCGCGAACGCGTCTTCCACGTGACCGCCGGCGACGTCGAGGTCGGCGACGGCGAACTGCGCGTCGACATCCGTCGGGTCTGCCGCTGCGGCGGCACGTGCCGCCGGCAGATCGGCGCCCTGTACGCGCGCGAGCAGGCGCACCTGACCGAGCCCGGCGCGCGCATCCTCATCGCGCGGATCGGCGGCGAGGGCACGTTCGTAGGCGTCCGCGGCGCGGGCGTAGTCACCGGCCTCGATGGCGTCGAACGCCTCCTGGTGCAGCGGCGGGAGCTCAGGTTCGGCGGGTTCGGGGTCGGCGTCCGCATCGGGTGCGCCGTCGACCGGGACCGTGCCGGTCACGCCGTGCTGGGCCGCGAGCTGCAGCAGCTGCCCGAACACCTCTCGCACCTGCTGCTCGGGCACGGCGCCGGTGAACAGCGGCACCGGCTGACCCGCGACGAGAGCGACCACCATCGGAATCGACTGGGCGCGGAATCCCTGCGCGAGTTGCGGGTTGGCGTCCACGTCGACCTTGGCCAGCACGACGCGACCGGCCAGTTCGGTGACGACCTTCTCGAGCACGGGGCTGAGCTGCTTGCACGGCCCGCACCACTCGGCCCAGAGGTCGACGACCACGGGCACGCGCTGGGAGAGTTCGAGGACGTCGCCGAAGCTCTCGTCGGTGGCATCGAACACGAGCCCGGGTGCCGCTGAGCGTGCCGGGGCACCTTCAGCGGGTGCGGCCGGTGCCGCCGCGCGGGAACGCAGACTGGACAGGTCCACCGCGCCACGCAGCACGGCGCCGGGAGTCGTGTCGGTCACTCTTTCTCCACTTTCGCCGAAAGGATGTTGGACGTGTATCCCAAGACCTGGATGCGCTCGCTCGAACTCTGTGCCGGGACGAAGAAGAAGAGCTGATCCGCGAAGACCGTCGTGAAGCCGACGGCTGACTGCGTCGCTCCCGTGAGGGTCTGGACCCTCGGGCTGTCATCCAGCTTGATCACCGCGTCCTCGTCGGTCGCCATCACCGTATCACTGTCGTTGACGGTGACGGCCACGATCGCGCCGCTGTCGAGAGTCGCCAGGGACACCGGCGCCTGCGCGCCCGCGGCCGCCGAGAACGTGAGGGTTCCCGTCTCCTTGCCCGTCTCTTCGAAGGTCTTGAGCCGGTCGGCGCGATTCGAGGCCATCTGCGCGAGGAACGCGTCGGACTCGAGGTCGAAGTACTGGGAATACTCGCTCGCTTCGCCCTTGTCGAGCACGTCCGCATACGCCGCGGACACCTGATCCGGTGGCAGGACGAGGAAGGGCGAGCTCGGCTCGATGGCGATCGCGCCGACATACGGCGGTGCGAGGTTCATGCTCGCGCCCGCGGTGAGACTCGCGGTGTAGACGAGTTTGTAGTCCGACCAGGCATCGTCCTGTGCAGCCATCATGACGGTGGCGTGGCCGTCTTCTGCCTCGACCACAGCCATGAACGTGCGCGGCCAGCCGTCGTAGGCCTGCGGCAGGAGTGTGGTCAGCGGTGTCGCGGGAACGGGGTCGAGGGGGGCCTCCGTGTCGAGCTTCGCCCGCAGGGAGTAGTTGGTCTGTCGTGCGGCAAGTGCCGGGCCGGTGAGGCGCACAGCCGCGGCGTCGGCGTCCAGCGCCTCGTCGGCGTCGGCCACCTGCTGTGAGATGCGCGCGAGGATGCGCTCGGCCTGTGTCTCGGTGACGGCAGGCTGGCCCTGCCCCTCGGGAACGATGATCGTGTCGCTCGGCGTGGGGGTCGGAGTCGAGTCGAACCGAGGCCACGCGTCGGCGCTGCAACCGCTGAGCAGCAGCGCGGAGACGGCCACCACCGGCACGAGCGCGAAGGCGCGCTTGCCAGAGGATATCTGCCGCCGGGTGGGGGCCGCACTGATGACGCCCTTGTCTGCCTCGACCACCGAGAGATCGATCGGCTCGGTCTCCGCAAGCGGAAGGCCCTTGCGCCGAGGCCCCCGGGATCGTCGCACATGGCGCAGGCCGAGGAGGTAGAGCACGATGCCCAGCGCCATGAGGATCCCGCCGCCGACCATGAGCGGCCCGGCCCATGGCGTGGTGGCGCCGGTCGGCCAGGTCAGGGACAGTTCGGTGGGCGCGGGGGCGGTGCCGTCCGAGGCCACCAGCATGCTGACGTCCTCGGGCAGCTGCAGCGCCTCGATCAGCACGTCCTCCTGCTGGAACTGGGCGAGCCAGAGATCGGAGTCCACCGGGCTCAGTCCGGCGGCCTCGCCGCCGGCGGCTGCGTCGGCATCGGCCGCGGGTGCGTCCTCTGCGGCCGAGTCGTCCGTCGGTGTCTCCGGGATCGGCGCGGAGACGGTGGTCGCGACGACGTCGCCGTCGTCCACCGTGACGTGGACGTAATCGCTCGTGGAAAGCCACGCGGTCATGTCGGCGGTGCGGCCATAGGCGCCGAAGATGGTGCCCTCGCCCTGCGCGCGCAGCGTCTGCGAGCCGTCGTGGGTGTTGAAGACGGCGCCGTCGATGAGGATGAACGGCACCTCCTGGTCGATCTCGATCGCCTGGCTCGCGGTCTTGGGAGCATGCAGGACGGTGCGCTGGGCGATGCCGGCACCGATCATGACGGTGGCCAGCACGAAGGCGACCACTGCCCACACGAAACGCACGAAACGACACCTCTCTGCACCCGAGCTCGGATCCGCCCGGCGTGACAATCGACATCCCAGACTAGCGAAAACGACCTGAATGTCGCCCGGGAGCGGCCCGGGTACCGCCTATGTCGGCTCACCGCGGCTATTCTGACGACACCACAGCACCGTTGCCGAACAGAAAGTCGCGCGTGAAGATCCAGCATCCATTCCGCACCGCCCTGATCGCCACACTGGGCGTGGGCGTCGGCATCGTGATCCTCACCGGGATCACGACCCTGTCCACCGTGCTGCTGTACGTGGGCACCGCGCTGTTCCTCTCGCTCGGTCTCGACCCGCTGGTCTCCTGGCTCGAGCGGCGCGGCCTCCCCCGCTGGGGGGCGCTCGTGGTCACGTTCGCCGCCGTCCTGGCCGCCTTCGCGGGCATCATCCTGATGGTCGTGCCCATCATCGTGGAACAGATCACGCAGTTGGTCGTCCAGATTCAGGATCTCGTCGAGAACGTGATCGACGGAAGCTGGGACCCGGTTGCCGCCACGAGGCAATGGCTCGGCGACACCTTCCCGCTGCTGAACGTCGACCAGGTGTTCCAGTACGTGTCGGACTGGTACGAGACCCTCGATATGGGCGAGATCGGCGCCGGGGTGGGCACCACGGTCATCGGCATCGGCGGAGCGGTCATCGCCGGTTTCACCGGTGCGATCATCGTGCTGATCCTGACCATCTACTTCACCGCGTCCACGCCGTCGTTGAAGGCGGCGATGTACCAGCTCGTGCCGGCATCGCGCCGAGAGCGCTTCATCGACCTGTCCGAGCAGATCACCGCCTCGGTCGGCTTCTACGTCATGGGGCAGGTGACGCTCGGCTTCATCAACGGTGTCCTCAGTGCGATCTTCCTGACGATCATCAACGCACCCTTCCCGGCCGTCCTCGCCGTCGTGGCGTTCTTCTTCTCGCTGATCCCCCTGGTGGGAACGCTCACCGGTTCGGCGATCATCGTCTTGACCTGTCTCATCCCCGGCCTGGGTTCACCGCTCACCGCGCTCGTCGCCCTCATCTACTACGTCATCTACATGCAGGTGGAGGCATACGTGCTGTCGCCGCGCATCATGAACCGTGCGGTGTCGGTGCCGGGTGCGGTCGTCGTCATCGCCGCGCTGGCGGGTGGCTCACTGCTCGGCCTGCTGGGGGCGCTGATTGCGATTCCCGTCGCAGCGAGCGTGCTGATCATCTACCGTCAGGTCATCATCCCCCGGCAGAACGAGCTCTAGCCGGGAGCGACGGTCGCGTCGGTCCATTCGGTCGGCAACGGCAGCGCATCGGGGTTGACGGCGGCGACGATCTCGGTGAGCACGCGCCGGGTCTGGGACTCGCCCACCCAGAGGTGCTTGCCGCCCTCGACGGCGATGACCGTGGCATCCGGAACCGCAGCGAAGCGCGCTCGCGCCTCGGCGGGGCGCAGATAGTCGTCCAGCTCGGGTACGACCACGATCATCTGCCGATGATCGCCCGCCCAGCCGGCGATGTCGTCGTCGGTCGCCCGGTGCAGGGGCGGGGACAGCAGGATCACGCCCTCGACATCGTGATCACGGCCGTACTTCAACGCCAGCTCGGTGCCGAACGACCAGCCCAGCAGCCAGGGCCGCGGTAGCGCCCGCTCATGGACGAAGTCCATGGCCGCAGCGACGTCGAAGGCTTCACCCGCGCCGCCGTCGAACGCGCCCTCGCTCCTGCCGCGCGGGGACGAGGTGCCCCGGGTGTTGAACCGCAGGACGGCGAGATCGGCCAGGGCGGGCAGGCGACCGGCCGCCTTGCGCAGGATGTGCGAGTCCATGAAGCCGCCGGCCGTGGGCAGCGGATGCAGGGTCACGAGAGTGGCGACGGGGTCACCCGCCGGGAGCGCGAGCTCGCCGACGAGCGTGAGGTCGTCGAGCGTGTGCAGCTCGATGTCCTCGCGGCGCGCGGGCAGCATGACGGGGCCCCGAATCTCCATGTCAGCCGATCCTCCAGCAGGCGGTGTGCCAGTGCCGCCGTGCGGCGAGGTCTGCGGCATCGCCGAGGATGCCGTCGGCGCGCCACACCACGACGTGCGCGACTCCGGGCGTCACGTCGTGCGTGCACCCCGGGCAGGAATAGGTCTTCTGAGCCTGCGCCGCCGACACCGGCTGCACGGTCCACTCGACGCCCCGCCGTGTCTCGGTGCGCTTGAATCCGTTCAGCAGGCGCTCGAAGGAGTCGTCCTGCCGTTCCGGCCGGCGACGATGCGACCGCGGCATCCGATCAATACCAGCCTTTGCGCTGCGAGAAGTTCCACGCTCCGCAGGGGGTGTCGTACCGGCCGCTGATGTAGCCGAGGCCCCACTTGATCTGGGTCGCCGGGTTGGTCTCCCAATCGGATCCGGCGGAGGCCATCTTCTTGCCGGGCAATGCCTGCGGGATGCCATAGGCCCCGCTGCCCTTGTTGTAGGCGTTGACGCGCCAGCCGGATTCCTTCTTCCACAGCGCCACCAGGCACGCGAACTCCTTGTCGCCCCAACCGCGCGCGGTCACCATATCGTACGCGATCGCCTGGGCGCTGCCGGGGTCGGGCGTCACGAAGGGCGGAGCCCAGCCCGACGAGGCGGAGCTGCCGCTCTTGGGGGCGCTCACCACCGGCGTCGGCGTCGGCTTGGGCTTGACGTAGACGGTGTAGACGATGTCGTCGCGGTCCAGATCCAGTCCCGCGGCGTCCGCGGCCGCCACATACTGCTGCGCGTCGGCGACCGTGTCGGCGTACAGCGAGATCGGCTCGATCTGGCTCGCGTCCGCGCGCGGGACGGTGGAACTGAGCGGTCCGATGTACGCCCCCATGAAACCGACGATCGCCACCGCCGAGAAGACCCCGAGGACACCGCGTCGCCGCGACCATCTGGGGGCCGGAGCAGGCACGCGGGTGGCGGACGTCGACCGGATCGCCACCGGGCGCGGTGTCGTGGGGGTCAACTCGTTGCCGGAAGTCACAGTGCGACCGAGTCTATCCCGTGTGCGCCCGCCTGTCATGCCGTCAGCCGACCGCCAGCATGACCTCGACCACGGCATCCAGAACGGCATCCACCTGGTCTTCGCGATACCCGCCGCGCTGCATCCGGAACGCGACCGCGCGCACCTGGTCGACCGAGACTCCTTCGCCGGCCTCGAGGTAGTGCGCGATCTTGTCGGCGACCAGGTCCACCTCGTCCACACGGTAGCCGTAGTGCAGCCAACCCACCCGCGCGAACCGGGACCGGTGAGGACGGGTCAGCCGATCGAGGATCTCCTGGCCGGTCTTGCGCGACCGCCCGACCCAGGCGCGAGCCCCCGCGCGTGAGAGCGCACGGTCGCGTTCGCGTGCGGCGAATGCGTCCTCGACGCGCCCGAGCGCCGCGTCGACCGCGGCGATCTCGTAGCCACGCCGGACAAGCCGGAAGGCCGCGTGCCGGACGTCGGCGGCGTCGAGCTCAGCGCTGTCATCGTGTTCGAACGCGACCCGCGCGGCCTCGAGGAACGCGTCGACGGACGCAGGATCGTAGCCCTTGGTCCGCCCGGTGGTCCGCTCGAACGGTGCGGGTTCGACGGTTGTGTCAGAGGTCATGCGCTCACCAGGGGGAAGAAGAGGAAGTACATCGCCAGGGCGACCACCGTCGAGGGGAGGATCGAGTCCAGCCGGTCGAGAACACCGCCGTGACCGGGCAGCCAGGAGCTCATGTCCTTGATGCCGAGGTCACGTTTGATCATCGACTCCCCCAGGTCGCCGATCGTCGCCGAGATGAGTACACCGACGCCGAAGAGCAGACCGACCCAGAATGGCACCTGAAGGACGAAGATGCCCATGAGCACCCCTGCGGCCACCGCGGCGACGACCGCGCCGGCGAACCCCTCCCAGGTCTTCTTGGGGCTGATCCGCGGCGCCATCGGGTGGCTGCCGAAGGCGAGGCCGCTCGCGTACGCGCCGGTGTCGGATGCCACGGCGATCGCGATCATGGTGAGCACCCAGAGCTCGCCCTGATCTTCTCGCAGCAGCACGAGCAAGAGGCTCGCGAGGAAGGACACGTACAGGAGAAGCAGGCCGGCCACGAGCGCATCGGTCACGACCTCGCCGTACCGGCGCCCGTCGCGGGCCGCCATCTGCGCGAGCAGTCGCCAGACGATCAGAGCGGCGACGGCGGTGAAGGTGATCACCCAGTGCGTCCAGTGGCCGACGAAGAAGCCGGCCAGCACGACGACGCCGCCCAGCACGAGCTGCGGGATGACGTCGACGCGGCGGCCGTGCGCTTGCAGTGCCCGGCAGAATTCGAAAACGCCCAGCAGCGCCACCGGCAGTGCGAACAGGATGAACAGCCACTTCACGAACAGCAGCGAGCCCAGGACCGCGGCACCAAGAGCCAGCCCGATGAGGATCGCCATGAGCAGGTTGCGGCCGGTGCGCGCATTGATACGCTCATTGGCCTGCTCGAAGTCGGCTCTCGCCTTCCCGATCTGCTGCTCGAAGTCCGACCGCGCCTCCCTCACGTGCTCTTGGAAGCCGACCCCGTCCATTGCACGCCGGGCTTCGGCCCGGGTCTGCGGCTGATCGTCCGACGCACGTTCGTCGGCGGGGTCGGACATCTGGCTCAGACCTCGAGGAGTTCGGCTTCTTTGCGCTTGAGCGCCTCGTCGATGGCGTCGACGTGGGCACGCGTCACAGCGTCGAGTTCCTTCTCCGCGCGCACCAGGTCGTCTTCGCCGACCTCGCTCTTGAGCGCATCCAGTTCGTCCTTGGACTTGCGACGGATGCCGCGCAGCTGCACCTTCGAGTCCTCGCCCTTGGTGCGCACGAGCTTGACGTACTCCTTGCGGCGCTCGGCGGTCAGTTCGGGCATCGTCACCCGGACGAGTGTGCCGTCGTTGGTGGGGTTCGCGCCCAGGTTCGGCATCTCCCGAACGGCCTGCTCGATGGCCTTGAGCGCGGACTTGTCGTAGGGCGTGATGACGAGGGTGCGCGCATCGCTGCTGTTCAGCGAAGCCAGCTGTGCGAGCGGTGTAGGCGTGCCGTAATAGTCGACGAGCACCTTCTGGAACAGCTGCGGGTTCGCGCGGCCGGTGCGAACGGTCGCGAAGTCTTCCTTCGCGGCTTCTACGGCACGGTCCATACGTGCGGTCGTGTCTGCCAGGATCTCGGCGATCACGGTCACTCCATTCGTCGTTGCGTCCGGTCAAGTCTAGTGCGCGATGGTGCGCGGGCTCAGACCGTGACGAGGGTGCCCATCCGCTCTCCGAGCAGCGCACGCGTGACGTTGCCGGCCGGTTCCATGCCGAACACGCGCATGTCGATGCCGTTGTCCATGCACAGGCTGAAGGCGGTCGAGTCGACGACCTTCAGACCTCGCTGCAGCGCCTCCTGGTAGGTGATCGTGTCGATGCGCTCTGCCGTGGCATCCTTCTTCGGATCAGCGGTGTAGACGCCGTCGACGCCGTTCTTGGCGACCAGCACCTCGTCCGCGCCGATCTCCAGCGCCCGCTGGGCGGCCACCGTGTCCGTGGAGAAGTACGGCAGCCCGGCGCCGGCACCGAAGATCACGACGCGGCCCTTCTCCATGTGACGCTCGGCGCGACGCGGGATGTAGGGCTCGGCGACCTGGGTCATCGCGATCGCCGACTGCACGCGCGTGGCAGCACCGGCCTGCTCGAGGAAGTCCTGCAGGGCGAGCGCGTTCATGACCGTGCCAAGCATGCCCATGTAGTCGGCGCGGCCGCGGTCCATGCCCCGCTGGCTGAGCTCGGCACCGCGGAAGAAGTTCCCTCCGCCGACGACGATGGAGATCTCTACGCGGTCCGCTGCGGCAGCGATCTCCTGAGCGATCTGGCTGACCACGTCGGGGTTGACCCCGAGGCTGCCACCGCCGAACGCTTCACCGGACAGCTTCAGGAGGACGCGGCGGCGTCCGGTGGTCTCATCGATCACTGAGTTTCCTCTCGTCGCGAATGCAGACTATCGAATGGCATGCGAAAGGGCCCGCATCCGAAGATGCGGACCCCCTGCATGATTACGCGCCGACCTTGAAGCGGGCGAAGTCGGTGATGGTGATGCCGGCGTCTGCGGCGACCTTCGCGACCGACAGCTTGTTGTCCTTCGCGTAGTCCTGATCGAGCAGGGCGACCTGCTTGAAGAAGGCGCCCACGCGCCCCTCCACGATCTTCGGCAGAGCGGCCTCGGGCTTGCCTTCGTTGCGGGAGATCTCGGTGACGATCTCGCGCTCCTTCTCGACGTCGGCCTCGGGCACGTCGTCGCGCGACAGGTAGCTCGGGTTCGCGAACGAGATGTGCTGCGCGATGCTGCGCGCAGTCTCTGCGTCGTCGCCGGTGTAGGCCACGACGACGCCGATCTGCGGCGGCAGGTCCTTGCTGGTCTTGTGCAGGTAGATCTCGAAGTTGTCACCGGTCAGGGTGCGCACGCGGCGCAGTTCGACCTTCTCGCCGATGATTGCGGCCTCGTCCGAGATGATCTGGGCGACGGGCGTGCCGTCGGCGTCGGCGGCGAGGGCGGCCTCGACCGAGTCGGCGCCGGCCGTGGCGGTCGCCGCGAGCACCTTGTCGGCCAATGCGCCGAAGCGCTCGTTCTTGGCGACGAAGTCGGTCTCGGTGTTCAGCTCGATGATGGTGACCGCGTCGCCCTGACGGACGGCTGCGACCAGACCCTCGCTCGTCGAGCGGTCGGCACGCTTCGCGTTGCCCTTCGCGCCCTTGAGCCGCAGGATCTCCACAGCCTTCTCGAGGTCGCCGTCGGCCTCCTCGAGTGCCTTCTTGGTGTCGACCATGCCGGTGCCGAGCTGCTCGCGCAGGGTCTTGATGTCCGCGATGGTGAAGTTTGCCATGGGTGGTGGCTCCTAGGTTGTCTGGATGATCTGGGGACGGGGCGGGCCGGAGCCCGCCCCGTCGGGAAGTGGATCGCTGTTACTCGGCGGCGGCTTCGGCGGGCGCCTGGGCGGCGACCTCGGCCTCGACGACCGGCTCCTCGGCTGCCGGAGCCTCGGCTGCAGGAGCCTCGGCTTCAGCGGCGGCCTCGACCTCGGCGGCCTGCTCCTCGGCGACGACCTCAGCGGTCTCGACAGCAGCCTCGGCCTCGTCGGCGACCTTCGCGGTGGTGGCGGAGGACTGCTCCGGCGCGCCCGACTCGAGCAGCTCGCGCTCCCACTCGGCCAGCGGCTCGGCCGTTTCGGCCTCGTCGGCGGGCTGGTGGCGCTGGATCAGGCCTTCGGCGGCGGCGTCGGCGATGATGCGGGTGAGCAGGCCCACCGAGCGGATCGCGTCGTCGTTGCCGGGGATCGCATACTGGAACTCGTCCGGGTCGGCGTTGGTGTCGAGGATGCCGATGACGGGGATGCCGAGCTTCTTGGCCTCGTTGACGGCCAGGTGCTCGCGCTTGGCGTCGACGACCCAGATAGCCGACGGGGTCTTCTGCAGGTTGCGGATACCGCCCAGCGACTTGTGCAGCTTGTCGAGCTCGCGCTTCTTGAGCAGCAGCTCCTTCTTGGTGAAGCCGCTCTCGGCCGGGTTCTCGAAGTCGAGTTCCTCGAGCTCCTTCATGCGGGCGAGGCGCTTGCTGACCGTCGCGAAGTTGGTCAGCAGACCACCGAGCCAGCGCTGGTTGACATAGGGCTGGCCGACGCGGGTCGCCTGCTCGGCGATGACTTCCTGAGCCTGCTTCTTGGTACCGACGAAGAGCACGGTGCCGCCGTGGGCGACCGTCTCCTTGACGTACTCGTACGCGCGGTCGATGTACGCGAGCGACTGCTGCAGGTCGATGATGTGGATGCCCGAGCGCTCGGTGAGGATGAAGCGCTTGACTTTCGGGTTCCACCGGCGGGTCTGGTGTCCGAAGTGAACGCCGCTGTCGAGCAGCTGGCGAATGGTGACGACGGCCATGGCCGTTCTCCTGTTCTGGCGCCGGAGCGCCGTGTTTCGGTTTTGTTCGCCCGACCGGATGGTCGCGGCAATCCTGGCGCCCGGCGCACACCCACTCTCCGCCGGAGCGGAAAGACCTGGGGTGTGGATGCCACGTGCTCGAACCCTCGCGGGTGAAGCGCGCTGTGGGCACGCGTAGTCACCCCGACATGCGGGGTGCGACTTCCAGTGTATCAGGAGCACCGCCTCCTCCCCTGCCCCGTCCGCCACCGATTCCTCCACAGATCGGCGCCGGAGCTGACGGCGGCGGAGCGCCTGACGCAATCCTCGAAGCATGTCTCGTCGCCGAGTGGGCCGGTTGGCCGCACTCACTCTCCTTGTCCTCCTCGCGTGGGGTGGTCCCAGCGCTGCCACCGCGGCTCCGGAGACCTCGGACGCGCCGGTGAACGCGCCTGCGGCTGCCCCGCTCATCGGCTGGCAGTGGCCGCTCGACTCATTCCGACTCGTCCTGCCCTACGAAGCGCCGGCCCACCGGTACGGACCGGGCCACCGCGGCGTGGACCTGCTGCCCGCCGGGACGGACGAGCTGCGCGCACCGGCGACGGGCGTCGTGGCGTTCTCGGGCACGGTCGTCGACCGGGCCGTGATGACCATCGATCACGGGAACGGCCTCGTGACGACCCTCGAGCCTGTCCGCGATGCTCCGGTGGCCGGGACCTTCGTGGCCGCGGGCGACCCGGTCGGGCACATCGGCGCCGGCGGGCACGCACCCCCGGGCACCGTGCACTTCGGGGTGCGCCGGGAAGGCGAGTACATCAACCCCATGCTGCTGTTCGAGGCGGTCCCGCGCGCGGTGCTGCTGCCGTGCTGCTAGACCCGGGACGCGCTCACGCGCGGGGGTGCGCGAGTCGATACGTGGCTGCCAGCTTCTCGGCCGACACGTGCGTGTAGATCTGGGTGGTGCCCAAGCTCGCGTGACCGAGCATCTCCTGGACCGTGCGCAGGTCGGCGCCGCCGTCGAGCAGATGGGTGGCGGCGGAGTGGCGCAGCGCGTGCGGGCCCACATGCGCGGTGCCCAGCACGGGACCGATCGTGCGATCCACCACGTCGTACACCGCGCGGCTGCCCATCCGCCCGCCACGGACGCCGATGAGCAGTGCCGGGCCGGCATGTCCGGCGCGCGCCGCGAGTGCCGGCCGGGCGCGCACGAGGTAGGCGTCGAGCGCCCGTGCCGCCGGCTCCCCGAAAGGCACGACCCGCTGCTTGTCGCCCTTTCCGGTCACGCGCATCGTGCGGCGACCCATGTCGAGGTCATCGACGTTCAGCCCGCACAGCTCGGAGACGCGCACCGCGCTGCCGTACAGCAGTTCCAGGAGTGCGGCATCGCGCAGAGCGATGGGGTCTCCCTCGGCGGCGGCCTCGCGCGCCGATTCCAGGACGTCGGTCATCGTGCCCGCCGTCGCGATCTGCGGCAGTGTGCGCCCGCGCTTGGGGGCCACCAGCCGGATGCTCGGGTCGACGACGATCATCTCGCGCTCGTGGGCCCAGGCGAAGAAGCCGCGCACCGATGCGGTCCGGCGCGCGATCGTCGCCCGTGCCTCGCCGCGCTTGGTGGCCGTCCACAGCCACTCGCGCAGGCTCTCGAGGTCGATGGCATCGAGTTCCTGATCGCCGATGACGGTGCCGAGATCGGTCAGATCGGCGCGGTACGCCCGCACGGTCGCGGGCGACAGCCGCCGCACCTGCGCCAGGTGGATGGCATATGTTGAGGTCGCCTCGGACAATCGCACGGCTCCACTCTGCCCCGGACCGCCGGCGCGGAGGCGACGCCGCACCGCTGCGCGGTCAGCTCGCCGGACGCCGTCGCCACGCCTCGCCTCGGCGTTCCACCTCACCGCTGAGTTCGAGCAGTGCCAGCACGGCGCCCGTCTCGGACGGTGAGAGTCCGCTGCGGCGGGCGATGTCGTCGGTGGTCCGGCCCCCACGGGTGCTGAGAGCGTCGCGGACCCGCGTGCGCTCGTCGGTGCGCGCGCCGGCGTCGACGGCGCCGATCCGGGCGTCGAGTCCCATCAGTTCGCGCACATCGTCGGCCCGGGTGATGCAATGGGCCTCGGTCTCGCGCAGCAGCCGATGACAGCCCATCGAACTCGCGCTGGTCACGGGGCCGGGCACGGCACCCATCGGCCGGCTCAGATCCGCCGCGTGGTGCGCGGTGTTGAGTGAGCCACTGCGCCATCCGGCCTCGACGACCACCGTCGCATCCGACATCGCCGCGATGAGGCGATTGCGCGAGAGGAAGCGCCACTTGGTGGGTGCCGTCCCGCAGGGCACCTCTGCGACGACGACGCCGCTGCGCACGACGCGGCTGAGCAGATCGGTGTGGCCGGCCGGGTAGGGTCGGTCGATGCCACCGGCCAGCACGGCGAGGGTCGTGCCACCGGCGGTGAGCGTCGCGCGGTGCGCCGCGCCGTCGATGCCGTACGCGGCGCCCGAGACGATCATGACACCCGAGCCTGCCAGGTCTGCAGCCAGTTCCATCGCGACGTGCTCACCGTACGAAGAGGCCGCACGTGAGCCGACGATCGCCACAGCGCCTCCGTGCGCCGGGAGCAGGCTCGCGTCACCGCGAACCCAGAGACAGACAGGTGCGTGGATGCCGAGATCATCGACGCGCTGCGGCCACGCCGCGTCGGCGGGGGTGATGAGCTGTGCGCCGCAGCGGCGAGCCGCGTCGAACGCGCGACGCACGTCGCCCCGCCGCGGCCGCCATCGCGAGCGTGCTTGCGCCAGCGTCTTCGCATCCACTCCGGCGGCCGCGCCGGCGAGCGGGTCGTCGATGTCGACGATCGTGAGTGCCTCCCGAGCGCCGAACGCGGCGATGAGCGCACCCGCCACGCCGTCGCCGGGTTCGGTCAGGCACGACCAGATGCCTCGCGCGTAGCGGTCTCGCATGGACTCATCGATCTCCTCGACCCTGAGGCCGAGCGCGGTGGCCGCGGTCTCGTCCGAGAGCGGAATGGTCGTCATCGGGTCGTTCCCTTCTTCAGGTAGAGCGCGCGTCCGATGTCCCCCACCTGCAGACGATCGCGGCCCGCCAGATCACACACGCTCCAGGCCACTCTCAGCACCCGGTCGTATCCGCGGAGGGTGAGGGAGCCGCGGTGAAGTGCGGCATCGAGGGGGCGCCGGACGGCGGGTTCGGGTGCCAGCGGCCCGGATCTGAGCCATGACCCCGACGTCTCGGCGTTCGTGCGCCAGGGGGTATCCCGCAGCCGCCGGGCGGCGCGTTCGCGTGCGGTCACCACCTGCGCGCGAGCCTGCGCGGTCGTCAGAGTCGTGGTCCCGGTGCGGTCCGCGTGCGCGATGGACACGCGCTGCATGCCGAGTTCGATGTCGATGCGGTCCAGCAGCGGGCCGGACAGCCGGCCCAGGTAGCGGCGGATCGCCAGCGAGGGGCAGGTGCAGGCCCCTCCGGGCACCCCGTAGTTGCCGCACGGACACGGATTGGTGGCCAGCACCAGCTGGAACCGGGCGGGGAAGGTCGCACGGAAGCCCGCGCGATGGATCTCGATGCGCCCGGACTCCAGCGGCTGGCGCAGCGCGTCGAGGGTGTGTCCGCCGAATTCCCCGGCCTCGTCCAGGAAGAGGACACCGCCGCTGGCACGGGCGATCGCCCCGGGACGGACGACGCGCGTCCCGCCGCCCACCAGGGCGGCCGCACTGGCCGAGTGATGCGGCGCTTCGAACGGCGGGGTGCGCTCGAGGCGGGTCACCGACGCGCCCGTGAGCGACCTGATCGAGGCCGCCTGCAGGGCCGCGGCGTCATCGAGCGCGGGAAGGATGCCGGGGAGGCGCCGGGCGAGCATCGTCTTGCCGGCACCGGGCGGCCCCGTCATGAGCAGGTGGTGGCCGCCGGCCGCAGCGACGACGAGGGCGCCCACCGCGTCGTGCTGACCGATGACGTCCGCCAGTTCGAGGATCGGGTCCGGGTCGCCGCTGGAACCTGCCTCGGGCAGCGGGACGGGCGGAAGAGCGAGTTCGGGGACCTCGAGCCCGTGCAGCCTGACGACATCGCGCAGGCTCACCGCGCCCTGCACGTCGACACCGGCCACGAGCTGCGCCTCTGCCACCGCAGCCTCCGGCACCACGACGCGTCGGAAGCCGGCCGTCGCGGCGGCCACGACAGCCGGCAGGATTCCGGGCACCGGCCGCAGCCTGCCGTCCAGCCCCAACTCGCCCAGATGCACCGTGGCCGCGAGGGACGCGGCATCCATTCGATACTCGGTCGCGAGAGCCGCCAGTGCGATCGCGACGTCCAACCCGGTCCCCTGCTTGGGGAGGCTTGCCGGCGAGAGATTGACGGTCAGACGCCGGCGCGGCAGCCGCAGGTCACTGTTCTCGCACGCGTTGTGCACACGCTGGTGCGCTTCGCCGATCGCCTTGTCGCCGAGCCCGATGATCACGAACTGCGGGGTCTGATTCGACACGTCCGCCTCGACCTCGACGGTGTCGCCGGCCAGACCGGTCAGGACGACCGACCACGTCCGCCCGACGGTCACGCCAGATCCTCGATGTGCTCGAGGACCGCCGTGGCGGGATCCTCGCCGGTGATGCCGATGACATCCAGGCGCAGCCGTCGTCCGCGGGCCAGCTCGGGGTGGGCGGCGACCCAGGCGCAGGACAGCCGCCACAGCCGCGCCCGCTTGCGCCGATCCACGGCGTCGAAGGGGTGCCCGAACCACTCGGTACGCCGGGTCTTGACCTCCACCACGACCAGGTCACCGCCACGGGCGGCCACGATGTCGATCTCGCCCTGGGTGCACCGCCAGTTGCGGTCGAGCAGCCGGAAGCCGCGTGCCTGGAGGTGGTCCGCCGCGCGCTGTTCGCCCTGCCTGCCGCGCTCGTCCTTTGATGCCATGAAGGCATCGTGCCCGCGGACCCGACTCCGGCGGCCGCGATCTCCGCCATCCGTGGACAGTCCGGCGAATCAGTCGCCTGTGGAGGAAGCTGCGTCAGCTGTCGAGCGACAGCTCTTCGGGCAGCTGGAAGTCGCGTCGCTGAAGCTCCTCGACGTTGACGTCCTTGAACGTCAGTACCCGCACGGACTTCACGAACCGATCCGCGCGATAGATGTCCCACACCCACACGTCGGTCATCGAGATCTCGAAATAGAAGTCGTGCTCGGTATCGCGCCGCACGACGTTGACATCGTTGGCCAGATAGAACCGGCGCTCGGTCTCGATGACGTACTGGAATTGAGAGACGACGTCCCGATACTCCTTGAACAGCGCCAGCTCGAGCTCGCGGTCGTAGTCTTCGAATACTTCGTCGTCCATGGTGCTTCCATCCTAGGCCGTCGCGATGGGCCGGGCCGGTCGGTCGTGGCCCGTGCTTCAGACGCTGAAGGTGAGCGTGTCCGCCGCTGCGGCAGCCGAGATCGCCCAGGACGCACGGTGGTGACGACTCAGCCCGTGGTCGCGGATGGCGTCGCGATGATCGAGGCTCCCATAGCCCTTGTTCCGCGCCCACTGATAGACCGGGAGCTCTTCATGCATCTCGACCATCAGCTCATCGCGCGCGACCTTGGCGAGGACCGACGCGGCCGCGGCGCCCGCGCAGTCGCGGTCGGCCTTGATGATCGGGCGCACCGGCAGTGTGCCGCCCGCGGGGGTGATGTAGTCGTGGTTCCCGTCGAGGATCACCACGGCACCCTCCGCGTCGACCCCGGCGGCCAGCAAGCCCTCGATGGCGCGCAATGCGGCCAGCCCCAGGGCGCGCATGATGCCGACATCGTCGATCTCCGCAGCGCTGGCCCACCCGACGGCCGAGGCCGGCACCCATCCGGCTACACGCCGCGCGACCAGCGGCCGGCGTGCTTCGGCCACCAGCTTCGAGTCGCGCAGGCCCTCGGGCACGCGGGAGCGTGACAGGCGTGCGTCCACGACCGCCGCGCCGACCGCCACCGGCCCCGCCAATGCACCGCGTCCGACCTCGTCGCACGCGATCACGAGCGCATGCTCGCGCAGCAGCCGCCGTTCGACGGTGAGCTTCGGGGTCGGCACGGTCATGGCGATCCGGGCTCCGGCACTCCGGCGAAGACCTCGTGATGGAAGTCGATCGGCCCGAAGCGGTTCAGCGGCCAGGTGATCAGGAACGCGCGGCCGACGACGTTGTCGATCGGGACGAACCCGTGCGAAGGCTGATCGGTGTGCGCCCTCGAGTCGCGCGAGTTGTCGCGATTGTCGCCGAGCACCCAGAGCGAGCCGTCCGGCACGTCCACGTCGAACAGCGACTCCTTCGGTGCGGTCTGCCCGGGGGCGAGCTTCACGTAGGCGGTCTCGTCGATCGGCACGTCGTTCACCGTGATCTGCCCGATCGGGTTGCAGCACACCACGTGGTCACCGGGTGTGCCGATGATCCGCTTGATCAGATGATCCTTGCTGTCCGGAGCCGAGATGCCCACCAGCGCCAGCACCCAGTCCAGGGCCTCGACCACGGGCGGACGCGGCGGCTCCACGGTCACCGGCAGCCATCCGCCGGGATCGCGGAAGACGATGACATCGCCGCGCTCATAGTCGCCGAAGCGCGGCGTGAGCTCGTCCACCAGGATGCGATCGTCCACCTGGAGCGTGTTCTCCATCGAACCGGAGGGGATGAAGAAAGAGCGGACCAGAAAGGTCTTGACGAGGAAGGACACCACGACGGCGATCAGGACGATCACGAGCACGTCGCGCATCAGCGTCCAGAACCTGCTGTTCGGTCGTGCCTGCGTCGGCTCGCCGGCGTCGGCGGATGCCGTCTGCTCCGAAGTCATTCCCGTCCTTCACCCCGCCACGCCTCGACTGAGACGGCCTGCCCTCCAGGGTCGCACATTCCGGCGGCGCCCCGTGCCGCGGCACGCAGCCCGAATCCCCCTGCCAACGAAGATTGCCCCGGGACTGGAGGTCCCGGGGCAATCGTCGAAGACAGCGCGTGCGTCAGTTGGCGCGCTTCTCCTTGATCTTGGCCTTCTTGCCGCGCAGCTCGCGCAGGTAGTACAGCTTCGCGCGACGGACGTCTCCGCGGGTGACGATCTCGATGTGGTCGATCACGGGGCTGTGCACGGGGAAGGTGCGCTCCACGCCCACCTGGAAGCTGATCTTGCGGACCGTGAAGGTCTCGCGAACGCCGTCGCCGGAACGGCCGATGACGATGCCCTGGAACACCTGGATACGGGAGCGGCTGCCCTCCGTGATGTTGACGTGCACCTTCACGGTGTCGCCGGGCCCGAAGGCGGGGATGTCGCTGCGCAGCGAGGCTGCGTCAACGGAGTCGAGGATCTGCATGATCGTCACTTCCTGCGACCGCCACAGGTCGATCGCGAGAGGGTTGGATGAAAGTTGTGTGCACCCGCGGCATCCGTCGGACGGCGCCGTGCTCCCCTGAGGCAGAGCCTGTCCCGGGCACAAAGAACCATTCTGCCATGGACGGGAGCACCCGCCAAACCGCGGCTCGCCGGTGTCAGGAGTGCGGGTGCTGGTTCTTCTCGGTGACGATGAACACGTCGGGCTCGGGCGCGTCCGCTTCGGGGGCGTCGGCGGCCGGAAGGTATGAGAACCCGCCGCTGCTGCGCAGCATCGCCGACGGCTTCGCCTCACGGAAGAGCTGCCACAACTCCATCCAGAACAGCGCGATGAACACGACGATCGCGCCGATCAGCAGCGGCCAGAAGCTCGCCTGCGAGTAGAAGCCCACGCCGATCGTGAGCAGATGCCACACCCCGAACCCGGCCACATCCAGCCAGGACACCTCGCGCGAGGCGCGGACGGTGCCGCGCGCGCGGACGAGCAGCGTGAGCACCAGCTGGCCCACGAGAACCGAGGGGATCGCGATGACCAGCACCCAGAGCAGCGCCCAGCCGCTCGCACTGAACGCGATCCAGCCGATCAGCAGCCACAGCGGCAGAACGAAGGCGGCGGGCAACAGCCACCGGAAGAACACGCGTCGCAGCCACATGCCTTCGATGGTACGCCCATCCGGCAGAATGGAACCTGAGGAAAGGACCTGCATGATCGAGCTGCGCACTCCCGCCGAGATCGAGGCGATGCGCCCCGCCGGCCGCTTCGTCGCCGAAGTTCTGGCCACCCTGCGAGACGAGACGAAGGTCGGGACGAATCTCCTGTCCATCGACCGCCGCGCGCACGACATGATCCGGGCGGCGGGCGCCGAGTCCTGCTACATCGACTACCACCCGTCGTTCGGCGCGAGCCCATTCGGCAAGGTCATCTGCACCTCGATCAACGACGCGGTCCTCCACGGCCTCCCCCACGACTACGCGCTGCGCGACGGCGACCTGGTCTCGCTCGACTTCGCCGTCTCGGTGGACGGCTGGGTCGCCGATTCGGCAGTCTCCTTCGTCATCGGCACGGCGCGCGACGAAGACCTGGCCGTCATCGCCACGGCAGAACGGGCACTGGATGCCGCGATCGCGGCCGCGCATCCCGGCAACCGCATCGGGGACATCTCCGCCGCGATCGCCGAGGTCGCGCACGGCGAGGGCTACTCCATCAACACGGACTTCGGCGGACACGGCGTCGGCCGGGTCATGCACGGCGATCCGCACGTGCCCAACAACGGCAAGCCCGGACGCGGCTATCCGCTGCGCGCGGGGCTGGTGCTGGCGCTGGAGCCCTGGTTCCTGCAGACCACCGACGAGCTGGTCACCGACCCCGACGGGTGGACGCTGCGCAGCGTCGACGGCTCCCGCGGCGCGCACGCCGAGCACACCATCGCGATCACCGACGACGGCCCCGTCATCCTGACCGACCGCTCCTTCCTCGGCGTCCGCTGACCGCGTCCGGCTCACACCGACCCCCGCACCGGTGTGAGAGAAACGTTCGCGGCGCGTAACCGCAGCGGCCGCGACCGCGAAACACCGCTTCCCTAACGTGATCCATGATCGCGAGAGGGAGTGACGCCGTGGACGAGACGACAGCGCAGCACGCCGTGGTGGTGGGTGCGGGCATGGTGGCCCACCGGTTCGCGGAGAGCCTGCTCAGCCGCGCCGGTGAACAATGGCGCGTCACCGTCATCGGCGAAGAGGACCGCGACCCCTACGACCGTGTCGCACTGACCTCGTTCTTCACCGCCGCGCATGCCGACGAGCTCACCCTCGACGCCGCTGTCCTCGCCGACCCGCGTGTCCGGTTCGTCCGCGGGGACGCGGCCGCGCGCATCGACCGGAAGGCACGGCGCGTGACGACCGTCTCCGGACTCAGCGTCGCGTACGACCGGCTCGTGCTGGCCACGGGGTCGCTCGCGGCCAAGCTGGCCCTCGACGGATTCGAGACCCCGGGGTGCTTCGTCTACCGGACGCTGGACGACGTCGAGGCTCTCCGCGCCTTCGTCCAGCGCCGTCGCGCCGAGCTTGGCCGCCCGCTCACCGGAACCGTGGTCGGCGGCGGGCTGCTCGGCCTGGAGGCTGCCGGGGCGCTGCAGGAGCTCGACGTCACCAGCACCGTCATCCAGTCCGCCGATCGGCTCATGTCGGCACAGCTCGACGACGCCGCCGGCGGTGTGCTGCGGCGCCTCATCGAGGCGCGCGGCATCGGCGTGCGCACCGAGACGATCACCACGCGGATCGACCCGGACCGCTCCGGCCACGTCGCCGGACTCGAGTTCCGCGACGGCTCGTACGCGCACACCGACGTGGTCGTGTTCACCGTGGGCGTTCGTCCGCGTGACGACCTCGCGCGGGCAGCGGGCCTCAACGTGCACCCCCGCGGCGGCGTCAGGATCGACCAGGCGTGCACGACGAGCGACCCCCGCATCCTCGCGATCGGCGAAGTCGCGTGCTTCGACGACCAGTGCGTCGGCCTGGTGGCCCCCGGGTACGCGATGGCCGAGGTCGCCGCGACCGGCCTGCTGGGCGGTCAGGCCTCCTTCCCGGGTTACGACCTCTCGACCAAGCTCAAGCTCAACGGGGTCGATGTCGCAAGCTTCGGCGACGCCTTCGCGACCACCCCGGGCGCCCTCGACGTCGTCTACATCGACCCGGTCGGCGGCGTCTACAAGAAGCTCGTCCTGTCTGACGACGCCACGACACTCCTGGGCGGCATCCTCGTCGGCGACGCGCGCGCCTACGGCTCGCTGCGCCCGCTCGTCGGCAGTGCGCTCGGCGCCGATCCGGCCGCATACCTGCTCCCGGCGGACGGCGTCGCCGCGCCCAACGGGGACCTCCCCGACGAGGCCCTGGTGTGCTCATGCAACAGCGTGAGCGCCGGCCGCATCCGAAGCGCCGTGCATGACGAGGGCTGCGCCGACGTGGCATCCATCAAGTCATGCACGAAGGCCGGGGCGGCCTGCGGGTCGTGCGTCCCGATGATCAAGAAGCTCGTCGGCACCGAGCTCGCCCGAAGCGGCGCGACGGTGAGCACCGCCATGTGCGAGCACTTCGCGCTGTCGCGGGCACAGCTGTTCGATGCCGTGCGCGTCTCGGGACTGCGCACCTTCAGCGCCGTCATCGAACGCTTCGGCACCGGCCGCGGCTGCGACATCTGCAAGCCCGCGCTGGCGAGCATCCTCTCGACCCTGGTCGGTGGGCACGTGCTCGAGGGTGAGAACGCGACCCTGCAGGACACCAACGACCACGTCATGGCGAACATGCAGAAGGACGGCAGCTACTCCGTGGTGCCCCGCATCGCCGGCGGCGAGATCACCCCCGAGGGCCTGGTCGCCATCGGGCAGGTGGCCCGGGACTTCGGCCTCTACACGAAGATCACCGGCGGTCAGCGCATCGACATGTTCGGCGCGCGCCTCGAGCAGCTGCCCGACATCTGGCGCCGGCTCGTGGATGCCGGATTCGAGTCCGGCCACGCGTACGGAAAGTCGCTGCGCACGGTGAAGTCCTGTGTCGGGTCGACCTGGTGCCGTTACGGCGTCCAGGACTCGGTCGGCATGGCCGTTCAGCTGGAGCTCCGCTACCGCGGCCTGCGGTCACCGCACAAGATCAAGCTCGGGGTCTCGGGCTGCGCTCGCGAATGCGCGGAGGCTCGCGGCAAGGACGTCGGCGTGATCGCGACCGAGGCGGGCTGGAACATGTACGTCGGCGGCAACGGCGGGTTCACGCCGCGACACGCGGTGCTGCTGGCCGAGGGGCTCAGCGACGACGAACTGCTCACCGCGATCGACCGGTTCCTGATGTACTACATCTTCACCGCCGACCGGCTGCAGCGCACCGCACCGTGGTTCGAGGATCTCGAACGGGGTATCGAGGGCCTCCGAGAGGTGATCTTCGAGGACAGCCTCGGCATCTGCGCGGATCTGGATGCCGCGATGGCCACGCACGTGGACGCCTACGAAGACGAGTGGAAGGCCACTCTGGACGACCCCGAGAAGCTGCGCCGGTTCGCGTCGTTCGTCAACGCGCCGGCCACCCCCGATCCCTCGCTCGCCTACACGGCCGAGCGCGGTCAGCCTCGCCCCGCGACCGTCGCGGAGCGATCGGCCGGCGGCGTCCTGATCGCCGGAACCACTCTGGAGGTGCGGCGATGACCCTCATCGACGAGCAGGTGCCGTCCGTCACGTCGCCCAGCTGGATCCGGGTGTGCGCGCTGGACGCGCTGGAGACCGAGCGCGGGCGCGCGGCGCTGGTCCACGGCATCCAGATCGCCCTGTTCCTGCTCGCCGACGGGCGTGTGCACGCGGTGCAGAACCTCGACCCGTACAGCGGCGCCCACGTCATCTCCCGCGGCATCGTCGGCACGCGGCAGGAGGCGCCCACGGTCGCATCGCCCATGTACAAGCAGGTCTTCGACCTGCGCACCGGGATGTGCCTCGACACGCAGGGCAAAGACCCCGCCGCGCTGCGGGTGTGGCCGACGGCCGTCAGCGACGGCGACGTGCTCGTGCGCTGGTCCTAGGCGCCCGGCGCTTCCGGAAGCAGGTCGGGCCGCACACGCTCGGTGCGCTCAAGGCTGCGATCGCGCCGCCACTGCGCGATCGCGCCGTGATTGCCGCTCAGCAGCACCGGAGGCACGTCCTCACCGCGCCACTGCGCAGGCTTCGTGTAGCTCGGGTACTCGAGCAGCCCGTCCTCGTGCGACTCCTCGACGAGACTGGCCGGGTTGCCGACCACGCCCGGGATCAGGCGCGACACCGCCTCGACCATCGCCATGGCCGCCACCTCGCCGCCGTTGAGCACGTAGTCGCCGAGGCTGATCAGCCGTACGCGATGCGACTGCGCGTAGTGGTCGATGACGCGCTGGTCGATGCCCTCGTACCGGCCGCAGGCGAAGACGAGGTGCGCCTCGGCCGACAGCTCACGCGCGGTGGGCTGAGTGAAGACCTCGCCCGCCGGCGACGGCACGATCAGCACGGCCTCGGGGGTCAGCAGTGCATCGAGCGCCTCCCCCCAGGGCTCGGGCTTCATCACCATGCCGGCACCGCCGCCGTAAGGCGTGTCGTCGACGGTGCGGTGCCGATCGTGCGTCCAGTCGCGCAGATCGTGGGCGCGGATGTCGAGCAGACCGCTGCCCCGCGCCTTGCCGATCAGCGAGATGTCGAGCACGTCGAAGAACGTGGGGAAGATCGTGACGATGTCGACGCGCATGGTTTCGAGTGTAGGCAACCGGGACGTGTTTCCGAGATGTGACCGGAAGCCGTCATGACTCCCCCTGCCGGCGTGAGCGAACCGTGACGCAGGCTTCACAGTGGCGGGATGCCGGGGGAAACACGCCGTTCCTAGCGTGGGACCAGACGCATCTCAGGAGGCTGCCATGACCACCACCGTCACGTCCGCGCCGATCACCGGCGCACCCCGTGTCCTCTCCCGCAGGCCGGGCCGGTGGATCGACGGCTGGAACGCTGAGGACCCGCAGCTGTGGGAAGCCGAGGGCCGCGCAATCGCCCGGCGGAACCTGGGATGGTCGATCTTCGCGGAGTTCCTCGGATTCATCGTCTGGCAGCTGTGGAGCATCGTCGTGGTGATGCTGCCGGCGGCCGGATTCACGCTCACCAGCTCGGAGCTGTTCTGGCTCATCTCGGTGCCGAGCCTGGTGGGCGCGACCCTCCGCTTCCCGTACACGTTCATGGTGGCCGTCGTCGGCGGGCGCAACTGGACGATCATCTCAGCCGGCCTGCTGCTGATCCCGGCGACGCTGCTGGGCTTCGTGGTCTCCGATCCCGGTACCCCGTTCTGGGCGCTGCTGGTCGTCGCCGCGCTGGGCGGTGTCGGCGGAGGCAACTTCGCCAGCTCGATGTCGAACATCACGTACTTCTTCCCGCAGCGCGAGAAGGGCTGGGCGCTCGGACTGAACGCGGCCGGCGGCAACCTCGGCACCTCGGTGGCGCAATTCGCCGTCCCCATCGTGGTCACCCTCGGCGCCGGAACCACGCTGAACATCGCCCTCGCCGGCTGGATGTGGATCCCGCTGATCATCGTCGCGATGCTGGGTGCCTGGCGGTGCATGGACAACCTCTCCCACGCGAAGGCCGACTTCGCGGGCACGGCGGCGGCCCTGCGCGAGCCCCACCTGTGGCTCATGTCACTGCTGTACATCGGTACGTTCGGATCGTTCATCGGGTTCGCGAGCGTGTTCCCCAAGCTCATCGCCGACCAGTTCCCCCAGCTGTCGACGATCCAGATCGGGCACGCCGCGGTCTCGCTGGCCTTCCTCGGCGCCCTCATCGGGTCGCTTGCCCGGCCCTACGGCGGACGCCTCGCCGACCGACTCGGCGGTGCCCGGGTGACCGTCGTCGCGCTGTCGGCCATGGCACTGGGGGCGGTGAGCCTGGTGTGGACGATGCCGCTGCAGAACTTCGGCGTGTTCCTGGCGTGCTTCCTGGTGCTGTTCGCCGCCACCGGCATCGGCAACGGCTCGACCTACCGGATGATCCCGAGCATCTTCGCCGCCCGGGCGATCGCGACCGGTGCCGAACCGGGCAGCGCCGCGGCGGCCGTGTTCGCCCGCAAGGGCGCCGCCGCCCTCGGCCTCATCTCCGCCATCGGCGCGTACGGCGGGTTCGTGATCCCGCAGGTGCTCAACGCCTCGCAGCTGGTCACGGGCGGCTACGCCGTCGCCTTCTACGGCTTCGTCGCCGCGTACCTCGCACTGATCGCCCTCACCGTGGCCGTCTACATCGTCCCCCGCGCGTCGCTCGCGCACCGGCGGATCTAGTACACGTCGCGGACGTACCGGTGCTCGGCGACGAGCACCCTCCGGTACTCGGCAGCCTCCTCGGCCGACATCCCGCCGTGCCGGGCGAGGATGTCGAGCAGGGTGTCGTCGACGTCGCGGGCCATCCGTGCTGCGTCGCCGCAGACGTACAGCGACGCGCCGTCCTGCAGCCATGACCAGAGCCGGGCGCCGTGTTCCAGCATCCGGTGCTGCACGTACACCTTCTGCCGCTGGTCGCGCGAGAAGGCGAGATCCAGCCGCGTGAGGAACCGGTCGTCGTGCATCGCGAGCAGCTCGTCGCGGTAGTAGAAGTCCGAGCCCGCGTGCTGCTCTCCGAAGAACAGCCAGTTCCGGCCGGTGTGGCCGTCGGCGCGCCGGTCGTGCAGGAACGCGCGGAACGGCGCGATGCCGGTGCCCGGCCCGATCATGATCATGGCCGCGCCCGGGTCGGCCGGCGGGCGGAAGTGCGCGGTGGACTGCAGGAACATCGAGACGTCGCCCGTGCCGTCGGCGAGGAATGTCGAACCGACCCCGCCCCGCCGACGTCCCTGCTCGGTCGTGAACCGCACCGTCGACACGGTCAGCTGCAACTCGGCGGGGTCAGTCTTGGGGCTGGACGAGATGGAATACTGGCGCGGCTGCAGCTTCGGCAGCACATCGGCCCACTCCTGCGCGGTCGCGATCACGGGGAACCGGTGCACGAGATCGACCGCCTGCTGCGCCCACAGGAACTGATCGCGCCGGATCCTGTTCTCACGCCGGAGCAGCGCCGCCAGCTCGCCGTCACGGCTGCGCTCGGCGAGGAAGTCCAGCAGTGCCGGTGTGATCTTGGTCACGTCGAGCCGGTCACGGAGTGCATCGGCCATCGTCCGTTCCCGGCCATCGACCTCGACGATCTCACCCGCCGACACGCCCGCCGCCGCCAGCCACTCGTCCACCAGCGGTGCCCTGTTGGCGCAGATCACGCCGAGCGAGTCGCCCGCGCGATACCGGGCGCCCGTCATCGACAGGTCGAAGCCGATCTGTCGCACTTCTTTGGCCGATCCTTCGCCGCTGAGCAGCCGGTTGAGGGCGCGTCGACCCGGCACCGGGTTCGCGCGGGTGAACAGGCGCGCGGCGGGGGTGGATGCCGGGGCCTCCGGCGTCGTGGCAGGAGCAGGCCCGTCGAGGAGCACCTCGAGCGCCGCATCGAGCCACGCCGACGCCGCGTCGGCGAAGTCCGACTCGCAGTCCAGGCGAGGCAGCAACGGCGTCGCGCCCAGCGCGGCGAGCCGTTCGTCGATGCTGCGGCCGTGCCCGCAGAACCGGTCGTAGCTGGAGTCGCCCATGGCGAGTACGGCGTAGCGGAGTCCGGGCAGGGCCGGCGCTGCGTCGTCGGCCAGCTCACGCCAGAAGTCGCGACCGTTGTCTGGTGCCTCGCCGTCGCCGAAGGTCGAGGTGATCACGAGCACGTCGCGCATCGCGGTCAGTTCGGTCGCGCGCACCTCGCTCATGCTGGCCGTGCGCACCGCGAACCCCCGGCCGCCCAATGTCGACGCAGCGGTGGTCGCGAGCTCTTCGGCGTTGCCGGTCTGCGAGGCCCACAGCACGACCACTTCGCGGTCGGTCGCGGAGGTCTGCGACCCCGCGGCCGGGATGCGCGAGTACGTGCCGGCCAGCAGTCCGTCGAACCAGGCGCGCGCCGCTGCGCTGACCGGGGCATTCGGCGGCACCACGGGGATGAGCCCTTCGACCGTCGGTTCGGCGTGCACGGCGGACAGGAACGCCGCCAGGTACAGACGCTCGGTGTCATCCAGTTCGGGAGCGGTCGCCGCGGGCAGAGGCATCGACGCGGGCATCGGAGCCGGCCCGACCCGCCGCAGCGCGACCGCAGTGATCTTCAGCTCGGGCTGCAGGCTGTCGGAGTCGACGGCGTCCTGGGTGACGGCGTTGACGGTCAGCAGCTCGCCGTGCTGGTCGTTCCAGTGGAACGGTGCGAAGGCGCCTCCCGCGTGCACCCGATCGGTGATCACGGCGGCGAGCACGGCGCTCCCGCGGCGGGAGGTGACCTCGACGCGGTCCCCCGGGGCGATGCCCAGAGCCGCGGCATCCACGGGGTGCACTTCGACGAACGGCTCGGGCGTGAGCTTCATCAGCTTGGCGACCCGCCCGGTCTTGGTCATGGTGTGCCACTGGTGCGGCAGCCGGCCGGTGTTGAGCGTGAACGGATACTCGTCGTCGGGCATCTCGGCGGGGTCCATGTGCGGCCGGGCGAGGAAGCGTGCGCGCCGATCGGGTGTCGGGAATGCCAGTGCCGGCACGGTGCCGTCGCCGGCGACATGCAGGCTCTGGCTCACCCCGTCATTGCGGTACCGGATGGGATGCCGGGTGTCGGCGTCGCCGGCGGGGCTCGGCCATTGCACGGGACCGGTGCGCAGCCGGTCATAGGTGATGCCGCGCATGTCCCATCCGGTCTGCGGGTTCCAGAACTGCCGCAGCTCGTCGAACACCTCCTCCGCCGCGCCGAAGTCGAACCCCTCCGCATAGCCCATCGCGCGGGCCACACCGCAGATGAGGTCCCAGTCCGGCCGCGCATCGCCGGGTGCGTCGGCCGCACGTGCGCTGAGGCTCACCGTGCGGTCGCTGTTGACACTCACCGCGTCCGATTCCACCCAGAGCGCCGCCGGCAGCAGGATGTCGGCGTAGGCGGCCGTGGCGGTGTCAGCGTAGACGTCCTGCACGATCACCAGATCCGTGTTCTGGAGTCCGTCGATGACGGTGGACCGGTTGCCGACCGAGGCGACGGGGTTCGTGCAGATGATCCACGCGGCCTTGATGTCTCCGGCGGCCATGCCGCGGAACAGCTCGATGGTGCCGGGCCCGGAGTGCGCGCGCAGCGCACCGGGCTCGAGGTTCCAGGCGTGCTCCATGTACGCCCGGTCCTCGGCCGAGAGCACCGTGCGCTGCCCCGGCAGCCCCGGCCCCATGTACCCCATCTCACGGCCGCCCATCGCGTTGGGCTGGCCGGTGAGCGAGAACGGCCCGCTGCCCGGCCGGCAGATCGCGCCGGTCGCGAGGTGCAGGTTGCAGATGGCGTTGGTGTTCCACGTGCCATGCGTGGACTGGTTGAGGCCCATCGTCCACAGGGTCATCCAGTCGCCGGCCTCGCCGATCCAGCGTGCTGCCGTCCGGATGTCCTCCTCGGCCAGACCCGTCACGGCCGCGACGCGGTCAGCGGTGAAATCGAGCAGGAACGCCGGCATCTCCTCCCAGCCGCTCGTGTGCGCGTCGATGAACGCGTCGTCGATGTCGCCCGCGGCGACGAGCAGGTGGAGCAACCCGTTCAGCAGCGCCAGGTCTGTGCCCGGCCTGATCTGCAGGAACAGGTCGGCGCGTTCGGCCGACGCCGTCCGCCGCGGATCGACGACGATCAGCCGAGCGCCCTGCTTGAGCCGATCGGCCATGCGCAGGTGCAGGATCGGATGGCAGTCGGCGATGTTCGAGCCGATCACGAGGAACAGGTCGGCCCGGTCGAGATCCTCGTACGAGCCGGGCGGGCCGTCGGCACCGAGCGACTGCTTGTAGCCGGTGCCCGCCGAGGCCATGCACAGACGCGAGTTCGACTCGATGTGGATGCCGCGCAGGTACCCCTTCACCAGCTTGTTCGCCAGATACTGGGCCTCGATCGACATCTGTCCCGAGACGTACACCGCCACGGCATCCGGCCCGTGCGCGGCGACGATCTCGCGCAGCCGCTCCCCCGCCAGGCGGACGGCTTCGTCGAGTGGGACGGATCCCGGGGCCGCGCCCCGCGCCGTCCGCACGAGCGCGCTGGTCATCCGGCCGGGCGCCGTCATGAGCTCCAGGTGGGTCGCGCCCTTGGTGCACAGCCGGCCGCGGTTGGTCGGATGCGCCTTGTCGCCGGACACCGCCCCCACGCGCTCCACACCCGCGTCGTCGCGCTCGCGGGTGACGGTGAGCCCGCATCCGACCCCGCAGTACGAGCACACGGCACGCGAGGTCGCGGGCGCGGTCGGAGTGCTCATGGCCCGATCCTGCCGCCGTGAGGTTCCGGCGGATGTCCCCCGATGTTTCGGCCACGTCACATTCCGCGCAGAGCCCGATTGCGCCGGATGTGAGGGTCGGGAGGGATGTCACATGCCCGAAACACGGGGCATACCCGACCGCAAAGCCGCGCGCGTACGGTCGGGCCCATGACGACGATCATGGGCCTGGAACTGAGCGGCCGGCTGGCCGTGCTCGTCGGCGGCGGCGACGTCGCCGGGCGACGGCTGCGGCGGCTACTCGAGGGCGGTGCACAGGTGCGCCTCGTTGCCCCTGACCTCGCCGAGGGGACGGCCGAGCTCGCCGCCCACCACCACGTGGAGTGGGTCCGCGACAGGTTCCGTCCCGCTCACCTCGAGGGAGCGTGGCTCGCGCACACCGCTACCGGCGACCGCACCGCCGACGCCGCCGTGGTCGCCGCCTGCGACGCCGCGCGCATCTGGTGCGTCAACGCCGGCAGCGGCGCACACGGCAGCGCGCGTTTCACGGCCGAGACGCGCAGCGATGATGTGCAGATCGGCGTCGTCTCGGCATCCGGAGTCGACCCGCGTCGCAGCGGCCGCCTGCGCGACGCGATCGCCGCCCGCCTGCGAGAGGGAACGCTCCCGGTGCGGCGCGTGCGCGAGGGCGCCGGGTCCGTGCACCTGGTCGGCGGTGGACCCGGCCCCGAGGATCTGATCACCGTGCGCGGCCGCCGGCTGATCGCCGAGGCGGACGTGATCGTCCACGACCGCCTCGGCCCCACCGGTGTGCTCACCGAGCTGGAGCCGGGCGTCGAGGTCATCGACGTGGGCAAAGCACCCGGCCGCCACACCATGACCCAGGAGCAGATCGGCCGCGTGCTCGTCGATCGCGCCCGTGCCGGAGCGCGGGTCGTCCGGCTCAAGGGCGGCGACCCGTTCGTCTACGGCCGCGGCGGTGAAGAGGTCGCGGCGTGCCTGAAGGCCGGAGTGCCGATCGAGGTGGTGCCCGGCATCAGCAGCGTGATCGCGGTGCCCCAGGCGGCCGGCATCCCGGTGACCCATCGTGGCGTCGCGGGTGCGGTGCACGTCGTCAACGGTCAGGACGAGGTCACCGCCGCCACCGTGTCGGCCCTGAACGATGCGGCGACCACCGTCATCGTCATCATGGGGGTCAGTGCAATCGGCCGGTTCACTGCGGCAGCACTGAAGTCCGGCACCGACCCCCGCCGTCCGGTCGCGTTCATCGAGAACGGACATTCGCCCGCTCAGCGCACGATCCGGACGACGCTCGGAGAAGCGGCGGACGACGCCGCACGACATGCGCTGCGCAACCCGAGCGTCATCGTGATCGGAGAGGTCGCGCGAGCCGACCTGCTGCTGCCGGTGAGCGACCTGGCCCTCGAACGCGCATGACCGTCGCGCCCCTGTCGATCGCGCTCGCGGGCTGCACGGTGCTGCTGCCGGTGGACCGCCGCTCGGGTGAGCTGTCGTCGGCGCTCGAACGGCACGGCGCCCGGGTGATCGTCGCCCCGGCGCTCACCATCGTGCCGCACGTCGACGACGTGGAGCTGATCGACCGCACCCGGGAGCTGTTGCGCGACCCGCCCGACGTCCTCGTGGCCACCACCGGTGTCGGGTTCCGCGCGTGGGTCGAGGCGGCAGACGAGGCCGGCCTGCACGCCCGGCTGATCGAGGTCCTCTCCGGTACGCAACTCGTCGCCCGAGGTCCCAAGGCGCGCGGCGCGATCCAGCAGGCGGGGCTGGTCGCCGACTGGGTGGCCGAGTCCGAGACGGCCGCGGAGGTCCGCGACTTCCTCCTGGCAGAAGGGGTCGCCGGCAAGCACATCGCCGTGCAGCACCACGGCTCCGGCGCGGACGGCCTCGACGAGGCCTTCATCGCGGCAGGCGCGCGTGCCACCAGCCTGACCGTCTACCGCTGGGGGCCGCCGCCGGACGCGGCCCTGGTCGAGCAGTCGACCCGGCTGACCGCATCGGGCGAAGTGGATGCCGTGCTGTTCACCTCGGCACCGGGCGCTCAGGAGTGGCTCGGGGCGGCTGAACGCAGCGGGGCGCTCCCGGCCATCGTCCAGCGGGCGGCCACCGGTGAACTGCTCATCGCGGCCGTCGGCCCGATCACCGCGGCGCCGCTGAACAGCGCAGGCATCGAACCGCTCGTCCCCGACCGGGGGCGGCTGGGCTCGCTCGTGCGCAGCGTCGTGACCACGATCGGGGGTGCGCCGGCGCGGCTGCCGACCTCGGCTGGTCTCCTGCACCCGCGGTCGGGCGGTGCGGTGCTGGACGGGCGGTTCATCCCGCTGTCGCGTTCGGCGGCCGACATCCTCCGCCGGCTCGCCCGTCGTCCCGGTGCCGTCGTCAGCCGCACCGACCTGCTCCCCCTGCTCCCGCGCAGCGACGCGAACGCGCACGCCGTCGAGGTGGCCGTCGCGCGCCTGAGGGAGGCGCTCGGGGTTCGTGATCTCGTCAAGACCGTCTACAAGCGGGGGTACCGCCTCGACGTGCTCGACACCGACGACGTGGGAGCAGCGCAATGACCGCAACCCTGATCGCCTGCGCGCACGGCACCCGCTCCGAGCAGGGCCGCGCGAGCATCGACGCTCTCCGGGCGCGGATCGCCGCGCTCGTGCCGGACGTGCCCGTCGCCGAGGCATACGTGGATGTGCACGGCCCCGAACTGGACGACGTGGCATCCGCGCCGCGGGCACAGGGCGCGGTCATCGTGCCGCTGCTGCTGTCGACCGGGTTCCACACCGAGGTCGACATCCGGCGCGCCGCGCTCGCCGGAACGAACGTGAGCGTGGCCCGCGCCCTCGGACCGCACCCGCTGCTGGCAGATGTCCTCGCCGATCGCGCGCTGGCCGCCGGCGCTGATCCCACCTGGCCGCTCGTGATCGCCGCGGCGGGTTCGAGCGATGCGCGGGCGCGCGACGATGTCGACGCGATCCGTGCTCTGGTCGAGGAGCGGTGGGAAGGACCGGTCACCGTCGGTTTCGTGGCCGCGATGGCCCCCACCGTCTCCGAAGCGGTGGCCTCGGCGGCCGCGCACGGCGGACCGGTCGCGGTCGCGACGTATCTCCTGGCGCCGGGTCACTTCGCGGACCTCGTCGCCGGCACAGGTGGCGCGGTCACGAGCGCACCGCTCGGCGACGACCCGCGGATCGCCCGGGTCGCGGTGCAGCGTTACGCCGAGGCGCTGGGCTCGCCGGCGTCCGAACCGTCGGTGCCGGGCGCGTCGGCGTCGCGCGCGTCCGATCCGTCGTCGACGTCGGCCTGAGAGTCGGAGCGCTCCTCCGGCTCGGGCTCGAGCTCTTCGAACAGCCCGGCGGGCGGCGTCACGATGATCCGGCCGGCCGCGATGTCCACCTCGGGAACGATGGCCTTCACGAACGGCACCAGGATCTCGCGATCACCGGCATCCACCGGGCGCACGATGAGCAGATCCTGCGCGGGAAGGTGGTCGACGCGGATGAGACGTCCCACGATGACATCGTCGCGGACGATGTCCAGGCCGACGAGCTGATGGTCGTACCACGCGTCGTCCTCGACGGGTGCGGACTGCTCGTCCTGGTCGACCCAGAGGATGGCCCGCACGATCGTCTCGGCGGCGGAGCGGTCGTCGATCCCCTCGAGGAAGACGACCGGGTTGGAGTTCAGCCATTTGAACTCGCGGACGGTGACCGTCTGGCCGTGCCACGGCGACGACTCGGGCACTTGCAGGGTGAAGACGGCTCCCGGGACGAAACGCCCGTCGGGGTCGTCCGTGTACAGCTCGACCTTCAGTGCGCCCTTGAGGCCGTGGGCCTTCACCAAGCGCCCGACGCGAAGCTGGGTGCGGGCGGGCTTGGCGGCCACGTCAGTCGTCCGCGACGTCGACGCGCACGCGGGCGCCGTCGGCGAGGGCGGAGATCAGCGTCCGCAGGGCCTTGGCCGTGCGTCCGCCGCGCCCGATCACACGTCCACGGTCGTCGGCGTGCACGCGCACTTCGAGGACCTCGCCGCGGGGCGACGTGGAGGAACGGATGACGACATCGTCCGGGTGATCGACGATCCCCTTGACGATGTGCTCGAGCGCGGCCGACAGCACTGGATTACTCGGCCTCGGTCTCGGCGGGCGCCTCGTCGGCTGCCGGAGCCTCGGCGGGCTCCTCGGCCTTCTTCTCGACCTTGGGCTTGAGCACCGACTTCTTGGAAGCGTCGACGTTGAACTCGGGCTTGGGCTCGGCGACCTTCACGGTCGACACAGCGTTCGCGTCACCCTTGAACTTGCCCCAGTCACCGGTGAGCTTCAGCAGTGCGGCAACCTGCTCAGTCGGCTGGGCGCCGACCGACAGCCAGTACTGCGCACGCTCGGAGTCGACCTCGATGAACGAGGGCTCCTCGGTGGGGTGGTACTTGCCGATCTCCTCGATGACACGACCATCGCGCTTGGTGCGCGAGTCGGCCACGACGATGCGGTAGTACGGCGCGCGGATCTTGCCGAAGCGCTTGAGACGAATCTTGACAGCCACAATTCTCCAAAGTGGTAGATGAGTTTTGAACGTCGCCTGGAGCGTGGGGTGCACACCCGGCGGAAGCTCTGCGGTGGACCACCGTGCCGGATAGAGGGTCGAGCACGTGGTCCAAGGATCCATTTTGCCAGATGGAACCGGATGCCGCGAACCGACCCCCGGAACATGTCGAGCGGCGGGGGCCGCATGCCAGACTGTGCCCATGACGGTGCCCTTCGCCACTTCTGCCCGGTCCTCCGTGGGACTCGAGTGGGAAGTCATGCTCGCCGACCGAGCCTCGGGCGATCTCGTGCCCCAGGCGCCCGAGATCATCTCCGACTTGGCTGACCGCGCCGCGCTGGAACGGCACACGATCACGGGCGAGCTGCTGACGAACACCGTCGAGGTCACCAGCGGCGTCGGCGACACGGTGGCCGCCGCCGTCGACGACATCGCGGACGCCATTGCGGAAGTCCGTACGGTCACCGACCCCATGGGCGTGGAGCTGCTCAGCGCCGGCAGTCATCCGTTCGCACAGTGGTTCGACCAGCAGGTGACCGACAAGACCCGCTATCACACGCTCATCGAGCGCACCCAGTGGTGGGGACGCAACATGATGATCTGGGGCATCCACGTCCACGTCGGCGTCGAGGACGTCAACAAGGTCTTCCCGATCATCGGCGCCCTGGCGGGCTACCTGCCGCACCTGCAGGCGCTGTCGGCCTCCAGCCCCTTCTGGGCGGGTGAACGCACCGGCTACGCGTCCAATCGCGCGCTGGTGTTCCAGCAGCTGCCGACCGCCGGGCTTCCCTGGCCGTTGCAGGACTGGGCCGAGTTCGAGGGTTACCTCGACGACATGGTCACCACCGGAGTCATGGCCGATGCAACCGAAGTGCGCTGGGACATCCGACCGGCTCCCCGGTGGGGAACCATCGAGGTGCGCGCGTGCGACGGGATGTCGACGCTCCCCGAGCTCGCCGCGGTCGCGTCGCTGGTGCAGGTGCTCGTCGAGCACTTCTCACGCGAGATCGACGAGGGCCGCACGCCGCCGCATCTGCAGCCGTGGTTCGTACGCGAGAACAAATGGCGCACCGCGCGCTACGGTCTCGACGCGCGGGTGATCGTGGACACGGACGGCACGCAGCGGCTGGTCTCCGAGCATCTCCGCGAAGTGATCGAGCAGCTCGCACCCGTCGCAGAAGACCTGCACTGCGCCCGCGAGTTCGCCGGGCTCGGCGCGATCCTCGACGGCGGCGCCAGCTATCAGCGGCAGCTCGCGGTCGCCGAGGCCGCCGACGGCGACCTGCGTGAGGTCGTGCAGCACCTGATCCGCGAGTTCCGCGCCGGGCCGACCCTGCGCGACCATCTCGCGGCCCTCGGCGCCTGATCGCGCTTCGCGGCGCCCGATATCGCGCACGGCCGACGGAAGGCACATCACCCGGGGAAGGCTGTCTCCCCCGGCATCCAGCCTTCATCCGGCGATCTGCCTTCCCCTGGCAACACTGACGCCCCCGCGCATCCCACCACCTGCATCGCCGACGGAAGGCACATCACCCGGGGAAGGCTGTCTCCCCCGGCATCCAGCCTTCATCCGGCGATCTGCCTTCCCCTGGCAACAGGAGCACCGGGCGACGGGCGGGCTACAGCACCGGACGCCTCCTCCCCAACGGCGGCCCGCCGACACTTGTCCACTGATGCGGCCCCGGCCCCGCACGGCGCCCGTCATCGTGAGGATGCTGGAACGATGGACCACGACGCGCGCGCCAGACGAACTGCGGAACTGGTCAGATGGGTCACGCTACGTGGCGGGGTGGCGCACAGCCGCGAGGCCCACGCCACGGGATACTCCCGGCACGATGTGGCGCAGGCCGTCGCAGCCGACGCTCTCCGCCGAATCCGCCGCTCGTGGTTGGCGGCGCCGGGCGCCGATCCCGACCTCCAACTGGCCGCCGCGGTGAGCGGGCGGGTGACGTGCGTCACCGCGGCGAAGCGCCTGGGCCTGTGGGTGCCGTCACACGACCGCCTCGCCCCACCCGCGCACGTCGCCGTGCCGCACTCGCGCGCGCATATCCACGCCACCGGCGTGCACCTGCATTGGGCGACCGGCCCGATTGCCGTCGCCGCCACGGCCGTCGCCGATCCCGTCGTCAACGTGCTCTTCCACATCGCCCGGTGCCTGCCTCGCGTCGACGCTCTCGCGGTGTGGGAATCGGCCCTGCGCAAAAGAGCGGTGAACGCCGATGAGCTGGTGCGCACCCGATGGCGGTCGACACAGGCCGCCGAACTGGCGAGCGTGGCATCCGTCCTGTCTGATTCGGGCATCGAGACGGCATTCGTAGACGGAATGCGGTCGGTCGGCATCGCGGTGCGGCAGCAGGTGCAGCTTGCAGGCCACCGGGTAGACGGCCTGGTGGGCGACCGCCTCGTGGTGCAGATCGACGGGTTCGCGCATCACGGCGCTGCCGATCGGCGCCGTGATCTGCGGCATGACGCACTGCTGATCCTCCGCGGCTACACGGTGCTGCGGTTCGACTACCAGCAGGTCTTGTACGACTGGGAGCACGTGCAGTCCACTGTGCTCACCGCGGTGGCCCAGGGCCTGCACCTCATGCGGTGACGCAGGGCTCACCGCGGAGCCGCGGCCTGTCGCTGGCGGAAGGCGAATCGTCCGAGGAAGGCTGTTTCCTCCGGCATTCAGCCTTCGTCGGGCGATCTGCCTTCGCCCGGCAACGGCCCGGCCGCACTCGGCTGGCGCGATCACGTCGGCGAGCAGATGCGAACAGAGCCGCGCGGCGTCAGCCCTTGCCGAGCATCTTCTGCAGTTCGGCGAGGTCCGCCTCGGTGGGCTGAGGCGCCCCGCCCAGACCGAAGCCCGAGCCGGTCGGCGCGCTGGCTGCGATACCGGCGTCCTCTGCCGCACGCTTGGCCGGGTTGCCCGAACGCGATCCGCTCTTCTTCTTGGCCTGCTTGCCGCGCTTGCTCGACGCACCGGGCTTGCCGCCGATCGGGCCCATGCCGGGGACGTTGGGCACCCCGCCGCGTGCGACCGTCTTCATCATCTTCGCGGCCTGCTCGAAGCGCTGCACGAGCTGGTTGACGTCGGTGACGGTCATGCCCGAGCCGCGGGCGATGCGCAGGCGCCGCGAGCCGTTGAGGACCTTCGGATTGCGGCGCTCCCCCACGGTCATCGAGCGGATGATGGCCTCGGTGCGGTCGATCTCGCGCTCGTCGAAGTCTTCGAGCTGCTGCTTCATCGAGCCCATGCCGGGAAGCATCCCGAGCATCTTCTTCATCGAGCCCATCTTGCGCATCTGCTGCATCTGCTCGAGGAAGTCCTCGAGGGTGAACTGCTCGGTCGCGAGCTTCTCAGCGACCTTCAGCGCCTCGTCTTCGTCGAACGCCTGCTGGGCCTGCTCGATGAGGGTGAGGATGTCACCGAGGTCGAGGATGCGACTGGCCATGCGGTCGGGGTGGAACGGCTCGAGGTCGTCGAGCCCCTCTCCCGTCGACGCGTAGATGATCGGACGCCCGGTGACCGACGCCACTGAGAGCGCCGCCCCACCGCGGGCGTCGCCGTCGAGCTTCGACAGCACCACGCCGGTGAAATCGACACCCTCCTGGAAGGCCTTGGCGGTGTTGACGGCATCCTGACCGATCATCGCGTCGATGACGAACAGGACCTCGTCAGGGTCGGTGGCCTTTCGGATGTCGGCCGCCTGCTTCATGAGCTCGGCGTCGACGCCGAGCCGGCCCGCCGTGTCGATGATGACCACGTCATGCTGCTGACGACGCGCCGTCTCGACGCCGTCGCGCGCGACCTTCACGGGGTCGCCGACGCCGTTGCCGGGCTCCGGGGCGTAGATCGTGGCGCCGGCCTGCTGAGCGACCACCTGGAGCTGGTTCACGGCATTCGGACGCTGCAGGTCGGCGGCGACCAGCAGCGGCGTGTGGCCGTCCTTCTCGAGCTGCTTGGCCAGCTTTCCGGCGAACGTCGTCTTTCCCGAGCCCTGGAGCCCGGCCAGCATGATGACCGTCGGCGGATTCTTCGCGAACTGCAGCCTGCGCTGCTCTCCGCCCAGGATCGCGACGAGCTCTTCGTTGACGATCTGCACGACCTGCTGCGCAGGGTTCAGCGCGCGGTTGACCTCGTCGCCGAGGGCGCGTTCACGCACCTTGGCGGCGAAGTCCTTCACGACCACGAGTGCGACGTCGGCGTCGAGCAGCGCGCGCCGGATCTCGCGGACGGTGCCGTCGACGTCCGCCGGGGTCAGCTGTCCCTTCTTGCGGAGGTTGCGGAAGGTCTCTGTGAGCCGGTCGGAGAGAGTGCCGAAAGTCGCCATGATGCCCCGATTCTACGCGAGCGGTAGGTGTCCGGCACGCCGCGAAACGTCCGCGCCTACTCGGGTCCGAGTTCCTGGAACAGGGTGAGCTGGAGTCCCCCGGGCGCCCGCAGCCGCGAGTTGACCGACCGCCAGGGAGTGTCGCGTGCGGTGGCCTCCACCGCCGCGCCACCGTTCGCCGAGCGGTCCGTCATCGCAACGGTGTCGGCCACCTCGAATGCGATGCGCACGTCATCGCTGGGCGCGTCGCCGTCGGTCTCGACGCGGTCGATCAGCTCGATCTGTGCAGCGTTCGACAGTTCGAGCGTCGCACGGCCGGCCGCGAGGATCACCACCTGTGCACCCCCGTCGCCCTGATACGACTCCTGCTCGACCAGGCCCAGCACGTCCCGGTAGAACGCGAGAGCGTCGTCGAACCGCTCGGCACGGGCGACGACCCGCAATTGCTGCACCCGACCCGGGAGCGTCGGAGACGCGGCATCCAGCCCGTTCCGCAGAGTCTGCGCGAGCGGCACCCGCCCGGCCCCGGCATGCGCCCACGCCTCGATCGCGCTGAGCACAGCACCGGCGTGGGCGGCCGCCGCGACATCGGCGCGCACCGGGTCCGCTCCGGCCGCGCGCAGGCGTGCGGCGATCACTGCCGCGATCCGCGAGCGCCGGAGCGCCCGCTCCCGTTCCAGCTCTTCCTCGAGGCCCATGGCCCCGGCGTTCGCCAGCGCGAGGGCGAGGCTGTCGGGCGCGAAGCCCTCACCCAGCTCGACGAGCGCCGCCCGAACGGCGGCAGCGGCATCCGCCTCGGCGTCATCGGCCTCCAGTCGCGTCGTGAACGCATCGATGCGCTCGTCCAGGGCGGCCCAGAGGATGTCGGACTTGGACGCGAAATAGTTGAAGAAGCTCGAGCGGCTCACCCCCGCGCGCGTGGCGATGTCAGCGATGGACGTCGCATCGAAACCCTGCTCGAGGAAGAGCTCGCAGGCGGCCTCGGCGAGGGTGTCGCGCGACGTCGCGCGCGGCCGCCCCGCGCGGGCGGCACCGGCTGCGGCTGAGCGTGGCACGGCGGTGGACATGCGCTCAGCCTACGACGCCGGCTCCGGCAGGGCGTATTGTTGGACGCGGTGCAGAAAGCGCCCAACGATGCCACCGCCACAAGCGAAGGAGCAGCATGCTCGATGTCCAGACCGTCGGCCTCGCGCCCGACTACGTGCCGTATCTCGACGGCTGGGCGCTGCAGCGCCGGATCCACGCCGAGGTGGTGGCCGGCGACAGTCCCGACACCCTGCTGCTCCTCGAGCACGAGCCGGTGTACACGGCGGGTGCCCGCACCGCGCGGCACGAGCGTCCCACCGACGGCACCCCGGTGGTCGACGTCGACCGCGGCGGCAAGATCACGTGGCACGGCCCGGGGCAGCTTGTCGGCTATCCCATCGTCCGTCTGCCCGAACCGGTGGACGTGGTCGCGCACGTGCGCCGCCTCGAGGACATCCTCATCGACGTCCTGCAGGCGTACGACGTCGACGGCTATCGCGTAGACGGTCGCAGCGGCGTGTGGGTGCGCCGCCCGCTCTCCGAGGACAAGATCGCCGCGATCGGCGTCCGCGTCCAGCGTGGAGTGACCATGCACGGCTTCGCCCTCAACTGCGACAACTCGCTCGCCGCGTACGGCAGCATCATCCCCTGCGGGATAGCGGATGCCGGTGTGACCACGATCAGCGAAGTCGTCGGCGCCGACGTCTCCCCCGCCGATGTGCAGGGCACCGTGGCGTCCGCCTTCGCGGCGTCGTACGCGACGGAGGTCGCAGCATGAGCGCGTGCGGCGCACCGGCATCCCTCCCCCACACAGCTCCCAACGGGCGAAAGCTGCTGCGGCTCGAGATCCGCAACGCCGAGACTCCCATCGAGCGCAAGCCCGAATGGATCAAGACCAAGGCGAAGATGGGCCCGGAATACCAGGCGCTGCAGGCGCTCGTGAAGGACGAGGGTCTGCACACGGTCTGCCAGGAAGCCGGCTGCCCGAACATCTACGAGTGCTGGGAGGACCGCGAGGCGACGTTCCTCATCGGCGGTTCGCAGTGCACCCGGCGGTGCGACTTCTGCCAGATCGACACCGGGAAGCCCGACGCGTACGACACCGACGAGCCGCGTCGCGTCGCCGAGAGCGTCCAGCGCATGCAGTTGCGCTACGCGACGGTCACCAGTGTCGCCCGCGACGACCTGCCCGACACCGGGGCATGGCTCAACGCTGAAACGGTGCGACGGATCCACGCGCAGAATCCGGGCACGGGGGTCGAGCTGCTCGCCAATGAGCACAACGCAGACCCCGCGCTGCTCGGGCAGATCTTCGACGCACGTCCCGAGGTGTTCGCGCACAACGTCGAGACGGTGCCGCGCATCTTCAAGCGCATCCGTCCCGCGTTTCGCTATGAGCGGTCGCTCGATGTGCTGACACAGGCTCGGGATGCCGGGCTGATCACGAAGTCGAACCTCATCCTCGGCATGGGCGAAGAGCCCGAAGAGGTCGTCCAGGCTCTCCACGACCTGCACGATGCGGGCACCGACATCATCACGATCACCCAGTACCTGCGCCCCTCGCCCCGGCACCTGCCGGTGGCACGCTGGGTGAAGCCGGACGAGTTCGTCGAGTTCAAAGACGAAGCCGAGCGCATCGGGTTCCTCGGCGTGCTCGCCGGTCCCCTCGTGCGTTCGTCCTACCGCGCGGGCCGGCTGTGGGCGCAGTCGATGGTCTCGAAGGGACGCGCCATCCCCGAGGAGCTCGGTCATCTGGCCGCCGACATCGCCTCGGGCGATCGGAGCTTCGCGCAGGCGGTCTGACGAAACCCTCGCGCCGGGGCGGCCGGGTCGGGCAGAATCGCACCAACCCGATGCTGGAGGACGCCGTGCCCGCCGACGATGTGCTGCTCGATGCACCCGTGTTCGCCGAGGTCGACACGCCGGCCGCCGATGCGCGGGAGTGGCTGTCCGTGCAGTTCTCGGCGCAGGCGCGCCGCGCCGACCCGTTCGCGCTCAGCCGGGAGCAGCTCGCAGAGCTGGCCGAACTGCTGTCGGGTTCTTGGTGGGAACGGGTCTTCGAGGACGAGGGCGGAGCTGAGTCCGCTGCCGACCACCTCCGCCGCGGACTCCCTCCCGCGGTGCGGGCCGCAGCGGAGATCCCCGATGGGGGAACGGTCCTCGCCCTCTACCTGCGGCATCTGGTCAACGAGGCATGGGAACTCGCCTGGGACCACACGCTGCTGGCCCTCGCGATCACCACGGTGTGCGATGCGGCCGAGCCGCTCGAGCAGGACGCCACCACCCGGCACGCCTGGGCGCTGCTGCGCTTCCTGCTCACGGAGTTCCGCGTCGAGACAGCGCTGCTCACCGGACGGCTCGACGCCGCGGCGGAGGCCGGCCGCAGCGCTGCCGAGATGGCTGCGGCCCTCCTCGCCGCGGCCGACGCGCTGCCGGGGTCGCCGGCGCGCGCCGCCCTGATTCGCGAGACCTCACGCGAAGCCGTCTACTACGCGACGGTCGCCGCCTGTGCGGGCGCGGCGCGCGCACTGATGAACGGTCAGGCTCCCGAGGCCCGCCTCACCGAACTGCGTCGGCAAGTGGATGCCGCGAAGTTCCGGCCCAGAGACCTCAGCGAACTGCGGGGGCATCTTGCCGCGTGGGAGGCGCTGGAGGCCGCGCGGGCCCGCGATCGGTTGCACGTGCACCAGGGACGTGTGCGCATCGTCTACCCGTTCGGCATCCGTCCCAGCGCAGACCACGATCCGATCTCGCTCGTCGAGGCGCTCGGCGCCGCTGCAGAAGACCTGCGTCGGGGGGAAGATTTCCTGGGCGGATTCGCCGTCAAGGAGGTGAGGTCCCGCCTCGACCTGGCCGACGTATGGCAGGGCACCGACACGTTCGGCCGCGGATACCGGGGCGCCACGATCGAGCTGGACGCTCTCGTCGTCCGGACGCCGGGTGCAGCGGATCCGCTCGAGGTGATCAGGCCGAGCATACAGCTGTCTCAGCTGGGCAATCATGCCCTGGTGCTCGACATCGACCTCGTCGAGGCCGACGCGTATCGCGTCGCCGAGGCCATCAGTCTCGCGTCGCCGGTGTACGGCGACCTGGCCGAGATCTCGGATCTGCTGCAGCTCACGACGTCCTCGGGGACGGCGCTGTCGGGACTGCCGGTCGTGGTGGAGTCGCTGCTCGACGGCGTCCGCACCCTGCTGGACACCGTCCACGCGCGACTCCATCCCGCAGCTGCGGCGGACACCGGCCCGAAGCTGGCAGCCCGGGCGGGATCGTTCGGTGTCATCGTCACCGTCCTGGCGGCGTCTCGCGTCGGCCCGGAACATGTCGTCCCGCTCACCGCAGCGAGCGAACTGCTCGAGCTGTGGGGTGTGCAGCCGCTGATCCATCCGCTGCCCAGCGGCGCTGCCGGCATCGCCGACTGGTCGATGTACGACCTCGACGCCGTCACCACCTGGCCGCTGCTGCACCTCAACCGTGAGCTGCTCGCCGCGAACAGCAACGTCACCCTGCTGGCGAGCTTCAGTTCTCCCGCCTACGCCGTGCACGAGGTGGGCAGCTTCGCCACCTTCGCCCACACTCTCCATGGCGTGTATCAAGGCTGGCAGGACACCGTGCGCGAGCACGCCGAGGAGATCGCAAAGCTCCTGCGCACCGCCGAACGGCTGCTCGCGAAGGCCGATACCCTCGACCGCGCCGGCGCGCACGGCATCTCGGCCCGCCGAGGCGTCGTGATCGACGACCTCGAGCGGCTGGTGCGCAAGATCGAGCGCGCAGAGCTCGCTCTGCAGACCTTCGTGCAGTCGAACGAAGCCACCATGCTCTTCATCGAGTCACCCGCCATCGTCACCTCACCACCGCTTCGGGTGGACCTCGACACGGTCCTCGCCTCCAACGGCTACTCACGCCTGCGGGCCGGGTACACCCAAGCCGTGCGCGACGTCGTCGGCACCCCGCTGCGTCCTCTCCTCGATGTCGTCCACCGCCGCATGCAGCAGACCTACGCGGCCCAGAGCGCGGCACTGGACGCCGAGCGCGAGCGCCGTGAGCACACGGCGACGGTCGCCCAGGAAGACCGGGACCGCCGCGTCGCGCGGTCGTTCGAGATCCTCGGCGTCGTATTCGCCGTCATCGGCATCTCAGGGCTCGTGTCGATCCTGCAGGAGGGTCACCCGGACTGGGACGGCACCATCTCCTGGGTCCTCGTGGCAGCCATCCTCGTCGCCGCACTGGGCTGCGGTGTCGCACTGCTGGCATGGACGCGCACCCGTCGCCCGGCCCGGCCCACACCCAAGGAGAGGCCATGATCGCACCGACGACGCACGCGGATGTACTGAGCCTGGTCTACGACGACATCCTGCGACCGAGCTTCCCCGACGCGGAACTGCTCGAACGCGACGCGTTCCTGCACGCCGCCGAGACCGGTGGCCTCGAGGTTCTCGTCTCCACAGACGGGCGCCACATCCAGGGGGCGATCGTCGGCGAGCAGCACGACCGCGCGGTCCTCATCGCCTGGCTCGCTGTCGGAGCGCAGGGCCGCAGCGGCGGCGTCGGCGGTGCACTGCTTCGCGCCGGCGTGGCGCACTGGCTGGCACAGCCGGCCACCGACATCGTGCTCGCCGAGGTCGAGCGCCCCGATATCTTCGACCCGCACCCCGTATACGGCGATCCGTCGCGGCGCCTGGCGTTCTACGCCCGGACGAGCGCCGGCGTCCTCGACCTGCCCTACTTCCAGGCGCCGATGGGCCCGGGCCTGCCCCGCGTGCACGGCCTGCTTCTGACCGTCCTGGGCACGGCGGACGCCGCGCCCGCACCTCGACGGCTCAACCGGGCGGAGACCGCGGCGGTCCAGGAGTACCTGCACGATGTGCTCGGTTCCGACCCGGAGGCCGCGCCGGTCATCGCCGCCGCGACGAAGGACGACGGCATCCGCCTGCTCCCGCTGGCGGACTACGCGGTCACCCCGCTGTCGGGCGGGCTCAGTCCGCGCTCGTGACCGACTGCACCGAACCGTCGGAGCTGAGGTTGACCAGCAGCACCTCGTCCGTGGCATCCCGATCGAGCGCGTACTCGAGCACCGCGAACGGATCGTTGCCGCCGTGCTCGTCGGCCAGGATGGTCATGCTCACGAGTTCCAGCGAGCGGATGACATCCATGTGGGTGTCGCCGGAGACGTCGACCAGGAACTCTTCGAGCTGCTCGCCCATCTGCTCCTGCTGCTGCAGGATGTACTCGGTCACCTCGCTCGTGCGGTCGTCGAGCTCATCGACCATGGCGTTGCGCGCGCGCAGGTCGATCGCCTCGAGGGACGACACCATGGCCGCGGCCACATCGAGCGCATCCGCGGACACGTCGTCCTGATCGGGCGCGGTCAAGTCGACGGTCACCCGCTGGTCGCCGAAATCCACGATCTCCGACCAGAAGATCGATCCGTCCGGGCCAGACTCCAGCAGGCCGAAGTAGTCGTGCTCGATCGCCATACGCCCATGAAACCAGCCTGGGCGCCTGCGCGCGACCCCGACGCGGCAGTTGGGTCTCATTCCACGAGAGCGGCCGCGAAGACGTGCGGTGTGAAGCCGGTCAGATCGCCGATCCCCTCGCCCTGTCCGAGCAGCTTCACGGGGATGCCGGTGCGCTCCTGGACCGCCAGCACGAACCCGCCCTTGGCGGATCCGTCGAGCTTCGTGAGGACGAGCCCCGTGACGCCCGCATGCTGCAGGAACGCCTCGGCCTGCATGACGCCGTTCTGCCCGGTCGTGGCGTCCAGCACGAGGAGCACTTCGCTGATGGGCGCCTGCTTCTCGATGACACGGCGGATCTTCGTGAGCTCATCCATCAGGCCGCCTTTGGTGTGCAGCCGTCCGGCCGTGTCCACCAGGACGATCTCCGTGCCGGTCTGCTTGGCGTAGTCGATCGTCTGGAAGGCGACGGATGCCGGGTCCTGCCCCTGCTGCTGCGGACGCACGATCGCGGCTCCGCCGCGCTCGGCCCACGTGGCGAGTTGGTCGACGGCGGCCGCGCGGAACGTGTCGGCGGCGCCCACGACGACCGAGCGGCCGAAGCGCTGCAGATAGTGGGCGAACTTGCCGATCGTCGTCGTCTTGCCGACCCCGTTGACGCCGACGACCAGGACCACGGCGGGACGCTCGGTGAGTTTGAGGGTCGTGTCGAACTTCGCGAAGTGCTCTTCGAGCGTCTCCTTCAGCATGCGCTGCAGGTCACGCGGGTCGGTGGTGCGGAACCGCTCGACCTTCTCGCGCAGTTCGTCCACGATGCGCTCGGTGACGTCGGGGCCGAAGTCGGCCGTCAGCAATGCTGTCTCGAGGTCGTCCCAGGTGCTGTCGTCGATGGTGGGTTTGACGAACATGCCGCGCAGTGCGCGGCCGAGCGACCAGGAGTTCTCCGCCATGGGTCCAGTCTAGAGTCGGGCCGGGCGAGCGCCCGGCCGTGCCGGGCTAGGCGATCTCGCGTTCGCGCACGCGCTGGCCGACGACGGCCGACACGCCGTCCTGGCGCATCGACACGCCGTAGAGCGCGTCCGCGATCTCCATCGTGCGCTTCTGGTGCGTGATCACGATGAGCTGGCTCGACTCGCGCAGCTGCTCGAACACGCCGAGCAATCGGCCGAGGTTGGCGTCATCGAGCGCTGCTTCGACCTCGTCCAGGATGTAGAACGGGCTCGGACGCGCCTTGAAGATCGCCGTGAGCAGCGCGACCGCCGCGAGCGACCGCTCACCGCCGGACAGGAGCGACAGCCGCTCGATCTTCTTGCCGACCGGGCGGACGGCCACCTCGATGCCGGTGGTGAGCGGATGGTCGGGATCGGTGAGCGAGATGCTGCCCGTGCCGCCGGGGAACAGGATCGGGAACACCTCGCCGAACGCGACCCGGGTGTCTTCGAACGCCGCCAGGAAGATTGTCTGCATCCGCTCATCGAGCTCTTCGATGATGGTGAGCAGGTCCTTGCGCGTCTCGGTGAGATCGGTCAGCTGCTCCGTGAGGAAGGCGTGGCGCTGCTCGAGCGCCGCGAACTCCTCGAGTGCGAGCGGGTTGACGCGGCCGAGCTGACCGAGCTTGCGCTCGGCATCCTGCAGACGGCGACGTTGCGCTGCCACGTCGAAGCGTGACGGCTCACCCTCGCCGTCGTCGGCGGGTATGGGCTGATCCGGACCATATTCCGAAACGAGAATATTCTCGTCGAGGCTGAGCTCGGATGCCACGCGCTCAAGCAGGCTGGTGACGTGCAGACGCTTCTCGTGCATCTGGAGCTCGAGTCCGTGGACGCTCTCCGTGAGGCCGCTCAGGCGCTCGCGGACGTTCGTCTCGTGGGTGCGCAGCTCGGTGAGCTCGGCGGTGACCGCCGAGCGCGTCTGCTCGGCGAGAGACAGCTCCACCCGCGCCTGGGTGACGGACCGGTCCACCGAATCGAGCACCGGCGGCAGCTGCTCGGCGACCTCGGCCGCCAGCTCACGCTGCGCCCGGCGGATGACGGCGCGCCGGGCCGCCTCCTCGGCCGCGGAGCGCTCGCGCTCGCGCTGCCGCTCCAGCTGGACCACGCGCGCCTCGCCGGCGCGGACGCGCTCGCGGAGCGTCTCGACATCCAGCCGCGACCGCATCTCGGCATCCCGAGCCTGTTCAAGAGTGGCGAGCATGCCGTCGCGGGCAGAGGCATCGAGAATCGGACGCGGTGCGGCCACGGCCCGCTCCAGCTGCTCGTCCGCCGCACGGGCCGCAGTCTCGGCGTCGGCCACGGCGCCCTGCGCCTGGGCGAGGCCTGCTTCGAGCCGCTCGCACTCGGCCAGGGCCGCTTCGTGCCGCACCGTGGCGCGGTTGACCTGCTCGGTGTGCGCCGCCAGCGCGGCATCGTGCTCGCGCAGCGCCTGGAGCATCTGCTTCGTGCGCGCGCGGGCCTGCTCCCACGCCTGCTTGGCGTCGGCGAGGGCCTCGCGCAGCGAGTCGGCGACGACGTCGATCTCGGTCAGGCGGGTCCGTGCGGCGTCGCGTTCGGCGGCGAGCTCCAAGCGCGACCTGCCCGCCCCCGAGCCTGCGCGGACGGTGTATTCCGTGACGACCTCGCCGGCACGCGTGACCACGGTCACCGGGCCGCCGGCCCCCTGCGCCGCCAGGGCGCGGCCGACTTCGTGGGCGGATGAGAGATCGTCGACGATCGCAATGTAGGCGAGGACCCCGAGCACCCCCGCCGGCGCGGTGACCACGTCTCGCGCCGGAATCGCACCCGCCACGCCGGTCAGCACGGGTGCCATGGAGTCCGCCTCGGCCAGAGCGATGTCCACGGTGCCGAGGTCGGCGTCGCGTGCGGTTCGCGCCAGCTCGACCGCCGCGGCCGCGTCATCGACCAGAACCCCTTCGGCCAGGGACCCCAGCGCCGCGGCGATCGCCGCTTCGTAGCCGGCTTGCACCTTGACCGCGTCGCCGACGATGCCGCGGATGCCGCGACCGCCTCGCGCGATCAGCTCCGCGGCGGCATTGCGGACATCCAGAGCACGACCCAGCGCCGCCGCCTGTGCGGCGAGCGACTCGACTTCGCGTTCGGCCGAGTGCAGTCGCTCCCGCAGCGTGCCGACCTTCGCCTCGCAGTCCGTCGCGTCGTGCTGCGCGCGCTCGTACGCCGCCGCATGCTCAGCGGAGGAGCTCTCCGGGACGAGGCCGGGATCGACGCCCGCCAGGGCCTCCTCTGCTTCCGCGCGACGCTGCAGCGCGGCATCGAGCGCGTTCTGCTGCCGCTCGACGGCAGAGCGGACGGCCTCGAGACGTGAGGTCGCGGCATCGGCGGCCCCGCGCAGCGCGGTCAGCCGCATGTCGTGCTCCGAGACGAGCGCGGACTGCGCAGCGATGTCGGAGTCCAAGGCGTCCAGTTCAGCACGCGCCCGGATGACGTCCCGGCCGGCCGCGGCGGCGGCATCCTGCGCTGCGCCGAGCCCTCCGGCGATGTCATCGATATCGGTCCGCGCCTCATCGATCGCCGCCTGGCTCACCGTGGTCACCTCGACCGCGAGCTGCCCGTCGTCCTCGAGCAGCGACTGGCGCTGCCCGGCCAGCGAGTACAGCCCGCGCAGCCGCTCCTGCACCTGCTCGAGTGCGAACGCGGCAGCGCGTGCCTTGTCGACGGCCTCGGACTGCTGCTGTGATTCGAGGGACTCCAGGCGAGCCTTCAGCTGGTCGGCCTCGTCCTGCAGCACGAGGCGCTCGGCGTGGCGCTCCTGCTCGTTTCGCGCGTGATCGGCCAGCTGCGTGCGCAGGGCGACGAGCTCATCGGCGTACAGCCGGGCCTTGGCATCGCGGACGACCGCCGCGATCGTCGCCGCCTCGCGGGCGATCTCGGCTTGCTTGCCGAGGGGCTTCAGCTGCCTGCGCAGCTCGCCGGCGAGGTCGCTCAGCCGGGTGAGGTTCGTCTCCATCGCCTCGAGCTTGCGGAGGGTCTTCTCCTTGCGACGGCGGTGCTTCAGGATGCCGGCGGCTTCTTCGATGAATCCGCGACGGTCCTCGGGGCTGGCCTGCAGGACGGTGTCCAAGCGTCCCTGCCCGACGATGACGTGCATTTCCCGTCCGAGGCCCGAGTCGCTCAGCAGCTCCTGGACATCCAGGAGCCGGCAGGTCTCGCCGTTGATCGCATACTCGCTGGCCCCGTTGCGGAACAGGGTACGACTGATCGTGACCTCGCTGTACTCGATCGGCAGCGCACCATCGGCGTTGTCGATCGTGAGCTGGACCTCGGCGCGGCCGAGCGGCCCGCGCGTCGCCGTACCGGCGAAGATGACGTCTTCCATCTTCCCGCCGCGGAGCGTCTTCGCGCCCTGCTCCCCCATGACCCAGGCGAGGGCGTCCACGACATTGGATTTGCCCGAGCCGTTGGGCCCGACGATGCAGGTGACGCCCGGCTCGAGGACGAAGGTGGTCGGCTGCGCGAAGGACTTGAAGCCCTTGAGCGTCACGCTCTTCAGGTGCATCCGGTCGGCCTCCGCAAAGTGATCACGGCACAACGCTAGCGGACAGGTCTTGACGCAGACGGTGTTGCGGGTCTAGTGTCGGCTATCGCGTCAGAAGTCGAGAAAAGGAGGTCCCCGAAATGATGCTCTACATCACATCCGAAGCGGAAGCGTTCACGCCTGCTCGTGCGGGGATCGTCTCCTTCGGCGCCGCTCAGGCTCCGGCCACTCCCACCGCCGGCTGACCGCCGCAGGGGAAGACTCCGCCCACCGGGCTGAGTTCCGCGTATCCCGTCTGCTCGCAGTCTTCGCTGCCCGCTGACGGTCCCTGCCTGGCCCACCGCAACCGCGGCTCGCTCTCTGCGCGCCCGCATCCGCCGCCATCGCGGCCTCCATCCCATCACGCGCTTTCACCACGAAAGAGATCTCATGAATACCTTGCTCGAGTCCGAGCAGCGATCGACGGCTCCTGAGACGTCGATATTGCTCGGGCGCACGCCTCGCCCCTCAGCGGTCGACCGCATCGCCATGCGCGTTGCGGTCCGGCTGCTGATCTGGAGCACACGCCCGGTCGGCGACGACCGGGACGAGCGTGTCCAGCGGCACGAGCTCGCCAGCCAGCTCGCCCAGCGCGAGCGGGTCTGGGAGCAGCGCCGCCTTCTCAACCCTGTCATCTGACGCGGGGCCCCGGCAGCGTGCCGGGGCCCACCCACCGAACGGATCAACTCATGACCATCGCACTCACCGGGGTCGGCTTCCGGCCCCTGACCGTGCCCGCCTCGATCGATGCCGACGACGCCGCCGACTTCGTCGAGATGATGCGGGTGCGCAATATCGTGTACGCGGAGATCGCCGGCAACGACGACGAAGCCATGACACCGGAGGCACTCCTCCCCCACTACCAGCCCGACCCCGACGAGACACGGCACATGTGGCTCGTCATCCGAGACGGCGACGTGGTCGGCCGCGTCGGCGTCGACATCCCCCATGAGACCGGATCGAAGAACGCCTACTGGCTCATCGAGATCCTGCGCGCTCACCACGGGGCCGGCATCGGATCGCGGGCTTACGACCTCGTCGAGCAGACCGCACGCGAGTACGGCCGCACCGTCCTGCAATCGTGGGCCGAGCACCCCGACGCCTCCGGGGAGCGCCTGACGGCACCGACCGGATTCGGCGACATCCCGCGCGACCGTGCCGCGCGCTTCTACCAGCGCCACGGCTATGCGCTCGAGCAGATCGAGCGCAAGAGCGTGCTCGACTTCCGGACGGCCATGCCCCTGGTGGAGCAGCACCACCTCGATGCCCTGGCGGCGTCGCACGGCTATCGCGTCGTCCAATGGCAGGCGCCGACGCCGGCAGAGCTGCGGGACGGCTATGCCTGGGTCAAGTCGCGGATGTCCACCGATGTGCCTGCGGCCGACATGGAGTTCGACGAGGAGACGTGGGACGCCGAGCGGATCGTGCGTCACGACCAGCGCTATCTCGACGGCGGGCAGACGGTGCTCGTCACCGCGGCACAGCATGTCGGCACCGGCGAGCTGGTCGCCTTCAACGAGCTCGTCGTCGGCGCCGACCGCACCGCGGCCACCCACCAGGAGGACACCCTCGTCCTCAAGGAACACCGCGGTCATCGGCTCGGCATGCTCGTCAAATGCGCTGGGCTGAAGACCTGGCACGCCGAGATCGCGCCCGACTCGCCCCGCGTGATCACCTTCAACGCCGAGGAGAACCGGCCCATGCTCGACATCAACGAGGCGATCGGGTTCGCCCCGGCGTCGTACAGTGCCGGGTGGAAGAAGGTGCTCGCGTGAGCCTCCACTTCGACCTCGATCTCGACGAGTTGATCATCACGGCCGTCCCGGTCCCGGCCACACTCGATGCGGCCGAGGCCGCCGACCTGCGGGCGATGGTGGACGTGATCAACACCGCCCTGGAGCGCGACCTGGGCATGGACCATCTGCGGTGGTCGGCAGCCGAGCTGCTGCCCTCGTGGCAGGACCAGACCTACCGCCTGATTCGGGGGTTCGTGGCGCGGCGGGGCGGCCGAGCGGTGGGCGCACTGCAGCTGACCGCACCGACCGAACCCGGGGCCACCGAGCTCGAGTTCGACCTGGGCGTGCTGCCCGAAGACCGCGGCAGGGGCGTCGAGGAGGCGCTCATGCAGATGCTGCTGGCCGAGGCTGAGGACCTCGGCCGGCGCAGCGTGCAGACCTACACCATCCATCGACCCGACGCGCCCGGGGCGCGACTCGCGTCGCCCACCGGGTTCGGAGCCGTCGCCGAAGACGTCCATACCCGGCTGCTGACCGGCTACGGTTTCCGCCTGCAGCAAGTCGAGCGCAACAGCGTCTTCGATCTGCGACAGGAGCCGGATGCCGTGCGCACGCTGCTCACTGACGCGCAGGCCGTCGCGGGTGACGCGTATCGACTGCTCGCCTGGACGGCCCCGACGCCCGAAGAGCGTCGCGCGGGCTTCGCCCACGTGCTGTCACGGATGGCGACCGACGTCCCATCGGCGGGCATGACCATCACCGAGGAGCACTGGGACGCCGAGCGGGTGATCCGGCGCGACGCGCATGCGATCCGGCGGGCTCACCGTCTCGGTGGCTGCCATCGAGCACGTGCCCACCGGCACGCTCGTCGCCTACAACGAGCTCACGATCGGGGAGGACCGCACCCGCCCCACGGACCAGTGGGGCACCCTGGTGCTGCGCGAGCATCGCGGTCACCGACTGGGCACGATCGTCAAGTGCGCGAACATCCTGCGCATGCGCGAGCTGATCCCGGAGTCGCCGATGATCTCGACGTTCAACGCCGAGGAGAATCGGCCCATGCTCGATGTCAACGAGGCGATCGGCTTCCGGCCGCTGACCGTCGCCGGCGCCTGGCAGCTCGACCTCGAGGAGGCAGACTGACCGGAGCCGTCGCCGCGATCGGCCCGCAGTGCCCGGGTCCCGACTTCAGCTGGGAGTCGCGCGGGACCGGCGCTGGCAGTGCGCGCAGTAGTGGCTCGATCGATTGGTGAATGAGACACGCACGATCGGTCGTCCGCAGCGCGGACACGGCTGACCGGTGCGACCGTAGGCATGGAGCGAATGCGCGAAGTAGCCCGCTTCACCGTTGACGTTCACGTACTGCGCGTCAAAGCTCGTGCCGCCCTCGGCCAGGGCTTTGTCGAGCACGGCGCGCACCTCGGCCAGCAGGCGCCGGACGGCGCGCCCCGACAGTGCCGCGCCCGGTGTCTCGGGGTGGATGCGCGCCGCCCACAGCGCCTCATCGGCATAGATGTTGCCGATGCCGCTCACGGCGGTCTGGTCCAGCAGCACGCGCTTGACGGCCGATGCGGTCCGCCGCACGCGCAGGACGAATACGCCGTCGTCGAACGCGGGATCCAGCGGGTCACGTGCAATGTGCGTGACCTGGCGGGGGACGGATGCCGCGGTCAGGCCATGACCGCCCGGTGCACCGTCAGGTGTTGCGACGAGGTGGTCGACGGCCAGCGAGCCGAAGGTGCGCTGGTCGGCGAACACGACGGCCAGTTCGCCATGCTCCGGATGCTCGATGTCGAGGCGCACACGTTCGTGCCGTTCCGGCGGTGCGCCAGAGGCGCGCAGCAGCATCTGACCGCTCATCCCGAGGTGCGCGACCAGCGCACGCGTGCCGGCACCGTCATCCACTCCCCCGGCATCCACCTGAGAAGGATCATCCAGCGGCAGCCACAGGAACTTCCCGCGACGCGCGGCGGCGCGGACCGCGCGCCCGGTGAGCGCGGCTTCGAAATGAGCGCCGTCGCCGTCGTGCCGGGTGAGCGCGCGTTCGTCGAGCACGGTGACGCCGACGATCGTGGCGCCGGTGACGGCGGGAGCGAGGCCGGCGCGGACGACTTCGACTTCGGGCAGTTCAGGCACGCGCGGAGAGCTCACGCCACACGGCGAGGGCGGCCGCCATCTCCGCCTGCTTCTTGCTGGAGCCCTGCCCGGCACGGGCGACGTCGCCGACGGTGACCGTGGCGGTGAACACGCGGTGGTGATCGGGGCCGTCCGCTTCGACGACGTAGATCGGCGGGCCGAACCCGCCGCGCGCGGCGAGCTCCTGCAGACTCGTCTTGGGGTCCATGGCGGCGCCATAGCGCTCGGGATCCGCCATCAGCGGCGCGACCAGGCGCAGCACGAGTGCGGTCGCCGCGTCGGCGCCAGCGGAGAGGAACGCGGCACCGATCACCGCTTCCATGGTGTCGGCGAGGATCGAGTCCTTATCGCGTCCGCCGGTCTGGTCCTCGCCGCGTCCGAGACGCAGGTGGTCGCCCAGCCCGATGCCGCGCGCGACCTCTGCCAGCGCGACGGTGGACACGACGCTCGCGCGACGCTTGGCCAGGTCGCCCTCTTCGAGGTCGGGATGGTGCGTGAACAGGTGCACGGTCACGGCCTGCCCGAGGATCGAGTCCCCGAGGAACTCGAGACGCTCGTTGTGCGCGATACCGCCGTTCTCATACGCGAAGGAGCGATGAGTGAGCGCAAGCGACAGAAGCTCGGGGTCTACGAGGACCCCGAGCTTGTCGGTGAGCACGCTGTGCTCAGTTGAGACATCCGTCACGGCACCGGCCGCGAGTCTCAGATGTCGGCGACTTTGCGGCCCTTGTACTCGAGGAACAGCTCGGTGCCCTGCGAGTCGGTGACGACCTTGGCCTGGTGCGGGCGGCTGTAGACGACCTTGCCGTTCTCGACCGTCTTGACCAGCGCGGGGGCCTCGGCCTTCCACTGTGCGCGACGCGAGCGGGTGTTCGAGCGGGAGACCTTCCGCTTCGGGGGGTTACCTGCCATGGCTAGCTCTTCTCTGTGTTGTCGGCGACGCGGCGCGGTGCGTTGTCGTCGTGGTCTGGGGTGTAGGCCTTCAGCGCGGCCCAGCGCTCGTCGATCGGGGCTTCCGGCTCGGTACCCGGGGCCAGCTTCTCGCCCGAGGCCGGGTCAAGGCCGGGGCAATCCGGCTGACAGACCGGCTGGAACGGAAGCGACAGGACGATCGCATCCCTGACCGGAGTTTCAAGATCCACGTGGTCGTCTTGAACCTCGAAGTCGATCGCTTCCCCTTCAGAATACCCGAACAGCTCCTGAAACTCGACTTGGACAGGCTGGGTGATATCGGTGAGGCAGCGGCCACACACTCCGGATGCCACCGTCGCGACCTCGGCGGACACCAGAATTCCTTCGTGGACGGCCTCCAGACGCACGTCCAATTCGACCGGCTGGCCGGCCGGGACGGCGAGAAGACCCTCGCCCCACTTCTCGGGAGACGTCGCGTCGAGTGCGAACTCGCGCATCTGACCGGGCCGGCGGACGATGTCATGGGCGGAGAGTATGAACGGACCGTTCATGCGCTTTCTGGTCACGATCGTCCATCGTAGTCGTCTGCGGCCGCGTGGGGGCCGACCACGACGTCAGATGCCGCGGGCGCCGGTGTCGAGGAAGCGTGCCACCGGAGCCGGCACGAACGGGGTGACGTCGCCGCCGAGCGCTGCGACCTGCCGCACCAGCGAGCTGGAGACGAGGGCGTGGGCCGGGTCGGGCAGGAGGAAGACGGTTTCGATCCGGGCCAGGTGGCGGTTCACGATCGCCATCGGCGTCTCGTAGGCGACATCGACCTGCGAGCGGATCCCCTTCACGAGCACGCCCGCGTCGACGTCGGTGGCATAGTCGACCAGCAGGCCCATGCTCCACGATGCGACGACGACATCGCCCTCGATCCCCTCTTCGGCGATCGACTGCTCCAGCAGGGTCAACCGCTGCGCGATCGGCAGCATGGCCTCTTTGCCGGGGTTGTGCACCACGAGAACGTGCAGCTCGTCATACAGCGCGGCGGCGCGGCGGATGACGTCGAGGTGGCCGAGAGTCGGAGGATCGAACGAGCCGGGGACGACAGCGATCCGGTTGTTCATGACTCCCAGCCTAGGGGACCCGGGCGGCTAGTTCTTCGCCAGAGCCGCACGCTCCTGCAGCCCCACCTGGCGTTCTATGGCCGCAGCCAGCCCGGGGTGCCGTGCCAGCGTCGGATCGTCGTCGAGCACGCGCTCGGCCGCCTCGCGCGCCTCGACGATCACATCGGCGTCGGTGATGACGCGCAGCAGGCGCAGGGACGACCGTGCGCCGGACTGCGCGTCGCCGAGCACATCGCCCTCGCCGCGCAGCTCGAGGTCGACTTCGGCGAGCAGGAAGCCGTCGGTCGTGCTCGCTACGGCCTCGACCCGCGCGAGTGCCGGGCTGCCGGGATCGGCCTCGGTGACGAGCAGGCACAGCCCGGGTATGGACCCGCGGCCCACCCGGCCGCGCAGCTGGTGCAGCTGCGAGACGCCGAAGCGGTCGGCTTCGAGAATCGCCATCGTCGAGGCGTTGGGCACATCGACACCGACCTCGACGACCGTGGTGGCCACGAGTACATCGATCTCACCGCGGGCGAATGCCTGCATCACGGCATCCTTCTCCTCCGACGGCATCTTTCCGTGCAGAGTCCGGTAGCGGATGTCGCCGTACGCCGGGAGGCGCCCGAGCAGCTCGCTCACCTGGACGACCCCCCAGCGGGTCTTGGCCTGCTCGCCCTCGACCGCAGCGGCGACGGGCGCTTCGGGGTCGTTCGCCTTGACGGACGCCTCGGCGTCGATCGCCGGGCACACGACGAATGCCTGGTAGCCCTTCGCGACCTCTTCGGCGATACGATCCCAGACCCGGCCGAACCAGCCCGGCTTCTCGGCGAGGGGCGCCACGAACGTCGAGATCCCGGCGCGGCCGGCAGGCATGGTCCGGATCGTCGACACGTCGAGGTCGCCGAAGACCGTCATCGCGACGGTGCGCGGGATCGGTGTGGCGGTGAGCACCAGCACGTGCGGGGAGGAGCCCTTCGCCCGCAGCGTCTCACGCTGCTCGACGCCGAAGCGGTGCTGCTCGTCGACGACGACCAGGCCGAGATCGGCGAAGGTCGTCGACGCACTGAGGAGCGCATGCGTGCCCACCACGATGAGCGCCTGACCCGACGCCACCCGCAGAGCGGCCTTGCGGCGCTCGGCGGCCGGCATCTGCCCGGTCAGGAGCGTCGGCATGAGCTCTGGCGCGAGCTGCGGGCCCAGCATGCGCGCGATGGAGCGCAGGTGCTGCGCCGCGAGCACCTCGGTGGGGGCGATGAGCGCGGACTGCCCGCCGGACTGTGCTACCTGCAGCATCGCCCGCAGTGCCACCAGCGTCTTGCCCGAGCCGACCTCACCCTGGACGAGGCGGTTCATCGGCCACGGACCCACGAGGTCTTCGGCGACCTGGTCGCCGACGGCGATCTGGTCGGGCGTGCGCGCGAAACCGAGCGCCGCGTCGAACCGCTCCAGCAGCGTGCCGCCGGGCCGGGCCGTGGCCGTCAGCGCGCGCACCTCCTGACGCTGCTGCAGCAGTGCCGCCTGCAGCACGAACGCCTCGTGCATGCGCAGTGTCTGCCGCGCCGGTTCGATCTGCTCCATGGTGTCGGGCGCGTGGATGTGCGCCAGTGCTGTGCGGGCGTCGAGCAGCCCATGCTTCCGGCGGACTGCGTCGGGCAGCGGTTCGGGCACGTCGCCGATCTCGCCGAGCGCCTTCTCGACGAACTTCGCGATCTTCGTGCTGGGCAGCGCGCTGGTGGCCGGGTAGAGCGGGATCGGACGGTGGCGCTTCTCCTCGGCGGTCAGCCGCGCCGACTCTTCGTCGTCGAAGAGCTCGAACGCGGGGTGGGCGAACTGCTTCTGGCCGTTGTAGATGCTCACCTGCCCGCTGAAGATGCCCTGGTACCCGACCTTCAGCGGACCAGCCGCCTTGGGATTGAAGAACGTGAGCTTGACCGTGCCGATCCCGTCGCCGATCACGACCTCGACGATCGTGCCCTTGCGCTGCTTCATGCGGCGTGATGAGACAGACCGCACCTCGGCGACGATCGTCACCAGTTCGCCGACCGCCAGCGACGCGATGGGCGTGAGTTCACCGCGGCGCGCGTACCGGCGCGGGTAGTGGTCGAGCAGGTCACCGACCGTGGTCATGTCGAACGCCCGCGCGAGCGACTTGGCCGACTGCTCGCCCAGGACGCCGTCGAGGGGGGTCTCGAGGGTCACCGGCGGCATGAGACGAGTTTAGGCACGGTCACCGACAGTGCACGCACAGCCCGCACCGCCTACGGTGAGACGGTGATCACGCACTTCCTGGCCCGCGTCTACTGGTTCTTCAGCCGCTGGACGCTGAAGACCGAGCCCGCCCCGTCGCGACCGACCGTGCTGATCGGCGCGCCGCACACCTCGAACTGGGACTTCGTGCTCATGCTCGCCATCGCCTGGCGGCTGCGGATACATGTGCGCTGGCTGGGCAAGGCGAGCCTGTTCGCCGGGTGGAAGGGCCCGGTCATGCGACGGCTGGGCGGCATCCCCGTCGACCGTGCCGACGCCGGCCGCATCGTCGACGAGGTGGTCGCGCGGGTGCACTCCGGCGACGTCTTCGGGCTCGTCGTCACCCCCGACGGCACGCGCGGCGCGAATGCGCACTGGAAGAGCGGCTTCTATCGCATCGCGCACGAGGCCGGGATGCCCGTCACGCTGGGCTACGTGGATCGCACGACGATGACCACGGGACTCGGGCCCACCCTCGACCTCACCGGCGATGTCGCCGGTGACATGGACCGCATCCGCGCGTTCTACGCCGACAAGGCCGGCCTCCGCCCGGAGTTTCGGAGCGAACCGCGGCTGCGCGACGAGACGCCCCGCACCTCGCCCGACGATGGCGAGGAAGCGGCCCCGATATCGTGAGACCGTGACGCGGATCATCTCGGGGCGCGCCGGCTCGCTCTCTCTCGCGGTTCCGGATGCCGGAACCCGACCCACCAGCGACCGCGTGCGCGAATCGCTGTTCGGAAGCCTGGAGGCGGCTGGTCGACTCGACGGCACGGTGCTCGACCTGTACGCCGGCTCGGGAGCGCTCGCGCTGGAGGCCGTCAGCAGGGGCGCGACGGCAGCCGATCTCGTGGAGAGGAACGCCCGTGCGGCCACGATCGCGGAGCGCAACACGCGCGCCGTGCTCCGGGCCGTTCCGGACGCCCGGGTGCGCGTGCACCGGGCGAGCGCCGATCAGTTCCTGCGGTCGGCCGCGGCGACGTACGACCTCGCCTTCCTCGACCCGCCGTACGACCTCGACGAGACGGAGCTGACGGCCACGCTCGCACTTCTCGTGCCGCGCCTGGCGCCGGATGCCGTGGTGATCGTCGAGCGCGCCTCCCGCTCCCCCGAGCCCACGCTCCCGCCGGGACTCAGCCACGACCGCCAGAGGCGGTATGGGGACACAGCCCTCTGGTGGGTCGTCGCGGCACCCTGAGTCGCGTCAGCCGCGATGCGCGTCCCAGTCGCGATACGGATCCCAGCCGCCGGTGCCGTCATAGCCGTGCCCGGCAACCGTGACAGCCGTGTCCCCGCGCTCGCGCACGACGCCGATGATGCGGAAGCCCTCGGGCACGTCACCGGTGCGGAAGGCGGCGAGCAGCGCGTGGTCCTCGCCGCCTCCCAGGGCATCGGGGTCGGCGACATCCGTGATGTCGATCGTGACGCCCGAGGCATCCGCCATCCGTCGCGCGTCGAGCACGAGCCCGTCCGAGACGTCCATCATCGCGCTCGCCCCGGAACGCGCGGCCAGCGGACCGTGCGCCAGCGGCGGGCGGGGGCGCAGCTGTGCGTCGAGGTCGGCCGACTCCTCGGGGCTCAGGCGCGAACGGTCCACCGGCACCGGGTCCCCGGCATCCGTCCGGAATCGGTCGAACAGCAGCCGCAGACCCCGCGCCGCGCGGCCGAGCTCACCGCAGACCGCCACGACTTCGCCGGCCTGGGCGCCCGAGCGCAGCACCGGTTCGTGACCGTCGAGGACGCCGAGCGCGGTGACGGCGATCGTCAGCGTGTCCGACACGGTGAGATCGCCACCCTCGACCGCGCACCCCGGCGACAGCGTGTCGCACGCTTCACGCAGTCCGGCGGCGAGGTCGGCGACGAAGGCGACCGGCGTGTCCTCCGGCACCGCCAGCGCCACCACCAGGGCCGTCGGCCGCGCCCCCATCGCCGCGATGTCGGCCAGATTGACGGTTGCCGCTTTGAAGCCGAGGTCGCTGCCGCTCGACCACGCCAGGCGGAAGTCGGGTCCGTGCACGAGGGTGTCGGTGGTGACGACCACTCGGCCATCGGGAACGGCCAGGACTGCGGCGTCGTCGCCGGGGCCCACGAGGGCCTCTGACGAGCCCCGCAGCACCGCGAAGATGCGGGCGAGCAGCGCGCTCTCGCTGAGCTGACCGACGGTCTCGCCGTCGATCTGATCGACCTGGGTGGGCATCCCTCCACGGTAGCCTGGACTGGTGTCCCGTCCCCGCATCGCCCTGCTCGCGCTGACGGTGGCCGGAGCCTCGGTCCTCACCGGGTGTTCGTCGACCGTGTCGATGGTTCCGGGCGACGACGCGAACAACCCGCTCTGTGCGGAGCTGATGGTGCGGCTGCCCGACACGCTGAGCGGTGAAGACCGTCGCTGGACCGACGCCCAGTCGACGGCGTCGTGGGGCACCCCTTCGCGGATCCTCTTCACGTGCGGCGGTGACGAGCCCGGGCCGACGACACTGCGCTGCGAAGAGGTCGACGGTGTGGACTGGGTCATCGACGAGTCCGAGGCGCCCCATTTCCGGGTCACCACCTACGGGCGCTCCCCCGCTGTCGAGCTGTACCTGGACACGTCCACCGACGGCGGCACCGGAGTGTCGAGCCGGACGGTGCTGGACGTCATCTCACCGATCGTCCGGCAGTTCATCGAGCCCGGCCGCACGTGCGTGCCGCGCACCGAGGCGACGCCCGTGCCCGAGCCGGTCGAGCCCTGACGCGTCAGCTGTGGGCCATCTCGATCAGCTCGCTCACGAGCTGCTCGTAGGTCATGCCTGAGGCGATCCAGCACTTCGGGAACATCGAGATCGGCGTGAACCCCGGCATCGTGTTCACCTCGTTGACGATGAACTCGGTGCCCGTGTAGAAGAAGTCGACGCGGGCGAGCCCCTCGCCTCCGACCGCTTCGAAGGCACGGGCCGCGACCCTCTGCATCTCGGCGAGCTCGCCCGGCTGCAGGTCGGCGGGGCAGACCAGTTCGGCGCCCGCGCCGCCGAGGTACTTCGCCTCGAAGTCGTAGAAGTCCGGGCCGTCCAGGATGATCTCCCCGGCGACACTCACCCGCGTGTCACCGCCGTCGCGGCCCGCCAGCACACCGCACTCGATCTCGCGGCCGATCACGGCCTGCTCGACGAGCGCGGTGTCGTCCTCGGCCCACGCGGCCTCGAGCGCGGCATCCAGCTCGCTCCAGTCCGCGACCTTCGACACCCCGACGCTCGACCCCGCACGCGCGGGCTTGACGAACACGGGCAGCCCCAGCGATCGCACGCGGCGACGCACCAGTTCGTCGTCGTGCTCGACGTCGCGGCGGGTGACGCTCCACCACGGCGCGACGGGCACATCGGCGGCCTTCAGTATGCGTTTGGTGGTGTGCTTGTCCATTGCGATCGCCGACATCAGCAGCCCGGCCCCGACGTAGGGCAGGTCGAGCAGCTCGAGGAACCCCTGGATCGTGCCGTCCTCGCCGAACCGCCCGTGCAGGATGGGGAACACCACGTCGACGTCGCCCAGCGACCGCTCGGTGCCGTCGGCGCCGCGCACCCGCAGCTCGCGCGAGCGCGCCGAGTCTGGCCAGATGATGCGCGTGCCGTTGTCGAGCACCTCGGGCAGGTGCGCGGGATCGAGAGCGAACTTGCCGGGATCGTCGTCTTCGAGGACGTAGGCGCCATCGCGGGTAATGCCGATGGGGATCACCCGGTAGCGGTCACGGTCAATCGCGCGAAGCACTCCCCCCGCCGTAGCGGAGCTGATCGAATGCTCGCTTGAGCGACCGCCGAAGAGCACCGCCACCGTCGCTGTGTTCATTCTGGGTCCTCTCGCCCGTAGGCCGTTCGTCGTCTGTGGTCAGGTGCGGGGCGATGTCACGCGGGTTCATGGTGCCGTCGAGCACGCGTTTGACCTGTTCCACGATCGGCATCTGCACGCCCGCTTCCCTGGCCAGCTGGAGGATGGGAGCGACCGAGCCGAGTCCCTCCGCCGTCTGGTTCATCTGCTTGACGACATCCTGGAAGCTGTACCCCTGCCCGAGCAGGCGGCCGGCGGTGTTGTTGCGGCTGAGGGGCGACTGGCACGTGGCGATCAGGTCGCCGAGCCCCGCCAGTCCCTGCAGCGTCTCGGGCTGAGCACCCTGCGCGACGGCGAAGTCGGTCATCTCGACGAGGCCGCGCGTGATGATGGACGCCTTGGTGTTCTCGCCGTATCCGACACCGTCGACGATGCCGATCGCCACGGCGATGAGGTTCTTGAGTACGCCGCCGAACTCGGTTCCGATGACGTCGGTGTTCACGAACGTGCGGAAGTAGCTGTTGCGGGCGCGCCGGGCGACGGCCTCGGCCGTCTCGCGGCTCGTCGAGGAGATGACGGCGGCGGTCGGCTGCTCCCGCGCGATCTCGAGGGCCAGGTTGGGTCCGGATGCCACGGCGATGCGCGCCGGGTCGCAGTCGAGCTCCTGCTCGATGACCTGGCTCATCCGCAGTCCGGTACGCTTCTCGACGCCCTTCATGAGCGAGACGATCGGCACGTCGGCGCTGCTGACGAGCGGGCGCACGGCTTTCAGGTTCTGGCGCAGCGCCTGGCTCGAGATGGCCAGGTAGACCTGCGTGGCCCCCTCGAGCGCCTCGGAGAGGTGGTGGCTGGCTGTCATCGTGCGCGGCAGGTTGACGCCGGGCAGGTACTCGCTGTTGCGCTTTCCCTCGTGGATCTCCTGCGCGAGCTCTGCACGCCGCGCCCACATGGTGACATGTGCGCCGCCGTCGGCGAGGACCTTGCCGAACGTGGTGCCCCAGCTGCCGGCGCCGACGACGGCGATGCGGGGCATCGAAGCCTCATGCCTACGACTCAAGGCGACCCGTCTCCTTCTGCCCGTGATCGGCGGGGTTCCAGCGCTCGGCGGGCGGCGTCTGCCCACGCAGCTCGCCGAGCAGACCGGCGATGTCGGCCATGATGGCATCGGTCGCCGCGTTCATGTTGCTCGCACCGCGACGGGCCACCGTGTCGTCGAGACGGAAGGCCGACAGGTCGACGGGCGGACCGAGCTTGACCCGCATGCGCTTGCGGAGAGGCCACAGGCTGAGCTTGCCGTAGCGCGGCAGGATCTGCTGGACGCCCCACGTCGCGACCGGGATGACAGGGATGTCGCCGGCGAGGGCGAGCCGCACGGCTCCGGATTTGCCGCGCATCGGCCACAGGTCGGGCTCGCGGGTGAGCGATCCCTCGGGATAGACGATGACGCCACGACCGTGCTCGATCAGCGCCGCGCCCTGTTCGACGGACTGCTTGGCCGATCCCGCCGATGAGGTGCGGGCGACGGGGACCATGCCGGTGGCGCGCAGCAGCCAGCCCAGGACGGGGACCGTGAACAGACTCTCCTTCGCCATGAACCGCGGTGCGCGGCCGAGGCGCCAGGTGGCGGCGGCGACGATGACCGGATCGAACTCGCTGTAGTGGTTGGGGGCGAGCACGTACGGCCCTTCGAGCGGCAGGTGTTCGCCACCGTCGACCTCGATCTTGGCGATCAGCCCGACCAGCGGCACGACCACCGCGGCGGCCGGCCAGAAGACACTCGGTCGCGTCTTCTCGGCCGACGCGCGCCGACGCGGGCTGCCCCCCACCGCTTCAGCCCACCACGTCGAAGTCGGCGCCCAGCGCGGTCAGCTTGTCGAGGAACTTCTCGTAGCCGCGGCGGATGATGCCGATGTTGCGCACGGTCGACTCGCCTTCGGCCGCGAGTGCGGCGATGACATAGCTGTACCCGCCGCGCAGGTCGGGGACCACCACATCGGCGCCGTGCAGCGGAGTGGGTCCGTTGATGACGGCCGCCTGCTCGAGCGCACGACGCGGCACCCGCCGGTCGGGCGCGGCGATGCCCTCCGGGTGGACCACGATGTCGGCGCCCATCTGCACGAGTGCCCGCGTGAAGCCGAGGCGGTTCTCGTACACGGTCTCGTGCACGATCGACTCGCCGTCGGCCTGGGTCAGCGCCACGATGAGAGGCTGCTGCCAGTCGGTCATGAACCCCGGGTGCACGTCGGTCTCGACCACGACGGGCTTCAGCGCACCGCCACGGCGGAAGCGGATGCCGTCCTCGGCGATGTCGAAGTCGCCGCCGGCCTTGCGGAAGACATTGAGGAACGTCAGCATCTCCTGCTGCTTCGCACCGCCGACGAAGATGTCGCCGTCGGTCGCCAGCGCGGCGCATGCCCAGGACGCTGCTTCGTTGCGGTCGAAGATGCAGCGGTGGTCGTACCCGCGCAGGCTGTCGACACCCTCGATGAAGATGACGCGGTTCGGCTCATACGAGATGATCGCGCCCATCTTCTGCAGCACTGCGATGAGATCCATGATCTCGGGTTCGATGGCCGCTCCCCGCAGCTCGGTCGTGCCCTTCGCGCGCACCGCCGTGAGCAGGACCTGTTCGGTGGCGCCGACGCTCGGGTACGGCAGTTCGATGTCCGCGCCGTGCAACCCGTCAGGAGCGGACAGCCGGATGCCGCTGGGCAGCTTCTCGACGACCGCGCCGAAAGCACGGAGTGCATCGAGGTGGAAGTCGATGGGCCGGTCGCCGATCCGGCATCCACCCAGGTCGGGGATGAAGGCCTGACCGAGCAGGTGCAGCAGCGGCCCGCAGAACAGTATCGGGATGCGCGAGGCCCCTGCATGGGCGTCGATCTCCTCCATGTGCGCGGACTCGGCGCCGCTCGGGTCGAGGCGCAGCACGCCCTCGCCGTCGTCGGTGACCGTGACGCCATGCACCTCGAGGAGCGACCGTACGACCTGGACGTCACTGATCACCGGGACGTCACGGAGGACGCTCTCGGTGCCGCCGAGGAGGGCGGCGACCATCGCCTTGGTGGCGAGGTTCTTCGCACCTTTCACATCGACACGACCCGTCAGCGGTCGGCCGCCGCGGATCGAGAGGATCTCGCCCGGAAGCTCGCCCTCCCCGCCGCCGGGGTGCGATGATGCCGACGCGCTGAGGAGTGTGTTCATCCGATGGGCCTCACTTGGTCTCGAGGAAAGTATTCTGCCGTACTCCCTTGTGAGGAGCCGGAGTCGGGCTACGGAACGGGGATCGTCCGGGGTCGCCACGCCTCTCGGCGCGCCTCGAACGCAGCGATCTCATCCGCGCTGCGCAGTGTGAGCCCGATGTCGTCGAGCCCTTCGAGGAGCCGCCACCTAGTGTAATCATCGATCTCGAAACCCACCTGGAGGTCACCGATACGTGCCGTGCGGTCCTCGAGGCTCACGGTCATCACGATGCCGGGCTCGGCGTCGATCTTCGCCCAGATGGCGTCGATGTCCGTCTCGGAGACGACACCGGTCACCAGACCCTGCTTCCCGGCGTTGCCGCGGAAGATGTCGGCGAATCGGGGGCTCAGCACGACCTTGAACCCGAAGTCGCGCAGCGCCCATACGGCGTGCTCACGGCTCGAGCCGGTACCGAAGTCCGGTCCTGCGACCAGCACCGACGCACCCTGGAACGCCGGCTGGTTCAGCACGAACTCGGGGTCCTGGCGCCAGCTGGAGAACAGGGCGTCCTCGAAGCCGGTCTTGGTGACGCGCTTGAGGTAGACGGCCGGGATGATCTGGTCGGTGTCGACGGCGGAGCGCTTCAGCGGAGCGGCGACGCCGGTGTGCGTGGTGAACTTGTCCATGTCAGGCCTCCGCCCCGGTCAGAACCTGCAGATCGCTGGGGCTCGCGAGATGGCCGAGCACTGCGGTGGCGGCTGCCACGAGCGGCGACACGAGGTGCGTGCGCCCGCCCTTGCCCTGCCGACCCTCGAAGTTGCGGTTGCTGGTGGAGGCGCAGCGCTCCCCCGGCGCGAGCTGGTCGGGGTTCATGCCCAGGCACATCGAGCAGCCGGCGAACCGCCACTCCGCGCCGAAATCGGTGATCACCTTATCGAGTCCCTCGGCCTCGGCCTCCAGCCGCACGCGCGCGGAGCCCGGAACCACCATGACACGCACGCCTTCGGCCTTCGTGTGTCCGCGGATGATCGACGCGAACTGTCGTAGATCCTCGATGCGGCTGTTGGTGCAGGAGCCCATGAACACGGCATCCACCGGCACGTCCTTCAGCGGAGTGCCCGGCGTCAGATCCATGTACTGCAAGGCGCGCTCGGCGGCGGCGCGCTCATTGGGGTCGTCGAACTGGTCGGGCGAGGGGACGACATCCGACAGGGACACGCCCTGACCGGGGTTGGTTCCCCACGTGACGAACGGCTCGAGTTCACCTGCGTCGAGGAACACCTCGGCGTCGTAGACGGCGCCCTCATCGGACGGCAGCGTGCGCCAATAGGCGACCGCGTCGTCCCAGTCCTGGCCCTGGGGCGCATGCGGCTTGTCTTTGACGTACTCGAAGGTGATCTCGTCAGGGGCGACCATGCCGGCGCGCGCGCCGGCCTCGATGGACATGTTGCACATCGTCATGCGCCCCTCCATCGACAGCGTGCGGATGGCGGAGCCGCGGTACTCGAGCACGTAGCCCTGACCGCCGTTGGTGCCGATCTTCGCGATGACGGCGAGGATGATGTCCTTCGCTGTCACGCCGGGCCTCAGCTCGCCCTCGACGGTGATCGCCATGGTCTTGAAGGGTTTCAGCGGCAGGGTCTGCGTCGCCAGGACGTGCTCGACCTCACTGGTGCCGATACCGAAGGCCATCGCCCCGAAGGCGCCGTGGGTCGAAGTGTGCGAGTCGCCGCAGACGACGGTGATCCCCGGCATGGTGAGGCCGAGTTGGGGGCCGACCACGTGGACGATGCCCTGCTCCTTGTCGCCCAGCGAGTGCAGCCGGACGCCGAACTCCTCGGCGTTGCGGCGCAGGGTCTCGATCTGCGTGCGGCTGGTGAGGTCGGCGATCGGCTTGTGGATGTCGAGCGTCGGAGTGTTGTGGTCCTCCGTGGCGATCGTCAGATCGAGGCGGCGAACCGGGCGGCCCTCGGCGCGCAGACCGTCGAAGGCCTGCGGGCTGGTGACCTCGTGGACCAGGTGCAGGTCGATGTAGATGAGGTCGGGCTGACCGTCCTCACCCCGCACGACGACGTGGTCGTCCCAGACCTTCTCGGCCAGGGTGCGGGGGCGTTCGGGAATGGTGGTGCTCATGCTGTCTCGTTCTCCTGTGGAGGGGATGGCGCCCAGGACGGACTCCGCGACGAGAGAGGGCTCAGAACGAGATCTCGTCGCGGCCGCTAAGGAGAAGCAGGGCGATCCGCATTCGGTCAGATTATCACCGTCCCAGGGATGCCGGTCGCGCGCCGCACTCGGGGCGCGCGAACCGTCGTCATACTCCGACGCACGAAACGGTCCTGTGAGCGGGTGCGTGAGAGCCTGGGGGGAATCGGGATTCCGGAAGGGGAAGATGCGGTGGGCGACGGGTCTACGGGTGGGTTCACGACACGACAGGTGCACGCCGGCACGCGCGCCCCGGCGGCCTCCCCGCGCGCGCTGCCGATCCACCTGACGGCGGGCTTCACGTTCGACTCGTTCGACGACGCGGCGTCGCACTTCGGCTCCGGCGACGGCTTCGGCTACACCCGCACCGGCAACCCCACCGTGACCGCTGTCGAGGACAAGCTCGCATCGCTCGAGGGCGGCGCGCAGGCGCTGCTGCTGGCCAGTGGGCAGGCCGCCGTCGCGGTCGCGCTGCTCGGTCTCGTCTCGGCTGGTCAGCACGTGGTCAGCTCGACCCACATCTACGAGGGCACGCGGGGTCTGCTGCTGGACAATCTCAGCCGGTTCGGGGTGACCGTCGACTTCGTGGACGACATCGGCGATCCGGCAGCGTGGCGTGCCGCCATCCGGCCCACCACGCGTGTGCTGTTCGCCGAATCGATCGCCAACGCGCGCAACGACGTGCTCGACATCGCGGCGGTCGCCGCCGTCGGCGAGGAGCACGGCATCCCCCTCATCATCGACAACACCTTCGCGACGCCCTACCTGCTGCGCCCGATCGCGCACGGGGCTGCGGTGGTCGTGCACTCCGCCAGCAAGTTCCTCGCCGGACAGGGTGCGGTGCTGGGCGGGGTGATCGTCGACAGCGGGCGCTTCGACGGCGGACGCGACGGCGCGTTGTTCCCGCAGTTGACCGAGCCCCCGCGCGGCGGCGGCCCCTCCCTCTGGGAGCGGCACGGCGGCAGCGCGCGCATCGCGTACCTGCGGGAGAGCATCGCGCCGCGGTTCGGGCCCACCCCGTCGCCGCTCAACGCGTTCTTCATCGGTCAGGGCATCGAGACGCTCAGCCTACGCGTCCAGCGTCAATCGGAGAACGCTCTCGCGCTCGCGCGGTGGCTCGAAGCACATCCGGCCATCGCGTCGGTCGACTATGCGGGACTGGCATCCCACCCCACGTACGACACCGCACGCCGCTACCTGCAGGACGGCTACGGCTCGGTGTTCGCCTTCACGCTGCGCGACGGGCTGCCTGCGGCGCGCACGGTCGTCGAGTCGGTGCAGGTCTTCACGCACATGACCCACCTCGGCGATGTGCGCTCGCTCGTGCTGCACCCGGCATCCACGAGCCACAGCCACCGCACCGAGGACGAGCGCCTCGCGCTGGGGGTGCACCCCGGTACGCTGCGGGTGTCGATCGGGATCGAGGATGTCGCAGATCTGCGCGCGGACCTGTCCCGGGCGTTGGATGCCGTGACCGCGGCGCCCCGGACCGTCGAGCATGAGAGGGTCGCGTGACCAGGCTGCAGCACTTCGGGTGGTTCCTCGCGCGCGGCTTCGGCCCGCACGGCTGGGGGCATCCGTACCTGGAGTGGAATCACACCTGGACACGGCCCGGGCTCTATCAGGATTCGGCGCGCACGCTCGAGCAGGCCGGGTTCGACCTGCTGATCGTCGAGGACGCGCCCTCGCTCGGCTCGGCCGAGACGATCGACCTGCGCGTCCGGCACGCGTTCGGCGGTCCCAAGCTCGATCCGCTACTGCTCGCGCCGTACCTGTTCGCGGCGACCCAGCATCTCGGCGTCGTCCCGACCGTCAATCCGGCCGCGTATCTGCCCTACACGGCCGCGCGGCAGTTCGCGACGCTGCAGCATCTCAGCGGCAGCCGGCTCGGCCTCAACGTGGTCACCGACACCGGCAGCGCACGACACTTCGGCGCCGCGCCCCCGCTGAGCCACGATGCCGCATACGACCGCGCGGAGGAATGGCTCACCGGCATCCGCGACCTCTGGCACAGCTGGCCCGATGACGCGCTCATCGCCGACCCGGCCCGGGGCCGCTATGCGGACGGCAGTCTGCTGCACGAGACCGTGCACCGCGGCAAATACTTCGCGTTCGACGGCCCGCTGAACTTCGTGCCGTTCGAGCAGGGCGATCCCGTGATCGTCTCCCCCGGCGGGTCGGGTCGGGGCCTCGGATTCGCGGGGGCGAACTCGGACGTGCAACTCGCGCTGGCGCCACTCGACGAGGCCAGCATCACCGCCTACCGCGGGAAGATCCACGATGCCGCCCGCGCGCAGGGGCGCACACCGGAAGACATCAAGATCCTGTTCGCAATCCAGCCCGTGCTGGTCTCATCGGCCGAAGAGGCCGACCGTCTCGTGGCCGCCTCCGCGCATCCCGCAGACGCGACGCTCCGGAACATCGCCGAACGGCAGTCCAGCGACCTGGAGACCGACCTGACGGCGCTCGACCTGGATTCCCCCTTGGACCTGTCGGTCTTCGGTGATCACGTCTCGCACGGCAGCATCCGGCGACTGGTCGGCACGAGCGATCCGGACGCCCCGCTGCGCGAACTGCTCGCAGCCCATGCCCAGCTGGGCCGGCTGCGCGACGGATCGGGCTTCGTCGGCACGGCAGACGAACTGGCCGACCGTATCGAGGAACTCGGCACGTGGGGCAACGACGGCGTGCTGCTGTGGGGCGACCTGCACCCGGTGACGGTGCACCGCATGCTCGACGAACTCGTCCCCATCCTGCGCCGCCGCGGCATTCTGCGCTCCGAGTACACCGGCGGCGGGCTCCGAGCCAACCTGCAGTCGTTCTGATTCGGACGGGGGCCGGCCGAGGCCGCACCCCCGTCCGTCGATTCAGTCCAGCCCGTTCTCGCTGAGCCAGGCCGCGGCGATGTCAGCCGGCGACTCCTTGTCCTGCGTCGACTTGACGTTCAGAGCGACGAGCCCCTCCGGAGTGAGCGCCGCGCTGATCGGATTGATCACCCCGGCGACCTCGTCGGCCACAGTCTCACTGACCAGGGGGACGACGTTGGATGCCAGGAACAGCGCCTCCGGGTCTTCGAGCACGACGAGATCCTCGGTCTGGATGCGTGGGTCGGCCGTGTAGACGTTCGCAACGTTCACGGTGCCCGCGACGAGCTCTTCGACGGTGGTGTCGCCGGTCCCGCTGAAGGAGACATCGACGCCGTAGACGTCCTTGAGCCCGGTCGGGCCGTAGGGGCGTTCGGCAAGCTCCGGCGGGCCGCCGAGCGTCAGCGGCACGTCGACGCCGGCCAGATCGGCGATCGAGGTGAGATCGTGCTCGTCGGCGAAGGCGCGCGTGACGGTGTACGAATCCTGGTCGCTCGCGGTGGCCTGGTCGAGCACCGTGAGGCCGTCGGGCAGAGCATCCGCGAGGGCCGCGTACACGTCCTCCGGACTGCGCGCATCGGTGTCCGCGTCGAAGAACTGCAGGAGGTTGCCGCTGTACTCCGGGAACAGCGTGATCTCGCCACTCTCGATCGACGGGAGGTAGGCGTCGCGCTGGCCGATGTTGAACGAGCGCTCGACGGTGAAGCCGGCGCCCTCCAGGGCCTGGGCATAGATCTCCGCGATGATCTCATTCGAGTAGTACGCCTGCGATCCGACGACGATCGTGGCGGGATCGACATCTGCGGGCGTGCTGGGGTCTGCGAGCGGGTCGCTCTGGGCGCAGCCCGACAGGGCCAGGACACCGCCTGCGATGAGGGCGATCACGGCCGCCACTCTGGTGCGTGCTGTGTGCATTCTCGTTTCCTTACTGTGGGTGGTCGGGTTCAGGCCGCGGCCGGGCGTGGTGCGCGGGCGCGCGGCGCTGAGCGGGTGGAAGACGCACGGACGCCGTGCGGAAGGGCGAAGCGCTGCCCGAGCGCAAACAGGGCGTCCAGCACCAGTGCGAGCACGGCGACGAGGATCGCGCCGCCGAGCACCATGTCGAACCGGCGGAGGTTCAGCCCCGTGATGATGTACTGGCCGAGTCCGCCGAGGTTCGCATAGGCGGCGATCGTGACGGTCGCGACCACCTGCAGCGTCGCCGCACGGACCCCGCCGATCAGCAGCGGCAGGCCCAGCGGGATCTCGATGCGTCGCAGCACCTGTCCACCGGTCATGCCCATCGACCGTCCGGCGTCGACCACGGCCCGGTCGATCGCTTCGAACCCGGTGTATGCGCCGGCCAGGAGCGACGGGATCGCCAGCAGAACGAAGGTGATCACGGCGGCCTCGGGCTTGTGCAGGACGCCGAGCAGAAGCACGAGCAGCAGGAGCAGGCCGAAGGAAGGAACGGCACGGGCGGCGCCGGACACCGCGACGGCGACGTCGCGACCTCTGCCGGTGTGCCCGATCGCCCATCCGGCCGGTACGGCGATCGCGCCGGCGATCAGCACCGACAGGAACGTGTAGACGAGGTGCTCGACGAAGGCGACCGGGATCGGTGCGAGCCCTGCCCCCGGGTCGCCGGAGAAGATCCACGCGAGAGCGTCGGCAATGAGATTCATGCCAGCGCCTCCGCCTCGACCCGGCGAGTTGCCGCGCGCCGGGTGGGCGTGCGCGACCACGGCATGAGCAGCCGTCCGGCCAGTACGAGCAGCAGATCGATGACCAGGGCGATCACCACGACGGCGACGATGCCCGAAAAGATCTCCTCGATGATGCGGCGCTGATATCCGTTCGTGAACAGGTAGCCGAGATTCTCGATGCCGATCAGGATGCCGACGGTGGCGAGCGCGATCGTGCTCACGGCAGTGACGCGCAGACCGGCCAGCACGACCGGACCCGCGAGCGGGAAGTCGACCCGCGCGAACCGGCGGGCCGGCCCGTAGCCCATCGCGGTGGCCGCCAGCCGCACGTCCGGATCGATCGCGTCCAGGCCGTCGGCCACGGCCCGCACCATCAGTGCGACGCCGTACAGGATCAGCGCGATGATGAGGTTGAGCTCGCTGAGCGGGCTGATGCCCAGCAGGGTGGGCAGGAGCATGAGCAGGGCGAGCGAGGGGATCGTGTACAGCAGCCCCACCACGGTGATGATGCCGCTGCGCAACACCCGGAACCGCCAGGCGAGCCAGCCCAGCGGCAGGGCGATGAGGAACGACAAGACGATGGCGATGGCACTCTGACGCAGATGCACGAGCGTCAGCTTCGCGATGAGGTCGAGGTTGTCGAGCACCCAGCTCACGCGGCGTCGCCCCCGAGTATCGTGCCCTGAGTGCGCCCCTCGGTGTCGACCACCACGGTGCCGCGGGGCGTCTCCTTCAGGCGCAGCGCGCGCGTGCCGCGGTCGGCCCCGATGAACTGCTCGACGAACTCGGATGCCGGGGCTTCGATGATCTCGCTCGGCGAGCCGACCTGGGCGATGTGCGCACCCTTGTGCAGGATGACGACCTGGTCGCCGAGGAGGAACGCCTCATCGATGTCGTGCGTGACGAACACCACGGTCTTGTCGAGGTCGCGCTGCAGGCGCAGGATCTCGTGCTGCAGCTCACGGCGGACGATGGGGTCGACGGCCCCGAACGGCTCGTCCATCAGGAGGATGTTCGGGTCGGCGGCAAGCCCGCGCGCCACGCCGACCCGTTGCTGCTGGCCGCCGGAGAGCTGGTGCGGGTAGCGCCCCGCGAGCGAGCGATCGAGCCCGACGACATCCAGTAGCTCGAGCGCCCGCGCCCGCGCCTCGGCCCGGCGCACCCCGCTGAGAACCGGCACGGTGGCGACGTTGTCGACCACGCTGATGTGCGGTAGCAGGCCCGCGCTCTGCATGATGTAGCCGATGCTGCGGCGCAGGGCCACGGCATCCCGTGCCGCGATGGACTCACCGTCGATTTCGATCACGCCCGACGTCGGCTCGACCATGCGATTGATCATGCGCAGCAATGTCGTCTTGCCGCAGCCGGACGAGCCCACGAGCACTGTGGTCTTGTGCGCCGGGATCACGAGGCTGAACGCGTCGACGGCCGCAGTCCCGTCGGGGTACTGCTTCGACACGTCGCGGAATTCGATCACCGGGTCACCTCCAGGTGCAACTCAAGCACACCCCCGCGACACGCGGGACGGGGTGGTAATGCGGCGAAACCCTGTGTATAGGCCGGGGCGGCTACTGCCTGCGCTCGTCGCGGTCGGGGGTCTCCACAGTCGCCGGCGCGCCCTTCTCCTCCGCGACGGCGATGGCGGCCGCTTCGGTCTCGGCGGGCACGACCGGGTGGGAGGCGGTACGCGGTGACGGCTCGGCGTCACGCTCACGCGCCGACGCGATCAGGCTCGCGACCGTCGCCACGACCATCGAGACCACGATGACGCCGAGCGACATCCAGGTCGAGATGTCGGGCGCCCAGGCGATGCCCTCGCCGCCGTTGATGAACGGCACCTCGTTCTCGTGCATCGCGTGGAAGATGAGCTTCACGCCGATGAAAGCGAGGATGAAGGCGATGCCGTAGTGCAGGTACCGCAGCCGGTCGAGCAGTCCGCCCAGCAGGAAGTAGAGCTGACGCAGGCCCATGAGCGCGAAGATGTTCGCGGTGAACACGATGAATGCGTTCTGCGTGATGCCGAAGATCGCGGGGATCGAATCCAGCGCGAACAGCAGATCGGTCATGCCGATCGCGACGAACACGATGATCATCGGGGTGAACATCTTCTTGCCGTCGACGATGGTGCGCACCTTGGCACCGTCATAGGTCTCGCTGATGTCGATCGTGCGGCGCAGGGTGCGCACGATGACACTCTCCTGCTTGACGTCTTCGTCATGGTCGCCACCGGGGAAGGCTTGCTTGAACGCAGTCCAGATCAGGAACGCACCGAAAACATAGAAGATCGGCAGGAAGTTCTCGATGATCGCCGCACCGGCCAGGATGAAGATCCCGCGGAGGATCAGCGCGATGATGATGCCCACCATCAGCACCTTCTGCTGATAGCGACGAGGCACCGAGAACTGCGTCATGATCAGCACGAACACGAACAGGTTGTCGATCGACAGGCTGTACTCCGTCAGCCACCCGGCGATGAACTGCCCGGCATACTCCCCACCGGCGAACATCCACATGAGACCGGCGAAGATGAGGGCCAGGATCACGTAGAACACGACCCACAGCGTCGACTCCTTGTTGGAGGGGATGTGGGGTCGCTTGATGATCAGCAGCAGGTCGGCGATCAGAATCGCCAGCAGCACGACCATCGAGCCGATCTCGAACCAGACAGGAAGCTCCATGGGGGCCTTTCGAGGGGAGGAGGATTCGTCGAAAGTCTCTCCCCCGCTGTTGCGGCGCGCATCCGGGTCCCCGGCTACGGGGCCCGTGGTGACGGATGCGCGAGGATGGGATACTCCCTCTCGCTCGGTCAAGGATACAGGTGTGGCGAGGGGATGAGACGCTTCCGGCGCACGCGACACTGTGGTGGTGAGAGACGATGAGGAGCACATGACCGATACGGCCGTGCACAGTGATGCCGAGCTCGTCGCCGCCGCGGCGCGCGGGAACGAGCATGCCTTCCGCACGCTGTATCGCGCGTACGTGCGGCCCGTGTTCTGGCTTGCGTATGGCCTGGTCGGTACGAGGGCGGATGCCGAGGACGTCGCCCAGGAGACCTTCCTGGCCGCATGGCGGAAGCTTCCCGATCTCGAACTGGCCGGCGACTCGCTGCTGCCGTGGCTGGTCACCATCTGCCGATTCCAGTGCGCCAACCGCGTCCGGCGTCAGCAGCGGGATCGTGAGCACACCGCCGCGGCCGTCGACGACACGCTGCCGGCCCTGGTCGACGTGGAGCGTCAAGTCGTCACCGCGGATCTGGTGGATCGGATCCTGGACGAGGTGCGCACGCTGAGCACGCTCGATCAGCAGATCTTCCGGCTGTGCGCAGCCCAGGGATACGCCTATCAGGCGGCGGCCGACGAACTCGGCGTCACGCACGGCGCGGTCCGCAATCGTCTCTCCCGCATCCGCACCCAGGTGCGCGGTGCCGTCGAACAGGAGGGGACATGAGCACACACGACCAGGCACTGCCCGATCTCAGCGACGAGCGCGTCGCCGAGATCGAGAAGCAGCTGTTCGACGCGGTCGGCGCCGAGCCGCGCACGGGCACGAACGCAGAGGATGAGCGGCGCCGGCGGGTGCGGCGCGGCCGTCTCTGGCTGGCCGGCGGGACCGCCGCCGCGGTGATCGTCGTCGCGGCCGTCATCGCGCCGTATGTGTCCGGCATCACGTCGAACTCGGCCGGTTCGATGGTCGATCAGAGCAGCTCGGGTGCGCTCCCGGAGATGGCGCCGGACTTCTCGGACGCAGACGGCGGCGCGACCGCCGACGAGCAGGGCGGAGCCGACGACCTGGCGGGTCCGGACGCCGGTGTGACCAGCAGCGAGCGGGAGATCATCGCCACCGCGTCCGCGTCGGTCCGCGTCGACGACGTCCGGGCGGCCGCTGACCGGATCACGGTGATCGCCGAAGACGCCGGCGGGTACGTCGAAGCGCTGAGCATGGGAGCCGACGGCCAGTTCGTGGTCCTGGGCACGTCCCCCGGCGTCAGCTACCCCGCCGAGGTGAGTTCGGCATGGATCTCCGTCCGCGTGCCCGCCGACCAGCTCGACGCCGTGACGCAGTCACTGGCCGGCGTGGGCGACGTCACGTCCTCACAGCTGGACCGCCGCGACGTGACGAGCGAAGCCGTCGACCTGCGGGCCCGCATCGATGCGCTGCGCACCTCGGTCGAGCGCCTCGAGTCTCTGATGGCCGACGCGGAGTCCACGGCCGACCTGCTGGCAGCAGAGAGCGCGCTGGCCGACCGGCAGGCGCAGCTCGAGTCGTACGAGCAACAGCTGAAGTATCTCGAGGACCAGGTCGGGATGTCGTCTCTGACGGTCTCGCTGTACGAGCCGTCCGAAGTCGTGCAGGCCGACCCCGCCGGCTTCGGCGACGGCATCGCGGCGGGCTGGAACGGGCTGGTCGCGACGCTCAACGGCATCGTGATCGCCCTCGGATTCCTGCTGCCGTGGCTCGCGGTCATCGCCGTCGTCGGTGTTGTCGTCTGGCTGATCCGCCGGGCGGTGCGCGCGCGACGCGTCCGCCGTTCCACGGCCGTGCCGGACTCGGACGACGAGCCGGGAGATCGTGCTTAGGTAAGGATCTGGAGCGTGATGCAGCCGGACATCACGACGACGAAGCCCACGAACAGCGCCACGCTCCCCCACACGCTTCCCGCGGGGCCGTCGGCCTGTTCCTCCGTAGCTGCGGGCGCCGGATCCTGACGCGATACGTCGCTCATGCGCCGGCCACCAACCCGCCGATGTCGATGACGAGGGTGACGGCCAGAACGGCGAACACCACGGCCATGAAGTTCGTGTACATCCAGCGGTAGCGATGGTTCGCGATCCAGAACCTGCGCACGCTGATGACGCCGTTGACGAAGGCGAACAGGCAGAGGGCGATGCTCAGCGGCGCCGCCACGAGGCCCGCGACCGCGGCGATCGGGATCAGGATCGGGATGGCGAGGTAGGTGATCAGGCAGCGGACCGCGGAGACCAGGATGGCGACGCGGAATGCGCGGTGCGCACTGCCGACGACGCGCTTGTCGGTGGACGAGACGCGGAGCAGCCGTCGCATGAAGCGGTCGGCGGGCGGAATCACGGCGCGCTCTGTCGCTGACGCTTCGCGTACCACGGTCGAGGACATGTTCATCACCTAGCTCGCCTGTCGACGTTCACCCGTCAGATCGTACCGCTACCGGCTCCCGGAAGGCCTTGTCGTCACCGTTCGAGGCCAGGATGTCGCCACGTTGCCCCCGACTTCATCAGGGAAGCCCGCGAGCACGGGCACCGCGGCGGGAATGCGAAAACCCCCGCCGAAGCGGGGGTTTTCTTGTTGGTGACCCCAGCGGGATTCGAACCCGCGTTACCGCCGTGAGCGCCCGATGTCAAGCTGTGTGGAGTCACGCGACCTGCTTTTGTGGCTGCCGGTCGGGCAGGTTGATCCCGACGGTGGTCGCGGGCGCTGGTGTTCGGGGCCGCGCGTGGAAGCGTTCCGGGTGCTTCTGGAAGTAGCGTTGCAGCGCTCGATCTCGTTGCTCCCAGGCTTGCGTCCAGGTGCCGTCGTGGACTTGCTCGGGTGAGAACAGCGCGATCCCGGAGTGTTTGTGCTGCTCGTTGTACCAGGACACGTATCCGGCGATGTAGTGCCGGGCGGTGTCGAGATCGGTGAACACCTTCGGGTAGCCAGGACGGTATTTCATCGTCCGGAATCCGGCCTCGGAGAACGGGTTGTCGTTCGACGTGTACGGCCGGTTGTGGGAGAGTTCCACGCGCTGCTCGTGGAGGTAGTCGCGGAGCAGGTTCGAGGTCATCGCGGCGCCGGAGTCGGCGTGCACCACCTGGGGTGCGCCGTGCTCGGCGATCGCGGCGGCGAACATCTCGACAGCGAGGTGGTCGGCCTCACGGTCCTCGACCCGCCAGCCGACGATCTTCCGGGAGAAGATGTCGGTGATCTTGTACGCCTTGAACACCTTCCCCTGCCACGGCGAGTACAAGTCCGTGATGTCCCACGACCACACCTGGCCTGGGCCGGTCGCTTTCAGCACCGGCTTGTTCCGCGGCTGCCGGCGGTCTTTGCGGGCCGGGATCTTCGGACGCAGCATCTGGTCCTCGATCCGCGCCGCGATGCGCCACCAGGTGCGCCTGGATGCGAGCATCACTGAGTATTTGAAGGGTTGAGGGCCAGTCGATATTGGGGTTCAGTGCCACTCGATATTGCGATTCAGGGCCGCCCGGTATTGCCGGTGAGCGCCACCCGGTGATGGCAACGCTCACCGGCGCCGGTCAGGCCGTCCTGGCGGTGTGTTCGCGCATGTTGGTGCTGCCGGTCTCGATCCAGATGGTGTTGTGGACGATGCGGTCCATGATCGCGTCGGCGTGGACTCCGCCGCCGAGGCGTTGGTGCCAGTCCTTCTTCGCGTACTGGGTGCAGAACACCGTCGAGGTGGCGTCGTAGCGGCGCTCGAGCAGCTCGAGCAGCATGCCGCGAACGCTGTCATCGGGGTTGTCGAGGAGCCATTCGTCGATCACGAGGAGCGTGAACGCCGCGTATTTGCGGAGCCACTTCTCCTTCCCCGCGGGCCGGTCGCGGGCGGTGGCCCAGGATTCTTCGAGGTCGGGCATGCGGATGTAGTGCGCCCGGTAGCGGTGCTGACAGGCCTGCTTCGCCAACGCCGATCCGAGGTAGCTCTTCCCGGACCCGGTGAAGCCTTGGAAGACGACGTTCTGCTGCCGGGTGATGAACTGGCAGGTGCCGAGTTGCGCGATCACCCCGCGGTCAAGACCCCGCTGCTCGAGCAGGTCGACTCGCCGCAGGTCCGCGTTCGGGTAGCGGAGACCGGCCCGCCGGATGAGGCCTTCGACCTTGGCGTGGGTGAAGGTGGCGTGGGCGTCGTCGACGGCGAGCTTGACGCGTTCTTCGAACGCCATTCCCAACGTGAGGCTGTCGTCCTGGACCTCGAACGCGTCGACCAGCGACGTCACCCCCATCTCACGCAGCTTCCGCTTCGTCTCCGAGTCGAGCCGGCTCATCGGATGTCACCGGCGTAGTAGTCCGCGCCGCGGACGTATCCGGTCGGCCCCGTAGTCGCGGGTTCAGCCCATGGGCTCCTCCCGTCGGGTTGGTCCTGGTTCGTCTCGAGGATGGGCCGCAGATGCGCGTAGCGCGGAGATCTCACCCGGGACGCGAGGGCGATCCCGGCGGCGGCTTCGACCCGAGCGGCGGAGTAGCGGCGGGTGAGCCGCAACACCGCCAAAGCCGCGTCCAGGCCCTGCTCGTCGACGGGCACGGACTCGAAGATCCGATTCACCACGATCGTGGTGTCCTCCCCGATCCGGCCCGCCCACTCGCGAACACGTTCGGCGTCCCATTGCCGGTAGCGGGGACCGTCGGGCAGATCGCTGTCGTGGGTGCGATACTCGTTCACCATCCCGACCGGAGCGAGCAGGTGGCTCGTCAGCCGCTCCTGCCCGGCGAAGATCTCGACCGTGGTGTCGGTGACCCGCAGATCAACACTCCGACCGATGTTCGGGTAGGGCACGGAGTAGAAGTTGCGCTCGAACACGACGTGCCCGTTCTTCTGAACCCGGCGCCGGTAGAACCACCTCGAGATCTCAAACGGGACCACCGGAAGCGGCCGCAGCAGCGGCTTCTCCTCCGAGTCGAACACGCTCAGCCTTGACCCGGCGCGCTTTTGGAACGGCTCCGCGTTGTAAGCGGCCACGCGTTCGTAGACGACCGCCCGCAACTCCGCCAAGCTCGCGAAGCTTCGGTCGCGGAGGGATGCGATCACCCAGGTCGCGACGTTCCCGACCGTGTTCTCGACACTGGCCTTGTCTTTCGGCTTCTTCACCCGCCCCGGGAGCACCGCCGCGGAGTAGTGCGCCGCGAGTTCCCGATACGCATCGTTGAGCACCACCTCACCTTCCGCCGGGTGCTTCAGCACCCCGGTCTTGAGGTTGTCCGGGACGACACGCGGGACACTCCCGCCGAACCAGTCGAACATCGACACGTGCGCGCGCAACCAGGCGTCCTGCTGCATGTCCAGCGTCGGCTCCACGAACGAGTAGCGGGAGAACGGCAGCGTCGCAACGAACAAGTAGACCCGCGTCTGCTGCCCGGTGACCGGGTCGGTCAGCTGCATCGTCTTGCCCGACCAGTCGACCTCGACCGTCTGCCCCGCCTTGTGCCCCACCCGCGACGCCGCCCCGGAGATGAGGACGTGCTGCTGGTAGGCCTTGCAGAACCTGTCGTATCCCATCGCCGTCGATCCCGCCGCCCGGCAGGCGTCGACATACTCGCCATGCAGCAGCTTCAGCGTCACCCCGACCCGCGCGAGCTCCCGGTGCACCCTGTCCCAGTCCGGCTGCGCGTGAACGCTGTCATGTTCACCACGACCAGGAAACAGCCGCGCATACACGTCCGCTTCCTCGAGCTTGGCGACGTCGTCCCAACCGATCCCTTCCCGGTCGGCGGCGTCGATGACCGCCGCCACACTCGTCCGGGACATGCCCTGCGCGGCGATCTGCCTCCCCGTGAACCCCTCCGCGCGAAGCCGAAGCACCAGCTTCGCCTTGATCTTGCGTACCATCCGAATCACTCCTTCTGCCGTGTGATTGGCCACGCGGCAGAAGGAGCCTAGGAACGGTGGCCCTCAACCCCAATATTCGGTGGCCCTCACCGACACGATCGCGTCGATGAGCGAGTGGCCCTGAACCGCAATATCAGTGGCCCTCAGAGGAGCGAATACTCACATCACCCCGGCATCCCATGCGGTCGCGAACGAATGGTCTACGGAGTTGTGCTGTGCCCACCCGGCGAGGATCAGCTCGCTTATCCGTTCCTCATCGACAATGCTGATCCGTGATTCATACGCTCGCTCGGTCTGCGGGATCGGATCGGTCACCCGCGCTCGCGGATGCTGTCGGTAGTGCCACGTCGATCGCGACACACCCGCCAACTCCAGCGCCCGCCGCTGGGATCCGAGGATCCCGGTCAGCTCGACGACGAGGTCGTTCTCGGCGGTCAGGAACCGTTCGTATCGGTCTTCGTCGGGGACTCGGCGGGCTCTTGCTCGCTCATCGTGTGCAAGAGCCCGATAGCTTTTCCCAGAGCCTTGTTGGTCTCCTCCAGCTCCCGCACCCGCGCGGTCAACCGCTCGACCTCGGCCGCCTGGGCGGCGCGTTCGCGGGCACGCTGCTTCTCCAGCGCGGTGCGCTTGCTCGGCGGGACGATCATCTCACTACCTTCTCGCGGGATCAGCCCACGGTCGAGATCGCCTTCGAACACCGCGTCCCGCCACCGCCGCATCCGCTTTTACGACACGCCCCGCGCATCCAGCCACGGACCCTTCTGCCCATGCGGCTGCACCTGATACTCGTGCACGAGCTCGCGGATCTCCGCCGCCGTGAACCCCGGACTGATCGTCATTACCCTGCGTCCCTACTGATCGTGAACCGACTCACAATCAGCCTGGCAAAGAGGGGAGAGAGCGTTTTTGAGTCAAATCTGCAGGTTGACGCGGCCGAGAATCATTGTTTTTATGCGGTTCTATGCACCAAGTTATCGACACGTGTCGGTTTCAAATGTGGGCAAAATGTGGGCAAAGGCCAAGTTACCGCCCCATCCCGATTACCTCTGCGATGTCACATGACGATCCAGGGGACGACTCTTGCGTCATAGGCCGATTGATGGCCCGCCGGGACTGGAGGGTCCACTGTGTGGCCGGCTGGGGTCGTACGGTCCGGCACCGGGGAAGTACCGGTCGACGGTTGGTGCTCGCCGGGGCTCCTGGATTCGGACCTCCGGCGCAAGGCCGATATCGCGCGCGCGACTCATGAAGCGCGTCGCAGTGCTCTGACTGATCTTCAGAGTGTCGGAGACGAGCTTGAGCGGAGGGTAGCTGAGAGCGGTCGCGACGCGGTAGATCGCGATCGCGTCGAGGATGGAGTCTCTTTGCTCGCGTCCTTCCCGAGCGAGTTGGCGAGCGAGGAACACTCGGGCACCGATGGGCTGGCTCTCGCCGACATCCACTGTGACCACATCGAGTGCTGAATTCGTCATGATCCAGTGCGTGCGGACTTCACGCAGCACCTGGCTCGTGATGTCGACGCCTCCCCCCTCGCGCTCGAGGGCGGCGAATGCGACAGCGGAGCGACCGAGTGCTGCATCCCACTCCACGCGTACCGTGATCGTGCCAGGGACATCCTTTTCGCCCGATACGCGTGCGTGCCACGATCGCGGCACGCTCACTCCGCTCCCGAGATCGATCCGCTCGTCACCGATGTCGTACGTCTGCAGCTCCGCCATGGAACCCACTATTCCACTCCGCCGGAGAATTCGCGAAGATGACTGTCGATCTTGGCTCACATCTGTGGTACTTTGCGTCGAAGGGAGACTGACGCTGTTGGCTCAAACGTGAGGAAGGCCATGAATCGCTCATCGGATTGTCTGGCTCTGACGATGAAGGATGCCGCGAAGCTCGTCGGCGTCGACTACCGCACGATCAAGTTGGGCATGGAGAACGGGACTATTCCGTCGGTCCAACTGGGGCTGCGGCGAATGATCCCGCGCGCCGCACTCCTGCGCGTGTTCGGCGTCGACGCCTGATCACGAGTTGCTCCTGACGTTTCTGGATCACGGACCAGGAGAGGGCCCTCAGAGCGACAGCCCGCCGCGCGAGGCAGAAGAGTTCGGCGTAACCCATGGTGTCGACGCCTCGAGTGATCGCGCGCGTGCCGCTCGCCGCAGCTCGGCGTCTGCCGCGCGCATCGCGTCCTGGATCGTCAGCTCGGTCGTGCCGCGCATCATCGTCGCGCCGATGTTGCCGATCGCATCCTGGTCGGTCCGGGCGATCGTGACGGCCACGTTCTGGTGCCGCCCGCGCGTCAGGCCGACGTAGAGGCCGGCCGCGTCGACATCCGGCCCCACCACTGCGGCATCCGTCGTCTCGCCTTGAATGCCATGCACCGTCGACGCGTACGCAAGTTGCAGGTGATCGAGCGCGTATTCGCGGCTCACCCGGCGAATCTCACCACTGTCACCGACCGAGGCGAGGTCAATGCTTGCATCCCAAATGTTGCGCACCACCCATTGCGCACGATTCTCAACCCCGGTGCGCGGATCATTGCGGCGGGTCTGCACGATGTCGCCAACCAGGATGTGCTGCTCCCCCATCCCCAGCGCCAGCGTCGTGGGATCCAGCTCACCGTCATTGACCCGTCGTTGCTGGATGGCGTCGTTGATCGCGTCCGCCTCATCATTGGTACCGGCGACCAGCGCAACGCGCTTGCTGCGGGCGTGCCAATCGAAGTAGGCCGCGACCATTGCGTCGCGTGCTTCCTCCGCGCTGGCCACCCGCTGCACGTGCCCGTGTTCGAGCAACTCCCCCGCGACTTGGAGTGCGTCGTCGCGGTCGCGGGGGTTGCGGACGCGCAGCGTGAGCGCGGCGTACTCGGGATCGCTGAACCGGTGCACGGTGTCGAGTTCGACGGATGCTGTCGCGTAGCGCACCGCGGATGCCATCGCTCCTGCATGCCCGACCGGGAGTGCCTGGTTCGGGTCTCCCACCATCGCCACGCCGACACCGTGCTCGAGGGCGAGATCGACAAGCGCGGCCGCAGTCTGCAGGTCGACCATGCCGGCCTCGTCCACCACGATCCGATCGCCCCTCCGGAGGACGAATCTGGCTGGCCCGTCGTAGACAACCCCCGTCGTCGGGTCCGCCTCGCCGCGGGACAGACGCGCCCAGACTTGGGCTCCGGCGGAGTCAGTGTGCCAGCGGTAGCCGTGGTCGGCGAGCAGCGCGTGCAGGCTCGAGGCCGCGGCACCGACTTCGCGCGATGCGACCGATGCCGCCTTCCGGGTCGGCGCGACCACCAGCATCCGTCGCCGCTGTCCTGCCAGTCCCGCGTATGCGACGCGCAACATCGTGGTCTTGCCCGCGCCAGCCGGCCCGGTGACCGCCACCAGCCCACCCCTCCCCGCGATCGCGCCCGCTGCTGCGAGCTGCGAGGCATCCAGGGTGTCGATGTCCTCGATGGATGCTGCGGCACGACCTAGCTCGGTCGGCAGGAGTGAGCGGCCGGGTGAGGCGAGAGCATCGAGGCGCCCTGAGAGACGGATCTTCAGGCGCATCGTCTCGGTCGCCATGTACGCCTTCACGTGACCGGGAATGTCCGCGCCCCCAGCGAGGCGCACGGACTTGCGATGCGCTCGTTCGGAGATCTCGTCGATCGTCGCGGTCAACGTGTCGCGCGGCGCGATCACGCCGCTGCGCGAGAGGGCGCGAATGGCGCCGGCACGAAGATCGAACGAGCTGAACCGGCCGCCAGAACGGGTCGACCGCGCGTCGGCGTCTACGACCGCAGCATCCGACAGCAGATCTAGGTCCAGCGCGTCCGTCGGCGTCGCGGTGTGCGCGATCGGAGACCGATCGCGGGTGAGTGCTGGATCGATAACCTCCAGCTCGTCGCGGACCGTTGCCTCCCAGGACTGCTCGTCCAGGTGGGCCGGCTTGTTCGGGCGCGACATCGCCCACGCTCGACGGTCAATCTGCGTCAGAACCCGGATGCTGGGGCGCGCACCGTCGTGCTCGGCGGTCCATACCGCAACCAGCCTCGCTCGGTTCCGCTCGATTTGCGCTGACCGACGCGAGAAGGGCCGTACCGCTCCGGCGAGCTGCGCCACCTCTCCGTCGTCATCGAGAGTGAATCCGTGGCGCTCGAGGGCGGCCATCCACTGCGGGTCAGTGCGGGCAGCGAGATCGCCTTCGGCATTGATCACCGTGTGCAGCTTCATCGCGACGCGTGAGTCGACGTTCGACCACTTGCCGTCCTCACCGAGGACCTTGATGTTCAACCACATATGACGGTGAGCGTGCGGGTCCAGCGCCCGTGAGCGACGATGCTGCAGCTCGACGACCTCGATGCGGGTGATGTCCTCTCGGATCAGCCCACCGTGACCACGGCGCGCGTTCAGCTCGCGCTGCCAGGTCAGCAGGATTTGATCCCGCAGCCGGTCCTGCAGCGCCTCAAACTCGGTCGCGAGTTCCGGATGCAGCAACGCAGCGATGCTGTACGACTTCGGGTGATTGAGCGTGCCGTCCAGCAAGAGGTCGGCGTCAGCGCTCAGCCGTTGCCGGCCGCGCTCCTCACCACTGACAGGGTCGTGGCCCGTGATCCACACACGAAGCCCGCCGGCAGTGAGTTCGTCGGCGGAGATGCGGCCGTGGTCGACGACGAAACGCGCAACAGTCGAGTCCGATGCCAGACCATACGCTTCGAGCGCATCACCACCGGACGCGTGCTGGAGATGAGCGTCACAGGTCCCCTCGAGCGCGTACGCAATCGCGTGTCGTACCCCTCGGGACTCAACCCCACGCTTCCACCGCTCAAGGCCACCTCGCATGCAGTCAGAGTAGGGCTGGTTTTTACGTTTGGCCAGGACGTTTTACGCCTTGAAGGTACCTGTGGCGGGATGCGCCTAAATGGTACCGATCAGGCGCCCCACCGCGATGGGTGCCTGCGTGCATTGCTGTTCATCGGTGTTCCGGACTTTGACCGTTTCGGCTCCGACGCTGTCGGTGGCAGCCGCCGGGTTGTGCGTTGTGTTGCGCTGCTCGATCGAGGCCGCATGGCGACCAGGGCGATCTCTTGAGGCGAAGTTTCGATTCGCGTGTCGCCGACGCTCGAGTCTCCCCGCGGTCTCGAATGGCGCTGAACGACTATGGGCTTGCTCGCCACGACCCGCAGACAGAACGAGGGTCCTATTGCGTCGAACGCTCCAACTGCACCCCGGCTGACCCGTCGGACGGGACCGTGCTCAGGTGCGTTCTTCGAGCGCCCGCACGACCTGTCGAAATTCGTCTGGGGTGATCTCGCCGCGCGCAAGGCGTTCCTCGGCGATCTGACGCGCTGTGTTCGGCGCCGACGGAACCTGTCCCCCACGCGGAGACGAACCTGAAGCTGCGGTGCGGACGATCAAGATGATGACTGCCGCCAAGATGAGCAGCAACATCACGCCGCCGAACCACATCCAGCCCCACCCGAAGCCGTTTCCGTACATCATGAGCTGACCGCCCTTCTATCCGCCTGCCTGGCCGATCCGTGACTCCAGCTTGCGCTGAAGCTTGAGCGTCCCTATAGGTCGAACGTCCCGCGGTGCAAAGCACGGCATACTTCTCATGAACCTTCCCGGGGACATTGATGATTGCCAAGTCGACGGCTCCGAAACCGCGTGTCGTGGGTGATCGACGTAAAGACATGCGAGGCGCGTGTGCGGCCTCTTCGCGATGGATGCTAACGAAAACAGCGTTTCAGGCACCATCCGGACACGAGCTCCCAGCCAGCCTGACGGTGGACGGTTCCTCGGTCTCGGCGATAGCTCACGGGTGTCCGTATCGGTGGGGATCGGCGTCGAAAGCCTTGGCGCATCCGATTGAGCAGAAGTAGAACGTGGTGCCGCCGTGCTCTCGGGTTGTGGCGGCTGTGGCGGGGTCGATCAGCATTCCGCAGACCGGGTCAGTGACTAATACTGTGTTGTCGGTCGTGTCGTCGGTGTGGTGTGTCATGGGATTCTCCTCGGGTTGGGGTCAGGCAGGGGACCGTCAGGATGCTGCGGGAGCGGGAGCGGGAGCGGGAGCGGGAGGTGAGGGCAGGCGCAGCCTCTTGAGCAGGAGCGCGTTGACGGCGACGATGACGCTGGAGCCGGACATGGAGATGGCGGCGATCTCCGGGCTGAGCATGATCCCCAGCGAGGAGACGAACACGCCGGCGGCGATCGGGAGGGCAACGGCGTTGTAGCCGATGGCCCAGCCGAGGTTCTGTCGCATCTTGCGAACGGTGCCTTTTCCGATCCGCAGCGCGATCGCGACGTCGAGCGGGTCGGAGCGCATCAGAACGACATCAGCAGTCTCGATGGCCACATCGGTTCCTGCGCCGATGGCGATGCCCAGGTCTGCTTGAGCGAGGGCGGGGGCGTCGTTCACGCCGTCGCCGACCATGGCAACCTTCTTGCCCGCGCATTGCAGCTCGGCGATCCGTGCGGACTTGTCCTCGGGGAGGACTTCGGCGATCACGGTGTCGATGCCCAACAGGGAAGCGATCCGCTTTGCCGTGGGTTCGTTGTCGCCGGTGAGCATGACGACCTCGATGCCAGCCTCGTGCAGGGCCGTGACCGCTGCGGCGGCGGTTTCTCGCGGCGCGTCCGCCAGCGCGATCACCCCCGCTGCCTCGCCGTCCACCGCGAATGCGATGGCGGTGCGGCCGGTGGAGGCCAGTCCGTGGAGGGCTGCCTCGATGGGGCTGATGTCGATGCCCTCGTCGGCCATCAAACGGGTGTTGCCCATCACCACGCGGTGGCCGTCGACGGTGGCGACCGCGCCGAGCCCGGTCACGTTCCGGAATGCGCTGGCGGTGCGTCGGGGGATGTTGCGGGCGTCGGCGTAGGCGACGACCGCCCTGGCGAGCGGATGCTCAGATTCGCGTTCCGCTGCGGCCGCGAGGGAGAGCAGTTCGATGTCGTTCATGCCGATCGGCAGGTAGTCCGTGACTTCGGGTTCGCCCTTGGTCAGAGTGCCGGTCTTGTCGAGGACGACCATATCGATATGGGCAGCGGATTCCAGGGCGCTGGCGTTCTTGAACAGCACGCCGCGTTTGGCGCCGAGTCCGGTGCCGACCATGATCGCAGTCGGTGTGGCCAGGCCGAGCGCGTCGGGGCAGGTGATCACCACGACGGTGATGGCGAACAGGATCGCCGTGGGCACCGGCGCGCCGGTGAGCCACCAGGCCAGGAAGGTGACCGTGCCGCCGATCAGGGCGACCAGGACCAGCCAGAACGCGGCACGGTCGGCGAGGCGTTGCCCGGGGGCCTTGGAGTTCTGCGCTTCCTGAACGAGGGCGACGATCTGCGCGAGGGCGGTGTCGGCGCCGACCTTGGTGGCCCGCACCCGGAGGGTCCCGGTGGTGTTGACGGTGGCCCCGATCACCTCGGAGCCGGGCGTCTTGAGGACCGGCAGGCTCTCTCCGGTCACCATCGATTCGTCGATCTCCGAGTCGCCTTCTTCGACGGTGCCGTCGGTCGGGATCTTCGCGCCGGGTCGCACCAGCATGAGATCGCCGGGGACGACGTCGGCGGTGGGCACCTCGACCTCTTCGCCGTCGCGGAGCACGACGGCGCGGGGAGGGGCGAGCTCGAGCAGGGTGCGAATCGCGTCGTTCGCCCCGCCGCGGGCGCGCATCTCCACCCAGTGGCCGAGCAGAACGAAGGCGGCAAGCACGGTGGCTGCCTCATAGAACACTTCACCGCCGCCGGTGAGGGTGACCGCCACGCTGTACAGCCAGCCGGTGCCGACACCGACCGCGACCAGCACCATCATGTCCAGGGTCCGGGCTCGGAGCGCGCGGAAAGCACCATCGAAGAAGATCCAGGCGGAGTAGAAGATCACCGGCAGCGAGAGGATCAGCGAGAAAACGTCATCGCGCAGCCCGAACGGTGCGGGAACGGTGAACCCCAGCACCTCCCGGCCGATCGGGGACCACAAGATGATCGGCACGGACAGCACGGCGGCCACGATGAAACGGTTGCGCATATCGCGGATCATCGACGCCATGGACATTCCCGCGTGGCTTCCGCCGTGCCCCATCACATCCTGCATGCTGCGGTCGGCCATCTCGTGGCCGCCGTGATCCGGAGCTTGGTGTGGGCCCTGGCTCGCGGGGGTCTCGCCGCCTACAGGTGCGGGGCTGGTCATCGCGGCGTGATCGTGAGCCGGGCTCGCCGGGCCCAGGGGCCGTGCATCGCCGGGCGCCGGCACGTGTGGTTCGGTCAGGGGCGGGCGGTGGTCGGTGTGCGCCGGCCGGGTGGGGTCGTCGGCGGGATCGCAGATGTGCTCGGGGACGGACTGCCCGGCGCAGTGGTAGCCGCACTCGATGATCCACTGCCGCAGCTGATCCTGTGAGGTCAGCTCCGGGTTGAAGGTCACGTTCGCGGTCTGGGAGACCGGGTTCGCCTCGACATCAGTGACACCCGCCTGCCGCAGCAGGGTGGCCTCGACCGTGGCCTTGGAGGACGCCCAGGACAACCCCTCGACTTCCAACACCACGGTTCGCGTCGCGTTGCTCATGGTCTTCTCTTCTCGGTGATCGGCGGACGTCGGGTTCATTGTGAAGCGTCCGTCCTGATGACAGTCCGCCAGGTGTTTCCGGCGTCGGTGGTTATGCGCACTCCGCCCTCGTCAGCGATGGCGACAGCTCCGTCGAAGCTGGCCGCGATTGCCGAAGCGGCGCCGGTGGCGTGCCCGGCGGTCTTCCAGACGGCCCCCTCGGTCGTGCTTCCGGTCCAGATCGTGCCGTCCGCATCGACCCCGATGATGCCCTCCTCCGCTGTCGGGTCGGCCGTGATCACCAGAAGCGCCGGGGCGTTGGCGACCGCGGTGAAGGTGATGCCGCCGTCGCGGCTGACCACCAGACCCTCCGGAGTGGTGGCAGTGACCACATCGGCTTTCATCGGGTCGATGCTGATGTCACGTGCCGTCAGCGGGCCAAGGTCCTCCCAGGTCTGCCCGGCATCACTGCTCGCCGCGAGGACCGCCCGGTCGGACGGAAGCCCGAGGAGGAAGTCGGGGGCGGCGGGGGTGGCGGCGAGAAGGTGGAAGTCGGTGACGCCTGCCAGCGACACCTGTTCCCAGCCGGCGTCGCTGTAGCGGACCAGGCCCACGTTGGGGGCAGTGAAGGTGTGGTCCTGGTTGGCCGGGTCAGGGTGGCCGGACGCGAGGATGGTGTCCGCGTGGACGGTCAGTCCCATCGCATCGAAGGTGGTCTTCCCGACCAGGGAGGTGTCGTCCGTCGTCGGGTCGACCCGGTAGACACCGGTGTGTGCGCCGACCAACACCGCCCCGTCCGGGTCGAAAGCGACGTCGTGGACGTGCGGGATGAGATCGAGCGAGGTCTCATTCTCGGGTACAGCCGCGCATGCGGCGGCGGTCAGGACAACCGTGGTGGCGAGGCCAAAAGCGGCGAGAGTGCGTGTATGTGTCTTCATGGTGGCGGTCTCCCTGGGTCAGAGTGTCGCGAGAATGTCCTCCATCGTGGTGATCTCGGTGGTCTGTGAGGCGATGATGGCCTCTGCGAGGGCGATCACGTCGGCGTTCTGGCCGTTCTCGACCTCGGTCTGCGCCATGTCGATCGCGCCCTGATGGTGGACGATCATCTGCTCCAGGAAGAGGCGGGACGCCTCCACACCACTGGCGTCCTCGAGGGCTTGCATGTCGGTGTCGGACATCATCCCGTGGTCCATGCCGCCCATGTCCCCCATCGGGGTGCCCCAGTCATCGAGCCAGGACTCCATCAGCTCGATCTCCGGGCCTTGGGCGGCCTTGATCTGCTCCGCCAGGGTGCTGACGCGCTCGTCGATGCCGTCCTTGCCGAGGATCATGTCGGCCATCTCAACGGCTTGTTCGTGATGGGGAATCATCATCATCGTGAACTGCATGTCGGCGTTGTTCACGTCGGCAGCGGGAGACGCCGACGAGCCCATTCCGGGCATGTTGGGCATCCCGCCGCTGCCGGTGGTGCCGGCGCAGCCGGCGAGGGCGAGCAGGGCGGTCAGGGTGATCGCGGCGGTCGCCGCGGCACGGTTCTTCATGTGGTTCTCCTCAGTCGTCTGTGTGGCGCGCACGATCGGTGTGATCGCGCGCGAAAGCTCGGCTGCCCTGACGGGTCAGCGAGCTGCCATCACGTACGACTGATGCAGAGAACGAGAAGAGAGGGTGGTCGGGACAGCGCTGCCCGGCCGGCGACCATGAGGGGTCCGGCGCGGCCGAACACGACACCCCAGCTGACGCCAGCGCGGGGCAGGAGGAAAAGCAGCGATACGACCAGGAGGGCAAGGACGCACGCCATCGCGAGCATGGCTTCATGCCCACCGCAGTCGGGGCAACCGTCGTCAGCCGGTGGCGCATCGTGGCCGTGGGCGGCGCCGGCTTCCTGCACGGACACGGCGGCGGCAGGCTCGGCGTGGCCTGTCGGGGCGGCCAGCGCGTGCATGGCGAGCAGCCCGATGATGAGCGCGGCGGTGAGGGCGATGAGCAACAGCACAGAGTGACCCAGCCCGGAAGGGCCGCGACGCAGATGCTGCGCGAGAGTGATCATCGAGAACTCACCTCCTCCCCTTCAGGGTAATCGTCCCTGGCGGCCGGCATGGAACCGCCAGCCGCCAGGTCTCAAACGTGCTGCGGTTCCCGCGCCACGGGTGCGGTCGGTACCGTCGGCGCCGGCGCTGGGCGGAACCGTCGCAGGCGGAGGCTGTTGGTCACCACAAACACCGACGACAGGGCCATCGCTGCGGCGGCAACCAGGGGGTTGAGCAGGCCGAGCATCGCGATCGGGATCGCGGCGATGTTGTACGCGAACGCCCAGAACAGGTTGCCCTTGATGGTGCCCAGCGTCCGGCGCGACAGTCGGATCGCATCCGCGACAACCAGGAGATCGCCGGAGGCGATGGTTACGTCGCTGGCGGCGATGGCGGCGTCCGTCCCGCCGCCCATCGCGATGCCGAGGTCGGCCGCGGCGAGGGCGGCGGCATCGTTCACACCGTCGCCGACCATGGCCACCACACGCCCCGAGGATTGCAGCTGCCGGATGGCGTCGAGCTTTCCTGCGGGGGTGACCCCAGCCCGAACCTCATCGATGCCGACCAGACCCGCGATGTGCTCGGCGGCGCCGGCGTTGTCGCCCGTGAGCAGCACGGGACGCAGGCCCAGGGCGCGGAATCGGGCGATCGCGTCCGCGCTGGTGGGCTTGACGGTGTCGGAGACCGCGACGATGCCGAGGAAGTCCCCGTCGCGGGCGACCGCGATCACCGTGCCCCCAGCAGCCTCCAGCACCTCAGCCTCACCGCGGAAACGGATCGGCAGATGAACGGACCACTGGTCCTGCACCCACTCCGGGCGTCCAGCCACGACGAGCGAGCCTTCCAGAACGGCCTGGACGCCGAACCCGGCGTGCGACGCGAACGACTCCGCCACCGGTGCCGCGCCACCATGAGCGCTCGCGATGGCCCGCGCCACGGGGTGTTCGGATCCCCACTCCGCGCCGGCGGCGATCCGCAGCAACTCGTCATCGGTAACGCCGGGCGCCGCCGAGACGGTGGTGACGGTCATCGCGCCCTGGGTGATGGTTCCGGTCTTGTCCAGCACGATCGTGTCGACCTGACGGGTCTGCTCAAGCACCTGCGGCCCACGAATGAGGATGCCCAGCTGTGACCCGCGTCCGGTGCCGACCAGCAGCGCGGTCGGAGTGGCCAAGCCCAGCGCGCACGGGCACGCGATGATCAGCGTCGCCACCGCAGCAGTGAACGCGACCTCGACGGACCCACCGACCAGCATCCACCCGACGAAAGCGACGATGGCCAGGAGGATCACGATCGGAACGAACACGGCCGAGACCCGGTCGGCGAGACGCTGCACGCGCGCCTTGCCGGTCTGAGCGTCATCCATCAGCCGCTGCATCCGCGCCAGCTCCGTGTCCGCCCCGACCCTCGTGATCTCGACGATCAGGCGTCCGCCAACGTTCACGGTGGCGCCCACGACGCGGGATCCGACGGTGACCTCGACCGGCACGGATTCGCCGGTCAGCATGCTGGCGTCGATCGCCGAGGCGCCGTCGACGACGAGCCCGTCCGAGGGGATCTTCTCGCCGGGGCGCACCAGCACCCGGTCCCCGACGGCAAGCTGTGCGACCGGAACACGCTGCTCCACCCCGCCGACGAGGCGCGTGGCGTCCTTGGCGCCGAGTTCGAGCAGGGCGCGCAACGCCTCGGAGGAGGACTTCTTCGCCCGGGCTTCGGCGTACCGGCCGGCCAGGATGAACACCGTGACGAGGGCGGCGACTTCCAGGTAGATCTCCCCGCTTCCCGCTTCCGGGCTGCCGAAGAGGGTGAAGGTCATGTGCATGCCCGGCATCCCCGCCATCCCGAAGAACAGCGCGTACAACGACCAGCCGAAAGCGGCGATCACGCCAACGCTGATCAGGGTGTCCATCGTGGCGGCGCCGTGGCGGGCGTTCACGAACGCTGCGCGGTGGAACGGCCAGGCGCCCCACACCGCGACCGGCGCGGTCAGGGTCAGCGCGAGCCACTGCCAGTAGGTGAACTGCAGCACCGGGATCATCGACATGAGCGCGACCGGCACGGCCAGGGCCGTGCTGATCAGCAGCCGGCGTCGCAGGGACACCAGCTCGACGTCGTCGGGGGGTGTTGCGGCCGTTGTGAACTCATCGATGACGGGGGCGGGAAGCGTCGCGGAGTAGCCGGCGGATTCGACCGCCGCGATCAGCTGCGCCGTCTCCACCCCGTCGGCGTGCACGCGCGCCTTCTCGGTCGCGTAATTGACCGTCGCCTCCACACCCGGGATCTTGTTGAGCTTGCGCTCGATCCGGGTCGCGCAGGATGCGCAGGTCATCCCCGAGATCTCGAGGTCCACATCGACGGTGCTCATGCGGGTGTGCCGGCGAGGGCGTACCCCGCCTCCTCCACCGCGGCTCGCACGCGTGCGGCATCGATCGGCGCGGCGCTGTGGATCGTGACCCGTGAGGTGCCGCCGGCGTTCAGGTCGACCGAGACGTTGTCGACACCGTCGATCGCGGAGATCTCCTCGGTGACGCTCATCACGCAGTGCGAGCAGGTCATCCCCTCAACCAGCACCTCTTCGGTGATCGTGGATGCGGCGGGCTGCGTGTCGGGGACGGATGCCGTGGCGCAGCAGCTGCATCCGGCGGCGGAGTCGGTCAGGCCCAGGTCGGTGCGCTCGTTCGTGGTCATGATGTGTGTCCTTTCGGTTCAGGGGTAGGGGTCAGGAGCGGACAAGGCGAGCGATCGCCTCGTTCGCTTCTCGGATCTTCTCTTCGGCTACCGGGCCGCCTTCAGCTGCAGCCTCAGCGACGCAGTGGGACAGATGATCCGCCAGCAGCGACAACGCGACCGTCTCCAGCGCGCTCGTCGCCGCCGACACCTGGGTGAGGATGTCGATGCAGTACTTGTCGTTGTCGACCATTCGCGCGATGCCGCGCACCTGCCCCTCAGCCCGGCTCAGCCGCTTCAGCAGATCATCTTTGTTTCCCGCATAACCGTTCATGACTCCCTACTATACCCCCCTAGGGTATAGATGGCGTTGTCACGCTCAGCGCGCGGGGGGCGAGGAAAGTCTCACGCTCGCCTGCCAGCGGGAAGGCTCCGCGCGTCCGGCGGCGGACAGTCCAGAACTACTCGGTGGTGGTCTCGTTCGCGCAGCTTCGGTCTGCTTCTCCCGAGAAGGTTGGCGCGGCTCGCGAGGCCGCCTCTTCCGGAGTGGTTGCCGGCCCGTTGGTTTGAATGTCGTCGATAAGCCAGTCCATCAGGAGGATCTCCCGTTTCTGCGCCTCGATGATCTCGACGGCCAGCTCGCAGACGCGCACGTCTTGTATCTGTGCGCGCTCGGACCGCGTGATGGCGAGGGAGTGGTGCGGGATCATCCCATTCATGAACGCGGTGTCGCCGACGGTGATCTGGCTGCGATCCAGAAACACGCCTCCGGCGATCAGGAGGATTCCGACGCCGACGATGGCGATGTTCGCCTTGGTGTTCTTGTACATGTTCAGCATCCAGGCGATCATCACGAGCACCATGGCGCCGCCCATGGTGACGGTCATGAACACCCGGCTCTGACTGAACCGGATGTGGCTCCACTCCCATGAGCCGACGAACATGACCCAGTACATGACGACCATGGCAGTGAGGATCATCGCCGCGAATCGCAGGTACATCGCAGCCGACGTGCGGGGCTTGTCGTCTTCCGAGTGTTGGTGATCTGAGGTGTGCTGATCGTTATCGGTTTTCGACATCAGAGGCGTCCTTTCTTTGCTCGATCTGACTCTCTACAGGCTGCGCAGCAGTTCCTCACAGGCCTGCTCGCAGCGTCGGCATGACTCCGCGCACACACGGCAGTGCTCGTGCATGTCTGCGTGACGCTCGCACTCGTCTGCGCATGCTCTACATGCCGATCGGCACGCTTCCACGGCCGCTCGGGTGATGTTCGCGTCGTACCCGGTGTGCCGTGACAGCACACGCGCCGTGATCGCGCACAGGTCGGCGCAGTCCAGATTGGTGCGAATGCACTTCGTCAGCTCCGCGACCATCTCCTCGCTCAAGCAAGCGTCCGCGCACGCAGTGCAGGCCTGCGCGCACTCCACACACGCGTCGATACAACGCGCCAGCGCCCTCTCATCAACATTCCCGAGACTCTTCGGGTAGGTGCGCAGCATGACCTCGGTGACCGTCATGGCCGTCTCCTTTCGAAGGGGTTTGAACGCCGGTAACGTAAGCCGCTCGCAACGCGCACAGTAAGGGCCTTGCATACTCCACCGGGGTACGGTAACCCGCAATAAGCGACGGCCGCGGGGTTGTGTCACCGGCGCAACCTCGCGGCTGAGATGGGCGCCATGCGTGTGCTCGTTTGGGCCCCTGGCGAAGATCCGCCGTCGGTACAGCAAGCACTGTATAGTCATCGAGTGCTGACTATCGCGAATCGCCTGGATGTCATGAATCGACTGGGACGGGCAATGGCCGACCCGACACGATCGCGGATTCTGATGACCCTGCTCGGCGGCCCGAGCTATCCGGCTGTACTCGCTCGCGAACTGGAACTATCCCGGTCTAATGTCTCCAACCACCTCACCTGCCTTCGCGACTGCGGCATCGTGATCGCCGAGCCCGAGGGGCGTCAAACTCGCTACGAGATTGCTGATGGCCATCTGGCCGTCGCGCTCACCGCTCTCGTGGATGTCACCCTGGCGGTCGATGAGAGCGCGCCGTGCGTGGACGCATCCTGCACGGTTCCCGGCTGCTGCGAGGTCGCACCGTGACGACGCTCACGCCTGAGCGACGGGAGCGGCTGCATCGCCGTGTGCGGTTCATCGTCGCTTTCACGATCACCTACAACGTGCTCGAGGCGGTCATCGCGATCTGGGCGGGTGTGCTCGCCTCTTCTGCCGCTCTCATCGGGTTCGGTTTGGACTCTGTCGTCGAAGTGCTCTCGGCCGTCGCGGTGGCGTGGCAGTTCACCCGGAAGGATCCGGAGCGGTGGGAGAAGGCCACGGTTCGCGCGATCGGGCTCGCGTTCTTCGCCCTCGCGGGCTACGTCACCATCGACGCGATCCTGAGCCTCGTCTCGAGAGACGCCCCCGAGCACAGTCCGCTCGGCCTCGGGATCACCGCGTTGAGCCTGCTGGTGATGCCAGCGCTCGCCTGGTACGAAACGCGCACAGGTCGAGAACTCGGATCCAAGAGCGTGCTCGCCGACGCGAAGCAGCTACTGCTCTGTGTCTACCTCTCCGGCGCCGTATTCATCGGTCTGATTCTGAACAGCCTTCTCGGATGGTGGTGGGCCGACTCTGTCGCCGCGCTCGTCGTCGCAGCCCTCGCCGTCCGTGAAGGCATCGAAGCGTGGCGCGGAGACATCGAGTCTCCCTTCGAGGTCCTCAGTGAGATGAAAGAGGATGGCCGAGGATCCGCGTAATCCCGCGATTCTCGCCCGCGCGCAGCGACTCGCGCTCACCACGATGGCCTGACTCCGGACGGAGGCGATGTCGGGTGGCCTGTCTACACTCTCGAGCATGGGCAGCATATCCCCATACGATTCGGCGCAGGGCCGCCGGTACCGCGTGCGATACCGCAAGCCCGACCAGACCCAGACGGACAAGCGCGGCTTCCGAACAAAGCGCGAGGCCGAACTCTTTCTGGCGTCAGTCGAATTAGACAAGGCTCGCGGCGGCTACATCGATCCGGGTAGGGCGCGCGTCACGGTCGAGCAGTGGATGGCAATCTGGCTCTCGTCGCGCACCGACGTGCGGGCGACCACCCGAGATCGCATCGAGGGGATCATCGCTAAGCACGTCAATCCGAAGCTTGGACATCTGCCACTCAGCGACGTGACCCGACTGGGGGTGCAGCAATGGGCGTCCACGCTGCCTGGCGAACCTGCCACGGTCCGCAAGATCGTCCTCGTGCTATCGGGCGCACTTCAACTCGCCGTTGAGGATGGCCGTCTGTCTCATAACCCCGCCGCGACCCTGCGGCTGGCGAGGACGGTGCAGAAGCGTAAGCGGTACCTCAGCCATGCCGAGGTCGGAGCACTCGCGCAAGCTGTGGGCCGACAACCGAACGGCGCCGAGCTGGGCTACGACATCCTCGTGCTTGTACTGGCATACTGCGGACTCCGTTGGGGCGAAGCGTCGGGATTGCGTGTGAAGGACGTCGACCTGGAACGCAGCCGACTCAACGTAGAGGCCACGGTCGTCATGGTGAAGGGCCACCAGAGGGAGGAGGCGCCGAAGGACTACGAGCACCGGTCGATTCCCATTCCTGCTTTCCTCCGCCCGCACCTCGCCCGCCAGATCGCCGGCCGGTCCCCCCACTCACCGGTCTTCTACGGTCAGCGCACGGGTACGTGGTTGCGCAACGCGGTCTTTCGCCTCGGCTGGTTCAACGACGCGGCTGCCAGTATCGGGTTGACAGGCCTGACTCCGCACGAGTTGCGCCACACGGCGGCGTCTCTGGCGATCTCAGCCGGAGCGAACGTCAAAGCGGTGCAGCGAATGCTCGGCCATGCCAAGGCCAGCGTTACCCTCGACGTGTACGCCGACCTGTTCGAGGAGGATCTCGATGCCGTCGCGGTCTCGCTCAACGCGGCTGCTCTCCAGACGACTGTCGGCGACTTCTACGCTGTGGCTGAGACCGAGTAGACAAACCCCGCTTTGAGCCTCATCGCCCCGGCGAGCACGGCCTGACAGAGTGCGATCGCTGCGCCTCGGGACCTCAAGGCGAGACGGAGTGATGGTCAAAAGCCTGCAAAGACGCCCCGAAATCCGCGTTTCCAGCCGACCATCTGCAGGCAACGACTCTGGGATCCGTGGGCAAAATGTGGGCAGATCCGAACATCGCCCACATGGACGTCCTCCGAGAATGACGAAAACCCCCGGATAACCGGGGGTTTTCGTTGGTGACCCCAGCGGGATTCGAACCCGCGTTACCGCCGTGAGAGGGCGGCGTACTAGGCCGCTATACGATGGGGCCGTTCACGCAACCGTTCGATTATGCCATGCCCCGCACCACTCGACAAAATCGAGCCCGCGCTTGCCTCTGCAGCCCCGGGGGCCTTGACTGGAAGCATGCGCGTCACCAAGCACGAACACGCCTGCCTCCGTCTCGAGAGTGCCGGCAAGACCCTTGTCATCGACCCGGGCAGCTTCACGCTCCCCCTCCAGGAAGTGGATGATCTCGTCGGCATCGTGATCACCCACGAGCACCCCGACCACTGGACCCCCGATCACCTCGATCGACTCCGAAAGGCCTACCCGGACGTGCCGATCTACGGGCCATCGGGGGTCGAGGCCGCGGCGTCCGGCTACGACGTCACCGTCGTCGCGCCGGGCGACACCGTGGCCGTTGCCCCCTTCACGCTGTCGTTCCACGGCGGACGGCACGCGGTGATCCACGAGTCGATCGCCGTCATCGAGAACGTGGGTGTGCTCGTCGACGACGAGTTCTACTACCCGGGCGACTCCTACGCCGTGCCGAAGGGCGCCGATGTGAAGCTGCTCGCCGCACCGGTCGGTGCGCCGTGGCTCAAGATCGGCGAGGCGATGGACTTCGTCCTGGCAGTGGCGCCCCGCCGCGCCTTCGGAACCCACGACATGACCCTGTCGCGCATCGGTCTGGGCATGGCCCGCCAGCGTCTGCAGTGGGCGACCGAGCAGAACGGCGGCGAGTTCCTCAGCCTCGGCCCCGGCGAGAGCGCGGACGTCTGACACGAAGAGACGATGGATGCCGCGGGCGTGAGCACCGCGGCATCCATCGTCTGGTAGAGCGTCTGATCACCCGACTATTCGGCGTCGTGATCCGTCTCGAGGAACGTGACGAGGCTCTCCAGAGCCGCGTCGGCTCCCTCGCCCTCCGCCTTGAGGGTGACGACAGTGCCCTGGGTGGCGCCGAGACCCATGAGGGTGAGGATGCTCCCCGCGTTCAGATCGGGACCGCCTTCGACGGCGATGGTGACGGGAACGCCCGTCGCCTGCACCGCCTGGACGAACAGCTTTGCGGGACGGGCGTGCAAGCCTGAGCTGCTCGCGACGGTGGCGGTGCGTTCTGCCATTTCTCTCTCTCCTCCGGGTTACGCGGCGACCGGCGCGGCGAACGCCGCCTCGGCCTGTTCGAGCTCTTTGCGACCGACGTACTTCTTCAGCACGACGATTGCGAGCGCTGAGACGACCGTACCGGCCACCAGCGCCACGAGGAAACCCCAGACGGGGCTGATGGCGAACAGGACGAAGATGCCGCCGTGGGGCGCGAAGCTGGTCACGCCGAACACCATGCTCAACGCGCCCGTCACGGCGCCGCCCAGCATCGACGCGGGGATCACGCGCAGCGGATCGGCGGCCGCGAACGGGATCGCCCCCTCGCTGATGAACGCCGCGCCCAGCAGCCAGGCGGCCTTGCCGTTCTCCCGCTCCACCGGGGTGAACAGCCCGCGCGCGAGCACCGTGGAGGCCAGCGCCATGGCCAGCGGCGGCACCATGCCGGCGCACATGACCGCCGCCATGATCAAGTACGGCGCGGTGTTCGTCGACGATGCCGCGGCGAGCCCGGTGGTGGCGAACACGTAGGCGACCTTGTTGACCGGTCCCCCGAGGTCGAAGCACATCATGAGGCCGAGGATCACCCCGACGGCGACGACGCCGGCGCTGCTGGCCGTGAGCGCGGTCAGCCCGTCGGTGAGGGCCGTCATCAGCGCCGCGATCGGCCGTCCGAGGAACAGGATCATGAGACCGGATGCCACGATCGACCCGAGCAGCGGGATGATCACGACCGGCATGAGGCCGCGCAGCCAGCGCGGGACGGTGCGGCTGCCCAGCCACCACGCGATGAATCCCGCCAGAAGGCCGCCGAGGATGCCGCCGATGAATCCGGCGTTCATGGTCACGGCGATGGCTCCGGCGACGAAGCCGGGGGCGATGCCCGGACGGTCGGCGATGGCGAAGGCGATGTAGCCGGCCAGGGCGGCGACGAGGAACCCCATCGATGTTGCGCCGATCACGAAGGCGACCGAGCCCAGGTATTCGCCGAGGCCGCCGGCCGGAAGACTCCACAGGGCGTTGTCGATGATGATCTCGAACGCCTTGTCGTCGGCGTTGACATCGACGCCGCCCAAGAGGAATCCGAGCGCGATGAGCAGCCCGCCGCCGGCGACGAATGGGATCATGTAGCTCACGCCGGTGAGCAGGATGCGCTGGATACGCGCGCCCCACGACAGGTTCGCCGTCGAAGCGGTCGCGGTCGCTGCGCCGCCGACGGCGGCAACGCGTGCGGCACCGGGATCGTTGGCCGCAGCGACAGCCTCCGCGACCATCTGGGCGGGCTGTTCGATCCCCCGCTTGACGCCCGAGCGGATCACGGGCTTGCCCGCGAACCGCTGTACTTCGCGCACGTCGACATCGGTCGCGAAGATGACCGCGTCGGCCTGCTCGATGATCTCGATGGGAAGCGCCTGGTATCCACTCGATCCCTGCGGCTCGACCGCGAGATCCACGCCCGCAGCGGCACCGGCGGCGGTCAGCGCGTCGGCGGCCATGAAGGTGTGGGCGATGCCGGTGGCGCAGGACGTGACCGCCACGATGCGTGCCGGTCGTCCGTCGACGGTGAGCTCGGTGCCGGTTGCGCGTTGCGGCTTCACGTCGTCGACCGGCTCGGGCGCCGGCGCAGCGCCCTCGCCGATCGCGTCACGGACAATCGCCACCACTTCCTCATCGGTCGTCGCCGCGCGCAGACCGGACGTGAACTCTTCCCTCATCAGGCTGCGGGCGAGCTTCGAGAGCACCGCGAGGTGCTCCTCCGCGGCGGTGTCGGGGGCCGCGATGAGGAATACGAGATCCGCGCCGCCGTCCGGAGCGCCGAACTCGACGGGAGGATCCAGTCGCGCGAACGCGAGGGATGCCTGCGTGACTGCGGGGCTCTTCGCGTGCGGAATGGCGATTCCGCCCGGCAGACCCGTCTCGTCCTTCTCTTCGCGCGCCCACGCATCGGCGGCGAGCACGGCGGCGTCGGTGGCCCGGCCCTCGGCCGCCACTCGCGCTGCCAGCGCCTGGATGACGGCGCGCTTGTCCCCGCCGAGCGGTTCGTCGAGGCTGACGAGCCGTGGTGTGATCGTTTCAGACACATTGACCTCCTATGGTCGCGTGTTCAGGGGGTGAGAGTCCGCACCGGCACGTCGCCGCTCGGAAGGTCTGTGGGCGCAGGCGCCTGGGTGCCCGGGAGGGATGCCGCTGCCGCCCCGCAGCGGATCGCATGACGCAGGCACTCCGCGGGACCGTGCCCGGCCGAGTCGGCGAGCAGGTACCCCGCAAGCGAACTGTCCCCGGCCCCGACGGTGCTGCGCGCGCGGATGGGCGGAGGCACGGCCGACCACGCCCCCTCGGCTGTCACCAGTACGGCACCGGCCGCACCGAGCGTGACCAGTGCCGCGCCCGCGTGAGCCGGCACGAGCCGCCGCGCGGCTGCGAGCACCGCACCGCTGAGATCGGCGGCGTCGTCGAAGTCCTCGCCGACGAGCTCGGCGAGTTCGTCGTCATTGGGCTTGATGAGGTCAGGGGTACCCGTGGCCACCACCGCGCGCAGCGCCGCACCGGACGTGTCGACCGCGATGCGCGGCGCGGCGGCGCCCCAGCGGGCCCGGACCGCGCGGATCACCTCGACATAGAAGTCGTCGGCGGTCCCCGGCGGGAGGGAACCGGCCAGCACCAGCCACCGAGCGTGCTCGGCAGCCCCGACGACAGCCTCCACCAGGGCGGCGATCTCGGCTGCGGTGGGCACGGTGCCGGGAAGGTTGATCTTGGTGGTCTGACCGCTCGGCGAGGTGATGGCGATGTTGGCACGCACATGCCCAGTCACCGCCACCGGCAGCACGGGCACATCGCTTGCCCGGAGCACGGCGGCGAAGGGGTCTTCGGGGGCCAGCGGCAGAACGGCACGCGTTGCCACCCCGGCCGCGTGCACCACCCGGGACGCATTGATGCCCTTCCCCCCCGCGTCCTCCCGAGCCCCCAGTGCGGACTGGACTTCGCCGACCTGCAGGGCGGCGCCGAGGTCGATCGTGCGGTCGAGCGCGGGGTGCGCCGTGAGCGTGACGATCATGCGAGCCACACGTCCGTGCCGGCCTCCTCGAGCGCCGCCGCGAGGGGCGCCGGCGGTGCGGCGTCGGTGACGAGCAGGTCCACATCGTCCAGCCCGGCGAACGCGACCAGCAGTTCCTGATCGAGCTTCTCCGCATGCGCCAGGGTGATGACGCGACGTGCCGAGGTGACGATTGCACGCTTGACGGCGGCCTCTTCCGGGTCGGGCGTACTGAGTCCGAAGCCTCCCGACACCCCGTTCGTCCCGAGGAAGGCGATGTCGGGGCGAAGACCCTCGATGGCACGCACCGTGCCCGCGCCGACCGCGGCCGCGGTGAGCCCGCGCACTCGACCGCCGATGGCGGTGAGGGCGACGCCGGCGGCGCCGGCCATCAGATGCGCGACGGTCATGGAGTGGGTGACGACCTCGAGCGGCTGCACCCGCTGGGTCTGCCGCTCCAGCAGCAGCTGGGCGAGTGCGGCTGTGGAGGTCCCGGCATCCAGGTACACGGATCCGGTGAAGTCATCGCCGAGTGCGTCGAGCGCGCGGCGCGCGATCGCGCGCTTCGCCTCGCCGTGCCGCTGGGCCCGGTCGACCAGGGAGGACTCGGCGATGCTGCTGGCGCGCTGGGCGACGGCTCCACCGTGCACGCGCCGGACGACGCCGGCACGCTCCAGTTGCGCGAGATCGCGGCGCACGGTCTCGGTGGTGACGTCGAACCGCTGCGCGAGTTCGACGACCGCGACGCTGCCGTCGGCGGCGATCGTCTGCTCGATCAGCTGCTGGCGCTCCGTTGCATACATGTGGTTCTCCTTGCCCGAACCACACAATACAACATGCGCCAACACAATCACAAGGTCGATGCGCGAAATCGATCCCGCTCACGCAGAAGGTCCCGGCCGCAGTGCGACCGGGACCTTCTGCGAACGAACGAGTGCGGCTCAGGCCTCGCTCATCGCGGTGACCTCCGCCTGACCGCGAGCAGCGAGGGCTGCGGCGCGGGCGGCGAGGCGACGGGTCTGCTCGGCCTGACCGGCGTCGAGGATCTCCTGGTCGACCGGGTACGACTCGACCTTGTTCACGGCGTTGTACTTGGCCATGTACGCGTCGAGCTCGGGGCCGCTCTCCCACGACGTGATGAGGCAGTAGCGCGGTTCATCGCCGTTGTGGGTCGCTGCGTGCCAGAGGCGTTGCGTGTCGACGATCAGCTGCGCGCCGGCGGGCAGCGCGATGCGGGTCTCCTCGCTGGGATCGGTGCGGTTCTCCCGCAGCACGAAGTAGCTGGTCTTGTCGTCACTCAGATTGAAGAACCCGCGTACGACCCAGCCGGTGCCGTCCGGGTTCAGGCGGTTGTTGTCGTCCTGGTGCAGGTTGTACAGGCAGTCAGCGTACGTGTTCGGCTGCAGCTCGATGATGCGGCAACGACCGACGTTGGCGCCGGGCTCCATGGCACGGGCGGTCAGGGTCGGAGCTTTCTCGGTCTGCGAGTCGATCCACACGCCGTCTTTGTCGGTGCGCGGCGGCTTGTGGTTCCAGAAGCCGTTGCACTCGATCTCACCCTTGGCCGAGGCCAGCGGTGCGAATCGCGTGTCTCCGGAGGACTTCCAGTCGACGTACTCGACGTCGAGCCACTCCTTCGGGTCGATCTCATTGTTATAGCTGTCGAGGACGACGTAACCGGTCTCCTCGAGGGCGGCGGATTTGATGTAACCCATGATTCGGATCATGACCTTTCGTAGACGGGCCAGCGCGTTTTTACAGGCCCAACTTAGGCAACCCTACCTTCGGGTTCTGAACACCCCCGGTGTCGCGGCCGTGAAAAGCGGAACACGAATAGACTCGATGAGGTTTCCGAAGGAGCGACTCTGCGAACATGACCACCGCCACGAATGTCGATGCGACCGCCGTCAGCACGATCGGCTGGCTCTCGGCATCCGGCACCACCATCGTCGTGCCGGTCTATCAGCGGCAGTACCGGTGGGACATCGGCGGATGCGAGCAGCTGCTGGGCGACGTCCGCGCCGTGGCCGACGCTCAGGACGGGCACACGCACTTCATCGGGTCGATCCTGTCCACAGCCAGCGCGTCGGCCTCCGATGACGCCCAGCTCGTGCTCATCGACGGACAGCAGCGCATCACGACGCTGATGCTGCTGGTCGCCGCCCTGCATCACACCCTCCGCGACGACGACCCGGCACTGGCAGCCGAGCTCGAGCGCGTGCTCGTACGCGCGGACTCCCCCGGACGCACCAAGCTGCGACCGCATCGCGCATGGGCGGAGGTGTTCGAGTCCGTCGTGCTCGACCGTCACGCGCCAGGCGATGAGCGCGAGTCGCGTTTCGACGACAACTACGCGTTCTTCCGCAGCCAGATCCGTCCCGACGAGGCCGCACACATCTGGCGCGGGCTGCAGAAGCTCGAGCACGTGTCGATCACGCTCGGCGCGCAGGCGAATGCGCAGCAGATCTTCGAGAGCCTGAACTCCACCGGCGAACCGCTGCGCGACCACGAACTCATCCACAACTACGTGCTCATGGGTCTCTCGCACGCCGAGCAGAGTGAGATCGAAGCCGAGTTCTGGCTGCCGATCGAGCAGAACACCGGCGAGCAGATCGGCTCGTTCTGGCGCCACTACCTCGTCATGCTCACCGGACGCGAGGTGACCGTCGCCGGAGAGCGCGGCGTGTACGACGCGTTCCGTCAGGAGTTCCCCCGTCTCGACATCGTCACGTTGCGCGAACGCGCGAGCCGGTGGCGTGAGTACTCGGAGATCTACCGGCAGCTGCTGGCGCCGGCGGAAGTCGCCGACGCCGAGCTCAGCCGGCAGTTCGGGTACGTGAACACGTTCGGGCGCGGAACCTACCCGCTGGCGATGCGGCTGTACCGGGAGCACCTGCACGGCGAGCTCGACCGCGCGCAGCTGATCGCCACGCTCGACCAGCTGCAGTCGCTGCTGCTGCGCCGTCAGATCGTCGGCCTGTCCAATGACCGTCTGGTGGCGCGTCTGTGCCGGGCGGCCGACGAGGGTCGCGAGTCCCTGCTGCGTGCGATCGCGCGCATCACGCCGTCCGACGAGCGCACGCGCGTGGGGCTGAAGTACAGCGACCTCCCCCATCCCCGCTATGTGCTGGGCCGCCTGGCGGGTCTCGACACCGTCGAACGGCTCGACACCGAGCATGTCTTCCCGCTCGCGCCCGGCGACGACTGGTCGGGCGACGGAACCCGCCACTGGGCCGAGTACACCGACGACGAGCAGAACAGCCACCGCGCGCTGGCCAAGACGCTCGGCAACATCACCCTGCTGGAGCAGACGCTCGCCGACCGCGCCCTGGACGCATCTTTCCCCGCCAAGCGCGAGCTGTATGCGCAGAGCGTCGTCGTCCCGACTCGCGAGCTGAAGGATGCCGGCGCCTGGGGCACAGCGGCGATCGCCGAGCGCACCCGGCGACTCACAGATCTGTTCGTGCAGGTGTGGGAGAGGCCGGCTGTCGCGGGCATCGACGACGACAACCTGACCCCGATTCTGGATGCCAAGAAGAGACGCGGCTGGCCCCGCGGCTGGCAGCGGGAGTTCGACTACGTCGAATACCGCGGCGAGCATTGGGAGGTCCCGGACGTCAAGTACCTCTTCAACCGCATCTTCAAGCGCCTGTGGGCCGACTCTCGGCAGAGCGTCGTCGACTTCAGCGCCCGGCGCGGCGGTCCGGTGTACGACGAGGTCGCCTGGAACGGGCACTGGGACGAGCTCGGCGATGGCCGGCACCTGTACATGGGCTGGGACTCGAAGTACATGCTCACGGCGGTGCAAGGTGTGCTCGAAGAGGCCGGCTGGGCCAGCGAGGTGTTCGTGAAGTACTCGTACATCGGCGATGCGATGCGCTGAGTCCAGACAACGAAAAACCCCCGCCTGAGCGGGGGTTTTTCAGAGCTGGGGTACCTGGACTCGAACCAAGAACAAAGGTACCAGAAACCTCCGTGTTGCCAATTACACCATACCCCAAGGGGGTTCGGCCGAAGCCGTTCCGAGGGTCAAGCTTAGCCCACGATCACGGCTCGGCCAAACCCGCGGCGTGTCAGGCGAGTCGCTCGGCAAGGGCCTTGAGGCGCCGGAACGACTCCGTCCTGCCGAGCAGCTCCATGGATTCGAAAAGCGGCGGCGATATCCGCCGGCCGCTCACTGCGACACGCAGCGGACCGTACGCGACGCGCGGCTTGAGCCCGAGGCCGTCGATGAGAGCGGCTGCCAGCGCGTCCTGAACGGCGGCGGCGACGAACCCGTCGCCGGGTACCGAGGCGAGAGCGTCGATGGATGCCGCCAGCACCTCCCCTGCGTTCGCGGGAAGGCTCGCCAGCGCGTCCTCCTCGGGCACGACATCGTCACGGAACAGGAATCCGAGCAGGCCGGGCGCATCGCCCAGCAGCTGCATCCGCTCCTGCACGAGCGGAGCCGCGGCATCCAGGATCTCCTGCTGCTGCGCGGTCGGGGGCTCCTCGACCAACCCGGCGGCCGTCAGGTAGGGCACCAGACGCGCGGCGAAGTCGGCCGGCGCGAGCGTGCGGACATGGTCGCCGTTGATCGACTCGGCCTTCTTCTGGTCGAACCGAGCCGGGTTCGGGTTGACGTCCACGATGTCGAACGCCTCGATGAGCTCCTGCCGGCTGAAGACGTCGCGGTCGGGGGCGATGGACCACCCCAGCAGTGCGAGGTAGTTCAGCAGTCCCTCGTGGATGAAGCCGCGCTCACGGTGGAGGAACAGATCGGCCTGCGGGTCGCGCTTGGAAAGCTTCTTGGTGCCGGTCTCGCCGAGCACGAGCGGCATGTGCCCGAACCGCGGCACGAACCGGGTCACCCCCGCGTCGATGAGCGCGGCGTACAGGGCGAGCTGGCGCGCCGTGGACGGCATGAGGTCCTCACCGCGCAGCACGTGGGTGATGCCCATGAGCGCGTCGTCGACCGGGTTGGTGAACGTGTACAGCGGCACGCCGCCGGCGCGCACGACGACGAAGTCCGGGAACGAGCCCGCCGGGAACGTCACCTCGCCGCGGATCAGGTCGACGTACGTGAGGTCGTGGTCGGGCACCCGCAGCCGCCAGGCGGGCTCGCGTCCCTCGGCACGGAAGGCGGCCTTCTGCTGGTCGGTCAGCTCGCGGTCGTGGTTGTCGTAGCCGAGCTGCTTCGCGCGGCCGGCCGCCGCGTTGCGCGCGTCGATCTCTTCGGCGGTCGAGTACGACTCGTACACAGCGCCGCTGGCGATGAGCGTGCCGAGCACCTCACGGTAGATGTCGTGCCGCTGCGACTGCCGGTACGGCTCGTGCGGGCCGCCCTTCTCGACGCCCTCGTCCCAGTCGATCTCGAGCCAGGTCAGCGCGTCGACGAGCTGCCGGTAGCTCTCCTCGCTGTCGCGGGCGGCGTCGGTGTCTTCGACGCGGAACACCATCTTCCCGCCGGTGTGACGCGCGTACGCCCAGTTGAACAGGGCGGTGCGGACCATGCCGACGTGCGGCAGCCCGGTCGGTGAGGGACAGAAGCGGACGCGGACGTCGCTTCCGGTGGCGGTGGTCGTGGCGGGGTGCGGTGCAGTGGACATCCGGTCCAGTCTAGTTCTGGTCGCGCGCGGCATCCGGCTCGATCGTGACCGCCGCGGCGTCCACGCGCGCTCCGCGGCGGGCGTACGGCGAAAGGACCGTCACCGCGATCACGACGACCAGCGCCACCAGTGCCAGCCCGCCGTAGCCGATCCACCCGAGGATGAACCCGGCCAGCACCGCGCCGACGGCCGCCGAGAACGTCATGATCGTGTCGCTGAGGCCCTGACGCCGCGGGCGCATCGCGGTCAGCGTGCTCTCGGTCAGCAGGGCCGCGCCCGACACTGTGGCCGCGCTCCATCCCAGCCCGAGCAGCAGGAGGGCGACCAGCACCGCCCACTGCGAGTGCGACGCCAGCGCCGCGACCAGCAGCGCTCCGACCAGCAGTCCCTGGCCGAGCAGGATCACTCGGACGCGCCCCCACCGGTCGGCGAGCATGCCGAACAGCGGCGACAGCCCGTACATGCCGAACACGTGCAGCGCGATCGTGAACCCGACGATCGTCGTGACGTGGGTGGGGTCGAGGTGGGCCAGGTGGACGGGGGTCATGGCCATGACCGACGCCATGACGACGTGGCTGCCGGTGACGGCGAAGATGGCGTACCGGGCGGCGATGGGCCGGTCGGCCTCCACGATGTGTGCGTGGGCCGCCTGGCCGCGGGCGAGGTGCTGTGCGACCAGCAGCGGATCGGGCCGCAGCGCGATGATGTACAGCACGAACGCGCCGATCTGCGCGACGATCGAGAACGCGTAGGCGCCGGTCAGCGGCGGCATCCCGATGGCCTGGCCCAGTGCCTCCCCCGGCGTGAGCATGAGCGGTCCGACGACTCCGCCGATGGTGGTCGCCCACACGACGGTTCCGAGATCGCGCGCGCGTCTCTCACTGCGCGCCAGGTCGGTGGCGGCGAAGCGCGACTGCAGATTGCCCGCGTTGCCCGCGCCGATCAGGATCACGCCCACCAGCAGCAGGGGGAAGATGCGCGACGCGGCCGCCACGAGCACGACCGCGATGCCGACGAGCGCGAGCAGGTTGCCGAGCGTCAGGGCGAAGCGGCGGCCCCGCTTCGACGCCAGTCGTGCCAGCGGGATCGCGCACAGCGAAGCGCCCAGGGTGACCGACGCCGTCGCGAGCCCCGACAGCGCGTCCTGCCCGGAGATGTCGGCTGCCAGCAGAGCGCCCAGTGACACCGTCGCGCCGAAGGCGATGCCGCCGAGCACCTGCCCGGCGGCGAGGATGCGCACCGTGCGGCGCTGGATCTGCGTGACGTCGCCGAGGGAAGCGGCATCCACCCCCTCCACCGATGGATGCCGCGGTTCAGGCATCGCGCACGGTGTTGCGCAACGTGCCCAGCCCCGTGATCTCCACCTCGACGGTGTCGCCGGCCTCGAACGGCCCGACCCCGGCGGGGGTGCCGGTGAGGATGACATCGCCGGGCAGCAGGGTGAACGCCGCCGACGCATACGCGATGATGTCGGCGACGGAGTGGACCATGTCCGAGATCGGAGCGTCCTGCTTGACGTCGCCGTTGACGCGGGCCACCAGGCGCGCACCGCCGTCGAGGTCGAAGTCGGTCTCGATCGCGGGGCCGAGCGGGCAGAAGGTGTCGAATCCCTTCGCCCGCGACCACTGGCCGTCGCTGCGCTGCAGGTCACGCGCCGTGACGTCGTTGGCGATCGTGTACCCGAGGACGTGGTCCAGAGCGGTCTCGGGCGTGACGTTCTTGGTGACACGGCCGATGACGACGGCGAGTTCGCCCTCGAAGTCGGTGCGCTGGGACTGCGGCGGCCGCACGATCGCATCCCCCGGCCCGATGACCGATGTGTTCGGCTTCAGGAACAGCAGCGGCTCGGAGGGCGCCTCGTTGCCGAACTCGGCGGCGTGGTCGTGGTAGTTGCGCCCGACCGCCACGATCTTCGACCGCGGAATGACCGGCGCGAGCAACGCGGCCTCGCCCAGCGGCACGCGCTCACCGGTCGTGTCGAATCCGGCGAACAGCGGGTCGCCGGCGAGCACGACGAGGTCGGTGTCGTCGACGATGCCGTAGCGGATGGTGTCGTTGTGCGCGAAACGGGCGATCCGCATCGTCAGGCGTCCAGTCGCGTGAGCCAGCCGTGGGTGTCTTCGGCGCGCCCGTACTGGATGTCGGTCAGGTGGCCGCGCAGTTCGAGCGCGAGGGTGCCGGTGGGCTGGACATCCTCGAACCCGGCCGCCTTCAGCACGCCGATGGGGGTGACCACGGCGGCCGTGCCGCACGCGAACACCTCGACGATGTCTCCCGATGCCACACCGTCGCGCCACTCGGGCAGCGGCACGGCGCGTCGTTCGACGCGGTGTCCGCGGTCTTGGGCGAGCTGCAGGATCGAGTCGCGGGTGATGCCCTCGAGAATCGACTCGGACTGCGGGGTCACGAGGGTGCCGTCCTTCGTGACGAAGACGACGTTCATGCCGCCGAGCTCTTCGACGTTGCCGTCCGCATCGAGGAACACGACCTGGTCGCATCCCTTCTCGTAGGCCTCGGACTGCGGCAGCAGGCTGGCGGCGTAGTTGCCGCCGGTCTTGGCCGCACCGGTGCCGCCGCGGCCCGCGCGGGCGTAGTCCTCGCTCAGCCAGATCGACACCGGCTTCACGCCGCCGGTGAAGTAGGCACCGGCCGGGCTCGCGATCAGGTAGTACGCCACCTTCTGCGCGGGTCGCACGCCCAGGAACGCTTCCTTGGCGAACATGAACGGCCGCAGGTAGAGGCTCTGGTCCGCGCCCGAGGGCACCCAGTCGCCGTCGACGGCGACCAGTTCGCGCAGCGACTGGAGGAAGTACTCGACGGGCAGTTCGGGCAGGGCGAGGCGACGGGCCGAGCGCTGCAGACGACGGGCGTTGTGCTCGGGACGGAAGGTGTGGATCGAGCCGTCGGCGTGACGATAGGCCTTGATGCCCTCGAAGATCTCCTGACCGTAGTGCAGCACGGCGGCGGCGGGATCCAGCGCGATGGGGCCGTACGGCTGCACGCGCGGGCGATGCCAGCCTCCGCGCGCCGACCAGCAGATGTCGACCATGTGGTCGGTGAAGCTGGTGCCGAACCCGGGATCGACCAGGATCTCGGCACGCTGTGCCGGATTCTTCGCGGCGAGGTTCTTCGTGACGGCGAACTCGAGCGGCGCGACGTCTGCCGTGGCCCGGTCAGTCGGTTCGATGAGAGTCATGTTCCATCCTGTCTCGTGCGGCGCCGCAGGCGACAGCGGCAGGCGGTTCCAGGTTACGCCTGAACCCGCGCCGCAATGGCGTCGCCGACCTGCGCGGTCGTGCGTGCGGTGCCGTCCCGGGAGGCGATGTCCTGCTCGATCGCGCGAGACACTCGTGCGGCCTCATCGTGCAGCCCGAGGTGATCGAGCAGCAGCGCGATGGAGCCGATCGCTGCCGTGGGGTCGGCCTTCTGCTGGCCCGCGATGTCCGGCGCCGAGCCATGGACGGGCTCGAACATCGAGGGGAACGCGCCGTCGGGATTGATGTTCCCCGAAGCGGCGAGGCCGATGCCTCCGGTGACGGCGCCGGCCAAGTCGGTGAGGATGTCGCCGAAGAGGTTGTCGGTGACGATCACGTCGAAGCGGCCCGGGTTCGTGACCAGGAAGATCGTCGCCGCGTCGACGTGGAGGTAGTCTACGGCCACATCCGGGTGCTCCGCCGCCACCTCGTCGACGATCCGCTTCCATATGGCACCGGCGTGCACGAGGACGTTCGTCTTGTGCACGAGGGTGAGCCGGCGCCGGCGCCGCTCGGCCTGGTCGAATGCGAACCGCACGACGCGCTCGATGCCATAGGCCGTGTTCACCGACGTCTCGTTCGCGACCTCGTGCGGGGTGCCGGTGCGGATCGATCCGCCGTTGCCGACGTACGGACCCTCGGTGCCTTCGCGGACGACGACGAAGTCGATCTCGCCGGGCGCGGCCAGCGGTCCGGGTGCGCCCGCGTACAGCTTGGACGGGCGCAGGTTGACGTAGTGGTCGAGCTCGAACCGCAGCGTGAGCAGCAGCCCCCGCTCGATGTTCGCGTCCTTCAGCCGCGGGTCACCGGGCACGCCGCCGACGGCGCCGAGCAGGATCGCATCCTGGCTTTTGATCGCCGTCAGATCGTCGCCCGTGAGCGTGTCACCGGTGTCGAGGAATCGGGCGGCGCCGAGTGAGAATCGGGTCTTGTCGAAGGTGACATCGGAGGCCGCGGTCGCGGCATCCAGCACCTTCTCCGCCTCGGCGATGACTTCGGGACCGATGCCGTCACCCGGGATGACGGCCAGCTTCACGACGCGCGACATTGCTCTCCTCGCGGGGTTCTCGGATTACGACTCGGTGATCTCGATCTGACGCAGCAGATCGGCCTGGATCGCCGAACGCACGTCGTCGAGGAGCTCGTCGGGGACGGGCGAGTCCACGGTGAGGACCGACAGCGCCTGTCCTCCTGCGGCGGAGCGCGCGATCTGCATGCCCGCGATGTTGATGTTCGCCTCGCCGAACTTCTGACCGTAGATGGCCACGATCCCGGGACGGTCGGTGTAGAGCATCACGATATGGTGCTGCTCGATCGGCAATTCGAGCGCATGGTCGTTGATGCCGACCAGCTTCTCGATCTGCTTGGTGCCGGTGAGGGTGCCCGACACAGCCAGCTGCGAGCCGTCCGACAGTGCACCGCGCAGCGTGATGACGTTGCGGTACTCCTCGGAGTCGTCGTCGACGATCAGCCGCGACTCGACACCGCGCTGCTCGGCGAGCAGGGGCGCGTTGACGTAGGACACCGACTCGCTGACGATGTTCATGAACACGCCCTTGAGCGCCGCGAGCTTGAGGACGCTCACGTCGTACTGGTTCAGTTCGCCGTGCACCTCCACGTCGAGGCTCGTGAGCGGGCTGTGCGCGAGCGCGGAGAAGATCTGGCCGAGCTTCTCGACGAGCGGGATGCCGGGACGCACATAGGGGTCGATGATGCCGCCGGCGACGTTCACGGCATCGGGAACCAGCTCGCCGCCGAGCGCGAGACGCACGGACTTCGCGACCGAGACACCCGCCTTCTCCTGGGCCTCGTCGGTGGAAGCGCCTAGGTGCGGCGTCACGACGACGTTGGGCAGGTCGAGCAGCAGCGCAGCCGACCCGTCGGCGACCGGGGGCTCGCTCGTGAAGACGTCGAGGCCGGCGCCGGCGATCTCGCCGGTGGTGAGCGCCTTGTGCAGCGCCTCTTCGTCGATGAGCCCGCCGCGGGCGACGTTGACGATGTACGCGCTGCGCTTCATGAGGCGGAACTGGTCGGTGGAGATCATGCCGGTCGTCTCGGCGGTCTTGGGCATGTGGATCGTGATGAAGTCGCTCTGCTCGAGCAGCTCGTCGAACGTCACGAGCTGGACGCCCAGCTGCTGGGCGCGGGCGCTGGTGACGTACGGGTCGTAGGCGACGACGTGCATGCCGAATGCCTGCAGTCGGGCGGCGATGAGCGCGCCGATGCGGCCGAGGCCGATGATGCCGAGCGTCTTCTCGAACAGCTCGACGCCGGTGTAGGCGCTGCGCTTCCACTCCCCGTCGGCGAGCGAGTCGTGCGCGGCGGGGATACGGCGGGCGAGGCTCAGGATGTGGCCGATGGTCAGCTCGGCGGCGGAGATGATGTTGGACGTGGGGGCGTTGACCACCATGACACCGGCCGTCGTGGCGGTCTTGATGTCGACGTTGTCCAGGCCCACGCCGGCACGCGCGATGACTTTGAGCGCGGGAGCGGCGGCGATCGCCTCCGCATCCATCTTCGTCGCCGACCGGATGAGCACGGCGTTCGCATCGGCCAGCGCCGGCAGCAGGGCCGTGCGGTCGGCGCCGTCGACGTGACGGACCTCGAAATCGGGCCCAAGGGCGTCGATCGTGGCGGGAGAGAGTTGTTCGGCGATCAGCACGACTGGCTTGGACACGGCACACCTTCGGGGCTACACAGGGCGGGGTGGGTCGCCGCGCCGCACGTCGTCGGGGCGAGGCCCGTCCAGCCTACCGTTCGCCGCAGCGCGGCTCTGACCGTGTGACGTGCGTCAGGAGCCGAGCAGCGACGCTCCCCCGGCGACCGAATAGGCCAGGACGTTGAGCCAGAAGACGGCGACCAGTCCGAGCCCGGCCAGCAGCAGGAGCGAGAACTGCCCGGCGGACCGGCGCAGACCCAGCGCGAGCGCGCCGGCGAAGACAAGGATCGGAAAGAGTGCCGCGAACACGAGCAGCGTCCAGCCGAGCCCGTTGAGCCCGAGCGTTCCGCCGGCCTGCGCGATCAGGAAGGCCAGGGCATTCCAGACGGCGTAGGCGTAGAACAGGCCGAAGCCGCCGGCGATCGTGGCGGCGAGCCACGTGGGCATGGCGCGGGGCGCGATGGTGTCGGTGGTCATTGTCCGAGCGCTCCCACCATGATGAACGGCCAGGGCACCAGCAGCACGACGCCCACGATCAGCCATGTGAACCGCAGCCACGCATGCGAGCGGCGAGTGAGCAGGTAGGTCGTGACGAACCAGATGGCCGGGGCCAGTGCCGCGAGGACGAACGCCGGAACGTACGCGGCCGGCGAGACGAGGAAGACTGCGACGTCCTGCAGCCGGAGCCCGCCGATGATCCAGCCGACGGTGAAGAGCAGGTAGATGCCGCCGAGGACCCCGAACGCCACCAGCTCGACGTTGCCCAGGGGCGCTTTCTCGGGGGTGGATGCCGGTGCCGCGACGTCGGCGGATGTCTCGCTCTCGTCGGGTGCGGCGTAGGCCTGGCTCCCCTTCCCGAGCGGGGTGTAGCCGTCGGGCAGGCTCGTCGTGGCGACCGGCTCCGGCTCGGGAGCAGGCGTCCCGGTGTCGAGGGTCGGGTCGTCATCGCCGCCCCAGCTCAGGGCTGCGTCGTCGTCGCGTCCGGTGCTCACGGCTTCAGCGTAGCGGCCGCGCCACGTGCGGCCGCGACTGCGGCTGCGACCACGGCGGGATCGGTCACGTCGTACCCGTCGGCGCCGCCGCCGGGTCCCGCGGCGAGATCGAGTCCGGCGCGACCGCGTGCCGACAGGTGCACCGCCGCCACCCCCGCGCCGATGATCGCCGGGATGTCGTCGGGGACCACTCCCCCGCCGGCCATCACCTCGATGCGGTCACCACCCCGGCGCACGAACTCGGCGAGGCGGTCCACGCCGGCGACCGAGCGCGGTGCGCCACCGGAGGTCAGCACGCGATCGACCCCCTCCTCGCACAGCGCATCGAACACGTCCGCGGGCTGCGCGGACGCGTCGATCGCACGGTGGAAGACCACTTCCGCCGGGCCGGCAGCGTCGCGCCATCGACGCAGCGCGTCGCGGTCGAGCAGCCCGTCACGGTTCAGCGCGCCGACGACGACGCCCCCGGCCCCGGCCCGCACCGCCGCGACGATGTCGGCGGCCACGAGCGCCACTTCGCCGGCGTCGTACACGAACCCCCCGCCACGCGGGCGGATGAGGACGTTGAGGCGTTCGCCGCCCACGGCCGCGGCCGCAGCCTCGATGAGCCCGATCGAGGGGGTGAGGCCGCCGAAGGTCAGCGCCTGGCACAGTTCGAGCCTGTCGGCGCCCGCATCGACGGCGGCGCGCGCGCCACCGGCATCCTGAACAGCGATCTCGACGATGACGGTCACGGTGCCAGCGTACTCACCGGGTCTCGGCACACACCCCCGTCGTACGCACCGCCTTCTCGAACTGGAAGGCGATCGGCACCGCGAAATCGTCCCGCTCGCCTATGAAAGAGCCCGCCCGCCGCAGCCCCGTGTGGAGGCTGTGGCGGACGGGCGGAGCCGTGCCGGGTCGGACGGCGGTCTCAACGGGGGTCCTGCACGCGGCCGAGCCCCCGGGGTGGATCAGCGGGCGGCAGAGCCCTCGACGTAGCCCTCGTCCTGCTGCTTCCACGCGAACAGGGCGCGCAGATCCTTGCCGACCGCCTCGATCGGGTGGGCGGCACCCTTGGCGCGCAGCTCCTGGAACTCGGGGGCACCGGCATCCTGATCGGCGATGAAGCGCTCTGCGAACGCACCCGACTGGATGTCGGCGAGAACGGCCTGCATGTTCTCCTTGACGTGCGCGTCGATGACGCGCGGGCCCGAGACGTAGTCGCCGTACTCGGCCGTGTCGGAGACCGACCACCGCTGCTTGGCGATGCCGCCCTCCCACATGAGGTCCACGATGAGCTTGAGCTCGTGCAGCACCTCGAAGTAAGCGATCTGCGGCTGATAGCCGGCCTCGGTCAGGGTCTCGAAGCCGTACTGGACGAGCTGCGAGACGCCACCGCAGAGGACGGCCTGCTCGCCGAACAGGTCGGTCTCGGTCTCTTCGGTGAACGTGGTCTTGATGACACCCGCGCGGGTGCCGCCGATCGCCTTCGCGTACGCCTTCGCAACGTCCCACGCCTGCCCCGACGCGTCCTTCTCGACCGCGATGATGTCGGGGATGCCGCGACCGGCGACGAACTCGCGACGCACCGTGTGGCCCGGGGCCTTGGGGGCGACGAGGATCACGTCGACACCGTCGGGCGCCTCGATGTAGCCGAAGCGGATGTTGAACCCGTGCGCGAACGCGAGGGTCTTGCCGGCCGTGAGGTTCGGCTTGATGTGGTCGTTGTAGATGCCGCGCTGGTGCTGGTCGGGCGCGAGGATCATGATGAGGTCGGCCCATGCGGTCGCGTCGGCGACGCTCTTGACCTCGAAGCCGTCCTCCTGTGCCTTGGCGATGGACTTCGAGCCGTCCTTGAGGGCGATGGCGACCTCGACACCCGAGTCGCGCAGGTTCTGCGCGTGGGCGTGGCCCTGGGAGCCGTAGCCGACGATCGCGACCTTCTTGCCCTGAATGAGCGACAGGTCGGCGTCGGCGTCGTAGAAGATCTCGGCCATGTGTGTGTTTCTCCTTGAGGTGGGGGTTCGGGGTGTCAGCCGCGCAGGACGCGCTCGGTGATGGATTTGCCGCCGCGGCCGATGGCGAGCAGGCCCGACTGGGCGAGCTCCTTGATGCCGAACGGCTCGAGGGCGCGGAGGATCGCGTCGATCTTCCCGCGGTCGCCGGTCACCTCGACCACGAGCGCGTCGGTGGCGTAGTCGACCACGGACGCGCGGAAGAGGTTGACCACTTCGATCACGTTCGACCGGGTCTGGTTGTCGGCGCGGACCTTGATGAGCATGTGCTCGCGCTGGACGGATGCCGCGAAGTCGAGCTCGACGATCTTGATGACGTTCACGAGCTTGTTCAGCTGCTTGGTCACCTGCTCCAGCGGCAGCTCCTCGACGTCGACGACGACCGTGATGCGGGACAGGCCCGGCACCTCGGTCACGCCCACGGCGAGGGACTCGATGTTGAAGCCGCGGCGGGCGAACAGGCCGGCGACACGGGTCAGCAGACCGGGCTTGTTCTCCACCAGGAGGCTCAGCACATGACGGGACATCTCACGCCTCCTCGTCGAACGACGGCGCGTGGTCGCGCGCGTACTGGACATAGCTGTTGCTGACGCCCTGCGGCACCATCGGCCACACCATGGCATCGGCGCTCACCACGAAATCGATCACGACGGGGCGGTCGTTCGTCTCCAGTGCCGTCTGGATCGCGGCATCCACGTCTTCTTCCTTCTCGACGCGGATCGCGAGGCAGCCGTAGGCCTCGGCCAGCTTCACGAAGTCGGGGATGCGGATCGTGCCGTGCCCGGTGTTGAGATCGGTGTTGGAGTGGCGACCGTCGTAGAACAGGGTCTGCCACTGCCGCACCATCCCGAGCGACGAGTTGTTGATGATCGCCACCTTGATCGGGATGTTGTTGATCGCGCAGGTGGCCAGCTCCTGATTGGTCATCTGGAAGCAGCCGTCGCCGTCGATCGACCAGACGACCCGGTCGGGTTCGGCGACCTTGGCGCCCATCGCGGCCGGCACCGAGTAGCCCATCGTGCCGGCGCCGCCGGAGTTCAGCCACGCGTTGGGACGCTCGTACTTGATGAACTGCGCCGCCCACATCTGGTGCTGGCCGACCCCGGCGGCGTACACGCCCTCGGGTCCGGTCAGCTCGCCGATCCGCTGGATCACGTACTGCGGCGACATGAGCCCGTCGGAGGGCTGCGAATAGCCCAGCGGGAACTCGTCCCGAAGCCCGTCGAGGTAGGACCACCACTCCTCGATGTCGGGCTTGCTGCCCTGGGTGGCCCCCGAGAAGGCCGCATCCAGGTCGACCAGCACGTCCTTGACGTCGCCCACGATCGGGACGTCGGCGGTGCGGATCTTCGAGATCTCGGCTGGGTCGATGTCGACGTGCACGACCTGCGCATTCGGCGCGAACAGGGCGGCCTTGCCGGTGACGCGGTCGTCGAACCGTGCGCCGAGGGCGACGAGCAGGTCGGCCTCCTGCAGTGCCAGCACTGCGGGCACGGTGCCGTGCATGCCGGGCATGCCGAGGTGCTGCGGGTGAGAGTCGGGGAAGGCGCCGCGTGCCATCAGCGTCGTGACCACCGGTGCTCCGGTGGACTCGGCGAGGCTGAGCAGCTCGCTCGCGGCCCGGCCGCGGATCACGCCGCCGCCGACGTACAGCACCGGCTTCTTCGCCGCGGCCAGCAGCTGGGCCGCGGCCTGGATCTGCTTGCCGTGCGCCTTGGTGACCGGGCGGTAGCCGGGCAGGTCGATCTTCGGCGGCCAGATGAACGGCGCCTCGTTCTGCTGCGCGTCCTTGGTGACGTCCACCAGCACCGGGCCGGGACGGCCCGTTCCGGCGATCTCGAAGGCTGCCGCGATGGCGGCGGGGATCTCCTCGGCGGTCTTCACCAGGAACGAGTGCTTGGTCACCGGCATCGTGATGCCCACGATGTCGGCCTCCTGGAACGCGTCGGTGCCCATCAGCGTCGAGAAGACCTGGCCGGTGATGCAGACCATCGGCACCGAGTCCATGTAGGCATCGGCGATCGCCGTCACGAGGTTGGTCGCGCCCGGTCCCGAGGTCGCGATCGCGACGCCGATCTTGCCCGATGCCGAGGCGTAGCCCTCGGCGGCGTGACCCGCCCCCTGCTCATGGCGGACGAGGATGTGGCGAAGCTCGGTCGAGTCCATGAGCGGGTCGTAGACCGGCAGGATCGCGCCGCCCGGCAGGCCGAACACGTCGGTGACGCCGAGCAGCTCGAGCGAACGGACGACCGCCTGGGCGCCGGTGAGCACGGGAGCGGATGCAGAGCGGGAGGGTGGCCGGGGCACGGCCGCCGTCGTGTCAGATGACATCAATGAGACCTTCGGGTCGATGGGGTGTCGGAGGGCCTAGCCCGTCGTCGCGCCCTCCGCAGCGGAGCGCACGAGCTTGGAGTACTTGGCCAGAACGCCACGGGTATAGCGCGGGGGAAGGGGCTCCCAGCCGTCGCGGCGAGAGCTCAGCTCTGCGTCGTCGACGAGTAGGTCGAGAGTGCGAGCCGCGATATCGACCCGTATCAGATCACCATCGCGCACGAAGGCAATGGGACCAGCGTCCACTGCTTCGGGTGCTATGTGGCCGATGCACAGGCCGGTTGTGCCGCCTGAGAATCGTCCGTCCGTCAAGAGTAGTACATCTTTCCCGAGCCCCGCGCCCTTGATGGCCGCGGTGATGGCGAGCATCTCGCGCATGCCCGGTCCGCCCTTGGGACCCTCGTAGCGGATGACGACGACATCGCCGGCCTCGATCCGGCCTGCCTCGAGCGCGTCCATGGCCGCGCGCTCGCGCTCGAACACGCGGGCGGGGCCCTCGAACACGTCGGCGTCGAAGCCCGCCGACTTCACGACCGCGCCTTCGGGCGCGATCGAGCCGTGCAGGATCGTCAGACCGCCGGTCGCATGGATCGGGTCGTCGAGCCGGTGGATGACCTTCCCGTCGATGGGATCGGGATTGAGGTCGCGCATGTTCTCGGCGAGGGTCTTGCCGGTCACCGTGAGCGCGTCTCCGTGCAGGAGACCCTCGTCGAGCATCGCCTTCATGATCACAGGGATGCCGCCGTGACGGTCGACGTCGTTCATGACGTACTTGCCGAACGGCTTCATGTCGGCCACATGCGGGACCTTGTCGCCGATGCGGTTGAAGTCGTGCAGATTCAGCTCGACGTCGGCTTCGCGCGCGATCGCGAGCAGGTGGAGCACGACGTTGGTCGAGCCGCCGAGCGCCATCGCGAGCGCGATCGCGTTCTCGAACGCCTCGGGCGTGAGGATGTCGCGGGTCGTGATGCCCTGACGCAGCAGGTTCACGACGGCCTCACCCGACCGGTGCGCGAAGTAGTCGCGGCGGCGGTCTGCCGACGGCGGTGCGGCAGAGCCCGGGAGGCTGAGGCCCAGCGCCTCGGCGACCGAGGCCATCGTGTTGGCGGTGTACATGCCACCACAGGCGCCCTCACCGGGCGCGAACGAGCACTCGATGCGCTTGAGGTCCTCTTCGGACATCCGACCCGCCACGCACGCGCCGACACCCTCGAAGGAGTCGACGATGGTGATCTCCTTCTCGGTGCCGTCCGAGAGCTTGACCCAGCCGGGTGCGATCGAGCCGGCGTAGAGGAAGACGCTCGACAGGTCCAGGCGGGCAGACGCCATGAGCATGCCGGGGATGGACTTGTCACACCCCGCGAGCAGCACGCTGCCGTCGAGCCGCTCGGCCATGATGACCGTCTCGACCGAGTCGGCGATGACTTCGCGTGAGACGAGCGAGAAGTGCATGCCCTCGTGGCCCATCGAGATGCCGTCCGACACGGAGATCGTCCCGAACTGCAGCGGGTAGCCGCCCCCGGCGTGCACACCCTCCTTCGCGCCCTGCGCGAGCCGGTCCAGGCTCAGGTTGCAGGGAGTGATCTCGTTCCAGCTCGACGCGATCCCGATCTGGGGCTTGTCCCAGTCCTCGTCGCCCATGCCCACGCCGCGGAGCATCCCGCGGGAGGTGGTGGCTTCGATGCCGTCGGTGACAACGCGACTGCGCGGCTTGATATCGATGGTTTCGTCGGGGGAAGACATTCTCGCAGTCTATTCCCGGTCGGCGTCGCGGAGGTGCGCCAGGCTGAGCAGCAGGGCGGCGAGTCCGGCGATGTCGTCGACGCGGATCTGCGCGGCCGTGGGCCCCGCGCCGACCTTCACGCCTACGTCCTCCGGGCCCAGTGCGGCGATCGCGTCCTCATCGGTGACATCGTCGCCGGCGAACAGCACGCCGGTGGCCTCTGTCGCCTCACGCAGAAGTCGTACCGCGGTGTCCTTCCCCTCCGCACGGAACGAGAACTCGGTGATGTTGTGACCGACCCGCCGGCGCCACCCGGGCGCGCGAGCGGCCACGAGTCGATCCACGCGGCCGTGCACCTGGTCCGCCTGTGCGGGATCGACCAGACGGGAGTGCACCCCGAAGCCGAACTCCTTGGCTTCGACCCACGCACCCTCGATGTCGGCGATCGCGGACTCCGCTTCCGCACGCAGCGCGTCGCGCAGCGCGAGTGCGTCTGCATCGGCCGTTCCGGTGGTCTTCGGCGCGCGAACGGACCGCGGCGTCCAGTACTCCGCGCCGTGCGATCCGGCCAGCAGCACCGCCGACGTGTCATCGTGCTCGGCGATCACGCGGAGGTGCTCGAGTGTGCGTCCCGAGACGAAGGAGACCGAGGTGGCCGGTGTCGCGAGCAGCGCGGCGACGGCCGTGCGCGCTTCGGGCGCCATCCGCGCAGTCATCGGCTCGTCCACCAGCGGTGACAGTGTGCCGTCGAAGTCGAGGGCGACCAGTAGCCGAGGAGTCCTGGCGATGGCGGCCAGCGGATCTGTCACGCCCGCTGCCCCCGCAGATACTCCAGATCGAGCATGAACCGCTCAGACCAGTCGGCGACGTCATGCTCGCGGACACGACGGCGCAGCGCCCGCATGCGCCGGGTCTGGTCTTTGGGAGACAGTTCGACGGCCGCCAGGATGGCGTCCTTGAGCCCGTCGATGTCATGCGGGTTCACTTTGATCGCCTGCGTCAGTTCGTCGGCGGCGCCGGCGAACTCGCTGAGCACGAGCACCCCGTCGACACCCACGCGACTGGCGACGTACTCCTTGGCCACCAGGTTCATGCCGTCGCGCAGAGCCGTCACGAGCATGACATCGGCGGCGAGGTAGAGCGCGACCATCTCCTCCCGCGGGTAGGAGTGATGCAGGTACCTCACCGCGGAGTAGTCGACGGTGTCGGTCTCGCCGTTGATCCGACCCACCGCCTGCTCGATCTCGTCGCGCAGCTGCATGTACGCACCGACGCGCTCTCTGCTGGGGCTGGCCACCTGCACGAGTGTGACGTCCTCGACATTGAGCCGGCCTTCGGCCAGCAGCTCGCCGTAAGCCTTCAGCCGGTGACGGATGCCCTTCGTGTAGTCGAGGCGGTCGACGCCGAGCAGGATCTTGCGGTCGCCGAGACCCTCGCGGATCTCCCTGGCACGCGCCTGGATGTCGGGCCGGCGGGCGAGCTCGTCGTAGAGGGACACGTCGATCGAGATGGGGTAGGCCTTGGCGATCGCGATCCGGCGACCGCCGTCGGCGGTCGGAACGGTGATCGCCCCGGCGCGTGTCTCATACGAGAACTGCCGACGGACCGCGCGGGCGAAGTTGCCGGCATCCGCCACCCGCTGGAAGCCGATGACATCCGCGCCGAGCAGCCCATCCAGGACCTGGCGGCGCCACGGCAGCTGCGAGTAGAGCCCGTATGCCGGAAACGGAATGTGGTGGAAGTAGCCGATCACGAGATCGGCACGCAGCTCACGCAGCATGCGCGGGACGAGCTGCAGCTGGTAGTCGTGCACCCACACCGTCGCGCCCTCGGCCGCTACGGCTGCGGCGGCCTCGGCGAACCGGCGATTGACCCGGACGTAGGCGTCCCACCATTCGCGGTGGTAGCCGGGCGGAGAGATGACGTCGTGGTACAGCGGCCAGATCGTGTCGTTCGAGAAGCCCTCGTAGTACAGCTCGATCTCTTCGGCGGTCAGGGTGACGGGCACCAGGCGCATGCCGTCGAAATCGAACGGCGCGACCTCGAGATCGGCCGTCCCGGGCCAGCCCACCCAGGCGCCCTCGGTGCTGCGCATGACCGGCTCGAGCGCGGCCACCAGGCCGCCCGGCGAACGCCGCCAGGGCTCCGCCGGGTCATCGGAGTGGTCGACGGGCAGGCGATTGGACACGACGACGACATCGGCCGCGGCAGGGGGTCTGGACACACACCCAATCTATCGGGGCCTTCGCGTCTTGTCCGGTGCACGGGTAGCGTGGACGCATGCGCAACTACGTGTTCGGAACCGGGATCGTCTCCGCCCTCACCGGGGGGCTCGCGCTGCTGCGGGCGATGCGCGAGGACGAGCCGTTCACGTGGCGTGTCGCGCTGGCGTGGCTGAGCTGGGGCATCACGCTCGCGCTCGCGATCGGTGCCATCGTCGACACCCGCCGTGCCCGGCACGGCGAGTTCGTGGCCCCGGACTCCCCCGTCTCGGGCAAGGAGCCCAAGCTCTCCCGCGCCGCGCGCAACATCTCCTGAGCGCGGCGCCGGGCCGGATGCTCAGCGCGTCAGGATGAGCGCTTCGCCCTGACCGCCGCCACCGCACAGGCCCACCGCGGCGGTGCCGGTGCCACGGCGGACCAGTTCGTGGACCGCATGGACCACCAAACGCGCGCCGGAGGCGCCGATCGGGTGCCCGATCGCGATGCCGCCGCCGTGCGGGTTGACGATCTCCTCCGACAGGCCGAGCTCCGACTGGGAGCGGGCAACGACGGCGCCGAAGGCCTCGTTGATCTCGACGAGGTCGAGATCGGACGCGGTGATGCCCTGCCGCTGCATCGCCTGCTCGATGGCGCGGGCAGGCTGCGCGTGCAGCGAGTTGTCGGGCCCCGCGACCTGGCCGGCGGCGCCGACCACCGCCAGGATCTGCCAGCCCTGGTCGTCGGCATGCGCGCGTGTGGTCAGCACGACCGCGGCGGCGCCATCGGAGATCTGCGAGGAATTGCCTGCGGTGATCGAGCCGTCGGGCGCGAAGGCCGGGCGCAGCCGTCCGAGCGTCTCGACCGTCGTGTCGGGACGCACGCCTTCGTCGGCGGCCACGCGCACGGGCTCGCCGCGGCGCTGCGGAATCTCGACCTCGACGATCTCGGCGTCGAACACGCCTGCGGCGGCACCGGCGGCGGCGCGCTGATGCGACAGTGCCGCCACGCGGTCCTGGTCGTCGCGGGTCACTTCGTACTTCGGGTTGAGCCGCTCGGTGGAGGTGCCCATGCTCTCGCGGTCGTACGCGTCGGTGAGCCCGTCATAGGCCATGTGGTCGAGCACCTCAACCGAGCCGTACGACCAGCCGTCGCGCGAACCCATCAGCAGGTGGGGTGCGCGGGTCATCGACTCCATGCCGCCCGCGACGACCACCGTCGCGTCGCCGGTGGCGATCATGCGCGTGGCGTCGATGATGGCGGTCAGGCCCGACAGGCACACCTTGTTGACGCTCGACGCGGGGACATCCCATCCGATGCCGGCGCCGATGGCGGCCTGCCGGGCGGGGTTCTGCCCCGAGCCGGCCGCAAGCACCTGGCCCATGATCACGGCATCCACCGCCTCGGCGGGGACTCCCCCGCGCTCGAGCGCGCCGGCGATGGCCTTCGCCCCCAGCTCGGGGGCGGTCAGGGCTGCGAGCTGCCCCTTCAGCCGGCCCTGCGGCGTGCGGGCGGCGGCGACGATGACGATGTCGTTCGTGGTCATGAGAGCACCTTCAGATCCTGCGAGACGATGAGTTCGGGTTCGGTGGCCGCGATGACCTCGTCGACGCTCACGCCCGGCGCGGTCTCGACGAGCACCAGTCCGTCATCGGTCACATCGATGACGGCGAGGTCGGTGATGATGCGGTCGACGACGCCCTTGCCGGTGAGCGGCAGGGAGCACGAGTCGACGATCTTGGGCGTGCCGTCCTTGGCGACGTGCTCCATCAGGACGATCAGCTTCGCCGCGCCGTGGACCAGGTCCATCGCGCCGCCCGGGCCCTTGACCATCTTCCCGGGGATCATCCAGTTGGCCAGGTCGCCGCCCCGCGAGACCTGCATCGCGCCGAGGATGGCCGCGTCGATCTTGCCGCCGCGGATCATGCCGAAGCTCGTCGCGGAGTCGAAGAAGGAAGTGCCCGGGAGCGTCGTGACCGTCTCCTTGCCGGCGTTGATGAGGTCGGGGTCGACGGCGTCCTCGGTGGGGTACGGGCCCACCCCGAGGATGCCGTTCTCGGACTGCAGCACGACGGTCACGCCGTCGGGCACGTAGTTCGGGACGAGGGTGGGCAGGCCGATGCCGAGGTTCACGTACGAGCCATCGGTCAGCTCTGCGGCCGCGCGGGCGGCCATCTCATTGCGGGTCAGTGCCATGTCATGCTCCTTCGGGGATGTCGCGGCTCAGCGCCTGCGCGACCGAGACCGTGCGCCGTTCGATGCGCTTGACGATGTCCGTTCCCACCTCGACGACGCGGTGCACGTAGATGCCGGGCAGATGGATCTCATCGGGGTCGAGCTCGCCGGGCGCGACGAGCTCTTCGACCTGTGCGATGCACACCCGTCCGGCCATGGCGGCGAGCGGGTTGAAGTTGCGCGCGGCCTTGTTGAAGACCAGGTTTCCGTGGCTGTCGCCCTTGAGCGCGTGCACGAGGGCGAAGTCGGTGATGATGGCCTCTTCGAGGACGAACTCGCGCTCCTGACCGTGCACGTCGAAAGTGCGCACGTCTTTGACGGGGGATGCCACGGCGACGCCGCCCTCACCGTCGTACCGCCGCGGGAGCCCGCCCTCGGCGACCTGCGTTCCCACACCGGTCTGCGTGTAGAACGCCGCGATGCCCGAGCCGCCGGCGCGAAGCTTCTCGGCCAGCGTCCCTTGCGGCGTCAGCTCGAGTTCGAGCTCGCCGGAGAGGAACTGCCGTTCGAACTCCTTGTTCTCGCCGACGTAGGAGGACGTCATCTTGCGGATCCGCTTGGCGTTCAGCAGGACGCCGAGTCCCCAGTCGTCCACACCGCAGTTGTTCGAGACGATCGACAGGTCGCTCGTTCCCTGCGCCAGGAGCGCCTCGATGAGGGCGATCGGGTTGCCCGACAACCCGAAACCGCCGACGGCCAGCGACGCGCCGTCCGGGATGTCGGCGACCGCGTCGGCGGCCGATGGATAGGTCTTGTCGATCACGTGCACTCCTTCGTGTCGGGTCCGGCGCTGCCGCCGACCTGCGCTGCTTCCAGCTTCGGCCACCGCCGAGGCCACGCCAAGCCCGCGCTTGCGATATGGGAACGGGTTCGCCTAGTGTCCACATTATGGAATCCCCCACCGTGTCCGTGCCGGGCGCACAGGCGATCGCGCGGGCCGCGTCGCTGCTGCGACTGGTGACGGCCGGGGGCGAACAGGGCCGCGGCGTGCAGGAGCTCGCCCGCGACGCCGGCCTGTCGCGCTCGACGACGCACCGGCTGCTGTCCGCCCTGCGCGCGGAGGGGCTCGTAGACCAGGACGACCGTACGGCGCGCTGGCTGCCCGGCCCCGAGCTGTTCCTCATGGGCTCCGTCGCCGCCGCGCGCTATGACGTCACGCAGCTCGCGCGCGATATCGTGCGGTCGCTCGCCGTCAAGACCGAGGAGAGTGCCTTCCTGTCGGTGCGCCGGGGCGACGAGACGGTCTGCCTCTATCGGGAGGAGGGTGCGTTCCCCATCCGTTCTTTCGTGCTGAGCGAGGGCGTGCGCTTTCCGCTGGGGGTGGCCTCGGCGGGGCTCGCGATCCTGTCGTTCCTGCCCGGAGGCGAGGTGGACGCCTATCTCGACCGGCATCCCGAGATCACGTCGAACTGGGGAGCTGCCCACGATGCGGGCGCGCTTCGCACCCGCCTGGCGGAGACGCGTGACCGTGGCTATGCGGTCAACCCCGGTCTCATCGTCGAGGGCAGCTGGGGCATGGGTGCGGCGGTGTTCGACCAGCAGGGCCGGCCGGAGTGGGCGCTGAGCCTCACCGGCGTGCAGTTCCGATTCGGTCCCGATCGCCTGCCGGCACTCGGTCGCACGCTGTTGGCGCACGCCCACCAGCTCACCACTCGCATCGCGTCGGCGCGCCGGCGGCTCAGCCCACAGCGGTGAACTGCCGGGCGATGAGTGCCGCGACACGCTGGGCACCCTCGGCGCCCATCACGACGGTGTAGTGGTTGAACCCGTCCCACCGCTCGTGGCTGACGGAGGGGTAGGTCGCCAGCAGCGTCTCGAGGTGGGCGGGCGGGTAGAGTCCCGGCGCCTCGTTCTGAAGCCCGCGGGGAACCGTGACGAACTCGACCGAATGCTGCTCGATCGCCGCCAGGGCGCCCAGGAGCGCCGTCCCGCCGTTGAGATCGACCGTGTCCTCCTCGACGGTCTGCAGGCTCGTCGCCGGCCGGTATCCGGTGCCGGCAGGCACGAGGTCGTACGCCAGGTACCGCTCGAGCTCGTCGCTCCAGTCGGCGGTGAATGCGGGATGCGCGCGCCAGAAGTCGAGGTAGTCGGCTTCGCCGGCGAACCGCATGTCGAGGCGGGCCGCGGTCGGGCCGAGTATCGCGGCCACCAGCGCCGCCGGGCTGAGTCCCTCCGGTGCGGCCAGGGGCAGCCCCCCGTCGACGAGGAGGAGCCTGCTCACGAGCTGTGGATGCCGGTGCGCGAACACGAGCGATGCGAACGCGCCCATGGAGTGACCCACGACGACCGTCGGACCGATATCCAGCGCGGCGAAGACTGCGGCGAGGTCGTCGGCGTGCTGCGCCATACCGGCGTGCCCGGTCAGGTCGTTGCTGCGACCGCGACCGCGCAGGTCCGGCGCGACCACGCGCATGCCGGGCAGCGCATCGGCGACGAGCTGCCACGCGAGGTGCGAGGCCGTGACGCCGTGCACGAGCACGACCGTGGGCGCGGCGACATCCGTCTCCGGGCCGTCCCACACGCCGACACGCAGCGCTCCCCCGGGCACGGCGACGTCGACCGTGCGATATCGATCGATCATCGCGCCGTCCACCCGCCGTCCATCGTGTAGCTGCCGCCCGTGACCATCGCCGAGTGCGCCGAGGCCAGCCAGCCCGCGAGCGAGGCCACCTCTTCGGCCTCGACGAGTCGCGGAATGGCCGACTCTGTCAGCATGATCTTCTCGACCACCTCATCGGGGCCGATGCCGTGGATCTTCGCCTGGTCGGCGATCTGCTTCTCGACGAGGGGGGTGCGCACATAGGCGGGGTTGATGCAGTTACTCGTCACGCCGTGCGGCCCACCCTCGAGCGCGGCCACCTTCGACATGCCCTCCAGCGCGTGCTTGGCCGACACGTAGGCCACCTTGAAGGCGCTCGCCCGCAGCCCGTGGGCGCTGGAGACGTTGATGATGCGGCCCCAGCCCCGCTCGTACATCTTCGGGAGCGACGCGCGGATGAGCAGGAAGGGCGACTCGACCATCAGCCGGTGCATGAAGCGGAATCGTTCCGGGTCGAACTCGTCGATGGGAGCCACGGACTGGATGCCGGCGTTGTTGACGAGGATGTCGACGTCGAGCTCGAGGTCTTCCTGCTCTGCGGTGTCGGACAGGTCGACGACCCACGCTTCTCCCCCGACCTCGGCGGCCGCAGCCCCCGCGGCGTCGCTGTTCACATCCGCGACGATGACGTGCGCGCCGCGACCGGAGAACTCCCGCGCGCAGGCGAGGCCGATGCCGCTGCCGGCCCCGGTGATGAGGGCCCGCTTGCCGGCCAGATCCTGTTCAGGCATCGCCTGCTCCCTTGTTCACGCGCACAGCCAGCGCATTGCGGATGAAGCGCATCATCTCGTCGATGACGGCATCGGGCATGACCGCCGGCGGGTTGCCGTCGGCGTCGCGCTCCCACAGCAGGTAGCGCATGCCGATGAGTTCACCGGCGCCCATCAGTGCCCAGGCGGTGACTTCCGGGTCGAGCGCCGCGTCGACGTCGCCGCCGGCCTGGGCGGCGCGCAGGCCCGCCTCGTAGCCTTCGACGATGCGGGTGTAGTGCAGCCGCAGCGTGGCAGGCGACACGAACTCGGCCTCGCGGACGACGCGGTACAGCGCCGGATGCGCGGCGGTGAAGCGGAAGAACCCCTCGAAGCCTGCGCGCTCGGCCTCGATGCGGTTCGCGGCACCGGCCATCGCCTCGGCCATCGAGTGGCGCACGCGACGGTTCAGATCGACCACGAGCTCTTCGAAGATCTGCTGCTTGCCGTCGAAGTACAGATAGAAGGTCCCGAGGCCGATGCCGGCGTGCTCGGTGATCTTGACGATCGAGGCCTCGTGGTATCCGTAGCCGGCGAAGACGGACTCGGCCGCTTCGAGGAGCTTGCGGCGAGTCGCCTCTCCGCGATGGGTGAGCGGCTTGCCGCTCGTGGACAGCACGGCGGGCGGCTCGTACGTGTCGACGTGATCAACGGAGCTCATGGGCGTCCTCCTTCACAAGCATGGTGGCGCGTTCGCGCAGTCGTGCGCGGGCGACTTTCTCGATCGACGAGCGCGGGAGCTCGTCGACGACGCAGACGCGCACCGGGACCTTGAAGCCGGCCAGCTCGGCACGGGCATGGGTGACGACCTCGTCCTCGCCCAGAGCGGCGTCGGGGGCGATCACCACGAAGGCGACCCCGCGCTCGCCCCACACCGGATCGGGCACGCCGACCACGGCCGCCTCGGCGATGAGCGGGTGCCGGCACAGGGCGCGCTCGACTTCGGCGGGGGCGACGTTCTCGCCGCCGGAGATGTAGATGTCCTTCATGCGGTCGACGACGGTGAACACGCCGTCGGAGTCGCGGTGCACGATGTCACCGGTGCGCAGCCATCCGTCCGACATGGCGCGCGCTGTCGCCGCAGCGTCGTCGAGGTATCCGGCGAACACACTCGGCCCGCGCACCCACAGTTCGCCGGTCGCGGGGCCTTCGAGCGGCAACTCCGACGCCGGGTCGACGACGCAGACATCGACGTGGGGGTAGGGGCGCCCGACGGCTCCCGGATGCCGGAGGGCTTCGTCCGCGGACAGCGACAGCACGTTGGGTGCGGCCTCGGTGAGACCGTACCCCTGTGACAGCGGGACACCGGCATCCATCCACTGACGGGCCAGCTCGGCGGGCATGGTCGCACCGCCCACGACGGCGGCGCGCAGCGTGCGGACGGCCTCGGGCGAGAAGTGCGGGTCGTCGGCGAGCAGGCGGTACTGCGTGGGCACGCCCATCATCGCCGTCACGCCGCGCTCTGCGATCAGCTGCAGGATGCGGTGGGGCTGGAACGAGCGTTCGAGCACGACGGTCGCCCCGACAGACCACGCCAGCAGCGGCTGCACGTTCCAGGCCGCGATGTGGAACTGCGGCAGCATCGCCAGGACGACGTCATCGGCGGTCAGCGGCACAGCGCCGGCGAGGGCCAGGTTGTTCCAGAAGCAGTTCGCGTGGGTGAGCACGACGCCCTTGGGCTCGGCCTCGCTGCCCGAGGTGAAGATCACCAGCAGCGGATCCTCGTCGCGCACACCGCGCTGCGGGGCGGGTGCGCCGCGGCGGGCGGGCACCGCCGCCTCCACGCCGGTCGTCCCCAGTGCCGCGGTGGGAGGGCAGTCCGCGATGCGTCGCAGCGCGTCGGCCGCGAGGCCCACGTACTCGTCCTCGATGAGCACGGCGCCGGCACGGGTCCGCTCGATCACGCCGGCCAGCTCCTGCGCGGTGAGTCGCCACGACAGCGGCACGAGCGCGATGCCCGCGCGGGCGCAGGCGAAGAACGCCACGACGTGATCGATCGAGTTGCCCGAGACGGTGGCGATGCGATCGCCCGGGCCGTAGCCGGCGGCGCGGAGCCGGTTCGCGAGACCCTGCACGCGGCGGTCGAGCCCGGCGTAGTCGATCGTCACTCCGCGGTCGTCGATCGCAAGCCGGTCACCGTCGTGGAGTGCCCGGTCGTGCAGCCAGCGACCGATCGTGTGCGCCCCGTCTGCCGTCTCGAATCCGGTCATACCCGAACCTCGGCCTGCTCGGGTGCGCCCGCTCCGGCATCCTCCGCGTCGTCGAGCCGGCGCAGCTGCGTGCGCGTGCGCTCGCCACGGCGACGCCGGATCGCGGCGTCCACGGTTCCGGCGATGCCGCCGGGCAGGAACATGACCACGAGGATGAACAGTACGCCCAGCAGGAACAGCGGCTCAGACAGCGGGATGCGCAAGACGTCCGGGAGCCCGGCGATCCACTCGGAGCGGGCGAGGACCGTCAGCCGCTGGTCGAGGATGGTGTACAGCACGCCACCCAAGATGGCACCCCAGCGGAACCCGACGCCACCGAGGACCACCATGACCAGGACGGTGATGGTGAGATCGGCGCCCACGGCGCTCGGCTGGGTGCCGGACTGGAGCAGCATGTAGGCGATGCCCGACAGTGACGCGCACCCGGCCGCGACGAGGAACACCACGAGCTTGGCGGCGTACGGGCTCATCCCGAGCACCCGGACGCGCAGTTCGTTCTCACGGGTCGCTTCGGCGAGGTGCCCGAGCCGCGAGCGATCGACCCACAGGACGACGAGGTACACCACGACCAGCACGACCAGCGTGAACCAGTACAGGTTGCGGGTGTTGACGACGCCGACGAGCCAGTCGGGCACCTGGTCGGTCGGCAGGCGCATGCCCTCCTCGCCGCCGGTGATCTGCTGGTTGCGACGCACGAGCACCGAGCCGGCCTGCGCGAAGGCGAGCGTGACCATGGCGAACGGGATGCCGGCGACGCGCATCGCAACGGCACCGGTCATCAGCGCGATGAGCAGCCCGCCGATCAGCGCGATGAACACGCCCGGGAACAGCGGCACGCCGAGGTACTTGAGACCGATGCCCAGGCCGTAGGCACCGGCCCCGAAGTACAGCGCGTGCCCGAAGGACAGCATGCCGGCGGTGCCGAGCAGCAGGTTGTACGACAGCGCGACGGCGGCGAACACCATGCACAGCGACAGCAGCGCGAGCGTGCCCGGCGTGTAGGTGGGGCCGGGCAGGACGCCGGGGATCTGGATGTTGAGCAGCGGCAGTACGGCCATGACGATGACGAGGACCGCGCCGGCCGCGAACGGCAGGTACGCGCCCTTACGACCGGGGACGAGCGCGGGGACTCCAGTGGTGACGGTCATGCTGCCCTTCCCATCAGACCGCGGGGCCGCACCAGCAGGACGACCGCGAGCAGTGCGACGACGATGAAGTCGCCGGTGCCCTCCAGGTAGAAGTTCGCGAACTGCTGCAGCACCGCGACCAGGACCGAGGCGATCGCCGCGCCGGTCAGCGATCCGAGCCCGCCGATGACGGTCACGATGAACGCGAAGATCAGCAGCCCCGACCCCAGGTGGGCGGAGACGAAGGTGGAGTAGTGCATCGCGAGCACGCCGCCGATGCCGGCCGCCGCACCACCGATGGCGAACACGAGCGTGAAGCTGCGGCGGACGTCGATGCCCAGGGCGGTCACCATCGACCGGTTCTCCACGCCCGCTCGGATGATCATGCCGTAGCGGGTCTTCTGCAGGAACAGTACGAGGGCGGCCAGCACGAGTCCGGCGGCGATCATCAGCACCCAGTAGGTGTTGGGGATACGGGCGCCGAGGACCTCGGTGTAGCCGCTCAGCCACGGCGGACCGGAGATGTTGATCGTGTCCGTTCCCCAGATGCCCTCGAACAGTGCGATGGCGGCGAACGAGAGTCCGACGGTGACGAGCACCTGCTCGATGTGCCGTTCGTACAGGGGCCGGATGAGCACCAGTTCGGTGAGTGTGGCGAACACCGCGCCCACCCCGGCGCCGACGAGGATCGACACGAGGAACGAGCCCCACGATGCGGTGCCGAGCGCCTGCGCGACCTGCCAGCCGATGAAGGCGCTGAGTGTGAGGAACGCCCCGTGGGCGAAGTTCAGCACGTGCATCAGGCCGTAGATGAGGCTGAGGCCGGAGGCGACCAGGAAGTAGAGCGCACCGAGACCGATGCCGGTGAGGAGGATCAGGACGAGACTGCTCATGCCACCGCCTCCGCACTCACGCCGAGCAGCCGTGTGGTCAGCGCGTTGTCATCGAGGATGTCGGTCGCCTTCCCGGTATGGACGACGCGTCCGCCCGCGATCACGATCGCGTCGTCGGCGAGCTGGCGGACGACCTCGAGGTTCTGCTCGACGAGCAGGATGGGGACGAGCTTCGATGCCTCGGCCAACGCCTCCGCGACCTCTCCGACGATCTTCGGCGCGAGTCCCTTCGTGGGCTCGTCGACCAGCAGGATCGCGTTGTCGTTGAGCAGGGCTCGGGCGACCGAGACCATCTGCTGCTGGCCGCCCGAGAGAGTACCGGCCATCTGGGCGCGCCGGGCCACCAGATCGGGGAAGAGCGCGGCCACGAACTCGCGGCGCGGGTTCTTCGTGCGCTCGGCCATCGCCAGGTTCTCCGCCACGGTGAGCTTCGCGAAGACCTCGCGGTCTTCGGGCACGTAGCCGACCCCGCGCTGCACGATCTTGTGCGTGGGCAGCCCGTCGATGCGCTCACCGGCGAGCGTCACGGCGCCGCGGCGCTGGATAAGGCCGAGGATCCCCCGGATCGTGGACGTCTTGCCCACGCCGTTGCGGCCGAGGACGGCGGTGATGCCGGTGGCGGGGACGTCGAAGGTGACGTCCTCGACGACCTGCTGGCCGGCGATCGACGCGGAGAGGTGCCGGACGGTGAGGATGGGGGCGGCGGTCATGCGGCTGTCCCGAGGTAGGCGCTCTGGACGAGCGGGTTGGCCATGATGTTCTGGGGCGAGTCGAACGCGATGATGGAGCCGGCGTACATGACCGCGACCTTGTCGACCAGGCCCATGAGCACCTCGATGTGGTGTTCGACCATGAGCACCGTGCAGTTGTTGACGCGCTGCATGTCGCGGATGTTCTCGACGAGGCCGGCCACATCGCCGGAGGCCACGCCGGCCATGGGCTCGTCCAGCAGCACGATGGACGCGTCGGTGGCCAGCAGCACGGCGATCTCGAGCTTGCGCTTGTCACCGTGCGAGATGTCGCCGGCGGGGGTCTCGAGCTTGTGGCCGAGCCCGACGAGCACCAGCTTCTCCAGCGCGAGCGCGGTCGCGGCATCCGATCTGCGAGGGAACTTCAACAGCGAGTAGTTGCCGCCGAGGGTGACCTGCGCCGCGAGGCGGACGTTCTCGAGGACGCTGAGCCTGGGGAACAGACTCGACGTCTGGAATGTGCGACCCAGCCCCGCCCGGGCCCGGTGGGGCACCGACGAACGGGTGATGTCCGTTCCGTTCATCAGGATGCTCCCGGCGGTGGGCCGCAGGATGCCGGAGACCACGTTGAACAGCGTGGTCTTTCCGGCACCGTTGGGGCCGATCACGCCGACCAGTGAGCCGGGCGCGATGTCGAGGTCGACATCCTTCAGGATGGTGGCGCCGCCGATCTGCAGGCCGAGGCCTTTGATCGCGAGCGCGGACGGGGCTGAGTTGCTCATCGTGTGCGAGTCTCCCGCCTACTCGGCTTCGGCCGGCGCGACCTCGTCGGCCGGGACCGTGGCGACCAGTTCGGGGATGAACGAGTCGCCGTCGGCGACGAGCTTCACCTGGTACATCTCCTGGATGAGCGCGTGGTCACCGGCGCGGACGGTCGTCGTGCCCTTCGGCCCGTCGAACGAGTATCCCTCGAGCGCGGCGACCATGGCATCCACGTCCCCTGCACCCTCTTCGATGGCATGCACCAGCATGAGCGCGGCATTGAATCCATCCGGCGTGAACAGGTCGGGGGTGCCACCGGCGGCTTCGACCGCCTCCACCATCGCGTCGTTCACGTCGTTGTCGGGGGCGCCCGGGAAGTAGTGGTTCAGGAAGCTGATCTGCTCCGAAGCCTCACCATACGCACCGAAGGTGACCGCGTCGCCGAGACCGGTCACCACGGGGATCTCGTCGAGGACGCCTTGCTGGCTCATCGCCTGCCACATCGCACCGGAGGTGGCACCGGCCCACGCGACGAAGACGAGGTCGGGCGAGCCTGCGAGCACCTGCTGCGCGAAGGTCGTGAACTCGGTGACGTCCTCGGCGACCAGCACACTGTCGACCTCGGCGCCCTTCGCACCGAGGATCGCCTGGACGGCCGCCTCGTTGCCCTGCCCGAACGCGTTGTTCTGCGCGAACACCGTGACCTTCTTGCCGTCGATGTCATCCACGAACGTGCCCGAAGTCGCCACGTCCTGCGCGGACTGGCGGCCGGTGCGGAACGTGTAGTCGTTGATGCCGGTGATCGCATCGGCCGCGGCGGGACCCGACAGGAACAGCACTTGATTCTGACCGGCCTGCTCGGCCACGGCGAGGGCGACGCCCGAAGAGGCGCTGCCGGCGAGGATCTGCACCCCGTCGCCGATGAGCTCCTTCGCGATGGTGACGGCCGTGTCGGGGTCGCCCGCGTCGTCGCGGTAGTCGATGGTGATCTTCGTGCCGTCGACCTCGTTCGTGCCGTCGGTGGCGTAGTCCAGGCCGGCGCGGAAGCCGTCGAGGTACTGCGCACCGTAGCCGGCCAGCGGACCGGTCTCACTCGTGATGACGCCGACGGTGACCTCCGCGGGGCCCTCGTCGCCGGCCGGAGCACCACCGGGCGTCTCGGCCGCCGGCGCGCACGCCGCCAGGACGAGGGCGGCCGTGGCGACCACGGAGCCCAAGAGCAACTTCTTCGTAACTCGCATGTGAATGCCTTTCACCATTGGAAGCAAACCTGAGATCTGATTCAGGTAACGCCATCTTGCGTGCACGCGGCGATGATGTCAACTCTTCGGACGTGGGGTCGGCAACCGTTGCCGGACCTTTACATTTGCGCGTTATATAGCAGTATTATGTTTTTCTGATGCCCCGAAGCGAAGAACTGCTGCAGCTGATGATCGCCGCGCATGCCCTGACCCGCGTCGCGGCGCTCGATACCCGCACCGAGACACCCGCCGCGCAGTGGCGCAGCCTGACACTGCTGCGCGATCACGGTCCGCAGCGTGTGGGCGACCTCGCCCGGCTCAGCCGCATCAGCCAGCCCGGCATGACGCGGCTGGCCGGTCAGCTCGCCGACGCGGGCCTCATCGAGCGCACGAGCGACGCCACAGACTCGCGTGTCGCCATTCTCACCGTCACCCCCGCCGGGCTGAGTGCACTCGATGCGTGGCATGACGAACTGCGTAGCGCGCTGGCGCCGCGGTTCGCCGACCTGACCGATCAGGAGTGGGCGACGCTCAACAGCGCCGCCGACATCCTCACGCGAAAGACCGGGGTCGAGGCCCCGGAGAGGAAGATCAGATGAGCACGGGCACGGCCCCGAGCGTCCGGGTGACGGCGGGCATGGCCCCCAGCGTGTGGCGTCAGCCGGCGCAGGTGTGGGCGGTGGCCTTCGCGTGCGTCGTCGCGTTCATGGGGATCGGACTCGTGGACCCGATCCTGCCGGCGATCGCGGAGTCCCTTGAGGCGACACCGGTCGAGACCGAGCTGCTGTTCACGAGCTACCTCGTCGTCACCGGGCTCGCGATGCTCGTGACCAGTTGGGTCTCCAGCCGCATCGGTGCGAAGAAGACGCTCCTGATCGGCCTCGGGCTGATCCTCGTCTTCGCGCTGCTGTGCGCACTGTCGGGCAGCGTCGACGCCGTGATCGGGTTCCGCGCGGGATGGGGCCTCGGCAACGCGCTGTTCATCTCCACGGCGCTCGCCACGATCGTCGGCGCAGCCAGCGGAGGCAGCGCGACGGCGATCGTGCTGTACGAGGCGGCGCTCGGACTGGGCATCGCCATCGGTCCGCTGCTGGGCGGAATCCTGGGCGAGATGAGCTGGCGCGGACCGTTCTTCGGTGTCGTCGTGCTGATGGCGATCGCCCTCGTCGCGGTCAGCGTGCTGCTGCGCACCGACGACCCCAACCGCACGCCGATCCCGCTGTCCGCGCCGATCCGGGCCCTGCGTCAGCCGGCGCTGGCCACGCTCGCCATCGCGGCCGTCTTCTACAACATCGGATTCTTCGTGCTCCTGGCGTTCTCGCCGTTCCCGCTCGGATTCGGCGCCATGGGCATCGGCCTGACGTTCTTCGGCTGGGGCGTGGGCCTCGCGGTCGCCAGCGTCTGGGTGGCGCCTGTTCTGCTGCGCCGAATGAAGCGCACCACGGCGATGCTGGCGGTCCTGCCGCTGCTCACCCTGGACCTGCTCGCCGCTGCCGTCTTCGTCAACAATGCCCCCGCCCTGGTCATCTGCATCATCGTGGGCGGACTGCTGCTCGGCCTCATGAACACGATCCTGACCGAGTCCGTGATGGAGGCGACCGACCTGCCGCGCGCGGTGGCGAGCTCTGCCTACTCGGCGGTCCGCTTCCTCGGCGGTGCGGCGGCCCCGCCGATCGCCGCTGCCCTGTGGCACTGGTTCAACGCGGCCATCCCGTTCGTGTTCGCCGCCGCGTCCGTCCTGATCGCCGCCGCCACGATCCTGATCCGCCGCCGCACGCTGGCGCGCATCGACGTGGCGGAGGCGGATGCCGCGGAGGTGGCCACCGCGGTCGTCGTCGGCGACGCGGTCTGAGACTCCGGCATCCATTCGATGACGAAACCCCCGCTCCGACGGTGTCGCCGGGCGGGGGTTTCGGTGTGGTGCACCCCCTGGGACTCGAACCCAGAACCCACTGATTAAGAGTCAGTTGCTCTGCCGATTGAGCTAGAGGTGCAGGCTGTCCGCTATCAGGCGAACCGAGGGTCAACGTTACCATCTTGATGCGCTGGTTCGCCAATCGAGCCGGCACCGGCCCCGTATCCTGGAGGGGTGACTCCCCCCGCTCCCGCGACGCCCTGGTCGACGCCGTACGAGGGCGACCTCTCGGCCGATCTCGCGTTGGCTCTTCGAGCGGCCGATGCCGCTGACGCGGTCGCGATGGCCCGCTTCGACGCGCCGGACCTCGACGTGCAGCTCAAGGCTGACTCCTCGCATGTGACCGAGGCCGACCTGGCCACCGAACGGGCGATCCGCACGCTGCTCGAGGCCGAGCGGCCGGCCGACGGCATCTTCGGCGAGGAGTTCGGCGTCACCGGGACCTCGGCCCGTCAGTGGATCATCGACCCGATCGACGGCACCGCGAATTACCTCAAGGGCATCCCGATGTGGACGACGCTCCTCGCCCTCGTGGTCGACGGCGTCCCCCGCGTGGGCGTGGCCAGCCAGCCGGCCATCGGGCGCCGGTGGTGGGCGGCGTCCGGGCTCGGCGCCTGGACGAATGTGCCCGGCGGCGAGCCGCGTCGCCTTCGCGTGTCGTCGGTCTCGACTCTCGCGGAGGCCAGTGCCAGTTTCCAGAGCCTCAGCCAGTGGGACGAGGTCGGTCGAACCGATGCGCTGTTGCGACTCACCCGAAGCGTGTGGCGCGACCGTGGCTATGGCGACGCCTGGCCGTACATGCTGCTGGCCGAGGGAAGGCTCGAGTTCGTCGCCGAATTCGACGTGAAGGAGTACGACATCGCCGCTCTCGTGCCCATCGTCCGCGAAGCCGGGGGCCGTTTCACCGACATCGAAGGGGCGGACTCGCTGGCGTCGCGGTCTTCGCTCGCGACCAACGGCATCCTGCACGACCAGTTCCGCGCGCTCATCGACGGCGCCACGAACTGATATCAACCCCCGACCCCGGAGTATTCACCACCATCATGCGTTCTTCTCTTGCCCGCGTCACCGCAAGCGCGGCGATCGCCGCGGCGGCCCTCCTGACCGCCTCGTGCGCCGGCACGCCCGAAGCCGCTCCGCCCGTCACCACGGCTCCGCCCGCCGCGCCGACCACCGGCGCGACCGATCCCGCGACGCCCGCGCCCGACGTCACCGACGAGGCCCCCGAGCCGGTCACCGCCACCTGCGAGACCCTCGTGTCGACCGACACGCTCGCCGAGCTCGAGGCGCAGAGCTGGACATACAAGGAGGAGCCCTTCGTCATCGGCGACGTCGCACCGGCCGACGGCATCAGCTGCACCTGGGGCGACTTCTCGGTGGCCACCGGAAACGTGCTGATCTTCGCCTGGGCGCCCCTGACGGCGGACGAGGTCACGACAGCTCAGGCGCAGCTCGACGAGGACGGCTGGATGCGCGAGGACTCGGATGCCGGTGTCTACTACACCGAAGACCCGATGCAGGCGCTGAACACAGATGAGAACGGGTACGGCATGACCTACCGGTTCGGCGATGACTGGGTGACCCTGTCCGACACGAAGCAGGGCCTGCTGCTCATCGAGCGCCCGGCCGCCTGAACCGGGCTCAGACCAGCGCGCCCGCCGATGTATCGGCGAGTTCGGGCAGGAGGTCGGTGTTCAGCTCGGTGCCGTGCTCGCGCGCCAGGTCCTGTTCCTTCGCGCGCACGATCGGCAGCACCTCCCGGCCGAACGCGGCGAGTTCCTCCTGGAAGTGCAGATAGGCGGTCAGCAGCAGGTTCACGCCCACCCGCTTGTACGCGATGATGCGGGCGGCGACCTCTTCGGGCGTCCCGATGAGCTGGGTCTTGAAGCCGTCGTTGTACTGCACGAGGTCCTCGAACGACGAGTCGGCCCACATTCCGCGACCGTCGGCCGTGGACTGGCCCGCTTCCTTCACCGCCTCGCGGAAACCCTCCACGGCGGGGCGGTGCGCCTTGGCGACGATCTCGCGCAGCGTCTCCTCCGCCTCTGAACGGGTATCGCGCACGATCGCGAAGCCGTTGAGGCCGAAGCGCGGGGTGCGCCCCGCCTCCTCCGCAGCCGCGCGTACGCCGGCGACGTTCTCCTCGTAGCCGTCGAGGCTGCGGCCGTTGGAGAAGTACCAGTCGGCCACACGCCCGGCCGTCGCCTGCGCGGCGGTGGAGTTGCCTCCGAAGAAGATCTCGGGGTGCGCGCGTCCGGGCAGGTCCAGCGGCCGCGGAGAAAGGGTGAAGTCCGAGATGTCGTAGTGGGTGCCGTGGTGGGAGAATCCGTCCTCGGTGAGGAGTCCGCGCAGGATCCGGATGAACTCCTCCGTGCGCACGTACCGCTCGTCGTGCTCGAGCCAGGGCAGCCCGAAGCCGGTGAACTCGTCCTTCAGCCAGCCCGACACGATGTTGACCGCGGCGCGGCCGCCCGAGATGTGATCTGCCGTGATGAGCCACTTGGCCAGGACACCCGGATGCCACATGCCCGGGTGGACCGCCGCGATGATGCGCAGCCGCTCGGTGGCGCCGAGCAGTGCCAGGCTGAAGGCCGTGGCCTCGTGCTGCTTGTCGGCGCCGTAGCTGGCGGCGTAGCGCGCCTGCGTCAAGGCGTACTCGAAGCCGCTCTGCTCCGCGATGCGCGCGAGCCGCTTGTTGTAGTCGAACTGCCAATCGGTCCGCTGTTCGATGGTCGAGACGACGAGGCCGCCCGACACGTTGGGCACCCAGTACGCGAACTTGAGCGGCGTCTCGAACGTCGACGCGGGAGGTGTCGTGGTCATGCCAGCATCATGCGTTGCATTCGCCCGCGACGGTACTGCGCCGTCATATTGTGATACGTTCCGGCATCCACCCGCACAGACGAAGGGCCCGATTTCCGCAGAATATCGCGAAAGTCGGGCCCTTCACTCCTGGTGACAGCGGCTTCGTGGAGATGGGGGGAATCGAACCCCCGTCCATCGCTGGGATACGGCGTCTTCTCCGGGCGCAGTCTGTAGAGACGTTCTGCTCGGCTCCGACCTTTGTCACAGACACCTAAGTCGACGAGCCCAGTCTGGGAAGAGTCCCGAACGGCGTCCAGACGCCACCGTTCAGCAAGACCCCTAGATGACGCCAGGATCCGTAGCGGGGTCGCCTACGGCCTGACGGACTTCAGGCTCGCTTACGCAGCGAGGGCGAAGTCAGTGCGCTTTGCATCGGCACTTATTGTTTTGCAGAGATCGTTAACGAGATAACCCTGCATCCTCGGCCCGCTTCTCGCAGATTCGCAGGCGATGTCGAAACCGATCATCCCCTTGAGCCTTGCGGCGAAGGAACCACTGTCACCCTGTGGAGTTGTCACGTGGATGCCAATGGCACCCGAGCAATACAGCCTACAACGTGTGCGGAGTTCGCGCCATTCCCGCGTAGAGTCACGGGCATGAGCGAAGTGATCATCACCGTCCGGGGCGAGCACGAGACCCGAGTGGCGCCCGAAGAGGCCATCGCCACGGTGAGCGTCCGTGTGGACGGCGCCGAGCGCGGCGCCGTCGTGGAGCGCATCGCCGCCCTCAGCGCACCCCTGCGCGATGACCTCGCCGCCCGCAAGGCCGAGGGCGCCGTGCGCGAATGGACGAGCCAGCGGGTCGCCGTGTGGGCGAATCGCCCGTGGAACGACCAGGGCACCCAGCTCCCCCTCGTCCACTACGCGTCGGTGGAGCTCACGGCGACGTTCACCGACTTCGCCGCACTGTCGTGGTGGATCACCTCCATCGCCGAGAAAGACGGCGTCCAGGTGGATGGGGTCCAGTGGCATCTGACCCCTGAGACCGCGAAGGCCACCGAGGCGGCGGTGGCGGCATCCGCTGTCCGTGTCGCCGTCGACCGGGCGACGGCCTACGCCGCTGCGATCGGCCACTCCACCGTCACGCCACTGGAGGTCGCCGACCTCGGTCTGCTCACGCAGCACCAGGCGGCCACTGCCCGCCCCGAGATGATGCGCATGACCACGGCGGCGTTCGCCGCGGGTGCCGGTGGCCCGGCCCTCGAATTCCAGCCCGAGGACATCGTCGTCTCGGCCGCCGTCGAAGCCCGGTTCAGCGCGCGCTGAGGGCGGTCTCGGGCGGCCGTAGAGTCGTATCCATGAGCACCGACAGCCCCCGGCCCGAGACCGCACCGCGTCCTGGCATCGCCGCGCGTCTCTCGAGGATGATCGCGCTCCCGACGGTGTCGGCCGAACTCGACACCCGAGGGATGGAGCCGTTTGACGCGTTCGCAACTCTGCTTGCCGAGCTGTATCCGCTGGTGCACGAGCGCCTCGAGCTCGAGCGCATCACCGACCTCGGGCTGCTGTACCGCTGGCGGGGTCTCGATGCCGCGGCCGATCCGATCGTCCTGATGGCGCACTTCGACGTGGTGCCGGTCGACGAGTCCGATGCGTGGACCCACCCGCCCTTCGCGGGCGTCGTCGCCGACGGGTGGGTGTACGGCCGGGGTGCGCTCGACGACAAGGGCCCGCTGATCGTCACGATCGAGGCGGTCGAGAACCTGCTGGCCGCAGGGTTCACTCCCCCGCGCGATGTGTACCTGTCATTCGGGGGCAATGAGGAGACGTACGGCGCGGCCGCGCAGGAGATCGCCGCGACGCTGCGCGAGCGCGGGATCGTTCCCTGGCTAGTACTCGACGAGGGCGGGGCGGTCGTCGACGCGCCACTGCCTCTCGTCCCGGGCACCGCCGCGATGATCGGGGTCGGCGAGAAGGGCGTGCTCACCCTGCGCCTGAGCGCCCGCGGCGAAGGCGGTCACGCGTCGACGCCCCCCGCGCTCACTGCCGTGGGCCGGATCGCGCGGGCCGTCGACCGGCTCACGCCCGGCACCTTCCCGCCGCGCGCTCCCGCCGCCATCACCCGCATGCTGGGCCTGTTCGCCGCACGCGCGACCGGACCTGCGCGTGCGCTGTACCGCGTGCTCGGCGCCCTGCCCCCACTGACGGCGCGTGCCTTCGTGCTGCTGGGCGGCGAGCCGGCGGCCCTGGTGCGCACGACGGTCGCGGCGACCATGCTCGCCGGTGGAACGGCCGCGAACGTGCTGCCCTCACAGGCCTCGGCGACGGTGAACCTGCGGATCGCGCTCGGCGAGACCGTTGCCGGTACGGTCCGCCGCGTGCGTCGTCGCGTCCAGGACTCGCACGTGCACGTCGAGGTGCTCGAAGGAAGCGAGCCCTCACCCGAGTCCGCGACCGACACTGCGCAGTTCACGCTGCTGCGCGATGCCCTCGCCGTCTCGCACCCCGCTGCCGCGGCCGTGCCGTACGTCTCGATGGCGGCCACCGATTCGCGGCATTTCCATCGCTTCTCACCGGCGGTGTTCCGGTTCGCGCCGCTGGCCATGTCGGCGGCGCAGCGCGCCGGCATCCACGGCGTCGACGAGCGCGTGGAGATCAGTGAACTGGAGCACGGCGAGCGATTCCATCGGGAGCTGCTGCAGCGGCTACAGTAGACGCGCCCGAACCCCCGCAAGGAGCATGATGTCCGCACGCGTCACCTTGGGGACGCTTGCCGGCGTCGTCGGATTCCTCGCGTTCGTCGAGTTCACCAGCGGCGTGCTGCAGGGCTGGTACACGCCCATGCTCACCGACATCGCGCGGCACCTGAGCATCCACGATGCCGATGTGAACTGGCTCGAGGGCACGCAGCTGATGCTGTCGGCACTCGTGGTGCCCGCCCTGGCCAAGCTCGGCGACATGGTCGGCCACAAGCGCATCCTGCTCGTCTCGACCGCTCTGACCGCCCTCGCCTCACTCGCCCTGCCGTTCACCGACTCGTTCGCCGTGTTCCTGGTCGCCTGGGCGCTGCAGGGCTTCTACGTCGTGTGGCTTCCGCTGGAGATCGCCCTCATCTGGTCGCGGTCCCGGCGCATGCAGGGGCGCGCGGCCATCACCGCCCGCGCCGCCGGTCTGCTCGTGGCCGCCCTCGAGCTCGGCGCGATCTCCGGCGCCCTGGCCGGCGGCGCACTGGTCGATGCGATCCCGCTGTGGATCGTCCTGCTGATCCCGGCGCTGCTTGTCGTCGTCTGCTTCTTCGTGATCCTGTTCGGCGTGCAGGAGTCGCCCGAGCCCACCGGCGGGCGCCTGGACACCGTGGGCCTGGTGCTGATCTCGTTCGCGCTCATCGCATTCACGGGCGGTCTCAGCTTCCTGCGCCTCAACGGCGTCGGCGACGTCCTGCCATGGGCGCTGGTCGCCCTGGGTGTGCTGCTGGTGTGGCCCTTCGCCGCGTGGGAGCTGCGGCACCCCGACCCGCTCATCGATGTGCGCATGTTCCGCTCCCCCGCGCTCGGCCCGGTCTTCCTCACAGCCGGGCTGTTCGGCGTAAGCGTCCTGGGCGCGCAGGCGCCCCTGTCAACGTTCGCGCGCACCGATCCCGACGTGTACGGATTCGGCTTGGGCACGGGCGGGTTCCAGACCTCGCTCATCATCGGCGTCTACCTGATCGCGATGATCGTCGGCGCCCTGACTTTCCCTCTGGTCGCCCGCCGCTTCACTCCGCGCGTGGCCCTCATCGGCGCGGCACTCCTGGTCGGCGTCGGCTTCCTGCTGTTCCTGCCGTTCCACACCGCCTACGCGCAGGTCATCAGCAACATGGTCGTCGTAGGTCTCGGCTCGGGCGCGCTCGTGGCCGCGTTGCCGGCCGCGGCGGCAGCGGCGGCGCCGGCCACGCAGACCGGCGTGGCCACCGGGCTGACCAATTCGGTCAAGACCGTGGGCGGCGCGATCGCGTCGTGCGTGTTCGGCATCGCGCTGTTCCACGGCGCGACCGGAGCGGGCGTCGCCGCCGAAGGCACGGCCGGATCGTTCACCGGCTACCTCACGGTGTGGATCGTGTGCGGCGTGACGGCCCTGGTAGCGGCCGTCCTGCTCGTATTCGTGCCCAAGCAGGCCTTCACCGATCACTCGGTGGATGCCGTGCCGGCAGTGGTCTGAACGCTAGTCCCCGAGGCGGTTGCGCGTGCGCATCGCACGCTCGGCTTCGCGCTTGTCTTCGCGCTCGCGGATGGTCTGACGCTTCTCGAACTCGCGCTTTCCCTTCGCCACGGCGATCTCGACCTTCGCGCGACCGTCGGAGAAGTAGAGCTTGAGCGGAACCAGGGTGTAGCCGCCCGCGCTGATCGCGTGCGAGAGCTTGACGATCTCGTCCTTGTGCAGCAGCAGCTTGCGCGTGCGCTTGGCGGAGTGGTTCGTCCAGTGGCCCTGCGAATATTCCGGGATGTTGACGGCGTCGAGGTAGGCCTCGCCGCGATCGATGTACGCGTAGCCGTCCGAGAGGTTCGCGCGGCCCTGGCGCAGCGACTTCACCTCGGTGCCGGTGAGCACGAGGCCCGCTTCGCACGTCTTCTCGATCGCATACTCGTGGCGCGCGCGACGGTTGGTCGCAACGACCTGTTCACCGCGCTCGCGGACCATGGCTGTTCTCCTCGTTCGAGCCGCGGAGTCACCCGGACGGGCGGTGCGGCAGCAGGCCAGTCTAGCGGAGCGGGCAGCTCACGCGCGCAGCCACCGCCTGATGGCGAAGCCGGCCGACAGCGCCGCCAGCCCAAGCCCGATGATGATGATGAGCGGGATCACGACGGCGACCTCGCCCAAGCCGACCCAGTTCGTCACGAAGTCGATCCGGTCGCTCAGATACTGCCGCACTCCGAACTGCACGCCGGCGATGATCGCCCCGCTGGCCAGCAGCGAGCCGATGAACGCGGCGAAGACGCCCTCGAGGATGAACGGGGTCTGGATGAACCGGTTCGAGGCGCCCACCAGCCGCATGATCCCGAGTTCGCGTCTTCGGGCGAACGCCGACAACCGGATCGTCGTGCCGATCAGCAGGACGGCGGCCACCAGCATGAGCCCCGCAATGCCCACCGCGACATACGTCGCGATCGTCAGGGCCGAGAAGAGCGGATCCAGATACTGCATCTGGTCCTTCACCTCCTCGACGCCGGCCTGTCCGCCGAACGCCTCGCCGATCACGTCGGTCTGCTCGGGATCGACGAGATTGACCCAGAACGTCTCGCCCAGCTGCTCGGGCGTGATGAAGTCCTTGTAGTCGTCGCCGTAGAGATCGAGCACGTTCTGATACGCCTCGTCGCGGGTCTCGAAGCGGACATCGCGCACGACATCGGCAAGCGCGGCACTGTCGAGCTTGTCCTGCACGGCGGCCACCTGCTCTTCGGTGGCGACGCCGTCCGCACACGTCGTGGCGGTCGAGTCGGCCCGGCACATGAACAGCGCGACCTGCGCCCGGTCGACCCAGTAGTCCCGCATGAGGCCGATCTGCATCTGCATGAGCATCGCCGCACCCACGAACGTGAGCGAGACGAAGGTCACCAACACGACCGAGACCACCATCGACGCGTTGCGACGCAGGCCCGACAGGGCCTCGGCGAGGATCAGACGCACTCTCATGAGGTCGGGCCCACTTCGTCTTCGTCGCCGGTGTCGAGCCCCAGCCGGTCGGCCACGCCGAGCCCTTCCAGGCCGAGGCCTTTCAGGTCGACCTCGGGGGCGTTGATCTGCATCGCGCGGTCGGCGGCAGCGGCCTCGGCGGGCGTGGCCCCCTCCGTGGCAGGCGCGGGGTCTTCGCCGCGCGTGCCGGCGGTGTCGGGGCTGGATGCCGGGGTGCCGGCCTCCTCGCGGACGGGCGCAGCGGCCGGGGGCTGCGGCGCACCGGCATCCGGGGACTCGCGGGCGATCTCCCGCTGCAGTTCGAGCACGGCGGTGAGGGCTGCCACCGCAGCGGCGCCCTTCTCCTGCGCGGGAGCCAGGGTCGGCAGCTGCGACGTGTCGCCGTAGCCGCCGTGGTTCTCGTCGCGCATCATCACGCCGCCGCGCAGCTCGATCACGCGGCGCTGCATCTGGTCGACGAAACCGGCCTCGTGCGTGGCCATCACCACGGTCGTGCCCCCGGCGTTGATGCGGGCCAGCAGCTGCATGATGTCGATCGAGGTCGCGGGGTCCAGGTTTCCGGTGGGCTCATCGGCGAGCAGGATCTGGGGACGGTTCACCAGAGCGCGCGCGATCGCGACGCGCTGCTGCTCACCGCCGGACAGCTCGTGCGGCAGGCGCTTCTCCTTGCCGTCGAGACCCACCAGCGCGAGGACCTCGGGCACCGCCTGCTGGATGAACGCGCGCGATGAGCCGATCACCTGCAAGGTGAAGGCGACGTTCTGGAAGACCGTCTTGTTCGGCAGCAGCCGGAAGTCCTGGAAGACCGCCCCGACGTGGCGCCGGAAGTAGGGCACCTTGCGTGTCGAGAGCGTGCGCAGGTCGCGACCGAGCACGACCACGCGCCCCTCGCTCGGGGTGTCTTCGCGGAGGATGAGGCGCAGGCACGACGACTTGCCCGACCCCGAAGCGCCCACGAGGAAGACGAACTCCCCGCGCTGGACCTCGAAATCGACATCGCTCAGCGCCGGCTTGCTGGTCCCGCGGTAGTGCTTGGAGACGTGTTCGAACCGGATCATGACTCGATGAGCCTAGACGCGCGGCAGTGCGAACCTGCTCGCGACACCCCTGCGCACCGGCATCCGGTCACCGGCGAGCTCAGTCGTCGTCTTTGCGCTTGCGCCAGCGGATGCCCGCCGAGATGAGGCCGTCGAGGTCGCCGTCGAAGACGGATGCCGGGTTGCCGACCTCGTAACCGGTGCGTAGGTCCTTGACGAGCTGCTGGCCGTAGAGGAAGTACGAGCGCATCTGATCGCCCCAGCTGGCGGTGATGGTGCCGGCCAGCTCCTTCTTCTTCGCCGCTTCCTCTTCGCGCTTGAGCAGCAGCAGACGCGTCTGCAGCACGCGCATCGCCGCGGCGCGGTTCTGGATCTGCGACTTCTCGTTCTGCATGGACACGACGATGCCGGTCGGGATGTGGGTGAGCCGCACCGCGGAGTCGGTGGTGTTGACGGACTGCCCGCCGGGACCGGAGGAACGGAACACGTCGACGCGGATGTCGGTCTCGGGGATCTCGACCTCGACCGCTTCTTCCATCACCGGGATGACCTCGACGGCCGCGAAGCTGGTCTGCCGCTTGTCGGCAGAGCCGAACGGGCTGATGCGGGCGAGGCGGTGCGTGCCGGCTTCGACCGACAGGGTGCCGTACGCGTACGGGGCGTCGATCTCGAACGTGGCCGACTTGATGCCGGCACCCTCGGCGTACGAGGTGTCCATGACCTTGACGGCGTACTTGTGGCGCTCCGCCCACCGCAGGTACATGCGCAGGAGCATCTCGGCGAAGTCGGTGGCGTCGTCGCCGCCGGCGCCCGAGCGGATCGTGACGACCGCCGACCGGTCGTCGTACTCGCCGTCCAGCAGCGTCTGCACCTCGAGCTGGCTGATGGCTTTCTCGAGCGAGGCGAGTTCCCCGCGGGCCTCGTCGGCCGACTCCTGGTCGTCCATCTCGACGGCGAGTTCCACGAGCACCTCGAGGTCGTCGAGCCGCTGCCCCACCTCGGAGACCCGCTTGAGCTCGGCCTGCCGGTGGCTGAGGGCGCTGGTGACCTTCTGCGCCGCCTCGGGGTCGTCCCACAGGTCGGGGGCGCCGGCCGCTTCGCTCAGCCGCGCGATCTCGGATTCGAGCGCGGGGACGTCCACCACCGCCCGGATGTCGGCGTAGGTGTTGCGCAGGGCCTGGATGTCGGCGGACAGGTCGATTTCTTGCATGACACTCCAGACTAACGTGGATGAGGTGACCCGCAGTGAAGAGCCCATCCCCATCGGCGACGTGCTGTGGCGTTTCGCACCCATGATCTACGGGCCCACCGTGCTGTTCGCGCTCGGCGAGGGCGCGGTCGTCCCGCTGCTGCCGATCCTGGCATCCCGCCTCGGCGCGGATGTGCCGATGGCTGCACTGGTCGCCTCGTTCCTCGTCGTCGGCCAGCTGTGCGGCAACATCCCGGCCGGCTGGGCGGTCGCCCGGTGGGGCGAGCGCCTCACGATGGTCGCCGGCGGCGGGGTGGCACTGGTCGGAACCGCCGGTCTGGCCGTCGCCCCCAGCATCGCCCTGCTCTCGGCATCCGTCTTCCTCATCGGCTTCGCCGCCGCCTCGTTCGGACTGGCACGCCACTCGTTCATGACCACCCGCGTCCCGCTTTCGTTCCGGGCGCGGGCACTCGCGCTGCTGGGCGGCACGTTCCGCCTCGGCATGTTCGTCGGCCCGTTCGCGGCCGCCGGCCTGTTGGCACTGTTCGGCGACGAGCACGCCGCCGTCTGGTTCTTCGCAGCGTGCCTGGTGGCCACGATCGCACTGGTCGTGTTCGGCCCCGACCCCGAGAAGACGATCGACGTCGGCGCCGACTCGACCCGTGAGAGCCTCGCCGTCAGCGACGACGGTGACGGCAGGATGATCGAAGACACCGGCGAGGCCGTGACCGGTGCGATCCCGACGGCCGGCCGCGACGGCATCCTGCGCACGATGTCGCGACACCGCGACGTGCTGTCGCGCCTGGGCCTGGCCGCAGCGAGCCTTTCGGCCGTGCGCTCGGCTCGGCAGGTGATCCTGCCGCTGTGGGGTGTCTCCATCGGCCTCGACGCGCAGACCATCGCACTGGTGGTCGGCATCTCGGGCGCCATAGATTTCGCCCTGTTCTACGCGAGCGGCCAGGTGATGGACCGGTTCGGCCGGCTCTGGGCCGTCATGCCCGCGATGCTCCTGATGGGTGCCGGGTTCCTCGCCCTCGCGCTCACCCACGATCTCGACCAGTCTGCCCTGTGGTTCGGGATGTTCGCCGCGGTGCTCGGCACGGGCAACGGGCTCTCCAGCGGCATCCTGCTCACCCTCGGTGCCGATGTGGCGCCGCAGGCAGACCCCGCCCCGTTCCTCGGGTCGTGGCGGACGCTGTCCGACGCCGGCGGCGCGGCGGCCCCCCTGCTGGTTTCCGGCCTCGCCGCGGTCAGCTCCCTGGCGATCGCCACCGGCGCGATGGGCGTGGTCGGCCTGCTGGGCGCCATCGCGTTCTGGCGATGGGTGCCGCGCTTCGTGCCGCGTCAGCGGTGACCGCTCAGCGCAGCGCGTTGCGGCTGGTCGCGGTCGCCTCGAGCCGGACACCCTCGGGCACGAAGAGGGTCAGCACCGGCGGATGCCACACCGTCGCCACCGTCACCCGCGCCGAGACGCCGTCCGGCGTGCCGGCGGCGATGAGGGTGACCGTGTCGAACGCGGCCACGATCTCGGCGGCCTGATCGCGGATTCCGTCATCGGTGAGTGCGGCGGTCGCGTCACCGGCATCCATCGACAGCACGAAGCCGTCGGCACCGGCCAGCGCTGCGGCGTCTGCCACCGCGTCGGCGCGCTTCTGGGCGAGATACAGGCTCGTCGCGTCGGCGCAGACGAGGACCAGCACCAGGGCGAGCAGCGCGTAGCCGATCGTGAGCACCAGCACGGTGCCCTCGTCATCGGGAGCTTCGTCGCCGGTGAGTGGACGCCGGGTCATTGCGTCCCCCAGAAGCGTGAGACCTTCTGCACGGCGACCGCCTCGACAGGGATCCGCGCCATGTCGTCGAGGCCGAGGATCGGAGGGACCAGCGGCAGGGGGACGGATGCCGCGAGGTGCACGACCACAGTCGCCCCGGCTGCGGGGCACTCGGCGCCGGCCGGGCGACACGTCACAGTGACGTCGACACGGCCGGGGTCGAGGCCGTACTCATCGGCCACGGCGGCCAGGACGAGGTCGGCCCGGGCGTCGGCGGTGGCGCGGTCCGGCGCCGATGCGATCGTGCGTGCCACGTGGCGGGCACCGGCGTCGACGCCCAGCGCGGACGACTGGATCGCGCCGAGCGCGACGATCAGGTAGACGATCGGAACGAGGAGGATGACGCCGCCGACGATGAACTCGAGTGCTGCGGAGCCCCGCTCGGACTCGGCGTCGGCAGCTGTCTCATCCGAGTGTCTCGACCGGCGCATGGGCGGTGACCTCCAGTCCCTGGGCCGGACCGAGCAGTCCCAGCAGCGGAAGGGTGGCCACGACGGTCACCTCGACGGCGGCGTGACCGAGCCGTTCGGTCTCGCGCGCCGTGACCGTCCCGGCGAAACCGGTGCCCACCGTCCGCGCGATCAGGTCATTGGTGCGACTGACGCCGTCCTGGAGCGTCGTGTCGGCCAGCGCCGCGCGGTAGGCGCCCTCGACAGCGGCGTCATGGACCACATTGCGCACGTAGACCGCAAGCCCCAGCTGAAGCACCGCGACGGTGAGCACGGTGAGCAGGACGCCCACGAGCACGAACTCGACGGGGCTCGAGCCGGTGTCGTCGTCGTGGAGAGCGCGGACGGCGGTCAGAACCCGGCGACGCTGCCGATCGCCTGCTCGAACAGTCCCTGCAGGGCCGGACCTGCCAGCCCCCAGATCAATACGACGAGCCCCGCGGTCATCAGGGTCACCAAGACCCATCCGGGCACGTCTCCCCGCTCGTCGTCGACGGTCTCGTGCAGGCGCTCTCGCCATCTCGTGAGCGCGCTCCGCCAGCTTGTCCGAGTCATCTCGTCCTCCTTCTCGATTGGTCATCCGATCCCCAGCCGCAGCATCACGACACCGGGGAATACCGCGAACAGCACCGACAGCGGGAGGATCAGGAAGACGAGCGGCAGCAGCATCGCCACTTCCTTCTTCCCGGCCTGCTCGATGAGCATGCGCTTGGCGTCTTCCCGCGCGTCCGCCGCCTGCGCCTGCAGCACTCCCGCCAGCGGAGCCCCGCGGTCGATCGCGGCGATCAGCTGGTCGATCGCCCGGGACAGCGCCGGCACGTCGAGCGAGCGCGACAGCTCCCCCAGCGCATCCGCGAGGCTCGATCCGGTGCCGGTCGCCAGCACCGCACGACGGATCTCACCGGTCAGCTCTCCCGCACCGACCTCGCCGACCCGGCGCAGCGCATCGCGCAGGCCCTCCCCGGCCGCCAGGCACAGCGCCAGGAACTCCAGCACGGTGGGAAGCTCTTCCTCCACCCGGGCCGCGCGCCGCCGCGCGGCCGCGGTGAGCCGCAGGTCGCACAATGCGGCGCCGGCCGCGGCCAGCAGCGGCGGCAGCAGCACGGCCACCGGGGTCATGCGATCCGTGAGAGTGAGCACAACCACCAGGACGGCTCCCACCAGCGCGCCGCCCAGCGCCCACCCCAGCTGTCCGGCGCGGAAGGCCACGGCATCCTGACTCCACCCTGCCTTGTGGAGTCTGCGGACCAGCGCGTCATTCGCTCCGAGGCCCGCCGCGAGGCGGTCACGCCGCGCCCGCCAGCCCACCCACGGCAAGGCCGGCGCGAGCGGCGTAAGGCCGAGCGGATCGGCGATGTCGCGCACGTATGGCGCGATCCGGCGGCTGAGTGTCGGGGCCGCCCAGCGAGGAACGCGGCGCGCGACGAGCAGCACCCCGGTCGCGAAGCTGCCGCCCAGCACCAGGGCGACCGCGACCGTCGTGGCGGTGCTCACCCGAACCACCGCCGTGGTTCGCTGAGCCGTCCGACGCGCAGCATGAGCCGGTATGCCACGATCGACACGGCCGCGCCGCCGAGGATCACCAGAACTCCCTGCGGACTCGTGTAGGCCGCGACTCCCTCGGGCCGGGTGGCCAGCAGGATGAGCACGACCCATGGGGCCACGACGCCGAGCACGGCAGCACCGCGGATCCACGACTGCCGCGACTCGACCTCCGCGCGCAGGTTCGTGTCGGCGCGGACCGACGCCGACAGTGCCCGCAGCACTGAGGTCAGCTCGGTGCCGCCGACCTGGCGTGCCATCCTGAGCGTCTCGACGATGCGGTCGGCGACGGGGTCACCGAGTTGTGCTTTCAGACGGAGCGCGCTCGCGTCGAAGTGCCCCGATGCGGCCATGTCTCCGGCGAACCCGACGAATGCCGGGCGCAGCGGCGCGGGTGCGGATGTCGCAAGGGTGCCGACGGCGTCGGGCAGCGACATGCCTGAGCGGACCGAGGCGATCAGCAGGTCGCACACGTCGGGCCAGAGGGCCCGCCGAGACTTCCGCAGCCGGCGCGCACGGGAACGCAGCCAGACAGTCGGTCCCGCGACTCCGACGGCGGCAGCGACGATCACGACGGCGGGAAGAGCCGTGATCAGCCATGCCAGCGCGGCGGCCAGCAGGCCGGCGCCGATCGAGACGACGATGACCCGCGCGGCGGGCGCGTGGGCGTACCCGGCACCCTGCAGGAGCCGGGCGATCGCGCCCTGGCTGCGGTCGGCGGCCGCCGTCTCGGGGCGCGATCTGCCCGCCGGCCACAGCCACGGCGACAGAACGAGGAGGATCCCCGCTGCCAGCGTGACGCCCCAGACCAGGGTCATGGCTCCCCCGCCCGCCAGATCGATCGCGTCTGGATCACACCGTTGACGACCCGCCCGGTCGGTGACACGATCTCGGCGACGTACCGGCGGCCGTCCGGCGTCCGCGCACAGTGCACGACGAGATCGACCGACGCGGCGATGGCCGGCTGGACGAACGCGGCGTCGATGTTGCGCCCCGCGAGCAGCGGTAGTGCAGCGAGCTTGGTGAGGGCCTCGTCCGCCGAATTCGCGTGCAGGGTGGCCGCGCCCGGCACCCCGGTGTTCAGCGCGAGGAGCAGGTCCAGAGCCTCGGCATCCCGGACCTCGCCGACGACGAGACGATCAGGCCGCATGCGCAGGGCCTCCTTCACCAGCCGGCGCAGGCTCACCTCGCCGGTGCCCTCGAGGCTCGGCTGCCGGCCCTGCAGTGCGACGATGTCGGGCGCCTGCACCGCCAGCTCGAACGTCTCCTCCACCGTGACGATGCGCTGCTCCGGCGGGCAGGCCGCGATCAGGGCGGCCAGCAGTGTCGTCTTGCCGACGTGGGTCGCACCCGACACCAGCAGGGTGCGCCCGCCCGCCAGCGCCTCGCGCAGAAGACCGGCTGCCTCGGGTGCGAGCGACCCGACCGCGATGAGGTCGTCGAGCGTGCGGTAGGCACGCAGGAACTTCCGGATGTTCACCGCCCAGTGAGCCCTCGTTATGTCGGGGATCACCACGTGGAGCCTGGACCCGTCGGGCAGCGACGCGTCGACGAACGGCTGGCTCAGGTCGACGCGGCGGCCGGTCGCGTGCAGCATGCGCTCGACGAGGTCGCGCACCGCGGCCTCGGTGAGGACGACCGGCGCGCGCTCACTGCGACCGTTCCTGGCGATGTACACCCGGTCCGGCGCGTTGATCCACAACTCTTCGACAGTGTGATCGTCCAGCAGTGCCTGCAGCGGGCCGTACCCGGCGACGGTCGCGAGCACCTCGCGCACACAGGACGCCTCGTCCTCGACGAGTTCGAGCCCGCGCGCGAGAGCGAAGTCGTTGTGCCGACGGACCTCGGCCCAGGCGATCTGCGTGGCGCGGTCGGGATCCCGCGCCGGGTCGGCCTGCTCCTCCCGCAGCCGGTCGCGCACCCGGGCAGCGACCGCGTGGGTCGCTGAATCTGCGGCGCGGGGAGCATAGGCGAGGCTCACCCCGGCATCCTGACAAAACCACACCGCCTCACGCGCGAGTTATCCACAGCCAACCGTAGGGCTGGCCCCCGGAGCGGGGTCGGCGGAGCCCATAGACTGAACCTCACGCGGGAGTGGTGGAATTGGCAGACACGCAGGATTTAGGTTCCTGTGCCTCCGGGCGTGTGGGTTCAAGTCCCACCTTCCGCACGGGCTGGGGCTCGACTTTCTGCCGTGCCCATCACCGAGCGAATCACGACGGACAGGATCTCTGTGCACTCCACCGCTCTCATCCCCTGGTTGGACCCCGAGGCGATCATCTCGGCGGCGGGGCCCTGGGCGCTGCTGGTCGTCTGCTTCATCGTGTTCGCCGAGACCGGGCTGCTCGTGGGCTTCCTGCTGCCGGGCGACACGCTCCTGGTCATCGCGGGTCTGCTGTCGCACGCCCAGCCCTATGCACCCGAGGGCGTGTTCGGGATCAGCGTCTGGTGGGTCGCCCTGCTGATCGGCCTCGCCGCGTTCCTGGGCGGTGAAGTCGGCTACCTCATCGGCCACAAGGGCGGGCCGGCGGTGTTCGAACGCAAGGAGTCGGGGCTGTTCAGCCGACGCAATGTGGACCGGACGAACGCGTTCTTCGAGCGGTACGGCGGGCTCACCATCATCGTCGCCCGCTTCGTCCCCATCGTGCGCACCTTCGCCCCGGTCGCCGCCGGCGTCGGCCACATGCACAAGGGCAAGTACACGCTCTACAACCTGATCGGCGCCGTGCTGTGGGGCTTCGGCCTCACGATGTTCGGATACCTGATCGGATTCATCCCGCCGGTCGCGAACTTCGTCCAGAACTACATCGACCTGATCCTGCTGGCGGCCGTGGGCGGCACTGCCGTGGTCACGCTGTGGCACTACCTGCGCGAGCGCGCCGGCGCCAGGAAGGCCGCGGCAGCCGGTGAAGACATCGTCACCGACGCCGAAGAGGCCCAGTCGCTCGTCCTCGACCCCGAGGTGTTCGAACGGGGCCCCGAGCAGGACGGCGACCGAGCCTGATCGTCAGGACGCCTTCTTCGACTTCTTCTTCGCCGGAGCCTTCTTCTTCGCCGGAGCGGCGTCACCGGCATCCTTCCCCTCACGGGCGGCCCGACTGCGCTCCACACTCGCGCGCAGCGCGGCCATCAGGTCGATGACCTCGCCGCCGGTGTCGGCCTCGGCCTGCTCGCCGAACGTCTCGGATGTGTCCAGCGCGTCGCCCTGTTCGAGCTTCGCGTCGATCAGGGTCCGCAGCTCGCGCTGGTACTCATCGACGAATTCGTCCGGGTCGAAGTCGCTCGAGAAGCTGTCGACCAGGGATGCCGAGAGCTCGAGCTCCTTGGCAGAGATCCGCACCGGCTCGTCCAGGGCGGGGAAGGCCGCCTCGCGGACCTCGTCGGCCCACAGCAGCGTCTGCAGCACCAGCACGTCGCCGCGGACGCGCAGGGCGGCCAGCCGGGTCTTCTGCCGCAGGGAGAACCGGACGACCGCGGTGCGGTCGGTCTGCTCGAGGGTGCGGCGCAGCAGCACGTAGGCCTTCGGCGAGCTCGAATCGGGCTCGAGGTAGTAGGCGCGGTCCAGCGTGAGCAGGTCGATCTGGTCGGTCGGCACGAACTCGACGACCTCGATCTCACGGCTGCGCTCGGAGGGCAGCGACGAGATGTCGTCCTTGGTGAGCACGACCGTGCGCTCGCCGTCGTCGTACGCCTTGTCGATGTCGGCGAACGGCACCACTTCGCCGTCGATCTCGCAGATCCGCTGGTAGCGGATGCGTCCCCCGTCGGCGGCATGCACCTGGTGCAGCGGCACGTCGTGGTCTTCGGTGGCCGAGTACACCTTCACCGGGACGTTGACCAGGCCGAAGGTCAGGGCGCCTTTCCAGATCGCTCTCATCACACCAGTACACACCTGTCACACCCGCGAAGGCCAGGGGGTGATTTTCGCACCGGCTAGCCTTTCGTCATGGCGGGTGACGCGCAGGTCGTGACGGTCGAGGGGCATCGGCTGCGCCTGACGAACCTCGACAAGGTCCTCTACCCGGCCACCGGCACCACCAAGGGCGAGGTGATCGACTACTTCACGCGCATCGCGCCGCTGCTGCTCCCGCACGTGGCGGGGCGGCCGGTGACCCGCCTGCGCTGGCCCGAGGGCGTCGGCCACGACCCGTTCTTCGCCAAGGATCTCGAACGTGGTGCGCCCGACTGGGTGCCGCGCCGGCCGATCGCGCACTCGACCGGATCGAAGGACTACCCGCTCGTGCACGACGTGGCCACCGTGGTCTATCTGGCTCAGGTGGCCAGCCTCGAGCTGCACGTGCCGCAGTGGCGGTTCGACGCCCACGGCGAGCGGGCGAACCCGGACCGGCTCGTGCTCGATCTCGATCCCGGACCGGGTGTGGGGCTCGCCGAGTGTGCCCAGGTCGCCCGGTGGGCGCGCGCGATCCTCACCGACCTCGGCATGGACCCGTTCCCCGTCACGAGCGGCAGCAAGGGCATCCACCTGTACACGCACCTGGACGGATCGCGCACGAGCGACGAGATCTCCGCGTTCGCGAAGGAGCTCGCCCGGCTGCTGGAGGCCGATCATCCCGACCTCGTGGTGAGCCAGATGTCCAAGAGCGCGCGGCCCGGCAAGGTGTTCCTGGACTGGAGCCAGAACAACGGCTCGAAGACCACGATCGCGCCGTACTCGCTGCGCGGCCGCGATCGCCCGCTGGTCGCGGCACCGCGCACGTGGGAGGAGCTCGATGACCCCGACTTGGCCCACATCTCCTTCGACGAGATGCTCGACCGGGCCGGCGACGCCGGCGATCTGCTGGCCCCACTTGCCCCGGGAGAGCCGGCAGCCGCTTCCCTGAGCACCTATCTGGCCAAGCGGACCACGGGCCGCACCCCCGAGCCGATGCCCGACGCGACCACCGTCACGCCCTCGGAGGACACCCGGTTCGTGATCCAGGAGCACCACGCTCGCCGCCTGCACTGGGATCTGCGCCTCGAGCGCGACGGCGTCCTGACCAGCTGGGCGGTGCCGCGCGGCATCCCCGAATCCCCCGACCGCAACCACCTGGCCGTCATGACCGAGCCGCACCCGCTCGAGTACCTCGAGTTCGCCGGCGAGATCCCGCACGGCGAGTACGGCGCCGGGGCGATGACGATCTGGGACACCGGCACCTACACCGCCGAGAAATGGCGCGACGACGAGGTGATCTTCACCCTGGCCGGACGCAGCGGCGGGCCGCTCGGAGAGGTCCGCCTCGCCCTGATCCGTACGTCGGGTGCGGGTGAGAAGTCGCAGTGGCTGCTGCATCGGATGAAGGATGCCGGTGCCGCGGCGCCCCGGGCGGGTGCTGCCACGTCTCCGGCGGCCCCGAGGTCGGGCGCGCCGCCCGCCGGCGCGCCCGCGGCGATGCTCGCCACCGTCGCCACGCCCGCCGAGGCCCATCGCGCCGCCGCCCGCTGGGGCGCCCGCCCGTGGGTCGAGTTCAAGTGGGACGGCGTCCGGGCGCTGGGCTCGTGGGACGGCGAAAGGCTCCGCCTGCGCGCCCGCAGCGGCACCGACATCACTGCGCGCTACCCGGAGCTCACGCGCGCCGACATCGGGCTCGGCACCGAGCCGGCGGTGATCGACGGCGAGATCGTCGCGCTCGATGCGCACGGCCGCCCGTCCTTCACACGGCTGCAGCGGCGCATGCACCTCACCAAGCCGCGCGAGATCGAGCGTGAGACGACGCGTGTCCCCGTCGCCTACTTCGTGTTCGATCTGCTGTCGGTGGGGGGTGTGGATGCCACCGCGCGGCCGCTCGCCGATCGCCGGGCCCGGCTCGAATCCCTGGCCGTCCACGCCGATCCCGTGCTGGTGGTGCCGCCGGTGACCGACGACATCGACGCCGCCCTGACCGCCGCGCGCGAGCTGCGGCTGGAGGGCGTGGTCGTCAAAGATCCCCGGTCGCGGTATCGGCCCGGCATCCGGAGCGAAGAATGGCTCAAGGTCAAGCTCACGCTGACCCAGGACGTCGTCATCGGCGCGATGCGGCCCGGCAAGGGCGGGCGGACGGGGTCGATCGGGTCGCTGCTGCTGGGCATTCCGGGCCCAGACGGTCTGCAGTACGTCGGGCGGGTCGGCTCGGGCTTCACCGAGGCGACACTCGCGCGGCTGGATGCCGTGCTGCAGCCGCTGCGCACCGATGCGAACCCGTTCGTCGGCGTGCCGGCCGCCGATGCCTCCGACGCACTGTGGGTGCGGCCGGAGCTGGTCGGCGAAGTCGAGTTCGCCGAGTTCACGCCCGGCGGCACGCTCCGTCACGCCCGGTGGCGGGGCCTCCGCTCGGACGTCTCCCCCGCCGAGGTCCGCCGCGCGCCCGGCTGACCGCCGGGACGAAGACGTGTCAGGTGTGGGTCTCGTGGTCGCTGTGGCCGGCGGGCTCGAGCTGGAAGGTCGAATGCTCGACGTCGAAGTGGGCGGCCAGGCATCCCTGCAGCGCGCCGAGCACATCGGCGACACGTCCCTCCGCGAACGCCGCGGGATCGAGGACGACATGCGCGGTGAACACCGGCGCGCCGCGCGTGAGCTGCCAGACGTGGACGTCGTGGACCGCCACGACACCGGGCGTGGCGAGGATGTGCTCGCGGATCTCGCCGACATCCGTCCCCCGCGGCGCGCGCTCCGACAGCACCGAGAGCACTTCGCGCAGCAGTGACACGGCCCGCGGGACGATCATGGCGGCGATCACGAGTGAGGCGAGTGCGTCCACCGGCATCCACCCGGTCACCCAGATCACGATCGCCGCGACGATGACGACCGCCGAGCCGATGAGGTCTCCCAGCACCTCGAGGTAGGCGCCGCGCACGTTGATGCTCGTGCGCTGTGCCGCACTGAGCAGATACAGCGACACGGCGTTGGCGATCATGCCGATCACCGCGACGGTCAGCATGAGCGGGCCGGCGACCTCGACATCCGAGGGATCGAGCAGCCGGGCGATGCCCTCCACGACGATCCACGTGCACAGCACGATGAGGATGATGGCGTTGATCAGCGCTCCGAACACCTCGGCGCGCTGGTAGCCGTAGGTGTTGCGGGCGTCGGCGGGCCGGGCGGCGACGGCGCTGGCCACGAGCGCGATCACCAGCGCGGAGCTGTCGGTGAACATGTGCGCCGCGTCGGCGAGCAGCGCGAGCGACCCGCTGAGGACAGCACCGACGATCTGCACGATCATGACCGTCGCCGTCAGCGTGAGCGAGATCGCCAGCAGCCGGCGATTGCTCGCCGAGCGGATGCCGGTGGGCGCATGATCGTGCATGCTTCGAGGCTAAGCGGGCGGAGGCGCTGTCGAGTGCTTTCCGGGCCAGTCGGGAATGAGTGTGGTTATCAGTCCAACTCGGCCAGCAGCGGGGCGAGTGCGGTGAAGGCGCGGGCGCGGTGGGATGCCGCGTTCTTCTCCGCCGAGGACAGTTGCGCCGACGTGCGCTCGACGCCATCCTGACCGTCGGGGATGAACACGGGGTCGTAGCCGAAGCCGTTGTCACCGGCGGGCGCCGTGGCCAGCCGCCCGGGCCAGACACCCTCGACCGTGTGCTCGGCCCCACCGGGCACGACCAGGGCGATCGTCGAGACGAACTGCGCGCCGCGGAGCGGATCGGCGATGTCGCTGAGCTGATCGAGGAGCAGGTCGAGGTTTGCACGGTCGTCCTTGCGGTGGCCGGCCCAGTACGCCGAAAACACCCCCGGCGCACCGCCGAGCACGTCCACCCGGATCCCCGAGTCATCCGCCAGCGCCGCAAGCCCGGTGTGGGCGGCCGCGGTGCGCGCCTTGATCAGCGCGTTCTGTGCAAAGGTCACGCCGTCCTCGACCGGCTCGGGTCCGTCGTAGCCGACGACCTCGAGGTCGGGGCGGGTCGCGGCGACGATCGCGGCGAACTCCTCGACCTTGTGCGCGTTGTGCGTCGCCAGGACGACCCGGCCGCCCATCGACGTCACGCCCCGAGCGCGGCGGTCTGAAGGTCGCGCAGGCTGGCGCACCCGCCGAGCCCCAGCTCGAGCAGCGCGTCGAGTTCGCGCTTGTCGAAGGGCGCGCCCTCGGCGGTGCCCTGCACCTCGACGAACAGTCCGCGGCCGGTGACGACGAGGTTCATGTCGGTCTCGGCTCGCACGTCCTCGACGTACGCGAGGTCGAGCAGCGGGGTCTGGTCGACGATGCCCACCGACACGGCCGAGACCGAGTCGATGAGGACCTGGGAGTTCTTGCCGATGTGACCGCGCCCGCGGCCCCACTCGATCGCGTCGGCCAGCGCCACATAGGCGCCGGTGATCGCGGCGGTGCGGGTGCCGCCGTCGGCCTGGAGCACGTCGCAGTCGATGACGATCGTGTTCTCGCCCAGCGCCTTGGTGTCCACGACGGCGCGCAGCGCGCGACCGATCAGGCGCGAGATCTCGTGCGTGCGACCGCCGACACGGCCCTTGATCGACTCGCGGTCGTTGCGCGTGTTGGTCGCCCGCGGCAGCATGGCGTACTCGGCGGTCACCCACCCCTTGCCCTTGCCCGTGAGCCAGCGCGGCACCCCTCCGGTGAACGACGCCGTGCAGAGCACCTTGGTCCCGCCGAAGGAGATCAGCGCCGAGCCCTCCGCCTGCGCGCTCCAGCCGCGTTCGATCGTGACGGGGCGCAGATCGTCGACGGCGCGGCCGTCGGCGCGGGTGAGATCGGTCATGGAGTGATTCCCTTCGGTAGGTCGATGGCGCCGGTCTGCACCAGCCGCACGGAGTCGACCCCGCGGCCGATGAGCCGGTCTGCGAGATCGAGGAAGTCGTCGGCGGAGTCGCCGGTCGCCTCGTAGACGTGGGTCGCCCTGGCATCGACTCCGGCGAGCAGATCACGCGAGACGAGCTGCCGGTAGACGTCCTTGGCCGTCTCGGTGTCGCTGGCGACCAGTGAGACGTCGGGGCCCATCACGTAGCTGATCGCCCCTTCGAGGAAGGGATAGTGCGTGCAGCCGAGCACGAGCGTGTCCACGCCGGCATGCCGCAGCGGTGCGAGGTACTCCTCGGCGACGGCGAGCACCTCGGGCGATCCGGTCACGCCGGCCTCGACGAACTCCACGAACCTCGGGCAGGCCTGTGCGAACACGGTCAGGTTCTCGTTGACGCCGAGCATGTCCTGGTAGACGCCCGAACCGATGGTCCCGGCCGTCCCGATCACGCCGATGCGGCCGTTGCGGGTCGTCGACATCGCGGTGCGCGCGGCGGGACCGATCACCTCGAGGACGGGCACGGAGTAGCGCTCACGGGCATCGCGCAGCATGGCGGCTGATGCCGTGTTGCACGCGATCACCAGCATCTTCACGCCCTGGTCCACGAGCGTGTCGAGAACCTCGAGCGAGTACCGCCGGACGTCGGCGATGGGTTTGGGCCCGTACGGCGAGCGGGCCGTGTCGCCGATGTAGGTGATCGACTCGCGCGGCAGAAGCTGTGAAACCGCTCGCGCCACGGTGAGCCCGCCGACCCCGGAGTCGAAGATCCCGATCGGCGCGTCATCCACGGTCCCCCAGCCTACCCTCGGTCGATACGCGGATCAGTACGCTGATCGCATGACTGCTGCCGCCAGCACCGGACTGCTCACCGACCGCTACGAGTTGACGATGATCGACGCCGCCTTGCGCGACGGCACCGCCGACCGCCGCTGCGTGTTCGAACTGTTCGCACGGAGACTGCCCGGTGCCCGCCGTTTCGGCGTCGTCGCCGGCACCGGCCGGCTGCTCGAGCAGCTGCAGCGCTTCCGGTTCGGCGACGACGAGTTGCGCTTCCTGCGCGACAACCGGGTCGTGGATGCGGCGACGATCGCGTTCCTTCAGGGGTATCGGTTCTCGGGGTCGATCACCGCCTACCGCGAGGGCGAGCTGTACTTCCCCGGGTCGCCGATCGTGATCGTCGAAGGCACCTTCGCCGAGGCCGTGATCCTGGAGACCCTCGCACTGAGCATCCTGAACTTCGACTCCGCCGTCGCGAACGCCGCCACCCGCATGAGCATCGCCGCCGGAGACCGCCCGCTCGCGGAGATGGGGTCGCGCCGCGCGGCCGAGCACTCCGCCGTCGCCGCGGCCCGCGCCGCGTACATCGCCGGCTTCGGCGCCACGAGCAACCTCGAGGCAGGACGCACGTGGGGCATCCCGACGATGGGCACCGCCGCTCACTCCTGGACGCTGCTGCACGACACCGAGGAGGACGCGTTCCGCAGCCAGATCGATGCGCTCGGGATCGACACGACGCTGCTGGTCGACACGTACGGCATCGAAGACGGTGTCGCGACCGCCATCCGCGTCGCCGGCACCCAGCTCGGCGGGGTCCGGATCGACTCCGGCGACCTGCCCACCGTCGCCGCGCAGGTGCGCGACCAGCTGGATGCCCTCGGCGCGACGGGCACAAAGATCACCGTGACCAGCGACCTCGACGAGTTCTCGATCGCCGCACTGGCCGCCTCCCCCGTCGACGCGTACGGCGTGGGGACCTCGGTCGTGACCGGTTCGGGTGCGCCCACCGCGGGCATGGTCTACAAGCTCGTCGCCCGGCAGGCCGCGGACGGGTCGTGGGTCCCGGTGGCGAAGAGTTCGACCGGCAAGGCGAGCATGGGCGGCCGCAAGGCGGCGTTCCGGACGCGCGAGCACGGCACCGCGACGAGCGAGCTCATCGTCGTGGCCGACGGATTCGAGACCCTCCCCGACACGCCAGGCCATCCGGACGCCCGCTCGCTGCAGGTGACGATCGTCGACGGCGGTGAAGTGGATGCCGGTGCCGTGGGCGCCGCGGGCGTCGCGGCGGCCCGCGATCATCACCTGCGCGTGCGCGAAGAGCTGCCCGTGCGCGCACTGGCGCTCAGTCGCTCCGACCCGGCTCTGCCGACCGTGTTCGTGGATGCCGCGGCATCCTGAAGCCGGATCAGCCCATCATCGAGTCGTAGATCTCCTTGCAGGTGGGGCACACCGGGAACTTCTCGGGGTCGCGGCCGGGCGTCCACTTCTTGCCGCACAGCGCGCGCACCGGCCTGCCGGTGATCGCCGACTCGAGGATCTTGTCCTTCTTGACGTAGTGCGAGAACCGCTCGTGGTCACCGGGCTCGATGTTCTCTTCGTTGAGGAGCTCTTCGAGCTCTCGGTCGAGGGTCGTGGTGCCGCCCTGATCGGGGCTGTCCAGTGGCGTGCTCATGCCAGCGATTGTAGTCGCGCACATCCGGCACCGGGGCGTCCGGGTGAGCCCGCGCGGTCAGCTCGACTCGGCGAACTCCATGAGCCTGCTGCCCCGGCGGCGGAAGACCGCACCACCGATGAAGATGCCGACGATGAGCACACCCATCCCGATGGAGAACCCGCCCCACAGGGCCGTCCACGCCCAGGAGGTGCTGTGCGAGAGGCTGAGCCAGGCCCACCACAGCACGGGAGCGCTCAGCGCGACGGCGCCGACCAGCACGACGCCCTGCGCGAGTCCCCCTCCGGTGCGCTGCGGCTGCTGGAACGGGCCGTCGCCGGGACGGGATGCCGGGTACGGCGCGGCGGCCGATGAGATCGACGAGAGTCCGAGGCCGCACAGGAACAGGCTGGCGCACACCCCCGCCATGGCCGGCAGCAGCGCCCAGCGCCCGTGCAGCCAGATCGCGACCGGCACGGACACCGCCAGGATCGGCACGGCCACCAGCAGCACCGGCGCGAGCCGCCCGAGCCTGTCGGCGGTTCCGCGCACGGCGCTGGCCAGGTGCATCCACAGCGCAGTGGAGTCGTACGCCAGGTCGTTGTGGGCGATCCAGCCGAAGAACAGCGCCATGATCGGCACCGGCACGAGTGCGACGATCGGCACCGGCACCCCGACCACCAGCAGCGGGACAGCCGCGAGCAGTCCCGCGACCGGCACGATGATCACGTTGGCGAGATACCGCGAGTCCTGCAGCCAGTAGGTGAGGCTGCGGGCGGCGATCGCACCGGTGGCCGTCGCCGGGGTGACGTTGAACCAGCCCAGGCCCCGGCGCGCGCGCCCCGAGGCGGGCCGGTCGGTCGTGCTCACGAGCTGTCGCGTCAGCCATGCCCACAGCACGGCCAACCCGATGACCGTCGCCAGGGCGATCGCGATGTGCGCTGCCGGGGATGCGCCGGCAGCGACGCGTGCCGGGATGGCCAGGGACGCCCCGAGCGGAGTCGACGACAGAACGCCGGCGGCCTCGACCAGCTGTGAGGGAATCGACCCCTCCCACTGCAGCGCGGCCAGGAAGACGCCTGCGGGGACGACCACGATCAGGATCGCGATGACGAACAGTCCCGTCAGCTCACGCGACTGCCGGGGGCGCAGCGCGAGTGCGGCCAGCGCCATCGCCGCCTTCGACAGCAGCAGGCAGGTGAGGGCGAACAGCGCGCCGCCGAGTGCCCCGAGCGCCGGCGGCACGGAGTGCTCTGCCCACATGATGGCCACGCATGCGGAGACCGCGATGAGGGAGAACGCCGACACGCTGATCAGGCTGGCGGGCAGCAGCGACGCGATCAGGCGGGGCGTCTCGGCGCCGAAGACGATGAACCGCCGGGGGTCCAGCGGATCGTCCCACCCGGCGACGAGCGGGGCGAGGAGGAAGCCGAGGGCGATCCCGGCACCGGCGAGGATCGTCACGACGGCGGCGACATCGGTCCCCGCAGCCGACAGCCGCACGGTGCCGGTGCAGATCGCGACGACCAGCAGCGTCAGCGCGGCCAGGCCCGCGACGTTGCGGGCGACATCGCGCGGGCGGCCGCGCAGCGCGCCGATGAGCAGATCGAATCTCAGTCGGAGAACGTGTGCAGCCATTCGAGGCCCTCCACGTCGCTGAGCCCTCCGGCCAGTTCGATGAATCGCTGCTCGAGGGTCAGCTCGCCCCGCACCTGCTCGACCGTGCCCTCGGCCAGGACCTGCCCGGCCACGATGACCGCCACGCCCGAACACACCCGCTCCACCAGATCCATGCCGTGGCTGGAGAGCACGACCGTCCCGCCGCGCGCCACGTAGGCCGAGAGGATCTCCACGATCACCGCGCTCGAGACCGGGTCGACCGACTCGAACGGCTCGTCGAGCACGAGCACGCGCGGCGAGTGGATCATGGAGCCTGCGAGCATGACCTTCTTGGTCATGCCGGCCGAGTAATCCGAGACGGGACGGCCGAGCGCCTCGGTGAGATCGAATGCGCGGGCCAGGTCGGCGGTCCTGCTCTCGACGACGGCACCGCGCAGACCCCGGAGCGCTCCGTAGTAGTACAGCAGCTGACGCCCGGTCAGCCGGTCGAAGGTCCGCAGCCGGTCGGGCAGGATCCCCATCATCCGCTTCGCCCGCGAGGGGTCGCGGCGCAGGTTCACGCCGTTTACCTCGATCGTGCCGTGATCGGGCCGCAGGAGTCCCGCCACCATCGACAGCGTCGTGGTCTTTCCGGCGCCGTTGGGACCGACGATGCCGTAGAAGGTGCCCGCCGGGATGTCGAGGTCGATCGCATCCACCGCCCGCGTCTGACCGAACGACTTCGTCACGCCACTCAAACGCAACGCGGGAACCCCTGTCGCATGCTCGATGACCGGCAGTTCGCCGACCGCGAGCGGCTCGGGCTCGATGACGACAGCCTGCGGTTCGGGCGCCTCGACCGTCGGTGCCGGTTCGGGCGTCAGCACAGGGGCCGCCGGCACGTGCTCACGAAGAGCTGCGAGAGCGGGTTCGGGACTCGGCTCACGGTCCGCCTCCGGCGCGGCTGCGGGCCCAGGATCCGAGTCGGGCGCGATCGCGACCTCGGCGGCCGGCTCGGGCACGGGTTCCGGTGCGGGCTCCGGCATCACCTCGTGCGGGGGCACCTCGCGTACGCTGCCGGGCGTCGGCGTGCGGATCGGCTCGGGCGCGAACGGCGAGACCTCAGGCGGGGGCAGCGGCGGCAGCGGCGGGACGACGAACACGGACGTGTGCGGGGGGCGGGTCTGCTCGTCGAGCTCGGAGTCCGGCTCGTCGGCTTCAGCGTCCGTGAAGCGCGCCGCAGCCTCGGCGGCCGGTGTCTGCGGAAGCGGTGGAGGTGTGACCGAAGCCTTCTGGCCGCGCGACTTCGGCGGCCGTTTCGCGGCCTGCTTCCTGGCCTTGGGCGCGGGCGTGCCGGCATCCACTTCGTCGTCCCCGGCCGCGGCTTCCGCCGCCGGGATCGACGGCAGCGGAGGAGGCGCCACTCCGTGCAGAGCCGGAGGGAATTCCGGCTCGTCATGGGGCAGCGGCAGCGACGGGGTCACGGCATCCAACCTAGCAAGCCGGCCCTGAACACCCGCCGTGCGATGACAAGTCCCGACACACGGCAATTGTCACGAATCGACAACGGGACCGGCCCTTTCTGCGCCCTTCCAGGTGGCTTCGCTACGATTGGGGAGGCACGAAGGAGTGTCTTCCCGTCGAACAGACGGTGAACACCTTCCTCCAGGAGCACCTGTGACTCTTCACACCGTTATTCTCGCCGCCGGCATGGGCTCGCGGCTCGGCCGCAGCCTGCCCAAGCCGCTGACCGAACTCGGCGACGGCCGATCGATCATGCAGCAGCAGCACGACAACATCCGCGCGGCCTTCGGGCGCGAGGCGCGGATCACGGCTGTCGTCGGCTACCGCGCCGAGACGATCGTCGAGGCGTTCCCCGACGCGCACTACGTCTACAACGACCGTTACGACCAGACCAACACGTCCAAGAGCCTGCTGCGCGCCCTCAAGGCGACCGGCAAGGGCGGCGTGCTGTGGATGAACGGCGACGTCGTCTTCGATCCGCGGGTGCTGGGACGCGCGATCGAGCTCATCGAGCGCGACCAGTCTTTCGTCACGGTCAACACCGCCAAGGTCAGCGACGAAGAGGTCAAGTACACCGTCGATGCCGAGGGCTTCATCAAGGAGCTGTCCAAGACGGTCAAGAGCGGCATCGGCGAGGCCGTGGGCATCAACTACATCTCGCGCACCGACAAGCAGGCCTTCATCGCGCACCTCTCGCGCGTCGACGATCAGGACTACTTCGAGCGCGGGCTCGAGCTGGCGATCATCGAGAACGGCGTCCGGCTGGAGCCGATGGACATCTCGGACCTGTACGCCGTCGAGGTCGATTTCGCCGAAGACCTCGAGCGCGCCAACCTGTTCGTCTGACGTCATCCTCAGCGTCGCCGACTATCGTCGCTGACATGGCCGAGGTGCACCGCATCCACTCGATGCCCGACGACGCCCCGTGGTCGGGCGGTCTTCCGCCCGAGGGTTCGCCGGAGCACCCGCGCGTCATCCGCGCGCTCGACCGGGTACTCGCGATCCAGCGCCCGGCGGTCGTCGCCCACCTGCGCAGCATCCGGCTGCGCCACCCCGAGTCGACGAATGCGCAGATCGTGCGGATGCTGGAGCGCCGCTATCTGTCCGCGGTGACCACCGGCGGCGCCGCCGTCGGCGCGACCGCCGTCGTGCCGGGCATCGGCACGGGGGTGACACTCGCACTGAGCGGCGTCGAGACGGTCGGGTTCCTCGAGGCGACGACGCTGTTCGCGCAATCGCTCGCCGAGCTCCACGGCATCCGTGTCGAAGACCCCGACCGGGCGCGTGCACTCGTGCTCACCCTCATGCTGGGCAAGGAAGGCGTGGACCTCCTCGGTCAGTTGGCGGGGCAGGCCGCAGGCAAGGGTGTCGCCCGCGACAGATACTGGGGCGAGCTGGTGACCCAATCACTCCCCCGTGCCGCGGTGGGTCCGCTGGTCGACCGGCTGAAGTCGATGTTCGTGAAGCAGTTCGCTGCGAAGGGCGGGGCGTCGATCGTCGGCAAGGCGCTGCCGTTCGGCATCGGCGCGGCTGTGGGCGGCGCCGGCAACAACATCCTGGGCCGGCGCGTGCTCGTCGGCTCCCGACGGGCATTCGGGGTGCCGCCCGAGACGTATCCGGCCGAACTCGAGCCGCGGCCGGGCAGCACGCGTCTCGAGCACTCCACACTCCGGGTCGTGCGCCGCACGGGCGGCGCGATCGCCGGAGCAGGGCGCAGCGTGCTCGGTGCCGGCAAGAATGTGACGGATGCCGTCGGCAAGGTCACCGTCAGGCGACGCGCCGTGGCGGGACCTGCCCACACCATCGCCGATCCGGACGACCTCGGCGACGATTGACACGAGCCCGCTGCGGCCCCTCTGGCGGGTCGTCCGGATGTGACGCACGCGTGGCGATTCGCCACACATGACATTCCGCCCGTGCGGGGCGACAATGGATGGATGGGAATCTTCCAGCAGCGCCCCGAAGAGCCGACGGAGTGGGCGGGCTTGCCGTCGGAGCCGTGGGAGCCGGTCTTCCGGGTCGAACAGCTCGCCGGAGCGCCGGACGCCGCGAGTGCGCTGATCGGCGAGGATCCGCATCTCGAGACGATCGCCATCACGCTCGTACCCGCCACTGGCTCAGAGGTCGACTCCGCGGGAGCAGACGGAGAGTAGGCGCACCGGCTGCGTCACGGTCCGATCGACTGCACGCACCCGGATAGGCTCGGGGAGTGACCGGCCTGCTCATCGCGCTCCTTTTCATCAACGCCGCATTCAACGTCATCGTGTGGCCGCGCTTCTACGGGCGCGTCGCGAAGGACCCGCGAGCGCGGGACGAGCACGGCAAGCCGACGCGCTTCCTGATCGTCCACGCGGTGCTCATCGGCCTCGCGCTGCTTCTGGCCGTCGTGTCCGCAGTCGTCGCGATCATCGCGATGACCTCGGGCGTCTGAGCGGCCCTCCCCGCTCCTCGACACCAGCACCCCGGCCGCAATAGCGTCGACCCATGGACAGCGTGCTGGCATGCGTCGCCGAATGGATTCCGCGGCAGCGCTGGTACACCGCAAAGGCCTCCGCTCCTCAGCTGCGGGTGCTCACCGGATGGGATCTGCCGTCGGAAGACCCCACCGCACGGGTGCGCACGATGCTCGTCACCGACGACAGCAGTCACCCGGCCGTGAGCTACCAGCTGCCCATCGTGCTGCGCACAGCGCCGCCCGTCGATCTCAGCCACATCATCGGCACCACGGGCGACGGCCTCACCCTGGTCGACGGGCCGCACGATCCCGAGTACGCGGCCGCACTGCTCCGGCGCGTCGCCCCGGGCATCACGTCGGCGCGGGCAGAGGTCCTCACCGGCGAGCAGTCGAACACGTCGATCATCTACACCGCGGCATCCGGGCCGCCGATCATCTGCAAGGTGTTCCGCCAGATCCACCCCGGCATGAACCCCGACATCGAGTTGCAGTCCGTGCTGGCGGCATCCGGATCGCGACACGTGCCCGGCACGGTCGGCCACCTCGGTGCGCAGTGGCCCGATCCCGCCGAGCCGACGCGCGCCGTGACCGGATCGCTCGCGTTCGCGCAGGAATTCCTCCCCGGCACCGAAGACGCCTGGCGCGGCGCCGTGCGGGCGGCCGCCCGCGGAGAGAGCTTCACCGCACCGGCGCACGCGCTCGGCGTGACGACCGCCGAGGTGCATGTCGCCCTCGCGCAGCTCCTGCCCACCGTGCCGGCCGATGACGCCGCGCGCGAGGCGATCGCCGCCGCGTGGCAGCGACGCCTGTCGATCGCCCTGGCCGAGGTGCCGGGTCTCGCGCCTCACAGGGACGCCGTCGAAGCGGTGTATCGCCGCGCCCACGGTGCCCCGTGGCCGGCACTGCAGCGGATCCACGGCGACTATCACCTCGGGCAGGTGCTGCAGGTCCCCGGCCGCGGCTGGGTGCTCCTCGACTTCGAGGGCGAACCGCTGCGTCCCATCGCCGAACGCCGTCTGCCCGACCTCGCGCAGCGGGATGTCGCAGGAATGCTCCGCTCCTTCGACTACGTGGCGGCGACGCTGCGCCGTGCGCCCGAAGGCGCGCCGGCCTCGGCTCCGAGATGGGCGGATGAGACCCGCGGCGCGTTTCTGGACGGATATGAGCACGCCATCGGCCGCACCGTCACCGGTGGCCTGCTCGACGCCCTCGAACTGGACAAGGCCGTCTACGAGACGATCTACGAGACGCGCAACCGGCCGTCCTGGCTGGGCATCCCCCTCGGCGCCGTCGAGCGCCTCACCGCGCACGTCGGCCTCGGTCGCTGACACCCGGGCACATGCGACTCACTCGTCGTCGAGTTCGGCCTCGTCGGGTTCCTCGGCGTCGTCGTCACCGGCCGCCGCGGTGTGCCACCGGTCCCATCGCGCCATGAGCACGCCGATCGCGTCGTGGAAGCGGCGCGTGGCCGCACCGGGAGCGGTGTCGCCGAAGTAGTGCTCCACCCACTCCTCCAGGCGCGACACGGCATCAGGATCCGACAGGACGCGACCGGTCTCCGCGACGATGCCGGGGGCATCGGCGGCATCCAGCCACTCGGCATCGGAGAGGTATCCGTGCGTGTCGACCAGCGCCGCCGGATCGGTCGGCCGGGTGACCATGAGCGGCTTGTCCGCCGCCAGCCGGTCGTAGACCATCGCCGAGATGTCGACGATGGCGACATCGGCCGCCGCGAGCTGCCAGCCCAGGTCAGGCTTGTCGTCGTACACGTGCTGCGCACGCGGGTCGGCCGAATTGGCGGCGGCGATCGCGTCGACGATACGACGGTGCGCGGCGCCGTACTCGGCATCCACCACCCCCGAACGCGGATGCGGCCGGTAGACGAGCCGGTGCGTCGGCGACGCGAGCAGCGCGGACGCCAGTGCCTCGCCGTGCGTGCGGATCGACCCGTAGTGGGCCGACGGCCGATCGCCTTCCCACGTCGGGGCATACAGGACGACGGTGCGGTCGTCGGGCACGTAGGGCAACTCACCCGAATAGTGGTCGGCCTGGGGTCGCCCGATCGGGATCGTGCGCGCGTCGAGATCGTAGTCCCACAGCACCCGGCCGAGCCGGGCACGGGCCGCATCACCGGCGATCAGGGCGTAGTCGTACGCCTTGAACTGGTTGGTGGTCATGTACATCTTGTCGGACTCACCGTGGTTGATGAACGCGTGCCAGCGGCGACCGTAGCGGAACATCTGGAAGTTGCGGGTGTTCTGGTTGACGTACAGCACGACCCGGATGTCCTGCGTCGGCAGGTAGCTCTCCAGGTCGCGCACGGTCGGGACGAACGCGACCGGCAGCGAGCCGTCGTCGAAGATCGCGCGGGCGCCGTTCGGGTTGCGCGCGAGGACGACCACCGGCCAGGTCCGTGCGAGTTCGGCCAGCGGCTTGTACCACTGCCGGATCTGGTACATGTTCACGGCACTGTCGGCGAAGTACACCGCGACCCGGAAGTGGTGCGAGGGATGCGGAGGCTGCGCGGCGAGCCTGCGGCGCACATCGCCCACGGCGAGACGGTTGGCGACGGCCTTGCGGACCAGCCCGAAGGCCTTCCTGCCGTCTGCCATCACACCCATCGCTCCAGCCTACCGAGCCCGCTCCGCCGCGCCCGCCATGGCATGATCGACGAGTGCACGACGTCGAGCCCGTGGTCCGGGATGCCATCGTTCCGCCTGCCGGGTCGGGGGTCACCTTCGTCATGCCGGTCCTCAATGAGGCCGCGTACCTCGAGCACGCCGTCGCCTCCGTACTCGCCCAGGAGCACGACGGCCCGTCCGAGCTGATCCTGGCTCTCGGCCCCTCCTCCGACGGCACCACGGAGCTCGCCCGGCGCATGGCCGCCGACGACCGCCGGATCCGTCTCGTCGACAACCCCGCCGCCGACATCCCGGTGGGGCTGAACCTCGCCATCCGCGCCGGAGCCCATCCGACGATCGTGCGCGTGGACGCGCATTCCGAACTCGAGGCCGGGTACACCGCGCGGGCGCTGACGACACTCGCGCGCACCCGCGCCGCGAACGTCGGCGGCGTCATGCGCGCCGACGGTCGCACTCCGTTCCAGCGCGCCGTCGCACGGGCGTACAACTCCCCGATCGGCCTCGGCGGCGGCGCCTATCACTCCGGGGGCGACGAAGGTCCGGCAGAGTCCGCGTACCTCGGCGTCATGCGCCGCGACGTGCTCGAAGGGGTCGGCTTCTTCGACGAGTCCATCCGCCGCGGCGAGGACTGGGAGCTCAATCTGCGCATCCGCCGTGCCGGCTACCGGGTGTGGTTCGATCCGGCGCTGGCGGTCACGTACTGGCCACGGGAGAGCTGGGTGCGGCTCGCACAGCAGTTCCGCTCGACGGGCACGTGGCGCGGCGAGCTCGTGCGCCGCTACGGCCGTCGCAACTCACTGCGCTTCTTCGCCCCGCCGCTGCTCGTCCTCGCGCTGGTGCTCGCGATCGCCGTGGCCGCCCTCATCCTGACCGGCGTGCTGACCGGTGGCTGGGCGCTGGCGGCATCCATCGTCTTCCTGCCGCTGATCGCCTACGCGCTGCTCGTCGTCTGGGTCGCGCTGCGTCCGGGAACCGGGCAGAGTCGGCGCGAACGCCTGTGGACCCTGGCAGTGCTTCCCACGATGCACGTCGCGTGGGGGCTCGGCTTCGTCGTCGGCGTGCTCCGCGGCGCCCGCGAGAACGTGGACTCGTCGCGGCTGCACCGCAACACCCCGCTGCCCTGACACGCGGGCGGGCGCTCACTCGCGGTCGACGAATCCCTGATCGAGGATGCGCGCCACCACACGCTGCGCGGCATGGCCGTCGTCGCGGCCGTTGAACACCTCGCGCCAGCGCGCGTAGCGGTCGGCGAACCGCTCACCCACCGTGGGATCGGAGATCGCCGCTGCCAGTTCGTCCTGCGTGGTCGAGACCGGCCCCGGCGCCCGGGACGCGAGGTCGAAGTAGAAGCCGCGCAGCTCGCCCCGGTAGTGATCGAGGTCGGGTGTGAAGAAGTGGATGGGCTTGCCGGTCACGGTGAAGTCGAACATGACCGACGAATAGTCGGTGACCAGCACGTCGGCCACCCGCAGCAGCTGGGCGATGTCGGGGTAGGCCGACACGTCGATGACGCGCGGGCCGGACGCATCCGCACCCGCCGCCAGCGTGCGCGAATGCCCGCGGACGAGCACGACGGCGTCGATCTGCGCAGCCAGCGCCGGGAGGTCGAGGAAGTCCACGATCCGATCGCGGTCGTCGCGCCAGGTCGGTGCGTAGAGGACGATCTTCTCCTGCGGAGCGATGCCGAGGGTGGAGCGGATGCCGGTGCCGTCGCCGGCGAGAAGGACGTCGTTGCGCGGGTACCCCTCGACCCAGATCGGACGCCGCAGGAACGCATATGCCTTTCGCAGAATGCGCGCGCCGTACGGGCTCTGTGCCATCAGCACGTTCCAGCGTCGCCCCTCCCGCACCACGGCAGCGGCACGCCGTGGGTCGAAGCCCGGACGGTGCAGCGCGAGGCGCTTCAGCGGCGTGCCGTGCCAGGTCTGCAGCACGACCTGTCCCCGGCGCCGCGCGAACCGGCGCCGCAGCCAGTCGTTGACCACCAGCAACCGGGCCGACCCCCGCGCGCGCCACCACTCCGGGCTGCCGTCGACGACCGCGATCGCCCCGTCCGGCACCGGCACCGACAGGTCGACCACACTCCAGTACCGGGTGACGCCGGGGGCGACCCGTGCGAGTTCTCGGTCGATGGCGAGCGGGTTGCAGCTCGCGTTGCGGCCGTAGAAGCTCTCGAAGAAGACCGCGTTCTCCAGGCCCCCGGGGCGAGTCGCGTATCGTCGCTCGAGGGCATCCTGACCTTCGCCCGAATCGTAGGCCGGGTCGATCGGCGGCCCGATGGTCAGGGCGGATCCGGCGAGCGACGCGCGCAGCGTCGGGAACATCGTCAGCGGGAGCTCTGCGGTGACCTCGAGGGCGACGCCTCCGGCATCCGTCACCCGGATCTCGTACTCCCCTGCCGGAAGCGGCAGAGCGGGCCCGCCCCAGCGCGCCGCGCGCAGCGACGCCACGGCGCGCCAGGTGCGGCCGCGACCGGTGATCCGTGCGGAGACATGCGCGCGAGCGCCGACGATCTCGACGGCGGCGGGGCGAGGGCCGGAGCCGCTGAGGACGAGCGCCTCGTCGGCTGGATCGAACAGCGCCTGCATCATTCCTCCCCACCGGCCGGCGTCCGCCGGCGGTCGCGTGCCAGTCCGGCACGGATCGCACGATACACGCGCGCGGTGTTGCCACCGTCCTCATACGCGTGCACCCGCGTGTTGAGCCTGGCCGCGGCGTCGAGGCGACGGTCCCGCTCGGCGGGGTCGGCCAGCACGCGCTCGAGGTCGGCGATCACGGCATCCCAGCCCTCGGCGAAGTCGGTCCCCGCGATGTCGGCATACGTCCCGTAGAACCCGCGCCGCGCCGCGTACTCCGCCACGTCCGGGGCGAAGAAGACCGTGGGCAAGGGAACCAGCGCGGCGTCGAACACGAGGGAGGAGTAGTCGGTGATCAACACGTCCATGGCCGGCAGCAGCGGAGTGACGTCGGCGACCACGTCACTGCCCAGGGGCTGCACGCGAGGGTGGCCGACTGCCGGCGATCCGGTGCCGAGGTGGTGCGCGCGGCGCAGCAGCACGGCGTCGTGCGCGTCGAGCAGCGCGGTGAGACGGGCCCACTGCGCGGCGTCGGGACCGTGGGGGTCGGGCTCGCCGTCACGCCAGGTCGGTGCATACAGGATCGCGCGGGAGGCGTCGCCCGGCAGCGACGCGAGCTGCCCGAGCCGCGCTCGCGCGGTCATGCGGCGCTGCTGTGGCGTCCCCTGCGACAGCACGTCGACGCGGGGCTCGCCGGTGACGGGCACCCGCTCGTCCGACAGCGCGAAGGCAGACTCCAGCCGCCCCCGCACGAGGTGGGAGGCTGCGGGGATCAGCCGGATGCGCCGCTGCGTCGCCCGGTACGACGTGCGCAGCAGCGCGCTGATCGCCCGCGCGCCCGCGCGGAAGGGGCTGCGGGTGGTGACGGGCGAGTCCAGGCCGATGCGCTTGAGCGGGATGCCGTGCCACAGCTGCACGAGGAAGGCGCCCGATGTCGCGTAGCGGTTCACGTCGCCGAAGCCGTGGGTCACCACGATCACCCGGGCGCGTGCGGTGCGCCAGAAGCCGCGCACCGAGTGCTTCGGCAGGGACGGGATGCCGCGGGCTGCCGCCTCGGCCGCGTCTTGATGACCCCCGGTGAGCCACACCGCGTTCTCGCCCGCCTGCGCAGCCTGCTCCCAGAGCGCCAGCGCACCGTCGGCGACCCCGATCGCGCATCCGAACACCCACTCGTCACGGGAGCGCGGGACCACGAGGGTGATCAACCGGCCCGTGAGATACAGCGGCACACGCAGGAGCGCCGCGGCATTGCCCGCGCCGAACGAGAAGGACGCCACCCCGCGAGCCTATCGCGGGGTAGCGTCCTGTCTGCGTGTGTACCGGCGGACCGGGCTACTGCTCGAGTTCGCCCAGGGTCACCTCGGCGGACTGGGTCTGCTCGTCGCGGACGTAGACGACCGTCGTGGTCGAGCCGGCTGCGAGTGCGCGCACCTGCGCGGTCAGGTCCGTGGCGTCGGTGATCGGCAGGCCGTTGAACGACGTGACGACATCGCCGGCCCGCAGCCCGGCGGACGCCGCCGCACCGCCTCCGGTGACCTCGCTGATGTACGCGCCGGCGGTGGTCGCGCCCTCGCGCGCGGCGGCGTCGCCGACCATCGCGCCCAGCAGACCGTGTGTGGCGGCGCCGTCTTCGATGATCTCGTCGGTGATGCGCTGGACGATGTCGGACGGGATCGAGAACCCGACACCGATCGAACCGGCCTCGGTCGAGGTGCCGCCGGCGGTCGCGATGGCGACGTTGATGCCGATGAGCTTGCCGTCGCCGTCGACCAGCGCGCCACCGGAGTTGCCGGGGTTGATGGCCGCGTCGGTCTGGATGACCGCGATGGAGATCGAACCCGAGGCGGTGGTGTTCTGCTCGCCCTGCCCGAAGTCGAACTGGAACGGCGACTCGTTGCCCTCCTCGCCCTCCGAAGGCGTCTCCGGCGCCGCCGACGAGGCGATGCTGATGGAGCGGTTCAGGGCGCTGACGATGCCGGTGGTGACCGTGTTCGCCAGGCCGAGCGGGGCGCCGACGGCGACGGTCTGGTCGCCCACGTTCAGGTCGCCCGACGAGGCGAACTCGATCGGGGTGAGGCCCTCGGCGTCGGTGAGCTTGATGACCGCGAGGTCGTACATCGGGTCGGTGCCGACGATCGTGGCCTGGTACACCTTGCCGTCCGAGGTGGTCACCCGCAGCGACGGGTCGGCCGTGGCGCCGTCGAGGGTGACGACGTGCGTATTGGTGACGACGTAGCCGTCCTCGGTGAGGATGACACCCGAACCGGTGCCGCCCGACGAGCCGTCCGACGCCGAGATCGTCACGACGCTCGGCACGGTCTTCGCGGCGATCGCGGTGGTGGCGTTGACGTCATCGGGGCTGTTGACCGTCACGGTCGACGGTCCGGAGGTGACGACGGTCTGCGCCGCGCCGAAGAACGAGGCTCCGGCGGCCGCGCCGCCCAGGCCCGCGGCGCCGCCCACGAGGGCGGCGGCGACCATGATCGCGACGATCTTGCCCGCGCCGACCTTGCCATCGGACGCCGGCGCCGACGCCGACGCCTGCGGGGCACCGTAAGGCTGGGTCGGAACGGTGGGGTGGATGCCGGTGGGCGCCGCGCTGAAGGATGCGCCAGCGGGCGGGGCTCCCGCACCGTCGAGCGGTCGGGCGTGCGGCGCGATGTACGGTGCCTGCGCCGGATCGACGGGAGGCGTCGCAGACTCGGCGGGGGTGGTGGATCGGGACTGGCCCGGCAGCGGTGGCCGCGGGGGGATCGTGTCGCTCATGAGTACTCCTTCATCCGGTACATCCCACAGAATGCCCCGGCCTCCTGTGCGGACCCTATGACCGAGCCCCTATGAGCCTATGCGTGTAGCCTGATCGCGATGAACGAGGTCCCGGGAGCCTGGCGGCGCACGGCAGCCGGCGCCGGCCTGCTGGACGCCACGGGTGCGGCCGTCCCCACCATCTTCGCGGAGATGAGCGCACTCGCCCAGAGCACCGGCGCCATCAACCTCGGCCAGGGCTTCCCCGATGAAGACGGCCCGGCGGAAGTGCTCGAGGCCGCCCGCGCCGCCATCGCCGGCGGCGTCAACCAGTACCCGCCCGGCCGCGGCGACCCCGATCTGCTCGCCGCCATCGCCGAGCATCAGGAGCGCTTCTACGGCCTGACGCCCGATCCACAGCGCGAGATCCTCGTCACCGCCGGTGCCACCGAGGCGCTGGCGGCGACGCTCCTCGCCCTCATCGACTCCCCCGACGACGAGGTGGTCGTCTTCGAGCCGTACTACGACTCCTACGCCGCCTGCGTGGCGCTGGCCGGCGCGCGCCTGGTGACGGTGCCGCTGCGCTGGCCCGATTTCCAGCCCGATATCGACCGACTGCGCGACGCCGTCACCGATCGGACCCGGCTCATCCTGGTCAACGACCCGCACAACCCGACCGGCGCCGTGCTCACTTCGCAGGTGCGCGCCGAGATCGTGCGCCTCGCGGACCGCCACGACACTCTCATCGTGACCGACGAGGTCTACGAGCATCTCGTCTTCGATCGCGCCCATCTGCCCATCGCCACCCTCCCCGGCGCCGCCGCCCGCACCCTCACCATCTCATCGGGCGGCAAGACGTTCGCCACGACCGGCTGGAAGGTCGGGTGGATCAGCGGCCCCGAGTCCCTCGTCCAGGCGGTCCTCGCGGTCAAGCAGTTCCTCACCTACTCCGGTGGTGCTCCCTTCCAGCCCGCCATCGCCGCGGGCTTGCGACTGCCGGACGCCTACTTCACCGGCATCGCCGCGACGATGCGGGCGAAGGCGGCACTGCTCGGCGCCGGGCTGCGCGACGCCGGATTCGCGGTGTCGTCACCGAGCGGGTCGTACTTCACCGTCGCCGACGCGGCCCCCGTCGGGGCGATGGATGCCGCGGAATTCTGCCGCAGCCTGCCAGAGCGCGCCGGTGTCGTGGCCATACCGCTCACGGCATTCGTGACGCCGGCGCACCGGTCCGACTACGCGACTCTGGTCCGCTTCGCCGCGTGCAAGCGCACCGATGTCATCGCCGAGGCGGCCCGCCGGCTCGGCGCTGCGGGGCCGCGCCTCTGATCACGCCCGCGGCACGACGCGGAAGCGGCGGAGCTGCAGCGCGGGGTTGACCCGGCGCACGCGCTCGACGTCACCGGCATCCACCCACGCCAGCGCCACGTCACTGGTCGTGCCGACAGCCGCGAGTTCGACGCCCTGCGGATCCACGATCATCGATGCCCCCACTCCCAGCGGCGGCGGGTGGTCGGCCGCGGCGACGAAGACCGTGTTCTCGATCGCCCGGGCATGCAGCAGCGTGCGCCAGTGATGCTCCTTGAGAGGTCCCCGCACCCACTCGGCAGCCACCAGAATCACCTGCGCGCCGGTGTCGGCCAGTTCGCGGGCCACCTCGGGGAATCGCAGGTCGTAGCAGGTCATCAGTGCGAACCGGAGCCCGTCCACCTCGAACGTCTCGGGCGACGCGATCTCCCCCGGCTCGACCCAGTCCGACTCACGCTGGCCGAACGCGTCGTACAGGTGCAGCTTGCGGTAGGTCGCGCGCACGCCCGACCCGTCGACGGCGACCACCGTGTTGCGCACGCGGCGCGCGTCGGCGCCCCGCTCCAGCAGCCCCGCGACGATGTGCACGTCGTGATCGCCGGCGAGCCGGGTCAGTGTCTGCACGAACGGTCCGTCGAGATCCTCGGCATGGCGCGCGAGGGAGTCGTCGAACGGGTGCACGAAGTAGCTCGAGTACTCGGGGAACAGCACCACCCGCGCGCCCCGGGCCACGGCCCGCTCCGTCAGCTCCTCGATCAGCTCGAGGTTGGCGGCGGCGTCGGCCGTCGGCGCGAACTGGGCGACGGCGATCGCGGACTCGGCGACGCTCACGAGGTCTCCTGACGGCGCAGTGCGAACGGAATGGCCGCCCACAGGGCGGCGATGAGGATCCCCAGTGCGATGCCCGAGATCCACGACGCGGCAGCCCCGACCACCACCAGGAACACGAACGCCACCACCCCCACCAGCAGCACGGAGACGGTCGCGAGCGCGGTGATCAGCGCCGCGTGCCCGTAGGCGACGACGGTGGGCTTCGCGTGATGGCGGAAGACGGTGCGGTGGAACGCGACCGGAGCCAGCGCCACGATCGCACTGATGGCCGCGAGCACGACCAGCGTGAGGTAGAAGGCCCGCTCGACATCGTCGAGATCGGCGAAGGCGGGCTGGAAGGCCAGCGCCAGCAGGAAGCCGGTCAGGATCTGCGTGCCGGTCTGCAGCACACGCAGCTCTTGCAGCACCTCGCTCCAGTTGCGGTCCGCGCGCTCGTCGGCCGTCTCGGCGCGACCGTCGTCCTTCACCTCGGGGGCGGTCCGCGGGCGCTCGTGCATGCGATCATCCTCCCGTGCCGGATGCCGGAACGGCAACCGCGTGCAGGAGCACACCCCTGCGCGTGGTAAAGTAGAAGACGTGACGCGGGGTGGAGCAGCTCGGTAGCTCGCTGGGCTCATAACCCAGAGGTCGTAGGTTCAAATCCTGCCCCCGCAACCAATATGAAGAAGGCGTCCCGGACGGGGCGCCTTCTTCACTTTCCCGAGATGTCAGCCCTCACCGGAGAGCGCGACCTCCATGTCCGCCAGGAAGCGGACGACGGCACGGAGCTCATCGTCGCTGTATCCGGTCATGGCCTGCCGCATCCGCAGCATCCGTTCGCCGAAATGGCGGTAGAAGTCGGCGCGCGCCAGCTCGCTGAGCACGACCACTCGCGCCCGTCGGTCGCTCGGGTGCGGCCGGCGCTCGAGGTGCCCGCTCGCGGTCAGGCGGTCCAGCAGCTTCGTCGTCGACGCGGTGGATATCGCCAGGTGCGTGGCGATGGCGTGCGGTGAGACCCACTCCCCGCGCTGCTCGCGCATGATCAGCATGCGAAGGGCTGCCAGATCGGTGGCGTTCATGTCCATGTCGCCGCGGAGGCCACCGTGCATGTGATCCATCGCGTCGCTGAACGCGCGCACCGACTTCATGGTCTCCATGACGAGTTCGTCGCGAGGCGACTCGGGGACCCAGCGCTGACGCATGCGGTGGACACCTTCCTTATGTATGGGTAGTATCGCTAACTATTGCTAGATACGCTAGCGAAATCGGAGGGCTGATGTCTGAGATCGAATACGTCGTGCTCCTCGACGAAGAGGGCCGCGAGATCGGCACCGCACCGAAGTCCAGTGTGCACGGGACTGCCACCGCTCTCCATCTCGCCTTCTCCTGCCATGTCTACAACCCTCGCGGCGAGACCCTCGTCACCCGCCGTGCGCTCGACAAGGGAACGTGGCCGGGAGTGTGGAGCAACTCCTTCTGTGGCCATCCCCGTCCTGCCGAGCCTGTGCTCGGCGCCGTGCATCGCCGGGCCGAGCATGAACTCGGCATCACCATACGCGATGTCCGGCTTGCCCTTCCGCTGTTCCGCTACCGCGCCGTTGATGCCAGCGGCGTCGTCGAACACGAGGTGTGCCCGGTGTACACCGCCATCACCGACGACGAGCCCGAGCTGAATCCGCGCGAAGTGGTGGAGGCGCGCTGGACCGATCCCGCCGATCTCGGCGACGCGCTGCAGGCGGCACCGTGGGCCTTCAGCCCCTGGCTCGTGCTCCAGGCGGAGCAACTCGGACTGTTCACCCGGCAGGGGTAGGCCTCGTGATCCCGCTCGCACCCGACCGGCTCGACGCGATCGAGGAGCGCATCCCGTGACCGGCCGCACGCTCTACGATCGCTGCGCCCGCGACGCCGCCGGCGCGGTCATCGCCGCCTACTCGACGTCCTTCGCCCTCGCCTGCCGGCTGCTCGGAACGAGGGTGCGCCCCCACGTCCGCAACGTCTACGCGCTCGTGCGCATCGCCGACGAGATCGTGGACGGAGCCGCGGACACGCTCGCGCCGCAGGTGCGTCGCGCCGTCCTGGACGAGCTGGAGGCCGACACGCTGATCGCACTCTCCCGCGGCTACAGCGCGAACCTCGTCGTGCACGCGTTCGCCGGAACCGCACGCGAGTGCGGAATCGGAGCAGACCTCATCCGCCCGTTCTTCGCCTCGATGCGCACTGACCTCGATCGCGCGGACCACGATGCCGCGTCACACGACGCGTACGTGTACGGTTCGGCGGAGGTCATCGGGCTGATGTGCCTCCATGTGTTCCTCGAGGCCGATCGCGCGCGTGCGACATACGATCCCGCGCTCGTGGAGGGGGCGCGGCGCCTGGGAGCCGCCTTCCAGGACATCAACTTCCTCCGCGACCAGGCCGACGACACCGAGCGCCTCGGGCGGGACTACCTGGGTATCGTGAGCGGCCGCACGAACCGTGCCGATGTGCTCGCGCGCATCGATGCGGATCTCGACGCCGCGGCAGCGGTGATCGGCGATCTTCCTGCCGACTGCCGGCGCGCCGTGGCCGTCGCGCACGGCCTGTTCGCCGAGCTGACCCGCAGGCTGCGCAGTGCCGACACCTCGACCCGCGTGCGCGTGCCCGGAGCCAAGAAGGTGAGGATCGCCGCCCGTGCCGTCGCGGGACGTCCTCCCCGGCGGGTGGCGGTCTGATGCGCACCGCGACAGTGATCGGAGCGGGGATCGCGGGGCTCGCCACAGCGGCGCTGCTGGCCGAAGACGGCTGGCGCGTCGACGTCTGGGAGGCCCGCGACTCGACCGGCGGACGGGCAGGCTCCTGGGAGCGTGACGGGTTCCGGTTCGACACCGGACCGAGCTGGTATCTGATGCCCGAGGTGTTCGACCACTTCTTCCGCCTTCTGGGCACCTCCGCGGCGGAGGAGCTGGATCTCACGCCCCTCGACCCGGCCTATCGCGTGTACGGCGAACCGGATGGTCGCGCCGCCGCCGAGCACATCGACGTGCGATCGGGGCGGGATGCCGCGCGAGCGCTCTTCGAGGACCGCGAGCCCGGTGCCGGGGACAGGCTCGACACGTATCTCGACTCCGCGGCGGACGCATACCAGCTGGCGACCACGCGATTCCTCTATGACACCTACGAGACGACGGCCGGGCTGCGCGACCCCGCCCTGCTCGCCCGGATGCCGCAGCTCCTGCCTCTGCTCACGCGGTCTCTCGCCGCGCACGTCGACCGTCGATTCCGCGACCGCCTGCTGCGCCAGATCCTCGCGTACCCGGCGGTCTTCCTCGGCACCTCGCCGTTGCGCGCCCCGAGCCTCTATCACCTGATGAGTCATCTCGACCTGGACCAGGGGGTCCTCTACCCGCAGGGCGGGTTCGCCGCGGTGATCGCCGCGATCGAGCGCCTCGCCCTGGCGCGCGGCGCCCGGGTGCACACGTCAGCCCCCGTCGCTGAGATCCTCGTCGACGGCGACCGCACCCGCGGCATCCGTCTCACCGACGGCACGACGCACACCGCCGACATCGTCGTGTCCACCGCGGATCTGCACCACACCGAGACCGCACTGCTGCCCGAACGGCTGCGCACCTACCCGGAATCCTGGTGGCGACGCCGAGACCCGGGCCCGGGTGCGCTGCTGGTCCTGCTCGGCGTCGACGGCCCGCTTCCCCAGCTGGCTCACCACACGCTGCTGTTCACCCGCGATTGGCACGCGAGTTTCGGCGACATCTTCGGGCGCAGCCCGCGCATCCCCGTTCCCGCATCCGTGTACGTGTGCCGGCCCAGTGCCACCGATGCGAGCGTCGCCCCTCCCGGCAAGGAGAATCTGTTCGTCCTCGTGCCGATCCCGGCCGACCCGAGCCTCGGCCATGGCGGCGTCGACGGACGCGGAGACCCGCCGCTGGAGGGTGCGGCCGACCGCGTCATCGACCAGCTGGCCCAGTGGTGCTCGATTCCCGACCTGGCCGCCCGCGTGCGCGTGCGCCGGACGATCGGTCCCGCCGACTTCGAGTCGGATCTGAACGCCTGGCAGGGCGGTGCGCTGGGCCTCGCGCACACCCTGGGCCAGAGCGCGGTCTTCCGCCCGCGCAACGCGTCGGCGAAGGTGGACGGGCTGTTCTACGCGGGCACGTCGGTGCTGCCGGGCATCGGCCTGCCGATGTGCCTGATCTCCGCGGAGCTCGTGCTCAAGCGCCTGCGCGCCGATCGGACCGCCGGCCCGCTTCCCGAGCCGGCGCGGAGCACGCGCTGACATGCCCGGTCTGTACCTGCTTCTGCTCCTCGTCTCGTTCACGGGCACCCTGCTTCTCGACGCGCGCTTTCGGCTCGCGCTCTGGCGACGTCCGGGGGTCTCCGCGGGCGCGATCGCGGTCGGAACGGCGTTCTTCCTCCTGTGGGATGCCGCCGGGATCGCCGCGGGCGTGTTCGTCAAGGGAGACAGCCCCCTGCTGCTCGGCGTCGATCTGGCGCCGCATCTGCCCGTGGAGGAGCCGGTCTTCCTCGCGTTCCTCTGCCATCTCGCACTGATCGTCCACGCCGCGTTCTGGAACAGGCGGGAGGTCGCGTGACATACCCGCTGATCGTCGTGCCGTTCCTGCTCGTCACGCTCTTCGTGACACTCGCCACGGTGCGTCGTCCGCGGTTCGGGCGTCGTATGGCGGCGTCGGCGCTGTGCGCGGCGGTCCTCATGGCGTTGACGGCCGTGTTCGACAATCTGATGATCGCCGCCGGGCTGTTCACCTACCCCGACGAACAGATCAGCGGCGTGCGGATCGGACTGGCGCCGATCGAGGACTTCGCCTACCCGCTGTGCGCGGCGTTCCTCGTCCCGGCGGTCGCCACGCTGCTCACCCGGAGGACGCTGCCGTGAGCGGCATCCTGCGGCAGCTGTTGATCTCATCGCGTCCGGTGAGCTGGATCAACACGGCCTACCCGTTCGCGGCTGCGTACCTGCTCAGCACCCGCGAGATCGATGGGCTGCTGGTCGTGGGCACGGTGTTCTTCCTCATCCCGTACAACCTCGCGATGTACGGCATCAACGATGTGTTCGACTACGCGTCCGACCTCGCCAATCCTCGCAAGGGCGGTGCGCACGGCGCGGTGCTGGACCCGCGGCTGCACCGGGTCACGCTGTGGGCTGCCGCACTGGCCTGCGCCCCGTTCGTGGTCGTCCTCGTCGTCGCCGGCTCACCGGCATCCTGGCTCGTGCTCGGGGCCAGCCTGTTCTTCGTCGTCGCATATTCGGCACCGCCGCTGCGGCTCAAGGAGCGGCCCGTCGCCGACTCGGTGACCAGCAGCATCCACTTCTTCGCCCCCGCCGTGTACGGGCTCGTCCTGGCGGGGGCCGAGTGGACGTGGCAGCTCATCGCACTCCTGCTCGGATTCGCCCTCTGGGGTATCGCTTCGCACGCCTTCGGCGCCGTCCAGGACGTCATCGCCGACCGTGAGGCCGGCATCGCCTCGATCGCGACCGCCTTCGGTGCCGCCCGCACGGTGCGCTTCGCGCTCGCCTGCTACGTGCTCGCCGGGCTGGCGATGCTCGGCACCGCCTGGCCGGGGAAGCTCGCCGCGCTCCTGGCCATCCCGTACGTCGTCACGGTGTGGCCGTACCGGAACGTCGCCGATGCCCAGTGCACCGCCGCCACGGCAGGCTGGCGCCGGTTCCTCTGGCTGAACCAGCTCACCGGGTCCGGCGTGACGATCCTGCTGATCTGGTGGTCATTGCTGACCGCCTGATCACTCCTCCGACAGCGCGAGCAGCTGTTCGATCGCTTCGGTGAGGCGCTCGTCCGCCTCGCCGTATGCGGCCCAGTCGCCGGCCTGCATCGCGGCATCGCGGTCGACCATGGCCTGACGCGCGGCATCCAGCGCCGCCTGGTAGGCATCGGCCGGAACGTCGGGAGCGGGCTGCTCGCCTGTACCCGGTTCCTCCGACTCGCCGTCATCCGGTTCGGGAGTGGGCGTCACTTCGCCGTCGCCCGTGCTCGCACCGGACTCACCGCCGAACATCGAGTCCAGCGCCTCTTGCAGGGTGTCCTCGAATGCCACTTCGTCACCGAACGCGACGAGGATCTTCCGCAGCGTCGGCAGCTGGGTGCCGCCGGAGGCCTGGACGAACACGGGCTGCACGTAGAGCAGACCGCCGCCGACCGGCAGGGTCAGGAGGTTGCCGTTGAGCACCTCGGACGCACCCTGGCGCAGCAGGTTCATCTGCGACGAGATCGTCTGATCGGAGTCGAACGTGTTCTGGACCTGGCCGGGACCGGGCACGCTGACATCGGCGCTGATCTCCAGCATCCGCAGCTTTCCGTATCCCTCGGACTTCACCCCGTCCTCACTGCCGGCGTTCGCATCGACCGCGAGATAGCCCATCAGCACGTTCCGGGCGTTGTCCCCCTCGGATGCCGGGATGAAGGATGTGAACATCGAATAGCTCGGCGCATCCTGCCCGGGCATCTGCATGGTCAGGTAATACGGCGGCTGCAGCACGTTGTTGTCGGCCACCGGGTCGTCCGGGGTCCGCCACGCGTTGTCGCGGGAGTAGAACGACGCCGCGTCGTCGACGTGGTACGTGCCGAGCATCATCCGCTGCACCTTGAACAGGTCGGTCGGGTACCGCACGTGGCTCATCAGGTCGCCGGACATCTCGCTGATCGGCTTGAGCGTGTTCGGGTAGACCTTCTGCCAGGCCTGCAGCAGCGGGTCCTCTTCATCCCACGCGTAGAGAGTGACCTCGCCGTCATACGCATCGACGGTCGCCTTGACCGAGTTGCGGATGTAGTTGATGTCGTCCAGCGCCACCCGTGGGGCCGTGTTCGTGGTGTCGCTGATCGCGTCGCGCAGGCTCACGATCGACGAATACGGGTAGTTCGCGCTGAGCGTGTAACCGTCGACGATCCACACGATGCGTCCATCGACGACGGACGGGTACGGGTCGTTGTCGAGCTCCAGGTAGGGAGCCGCCTTCTCGACGCGGGTGATCGGGTCACGGTCGTACAGGATCTGGGACTTGTCGTTGATGGCGTCCGAGAACAGGATGTCGGTGGACTGGAACTTCAGCGAGTAGATCAGCCGGTGGAAGGGATCGCCCACGACAGGGCCGCCGTCGCCGGTGAACGTCGTCGTGGTCTGGGCCGCGCCGTCCTCACCACGGGGATAGTCGAGCTCGATGTCGGCGTCCCCCTCGGGCGCACCCACGATCGAGTACAGCGGGGCGTTCTCACCGAAGTAGACGCGCGGTTCGTATTCCTCGCCCGTGGTCAGCGCACCCGCAGTGGGGATGCCGCGCTCGAGGAACACGGGGTTTCCGTCGGTCGTGCGCGCGTTGCCCTTGGCCGCGACCATGCCGTAGCCGTGCGTGTAGACGAGGGTGGTGTTGTACCACGACGCCGCCGAGCCCAGCTGAGTCATGTCGAGCTCGCGCACCGAGACGACCGTGTCCTGCGACGTGCCGTTGATCTCGTAGCGGTCGACGTCCATCGGGTCGGTGAACTGGTAGTACCCGCGGTACTGCTCGAGCTGACGGATGGTCGGTCCGATGATGGCCGGGTCCATGATGCGAATGGATGCCGTGGTCTCGGCGTCGGCGCGCAGCTGTCCCGGCTCGACGTCGGTGACCGCCTCGAAGTCGGTCTTCTCGAGTCCGTCGACACCGTAGGCGAACTTGGTCGCCTCCAGGTTGCGCTCGTAGTACTCCGCCTCGAGGGTCCGCTGGTTCGGGATCACCTGCACCTGCGTGATGACCCACGGGTAGGCCACGCCCACGATCAGCGACGTCACGATCAGCAGCGCGGTGCCGATGAGGGGAAAGCGCCAGCGCCCGATGACCGCGGTCACGAAGAACAGCACAGCCACGATGGCTGCGGCGATGGACAGGATGGTCAGACCCGGGATGATCGCATTGACGTCGACGTAGCTCGCACCGGTGATGCGGTCGCCTTCGGACAGCAGCGTCTTGTAGCGGTCGAGCCACAGGCTCACCCCCTGCGTCAGCAGGTAGAGGCCGGCGATGATCGCCAGCTGGATGCGTGCCGCCTTCGAGATCCGCAGCTCCCGCTGGCCGACGCGCACCGAGCCGTAGAGGTACGCGACCAATGCGGTGACGAGCAGGCAGACGAGGAGGACGGCCGAGATGAAGCCGAGAAGGCTGCCGAAGAAGGGCAACTCGAAGAGGTAGAAGCCGGTGTCGAGGCCGAACTCGGGATCGTCGATTCCCGTGGAGACCCGATTCATCCACAGCCACGCGGTCTCCCACTGCGCCGATGCCGCGAAGCCGGAGAAGAAGCCGAAGAAGACCGGGATGCCCCACATCGCCAGGCGACGCAGCGGTTCCACGACCTCCTGGTAGTGGTCCAGCTGCGAGCTCAGCCGGGCGTAGACCGGTCGCAGCCGGTAGGCGAGCTGGATCGACGCGAACACCGGGGCGGCCATGCCGAAGAACCCGATCGCGAACATCACCACGCGCGCCGTCCACTGCGTGACGAGCACACCGTCGAAGCCGAGCTGTGCGTACCAGAGCCAGTCGGCGTACAGGCTCGCGAAGATGAAGAACGCCACGACGATCGCGGCGATCACCGCCAGGGTGATGCCGATTGCACGGCGAAGCGGGCTGGGCGTGGCCTGGTTCGGCGCTGAGGTCGTGGTCACCCTTCCATCCTAGGCGGGGTGATTCTGTGCGATCGCCGTGTCAGCCCAGCGCGAACACGGCCTCAGCGCTCGCACGTCGGCAGCGCGTCGACGTCGCCGTCCTCGCGGATCGTCTCGAGGACTTCGAGCGCGTCGTCGAGCGTCTCGACGGCGAACACCTGCAGACCCGACGGCACATGGCCGACGACTTCGTCGCAGTTGCTCAGCGGAGCCAGGAACCAGTCGGCACCGGCATCCTTCGCTCCATGCAGCTTCTGCCGGATGGCGCCGATCGGGCCGACGACGCCCTCCGAGTCGATGGTGCCCGTGCCGGCCACGCTCTCGCCGCCGTTGAGCTCACCCGGCGTGAGCATGTCGATGATCCCCAGCGAGAACATCATCCCGGCGCTGGAACCGCCCACGGCGTTGAGCTGGATGGTCACGTCGATCGGAAAGTCGAAGTCGCGCAGCGTCGTGACGCCGACCAGCCAGGTCGTCTCGCCGTCGATCTCGCCTTCGATCGGCGTCACCTGCGCGTCGAGCAGCTGGCCGTCGCGCTCGACGGTGAGATCGACAGGATCGCCGCCGGTGGCGTTGATCCCCTTGCGAAGCGCGTCGGTGTCGTCGACGGGCGTTCCGTCCACCGCGCGGATGATGTCGTCGGGCTGCAGGATGCCCTGCGCCGGCGACTCCTCCCCTATCGCGTACACCCGCACCATCGGCTCGACGTCGTGCCCGAGCTCGATCAGGGCGGCGGCGGTGGCCTCCTTCTGGGAGTCGACCATCATCTGCGCGCTCTGCTGGGTGCGCTCTTCGGCGGTCTGACCCTCGGCGAACACCCGATCGATCGGCAGGATCGCACGGGACGGGTCGAACCAGGCGAAGGCCAGTTCGACCCACGACGGCGTGTTGGCGGGGTTGCCGCGGATCTCCGCGGTGAGCAGGTCGAGTGCACCGGCGGTCGGATAGGTGTCGGCCCCGGCGACTTCGATCAGCGGGACCTGCTCCCCCTCGGCATCCGCAGCGGTGCCGAGCGTGTTGAACACAGGCCCCGGTCGCTGGATCACGAACGACGTCGGCAGCAGCGTCAGCGCCAGCAGTGCCAGGAGAGCCACAGCCAGCGCCCAGATGCCGATGGTCACGCTGCGCGGAACGCGGCGCCGCGGTGCGGGCGTGACCGTCACGGTGGGGTCGAACAGTGCCACGGCTGGCCTTCCTGGCCGGTCGTTCGCGACCGGCGTAAGCGGGTGATCCTCCCGCCGGGGACGTGCGGTGGACGTTGAACTAGCGTAGAGCGCGACCCCATCACTTTGCTGAAAGGCCCCCGCCCATGACCGATGAGGACCGTCCCGACAACGACGACTTCGAAGAGCTGCTGCGCGGCCTTCTCGGTGGTCAGGGCGGTGGTCTCGGCCCCGAGCAGCTCGAGCAGCTGCGCGGACTGGGCGTGGACCCCGCCATGATGCAGCAGGTGCTGCGGCAGATGCAGAGCGCGTTCGCCTCGGGTGCCGACGGCATCGACTGGAACGCCGCCCGCACGCAGGCACTGCATCTGGCGAACCAGGACGGTCAGGGCATCGGCACCGGCGACCGGCAGGACTTCGGCCAGGCCTTCTCGCTGGCCACCCTGTGGCTGAGCGAGGCGACGGCGGTGTCCGAACTCGCGTCCGCGCCGCGGGCGATGACGCGCGGTCAGTGGGTCGAGGCGACCCTGCCCGTGTGGCAGGAGCTCGCCGAGCCGGTCGCCAACTCGATCGCCGACGCCCTCACCGCCGCCATCGACTCGCAGACGCCCGACGAGATGAAGGGTGCGATCGCCGGCGCAGGCCGTTTCATGCGCACCATCGGCGGGTCGCTCTTCGCCGCCCAGCTGGGTGGGGTCATCGGCCGGCTGTCGCAGGAGGTCGTCTCCGGCGGTGACGTCGGCATCCCGGTCATGCCCGACGGCGAGGCCGCCATCCTCCCGCAGAACTTCGCCGACTTCGGTCGCGACCTCGAGATCGAGCCCGACCAGCTGGCCCTGTACCTCGCCACCCGCGAACTCGCCCACGCGCGCCTGTTCCGCCACGCGCGGTGGCTGCGTCTGCACGTGATCTCACAGGTGACCGACTTCGCCCGTGGCATCCACGTCGACATGGGTGCCCTCGAAGAGCTCGCCACCCGATTCGATCCGTCGTCGCCCGACGAGCTGAAGGCCGCCATCGAGAGCGGTGCGCTTCTCCCCCAGCGCACCGACGCGCAGACGACCGCGCTCGAACGCCTCGAGAACCTGCTGGCCACCATCGAGGGATGGGTCGACATCGTCACGGCCGACGCGACCTCACGGCTGCCCACCGCCGACCGGATCGCCGAGGCGGTCCGCCGCCGTCGCGCTGTCGGCGGCCCCGCCGAGCAGGCCATGGGGTCGCTGGTCGGCCTGGAGCTGCGGCCGCGGCGTCTACGGGAGGCGGCGGCGATGTGGCGTGCGGTCACCGACGCGGTCGGCGTCGAGGCGCGCGACAGCCTCTGGGACTACCCCGACCTCATGCCCGGTCCCGGCGACATCGATGATCCGGCCGGGCTGATCGCCCGCCTGCAGGCGCGGGGACGCGGCGAGGCTCCGCCGCGCGACGCGATGGACGACGCCCTCGACGCGCTGTTGAAGTCCGCCGCCGACGACACCGGCGACGCTCCGGGCGACACGGACGCCGACCGCCCCGAGGGTCCGCGACCGGTCTAGCACCGCCTCCTCCACAGGCACGCGTCTGTCGCGAGAGCGCACAGGCGACCTGTGGACAACGGGAGAAGGGGATGCCGGAGCGGCAGACTCGGGGCATGCTCCGATTGGCTCCGTCCCACCCGCCCCTGTGGCGCACCCCGTCGAGCATTCAGCTCGGCGCCGACGCGACGACACGGCTCAGCGACGTCACCGCGTGGCAGGAGCAGCTGCTGGACGCGCTCATAGGCGGCATCCCCGATGCGATGGTCGTGCCGCTCGCGACCGCTTACGGCGCGACCGCAGCGGAGGTGCACGCGTTCATCGACCGCATCGGCGCCGCGCTGAGCTCACAGCCGCTGTCGCCGCTCCCCGTCCGTGTGGAAGTGCCCAGCGATCTCGGGCCGGCCGACCGGGACGCCCTCGTGACGGCGCTGCAGGGCGGGGAGCTCCACGTCGAGTCGATGACCGGCTGGTCGGCGGACGAGCCCACGCCGGGGGCGCCGGTCGTCGTCGTCGCCTCCCATCTGGTCGATCCGCGGCAGACTGTGCGTCTGATGGCCGCCGACATCACCCATGTCCCGCTGCAACTGTCGGGAGACCGCGTGACCGCCGGGCCGGTGGTGGTGCCCGGGCAGACCGCGTGTCTCAGCTGCGTGCACGCGCATCGCGCCGAGGCCGATTCGAGCTGGCCGATGATCGCCGTTCAACTGCTGGCACGGCCGACGGTCCCGACGGCGCGCGCGCTCATCATCGAAGCGGCACTCCTCGCCGCACGCCTGCTGCACGTGGGCGGCGAGATCCCGTCACGGTCGGTGAGCGTCAGTGGCGAGACCGGCCGCCGGTCGTGGCACGTGCACCGCCCGCATCCGCGATGCCTGTGCCGATCTCTTGAAGGAACCGTGACCGCTGACGCTCCCGGTACCCGCTCGCCTGCGCCCACGACAGCGACAGCGATCGCGCCGCACGGGTGATGCCGACGTACGCCAGCCGCCGCTCTTCGTCGATCTGCTCGAACGTCGTGGCGTAGGAGATCGGCAGCAGCCCCTCGGCCATGCCGACGAGATGGACGTGGTCCCACTCCAGGCCCTTCGCCGCGTGCAGCGTGGCGAGGGTCACTGTTCGCAGCGAAGGCTCGTGCTGATCCTTCGCACGCGCCATCAGCTGATCGGTGAAGGTGCGCAGCGTGGCGCCGGCCGGAGCCTCTTCGGCGAGCCGCATCAGCGCCGCCCGCGCCTCCCAGGCATCGCGCAGCGCGCCCCCGGCGGGCGGAGGGTCGTCGCTGAATCCCAGCGAGCGCAGCACGTCGCGCACAGCGGCGACGAAGGTCGTCTCCAGCGGCGCCACCGCGGCGCCGCGCAAGGCGAGCAGCGCCTGACGCACCTCGGGCAGGTCGAAGAACCGCTTTCCGCCGAGCACCGTCGCCGGTACCCCCCGCGACGCCAGCGCCGACAGCAGAGCGGCCGACTGCGCGTTGGCCCGGTACAGCACGGCGATGCGGCGCGGATCCACACCGGCCGCGATGGCCTCCGCTATCCGTCGCGCCACGCCCTCCGCCTCACGCGCGTCATCGGGATAGCCGGTCACCTGCGGAACCGGACCGGCAGGCCCGGAGGAGACGAGCTCCAGTGCACCGGGGCGGCCGCGCATGAGTGCGTTGGCGGCGCCGAGGATCGCGCCGTCGGACCGGTAGTTGCGCTCGAGGCGCACGACCTGCGCCTGGGGGTATCGCGTGTGGAAGTCGAGCAGGTAGCGCGGGTCGGCACCGGCGAAGGAGTAGATGGTCTGGCTGGCGTCGCCGACCACGCACAGATCCTGACGCTCCCCGATCCACAGTTCGAGCAGCCGGTGCTGGACGGGCGAGACGTCCTGGAACTCGTCGACGGTGAAGTGCCGGTACTGCTCGTGCACCGCGGTCAGCACGCGCGGCTCGGACTCCAGCATGCCCGCGCACGCGAGCAGCACGTCCTCGAAGTCGAGCTGCCGGCGCTGATCCTTGAGCTTCTCGTAGGCACGCTGCAGATCCGTCAGGGCGGACAGGTCGAGCCCGGGAATGCTGTGCGGGCGAGCGGTGGCATCGGCTTCGATCGTGCGCATCGACACCTTGCGCGACTCGATGCGGCCGGCGACGTCCCGCAGGGTGGTGGCGTCCAGTCGCAGCCCGATCGCGTCGGCCGCCTGCCCGAGCACACGCACCTTGCTGTCCACGATCGCGGGCGCCGAATCGCCCGCCACCTGCGGCCAGAAGAAGTTCAGCTGCGCGAGGGCGGCGGAGTGGAACGTGCGGGCGGCCACCTTCTCGACGCCGAGTGCCCGCAGGCGTCCGCGCATCTCACCGGCCGCCTTCGTGGTGAAGGTCACGGCCATCACACGCGCCGGCGAGTACGCCCCCGTGTCGACGCCGTGGGCGATGCGGTGGGTGATCACCCGGGTCTTGCCGGTGCCGGCACCGGCCAGCACGCACACGGGACCACGCAGGGCGGAGGCCGCCTCGCGCTGGCGATCGTCGAGACCGACGAGCGCGCGCTCGGTCATCCCTCGAGCCAGTTCCGGATCAGCGTGTGCGCGATGGACGCGCGGCCCGGCAGCTGGAATTCCGCTTCGCCCCGCAGCCCGGCGGCGATCTCCGACCGGGAGAACCAGCGCACGTCGACGATCTCCTCGCCGTCGGGGCGGGCCGCCTCCTCGTGCCGCGCGGTGGCGTAGAAGCCGAGCATCAGCGAGCGCGGGTACGGCCACGCCTGCGAGCTCTGGTACCGCAGTTCGGTGACCTCGACGCCGGCTTCCTCCATCAATTCGCGCACAAGGGCGGACTCGAGCGACTCGCCCGCCTCCACGAACCCGGCGAATGCGGAGTACATGTTGCGCCCCGCCCACAGCGAGTTCTGGCCGAGGAGCACGCGCTCGCCGTCGGCGCTGGTGATCGCCACGATCACGGCGGGGTCAGTGCGCGGGAAGTGCTCCCGCCGGCACTGATCGCACCGGCGCGACCAGCCGGCGCTGCGCACCTGGGTGAGGCTTCCGCAGCCGGGGCAGTACGGTGCATCCCGCAGCCAGCGCCCCAGGCTGAGCGCCTCGACGAACAGGCCGGACTCGACCGGCGACAGGTCTCCGCCCACACCCCGCAGCGAGTCCCAGTGCTCCGACTCGACCGGCGCGGGAGCCTCCGATCCGGCGGTGGCGACGAGGACTCCCGTGCCGTCGGGCCGGCGACCGAGGAACCCCCACTCCACCGCGCCGGCGACGTCGGCCGGAGCCACCAGCCGCAGACCGCCGTCGGGAAGCAGCGGCGAGCGATCGCCGTGCACCACCAGCACGGCGGTGGTGGCGTCGTCGCGCAGCCGGAGGAGCAGTTCCTCGTCCAGGCGTTCTTCGGCGGCTCGGTCGATGCCGTCGCGCGCGAGGGCGGGCAGCTCGGGAACCGGTGTCGGCATCATCGAGGACCTCTCTTGCCGGGCGTGGCGCGGCGGCGCCGGGGCGTGGCCCGCCTACCCTGGGGGCATGGCACGCTCACCTCTCACTCTAGCCGCGTCGGTGACGTCCGCCCTTCCGGGCGCAGGCGTCGTGAGGGTCAGTCCTCTCACCGAAGGAACCTCCGGACGTTACGACAGCGCGGTGGCGACTCTGGACGATGACCGTCGCGTCGTCGTGCGGGTTCCCGTCGACGCCGAGGCCGACGCCGAGCTCCGCAACGAGATCCGCGCCCTGCGCGCACTGTCGGCAGGCGTGCGCGGCGTGCTGCCGTTCGCCGCGCCAGATGTGCTGGGCGAGACGACCGTCGAGGGCATGCATGCGCTGGTCCAGACGATGCTGCCCGGCTACCGCGTCGACGCGGCGCACATCCCCGCCGGACGCGGGGTGGCCACCACGATCGGCGCGGCCCTTGCCCGCGTCCACGACCTTCCGGTGTCGGTCGTCCGCGACGCGGGCCTGGCGCTGATGACCGCCGGCCAGGTGCGCGACGAGGCCGAACGGCTGCTCGACCGCGCAGAGGCGACCGGCAGACTCCCCTTCGGGCTGCTCCGGCGCTGGAGTGCCGCGGTGGCCTCGGAGTCCCTGTGGCGATTCGAGACGACGGTGGTGCTGGGCGGCGTCGAGCCGGGTTCGTTCGTCCTCGAGGACGACGATGACGGTGTGCCGACGGTGACCGGTCTGCTGGCGTGGGGCGGGCTCAGCGTCGGCGACCCGGCGGTGGATCTGCGCTGGCTCGCGACAGCGCCGAACGCGCGCGATGACGTGCTGGACGCGTACACGACGCTGTCGCACCGGGCCCCCGACGGCCTGCTCGCCGAACGCGCGCGGCTACACGCCGAACTCGAGTTCGCACGCTGGCTCGTGCACGGGCATGCCACGGGAGCGGACTCGATCGTCGCGGATGCCGTCTCACTGCTGGAGGCCCTCGATGAGAACGTGCGCGACGAGCCTCCCATCGATTCGCCGCCGGTGACGGCCGACGAGGCGTTCGCCGCCCGCGAGCGGGTGCCGTCGGCCTCCACCGAGGTCGACACGTCGATGCAGACCGACGCGTACCACCCCGACATGGGCGCACTGTTCAGCGACGACGACGAGACCGCAGACATCGAGACGGTGCCCATCGAGCTGTCCGAGTGGTCGCCGCGGCAGTCCACGCAGGCGCCCGGCGCGCATCCGGCCGGCGCTCAGCGCACCGCCACGGACGCCACCGGCACGAACGCCACCGCACCCGCGACGGGCATCGTCTCGGCAGTCGACGCCTCCGAGGACGACTCGCCCGCGCGTGACGAGCTCGATGAGGCGGCGCGCAACGCCCTACGGCGCTGGACCGGCACCGCCTGAGTCAGCCGCGCAGCACCAGGTCGTCGGCGACGTAGAACAGCGCGACGTCGATCTGGTCGAGCGGCACGCCGTGCTTGGCGTGATACGCCCGCCGGTAGAGGTCGAGCTGCACCATCCGCTCGGCCCGATCACGCTCGGTGCGCGGCGGCCGCCCGGTCTTCCAGTCGACGATCTCGATGCGGTCGTCCGCACGCCGGTACACCGCGTCCAGCTTGCAGATGATGATCCGCGGCTTCCCGTCACCGAACGCGTCCGGGTCGACGAAGTCGATCTCGCTCTCCACCTCGAGCGGCTGGAGGTCTGCCCACTCCGACGCGAGAAACGTCTCCGTCAGCCCAGTGAGCGCCTCGGCGTCCGCCGCGCCGAGGTGGCCGGTCTCGTCGTCCGACTGCCACAGGGCGTCGTCCAGCGACGATCCGCCGCCGGCGAGACCGGAACGCTGTTCCACCCACGCGTGGAACAGCGTTCCGAGCCTGGTCTGCCGATACGGCCGTTCCGGCATCGGCCGCGCGAGTGCCGCCGCACCACCGGGGGCCGACAGGTCCTTGAACCGTGACGCCGGGATGCGGGTGGGCAGGCTCTCGGTTCGGCCGGTCGCCCGCAGCGCGCGCTCGGCGAGCAGCAGTTCGAGGTCGCGCGAGGGCGGAGCGGGCGGTTCGCTCTGCGCGGAGCGCACCAGATCGGCGGCTCGCGACACCACCTCGCGCCGCGCCCCGAGCGGGTCGAGCGGCCACGTCAGCAGCCGGCGCTCCCCCTCGTACGGGTTCTCCCCCGGCTCGATCTCGGGCAGTTCGTGCCCGATGGCCGTGGCGATCTCGCGCAGGAACGGGCTCGGCCCGCGCGGCTTCTTGGTCCCCGACCAGCTCGACCCGGTCAGCAGCAGCAGGTCGCGTGCGCGGGTGACTGCCACATAGGCGAGCCGTCGCTCCTCATCGATCTGGCGCGCCCGCACGTCACCCGCGAAGTCGTCGAACGCCTGTTTCACGTCCTGCTGCGTGGGTGACACCGCGGCATCCCACCGCAATTCGGGAAGCCAGCGGCGGTCGCCGCGGAACTCGTACGGCAGCACACCGAAGCCCAGCCAGGCCTTCGTCTCCTTGGCGCGCGTGGGCAGCTCGTCCTCGACGAACCGCACGACTGCCACCGCATCCCACTCCAGGCCCTTCGACCCGTGCACGGTGAGCAGCTGGACGACGTCGTCCTCGGGAGGCTCGGTGCGCGGGGCGAACTCGTCGAGCCGCTCGGCGTGATCGAGCCACGCCAGCAGACTCATGAGCGACCCGCTCTCGTCGGTGGCGAGGAACCCGTGCAGCTCGTCGACGAACGCGCGCAGCTGGTCGCCCGCGGTCCGGGCGGGTCCGCGTGCTTCGTTGGCCGCCAGTTCGATGTCGAGGCGCAGCTCCAGTTCGATCAGGCGCACCAGCTCGGGGATCGGCATCCCCGCCGCCCGCCGCAGCCCGGCGAAGACGCCAGCCGCGTCGCGCAGCCGTTCGAGTCCCGCTGCGCTGAAGTCCGTGAGCCAGCCGTGGTCGAGCGGATGCCGGAGCACGAAGTCGAGGGCATCGACGAGCGATCCGTCGTCATCGTCTGTCGACGCGCGCCGCCGCGCGACGACCTCGGGCGACAGCGGCTGCAGGGCGGCATCGTGCCGGGCGATCCGGCGCGACAGCTCATTGAGGATGCGCAGGTCGGGCAGGCCGACCGCCCAGCGCGGACCGGACAGCAGCCGGATGAGCGACGAGCCCGCACGCGGGTCGCTGATGACGCGCAGCGTCGCGACCACATCGACGACCTCGGGGGTGCTGAGCAGGCCGCCGAGCCCCAGGATGCGATGGGGTATCGCGCGGCGTCCGAGCGCATCGGCGAAGCGGACCATGTGCTTCTTGCTGCGGAACAGGATCGCGCCGGTCGTCGCCTTCCCCTCGGCGGCGCGGTGCACGCGCACGTCGTCGAACCAGGCGGCGACCCGATCGGCTTCGGCATCGACGTCGCCGTCGAAGGCGATGCCGACGGACCCGTCGGGCGCGTCCGGGCGCGGCAGGAGTTCGTCCACGGCGACCGGCGAGTCCGCGGCCAGCGGTGCCAGGACGGCTCCGGCGGCCTCCAGCACGCGTGTCGCGTTGCGCCAGCTGGTCATGAGCGCGAACCTCTCAGCTCGACCGTCGCTGCTGAATGCCGCGGCGAACCCGCCGAGGTTGCCCGCGCTCGCGCCCCGCCATCCGTAGATCGACTGGTGCGGGTCGCCCACGGCCATCACGGCCGTGTCGCGGAAGGCGGTGCCCAGCAGAGTGGTCTGCACGACGGAGGTGTCCTGGTACTCGTCCAGCAATACGACCCGGTAGCGGTCGCGCAGCTCGTCGCGGACGGCGGTGTGACGCTGGACCACGTGGAGAGCGCCGGCGACCTGGTCGGAGAAGTCGATGACGCCCTGCCGCTGCTTCTGCCCGGCGTACTCGCGGGCCAGATCGACCAGCACCTCGAGACCCGCGACGGTCTTGGCAGCCTTGCTCACATCGGCGTAGACGGTCACCCGTGAGGATGTGGAGGGCCGCTCGAGCACACTCGCGAAGCGCGCGGGGAACGCGGCCAGCGTGTCGAGGTCGACGAGATTGTCGGTGCTGTCGCGGGCGATGCGCAGGGCGCCGTCGATGATCGACGACAGCGCCTCGCCACGCTCCTCGAGGCGCCCGTCATCGGAGTCGAGGACGACGCGGCGCATGAGCAGCCACGCCGCGGACTCGCTGAGGACGGCCGCCTCGGCATCGCGCCCCACGCGCACGGCATGTTCGCGCACGATCGCGTCGGCGAAGGCGTTGTAGGTCGCCACGTGGGGGCGCTCCAGGAGCGCGTCGGCGTCCGGCGCGGCATCCACTCGCCCACCGAGATCGTCCAGTGCCGCCCGGCGGGCAGCCTCGCCCGCACCGTCGCGCTCGAGCTGTGCGAATCTGTCGAGCCGACCGGCGGAGTGGAGTTCGGGCAGCGCCGCCAGCAGGCCGCGGCGCTCGAACTCGGCCAGCCGGTTCAGCCGGCGCTGGATGCGCTCGGCGAGCTCGCCGGCGGCTTTGCGGGTGAAGGTGAGGCCCAGCACCTGGTCGCGGCGGACCATGCCGTTGGCGACGAGCCACACCACGCGCGACGCCATGGTCTCGGTCTTGCCGCTGCCGGCACCGGCCACCACGAGGGCGGGGCCAAGCGGCGCGGCGATGACCCGCGCCTGCGCCTCGGTCGGCGGGAACTGCCCGAGGGCCGCCGCGATCGCGCGGGGGGAGATGGTCATGACGCGCTCACCGGACCGATCGTGTGGATGCGGCACAGCCCATAGGTGTGGTCGTCACGGCAGTGCTCCTCGTACGGCGCGGTGAACACCGTGCCGCCCATCACGCCCACCGCCTCGCGCACCCGCGCGAGGAAGGCGGCCCGGGTCTCATCGTCGAACGGACGCTGCCGCGGTTCGACATAGTCCTTGGTCACGGCGGTCGGGCGCAGCACCAGCAGCTTCGCGCCCCCGCTAGGGTGGCCGGCCACCTCGGGGATGGCGCCCGCCTCGAAGGCCAGCTGGTAGGCGGCGAGCTGCGGGTTGTCCGCCACCTTCGCGTCGCTCTGCGGCTCGTTCTTGCCGGTCTTCAGATCGACGATGACGACGGAGCCGTCGGGCGCGAGCTCAACCCGGTCGATGTATCCGGACAGCACGGCGCCGTGCGGCGCACCGCCGGCGATCGGGATGGGGACTTCGAAGTGCGGCTCCGCGCCGACGAGCCGCCCGCCGGCCGCGTCGAACCGCCGCAGGTACAGCGCCAGCCGGCGCACCAGGCCACGCGCCCGCGCCTGCTCGGCACGGTCGCGCCAGGCGGACTCGAAGTCGAGCTCGGACCAGCGCGCGGTCACCATCGCCCACAGTGCGTCTTCGTCGGCGCCGTCGGCGTGCTCCAGTGCGGCGTGCAGGATCGTGCCGAGTCCCGCGACTGCACCACCGGTGTCGCCCCCGAGATCGGCGATGACCCAGTTCAACTGGCACTCGTCGAGCGCCTGGAGCCGCGACGGCGAGACCCGCACATCCTCGTGCTGCAGATCCCGCAGCGGCCCCGTCGACGACGGCCCCGCCACTCCGAACCACTCACCGGGCTCCGCGCCGGGCACGCCTGCCGCCGCCAGCAGGGCCAGCTGTCCGGGCGCGGCCGCACGCGCCGGTGCCGACGCTCGGCGGTCGGTCAGCGCGCGGCGGTGCTGGGCGACCAGGCCTCGCAGCGACAGCGGGTGCGCCGCCCACGAGCCCACCGGCTCGGCGGGCGGGAGCAGCTCGAACAGCACGCTGGGGCCCGTGTCGTCGTCGTCGACCGCGGTCACCACGAGCTGCCGGCGCGCGCGCGAGACCGCCCGGGCGAACAGGCGCAGCTCGTCGTGGAGCACGCCGCGACGCCGGTCAACGGCATCCACGCCATCGGGGAGCGCGAGCCGCCACGTGTCGAGCAGACTGCCGCGGGTGCGGAGGTTCGGCCAGACGCCGTCCTGCACGCCCGCGACCACGACGGTGTCGAACTGGGTGCCGAGCGCACCGGCGGGGGTCATGACCTGCACGACGCCCTCGGGCGGCGGACCGGTGAGCCTGTCCTCCGCCACGTCCGAGTCGAGCACACCGCGCAGGAACGTCAGCGCGGACGTGCCGTCATCGCGTTCACCGTGTCGCTTCGCCGCCTGGAACAGGGCGACGACGGCGTCCAGCTCGCGCCCGGCCTGCTCCGCGAGCGGCCCGTGCCCGGAGACCGCGGCCTGCCAGGCACGCTCGCCGCCGATGCTCTCCCACGCCGTCCACATCAGCTCGTGCGCCGTCGCCTGCGCGGCCAGCTGCTCGCGCAGGGTGGCGATCGCCGTACCGACCCGGGCGGCGCGTCGCGCCTCGCGGGTGTCGACGAGCACGAACTCGGTCGGGTGCGCCAGGGCGGATGCCAGCAGCTCGCGCCCGGTGGGCACGATCTCGCCTTCGTCCGCCTGCGCCAGCGCGACGTGCCGGAGGGCGGTGCGCAGGCGCCGCAGCTCGACAGGATCGAGTCCCCCGCCGCGCAGCACGTCGCCCAGTTCGTCGGCCGTCCAGCTGTCGGGGTCGCGTGCCGCGAGGAGGACCAGCCGCAACAGGTCGCGGACCGCCCGTGCATCGGCGAGCGGCGTCGCCTGACCGAGAGCCCGCGTCGGCACCTCGCGGGCCGCGAGTTCGGCTTCCAGCGCCACGATCTGGCGCGTGTCGTGTGCGATCACCACGCAGTCCGACCACGGCACCCCCTCGTGCACGTGCCGCTCGCGCAGCAGGCGGGCGATGAGGTCGTGCTCCTCCGACGTGGATCGGGCAGTGAATGCGCGCACGCTGGCATCCGGATCGCCCCCCTGCGGCCGACGGCGATGCGCGACGATTCCCGCCGCGCCGATCCGCGAGGTGATCTGCGCGCTCAGCTCCTGCTGCGCCGCCGTGCCGCGGTGGACCGTGGGCAGCACGTGGACCGGCACGGCGGCCGCCAGCCGGGCGAAGTTCTCGGGTGTCGCCGCGCGGAACGCACCCGCGCTGATGTCGGGGTCGCCGAAGGCGAGCACGGCGATGCCGCGCGCACGGCACGCCTCGATCAGTTCGACGCCACCGAGGGTCAGCTCCTGTGCGTCGTCGACGAGCAGGACGCGGTACCGCCCGACAACGTCCCACGCCGGGTGCCCGGGGGGCAGGGTGCGCGCCAGGCCCACGGCCTCGCGCACGAGACCGGCCGCGTCGCGGTGCGCGCCGCGCATGTCGGCGCGGACGCGGTGGTACTCCCGCGCGAACGAGGCCAGCGCCGTCCAGGCCTCGCGGTCCTGTTCGCGCGCGAGCTGCGCGAGCCGGTCGGGTTCGATGCCGAGAGTCGTGCATTCGGCGAGGAAGGTGCGCACTTCGGTGCGGAAGCCCCCGGTGCCGCGCACGGCCGCGGGAAGCCACTCGGGCCAGCGCGAGGACCCGGTCAGCTCGTCCTCGGCGTCGCCGGCGAGCAGATCCGCGATGAGCTGGTCCTCATCGGGCCCGGTGAGCAGCTGCGGCGGCTCCTCGCCGGCGTGCACGGCCGCCGCGCGCACCAGCTGGTAGGCGAAGGCTGCCACCGACCGCGCCAGCGGGCCCGTCGTGGCGACGCCCACGGCGAGGGCGAGCCGGTCGCGCAGCTCGGTGGCCGTCTGCCGCGTCGGCGTCAGCACCAGCAGCTCATCGGGGGAGAGCCCCGCCGCGACCAGGTGCGCGACCCGTGCCAGCAGGCACGTGGTCTTGCCGCTGCCGGGAGCCCCCGCGACGACGCCGCTCGCATCGGCGGGCAGCTCGACCACCGCGCGGTGCGCGGCATCCCCGCCCGCCGGGGCGCCGTCGACGTCCAGGGCGCGCGGCGGATGATGCATGTCATTCACGGTAGTGGCGACCGGCGACACCCGGCGGTGTCGTAGCATCGAAGTGGTCCCGCTTCCGGGGCCGGAAAGGCAGTCATCCGTGGAGATCCGCATCGGCCTGGCCGACACCGCCCGTGAGCTCACGTTCGAGTCCGACGAATCGGCCGACGCCGTCAAGAAGACCGTGACGAGCGCGCTCGAAGAGGGTGCCGGCTTCGTCAGCTTCGCCGACACCAGGGGCAGCTCCTACATCGTGCCCACCGCGCGCATCGCATTCGTCGAGGTCGGGACCGAGGAGTCTCGCCGCGTCGGCTTCGTCGCCTGACATGCAGATCCTGCTCGCGCTGATCTTCGGCGCAGCCTACGGCGCCGTGCTGCACTACACGATGCCCGGTCGCGCATCGCGCGGGGTTGCACTGGCCCCGATCGTGGGCGCGGTGCTCGGCGGCCTCACCTGGCTCGTCATGACCTGGCTCGGGTTCACGCTCGAGAGCCCGTGGCTGTGGCTGGTCTCGGTGATCGTGCCGGTCGTCGTGGTTCCGGTCGCACTGACCGTGCTGCGTCGCGTGCGTGACGCGCACGATGCGCGCGAGCGCGTGCGGCTGCGCATCGCCTGAGCTTCGATCCGCGAGGGGATGCCGGAGTCAGGCGTCCAGGCCCAGTTGCGCCATCCGGCGCGAGTGCGCGCCCAGCAGGTCGGTGAACACCGGGTCCACCCGGGCCTCTTCCTCTTCGTCGAGCGCCTGTGAGCCCAGTGCGGCGCGCGCGATCAGCAGGGTGTCGCCGACGAGTCTCCGGCCCCAGAGGGCGAGAAGCGACGACCACTCGGGGTCGGAGTCGATGGCATCCTTCAGGATCGACACGAGCGCGTCGCGGTCGTCGTCCGCCTGCAGGATCTCGGCCACCTGCTTGCCGGTCGCGCCGTAGCTGGCCGAGAGGGCGAGGTAGAAGTCGTCGAGCATGCCCGCGGTGATCTGCACCGACAGCATCGTCTCGAGCGGCCGCGCCCCGTGCGTCGCGCGGCGGAACGTGTCCAGCGGCTCGCGGAACGGCAGCATGACATCGAGGGGGTCGTCCCCGCGTTCGCGGATGACGTCGACCAGAGCGCGGTGCTTCAGCAGCGCGGCGCCGGCGGCCAGCGACAGCGACTCCTTCTGCGACAGCTCCGGCGTGGGCGCGATCAGGTCGCTGAGCGTCTCGAAGAAGCCCAGCTGCAGGTACGCGGCCTGACCGAGGTAGGTGTCGATCTCGGGAGCCAGCTCCGCGAAATCCACCCGCCGCACGTCGCCGTAGTCGCCGCGGGAACGCACGCGCAGCGTACGCGTCAGCGGGCGCTTGCGCTTCCAGAACCAGTTGACCACGCGTACAGCCTACGGCCGGGCCGCGGCACGCACCGGGCCGGCTGGCGGAGTTCGGCGCGGCGCCCCGGTAGGCTGGAGATGCCCCTGCAGTGGATGGGGGCACCGCGCCTGCGGAGAGAAGGGGCGTGGACCCACTCGCCGCCGCCGAGGCATCATGTCCGCGGGGGCACCCCAGACCCAGGCAGCATCTCACTGCCGGACAGGCACGCATCGTGACCACATTCGCCGAGCTCGGTGTGGATCAGGACATCGTCGAAGCCCTCGCCACCAAGGGCATCGTCGATTCGTTCCCGATCCAGGAGCAGACCATCCCCCTCGGCCTCCCCGGCCAGGACATCATCGGCCAGGCCAAGACGGGAACCGGCAAGACCTTCGGTTTCGGCATCCCGGTCGTGCAGCGCCTCGGCCTCGACCCGGCGCCCGGGGTGAAGGCCCTGATCGTGGTGCCCACCCGCGAACTGGCCGTCCAGGTCTACGAGGACATGGACATGCTCACCTCGAACCGCTCGACGAGCGTCGTGGCCATCTACGGCGGCAAGGCGTACGAAGGCCAGATCGACCAGCTCAAGGCGGGCGCGCAGATCGTCGTGGGCACCCCGGGCCGGCTGATCGACCTGAACAACCAGCGCCTGCTGGACCTGTCAGGCGCCACCGAGGTCGTCCTCGACGAGGCCGACAAGATGCTCGACCTCGGATTCCTCGCCGACATCGAGAAGATCTTCACGAAGGTCGCTCCGGTACGCCACACGCAGCTGTTCTCGGCGACCATGCCCGGTCCGATCGTGGCCCTGGCCCGCCGGTTCATGACCAACCCCATCCACATCCGCGCGACCGACCCCGACGAGGGGCTCACGCAGGCCAATATCAAGCACCTCGTCTACCGTGCGCACTCGCTCGACAAGGACGAGATCATCGCGCGGATCCTGCAGGCCGAGGGCGGCACGAAGGCGGTCATCTTCACCCGCACCAAGCGCGCGGCGCAGAAGCTCGTCGACGAGCTGAACGACCGCGGCTTCAATGCCGGCTCCGTCCACGGCGACATGAGTCAGGAGGCGCGGGAGCGCTCGATGGCCGCGTTCAAGGCCGGCAAGAAAGACGTCCTGATCGCGACGGACGTCGCCGCCCGCGGCATCGACGTCGACGACGTCACCCACGTCATCAACCACACCATCCCCGACGACGAGAAGACCTACCTGCACCGCGCCGGCCGCACCGGACGCGCCGGCAAGACCGGCATCGCAGTCACCTTCGTCGACTGGGACGACCTGCACAAGTGGGCGCTCATCAACCGCGCTCTCGAGTTCGGCCAGCCCGAGCCCGTCGAGACCTACTCGTCGAGCCCCCACCTGTACGAGGATCTCGACATCCCCGCCGGCACCAAGGGTCGCATCGCGACGGCGCCGAAGACCCAGTCCGTGCGCACGCAGAAACCGGGCCGTGCTGCCGATGCGGCCGCCGACACGGGCGAGGACGGCTCACGTCGCCGCCGCCGGCGTCGCTCAGGCACCACCCCGGTCGGGTCGACCTTCACCGAAGGAGTGGATGCCGGCGCCTCGGCGCCCGCATCCACTGAGGCCCGCGCGTCCGATGCCTCCGACCAGGACGGCGCCGGTACGCACGACGGCGCCGGCAAGGAGCACCACGACGGCAAGCCCGCCGTCGCGCGCCGCCGCCGTCGTCGCCGCCACTCAGGAGGCAATGCGCCCGTCCAGGGAGCATGAGCCCGTCGCCCTCTCCGGGTGACGCGGCGTGTCACATCTGCCACAGCGGCAACAGATGCCGCTAACGTGAGCGCAAGCGGCACAGTGCCGTGAACTCTCGCGAAAGGCAATCATGCGCTTCCTTGACGCAGCTGTGGAGTACCAGGGCTTCTGGGGTTCCTTCTGGGACCTCATCTGGTGGTTCCTCATGGCATTCATCTTCGTGTCCTACCTGTTCGCGCTGTTCGCGATCATCGGGGACATCTTCCGTGACGACAAGCTGGCCGGCGGCTGGAAGGCCGTCTGGATCGTGTTCCTGATCTTCGTCCCGTTCCTCACCGCGCTGATCTACCTCATCGCGCGCGGCACCGGCATGGGCAAGCGCTCGGCCGCACAGGCGTCGAAGTACCAGGCTGCGCAGGAGGACTACATCCGACAGGTCGCAGGCGCCAGCGCCACCGACCAGATCGCGCAGGCGAAGGCCCTGCTCGACTCGGGCACCATCACGCAGGCCGAGTTCGACGCCCTCAAGGCCAAAGCACTCGCCTGAGCCACTCTCCCGTACGACCGGCGCCCTCGTCCGCCCCTTCTCAGGGGTAGACGGGGGCGCTTCCGGTTGCCCGCTCGATGATGCGGGCGACCATCTCGTCCGACGTCGTGTGCTCGCCGGGCACGTTCGGCTTGCCGCGGCCGTGATAGTCGCTCGACCCGGTGACTATCAGATCGTTCGCCCGCACCAACGCGTCGAGCTTCGCGACCGCATCGGGCCGGTTCTCGCGATGGCCGAGCTCGAACCCCGCGAGTCCCGCATCCAGCATGCGCTGCGTCATCCGCTGCGGCAGCAGTCCCGCGCGCCCCGCCGGATGCGCGACGACGGCCACGCCGCCGGCACCGGCGATCGCCTCCACCGCGGTGACCGGGTCGGGTGCGTACAGGTCGACGTAATAGGAGCCGCCGGGGTGGAGGATGTCGGCGAAGGCCTCGCCGCGGTCGACGACGATCCCCTTCGAGATCAGCGCATCGGCGATGTGCGGCCGGCCGATCGTCGCCCCGACCGCCGTGTGGGCGACGATGTCCTCCCACGACAGGTCGTAGTCCCGGCCGATCCGGTCGGCCATCGTCCGGATGCGCGACAGCCTCGACTCGCGGATGCGGTCGGTGAGCGCACGTAGCGTGGAATCGTCGGGGTCGAACAGGTAGCCCAGCACATGGACGCTGCGCCACTCGTGGCGGGCCGACAGCTCCATCCCCGGGATCAGCGTCATGCCGAGGGATGCCGCCGCTTCGGCCGCCTCGGCCCAGCCGGCCGTCGAGTCGTGATCGGTCAGCGCCGCGGTGCGCAGCCCGTGGCGGTGCGCCGCCGCCATGACCTCGGCAGGCGGCTCGGTGCCGTCGGAGTGCGAGGAATGCAGGTGCAGGTCGCTCGGGCCTTCCCACCCCCGCTGCGCACGGCGCGATCCGCGCGCGCCTCGCCCTGTCGACATGACGTCGAGCGTACCGGCCCGCCCCGAAGCGGCGGTGCGCGCAGATTCTGCTCAGCCTGCTGACATATGCTCGCGAGCGTGCTGCGGTTGCTCGGGATCCTCGTGACGCTGGTCGCCGCGATCGGCGCCGCCGTGCTCACCTGGCCGCAGTTCTTCCGGCTCGAGCAGACGTTCCCGTTCGCGCAGATCGTGTCGCTGCGCGGCGTGGTCGTGACCGCGTGCGCCGTCCTCGCCGTCGTCATGCTCCTGCTGTGCCTCATCCGCCCGATGCGCGCCTTCGCGGCATCCGTTCTCGTGATCGCCGTCGTGACCGGCGTCATCAACGGGGGGATCCTCTTCACCCGCGGCACCGGCGAGTCGTCGCTGACCACGCCCGGCGAAGAGGCGATCCGCGTGATGACCTGGAACACGGCCGGCGCGGCCACGGACGCGAGCATCATCGCGAAGACCGCCGTCGCCATGCAGGTCGACATCGTGGCGCTGCCCGAGACGTCGATCGAGACGGGCACCGAGGTCGCCGTCCTCATGCGCGAGATGGGCCGTCCGATGTGGGCGCACCACGAGGACTTCGGCGACCAAGCGGGCTATGAGGAGTGGGATGCCAACTCGACGAGTCTGCTGATCTCGCCCGACCTCGGGGACTACGCCGTCGTCGAGTCCGAGTCGGCGGGCACCTCGAACACCTCCCAGGTGCCCAGCGTCGTGGCGATGCCCGTCGACGGGGAGGGGCCCATCGTCGTCGCCGTCCACGCGGTCGCGCCGCGCGCGGCGCACATGGCCGCCTGGCGCGCCGACCTGCAGTGGCTCGCCGACCAGTGCGCGGCGGACGACGTGATCATGGCCGGCGACTTCAACGCGACCGTCGACCACATGGAGCGTCTCGGCGTCGATGACGCGACCCTCGGGCGCTGCCGGGACGCGACGACCGCGACCGGCAACGGCGGCGTGGGCACCTGGTCGACCGAGTGGCCGGCACTGCTGGGCGCACCCATCGACCACGTCCTGGCCACCGATGCGTGGACGGCCACCGGATCGGTCGTGCTCGACTCCCTGGACGGGTCCGGCGGCGATCACCGCCCGGTCGTGGTCCAGTTCGAACGCGCACGCTGACCGCTCCGCTCCTCGGTGCGAGGATGGAACCATGAGCACGCACGAGGGCGACACGATCGCCGAGACCGAGACGATTCCGGCCGAGAGCACGACCAACCGCAGGCAGCCGTTCCCGAGCGGCTTCCTCGAGGCCATCTCGACCGGCTGGGCCGACCGCCCCGAGCAGGCGCCGCCGCAGCGCCCGCAGGCACCGTACGCCGCCGCTCGGCGCGCCGCGGTGTCGGCCGCCTTCCCCGGCAAGCGTCTCGTGATCCCGGCGGGGGCCCTCAAGCAACGCTCGAACGACACCGACTACCCGTTCCGCGCGCACTCCGCGTTCGCACACCTCACCGGGTGGGGAGCCGACGCGGTGCCCGAGTCGGTTCTGGTGTTCGAGCCCACGGCATCCGGTCACGAGGTCACCCTCTACCTGCGCGAGCGCGCCGACCGCACCACCGCCGAGTTCTACGGCGACGCGTCGATCGGCGAGTTCTGGATCGGGCCGCGCCCGTCCCTCGCGGGCGTCGCCACCGACCTCGGCATCGCCACGGCGCACATCGACCGGTTCTCGCCGGTCCCCGGCGAACTGGTCGTGGACGCCGACGACGAGCTGACCCGCTTCGTGTCGGAGCTGCGGCTCGTCAAGGACGAGTACGAGCGGGCCCAGCTGCAGCTCGCCGTCGACGTGACCGCCCGCGGGTTCGACGACATCGTCGCCGACCTGCCGCGCATCATCGACACCCCACGCGGCGAACGCGCCGTCGAGGGCGTGTTCCACCTGCGCGCGCGCACCGACGGCAACGGCGAGGGATACGACACGATCGCCGCATCCGGCCCGCACGCCTGCTACCTGCACTGGACGCGCAACGACGGCGCCGTCGTGCCCGGTGACCTGATCCTCATCGACGCCGGGGTCGAGGTCGACAGCCTCTACACCGCCGACATCACCCGCACTCTGCCGGTGTCCGGGACCTTCACCCCCATCCAGCGGACCATCTACGAGACCGTCCGCGAGGCGGCCGATGCCGCCTTCGCCGCCGCCAAGCCGGGCGTGAAGTTCCGCAGCGTGCACGAGGCCGCCATGGCGGTCATCGCGGCGCGGGTCTCGGAATGGGGTCTGCTGCCGGTGACCGCGCAGGAGGCGCTCGACGCCGACACCGGCGGCCAGCACCGCCGGTACATGGTGCACGGCACTTCGCACCACCTCGGCCTCGATGTGCACGACTGCGCGCAGGCACGGCGGGAGATGTATTACGACGGCGTCCTCGAGCCGGGGATGGTGTTCACCATCGAGCCGGGGCTCTACTTCCAGATCGACGACCTCACCGTGCCCGAGGAGTACCGCGGCATCGGCGTGCGCATCGAGGACGACATCCTTATGACCGCGGACGGACCGGTGAACCTGTCGGCCGGCATCCCCCGCACCGCCGACGAGGTCGAAGCCTGGATCGCCCGGTCGGCGTGACGGGGTTCACTCCCCCGCCCGCCTTCACGACGCGGCCGCAGCTGGTGGGGACGTTCGGCATGGCCGCGTCCACCGATGCCACGGCGACCGCGACGGCACAGGCGGTCCTCGAGCGCGGCGGCAACGCATTCGATGCGGTCGTGGCCGGCGGATTCGTCCTGCACGTCGTCGAACCGCACCTGAACGGCCCGGGCGGCGATCTGGTCGGCATCTTCCACGCCGAAGGGGCCGACGGCCCCACCGTGCTCATGGGCCAGGGGCCCGCTCCGGCAGGTGCGACGATCGCCCACTACCGCGCCGAGGGGCTCGACCTCGTTCCCGGGGCCGGCGGACTCGCGGCCGCCGTGCCGGGCGCCGTCGACGCCTGGCTCGTCCTGCTCCGCGACCACGGCACGTGGGAACTGGGCGATGTCCTCGCCTATGCGATCGGCTACGCCCGCGACGGCCACCCGCTGCTCGCGCAGGCCGCCGCCACCATCGCCCGCGTCTCCGGGCTGTTCCGCGACCATTGGCCCACCTCCGCTGACCTGTGGATGCCGGAGGGCGAGGTCCCGGCGCCCGGCGCCATGGTGCGCAACCCCGCCTATGCCGCGGTGCTCGACCGGCTGGTTGCGGCGGGCGCGGGCGCGGCGGATCGGCGCGCGCGCATCGACGCCGGGCGGGCGGAGTGGAAGACGGGGCTCGTCGCCACGGCATCCACCGCCTTCCTGGCGCAGCCGCACCGGCACTCGACCGGCGCCGACCACGCCGCCGTCCTCACCGCGGACGACTTCGCCGCCTTCGATGCCGGCTATGAGCGGCCGGTGACAGCCGGGTTCCGCGGGCACACGGTCGCGAAAGCCGGCAGCTGGTCGCAGGGGCCGGCGCTGCTGGAGGCGCTGCGGATCCTCGACGGCTTCACCGACGACCGGCTCGACCCTCAGACTCCGGCCGGTGCGCACACGATCGTCGAGACCCTCAAGCTCGCTCTCGCCGACCGCGACGCCTACCTCGGGGACGGTGCGCCCGTCGACGCCCTGCTCGACGAGGCCTACATCTCCGGACGTCGCGCCCAGATCGGCGGGACGGCGTCGCACCAGTGGCGCCCCGGCGCTGTTCCCGGACGCACCCCGTTCCACCCGCCCTTGCGCGCCGAGGGCGGCGTCGCGGCGGGGACGGGCGAGCCGACGGTCGCACCGACCGGTCAGACGCGCGGCGACACCTGCCACATCGACGTCGTCGACCGCTGGGGCAACATCGTCGCGGTCACGCCGTCGGGCGGCTGGCTGCAGTCCTCGCCGGCCATCCCCGAGCTGGGGTTCTGCCTGGGCACGCGCCTGCAGATGATGTGGCTCGACGACGCCGCACCGACGGCGCTGCGGCCCGGCGCGCGTCCGCGCACCACCCTCACCCCGACGCTCGTCCTCAAGGACGGACTGCCGCTGTTCGCGATGGGCACGCCGGGCGGCGACCAGCAGGAGCAGTGGCAGCTGCCGATGCTGCTGCGCATGCTCGCCGGCGGGTACACCGCCCAGCAGGCGATAGACGCGCCGACGCTGCACACGACGGCGCTGGTCGACTCGTTCTGGCCGCGCACGTGGACCCCCGCGGGCGTGGTCGCCGAAGACCGGCTCGGCGCGGACGTGATCGACGGTCTCCGCGCCCGCGGTCACGACGTCACGCGGACCGGCGACTGGGCGCTGGGCCGGCTGTCGGCGGTCGGGATCTCACGTGAGGACGGCACGGTGTGGGCGGCCGCCAACCCGCGCGGGATGCAGGGCTACGCCGCCGGACGCTGACGCGGTGGTCACGGCCTTGCGGGCGACTCCGTCTCGCCCAGCCGGGTGCGCAGCCACTCCGCGACGCCGGGTGCGAGCGCAGCGGCGACCTCGGCCGGGGGACGCTTGTTGCCTTTGACCTCGAACGAGTGACCGCCGCCGGTGATCCAGGTGGTCTCGGCATCCTGGCATGCCGCCACGGCGTCCTCGAGCTGGGCGAGCGGCTGGATGAACGGGTCGTTGGTCCCCTCGACGAACAGCTGCGGCGGGACGACATGCGACAGATGCGCGGTCCGCGTCCGCTCGGGGTTGCCCGGCGGGTGCAGCGGGTAGCCGAGGTAGACCAGCGCGGCCGGGGCGATGACACTGTCGGCCGCGGCCATCGACGCCATGCGGCCGCCGTAGGACTTGCCCGCGGCGACGTGCGGGATGCCGGGGACGCGTGCGGCCAGCTCCGCCATCACGGCCCGCCAGGTCACGATCGCGTGGGCCGCCGGTCCCGGCATCCGTCGCCCCGCCTCGACGTACGGGAAGTTGAAGCGCAGGGTCGCGAGTCCCTGTTCGCGCAGCGCGGCGGCGAAGCCGACGAGGAACGGGTGGTCCATCCCCGCTCCGGCCCCGTGCGCGAGCGCCACCGCGGCCCAGGCGGAGGCCGGAGTGTCGAACTCGGCGGACACCGTGACCGGGCCCGCCGGCAGCGCGACCTCGATCGTGGCCATGATCGTCAGCCCCGCGGGGCCTCGTCGGCCGGAGGCGCGGGCTGCTCGGACACCGGGCTGATCCGCTCGCCGTAGCGTGGCGGCTCTTCCACGTCCGGCGGCGCCACGGGCGCGTGGGGTGCGGCGACCGGGGCGCTCGCGGGCGGATCGGCCGGGTGGGCGGTCACCGTGGCGACGGTGTGGCCGACGACCTCGCGGGCCCGGTGGATGCTGCGCGGCAGCACCGTGATCTCGTAGTGGTCGGCGATGAGCTGCGTCATCGACGTGTACGCGCGCCGGCGCCGCACGATCGCGTAGGTGAGCAGGCTCATCAGCATGCCGACCGCGATGCCCACGAGCATCACGCCGATGAACAGCTGGATCGCGGCGTTGGGGGTGCCCAGCACGAAGATCGCCGAGAACACGAGCCCGAGGAGGATGCCGTTGATCGCGCCCGTCCGCGCCGCCGCCGCATATCCCAGCCGGCCGGTGACGGTCTCGACCGAGCGCAGGCTCCGTCCGACGATCGCGATGTCCTTCGCCGGGATCTCCGCCTCGATGAGTGCGGTGACCGCCTTCTGCGCGCCCTCGTAGGTGCTGAATTCGGCGATCTTCTCGCCGTGTTCGCGCGGAGTTCCGCCCATCATGCTCATCCGCCCATCCTCTCACGTGCCCGTCCGGTGGCGACGGGGATGAGCGGACTACGCTGGACGCGTGAGCACGCAGAGGGTATTCGTGGCGCGCCTGACCGGGTGCGCGGTGTTCGACCCTGCCGGCGACCGGCTCGGCAAGGTCCGCGACGTCGTGGTGATCTATCGCAAGAACCATCCGCCGCGCGTCGTGGGACTCGTCGTCGAGATCCCCGGCCGCCGCCACGTGTTCCTCTCGATCGGGCGGGTCACCTCCATCGCCACCGGCCAGGTGATCACCACCGGTCTCATCAACGTGCGCCGCTTCCAGCAGCGCGGCGGAGAGGTGCGGGTCATGGCCGAGCTCATCGGCCGCCGGGTGTATTTCACCGACGGCTCGGGTCAGGCGGTCATCGAGGACGTGGCCATCGAGCGCAGCCGCCAGGGCGACTGGGACATCGGCCAGCTGTTCCTGCGCAAGCCCAAGACGAGCGCGTCGCCCTTCGCGAAAGGGCCCACGACGTTCGCCCAGTGGACCGACGTGCGCGAGGACCAGTCGCCGGGCGAAGAGCAGTCGGCCCAGCAGCTGGTGGCCAGCTATTCCGAGCTCAAGCCCGCCGACCTCGCCAACAGCCTGCTCGACCTGCCCGATGCGCGCCTGCTCCAGGTGGTCGGCGAACTCTCCGACGACCGGCTCGCCGACGCTCTCGAGGAGATGCCCGAAGACGACCAGGTGCAGATCCTCGAAGCGCTCGGCGACGAGCGCGCCGCCGACATCCTCGACGCGATGGACCCCGACGACGCCGCCGACGTGCTCGCGCAGCTGCCCGAAGGCCAGCGGGAAGAGCTCCTCGACCTCATGGAGCCCGAAGAGGCCGAAGATGTCCGCGCCCTCCTGAAGTACGGTCCCGACACGGCGGGTGGTCTCATGACGACCGAGCCCATCGTGCTGTCGGCGGATGCCACCGTCGCCGAGGCGCTCGCCCTGATCCGCCGCCACGAGCTGCACCCGGCACTGGCGGCCGCCGTGTTCGTCACCCTGCCGCCGTACGAGACGCCCACCGGGCGGCTGCTGGGCACGGTGCACTTCCAGCGCATGCTGCGCTATCCCCCGCACGAGCGACTGGGGGCGATCATCGACGACACGGTCGACCCGGTCCCGGTGATGGCCTCCGCCGCCGAGGTGGCGCGACTGCTGGCCAGCTACGACCTGGTGTCGCTGCCGGTCGTCGACCCCGCCCACCGGCTCGTCGGCGCCGTCAGCGTCGATGATGTGCTCGACTACCTCCTGCCCGAGGACTGGCGCTCGCACGACGCCGATGAGCCCGGCGTCGCACCCGCCGGAGCGCGTCCGTGATGGCGCGGCGTCCGGCGAACCCGCTCGAGGCGCCCCGGGGCCGCCGCACGAACGTGCTGCCGCGTTCGACCCCGTCGGATCATCGCTCGCGCGACCGGTTCGGCCGGTTCACGGAGTGGATCGCTCGGGCCATGGGCACCCCCATGTTCCTGCTGATCCTGAGCCTGTTCTGCATCGGCTGGATCGTGTGGAACACCACGGCGCCCCCGCATCTCCGCTTCGACGACGCCGCGCTCGGCTTCACCGCGCTGACCCTGGTGCTGTCGCTGCAGGCTTCCTATGCCGCGCCCCTGATCCTGCTCGCGCAGAACCGTCAGGACGACCGTGACCGCGTGCAGATCGAGCAGGACCGCCAGCGCGCCGAGCGCAACCTCGCCGACACCGAGTACCTCGCCCGCGAGGTGGTCGCCCTGCGCATGGCGATGACCGAGGTCTCCGACGAGGCCGTCACCCGCGATGTGCTGCGTCAGGAGCTGAAGGCGCTGCTCGAGCAGCTCGACGCCCGCGGAGCCGAATCACCCCGGCCTGACGCCGAGCAGCCGGAGCACCCATGACCGATGCCGTCGACGTGCGCACGGCCGTCGGCGCCGTGATGGATCCCGAGCTGCGGCGGCCGCTGTCGAAGCTCGACATGGTCCGTGAGGTGCGGGTGGATGCCGGGAGCGCAACCGTGCAGATCGCGCTGACGATCGTGGGGTGTCCCGCCGCCGACCGCATCGAGCGGGACGTCCACGCCGCCGCGGCGGCCGTCGCGGGCATCCACGACGTCACCGTCGAGGTCGGCGTCATGACCCCGGCCGAGCGCACGGCGCTCACCGAGCGCCTGCGGGGCGGGAGGGCGCAGCGGGTGATGCCCTTCGGACCCGAATCACTCACCCGGGTCATCGCCGTCACCAGCGGCAAGGGCGGGGTCGGCAAGTCCACGGTCACCGCGAACCTCGCCGTCGCGCTCGCGCAGCGCGGACTCGCGGTCGGGCTCATCGACGCGGACGTGCACGGCTTCTCGATCCCCGCCCTGCTGGGTCTGATCGAGGACGACGGGCTGCCGCCCCAGCCCACCCGCATCGACGACCTGATGCTGCCGCCGGTCGGCTACGACGTCAAGGCGATCTCGATCGGCATGTTCCTGCCGCGCGATGCGCCCGCCGGCGGCGCCGTCGCCTGGCGCGGGCCGATGCTCCACCGCACGGTGAACCAGTTCCTCAACGACGTGTACTTCGGTGATCTCGACGTGCTGCTGCTGGACATGCCGCCGGGCACCGGAGACGTCGCGATCTCGGTGGGTCAGCTCCTGCCGCACGCGGACGTGCTCGTGGTCACCACCCCGCAGCCGGCGGCCGCCGAGGTCGCGGTGCGCAGCGGGCTCGTGGCCCGCCAGACTGGCCAGCGGGTGATCGGCGTCGTGGAGAACATGGCGGCGCTGACCCTCGCGGACGGCACGAGCCTCGACCTGTTCGGCAGCGGTGGCGGTGCCGCGGTCGCTGCCGCGCTGTCGACCGACGACGAGACCGTGCCGCTGCTCGGCTCGATTCCGCTGAGCCCCGCGCTGCGGTCGGGCGGCGACGAGGGACGCCCGATCGTGGCATCCACCCCCGATGATCCCGCCGCCGTCGCGCTCGACGCGATCGCCCTGCGCCTTGCCACCACGGGCCGTTCCCGCGCCGGACGGCCGCTGCCGGTGAGCCGCGCCTGATTCAGGTGGCCTCGGAGTCGTACGGAACGGGCCGGTCGGGGTCGTCGGCGACGAAGACCGGTGCCGGGTCCGGCGCGGTGGCTGCGACGGCTGCGGCGACGCCGGCCGCGCGCACCGTCGGCACGGGGGCATCGTCGAGCAGGGCGTCGCGGATGATCCGGCGCGGATCGTACTGACGCGGGTCGAGCTTGCGCCACTCGACGTCGTCGAAGTCCTCGCCCATCTCCTCTTTGACACGGCCCTTGGCGCCCTGCAGCCACTCCTTGGCCCGGACGGTGAACCGACCGAGCATCTCGGCGTAGCGCGGGAGGCGCTCCGGCCCGAGCAGGAGCGCGGCGACGAGCGCGATGAGGAGGAGCTTCTCCATGTCGAGCCCGAAGAACATGGCTCCAGGTTACCCGTGCGCCTTGCCGGTCCTGGCCGCTCACGCGCCGTAGGCTGAGTCCATGGCCGAACACGACGCGATCCGCAGGTTCGCCGATGAGGCGACGATCGAACCCGACGCCATCGCGCGCGCCCGGGCCCATGCCCTCGAGCTCGGCGCCGACCCCATCAGCCCCGTCATCGGCGCGCAGTGCGCGGTGCTGGCCGCGGCTACGGGGGCGCTGAACATCGTCGAGATCGGCACCGGCGGCGGCGTCTCGGGCCTCTGGCTGCTGCACGGTTCACCGCGCGCCACCCTCACGACGATCGACAAGGAGCCCGAGCACCTCGCGCTCGCGCGCACGGCGTTCGCCGACGCGAAGATCCCGGCCGCGCGCGCCCGCTTCATCACCGGCCGCGCCGCCGATGTCCTGCCCCGCATGAACGAGGCCTCGTACGACATCGTGCTCGTCGATGCCGACGCCGAGGGCGTCATCGAGTACGTGGAGCACGGCCTGCGACTCGTCCGCGCCGGAGGCACCGTGCTGGTCCCCCGCGTGCTCGCCGGCGGAGCCGTCGCCGACCCGGTCAAGCGCGATCCCACCACGAGCGCGTACCGCTCGCTCATCCAGGAGACCCAGGCTTCGCCGGCGGTCCTGGGCGCGCTGTCCATCGCGGGCGAAGGCCTGCTGCAGTTGACGACCACGGCCGCCGAGAGACGCTGACCCCACCGGAGACGGCGAACGGCCGATCCGAAGACCGGCCGTTCGCGTACGGTGCTATGTCAGGCGGCGCCGACGACCTCGCCCAGGACGCCGTGCAGCTCCTTGGCCTCTTCGGCGTTGACAGACACCACAAGACGTCCGCCGCCTTCCAGCGGAACACGCACGATGATCAGGCGCCCCTCCTTCACGGCCTCCATCGGTCCGTCTCCGGTGCGCGGCTTCATGGCTGCCATTGCGGCTCCCTTTCCTCGTAGGACTACCTCTCAAGTTTACCCGGAACGGCGGGGCACTGACCGCCATGCGTAACCATGGCCCGTTGCCGCCCGTCTGCCAGCATCCCTCTCACGGAATCTGGGTATACGCATTCCCCTGCGCGAGCATGCTGTAGATCCACCACCACTGGCCGGCCAGCCCGAGCACGAGCATCGCGACCCGCCACCAGGTCGATCGCGGGGCCGCCAGTGCTCCGTACAGCGGCGACAGCGGAAGCAGGAGCCGGAAGATGCTCGACTGCGGGAAGAAGACGGCCAGCAGGTACACGATGTACGACGCCGACCACAGCCGGACGACGACGCCCAGCCGCCGCACGTGACGTTCGGACAGCAGCAGCCAGGCAACCGCCCCGACGCAGACCGCCAGCGCCGCATAGCCGAGGGCAGACGGCATGCCCCACAGCCGGAACCACATACCGGCCGCCTGGACGAAGCCCGCGAACGGCACGAATCCGGACTCCTCGGCGCTGAGCCAGCCGCGTCGCCACGACAGTTCGGTGTCGAGGTAGGCCGACATGTCGCCGGTCACGATGCCGGCGATCACTTGCCAGGAGAACCCGACGATCACGGCGATGAGCCCCAGCGCGATGATGTGGACGATCTCGCGGACGGGCAGCGGGTCGCGGCGGCGGCGGAACCAGCGCCAGATGCCGTACAGCCCGAGCAGCAGGGCGAACGCGAGCACGCCCGGACGGGTATATCCCATCAGCGGAATGAGCAGGTACAGCCAGCCGAACCGGCGGCGCTGCAGGCACCGCAGTGCGAGGAACAGCCACAGCAGGAAGAGCGCTTCGGCGTAGCCCAGATGGAACATCGCCGCGAGCGGTCCCGCCGCGAACAGCAGGACGGCCCACATAGTGGCGGTCTCGTCCAGCCGGTCGCGCAGCAGCCGGTACAGGACGAGGCAGGCCAGGTAGCCCGCCACGACCGGGACGAGGAATGCGCCGGCCGCGTACGACCCCAGCGGCAGTCCCACCAGATTCGCGAGCACCGGGTACACCGGCATGAACGCCCACTGGTTCTGCTGCACGTCTCCGGCGAGATCGACCGGGAGATCGGTCGGGTACCCCTGCGTGACGATGGACCAGTACCACTGGGCGTCCCAGCCCATCAGCAGTTCGGAGACCGTGGCATCCGCCCCGAATCGGGATGCCGGGCCCGACAGCCCCGCGGCCAGTGCGATGAATCCGGTGGTGATCAGCCGGGCGAGCAGGTACAGGATGGCAACGCGCAACGCGACCGGGATCTCCCGGGCACGGTGGCGGAGCGTCACACCGCCGTCAGCCACGCCCGCAGGCCGTGCTCGACCGCGTCGATCTGCGCGAGAGAGACCCGCTCCTGATCGTGGTGGGCGAGGCTCGGGTCGCCGGGGCCGTAGTTGACGGCCGGCACTCCGAGCGCCGAGAAGCGCGCGACGTCGGTCCACCCGTACTTGGGCTGCGGGACCGCGCCGACCGCGGCGACGAACTCCTGCGCGAGAGCGGCGTGCAGTCCCGGACGCGCGCCGACCGCGAGGTCCACGACCTCGACGTCGAACCCCTCGAACACCGAGCGGACATGCTCCTCCGCCTCGGCGGCCGTGTGATTGGGGGCGAACCGGTAGTTCACCTCGACCTCGCACAGGTCGGGGATGACGTTGCCGGCCACGCCCCCGCCGATGCGCACCGCGTTGAGCCCCTCGCGGTAGACGAGTCCCTCCACCTCGATCTCGCGCGGCCGGTACTCGGCCAGGCGCGCCAGCACGGGGGCGGCCTTGTGGATCGCGTTCTGCCCCATCCACGCCCTCGCGCTGTGCGAGCGCACGCCGTCGGTGCGAACGATCGCACGGAGATTGCCGTTGCAGCCGCCTTCGACCTGTCCGTTGGAGGGCTCGCCGAGGATCGCGAAGTCGCCGGCGAAGAGGTCGGGACGCACGGCGGCGAGCCGGGTGAGGCCGTTGAGATCGGCATCCACCTCTTCATGGTCGTACCACATCCAGGTGACGTCGACACGGGGGCTGGTGAGCTCGGCGGCGAGCTTGAGCTGCACGGCGACGCCCGCCTTCATGTCGACCGTCCCGCGCCCCCACAGATACGGCTCACCGTCGACCTCGATGTCGCGCGTGGGCACGTTCGCGTTGATCGGCACGGTGTCGATGTGCCCGGCGATCACGACACGCTGCGCACGCCCCAGCATGGTGCGGGCCACGATGGTGTCGCCGTCGCGGTGGACCTCGAGGTGCCCGAGCGCGGCGACCGCCGCGTGGATCGCGTCGGCGAGCACCGTCTCGGAGTCCGAAACGCTCGGGATGTCGCAGATGATGCGCGTGAGATCGACGGACGAGGCGGTGAGATCGAGCATGGCACCGAGTCTACCGACGGCGCAGGTTGCCGCCTGCGGCCCGATACCCTGGAGGCATGAGTGAAGCGCGTCGGGTATGGGGTGTCGGTCTGGCCACGGTCAGCGAGCGGGGCACGGTGCTGGACACCTGGTACCCCGAACCGGCTTTCGGCGCTGCTCCGGATGCCGCCGACACGGCCGCCTGGGACGCCTATGCCGGGCCCGATGAGCGTCGCGCCGTGACCGTGGAGGTCGTCGTCACCGAGATCGACCTCGATGTCGCGCCGCAGGGCACCTCGGACGCGTACCTGCGGCTGCACGCACTCTCACATCGCCTCGTCGCCCCGAACGACCTCAACCTCGACGGCATCTTCGGCCACCTGCCCAACGTGGCGTGGACCAACGCCGGCCCCGTGGACCCCGACGACCTCACGCGCCTGCGCCCGCGGCTGCAGCGCGCCGGCATCCAGGTGCAGGGTCTCGACAAGTTCCCGCGCCTGACCGACTACGTGGTCCCCGCGGGCGTGCGCATCGCCGATGCGTCACGCGTGCGGCTCGGGGCGCACCTGTCGCCCGGCACCACGGTCATGCACGAGGGCTTCGTCAACTTCAACGCCGGCACGCTCGGCGCCTCCATGGTCGAGGGACGCGTCTCGCAGGGCGTCGTCGTCGGCGACGGCAGCGACGTCGGCGGCGGTGCATCCATCATGGGGACGCTGTCGGGCGGCGGCGCGCACCGGGTCTCGATCGGCGCCCGCACGCTGCTGGGCGCCAACGCCGGCATCGGCATCTCGCTCGGCGACGACTGCGTCGTCGAAGCCGGCCTGTACGTCACCGCCGGATCGAAGATCGTCCTCGCCGACGGCGCACCGCGCCACGACAACTCGCGGCCCGTCGTGAAGGGCGCCGAGCTCTCCGGTCGGAGCGGCCTGCTGTTCCGCCGCAACTCGCTCACCGGAGCGATCGAAGCCGTGCGCCGCGCGGGCGTGGGCGTGACTCTGAACGAGGCCCTGCACGCCTGAGCAGTGTCGCCTCTCCCCCGCGAGAGAACACCTCGCGGACGAGAGAACGGTTGACACCCGTTCTCTCGTCGCCGGGTTGTTCTCTCGGCGCCGGGTTGTTCTCTCGGCGAGGAGATGTTCTCTCGGCGAGGAGATGTTCTCGGCGCGGGCGGGTCAGTTCGCGCCGGGGTAGTCCCGCGCGCCGGCGCCGATGTACAGCTGCTGGGGGCGGCCGATCTTCGTCTGCGGGTCGTACTGCATCTCGCGCCAGTGCGCGAGCCAGCCGGGCAGCCGGCCGATGGCGAACAGGACGGTGAACATCCGCGTCGGGAAGCCCATCGCCTTGTAGATCACGCCCGTGTAGAAGTCGACGTTCGGGTAGAGGCGACGCTCCTTGAAGTAGTCGTCCTCGAGGGCGACCTGCTCGAGCTCGGTGGCCAGGTCGAGCAGCGGGTCATGCACCCCGAGTTCGCGCAGCACCTCGTCGGCCGACTCCTTGACCAGCCTGGCGCGGGGGTCGTAGTTCTTGTAGACGCGATGCCCGAAGCCCATGAGCTTCACGCCGTCTTCCTTGTTCTTGACCCGCTCGACGAAGCGCTGGACGCTCTCACCCGAATCGCGGATGCGCGCGAGCATGTCGAGCACGGCCTCGTTCGCGCCGCCGTGCAGCGGACCGTACAGGGCGTTGATGCCCGCCGAGATCGACGAGAACTGGTTGGCGCCCGTGGACCCGACCAGGCGCACCGTCGAGGTGGATGCGTTCTGCTCGTGGTCTTCGTGCAGGATCAGCAGACGCTCGAGGGCCCGCGACATGACCGGGTTGATCTCGTACGGCTCGCTGTGCACGCCGAAGTTGAGCTTGAGGAAGTTGTCGACGAAGCTCAGCGAGTTGTCGGGGTACAGGAACGCCTGTCCGACGCTCTTCTTGTGCGCATACGCGGCGATGACGGGCAGCTTGGCCAGCAGCCGAATGGTGTTCAGCTCGACGTGCTCGGGATCGTGCGGGTCGGACTGGTGCTCGTAGTACGTCGACAGCGCCGCCGTGGCCGAAGAAAGCACCGACATCGGGTGCGCCGTGTGCGGCAGCGACGAGAAGAAGTGCTTGAGGTCTTCGTGCAGAAGCGTGTGGCGACGGATCCTGTCGTCGAACTCGGCGAGCTCATCGGCGGTGGGCAGTTCGCCGTACAGCAGCAACCAGGCGACCTCGAGATAGGTGCTGCCCGTCGCCAGCTGCTCGATCGGATACCCGCGGTAGCGCAGGATTCCCTCGTCGCCGTCGATGTAGGTGATCTTCGAGGTGGTGGATGCCGTGTTGACGAAGCCGTAGTCCAGCGCGGTGTGCCCGGTCTGCTTCGTGAAGGTCGAGAAGTCGACGCTGGGGATGCCCTCTGCACCGGGGAGGATCGGCAGCTGGGCGGTCCGGTCACCGATGGTGACCTGGGCCGTCTGAGGGGTATCCGGGTTGCTCACGAAGCCTCCTTGCCGTGTTGGACGCACTCGTTACAGCCTATCTGCCGCCTGGGCCTACTCCTGACCCCGCCAAAGGATCGGGCATTCGGTAGTGGGACTTCTACGAACCCGACAGCCGGCGTGCCGCCTCGGCGATCCGCTCATCGGTCGCGGTGAGCGAGAAGCGCACGTGCTGCGGGAAGTGCGTGCCGTAGAAGTGCCCGGGTCCGGCGAGGATGCCGTGGCCGGCCATGCGGTCCATCGTCGTCCACGCGTCCTCGCCCGCGGTCGCCCACAGGTAGAGTCCGCCCTCGCTGCGGTCGATGCGCAGCCCGGCGTGCTCGAGTGCCGGACGCAGGATGTCGCGACGGACCCGGTAGCGCTCCTTCTGCTCGCCGACGTGCGCGTCGTCGCCGAGCGCGACGGTCATCGCGGCCTGCACGGGCGTGGGCAGCATGAGACCGAGGTGCTTGCGCGCGGTGAGCAGTCGGACGACGAGCGCCGAGTCGCCGGCGAGGAACGCGGCCCGGTACCCGGCGAGGTTCGACTGCTTGCTGAGGGAGTAGACCGACAGGATGCCGGTGACATCACCCGCCGTCACACGAGGGTCCAGGACGCTGGGCACCCCGGCATCCATCCACGGATCGTCCCAGCCGAGCTCGGCGTAGCACTCGTCCGACGCGAGGACCGCACCCAGTTCACGGGCACGGGAGACGGCGGCGCGCAGCTCGTCGATGCCGAGCACGCGGCCATCGGGGTTGCCGGGCGAGTTCAGCCACACCAGCCGCGTGCCCTCGGGCCACTCGGCCGGGTCGTCCGACGCCAACGGAGTCGCGCCGACGAGCCGGGCGCCGACCTCGTACGACGGGTACGCCGCACGCGGGTGGACGACGACGTCCCCGGCGGTGACGTCCAGCAGCAGCGGCAGGAGGGCGACGAGCTCCTTGGAGCCGACGGTCGGCAGCACCTGATCGACGCTGAGCCCGGGCACCCCCCGGCGGCGGGCATACCAGGCGACGATCGCCTCGCGCAGGGCGGGCGTACCCACCGTCTGCGGGTAGGCGTGGGCGTCGGTCGCGGCCCGCAGCGCCTCGGCGATGACGGCCGGCGTCGGGTCGACGGGTGAGCCGATGGACAGGTCGACGATGCCACCGGGGTGGTTGCGCGCCTTCTGAGCGTAGGGTGCGACGGCGTCCCAGGGGTAGTCGGCGAGGTCGCGGACGGCCATTACGGCGCCTGCGGAGGCAGTGCGGCGATCACCGGGTGATCCTTCTTGATGACGCCGATCTTGGCGGCGCCGCCGGGTGACCCGATGTCGTCGAAGAACTCGACGTTGGCGGTGTAGTAGTCCTGCCACTCGTCGGGCAGGTCGTCTTCGTAGTAGATCGCCTCGACGGGGCACACCGGTTCGCACGCACCGCAGTCGACGCACTCGTCGGGGTGGATGTACAGCGAGCGTTCACCCTCGTAGATGCAGTCCACGGGACACTCATCGACGCAGGCGCGGTCCTTCACGTCGACGCACGGCAGGGCGATCACATACGTCACGAGGACAAGTCTAGTTCGTGGGCCGATCCTCGGACGCGTCGCGGACTGCCGGTGTCGACGGCCACGCGACGATCAGCCCGGCGACGATCGGCGCGGCGAACATCCAGATCACCCCGGTCGACAGCTCCCCCTCGGGCGGTGCGGGCACCACGACCGACCCGCCCGGACCGGTTCCGGAGAACAGCACCGTCGACAGGGCGATGCCCGCTCCGGTGGCCAGAGCCGCCCAGCGGTCTGCGGTGAGCAGGCGGACGGCCAGCACGAGCGCGGCGACGCCGATGATCGCGACGATCAGGCCGACGGGGAACCAGCCCCAGCGCGCGCTCTGGCCTATCGTCCCGGCAATGCCGTAGACGAAGCCGATGGCGGCCGCGACCACCCAGGTCGCCACGCGGGCCCACGAGAACTTCACCGCACAAGTCTAGGCGCGCCCGCGTGGGCGCGCCTGTCAGGCCGCCCAGCCCCACAAGCGCAGCAGTGCGGCCACCACGGCTGCGGCGACCACGACGACCAGGAACGGCGCACGCAGCATGAGCAGGCCCGCTGCCACCAGCACGGCCGGCACGCGCGCGTCGACGACGATCGCCTGACCGACCCCGAGGGTCTGCACGGCGACGAGTGCGGCCAGCAGCGCGACGGTCAGCAGGTCGGTGATGCGCGAGGGCGCGGGCGCTTCGAACCACCGGGGCGGGATCAGATAGCCGAGGGTCTTGAGCGCGACGCACACGAGTGCCGAGACGATGACGGCGTTCCACAGCGTCATGGCAGCCCCTCCCGTTCGGGGACGTCGTCGGGCTCTTCGGGCGCCGATTCCCGATCGCCGAGCCAGTTCGTCCATCCCACGACCACCGCCACCACGGCCGCCAGCAGCACCGGGATGCCGGGCATGAGCGACGGGGTGAGCACCGTGGCCACCACTGCGGCCGCAATCCCCACCGCGATGGCCTGCGTGCGCCGCAGGCGCGGCCACAGCAGCGCGAGGAATGCGGCCGCGGCCGCGGCGTCGAGCCCATAGGCCCGCGGGTCGCCGAGCACATCGCCCAGCAGCGCGCCGGCGAGGGTCGAGAGGTTCCACCCGATGTAGATGCCGATGCCGGTCACCCAGAACCCGGTCAGCCGCGCCCGTGGTGCCGTCTGCGCGAGCGAGACGGCGGTCGACTCGTCGATCGTGAAGTGCGCCGCCGCGGCCCGGCGCCAGAATCCGGCGCCGATGACCGGCGACATGCGCAGCCCGTAGGCGACGTTGCGGGCGCCGAGCAGCCCCGCCGATGCGATCGCCGCAGGTGCGGCCGCGAGCCCGCCCGCGCCGATCACCCCGACGAATGCGAACTGCGATCCGCCGGTGAACATGAGCAGGCTCAGCACGCACGTCTGCCACACGTCCAGGCCCGAGGCCACCGCGAGAGCGCCGAAGGAGATGCCGTACGCACTGGTGGCGATCGCCACGCCGAGCCCATCGCGCCACGCGCGCCGGACCTGCTCGCGTTCGTGACTCACCGCTCGATGCTATCCGGCCCGGGGCCGGCTATGCCGCGCAGAGCGATGGATGCCGCGGCCCGAGCGCTGCGGGCCGCGGCATCCATTCACTCAAGGTCAGGCGCTGGCGTCCTGGCGCTTCAGGCGTGCGGTCGCGCGGGCGCGCTCGGTCGCATCGAGATTGACCTTGCGGATGCGCACGATCTCGGGGGTCACCTCGACGCATTCGTCGTCGCGGGCGAACTCGAGGCTCTCCTCGAGGGTCAACTGGCGCGGGGGCGTCATCGATTCGAACGTGTCCGACGTCGACTGGCGCATGTTCGTGAGCTTCTTCTCCTTGGTGATGTTCACGTCCATGTCGTCGGCGCGCGAGTTCTCACCGACCACCATGCCCTCATACACCTCCTGGGTGGGCTGCACGAAGAACGACATCCGCTCCTGGAGGGCGATGATGGCGAACGGCGTGACCACACCCGAGCGGTCGGCGACGATCGAGCCGTTCTGACGGGTCACGATGTGACCGGCCCAGGGCTCGTAGCCGTGCGAGATCGCGTTGGCGATGCCGGTGCCGCGGGTTGTCGTCAGGAACTCGGTGCGGAAGCCGATGAGGCCGCGCGAGGGCACGATGAACTCCATGCGCACCCAGCCGGTGCCGTGGTTGGTCATGTTGTCCATGCGACCCTTGCGGGCGGCGAGCAGCTGGGTGATCGCGCCGAGGTACTCCTCGGGCGCGTCGATCGTCAGGTGCTCGAAGGGCTCGTGCGTCTTGCCGTCGACCTGCTTGGTGACCACCTGGGGCTTGCCGACGGTGAGCTCGAAGCCCTCGCGGCGCATGTTCTCGACGAGGATCGCGAGGGCGAGCTCGCCGCGTCCCTGCACCTCCCACGCGTCGGGACGGCCGATGTCGACGACCTTGAGCGAGACGTTTCCGACGAGTTCGCGATCGAGACGGTCCTTGACCATGCGGGCGGTCAGCTTGTGGCCCTTGACCTTGCCGATGAGGGGCGACGTGTTGGTGCCGATCGTCATCGAGATCGCGGGGTCGTCGACGTGGATCTGCGGCAGCGGCCGCACGTCCTCGATGTCGGCGATCGTCTCACCGATCGTGATGTCGGGGAATCCGGCGATCGCGACGATGTCGCCGGGGCCGGCGTCGTCGGCGGGGTAGCGGTCGAGCGCGCGGGTCTTGAGGAGCTCGGTGATGCGGGCGTTGCTGACCGTGCCGTCGTGGCGCACCCAGGCGACCGTCTGGCCCTTCTTCAGCGTGCCGTTGAACACGCGCAGCAGGGCGAGACGGCCGAGGAACGGGCTCGAGTCGAGGTTGGTGACCCACGCCTGCAGCGGCGCCTCGTCGTCGTAGGCCGGTGCGGGCACATGCTCGAGGATCGCCTCGAACAGCGGCTCGAGGTCGTCGTTGTCAGGCAGCGAGCCGTTGTCGGGGCGGGTGCGCGAGGCGGCGCCGGCGCGACCGGAGGCGTAGACGACCGGCACGTCCAGGAGCGCGTCGACGTCGAGGTCGGGCACGTCGTCGACGAGGTCGGACGCCAGCCCCAGGAGCAGGTCGTGCGCCTCTTCCTCGACCTCGGCGATACGCGCGTCGGGGCGATCAGTCTTGTTGACCAGGAGGATCACCGGGAGTTTGGCTTCGAGGGCCTTGCGCAGCACGAAGCGGGTCTGGGGCAGGGGGCCTTCACTGGCATCCACCAGCAGTACGACGCCGTCAACCATCGACAGCCCGCGCTCGACCTCGCCGCCGAAATCGGCGTGGCCGGGCGTGTCGATCACGTTGATCGTGATGGGCACATCCGAATGGATGCCGTTGTAGGTGATCGCCGTGTTCTTGGCGAGGATCGTGATGCCCTTCTCACGCTCGAGGTCGTTCGAGTCCATCGCGCGCTCTTCCATGTGCTCGTGCGATCCGAAAGAGCCGGTCTGGCGGAGCATGGCGTCGACCAGCGTCGTCTTGCCGTGATCGACGTGCGCGACGATTGCGACGTTGCGGAGGTCTGAGCGGAGGGCGTGCGCCATGAAGGGGTCCTATGCAGAATGGGGGTGCGCCGGGATGCCGACGATACATACTACAAGGGCTCGCTGAATGAGCGCTTCAGGCCTTCTGCCTGCGGAATCAGATGACGTCGTCGCGCAGCAGCACCGCACGTGCCTCGCGGCGCTGGCGCTGCTCCTCGGGATCGGGCACCGGGATCGCGGCGATCAGACGCTTCGTGTAGGCCTCGCTGGGCGCTCGCAGGATCTGACCGGTCGCGCCCTGTTCGACGATGCGTCCCTTGCTCATCACGATGATCCGGTCGGCGAGCGAGTCGACGACGGCGAGGTCGTGGCTGACGAACAGGCACGCGAAGCCGAGGTCGGCCTGCAGCTGACGCAGCAGCTCGAGCACGGTGGCCTGCACCGACACGTCGAGCGCGGAGGTCGGCTCGTCGGCGATGAGCAGCTTGGGCTGCAGCGACAGTGCCCGAGCGATGCCCACGCGCTGCTTCTGCCCACCGGACAGCTCGTGCGGGTACCGGTTGCGGTACGAACGGGGCAGCTCCACGGCATCCAGCAGCTCTTGGATGCGCGTGTCGAGCTGGCGGCCCTTCGCCACCTTCGCCAGCAGCATGGGCTCACCGATCGACTGGGCGATCGGCAAGCGCGGGTTCAGCGACGACGACGGGTCCTGGAAGACGATTCCCACGTCCTTGTGCACCCGGCGCAGCGTGGACCGGTTCGCCGACGTGATGTCGATGCCCACGACCTCGGCGGTGCCGTCCGCGATCGGCAGAAGTCCGATGGCCGCGCGACCCACGGTGGTCTTGCCCGAACCCGACTCGCCGACGAGTCCCGTGACCTCGCCGGGGTATACCGAGAAGGAGGCGTGCTCTACGGCACGGAACGCCGGCACGCGCCCGCGCTTGGGGTACTCGATCGCGACGTCGTCGAAGCGCAGGACCGGCTTTCCGAGGCCACTGCGTCGCTCTTCGTCCTTGCGGGCGGCGACCTCGGCGAGACGGATCTCGGTGGTGTCGCCCGCCAGCGCGGCGGTGGTGTCGATGGTCTCGTCGGCGCCGTCGCCGATGCGGGGCACCGCACCGAGCAGCTCCTGGGTGTACGGGTGCTGCGGGGCGCCGAAGATGCCGTGCACGGTGCCGCGTTCGACGATCTCGCCGCGGCGCATGACCACGATGTCGTCGGCGATGTCGGCGACCACGCCCATGTCGTGGGTGATGATCAGGATCGCCGAGTCGAGCCGGTGGCGGAGGTCCCGCATGAGGTCGAGGATCTCGGCCTGGACTGTCACGTCGAGCGCCGTCGTGGGCTCGTCGGCGATCAGCAGCTTGGGGTCGCACGAGATCGACTGCGCGATCATGGCACGCTGACGCTGACCACCCGACAGCTGGTGGGGATACGAGTCGAACGCCTTCTGCGGGTCGGGCAGCTCCACCATCGCGAGCAGCTCGAGCGCGCGCGTCTTGGCTTCGCTGGGCGACATGCCGAAGTGGACGCGCAGCGTCTCGATGATCTGGAATCCCACGGTGAACACGGGGTTCAGGGCTGTCATGGGCTCCTGGAAGATGACCGCGATCTCGCCGCCGCGGATCCGTCGCAGGTGGTCGGCATCCATACCCAGGATCTCTTCGCCGTCGAGCTTCACGCTGCCGCGCACGCGCGCGTTCTTGGGGAGGAGTCCCAGCATGGCCATCGAGCTCGCGCTCTTGCCCGAACCGGACTCGCCCACGATGGCCAGCGCCTTGCCGCGTTCGAGCGTGTAATCGAGCTTCTTGGCGGCGGGCACCCAGAAGTTGTCGACGGCGAAGTCCACCGACAGCCCCTCGACCTGGAGAAGTGGTGCGGAGCCGGCCTGGCCGGCGGTGTTCAGTTCAGTCATCGGGTCGTCCTGGTCTGCGTGCAAGAGAGAATGGAGGGATGAGCGAGCCCGTGCGTGTGAGATCCACCTTCAACCGGTCGATGGCCGTCGTCGTGTGGACCGTCGCCGGCTTGGCCGTCCTCACTGCGCTGTGGACCGACCGCGAGAACATGCTGTGGGTGTACCCGGCGGCCGCGGCGGCCGGCGTGCTCGGCTGGGTCGCCCTGTGGCGCCCCCATGTCGAGGTGTCGGACGCCGGCATCCGACTGCAGAACGTCACCCACCGGGTGCTCGTCCCCTGGCATGCGCTCATCCATGTGGATACCCGGCGTGCACTCACGCTGCTGACGCCGCAGGGTGCCTTCGTGGCCTGGTCGGCGCCGGCGCCCGGACTGTTGTCCGCGCTGAATTCCAACGCCCGGACGGCGCGACGCGAGGCGCGCGCGGCCGGCGCGGACGTCCGCAACAGCGACCTGGTCGGTTCGGACTCGGGCAACGCCGCCGTCGTGATCCGCGAGCAGTGGGAGAACCGCCGCGAACGCGGCGACGTGGAGCTCGGGGTGGCCGCCGAGACCCCGGTGCGCCGTCAGTGGGAGCCGGCCCTGCCGCTGCTGGGCGGCCTGCTGGTGGTCGTGACCCTCTGGACGATGGTCGCGACCGCGTGACCTGCGCGCGCTGATCACAGTTGCGCCTTCGCCTCGTCCTCTGAGACCGCGTCATCGGCGGAGACGACGGTCGCGTCGGCCGGCAGCTCCTTCACCTTGCGAAAGACGACGCGCTTCTGGCGCGGGTCGAACGCGTCGCGCAGTCCGTCGCCGACGAAGTTGACCAGCAGCGACAGCAGCACGATGAGCACGGCCGGCCACCAGAACAGCCACGGGCGGGTCTGGAATGCGGACTGGTTCTGCGCGATCAGCAGACCCAGCGACACGTCGGGCGAACGGACGCCATAGCCGAGGAACGAGAGCGAGGTCTCGAGGATGACCGCGGCGGCGATCAGCAGCGTCGTGGACACGATGACCACGCCGATGGCGTTGGGCAGGATGTGCTTGAAGATGATCCGCGCATCCGAGGCGCCCGCGACGCGAGCCGCCTCGACGAACTCGCGCTCTCGCAGGGTGAGGAACTCGGCTCGCACGAGACGGGCCACCCCCGTCCAGGCGAAGAAGCCGAGGAATACGGCCAGCACGACCGGGCCCAGGCCTCCTGCGGCAGAGCCGACGACCGCGCCGATGACGATGATCGGGATGACGATGACCACGTCGGTCAGACGCATGAGCACCGAATCGACCCAGCCGCGGTAGTACCCGGCGATGGCGCCGATCACGACCCCGATGAACGACGCCAGCAGGCCGATGATGAACATGATGTAGGACGAGTTCACCAGCCCCCGCATGACCATCGCGAAGTAGTCCTTGCCGACCGTGTTCTGCCCGAACGGGTGTTCACCCAGCGAGAACGGGAACAGTGTCAACGTAGGCCGGCCACCGTCGACCGGCGGGAGCAGCTGCTCGTGGTTCCACTTCCACCACCCGGGCCACGCCCCGATGCCCGTGACGCTCACGGCGAAGCCGACGAGGAGGACGAACAGGACCGCGCTGATCACGGCCGGCTTGTGCGCCACGAACCGGCGGAGGGTCAGCCGGCCCTGGCTGATGCCGCGCTCGTCGGCGGCGAGCACGTGCGACTGCTCGATGACGTCGCCGGGGAGCCCCGGGTCATTGGGGAGCGCCATCACTTGACCCTCACTCTCGGGTCGATGACGGAATAGGCGAGGTCGGCGAGGAAGTTGAACGTGATCGCGAAGATCGCGATGACGATGAAGTACGCCATGACCGGGTTCGGATCCCCCGCTCGAAGACCGTTGTTGAACAGGGCGCCCATGCCGCTGAACGCGAAGATGCTCTCGGTGATAATCGCACCGCCGATCAGCGCGCCGACGTCGGCGGCGACGATGGTCGTGATCGGGATGAGTGAGTTTCGCAGCGCATGGCGCACCACGACGGTTCGCTCAGGAAGGCCCTTCGCGCGAGCCGTGCGGATGTAGTCCTGGTTGAGGGTCTCGAGCATGCCACCGCGCGCGTAACGCGTATACGCGGCGAACGAGATCAACATGAGGCTGATCGTGGGCAGCAGCAGGTGGGTGAACGTGTCGATGCCGGAGATCCAGAAGTCGCCGTTGAGATTCGGGGTCTCGGAGCCGATCGTCGCGATCGGCCGGCCCCGCACGCGCGGGTGGCGCACATACTCGTTCCAGTGCTGCATGAACTGGTCGAGGATGATCACGCCCCAGCCCAGAAGGCCGGTGAACACGCCGATGCGGATGGCCTGACCCTTGTCGTACTCGCCGAGCAGCCAGCCTGCGACGACGCCGACGACGGCTGCGATCAGGAACAGGGCGAAGACGCCCCAGCCGCCCCACCCGGCCAGCACCGGCTGGAGGGCGAAGTAGCAGACGATGAGCACGATCGCCGTCGCGCCCGCCGTCCGCCACGCGTATCGGGCATGCGCGCCCGCGATCATCACGACCATCGCGGCGGCAAAGCCCGCGATGAGAAGCGGGGCCACGACAGGTCCCAGTGCCGGGTCGAGGAACCACGCCGTCACGCTCATGAAGTAGAGGATGCCGATCGTGACGACCGTCGCGACGGCGAAGGTGACCAGGCGCCTCGCGCGCGGTCCCCCGGTCATCGCCTGCAGGAAGAACCCGAATATCACCGAGAAGACGATGATGAACGGCCATGTGAACACCGGTTCGGCGAGCCAGTCGTTGAAGGTGAGCGCGACGAACACCTTGAGCAGCACCGCCATCACGAACGACGGCAGCGAGTAGAAGAGGAAGCTGGCGAAGGTGAACGTGTTGTCGACCGCGCTGTACTGGCGCAGCGCCGAGACGATGCCCACGACGATGCCGAGCACGATCGCGAGGATGGTGGAGGCGGTGACCAACTGGAGGGTCGCGCCCATGGCCCGGCCGAGCAGGATCGTCACGGGCTGGTTCTGGATCGTCACGCCGAGGTCGCACCCGCCGAACGGGATCACGCAGCGGGCGGCGCCCAGGAACCAATTGAACCAGCGCACCGGAATGGGCTGATTGAGATTGAGCCACTCGGTGCGCTGCTGGATCAACGCTTCGCGGTTCGGGCTGTTGGACGCATAGAGATCCTCGAGCGGGTCGCGCGCGACCGCGACCATGGCGTACATGAGGAATGACGCGGCGATGAGGATCAGGATCGATACGCCGATGCGCCGAAGGATGAAGCTAAGCACGGGGTTGGCCCTTCATGCGGACAAGGTAGCAGGCGTGCGGCGGGGAACTCGTGATTCCGCGCGTCCGCAGGCGTGCCTGTGGTCGATCTGCACGCGCAGGGGGCGCCGGGTGGTGAGACCCGACGCCCCTGCGTCGTACGTCAGTGGGTGGTGCCGATTACTCGGCGACCGTCCACTCCCAGAAGTTCCAGATCGGACCGGTCTGGTTACCCATGTAGGTGACCCCCTCGAGCCGGTCGGTGTGGGCCTCCAGGCCCGCACTCTGGAACAGCGGCAGACCGTAGCCGTCCGCGAACAGTTCCGTGTCGGCCTCGATCGTCAGCGCGTCGATCTCGGCCGGGTCGAGCGTGACCGGGATCGTGCGGGCGATCTCGTCGACACGGTCGTTGGCGAACTTGTTGAAGTTGCTGCCACCGAAGCTCGCGAAGATCTGCGGGATCGTGCCGTTGCCGACACCCGGCGAGCTCCATCCGAAGATGACGGCGTCGTAGATGTCCGAGCCCAGCTGTGCGCTCCAGTCCTCGCGTCCGACGTCCTCGACCGTGATGCCGGCCTCAGCTGCCGAAGCCTGGATGGCCTGGAACGAGTCGACGCGGTTCGGGTTGTTGATGTTGTACATCAGTCGGATGGTCGGAGTGGCACCGGCGAGCAGCTCCTTGGCGCCCTCGATGTCGACCTCGTTGAAGGCGTCCGAGCCGTTCGCCGCGATGGCGTCGGCGTAGGCCGGCTGCGCGGGGATGAACAGCTGCGAGTTGAGCACCTCGGCGTTCGGGTTGACCGGCTTGATCAGCGTGTCGACGATCTGCTGGCGCGGGATCGTCTTGAGGAAGGCCTCGCGCACGTTGGCGTCGGCGAACACACCGGCGAAGGTGAGGTCGATGTGGTCGTAGGCGAGCTGGTCGCCCTGGATGACCTGAACGCCGTCCATGCCCTCGAGGGTGGTGAGCATGTCGCCGCTGGCCTGCGGGACGATCAGGTCGACCTCGCCGTTCTGCAGCGCCGTGACCTGAGCCTGCGCGTCACCGATGAACCGGATGACGAACTCGCTGAAGCTCGGGGTGAGGTCACCCGTGTAGGACTCGTTGAGGGTCAGCGTCATGGACTGCGACGGCTCCCACGAGGAGATCGTGAAGGGTCCGCTCGACAGGTACAGCGACTCGTCCTCGGGCAGCGACGTCATGTCGAAGCCGGTGTTCCAGAAGTCGGCCGCGGCCTTGAGCGTCTCGTTGACCGGTGCCGGGCTCGCCGCGTCGCCGCGGGGGCTCGTCAGGATCGTGTCGACGAGGTCGGCGACCTCGAGGCCGGCCTTGTCCGCCAGGACGTGGATCGGCTGGTCGGTCAGGCCGTTGAGGTTCCAGTCGACGAACGGCGCGTCGTACTCGAGCGTGAGCGACAGCTTGTCGTCGCTGACCTCGGTGATCGTCGAGGTCTTGAGGCCCTCAGTGCTGCCCGCGTACTCGAAGTACTGCGTGCCCGCGGTGACATTGCCATCGGCGTCGAAGGTCGCATCGTCGAAGATGCCCGAGCTGACTGCCCAGCCGAGGACCAGGTCGTCGGCGTCGATGGGGTCGCCGTCAGACCAGACGAGGCCCTCGTTGAGGGTGTACTTGACCTGAAGCGGGTCCTCCGAGAGAACCTCCATCTTGCCGAACGACTCGTCGGGGACGACCTCGTAGGTGTCGCTGACGTAGTAGAAGCCGGCGCGGGTCAGGTAGTTGACCTTGCCGTTGATGTCGAGGTTGCCGGTGGCACTGATCGCGTTCGTGCTGGTGAACTCGTTCACCTCGGCGATCGTGACGTTGGTGTCGACGACGGGCTCGTCGCTGTCGCTGGGCTCGGGCGTCGTCGAGCATCCGCTGATCGCGAGGGCTGTGATCCCCACGCCGGCGACGATCCCGAGCGCACGCTTACGCCATGTCTGGTTAGACACGCTGTTTCCTCCTGTGCAGGTTAGGTGCACCACTCGCGGGCGTCAGCCCCCGGTGGCACGGATAGGAACACAATAGGCACGACGACAGAGACGACCAAAACAACTGCCCAAAACGTTACATAGCCTTAACTCAAATGGTCATGAATGTGACAACCTGACAAGGTGAACGACGATCGCGGGCTTGTCGACCCGGATGTGGAACAGCAAGCCCGGCGCCGCACACGACTGTGCTGGGAGATCGCCATCGTGCTGGCGCTCTCGGTCGGGCGGTCCGCCGTGTATTCGGTCCTGTCGCTGATCCAGGCCCTCACCCGTGAAGCGCCGCTCGGCGACCAGTCCACGTCGTTGAACCCCGGCGCGAACGCCGAGCAATTCTGGGATGTGCTGAACCAGTTCCTCGCACAGCTGTTCGCGCTGGCGCCGATCGCGCTGGCGATCTATCTGCTGTGGGAGCCCGGCGTGAGCACCTTCCGGCGCATCGGCCTGGACTTCCGCATGTTCGGCCGGGACCTCGGCGCCGGGCTCCTGCTGATCCTCGTCATCGGCGTTCCCGGACTCGCCCTCTACGCGGGAGGGCGAGCGCTCGGCATCACCGTGCAGGTCGACGCGTCGCCGATCGACTCGTCGTGGTGGACGATCTCACTGCTGCTGCTCGCGGCCGTGCGGGCCGGGCTCACCGAAGAGGTGATCATGATCGCCTACCTGTTCGACCGCCTGAAACGGCTGGGCCTGGGCCCGTGGACGATCATCCTGGCCTCTGCCGCCCTGCGCGCCGCTTACCACGGCTACCAGGGCTTCGGTCCGATCGTCGGGAACTTCGCCATGGGCGTCGTGTTCGGCTGGGTCTACCAGCGCTGGGGCCGCGTGATGCCGCTCGTGATCGCTCACACCCTGATCGACGTGATCGCGTTCATCGGCTACCCCCTGGCCGCCGCCTGGTGGCCGGATGTATTCGCCCCGGCATCCTGACCCTGCCCCTGCTCTCCGCCCCCCCTCCCGCCGGCGAGAGAACAACGGGGCGCCCAGAGAACGGGTGAACCCCGTTCTCTCGGCCGTCAGTTGTTCTCTCGCGCGCCGTGGGGTGTCGTGGGGCGTCGTGCGGCGTCGTCGTGGGGCGCCGTGGGGTGTCGTCGTGGGGCGTCGTGCGGGGGCGTCGTGGGGCGTCGTGGGGACGGTGCGGCGGGTGCGTGCGCGGGCCGAGAGCCGGCTGGGGTGGCGTCTCCTCCACAGGGGGCGAAGTTGCGAACGCGTCCACAGATGGGCGCCGCGCATGAGCAGTGCCCGGTCCGAGCGTCCACAGTGAGAGGATGCCAGACACCGGCCTCGCGCTCGATCTCGCACGATTGACCCTCGTGCCCTGCCCCGTGCCCCTCGTGCCGACCGCGCAGCTCCCCCATCCGGAGCGCGCCCTTGCGAACGGCGAAGTCATTCGGGTCCGCCGCGGCGTCTACGCCCCGCGTGCCCGCTGGTTGGTGCTGCGACCGTGGCAACGCTATCTCGCGCGTGTCTACGCCGTTGCCATGCTGTATCCCGACTTCGCCTTCAGCCACGAGTCGGCCGCGGCGCTGCTCGGGATTCCGGTCATCGGCGACCCCGAGACCGTGCACGTCCTGGTGCCGCCGACCGCGGCCGCACGTGAGAGCGCCGGCATCCGGTCGCATCGCACCGAGCGCTCTGCCGCCGTGCTCACCATCGGCGGACTGTTGCTGACGAGCCCCGGCGCCACCGCCGTGACCCTCGCACGGCATCGACACGAGGCCATCGGGTTCGCCGCGCTGGAGGCCGCGTTGCGCATGGACGAGACGCTGACGCCGCAGGCTCTGCGAGCCGACAATGACTCGCGCCTCAGCAGCCGCGGACGCAATCACGCCCGCTGGGCTCTCGACCGCGCGGACGGGCGATGCGAGAGCGTGCTGGAATCGCTGAGCGTCGCGACGATCGAATGGCTCGGCTTTCCCGCGCCCGAGATCCAGCACGAGTTCACCTCTCCCCATGGCATCACCGACCGCGGTGATCTCTGGTGGGAGGAGGCCGGGCTGCTCGGTGAGCCCGACGGAGAGTTCAAATACGACGGTCGATTCGGCGACCCTGCCGAACTGCTCCGCAAACGCCGCCAACGAGACCGTCGCCTGCTGCTGGGTGGCGTGCGCGCGGTGACCCACTGGGGATGGATCGAAGTCGCACGTATCGACCCGCTGCGCGCGCAGCTGATGGGCCAGGGACTGCGACAGATTGCGCCCGAGACGCACGCCCCGCTGCGCTCACTCCAGCGACTCCTGGCACCCTACGATCGCGCGATCACCCGTAGCCGCCGCGAGAGAACAACTCAGCGACGAGAGAACGGGTGAACCCCGTTCTCTCGTCCGCCAGTTGTTCTCTCGCCGAATGAGGGCGCGGCGGCGCGGCGGCGCGGCGTCAGGCGAAGGCCTCCACGGGTGGGCAGGCGCACACCAGGTTGCGGTCGCCGTAGGCGTTGTCGATGCGGCGCACCGGCGGCCAGTACTTCGTCCGCACGAGGGCCGGTACGGGGTACACGGCCGACTCCCGCGAGTACGGGTGAGCCCACTCCGATGCCACCGCCGCCTGCGCCGAGTGCGGGGCGTTCACCAGGGGGTTGTCGTCCGCGGGCCACTCCCCCGCCACGACGGCGTCGGCCTCGGCCCGTATCGCGATCATGGCCTCGATGAACCGCTCGAGCTCGCCCAGGTCTTCGGACTCGGTGGGCTCGACCATGAGCGTGCCGACGACCGGGAACGACATCGTCGGTGCGTGGAACCCGTAGTCGATCAGGCGCTTGGCGACGTCGTCGACGGTGACTCCGGTGCGCTCCTTGAGCGGTCGCAGGTCGAGGATGCACTCGTGGGCGACCAGCCCGCCCTCGCCCGCATACAGCACCGGATAGTGCTCGTTCAGTCGCGCCGCGACGTAGTTCGCCGCGAGCACGGCGGCACCGGTGGCCTGCCGCAGCCCGTCGGCGCCCATCATGCGGACGTAGGCCCACGAGATGGGGAGGATGGATGCCGATCCGTACGGCGCCGCCGACACCGGGCCGCCGTCGAAGACGTACCCTCCGGCATGCGCGGCTCGCTGGGCGAGGGGATGGGCGGGCAGGAACGGCGCGAGGTGCGCCTTGGCGGCCACCGGCCCCACACCGGGCCCGCCGCCGCCGTGCGGGATCGCGAACGTCTTGTGCAGGTTCAGGTGCGAGACGTCGCCGCCGAGATCGCCGAACCGGGCATGCCCGAGCAGCGCGTTCAGGTTGGCACCGTCGACGTACACCTGTCCCCCGGCCTCGTGCACGGCCGCGGTGATGTCGACCACATCGTGCTCGTAGACCCCGTGCGTCGACGGGTAGGTGATCATGAGCGCCGCGATGCTCTCGGCGTGCGCGGCGATCTTCGCCCGCAGGTCGCCCAGGTCGACGTTGCCGGCCTCGTCGCACGCGACGACGACGACTTTCATGCCGGCGAGCACCGCGGATGCCGCGTTCGTCCCGTGCGCGGACGAGGGGATCAGGCACACGTCCCGATGCACGTCACCCCGCGAACGGTGGTAGCCACGGATCGCGAGCAGCCCCGCGAGCTCGCCCTGCGAGCCGGCGTTGGGCTGCAGCGACACCGCGTCGTACCCGGTGACCTCGGCCAGCCACGCCTCGAGCTGCTCGATCATGACCAGGTAGCCGGCGACGTCCTCTGCCGGCGCGAACGGGTGCACGCGTGCGAACTCGGGCCACGAGACGGCGGCCATCTCGGTGGCGGCGTTGAGCTTCATCGTGCACGACCCGAGCGGGATCATGCCGCGGTCGAGCGCGTAGTCGCGGTCGGCGAGCTGCTTGAGGTACCGCATCATCGTCGTCTCGGAGTGGTGCGAGTGGAACACCGGGTGGGTCAGATACTCGTCCTGACGCTGCAGCGACTCGGGCACCCGCTGCAGCGGGTCGCCTGCGACGAACCCGAACGCGCGCCGCTCCGGCCCGCCGAACACCTGCGCGAGTGCGTGCAGCTCGGCGACGGTGGTGGTCTCGTCGACCGAGATGCCCACCGAGTCGCTGTCGCGGAACCACAGCTGAAAGCCCCGCCGGCGGGCAACGTCGACCACGCGCTCGGCATCACCCGGCGTCGAGACGACGAGCGTGTCGAAGTAGGCGTCATGCAGCAGCATGCCCCCGGCATCGGTGATCCATTTCGCGAGCAGTCCCGCTTTGCCGGCGACCTCCGCAGCGATGGCGCGCAGGCCGCCGGGGCCGTGGTACACCGCGTACATCGCGGCCATGACCGCCAGCAGCACCTGCGCGGTGCAGATGTTCGACGTCGCCTTCTCGCGGCGGATGTGCTGCTCACGCGTCTGCAGGGAGAGCCGGTACGCAGGGTGCCCCGCGGCATCCATCGACACGCCCACGAGGCGACCGGGCAGCTGCCGCTCGAGCCCGGAGCGCACGGCCATGTAGCCGGCGTGCGGGCCGCCGAAGCCCATCGGCACGCCGAAGCGCTGGGTGGTCCCGACCGCGACGTCGGCGCCGAGCGAGCCCGGCGATCGCAGCAGGGTGAGCGCGAGCAGATCGGCGGCGACGACGACGAGACCGCCCTGCGCCTGGACGGCGGCGATCGCCTCGGACGGGTCCCAGACCCGTCCCGACGCCCCGGGGTATTGGATGAACGCGCCGAACACGTCGACGTCGGCCGGAACGTCGTAGGCCGTCTCGTGCAGCTCGATGCCCAGAGCCGCCGCACGGTGTGCGAGCAGCGCCTTGGTCTGCGGCAGCGCGTCGGCGTCGACGAGGAACACGTTCGATTTCGCCTTCGATGCCCGGCGCGCCAGCAGCATGCCTTCGACGACGGCGGTCGACTCGTCAAGCATCGAGGCGTTCGCGGTGTCCAGGCCGGTCAGATCGCTCACCATCGTCTGGAAGTTGATGAGCGCCTCGAGCCGGCCCTGCGAGATCTCAGGCTGGTAGGGCGTGTAGGCCGTGTACCAGGACGGGTTCTCGAGCACGTTGCGTGCGATCACCGACGGCGTGAACGTGTCGTAGTAGCCGAGACCGATCATCGAGCGGGCGGAGCGGTTCTGGGAGGCCAGCTCGCGCAGCTCGGCCAGCGCCTCGGCCTCGGTGGCCGCCGGAGGGATCACGCTGTCGGCTACGGGCCGCGCGTGGATGGATGCCGGTACCGCACGCTCGACGAGCGCGTCGAGGCTCTCGTGGCCGAGCACCCGCAGCATCCGCTCCTGGGCGGATGCGTCCGTGCCGATATGGCGGTCGGTGAACGCGGCGGTCACGCCTCGCCGCCCGTGAGTGCGACGTAGGCGGCGCGGTCGAGCAGCCCGTCGGCGTCGCCGGGCGTGACCGACAGCTTCATGAGCCACCCGGCGAAGGCGTCGTCGTTCACGAGCGAGGGGTCGTCGACGATCGCCTCGTTGACCTCGACGACGGTGCCGCTCAGCGGCGCATAGAGCTCGCCGACCGACTTGGTCGACTCGATCTCGCCGCACACGTCGCCGGCGCTCAGCTCGGAGCCCACGGCGGGCAGGTCGACGTAGACGACGTCACCGAGCTGGTCGGCCGCGTAGTCGGTGATGCCGATCGTGGCCGTGTCGCCGTCGACGGCGATCCACTCGTGCTCGGCGGTGTATTTGAGGGCGTTCAGATCGGTCATTTCTTCCTCCGGTAGAAGGGCAGCGCGGTGACGGTTGCGGGAATCCTCGTCCCTCGCACGTCGATGGTCAAGGTGGTGCCGGGTGCCGCGGCGGCGGGGGGCACGAACCCCATGGCGATCGGGTGACCCAGCGTGGGGCTGAGCGCACCGCTGGTGATCTCGCCCACCCGCTCGTCGCCGGCGTACAGCGCGTAGCCGGCGCGCCCGGCGCGGCGGCCCTCACTGACGAGGCCGACGAGCACCGGCGCGGCGGAGGAGACGATGGATGCCAGTGCCGTCTTCCCGACGAACGATTCCTTGTCCGCGGCGACGACGCGCGCGAGTCCGGCCTGTGCCGGGACGATGTCCAGCGACAGCTCGTGCCCGTACAGCGGCATACCGGCCTCGAGGCGCAGGGTGTCGCGCGCGGCCAGGCCCGCCGGGACGAGCCCGAGCGGCTCACCGGCCCCCATCAGCGCGCCCCAGAGCTGCTCGGCGACCGCGACCGGCACGAGCATCTCGAAGCCGTCCTCACCGGTGTAGCCCGTGCGAGCGATGAGCATCGGTTCGCCGAGGAAGGAGGCATCGGTCCATGCGTAGTACTTCTGCTCATCCCAGGGCGTGCCGAGCTCGGCGATGCCGTCGACGGCGGCGGCAACGGCCTGCGCGGCCGGGCCTTGGACCGCCAGCAGCGCGTACGCGTCACTGACATCCGCGACCTCGACGGTCCCGTCGAACGCTGCGACGCGATCGCGCAGCGCCCCGGCCGCCGGTTCGCGGTTGCCGGCGTTGGCGATCACGAGGAACCGGTCGTCGGCGAGCCGGTAGACGATGACGTCGTCGATGATGCCGCCGGACTCGGCGAGCAGGAGCGAGTATTTGGCCTTGCCGACCGGCATCGTCGACAGTCGGCCCGCGAGTGCGTGGTCGAGGAAGGCCCCGGCATCCGTCCCCGCCACGGTGAACTCCGCCATGTGCGAGATGTCGAACAGTCCCGCCGCCTGACGCACCGCGTGGTGCTCGGCGAGATCGGACGAGTAGCGCACCGGCATGAGCCAGCCGCCGAAGTCGGTGAAGGTCGCGCCGAGTCGTTCGTGGACATCGGCCAGCGTGGTGCGGCGCGGTGGGGGCGCCGAGCCCGGTCCGGCGTGCTCTGCCTCGCTCATGTCGAGGAACTCCTTTCCCTGGCATCGCTGCCGGTTGTGGTGAGTTCCTCCCGCTCTGTCATATGTGCCTGAGAGTTTCCGCGCGAGGTGGGTCGCACTTGCCCCGTCGGCGGGCGCCGCGGCGCCGCTTTCCAGAGTGACCTGCCGTCACGGTACGGGTGCCTGAGAGATTCCGGGAGGGGTTGCTCCTACGGCAGCCGCGCTCGGCGGCGTTCTCCCGTGACGGGTGGACGGTCGTTTTCGGTTTTCACCGCGAGTCTAGCCCGACGGCGCCGCCGGCTCACGCAACGCAGCGGCCCGGAAGCACGGCGCCGGTCAGCGCCGGCGCCCGCTGGACGACCGTCGTCAGCGCGGCAGTGGTCATCGCGTACCCGAGATCCGGGTCGTTCTCCGCCCGCGCGAAGACCATTCCGGCGACCTCGCCGTCGCCGGTCAGCAGCGGACCGCCGGAGTTCCCCGGGCGCACCTGGGCCTGCAGCGAGGCGATGTCGCGCGGGTTCCAGGTCTCGTCGTAGATGTCGGGCACGGGGACCGTCCCCGTCGACAGCACCCCCGCGGGGGTCATCGTGAACGGGCCGCCGTGCGGGTAGCCCAGGACGACGGCGGTCGTGCCCACGATGTCGTCGGTATCCAGGGGCAGAGCCGCCACGCCCAGATCGTCGACGGCGATGACGGCCACATCGTCGATCGGGTCGAAGTACACGACGCGGCCCTCGCGGGCGCCCATGCCGGGCAGCTCGATGACCGGACGGTCGACGCCGGCCACGACGTGCGCGTTCGTGATGATGCGATCGGTCGCCGCCACGAATCCGCTGCCGGTGACGCTTCGCCCGCAGGCGTATGCCGTGCCCGAGACGCGGGCGACGGATGCCGCGGCCTCGGACAGCTCGGGGTCATCCAGCGATACCGGTGGTGAGAGCTCCACCGTTCCCGGCCCGAGCAGCGCGCCCAGCTGCGGCAGGCCGTCGTCGAGGACGGCGGCACGCACCTCGGCCAGGGCGGTGTCGATCGGTGCGGGCGTGATCGCATCGATCGTCTGCAGGACGCGGGAGGAGGCGACCGCGGCCGAGACCACCGGCATCCCCACCGCCGTGATGGCCGGGGCCACCAGCGCGAGGGTCAGGGCGGCCACCACGACACCCGCGACGCCGCCGAGGAATCGCTCGACACCCCGCAGCTTCAGCTTGTCGGCACCGGCGCGGACGAGACCGCCGATCGCGGCGCCGATGGTGGCACCGAGCACGAGCAGGCCCACCGTGGCGCCGATGACGGCGAGACCGCGCCATTCGGGTGCGGGAACCCAGGCACTCACGAGCGGGGTCAGCCAGAACGCGGCCACGCCGCCGGCGACGAGGCCGATGAGCGTGCCCAGGCTGGCGAACAGTCCGCGGCGGATGCCGGTGATCAGGGCCGCGACCAGCACGACCACGACCAGCACGTCGACGACGATCATCGGCATCCTCCCCATCCGGATCGAGCCTACGGGCGCGATGCTGTGATCCCGGTGATCGTCACCCCGGCGTCACCGTGCGACATCGCGAGTTGTAGTTCTGGTCATAGTGACACTATGATCGACTGCAGGAGTTAATGTCACCATGACCAGAACCGAAGCAGAGTCCGCCGACACCCCGACGCGCGTCGCGGTGTCGACCGTGATTTTCGGCCTGCGCCATCTGCCGGGCTCCGACGCCACCTGCGTCGTGCTGCCGCTGGTGCGCCGCACCCGCGACCCGCACGAGGGACAGTGGGCGCTGCCGGGCGGCTGGCTCGGCGAGCGCGAGAACCTCGAGGTCGCCGCCTCCCGCACGCTGGCCGAGACCACCGCGCTGGCGCCGAGCTACCTCGAGCAGCTGTATGCGTTCGGCGATGTCGACCGCTCCCCCACCCGCGTCGTGTCGATCGTGTACTGGGCGCTCGTCCGCGAGGACGAGATGTCGTCGAGCCAGGAGGGTGCCCAGGAGAACGTCGCGTGGTTCACGGCGACCGAGCTGCCCGAGCTCGCCTTCGATCATCGCCTGATCGTCGACTACGCACTCTGGCGCCTGCGCAACAAAGTGGGCTACAGCCGCATCGCGCACGGCCTGCTCGCCGACGAGTTCACCCTCGCCGAGCTCCGTGAGGTCTACGAGGCGATTCTCGGGCGGCGCCTGGATCCGGCGAACTTCCGCCGTCAGGTCGAGAACTCCGGAACCCTCATCCCGACCGACCGCTTTCGCACGGGCAGCCACCGGCCCGCCCGCCTGTACCGCTACAACCAAGACGTCGAACTGGCCGAGCGCGGCCCGCTCGAAGTCCGCTGATCACCCGCACACAAGGAGTCCCTCATGTCCGCCGTGAACGTCACACTGCAGCCGCGGCCCGATCTCGACGCGTCGGTCGACCACGCGATTCAGGCGATCGTCGCGGGCTCTTCGACCGCCTCCACGTGCACGACCGACCTCGCCACCGGTCCGTGGGACTTCGACACCCGCCCCGGCTACGGTCCCGGCTCGTCGATGGGCGATGTCATCCCGACCGGCGCGCCCCGGCAGGGCGAGCTGCCCGCCGAGTACCGCGAGGCGTCCGAGGAGGAGCTGGACGTGCGCGTCCGTGCCGCCAAAGCCACTCTCGGCGACCGCGTCGTCGTGCTCGGCCACTTCTACCAGCGCGAGGAGGTCGTGGTCCACGCCGACTATGTGGGCGACTCCTTCCAGCTCGCGAACGCCGCCCTTGAGCACCCCGACGCCGAAGCGATCGTCTTCTGCGGCGTGCACTTCATGGCCGAGACCGCCGACCTGCTCTCCCGGCCCGAGCAGGCGGTGATCCTGCCGAATCTCGCCGCCGGCTGCTCCATGGCAGACATGGCCTCGATCGACGAGGTCGAGGAGTGCTGGGAGCAGCTTGCCGACGTGCTCGGCGATCTCGACACCCCCGACGCCGACGGCCTCGTCCCGGTGATCCCGGTCACGTACATGAACTCCTCGGCCGCGATCAAGGGCTTCGTGGGCCGCCACGGCGGCATCGTGTGCACGTCGTCGAACGCCCGCACCGTGCTGGAGTGGGCCTTCGCCCGCGGCCGCCGGGTCCTGTTCTTCCCCGACCAGCACCTGGGCCGAAACACGGCCAAGGCCATGGGCGTCCCCCTCGAGCAGATGCCGATGTGGAACCCCCGCCGCCCGCTCGGCGGCAGCGATGCCGCGACCCTCCGGGACAGCCGGGTCATCCTGTGGCACGGATTCTGCTCGGTGCATCGCCGGTTCACCGTCGGCCAGATCGACCAGGCCCGTGCCGAGCACCCCGGCGTGCGCGTGATCGTGCACCCCGAGTGCCCGATGGAGGTCGTCGACGCCGCGGACGAATCCGGGTCGACCGACTACATCCGAAAGGCCATCGCCGCGGCGTCCGAACCCACCACCTTCGCCATCGGCACCGAGATCAACCTCGTCCAGCGCCTGGCCGCGCAGTTCCCGCAGCACGAGATCTTCTGCCTCGACCCGGTGGTGTGCCCGTGCTCGACGATGTACCGGATCCACCCGGGCTACCTGGCCTGGGTGCTCGAGGCACTGGTGGCCGGCACGGTGCACAACCGCATCCAGGTGCCCGCCGATGTCGCCGACCCCGCGCGTCTCGCGCTCGAGCGCATGCTGGCGGCCCGGCCGTGACCATTCCGCACGTCATCGTGGTCGGCTCCGGCATCGCCGGGCTGACCGCGGCGCTGCATGCGGTGGCGAGTGGATGCCGGGTCACGCTGGTGTCGAAGGACGTGCTGGATCACGCGAACACCCGCTTCGCCCAGGGCGGCATCGCCGGCGTGATGTTCGGCGACGACCGTGTCGCCGACCACATCCACGACACCGTCGTCGCCGGGGCGGGCCTGTGCGACCCCGAGGCGGTGCGCGTGCTCGCCGAGGAGGGGCCTGCGCGGATCCGCGAGCTCATCGCGCTCGGCGTCGCCTTCGACCGCAGCGCCGACGGGGAGTTCGTGAAGGGGCTCGAAGCCGCGCACTCCTACCCGCGCATCCTGCACGCCGGCGGTGACGCCACCGGCACGGCGATCGAGCGAGCCCTCGTGGCCCGGCTGCGCGCGAGTGATGTGCGCGTCATCGAGCACGCCTTCCTGGTCGACCTGGTACTCACCGGCCGCCGGGCGACCGGTGTCGACCTGCTGATCGGTGGCCGCACGCGCGAGCTGCTGCCCGCCGATGCGGTCGTGCTCGCCACCGGCGGCGCCGGGCAGCTCTACGCGCACACGACCAACCCGTCCGTCGCCACCGGAGACGGCATCGCCGCGGCCGTCCGGGCCGGCGCGGCCGTCGCCGACCTCGAGTTCGTGCAGTTCCACCCGACCGTCCTGCCCGGCGGGAACGCCGCCGGCGCGTTCCTGGTGTCGGAAGCCGTGCGGGGCGAGGGCGCGACGCTCATCGACGACTCCGGCCGCCGGTTCGCGTTCGATGCGCACCCGGACGGTGAACTGGCGCCGCGCGATGTGGTGGCCCGGGCGATCGCCGAGCAGATGGCCCGCCAGGACGGCCGGCCCGTGCGCCTGGACGCCACCGGCCTCCGGCCGACCCCGGCCGAGACGGCGGCGTTCCTGGGTCGCCGTTTTCCCACGATCGGCGCGGCGGTCCGCGACCGCGGTCTCGACTGGGCGCGCGAGCCGATCCCGGTGACCCCCGCGGCGCATTACCTCATGGGCGGCGTCGTCACCGATCTGCACGGACGCACGAGCCTGCCGGGGCTGTATGCCGTCGGCGAGGTGGCCCGCACCGGCGTGCACGGGGCGAACCGGCTGGCATCGAACTCGCTGCTCGAGGGGGCCGTGTTCGGCGCCCGGGCGGGCGACGTGATCGCCGCTGATGCCGCCGGTGCGGCGTGGCCTGTTGTCGCGCCGACGCCGACGCCGGCGCCAGGTGGCGCGACGCGGCCGATCGCGGTGCTCCGCGCACCCTTCTCCCGCCCCGCGCTGCAGGATCTGATGTGGCGCGACGCCGGGCTCGTGCGCGATGCCGCGGGGCTTGCGCACGCGGCATCCGTCCTCGACGCATGGCGCGCGCCCGCCCGCCCGCCGCACACCGTGACCGACCACGAGGACGAGAACCTCCGTCTGCTGGCCGCACGCGTGGTGGCCGCGGCACAGGCACGCCGGGGATCCGTCGGCGCGCACTTCCGATCCGACGACCGCGTGGACGGCCCCGCCGCCCGCTCTCACAGGAAGGTGCCCGCGTGATGCTCACCCGCGCCCAGATCGACCGCACCGTGGCCGCAGCGCTGGAGGAAGACGCCCCGTGGGGCGATGTCACCAGCGCGTACCTGATTCCCGCAGAGTCGGTGGCCACTGCCGACCTCGTGGCGCGGCAGACCGGCGTGTTCAGCGGCGGCGAGGTGTTCGCCGCCGCGTTCCGGCTCACCGATCCGGCCATCGAGGTGCGCCTGCACGTCGAGGACGGCGAGTTCTTCCCCGCCGGCACGCGGCTGGCCAGCGTCACCGGACCGGCCCGCGCCGTGCTGACGGCCGAGCGCGTCGCCTTGAACTTCACGCAGCGGATGAGCGGCATCGCCACCCTCACGAACCTCTACGTCGCCGAGGTGGCCCACACGGGCGCCCGCATCGCCGACACGCGCAAGACGACCCCCGGCCTGCGTGCCTTCGAACGTCATGCGGTGCGCTCCGGCGGCGGGCACAACCACCGCTACTCGCTGTCCGACGCCGTCATGGCCAAGGACAACCACCTCGCCGTCCTCACCCGCGACGGCAGCTCGGTGACGATGGCCCTCGAGGCCGCGATCGCTCGGCTCCCCCACACCACGCACGTCGAGGTCGAGGTGGACAGGCTCGACCAGATCCCCGCGGTGCTGGCCGCGGGCATCGGCACGATCATGCTCGACAACTTCTCGATCGACGACCTGCGCACCGGGGTCGCCCTCATCGCGGGGCGCGCCACGATCGAGGCATCGGGCGGGGTGACCCTCGACTCGGTGCGCGCGATCGCGGAGACCGGCGTCGACGTCATCTCCGTGGGGGCGCTGACCCACTCCGCCGGCGCGCTCGACCTCGGACTCGACCTGCGCATCGACACGTGATGCTCTACCTCGACAACGCCGCCACGACGCCGGTGCGTCCGGAAGTGCTGCAGGCGATGCTGCCCTACCTGACCGATCGGTTCGGAAACCCGTCCAGCCACCACACGGTGGGCGAGCGGGCTGCGGCGACGCTGCGGGACGCGCGCGAACGGGTCGCGGCGGTGTTCGGCATGCGCACCGGCGACGTCATCTTCACCTCCGGCGGCACCGAGGCGAACAATCTCGCCATCAAGGGCATCGCGATCGCCGCCTCATCGGCGCACCCGGGACGTGCGCACGTGGTCACGTCGCCCATCGAGCACGAATCGGTGCTGGAGTCGTGCCGCTACCTCGAGCGCATCCACGGGTTCGAGGTGACCCGTGTGGCGGTGGATGCCGGGGGCCGCATCGATCCGGCAGTGGTGGCGGCCTCGATCACCGAGCAGACCGCTCTGGTCACCGTCGGCTACGCGAACAACGAAGTCGGGACGGTGCAGGATGCCGCGGCCCTGGCATCCATCGCCTCAGCCGCCAGAGTGCCGCTGCACCTCGATGCGGTGCAGGCCGCGGGGTGGCTGCCGCTGTCGGGCACCGGTGCGGATGCCCTCTCGATCGCGGGGCACAAGATCGGTGCGCCGCAGGGCACCGGCGTGCTGGCGGTGCGCGGCCGGATCCCCCTGGAACCATTGCTGCACGGCGGCGGGCAGGAGCGCGATCGCCGCAGCGGCACCGAGAACGTCGCGGGGGCCGTGGCGATCGCCACCGCGCTGGAGCTGGCCGAACGCGACCGCATCGATGCAGCCACCCGGGTCGCCGGGCACCGCGACGCATTCATCGCCGCGGTGCTCGCCCTCGTGCCGAGCGCCCGTCTCACCGGCGACCCGGTGCACCGCCTGCCGGGTACGGCGAGCTTCACGTTCGCGGGCATCAGCGGGGAGGCCGTGCTGCTCGAGCTCGAGCGCCGCGGAGTCATCTCCTCGAGCGGATCGGCCTGCGCCGCCGGCAGCGACGAGCCGTCGCACGTGCTCCTCGCGATGGGCATCGCCCCCGAGATCGCGCAGACCGCGGTGCGATTCACGTTCGGGCACGGATTCGCCGGTGACTCCGAGCCGATCGCGCGTGCGGTCGCCGACGCCGTGGCGGCGGTACGATCGAGAGGGTGAGCTCTCCCGTCGTCACCGTCATCGTTCCCGGCCGCGACGTTCAGGACTACGCGGCCGACGCGATCTCGTCACTGCTCGAGCAGACGCTCACCGGGTGGCGCGCGATCCTCGTCGATGACGGATCCACCGATGCCACGGGGACCCTGTTCGATCACGCCGCGGCATCCGATCGCCGGTTCCGGGTGCTGCACAACACGCGGCCGATCGGCCTCGGCGCGGCACGCAACCTCGCGCTCGATCTCGTCGAGACGCCCCTGGTGGCCTTCCTCGACGCCGACGACTTGCTGACCCCGAGCGCACTCGAGGTGCTCGTGGGCGCGCTCACCGACAGCGGCAGCGACTTCGCCGTGGGCGCGTACGTGCGGCTGCGGCCCGACCGGTTCGGGCGGTATGCCCCCGGTCCCGTGCAGCCCTGGGTCGCCGCGGCGACCGAGCCGGCGCGCAGCGGGACGACGCTGGCCGACCACCCCGAAGTGTCGGGGAACATCGTGGCCTGGTCGAAGGTGAGCCGCATCGAGTTCTGGCGGCGCAACGACCTGCGCTTCCCCGAGGGGCACCTGTATGAGGACCAGATCGTCGCCCAGCGCATGTACACGCGGGCGCGGGCGTTCGATGTCGTCCCCGACGTGGTGGTGCACTGGCGCGAGCGCGCCGACGGCTCGTCCATCACCCAGCACACGAGCGAACGGCCCGTGCTGGTCGAATACCTCGCGGCGATGCGGTCAGGACTCGCGGTGCTCGATGCCGCCGGCCACCACGCGGCCGCCCAGGCGCGCGTCCGGCTGATCCTCGACATGGACGTGCCGCCGCTGGTGCGCATCGCCCAGACCCACCCCGATGACGAGTACCGGCGCACGCTGGGCGACTTCGTGCGCGAGCTGATCGAGTGGGCGGATGCCGATGCGATCGCCCTCGATCCCTCCAGCGCCGCGCTGCGCGACGCCGCACGGCTGTGGTGACGGCGGCGCAGCCGCGTCAGTGCGCCGCGTCGTCGGGCGCACGGTCCGCCCGCCGATCGGCAAGCGCCGGCGGCGTGTGCGCGAGGCCCGCGATGTGCGACGAGGCCAGCTGCTGGACGGCCAGCTCGGCGTAGAGGCCGTCGCGGGCGAGCAGCTCGGCGTGGGTGCCCGACTCGACGATGCGGCCGTCCTCGACGACGTGGATCGCATCGGCACCCACGACCGTCGAGAGCCGATGCGCGATCGAGAGCGTCGTCCGCCCGCGCGATGCCGCCTCCAGGGCCTCCTGCACGACGCGCTCCGACACGGTGTCCAGGGCGCTCGTGGCCTCATCGAGCAGCAGCACCGGCGGGTCCTTGAGCAACACCCGCGCGATCGCGATGCGCTGCTTCTCACCACCCGACAGCCGGTAGCCGCGCTCTCCCACGACGGTGTCGTAGCCGCGCTCGAATCCGGCGATGACATGGTGGATGTTCGCGGCGACACACGCGGCCTCGACCTCGGCATCCGTCGCCTCCGGCCGGGCGTAGCGCAGATTCTCGCGGATCGTCGCATGGAACAGATACGTCTCCTGCGACACGATGCCCACGTGGTCGATGATCGACTCCATCGTGAGGTCGCGGACATCGGCGCCCGCGAACAGCACTGCTCCCCCGGTCGCCTCGTAGAGCCGCGGCGCGAGGTACAGCACGGTGGTCTTGCCCGCACCGGAGGGTCCGACGAAGGCGACGTGCTGGCCGGGTTCGGCGACGAACGAGACGCCGTCGAGGGTCGGTCGGGCATCGGGACCGGCGTCGGGATATCTGAAGACGACATCGCGGAATTCGATGCGCCCGACCGGGCCCGGGGCCTCGGCCACCGTCTGCGCATCAGGCGCGTCCGCGATCGCGGGCGTGAGATCGAGGTACTCGAAGATGCGGGCGAAGATGGCCGCCGAGGTCTGCAGATCCAGCGCGACGCGCATGAGGCCCATGAGCGGCATCAGCAGCCGCGCCTGCACGGTGGTGAACGCGACGACGGTACCGGCCGTAATGGCGGTGTCGCCACCGGAGACGAGATAGCCCGCAACCAGGTAGATGATCGCCGGCACCGACGACATCAGGACCTGCACGACGGCGAAGAACCCCTGACCGCTCATCGCCCGCCGCACCTGCAGGTGGATCTGGTTGACGTTCTCGTCGCCGTAGCGGGCGGACTCGGCGCGCTGGCGATTGAACGACTTCGACAGCAGGATGCCGGAGACCGACAGCGTCTCCTGCGTGATCGAGGTCAGCTCGGAGAGGGACTCCTGGGTCTGCCCGGCGATGCGCGCCCGCACCTGGCCTACGCGGCGCTGCACGAACACGAGGAACGGCATGAGGATGACGGCGACGATCGTCAGGCGCCAGTCGATGAGGATCATCGCGACCAGAGCGGAGATGACGGTGACGACGTTGCCGAGGATGCTCGTCACCGTGTTGGTGAGCACCCCGGCGACGGCGCCGACGTCGTTCTGCAGCCGGGACTGGATGACGCCGGTCTTGGTGCGGGTGAAAAAGCCCAGGTCCATGCGCTGCAGATGGTCGAACAGTCTGACCCGCAGGTCGCCGGTGACCCGATTGCCGACGGTGGCGGTCAGCCACGTCTGCGCGACGCCCAGCACCGCCGAGAGCAGGAACAGCCCGATCATGGCGAGCACGAGGCGCACCAGCAGCGGCAGGTCGGGCGCCGACCCGTCGACGGGGAAGAGTGCATCGTCGAACACCCGCTGGACGAGGAGGGGTGGCACGACGGCGACGGCCGCGCCGATGATCACCAGCAGGCCGGTGACGATGATGCGCCCGCGGTAGGGGCGGAACAGTGCGACCACGCGGCGCCCCAGATGGGCGACCTGGGGCGCTTCGGCATTCAGGCGGCGCTGCGCTTTGGCATCGGCGGTCCCGATGCCGGAACCGCCTCGGCCACCACCCCCACGCATGCTCATCTTCGTCAGCCTATGACCACGCGCTCCCACGCGGGGCTCATCGGGCCGCTTCACCGTTTCGGGATGGGTCGCGGATCGATAGGCTGTCCGTCATGACCTCATCCGACGGGCCGAAGCCGCAGCACACCGACCTGGACGCGCTTCGAGAAGAGATCGACGAGCTGAAGTCGATCCCCGAGGAAGAGCTGGTCAACCCCACGCCGGCAGATCTCATCGACCGCGAGCCGACGCCCGAACCGACCGATTCGATCGGCTCGGAAGACTGGAACTCGGCCGAGTAGCCGTCACCGGGGACGGATTTCCGGATTCGTCGCCTCTCTGGGAATGCGGTGTCCGCCGCACCGGTTATTCTCTTCGCTTGCCGTCCGATGCTCATGCCCGCGGTCGGCCTCATGCACGGCATCTCGCGCCCCTTGATCCCAGGAGCTCCTCTTGTCCTCCACAGACACCCACCCCAGCACCGGCAGCGTCCCGGTCGCCGCCGACCCGCACGCGCTGCCGCCCGGCGCATCCCGGATCATCTGGCTGCTGCTGGCCGCAGCGTTCGTGGCGATCCTCAACGAGACGACGATGGGCGTCGCGATCCCGCATCTGGTCGACGACCTCGGCATCACCTACCTCGCCGCGCAGTGGCTGACGACCGCGTTCATGCTGACCATGGCCGTGGTCATTCCGATCACCGGGTTCCTGCTCCGCCGCTTCACCACGCGCCAGATCTTCATCACGGCGATGAGCCTGTTCTCGGCGGGCACCCTGATCGCCCTGCTCGCGCCGGGTTTCGAAGTCCTGCTGGTCGCACGCGTCGTGCAGGCATCCGGCACCGCGATCATGATGCCGCTGCTGATGACGACCCTCATGACGATCGTCCCGGCGCACTCGCGCGGCCGCATGATGGGCCGCGTCTCGATCGTGATGTCGCTGGCGCCGGCGATCGGTCCGTCGCTGTCGGGATTCCTGCTCGACACGCTCAACTGGCGCTGGATCTTCGCCATCGTCCTGCCGATCGCCCTGATCGCCCTGGCGATGGGCGCCCGCTGGATCCATAACCTCGGCGAGACGACCCGAGCCCCCATCGATGTGCTCTCGATCATCCTGTCGGCGTTCGGTTTCGGCGGGCTGGTCTACGGACTGAGCCAGATCGGCGGCGCGGAGACGACCGGCTCTTCGGCTGCGGATGCCGCGGCGCAGAGCCTGTCGACCGTCTCACTGATCGTGTCGCTCAGCGTCGGCGTCATCGCCCTGGGCCTGTTCATCTGGCGGCAGCTGGAGCTGCAGAAGATCGACGACGCCCTGCTCGACCTGCGCGTGTTCCGCAGCGCGAACTTCTCGCTGTCGGTGGGGCAGATGGCGCTGCTGTCGATGTCGTTCTTCGGCACGATCACGATCCTGCCGCTGTACATGCAGGACGTGCTCGGCATCTCGCCGCTGCAGACGGGTCTCGCGGTTCTTCCCGGATCGGTGCTGATGGGCCTCGCCGGACCGGTGATCGGTCGCATCTACGACGCGCGTGGCACTCGGGTGCTGCTCGTGCCGGGCTCGGTCATCGCGATCGGCATGCTGTGGTTCTACACGACCTTCACCGCCACGACCCCGCTATGGGTCGTCGTGGTCGCACAGACGATCCTGTCGCTGGGTCTCGCGCTCTCGTTCACGCCGCTGTTCACCGCGTCACTGGCGTCGCTGACCCCGAAGTTCTACTCGTACGGCTCGGCGGTCGTCGGAACGCTGCAGCAGGTGGCCGGCGCTGCGGGCATCGCGATCATGATCACGGTCATGTCGTCGGTCGAGGCCACGCAGCTGGCCGCGGGCCTGCCCGAGGCCGAAGCGGGAGCCGCGGGCGTGCACGCCGCGTTCCTGCTGGCGGCCATCGTGTCACTGCCGCTGCTGATCGGCGCCTTCCTGATCCGCAAGCCCGCCGACGAGCTGCCGGAACTCCCGGTCGGTCACTGAAAATCGGCGACGTCCGTGCCCATCATGGGCCGGGCGTCGCCGATCGGTGAGTCCGGGCGTCAGCTCCCGCAGCAGCTCGTGCCGCCGCAGCAGGAGGCGCCGTCCTCGACGACGGTGAGCAGGTTCTTGTCGTCGGCGGCGGTGGTCAGCGGCTGCGGTGCGGGCGCGGGAAGGTTCGAGGTGGTCATCGCTCCATCGTAGGCGCCCGTGAGCGCAGCGGGCGCGTTTGTACATTCCCACAGTGTTCCTGTGTGGTCGGACCACACCGGAGTATCTTTGTCATGAAACACATCCACTGACGAAGAAGGAGATGAGCACCATGAGTGAGGTGCCGAGCACCGTCGATCAAGGAGCCGTCCGAGAAGGCGTCATGCGCGCGGCCGTGGTGGTCGCGCCCGATAGACCACTGCGGGTCACCGATGTGCCGATCCCCGCTCCCGGTCCCCGCGAAGCCCTGGTGCGTGTGATCACCAGCGGCGTCTGCCACACTGACCTGCACGCCGCGCGCGGCGACTGGCCGGTGCCCCCGAAAGCCGACTTGATCCCTGGCCACGAAGGCTACGGCGAGGTCGTCGCCGTCGGCGCGGACGTGACCGAGCTCGCGATCGGCGACAAGGTCGGCAACGCGTGGCTGTGGAGCGCGTGCGGCGTGTGCGAGTACTGCCGCAGCGGGTGGGAGACGCTGTGCCCCGACCAGAAGAACGGCGGCTACGGCGTCGACGGCAGCTTCGGCGAGTACATGCTCGTCGACGAGCGCTACGCCGCGCGGATCCCCGCCGGCTCAGACCCCGTCGAGGTCGCGCCGATACTCTGCGCCGGCATCACCGTGTACAAGGGACTCAAGGAGACCGAAGTGAGGCCGGGTGAATGGGTCGTCATCTCGGGCATCGGCGGTCTCGGGCATGTCGCGGTGCAGTACGCGGTCGCGATGGGCATGCGCGTCGCCGCGGTCGACATCGACGACGAGAAGCTCGAACTCGCGCGCCGCCACGGCGCCGAAGTCGCGGTCAACGCGGCGACCGTCGATCCGGTCGCGGCGATCCAGGAGCAGACCGGCGGCGCGCACGGCGTGCTGGTCACCGCCGTGCACCCGGAGGCGTTCGGGCAGGCCACCGGCATGTGCCGGCGGCGCGGGACGGTCGTGTTCGTAGGCCTTCCCCCGGGAACCTTCCCCGCCGATATCTTCTCCACCGTGCTGAATCGGATCACGATCCGCGGATCGATCGTCGGCACCCGGCAGGACATGGTCGAGGCGCTCGACTTCTATGCCCGGGGTCTCATCCACCCGACGGTGTCATCCGTCGAGACGCTCGACGACATCAACGACATCTTCGAGCGCATGGAGCAGGGCCGGATCGAGGGCCGCGTCGTCATACGGTACGCCGACGCCTGATTCTCTGGCGACGTCGGCTGCCACCCCGCGTCCAGTCGGCCGGCGTCGGCGCCCGAAGATTCCGGTGCGGACCTCAGTGGATCAGCGCTTTGAGCCCGGCGAGCACCGCGCCGAAGGCCGCCGTGACCAGCGCGCTGGCCATTCGCGGCCAGAACCGCGGGTTCCAGCGCGCGACGGCGAACCAGCCCAGTGCGCCGAGGATGACCGTGTCGACCAGCAGCGCCGTCCAGATCGCCACGTCGTCGTCGACGATGCGGGTCACCCCGAGAAGCAGCACCGCGAGAGGTGCGATCGAGACGAGCAGCATCCCTTCCGAGTGGTGGAACGCGGCGGAGAAACTCCGGCTGACGTCACCGCGGGTGCGCTCCCTCGCGATGCCGGCGATGGTGCCGGCGTAGACGTGCGCGGCGAAGAAGACGACGACGGTCACGACCACCGTGACCAGCGCGGTGACCGAGGTGCCGGTGAGCGAGTTGCTCACGACGATCATGCCCGAGATGAGGATGAGCCCGTAGATCGACTCCTCGGACATGAGGATCCGGCCGATCTTCGCCAACAAGCGCTGCTGCCCGGCCCTCATGCGAGCTGCTCTCCGCCGGTCTGGCAGGTCGGGCAGTACTGCCCGGTCCCGTGATCCAGGATCGTGCCGCCGCAGACGGGGCAGGCCTGTCCCCCACGTCCATGGACGCGCATCGCCGCGACTTTCGCCGCCTTGAGTTCGTGGGGCGGGATGCCGCGGCGCGCATGGACGGCATCGCGCAGCACCGTGGTGAGCGCGGCGAAGAGCCGGTTCCGCTCGCCGTCGTCCAGCGCGGCGGCGTGCGCGACCGGCGACAGCCGCGCGACGTGCAGGATCTCATCCGAGTAGGCGTTGCCCACACCGGCGAAGGTCTCCTGCTCCTGCAGCAGCGCCTTGAGCTGTTTCCGCCGCCCGACCACCGCGGAGTCGAACTGCTCGCGGGTGAAGTCCGGCGATGCGGGATCGGGCCCCAGCTTCGCGATCGCGGGCACCTCGGCGGCGTCATCGACGACGAAGAGCCCCAGCGAGAGCCACTGCCCGGCATCCGTCAGCTCGATCAGCGCCCCGGCCAGCGGGATCCGCGCCAGGACGGGGGCCTCGCCGGGTGCGACTTCGCCGTTCCAGCGCGCCCAGCCGGCGCGCCCGAGGCTGATGACGAGGTGAGCCGCGCCGGTCGCCACATCGAGATGCTTGCCGCGGCGACGGATGCCGGTGATCGTCGCCCCGGCCAGTTCGCTCAGTGACCGCCCGCGCGTCTTCAGGGCCCGGAACTCGTCGAGTTCGACGGCTTCGATGCTGCGTGCGCGTGCGTGCTCGTCGAGGAACTCGGCGAGCGCCTGCACTTCGGGAGACTCGGGCATGGCACCAGATTGCCATGCCCCGTCGACGCCCCGCTCAGCGCTCGGCTTCGTCCGGCAGCTTCGGCACCACGATGACCACGACGTCCTGCATCTTCCAGTCCATCCGCGCAATGCCCTCGCGTGCAGCTTCCACCTGCGCGACGGACACGGTGCGGCGCACCGGCACGACGAACGCCTCGACATGGAAGACCTGCCCCATGTCGCGCATGCGCACCGCCGACTCGCGCACCCACGGCTGCGTATCGAGTGCCCGGACGATCTGCGCGATGAGCGGCTGAGGTTCGGCGTCGTCCTCGGTGCGGGCACGCTGGTCGATGAGGTCGAGCACGGCGGCGCGAGAGTTCTTCCACCCGTCCCACACGATGCCGACCGAGATGAACAGGGCGGCCGCGCCGTCCAGCCACCACCACCCGATCCCGACGCCGAGGACGCCGACGATCGATGCCACGGTGGTCGTCCAGTCCGCCTTTGCCATATCGGCATCCGCGAACAGCACTTTGTTGTGCAGCAGCGGCGCGAGCTTGGCCTTCGCGTGGCCGTAGAAGAACGGGCCGATCACGGTGACCGACATGACCGCGACCATGAACCAGCCCAGCCACACCGTCTGCCCGAACACGCGCACCGTTCCGATCGCCGGGTGCTCTGCGCGCAGGAGTCCGCTGAGGGACTCGACCGCGAGGCTCCCGCCGACTGCGAGGAGCGCGACACCGGCGACGAGGTGCCCGACTCCCATCGCGCGATGCAGCCCATACGGGAACGCCCGGGTCGGGCCACGACGGATGAGCAGAAGAGCCACCAGGAACGAGATCTGCGGAATGAGCGACAGCATGTCCTCGATCCACGCGGTCTTCATCGCCTGCGACCCGCCGACCACGAGCGCGATCAGTGCGATGGTGACCACCGTGTAGCCGATGGTGAACCACTCCCACCGCACGGCGCTGCGCAGCGCACGCTGCTGTTCGTCGGGAAGGTCGGTGCGGCCGAGCGTCTTCACGGTGCGACCGCTTCATCGAGGTAGTGCTCCAGCGCCGCCTGGGTGCCGTTCTCCCCCAAGGGCAGCAGAACGACCACCGCCGCGTCACCGGCACCGCGGATGCCGGAGTAGCCCCGTGTCGCCGATGCCCGGTCGATCCAGGGCGTGCTGTCGGTCATGCCCCCGATCGCGAGGTCGAGCAGGCCGTCTTCGAGGGCGGTGACCAGTTCCTCTTCGCTGCCGACTGTCCACTCCACGCTCGCGCCGCGCGCGCTCGCGAAACCGGTGACGAGATCGGCGAGCTCGCCAGAGACGTCGCCGTCGTCGATGACGACCAGCGAACCGCTGGGCGAGGCGCCGACACGCACGATCCCCGTGCCGATGCGCTCGAGGGTGCCGTCGGGGTCGACCGGCACCGCGCACCCGGCGAGCGCGAGCACGAGGACGCCGACGACGGTTCCCCGCCCCCGCCGGCCCACGGCCTACAGCCCCTTGCCACCGGTGACCGGCAGCACAGCCCCGGAGACGTACGAGGCCGCCGCCGATGCCAGGTACACGTACGCGCCGGCCAGCTCCGCGGGCTGCCCTGGACGCCCGAGGGGGGTGTCGGTGCCGAACGTCGCGATGCGCTCGGCATCCCAGCCGGTGCCGGGGATCAGCGGCGTCCAGATGGGTCCGGGCGCCACCGCGTTCACGCGCACGCCCTTCGGCCCTAGCTCCTCCGCCAGAGCGCGGACGAACGCGACCTGCGCGGCCTTCGTCATGGCATAGTCGATCAGTCCCGGTGACGGCTGGAAGGCCTGGATCGACGAGGTGACGATGATCGATGCGCCCGGCTCGAGATGCGGAACGGCGGCCCGTGCGGTGAACAGCAGGCTGTAGAGGTTCGTGCGCATGACCCGGTCGAGTTCGCTCGTCTCGAGGTTCTCGAGTCCGTCCCGGTCGCGCTGGTAGGCGGCGTTGAGAACGACGACGTCGAGTCCACCGAACGCCTCGACGGTGTCGGAGACGATGCGGTCGGCGAAGTCCTCGTCGCGCAGGTCGCCCGAGAGGTCGAGGCTGCGGTGGTTCTCCGCGTCGACGAGCGCCAACGTGTCGGCGGCATCTTCGGCTTCTTCGGGCAGATGGGTGATCGCCACGTCTGCGCCCTCACGGGCGAACGCGATCGCCACAGCGCGCCCGATGCCCGAGTCACCGCCGGTGATGAGCGCACGCCGGCCCGCGAGGCGGTCCGACCCGCGGTAGGAGTCCTCACCATGGTCGGGCGTGGGCTCGGTCTCGGTCGTCAAGCCGGGCTGCGTCTGCTCCTGATCGGGAAAGCCGCCCTCGGGGTGCTTCGTGCGCGGGTCGTCGGGGCACATGGGATGTCCTCTCGTCTGGTTTCAACTCGTCTGGTATCAACGCGGTGGCTCACCGTAATGCCGCACGATGGGGTGGCCCCAGGGGGTTGACGGTGCCGTGCGCGATGTGCGAACCGGCGACCCGCACAGGCGCGCAGCCGTCGTGCGGTGCGCCTTACCGCATTGACGCCACGGAGGGAATGCCCTCGTCGGCGTGCCGGACCCGCTGCTAGACACGTCTCCCATGGACGCAGACATCACCGCATTCACCATCTCCTGTTCACTGAAGTCCTCTCCCGCGGAGTCCAGCTCCGAGCTGCTCGGCCGCCAGATCGGCGAAGAACTCAGCAAGCTCGGGGTCGAGGGAGGGAGCGCCCGCGCCGTCGACCATGAGATCCTGGCCGGTGTCGAGGCCGATATGGGCGAGGGCGACGAATGGCCCGCGCTTCGGCAGAAGGTGCTCGACGCCGACATCCTGGTGTTCGTCACGCCGACCTGGATGGGCCAGCCGTCGAGCATTGCGCAGCGGGTGCTCGAGCGTCTCGACGCGGAGCTGAGCGAGACCGATGACGAGGGCAGGCCCATCCTGTTCGACAAGGTGGCGCTGGTCGGCGTCGTGGGCAATGAAGACGGCGCACACCACATCGTGGGCATCCTCTTTCAGGCGCTCAACGACGTCGGCTTCACGATCCCCGCGCAGGGATGCGTGTACTGGAACGGTGAAGCCATGCAGACGACCGATTACAAGGATCTGGATGCCACGCCCGAAGCCGTCAGCTCGGCGATGTCCACCGCGGTCTCCGGCGCCGTCCACCTCGCGCGCAGCCTGCGCAACCAGGGGTACCCGGCCTGACCTCACGACTCAGCGTCAGCGGCCCCATACCTGAGGACGGTGTCGACGATCGGCACCTGGTACCCGGTGCGAGGCCCGTCCCCGCGATCAGTGGATGCTGCTGAGAACCTTCTCCGCGACAAGCGCGATGCCGAGACCGATCATGACGACACCCGAGACGATACCGACGATCTTCGCCGCCTTCGGGCGCGTCGTGAGCACTGCGGCGGCCCCGTAGCCGACGGCGAAGTAGACGATCGCGCAGTTGGCGACGTGAACGCCGCCGAGCATGGCCATCTGCGCACCGACGGACCACCCGGCACGCTCTGAGGCGAACTGCGGGAGCAGGGCGAGGAACAGCAGGAAGACCTTCGGGTTGAGCACGCTGATGCCGATGCCTTTGGCGAACAGCGTCCCGTTCCCCGCTACACCGGGCTCGCCAGCAAGATCTGGAGCCGCGTGATGCCGCAGTGCGCCGACGCCCAGCCAGACGAGGTAGACGGCTCCGGCAACGGTGAGAACGGTCATCGCGACACCGGATGCGGCCAGGAGTGCGGCAACACCGGCCGCGACGACGAGCGTGGCCGCCAGGTGCCCGGCAAGCATTCCCGACACGGCTGGGAGTACACCTGTCCGGTGCTTCGTTCCCGAGGCGATCGCGTATGCCCAGTCCACGCCGGGGGTGACGACGAACAGCATCGACACGCCCCAGAACGCGACCACCAGCCCGGCTTCCATCGGTACTTCCTCTCACCGCCGTGGGGCAATATTATTCATCCTTCTACGCAATGTGCTTCACTCCTACTTGCATCCTGGCAATGAACTGGGGAGACTCTCTCTCATGGACGCACTTGACCGGGAGATCCTCTCGCTCCTCCAGCGGGATGGGCGGGCGACGATGACGGAGGTAGCCTCGAAAGTCGGGCTGAGCCTGTCCGCTTGCCACCGCCGTTTCCGCGATCTGGAGGCCTCCGGGGTGATCCGCGGGTTCAGCGTCGACCTCGACCTGGACCTTCTCGGGCTGCCGTTCGAGGCGCTTGTCTTCGTGACGATGAAGGCCGGGGATGCCTCTGCGGTCGCGTCGTTCGAAGGCGCCGTTGCCGCCATCCCGAACATCGTGCAGGCACATCGGCTGTTCGGCGAGCCCGACTATCAGCTCTACATCGCCGCGAACTCGAAACAGCACTACCAAGAGCTTTACGACCAACAGCTGAGCCAGCTGCCCGGTGTCCAGCGACTGACAGCGACGCTGATCATGAAGACCGTCGTCTCTCACCACGCGACGATCTGAACCATCACTGCGGAAGGAGGAGCTCTTGAAACATGACCCCCCTCACGAGAGCGACCACACCCACATTGCCGTGAGCTTCGCCAAACAGGGCCTCATGAGCACACTCGGCGCTCGGCTCGGGCACACGGCGCCAGGAGAGGTGCACATCCATCTGCCGATGAGCAACGCCGTGACCCAGCAGCACGGGCTATTCCATGGCGGGGCCACGAGCACCATCGCCGACAGCGCCGGGGGCTACGCGGCCCTCACACTGATGGACCCAGCCTCGGAGGTCCTCACCGTGGAATACAAGATCAATCTGTTGGCTCCCGCGATCGGCGACGAGCTGGAGGCCATCGGCACGGTGATCAAGCCCGGGCGCACACTCACGATCTGCCGACTCGATGTCTACGCCCACAACGGCGGGCAGCGGACGCTCGTCGCGGCTGGGCAACAGACCCTGATCCGCGTCGATGCGCCCCTGCCACACGGCTCATCAGACGCTCGCCCAGTCGCCTGCGTCGCGCATGGTCCGAGATCAACACTCCGCCCACGCCTGCAATAGCAAGCTCGCGACGGCCGACACCTATAGCGCGTCGCGCCCAGCCGACATGGCCGACAACCTCGTCCTCTTGCCGAGCGATGACATGGAGGTCATGCGGAGCATAGCCATATGGCAAGTCCGGGTCCCACTCCCCGAAACCCTGATGGTACTCGGCGTCGAACAATCGGCGAAGCCTTGCGACGTCGCCTGCTGTCAGATCCGTGTGTGCGGCACGTGCGCAGGCGGGCCGATCAGATGACCTTCTTCACCACACTCGACTTCAGCTGCATCTGACCGAACCCGGGCACCTTCGCGTCGATGTCATGATCGCCGACGCCGTCGGAGATCAACCGGATGCCGCGAATCTTCGTGCCGACCTTGACGACGCCGCCACCTCCGCCCTTGACCTTGAGGTCTTTCACGATGGTGACCGTGTCGCCATCGCTGAGGACATTGCCTACCGCATCCTTCACGACGTGTTCGGGTTCGGCAGCCGCCCCCTCCGTGCCCGGTGCCCACTCGTGACCGCACATCGGGCACATCAGCAGCGCACCGGACTCATAGGCGTACTCGCTCGCGCACTCAGGGCACGGCGGCATCCGATCAGACATCGAACCTCGATTCAGACATTGAACCTGAACTCCACCACGTCGCCGTCCTGCATGACGTAGTCCTTGCCCTCCAGGCGCGCCTTGCCCTTCGCGCGAGCCTCGGCGACCGAGCCGAGCTCCACCAGGTCGTCGAATGAGATGACCTCAGCTTTGATGAAGCCCTTCTCGAAGTCGGTGTGGATCACCCCGGCCGCCTGCGGCGCCTTCCACCCCTTGCCGATCGTCCAGGCGCGCGCCTCTTTCGGCCCGGCCGTGAGGTATGTCTGCAGTCCGAGGGTGTCGAATCCGATGCGGGCGAGCTGATCGAGACCCGACTCGTCCTGCCCGGTGGATGCCAGCAGCTCCGCCGCGTCCTCCGGGTCGAGGTCGATGAGCTCCGACTCGATCTTCGCATCGAGGAAGACGGCCTTCGCCGGGGCGACGAGTGCTTCCAGTTCGGCCTTGCGCGCGGCATCCGTCAACACCGCTTCGTCGACGTTGAACACGAAGATGAACGGCTTGGCCGTCAACAGCCCCAGTTCCCTGAGGGGTTCGAGGTCGACACCCGACGCCGACAGCAGCACGCCGCGCTCCAGTGCGTCCTTCGCCTCAACCGCCGCGGCGAGCACCGAAGGGTCGAGCTTGCGGCCGCGCACCTCCTTCTCGTACCGCGCGATCGCCCTCTCGACCGTCTCGAGGTCAGCGAGCTGCAGCTCGGCGTTGATGGTCTCCAGGTCGTTCTGCGGATTGACCGCACCTTCGACGTGCACCACATCGTCGTCGGCGAAGCCGCGGACGACCTGCGCGATGGCATCCGCTTCACGGATGTTCGCGAGGAACTTGTTGCCGAGCCCCTCCCCTTCGCTCGCCCCGCGGACGATGCCGGCGATGTCGACGAACGAGACTGCGGCGGGCAGGATCCGCTCCGAGCCGAAGATGCCGGCGAGGGTGTTCAGCCGTGGATCGGGCAGGTTCACCACCCCGATGTTCGGCTCGATCGTCGCGAACGGATAGTTCGCCGCGAGCACCTGATTCTTGGTCAGGGCGTTGAACAGGGTGGACTTGCCGACGTTGGGCAGGCCGACGATGCCGATAGTGAGAGCCACGGGCATCGAGTCTACGTGGCGGCCATCGCGGTCGTCTTACCCGCCGCCCACCCCGCGCACCTCGTCGCAGGCATCGGCGATCCGCACGATGCGGGTGTGGGGCCACTCGGCGACATCGTCGTCCTCGTACCTGCCGTCGACCGTGACGAAGTTGCAGACCATGAGTTTTCGCATGAGCGATGCTAGGGCCGCAGCACCCGGAACGCCTTCGTCACGTACGGGAGGGCGACGAGGGCTTCGCCGACCGCACCGATCTCGTCGAACAGATCGGCGATCTCGGCGTCGACGCGGGCGCGCTCCGCATCGCCCGCGGTGATCAGGTAGCTGCGCGAGTGGACCATCGCCGTCAGCACCGCGCGGTCCACCGGGCGCGCCCACGTCCAGGTGCGCGACTCCCACCCCGCGAACGGTGACGACAGCGGCGGATCGCCGGCGCGCATCATGCGCTCGGCGTTGCTGCCGTGCATGATCTCGGTCAGCCGCACGATCCACGGCACCGACGCATCGCGGATATTCCAGACCGTGCCGAGCACGCCGCCCGCCCTAAGCACGCGCCCGACCTCCCCGGATGCAGCCGCATGATCGACCCAGTGCCACGCCTGGCCGAGCACGACGGCGTCGAGCGCCGCGTCGGGCAGAGGCAGCCGCTCGGCGGTGCCGACGAAGGTGGGCACGCCGGCGACGTTCGCTCGCAGCGTGGCGAGCATGGCGGCGTCAGGGTCGACCGCAACGGTCTCGGCACCGGCATCCACCAGGGCACGGGTGAGCTTTCCGGTTCCCGCGCCGACATCGGCTGCGCGCACGGCGTGCCCGGGCCGACGCACGGGCTCGAGCATCCAGGCGACGGCCTCGGGCGGGTAGTCCGGTCGGCCCTGTTCGTAGAGGTCGGCCGCGCGACCGAAGGACATGGACATCTCGCGCTCCGTCGCCATACCACCGACCCTACGCGGCGCCGTGGTGCGACTGCATCGCGGCCCAGCGGCGCGCCCTACCTGCACCGGGGTCAGCCGGTGTGAGGCTTGGGCCGTGCCCCTGGACTTCACCGCGATCGACTTCGAGACGGCGAACTCCTCCAGCGCGTCGGCGTGCGCGGTGGGCCTGACCCGCGTGCGCGACGGACACGTCGTTGCCCAGACCGGCTGGCTCATCCAGCCGCCCGCCGGACACGACCGGTTCTTCGAGCTGAACATCGGCATCCACGGGATTCACGCGGACGACGTCGCCGGCGCCCCCACCTGGGCGGAGCAGCTGCCCACCCTGACCGACTTCATCGGCGACGACACCCTCGTCGCACACAACGCCGGGTTCGACATGCGCGTGCTGCAGAGCGCGTGCGAGGCCACGAGCCAGGACTGCCCGCCGTACAGCTACGTGTGCAGCCTGCAGGTCGCCCGCCGCAGCTACGAACTGGCCTCGTACCGCCTGCCGCTGGTCGCCGCGGCCGCCGGATTCCTCGACTTCGCCCACCACGACGCCGCCGCCGACGCCCTCGCCTGCGCGCACATCATGGTCGATGCGGCCCGCCGCGCAGGCGCGCAGGACGTCGTCGAGCTGGCGATGCTTCTTGGGGTGCGCGTCCCGCAGATCGCCGCTCCCACCGCCGTCACCGCCTGAGGGTTGCGGCCCCGATGTCGGGGGTTCCCGGCATCCTGGCCATATGGATCCTCTCCTCGCCACCGTCGTGACCGTCGCGTGCCTTCTCGCAGGCGTTCTCGCAGGCTGGTTCGCCGGCTCGGCTCGTGCCACCGTGCGTGCGGCCACCGAGCACGCCACGCTCGCCGCCCGGGTCGCCGCGGCCGCGGCCACGCATGAGGCACTGACCGCACAGCTCGAGCAGCAGCGCGCGCTGCACCGCGACCTCGGGGCGCAGGCTCGCGCCGACCAGGCCGCGCGTGACGAGCGCGAGCGTCGCGAGCAGCTGGTGCTGCGGGCCCTCGCGCCGGTGCAAGAGACGCTGCAGCACATGCAGCTCAAGGTCGATGAGCTCGAACGCGAACGCCAGACCCAGTACGGCACACTGGCCGAGCAGCTCCGGCGTGCGCAGCAGTCCGATGAGGCGCTGCGTGCGACGACCGAGTCGCTCGCCGGCGCGCTGCGCTCGAACTCCGCCCGCGGCGTCTGGGGCGAGACCCAGCTCCGGCGCATCGTGGAATCGGCGGGGCTCACCCGCTACGTCGACTTCGAGACCCAGGCATCCATCACCTCCGACGCCGGGGCAGGCCGGCCCGACCTGGTCGTGCGCCTGCCCGGCGACAAGGCCCTCGCGGTCGATGCGAAAGTGCCCCTCGACGCTTATCTCGAGGCGAGCGCCATCCCTGTGACGGCGCAGGGCGACGAGGGCGCGCGCCGCAAGACACTGCTGGAGAAGCATGTGAAGGCCGTGCGCGCGCACGTCGACGCGCTCGCGAAGAAGACCTATTGGGCCGGCCTCACCTCGAGTCCGGAGTTCGTGGTCTGCTTCATCCCCAGCGAATCGCTGCTGGCGGCCGCGCTCGAAGAGGACCCGTCGCTGCTCGACTACGCGTTCAGCCGCCGCGTGGCCCTCGCCTCGCCCGTGAACCTCTGGGCCGTGCTGAAGACGGTCGCCTACACGTGGACCCAGCAGGACGTCTCCGACGAGGCCCGCACATTGTTCGACCTGGGCAATGAGCTGTACCACCGGCTGGGCGCCCTCGCCGGCCACGCCGACGACCTGCGCAGAGCGATCGAGCGCACCGTCGACAGCTACAACCGGTTCGCCGGGTCGCTCGAGTCACGCGTGCTCGTGACAGCCCGCAAGTTCCCGGGGATCGACGAGACGAAGCTCGATGCCGTGGCCGCGCCGGCCGGCGTCGACAAGACGCCGAAGCGGCTGACGGCAGTCGAGTTCACCGAGACCGAGGCGCTGACCGCCGATGTCGGAGACCTGCGGCAGCGGCTGGACAGTGACCGCTGAACGGTCAGGAGAGGTCAGACGAAAGCGTCTCAGCCGCCGGGGAAGAAGTTCATGAGACCGACCACGAGCAGTGACACCCCGGCGAAGGCGCCGATCATCCACCATGCGTTGACCTGATGTCCCTCGGGCGCACGTCGGCGCAGCAGGACGTCGGGCCTGCGTGCGGGGTCGACGGGTACGGCGATCTGCCCGGTCTGCGGGGTGCTCGACGCTGCGGTCATGGGTTCTCCCGGTGGCTCACGACGACACTATGCCGTCGGTGATGCCAAGGACCATTGTGCCAGAGGCATCCTGAGAGAACAGGGGCCGACGCGCATCGGCACGTCTCGATCACATCACGGGCGTGTCCGGCCCCGCGGGAACTCAGACGGTCCGGATCACAGCCACTTCGAGGTCAGGTGCTCCGAGGTGATCCGCCGCAGAGTGCCCGACACGCCGCGCAGCACGACACTCTCGGTGATGAGGTAGTCCGGCCCCGAACGGCGCACTCCGCTGACCAGTTCGCCGTTGGTGACGCCGGTGGCCACGAAGATCGTGTTGCTGCCGGTGACCAGCTCGTCGGCTTCGTACACGTGGTCGTCGAGCTTCAGACCGGCATCGATGCCGCGCTGCTTCTCGTCGTCGTCGCGCGCCCACAGCCGGCCCTGGATGTGGCCTCCCAGCGCCTTGATGGCACAGGCTGTCACGATCCCCTCCGGGCTGCCGCCGATGCCGATGCACATGTCGGTGCGAGCGTTGTAGCGGGCCGCGTTGATGCCGCCGGCCACGTCGCCGTCGCTCATGAGGCGCGTGCCGGCGCCCGACTCGCGGATCTCCTCGATCAGACGGGCGTGACGGGGGCGGTTGAGTACGGACACGACCATCTCGTCCACCGGTTTGTCGAGCGTTTTCGCAAGCCGGCGGATGTTCTCACCGACCGGCAGGCGGATGTCGACGACGCCCACCCCGGCAGGACCGGTGACGAGCTTGTCCATGTAGAACACCGCCGACGCGTCAAGCATCGTGCCGCGCTCGGAGACCGCCAGCACCGACAGCGCGTTGTTGCGGCCCTCGGCCGTCAGCGTGGTTCCGTCGATGGGATCGACCGCGATGTCGCACTGCGGTCCGCGACCGGTGCCGACCCGCTCGCCGTTGAAGAGCATCGGGGCGTTGTCCTTCTCACCCTCGCCGATCACGATCACCCCGTCGAAGTTGACGGTCGTGAGGAACGCGCGCATCGCGTCGACCGCCGCGCCGTCGGCGAGCTCTTTCTTGCCGCGGCCGATGAACGGCACGGAGCGGATCGCTGCCGCCTCGGTGGCCCTCACCAGCTCCAGTGCCAGGTTGCGGTCGGGGTGGAGCGGGCTCATGTCTGCGGTCAAACTCACCATGCTGGTCAGCCTAGGTCCCGGTCCCTCGCCGCGCGCGGCATTTCCGTCGCTGCGCGACGAAGGAATCGTGATTCTTTCACGGGCGGAAGACGCCCCCGAATCGTGCCGCCCATGTGGCCGTCGCCGCGGCCGACCGGCTTCGATAGGCTGACGGTGCATTCCCCGACGCCACCCAAGGAGCTGACATGCCCGTCGCCACACCCGACCAGTACGCCGAAATGCTGGACCGCGCGAAGGCAGGTGGCTATGCGTTCCCGGCGATCAACGCCGCCAGCTCGCAGTCGATCAACGCCGTTCTTCAGGGTCTCGCCGAAGCCGGCTCCGACGGCATCATCCAGGTCACCACCGGCGGCGCCGACTACTTCGCCGGTCACACCGTGAAGGGCCGCGCCCAGGGCGCGATCGCGTTCGCGAAGTTCGCCACCGAGGTCGCCAAGAACTACCCGATCACCGTTGCGCTGCACACCGACCACTGCCCCAAGCCCGCGCTCGAAGACTTCGTCCTGCCGCTGGTCGCGGCCAGCGAAGAAGAGGTCAAGGCCGGACGCGAGCCGATCTTCCAGTCGCACATGTGGGACGGCTCGGCCGTGCCGCTCGCAGAGAACATCGAGATCGCAAAGGACCTGCTCCCTCGCATCAAGGCCATCAACGCGATTCTCGAAGTCGAGATCGGCGTCGTCGGCGGCGAGGAGGACGGCGTCAAGCACGAGGGCTCGAACGACGCGCTCTACACGACGACCGCCGACGTCGCCCAGGCGGTCGAGGCGCTCGGCCTCGGTGACCAGGGCCGCTGGATCGCGGCGCTCACGTTCGGCAACGTGCACGGCGTGTACAAGCCCGGCAACGTCAAGCTCCGTCCCGAGCTGCTCGGTGAGATCCAGGCCGGCATCGCCGCGAAGTTCGGCACGGATGCCAAGCCGCTCGACCTCGTCTTCCACGGCGGCAGCGGCTCCACGCCCGAGGAGATCGCCCTCGCCGTCGCGAACGGCGTCATCAAGATGAACATCGACACCGACACGCAGTACGCGTTCACCCGCTCGGTCGCCGGCTTCATGTTCCAGAACTACGACGGCGTCCTCAAGGTCGACGGTGAAGTGGGCAGCAAAAAGGCCTACGACCCGCGCGCCTGGGGCAAGATCGCCGAATCGGCCATGGCCGCCCGCGTCGTCGAGGCAACGCAGCAGCTCGGCTCAGCAGGCCACTCGATCAGCGCCTGAGCCTGACCTCAGCCCAGCGTCGAGAAGTGCTGGGCGATCCCGGGATCGCCCAGCAGCGGCACGACCAGGCAGAAGCTGGCGGCGATGAAGGTCACGATCGCGCCGACCAGTGGGATCCACCACGACAGCCGGCGACGGCGCACCGAGCGCCACGACAGCAGCGCGGTCGCCAGCCAGCCGCCGGCGAAGATCAGCGCACCGATCCGGCCCCACAGGATGCCGGCCTCGTGGTTGGTGAACTCGGCGTCGACACCGGCGACCTCCATCCACGTCTGCGCGAAACCGGTGAAGTCGAGCATCTGCGGAACGGCTGTGATCACGGTGACCAGGCCGTAGGCCAGCAGCGCGAACGTGATGATCCGGTCGGCAGCACGCGAGGGCTGGGCGGCGTCCGTCGTGGGCCGCGCGTGCGGCGGATGCGGTGCATAGGGTGGCTCGACCGGTGCGGCTGCCGGAGACGACGTCAGTGCCGGGTCGGGCTGCTGGATGCGCGCGCGCTGCTCTTCGGGCGTCGCATACTCCCCGTACTGCGGCGCCGGTCGCGGCTCATCCGGCGTGCTCACGCCCGGCTCCGCCCACCCAGCGCCCGGCCGTCACGCAGTTCCTTCGGCAGCGAGAACATGAGGTCCTCCTCCGCCGTGCGCACCTGCTCGACGTCGCGGAAACCGGCACCGGACAGCGCATCGAGCACCTCCTGCACGAGCACCTCCGGCACCGAGGCACCTGAGGTCACGCCCACCGTCTCCACCCCATCGAGCCAGGACTGCTCGATCTCGTCCGCATAGTCGACGCGATAGGCGGCCTTCGCGCCGTGCTCGAGGGCCACTTCAACCAGCCGCACGCTGTTCGACGAGTTGGCCGAGCCGACGACGATCACCAGATCAGCGTCGGCGGCGACCTTCTTGATGGCGACCTGACGATTCTGCGTCGCGTAGCAGATGTCATCGGACGGCGGGTCCTGCAGCTGCGGGAAGCGCTCGCGCAGACGGCGCACCGTCTCCATGGTCTCGTCGACCGAGAGCGTGGTCTGCGACAGCCAGACCACCTTGGACGGGTCCTTGACCACGACGGTGTCGGCCTCGTCCGGCGAGTTCACGACCGTCACGTGATCGGGCGCCTCGCCCGCCGTGCCTTCGACCTCTTCGTGTCCGTCGTGGCCGATGAGGAGGATCTCGAAGTCATCACGCGCGAAGCGCACGGCTTCGCGGTGCACCTTGGTCACGAGCGGGCAGGTCGCGTCGATGGCATTGAGTCCGCGATCGGATGCGGCGCTGACCACGGCCGGCGACACTCCGTGCGCGCTGAAGACGACGTGCGCACCGGTGGGCACCTCGTCGACCTCGTCGACGAAGATCGCCCCCTGCGCTTCGAGCTCGGTGACGACGTGGATGTTGTGCACGATCTGCTTGCGGACGTAGACGGGCGCACCGAACCGCTCGAGGGCCTTCTCGACCGCGATCACGGCCCGGTCGACACCGGCGCAGTAGCCACGGGGCGAGGCCAGCAGCACCTTCTTGTGTCCGGACACCGGGGTATCCTGGAGCCGCCCGCGCGCAGCCGGGACGCGGGGCGAGGGCAGACGGACGACAGAGGTGCTCACACCCCGAGTCTACGGAGCCGCCGCTGTGAGCGGGCCGCAGACAGCCGCGCCGAGAGGATCAGATGACGACGTTTCAGACCGCCGCCGGTCAGACGCCGCCGCCCGACTCGGTGAGCCCGCGCGATTCGTCGCTCGAAACGCCGACCTCGGTGTCACGTCTGAACGAGACCATCCGGGGTTTCATCCAGAAGTGGGGGGCCATCTGGGTCGAAGGCGAGATCACCGCGTGGAACCTGCGCGGCGGCAACGTGTTCGGCCGTCTGAAAGACACCAGCGGCGACGCGACGCTCTCGTTCCAGCTGTGGTCGTCGACCCTGCGGCGGCTGCCCGCCGACCTGAAGATCGGCGACAGGGTGGTCGCGTGCGTGAAGACCGAGTACTACGTCAAGACCGGCTCGTTCAGCTTCACCGTCTCGGACATGCGGCATGTCGGACTGGGTGACCAGCTGGAGCGGCTTGAGCGCCTCCGCGCGCAGCTGCGCGGCGAGGGCCTCTTCGACCCCGCACGCAAGAAGCCGATCCCGTTCCTCCCCCACGTCATCGGCCTCATCACCGGTGAGCGCAGCGACGCCGAGAAGGACGTGCACCGCAACGCCGAGCTGCGCTGGCCCCAGGTGCGGTTCCGCACGATCCACGCCGCCGTCCAGGGCGATCGCTGCGTGCCCGAGACCCTGGCGGCCCTGCGCACCCTCGACGCCGATCCCGAGATCGACGTCATCATCATCGCCCGCGGCGGGGGCGACCCGCAGACCCTGCTCGGGTTCAGCGACGAGAAGCTGCTGCGGGCCGTCGCCGCGGCATCCACCCCCATCGTCTCGGCCATCGGCCACGAGAACGATCACCCGATTCTCGACGATGTCGCGGATCTGCGGGCCTCCACCCCCACCGATGCGGCCAAGAAGGTCGTGCCCGACGTCTCCGAACAGCGCGCCCTCGTCCAGCAGCTGCGCAGCCGGGCACGCACCCGGCTCACCCAGCGCGTGGCCCACGACATCGCCCAGCTCGAGCAACTGCGTTCGCGCCCCGTCCTGCGCGACCCCGAGACGCTGCTCACCGGGCGAGCCCAGGAGGTCTGGACGCTCAGCTCGCGGGGCCGCGAGATCGTGCGCCGGAGCGTGGATGCCGCGTCTCTCACCGCCGCAGAGCTGCGCGCATCGCTGCGCGCCCTCTCGCCCGGCGCCACCCTGGCGCGCGGCTACGCGATCGCCCACATCGACGACGGGGTGATCGTGCGAGACGCCGTGCAGGCGCCGGCCGGCACGGCGTTGGTGGTCACCGTGGCCCAGGGCTCCTTCGCCGCCCGCTCCGAGGGTGCCGTCGCCGAGGGCGACGCCACGACATCGGCGCCGTCGGGGTCGAACTAGGATGGGAGACATGTCCAGCGACGCTTCTGCCGATGTCGCCGAGCTGTCGTTCGAGCAGGCTCGCGACGAGCTCGTGCGCGTCGTGGCCGAACTCGAGCAAGGCGCTCCGACGCTCGAGCAGTCCTTGACCCTGTGGACGCGCGGCGAGGCCCTCGCCGCCCGCTGCGAGCAGTGGCTGCTCGGCGCGAAACAGCGGCTCGACGCGGCCCGCACCGCCGACTCGGAGTCGTGATGGCATCATCACCCCGCGTCGTCGCCGAACTGGGACGACCCGAGACTCCGGATGAGACCGCGGCCCGCAAGGCCGCCTCGTCGCACGCGTACCGGTCGAGCCAGACGATGCGCAACCTGCTCGTGGCGCTGCTGGTCACCCTGGCAGTCGTCCTGATCGTCGTGCTCGGCGTTCCGCGCGGCGCGTACGACGAACAGGGCGAGATCGACGTCGCCGCATCGGCGCAGGCCGCTGCCGGGTCGACCGGCACCGAACTGCTCATCCCCGAGGTTCCGGACTCATGGCGGGCGAACTCCGCGCGCATGGAAGGCGCCATGTGGCGCGTCGTCTACGCACCGTCAGAGGAACCCGAGTTCATCCGGGTCGCGCAGCTCATCGCCGCCGATGCGCCCGCGGCATCGCGGCTGCTCGGCGGCGCGACCCCCACGGGGACGGTGACCATCGACGGCATCGAATGGGATGAGTTCACCGTCACGGCATCCGACGACAACGTCTCGTACGCCATCGCGACCCCCGCCGGATCCGACACGATCGTCATCTACGGCTCGGCCCCGGCCGACACCGCCGCGACGGCCGCCGCCGGCGTCGCTGACCAGATCCGCGAACTGCGCGAGGAGAACCAGTGACCGAACGCCCGACACCGCTCAAGGCGTGGGACGAGATGAGCCGCGGCAACGCGCGATTCGTCGCCGGTGACCCCCGGCACCCCCGTCAGGATGTCGAACGACGTCACGAACTCGCGCACACCCAGACACCGCGGGCCGTGCTGTTCGGGTGCTCCGACTCGCGTCTGGCGGCCGAGATCATCTTCGACAAGGGGCTCGGCGACCTGTTCGTCGTCCGCAACGCCGGTCAGGTCGTCTCGGACTCGGCGATCGCGAGCCTCGAGTACGCGGTGGCGATGCTCGACGTGTCGCTCGTGGTCGTCCTGGCCCACGACGAGTGCGGGGCCGTGCGCGCGGCGATCGACTCCACGGCCCCCGACGCCGAGGAGCTGCCCCCGCACATCTGGCGCCTGATCGCGAAGATCGTGCCCGCGGTGCGGCGCGTGCTGCGTGCGACGCCGGGTGCGACCCCGGCCACGCTCGACGCGGAGATCGTCGGTCGCGAGCACCTGCGCAACACGGTCGACGATCTGCTGGAGTCGTCGAAGCTGATCAGCGATGCCGTCGCCGCCGGCCGCCTGGGCATCGTCGGCGCCAACTACCGTCTCGACGAGGGCACCGCGGTCGCGCACGTGACCGTGGGACTCGACGACTGAGAAACCGCGCCGGCCACCCCGCAGCGGGCAGCCGGCACCTGGACCACACACGAGGAAACGAGGACGTGACCGACATGACCGACACCGCCGAGTACCGCATCGAACACGACACCATGGGTGAAGTGCGGGTGCCCAAGGACGCGCTCTACTCCGCGCAGACGCAGCGCGCCGTGGAGAACTTCCCCATTTCGGGCAAGGGCCTCGAGTCCACTCAGATCGCGGCCCTCGCCCGCATCAAGAAGGCGGCGGCGCTGGCCAACAAGCATCTCGGCACCCTCGACGGTGCGATCGCCGACGCGATCGCCGCGGCAGCCGACGAGGTGGCCGCCGGCGGTCACGACGACCAGTTCCCGGTCGACACCTACCAGACCGGGTCGGGCACCTCCTCGAACATGAACATGAACGAGGTGCTCGCGACCCTCGCGACCCGCATCCTCGGCGCCGCCGTGCACCCCAACGACCACGTGAACGCGTCGCAGTCCTCCAATGACGTGTTCCCCACCTCGGTGCACATCGCCGTCACACAGGCGCTCATCGACGACCTCATCCCGGCACTCGACCACCTCGCGGTGGCGCTCGAGGCCAAGGCCGAGCTGTGGAAGGACGCCGTCAAGTCCGGCCGCACGCACCTGATGGATGCCACGCCGGTCACCCTCGGTCAGGAGTTCGGCGGCTACGCGCGGCAGATCCGCCTCGGCATCGAGCGCGTCCAGTCGGTCCTCCCCCGCGTGGGCGAGGTCCCGCTGGGCGGCACGGCCGTCGGCACCGGCATCAACACCCCGCTCGGCTTCCCGCAGAAGGTCATCGAGCTGCTTCAGACCGAGACCGAGCTGCCCATCACCGAGGCCAAGGACCACTTCGAGGCGCAGGCCAACCGCGACGGCCTCGTCGAGGCGTCCGGCGCGCTGCGCACGATCGCGGTGTCGCTGACCAAGATCAACAACGACCTGCGATGGATGGGCTCCGGCCCCAACACAGGTCTGGGCGAGCTGCACATCCCCGACCTGCAGCCGGGTTCGTCGATCATGCCCGGCAAGGTCAACCCGGTCGTGCCCGAGGCCACCCTCATGGTCGCCGCGCGCGTGATCGGCAACGACGCCACCGTCGCCTGGGCCGGCGCGTCCGGCTCGTTCGAGCTCAACGTCGCCATCCCCGTCATGGGCACCGCACTGCTGGAGTCGATCCGCCTGCTGTCCAACGCCATGCGGGTCCTCGCCGACAAGACCGTCGACGGCCTCGAGGCCAACCTCGAGCGCGCAGCCGCATTCGCGGGCATGTCGCCGTCGATCGTGACCCCGCTCAACAAGGTCATCGGGTACGAGGCGGCTGCCAAGATCGCCAAGCACTCGGTCGCCAAGGGCATCACCGTGCGCGAAGCGGTCATCGACCTGGGCTACGTCGAGCGCGGTGAGATCAGCATCGAACAGCTCGATGAGAAGCTCGATCTGCTCTCGATGACCCGCCCTGGTTGATAATCAGAGTGTGAACCGCACTTCGGCGCCTCGGCAGCGCCGCACCCGTACCGCTGGGCTCGTCCTGGCCGTGGCCGGCGCGGGCTTCGCGGTGGCTGCGTTGGGCATCGGCGTGGTGCACCTGGTGACCGACCTCCCCCTCCCGTGGGCGGCCGTCGGCGTGTACGGCGCCGTGGCCGCCGGCACGCTGGTCGTCCTCGGCGTGGTGGTGTGGATCGTGGCCGATGACGAGGGTCCGGATGCCGGTGCCGCCGACACCGCGGAGAGTGCGTTCGACACGCAGCGACGGCTCCTCGACGACATCCGGCATGAGCTGAAGACACCCATCACGATCGTGCGCGGGCACCTCGAGGTCATGGATCCCACCGATGCGCAGGACGTGACGGCGATCCGCGATCTCGGCATCGCCGAACTCGACCGCATGACCCGGCTCATCGGCGACATCGATCTGCTCGCCGCCGTGGAATCCGACCAGTACTCGATCGGCGACGTCGACCTCGCCGCGCTCACCCGGCGGGTGTCGGAGCTCGTGGCGGTGATCCCCGGCCACACGTGGAGCATAGAGCAGACCGCGCCGGTCGTGATCCGCGGCGACGGCGACCGCCTACTGCAGGCGTGGCTGCAGCTGGCCGACAACGCCGCCAAGTACACACCGCCGGGCAGCCCGATCGAGTTGGGCAGCGCCGTCCATGCGGCCGGGGCGCAGCTGTGGGTGCGCGACCACGGCGCCGGCATCCCCCACGCCATGCGGCACCGGATCTTCCGGCGCTTCGACCGCGGTCCCGGCAAACGCGTCGTGGGCGGGTCGGGGCTGGGGCTGGCTATCGTGGATGCCATCGCGAAAGCGCACCGCGGTCGCTGCACGATCGCCGACACCCCCGGTGGCGGCGCCACCTTCACCCTGGACGTCCCCATCGGCACTCGTGCGGATCTTCCCACGCCGGTGCGAGCCGGAGACGTCGTCATGCAGCGAGAGGCCACCGGATGACCCGCATCCTCGTCGTCGACGACGAACCCCACATCGTCTCCCTGGTCACGCGTGGACTCCACTCCGAAGGGTTCGAGACCGTCGTGGCCGAAGACGGACACCAGGCGCTCGACCTCGCGCTCGAAGGCGACGTCGACCTCGTCGTGCTCGACGTCGGCCTGCCCGGCATGGACGGATTCGAGGTGCTGCGGCACCTGCGCGCCTCCGGCAGCGCCGTCCCCGTGATCATGCTCACCGCCCGCAGTTCGACGCGTGACGCGATCGAGGGCCTCGACGCCGGTGCCAGCGACTATGTGCCCAAGCCCTTCGCCGTGGCCGAACTGCTCGCCCGCGTCCGGTCACGCCTGCGTGAGCGGGCACCCGCCGCCGGCGTGATGCTCTCGCGCGGCGAGGTCACCCTCGACATCCTCGCCCGGCGGGTCACCGTCAGCGGCCGCGAGGTCGACCTGTCGGCGCGGGAGTTCGCTCTGGCCGAGCAGTTCCTCCGTCACCCCGGCGAAGTGCTCACACGCGAGATGCTGCTGAGCCGGGTGTGGGGGCTCGAGTTCGACCCGGGCTCGAACGTGGTCGACGTCTACGTGCGCTACCTGCGCGCGAAGCTCGGCGCCGAGAACATCGTGACCGTGCGCGGCGAGGGCTACCGCTGGGACTGAGCGGTCCCCCGCCCACTCCCTGCGGCATCCCTCCCCTCTGTCAGCCGCCCTCGCGCGGCCGGTCAGCTCAGTTCGCCGGCCTCGAGCAGATCGGTCACCAGCGCGGCGATGGCCGAACGCTCCGAGCGGACGAGCGTCACGTGCGCGAACAGGTCGTGACCTTTGAGGGTCTCGATGACGCTCGCCACGCCGTCGTGGCGCCCGACACGCAGGTTGTCGCGCTGTCCGACGTCGTGAGTGAGGACGACTCGCGAGTTCTGCCCCACGCGACTGAGCACGGTGAGCAGGACGTTGCGCTCGAGCGACTGCGCCTCATCGACGATGACGAACGCATCGTGCAGCGACCGCCCGCGGATGTGCGTCAGCGGCAGCACCTCGAGAAGGCCCCGTGAGATGACCTCTTCGAGCACGTTGCCCGAGACCACGGAGCCGAGGGTGTCGAAGACCGCCTGTCCCCAGGGATTCATCTTCTCGCCCTGGTCGCCGGGCAGGTAGCCCAGTTCCTGCCCGCCGACGGCGAACAGCGGCCGGAACACGATGATCTTCTTCTGCTGCTGACGCTCCAGCACCGCCTCGAGGCCCGCGCAGAGCGCCAGCGCCGACTTGCCCGTGCCGGCCCGGCCGCCCAGCGACACGATGCCCACCTCGGGGTCCACCAGCAGGTCGATCGCGATCCGCTGCTCGGCCGAGCGCCCGTGCAGACCGAACACGTCGCGGTCGCCGCGGACGAGACGATAGCTGCCGTCGCCGGTCACCCGACCCAGGGCCGAGCCCCGCTCGGAGTGCACCACGAGGCCGGTGTTCACCGGAAGCCCGCGGACCGCATCGCTGGTGGCCACTTCACTCTCGTACAGGTCGCTCATCTCGTCGCCGGAGATGTCGACGGTGGCTATACCGGTCCACCCCGAGTCCACCGCCTGCTCGGCGAGGTACTCCTCCGCGTGGATGCCGAGCGAGGCGGCCTTCACGCGCATCGGCATGTCCTTGGAGACCACCGTCACCTGGTGTCCCTCCTGGGACAGGTGCATGGCCACGGCGAGGATACGCGTGTCGTTGTCGCCCAGGCGCATGCCCATCGGCAGCACGCTCGGATCGGTGTTGGTCAGCTCGACCCGCACGGTGCCGTCGACGCCGACGGGCACCGGGTGGTCCAGGCGGCCGTGCTCGATGCGCAGCTCATCGAGGTGGCGCAGCGCCTGCCGCGCGAAGTAGCCGATCTCGGGGTCGTGGCGCTTGCCCTCGAGCTCGCTGATCACCACGATCGGGATCACCACGGAGTGCTCGGCGAACCGGAACAACGCACGCGGATCGCTGAGGAGCACCGACGTATCGAGCACGTAGGTGCGCAGATCCTGCTCCGCACGCTGCGATTCGACGTCGTCCAGCCGGTTCGGATCCTCGAGATGCTGCTGCTGAGGTGCCTGTGTGATCACGACCCACTCCCGCCCCGGGCGGATCCCGCCCGGCAGTCTCGAGTCGACCAGGGGCCACGAGTCAGTGGAGAGGCCGACCCGACCGGGCACTCTGCCCGATGCCTCTGACGGTACGTCGGAGCCGGCCCGCGAGCCGCAATCGACACGCCGCGTGGGCTGTCCGCAATGCTAACTCTCGGTGACGACCGGGGCAGCGTCGTCGTCCACGCGGTGGGCGGCCACGGCCGCGAGGGCGTCGCCCAGCAGGCCGAACGAGTCGGCGCCGGTGCCCACGTGGGGCGCGATGCGCAGCATGCCCTCGCGCGCCGTCGCGGTCACGCCGTGGTTGGCCAGGGCCGCCGCCAGCGCGCCGGCCTCCCGCGGTGCCGGAGCGAGCGTGACGATGCCGGCATGGTGCTCGCGCGAGGTGATCACCTGCACGCCGTACCGGTCGGCCAGCGTCATGACGTGCTGCGCGCGGTCGCGCAGTTCGGCTGCGATCGCCGGCACCCCGGCATCCGCCACCTCACGCAGCGCCGTGACCAGCCGCGCCGACGCGAGCATGTCGGGCGGGGAGACGGTGTACGCCTGAGCACTGGCGCGCGGCTGCGGAACGCCGACGGTGGTGACGTCGCCGTCCATGCCCATTGCGCTCGACAGGACCGGCTCGATGCGCTCGCGCGCCCGGGGTGAGAAGCGGGCGAAGCCGGTGCCCCGGCCCGCGCGCAGCCACTTGTAGCCGTTGCCGCACACGACGTCCGCGGCGGCCCAGTCGGCGTCGACGACTCCGAAGCCCTGGACCGCGTCGACGATCAGCAGACGGTCGCCGATGACATCGCGCAACGCGGTGAGGTCGGCGAGGTACCCGGTCCGGAAGTCGACCAGGCTCAGCGCGAGCGCGGTGACGTCGTCGGTGAGTGCCTCGCGGACGGCGTCAGGGGTGACGAGGCCGTCGGAGGCCTCCAGCTCCTGCACGCGCAGCAGGCCGCGGGCATCCTGCGCCCGCCGCGCGGTGACCGGGATCGCGGGGAACTCGCGCGGAGACAGCAGCACGTCGCCGCTGAGGCCGAAGAACGCCTGCTGCAGCCCGTACGTGGTCGAGGGCTGCAGGGTCACCTCGTCGGTGGCGGCGTCGAGCAGCTCGGCGAGCAGCTCGCGCGCCTCGACGGATCGTCCCGAGACCAGTTCGATGCCCGCCGAGCGCCCCGTGCCCAGCAACTCGGCATCCGCGAGTGCCTCGGCACGCACCGCCGGCGACAGCGGCCCATACGCCGCCCAGTTCAGATAGCCCGGCTCAGCGTCGAACGAGGCGAGGTACGGTTCCAGATCGGTCACGCCTCACATTGTGGCACGCGAACGCCCCGCGACCGGAGGCGTCAGCTTCCGTAGCGACGGTCGCGCGTGGCGTAATCGCGGATCGCACGCAGGAAGTCCACTTCGCGGAGGTCCGGGCCGAGCGCCTCGACGAAGTAGAACTCCGAGTGCGCCGACTGCCACAGCAGGAAGTCGCTGAGGCGCTGCTCCCCCGATGTGCGGATCACAAGGTCCGGGTCGGGCTGCCCGCCGGTGTAGAGGTGCTCGCCGATCTGCTCGGGCGTGAGGCTCTCGGCGAGCTCCTCCAGCGAACCGCCGCCGACGCGATGCTGCGCGATGATGCTGCGCACCGCATCGACGATCTCGCCGCGTCCGCCGTAGCCGACGGCGAGGTTCACGTGCATGCCGGTGTTGTCCTTGGTGTGCTCTTCGGCGGTGTGCAGCACCCGTGCGAGGTCAGCCGGCAGGATCTCGGCGCGGCCGACGTGCTTCACCCGCCAGCCGGGCTCGTGCGAGAGTCCCTCGGCGAGCTCGGCGATGATCTCGATGAGGTCGGCGAGCTCCTGCGAGTCGCGCTTGCGCACATTGTCGGTCGACAGCAGATACAGCGACACGACGTGGATGCCGAGCTCGTCGCACCAGCACAGGAACTCGCGCATCTTGGCGGCGCCGGCCCGGTGTCCCTCGGCGGCGGTCGGGTACCCGGCCTGACGTGCCCAGCGGCGGTTGCCGTCGATCATCATCGCGACATGGCGCGGCACGGCATCGGGCGTCAGCTGCCGCTTGAGCCGCGACGAGTACACACGGTAGAGGAGTCCTCGCCCCTGAGTCCCATCCGCACGCGCCACGTCCTTTACGCTACCGCCCCGAGCCCGGCATGTACGCCCCGGCATATGGCGCGGCGTAGGCTCATCTCGTGACCCGACCCCCGGCCGACGATGGCGCCGAGATGCCGCAGCTTCCGCTGATGGATGCCGCGGCGGTGAGCGCCCACGTGGAGCTCAAGCCCAGCTGGCGCGGGTGGCTGCATGCCGCCACGTTCCCGATCGCGATAGCCGCGGGCATCGTGCTCATCATGCTCGCGGAGGGCGGCGCGGCGAAGTGGGCGTGCGCGGTCTTCATGGCGAGCTCCCTCCTGCTGTTCGGCAACTCGGCGCTGTATCACCGGTTCGACTGGGGACCCAGGACCAAGGCCGTTCTCAAGCGCATCGATCACGCGAACATCCTGCTGCTGATCGCCGGCACCTATACCCCGCTGGCGGTGCTCGCCCTGCCGCCGGAGCAGGGGCGTCTGCTGCTGATCCTGGTGTGGTCCGGTGCGCTCCTGGGCATTCTGTTCCGGGTGTTCTGGATCAACGCGCCCCGCTGGCTGTATGTCGCGCTCTACCTGGTGCTGGGCTGGGCGGCGGTCATGTACATGGTGGACCTGTTCCGCGCCGACCCCGCCATGATGGTCCTCGTGATCGTCGGCGGCCTGCTCTACACCGGCGGCGCGATCGTCTACGGCCTGAAGAAGCCGAACCCGTGGCCGGGCCACTTCGGCTTCCACGAGATCTTCCACGCGTGCACGGTCCTGGCGTTCCTGTGCCACTGGACGGCGTGTCTGCTGATCGCGCTGAACCCGGTCAGTCCTTCGCTGGGGGCGTAGGCGGAATCTCGTCGCTGTCGATCGCGCGGTCCTCGGCGGCGCCGGCTTCCAGCGCGGCGGCTTCGGCGTCGAGGTCTTCGCCGATCTCGGAGCGGTATCGTGCCCGGCGGATGCGCCGCAGCATGTCGATCAGCAGCAGCACGACGGCGAGCGCGAGCACCGCGATGGCCAGGAAGCCCGCAAAGCCCGGTGTCACAGCTTCCGGATCGGGCAGCACCGGGGTCGGGCTCGGAGTCGGAGTCGTCGCCAGCCACATCAGTGCATCCATGTGTCCTCGTTCCCGCCCGCGAGCGCTTAGCCTGGAAGTCCAGCCTAGAACGGATGCCGCATGACCACCGACGCGATCGAGCGCAAGCTCGCCGACCGGTATGGCCGTTCCCGGCCGCGCTGGGGGCTGTGGATCGTGGTCGGCGTCCTCGCGGCCGGACTGATCGGCTATGTCGGCTGGACGACGGTCAGCGGCGCGGTGAATTCGGTCGACTACGACACCACCGGCTACGAGCTGCACGACGCGCACAGCGTCACGGTCCGCTTCCAGGTGACGTCCCGGCCCGGCACACCGGTCGCGTGCGCCGTCGAGGCCCAGGACCCCGAGCACGGCGTCGTCGGGTGGCGCGTGGTCGAGTTCCCCGGCAGTGACAGCACCTCACGCGCGCTGAGCGTCACGGTGCCGACCACTGCGGAGGCGACCACGGGATTGGCCAGCAACTGCTGGATCCCGTAAACTGATCCGAACATTGCGCGCCCCGGCTCGACGCCGGGGCGTTTGGCTTACGCCCCGGCGTTCCCCCGGCATCCATCATCAAGGAGACGATGTGTCCAGCGACAGCACGGTGACCTTCCTCACTCAGGACGCGTACGATCGCCTCGCCGCCGAGCTCGAGCATCTCTCGACGATCGGTCGCGAAGAGATCGCCAAGCGCATCGAGTCGGCCCGCGAAGAGGGTGACCTGAAGGAGAACGGCGGATACCACGCCGCCAAGGACGAGCAGGGCAAGCAGGAGGCGCGCATCCGCACGTTGCAGCAACTGCTCAAGGACGCCCAGGTCGGCGAGGCCCCCGAGTCCGACGGCACCGTCGAATCGGGCACCGTCATCACTGCCGTGGTCGCCGGCGGCGAAGAGGTCTTCCTGCTCGGCAACCGCGAGATCGCGGCGAACTCCGAGCTCGACGTCTACAGCGAGGCGTCGCCGCTGGGCAGCGCCATTCTCGGGCTGAAGGAAGGCGAGAAGACGTCGTACACCGCGCCCAACGGCCGCGAGATCGCCGTCGAGATCGTGAAGGTCGAGACCTACACGGGCCAGTGACCCTGCTCGGGTTCAGTCCTCGACGAGCTTCGGGCTGAACCCGGCCTCTTCGAGGATCGTGATCACCTGCGCGCGGTGCTCCCGACCGCGGGTCTCCACGCTCAGCTGCAGCACGACCTCGCTGATCTGCAGGCCCTGACCGTGGCGGGTGTGCAGCACCTCGATGACGTTCGCACCGGCGATCGCCAGCAGCTCGGACACCCGCGCGAGCTGGCCGGGACGGTCGGGCAGCGGGATCTGCAACGTCATGTAGCGACCGGATGCCGCGAGCCCGTGCGACACGACCCGCTGCAGCAGCAGGGGATCGATGTTGCCACCGGACAGGATCGACACGGTCGTTCCCGTGGCCTGGATCTTTCCCGCCAGGATGGCCGCCACCCCGACGCCGCCGGCCGGTTCCACGACGACCTTCGCGCGCTCGAGCAGCACCAGCAGCGCACGGGCGATGTCATCGTCGGTGACGGTGACGACCTCGTCCACCAGGTCGCGGATGATCTCGAACGGCACGTCTCCCGGCCGGGCCACCGCGATGCCGTCGGCGATCGTGGGTGTCGTTGCCACCTCGACCGGGTGCCCGGCCTCCAGGGAGGTCGGATACGCGGCCGAGTTCTCCGCCTGCACTCCGATGATCCGCACGCGGCGCCCCTGTTCGGCCGCCCGTGCCTTGATAGCGGCGGCGACACCGGCGATGAGTCCGCCGCCGCCGATGCCCACCAGCACCGTGTCGACGTCGGGCACCTCGTCGATGATCTCGAGGCCCAGGGTGCCCTGCCCGATGATGATGTCGCGGTGGTCGAACGGGTGGATCAGCACCGCCCCGGTGCGCTCGGCGAACTCCGCCGCGAGGCGCAGCGGGGTCTCCACGGTGGCCCCTTCGAGCACCACGTCGGCGCCGTAGCCCCGAGTGGCGAGGAGCTTGGGCACCGGTACACCCAGCGGCATGAAGATCGTCGCGGCGATGCCGAGTGCCTGCGCGGCACGTGCGACGCCCTGGGCGTGGTTTCCCGCGGAGGCGGCGACGACACCGCGTGCGCGTTCGGCCTCGGTGAGGCGGGATAGGCGGTAGGCGGCACCGCGGATCTTGAACGAGCCGGTGCGCTGCAGGTTCTCGAGCTTGAGCAGCACGGGTGCGCCGAGCACATCGCTGAGGTGCTCCGAGTCCTCGAGCGGCGTCCGCAGGATGACGTCGCTGAGCGCCCGGGCGGCGTCTTCGAACTCGGCCAGGGTGGGGTGGGTCACGCGGGGCTCCTCTTCGTGCGCGGCACGGTGCTCCAGATCAGATCGTCCGACCGGAATGCGGCCGCGCCCGTCTCCCAGGCGCGGCGCGAGATGTAGATCCAGACCACGTTCACGAACGCGGCCAGGGGCACCGCGAACAGGGCCCCGGGGATGCCGCCGACCATCGCGCCGCCGGCGACGACGAGGACGACGGCGAGCGGGTGCACCTTGACGGCCGCGCCCATCAGGAGCGGCTGCAGCACGTGGCCTTCCAGCTGCTGGACGCCGAGCACGACGACGAGCATCCACAACGCGATCCACGGGCCGTTGTAGACCAGGGCGAGGAACACCGCGAGCGCGCCGGTGATGACGGCGCCGACGAACGGGATGAACGAGCCGAGGAAGACGAGGACGCCGATCGGGATGGCGAGCGGGACGCCCAGCAAGAATGCCCCCAGCGAGATGCCGATCGAGTCGATCGTGGCGACGAGCAGCTGGGTCCGCGCGTAGGTGACGACCGTGCGCCAGCCGGCACGACCGGCGCCGTCGACCGCGGGGCGCGCGCGCAGCGGGAACAGCCGCACCGCCCAGCGCCAGATGCCGGCGCCGTCGGCGAGCAGGCAGAGCAGGATGAACAGCGCCAGCAGCGCACCGGTGACGACGTGGCCGACTGTGCTGCCGATGGCCAGCGCACCCGACAGCAGCAGATCGACCTGCTCCTGCAGCAGGGTCCACGTCTGCGCGAGGATGTCGTCGATCTGCTCGGCGGTCAGGTGCAGCGGGCCGTCGATCAGGTAGGTGCGGAACTCCTCGACGGCGGCGCCGGTGCGCAGCCGCACTGAGTCCCACTGCAGCCCGATCTGCCAGACCGCCAGCCATACCAGGCCGGTGATGATGGCGATCGTGCCGATGACGGCGATGACGATCGCGAGCCACCGCGGGAACCGGTGCCTGATCATGAAGGAGAACGCGGGCCACACGAGCGCCGCCACGAGGATCGCCACCAGCAGCGGCACCACCAACAGCTTCAGCTCGATGATCAGCCAGATCGCGACAGCGATGGCCGCGGCGATCACGATGAACCGCCACGCGTAGGCGGTCGCCACGCGCAGTCCGCGCGGCACACCCTCGGAGATCTCGGTGCTCACTGTCCGGGTGCGCAGTGCCTCGAGGAATCCGCCCCGAGCTTTGTCGTCGGTGCCAGTCACTGTGTCAGTTTAGGGGCGTACGCGTTCCGCACCGGGAATGCGCCGGGGCGGCCTCAGAACCGGCCGCCCATGTGCTCGAGCCGGGCGATGCGGTCGGGAATCGGCGGGTGGGTGGCGAACAGCTTCGCCAGGCCTTTCGGCCGCAGCGGATTGCTCAGCCACAGGTGGGCCGTCGAGGTGTGCGCCCGCTGCAGCGGGGCGTCGTGCTGGGCGATCTTCGCGAGGGCGGATGCCAGTCCGTCAGGGTCGCGGGTGGTCATCGCGCCCGTCGCGTCGGCCAGATACTCGCGCTGCCGGGAGATGGCCGCCTGGACGGCGCCGGCCAGCAGCGGTGAGACGATCGCCGCGACGACGCCGAACAGCATGAAGATGACCGCCGCCTGGTTGTTGCCGGCGCGGCGACCGCCGAAGAAGGCGAACCGCAGGAACATGTCGGCCAGCATGCCGATCGCCACGACGAGCCCGAAGACGACCAGCGACACCCGGATGTCGTAGTTGCGGATGTGCGCGAGCTCGTGGGCCAGCACACCCTCGAGCTCGCGATCGGTGAGCCGTTCGAACAGCCCCGTGGTCACCGTGATGGCCGCCTTGTCGGGCGTGCGCCCGGTCGCGAACGCGTTCGGCGACGGGTCCTGCACCACGTAGAGGGCGGGCATCGGGCTGCCGGTCGTGATGCAGAGATTCTCGACCAGCCGGTGGTAGCGGGGTGCGTCCGCCGCGGTCACCGCCCGCGCCCCCGACAGGGCGAGCGCCTCGCGGTCGGCGAGGAAGTACTGCACCGTCGCGTACCCGCCCGCGAAGACCAGGATGAAGGCGGTGATCCACCAGTTGTTGCCGGCCAGCCAGCCGGCGACCAGTCCGATGAGGCCCAGGATCAGCACGAAGCCGATGAGGATGAACCAGGTGTTCCGCTTGTTGCGGGCGATGGCGGAGTACATGTCACGGCCTCCTCACGCCGGCCGCGGGTTCAGAACTGGATGCGTGGCGGCTCTGCGATGGCGGCGCCGTCGACGACCTCGAAGAACTCCCGCTCGGTGAAGCCGAGGTTGCGGGCGAACAGGTTGTTCGGGAACACCTTGATCTTGGTGTTCAGTTCGCGGACGCCGCCGTTGTAGAAGCGGCGGGACGCCTGGATCTTGTCTTCGGTGTCGACGACGGCCTGCTGCAGGTGCAGGAAGTTCTGGCTCGCCTGGAGCTGCGGGTAGGCCTCGGCGACGGCGAACAGCGACTTGAGCGCCTGCTGCATGTGGCCCTCTGCGACCCCGGCATCCGCCGGCGACGACACGGCCAGAGTCTCGGCGCGCGCCCGCGTCACGTTCTCGAACACGGCCTTCTCATGCGCCGCGTAGCCCTTCACCGCCTCGATGAGATTGGGCAGCAGATCAGCGCGCCGCTTCAGCTGGACCGTGATGTCGCTCCACGCCTCATCGACACGCACCTTCAGTGCGACCAGCGAGTTGTATGTCGCCCAGAGGTAGATGCCGACGATCACGACCAGACCGACGACGATCAGTACCGGGATCAGCCATTCCATAGCACTCCCATCGTTGTGCTCCAATCCTAACCGCGGTCGCCGTCGGCGACCGGCACGCAACCGATCTCCCAGCCGTTACCCACCGAGGACGCGGTCGAGATATGCGTTGCTGAACATGCGCGTCGGGTCGAGCCGGTCGCGCAGGGCGACGAAGTCATCGAAGCGCGGATAGCGCTCGCGCAGGGTCGCGGCGCGCTGGGTGTGCATCTTGCCCCAGTGCGGCCGTCCGTCGTGGGCGAGCATGATCTCCTCGACGGCGGCGAAGTACGCAGTCGGATCGGCGCGGAGGTAGCGGTGCACGGCGATGTAGCCGGTCTCACGACCGTGCGCCGTCGACAGCCACAGGTCATCGGCGGACGCCGTGCGCACTTCGACCGGGAACTCGATCCGCCACCCGCTGTCATCGATCAGCGTCCGCAGCTGCGTGAACGCCTCCCCCAGGCGCTCGACCGGCACGGCGTACTCCATCTCGCGGAATCGCACGCCGCGAGTGGTCGCGAACACCCGATCGGACCGGTCCGAGAAGGTGCGCTGCCCCCACACCGCCGCCGAGGCGCGGTTGATGGTGGGAACGAGCGGGGGAACGATCCGGCCCACGGTGCACACCGCCTGGTGGACAGCGGTGCCGATGAGCCGGTCGTCGACCCAGCGCCGCGCGGGTGAGAGGGGTTCGACGGGCTCGTCCGCCGGCATCCGGGCATTCGTCTTCGTCTGCGCGACGTCGGTATGCGGGAACCAGTAGAACTCGAAATGGTCGGCGGCGGCCGCCCGGTCCGTGAGGGTCAGCACGACGTCGTCGAGCGGCTCGGCCTGCTCGACAGCCCGCAGGCCGAACGCCGGCACGCACTGCAGCGTGACGTCCACGAGGATGCCGAGGGCCCCGAGGCCCAGTGCCACCGCGGGCAGCAGGTCGGTGTTCTCGTCGTCGTCGACGGTGAGCAGCTCTCCGTCGGCGGTGACCAGCGTGGCGGCGACGACCTGCGTGGCGATGCCGCCGAATGCGGATCCGGTGCCGTGGGTTCCGGTCGAGATGGCGCCCGAGATCGACTGCCGGTCGATGTCGCCCAGGTTTGCCATCGCGAGCCCGTAGGGCTTCAGCAGGGTGGGGATCCGGTGCAGCCGGGTGCCGGCGAGCAGCCTGACCCGCGATCGTTCACGGTCGACCGAGACCAGCCCGGACAGGTCACTGAGGTCGAGCAGAGTGCCCGGCGACACCGCGATGCCGCTGAAGCTGTGCCCTGCACCGATGGCCTTGACCTGCAGCCCGCGCGTGGCCGAGGACTGCACCGAGCGCCGCACGGCGGAGATGGTCGACGGAAACTCCACGCGGCGCGGGCGGACCTTCTCGGTGCGCGCCCAGTTCTCCCATGTGCCACCAGGACGCGTCATAGAAAGCTCTTCCCTTCGCCCCGGTACGTGGGCACCTCGCCGACAGTGCGGTCACCCGAGGTCAACACGTACCGGTCGGCGCGCTCGGCGAGCTCGCCGCTCTTGGCGTGCCGGAACCAGACCCTGTCGCCCACGCGGAGCGACCGCGCGGCGGCACCCTGCAGTGGCGTCTGGACTTCGCCGGCTCCTTCGCGGCCGAGGGTGCGCAGGCGCGGCGGCCACACCGGCACGGGCTGGCGCGATGCCACGGGCGGGCCGGAGGCGATCCAGCCGCCGCCGAGCACGGTGACGATGTCGGGAGCGGGCTTGCGCACCACCTCGAGAGCGAAGGCCGCCGCGGGCGCCGGTGTGAACGCGCGGTAGAGGTCGAACAGGTGCCCGGCGAGCAGTCCGCTGCCGGCGGTGGTCTCGGTGACGGATTGATCGGATGCCGTGGTCTCGAGCGAGCCGGTTCCCCCGCCGTTCACGAATTCCAGCGGCGCGATCTGCCGCAGCGCGGTGACGATCGCGGCGCGGCGCTGGCGCAGTTCCTCACCCGAGCGTCGCTGCATCCAGCGGATGACGGCATCTCCGGACCCGGTGTCGTCGGGCTGCCCGGCCAGCTGCGCTTCGTACATCATCAGGCCGACCAGGGCGAAGCCCGGGCGCTGCGCGATCGCGCGGCCGAGTCGGGCGACCTCGGGGGCATCGTGGACGGGTGAGCGCCGCACCCCGATGTGCCCGAGGACCGGGGCGCGCCAGGACGCGTCGGCGTCGATGGCGACGCGGATGGTCGGCCGTGAGCCGGGGGCGGCGACGGCGTCGACGAGGTCGAGCTGGGCGAGGTCGTCGACCATGAGGGTGATGCGCGCGGCAGCCTGCTCGTCGGCCATGAGCGCGGCGAGGGCCGCCCGGTCGGCCGTCGGATACCCGAGCACGATGTCGTCGCGCGTCTGGGCCAGCCACAGCGCCTCGGGCAGCGTGAAGGCGAGGATGCCGCGGTACCCCGGCATGGCGAGGGCGGCATCGAGCACCTCGCGCACCCGGATCGACTTGCTGGCCACCCGGATCGGCACGCCGCTCGAGCGCACGACCAGGTCGAGTGCGTTGTAGCGCAGCGCACCGACGTCGATCGCCGCCACCGGGCCGGACACGTCGGCGATGGCCGCCGTGCGGGCGGACCAGTAGGCGGCGGCATTCGTCCAGGGTTCGCCGGTCGCGACATCGGGCGCGGCGAGCAGGTCGAGGGTCATGGGCACCAGCCTACGGCGGGACCGCGTCGTACCCCCGGTGGGACTCGAACCCACACTGAAGCGATTTTAAGTCGCCTGCCTCTGCCATTGGGCTACGGGGGCCCTCCCCCGATTATCGCGTAGACCACCGCGTTGACGCATTTGCGCCCATGCACGCCGGAGCGGGCATGGGCGCAAATCGCAGGCGATCTACTTGGCGGCGGCGGCCTTCGCGGCGGGCGTCCTCGCTGCGGCCTTCGCGGCGGGAGCCTTCGCGGCCGGGGCCTTGGCGGCACCGGCATCCACCGCCTCGGGAGCAGCCGGACGCGGACGCGCGGCGAACTCCTCGAAGACGTAACGCGGGTTCTGCACCGTCTGCAGCGACACGTTGTCGCGGGTCAGCCAGAAGTTGTGCCACCAGTCGCCGATCACGCGCCACTTGCGCTCCCACGAGGGCATCGCCAGGCCGTGGTAGCCGCGGTGCGCGACCCAGGCGACGAAGCCCTTGAGCGCGAGGTCACCGGACTGGAAGACGCCGTTGTACAGGCCCAGGCCCGCAACGGCGCCGAGGTTCTTGTGGATGTACTCCTTGGGCAGTTCACCGCGCAGCACGGCGGTGAGGTTCTTCGCGAGCAGCTTCGCCTGGCGCACCGCGTGCTGGGCGTTGGGCACGCAGTACCCGCCGACGCCCTTGCCCGTCAGGTCGGGCACAGCTGAGACGTCACCGGCGGCCCAGGCGCCCTCGACGACCTCTTCCGGGGTTCCGACGCGCAGATCGGCGCGGGTGCGGATGCGGCCGCGCTCTTCGACGGGCAGGTCGCTGCCGCGCACGACGGTCGGGTTGGCCATGACGCCGGCGGTCCAGATGATCAGATCGGTCGGGATGACCTCGCCGGTCGACAGTTCGACGTTCCCGCCGACGGCGCCGGTGACCTGGGTGTCCAGGTGCACGTTCGCGCCGCGCTTTGCGAGGTCCTTCAGCACCCACTCGCTGGTCTTCTGCGAGACCTCGGGCATGATGCGCCCCATCGCCTCGATGAGGTGGAAGTGGGTGTCTTCGAAGCGGAGCTGCGGGTAGTCCTTGAGGAGCGAGGATGCCAGGGCGCGCACCTCGGCGAACACCTCGATGCCGGCGAAGCCGCCGCCGACGACGACGACCGACAGCAGCCGGTCGCGGTCGGGTCCGGGCGGCAGGTTGGACGCCTGGTCGAAGTTCGTGAGGATGCGGTCGCGGATCGCGACGGCCTCTTCGATCGTCTTCAGTCCGATCGCGTTGTCGGCGATGCCGGGGATCGGGAACGTGCGCGAGACGGCGCCGGCGGTGACGACGATCTGGTCGTACGCCTCTTCCCACCCTTCGCCCACGTCGGGCGTGATCGTGGCGACCTTGTTCGCGTGGTCGATGCCGGTCACCCTGGCGGTGATGATGCGGGTCTTCTTCAGGTGGCGGCGCAGCCCCACGATGACGTGCCGCGCCTCGATCTCACCGGCGGCGACCTCGGGCAGGAACGGCTGATAGGTCATGTACGGCAGCGGGTCGACGATGGTGACCTCCGCCTCGCCCTTGCGCAGCTGCTTCTCGAGTTTCCACGCGGTGTAGAACCCCGCGTAGCCGCCTCCGACGATCAGAATCTTGGGCACGGTGCTGGTCACTTCGGAAGAACTCCTTGATTCAACTGCTCGGCGTACGCGGGTCGCGCGCCGATCGAATGCGTCGGACAGCAGCAGTGACGCCGAGCCCCACCATTATAACCGCCAGGGTACCGGCCAGCAGTGGCACCGTTCCGTACATCAGCGTCTCCGCGCTCGGCAGCAGCGGAGACGAGGGGTCGCGCGGCGGGTCGGCGACCGGCAGCGACGGCACCTCGACAGGGGTCGCGGTGGGCTGCGGGGCGGGTTGGCCCGCGGCGCGACGGTACACCCGGATCCAGTCCGTCAGGCTGCCCATCGGGTTCGCCTCGACCGCCGGGACATTCGCCTCGACGGCCCGCGCCGCGTCGACGATGCCATAGCCGTAGAGCCGGTCCGGCACCGCGGTGGCTCCGGCTGCGGGCCGCGCGGTCTTGATGATCCGGTTGATGACGTTCGCGGCATCCAGCTCGGGGTGTGCGGCACGCACCAGCGCGGCGATCCCCGCCACGATCGGCGCCGCACCGCTGGTGCCCTTCCATTCGACGATCTGGCCGTTCGCCGACACGCCGAGCAGCTGCTCGCTGGGGGCCGAGATCCCCACCGTGATGCCCTGCGTCGACGCTTCCCTGCTCACCCGGCCGGACTTGTCGACCCCGGCGACCGTCAGCACGCCCGGGATGGTTGCGGGCGCCCCCACCCGCTCGGTGCCGGTGCCCCGGTTGCCGGCGGCGACGACCACGACGACGTCGTGCTCGTACGCGTACAGGAACGCCTCGTCCCAACTCTCGTCCCACTCCAGGGTGTTCGTCGTGAACGACAGGTTGATGACGTCGGCCCCGTTGTCGACCGCCCAATGCATCGCCTCCGCGACCTGATCGACGAAGGGGACCGATGCCGAGGAGCCGAACCCGATGGATCCCGACAGCAGCGTCGCCTCGGGGGCGACACCGATCATCCCGGTGTCCTCACCCGTGCCCCGGGCGGCTGCGAGCGATCCCACCCAGCTGCCGTGGTTGGCGTCGACCGCGCCGACGGGCGTGCGGCCGTCGGCCGCTCCGACGCCCGAGAAGTCCGCGCCGCCGCTCACCGCGCCCTCGAACTCGACCGGACCACGGGCGACGCCGGTGTCGATCACGGCGATCCGCACGCCTTTTCCACGCGTCGTCTCCCAGGCATCGGTGATGCCGTAGTCATCGAGCCAGTACTCGGCCGCGCGCACCGGATCGGGCGGGGGCGTCTGGGCGGGGGCGTCGGCGGGCGCCGCCGCCGCGCCGGTCAGGCCGATGACCGCGACGACGGTCGCGGCGACCACACCCCACGCGCGGCGCATCAGGTCAGCACCCTCGTGTCGTGCGCGCCCGCCGCGGCGGGGTTCGCGCACGTGCAACAGGCCGGCGACCAGTCCCCCCGGGCCAGTGCGCGATCGCCGATCGGGTTGACGCCGGGGCCGGCGGCCAATGCGTGCGCGGCCACCGCGTGCAGGCACTTCACACGCGTGGGCATGCCGCCCGCGGAGATGCCGGCGATCTCCGGCACATCACCGTGCGCAGCGCGATCGGCAAGGTACGCGGCGTGTGCGGCGGCATAGGCGGCAGTGAGCTCATCGTCGGCCGCGAGCTCATCGTTCAGCTCGCGCATGACCTGCGTCGCCTCGAGAGCCGACATGGCCGCCGTCGCGCCCGGGTGGGTGAGGTAGTAGAAGGTCGGGAACGGCGTACCGTCGGGCAGGCGCGGCTCGGTCGCCACGACCGTGGGGTTGCCGCAGACGCAGCGGGCCGCGATGCCGATGACCCCGCGCGCCGGACGTCCGAGCTGCTCGCGCAGGACCTGCATGTCGGGCGCGGTGGCAGGGGTCAGGGACGCGGGATGCACCGCACCAGGGTACCGGGCCGTTGCTGGACTGGTGCCGAACGCCGCCCGGTCAGGGCGTCGCGGGATCGGTGCCGGTGGCGCCGTCTCCCGTGACGCCGACGGATCGGGCGAGGCCCGCTCCGGTCACCGAGCGCACCAGCTGCGACATCCAGTCGTTCGTCGTCTCCTGCACGTCCTCGCTGACCGCCGCCTGCTCGGCGGGAACACTGCCGGCAGGCAGGTCGTCGTCGATGAGGTAGACCACCTCGCCCGGCCGCACGTAGTACAGCCGTTCGCGGGCCTGTGCGGTGATGTAGGCCGGATCCGACCACTGCTCCTGCTCGGCTTCGAGAGCGGCCACTTCGGTCTCGGTGAGTCGCACGCTCTCCTCGAGCGCAGCCACGCGCTGTCGCTGGTCGACGTAGGTTCCGATGGTCGGCACGAGCACCAGCGCCGCCAGCACGACGAGCCCCAGCATGATCCCGGTGAACGCCGACAGGCGCACCCGGCCGACCCAGTCGCGGACGTCGACCGTGGCCCGGGCATGCGAAGAGGGAGCCGTCGATTTCACCACGGCTCCCTCCTCTCGTCGCGTGTGCGGGTCAGCCCTTGAACCGGGGGAAGGCCCGGCGGCCGATGAACTCCGCCGCGTCACCCAGTTCCTCTTCGATGCGCAGAAGCTGATTGTATTTCGCCACACGCTCGCTGCGCGCGGGCGCGCCGCTCTTGATCTGACCCGAACCGGTGGCCACCACCAGATCGGCGATCGTGGTGTCCTCGGTCTCGCCGGAACGGTGCGAGAGCATCGCGGTGTACCCGGCGCGGTGGGCCACGTCCACGGCATCCAGCGTCTCGGAGAGGGTTCCGATCTGGTTGACCTTCACCAGCAGCGAGTTCGCCACGCCGAGGTCGATGCCCTTGCGCAGGCGCTCGGGGTTGGTCACGAACAGGTCGTCTCCGACGATCTGCACCTTCGAGCCCAGCTTGTCGGTGAGGGCCTTCCAGGCGTCCCACGAGTCCTCATCGAGCGGGTCCTCGATCGTGACGATCGGGTACGACGCGACGAGGTCGACGTAGTAGTCGGTGAGCGCATCGGCCGTCCACGGCTTGCCCTCGAAGGTGTAGGTGCCGTCGTCGTAGAACTCGGTCGCGGCGACATCCATGCCCAGCGCGATGTCGGCGCCCGGCGTGAAGCCGGCCTTCTCGATCGACCGCATGAGGAAGTCGAGGCCCTCGCGGTTGCTGGGCAGGTCGGGCGCGAAGCCGCCCTCATCGCCCAGACCGGTAGCGAACCCGGCCGCCTTCAACTCGCCCTTCAGCACGTGGTACACCTCGGTGCCCCAGCGCAGCGCCTCGGAGAACGTCTCGGCGCCGATGGGCGCGAGGAAGAACTCCTGGCAGTCGATGCCGTTGTCGGCGTGCGAGCCGCCGTTGATGACGTTGAACAGCGGCACGGGGAGGATGTGCGCGTTCGGGCCGCCGAGGTAGCGGAACAGCGGCAGGTCGGCGCTGTCGGCGGCGGCCTTGGCCACCGCCAGGCTCACGCCGAGGATCGCGTTCGCGCCCACGCGCGACTTGTTGTCGGTGCCGTCGGTCTCGATCAGGATCTCGTCGATGACCCGCTGGTCGCTCGCGTCGATGCCCTCGATGGCGGGGCCGAGCTCATCGATGACGGCGTCGACGGCCTTGAGCACGCCCTTGCCGCCGTACCGGCTCTTGTCGCCGTCGCGCAGCTCATACGCTTCGAACGCGCCGGTGGATGCGCCGGAAGGGACGGCCGCGCGCTGGACGATGCCATCGTCGAGCAGCACCTCCACTTCGATGGTCGGGTTGCCACGCGAATCCAGGATCTCGCGTGCGCCTACAGCCTCGATCAGTGCCACAGGGGACTCCTTGCTTGTGGAGGATGATTCTCGGAGCGTCGTCGGTCCGCCCCTGAGTCTAGTGATGTGGATGCCGCGGCCGCAGGCCCCGGGGCCGTGCCTGCCGTCCGGGTGCGCCGGTCAGACCACGAGGGCGATCGCGACGCCGTCCCAGCCCTTCGCATCGAGGGTCTGCAGCGCCGTCGCGTCGAAGCGCGGGTCGGTGGCGAGCATCTCCAGGCCGTTGCGCGTTCCGACCACGTCGGACCTGGTCTCGTCCGGGTCGGCGACCGCTCCCCCGCGGCCCACGTTGTCGACGACGACGACCGTTCCCGGTCGGCCCAGGCGTGCTGCCCAGTCGAGGTAGATGGTGTTGGACTGCTTGTCTGCGTCGATGAAGACGAAGTCGAACGGCTCGCCGCCCGCGAGCGTCGGAAGCACGTCGGCGGCGCGGCCCTGAAGGATCTCGACGCGGTCGCCGACGCCGGCCGCGTCGAGATTCTCGCGTGCGACACGGGCGTGCTCGGGCTCGGCCTCGATCGTGGTCACGCTGCCGCCGTCCGGCAGCGCCCGGGCGAGCCACGTGGTCGAGTAGGCGCCGAGCGTGCCGACCTCGAGGATGCGCCGGGCACCCGAGATCCGCACGAGCAGGTGGAGCAGCTTGCCGTTGACGGGTGCCACTTCGATCGCCGGGAGTCCTGCCGCACGCTGCCGGGCGACACCGGCCTCCAGCGTCGGGTCGTGGCCGACCAGGGTGTCGGCGAAGTAGCGGTCGACGGCCTGCCAGCCGTCGGGGGTGGGATCGGTCATGCGTTCAGCCAACCGCCCCAGCCGCGTCAGCGCAACGGGTGGACGGGTTCGAGCCGCGTAGAGCGGAACTGACCGGTGAGCACCAGCACGCCGGCGACCAGGGCGAGGACGACCCACGACACGACGCCGAGAGGGCCGACCAGCCCCATGTCCGGCAGCTCGCCGGCGGCGATGAGCAGGACGACGAGCCCGCCCACGGCGTTGAGGGATCCGTGCGCGAGGGCCGCCGGCCAGACCGACGCGCTGCGCAGGCGCAGCCATCCCAGCAGCACGCCCCACGCCACGCATCCGCCGACCATGAGCAGCAGGCCGACCAGGTCAGGACGAGCGAAGTTGTAGCCGAGCAGAATGACGGGCGCGTGCCACAGACCCCACAGGACGCCGACGATCAGCAGCGCGGGCCACGTGCCCAGCGGTCGCAGGGCAGTGAGCAGCCAGCCTCGCCAGCCGATCTCCTCACCGGCCGCGGGGACCACGTTGATGATCGCCCCGACGGGGATCATCGCCAGCTGGGCGATCACCAGCACCTGGACCGGAGGCATCGGCGTTCCCTCCGGGACGAGCGCCGACAGCTGCTCGGCGAACCCCGAGAACCCGACCAGATCGAGGCGGATGAGGCCGACGGCGCCGGCGATCAGCGCGACCAGCGCGACGATCACGATCGGGGCGACCAGGGCGATCGCGAGCATCCCGATGAACCGGCCGGCGGGGCGCAGCGGCCATATGCCGAGGAAGCGCAGTCGGCCGGCGCGCGGGGCTTTCAGCGCGAAGACCACGAACAGCGTGGCCAGCGTCGGGCTGAGCATCATGACCATCAGCAGCGGCGTCGTCCACGGGCTGGCCAGGCCGCCGTCGAGCCACAGCGGCAGCGCGACCAGCCAGGCGAGGCCGAACGAGAGGACGACGAACCACGCGACGGGGACCCAGGGCACGCGATGCTGTCCGGCAGCGCTCACCGCGGCCGGCTCGGTCTCGATCATCGGCGCGCTCCTCCCCGAGGGAGCAGCCGGCGTGCGAAGGGCGGGGAGTGCGTCGTCATGCCTCCAGTAGATCATTTGTCGCTCCCCGACAATCGACGTGCACGGCGTCCGCCCGATCGGGCACACTCTGCGGATGCGCATCACTCCCCGCCGCCTCGCGATCGGCATGAGCCTGTGGATCCCCAATCTGTTCAGCGGTATCCGCATCAAGAGGTTCTCCGACGACTGGACGCACGCGACCGTGCAACTGCACGTCAACGTCTTCACCCGCAATTACGTGAAGACCGCGTTCGGCGGGTCGATGTCGGCGATGACAGACCCGTACTTCTTCATGCTCGTCATGCATCAGCTCGGGCGCGACTACGTCGTGTGGGACACGCGGGGCGAGATCGAGTTCGTCAAACCCGGTCGCGGCGTACTCACCGCCCGCTTCGAGGTGTCGCGCGAGAAAGCGGATGACCTGCGAGAGCGTGCGACCGGCGGCGCGAAGGTTCTCGAATGGTTCGAGACCGAGATCACGGATGCCGCGGGCGACACGGTGGCCCGGGTACGCCGCGAGGTATACATCCGTGAGAAGAAGCGCGTGACGCACGCGACCGCCGACTGAAGGCACACCACGCGCATCCATACGCGCCCGTCACCCGCCTCCGCTATGGTGCGCGCATGACGACACCCGCCCTGTCGCGCCGACTCGGACTCGGCGATGCGGTCTTCATCGGGCTGGGCTCGATGATCGGCGCCGGCGTGTTCGCGGCGTTCGCACCGGCGGCCGGCGCCGCCGGCACAGGACTGCTCGTCGGGCTCGCGATCGCGGCCGTGGTCGCATTCGGCAACGCCACCTCGACCGCCCAGCTCGCCGCGGTCCACCCGACGTCGGGCGGTGTGTACGCGTACGGGCGCGCCGAGCTCGGCCCGTGGTGGGGCTACATCGCGGGGTGGGGCTTCGTCGTGGGCAAGATCGCCAGCTGTGCGGCGATGGCGCTGACCTTCGCCGCTTACGCCGTGCCGCCCGCTTGGCAGCGGCCCGTCGCGATTGCGGCGGTCGTCTGCCTGGGAGCGGTGAACTGGTTCGGAGTCACGCGGACCGCACAGGTCACGCGCGCCATCGTGGTCGTCGTCCTCCTCGCGCTCGCCGTCGCCGTCGCTGCTTCGGCCGCGGCATCCGGGTCCTCCGACCCCCTCACCGCGGGGTCGTTGTGGGTCGGCGGCTGGTACGGCGTCCTGCAGTCGGCGGGTCTGCTCTTCTTCGCGTTCGCCGGGTATGCGCGCATCGCGACGATGGGCGAGGAGGTCCGTGATCCGGCCCGCACGATTCCGCGCGCCATCGTCCTGGCCTTCGCGGGCGCGCTGATCGTCTACGCGGCGGTGGCCGTCGCCGTCCTGTCAGTGCTCGGCGCCGACGGGACGGCAGCCTCGGCCGATCCGATCGCCGCGGCCGTGGCCGCGTCGGGGTGGACCTGGGCGGAGCCGATCGTGCGGGTGGGGGCGGCGGCGGCATCGCTGGGCGCCCTGCTCGCACTGATCGCAGGCGTTGGCCGCACCGGCTTCGCCATGGCCCGGGCCGGTGACCTGCCGTCGTGGCTGGCAGCCGTCCACCCGCGCTGGCAGGTGCCGCACCGCGCCGAAGTCGCCGCCGTGCTCCTCGTCATCATCGCCGTGGTGCTGGTCGATCTGCGGGGCGCGATCGGGTTCTCATCGTTCGGCGTCCTGCTCTACTACCTCGTCGCGAATATCGCGGCGTACCGGCAGCGCGGGGCGGCGCGACGGTACCCGCACCTCCTGCAGTTCGTCGGCGCGATCGGATGCGTGGGGCTCGGCCTCACGTTGCCGTGGCAGAGCGTCGTCGCGGGCGTGGCCGTGGTCGTCGTGGGGGTCGTCTACCGGCTGCTGGTGCTGCTGCAGCGCGGCCGGCCGGACGCGACCGGGTGATCAGGTGTCGTGTTCGATGATCCCGACATCCTCCCGGTGATCATCGACACCGCCGGGCGGATACCGGTCGACCTCGGACTGCCGACGCAGCATGACCGCGCTGACGACCAGGCCGCCCCAGACCAGAACGATCGAGACGATGAGGAACACGATCGCAATGGCGGTCATGACCCGCGCTCCTTCGCATAATGGACCGGCAGTTCCGGCCACGGGCGGAAGTCGTCGGGCGATCGCCGCCACGGCAGCAGCGTGGCCACCACAGCGATGACGACGATGACGAGGACCGCACCCCAGCCGAACAGGGTGAGGTACCAGGCGGGCAGGCCCGAGTATCCCTCCACGATCAACGTGATGATCCGCGAGATCAGCATGTAGCCCAGCACGATCGGCACCAGCACGGACACGAGGAAGATCCACGAGCGACCGACCTTGAAGGTGGAGATCGCATTGAGGTGGTCCCGCAGTTCGGGGCCGCGGCGGAGCACCCACATCAGGAGGATCGTCGTGATCACGGCGGACGCCACGATTCCGACGTTGTTTGCCCATTGGTCGACCACGTCCAACGCGAGCAACCCGGTCGTGGTCGAGAACCCGAAGATCGACAGAACCGCCGAGACGCCGCCGACGCTGACGGCCGCCGCGCGCACAGAGAGACCGAACTTCTCCTGCACGGCCGCCGACACCACCTGCAGCACCGACACGAGCGAGGTGAATCCCGCCAGCGCCAGTGAACCGAAGAACAGGCAGCCGAACAACGCACCCCCGGGCATCTGCGACACGATCGCGGGGAACGTCATGAACGACAATCCGACGCCGGTGAGCCTGTCGAGCTCGTCGACGGCCACACCCTGCTGAAAGGCGAAGTAGCCCAGGGTGGCGAACACGCCGATGCCCGCCAGGATCTCGAACGACGAGTTCGCGAAAGCGACCACGAGGCCAGGCCCGGTCAGGTTCGAACGACGCCGGCGGTACGACGCGTAGGTGATCATGATGCCGAACGCGATCGACAGCGAGAAGAAGATCTGGCTGTAGGCGGCGATCCAGACGTTCGGGTCGGCGAGCGCCGCGAAGTCGGGGGTGAACAGCGCGTTGAGTCCTTCGGCGGCGCCGTCGAGGAACAGCGCGCGCACGACCAGGGCGAGGAACGCGACCAGCAGCACCGGCAACGCCCACGTGTTCGCTCGCTGCAGTCCCTTCGCGACGCCGCCGGCCAGCACGATGATCGTCACGATCCAGACCAGAACCAGCGGGATGAGCACCCCGGGAACGAAGTCGAGGCTGAATCCGGGCTCGCTCACGCGCAGATAATCAGCGGTGAAGAACCCCACGGCATCGTCGCCCCAGCGCAGATCGAACGAGAACACGAAGTAGCTGACGGCCCACGCGATCACGACCGTGTAGTAGAGACCGATCACGAATGCGATCGCCACCTGGAACCATCCCAGCGACTCAAGCCCTCGGCCCGTGCGCCCGCCCAGGCGCCGGAACGCAGTCGGAGCGGAGCCGCGGAACCGGTGCCCGATCGCGTAGTCGAGGAAGAGGATCGGGATGCCGGCTGTCAGCAGCGCCACGAGGTACGGGATGAGGAAGGCTCCCCCGCCGTTCTCGTAGGCGACGCCCGGGAACCGCCAGATGTTGCCGAGACCGACCGCCGAGCCGATGGCGGCGATGATGAACCCGATCTGACCGGTCCACTGCTCGCGCGGCGCACGGGTCTGAGCGGACTGGGGTGTCGCATCGGCCATGGCATTCCTCCGCTCCCGGCAGGCGATACGCAGAGCGTCGCGCGCCGTGACGGCACGCTACCACCGGCGTGATCACCGCCGAAAGGCCACCCGCTGCGCCGCCCCACCCGCTGCGCCGCCCCACCCGCTGCGCCGCCCCACCCGCTGCGCCGCCCCACCCGCTGCGCCGCCCCACCCGCGAGAGAACAGTGGGCCGCCGAGAGAACGGGTGACACCCGTTCTCTCGTCCGCGAGTTGTTCTCTCGCCGAGGGTGGGGCCGGCGGGGCCGGCGGGGACGGCGGGGACGGCGCGTCAGCCCAACGGGCGCAGGTCCAGCTCCGCGCGTGGCGTGCCGCGCGACACCGTGGCGAACGTCGAGTATCCGTCCGCACCGGCGCGCTCCAGGAGCGCCTTGAGGTTCTTCGTGCGCTGTTCGAGGCGCACGCGGGAACCCTCGGCGACCAGTGCCGCCTTCAGCGCGACGAGTTCGGCGACGGGCACGTCGCGATCGTGGACCAGCACGATGGAGGAACCGGCATCCACTTCGCCCTCAGGGACGAGGTCGACGAGTCGCTCGAAGCCGAACGAGAACCCCACGGCAGGCACGTCCTGCCCGAGGAAGCGGCCGATCATGCCGTCGTAGCGTCCGCCGCCGCCGAGCGAGTAGTCGACCGACGGGTGGGCGAGCTCGAAGATCGTGCCGGTGTAGTAGCCCATGCCGCGCACGAGGAACGGGTCGAAGACGAGTGGCACGCCGCCGAGCGAATCGGCGCCGCGGGCCGCGGCCACGGAGTCGCCGATGCCGACCAGGTGGGCGATGACGCCGTCGGGCACGCCTTCCGGCAGCGCCTTGCGGATCTGCCCCTCGCCGAACGGGCGGTACTCGAGGGTCTCCGGCCGCAGCAGGAAGGCCCCGAATGCCGCGACCGCCTCGGGAGTCGTGCCGCGCTCGGTGAGTTCGGCGATGACGCCGTCGGATCCGATCTTGTCGAGCTTGTCGATCGTGATGAGCACGCCCGGGCGCTCGTCGGCGGCGAACCCGAAGACATCAAGCATCGCGTCGAGCGCGCGGCGGTCGTTGATGCGGATCGAGCCGCCCTCGAGGCCCAGCGCGTCGAGCGTGTCGAGGCTCGCGACGAGCAGCTCCGCTTCGGCTCGCGCGGTGGCATCGCCGATGATGTCGATGTCGCACTGCACGAACTGCCGGTAGCGCCCCTTCTGCGGGCGTTCGGCGCGCCACACCGGCGCGATCTGGATCGACCGGAAAACCGTCGGCAGCTGGCCGCGATGGGTTGCGTAGAACCGCGCGAGCGGCACGGTGAGGTCATAGCGCAGGCCCAGGTCGCTGAGCTGGGCGGGGTCGCCGGCGGCGGCACGGATCGCCTCGGCATCCATCCCGCGCTTGAGGACGTTGAACGCGAGCTTCTCGTTGTCGCCGCCGATGCCGGCGTGCAGCCGGGCGTAGTCCTCGACGACGGGCGTCTCGATCTCGTCGAACCCGTGGGCACGGTAGCGCTCGCGGATCACGCCGAGCACGCGCTCGCGACGGGCCTTGTCAGCGGGGAGGAAGTCGCGCATGCCGCGCGGCGGGTTCACGGATGCCACTGGGCTATTCTTCCAGGTCCGCGGCGCCTGCCTCAGCGGCGCGGATCTCGTCCTCGAGCCCGCGCAGTCGCTCGCGCAGGGCGCGCTCGGCGTCCCACCCGTTCTCACGGGCCGCCGCGACGAGCGCGAGCAGCGCGTCTCCGAGCTCAGCCTCGGTTCGCGGCCCCGCCCCTTCCCCGCGCCCCGCCCCTTCCCCGCGAGAGAACACCTCGGCGCCGAGAGAACGGGTGATAACCGTACTCTCGTCCACCCGTTGTTCTCTCGCGGGCGGGAGTGCGGGCGCGAGTGCGGGCGCGGGTGGGAGTGCGGGTGCGGGTGGGGTCGGAGGGGACAGCAGGGCGCGGGCGGCGCGGGACAGCAGCTTCTGAGCGAGCGCGAGGGACGGCATGTGATGAGACACGCCGTCCAGCACACTCGTGCGGGCGCGCTTCTCGGCGACCTTGGCGGCATTCCAATGGATCAGCACCTCTTCGGGTGTGGTGGCGACGGCGTCGCCGAAGACATGGGGATGCCGGCGCACCATCTTCTCGGTCAGGCCCCGCGCCACATCGTCGATGTCGAACGGGCTCACCGCGTCGCGAGAGGCGATCTCGGCGTGGAACAGCACCTGCCACAGCAGATCGCCCAGCTCTTCGCGCAGGTCGTCGCGGGAGCCCGTCTCGACGGCGTCGATGAGCTCGGCGGACTCCTCGATGAGATAGGGCACGAGCTCGCGGTGGGTCATCTGCTGCGACCACACGCAGCGATCGCGCACCGCGTGCATCGTCTCGGCGGCCGTGCGCAGCGGATCGGTCATGCCGTCGCCGGGACGGGGTGGTGTCGGTAGTGCCATGACCGCCACGATACGAGCACGCCGGCCAGAATGAGCGACACGGTCGATCCGAGCAGCACGCCGAGGGTCGCCTGATCGCGGATGCCGGGCGCGCCGGCGAACGCCAGCTCTGCCAGCAGCAGCGACACCGTGAATCCGATGCCGCCGAGGGCCCCGGCGGCGATCAGGTCGCCGAGCGGAAGGCGCTCGTCACCCTCCTTGTGGCCGACCCGCTGCGAGATCCAGCCGGCCGCGGTGATGCCGATGATCTTGCCCACCGGCAGCGCCACCAGTATGCCCCAGAACGCCGGCGACAGCTCGCGCGGCGACACCGCCGGGATGACCACGAGCGCCGACGAGAATGCGAACAGCGGCAGCACGAGGCCGTTCACCCAGGGTTCGAGCACATGACGCACGCGCAGTGCCGGCGTCTGGAACATGGCCAGGCCCAGCGCGACGCCCGCGATGGTGGCGTGGATGCCGGACTCGTAGACGAAGTACCAGGTGGCCACCGCGACCAGGCCCATCGCGATCGCGACCGGGACGCGTGCGCGCGTGTCGAGCAGCCGGCTGAGCACGGCGAACACGGCGAGCGCGACGGTGGCGGCCACGATCATCGCGAAGTCGACGTCGGAAGTGAACAGGACCGCGATGAACACGATGCCTACGATGTCGTCGAGTATCGCGAGCGCCAGCAGGAAGATGCGCAGGCCCGACGGCAGCCCGCGCCCGAACACCGCGAGCACCCCGAGGGCGAACGCGATGTCGGTCGCCGTCGGGATCGGCCACCCGGCCGCCGCCTCGGTCCCGTGTGCGAACAGGACGTACACGATGATCGGCACCAGCACGCCGCCGGCCGCGGCGATCGCCGGCTGCAGCGCCTTGCGCGGTGAGTTCAGCTGGCCGTTCGTGAGCTCGAACTGCAGCTCGACGGCGACGACGAAGAAGAAGACCGCCAGCAGCGCGTCGGCGATCCAGTGGCCGGCCGACAGTTCGAACACGCCGGGGACGCCCAGATGGACGGCCTTCAGCTCCGCCGCGCCGGGGCCTGCCGCAGAGTTCGCGACGATGAGTCCCGCCGCCGCGGAGGCGAGCAGCATGACGGCGGGGAAACGTGCGGAGCGGAGCAGACTCATGCGGGATCTTTCGGGGTCGGGAGACGAGTGCCGACCAGACTTCCCGGCTCACCGTCTCCGAGCGTAACGCGTACGGGCGCCCGCCGAGGGGCGATTAGCGTTGAGGTCATGCCTGAACTCACCCGCACCGAAGCCCTCGACCTCGTCGGCCGGGGCGATGCCGAGCAGGAACTGCCCGACCAGATGCGCTCGGATGTGCGCCTGCTCGGCAGCCTGCTGGGGCGGATCCTCCGCGAAAGCGGATCACCCGGACTGTTCGAGGACGTGGAGCGCCTGCGCCGCGCGACGATCGACGCGTACACCGACGAGTCGGCCGAGGCGTTCGCCCATGCCGCCCGTATCGCCGAGTCGTTCTCCGTCGAGCGCGCGCACGAGGTCGCCCGCGCCTTCACGGTGTACTTCCACCTGGTCAACCTCGCCGAGGAGCACCAGCGCGTGCGCATCCTCCGCGAGCGCGACGGCCGGCCCGACCCGACCGATGCCGGGGACTCGATCACCTCGGCGTTCGCCCAGCTTTCTGCCGAGATCGGCGAGGAGGCCGCCCGCCGGCGACTGCAGGAGCTGCGCTTCCACCCCGTCTTCACCGCTCACCCGACAGAAGCGCGGCGGCGGGCCGTGTCCAGCAGCATCCGCCGCACCGCGCAGCTGCTGCGCGAGTACGACGGCGCACTCCCCCACTCCACCGACCGGCGGCGTGCCGAACGGCGCCTGCTCGAGGAGATCGACACCCTGTGGCGCACCGCCCCGCTGCGGGCCGCCAAGCCCACTCCCGTCGACGAGGTCCGCGCGATCATGGCCGTCTTCGACGAGACGCTCTACACCGCGATCCCTCACGTGTATCGCCGGGTCGACGACTCCCTGCAGGGGGTGGATGCCGGAGCCCGCGCGCCCATCGTCCGCCCGTTCGTCCGGCTGGGCACCTGGGTCGGCGGCGACCGCGACGGCAACCCGTTCGTGACGACCTCGGTCACGAAGAAGGCGGCATCCATCGCCTCCGAGCACGTCCTCCGCGGGCTCGAGCACAGCGCCGAGCGCATCGCCCGCACGGTGACCACCTCCGCCGACACGACGCCGGTCAGCGCCGAGCTCACCGCACTGTGGCAGCGGCTCGCTGCCGCCGACGAAGACGGCGCGGCCGATGCACACAAGCGCGCCGCCGGCGAACCGCACAAGGCGGTCCTGCTGCTGCTGACCCGCCGCATCAAGGCCACGCGTACCCGCAACGCAGACCTCGCCTACGGCGACCCCGAGCACCTGCTGGCCGATCTGGGGATCGTGCAGGACTCGCTGGCCGCTGCCGGTGCACCACGGCAGGCATTCGGACACCTGCAGCAGCTGCTCTGGCAGGTCGAGACGTTCGGGTTCCACCTCGCCGAGCTCGAAGTGCGGCAGCACTCCGCGGTGCACGCGAAGGCCCTTGCCCAGTGCCGTGCCGGCGGCGTGCTGAGCGAGCAGACCGCCGAGGTGCTCGAGGTCTTCCGCGGCATCGCGCAGATCCAGCACCGGTACGGTCCACGCGCGGCCGGCCGGTACATCGTGTCGTTCACGCAGTCCGCCGACGACCTCGCGGCCGTCCATGAGCTGGCGCGGTACGCGGTCGGGGACCACGGCACCCTCCCGGTGCTCGACGTCATCCCGCTGTTCGAGACGTTCGCCGATCTGCAGGCCGCGCCGGGCATCCTCGCCGAGATCGTCGAGCACCCCGCGTTCGCCGCGCGCCTGGCCGAAACCGGCGCCAAGCTGGAGGTGATGCTCGGCTACTCCGACTCCTCGAAGGACGTCGGGCCGGTCGCCGCGAACCTCGCGCTCTACGAGGCCCAGGCGCTGATCTCGGCGTGGGCGCAGGAGCGCGGCATCGTGCTCACCCTGTTCCACGGCCGCGGCGGCGCGCTCGGCCGCGGCGGCGGGCCGGCGAACTCCGCGATCCTCGCGCAGCCGCCGTACTCGGTCGACGGGCGGTTCAAGCTCACCGAGCAGGGTGAGGTCATCTTCGCCCGCTACGGCGAGCCGGCCATCGCGATGCGGCACATCGATCAGGTCGTGGCGGCCACCCTCCTGGCATCCGCCCCCTCGAACGAGCAGCGCAACCGCGATGCGGCAGCCCGCTTCGCGCCGGTGGCGCACGCGATGGACGCCGCCTCGCGCGCGCGGTTCTTCGAACTCGTGAAGGCCGACGGCTTCGCCGCGTGGTTCGCCACCGTGACGCCCATGGAGGAGGTGGGTCTGCTCCCCCTCGGCTCACGCCCCGCGCGCCGCGGCCTGTCGGTGGAGTCGCTCGAGGATCTGCGCGCGATCCCGTGGGTGTTCGCCTGGTCGCAGGCGCGCATCAACCTGGCCGGCTGGTTCGGTCTCGGCACGGCGCTCGAGGCCGTCGGCGACGAGGCGCTGCTGCGCGATGCCTACGCGCAGTGGCCGCTGCTGCGCACCGTGATCGACAACGTCGCGATGAGCCTGGCCAAGTCCGACGCCCGCATCGCCCGACGCTACCTCGACCTCGGCGACCGGCCGGATCTCGCCGAGCTCGTGATGGCCGAGATGGCCCTCACCCGCCAGTGGGTGGTGCGCATCGCCGGCGGCGGAGAGCTGCTGGCGAACAAGCCCGTGCTGCAGCGCGCCGTGAAGATGCGCAGCCCCTACGTCGATGCGCTGTCGCTGCTGCAGCTGCGCGCCCTGCGCACCCTGCGCGGCGTCGAGGGCGAGGCGCCCCAGGAATGGCAGCGCCTGCTGCTGCTGTCGGTGTCCGGGGTCGCGGCGGGACTCCAGAACACCGGGTGAGCTAGTCGATGCGGCGATCGTCGCGGTGACGGGCCAGCGACGCCCCATACCGCTCGGCGAGCTGGATCATGAGATCGGGAGTGTCGCGGTCCAGGCCGAACACATAGCCGGGGAAGTCGAGTTCGTGCTGCAGCGCCCAGATCTCGTCATGCCGCTCGGGCGGCAGCAGCTGGGCGGGGTCCCCGACGGCGACCCACCCGATCGGGACGACCGATTCGGGCGGCAGCACCGTGCGCAGGTGCACGACCGCGTTGATGCGCACCTCGCTGTGCTCGCCGATGCGTGCGCCGTTGAACACCCGGGTGCCCGTCGCGAGGAAGACCTCGTCGGCGATCGTCGCGCCGGAGATGGATGTCATGGGTCCCACCAGAACATGCGATCCGATGTGGACGGAGTTCGTGGCGGTCGCGCGCACCAGCGCGTTCTCCATGACGATGACGTTGTCGCCGAGGGTGATCGGCCCGCCCTCGGCCGTGATGACCGCGCCATGAAGCACCTGGCATCCTGCCCCGATCGTCACGTCACCGGAGATCACCGCCGTCGGCGCGATCACGGCTTCCGGGTGGATGCGGGGCGACGCCCCGAGATGCTCGAACTGCACGGTGGCTCCTTCCCGGGCGGCAGCGCCCGCTGCGGCCAGCGTAGCGCGGCCGATGACTTCGACACCGAGCTTCGCCGCGCGAGGGGTTAGGGTGTATCGATCCCTTTCGTGCGCCACGCATTCCGCGTGCCCCGAGTCGGCCGCCCACCCTGCTGGCCCTCGACCGCCCCGTGAACCCGCGGGGATGGGAACGCACCAGCGCCACTGCCGTCGCACCGGGAACCCGATTCCTCCGGCAAGAAAGCCCCACAGTGCCTGAAACCCTCGTCGCCCTGCCCCCCGTCGTCCGTGACGTCTTCGAGAGCGTGGTCGCCCGCAACCCCCACGAGCCCGAATTCCAGCAGGCCGTGCACGAGGTGCTCGAATCGATCGCCCCGGTCGTCGAAGAGCACCCGCAGTTCGCCGAGAACGGCATCCTCGAGCGGCTCGTCGAGCCCGAGCGTCAGATCATGTTCCGCGTGCCGTGGATCGACGACGCCGGCAAGCTGCAGGTCAACCGCGGCTACCGCATCCAGTTCTCGTCGGTCCTCGGCCCGTACAAGGGCGGGCTGCGGTTCCACCCGTCGGTGAACCTATCGATCATCAAGTTCCTCGGCTTCGAGCAGATCTTCAAGAACGCGCTGACCGGTCAGGGCATCGGCGGCGCCAAGGGCGGCAGCGACTTCGACCCGCACGGCCGCTCCGACGCCGAGATCATGCGCTTCTGCCAGTCGTTCATGAGCGAGCTGTGGCGCCACCTCGGCGAGCACACCGACGTGCCCGCCGGCGACATCGGCGTCGGCTCCCGCGAGATCGGCTACCTCTTCGGCACCTACCGCAAGATCACCAACCGCCACGAGTCGGGTATGTTCACCGGCAAGGGCGTGCAGTGGGGCGGCGCGGAGGTGCGCACCGAGGCGACCGGCTACGGCACGGTGTTCTTCGCCCAGGAGATGCTCGCCGTCCATGGCGAGGCGTTCGAGGGCAAGCGCGTCATCGTCTCGGGCTCGGGCAACGTCGCGATCTATGCGATCGACAAGGCCCGCCAGCTCGGCGGCCTGCCGGTCACCGCGTCCGATTCCTCGGGCTACATCCTCGATGAGGACGGCGTCGACGTGGCGCTGCTGCGCCAGCTGAAAGAGGTCGAGCGCGCCCGCATCTCGGAGTACGTCGTCCACCGCCCCCGCGCGAAGTTCTTCGAGGGCGCACAGCCGTGGGAGGTACCGGGTGAGATCATCCTGCCCTCTGCCACCCAGAACGAGCTCGAAGAGCCCGCCGCCCACGCCCTCATCGCCGGTGGTGCCCGCGTCGTCGCCGAGGGCGCGAACATGCCCACCACCCCCGGCGCGGTCGCGGCCTTCCAGCACGCCGGCGTGCTGTTCGCGCCCGGCAAGGCGGCCAACGCCGGCGGTGTGGCCACCTCGGCGCTCGAGATGAGCCAGAACGCCGCGCGCCAGCGCTGGAACTTCAGCGACAGCGAGTCGAAGCTGCAGGCGATCATGAAGGACGTCCACGACGCCGCCTTCGACGCCGCCGCACGCTACGGCCGCCCCGGCGACTACGTCGTCGGCGCGAACTCCGCCGGCTTCGAGCGCGTCGCCCACGCGATGATCGCCCAGGGCGTCATCTGACCCGGCCGGCGCCGCCGCGGCATCCACTCACCGGCTTCATCCGTCGCAAAGCGCTCCCGACCCGCGCCGTGACGACACTTCGCGCCGGATGAGCGTGCGCACCGCCTCTTCATCCGTCGCAAAGTGCTCCCAACACGGGCCGTGACGACACGTCGCGCCGGATGAACCGGCGCCGCGGCGCTCAGGCGGCGTCGGGCTTCGGCGGCGGGAACAGCTGGTCCAGCAGCTGACCGGTCCATGCGATCAGGTCGGCGTCGGCGAGCGCCTCGCCGCCGGCGGTCGGCAGCGGCACGACCATCGCGTCGCCACCGGACAGCAGCTTGGCCTTCGGGTGCAGCCGGCGCAGCCGCACCTGGATCGAGTCGGGCAGGTGCGCCGGCGCGATGCGCAGGTTCGGGCCCATCGCGACGACATCGGTCAGGCCCGCCTGCGCTGCCCGGCGGCGCAGCCGTGCGACGTCGAAGATGCCGCGCACCTCTTCCGGCGGCTCGCCGTAGCGGTCGGTGAGCTCTTCGAACACGAGGCCGATCGCGTCGTCCGAAGAGGTGATGGATGCCGCCGCCGAGAGCTTCTGGTACGCCTCGAGCCGCAGCCGCTCGCTGTCGATGTAATCGTCGGGGATGCGCGCCTGGACGGGCAGCTCGAGCCGCAGTTCGGCGGGGCCTTCGGTCTCCTCGCCCCGGAACGTGGCCACGGCCTCGCCGATCATCCGCAGGTACAGGTCGAATCCGACGCCGGCGATGTGACCGGCCTGCTCCGCGCCGAGCAGGTTGCCGGCGCCGCGGATCTCGAGGTCCTTGAGCGCCACCTGCATGCCCGACCCGAGGTCGTTGTTGACGGCGATGGTCTCGAGGCGGTCGGCCGCCGTCTCGCTGAGCGGCTTCTGATCGTCGTAGAGGAAGTACGCGTAGGCGCGCTCGCGTGCCCGCCCGACCCGGCCGCGCAGCTGGTGCAGCTGCGACAGCCCGTACTTGTCGGCCCGGTCGATGATGATCGTGTTCGCGTTGGCGATGTCGAGGCCGGTCTCCACGATGGTCGTCGACACGAGCACATCGGCCCGGCGCTCCCAGAAGTCGTCGACGACCTGCTCGAGCGCGGTCTCCCCCATCTGCCCGTGGGCCACGGCGATGCGCGCCTCGGGCACGAGCTCGCTCAGCTGCGCGGCGACCCGCTGGATCGACTGCACCCGGTTGTGCACGTAGAACACCTGGCCCTCGCGCAGCAGCTCACGGCGGATCGCCGCGGCGATCTGCTTGTCATTGCGCGCGCCGACGTAGGAGAGGATCGGATGCCGGTCCTCGGGCGGGGTCTGCAGGGTCGACATCTCGCGGATGCCGGTGACGGCCATCTCGAGCGTGCGCGGGATGGGAGTCGCGCTCATGGCGAGGATGTCGACGTTGGTCTTGAGCTTCTTCAGCTGGTCCTTGTGCTCGACGCCGAAGCGCTGCTCCTCGTCGATGATCATGAGCCCGAGGTCCTTGAAGATCACCTTCTCGGTGAGGATGCGGTGGGTGCCGATGACCATGTCGACGGTGCCGTCGGTGATCCCGGCCAGAGTGTCACGGGCCTGCTTGTCGGTCTGGAACCGCGACAGCGCCTTGACCTTGACCGGGAACCCGGCGAAGCGCTCCTGGAACGTCTCGAAGTGCTGCTTGACCAGCAGGGTCGTGGGCACGAGCATGGCGACCTGCTTGCCGTCCTGGATCGCCTTGAACGCGGCACGGACGGCCACCTCGGTCTTGCCGAAGCCGACGTCGCCCGACAGCAGCCGGTCCATCGGGATCGGCTTCTCCATGTCGGCTTTGATCTCGTCGATGGTCTGCAGCTGGTCGGGGGTCTCCGCGAACGGGAACGCCTCCTCCAGCTCACGCTGCCAGGGTGTGTCGGGACCGAACGCGTGGCCCTTCGAAGCCATGCGCGCCGAGTAGAGCTTGACCAGCTCCACCGCGATGTCACGGACGGCCCTGCGGGCCTTGCCCTTGGCCGCGGCCCAGTCGCTGCCGCCCATCTTCGAGAGGGCCGGAGCCTCACCGCCGACGTAGCGGGAGAGCAGATCGAGCTGGTCGGTGGGCACGAACAGCTTGTCGCCGGGGTAGCCGCGCTTGGCCGGCGCGTACTCGAGGACCAGGTACTCGCGAGTGGTCTTGACCGGGTGCCGCCCGCCGCTGGACACCTCGCGCTGGGTGAGCTCCACGAAGCGGCCGATGCCGTGCGTGTTGTGCACGACGAAGTCGCCGGCCTTCAGCTGCAGCGGGTCGACGACGGCCTTGCGACGGGATGCCAGCTTCTTCACGACACGCTGGTCGCCGCCGATCGTGCGGCCGTAGAACTCGGTCTCGGTCAGCACGGCGAGCTTCGCATCGGTGGCCTGGAAGCCGCGTTCGAGCGTCGAGACCACCGCGTGCGCGACGCCGGGCTCGGGCGGGGTGAGGACTTCGCCGACCGTGCGCGCGGCGATCCCCCGCTCGGCGAGCACATCGCGGGCGCGGTCGACGAGACCGGCACCGGATGCCGCGATGACGACGCGCCAGCCGTCCGCCAGCAGCTGGCCGACGTGAGCGGTGGCGCCGTCGACGTTGCCCTGGAAGGACGGGACGGGGTCGGCCGGCACGCGGATCGCGGCCGCCGCCTCCAGAGCCACCTCGACATCGTCCGACATCAGGCCCTCGGCGGCGGCATCGGCTTCACCGGAGTCGAAAGCGCTCAGCCGCCACCACACGTCACCGCGCGCACGCGCGGCGGCACGCAGCTCGGGCAGCGTGAGGAAGTCACCGGCGCCGAGGTCGATCGGCGTCTGCGCGCCCGCCGTCGCGGCGCTCCAGGCGGCGTCGAGGAACTCTCGGTTGGTCTCGCCGAGGGTGATGGCGCGGGTGACCGCGCGTTCGGGGTCGACGAGAGCAACGGCCGTCTGGGCGGGAAGGTAATCGGGCAGCGTCACGAGCCGGTCGACGACCGCCGGCAGCAGCGACTCCATGCCCTCGACCGGAATACCCTCGGACATCTTCTCGAGCATCGTCTGCAGCCCGGGGAAGTCCTCGCGCAGCTGCCGCGCGCGCGCACGCACGGCGTCGGTGAGCAGCAGCTCTCGCGCCGGCACCAGTGTCACGTCGCGCACCTCGCCGGGCAGCGACCGCTGATCGGCGACCGAGAACGCCCGGATCTGGTCGACCTCGTCCCCGAAGAACTCGACACGGTACGGGTGGGCGGCGATCGCCGGGAAGACATCGAGAATGCCGCCGCGCAGAGCGAACTCACCACGCCGCGAGACCATGTCCACCCGGTGGTAGGCCAGCTCGACCAGGCGCAGCGCGACTTCGCCGAGCTCGTGTCCGCGGCCACCCACGACCAGCTCTATGGCGGGGACGTCGGTCAGGCCGGCGGCCAGCGGCTGGATCGCACTGCGCACCGACGCGGTGACCACGAGCGGCGTCTCGCCCTGCCAGCGCGCGACGCGGCCGAGCACGTCCAGGCGCATGCCGACGGTCTCGGCGCTCGGGCTGAGCCGCTCGTGCGGGAGCGTCTCCCAGGCCGGGAAGTGGAGCACCTCGGCACCGGGCAGAAGGGCGCCCAGCGCCGGTCCGAGCGACTCGACGCGCCGCCCGGTCGGTGCGATCACGAGCAGGGCAGGGGGCTTCCCGGCGGCCCGGCGGCGCTCGACGAGCGAAGCCAGCAAGGGGGCGTCGAGCCCTTCGACGAGGGAGAAGTCCGCGTCGACGGATGCCGCGGCGACCGCGTCCCGGTACGACTCGGCCTGCTCGAGGGCGCGCACGATCCCGGGAACTGTCACCGGAAGAGTCTAGCCACGGTGACAGGTGCGCGGGCCGCACAGAGTCGCACCTGGTCACCGCAGTCCGCTTCCGGGGGCCCGCATCGGGATCCGCCCCGGAGTCACTCCCGCGGCGCGTGGTGCTTCTGCTGCGCGGCGAGCAAGCCCTCGTCCACGAGCTGCTCGACGGCGTCTGCCGCGTCCGAGATCAGGTTCGGCAGGCCTTTGCGCTCGGTCGCGCCGAACGGGTCGAGCACCCAATCGGCGGCGTCCTGCCGGCCGGCGGGTCGCCCGATGCCGACCCGGACCCGCGCGAACTGCGGGCTGTCCAGCGCCTTGGCGACGTCGCGCACGCCGTTGTGGCCGCCGTGGCCGCCGCCGGTTTTGAGCTTGACGGAGTCGAACGGGATGTCGAGGTCGTCGTGGATGAGCACGACGCGCTCGGGCGGGACGGCGTAGAAGCGCGCGAGGGCCGACACCGGTCCGCCGGACACGTTCATGAACGAGTTGGGCTTGGCGAGCACGAGCTTCGCCCCGCCGGGGCGCAGCCACGTCTCGGCGACCCGGGCGTTCGCCTTGTGGGCGCGCAGCGTCTCCCCGCGGCGTGCGGCGAGCTCGTCGATCACCATCTGCCCGATGTTGTGACGGGTCGCCTCGTAGCGGGGTCCGGGGTTTCCGAGCCCCACGACCAGCCAGGTCTCAGCCACGGCATCCGTCCCTTCCGACGACGAAGCCCGCCGCCACCAGAACAGGCGGCGACGGGCTTCGGACATGAGATGTGCTTACTCGGCGGCCTCTTCGGCGGCCGGCTCTGCGGCGGCGGCCTCTTCGGCCCCTTCCGCGGCCTCGGCAGCCGCATCGTCGGTGGTCGGCGCTGCGGGCACCGCGATGGCGACGATGAGCGTCTCGGCATCGGTGAGCAGCGCCGAGCCCTTGGGGAGCTTCAGGTCGCCCGCGAGGATCTGGACGCCCTCTTCGAGTCCTTCGACGTCGACCTCGACGTGCTCGGGGATGTGGGTGGCCTCGACCTCGAGCGACACGGTGGTGTTGTCGAAGTTGACGATGGTGCCGGCGAACGACTCGCCCACGACGGTGATCGGAACGTCGACGTGGACCTTCTCGCCCTTCTTCACGACGAGCAGGTCGATGTGCTCGATGATCTGGTGCACCGGGTCCTTCTGCACGTCCTTGATCAGCGTGAGCTGCGTCTTGCCGTCGAGCACGAGCTCGAGCACCACGTTCGCGCGGCGGATGAGCAGCGAGATCTGGTGGCCCGGCAGGGCGACGTGGACGGGCTCGGTGCCGTGGCCGTAGACAACGGCGGGGATCTTGCCGGCGGCGCGCAGACGGCGGGCGAAGCCCTTGCCGAAGTTCTCGCGCAGCTCGGCCTGGACCGTGGTGTCGGTCTCGGTCGACATGATTGCTCTCCTTGCGGGCCTTCGCGGCCCAGATATGGGTCTCTGGTCTCGACTCGAACGCGCACGCGCACGCGTGAGGAAAGCCGTGAAGCCTGCATCACCGCGTCGATCACGGACGCCGTTCGCAGGCAGTCCCTCGCCGAGGTCGTCTCAGTCTACCAGCGCCCGGCTAGGATGATGACCGTCCCACCACGCACCGAGGAGGCCCCCATGGACTACGGCTGGATGACGCACCTGATCTTCTGGATCATCGGCGCGATGGCGGTCGTGGGCGGCATCGGTGCGATCGGCGCCATGTGGTCGATGGGGCGCTCGGGCTACCGCAAGGACTGAGAGTCCAGCGCGGCGATCGTCCGCGAGACCACGGACTCGAGATCCGCGTCGTTGGCCACCCGCACGCCGCGCTCATCGCCGGTGAGCGGTTCGAGCGTCGCCAGCTGCGAGTCCAGCAGGGCAGGCGGCATGAAGTGGTCGCGGCGCGACATCCGCTCACGCAGCTCTGCCTGCGCGACCACGAGCTCGACGAACACGACATCCGGCGCAGTCGCTCGGATCCGGTCGCGGTAGGTGCGCCGCAGCGCTGAGCAGGCCACCACGATTTGTGCGTCCCGCGCGAGCGCCGAGCCGACCGCGTCGAGCCACGGCGCGCGGTCGGTGTCATCCAGCGGCATGCCCGCGCGCATCTTCGCCACGTTCGCCGGCGGATGCAGGTCGTCCCCGTCGACGAAATGTGCCCGCAGCCGGGCTGCCACAGCCGCGCCGACGAGCGACTTGCCCGATCCGCTCGGTCCCATCACGACCACCCGCGTCATCCGGCTCCCTCCCTCCGCGATGGCCGCTGCCATCGGCACGAGGATATCCCGGGTCACCAGTCGTGCACTGTTCCGTCGAGCAGACGGTTGTAGGGCAGGTAGGCCTGCTCGTACGGGTACTTTCCCGCCTCGTCGACGTCGAGCGTCACGCCCAGGCCCGGCTCGTTCCCGGGGTGCAGGGACCCGTCGGTCCAGGTGAACGACTGCTGGAAGACCGCGTTCGTCTTCTCGGAGTGCTGCATGTACTCCTGGATGCCGAAGTTGTGGATCGACAGGCCCAGGTGCATCGCGGCGGCCATGCCGACCGGCGAGATGTCGGTCGGCCCGTGCATGCCCGACTTGATCTGGTACATCGCCGCGTAGTCGAGGGTCTTCTTCAGCGGTGAGATGCCGCCCATGTGGGTCACGGCGCCGCGCACATAGTCGATGAGCTGGTCGCGCACGATGTCTTTGAAGTCCCAGACGGTGTTGAAGATCTCGCCGATCGCCAGCGGTGTGGTGGTGTGCTGACGCACCAGGCGCAGCGCCTCCTGGTTCTCGGCCGGCGTGCAGTCCTCCAGCCAGAACAGGTCGTACGGCTCGAGATCCTTGCCCAGACGCGCCGCCTGGATCGGTGTCATGCGGTGGTGGCCGTCGTGCAGCAGCGGGATGTCCGGACCGAATTCGCCTCGGACCGCCTCGAACACGCCGGGGAGGTGGTTCAGGTAGGCGCGGGTGTCCCAGTCCTCCTCGACCGGCTTCGCGCCGCGGCGGGCCGGCTCGTGGTCGTATCGGACGGTCGCGTCGCCGACGTCGGCGCCCTGCGCGGCGATGCCGTAGATCGCCTTCAGCGTCGGCACCCCCGTCTGCACCCGGATCGCCTTGTACCCCTGCTCCTGATGCGCGCGGATCGAGTCGAACAGCTCCGGCAGCTCCTTGCCCGACGCGTGCCCGTAGGCCATGAGCCCGTTGCGCGATGCGCCGCCCAGCAGCTGGTACACCGGCATCCCCGCCGCCTTGCCCTTGATGTCCCACAGCGCCATGTCCACCGCGGCGATGGCCGCCATGGTCACCGGCCCGCGGCGCCAGTACGCCCCCCGATAGAGGAACTGCCAGGTGTCCTCGATGCGGCTCGCGTCGCTGCCGATCAGCAGCGGCACCACATGCTCACGCAGATACGCGACAACGGCCAGCTCACGCCCGTTCAGCGTCGCATCGCCGACGCCCACGTGTCCCTCGTCGGTGGTCAGCCGCAACGTGACGAAGTTGCGCCCCGGGCTGGTGACGATGACTTCGGCTTTGTCGATGATCATGGTTCCTCCGGTTGTGGGTTCGGGACGGATGCCGGACTGTCAGCGGCCGAGGTTGGTCCAGCGTGCGCGCAGTGCGTGCGCTGCCGCCTTGGGGCGGCGATCGCGGGTGAACACACCCTTCTTGTTGCCGTCGACGCGAATGATTCCCGGCGCCGTCTGGAAGTCTGCGAAGTTCCACACGTGCTCGCCGACGAACGACTCGATCCGGTCGAACACGCGATGGTTCATCTCCAGGTACGAGGTCTGGTACTCCTCGGTCCACGGCTGGTCGAACACGGAGTGCAGACCCGCGACGGTGTCGGCGCCGTACTCGGTCATGATGATCGGCTTGCCGAACTTCGCCTCCCACCCACGCAGTTCTCCCTCGAGGTGCTTCTCGGCACTGGCGAGGTCAGCGTTGTCGAGGTACCAGCCGTAGTAGCGGTTCAGGCACAGCACGTCGAACAGGTCGGCGATGCGATCCTGCTGGAACGTCGCGAGCATCACGTTGACGAAGGTGATCGGACGGGTCGGGTCGAGCTCACGGGTCAGGGTCGCCAGCGGCTCGAAGTACTCGCGGGCGCCGTCGGTTCCGGAGTCCGGCTCGTTGGCGATCGACCACATCACGACGCTGGGGTGGTTCTTGTCGCGGGCGACGAGCTCGCGCAGCGCCTGGGCGTGCGCCGCCTGGGTCTGCTCGTTGACACTGTCGGGGCCGAAGGTCGGCACGACGGGGCCGCCGAGGAATCCTCCGATGATCGAGTAGTTCAGGCCGACCGCCGCGGTCTCGTCGATCACGACGATGCCGTGGCGATCGGCGTAGTCGAGCACCTCTTCGGCGTACGGGTAGTGCGAGGTGCGGAAGGAGTTCGCGCCGATCCAGTTCATCAGCTCGAAGTCGTGGACGAGGTAGGCGTCGTCGTGACCCTTGCCGCGCACCGCCGTGTCTTCGTGCTTGCCGAACCCGGTGAAGTAGAACGGCTTCCCGTTGATGAGGAACTGATTGCCGCGCACCTCGACCGTTCGCACCCCGATCGCGAGGGGGTAGCTGTCCAGCACCGCGCCGTCCCTCACGATCTCGGCGACGAGCTCATAGAGGTACGCGGCCCCGGGCTGCCAAAGAGCGACGTCGGCGATGCGGACGGTGCCGTCGGCGCCGGTGGCCTCGCCGACCGCCACGCCCTCGGCGTCCGCGATGCGAACGCGGACCTCGGACGCGCCGTCGACATCGGTGGTGGCCACGTCGTACCGGACGAGACCATCTGTGCCGTCGACATCGGTGACGATCGTGATGTCATCGATCCGGGCCGCGGGGGCGCTGTACAGCCACACCGAACGCGCGAGGCCGGCGTAGTTGTAGAAATCGTGGAGGTAGGTCTGCTTCTTGCGACCGTCGGCATCGACGGTGACGTTGCCCGGCGGGATGGTGACGTTGGTGAGCACATTGCTGACCCCGATGGTCAACCGCACCTCTTCGCCGGGGACCACTTTGTCAGTGATGTCGGCTTCGAACGGCGTGTATCCCCCAATGTGCTCGGCGACGAGGTCGTCGCCCACGTACACGCGCCCCTCGTGCGTCGCGGCGTCCACGCGCACGAAGACGCGCTCCCCGTTCCAGCCCCGAGGCACGCGCACCTGACGCTGATACCACACCCAGCCGACGTGGTCGCGCACGGCGGCGTCGACGAAGAGGTCGTTGTAGCTGGCCGGCACGGGTGCCTCGCGGGTACCGGCGAGCACGCCTGTCCAGGGCGCGTCTCCCGCCGCCGTGTCGAGGGCGAACCGCCACAGCCCATCCAGGCGGACGAGTTCGCGGGTGGCTGTGGATCGGGGCTTCAGCATTTCTCTCCTCGAGCGACGTTGCTTGACGTGACCGGGACGATCGCGATCCTCTTCATCCAAGCAGTCTCGGAACAGAATGGCAAGCGGTTGCCACTAGCTCTCAAGCGAGTCGGGGGATGACATCGCGCACCGCCTGCAGGTAGACGGCATCGGCTGCCAGGCCCTCGTCGACGAGGGCGAGCAGCGCCCGCAGCGGGTCGGCTGCCGCGCTGGCCGCGGTGATCGCGTCGCACTGCGCGTCGATGAGCTCGAACCGGCGGAGGACGAGCGCTATCCACGCCGCGATCGGCGTTGCCGTGGCCGATGCGGCACGGCCGGCTGCCCGCTCGGCCCGCGCGACGGGAGCGATGCGCACGCGCAGCTTCGTGAGCGCCTCGGGAGCGATCTGCGCGAGGTGGTGCTCGATCCGCGCGTTCTCGAAGCGCTTCAGCAGCGCCGTCCGATACCGGTTCAGCCCGAGGTCGGCCGGCAGGTGTCGCACAGCCTCGTCCCACAGCCGCTCCACCTCGGCACGGGACTCGTCGTCGCCGATCGCATCGGCCACGGTGCGGTGGCCACGGAGCAGCCCCGTATAAGCGAGCAGCGAGTGGGCACCGTTGAGCAGCCACAGCTTTCTACGCTCATATGGCTCGACGTCCGGCACGAAGCGTGCGCCGGCACGCTCCCAGTCCGGGCGGCCGGCGGGGAACCGACCGCTGAGCACCCAGTCGGTGAAAGGCTCCGTAACGACGGGCGAGGAGTCCGCCCACCCGGTCAGTGTCGCGACGGCGGCCACGTCGTCCGGGGTCGTACGCGGCGTGATGCGATCGACCGACGTCGAGACGAATGAGACGTGCTGTGAAATCCACTCCCCCAACTCGGGCAGAGCGCCCCGAGCGAGCGCGATGACGCCGCGCCGCACATATGCGCCGTTGCCGGGCATGTTGTCGCACGGCACGACCGCGATCGGACCGGCATCTGCCTGCCGCCGTGCCTCGAGTGCGCGCACGAGTCGCCCCAGTGCGGTGGTCAGCGGCGGCGCATCCGCGTCCGCCGCCGCACCGTTCAGCACGGCGCGCAGCGCCGCGATGTCGGCGACGACGAGGGGGTCGGCCGTGTCTGGCGTACCGTCGCTGCGCAGCCGGTAGCCGGACTCGGTGACGGTCATCGTGATGACCGCGGTCGTGGGAGCGGCGAGCAGCTGCATGAGGCGACCGACGTCGGCGCCGTCCACGACCTCGACGATGCTCCTCACGAGAGTGGTCCGGTCGCCATCGGCCGAGCGTTCCACCAGCGTGAACAGGCCATCCTGCGGAGCGAGCTCGTCGGCGATCGCCGCACTGCGACCAGTGAACGCCGCGATTCCCCACGCGTTCTCGTCGTCCACCTGGGTCGTGTACCAGGCCTGATGGGCGCGGGCGAACGCACCGAGGCCGATGTGCACGATGCGCACCGGGGCTGCGGGGGCGCGCTCGCCGGTGCGCGTCTGCAACGCCGCGCGAGTGAGCTTCACGGCGGCCTCGGTCGCCGGCATCCGGGCATTCACAGCTTGAACGCCTTCCGAGGGACGGCGTCGACGAGGTCGGATGCCACCCGCTCGGCCTGCCGCAGGGTGAACCGTCCCTCGCGGACGAGACGCGCGAGGAAGGCTGCGTCGCTTCGACGCGCCATGTCGTGCCGTGCGGGGATCGACAGGAACGCCCGGGTGTCGTCGATGAATCCGGCGCCGCGGTAGAAGCCTGCCGTCTCCGTCACCGCCGCGCGGAAGCGCTGCACCGCATCCGGAGCGTCGAGGAACCACCACGGCGCCCCGATGTACACGCTCGGGTAGAAGCCCGCCAACGGGGCAACCTCACGCGAGTAGATCGTCTCGTCGATTCCGAACAGCACGAGGTGAAAGTCCTTGGCGAGCCCGAAGTCCTCCAGCAGCGGCTGCAGGTTTCCGGTGTAGTCGATCGGGACGGGGATGTCGTGGCCGGTGTCCGGACCGAAGCGGTCGAATGTCGCACGCGAATGGTTGCGATGCACCCCTGCATGCACGGTCATCACGAGACCGTCCGCGACGCTCATCCGCGCCATCTGGTAGAGCATATGCCCTGTGAACGCTCGCGCTTCCTGCGCTGTCAGCGTCCCTGCGACCGCACGCCTATAGAGCGCGGATGCGTCGACCGGGTCCAGGTCGAGGGTCAGCGGCTCACGCACCCCGTGGTCTGCCGACACCGCACCGTGCTCGATGAAATGGGCACGTCGCTGCTCGATCGCGCGGAGGTAGCCGGCGAAGTCGTCGATGGCGACACCGATCGAGGAGGTGAGCCGCTCGATGTTGCTGCGGAAGGCCGGTGCTGTCGGGTCCAGGTAGGCGTCCGGGCGGAAAGTGGGCAGGACGCGCCCGCCGAACGCCGGGTCGGCAGCCAGGGCGGCGTGCGCCGCCAGATCGTCCATCGGATCGTCGGTGGTCGCGAGCACCTCTATGTCGAAGCGGTCGAACAGTGCGCGGGGGCGGAACTGCGGACTCGTCAACTGCCGGGCGATCCGGTCGTAGATGTCGTCTGCGTTGGCGGCCGAAGGCTCCTCGGTCACCCCGAAGAGCGTACCGAGGATGTGCGTGAGCCAGTAGCCCGACGCGGTCGCATAGTAGAGGTGCCAATTGCCGCACAGGATTCGCCAGGCGGCGCGGGGGTCCGCGGCAGGGGCAGTGCCGACACCGAGTTCGCTGAGATCGACGCCGGCGGCGTGCAGCATCCGGGTGACGTAGTGATCGGCGGTGATGAACAGCTCGGCGGGATCGGCGAACGGCGCGTCCTCGAGCAGCAGTCCTGGAGGCACGTGGCCGTGCGGCGAGAGGATCGGCATGTCGGCGACCCGCTCGTAGAGCACGCGGGCGATGTCGCGTGTGGCCGGATCGACCGGCAGCAGCCGATCGGGGTCGAGGTGATCCATGGTCTTGCCTTCTCTCGGTCGAGTGTCAACCGGTTGCCATTCGGTGGTGAGGATGCGAGCGATGCCGGGCCGGACTCAGCGACCGGCCGGTCCGGTGGAGCCGCGGACGATGAGCTCAGTCGTCAGCGGCGGTGCACCATCGGCACCGTTGTCGTCGTCCACGTCGTCGATGAGATCGAGCGCACGCTCGACGGCGAGCCGTCCGATCACGTCCAACGGGGTGCGCACGGTCGTCAGCGGTGGAGAGGTGAAGTCCGACCCGAAAATGTCATCGAAGCCGACGATGCTCAGGTCTCCCGGAACGCGGATCCCCTGTCCGACCGCCTCGCGCAGCAGTCCGATGGCCATCAAGTCGTTGTATGCGATGACCGCGCTGACGCCTGCCGCGCGAACTCGTGCCTGCGCTTGTCGCCCGCCGTCGACGGTGGGCGACGACGTCGGAATCTCTACGACGCTCATGCCGTACTCGGGGGCCTTCTCGAACAGTAGGCGCCAGCGGGTCGCGCTCATCCACGAGGTGGCAGGACCCGACAGGAAGGCGAGCGACTTGTGCCCGAACGATCTGAGGTGTGCGAGGGCCTCGTCGATGCCGGGCTCGAGATCGGGCACGATACTGGCGACCGCGTCGACGTGCCGGTTCAGCACCACGATGGGCTTGCGCTCGCTGAGCTCTCGCACACTCTCCGCAGACAGCCGCGACGTGACAAGCACCAGCGCGTCGACCGATGGGAGCACCCGCTGCGCTGCCTCCGCCTCGCGTTCGCCCGACTCCTGTGACTCGACGATCACCAGGATGTAGCCGCGTCGGGCCGCAGCGCGCTCGGCGCCGCGGACCACGTTGAAGAACATCGGGTTGGTGATGTCGGCGACCAGTAGCGCGAGAGTGCTCGTCCGGCCGGTGGGCAGCGCCCGCGCCATCGGATTCAGCCGGTAGTTGAGCTGTTTGGCCGCAGACAGGATGCGCTGCTCGGTCTTGACGTTGATGCGACCCGGCTGGCTGAGGGCGCGAGAGACGGTCGAAGGATTGACGTCGGCCAGCCGCGCCACGTCGTAGATCGTCGGTGCAGCCTTGCGGCGACGAGGGTGCGACGATATCGGAGGCGTGACTTCGCCGATCTCGTCAGCCACGGACTTTCCCTCCTGCGCGTCATGGCCCGCCGCACCGCGGCCGGTCTGCTCCAACATACCCGCCTCCCCGTGCTCTACTCGTAGCCGCCGGCGAAGGGGCGGGCAGCCCACCGGCCCAGGCCGAACCCGTGGGTGTAGGCATGCCCCGCGCTGTCGACGTACGCATAGTCGGGGCCGCAGAACATGCCGGGCACGTCGCGGGGCGAATCGGCGACAGCGGCTTCATCGGCCGGCACGGTGAGCGGCAGGCGACCGCGCGGCTCGTCGTCACCGAAGAGCACTGCGCTGAGATTGGCCGCGCTGATTCCGTACGTGGCGACGACGGCGGCCGCGGCGGGTTCGACGTCGGCGATCACCCAGGGATTGGTGAAGTTGATCACCAGCACCGTCGGCACTGCCTCTTGGATGTCCCGCACCCGCTCGGTGTCGATGCCGCGGTCAGGCAGCGTGACGGTGAGCGGCACATCGGGGCGATCGTCGCCGCCGAACAGCGAGATCGCCGGGACCAACCACACGATCGCCGCGTCGGCATCGGCAGGGTCGTCTATGAGCACCGCACCCGGCGCCTGTGCGGCGACGGCTTCCCGCAGCATCGCTGTGAGCCCGGCAGCGCCGTTGCGGGCGAAGGCCTCCACGTAGACGCGCGAGATGTCCTTCGGCAGCGGCAGCAGTCCGCGATCGTTTCGCAGCAGAGTGACCGAGCGGCGCTGCGCAGCCTCCGCCTCCTCGCGGGTGCCGGCGTCTGCGGCGACCTCGTCGGCATGGGCGGGATCGACATACGGGTTCTCGAACAGCCCGAGGGCGAACATCTCCTCGAGCAGCAGCGCGACCGACGCGTCGAGCTCGTGCTCTTCCACGATGCCGGCAGCCAGTGCTGCGAGCAGCCCGGCGGGGTCTACCTCGTCGCTGACGACGTTGCTGCCGGCGCGGATGATCTTCGCCCACCGCTCGGAGCTGGTCAGCCCCTGCACGCCCCACGCCATGCCGTCCAGCACGCCGGAGTCCGTGTTGACGTACCCGGTGAAGCCGAGTCGCTCCCGCAGCAGCCCGGTGATCAGCGCCTTGTTGTAGGCGAACGCGACCTCTTCGAACTGTCGCCCGTCATCGGCGCGCAGGTCGGTGGGCAGCTGATCGGCGGACGTGTTGACCGGCTTGGAGTAGTACGGCATGACCGACGCGACCCCGGCATCGATCGCTGCCCGGAACGGGGGCAACTGATACTTCTCCAGGCTGCCCGCGGTGGGATACTCGTTTTCCTGGCCCCACGCGAAGTGCGGATCATGCCCGTCGGTGCGCACCCCGCCGCCGGGGAAATGCTTCACGGTCAGCGCCACCGATTCCGCGTCGAGCTTGGCGCCCTGGAACCCGCGGACCATGGCTGCGATCAGTCGCCCCGCCGCCTCGGGGTCTTCACCCAGCGTGCCGTCGAAACGGCTCCATCGTGGCTCGCTGGGAACGTCGGCCATGTAGCCGTAGATCTTGTGCAGACCCGCGGCGCGCCATTCGCGGCGCGCGATCTCTGCGAAGCGCCGCACCAGGGCCTCATCGCCGATGGCCGCCAGGCCCAGCTCGCCCGGCCACTCGGAGAACACCCCGGTCGCTTCCCTGATGCCGAGGGTGCCACCGGTTCCGACGTGGTTGCGCGGGTTGGATACCAGCATGACCGGGATGCCGAACTGGGTGTCCTCCGCGAGCTCCTGCAACTCGTTCGCCCACCGCGCCAGGTCGCCCGCGCTCGGGTTGTCTCGCACGATGAACCTCCGCTGATGCCGATCGTGCACGGCGCCACGCGAACTCGACGCATGCAGACGCGGCGCGTCGAGCGGTTCACCGGTGATCATCTGGTGCCGGGCGTATCCATCCTCGGCGCGGAGGAACGACCCCGTCTCATCCGGCGCGGGCCTTCGGACAAGCACCGACGGATCGGCGCGGAGGTCCGGCATCCCACCGTGCTCGGCCACCCACGGCGAGCCCGCCATGTAGTGCGACCCGATGATCATGAGCCCAGCCTTCTGTGCCGCGCTCAGTCGTCCCGTCAGATCTCGAGCGCGCTCGCGCGGGGCCAGGCGCCAGTCCTCGTACGGGGTGAGCGCACCATCGCCGTCGAGGTCACGGAACTCCAGTCCGTCGACCTCGAGGATCGGCTTTCGGTGGGAGCGGATGGCGGGCTGTGAGGTGATCATGAGTTCCTGTCTGCCTGGGAATCGGAAGCGTCTGTCTCCGTGGCCGCATCGATGGCCGCGTCGCGTGCCTTCTGCACGGCGAAGTCCTTCGGGTAGATGCGATACATCACGCTCCAGAGCATGGCGTTGGCCGCATAGGGCACCGAGATGAGCCAGAACATCAGCGTCTGCAGGCCGAGTGCGTCCGCCAGGAATCCGAAGGCGAGGCTGAACAGCGCTGCGAACAGCCCCTGCACGAACGAGAAGATCAGCGCATACGCGGTGGCCACGACAGCTTTCGGCACGACGGAACCGACGATCGGCAGCACCGCGCCAGGATGCCCCATTGAGCTGAGGAGCCCGGTGACGAGCATCGCGACATAGACCGCGATGCCGTGTCCCCAATCGATCTGGAACATCAGAACAGTCGACACCGCGTAGAGAACGAGGTATCCCTGCATCATCATGACCCGACCGCGCGGCCCGAACCGCCGTTCGAACCAGTCGCCGAGGAAACCGCCGGCCAACCCGCTGACGAGGGCGCCCACCAGGTACACCGACATCAGCATTGCCGCGTCTGCCGTAGTCCATCCGCGCTCGTCCACGAAGAACGTGATGAGGAACGCGAACAGCACCAGGCTCGTCGTGAGCACGACCTGGACCGACATGAAGAGGATCGTCTTGGTGCGCAGCAACCCCGCCGCTGCCTTGAAGTTGAACTTCATCGCATCCGGATCGATCTCGCCGACCGGCGTGTGCTTGTGTGGTTCGTGCACGAGCAGCAGGATCAGCACTCCCGAGAGCACGCTGATGCCGCCCATCGTGAACATGCCGTAGCGCCAGCCGTCATCGATGTTTGCGAACTGCCCGAGGATCGGTGTGGCGACCACGGACGCTGCCGCGGCCAGTGTGCGCAGCGTGCCGAAGGCGCGCCCTCGCTCCTTCGACTGGTACATGTCCACGATCAGACCATTGACGATCGGCTCCGAGGCGACGGTGCCGATGACGCCGACCGAGTACAGGACGAACAGCTGCATCGGGTCCTGCGCGAACCCGGCTGCGACGGTCCACAGTCCCCAGAGACCTGTCGCTACGAAGAGGATCTTCTTCCGGCCGAACCGGTCGGCCAGCGATGCCCAGACCGGACCGAAAAGCATCCGCGCGAACCTGCTGATGGCGGTGAGGATGCCCAGCGCACTGGTCTGCAATCCGAGCGCATCGCGGATCACGGGGAACAGTGTGTTGACCAGACCTCCCTCGAACCCGTCCACGATGCTCGCGAACGCCAGCGCCATGAGGCCGCCGCCGCGGCCCTTGACTCTCTGAACCCGTGTCATAGCCGTGTTGGTTCCGTGCGTGGCCTGAGCTTGCGTGGCGTCGAGCGGCTTGCTCATCGCGTCACCTCCGCAGGGGCCTGCAACCGCATGACGAGCATCCGAACTCCTTTGTCTTGAGATGCCAGATGAGGGACGGCGCCGGGACGACGTCGACCGAGTGAGCCCATTCAAACCTGACTTCGGACAGTGTGTCAACCGGTTGCCATGATTCGATTGTTCACGGAAGAATCTCGCTTGAAATTGCGACACAACCGCTTGCCGCGTCGCATGCCCGCCGTCATGCGCCGCTATCGGCCACGGCATCCGACTAATCTGAATCGTGAATCCCTGACAGTCATCCGAGGAGTCCTCTGTGCCCACGCCCGATACCGCCCAGCCCACTGCCAACATCGGAGTCGTCGGCCTGGCGGTGATGGGCTCGAACCTGGCCCGCAACCTCGCCAGCCGCGAGGGCAACACGGTCGCGGTGTTCAACCGCACGTACGCCAAGACCGAGGAACTGGTCACCGATCACCCCGAAGCGCAGTTCGTGCCGGCATCCAGCTACGCCGAATTCGCCGCGTCGCTGCAGAAGCCGCGGACCGCGATCATCATGGTGAAGGCGGGACGGGCGACGGATGCCGTCATCGACGAGCTCATGAACGTCTTCGAGCCCGGTGACATCATCGTCGACGGCGGCAACGCCCTGTTCACCGACACCATCCGCCGTGAGAAGGCCGTGGGTGAGCGCGGGTTCAACTTCGTGGGCATGGGTGTCTCCGGCGGCGAAGAGGGAGCCCTGCTCGGCCCGTCGCTCATGCCCGGTGGACCCGACCAGTCGTGGGTCACGCTCGGCCCGATCCTGAAGAGCATCGCCGCGGTCGCCGAGGGCGAGCCGTGCGTGACGCACATCGGCCACGACGGCGCCGGTCACTTCGTCAAGATGGTGCACAACGGCATCGAGTACGCCGACATGCAGCTGATCGCCGAAGCGTACGACCTCATCCGTCGCGGCACCGGCAAGAGCCCCGCCGAGATCGCCGACATCTTCGCCGAGTGGAACCGCGGTGAGCTCGAGTCCTACCTCATCGAGATCACCGCCGAGGTCCTGCGGCAGACGGATGCCGCTACCGGCGGTCCCCTGGTCGACGTCATCGTCGACGAGGCCGGCGCCAAGGGCACCGGGGCCTGGACCGTGCAGACCGCGCTCGACCTGGGCGTGCCGGTCTCCGGCATCGCCGAGGCGACGTTCGCCCGTTCGCTGTCCAGCCACCGCGAACAGCGCGACGTGTCGGGAGGCCTGCCCGGCCCGGCCGACGCGTTCACCGTGACCGACGTCGACGCGTTCGTCGAGCAGGTGCGCCTGGCGCTCTACGCCTCGAAGATCGTCGCCTACTCGCAGGGCTTCGACGAGATCCGCGCCGGCGCCGCCCAGTACGGCTGGAACATCGACCTCGGCGCCGTCTCGAAGATCTGGCGGGCCGGCTGCATCATCCGCGCGCAGTTCCTCAACCGCATCGCCGACGCGTACGACGCCGAGCCGGAGCTGCCGGTGCTGCTGACCGCGCCGTACTTCGTCGACGCGCTCGGACGCGCGCAGGACGCGTGGCGCCAGATCGTCGCCACGGCCGCGGGTGCCGGCATTCCCGCCCCCGCCTTCAGCTCGTCCCTGGCGTACTATGACGGCCTGCGCGCCGAACGCCTGCCCGCCGCCCTCATCCAGGGGCAGCGCGACTTCTTCGGCGCCCACACCTATCGTCGCACCGACAAGGCCGGCACCTTCCACACGCTGTGGTCGGACGACCGTTCCGAGGTCGAGGCGGAGGACACCCACTGACGACGACCGCCCTGCGCGTGAGGCGGACCGCCTCACGCGTCGTCCTGGCGCTGCTGACCGGCCTCTACCTGTGGGCGGTCGGCTGGATGACGCTGACCGTGCGCCCGTACGGCAGCGACATCTCCTCGGCCGTCGACCGCCTGATCGCCTGGTTCGCCCTCCGCCCCTCCACGGCGTGGATCACCTATGAGCGCGTCGAGTTCGGGGCGAACGTGGCGATGTTCGTGCCGCTCGGGGTGTTCGCGGTGCTGTGGTTCGGCGTGCGCGGCTGGTGGACCGCCCCGGTGCTGGGCCTGCTCGTGAGCGGGATGATCGAGGCCATCCAGCTGCTGTTCCTCCCCACTCGCTACCCCGACGTGCGCGACCTCGTCGCCAACACCCTGGGTGCCGTGGTCGGCATGCTGTTCATGCTGCTGCTGGCATTCCTGCTCACACCGCCGCCGGGCCGTCGCGCGCTCGCCGCAGCGGACTAAGGTCGACCCATGGCACGCATCCTCTATCTCGGCGGCACCGGCGTCATCAGCGCGGCGTGCGTCGCCCGCTCGGCCGCCCAGGGTCACGACGTCACGGTGCTCAACCGGGGCTCCGGCAGCCGCCGGCTGCCCGACGGCGTCCACGAGCTCGTCGCCGACCTCCGCGACCGCGACGCCGTGCGCACGGCCGTCGGCGGTGACGAGTTCGACACCGTCGCGCAGTTCGTGGCCTACACCGCCGACCACGTGCAGCAGGACCTCGACCTGTTCGAGGGTCGCACCGGGCAGTATGTCTTCATCAGCTCGGCCTCCGCCTACCAGAAGCCGCCGCAGCGGCTGCCCGTCACCGAGTCGACGCCGCTGCGCAATCCGTTCTGGCACTACTCGCGCGACAAGATCGCCGCCGAGGACCTCCTCGTGACCGCGTACCGCGATCGCGGCCTGCCGATCACGATCGTGCGCCCCTCGCACACGTATGACGACACCAAGATCCCCACGATGGGCGCCTGGACCGACATCGCGCGGATGCGGGCGGGACGCCCCGTCGTCGTCCACGGCGACGGCACGACCCCGTGGACCCTCACCCACGCCGACGACTTCGCCGTGGGCTTCACCGGGATCCTCGGCCACCCCGACGCGATCGGCGAAGCCTTCACGATCACCGGCTCGCACGCGCCGACGTGGAATCAGATCTACTCGTGGCTGGCCGATGCCGCGGGCGTGGCCGCACCGGACCTCGTGCACGTGGCCTCCGACACCATCGCCGTGTTCGCCCCCGACCTCGGTCCGGGCCTCGTCGGCGACAAGTCCCATGCCGCCCTGTTCGACACCGGCAAGCTGCGCGCGCTGGTGCCCGATTTCGGCACGACGATCACCTTCGACGAGGGCGCCCGCCGGATCGTCGCCTGGTACGACGCGCATCCTCACGCCCAGCGCATCGACGCCGACCGCGACGCGGCGTTCGACCGCATCGCGTCCCACGCCCGCTCAGCGGGCTGAGCCTGCGGCGACTCACAGCGGGCGCATAGCGGCGTCCATAGAAATCTCACAGGTCATCCACGACAATGACCTCATGACCACCGTCTCCCCCACCCTCCAGCGTCCGGACGGCGCGCCGCTGCGCGTGCTCGTCGTCGATGACGAGCAGATGCTCACCGACCTGCTGTCGATGGCGTTGCGCATGGAGGGCTGGACGGTGCGGACCGCCGGCTCCGGATACGAGGCGCTCGATGTGGTGAAGGATTTCGGTCCGGATGCCGTGGTGCTCGACATCATGATGCCCGACCTCGACGGCATGAGCGTTCTGCACCGTCTGCGGCACGCGGACAACGACGTGCCCGTCCTCTTCCTCACTGCGAAGGACGGTGTCGCCGACCGCGTCGCCGGTCTCACCGCCGGCGGTGACGACTATGTGACCAAGCCGTTCAGCCTCGAAGAGGTCGTGGCCCGACTGCGCGGGCTGATGCGCCGCGCGGGCACCGCCACCACCGGCGGCGACGACCCCGTGCTGCGTGTGGGCGACCTCACGCTGAACGAGGACTCGCACGAGGTCGAGCGCAGCGGCGCGCAGATCGAGCTCACGGCGACCGAGTTCGAGTTGCTGCGCTACCTGATGCGCAACCCGCGCCGTGTGCTGTCGAAGGCCCAGATCCTCGACCGGGTCTGGAGCTACGACTTCGGCGGCCGCTCCAGCGTCGTCGAGCTGTACATCTCGTACCTGCGCAAGAAGATCGACGCCGGGCGCGAGCCGCTCATCCACACCGTCCGCGGTGTCGGATACATGATCAAAGCGCCGCAGTGACCGCGGCACCCCCCACCCCGCAGCGCCGCCGGCGGAGACGCCGCTGGAGCCTGCAGACGCGACTGATCGTCACCGTGGTCTCGATCGTCTCGCTCATCCTCATCGCGATCGGCCTGGCGACCGGAGCCATCCTGCGCACGATGATGGACGAGAGCCTGACCGCCCAGGTGAAGGCCACCGCCGCCACCGTCCATGTGGGCCCGGTGTCCACGGCCGAAGACGTGCTCGCGGGCAGCTGGCAGGAGCCCGGCACGCTGCTGATCATCGGCGGGCTCAGCACCACCACCGGCGCCTACGTGAACGCAGACCGCGAGGTCGTGCCGCTGTCGGATGCCGACGTCGCCGACATCCTCGCCCGCGTCACCCACGACGGCATCTCCACCATCCCGGTGCCCGGCACGGGAGACCATCGCGTCCTCGTCGAGAGCCGCCCCGGGTTCTTCGCGATGGTGGGGCTGCCGACGTCGGAACTCACCAAGATGGTCGGGCAGATCATCACCACCGTCGCCCTGCTGACCGTCGGCGGCCTCCTGGTGCTGGCGGCCGTCATCGCCCTGGTCATCCGCCACTCGCTGCGGCCGCTGCACGCCGTGGCCGATACGGCCACCCGCGTCGCCGCACTGCCGATGGCCGAGGGCTCGGTGTCGATCGCCGAGCGGGTGCCGGCGGACGAAGCCGACGACCGCACCGAGATCGGCCGGGTGGGCGCGGCGCTGAACACCCTGCTCGACCACGTCGACACCTCGCTGGCCGCACGCCAGCGCAACGAGGAGCGGATGCGCGCGTTCGTGGCCGACGCGAGCCATGAGCTGCGTACTCCCCTGGCATCCATCCGTGGGTATTCCGAGCTGTCGCTGCGGGCGATGGCACACACCGATGCCGCCACCGCGGCCGACACGACCGAGCAGTCGCTCGAGCGGATCCAGGCGCAGTCGCTGCGCATGTCGGCGCTGGTCGAGGACCTGCTGCTGCTGGCCCGGCTCGACGAAGGCACCGAGCTCGTGTATTCGTCGGTCGATCTCACCCGTCTCACGATCGATGCGGTGGCCGACGCGCGCGCGGCCGGGCCCGATCACGAATGGGCGCTCGACGTCGGCGATGAGCCGGTCGTCGTCGCCGGCGACAGTGCGCGCCTGCAGCAGGTCGTCACCAACCTGCTCGCCAACGCACGCGTGCACACTCCCGCGGGGACGCATGTCTCCGCCACGGTGACGCTCGACGCCGGGCAGGCGGTCGTGCGCGTGCACGACGACGGACCGGGAATCGCGCCCGCGATCGCCGATTCGCTGTTCGAACGCTTCACCCGCGCCGATGCCTCCCGCGCGCGAAAGACCGGCGGCACCGGGCTCGGCCTGTCGATCGCGCAGGCGATCGTGAGCGGCCACCACGGCGCCATCTCCGTCGAGAGCACCCCCGGGTCGACCACCTTCGAGGTGCGCCTGCCGGCGCGGCCACCCGAGCCCGCGCCCGGGGCCGAGGCTCAGTAGCCCGAGAACGCGTCGGTCGTGATGGACCGGGCACGCTCGAGCGCCGGGGTCAGATCGGCGATCAGGCCGGGCGGGCCCGAGATGTACGCGTGCCGCGAGGCGATGTCGGGCACCACCTGCAGCAGGCCGTCGGCATCGAGTCGCACACCCTGCGCCCACTGCCAGTGCGGCGGCAGGCCGGCGGGACGGTCACGCGTGAAGACGATGACCGGGATGCCGGCGGCTTCGAGATCGGCGCGGAAGGCGAGCTCACCGGCATCCGAGGCCACATACACGAACACGACGTCGCGGTCCTGGTCGGCCAGACGAAGGTGGCGCAGCTGCGACACGAACGGGGTCACCCCGATGCCGGCCGCGACCATGAGCACCGGCGCGTCGCCGCGGGCGGGCAGCACGAAGTCGCCCCATACGCCGGTGACCGACAGCTCTGCGCCGGGCGGGACGACGGCGAGGGCCTTCTTGTAGCTGGACTGCGAGCCCTCGCGCAGCGCGATCTTCACCACCGGGAGCTCTTCGGGCGCCGAGACGATGCTGAACTCCCGCCGGGTGCCGCGGGCGTCGGGGTGCGGGTGGGGAACCTCCAGCTCGAGGTACTGGCCGGCGGCGAACCGGAACCGGCGCTCGGCGCGGAAGCTCAGCTCGCGCACGGTCGGGGTCAGCGTCTCACGGTCGATGAGCACGAGACGCACCGCGGTGCGCAGGGAGAAGACGACGGCGACGAGATTGCCCACCAGCAGCGCGCGCTCCTGCCCGAGGCTGACCTCGCCGATGACGATCGGCCAGCCCGCGAGCACGCCGACGACGGCCGCGACGGTGAACTGCTGCCAGCGCCGCGGTGGCAGTGTCAGGGGCTCGGACAGCATGAACGCCCCGAGGAAGAGGAAGGGCGAGGACCACAGAATGGGCCAGAACACGTCCCACGTGTCGAACTCGAGCCCGGCGCTGCGGTACTGGACGCCCGCGTAGACCACGGCGACGGCGACGGCCACGACCAGGAAGACCGCGATGACGCGGACCTTCTCGGTGCGCAGCAGCACGATCAGGCCGAGCACGATGACAGGCCCCGCCAGATACGGCGTGCCGACCCACCATGAGGAGGAGCCGAGGTCGGGCAGCCACACGCTGAGGATCGTCAGGACGGCGGCGCCGACGGCCGCAGGGTTGAAGACGTGGCGTCCCTGCCAGGCCAGCAGCACCTTCGACAGCGATGCGGCGACGGCCGCGACCGCGAGTCCCACCAGCCCCCACGGTTCGAGCGTCGGGCGCAGCACGAACAGCAGGATCAGGGTCGTGATGAGCGACGCCTCCCACCGCCATGCCGTGTGCAGGATGCGGTGCGTGACGACGTCGGCCCCGGCCCCGGCTGCCGCCAGCACGGCCAGTGCGGCCAGCATCTCCCCCGGCGCAGGTCCCACGAGGGCGGCGAAGGACAGCACGAACGCGATGATCGCGAGCGCGCCGAGCGCGAAGACCACCAGCCGGTACATGGAGTACCGTCCGACGATCGCGAACACGCGATTCCACAGCGAGTTCAGCGTGCCGAGCATGTCACGACCCTTCCCGTGGCAGACGTGGCGATCATCCCTTTACGCTACTGGGTCTCACGAACAGGTCGGCGGTGCAGCCCGGCGACCATTCCAGCCGCCCGTCGGTGGTCATCCGCACCCAGTGGACGCCCCGTTCTGCTGCGAGGCGGGGGCCGCCGTCGAAGAAGAGCGCCGTCGCGAGGGCATCGGCCCACATCGCGGTGGACGCGACCGCCCACGTCGCGGCGATCGTGCGCACGGGCTGCCCGGTCCGCGCGTCGAGGACGTGGTGCAGGCCATCGCCCCAGGCGCGCCGGTTCGTCGCGGATGCGCACAGTGCGACATCGGTCACCTCCCACACCCCGACCGCACGGCGCCGGTCGAAAGGATGCTCCAGCGCGATACGCTCGGTCCGGCCGCGCACGGCGATGTCGCCGCCCGCGTCGACGGCGACTCCGCCGGGTACGGCGCCGGTCACGATCTCGAGCACGATGTCGACGAGTCGGCCCTTGCCGAGCGCCCCGACGTCGATGAGCGCGGGCGCCGACATGGTCAGCATGCCGTGGTCCCATGTGAGCAGGCGACGCCAATCGTCGGGGGCGGCGCGCGCGCCGCGCGGGCGGAACGAGTACTCCGCGTCGTAGCCGAGGTGCTCCAGCGACGCCCCGACGAGCGGGTTCACCGCGCCGCCGGTCGCCGCTGCGAGGGCGGCGTAGGCGTCGAGCATCGGCGCGGCGTCGCGCGGTGCCGGAATCGTGCCCGGCTCCTCCGCGAGGGCCCGGACGGTCGATTCCGGCCGGAATCGTGACCAGGTGGCGTCGAAGGCGTCGATGGCCGCGGTGACGTCGTCACGCACGGAGGCGGGCAACGCGGCGTCGGCTGCGATCTCCCACGCGGTGCCGATGGCGTCGAACCGCCACGGACGCGGCTGTTCGCCGGTGGGTGCCGCCGGCATCGGCTACTGGGCCGCTTCGGCCCGGATCGCCTCGATGGCCTCGTTGAACCCGCCGCTGGTGAGCGACGAGCCGGCCACCCGGCTCACGTCGAGGTCATCGATGTCCTCACCGACGACGACGTCGGCGATGCCGCCGATGAACTCGCCCTGGTGCTGCTCGGACTCGCGGGTCTGCGGATCGCCGACGACCTCGACGGCGGTCACGATGTCGTCGGCCAGCGTCACCGTGACAGTCACCGTCTCGATCGTCTCGGGGGTGCGGTACACGCCGTCGGCCGTGTAGGTGCCGTTGGCGTAGGTGGTGGTGCTGTCGCCGGCGCCCGCGCCCGCGTCGGCGCCCGAGCCGGCGTCCGTCTCGGTCGAGGTGTCGCCCGCGTCCTGCGTCGGGGCCGCTTCGGTGCTGCCCGCGCATCCGGCGAGCGTGAACGCGGCGGCGACTCCGAAGACGGCGGCGCCGACGCGGAGCGGATGCGGCAGAGCGGTGGCGGGCATCGGCGAGACCTCCTGAGGGGAACCGGGACTATCCGCACCATCCTGACGCGCGCTGCTATGAACGGCCTGCGAACCCGATGCGGCGACGCACCGCCTTGAGCACCTCGACGGCGAGGAAGATCACGATCGAGAACGCCAGCGGCACCAGCCACGCCGTGAACGAGAGCGGGCGCGAGTCGAACAGCCCGTTGAACCACGGCACGTAGGTGTACAGCATCTGCAGGACCAGCAGTGCGAGCGCCGACCACCACACGACCTGGTTGCCGCGGAGCACGTCGACGGTGATGCTCGACCGCCCCATGAAGCGGCAGTTGAACAGGTAGGCCAGCTGGCCCAGCGCCAGCATCGCGACCGCCTCGGTGCGTGCCACGGCCAGTTCGTGACCGGCGCCGAGCGCGAGGCCGAACACGGCGAGGGTCGCTCCGCCGATCAGCAGCGACACGATGAGCACGAAGCCCAGCTCGCGCAGGTTGATGATGGACCCTCCCGCCTTGCGCGGCGGACGGTCCATGATGCCGCGTTCGGCCGGCTCGTAGGCCAGTGCCAGCGAGAGCGTGACCGCCGTGATCATATTGACCCACAGCACCTGCACGGGCGTCAGCGGAAGCGTGATGCCGAACACGATGGCGACGAGGATCACCAGCGACTGCGCGCCGTTGGTCGGCAGCAGGAACACGACCGACTTGCGCAGGTTGTCGTAGATACGGCGTCCCTCGCGGATGGCGCTGCGGATCGTCGCGAAGTTGTCGTCGGCCAGGACGATCTCGGCCGCCTCCTTGGTGGCCTCCGTGCCCTTGATGCCCATCGCGATGCCGATGTCGGCGCGCGTGAGCGCCGGGGCGTCGTTGACGCCGTCGCCGGTCATCGCGACGACCTCGTCCCGCGACTGCAGTGCCCGCACGATGCGGATCTTGTGCTCGGGGCTCGTGCGCGCGTAGACGTCGACCTCGGGCACGACCGTCTTCAGCTGCTCCTGGGTGAGCTCCTCCAGCTCGGTGCCGGTCAGCACGCGCACGTCGCCGTCGGGAACCAGACCCATCTCCCGGCTGATCGACAGTGCGGTGCCTGCGTGGTCGCCGGTGATCATCTTGACCCGGATGCCGGCGCGATGGCAGTCCGCGATCGCCTCGATCGCCTCGGGGCGCGGCGGGTCGAGAATGCCCCACAGCCCGAGGAACTCGAGGTCGATGAGGTCGCCGATGGCGACGTCGTCGGCACGGGTGGGCTTGCGCGCGGCGGCGAGCACCCGCAGGCCCTGCCCGCTGAGCTCGTCGATCGCCGCGGTCCAGAACGCGTGGTCGAGCGGCTCGGCGCCGGCGGCGCTGCGCTGGGTGAGCGACCGCTCCAGGAGCCGGTCGGGTGCGCCCTTGACCAGGATGGCGCGCGCGCCCTCGCCGGACTCGTTGAGCGTCGCCATGAACTTGTTCGCCGAGTCGAAGGGCACCACACCGCGGCGCACCATGCCCGCCTCGCTGGCACCGCCCTTGATCGCCACGACCTTCAGCGCACCCTCGGTCGGCTCGCCCACGAGCGTCCAGGCGCCGTCCGCCTCGCGCACCACGTGCGCATCGTTGCACAGTGTGCCGACCGCGAGCAGAGCGGCCACATCGCCGCCGGGTGCGGCGCCGTCCGCCGCCGTGATCGCGCCCTCGGGATCGTAACCGAGCCCCGTCACCTCGTACTGGGCGACGGGGGTGATGATGCGCCGCACCGTCATCTCGTTCTTGGTGAGCGTGCCGGTCTTGTCGGAGCACACCGTCGTCACCGAGCCGAGTGCCTCCACGGCGGGGAGCTTGCGGACGATGGCGTTGCGCCGCGCCATCTGCTGCACGCCGATGGCGAGCGTGATGGTCACGAGGGCGGGCAGGCCCTCGGGAATCGCCGCGACCGCGAAGCCGATGGTGGCCGAGATGAGATCGGCGAACGGCATGCCGTGCAGGTAGCGGCCGATCAGCAGCATCACCACGGCCATGCCGAGGATCACGAGCGTGAGGACCTTGCCGAAGGTGTCGAGCTGCTTCGTGAGCGGGGTGTCGAGGGATCCGGCCCCACCCACGAGTGTCTGGATCTTGCCGATCTCGGTGTGCACACCGGTGCCGGTCACGATGCCACGGGCCTGGCCGGCCGACACGATGGTTCCCGAGAAGGCCATCGACGTGCGGTCGCCGACGCCGGCATCCATCGCCACCGGCGCCGTGTCCTTCGACGAGGGGACGGACTCCCCGGTCAGTGCCGATTCGTCGATGCGCAGCTGGACCGCGTCGGTGAGCCGCAGGTCGGCGGGCACCTTGTCGCCGGGCATGAGGCGCACCACGTCGCCGGGCACCACATCGGCGGCGGTGATCGTGGCCCACGCCCCGTCGCGGAGGACGCCGGCTTCGCTGGAGAGCATGCCGCGGATGCCGGCCAGGGCCTTCTCCGCCCGGCCCTCCTGCACGTACCCGATGATCGCGTTGATGACGGCGACCGCCATGATCACCGAGAAGTCGAGCCAGTCCCCCATGACGGCCTTGATGGCCGCGGCGCCCAGGAGGATGTAGATGAGCGTGTCGTTGAAGTGGCCGAGGAAGCGCCGCCAGCCCGGGATGCGCTCGGGCTCGGGCAGCACGTTGGGTCCCGCGGCGCCCAGCCGCTCAGCGGCCTCGTCGGCTGACAGCCCCGCCCTCGAGACGCCCAGCGCGTCGCCGACCTCGTCGATCTCGAGCGCGAACGGACGCTCGACTGTCAGTTTCGCGTCCGTCAGGGCTCCGGTCATGTCAGCCCCTACGCCGCGCCGTCGAACATGCTGGTGACCGAGCCGTCCTCGAAGACCTCCTTGATCGCGCGTGCGAGCAGCGGTGCGATGGGCAGCACGGTCAGCGCACCGAAGCGCTTCTCATCGGGGATCGGGACGGTGTCGGTGACCACGACCTCGTCGATGGCCTCGTCCTGCAGGCGTTCGGTGGCCGGGTCGCTGAAGATGGCGTGGGTCGCCGCGACGATGACGCGTTCGGCGCCGTTCGCCTTCAGCGCCTGCGCGGCCTTGACGATCGTGCCGCCGGTGTCGATCATGTCGTCGACCAGCAGGCAGACCCGGCCCGCGACGTCACCGACGATCTCGTTCACGGTGACCTGGTTGGCGACGTTGGGATCGCGGCGCTTGTGGATGATCGCCAGCGGCGCGTCGAGGCTGTCCGACCACTGGTCGGCGACGCGCACCCGTCCGGTGTCGGGCGACACGACCGTCAGCTTCGCGCGGTCGTCATCGCTCAGGGTGCGCTGGAAGTACTCGAGCAGCACCGGCTTGGCGAACAGGTGGTCCACCGGGCCGTCGAAGAAGCCCTGGATCTGGGCGGCGTGCAGGTCGACGCTCATGATCCGGTCGGCACCGGCGGTCTTGAACAGATCGGAGACCAGGCGCGCGCTGATCGGCTCGCGCCCGCGGCCCTTCTTGTCCTGCCGCGAGTACGGGTAGTACGGGGCGACGACGGTGATCCGCTTCGCGGAGGCGCGCTTGGCGGCATCCAGCATGATCAACGTCTCCATGACCCACTCGTTGACCGGCGGGCCGAACGACTGGATGATGAACGCGTCGCATCCGCGGATCGAGACCTCGAAGCGGGTGAGGATCTCGCCCGACGCGAACGTGCGGTGCTCGGTGGGGACCAGTTCGGTGCCGAGCGCCGCCGCGACGTCCTCGGCGAGACCGGGGTGGGAGCTGCCCGTCGCGACGACGAGTCGCTTCTTGGTCTTGGCCACCAGCCCGGGCGCGATGCCGCGCGCCGTGTCGAGATCAACCGTGTGCTGCTTCTTACGACCCATCGTCCGCCTTCGGTGCGGACCGAGCACGGGTGGCGGCGTGAGCGGCACCTGTTCCCGGTCGGTTCTTCTCGACCCACCCCTCGACATTGCGCTGAGGGGCGACGCTGAGGGCCAGCGCACCGGCGGGGACATCCTTGCGGACGACCGCTCCGGCGCCGGTCTTCGCGCCATCACCGATCCTAACGGGCGCGACGAAGACGTTGTGCGAGCCGGTGTGGACCTCGTCGCCGATCTCGGTGCGGTGCTTGGCGATGTCGTCGTAGTTGGCGGTGATCGCCCCGGCGCCGAGGTTCACGTGACGGCCGATCGTGGTGTCGCCGATGTACGAGAGGTGCGGCACCTTGCTGCCCTCGCCGATCGTCGCGTTCTTCGTCTCCACGAACGTGCCGATCTTGCCGCCGGCGGCGAGGTTCGTGCCCGGGCGCAGGTAGGCGAACGGGCCGACGGTGGCGCCGGCGCCGATGACGGCGAGGGTCGCGTCGGTGCGGCGGACGGTGGCGTTCTCGCCGACCTCGCAGTCCTCGAGGGTCGTGTCGGGCCCGATCACGGCGCCGGCGGCGACGACTGTGGACCGCAGGATGTGGGAGTTCGGCAGCACGGTGACGTCGGGGGCGAGGGTGGCCGTGACGTCGATCCAGGTGGTGGCCGGGTCCTGGATCGTGGCGCCGGCGAGCTGCCAGCGGCGCACGGTGCGCGCGTTCAGCAGGCGCCCGGCTTCGGCGAGCTGTGCCCGGTCGTTGACGCCGAGGGTGATCGCGACGTCGTCGACGATGGATGCCGCGACGGCGAGCGCGTCGGATCGCAGCAGTCCGATGACGTCGGTCAGGTACTTCTCCCCCTGCGCGTTGTCGGTGCCGACACGGCCGAGCTGGGTGCGCAGGTCGGGCGCGCGGAAGACGTAGACACCCGCGTTGATCTCGACGACCGCGGCCTCGGCGGCGGTGGCATCCTTCTGCTCGACGATGCGGGCGACGCCCCCGTGGGTGTCGCGGATGATGCGGCCGTAGCCGGTCGGGTCCTCGACCACGGCGCTGAGCACCGTGGCGGCCACCCCGCGCGCCCGGTGGTCGGCGACGAGTGCCTCGAGGGTGGCATGGTCGAGCAGCGGGACGTCGCCGGAGAGCACGAGCACGTCGCCGGCGAAGTCGCCCAGACGCTCGAGGGCGACTTCGACCGCGCGGCCGGTGCCGGGCACCTCGTCCTGGTCGACGACGACGATCTCGGGCGAGACGCCCAGGACGGCGCCTTCGACCTGGTCGCGTTCGTGCCGGACGACCACGAGCACGTGGGCGGGGCCGAGGTCGCGGGCGGTGTCGAGCACGTGCCCGACGAGCGGGCGCCCGCCGATGCGGTGCAGCACCTTGGGCAGTGCGGACTTCATGCGTGTGCCCTGTCCCGCGGCGAGGATGACCACGGCCAGCGAGGCGTCGAGGGTGTTGTTCGTCATGCTCCGCCGCCAGGATTCGAACCTAGACCTCACAGCTCCAAAGGCTGTCGTGCTGCCATTACACCACGGCGGACCGCGGCCTGATCGGGCCGCCCGTCAAGTCTGCCACGACCGGCGGCCCGCCCCCTGCCGAGGCGCGACAGCACGACAGCGCGTCAGCGGGTGACGGAGACCGCCAGTGACGTGCTCGAGGTGACCCCCGCGGCATTGATGAACTCGACGCGATACCGGTGCGTGCCGACGGTGGCCCCGGCGACGTCGAGGCGCGCGGTCTGCGCGCGCGGCGTCTGCGCCGCCAGTTCGCCCTCCGCCACGAGCTGCCCGTCCTCGTAGAACCGGTACGAGGTCGCGTTCTGACCCCACCACAGGTTCGCGGTGACGGTGAACCGCCCGTCGCGGTCGTGGTTGTCGTGGCTGAGCACGGGCACCCCGGGCGCGGCGTCGGTGACGCTGACCGTCAGCGGCGCGAGCTCGGTCTCACCTTGCGCGTTCGCGAGCACCGCCGTGTAGCGGTAGGTGCCGTTGCCGCGGCCCTCGATCGCGATCTTCGCACGCTGCGCGTGCAGCCCGTCGTAACCCAGCGGCACGGCGGTGAGGAACACGCCGTTCTCGTAGAGCCGCAGCGACGAGGCGTTCTCACCCCACCACAGGTTCATGGTGATCGTGTAGTCGCCGTCGCGCAGCCCCGTGTCCCACCCGTTGTCGTGCGACAGCACGCCGCGCGCGGGTGCGGCCGACGCGGTGTCGGCATCGCGGGCGATCAGGCCCGCCTGCACCTCGGCGAGCAGCGCGGCGGCGTCGGCGACGAGGTCTGCCGTCGGCCACGCTGCCGCGATCACCACGCGCGCCTTCTCGAGGGCGGGCGCGACGGGGGCGATGGATGCCGGGGTGTACGCGTCCGCGTCCAGCGCCGCCACGGTGTCGACGAGGCCGGCGAGCTCACCGGTGTCGACGCGGGTGCCGGCGCGGGTGAGGCGGATCTCGTCGATCGTGCCCCATGCCTGGGCCGAGAGCGCGGCGTCGACGCCCACGGTCAGCGTGCCGTCCGCGCCGACCTCGAACGCGGGCGTGGTCGCAGTGTCGAACACCCGCCAGCCGGCCAGGGTCAGATCTGCCGTAGTGGTGGCCCCCGCGGTCTGCGCGGTCACGCGGAGGGTGTCGTCGACGCCGGTGTCGCCGCCCTGCGCCGTCGCGCTCAGCGCGTACGTGCCCGGTGTCACACCGGTCAGCTCCTGCGAGACCGTGAACGTGTAGTCGCCGTCGCTCCAGAAGTCGACGGCCCGGCTTCCCGCCGCGGCGTCACCCGTTGCGCCGATCGACGCACCGGTGCCGTCGATGACCCAGACGGCCGAGTCCGGGTCCTCGAACCCGGGGTCGTGCACCCACTGGCGTGCGGCGACCGTCACCGTCGCGTGGGCGGCGAGCCCCGACGCGGTGGTGCCCGCGATCGCATACTCGCCTTCCCCGGGGATCCAGGCCACGGCATCCGACCACGTCACGGCTTCCGAGTCCGCGAGCCCGTTCCAGGCCACGACGTTGACGGCCTCGGGCAGGTCGACCGGGTCACCTTCGACGGTGGAGACGGTGACGGGGTCGACGGTGGATGCCGGGGCGGGGCCGGGCAGTTCGAGGGCGGCCAGGGCTTCGAGCAGGCGCGTCAGCGCGGCATCCACCTTCGCCGCCGCCGGCGTCGCCGAGGCGAGCACGACATCGGCGATCTCGAGCGCGGCGTCCAGGCCTGCGGCCGACGCTGCGGTGACGATGCCGCGGTCGATGGCCTCGGCGCGGGTCGCGGTGGCGTGCAGCTCGGTCGTGTCGGCGCCCTCGGCGACGCGGGTGACGACGATGTCGTCGAGCGTGCCCCACGCCTCGGCCGGCAGCGTCGCCGACACCGTGACGGTCGCCGATCCTCCGGCGGGCACGGTCACCGCATCCGTCGCCGGCGTCGACCAGTTGCGCCAGCCGTCGAGCGCCACCGGCGCCTCGGCGTGCGCGTCACCGGATGCCAGGCTGATCACGACCTCGCCGCTCGCGCCCTCACCGTCGCCCTGCGCGGCGAGGGTGGCGGAGTAGTCGCCCGCGGCCAGCCCGGTGAGCTCCTGGGTGAGGGTGAAGGAGAACGGCGCGGCCGAGTAGAAGTGCGCCGAGCGCTCGCCGCTGTGCGGATCGTCGGTGGCGCGCAGCCGCAGCACGTCGCCGGTGGTGTGCCACATGCTGACGTCTTCGCCTTCGAAGCCCGGGTTGACGACCGCGTTCACCGCCCGGACGGTGACGGTCGCGGTGGTGTCGTGGCCCGAATCGGTCTCACCCGAGATGCGGTAGGTGCCGGGCCCGGAGATGTAGCCGGCGGCTTCGGACCAGGTCACCGGCTCGTCGGTGGTGGACCCGTCGTTGTAGGTGAGCCGCACCGTGCCGGGCAGGATGATGGGGTCGCCGTCGGTGACGTCGACGGCCGGGTTCTCGACGGCGGTGACCTCCCGCGGTGCGGTGGCGCCGGTGCGCGCGTAGGCGAACACGTTGAGCGACTCGAGCGGGGTGCCGTCGAAGGAGAACAGGGCCTGGTTGTCCCAGGCCGAACCGCCGAACCAGACGCCGGCGTCGTCGGGGTCGTACTCGCCCGCGTAGCTGGTCGCCCAGCCCGAGCCGTCCCGCTCCCACAGGACCTTGTTCTGGTCGAGCTGCTCCGGGGGGCCGACCGGCAGCCAGGCCGGTTCCCAGTAGAAGACGCCGAGCGCGGCATCGCCGACGTCGGCCACGGCCTGGATGACATCGCGGACCGCCGTCGCCTGCCCCTGCACGCTCACCGGGTATTGGGTCGCCTCACTGGGCAGGTCGATGGTGTTGTCGTGCCCGTCGCCGTCGTCGAGCGTGTGGGCCCAGCTGGTCTCGGCGACCATCACCTGCTTGTCGTAGGTGCCGGCGACCTCGGTCAGCACGGCGGTCAGGTTCGCGAGCGTGCCGTGCCAGTACGGGTAGTACGACGAGGCGAACACGTCATAGTCGACGCCCGCCGCGTCGAGAGCGGCCGCATAGCTCGCGTAGCTTCCCGTGCGCTCGGGGTTCGTGAAGTGCACGGCGACGAGGGCGTCCGGCAGCGCCTCGCGCACGCCGGCCGCGCCGGCCGCGAAGACCTGCCCCATGGCGGGCCAGCCGGTGACCCCGGCGACGCCGTTGTTGGTCTCGTTGCCGACCTGCACCATGCGCACGTCGACGTCGGCGCCGGAGAACCGCCCGAGCGCCTCGACGGTGAACTGCTTCACCGCGGCGGCGGTCTCGGCGACGGAGAGGTCTGCCCACGCCTTCGGTGCGTGCTGCTTGCCGGGGTCTGCCCAGAAGTCGGAGTAGTGGAAGTCGACGAGGACGCGCAGCCCCGCCGCGGTGGCGCGCCGTCCGATCTCGACGGCGCGGTCGACATCGACGCTGCCGCCGCCGTACCCGTTGCCGTCGGCGTCGAACGGGTCGTTCCACACGCGTACGCGCACGTCGGTGACCTCATGGTCGGCGAGCACCGCGAACAGGTCGGCGGGCTGCCCGTCGTCGTCGCGGAAGACGACGCCGGACTCCTCGAGCGAGAGCACCGAGGACACGTCGACGCCGTTGATGAAGCCTTCGGGGAGGTTGTCCACCTTCTGCACGACGATGCCGGCTTCGACCGGTCCGTCGTCGGCCCCCGCCACCGGTGCCAGCAGGGCGCCGACGCCCAGGACTGCGGCGGTGGCCATCGCGGCGGAGCGCAGGAGGGAGCGTGCGCGCATGTCGATCTCCTTCGATCGGGCGGGTGCTGTTACCGGTCACAGTAGCAGTGACCCACGGAGCGCACCACCCCCGGTCCGCCGCGGGCGCGGCGCACGGACACGACCGGCATCCCGCGATAATGAAGCCATGACCCCCGCGCATGACGAAGTCGACCGGATCCTCGAAGCGTGGACCACCGAGCGCCCCGACCTCGACTTCTCGCCTCTCGAGGTGCTGTCGCGGGTCGACCGGCTCTCGCGGCATCTCGACCGGGCCCGGCGCGAGGCCTTCCGTCGCAGCGATCTCGAGTCGTGGGAGTGGGACGTGCTTTCCGCGCTGCGGCGCGCGGGTGAGCCCTACCGGCTGAGCCCGAAGCAGCTGCTGCAGCAGACGCTGGTCTCCAGCGGCACGATGACCAACCGCATCGACCGCCTGGTCGGCCGTCGCCTCGTCCGGCGCGAGGGCGACCCGAGCGACGGACGCAGCGTGCTGGTCGTGCTGACCGATGAAGGCCGCACCCGAGTGGATGCCGCGATCACGCGGCTCGTCGATGCCGAAGCCCTGCTGCTCGACACGCTGTCACGGGCGGACCGTGATCGCCTCGCCGGGCTGCTGCGCAAGCTCAGCCTCGGCTTCGACGCGTGAGTGCGTGCCGCGGCGGCTCACGCCTCGAGTGACTCCCCCAGCTCGAGCCACTGCAGCTCGAGTTCGTCGCGCTCCGCCTCGAGGTCGGCGATGGCGCGCATCTTCTCGCCCAGTCCCACATAATCGTTCTGATCATGGTCGGCGAGGGCGACCCGGTGGCGGTCGATCTGCGCGGTGAGCTTCTGAATGCGCCGGTCGACGGATGCCAGTTCCTTCTCCGCCGCGCGCCGCTCGGCCCCGACCAGGCCGCCCGCTGCCGGGGCGGACTCGGCCGAGGTCGATCCCCGCGCGGCGAGGTGCGACACGGCCGCTCCGGTCGAGGCGGGCGCCGCCTGGCGCAGCCGCAGGTACTCGTCGACCCCTCCGGGCAGGTGCCGCAGGTGCCCGTCGAGGATCGCGTACTGGTCGTCGGTCACGCGCTCCATGAAGTACCGGTCGTGCGAGACGACCAGGAGCGTCCCCGCCCAGCCGTCGAGCAGCTCTTCGACGGCGGCGAGCATGTCGGTGTCGAGGTCGTTCGTCGGCTCGTCGAGGATCAGCACGTTCGGCTGGTCGAGGAGGATCAGCAGCAGCTGGAGTCGTCGTTTCTGCCCGCCGGAGAGATCCTTCACGGGGGTGGACAGCTGCGCCGAGGCGAACCCCATCCGCTCGAGGAGCTGGCCGGGGGTGAGCTCGGTCGCCTTCGAGCCGGTGCCGATCGTGTAGCTCGTGCGCAGCCGCGAGACGACGACACGCACCGGCTCGTTCAGGTGCGGGTCGAGCTCGTCCATGCGCTGCGTGAGCACGGCCACCTTGACGGTCGTGCCGCGCTTGACGCGTCCCGTGGTCGGTTCGAGGGTGCCGGCGATGAGCCCCAGCAACGTGGACTTCCCGGCGCCGTTCACCCCCAGGATGCCCGAGCGCTCGCCCGGGGCGATCCGCCACTCGACGCCGCGCAGCACTTCGCGCGCCGGCTCGTCGGCGGTCGCAGGGTAGGTGACACCGGCGTCCAGCAGGTCGACGACGTCCTTGCCCAGCCGTGACACCGCGAGGGACTGCAACGACACCTTGTCGCGCAGCTCGGGCACGTCCTCGATGAGCTCGTTGGCCGCCTCGATGCGGAACTTCGGCTTCGACGTGCGGGCGGGCGCCCCGCGGCGCAGCCACGCGAGTTCCTTGCGGGCGAGGTTCTGCCGCCGCTGCTCGATGACAGCGGACTGCCGGTCGCGTTCGACGCGCTGCAGGATGTACGCGGCGTACCCGCCCTCGAAGGGCTCGACGATGCGGTCGTGCACCTCCCAGGTGCGCGTGCACACCTCATCGAGGAACCAGCGATCGTGGGTGACGACCAGCAGTGCGCCGGTGCTGGCCGACCAGCGGCGCTTCAGGTGTGCAGCGAGCCACGCGATCGCCTCGACGTCGAGGTGGTTGGTGGGCTCGTCGAGCGCGAGGACGTCCCAGTCGCCGGCGAGCAGCTGGGCGAGCGCCACGCGGCGGCGCTGACCGCCCGAGAGGGTGCCGAGCCGCGCTTCGGGGTCGAGGTCGCCCACGAGCCCGCTCATGACGTCGCGGATCGCGGCATCACCGGCCCATTCGTGCTCGGCGCGGTCGCCGACGACGGTGTGCTGGACGGTGCCGTCGTCATCGAGGACGTCGGCCTGGTCGAGCATGCCGATGCGCACCCCGCCGCGCACGGTCACCCGGCCCGAGTCCGGTTCGCGGCGTCCGGCGAGCATCGCCATCAGGCTCGACTTGCCGTCGCCGTTGCGGCCGACGATGCCGATGCGGTCGCCCTCGTCGACGCCGAGCGAGACGCCGTCGAAGACGACTTTGGTCGGGTATTCCAGGTGCAGGGCTTCAGCCCCGAGCAGATGTGCCATCCCCTCAAGGCTACGGCCCGGCCACGACGGTCAGTACCAGTAGCTGAGCCGAGGCGCGACCGGCCACGAGAACAGGCGCGCGACGCGCTCGGGATCGTCGGTGCGCACGCGTCCGGCGCGCGCGAGCGTCGCCGGCGACACCCCGCCGAGCAGGATCGCCGACAGCTCGGCGACCCCGAGCCGCACGACCAGGTCGCCGTCGCGGCCGTCGCCGGCGGCCACCGTCGCCCCGCCGTCGGCGTCCGTCTCGAGCACGTAGCGACCGGTGGTCAGCCCGAATGGGTCGTCGACGTCGAGAACGAGCCGGTCGGCCCGGTCGTAGCGGCGCGCCGAGAGCACGGCCGGCACGTCGAGGACGCGCAGGTAGTGGTGGTCGCGCAGCGTGATCCTGGCGGCGCGCTGGTCGGCGATCATCCACCACAGCGGTTCGTCGACAGAGAGCTCGCCGGCCTGGATCGTGCCGATCAGGTCCATCGACAGCAGGAAGCGCCACAGTCCGGCGTAGGCATCGTCGGTGGCCGCGATGAGCGCCGTGACGCGCAGGGTCGAGCTGGCGAAGTCATCGTGGTTCTCCTGCACCGTATACGTGACGACCCCGTCGACCTGCCCCTCGGGCGAGCGGTACTGCAGGGCGCGCAGCTCACCGGGCTTGTCGGCATCGGGGCGGGTGCGGGTCTTGCGGTCGGCGTGGTCGGCCGACAGCTCGATCTCGCCGGCCGACCCGCGCCGCACGCGTTCGTGCAGCCGGCCGACGAGCTCGCGCGCGTGCTCGCGCGGCACGAAGTCGATGCGACCGGGCGCGACCGGCCCGATCCAGCCGGCGCGTCGCACGTCGATGCGCCACGATGTCGCCGGTGCCGCCGGGCCGAACCCGAACCGGCCGTAGATGCCCGATTCGCTCACGGTCAGGGCGGCGATCGGCACGCCGAGCGAGGCGGCGGTGCGCAGCTCGCCGCCCATCACGCTGCGCAGCAGTCCCTGCCGGCGATGCGTCGGCGCGACGGTGACCGCGCTGATGGCGCACGCGGGAAGGACAGCGCCGCCGGGCAGGCTCAGATCGGCGACCCACGAGGCGAACGTCGCGACCGGCACCTCGGGCTGCGGGGTCTGCGGATCGTGGACGCCGACCTTGCGACGATAGCCGCCGCGGGCGAACGCGGTGTCGCGCTGCACGTCGGTCGGTTCGGCATCCAGGAAGCCGCGGGCGACGGCATCCATCCACCCGTGCACCTGGGCGCGCAAGGCATCGTCCTCGCGCCGCACCTCCAGCCCGCGCTCGCTCATCGCGGCGACCAGCTCGGCATCGACGGGAGCGTCGTGGTGGCGGGCGATCAGGTCGGTCATGTGCGGGTCCTCCTGTGGTGATGCGGGTGATGGATGCCGGTGGGGCGGCCTGCTCAGCCGATGACGCGGGCGCCGGGGACGGGGCCGTGGACGGCGAGCGCCTCGTACCCGCGGGCGATGAGCGACGCGGCGACCTCGGCGGCGTGGCCGGGGTCGTCGGCGACGAACGCGACCGTCGGACCCGAGCCCGACACCAGTCCGCCGCGCGCGCCGAGGTCGCGGCCGTCGGCGAGGACGACGGCCAGGTCGGGGCGCAGTGCGAGCGCTGCGGCCTGCAGGTCGTTGTGGACGACGGCGGCCAGCGACGCGGCGTCCCCCGCACGAAGGGCCTGCAGCACGGCGGCGTCGACGGCGGGGGTGCCGCGCGCGGGGGCGATGTCGGCCTGCGCGCGCAGCTCGTCGAGGCGGCCGTACACGGCGGGGGTCGACAGCCCGTCGGAGTCCGTGACGAGCACCCAGTCGATGCGCCCGCGCGCCAGGGCCGGCGCCAGCTCATCGCCGCGGCCGGTGCCGACGGCGGTGCCGCCCAGCAGCGCGAACGGCACGTCGGCGCCGAGTTCGGCCGCCAGGTCGTGCAGATCAGCGGTCGACAGCGGGGCGCCCCACAGCTCGTTGCACGCCAGCAGCGCCGCCGCGGCATCCGCGGATCCGCCGCCCATGCCTCCGGCGACGGGCACGCCCTTGCGGATGTCGAGGTGGACGCCCATCTCGGAGTCGGTGGCGTGCGCGATCAGCCGCGCCGCACGCACCGCCAGGTTGGTGCCGTCCAGGGGCACGCCGGTCAGGTCGACGTCACCGGACACGCTGACGGTGAAGTCGTCGGCCGGGGTGGCGATCACGTCTTCGTACAGCGAGACCGCCTGATAGACCGATGCCACCGGGTGATATCCGTCGGGCCGCACGTCGCCGACGTCGAAGAAGACGTTGAGCTTGCCGGGCGCGCGCACGTGCACGCGGTCGGCGGCGAAGGCGAGGCTCACGCGCCCGCCGATTCTGCCCACAGATCGGTGTGGATGCTGTCGCTGAGCGCGTCGATGCGTTCGAGCTCTTCGGTGTCGAAGGCGGGACCGTTCAGCGCCGCGAGGTTCTCGTCGAGCTGCGCGGGGCGGGAGGCTCCGATGAGCGCCGAGGCGACCACCGGATCGCGCAGCACCCACTGGATCGCCATCTGGGCGAGCGTCTGCCCCCGGTGCTCGGCGATCAGGTTGAGGCTGCGCAGCGACGCCAGACCGTGCTCGCTGAGGCGCTGCCCGGGCAGTGACGAGCGCTGCTGCGCGCGTTCGGCGGTGCCGTCGCCGAGGTACTTGCCGGTGAGCAGTCCCTGGGCGAGCGGAGTGAACGCGATCGCGCCCATGCCCTCCTGCCGGAGGAGTCCGGTCAGTCCGTCTTCGACCCAGCGGTTGAGGATCGAGTAGGCGGGCTGGTGGATCACCAGGGGTGTGCGCAGGCTCCGCGCGACGGCCTTCGCGGCGGCGGTGTGCTCGGCGCTGTACGACGAGATGCCGACGTACAGCGCCTTGCCCTGCCGCACGAGGGTGTCGAGGGCGCCGATGGTCTCCTCGATGGGGGTGACGGGGTCGTAGCGGTGCGAGTAGAAGATGTCGACGTAGTCGAGGCTCATCCGCTGCAGCGACCGGTCCGCACTGGCCAGCAGGTACTTGCGCGATCCGAGCGTGCCGTAGGGACCGGGCCACATGTCCCATCCGGCCTTGGACGAGATGATGAGCTCGTCGCGGTAGGGCGCGAAGTCCTCGCGCATCATCCGGCCGAAGTTCGTCTCGGCGGAGCCGTACGGCGGTCCGTAGTTGTTGGCGAGGTCGAAATGGGTGATCCCCCGGTCGAAGGCATGACGCAGCAGCCCGCGCTGATCGTCGAAGGGGATGTTGTCGCCGAAGTTCCACCACAGCCCGAGCGAGACCGGCGGCAGGTAGAGCCCGCTGTCGCCGACCTGACGGAAGTCCGTACCCGAGTAACGCTCAGCCGCGGCGGTGTACGGTCGATGCAGGTCTCCTCCCCGCGAGGGCGGGAAGCGATCGTTGTCGGTCATCGTCCCAGGCTACCGACCCGGTACGCCCACGCGGGCGGGAAATGTGTCCGTAACCGGCGGCGCCTACGCTCAATCGACATCGAACGGAGGTGGCTATGACTGCGCTCTCGGCGCTCCCCGCCCACCCACATCCCTGGTCCGCCCTGCTCGAGCGCGACGACATCGTCGTCAGCCGCGGGATGCTCCACCTTCGCCACGACGCCACGACGCCCGGTGATGCCACGATCGACGATCTGCTCCTGGTGGCGGATGCACTGGACGGCGCTAACGTGCCGCATCTGCTGATCCGGCACGATCGTTCGACACCGGCACTGGTCGTCTCGCTCGCCGACCGTGACCGGGCCCTGGCGGCACTGGCCGGTCGCGCCGACGGCGAACCGCTGTATGCGAAGCCGAAGGGCGGCCAGACCGTCCCGATGGCCGAGCTGGTCATGACCGCGCCGGGACCGTCGGCGCTGCGCGTGTTCCGGCCGCGGATCTCTGCCACCGGCACCCTGCGCTACGGCGCGGGGGACGCGGCTCGCGTGGAGTTCTGGCGTTTCGGCGAAGAGCTCGTCGAAGCCCCCTACGCCAACACGCTGACCCGGCGGGCGTTCGCCACCGAGGATCTCGAAGAGGCGACCGTGGCGCGCTTCGGTCGCACGTGGCGGACGCTGTCAGGCATGTTCGATGCGCATCCGGCGGAGTTCACCGAGGACGTCGACATGGTGTTCTCGTGGGTGGATGGGTCGTCCACCGAGTTCCAGCGTCAGCGTGCCGCCCAGATCTCGTCCTACGTCGTCGGCGACGGCGACGACGGGCCGGCGCGATTCCGGCATGTCGACGAGCTGCGCTACGCCCTGCGCAGCGTCCACATGTACGCGCCGTGGGTGCGCCGGATCTTCATCGTCACCGACTCGCCGCGCCCGGCGTGGCTGGTCGACCACCCGAAGGTCACGATCGTGCGCAGCGAGGAGTTCTTCGCCGACCCGTCCGTGCTCCCCACGCACAACTCGCACGCCGTCGAAGCGCAGCTGCACCGCATCGAAGGCCTTGCCGAGCATTTCCTCTATTCGAACGACGACATGTTCTTCGGCCGTCCGCTCTCGCCCGAGCTGTTCTTCTCGCCGGCCGGCATCTCATCGTTCGTGGAGTGCGACGTGCGGATCGGGACGGGGCCGGCCCGCCTCGCCCGCAGCGGCCACGACAACGCGCTGCGCGTGAACCGGGAACTGCTGCGCAAGCGGTTCGGCCGCACGATCGTGCGCGACCTCGAGCACTGCGCGGCCCCGCTCCGCCGCAGCATCCTGACCGAACTCGAGCAGGAGTTCCCCGCCGAGATCGCACGGACCGCCGCCGCCCGGTTCCGCTCGGCGACCGACGTCTCGGTGACCAACTGCCTGTATCACTACTACGCGCAGTTCACCGGGCGGGCTGTCGCATCGACTGCACCGCGGGTGCGGTACTACCAGACGACCTCGACGGCATCGCTGCGTCAGATGGAACGACTGGCCCGCCGCAGCGACATCGACATGTTCTGCCTCAACGACGGCGGGTTCGCCGAGGTGCCCGAGCCGGTGCGCGTCCGCGCCGTGACCTCGCTGCTGGAGGGGCTGTTCCCCGTCCGCCCGCCGTGGGAGGACGACGCCGTCAGTGCAGCACCGGCACAGATCCGGTCGGAGGAGCTGCCGGCGCTCGGGTGACCTGCGGGCGGACGCCCGCGGCACGCAGCCGCCGTTGCGCCTCACCGGCGTCGATGTATTCGAGCGGTCGCGGCACGTCGATCGGAACGACCGAGTGGACGACCGTGTCGTCGTACACGTGGACGAGGTTGAGCGCCTGCGCGCCGTCGGTGGGCCGCGTGCCGCCCACCGGGACGGTGAGGTCCTGCGCGTAGCAGGTGGACGACGCCACCGACACGGGGATCCCCGCGAAGGTCGCGAATGTCGAGTAATGCAGGTGCCCGGCGATGATCGCGCGCACGTCCGTGCCGTACAGGACGTCCGCGAGCCGGTGCTGGTCGTGCAGCTCGACACTGGCGGCCAGTGGTAGGACGCTCGGCACCGGCGGGTGGTGCATCGCCAGCAGGGTGCCCAGCGGAGCAGGCGTGGCCAGGACCTCGCGCAGCCATGCCAGCTGGGCGTCGCTCACCTCGCCGTGATGGTGGCCGGGGACACTCGTGTCGAGGGTGACCACCCGGAGCCCGTCGAGTTCGTCCACCCGGTCCAGGGGCGCGTACGGGTCGGCCGGCGCGGTCTGATCGAGCAGCCGCGCGCGGAATGCGGCACGGTCGTCGTGGTTGCCCATGACCCACAGCACTCGCGCGCCCAGTCGCTCGGCCAGGGGCTCGACGAGCTCGCGCAGCCGGCGGTACGCCTCGTCCTCCCCCAGATCGACGAGGTCACCGGTGAACACGATCGCGTCGGGGTGCAGGCCCGATGCCTCGATGGCGTCGAGCCCGCGGCGCAGGCCTTCCGCACCGTCGACCGAGCCGAACAGCTGCTCCCCCGGCGCCCTCAGGTGGGTGTCGCTGACGTGCAGCAGGATCCGTTCGGCGGCCGGGTGCTCGGCGCGGCGCATGGGTTCCTTCTCTCCTCAGGTCGGAGGCGACGGCCAGCCGCTTCGCGGTCATGGTACCGATCTGAAGGAAAGGAACACCGGACGACACCCGGTGATACAGATGACTTCTCGATGACTATTCGGTGATGACGCGCGAGATCCGCACGAAATCATCGATTCCGAGCTCCTCGCCGCGTGCCGTGGGTGCCACGCCCGCGGCGCCCAGCACGGTGACGGCATCGGCCGAAGTGCCACCCAGTACGCCCGACAGTGCCTGGCGCAGCATCTTGCGGCGCTGCTGGAACGCGGCATCCACGATTCGGAACGTGCGGAGCCGCTCCGCTTCGTCGCCTCGCGGCTGTCCGTCTCGTTCGAAGGCCACCAGCACGCTGTCGACGTTCGGCACCGGCCAGAAGACCTGGCGCGACACGGTGCCGGCCAGGCGCCAGCGGCCGTACCAGGCGGCCTTGACGCTCGGCGCACCGTAGATCTTCGATCCGGGCGGGGCGGCGAGGCGCTCCCCGACCTCGGCCTGCACCATGACGACGCCGCGCTGAAGGCCCGGGAAGGTCTCCATGAAGTGGAGCAGCACCGGCACGCTGACGTTGTAGGGAAGGTTGGCGACGAGGACGTTCGGGTCGCCGGGCAGTTCGGTGATCCGCAGCGCGTCGGCGTCAACGACGGTGAGCGCCCCGTCGGGCACGCCGTGTGCGGCGGCGGTCGCGGCGAGCCGCTCGGCCAGCCGATGGTCGATCTCGACGGCGGTCACCGGCGCACCGGTCTCCAGGATCGCCAAGGTGAGGGATCCGAGTCCGGGACCGACCTCGACGACGCGATCGGACGCGGTCACCTTCGCGACCTGCACGATCTTGCGGACCGAGTTCGCGTCGACGACGAAGTTCTGGCCGAGCTTCTTGGTCGGCGTGACATCGAGTTCGGCGGCGAGCGCGCGGATCTCGGCGGCGCCGAGGAGGGTGACGGGCATGCGTCCACAGTACCGAGCGGGCATCCCGACTCGATCGCGGCCTCGGGTCAGACCACGACGACGACCTTGCCGACGGTGTGGCCGGCGGCGATGTGGGCGTCATGCGGATGCGTCTCCAACGATCATCTACAACGCGACGGTGCCCTCAGCCGCAGCCGCAGCCGCAGCCGGCAGCGCCGCCACGATCCGCTCGATCGCCGCGTCGTCGTGCGCGGCGGTGACGAACCAGGCCTCGAAGGCCGACGGCGGCAGCGAGACGCCGGCATCCAGCATCGCGTGGAAGAACCGGCCGTACGCGGCGGTGTCCTGCCCGGTGGCCGTCTCGTAGTCGGGCACGCCGCCGGTGACCGACTCGCCGAAGAAGACGCTGAACAGCGTGCCGGCCCACTGCACCGCGTGCGGCACGCCCGCGGCGCCGAGCGCCGCCGACGCCGCATCCGCGACGGCGCGCGCAGCGGTGTCGAGGCGGCGGTACGCATCCGCATCGGCCAGGCGCAGGGTGGCCAGGCCCGCTGCGACCGCGACCGGATTGCCCGACAGCGTGCCCGCCTGGTACACCGGTCCGGTCGGGGCGAGCATGTCGAGCACGTCGGCACGGCCGCCCACCGCGGCGACCGGCAGTCCCCCGCCGATCACCTTGCCGAAGGTCACGAGATCGGCGACCACCGGCTCGCCCGCGTCATGGAGCACGCCGGCATACCCGGCGGGGCCGGCGCGGAATCCGGTGAGCACCTCGTCGCTGATCAGCAGCGCCCCGTCGGCATGGGCGGTCTCGGCGAGGAACGTCGTGAATCCGGATGCCGGCGGCACGACCCCCATGTTCGCCCCGGCCGCCTCGGTGATGATCGCCGCGATGCGGCCCGGGTGCGCGGCGAACACGCCGGTGATCGCGTCGCGGTCGTTGTAGGGCACCACGAGCGTCTGCGCCGCGATCGCCTCGGGGACCCCGGCCGAGCCGGGCAGCGCGAACGTCGCGAGCCCCGACCCCGCCTGCGCGAGCAGGCCGTCGGAGTGGCCGTGGTAGTGCCCCGAGAACTTGACGACCAGATCCCGGCCGGTGAACCCGCGGGCCAGCCGGATCGCGGTCATCGTGGCCTCGGTGCCGGTAGACACCAGCCGCAGCTTCTCGACGCCGGGCGCCCGGGTGCGGATGAGCTCGGCCAGCTCGGTCTCGGCCGGCGTCGGGGCGCCGAACGACAGCCCCCGGCCAGCGGCTTCGACGACCGCCGCCACCACTTCAGGGTGAGCATGCCCGAGCAGGGCCGGACCCCAACTGGCGATGAGGTCCACGTACTCCCGGCCGTCGGCATCGGTGACGTAGGCGCCGCGGGCCGACACGAGGAACCGCGGCGTGCCGCCGACCGAGCCGTAGGCGCGCACGGGCGAGTCCACGCCGCCCGGGATCACCTCCCGGGCGCGGGCGAACAGTTCGTCGTTGCGGGTCATCCCAGCTCCTTGCCGTCGCGCAGCCACTGGGCGACCTCGATCGCCCAGTACGTGAGGATCGCCTCGGCGCCCGCGCGGCGGATGCCCAGCAGCGTCTCGCCGATCGCCCGCTCGCGGTCGATGAGTCCGGCCGACGCCGCGTGCTCGATCAGCGCGTACTCCCCCGACACCTGGTACGCCCACACCGGCACCGACGAGACGTCGGCGACACGGGCGAGCACATCGAGGTAGGGTCCGGTGGGCTTGACCATGACGACGTCGGCCCCCTCGGCGATGTCGAGCAGCGCCTCTTCGACGCCCTCGCGGCCGTTGCCGGGGTCGAGCTGGTAGGTGCGCCGGTCGCCCTGCAGCGTCGATTCGACGGCGTCGCGGAACGGGCCGTAGAACGCGGAGGCGTACTTCGCCGCGTACGCGAGGATCACCACGTGCGCGAACCCGGCGTCGTCGAGCGCGGCGCGCACGGCGGCGACCTGGCCGTCCATCATCCCGGACAGGCCCAGCACGTCCGCCCCGGCGCGCGCCTGGGCGACGCCCATCTGCGCGTAGATCTCCAGCGTCGCGTCGTTGTCGACGGTGCCGTCTTCTGCCAGGACCCCGCAGTGGCCGTGATCGGTGAACTCGTCGAGACAGAGGTCGGCCTGGACCGTCAGCCGGCCGGCGGCCGCATCGCGGGCGACGGTGATCGCCTGGTTCAGGATGCCGTCGGGCTCGACCGCGCCGGTGCCGGTCGCGTCCCGCACGGCGGGCACGCCGAACAGCATGATGCCGCCGAGGCCCGCGGCGGCAGCGGCTTCGACGACGGCGGGCAGTGCGTCCAGCGGATGCTGCGACACCCCGGGCATGCTCGCGATCGGCACGGCTGCCGTGGCGCCCTCCTTCACGAACACGGGGAGCACGAGCTGCGCCGGGACGAGGGTGGTCTCGGCGGCGAGCCGGCGCAGGGCGGGCGTGCCGCGCAGGCGGCGCGGCCGACGGGTGGGGAACGTGCTCATGAGGACTCCTCGGGGGCGATGCGGGCGTCGAGTTCTTCCAGCAGGGCGTCGATGCTCTGGGTCTGGGCGGTGTAGCCGACGGTGAACCCCAGTCCCGTGCCGTCGCGCGTGGTGCCGGGGCCGATCGAGGCGACCAGGGTCCGCTCGTGCAGCGGCCACACCTGACGGCGCAGCTCGCGTCCGACGCTGAGCGAGGTCAGCAGGACGACATCGATGGCGCCGCCGTGCAGATCCGCGACGATCTGCGGATCGAGGTCGACGCCGACGGTGCGATAGGCGATGCACACGTCGACGTCGAAGCCCTGCAGCTCGAGTTCATCGCTGATGACGGCGAGGGCCAGGTCGGAGCGCAGCACGAGGCAGCGGCCCGTCGCGGCGGGCCCCCGGCCGACGCACCACTGGGTGATCATGGTGGCCGCGGACGACGGCCCCACAGGCACGAACTCGACCTCGAATCCGGCGTCGGCGACGGCACGCGCGGTCGCGCGGCCGACGGCGGCGATGCGGGTGGTCGCCGGCACCTGGATGCCGTGGGCGACGAGCTGCTCGACACTGGCGGCGCTGGTGACGAACAGCCAGGCATACTCGCCGTCGGCGAGCGCGGTGAACGCGCGATCGCGCGCGTCGGTGTCGCGGGGCGGAGCGGAGGCGATCAGCGGCGCGATGATCCCCTCGGCGCCGCGGCCTGCGAGGTCGGCGCGGACGCGCTCGCCCCACGGCCCGCCGCGCGGGATCAGTACGCGGGTGCCGGCGAGCGCGCCGCCTTCCGAACCCGCTGTCATCGGCGGGCACCCGGCAGGTCGGCGAGTTCGGCGGCGCCGCCCGCGATGAGCTCGTCCACCACGTCGGCGGCCAGTGCCGCGGCGCCTTCGGCCGTCGTCACGCCGCCGAACTCCACGTCCCGCACGGCGGTCACCGTGCGGGTGCCGTCGAGGGCGTACACCTCGGCTTCGAGCGTGAGTCGGTCGCCGGAACGGGACGCTGCCAGCGCGACCGGTGCGGCGCAGCCGGCTTCGAGGCGGCGGAGCACCGCACGCTCGACCCGCGCGGTGGTCGCGGCCTCGACGTCGTCGACGGCGTGGACCAGCGCGGCCACCTCCGCATCGCCCTCGCGGATCTCCACGGCGAGGGCGCCCTGCGCGGCCGACGTGGGTCCATCCAGGATCTCGGTGATCGCCGCGTCCCGCCCGATGCGGCGCAGCCCCGCTTCGGCGAGCACGATCGCGTCGAACTCACCGCCGGCGACCTTCGCGAGCCGGCTCTCCACGTTGCCGCGGATGCCGTCGACGATCAGGTCGGGCCGGCGCGCGAGCAGCTGTGCGACGCGGCGCGGGGACCCCGTGCCGACGCGGGCGCCGGCGGGCAGGTCGGCAAGGGCGAGGCCGTCGCGTGCGCACAGCGCGTCGCGGTGCGGCGCGCGCACGGGGACGGCGGCGATCACGATGCCGGGCAGCGGCGCGGTGGGCAGGTCCTTCATCGAGTGCACCAGCAGGTCGCACTCGCCCCGCAGCAGCGCGTCGCGCAGCGCCGAGGCGAACACGCCGGTGCCGCCGAGCTGAGCGAGCGGGCCGGTCAGCACGTCGCCGTCGGTCGTGATCTTCACCAGTTCGACGGGCACGCCGGTGGCCGCCGTGATCGCGTCGGCGACCGTCTGCGACTGGGTCGTGGCCAGCAGGCTCGCACGGGTGCCGAGCCGCAGCGGCGTCGTCCGGCCGGTCACGGCGCGACCCCTGCAAGTGCGGGCTGGAACCCGAGGCGCACGTTCTCGCAGCATCCCGGGCGGCACACGTCGTTCCACGGACCGAGGGCGGTCACGTGCGGGCGGTCCTCGGGAGCGGTGCCCAGCAGCCGCTCCTCGATGAGGTCGGCCAGTCCCGCGACGTAGGCGGGGTGGGTGCCGGGCGTGGCGGTGCGCAGGGCGATGAGCCCGAGTCCTTCGGCGGTCTCGAGCGCTTCGGTGTCGAGGTCCCAGAGCACCTCCATATGATCGCTCACGAACCCGAGCGGCACGATGAGCACGGCACGCTTCCCGCGTGCGGGCAGCTCGGCGAGCGCATCGTTGATGTCCGGCTCGAGCCACGGCACCTGCGGCGGTCCGGACCGGCTCTGGTACACCAGCTGCCAGTCGCTGCCGATGCTCAACTGCGCCATGATCTCGGTCGCCACGGCGGTGTGCTGCGCGACATAGGCGCCGCCGGGACCGAGGTCGTCCTCGGGCGCCCCGGAGCGGTCGGCATCGGCATCGGGAATCGAGTGGGTCGAGAAGAGCACCTCGACCTCGCCGCCGATGTCGGTGACCCCGCGTGCGCCCAGTTCGGCCAGCGCCGTGCGGATGCCCTCGACGAACGGGGTCACGAATCCGGGGTGGTCGAAGAACTGGCGCACCTTGTCGACCTTCAGCTCGGTGCCGAGCCGGGTCGCCTCCAGCGCGTCGGCGAGGTCTTCGCGGTACTGCCGGCACGACGAGTACGAGCTGTACGCACTCGTCGCGATCGCGAGCAGGGTGCGGTGGCCGTCGGCGTGTGCGGCCTGGGCGGCATCGGCGACGTAGGGCTCCCAGTTGCGGTTGCCCCAGTAGACGGGGAGGTCATGACCGCGGGCGGCGAGCTCCGCATCGAGGGCGGCCTTCAGCTCGCGATTGTGCTCGTTGATGGGCGAGACGCCGCCGAAGTGGCGGTAGTGGTGCGCCACCTCCTCGAGCCGCTCGTCGGGGATCCCGCGGCCGGCGGTGACGTTCCGCAGGAACGGGATGACGTGGTCCTGCCCCTCCGGGCCGCCGAAGCCGAGCAGCAGCACGGCGTCGTAGGGCACCGGCTCGGTGGCGTACCGCTCCCCGGCGCACGTCGCCGCCGTGGCGGCCGGCACCCGGCATCCCTCGCCGCAGATCGGCGCGCTCGTCGCGCGCGGCGGCTTCGGCCGGAACTCGGTCGTCGTCATCAGGCGAGCACCTCCGCCAGCTCGGCCAGCGCGATGCGCCGGCCGGTGTGGAAGGGCACCTCTTCGCGCACGTGCCGGCGCGCGTCTGTCGCGCGCAGGTCGCGCATGAGGTCGACCAGGCTGATCAGGTTGTCGCTCTCGAGGGGCAGCAGCCACTCGTAGTCGCTCAGCGCGAACGTCGACACGGTGTTGGCGACGACGTCGGTGAACGCGGCGCCCTTTCGGCCGTGGTCGGCGAGCATGCGCGAGCGCTCTTCCTCGGGCAGCAGGTACCACTCGAAGCTGCGCACGAACGGGTACACGCAGAGCCACTCGCGCGGGGCCTCGCCGCGCAGGTAGCCGGGGATGTGGCGCTTGTTGAACTCGGCGTCGCGGTGCACGCCCATCGCGCTCCAGGTGAGCGCGAACGGGGCCAGCAGGTCGGTGCGGCGCAGTGCCCGCAGCGCGCGCTGCACCTCGGCGGGGTCTTCGCCGTGCAGCCAGATCATGAGGTCGGTGTCGGCGCGCATGCCGGTCACGTCGTAGAACCCCCGGACGGTCACGCCGGTGCCGGGGAGGGCGTCTGCCGCGGCGGTCAGCTCGTCGATCTGCGCCGGGGTGGGCGGCGCCGTGCGCGGGCGGGGACCGGCGAGGACGGCGAAGAGCGTGTAGCCGAGCGAGACGGCGTCAGTCATGGGGACTCCTGGGTTCAGAGGGCGTGCGGGGCGGGGACGGGCGTGGTGGCGGCGATCAGCTCGCGTGCGAGGGCGCGGGCGTGCGGGATGACCGAGGCGAGCCCGGTGCCGGCGGCGATGGCGCCGGTGAGGTGGATGCCACGGGCCAGCGCTGCGGCGGTGAGGGCTTCGGTGGGCGTCGGGCCGTCGCCGGGTGCCGGCACGGCATCGTCCCACCGGGTCTCCACGAGCGCGCGGATGTCGGTGGCCTGCACGGGCACGCCGGTGAGGGCCCGCAGTGCGGTGGCGACCTCATCGTGGGTGCGCAGGCCGGTGCCGGCGTCGCGCGCCGACAGCCGCAGGATGTGCGTGTCCGGATTGAGGGCCGCGTCCAGCCAGGCCCACTTCGCGTTGGCGTGCGTGAGGGCTTTCGCATCGACCGGCACGCCGGGGGCGACGATGACCCCCGAGCCGACGGGGTGCGCGGTCAGGCCGGGGTGCACGACTGCGACGGTGACCAGACGCACCGGTTCGGCGGCGACCTCGTGCCCGAGCAGGCGCCCGGCCGCGGCGGGGCCGGTCGCGAGGACGACGTGGCGCGCGACGATCGCGCCGCCGTCGAGGGTGAGCACGGCGCCGGCGCCGGTCGAGCGGATCTCGCGCACGGGCGTCTGCGTGCGGACGACCGCGCCGGCCCGCTCGGCGGCGGTGCGCAGGGCATCGGCGAGGCACCACATGCCGCCCGCGATGCCGCCGATGGCCGCACCGGCACGCTCGGCAGGAGCGAGGGCGTCGACGGCGGCGGTCAGCGATCCCCGGCGGAGGAACTCGGCCCACAGGTTCGGAGCGACCGCCGAGAGGCGCAGCGCGGACGCCGGCCGGGAGTGCACGCTGCGGCACAGCGGGTCGACCAGACGCTCGGCGACGGCGGATCCGTACCGCGTCCGGGCCAGTTCGGCCAACGACGGCTCGGCGGCGGCGAGATCGGCGGGCAGAGGCAGTGCGCGCTCCTGCAGAGCGCGTGCGACGCCGGCGGCGCCGATGATGCGTGCGACGTCGTCGGCCGCAGGATCGGCCGGAAGGCCCGCAACGGCGCGCCGGGGCAGCGGATGCCGCTCGACGGCGCCCGCCGGCGCGGAGACGTCGCTCGCGGGGACCTCTCTCGCGGGCCCGTCGCTCGCGGGGATCTCTCTCGCGGGCACCGCCAGCTGCGCGCCGCCGGCGCGTGGGGCGGTCAGCTCCAGCGGCAGCGCGGCGTCGGCGACGAGGTCGGCGACGCCGGTCGTCCGGGTCGCGAACGACTCGGCGCCCAGATCCACCTCGACACCCGCGATGCGTCCGCTGCGCAGCATGCCTCCCGCCGTGGCATCCGCTTCGCAGACGATGACGCGGGCTCCGGCGCGCGCGAGCTCCCAGGCGACGACGAGCCCGGCGATGCCGCCGCCGACGACGGCCACATCGGCCATCTCGGTCGGGCCGTGGTCTGTCACTGCGCCCGCCAGTCGTGAACGGTGCGCACCACCGCCGTGAGCGCGTCGGGGTCGGTCTCCATCGGCACGCCGTGCCCGAGGTTGAACACGTGGGCGCGGGCGGCCCGGCCGGCTTCGAGCACGCGGTGGACGCCCGCTGTGCGCACCGGCGCGGGGGCGAACAGCAGGGCGGGGTCGAGGTTGCCCTGCACGGTCAGGTCGCGCCCGGCACGGCGGCGGGCCTCGTCGAGCGGCACGCGGTAGTCGACGCCGAGCGCGTCGACGTCGATGGACGCCATGTCGGCGAGCACCTCGCCGGCGCCGACCCCGAAGTGGACGAGCGGGATGTGCGGCACGCCGTCGGGCACCTCCAGCGCGCGCACGTGCTCAAGCGCCGCGGCAGACGCGGGCAGAACGGCGGCACGGTAGTCGTCCGGGGCGACACCCCCGGCCCACGAGTCGAACAGCTGGCCGGCGCTGGCCCCGGCATCCACCTGCAGGGCGAGGAAGCGCCCCGTCACCTCGGCGAGCCACATGGTCAGGTCGTGCCAGGCAGCCGGGTCCTCATGGATCATGCGCCGCGCGGCCAGGTGATCGCGCGAGGGGCCTCCCTCGATCAGGTAGGCGGCGAGGGTGAACGGCGCGCCCGCGAACCCGATCAGCGGGATCGGCTCGCCGCGCTCGCTCGACAGGTCGGCCAGCATCGCGGTCGTGCGCGCCACGGCATCCGCGATCTCTCCGCCCCGCTCGGTGACCAGCGCCGGATCGATGCGGACGGTCTCGGCGATGTCGGCTCCGGTGCCCAGCGGGCGGGAGAACACCGGTCCGCGCCCGGCGGCGATCTCGACGTCGATGCCGAGCAGCGCCAGCGGCACGATGATGTCGCTGAAGAAGATGGCCGCGTCCACGCCGTGCCGGCGCACCGGCTGCATCGTGATCTCGCTGGCCAGCGCCGGGTCGAGGCACGCCTCGAGCATGGTGCCCCGTGAGCGCAGCGCGCGGTATTCGGGCAGTGACCGTCCGGCTTGGCGCATGAACCACACGGGGGTGGTCTCGGGGCGTTCGCCGAGCAGCGCCCGGACCAGGCGGGACGCACTGGTGCCGTGGGCGGAGAGGGGGTGGTGGGATGCCGGGATGATGACGCTCCTGGGATCGGTTAATCGTTATACTAGCCGGGATCCCAGGAGGTCCCGTACGGTGCTCGTCTGCCTCACCGCGCATCAGCGCACGACGCCGCTCGATGCGCTCGAGCGGCTCTCCGTCATCGGCGACGACCTCGCCCCGCGGCTGCGCGATGCGCACGAGTCGATCCGCGGCGCCGTCGTCCTGTCGACGTGCAACCGGTTCGAGGCCTACTTCGATCTGGTCGACGATCCCGAGCTCCCATCCCCCATTCCGGCGATGGATGCCGCGATGGAGGAGCTCTCGGAACTCGCCGGGCTCCCGTACCGCGATGTGCGCGAGACGGTGGACTTCGCGCACGGCAACCGTGTCGCCCACCATCTGTTCTCGGTGGCCTCGGGGCTCGACTCGGTCGCCGTCGGCGAGGAGGAGATCTCGGGGCAGGTCGGCCGTGCCCTGACCGCCGCGCGCGACCAGGGCATGACCACGGCTCCGCTGGAGCACCTGTTCCAGCGCGCCGCCGAGACCTCGCGCGCCGTGAAGAACGGCACGCAACTGAGCGAGTCGGGTCGCTCGCTCGTGCGCCTCGCGGTCGACCTCGTGTCCTCACGGCTCACGTGGGCCACCGCGCGTGTCCTGCTGGTCGGCACCGGCCGGTACGCCGCCGCCACCCTTGCCGCCCTGCGCAGCGCCGGCGCCACCGACATCCGCGTCCACTCCCGGACGGGCCGCAAGCGCTTCGCGCAGCAGGAGCACCTCACGATCGTCCCGGTCGAGGAGTACGCCGCCGAGGCGGCCGCCGCCGACCTGGTCATCACGTGCACGGCGGTCACCGACCGCTTCGTGCTCGAGGCAGACGCGCACGACAATGCCCGCGGCATCCACTCGGACCCGCAGATCATCATCGACCTGGGCATGCCGCGCAACGTCGACCCGCGGATCGGCGAGTTCGCCGGCATCGAGCTGCTCGATCTCGACACGATCCGCGTGCACGCCCCCGTCGACGAGGTCGCCACGATCGGCCAGGCGCGTGAGATCGTCGCCACCTCGGCGCGCCGCCATGCCGCGGCCCGCCGCGTGCACGAGGTCGCACCGGAGGTCGTGCACCTGCGCGGCTTCGTGCGGGGCCTCGTCGACGAGGAGCTCGCCCGCAATCGCCGCGCGGGCGCGCCGCCCGAGGTCGAGGCCGCACTGCGGCGCCTGTCGGGCGTGATGCTGCACCACCTCATCGCGCAGGGGCACACCCTGGCCGCGAATGGATCGGGCACCGCGTGGGCAGAAGCCGTGCGCACCGTGTTCCCCGACCTGACCGCCGGCGACGACCACGGGGCTGCCGGAGCATCATGAGCCGGGTCACGCTGAAGGACATCGCCGAGCTCGCCGGCGTCTCCACGGCCGCGATCAGCCAAGCCCTCAACGACCGCGGCAACCTGCGCCCCGAGACGCGCGACCGCATCAAGGCCGTGGCCGCCGAGCTCGGCTACATCCCGAACAAGGTCGCCACGGCGCTGCGGCGCGGCAGCGCGATGTCGATCGGCTTCGTCATGGCCGACGACATCGACGACGACACGGCCCGGCGCTGGGCGCTGCAGCGCACCCGCCAGCTCAACGCGCTCGTGCGCGCATCGGCCGAGCATGACTTCACCGTGACGGTCATCCCCCAGTCGCGCCCCGACCTGGTCGGCGGTGCGCATGTCGACGTGCTGTACATGCCCGACGGGCAGGGCGGCCACGACGTGCTGCGTGCGGCCGCCGCCCGCGGCATCCCGATCGTCGCCGACGACCTCTACGTCGACACGGCCCGCGGTGTGAGCATCCGCACCGGGTACGACTCGGCGGTGCGCTGCGGGGTCGAGCTGCTGGCCGACACCGGCGCCGAGCGCATCGCGTTCCTCGTCGACGAGGGCAGCCACCCCCGCGACGAGATCGGCACGACCGCGTTCCAGACCTGGAGCACCGTGCGCGGCCGCACGCCGCTGGTGGTCACGGTCGACACCGGCCGCCGTACCCTCGCCCGCACCGTGCGCGAGGTCATCGACGGCGGCGCCGATGCGATCTTCGCGTTCTGCGAGGAGGGCCCGGACATCTATCTGCAGCTCGAGGCGCGCGATCTGGTGATCCCGCGGGACGTGCAGCTGGTGGCGCTGTGCACGACCGAGTGCGCACTCAACGAGCGCCTCGGCGTGACCCACGTGTGCGTGCACCCCGAACTCGCCGGTGAAGCCATGTTCGCGGCGCTGCCCCGCGTCGACACCACGGACGGGCCGGTCGTCGTCGACCTCCCGTGGGAGCTCGTGCGCGGCTCGACGACCCGTTGAACGCTGCTTCTCGCAGCGAGGGCTCGCCTCAGACGAACGAGCCGTAGACCTCGAGCGTGTTGGCGGCCAGCTGTGCGCACAGCTCGTCGACCTCGATGCCCAGCTCGGCGGCCATGAATCGCACCGTCACGGGGATCAGATACGGGGCGTTCGGCCGTCCGCGGTGCGGCGCCGGGGTCAGGAACGGCGCGTCGGTCTCGACGAGGATCCGCTCGGGCGGTGTGACGGCGAGGGCGTCGCGCAGGTTCTGCGCGTTCTTGAACGTGATGTTGCCGGCGAAGCTCAGCCAGTAGCCGCGGTCCGCGCTGTAGCGGGCCATGTCCGCGTCGCCCGAGAAACAGTGGAACACCGTGCGGTCGGGCGCCCCGACCCGCTCGAGCGTCTCGAGGACGGCGGCGTGCGCGTCGCGGTCGTGGATCTGCATCGCGATCGCGTGCTTGCGCGCCAGCGCGATGTGCGCTTCGAAGCTCTCGAACTGCGCGGGCCGGCCGGCCTCGTCGGTGCGGAAGAAGTCGAGTCCTGTCTCGCCGATCGCGCGCACGCGCGGCTGCGCGGCCAGCTCATCGATGACCGCGATCGCCTCGTCGAGCCTCCCCTCGGCCGCATAGGCGGGCGCCTCGTTCGGGTGGATCGCGACGGCCGCGAGCACCCGGGGGTGGGATGCCGCTGCCTGGGCCGACCAGCGGCTGGAATCGACGTCGCCGCCGGCCTGCACGACACCGAGGATCCCGACGGCCGCGGCACGCTCGAGCTGGTCGTCGAGGCTGCGCGGCTCATCGCCGTCGGAGATCTCGAGGTGTGCGTGATTGTCGTAGACGGGCACGGCGAGCGGCTCGGGTGGCGCCGGCCAGCGCACATCGCGGCTGCCGTCGTTGTACCGCTCGCGGATGTAGCCGCTCATGCCCGCCAACTTCGCAGAATCGGACGAACTTCGCATCGAATCGCCGAAATCGTACGAGGTTCGCGCGATTCTGCGAACTTCGCACCCCACGGCATGCTCAGTCCTGCTCGACGCGCGGGAACAGCGGCGCGAGGGCATTGACAGTCGCCCCGGGCGCGAGCTGCCCCCACGTGCCGGCCTCGCGGACCGGCTGGTCGACGAGGCGGCCCGACTGGCCCAGCGCCTCCCACAGCTTCGCGGTCGAGTCCGGCATGATCGGCGACAGCAGCACCGCGAGCGCGCGCAGGCCCTCCGCGGCGGTGTAGAGCACCGTGCCCAGCCTCCCGCGCTGCGCCTCCACCTTGGCCAGAGCCCACGGCTCGGTCTCGGTGATGTAGCCGTTGAGCGCGTCGACGATCGTCCAGATCGCGTCGATGGCCTCGTCGGGGCGGAAGTCGGTCATGAACCGGTCGGCCGCGGCCGCGGCATCCGCCACCGTCTTCTGGATCTTCAGATCCAGCTCGGTGTACTCGGCCGGCGCGGGAACGAGCCCGGAGAAGTAGCGGTCGATCATCGCCGTGGTGCGGGATGCCAGGTTGCCGAAGCCGTTGGCGAGCTCGGCCTGGTAGCGGGCCGAGAGGTCTTCCCACGAGAACGAGCCGTCCTGACCGAACGCGATCGCCGACAGGAAGTAGAAGCGGTACGCGTCCGACCCGAACACGTCGGTGATCTCGGTGGGCGCGATGCCGGTGAGCTTCGACTTCGACATCTTCTCGCCACCCACCAGCAGCCAGCCGTGCGCGAACACGCCGCGGGGCACCTCGATGCCGGCGGCCATCAGCATGGCCGGCCAGATGACGGCGTGGAAGCGGAGGATGTCCTTGCCGACGACGTGGTAGGCGGGCCAGCGGCGCGCGAAGTTCTCCTCGTCGCGGCCGTATCCGATCGCGGTGGCGTAGTTCAGCAGCGCGTCGACCCACACGTAGATGACGTGCGACTCGTCCCATGGCAGCGGAATGCCCCAGTCGAACGTGGAGCGCGAGATGGACAGATCCTTCAGTCCGCTGCGCACGAACGAGGTGACCTCATTGCGTGCTGAGGCCGGCCGCACGAAGTCGGGCTGGGTCTTGTAGAGCTCGAGCAGCCGGTCGCCGAACTCGCTGAGCTTGAAGAAGTAGTTCTTCTCCTGCAGCAGCTCGAGCGGCTTGGAGTGGATCGCACAGACCTTCAGGCCCTCGAACTCGCCGGTGCCGTCGACGATCTCGGAGTCGGGCTTGAACTCCTCACAGCCCACGCAGTACAGCGCCTCGTACTCGCCCGCGTAGATGTAGCCGGCGTCGTAGAGACGCTGGAAGAACACCTGCACGCTCTTCTCGTGGCGCTCCTGCGTCGTGCGGATGAAGTCGTCGTTGGCGACGTCGAGGGTCTCCAGCAGTGGGAACCACGACTCGGTGACGAGCTTGTCGACCCACTCCTGCGGGGTGACGCCGTTGGCGGCCGCCGCCCGCAGCATCTTCTGGCCGTGCTCGTCGGTGCCGGTGAGCATCCAGGTGTCCTCCCCCGCCTGACGGTGCCAGCGCGCGAGGGCGTCGACCGCGACGGTCGTGTATCCGTGGCCGATGTGCGGGACGTCGGACGGATAGTAGATCGGGGTCGTGATGTAGAAACTGCCGGTGCTCACCCGTCGATTCTAGGCGTCCCGGTATCCGCCTCCAGCCCGTATGACACCGCGGGCAAGGGGCTGACCGGGTACGGGCCGAGATCGGGCTCGATGGCGACGTAGCGTTGCGTCTGCCGCCCGCGCGGTGGCGTCCCCGGTCGCCCCGCAGGGCATGTGAGTTCCCGCTCACACGGACGTGCTCGCGCGACGGCGGGCTGTCTGAGCAGTGACAGCCTCTACCGCTTCGGCGCGCCAGTGTGCGTTCAGGCGCTCTCGCGCACCACGAGCGTGGTGGGCAGGACGGCCGATTCGCGCGGGATGCCGTTGATGACGTCGAGCAGCATCTCGACCATCATCGTGCTGATCTGGCTCCACGGCTGTCGCATGGTCGTCAGCGGCGGGTCGGTGGTCTCGGCCAGCCCCGAATCGTCGAAGCCGGCGACGGCGACGTCTTCGGGCACGCGCTTGCCGGCCCGGCGCAGCGCGGAGATCGCGCCGACGGCCATGACGTCGGATGCCGCGAAGACGGCGTCGATGTCATCGGCACGCTCCAGGAGACTCGTCATCGCGGCGGCGCCCGCCTCGCTCGAGTACACGTCCTGTTCGACCAGGTCCGGGTCGAACCGATCGCCCATCTCTTCACGGAAGCCGACGAGACGGTGCCGTCCGCCCGGGGTGTCGTCGGGGCCGGTGATGACGGCGATCCGCTGGTAGCCGCGGCCGATGAGGTAGCGGGTCATCTCGCGCGCGGACTGTTCTTCGTCGACCGACACGGTGGGTACGTGCGCGCGATCGCCGAGCGGGACGCCGGTGCAGACGGTGGGGATGCCCGCGGCGATGAGCGATGCCAGCAGCGGGTTCGACTCGTGCGACGAGATCAGCAGCACACCGTCGACGTGCCCGGCACGCACGTAGCTCTCGACGTTGGCTCGTTCGACGGGCGCGTCTGCCACGAGCAGCACGAGCGTCATCGACCGCTGCGCGAGGGCCTCGGTGGCGCCGCGCAGCAGCAGGGCGAAGGTGGGGTCGTTGAACAGCAGGTGCTGCGGCTCGGTCAGCAGGAACGCGACCGAGTTCGCCCGCCCGGTGGCGAGGCTCCGCGCGGCGTGGCTGACGGTGTAGCCCGTGGTGCGGATCGCCTGATCGACGGCGGCGCGTGCTTCCGGAGAGACCCAGTGCCCGCCGTTGATCACGCGCGAGACGGTGCCGTGCGAGACGCCGGCGACCGCCGCGACATCGCGGATCGTCGGCCGGCGGGTGTTTCCAGGGCGTGCCACGCGCCGACTCTACCGCGCACGCTGCGATCGGTCCCCGTCGGCGCGCGGCGATCTGGGACCGGTCACAGTTCGATAACGACAACAGGGGACGGTGCTCGCGAGTGCGTAGACTGAGCACGGACACTGGGACCGGTCACAGTACGCAGTCCGCGCACCGTCGCCGATGTCCGGAAGGATCGAGGAGAAGCAGATGAGCTCCCCGCGCTGGCCCGCCCTGGAGGGCATCGCCTACGGTGGCGACTACACGCCCGAGCAGTGGCCCCGTGAGGTCTGGCACGAAGACGTCGCCCTGATGCGTGAAGCGGGGGTGAACCTCGTCAGCATCGGCATCTTCGCGTGGGGACTGCTCGAGACCCGCGAGGGCGAGTTCGACTTCGGCTGGCTCGACGAGGTCATCGCGCTGCTGCACGAGAACGGGATCAAGGTCGACCTCGGCACCCCGACCGCGTCTCCCCCGGCCTGGTTCTTCGCGAACCACCCCGATGCCCGGGTCATCACCCGCGACGGTGTCGTCATGGGCTTCGGCGCCCGCGGCATGGCATCCCACTCCGCCCCCGCCTATCGCGACGCCGCCGTGCGAATCGCCACCCAGCTCGCGAAGCGCTACGGCGAGCACCCGGCGGTCGTCCTCTGGCACGTGCACAACGAGTACGGCGTCCCCGTCGGCGAGGACTACTCCCCGCACGCCGTGCGCGAGTGGCGGCTCTGGCTGCAAGAGCGCTACGGCTCGCTCGACGCGCTCAACGCCGCGTGGGGCACCGCCTTCTGGGGCCAGCATTACGGCGACTGGGAGCATGTCGGCGCCCCGGCGGCAGCACCCAGCGTGGTCAACCCGGCGCAGCGACTCGACTTCGCCCGGTTCACGGACCACCAGCTGCGCGAGTGCTTCATCGCCGAGCGCGACGCGATCCGCGCGCACAGCGACCGGCCGATCACGACGAACTTCATGGCCAACCAGCATGGCGGCTGCGACCTGTGGGCGTGGGCCCGCGAGGTCGACGTCGTCTCGGACGACCACTACCTGTGGGCGGCGGACGACGAGGGCGAGATCGGCCTGGCCATCGCGGCGGACCTGACCCGCTCGGTCGGCGGCGGCAACCCGTGGATCCTCATGGAGCACTCCACCTCGGCGGTGAACTGGCAGCCCCGCAACGTGGCCAAGCGCCCCGGCGAGATGGCCCGCAACTCGCTGTCGCACCTGGGCCGCGGAGCCGACGGCATCCTGTTCTTCCAGTGGCGCGCCGGACGCTCGGGCGCCGAGAAATTCCACTCCGCGATGATCCCCCACGCCGGCACCGAATCGCGCGTGTTCCGCGAGGTGGTCGATCTCGGCGCGAAGCTGTCGCGGCTGGGCGAGGTCCGCGGCTCACGGGTGGATGCCGATGTCGCGATCCTGTGGGACTTCGAGTCGTTCTGGGCGCAGGACCTCGAATGGCGCCCGTCCGAGGACGTCGGCCACGCCGAGCGCATCCGCGCGTACTACGAGCGACTCTGGCGCGACGGCATCACCGTCGACTTCGCACTGCCGGGGCACGACCTCTCGGGCTACAAGCTCGTCATCGCCCCCGCGCAGTACCTGCTGCGCTCCGCCGACGCCGACAATCTCAACCGCTACGTGGAGGCGGGCGGCACCCTCGTCGTCTCGTTCTTCTCGGCCGTCGTCGACGAGAACGACGCCGTGCACGCGGGCGGTTTCGCCGCTCCGCTGACGCCGGCCCTCGGCATCCACGTCGAAGAGCACCTGCCGCTGCGCGAAGGTGACACCTGCGCCGTGGCGTTCGACGGGCAGTCGCTGGCCGCCGACATCTGGCAGGAAGACCTCGTGCTCGGCGACGCCGAGGTGCGCGGCCGCTACCTCGACGGCCCCGCCGCCGGTGCGGCGGCCATCACGCGGAACGCATACGGCGCAGGCCACGGCTGGTACGTCAGCACGCGGCCCGACGCCGCGGGCCTGGCGGCCATCATGACCGAGGTCTACGCCGACGCCGGGCTGCGCCCCGCAGATCTGCCCGCCGGCGTCGAGGCCGTGCGCCGCCGGGGCGCCGACGCCGACTATCTCGTGGCGATCAATCACGGGACCGAGACCGTTTCGTTGTCTGTTTCGGGTGAGGATCTGCTGACGCAGACCTCCGCCGACGGCATGCTGGAACTGGCGGGCGGCGACGTCGCCGTCATCCGCTCGCCGCACACAGCCGGAGAGGGAGGTCCGCACTGACCGCTCTCACCACCCCGTGTGCGGGCTGACCCGCACACACCGCACTGAGAAAACCAGTTGCGGCCACCCGGCCGCAACGACCATCATCGGTCGTAAGGGCGCGACCTCACCCGAGGCCCCGCAGGATCGACCACCTATGGAAGGAAAATCCATGCGCAAGATGGGAATCGGCATCGCCGCCCTCGCGGCGTCCAGCCTTCTCCTCGCCGGCTGCGCCGGCGGCAGCACCCCGGCTCCGGAAGAGTCCGAAGAGCCGATCGACGCCAGCGGCGTGACGCTGACGATCTGGACCGACGCGAACCGCGAGCCCGCCATCGAGGCAGCCGCCGCCACCTTCGAGGAGGAGACCGGCGCGACGATCGAGCTCGTCCAGAAAAACTTCGAAGACATCCGGAACGACTTCATCAACCAGGTCCCGACCGGTGAGGGCCCCGACATCACCGTCGGCGCGCACGACTTCCTCGGCTCGTTCGTCGAGGCCGGCGTCGTGTCGACCGTCGACCTCGGCGACGCGGCCGACCAGCTGGAGCAGGTGGCGATCGACGCGTTCACCTACGACGGCCAGCTGTACGGCATGCCGTACGCGCTCGAGGCCATCGCCCTCATCCAGAACACCGACCTCGTCGGCGAAGACGCCCCCGCCACGTGGGACGACATGATCGCCGCAGCCGAAGAAGCCGGCGCCGAGCGTCCGTTCGTGATCAACACGGGCGGCCAGACCGGCGACGCGTACACGATGTACGGCTTCCAGACGTCGTTCGGCGCTCCGGTCTTCGTCCAGGACGACAGCGGCTCGTACACGAGCGAGGTCGGCATGGGCGGCGAAGCCGGCGAGGCGTTCGCGGCCTGGCTCGGCGCGCAGGGCGAGACGGGCACCGGCCACATCTCGACCACGATCGACTACGACATCAACAACGAGCTGTTCGCCTCCGGCAAGGCCGCCTACACGATCCAGGGACCGTGGGCGATCGAGACCCTCGAGGCCCAGGGCGTGAACCTCAAGGTCAACCCGATCCCGGCCGCGGGCAGCGAGACGGCAGCGCCGTTCGTCGGCGTGCAGGGCTTCTACGTGAGCTCGCAGAGCGAGAACTCGCTGATCGCGCAGGAGTTCCTCACGAAGTACCTCGCGACCGACGAGGCGCAGAAGGCGCTGTACGAGGCGGACCCGCGTCTGCCCGCGTGGAAGTCGCTCGCCGAAGAGGTCTCCTCCGACCCGATCGTCGCCGGTTTCCTGGCATCGGCCGCCAACGGCGTGCCGCAGCCGTCGATCCCCGAGATGGGTGCCGTCTGGGACCTGTGGAACGCCGCTCAGGTGCAGATCATCAAGGGCGCCGACCCCGCGTCGACGTGGAACAAGATGGTCGCTGACGTCGAGGCCGCAATCGGCTGATCCCCTTGCGGGGGTGGATGCCACGGCATCCACCCCCGCACTTCCCTCTGCTGAAGGAGATGAACATGACGGTTCCGCAGGGAACTCTCACCCCGCCGCCGAGCACCACGGTGCCGCCCGACGGGGCGGAACCGCACGGCCGGCGCTGGCAGGGCCCGGGCTGGGGCTTCCTCGTGAAGCTGCTCATCATGGCCGTCATCAACGCCTTCGGCCTCATGGGCATCTTCGCCGCGTTCCAGGCGGAGGCGTGGCTCATCCTCAGCGCCGCGGTGATCCTCCTGGTCGCCGCCGACATCATCTACTTCACCAAACGGGCGCTGCCGCTGAAGTATCTGATGCCGGGACTCACCTTCCTGCTGATCTTCCAGGTGTTCATCTTCGGGTACACCGCCTACATCGCCTTCACGAACTACGGCGCCGGCCATGTCGGCTCGCAGGAGCAGGCCGTGCAGGCCGCCCTCACGCAGGGTGAGCGCCGCCTCGACGACGCGCCGACCTACCCCCTCGCGGTCGTCGAGCAGAACGGCGAGCTCGGCTTCGCCATCAACGACGACGGCGATGTCAGAGCCGGGTCGGCCGAACAGCCGCTCGAGAGCGTCGCCAGCACGTCGGACGCCGGCGCGCCGACCGAAGTCCCCGGCTGGAACATCGTCTCGCGCAACCAGGTCCTGTCGATGCAGAACGAGGTCACCGACCTGCGCGTACCCGTCTCGGAAGACCCGAACGACGGCTGGATCCGCACCCGTGACGGGTCCTCCGGGTCCGTGTACATATCGACGATGACGTGGGACGAACAGGCCCAGACCATCACCGACACCACCACCGGCACCGTCTACCACGCCACCGACGACGGCCTGTTCACCTCGGAGGACGGGGCGAGCCTGGCGACAGGCTGGACCGTCAACGTCGGCTTCGCCAACTTCGTCCGGCTGTTCGCCGACCCCGCGCTGTTCCAGCCGCTCGCGATGGTCACCGCGTGGACGTTCGTGTGGGCGGTGCTGTCGGTGCTCGTCCCGTTCGCCATGGGACTCGTCTTCGCGATCATCTTCAATGATCCGCGCATCCGGGGCCGCAAGGTCCTGCGGACGCTCTTCATCCTCCCCTACGCCTTCCCCGCGTTCATGTCTGCGCTGCTGTTCCGCGGCATGTTCAACGCCGAGTTCGGAGTGATCAACGAGCTCTTCTTCGGCGGCGCGAACATCGACTGGCTCGGCGATCCATGGCTGGCCAGATTCGCGGTGCTGTTCGTGAACGTCTGGCTGACCTACCCGTACTTCTTCCTCGTGTGCACCGGTGCGATCCAGGCGCTGCCCGCCGATGCGCTCGAGGGCCGCGTCGATCGACGGTGCCGGCCGGTTCCGGCAGGTGCGGTCGATCATCCTGCCGCTGGTGCTCGTGGCCACGGCCCCGCTGCTCATCTCGTCGTTCGCGTTCGCGTTCAACAACTTCACCGTCATCTACATGTTCAACAACGGCGGACCGGCCATACCCGGCGCACCCTACGCACTGGGTTCGACCGACATCCTGATCTCGGCGATCTACGACATCTCCGGCGTCTCGGGAGGCAGGGCCGACTACGGACTGGCGAGCGCCCTGTCGATCATCGTCTTCATCATCGTCGGCATCATCTCCGCCATCGCATTCCGTCAGACCAAGAAGCTCGAGGAGTACCAGTGATGTCCACTCCAGATGCCGCAGTGAGCACGCCCCCGAAGACCGCGCGCCAGGCCCGATCGGCCGTCGCGATGGATCCCGGCCGACGCGGGGCCGCGCGGCGACGCTGGGCGCTCGAGGTCGGGTGGAAGTACCTCCTCGCGCTCGTCATCCTCTTCTACGCCATGTTCCCGCTCGTCTACGTGCTGTCGGCCTCGCTCAACCCGGGCGGATCGCTCGCGGCCAGCAACAGCCTGTTCCGCGTGCTGGACATCGCCAACTACGCGGACCTCGCCGGCACGTCGTACTGGACCTGGTACGGCAACACGCTCCTCGTCGGCGGAGCATCGGCGATCGGCGCCGTGATCATGGGCGCCGCGGCCGCCTACGCGTTCTCGCGGTTCCGCTTCACAGGACGCCGCCCGGGGCTGACCGCACTGCTGATCATCCAGATGTTCCCGCAGGCACTCGCATTCGTGGCGATCTTCCTCATGCTGCTGGCGCTGGGCGAGGTGTTCCCCGCCCTCGGCCTGAACTCCAAGATCGCGCTCATCTGCGTCTACCTGGGCGGGGCGCTCGGCGTCAACACGTTCCTCATGTACGGGTTCTTCAACACGATCCCGGTCGAGCTCGACGAATCCGCGAAGATCGACGGTGCCACGCACGCGCAGATCTTCTGGCGGATCATCATGCCGCTGGTCACCCCCATCCTCGCGGTGGTCGCGCTGCTCGCCTTCATCGCGGCGTTCGGCGACTACATCATCTCGAAGATCGTCCTCGTGTCCGAAGACAACTGGACACTCGCGGTGGGCATGTTCCAATGGGTGTCGAACCAGCTCGCCAGCAACTGGGGACTGTTCGCCGCCGGCGCGCTGCTGGCCTCGATCCCGGTCCTCGTGCTGTTCCTGTCGCTGCAGCGCTACATCATCGGGGGCCTGACCGCCGGCTCCGTCAAGGGCTGACGGTCTTGGCCGCCAGCGCCGCCTGATACAGCTCACGCGACGAGCGGCCGGTCGCCTTCGACACTTCACCGGCGGCATCCTTCAACCGGATGCCGCCGGCCACCAGCTGCTGGACCTGAGCCACGGCATCCTCCTCCGACACCTCGCGTGGTTCGGCGCCGCCGACGACCACGACGATCTCCCCGCGCGCCCCGTCGGCCGCCCATTCGGCGAGCTCGGCGAGCGGGCCGCGCACGACCTCCTCGTGCAGTTTCGTCAGCTCGCGGCACACGGCCGCCGGACGATCGGCGCCGAACGCGTCAGCCATCGCCCGCAGGGTCTCGGCCAGTCGCGAGGGCCCCTCGAAGAAGACCATCGTGCGCGGCTCGGATGCCAGGGCCGTCAGCGCCGTGCGCCGCTCTCCCGCCTTGCGCGGCAGAAAGCCCTCGAACGTGAACCGGTCGGTGGGAAGCCCGGCTACCGCGAGCGCCGTCACCACGGCGCTCGGCCCGGGGATCGCGGTGACGGTGACCCCCTGCGCGACGGCTTCGGCGACCAGGGCGTAACCGGGGTCGCTGACGGTCGGCATGCCGGCATCGCTGAGCACCAGCAGGTCGGTCTCGGCGGCCTGCGCGACGAGCTCCGCCGCCCGCTGCTTCTCGTTGTGGTCGTGCAGCGCGAGCAGCCGCGGACGGTTCTGCACGTCGAGTGCCCGCAGCAGCCGCTGCGCGGTGCGGGTGTCTTCGGCGGCGACGACCGACGCCGCCTCGAGGGCCGCGACCAGTCGCGGCGACGCGTCGCCCAGGTTGCCGATCGGGGTCGCCGCGAGGATGATCACCGCCCCAGCATAGGCTTGTCGGCGTGACGTCCGCCGTGCCGCTCCTGCCCGCCCCGGGTTCGTTCGTCGACCGCTGGCGCGAGCGGTATGCGGCGGACCCCGTGCTGCGTCGCCGGTACCGCTGGCTCGTCCCCACCCTGATCACGCTGCTGGCCGCCGCCCTGCGCGTGTGGAACCTCGGTCACCCGCACACGCTCGTCTTCGACGAGACCTACTACGTCAAGGACGCCTGGTCGCAGTGGAACCTCGGCTTCGCGGCCGCCTGGCCGGAAGGGGCGAACGAGCTGTTCGCCGCCGGCGACACCGACATCTTCCTGACCGAGCCGAGCTTCGTCGTCCATCCCCCGCTGGGCAAGTACCTCATCGGCGCCGGCATGGCGATCTTCGGCGCCGATTCGTCGTTCGGCTGGCGGATCGCGGCCGCCCTGGCCGGCACCGCCTGCGTGCTGGTGCTCTACGTCCTCGCGAAGGCCCTCACGAACTCGGTGGCATTCGCCGGGGTGGCGGCGTTCCTCCTCGCGATCGACGGCATCGGCATCGTCCTCAGCCGCGTCGCGCTGCTGGACATCTTCCTGACCTTCTTCGTGCTGCTGGCCGTCTGGTTCATGGTGCTCGACCGCCGGCGACATCTCGATCGCCTGGCTGCGCGGGTGGTCGCCCTCGACGGCGAGCCACCGCGATGGGGGCCGGTGCTGTGGAACCGTCCCTGGGTCATCGCGGCCGGTGCCGCGGCGGGAGCTGCCACCGCCGTGAAGTGGTCGGGGGTGTGGGTCATCGCCGCGATCGGCATCTATCTCGCGGTCACCGACGCGCTCGAGCGGCGCCGTCTCGGAATCACGATGTGGCCGATGGATGCCGTGCGGCAGGGCCTGGCATCGTTCGTCCTGCTGGTGCCCGTCGCCTTCGTCGTCTACCTGGCCTCCTGGACCGGATGGCTCGTCACCGACGACGGGTACGGCCGGCACAAGACCGACAACGCGCTGACGAGCCTGTGGGAGTACCACATCACCATCTACAACTCGATGGCGACCATGGACACCCCGCACGGCTACATGTCCCCCGCGTGGGCGTGGCCCTTCCTGTGGCGCCCGACGTCGATGCACGCGGCTAGCACGGCCGACGGCGAGGCCGGATGCGCAAGCGCATCCGGCTGCCTGGACGTGATCTACAGCATGCCGAACCCGCTGCTCTGGTACGCCGGCGTCGCGGCCACGATCTGGCTGGCCTACCGGTTCGTCGTGGCGCGCGACTGGCGTCACGCGGTGGTGCTGACGGGCATCGCTGCGACGTGGCTGCCGTGGCTGATCTTCCCCGAGCGCACGACATTCCAGTTCTACACCGTCGTGCTCATGCCGTTCCTGCTGCTCGCGCTGACCTTCGCGCTGCGGGAGGTCTCGGGTGCCCGTCACGCCCCACCGGAGCGGCGCCTGACCGGCCAGCGCGTCGTGGGCGTGTTCCTGGTGTTCGCCGTACTGCTGTCAGCGTTCTGGTACCCGCTGTGGTCGGGCATGCAGGTGCCGTACGAGTTCTACCGCATGCACAACTGGCTGACCGGCTGGGTCTAGTTCACCTCGTTCGGGTGCGATGACACGCGGCCGCCGCGCTCGAGGGCTGTGATGGCGGCTGCCTCGTCGGGGCTGAGCTCGAAGTCGAAGACGTCGAGGTTCTCGCGCATGCGCTCGACGCGGTTCGACTTCGGGAACACGATGAACCCCTGCTGCAGGTGCCAGCGCAGCACGACCTGGGCGGGGGTCTTGTCGTGGGCAGCCGCGGCGGCGACCACGGGTGCTTCCTCGAACAGCGGATACTTGCCCTGGCCGAGCGGTCCCCACGCTTCGATGCGGATGCCGTGGTCTCGGGCGTAGCCGGTCACATCGTTCTGCTGGTAGGCGGGGTGCAGCTCGATCTGGTCGACGGCGGGGGTGACCCCGGTGGCCGCGATCACGGCATCCAGATGCTCGGGAAGGTGGTTCGAGACCCCGATGCTCGTCGTCTTGCCGGCCTCGCGCAGGGCGACCATCTTCTCCCATGCGTTGACGTAGTGGCCGTTCGCCGGCGCCGGCCAGTGCGACAGGTACAGGTCGACGCGGTCCAGGCCGAGCCCTTCGAGGCTGGCATCCAGGGCCGCGAGCGGCTTGTCGCCCGCCTGCTCGGAGAGCCACAGCTTCGTGGTGATGAACAGCTCGTCGCGCGCGATGCCGCTGGCGGCGATCGCCCGGCCGACGCCCGCCTCGTTGCCGTAGATCGCGGCGGTGTCGATGTGCCGGTAGCCGGCTTCGAGCGCCTCGCTCACGATCCGCTCGGTCTCGTCCGGGTCGACTTTGAAGACGCCGAATCCGAGTTGCGGGATGGTGTGGCCGTCGTTGAGCGTGATCGTGGGGATGGTCATGCATCCAGCCTAGCTTTGGGGCTGCGGGCGGCAGGCGTCATACGATGAAACGCCATGCCCTCCCCCGAACCTCGGATCTCCTACCCGCCGGAGCTGCCCGTCAGCGCCGCACGGGAGGAGATCGCGCGCGCCATCGAAGGCCATCAGGTCGTGATCGTCGCCGGCGCCACCGGGTCGGGCAAGACCACCCAGCTGCCCAAGATCTGCCTCGAGCTCGGCCGCACCAGGGTCGCCCACACCCAGCCACGGCGCATCGCCGCGCGCACGATCGCCGAGCGCATCGCACACGAGCTCGAAGTGCCGCTCGGCGGGGCCGTCGGGTACAAGGTGCGTTTCACCGATCAGGTCACCGCCGACACGAAGGTGGCGCTGGTCACGGACGGCATCCTGCTCAACGAGATCCATCGCGACCGGCTGCTGCGCCGCTATGACACGATCATCGTCGACGAGGCGCACGAGCGGTCGCTGAACATCGACTTCCTCATCGGGTACCTGGTGCGGATCCTGCCGGAGAGACCCGACCTGAAGGTGATCATCACCTCGGCCACGATCGATCCCGCCAGCTTCGCGAAGCACTTCGCGGCCGCGGACGGCACACCCGCGCCCGTCATCGAGGTGTCGGGCCGCACCTACCCGGTCGAGATCCGGTACCGCCCCGCCGATGATCCGGATGCCGCGGACGACGTCGACGGGCTGCTGGGCGCCCTCGCCGAACTCGACCGGGAGGCCGACGGTGACGTGCTGGTGTTCCTGCCGGGCGAGGCCGAGATCCGCGATGCGGCAGATGCCGTCCGCGGCATGTACGCCTCGCAGTCCCGTCCGACCGAGGTGCTGCCCCTCTACGGAAGGCTCTCCGCCGCCGAGCAGCACCGCGTGTTCGAGCCGTCCGCGGTCGCCGGTGTGCGGCGCCGGGTGATCCTCGCGACGAACGTCGCCGAAACCAGCCTCACGGTCCCCGGCATCCGGTACGTGATCGACGCCGGCACCGCCCGCATCTCGCGCTACAGCCATCGCTCGAAGATCCAGCGTCTGCCGATCGAGGCCGTCTCGCAGGCGTCGGCCCAGCAGCGGTCGGGGCGCGCGGGCCGCACCTCGCCCGGCATCGCGATCCGGCTCTACGCCGAGGAGGACTTCACCTCGCGCCCCGAGTACACCGAGCCCGAGATCCTCCGCACCTCGCTGGCGGCCGTCATCCTGCAGATGCTCGCGCTCGGGTTCGGTGACATCGGCCAGTTCCCCTTCCTCACCCCGCCCGACAGCCGGGGCGTGAAGGCCGCGTTCGATCTGCTGACCGAGCTGCGCGCCGTCACACGCGGCGGCTCGCGAGGCCGCGGCCGTGAAGGCCGCGACGCGGGATCCGGCGACGACGTGCGGCTCACGAAGATCGGCCGCGAGATCGCCCGGTTGCCGATCGATCCGCGGTTCGCGCGCATGCTGATCGAGGCCCGGACGCTCGGCGTGACCGGCGACGTGCTGGCGATCGTCGCGGGGCTGTCGATCCAGGATGTCCGCGAGCGTCCCTCGGCCGACGAGCCCGGCAAGCGCGCCGAGGCCGACCGGCTGCATGCGCGGTTCACCGACCCGACGAGCGACTTCCTGACCCTGCTGAACCTCTGGAATCACCTCCGTGAGCAGCAGCGCGAGCTCGGCTCGAGCGCTTTCCGGCGACTCGTGAGATCGGAGCACCTCAACTACGTGCGCGTGCGGGAGTGGTTCGACGTGCAGCGTCAGCTGCGACAGCTCATGGGCGGCGACGGGCGAGGGCTCTCCGGCGCTGCCGATCCGGCGCTGGTGCACCGAGCGATCCTCTCGGGCCTGCTCTCGCACATCGGCATCCTCGACACGCGCAAGCTCGGGAAGTCCACCGCGCAGAAGGACTCCTCGCGTCGCAGGCCCCTGGCCGAGTACCGCGGCGCGCGCGGCGCGTCGTTCGCGATCTTCCCGGGATCGGGACTGCGCAAGGCGAGCCCGGATGCCGTGATGGCGGCCGAGCTGGTCGAGACGTCGCGCCTGTTCGCCCGCACCGTCGCGATGATCGATCCCGCGTGGGCCGAGGAGCTCGCCGGCGACCTCGCACACCGATCGCTCTCCGACCCGCACTGGTCGAAGGATGCCGGTGCCGCCGTCGCCGCCGAGAAGGTGACGCTGTTCGGGGTCGAGATCATCCCGCGGCGGCGCGTGCAGCTCGCGCGCACCGACCGCGAACTGGCCCGCGAACTGTTCCTGCGCCACGCCCTGGTCGACGGCGAATGGAACACCCACCACCTCGACAAGCGACTCACCGCGTTCGAGCGTCGCAACCACGAGCAGCGCCGCAAACTCGAGAAGGTCGAAGAGCGTGAGCGCCGCCGCGACATCCTCGCCGGCGACGAGGCCGTCTTCGCGTTCTACGACGCCCGCATCCCGCGCGACGTGGTCGACGTGCGCTCGTTCGAGACCTGGTGGCGCGAGGCCGTGGCATCCACCCCGCACCTGCTCGACATCACCGAAGCCGACCTGATCGACGACGACTCGCGCGCCGACGAACGCGACTTCCCGACCCGGTGGCAGCAGCAGGACCAGACACTGTCGCTCGCGTACCGGTTCGAGCCGGGGGCGGCCGACGACGGCGTGAGCGTGGTCATCCCGCTGCCGCTGCTGGCGCAGCTGAAGCCCGACGGGTTCGACTGGCAGGTGCCGGGACTGCGCGATGAGCTCATCGCCGGGCTGCTGCGCGCGCTGCCGAAGGCGATCCGCCGGCACGTCGTCCCCGCGGCGGACTGGGCGGCGCGGCTGGGCGAGGAGCTCGTCGGCGCCGGGCCCGAGTCGCACGCGGGCATGCCTGCGACATCGCTGCGTGCGGCGCTGGCCGCCCGGATCCAGCACGTCGCCCATCAGCCGGTGACCGCCGATGACTTCGAGATGGAACGGGTGCCCGCGCACCTGGGCATGTCGTTCCGTGCCGTCGACGCGCGCGGGCGGGCCATCGGCTCGTCGCGCGACCTCGGTGACCTGCAGCAGCGGCTTGCCGGTCGCGCCCGCGAGTCGGTCGCGCGGTCGCTGAGCGCTTCCCCGCAGCGCGGTCCGGGCAGCGGGCGAGGTCCTGGAACCGGGCATGCTGGCGGAGACGGGCCGGGCACCGGAGGCGGGGGCGTCTCGCAGCCGGGGCCCGGCACACCACCGGGCGGGGGCTCGGGAGGCGTCGGGGTCCGAGAGCGAGCAGGGCTCACCACGTGGGACGTGGGCGATCTTCCCGAGGTCGTCGACACGAAGGTCGCGGGCGGAGTCGTGCGCGGCTACCCGGCGCTCGTCGACGAGGGCGCCACGGTCGCACTGCGGATCGAGGCGACGGCCGAGCGTGCCGAGACGCTCACGCATGCCGGCGTCCGTCGCCTGCTGCTGCTCGCGGTGCCGTCGCCGTCCGCCTACGTGCTCGACCACCTCACCTCACCGGAGAAGCTCGCCCTCGCCGCATCGCCGTACCCGTCGGCGAAGGCGCTGATCGAGGATGCCCGCGTCGCCGTCGCCGATGCCGTGCGCGGCGACGCCCCGGTCGGGACACTGTCGCAGTTCGAGGCGGTACGCGACCGGTTCTCGGCGGTCGTGGTCGACCAGCTGTTCCAGACCGTCTCGCTCACCGCGCGGGTCCTGATGCTGCAGCGCGACGTCGACAAAGCCGTCCGTGCGCAGAACTCGATGACGCTTCTCGCGGCCCTGGGCGATGTGAAGGGGCAGATCGCCGGGCTCGTGCATCCCGGCTTCGTCTCGCGCACCGGCGCCGCGCGCCTGGCGCACCTGCCGCGCTACCTACAGGGGGCGCTGGAGCGCGTCAGCACCCTGGCCGACAACCCGGGGCGCGACCGGCAGCGCATGACCGAGTTCGAACGCGCCGCGGCGCTGTACGCCGACGCCGGCGGGACGATCCCGGTCGCCGCCGACGCCGCGCCGACGCTCGTGCACGTCCGCTGGCTGCTCGAGGAGTACCGCGTGAGCCTGTTCGCGCAGCGCCTGGGCACCGCCGAGCCGGTCTCCCTCCCGCGCATCACGAAGACCCTCGCCGGGCCGTGAACCTCATCGCCGCCGGCCGGTTCTCGGTCGAGCTCGGCCCGCAGTTCGCGCTCGCCGATGCCGCCGAGGCGCACCGCGCCGTCGAGGCGGGCGTGGACGGGAAGGTCGTGCGGGTCCCCTGAGCGGTCAGCGCCGGTCGTCTGCCGCCTGTCCGTACACGCTCTGGTAGCGGTTGTAGAGACTGTCGACGGCCTCTTGCGGAATCGGGATGAGCGGCCCGGCCTGTCGCGCGATGTGCACCGTGCGGGCGACATCCTCGAGCATGACGGCCGCCTTCACGGCATCCTTCGCGGTCGTGCCGATGGTGAACGGGCCATGGTTCTGCATGAGCACCCCGCGCGAACGGTGCCCGGTGAGCGTGTCGACGATGCCGCGGCCGATCGAGTCGTCGCCGATGATCGCGAACGGGCCCACCGGAATCGGGCCGCCGAACTCGTCGGCCATCGCGGTGATGACGCACGGGATCTCCTCGCCGCGCGCGGCCCACGCGACCGCATAGGTCGAGTGGGTGTGCACGACCCCGCCCACCTCGGGCATGTGGCGGTACACGTACGCGTGCGCGGCGGTGTCCGACGACGGCGAGCGCTCGCTGCCGGGCGTGCCCGCGATGACGTTGCCGTCCAGGTCGCAGAGGATCATGTTCTCGGGCGCCAGGTCGTCGTACGAGACGCCCGACGGCTTGATGACGAACAGGTCGGCGCTCGGGTCTTCAGCCACGCGCACGCGTCCCGAGACATTGCCCCCCGTCCAGACGATCAGTCCGTAGCGCACGAGTTCCGCATGCAGCGCTGCGACGTCGCGACGCACCGACTCGATGGATGCCGCGAGCTGCGCATCAGAAATGTTACCGGTCACATTCTCACCCTATCCTCGGCGCGGCCCGCTGGCCACCGTGACCGCAACGATAGTCTCAGTAGATGACCGGACTGCGTTGGGGAATCCTTGCCACGGGCGGTATCGCCCACCTGTTCACGAGCGATCTGCGCACCGCCGGCCTCGACGTGGCCGCCGTGGGCTCCCGCCGCCCCGAGTCCGCCGCGCGGTTCGCCGAGACCTTCGGCATCGCCCGCGCCCACGGCTCGTACGAGCAGCTCGCCCAGGACCCCGACGTGGACATCGTCTACATCGCCACGCCGCACACCCAGCATCTCGAGGCCGCGGCGCTGGCGCTCGAGCACGGCAAGCACGTCCTCATCGAGAAGCCGGTGACCCTCGACGCCGACCAGGCCCGGGCGATCGGCGACCTCGCCGCCGGCCGCAATCTGCTGGCGATGGAGGCGATGTGGACGCGCTACCTCCCGCACATGATCCGCATCCGCGAGATCATCGCCGCCGGCACGCTCGGCGAGATCCGCGCGCTCCACGCCGACCACACCCAGCGCATCTCGGCCGACCCCGCGCACCGGCTCAACGCCCTCGAACTGGGCGGCGGCGCCCTCCTCGACCTCGGCATCTACCCCGTCTCGTTCGCCTGGGACATCCTCGGCGCACCCGAGTCCATCGCCGCGGCCGGCCGGCTCGGCGACACCGGAGCCGACACCGAGGTGGGCACCGTGTTCACGCACGCGGGCGGCGCCGTCTCGACGACACTGATCTCCTCGCGCGGCGCCGGGCCGAACGTCGCGCACATCGTCGGCACCGACGCCCGCATCGACATCGACCGAGTCTGGTACTGCCCCACGTCGTTCCGCGTCACCGCCCCCGACGGCACGGTCCTCGAGACCTACGAGTCCACGAACGAGGGCCGCGGCATGCAGTTCCAGGCGCTCTACGCCGAGCAGCTGATCGCCGCCGGACGCACCGACAGCGATCTGATGCCCTTCGAGGACAGCATCCGCATCATGGGGACGCTCGACGAGATCCGCCGCCAGATCGGCGTGCGCTACCCCGGCGTGGGCTGAGACCCGTCACGCCCTGAGCCTTCCGGCTGTCACACTGGGGTCATGCCGGATCTGCAGAGCAACCGCGTCGCCGTCTACCTCGACTTCGACAACATCGTCATGAGCTGGTACGACCGCGTTCACGGTCGCAACTCGTACTCGCGCGATCGGCAGCGCATCGCCGAGAACCCCACCGAGCCCGAGATCGCCGAGCGCCTCGCCGCCGCCACGATCGACGTCGGCGCGATCATCGACTACGCCGCATCGTTCGGCACCCTCGTGCTCACCCGCGCCTACGCCGACTGGTCGTCGCCGGTCAACGCCATCTACCGCTCGCAGCTGGTGGCCCGCGCCGTCGACCTCGTGCAGCTGTTCCCGGCCGCCGCGTACGCCAAGAACGGCGCCGACATCCGCCTCGCGGTCGACACCGTCGAGGACATGTTCCGCCTTCCCGACCTCACCCACGTGGTGATCGTCGCCGGCGACAGCGATTACGTCCCGCTCGCGCAGCGCTGCAAGCGCCTCGGCCGCTTCGTCGTGGGCGTCGGCGTCGCCGGCTCCACCGCCAAATCGCTCGCCGCCGCGGTCGACCAGTTCGACTCGTACGACAGCCTGCCCGGTGTCGCCGCCCCCGAGGCTGCGGACAAGGAGACGAAGGCGGATACCGCGGCATCCACGTCACGGCGACGCAAGAAGACGGACCCCACCGCAGAGCTGCTGCGGCGCGCACTGCGCCTGGAGCAGGAGCGCACCGACGAGGAGTGGCTGCACCTGTCCGCCGTGAAGAACCTGCTCAAGCGCATGGATCCCTCGTTCAGCGAGAAGGGCCTGGGCCACAAGTCGTTCTCCGACTTCGTCAAGGCCTACCCGGCGATCGCCGAGCTCGACGAGTCCACGAACATCGTGCGCGTGCGCCTGAACCCCGCGCTCTGACCCGCCGACCTGAAACGCCCCGTGCGCTCATGCACACCGAGTGTGCGCGGGCTCGCCTTGAACCTGAATTGCCTCTCAGCTAGCGTCGCCAGCGCGGCATCCCCTGTTGCCGCAGCGCTCTACAAGGAGGTACCAGCGCATGGCTTCTGCCCCTGCTCCCCAGACCGGCCAGACGGGTCTGCGCCGCGTCGTCGCGGCGTCGATGGCCGGCACGATCGTCGAGTGGTACGAGTTCTTCCTCTACGCCACGGCCGCCACGCTCGTGTTCAACATCATCATGTTCCCGCCGTCCGACGATCCGTACGCGGGTGTCATCGCGGCGTTCGTGACCTACGCGGTCGGCTTCGTCGCCCGCCCCCTCGGCGGCATCGTGTTCGGCCACTTCGGCGACAAGTACGGCCGTAAGAAGCTGCTGCAGCTCGCGATCATCCTCGTCGGCGTCGCGACGTTCCTCATGGGCTGCCTGCCGACGTTCGACCAGATCGGCTACTGGGCGCCCGCCCTGCTCGTGCTCCTCCGCTTCGCACAGGGCTTCGCCGTCGGCGGCGAGTGGGGCGGCGGCGTGCTGCTGGTCGCCGAGCACTCCCCCGACCGGTCGCGCGGATTCTGGGCCTCGTGGCCGCAGGCCGCGGTCCCGATCGGCAACCTGCTCGCGACGATCGTCCTTCTCGTGCTCAACGCGACGTTGTCGCAGGAGCAGTTCCTCGCGTGGGGCTGGCGCATCGGCTTCTGGCTGTCGGTGGTCATCGTCGCCATCGGGTACTACATCCGCACGCGGATCACCGACGCGCCGATCTTCCAGGAGGTGCAGAAGGAAGTCGTCGAGCGCAAGGACGTCGGCTACGGCGTGGTCGAGGTCATCAAGCGCTACCCGCGCGGCGTCCTCACCGCGATGGGCCTGCGGTTCGCCGAGAACATCATGTACTACCTCGTGGTGACGTTCTCGATCACCTATCTGAAGATCGCGCTCGAGATGGAGACCACCGCGATCCTGTCGTGGCTGGTCATCGCGCATATCGTGCACATGATCGTCGTGCCGATCGTGGGCGGCTTCACCGACCGCGTCGGACGCAAGCCGATCTACTTCATCGGCACCGTGGCCGCCGCCGCATGGGGCTTCATCGCGTTCCCGATGTTCGACACCAAGCAGCCGATCATCATCATCCTGGCCATCTGCCTGGGCCTGGTCATCCACTCGTTCATGTACGCACCGCAGCCATCGATCATGTCCGAGATGTTCCCGACGCGCATGCGCTACTCGGGCGTCTCGCTGGGCTACCAGGTCACCTCGATCGTGGCGGGCTCCCTCGCCCCGATCATCGCGGCGGCGCTGCTGAGCGAGTTCGACAGCTGGATGCCGGTGGCGATCTACCTCGCGATCGCAGCGGCCATCACGATGGTCGCGGTGCTCTCGATGCGGGAGACCAAGGGCATCTCGTTGCACGACGTCGACCAGGTCGACCGCGATCGCCTCGAGGCCGAGACCGCGGCGATCCGCGTTCCGTCGGAGCGCTGACCGACTCGCGTACCGGAGACGTCGGCCCCGTACCTGCTGAGGTTCGGGGCCGACGCGGTACAGTTGCCGGTGTGGTGCGCCGCAACACTCCGCCCGGGTCGCAGTCCTCACTGCGAGAAGCGAATCGAGCACGGCTGCTCGATTCGCTCAAGCGGCATGGGCGCCTGACGCAGATCGAACTGGCCGGCAGTACCGGATTGTCGCCCGCGACGGTGTCGAACATCGTCAAGGAGCTCACCGCCTCCGGCATCCTGCACACCTCGTTCACGTCGCGCAGCGGCCGGCGCGCCACCCTCGTCTCGCTCTCACGCGAAGTGGGCCTGGTCGCCGGGGCGCACTTCTCGACCCGGCAGCTGCACATCCAGGTCGCCGATGCCACACGCACCACCGTCGCCGAGACCTCGATCCCGCTGGCCCCCGGCCACCGGCACGACGCCGAGCTCGACCGGCTCAGCATCGTGCTCGGCGAGATGATGGAGGCGCTCGGCGGCAGCCTCGCCGACCTGCTCGCGATCGGACTGGGCGTGCCCGCGCCGATCGACCACCGCACCGGGATGGTGTCCACCCCGGGTCTGCTCCCCGGCTGGGAGGGCATCGACATCGCCACGAGCCTGTCCACCCGCACCGGCCGGCCGGTCTTCGTCGACAGCGAGCCGAATCTCGGCGCGCTGGCCGAGGCACGCGAGGGCGCCGCCCGCGGCGCCGCGTCGTCGGTGTACATCCGGGTCGGCCACACCATCAGCGCGGGCCTCGTCGTCGGCGGGGATCTGTTCCGCGGCGCGAGCGGCAAGACCGGCCAGATCGGTCACATGACCATCGACGAGAACGGCCCGATCTGCCGGTGCGGCAACCGCGGCTGTCTCGAGATGTACGCGGCCGGCCCCGCCCTGCTGTCGCTGTTCCCGCCCGCCGACGGCATGCAGCGGCTGCGGGATCTGCTCGCCGCATCGGATGCCGGTGTCTCCGGCGCCCAGCGGGCACTGGCCGACGCGGGCCGTCACATCGGCATCGCCGCGGCCAGCCTGTGCAACCTGTTCGACCCCGAGGTCATCGTCGTCGGCGGCGAACTGGCCGGCGCGGGCGAGATCCTCATGGCGCCGATGCGGCATTCGCTGCAGCGCTCGGCGCTGGCGGCCACCGGCGGTCTGCCGGAGATCGTGGGCACGTCGTTCGGCGAGTGGGCAGAGACCCGAGGGGCGATCGCGATGGCACTGGACCATGTCCGTGTCGACGCCGGCGTCTCCGCGATCACGGCATGACCCGCCTGCTGTCGCTCGCCCTCGCGGCGATCCTGGCCGTGTGTGCGCTCACCGCCTGCACCCCGGGATCGACGAGCGAGTTCGGGCCGATCGCCCTGCTGCTCCCCGACAAGAAGACCGCCCGGTACGAGACGTTCGACCGGCCGATCTTCGAGGAACGCGTGGCCGAGCTGGGCGACTACGACGTGCTCTACGCCAACGCGGATCAGGATGCCGCGCGCCAGCAGCAGCAGGCGGAGTCCGCCCTCGCCGCCGGCGCCGGAGTGCTCGTCCTCGACCCGGTCGACGCACGGGCGGCGATCACGATCGTCACCGCAGCCAACGCCCAGAATGTGCCGGTGGTCTCGTATGACCGCCTGGTCGCCGGCGGCGAGATGGCGTACTACATCTCGTTCGACAACGAGCGGGTGGGCACGCTGCAGGCCACCGCGCTCGTGGCCGCCCTCGAAGAGCGCGGACTGGGCGATGCCGGCATCCTGATGGTCCACGGCTCCCCCACCGACAGCAACGCCGCCCGGTTCCGCGAGGGTGCGCAGGGCGTCGTCGACGCGAGTGACCTGCGGGTGCTCGCCCAGTACGACACCCCGGATTGGAGCCCGGACAAGGCGCAGGACTGGGTCGCCGGGCAGATCTCGCTCTTCGGCGACGACATCGCCGGCGTGTATGCGGCCAACGACGGCACGGCCAGCGGCGCCGTCGCGGCCCTCCGCGCCGCCGCGGTGACCCCGTTCCCCATCGTCACCGGGCAGGACGCCGAGCTGACCGCCCTGCAGCGCATCGTGTCGGGTGACCAGTACATGACCGTCTACAAGGCGCTGAGGCTCCAGGCCACGCGCGCGGCCGAGGCCGCCGTCGACCTGCTCCACGGTCGCGAGATCACCGCCGAGACCGAGGTCGACGGCACCCCTGCCACGCTGCTTGACCCGGTCGCCGTCACGATCGACAACATCCTCGAGACCGTGGTCGCCGACGGGTTCTGGACGATCGACGACATCTGCACGCCCGCCTACACGGCTGCCTGCGACGCCGCCGGGATCCGCTGAGGCCGCCCCGATGAGCATCGCACCCCCGCCCCGCACCGGCCGCCATCGCGACCGCGTCCTGGCCATGCGCGGTATCGACAAGCACTTCGGCGCCGTCCGCGCCCTGACCGGTGTCGACTTCGAGGTGAACGAGGGCGAGGTGGTGGCCCTGGTCGGCGACAACGGCGCCGGCAAATCGACGCTCGTGAAGGTGCTCGCCGGCGTGCACCCGCCCGACGGCGGAACGATCGAGTTCGACGGCGACCCGGTGCACATCGGCAGTCCCGCCGACGCGCAGGAGTTCGGCATCGCCACCGTGTTCCAGGACCTCGCCCTGTGCGACAACCTCGACGTCGTCGCCAACCTGTGGCTCGGCCGCGAACTGGTCGAAGGCGCGCGCCTCGACGAGGTCGACATGGAGCAGCGCACCTGGGCGCTGCTGCGCGAGCTGTCGGCCAAGATCCCCTCCGTGCGCACCCCGGTCGCATCGCTGTCCGGCGGCCAGCGGCAGACCGTCGCGATCGCCCGGTCGCTCATCGGGGAGCCCCGTGTCGTGATCCTCGACGAGCCGACCGCAGCCCTCGGGGTCGCCCAGACCGCCGAGGTCCTCAACCTCATCGAGCGGCTCCGCGAACGGGGCCACGGCGTCGTGCTGATCAGTCACAACATGGCCGATGTGATGGCCGTCGCCGACCGCATCGTCGTGCTGCGGCTGGGCCGTAACAACGGCGAGTACAACGCCGCTGAAGTCACCAGCGAGATCCTGATCGCCGCCATCACCGGCGCCGTCGACAACTCGGTCTCGCGCCGCGCGACACCGCCTGTCGTACCCGACACCCGCACGGACGGCACCGTCATCCCGCTGACCTCGCGCGAGCGACGCCGCCCCGGAGGCGGCGCCTCGTGAGCATCGACGACCTCGAGCGCGAAGGCGTCGGCGGCACCGCCGCACGCGTGTGGGCGCGCGTGCGCGGCGGTGACCTGGGTCCGCTGCCGGTGATCCTCGGTCTCGCGGTCATCTGGACCGTCTTCCAGATCCTGAACCCGGTGTTCCTCTCCAGTCGCAACCTCGTCGACCTCACGATGCAGTGCGCGGCGATCGGCACGATGGCCCTGGGCATCGTGCTCGTGCTGCTGCTGGGCGAGATCGACCTGTCCGTCGGATCGGTGTCGGGGCTGGCCGCCGCGATCCTGGCCGTCTCGTTCGTGCAGCTGCAGTGGCCGCTCGTCCTGGCGATCGTCGCCGCCCTGGTCGCCGGCTGCCTGGTGGGTGTGCTCTACGGCATCCTGTGCACCAGGCTCGGCCTGCCGAGCTTCGTGATCACCCTGGCGGGACTGCTGGGGTTCCTCGGGCTGCAGCTGTGGGTGCTGGGGGATGCCGGGTCGATCAATCTGCCGTTCGACTCGTGGCTCGTGCAGTTCGCCCAGCACCTGTTCCTGCCGCCGTGGGCCGCCTACCTCGTCGTTGCGGCCGGCATGGCCGCATACGCCTGGTCCCTCGTCCGACGGGCCCGGCGCCGCGCGGCGGCGAACCTGGACAGCCAGAGCTACCGCAGCATTGCGCTGCGCACCGGCCTGCTGCTCGTGCTGCTGCTGATCGCCGCGTGGTACCTCAACCAGTCCCGCGGCGTCGGGGTCATGTTCCTCGTGTTCCTGCTGCTGGTGGTGCTGGCCCATCTCGCCCTCACGCGCACCCGCTGGGGGCGGGCCGTCTATGCAGTCGGCGGCTCGGTCGAAGCCGCCCGGCGCGCCGGCATCCGCGTGGACCGGATCTATCTCTCGGTGTTCGCGCTGTGCTCCACGCTCGCCGCGTGCGGTGGCATCTTTGCCGCGGCGCGCCTGGCCGCGGCGAACCAGAGCTCCGGTGCCGGCGACACGCACCTCAACGCGATCGCGGCGGCCGTCATCGGCGGCGCCTCGCTGTTCGGCGGGCGCGGCACGGCGTTCGCCGCGTTGCTGGGGGTCATCGTGATCCAGTCGATCTCGTCCGGCCTGACGCTGCTGAACCTCGATTCGGCGATCCAGTTCATGGTCACCGGCGTTGTGCTCGTCCTCGCCGTCACCGTCGACTCGCTGTCGCGCCGCAGCCGCGCCGCCAGCGGCCGCGCCTGACAGCGGCATCCATTCGCACAGCCTGCGCTGCCGGTTGTGCGTTCAGCGCTCGAACGGGGCCGGGCAGTTGCCAAAGCGTTACGTTCAAGTCTTGACGCCAAGACGTGAACGCATCATGATCGTCTTCAGCGCACAGTCGCGCTGACACCCGAATCGCATTCGAAGATGAGAGGCGAAAGATGAAGAAGTCTTCCCTGTCCACCATGGCCGCGCTCAGCGGAGCGGCCATGCTACTGCTCGCCGGTTGTGCCGGCGGCGGCTCCCCCACCCCGACCGGAGACGGCGACACCGACGGCGATACGACCGCCTCGCGGGCCTGCGTCATCCTGCCCGACGCGGCCTCCTCGCCGCGCTGGGAGAACTTCGACCGCAAGTACCTGCAGGAGGGCCTGGAGGGCGCCGGCTTCGAGGTCGACATCCAGAACGCTCAGGGCGACACCTCGAAGTTCGCCACGATCGCCGACCAGCAGCTGACCCAGGGCTGCGGCGTCATGCTCCTGGTCGACTACAACGGCGCCGCCGAGGGCGTGGCCACGAAGGCCACCGGCCAGGGCATCCCCGTCATCGCCTACGACCGCCCGTTCGCGGGCGCGGACTACTACGTGTCGTTCGACAACGTCGAGGTCGGCCGGCTCCAGGGCCAGACGGTGCTCAACGGACTCGAGACCGCGGGCGTGGCCCCGGCCGACGCGCAGGTGTTCTACATGGGCGGTGACCCGACCGACGGCAACGCGAAGATGTTCCACGACGGCGCCGTCGAGGTCATGGAGGCCGCCGGCATCAGCGCGGTCGCCGAGCCCACCGGAGTGTGGGACGGCGCCAAGTCGCAGACCAACTTCGAGCAGGCCCTCACCGCCAACGACGGCAAGGTCGACGGTGTCTGGGCTGCCAACGACACCAACGCCGACGGCGTCATCAAGGTCCTGCAGGACAAGGGCCTCACCGGCGTCGCCGTCTCGGGTCAGGACGCCAACCTCGAAGGCCTGCGCAACATCCTCACCGGGTGGCAGACCGCGACCGTCTACAAGCCGGTCAAGCTCGAGGCCGAGGCCGCCGTCGAGGTCGCCATCGCCCTGCTGAACGGCGAGACGCCCGACGCAGACCAGCAGCTCGAAGACGGCACGCCGTACATCGCCGTCACCCCGGTGCTGGTCGGACCCGCGGAGGTGAAGGACGTCGTCGCCGCCGGAGACGCCTCGGCCGACGAGGTCTGCGCCGGTGAGATCGAAGGCGTCAGCCTCGCCGACAAGTGCGCGGAGTTCGGGGTCCAGTAACCCGTTCGCGAAGTGCGGGGCGTCGCGTCGTCACCGACGCGGCGCCCCCTCGCGCGACTCGCCGAAGCACCCGAAGCACAAGGAAGCGAACATGTCACAACCGATCATCGAACTGAGGGGCGTGAAGAAGTCCTTCGGCCCCGTCAACGTCCTCCGCGACGTCAACCTGCAGGTCCATCCCGGCAAGGTCACCGCACTCGTCGGCGACAACGGCGCCGGCAAGTCCACGCTCATCAAGGGCCTGGCCGGCGTCCAGCCCTATGACGACGGCGAGATCCTCTTCGACGGTGAGCCCGTCACCCTCCACACCCCGCGCGACGCCGGCAACCTCGGCATCGAGGTCGTCTACCAGGACCTCGCGCTGTGCGACAACCTCGACATCGTCCAGAACATGTTCCTCGGGCGCGAAGAGCTGTCGGCGGGGACGTTCGACGAGGGGCGCATGGAGCGCGACGCCTCCGACACGCTGCGCTCGCTGTCGGTGCGCACCGTCAAGTCGGTGCGCCAGAAGGTCTCGAGCCTGTCCGGAGGGCAGCGCCAGACCGTCGCGATCGCCCGCGCCGTGCTGAAGAAGGCCCGCGTCGTCATCCTCGACGAGCCGACCGCGGCTCTCGGCGTCGCGCAGACCGAGCAGGTGCTCCACCTGGTCCAGCGGCTGAGCGAGCAGGGCGTCGCCGTCGTTCTCATCAGCCACAACCTCGCCGACGTCTTCGCCGTCGCCGACGACATCGCGGTCCTCTACCTCGGCCAGATGGTGGCCCAGGTCGCGAAAGACGACACCACCCGCGACGACATCGTGGGATACATCACCGGCACGAAGGTCCCCGAAGGCGTGGATCTCATCGGCACCAGCAACATCCCCACCGGAGGCGACGCATGAGCGCGGCAACCAGCGAACGCACCGAGGCGGCGCCCGATCCGCTCTCCAGCGACCTCATCGGCAGCGGCGTCGAAGGCGGCCTGGCCGACCAGTTCACCGCGTGGTGGCAGCGCGTCCGCGGCGGCGACATGGGGGCCCTTCCCGCCATCGCCGGCCTCATCTTCCTGGCGATCCTCTTCGGCATCCTGAGCCCGTACTTCCTCACCCCGATCAACTTCGCGAACCTGATGAACCAGGCCGCGTCTCTCGTGGTGCTCGGCATGGCACTCGTCTTCGTGCTGCTGCTCGGCGAGATCGACCTGTCCGCCGGCGTCACCGGCGGAGTCGCGATGGCAGGGTTCGCGGTGCTGAACGTGAAGTTCGGGGTCCCTTGGCCCGTCGCCCTCCTGATCGGGTTCGGCATCGGCCTGGCCACCGGCGCGCTGATCGGGTTCCTCGTGGCCCGGGTCGGCATCCCGTCGTTCGTGGTGACGCTGGGCCTGTTCCTCGGCTATCAGGGGCTCGCGCTGCTCATCATCGGCGCGGGCGGCCTGTACCCGATCAACGCGCCCGAGCTGATCGCGCTGCAGAACGGCCGACTGCCGGTCTGGGGCGGGTGGGCCATGCTCGCGGTGATGCTCCTGATCTCGGGCGGCACCTCGTACTGGGACCGCCGCCGCCGGACCCGCGCGGGCGTGCCCAACCGGGCGATCTCGCTCGTGTGGATCAAGCTCGGCGTGATCGCCGTGCTCGGGGGCGCCGCCGTGGCGATCCTCAACCTCAACCGCTCGCAGTCGGTCATCCCGATCGAGGGCGTGCCGGTCATCGTGCCGGTCGTGCTCGCGATCATCTGGATCGGCACGTTCGCGCTGGATCGCACCCGCTTCGGCCGGTACATCTACGCCATCGGCGGCAACGCCGAGGCCGCCCGGCGCTCGGGCATCAAGGTGCGGTGGGTCAAGTGGTGGTGCTTCGTGATCTGCTCGGGGCTCGCCGTCATGGCGGGACTGTTCGCCCAGACACGCATCGGCTCGGTCGACGGCGCCGCCGGGCGCGACATCGTCCTGTCGGGTGTCGCTGCGGCGGTGGTCGGCGGCGTGAGCCTGTTCGGCGGCCGCGGGCGCCTGGTGCACGCGGCCATCGGCGCGCTGGTCATCGCCTCCATCACGAATGGCCTGGGCCTGCTGCGCCTGGAGGCGGGCATCAACCTGCTGGTGACCGGCGGCGTGCTGATCCTCGCCGCCACGGTCGACGCCCTCTCACGGCTGCGAGGCGGAAACACGAGAACGTAACACCGGTGCTCCACAGCGCCCATGCCACCACCACCGGCGGGAACAGCAATCGGACGATGCGGGCGCGATCGCCGTCCAGGCGGCCTGCGCCGCCACGCGCAGGTCCGCCGGTGCCGGGAGGTTAGGCTGGACGACGTGAGCGACGGGGCGGAACGGGCGATCGTGCGGATGCCGGACGGCACCGTCAAGCAGATCGGGCCGCTGACCGGCACCAGGGTGTGGACAGTGCCGGGGCGGGCGAATCGGCCGCTGTCGGTCCCCCGCACCGAGCCCCGCCGGCTCGCCCGCGGTGAGCACTCGCGCCTGTGCGCGTTCTGCTCCGACCGCTACCTCGAGACGACTCCGGAGAAGACGCGTCTGGTCGGCCCGGACTTCGCCGAGCATCGTCGCGTGCCCGCTTCCGAGCTGTTCGACACGGTCGCCGAGTTCCGCCGGTTCGCGAACCTGTTCGAGATCGTCTCGGCCGAGTACTGGCGCGAGAACCACGGCTTCCGCCAGCCGTCCGCCGTGTTCGAATGGGCGCAGCAGTATCTGGCCGATCCGGCAGGCCGGGACCACATCGAGCACCTCGCCGACGTGCGGGCTGCGGCCTCCGGCATCCGCCCCTCCGTCGAAGAAGCCGCCCTCGACCTGCTCGGCGGCTCGCACGACGTCATCGTCGCACGCCGGCACGTGATCGACGGCGCGAAGACGGACGACCAGCTGGTCTCTTCGGGCGTGCTGACTCACGCCGAACACGCCGCCTACTTCGCGTTCACGGTGCGCTCGCTCGCCGAGATCCAGGCCGCGCAGCCCAATGCCGCCTATGTCGCCGTGTTCCAGAACTGGCTGCGGCCCGCCGGCGCGTCGTTCGAGCACCTGCACAAGCAGCTCGTCGCGATCGACGATCACGGCCCGCAGGTCGACCGCGAGCTGAACATGCTGGCGTCCGACCGGCACATCTACCAGCGCAGAGAGGTCGACCTCGCCGTGTGCGAGCGGCTGCTCGTCGCCGCGAACGACGGCGCCGTGGCGTTCGCCGGCATCGGTCACCGCTATCCGGCTTTCGTGGTGTGCTCGACCTCCGACGCCCACCTGCCACAGGATCATTCGGAGGCCGGCATCCGCGCCGTCGCCGACCTCGTCCACGCCCTGCACGCGGCGACCGGCGTGCACGTGCCGACCAACGAGGAGTGGCACTACCGACCGCCGGGGGCGCCGTGGCCGATGCCGTGGCGCGTCGTGCTGAAGTGGCGCATCTCGAACCCGGCCGGATTCGAAGGCGGCACCAAGGTCTATGTGAACACGATCGACCCGTGGGAGCTGCGCCGCCGAGCGGTCGGGTCCCTCGTCGAGCTGCGCGCGCAGGGACGGCTGGCGCCCGGCATCCGCATCGGCGACGAATGCGTCGCCGGCGACGCACGCCTCCGCTACGCCGACGGGTTCGACGACCAGTGAGCTTCGCCTTCGACGAACTGTCCCGCTGGCCCGACGCCAGCGGGCCCGACCTTGTGGCCGTCGACAGCGCCGACCGGCTGATCCTGGATGAGGCGGATGCCGCGCTGGCCGCAGCGGGCGACGGCGGAGTCGTCGTGATCGGCGACGGGTACGGAGCGCTCTCGCTGGCGATCGCACACACCGGAACGCGCGATGTCCGCGTGCATCAGGACGCCGTCACCGGCGAGCGGGCGCTGGCAGCCAACGCCGAACGGTTCGGCCTGAGCCCGGCCGTGCGCTCCCTGCCGCTCGGCCCCGCGCTCGTCGAAGGCGCCCGCGTCGTGCTTCTGCGGCTGCCGCGGTCGCTCGACGCGCTCCGCGACATCGCGGGGCTGATCGCCGCGCATGCCGCGCCCGATGTGACGGTGTTCGCCGGCGGTCGCCTCAAGTACATGACGCCGGCGATGAACGACGTGCTGCGCGAGTTCTTCGACACGGTCGATGTCACCCTCGCCCGGCAGAAGTCCCGCGTGCTGATCGCCCGGGGTCCGCACGACGGGCGTGAGCCCGTCGCTACCGCCGGCCGGGACGGCATCCTCGAGCTGCGTGCGTACGGCGGCGCGTTCGCCGGCGCGCGCCTGGACATCGGCACACGGCTGCTCCTGGCCTACCTTCCGCACCGGCCGCCCGGCGGGACCGCCGACGACCCGTTCATCGACTTCGCCTGCGGGACGGGTGCGGTTGCCGCGCACGTGGCGCTCCGGCATCCGTCACACTTCGTGTACGCGACCGACACTTCGGCCGCCGCCGTCGCGTCGGCACGCGAGACGATGGTCGCCAACGGCGTCGCCGACCGGGTGACGGTCGTGCGCGATGATCTGCTCAGCCGGCGCCCCGATGCGAGTGCGTCGTTCATCGCGCTGAATCCCCCGTTCCACAGCGGTGGCGCGGTCACCGACCGTCTCGCCACCCGCATGTTCGACGAGGTTGCCCGCGTGCTGCGACCCGGCGGCGAGCTGTGGTGCGTGTGGAACTCGCCGCTCCACTACCGGACGGAGCTGGCCGACACGATCGGCATCACCGTGCAGATCGCCCGCAACGCGAAGTTCACCGTCACCCAGTCGACGAGGGCGTGAGAGTCACCCGACCGCGTCGGGGAAGACGTCGGGCAGGACGGCCTGGTCGAACCGGAACACCCCGGCCAGGTCCTTGCCGCGCACCGTGTCGGCGCTGTAGTACGCGATCCCCCACTCGTCGATGAACGAGCCGTCCGCGAAGGTGCAGACCGCCACGACGGTGTCCACCGGGGCTTCGTCGTCGACCAGTCCCCCACCGCGCAGGCTCGGACCGTATGCGATGGCGCCGCCGAGGTCGGTGCAGTGCGCGGCCGCCGGGTTGCCGGCGGCTTCACCCATGGGCGCTTTGGCGAGATAGGCGAGCGCGGCCAGCGTCGGCTGTTCCGAGTACAGCGACACCGGATCGACGTAGATGCGCGTCGACGACTCGCCCTCGCCGGCTTCGAATCGGCAGACGCTCACCGGCTCGCCGAGGGCGGTCCAGGTCGAGGGGTCGTCGTTCGTGCCGAACATCGGCTGCCGGTGCTGAACCAGGCCGCCCTCGGTGATGCAGTATTCCTCGGCTGCGGCGTCGATGGATGCCGCGCCGCCGGCGCCGTCGTCCGTTTCGCCGCCTCCGGTGGCCCCGTCACCGTCGTCACCCGGTGCCGGCGTGCTGCTGCCCGGGCTCGTCGACGGCGGCGCGGGCGTGACGGCAGGCTCAGGCACGCAGCCGGCCAGCGCGATCGCGACGAGCACCGCGGCCGCGGCGCCTGCGGCTCGGAGTGACCGGCGCGCCACGTCAGACGCGCCCGGCGCGCATGCCGTCAAGCGATGCGGCGACCTTCGGCAGCTGCGCCGCGAGAGCCCGATCAAGGCTGCTCAGCCGCGCCTGGGCTTCGGCGAGCACCTGCGCGCCCTTGTCCGTGACGCTGAGGTCGCTCGCGGCACCGGCGTGCGCGGTGGCATCGGCGACCAGCCCTTCGTCGACGAGCATCCGCACCGCGGTGTGGGCGGACTGGACGGTGATGTGCGATCGGCGGGCGAGCTCTGAGAACGAGATGCCCGGCTCACCGCCGATGTGCCCGAGCAGACCGAACTTGCGCGTCGAGATGCCGAGGCTCCTCAGCTCTGCGGACAGCTGCCCCTCCCATGCCGCCGACACCGCCAACAGGGCGATGACGGGACTGAAGCGCGGAGGGACATCGACCATGGATCAATGCTAGCGAGCCGCTGTCGGTGTCCGTGGCCAGCGGTACCGTGACACGCAAGAGAAAGGACGGTCCCATGGATTGGAAGATCGAGCTGATCTTCGTGCCGGTCACCGACGTCGACCGCGCCAAGGAGTTCTATGTCCGCATCGGCTTCAACGCCGACCATGACCACACGCCCTCCCCTGGACTGAGATTCGTGCAGCTGACGCCGCCCGGATCCGCATGTTCGATCGCGATCGGCGAAGGGCTCGGCGGCAAGCTCGAGCCAGGCCGGCAGGACACCATCCAGGTGGTCATCCCCGATGCCGATGCCGCGCTCGCTCAGCTGCGTGAGGCCGGAGTCGATGCGCGCGGAGTGGACGAACAGGACTGGGGCCGCTTCGTCACCTTCGACGACCCCGACGGCAACACCTGGACGCTCCAGCAGATGCCTCAGTGGTCGTGAGGTCGCTATTGGTCGTCGTCTTCACGCCCCGGCGAGCGCTTGTGTGAGCATCTCGCCGGGGGCGTCTTCGTTGGTGTTGTCCGCGCGTTTCCGCGGGTTCAGAAGTCCCAGTCGTCGTCTTCGGTCGCGACGGCCTTGCCGATCACGTAGCTCGAACCCGACCCGCTGAAGAAGTCGTGGTTCTCGTCCGCGTTGGGCGAGAGCGCCGACAGGATCGCCGGGTTCACATTCGTCACCGTCGCCGGGAACATCGCCTCGTAGCCGAGGTTCATGAGGGCCTTGTTCGCGTTGTAGTGCAGGAATTTCTTGACGTCCTCGGTCAGCCCGATGCCGTCGTACAGGTCCTGGGTGTACTGCACCTCGTTGTCGTAGAGCTCGTACAGCAGCGAGAAGGTGTAGTCCTTGAGCTCATCGCGCTCGGCCTGCGACAGCTTCTCGAGCCCCTTCTGGTACTTGTAGCCGATGTAGTAGCCGTGCACGGCCTCGTCGCGGATGATGAGGCGGATGATGTCGGCGGTGTTGGTCAGCTTGGCCTTGGACGACCAGTGCAGCGGCAGATAGAAGCCGGAGTAGAACAGGAACGACTCGAGCAGCGTCGAGGCGACCTTGCGCTTGAGCGGCTCGTCGCCACGGTAGTAGTCCATGACGATGTGCGCCTTCTTCTGAAGGTTCTGGTTCTCGACCGACCACCGGAACGCGTCGTCGATCTCGGGCGTCGAGCACAGCGTCGAGAAGATCGACGAATAGCTCTTCGCGTGCACGGATTCCATGAACGCGATGTTCGTGTACACGGCTTCTTCGTGCGGGGTGATCGCGTCGGGGATGAGCGACACGGCACCCACGGTGCCCTGGATGGTGTCCAGGAGCGTGAGTCCGGTGAACACCCGCATCGTGGCGGTCTGCTCTTCAGGGGTGAGCGTCGCCCACGACTGGACGTCGTTGGACAGCGGCACCTTCTCGGGCAACCAGAAGTTGTTCACCAGGCGGTTCCAGACCTCGAGGTCCTTGTCGTCCTGGATGCGGTTCCAGTTGATCGCCTGAACGTCGTCGACCAGCTTGAGCGGTTCGTGGGGGGTCATCATTGCTTCTCTCTAAAAAATCCCAGGTCAGAGCATCACAGCATGCAGCTGACGCACTCCGCCATGTCGGTTCCCTCGAGGGCCATCTGCCGCAGGCGGATGTAGTAGATCGTCTTGATGCCCTTGCGCCATGCGTAGATCTGCGCCCTGTTGATGTCACGGGTGGTGGCGGTGTCCTTGAAGAACAGCGTCAGCGACAGGCCCTGGTCGACGTGCTGCGTCGCCGCGGCATAGGTGTCGATGACCTTCTCGTAGCCGATCTCGTACGCGTCCTGGTAGTACTCCAGGTTCTCGTTCGTCATGAACGGAGCCGGGTAGTAGACGCGACCGATCTTGCCTTCCTTGCGGATCTCGATCTTCGACGCGATCGGGTGGATCGAGCTCGTCGAGTTGTTGATGTACGAAATCGAGCCGGTCGGCGGCACGGCCTGCAGGTTCTGGTTGTAGATGCCGTGCTTCTGGATCGACGCCTTCAGCTCAGCCCAGTCCTCCTGCGTCGGGATGTGCTTGCCGGCGAACAGCTCGGCGACCTTCTCGGTCTCGGGCACCCAGGCACGATCGATGTACTTGTCGAAGAACTCCCCCGACGCGTAGGTCGACTCCTCGAACCCGTCGAAGGCGACGCCGCGCTCGATCGACAGCAGGTTCGATGCGCGCAGCGCGTGGAACAGCACCGTGTAGAAGTAGATGTTCGTGAAGTCGAGGCCCTCTTCCGAACCGTAGTGCACGTGCTCGCGCGCCAGGTAGCCGTGCAGGTTCATCTGGCCGAGGCCGATGGCGTGCGAGCGGTCGTTGCCCACCTCGATGGAGCGCACCGAGGAGATATGGCTCTGGTTGCTGACCGCGGTGAGCCCCCGGATCGCCGTCTCGACCGTGATGCCCAAGTCATCGGCATCCATCGCCAGCGCGATGTTCATCGAGCCGAGGTTGCACGAGATGTCCTTGCCGATCTGGTCGTATGAGAGGTCTTCGTTGTACGTGGTCGGCGTGTTCACCTGCAGGATCTCGCTGCAGAGGTTCGACATGTTGATGCGGCCGGCGATGGGGTTCGCCTCGTTCACCGTGTCCTCGAACATGATGTACGGGTAGCCCGACTCGAACTGGATCTCGGCGATCGTCTGGAAGAACTCGCGCGCCTTGATCTTGGTCTTCTTGATGCGCGCATCGTCGACCATCTCGCGATACTTCTCGGTGACCGAGATGTCGCCGAACGGCACGCCGTAGACCCGCTCGACGTCGTAAGGCGAGAAGAGGTACATGTCCTCGTCGTTCTTGGCGAGCTCGAACGTGATGTCGGGCACGACGACACCCAGCGAGAGCGTCTTGATGCGGATCTTCTCGTCGGCGTTCTCTCGCTTCGTGTCGAGGAAGCGCATGATGTCGGGGTGGTGGGCGTTCAGGTACACCGCGCCGGCACCCTGGCGGGCACCGAGCTGGTTCGCGTAGCTGAAGCTGTCTTCGAGCAGCTTCATCACGGGGATGATGCCGCTGGACTGGTTCTCGATCTGCTTGATCGGCGCGCCCGACTCGCGGATGTTCGACAGCAGGAGCGCCACTCCGCCACCGCGCTTGGACAGCTGCAGCGAGGAGTTGATGCCACGCGAGATCGACTCCATGTTGTCTTCGATGCGCAACAGGAAGCAGCTGACGAGCTCACCGCGCTGCGCCTTGCCGGCGTTGAGGAACGTCGGGGTGGCCGGCTGGAAGCGGCCGGAGATGATCTCCTCGACGAGGTTGATCGCCACCTGCTCGTCGCCGTCCGCGAGTCCGAGCGCGGTCATCACGACGCGGTCTTCGAAACGCTCGAGGTACCGCTTGCCGTCGAACGTCTTCAGCGTGTAGCTCGTGTAGTACTTGAACGCGCCGAGGAAGGTCTCGAAGCGGAACTTCTTGCTGTACGCGAGGTCGTTGAGCTTCTGGATGAACTCGTGCGAGTACTTCGCGAGAAGCGCACCGTCGTAGTACTCCTTCTCGACCAGGTAGTCGAGGCGCTCCTTCAGCGAGTGGAAGAACACCGTGTTCTGGTTGACGTGCTGGAGGAAGTACTCCCGCGCCGCCCGCTTGTCGGCGTCGAACTGGATCTTCCCGTCGGCGCCGTACAGGTTGAGCATCGCGTTGAGGGCGTGATAGTCGAGCCCCTCGAAACGCGCGTCGGTCTTGAAGGTCGTCTCGATCACTGCAGCTTCCACCATGATTCCAATCCGTCGCGCACGCGCACGACGTCCTCGGGCGTGCCGAACACTTCTAGCCGGTACAAGTACGGCACGTTGCACTTGCGGCTGATGATCTCTCCGGCGAGCCCGAAGGCTGCGCCGAAGTTGGTATTTCCCGCGGAGACCACTCCGCGGATGTTGCTCCGGTTGCGCTCGTCGTTGAGGAACCGGATGACTTGCTTGGGGACCGCGCCCTTCTCATGGTCGCGGCCCTGTCCCCCGCCGTAGGTGGGGGAGACGAGTACGAACGGCTCGTCCACCACCAGCGGAGGCTCGCCGGGATACAGCGGGATCCGGGATGCCGGCATGCCGAGCTTCTCGATGAATCGCGCCGTGTTGCCCGAGACGCTGGAGAAGTACACGAGCAGCGGCGCGCTGGTTGCTGTCGCCGCGCTCATGTCGTCACGCGAGGCGGGAGGCCAGCTCGTCGATCTTGTCGGGACGGAAGCCCGACCAGTGGTCCTCGTCGGTGACGACGACCGGCGCCTGCAGGTAGCCGAGCGACTTGACGTGCTCGAGTGCCGTGGGGTCCTCGGACAGGTCCAGAACCTCGTAGTCGATGCCCTTCGAATCCAGTGCGCGGTAGGTCGCATTGCACTGAACGCAGGAAGGCTTCGTGTAAACCGTGATCGCCATGTGAACCGGCGTCTCCCCTCAAAAATCCGTGTGTTCCTCGATCAAGCCTGACCGGGAGTCCAATACTACATATGGGTACCGACATTCGATAGCACCACAAGGGATAGTAGTTACATCCGTGTAGTTTTCCCCCGCTCTCCCCAGATACAACACAACTTGTCCACCGTTTCATCCACAGGCGGGCACCCTGTTTCGAACCTGGAAAAGCGCTGAATCACGCCCCTTTCCGGGACCGGCGCGAGACCTATCCACAGGGCCGACGATACGAGGGGGTTCCGACACGCCCGAGCCTGTGGAAACTCGCCTCGGCGTGTCGTCGGCGTGTCGCGCACGGCGGTACCGTTGAGGCGTGGCCGGCTATCGGGATCTCCTTCGCACTCCCGGGGTGGGACGCATCATCGCGGCGCAGCTGACCGCCCGCTTCCCGAACGGCATGACGAGCCTGGCGATCCTGCTGCACGTCGAGCAGGTGACCGGCTCCTACGGCGCGGCCGGCATCGTGCTGGCCGCCGCGTCGGTCGGCCAGGCGGTGTCGGGACCGGTGACGAGCCGCTGGATGGGCGTGTGGGGCATCCGCCGCGTCCTCACCCTCACCACCACCGTGTGCGCGGCCGCCGTCCTCATCCTGGCGCTCGTGCCCATGGGCCTGCCCGGGTACATCGTGTTCGGACTGCTCGCGGGCCTGTCCACGCCGCCGGTGCAGTCGGCGGTGCGCACGATCTACCCGAAGCTGGTGACCTCCCGTCAGCTCACGCCGCTGTTCTCACTGGATGCGAGCCTGCAGGAGATCATCTGGATCTTCGCGCCCGTCGTCATCACGATCGTCGCCACGCAGGTCGGCACCGTCACGGGCCTGCTGCTGATCGTCGTGTTCCTCGTCGGCGGCGGCGCCTGGCTGATCGCTTCCCCCGAGGTGGGACGGGTCCGCATCCCGCGCAGCCGCCGTGCGTTCGGCCGTGTCCTGGCCAGACCGGTCGTCCTGCTCGCGACGATCACCGGGTTCCTGCTGATCGGGGCGTGCGCGGCCATCGAGGCCGGGGTCGTGGCGACCTTCGGCCACGGCGGCCTGGAGGCCGGGCTCGTGCTCGCGATCTTCTCGGTCGGCTCTCTGGCCGGCGGCCTGTCGTTCGGCCACATTCCGATCGGCCGGTGGGCGATGGCGCGCCGGTTCGCGATCGTCGCCGTGGGCATCACCGCCACGATCTTCTCGCTGTCGTTCTGGTGGCTGAGCGCGTCGCTGTTCGTCGCCGGCATCGGCATCGCCCCCGCACTGGCCGTGATGTTCGCCATGACCTCCGCGAGCGTCAAGTTCAGCGAGACGGCCGAGGCGTACGGCTGGATCAGCACCGGCCAGCTCATCGGCGCGGCGGCGGGCTCGGCGGTCGCCGGCTTCCTCATCGACGGGGTGGGCCCCGTGGGGGCCTACTGGGCCGGGGCGATCTTCGCGACCGTCGGCGTCATCGTGGCCACGACGTGCGTGCGCGGGTTCCCTGACCTGCGCGGCCGGGATGTGAGCCCGATCCCCGACACCGAACCCGTGACGACGATCACCTGAGCGGCGTCCTACGCTGGACCCCATGCCCACACCGGTCACGCTCCCCCGCCTCACATGGGGCTCGTCCCTCTCCTCGCGCCGCGCGCTGCTCGTGCACGGGCTCGGCTCCAACGCCGCTCTCATGTGGCGCTACGGCGTCGCCCTGTCCGACGCCGGCTGGCGCGCCGACGCCGTCGACCTCCGCGGTCACGGCGCCGCACCTCGCGTGCTCGACTACTCGATCGCGGCGTATGCGAGCGACCTGCAGCACGCCGCGACCGACGACGACGCGCCCTGGGACCTCGTCGTCGCGCACTCCCTGGGCGGTGCCGCGGCGACGGTGGCCAGCGCCGGATCGCCGGCCTGGACCCGGCGCCTCGTGCTCATCGACCCCGCCATCGCGCTGAACGACCACGACCGCGACGTGGTGCGAGGCAGCCAGGAGCGCTCGTTCGCCGAACCGACCGTGGCCGCGGTCCGCGCCGAGCACCCCGCCTGGCACGAGAACGACATCGAGCTGAAGGCCCTGTCGGCGCAGCAGGCCAGCCGGTGGGCCGTCGAGCAGACCAGCATCCAGAACACCCCGTGGGACGTGCGCGATGCCGCCGCCCGCCTGACCGTGCCGACCCGCATCATCGCCAGCGACCCGAAGGTGTACTCGATCTTCAAGGGCGCCCTGGCCGACGAGGTGCTGGGCAACCCCGTGATCACGATGTCGGTCGTGTCCGGCGCCGGACACTCGCTGCACCGCGACCGCCCCGAGGACTCGATGCGCCACCTGCTCGACGCGATCGCCTGACCCGCGCCGCGCGCCGCTTGATCAGAGTGCGCGGCGCAGCAGCTCCCGCACGGCGAGGGCGTACGCGTCCTCGGGCTGCGGATGCTCGAACTCCAGGAGCTCCCCGGCGACCTCGATCTCGACCCGGTGCGTGTCGGGCAGGCGCGTGAGCGAGCGGAACGTGGCGCGCAGGAGCTCTCGCAGCTGATCCTCACGCGGCAGCCAGAGCGCGTCCTCGAGCGCGACCGAGTCCAGCGCCCACTCCGTCGTGCCGTTGAACGCGAGGATCGTCCCGGTCGGATACCGGCGCGGCTCGATCGTCATCTCGCTCACGGTGAACACGTCCGCATCGAACTCCGGCTCGTCGAGCTGGAAGCGGTCGCCGGATGCCGGATGCCACTGCAGTCCGCTCTCGCGCAGCGCCCGGGCGAGCTCGGTCGAGATCATGCGTCCATCCTCCCCCGGGGCGCCCTCCCGCGGCATCCGCAGGACGACAATGGAACGGTGAGCACCTTCGATCCCACCGTCTTCCTCCCCGACGACCTGCTCGAGCGCATCCGCTCGCGCGCGGCGCAGGTCGATCGCGACAACGTCTTCCCCGATCAGGACCTGGCCGAGCTGATGGATGCCGGATACCTCAAGATCCTGGTCCCCGCAGAGCTCGGCGGGGCCGGCCTGACGCTCGCGCAGACCTCGGTCCTGCAGCAGCGGCTCGCGACCGCCGCGCCGGCGACGGCTCTCGCGCTCAACATGCACCTGGTGTGGACGGGCGTGGCGAAGGTGGCCGGTGACCGGGGCATCGACTCGATGCGGTTCGTGCAGGAGGGTGCGGCGGCCGGCGAGGTGTTCGCGTTCGGGGTCAGCGAGGCCGGCAACGACCTGGTGCTGTTCGGTAGCGACACAGCGGCCGTGCCGCAGCCGGACGGGTCGTATGCGTTCACGGGCACGAAGATCTTCACCTCGCTCGCCCCGGTGTGGACACAGCTGGGGCTGCACGGGCTCGACACGACCGGTGACGACGGCCCCACGCTCGTGTACGCGTTCGTGCCGCGCACCGACGCCGTCGTCACGCGCGACGACTGGGACACGCTCGGCATGCGCGGTACGCAGTCGCGGACGACCGAGCTGCACGGGGCCGCCGCCCCCGCGGATCGCGTCGTGCGGCGCCTCGATCCGGGCCCGAGCCCCGACCCGTTCGTGTTCGGCATCTTCAGCGTGTTCGAGCTGCTGCTCGCCTCGGTGTACACCGGCGTCGCCCGCCGCGCCCTGGACGTCGCCGTCGACGTCGCGCGAACCCGGCGGTCGAAGAAGTCCGGCAAGAACTACGCCCAGGATCCCGACATCCGCTGGCGGGTGGCCGAGATGGCGCTCGCGTACGACGCGCTCCTGCCGCAGCTGGCGTCCCTGACCCGGGACGTGGACGAGCGGGTCGAACACGGGCCGCTCTGGTTCGCGAAGCTGAGCGGGGTGAAGCACCGCGCGGCCATGACGGCCAAGCAGGTCGTCGACGAGGCCATGCTGGTCGCGGGCGGTTCGTCGTACTTCACCCGCAGCGAGCTCAGCCGGCTCTACCGCGATGTGCTGGCGGGCCTGTTCCATCCCTCCGACCCCGAATCGGCGCACAGCACGGTCGCGGCGGCGTGGCTCGGCCCGCTCGAAGACTGATCACGCGCGCTCCTCGCGGTCCTTCGACGACGACTGCGCCCGCCGCGTGAACCACCAGGTGAACTTGCGGGGTGGTGCCTCCGGTGACGGCATCGCGATGGCGAACACCGCTTCGGTGCCGTGGTGGATCGCCCGGTACATCGCCGTGCCGATCAGCACGCCCAGGGCGATGGACAGGACCGACGCGAGCGCCTGCGTGAAGTCGGGCCGGCCGACGTCGGTGGCGACGAGCGCGGTCAGCCCCGCGAGTCCCGCGGCCCCGGGCACGAGCAGCCAGAACGCGGGCAGGAACGTCAGCTGCGAGGGCGCGCCGTGGCGCAGTGCCGCGATCCACAGAACGACCGGTGTCATCGCGACCGCCCCGATGAATCCGCTGACGGCCGGCCCGATGAGCGCGGCCCCGACCAGCTGTCCGAAGTAGGCCACGAACAGTGCGAGCAGCACCCACCCGAACGTGCGCACCGGGGCGGAGAAATGCAGGTAGTTGCCGACGGCGAAGACGACGACTCCGGTGAGCGGCACCCACCACGCGACCACCACGGGGGTATCCGTCGGCGTGTATATCGCCGAATCCACGCCGAGGATCGTGCCGCCGGCGAGGATGCCGAACGCCAGCAGGCCGAGCTGAACGAAGCCGTAGACCAGCCGCGACGATCCGGCGAGCATCTGCCCGGCCGCGAGCTCGACCGTCCCGGTGGTGAGGGCCCCGCCGGGAAGGAACGTCACCAGCGGTGCGATGAGCAGGCTGATCGGGTCGCCGATGTCGAGGACTCCCGTCAGCCCGAACACGGCCACCGCGCAGATGCCCGCCGCCACCACCGGCATGATCAGCTGCAGGGTCGAGGAGGGCACGAGCTTGAGCAGTCCGATCACGGCGCCGAGCACGAACGCGACGATCACGCCCTGCCAGGTGGGGGCGAGCAGCAAAGCGAGCCCGGCGGTGAGCACGGCGTGACCGAGCGTGCGGAGGAACCATCCGCGCGAGGGCCGCATCCGGCCGATCTCGTTGAGGCGTTCGATGCCGTCGTCGGGATCGACCTCGGCGAGCTTGGCCTCTTCGATCAGGGTGTACAGCGCCGCGATCTGATCGAAGCGGAACGACACATTGGTCGACGAGCGGATCACCACCCTGCCCCGCTCGGCGCCCCCCGTCTCCACGAGGATGACCGTCGGCAGGATCATGAAGTCCGTGTCGTCGCTGCCGTACGCGGTCGCGACCCGGGCCATCGTCTCCTGCACCCGGTCGACCGACTCCGCCGACGCGTTCATCCCTTCGGCGAGCCCGAGCAGGAATCTGCCCAGAACGTCGTCGTCGGGCGTGCCGGACACTGTCAGTGCGCGTCGTCGAATGACTGGAGCAGCAGCGCCACGGCGACCGCCAGCCGCTCGATCTCGCCCGGGTCGACGCTCTCGTTGGGCGCATGGATCAGCGCCAGCGGCTCCTCGACGCCCATGAGGATGATCTCGGCGCCCGGGTAGGTGTCGGCGAACACATTGCACAGCGGAATCGACCCGCCCTGGCCGAGCATGGTCATCGGCGTGCCGTAGGCCTCCTGCATCGCCGCCGCGAGCGCGCGGTAGGCCGGGCCGTCGGTCTTCGCCTCGAACGGGGCCCCCTCCGCCTCCACTGCCACCTCGACGTGCACACCCCACGGCGCGGCCGCGCGCACGTGGCTCTCCAGTGCCGCGTGCGCCTGGGCGGGGTCGATGCCGGGCGGGATGCGCAGATTCAGGCGTGCCGCCGCGCGCGGCACGATCGAGGCGGACGACCCGAGGACGGGCGGGCAGTCGATGCCCAGCACGGTGACCGCGGGCCGCGCCCAGAGCATGTCGGAGACCGTGCCGTCGCCGAGCAGCGTCACGCCGTCGAGCACACCGGCATCCGCCCGGAACTGATCGGGGGGATACTCCTCGCCGGTCCACCGTCCCCCGGCGTCGAGCCCGGTGATGGTCGTGTTGCCGTCGGCGTCCCGCAGCGAGGCGAGCATGGCGATGAGCGCCGCGAGCGCATCGGGCGCGGGCCCGCCGAACATGCCGGAATGCACCTCCGAGCCCAGCGCCTCCACGGTGACCACGACGTTCACCATGCCGCGCAGGCTGACGGTGGCGGCGGGCCGGCCCACGGCGGCGTTTCCGGTGTCGCACACGAGAATCACGTCGGCGCGCAGCACATCGGGGTTGGCGGCGACGTACGCTTCGAGCCCGCCGGTGCCCTGCTCCTCCGACCCCTCGACCACGACTTTCAGGTTCACCGGAATGTGGTCGCCGAGCGCGCGGAGGGCGAGCAGGTGCGCGACGATGTTCCCCTTGCAGTCTGCGGCGCCCCGGCCGTACCAGCGTCCATCGCGATCGGTGAGGGTGAACGGCGGCGTGTGCCACGCCTTCTCGTCGAGGGGCGGCTGCACGTCGTAGTGGGAGTACAGGAGCACCGTCGGGGCCTCCGGATGCGCGCCGGTCAGGGAGCCGACGACGGCCTTGCTGCCGTCGGGGGTCGGCTCGAGCCGCGCATCGTCGAAGCCGAGCGCTGCGAAGCGGTCGCGCACCCACGTGGCGGCCCGTTCGCACTCCTCGGGAGGGAACTGCCGCGGGTCGGCGACCGAGCGCATGGCCACCAGCTCGGCGAGCTCGTCGCGCGCGGCCGGCATCATCGCGCGGATCCGGCCCTGCACGTCGGCGGCCATCAGCTGCTCGTCGTCTGGAGGCTGTCGACGAACTCGCGGAACTCGTCGAGCTCGTCGGGGCAGTACACCTCGATGATGGCGAGCTGTCCCTGGAACAGCCGGCTGTCCACGAGCACCGGTCTGATGCCCGGTCCCCCGGCGCCGTTCGACAGCAGCGCGAGCAGAGTCGATCTGCTGAGCGCTCCGTTGGGGTCGGCGCAGGTCGCGCCGCCGCTCGTGCCGAGCACGCGGGCGACGGCTTCGGGCGACATGGTCACGTCGGCTCCGGCCCCCTCGAGCGTCTCGATGAGCTGCGCCGCCTTCGTCTCGGCTTCGGCGGTGGCCTTGTCGCCCCGCCACGTCGCGAACATCACGACACCGAGGACCACCAGTGCGATGACCACGATCGTGTACAGCACCGAACGCTCACGGCGGGGCTGCTGCTCCATGCCCGTGCTCATGATTCCGTTCCTTTCGATTCCTCGGGCTGCTTCCATGACGGCTTGCGGAACTTGTAGAACAGGAACGGCACCAGCAGTCCGAGTCCCAGGGCGCCGCCTGCCACGATGACGAAGTAGATCCACGGGTTCCCGCCGCCGAACTGCGAGGGCGGGATGAAGCCGACCAGCAGGGCTGCCAGGGACGCGGCGAACCCGACGCCGCACAGGCCGATCAGCATCGGCGCACGGTAGCCCCGCGGGTGCTCCGGGTGCTTGCGCCGCAGCTGCACCGCGGCCCAGAACATCAGCAGATACATGATGAGGTACACCTGCGTCGTGATGACCGAGAAGATCCAGTAGGCACTGGACACGTCCGGGATGAGCGCGTATCCGAGGGCGATGATCGAGGTGACGATGCCCTGCGTGACGAGGAGGTTCTGCTGGATGCCGTTCTTGTTCAGTTTCTGCAGGAACGGCGGCAGGTAGCCCTCCTCACGCGAGATCAGCAGCAGACCCTTCGACGGACCCGCCAGCCAGGTGAGCATCCCGCCGAGGGAGGCCGCCACGAGCATGAGACCCACGATCGGGGTGAGCCACTGCCAGCTGAAGGCCGCGAAGACCGCGTCGAAGGCCTGCATGACACCCGCTGTCAGCGACAGCTGGTCGGCGGGCACCACCCAGGCGATGGCGAGCGCCGGCAGGATGAAGATCAGCAGCACGAGGCCCATCGACAGGAAGATCGACTTCGAGTAGTCCTTCTTCGGGTTGCGCAGCGACGAGACGTGCACCGCGTTCATCTCCATGCCGCTGTAGGACAGGAAGTTGTTCACGATCAGCACGAGGCTCGCAAGCCCGGCCCACTGCGGCAGCAGGTTCTGCGCGGTCATCGGCGCGGCCGAGGGGTTGCCCTGCCCGAGGAAGACGGCACCGAGGATCACGAGGACGGCACCGGGGATCAGCGTGCCGATGATGAGGCCGCCGCTGGCCAGTCCCGCGACGCCCTTGGTGCCACGGGACGAGATGAACACGCCTGACCAGTAGCACACCATGATCACCAGCGCCGTCCAGACGCCGTTGTTGGCCAGGTCGGGATTGATCACATACGCCAGCGTGCTCGCGACGAACCCCAGCAGGCTCGGGTAGTAGAAGATCGTCATCGCGAACTGACACCACACCGCGAGGAACCCCATGGGCTTGGAGATGCCCGTGGACACCCATTTGTACACGCCGCCTTCCCAGCCCGAGGCGAGTTCGGCCGCCACCAGCGAGGTCGGCAGCAGGAACACGATCGCGGGTATCAGGTACAGGAAGACGGCGGCCAGGCCGTAGATCGCCATCGTCGGCGCCGGCCGCAGGCTCGCGACCGAACTGGTCGTCATGAGCGCCAGGGCGACCCATGAGATGTAGACGATCGGTGGCGCCTTCGGACGCAGACGACCGCCCGCGCCTGCGACGCTCATGACGGCGCCACCACATCGCGCGGAATGCGCCTACTGCGAACGGTACGAATCGAGTGAAATGCGCTGCACGACATGGGATCGCCTCCCGAATCAATGAATCCTGCTGTCAGCCGTCAAGGTAGAACGGAGCCCGAGGGTGATTCGTCACCCTCGGAGAGTGATGTTGCGCGGTGCCTGCCACTGCTCAGTGGGTGACGACGGCCTTGACCACGATGAGTGCGCCCCCGAACGCCGCCGTGGTGACAGCCCCTGCGGCGCGGGCGTACCAGCGCGGGTTCCATCGTCCGATCGCGACCCAGCCGAGAATGCCGAGAATGCCGGTGTTCACCACGAGTGCCGTCCAGATCGCGGAGTCGTCCTCCATGATGCGCGTGGCGCCCAGCAGCAGGATCAGCAGCGCCGGCACGCTCGCGAACAGCATGCCCGACGACCGTCGTGCCGCCGCGCGCAGGCTCGTGGCCAGTCGCCACCTGCGCGGGCTCGCGGTGAGCCGGGCGAGGGCGCCGGCGTACACGTGCGCGGCATAGAACACGATCACGGTGAGCACGACGGTGACCAGCGCGTGCGCGGACGTGCCGGTCGCGGACCCGCTGACGACGATCATCCCGGAGACGAGGATCAGTCCGTAGACCGCCTCCTCCGTCATCAGGATGCCCGCGACCCGCGGCTCGCCCCCGAACTCGGAATCGGTCATCGTGCCCTCTCACCCGCGCATCGGCCGGGTCCCTGCCTCAGAACGCCGTCAGCCGGGCCCGCAGACGGAGGCGTCCCTATCGGACGGCCGGCGGCGCGTCGTTGTGCAGCTCGTGTCCGTGCACGGTGAGCGCATAGACGACCAGGATGTCCACCGCGATCACGATGAGCGCCCACCAGGGCTGCGCGGTGATCTGGATCATCTGCCCGACGGCACTGAGTATCGCCAGGATGACGGCCACCACGCGCGCCCAGGTCTGCCCGGCGAACAGGGCGAGGGCGACGAGCACCAGGAATGCCCCGATGATCAGGTTCCACCATGCCCATCCCGTGAGATCGAGCAGCCACAGCGACCCGCCTGCGATGACGAAGTACTCGTTCGGGCCGATCAGGCCGATCAGCCCCTGAACGAGGCTGAACGCGCCGCTGATGATGAGGATGACGCCGGCGAAGACCGCCCAGCCCACCCATCCGCTTGTCTTCACAGTGCTCATGCCACGTTCCTCCTCATGGGTCGCCGCCGGATGCGGCTGGTCGAGAATCTAGGGCCGGCGGTCCGGGTCACGGATCACCCGGACCGGATGATGATGGCCCCACGCCCGTCGGCACCACCCCGCGATCACGATGCCGCCGGCCCGGGCGGCGGGTGGTCACCCGACCCGGGCGATCTCGGCCGGGTCGATCAGGCCGAGGTCCACGGCACGCTCGATCGCGGAGTCGCGATCGGTGACACCCAGCTTCCGGTAGATGTGGCCGATGTGCGTCTTGATCGTGTTGATCGACACGAAGCTGTGCGCGGCGATATCGGCGAAGGTGAGGCGGCTGGGAAGGTAGGCCAGCAGTTCGAGTTCACGCGGTGTGAGCTTGTCGGCGAGTGCTTCGAGAGGAGGACGCCGGCCGGCACGACCGCGCGCGATGACCAGTCGGCGGAAGTCGTCTCCCGGCCCCGGGAGCTGTTCGATGAGCTGGGCGACATCGGGCCCCGCCTCGAGGAACGGATACACCAGTCTCTCCGGCGCAGCACGGGCCAGAGCGGTCTGCAGATGAACGCGCGACTGTCCGCCGCGCCCTTCGAGCGCGAACATCCAGCCCCGGAGCAGCTCCACCTCGATCACGGCGATCGGGGCCGAGTCGTCATCGAGAGGGACGCGAGACAGCCGTTCTCGAGCAGCCACGGGCTGACCGAGCGCAAGCAGCGCCGCCACCTCCTCGAAGGCCACCACCGACCACTCGGACGACGGTACCGCGGGAAGCGTCGGCGTCCCCCGGAGCCGCGCGCGGCGCAGGCTGAGCGCGATGGACGCCTGGCGCACGATCGGCGGCGGCGTCCCGGGCGGTTCGGCCACGGCATCCACCGAGTCCGACGGGTCGATGGTCAGCGACGCGAGGTGGGCGAGCCAGACGAGCTGCGTGCGACTGTTCCCGGCTGCGCGCACGGTGCCTTCGGTGAGAGCGAACGCGCCGGCCTCGGACTCGCCGCGCCGGATCGCCGCGAGGGCCCGGGCCAGGTATGCATCCGCCGGTGCGGGATGCGAGAGGAGCCCGAACTCGGCGGCCAGCTCCAGCGCATCGTCGGCGAGTTCGCCGGCCGCGGTCAGGCGTCCCGACAGCGCTTCGATGAGCGCGAGTGTGCCTTTCGCATGGATTCGGTACGGCCGGTAGGCCATCCCTTCGCCCCTCAGCGCCGATTGGAGTGCGCGCCGGGCGCCGGCGAGGTCGCCGAGGAACAGGAGCGCGCGCCCGAGGGATACTTCTGCGACCGCCAGCAGCAGAGGACGGGTCGTCAGGCCCAGCAGTTCGGGTGGTGCCGTGGCCGGCTCGTCGTGGAGCAGGCGGAGCGCCCGTCGTCCGGCATCTGCGAAGAATTCGGGGTGCGGTTCGAGTTGCACGCACGCGGCCAGATATGCCCACCCGACCTGCCGCTCCCCTGTCGTGAGCCGTCGTGCGGTCAGGAGCGACCGCAGCGCGTCGACGGCCTGCGTGCCGTGGCCGCTGATCCCCCAGGCGATGGCCAGGAGCAGGTCTGCCTGCGGACGCCGGTCACGCACCTCGGGAGGCACCTGTGACAGCCACCCGGCGACCGCCGGCAGGCGGAGGGTCTCATAGACGTCGTTGCGGAGGGCGAACACGGCGTCGAGTGCTCGATCCCACGCGTGGGCGCGGAGGTGGTACTCGATCGCCTCCGTGTGCAGACCCTCTGCCTCGCACCACGTTCCGGCGACCTCGAGGACGCCCGCTTCCGCAGCGGCGTCTTGCGCGCGCACTCTCAATCGCAGGAGGTCCCGGAAGAGCCGGTGGAACCGATACCAGCCCGGCCGTTCGGGCACGGGGACCACGAACATCGAGTCCCGTACCAAGTCGGCGATGAGATCGGACCCGCCCGCTCCGAAGATCGCGTTCAGAAGCGGTGCGCAGAAGTCATCGAGCACGGCGATCTTGGTCAGCGCGTCGGTCCGCCCCGGCTGCTGAGCATCGAGCACCTCTTCGCTGAGGTAGTCCACGATGAGGCGATCGGTGTCGGCGAGCGTGTCGACGACCCGAACAGGATCCGCCGCGAACCGCAGGCTGAGTGCGGTCAGCTGGACGCCGACGGCCCAGCCTTCGGTTCGCGCCACGACGGCATCGGCCGTCTCATCGGACACGGGGTGGCCGGTGATGGACGCGATGACGCTTGCGGTGGTGCCGCGGTCGAACGCGAGTTCCCGCTGGCGGATCTCGACGAGATTGTGCTGCAGTCGATGTCGGCTCCACCCGAGGTTGAGGTCCGTCCTCGACGAGAAGACGAAATGAGCCGAGGACGGCACCAGATCCACCAGCCGCCACAGATCCGTCAGCAGGGCACTGCCGCTGAGCCGGTCGAGGTCATCGAGGATGATCACGACGGGGCCGGCATCCTTCATACCGGCCGCGAGATCTTCGAGCAGCGATTCGCCGAGGCGGTTCTCGGTGCTCTCCACGGGCGCGGTCGCAGGGTGGAAGCCGGGCGCCTGTGCGTCGATCGCGTCGATCAGCCGATGCGCGAACACGCGCGCCTCGTTGTCGGCCGCGGTGATGTCCAGCCATGCCACAGTCAGGTCGGGACGCGATTGCACCCACTGCGCGAGAAGGACGGTCTTGCCCGCGCCGGCGGGGGCGACCACGAGCGAGAGCGGTGAGGACAGCCCGGAGTCGAGCTGCTCTCGCAGCCGCGGTCGATCCTCCGCGTATGCCGGAACTCTGTGTCGATCGGGCATGCGATCCTCCGTCTCGGTGGATAGCCCTCAGCGGAATCTTCCCACACCGGCACCCGGCATGCGAGACGCAGCGTCACGCGTGTCTTGCGACGTAACGGGATGCCGGTGAGCCGTACGCCTCAGTCCGGGGTGGTGGTGGGATCCTCGGTCCTCTCTGATCCCGTGACCGGTTCCCCGAGCGCGTCCACCTTCGCGATGAGCTCCCGCACCTGCCCCCGTGTCGCCGGCTCGGCGTCATCGCCGCCGCGGGATGCCCGCTCGACGATCCACGACGCGAGTGTCGCGGTGATGACTCCGGACAGGGCGACACCGACGAACATGAGCCCGGTGCCGACGAGCCGGCCTTCGTCTGTTGCCGGGACGAGATCTCCGTATCCGGTGGTGGTGACCGTCACGCACGACCACCAGATCGCATCGCCGAATGTGACGATCGTGGCGCCCGGTGCATGACGTTCGGCATCCAGTACGGTGAGCGAGGCGAGATAGATCAGAACGATGGCCACCCCGGTGCCGTACACCACGATCCTGGTGCGCAGCGCCGCACCCGCCGAGAGCCGCATGCCCGGTATGCGCGTCAGCACCCGCAGCAGGAGCACGAGCCGGAGAGTGGGGAGCACGGCGAACGTCAGCGCACCCAGATGCCGGCGGAACCATGCGCCACGGAAGCGGGCGAGCGCGAGCCGCACCACGTAGTCGCAGATGAACAGCAGCCAGGTGACCGCCAGAATCCATGTCGTGACGTCGCGGGCGAGCCCACTCAGATCGGCGATCACGCGCCACGAGTAGGCGATGAGGAACGCGAGCGAAGCGATGACCAGCGGCCACTCGGTCCGCCGATGCCAGGTGGCCTCATCCACGGGTGTACCCGTTCACGCTGGTCAGCGTAGCGGCGCACCGCGTCCGTGACGTCCGCCCGTCGCGCATCTCACCCTCACGGAGCGCCATTTCACCCCCCGCGCATGGTTCCGCGCCGGTGCGGCACCGTCACACTGTCCCTCATGAAGACCACGCCTGGCGGCGCGGCGGGCAACTGGGTTGCGCCACCGTCATTCACCGAGCTCGCAGCCGAGGGCCGCGCTGCCCGCACGCGCACTCCCCGTGGCCTGCTCGCGGAGCTGTCGGCTGAGCGGCGCGAGCCGATGGCCATCCTGGACGAGCAGGACACCACCCGTGTGGCCGAGCTCATCCCGCTCCGCAACCGGCGCATGGCGGCGAGCGCCTTCGCGTTCTTTCGGGGCACCGCCGCGCTGATGGCAGCCGACCTGGCGAACTCGCCGGGGACCGATCTGCGGGTGGGCTCGTGCGGCGACGCGCATGTGTCGAATTTCGGTCTGTACGCGTCCCCGCAGCGCACGCTCGTATTCGATCTCAACGACTTCGACGAGGCGGCGTGGGCCCCGTGGGAGTGGGATGTGAAGCGGCTGGTCACGAGTATCGTGATCGCCGGCCAGTCCACGTCCCGCGACGATCGCGTCGTGGAAGAGTCCGCACTCGCCGCGGTGCGGACGTATGCGCACGCGCTGCGGACCGGGGCGGGGCGAAGCTCACTCGCGCGCTACTTCGACCGTTTCGACGCCGAAGCGGCGAGGGACGCCTATCCCGAGGCCCGCAAGCCGCTGCGAGCGGCCATCCGCGCGGCCGAGAAGCACACCGGCGACTGGGCCGCAGAACGGCTGACGGTGACCGACGACCACGGACGACGGGTGTTCATCGACGACCCGCCGAAGGTGGTCCACGTCGACGAGGACACCGGCCGCCGGGTGCGCGAGGTCTACCTCGACTACGTCCACTCCGCGCAGGTCGACATCCGCGTCCTGCTGCAGAAGTATGCGATCTCGGATGTGGTGCGCCGCGTCGTCGGGGTGGGAAGCGTGGGAACACGGTGCTACGTGCTGGCGCTGCAGGACGGCGACGGCCACACGATGCTGCTCCAGGCCAAGGAGGCCGGCAGGAGCGCGCTGATCCGGTACGGCGGTGTGCCGCAGCCCGAAGCGGTCAGCCGGTACATCGACCAGTACGGCGACGGTGGCCGCGTGGTGGCCATGCAGCGCATCCTCCAGGCGGTGTCCGACCCGTTCCTCGGGCATCTGCGGGGAACGCCGAGCGGCGGCGGTGAGGAGCGCGCGTTCTACGTGCGGCAGTTCCACGACAAGAAGGGCGGGTTCGACATGGACACGCTAGAGGACGACGCGTTCGGCTGGTACGCCCAAGTGTGCGCCGCCACGATCGCCCGTGCGCACGGTCAGTCCCCGGCCGCATCCGCGGTGGTGGGCTACGTGGGTGGCGGCCGCGCCGTCGGTGAGGCGATCATGAAGTGGAGCTATGCGTACGCCGACGTCTCCCGCGCGGACTGGGAGCTGTTCCGCAGCCACCGTGGTGTGGCCGACGACCCTGCCGCCCCGTAGCGGCGGGTCGACCGCTCAGCCCAGCAGCATGCCGTCGGGAGCCGACGACGCCTTCGGATCGGGCAGCCGCCTCATGCGCAGCCCGTTCAGGATTCCGAGCACGCCCGCCGCGAGAGGGATCAGCAGCGCCACTTGCAGCGCCACCGGGCGCGCCTCGGTGTTGATGCGCACGATCTCGTCCGCAACCTCGGGCGGCTGATCGGCGAGCAGCTGCGTCAGCCCGCTGTTCGAGACGAGCTGGGCGTCCTCCTCCAGGACCGTCGCGACCTGCTGCTGCTGTTCGAGGGAGAGCATGGTGCTCGAGTTCGTGAGCGAGGTGAACGACACGGCCAGGGCGGCGAGCATGATCGCGCCGGCGAACGCGAGCCCGAACGAGAGCCCGAACGAACCGGCCGCCGAGTTGACCCCGGCGCCCTCACTGACCCGCTCGTCGGACACCGGCGACAGCGTGTAGTTGTTCAGCTGCGAGACCAAGAGCCCGAGCCCCGACCCGCTGATGATCAGCGGCACCGTGAGGTACCAGCCCGAGTCGGCGATCGGGATGATCGGCAGCAGGATGAGCAGTCCGGCCACGACCAGGATGAAGCCGGTCATGATCAGGTTCGCGGGCCGGTTCTTGGCCCGGCGACCGGCGACGAGGGCGACCGCGAACATGCTCAGCGACAGCGGGGCGATCGACACCCCCGCCCACAGCGCGTTGTACTCGAGCACCATCTGCAGATACAGCGGAAGCACGATCATCGTGCCGCCCAGCGCGATCTGCTGCAGCAGCTGCCCGCTCACCCCGGTGCGGAACGGCTTGGACTCCAGGAGCGCGGGATCGAGGAGGGTGGCCTTCTGGCGGCGCTTGCGGGCTTTGAGCCAGAACCACAGCCCGGCCAGCGCGAGGATGCCGATCCCGATGGTGAGTCCGACATAGCCGCCCCCTTCCTGCCAGATCAGGATGCCGAGGACGACGCCGCCCATCCCGATCACCGACAGCGCGGATCCGACGATGTCGATCGAGCGATCGCCGGTGAACCGGACGTCCTTGACCAGCCCGATGCCCAGCAGGACGATGCCGATGATCACCGCCTCCATGAGGAACCCGATGCGCCACGACAGGAAGGTCGTGATCACCCCGCCCAGCAGCGGGCCGACGGCCGCGGCGATCGCTGCCGACGCCCCGACGAGGGCGTACACCCGCACCTGGTGGGCGCCGGAGAAGTTCCCGTGGATGAGGGACTGCATCGACGGGAGCAGGAGCGATGCCCCGAGCCCCCCGATCAGCGCCCAGAAGATGAGGATGGCGGTCAGGTCCTGCGCGAGCGTCATGGCGATCGCCCCGACGGCGTAGCCGAGCAGTCCGAGCACATACGCCAGCTTGCGGCCGATCAGGTCGCCGGTCTTACCACCGATGAGGATGAAGGCCGCCGACACCAGTGCTTCGAGGGCGATGGCTCCTTGCACGCCGCTCGCCGTCGTATCGAGGTCGCGCACGACCGCCGAGATCGACACGTTCATGATCGAGGTGTCCACGACGAGCACGAACATGGCCATCGCGAGAAGGAGCGCGAGGCGTCCGTTGAAGGGCGTGGGGGCGTCGTCGGTGCTCATGGGGTCTCGGCGTCCGTCTTGCCTCTGCTGCGGACCCGCTTCCAGACGAGATCGCACAGGATCGCCGCCGCAAGGGTGACCACGAGGGCGATCGCGGTCTTGGGCTCGGCCACCAGCGTGGTCAGCGCGAACACGACGAACGTCCCCAGCGTGGCGACGAGGGCGATGATGAGCACGATGAGGCTGGCCCCGGTCTCCCGGTAGGTGCGGAAGTGCGAGACGGTCACCGCCGAGAAGATCAGCAGCGCCACCGCACTGCCGAGCGACGCGATGCTGTTGAGGTCGAGGACGGTGATCATGACGATCGTGAGCACGGCCATCACGACCAGGCCGACGCCCGCCCGGCCGCCGATGCGATGGGCGAACACGCCGGGGAACTGCCCGACTTCGGCCAGATGCCGGGTCATGCCGGTGGCGGGGTACAGGCTTGCGTTGACCGCCCCCGCTGTCGAGAACAGCGCCGTGATCACCATCAGCACGTATCCGGTCTCGCCCAGGGTGGGCTTTGCCGCCTCGGCCAGCGCCGTCGCGCCGTATTCCACCACCTGGTCGGCCGTGAGCGTGCCGAAGACGCCGAGTGACACCGCCACGTAAATGGCGGTGGCGATCGCCAGCGCGAGATAGATCGCGCGCGGCAGCTGCCGGCGCGGGTCGCGGAGGTCCTTCCCGGTGAAGGTGATCACGCCGAAGCCGAGGAAGGCGAAGAAGGTGAGCGCCACGCTCGAGATGATCTCGCGCACACCCGGGTAGCCTGCGGGGTCGAGCAGCGCGGGGTTCCAGTTCGCGATGGTCACCACCGCGAACACCGTGAGGATCGCCAGCACCACCTTGACGATGAGCGACTGCACCCGCGCCACCGCGTTGGATCCGACGATGTTCAGCAGCGTCATCACCAGGACCAGCACGATCGCCAGGACGACGGCCCAGCCCGGATCATTGCCGGCCACCACCGAGCTGGCGTACCCGCCGAACGAGGTCGCGACCATCGCGGCGATGATGGCGCCGGTCATGTAGAACAGCCACGACACGATGCCGGTCACGTGCCCTTCGCCGAACCCCTTGGCGAGGTAGGCGAGCATTCCCCCGGCGGAGGGATACGTGGCCCCGAGCTTCGCGAACGAGTATCCCTGCAGCCCGGCGATGAGGCCGGCGATGAGGAAGGACAGCCACACCGCCGACCCGGCGACCGCCCCGGCTGCGCCGAGGAGGGCGAAGATCCCCGCCCCCACCATCGCCCCGACGCCGATGAACGACGCCTGGACGACGGTCATCGACTTCTTCGGGGTGACCTTCCGGTCGGCGTCGGTCACGACAGCAGCTTTGCCTTGGCTGCGGCGAACTCCTCATCCGACAGAATGCCCTGCGAGTGGAGGGTGCCCAGCTGGGTGAGCTGCTCGAGCATTCCCGCTCCGGCGCCGCTCGGGGGTGCCCCTTGCGGCTGCGTGTCGGCGACGGCCCTGGCCGCGGCGGCATCCATCGCCTCTTGCTGCTGCTGCGCGTCCCACGCCTGCTGCTGGGCCTGTTCTTCGGCTTTCGCCTGCTGGTGCCGGGCGACGCCGCCCGATACGGCCGTCGCGGTGCCCGCTACCACCGCGGTGCGCGCCGCCATCCCGAGCAGTCCGGGGCGACCCATTCGTCGAAGCATGTCTTCCTCCTCTACTCAACGTGTTCGGCGAGGAACGCGTTGACGATGGGGGCAGGAACACCTGCCCGGTTGATCACCGACCCGCCGGCATCGAACAGGGCCGAGGCGAAGGCCTTGGCCCACAGCAGCTCGACGACGAGGATCGCCGCCGACCTGCCGGGCGGCACGTTCTCTGCGAGGAGCTCGATGTCGTCGAGCCCCGCGAGCCCCATCAGGTCGAGTGCGGGCACTCCGGCGTCGTCGGTCGTGTCGGACAGCTCCACCACGGTGAGCTCGCCGTCCGGCGCGCGGGTCGCGAAGACCAGATCGAGCAGGTTCACGGTACCCGAGTCGACGAGGTCGTCGATCGCCTGGAGGACAGCGGGGCCGGGGCGATCGCCGTCGAAGCCGATCGTGTAGAACTCGATGGGACCGTAGTCGAAGTTCGTCATCATCTGCACCCGGGTCCTCTCAGCCCGCGAGGGCCTTCGCCTTGAGCGTGTCGAACTCGGCCTGCGAGATCACACCCTGGCTGAGCAGCGCCGCAGCCTTGGTGATGTCCTCCGCCGGCGAGGCCGAGGCCGAGGCCGCGGTCGCGCGGATATAGCTGTCCTGCTGCTCGCGCAGCGCCTGCGCCTGCGCGATCGATCGCTTCTGCATGCCCTGTCCGCGGGCGATCAGATAGACCAGCGCCGTCAGGAAGGGCACGAAGACCAGGAAGATGATCCAGACCGCCTTGAGCCAGCCGTTCACGCTGTCATCGCGGAACAGGTCCCCGATGATCGAGAACAGCACCATCAGATACGCGCAGAACACGAAGATCCAGAAGAACCATGCCATCCATCCCCAGAGATCCATCTCGTCACCTTTCACTGACTGGGGCGGGTCCGACACCCGCCATACGTGAAGTTAGGATCGGCGCGGCCACGGTGCGTCACCCGGCACGGATGAGAATCACTGCGGCGATGCGTCGACGGGGTTCACCGAGATGACCTCGATGTGGAGGTCGTCGAACATCGAGAGCAGGCCGATGAGCCGTACCTGATCGCGGACGGGCCCTACGATGCGCGAACGCCCCCGCCCGTCGGCCGAGACCGTGTAGCCGTCCAGCGCCGCGATCAGGTCGGCACCCAGGGTGCCCTGCACGACAACCTCGAACACCGAATTGTCCACCGGAGCCTCCCACCCATCGCGGACCGCCTCGACGGGGCCGTCGGGCTGTGAGCTATAGTGCGGGCTCGTCGCCCCGGCCACGTCATCCGCGCTGGATGATTCCCGGGTGATTTCGCGACCCGTGCGAGGATGACCCCATGGCTCGAACTCCGACCGCACTTCTGAGCCCCGCCGACCAGGAGCGTCGCCGCGCCCTCGGAGTCATGAAAGGCGTCGCCCTCGGCGCGCTCATCTTCATGGCGATCGTGTTCGTCATCGCGTTCGTCCTGCAGGACCAGTACCCCTGGCTCGCGTACGTCCGCGCGGCCGCCGAGGGGGGCATGGTCGGCGCCCTGGCCGACTGGTTCGCCGTGACGGCACTGTTCCGGCATCCGCTGGGCATACCCATCCCCCACACCGCGATCATCCCCCGGCGCAAGGATGAGATCGGGCGGAGCCTGGGCGAGTTCGTCGAGACGAACTTCCTCGAGGGCTCGGTCGTGCGCGGCAAGCTCGAGTCCGTCGAGATCGCACGCCGGGCCGGCGAATGGCTGCGCGAACCCGAGCACGCCGACATCGTCGCCGCCGAGGCCGCCACGATGGCCACCGGCATCCTGCAGGCGCTCAGCGACGACGAGGTGCAGGACCTCATCAGCGACCTCGCCCGTGAGCACCTGATCGATCCGAAGTGGGCGCCGACGCTGGGTGCGTGGCTGACCCGGGTGGTGGATGCCGGTGCGCACCACGGTGCGGTGGACCTCGCCGTGGACAGCATCGCGACGTGGCTGCATGCCAATCAGGATGCGTTCAGCGGCCTGGTCTCGCGACGCCTGCCGTCGTGGGTGCCGTCGATCGCGATGCGCCTGGTCGACGACACCGTCTACCACGAGGCCGTGAAGTTCGCCGAAGCCGTGCAGCGCGACGCCACCCACCCCGCCCGCGCCGCCGTCGACGGCTACCTCGCCCGGCTCGCCGACAACCTGCAGCACGACCCGGACACGATCGACCGCCTCGAAGACGCGAAGGGTGCGGTGTTCGACAGCCCGCGCGTGCGCGAGCTCGCCGCCGAGGCATGGAACACGGCCAAGGCCGGGCTGCTGCGCGCACTCGAGAACCCGGAGAGCCCGCTGCGCCGGCGGGTCACCGCGGCCCTCGCCGAGATCGGCGCGCGCCTGGCGACCGACCCGGCCCTGCAGCGGCGCGTGGACGACCGCATCACCGACGCCGCGGTGTTCCTGGTCGACCGCTACCGGCACGACATCGCGTCGATCATCACCGACACGGTCGAGAAGTGGGATCCGGCCGAGACGACCGAGAAGATCGAGCTGATGGTCGGTCGCGACCTGCAGTACATCCGCCTCAACGGCACGATCGTCGGCGCCCTCGCGGGTCTGGCGATCTACACGATCGCGCATCTGGTGCTGGGCTGATGACCGTCTCCGCGCTCAGCGCCGACCCGCTCTGGCCCCGCGCTGGGAGCTGGCCCGAGGTCGCCGGTGAGGACTGGATCGACGTGGTGCTGCTCGGGGTGCCGGCGTTCCGCACCTCGCTGTCGCCGACCGGTGCCCACGCCACTCCGGCCGCCGTGCGCGACGCGCTGCAGCGTTACAGCCCGACGCTGATGGGTCCGCCGCCGGTCGACCTCGAGCAGGCGCTGCGGATCGCGGATGCCGGAGACATCGCCGATCCGGACGGCCCCGACGGCGAGGGGCGCGTGCGCGAGCGGGTGCGCGAAATGGCTGCGCAGGCGGGACTGATCGTGGCCCTCGGCGGCGACAACTCGATCACCTATGCGGTGGCGCAGGGTGCGGACGCGTCCGGGCTGATCACCCTCGACGCACACTTCGACCTGCGTGACGGCGTCTCGAACGGCTCCCCGGTGCGGCGCCTCGTCGACGACGGCCTCGACCCGCAGCGCATCGTGCAGGTCGGCATCGCCGACTTCGCGAACTCGGCCGCCTACGCCCACCGGGCCGCCGACCTCGGCATCACCGTCATCACGCAGGACGACCTGCGGCGCCGGGGTATCGCCGACGTGGTCGCCGAGGCGCTCGAGGTCGCCGGTGCCGGGGGCAGCGAGGTCCATCTCGACATCGACGTGGACGTGTGCGACCGCTCGGTCGCGCCCGGGTGCCCGGCGTCGGTGCCCGGCGGACTGCAGGGGTGGGAGCTGCGCGCGCTCGTGCGCGGCGTGGCATCCGACCCGCGCGTGCGCAGTGCCGACATCGTGGAGGTGGATGCCACGGCCGATACCCCCGACGGGCGGACGGTGCGCCTCGCGGCACTGTGCGTGCTGGAGCTGCTGGCAGGGAGGGCGACGACATGACGACACTCGTGCTTGTGCGACACGCGAAGAGCGACTGGGGCGATCCGGGACTGGACGATCACGACCGGCCGCTCAATGCGCGCGGGCAGCGCGACGCCCCGGTGATGGCGGCGCGGCTGGCTGAGACCGGGTTCCGTCCCGAATTGGTGCTGTCGTCGACGGCCCTGCGCGCACGCAGCACGGCCGCGGCGTTCGCCGATGCGCTGGGGAGCGAGCTGAGCCTCGATGCCGACCTCTACGGTGCGCCCGGGTCGCATCTGCTGGCCGCCGCGGCGGCGACAGGGCTCGTGCGGGTCGTGGTCGTCGCGCACGACCCCGGCATGACGGTCCTCGCCGAGCGCCTGTCCGGCGGCGGCATCGGCCACATGCCGACGTGTGCGGTCGCCACCTTCATGTGGGAGACCACCGACGACTGGGACGTCGCGACCGCGGTCGACCCCGACGACTGGACGTTCGACACCCCGAGGTAGCCGATCTCAGGCGGAGTCGTGCACACGGAGTGCGGGGTGGCCCAGGGGCCGATCCGTCGTCCGCCGCCGCGCCGGCGGTCAGCTGCCCATGAGCGCGCCGTCGCGGTAGACCGCGTCGACCAGCGGCACGCCGGGCCGGTAGGCCAGGTGCACGCGGGTGGGCGCGTCGAGCACGACGAGGTCGGCGCGGGCACCGGGGCCGAGGTGGCCGACGTCGTCGCGGTGCAGCGCGCGTGCTCCGCCGGCGGTCGCCGCCCACACCGCTTCCGCGGGAGTCATGCCCATCTCGCGCACCGCGAGGGCGATCATCAGGGGCATCGAACTGGTGAAACTCGACCCCGGGTTGCAGTCACTGGCGAGGGCCACGGTGACGCCCGCGTCGAGCAGACGTCGGGCATCGGGGTAAGGCTGCCGCGTGGAGAACTCGACACCCGGCAGCAGCGTTGCGACCGTCGACGATGCGGCCAGGGCTGCCACGTCGTCCTCGGACAGGTAGGTGCAGTGGTCGACGGATGCCGCGCCGAACTCGACCGCGAGGCGTACGCCCTCGCCGTGCCCGAGCTGGTTGCCGTGAACGCGGGGCTGCAGTCCCCGGTCGATTCCGGCGGTGAGGATGCGCTCACTCTCGGCGGGTGTGAACGCCCCCCGCTCGCAGAACACGTCGATCCAGCGGGCGTGCGCGGCGACGGCATCCAGCATCGGGCCGCACACGAGGTCGACGTAGCCGGCCCGGTCGTCGGCGTACTCGGCGGGCACCACATGCGCCCCGAGGAACGTGACCTCGTCGGTGACCTCGGCCGCGATGCGCACCAGCCGGGCCTCGTCGTCGACCGTCAGTCCGTACCCCGTCTTCACCTCGAACGTCGTGGTGCCCTGCGCGTGCAGCTCGGCGACGAATGCCGCCAGTCGGGCGCGCAACTCGTCGTCGCCCGCGGCACGGGTGGCATCCACCGTGCGCCGTATGCCACCCGCAGCATATGGCGTTCCCGCCATGCGCGCCTCGAACTCGTCGGCACGATCGCCGCCGAACACGAGGTGGGTGTGACTGTCGACGAACCCCGGGATCACCGCGCGTCCGCCGACGTCGACCACCTCGATGTCCCCGCCAGCGCGCGAAGCCTCCACCACCGGGCCGGCCCACGCCACCACGCCGTCCTCGATCAGGACGGCGGCATCGCGGATCGTGCCGCAGGGATCACCGGGGGCGCCGGCGTTGGTGGTCAGCTCCCCGATGTTCGTCAGCAGCGTTGCGGTCATCGTCAGCGGTCCAGCATCGGCACGTTCAGTCCGCGCTCGCGGGCGACGTCGACGGCGCGTTCGTACCCGGCATCCACATGTCGCATGACGCCCGTGCCGGGGTCGTTCGTGAGCACCCGCTCGAGCTTCTCGGCGGCGAGTGCCGTGCCGTCGGCGACGATCACCTGCCCGGCGTGGATCGAGCGGCCGATGCCGACGCCGCCGCCGTGGTGGATCGAGACCCACGAGGCACCGGACGCCGTGTTCAGCAGCGCGTTGAGCAGAGGCCAGTCGGCGATCGCGTCGGAGCCGTCGGCCATCGCCTCGGTCTCACGGTAGGGCGAGGCGACCGAGCCGGCGTCGAGGTGGTCGCGGCCGATCACGATCGGGCCGGCCAGCTCGCCCGAGGCGACCATCTCGTTGAACTTCAGCCCGGCGAGGTGGCGTTCCTTGTACCCGAGCCAGCAGATGCGGGCCGGCAGTCCCTCGAAGTGCACGGCGCCGGCGGCCTTGGTGAGCCAGCGCACCAGCCCGGCGTTCTCCGGGAACAACGCCATCACGGCCTGGTCGGTCTTGCGGATGTCTTCCGGATCGCCCGACAGCGCCACCCACCGGAACGGTCCGCGGCCCTCGGCGAACTGCGGCCGGATGTACGCCGGCACGAAGCCCGGGAACGCGAACGCGTTCTCGAATCCGCCCAGCTTCGCCTCTGCCCGGATCGAGTTGCCGTAGTCGAACACCGCGGCCCCGGCATCCTGGAACCCGACCATCGCCTCGACGTGCCGCGCCATCGACGCGCGGGCGGCCTCGGTGAACTCCTCCGGGTCGCGCTGGGCCTCGGCGCGCCACTGGTCGAAGGCGATGGATGCCGGCAGGTAAGCAAGCGGGTCGTGGGCACTGGTCTGGTCGGTGACGATGTCGATCGCCACTCCGCGGGCCAGCAGCTCGGGGAAGACATCGGCGGCGTTGCCGACGACCCCTACGGAAAGTGCCTCGCCGGCGTCTTTGGCGGCGAGGACGCGTGCCACGGCCGCATCGAGATCGGTCGTGTACTGGTCAAGGTAGCCGTGCGCGACACGGCGGGCAAGTCGCGATTCGTCGACGTCGACGATGAGCACCGTGCCGCCGTTGAGCGTGACCGCGAGGGGCTGCGCACCGCCCATGCCACCGGCTCCTCCGGTCAGTGTCAGGGTACCGGCGAGGTCGTCGCGTCCCAGTGAGCGGGCCACCGCGGCGAAGGTCTCGTACGTGCCCTGCAGGATGCCCTGCGTGCCGATGTAGATCCACGATCCGGCCGTCATCTGTCCGTACATCGTGAGGCCGAGTGCCTCGAGCCGTCGGAACTCGGGCCACGTCGCCCAGTCGCCCACGAGGTTCGAGTTCGCGATGAGCACGCGCGGCGCCCACTCGTGCGTGCGGAAGACCCCCACCGGCTTGCCGGATTGCACGAGCAGGGTCTCGTCGGGCTCGAGCTCGTCGAGGGTCCGCACGATCGCGTCGAACGCCTCCCACGAGCGCGCCGCGCGGCCGGTGCCGCCATACACGACGAGGTCCTCGGGGTGCTCGGCGACCTCGGGGTCGAGGTTGTTCATGAGCATGCGCTTGGCGGCCTCGGCGCCCCAGCTCTTCGCAGTCATCTCGGCGCCACGCGCGGCGCGGACGGTGCGGGGTCCGGTCATGAGATCCACTCCTTCACAGTGCGGGCGACACTGCCCGACAGCACGAGCCCGGTGACGGCCTCGATCTCGGGCGAGACGAACCGGTCCGGCCCCGGCCCTTCGGCCACCGTACGGACGAGGTCGCGCACGGCCGCCGTCCCCGGCGCCGGGCTCAGCGGCGCCCGCAGGTCGAGCGCGCGGCATCCGGTCACCAGCTCGATCGCGAGCACCCGCGCCAGGCCGTCGATCCCGCGGCGGAGCTTGCGGGCGGCCGACCATCCCATCGACACGTGATCCTCCTGCATCGCCGACGACGGGATCGAGTCCACCGACGCGGGGACCGCGAGGCGCTTGAGCTCGGAGACGATGCCGGCCGCGGCATACTGCGCGATCATGAGCCCCGAGTCGACGCCGACCTCGTCGGCCAGGAACGGCGGCAGGCCCTGGCTGCGCGTGCGGTCGAGGGCGCGGTCGGTGCGGCGCTCGGCGATCGAGGCGACATCGGCGACGGCGATCGCGAGGAAGTCGAGGACATATGCCACCGGGGCGCCGTGGAAGTTGCCGTTCGACTCGACCCGCCCGTCGAGGGTGATGACGGGGTTGTCGACCGTGGATGCCAGTTCGCGTGCGGCGATCATCCGCGCATGGTCGACGGTGTCGCGCGCCGCGCCGTGCACCTGCGGCGAGCAGCGCAGCGAATAGGCGTCCTGCACCCGGGTGCACACCGCCGGGTCGCGGTGGCTCGCGACGATCGGCGAGCCTGCGAGCAGGGCACGAAGGTTCGCCGCCGAGTCGGCCTGGCCGACCTGTGGGCGCAGCGCCATCAGGTCGGCGGCGAAGACGGCGTCGGTTCCCAGCTGCGACTCGACCGAGATCGCGGCGGTCGCATCGGCGGTCAGCAGCAGGGCATCGAGGTCGTGGATCGCGAGCGCCAGCATGCCGAGCATGCCGTCGGTGCCGTTGATGAGGGCGAGGCCCTCCTTCTCTTCGAGCACCAGCGGGGCGATGCCGGCCGCGGCGAGCGCGTCACCGGCATCCACTTCTTCGCCGTCACGTGTGCGGACGCTGCCTTCGCCCATCGCCGCCAGTGCGACGTGCGCCAGCGGCGCGAGGTCGCCCGAGCAGCCGAGCGAACCGTACTCGCGGACGATCGGGGAGATGCCGGCGTTGAGCATGACCGCGTAGGTCTCCACGACGACGGGGCGCACCCCGGTGTGGCCGGATGCCAAGGTCTGCAGCCGCAGCAGCTGCAGCGCGCGGACGACCTCGGTCTCGACCTCGGCGCCGGTGCCGGCGGCGTGCGAGCGGATGAGGCTCGCCTGCAGCTGCCGGCGCCGCTCGGGCGCGATGAACGTGGTGGCGAGAGCCCCGAATCCGGTCGAGATGCCGTAGTGAGGTTCGGGGTCGTCGGCCAGCTGCTCGACGAGCGCGCGCGTGGCGGCAACCCGGCTCAGGGCCTCCGGCGACACCGCGACCGCTGCGCCGTGCCGCGCGACGGCGACGACATCGTCGATCGTGAGGACGTCGATGCCGAGGGTGACGGTGGGAGCGGTGGCCATGATCCGATTCCACCCCGTCCCGGTGCCCGGTGCCAGGTGTTCATGGCATCCTGTGTCTGTGATACCAGACAGCGCGGGTTCGGTCGCCGCGGGTGCGGATGCCACCTCCGATCGTCCGCAGGTGCCCGCGGCGGATCAGACGCTGCGGATCCTGTCGCTGATGGCCCGGCAGCCGGGGCCGGTGGCCGCACGCACGCTCGCGACGGCGCTGGCGATCCCCCGCTCGACGGTCTACCACCTGCTGGCGACGCTCGAGCAGCACGGTTTCGTGGTGCATCTGGCGGCGGACCGGCGCTGGGGACTGAGCACGGCCGCGTTCGAGCTCGCCGGCGGCTACCTGCGCCAGGAGCCGCTGGCTCGGCTGGGCCGACCGCTCATCGCCGCGCTGGCCGACCGGGCGGGCGAGAGCGCGCATCTGGGCGTCATGAGCGGCCGCGATGTCGTGTACATCGTCGAGGAACGTGCGCCGCGCCGCCCGGCACTGGTCACCGACGTGGGCGTACGGCTGCCGGCGCACCTGACGGCGACGGGGCGCGCGATGCTCGCCGCTCTCCCCCGCGAGCAGGTGCGTGCGCTGTACCCCGACGCCGCCGCGTTCGCCGATCGCACCGGCCGGGGGCCCCGCACTCCGACTCAGCTGCGCGAAGTGCTGCGCGCGGTGCGCGCCGACGGGTTCGCCCGCGAGGACGGCGAGGTCACCATCGGCCTGCGGTCGGTGGGCGTCGCCATCCGCGACCACGCCGGCTGGCCCGCCGCCGGCATCGCCGTCACCTGGCCCGACGAAGGCGACCGCGACCAGACCGAGTTGGCCGGCCTGCTGACCACCGCCGCGACCGAGCTCGAACGACGCATAGGACGCCGCTGACCGTCGCGGGCGGCGCGGTGCCGGCCGGCCGGCGCGGGGCCGGCCGGCCTCGCGGGGCCGGGCGGGCGGCACTGGCGCCAGCCGGCCGGCGCGGGGCCGGCGGCACTGGGGCCGGGCACGGTGTGAGATCGCGGCAGGACGCGGCGCGCGCAGCGGTGTTCGTGTCGCAGGATGAGCGCCCGCCGGCATCCCCTCCAGCACCAGACACGCCCGGGATCCGCAGAATCTCCTGTCTGATGAGCGCCACGCCCCGCCATTGCGGCCACGCCCTCCCCACCCGAGCCCCGCCCCACTGGCCCGCGCCACGCCCCACCATTGCGGCCACGCCTCAGCAACGCCCGATCACCTGCGCGGCCAGGCTAGAAGCAGCCCCCGCACCGCCTCGAGTGGCCGCTCAGGATGCCAGAAGATGTCCTCCGCGATCGCGCGATACGTCACGTATCCCCGTCTGGCGGCGTCCTGGTCGCGGCGGCGATCCTTCTTCTGCTGCGCCCAGCCGGCGTGGTGGGCCTCACTGTCGCATTCGATGATCAACCAGCCGTCGACGAGGAAGTCGACGCGCCCGACACCCGTGATCTGCCGCTGGACCTCGACGCGGCATCCGAGCCGCAGCAACATCAGACGCATCAGGCTCTCTGCACCGGATTCGGCGCGGCGGTCGAGGTGACGGCGAAGTATCCGCAGGCGACGAGGCAGCGCGGCGAACACCTCGTTGAGTTCAGAGTCGCCGATCAGTCGCAGGTGCAGCGCCGAGTCCAGGGTGGCGATGGCGCCCCGCACGGACTGGCACTGCACGGCTGCCACGAGGGCGTCTACGATATCCACACTTGACCAGCCGTCCGGCACACGGCGCGACCAGTGCACGCGGGCATGGCGCGACGTCGACCGCAGCCGCGACCGGGTCGAGAGCACCTCGACGTGCAGGCCGTCGGCGCCATCCAGGACGAACACGCCCCAGCGGGCGAGCTCTGACACGCAGGTGAGTCGGCCTCCGACGGCGCAGGCGGAATAGCAGTCGGCATCCGCCTCCGGCGCGAGATAGACATCCTCACGCGCACGCGCGAGCCGCCCAGCGCGTACGTCCGCGGTGATTCGTCTCGCCGTCCATCCGGTGGCTCGCAGGTCGTGCCGCGAGTAGGTCGCCCACAGTCGTGGGACAGCCTGGCGATCACTCCGTCGTCGCGCAGCGTACGCCCGCGGCACCGCACGCGGCGTGGGGCGGTCGCCGACAGCGGGGAGATCCATGCCCCGACGATGACACTCACCGCGTCGCCGGATGCCGGGATCCGCGCCGATTGTGGACAATTCGGCGCGCCCCGGTTCTGTGGAGGAGGCGGTGTGGATGTCGGCATCCGACGCCAGCGCCCCGCCCCATCCGGGTGTCGCGGCGCCACCCCGCCGCAGCCCAGGTCTCACCGCCGCCCGGTTGTCTTGCTCGCAGGACAACCGGGCGTTGCGCGGCGTGTCGACGCCCCAACACGCCCGGGATCCGGCATCCATCCTGCGAACCGAACCGCGAGACCGAGATACCCCGGCGCCAGGTCCGACCGGACATGGACCGTCCGCAATAGAAGCAGTCGGTACCTAGCCCGCCGAATTGACCATCGCGTCGTACAGCTGCGCGTCCGTCATCGGCGGCTCGGCCAGCGGATGCGCCCGCGCGGCCCGGTAGGCGTCGAGCATGAGCGCGAGGTGGCGTCGCCACGCGTCGGGGGCGGCGGTGCTGGTGGGTCGCCGGACCCCCGTTGATCGGGATCAGCTTCGGCATCTCGGGGCAGCTGCTGCCGAACATCTCGCTGGTGGAGAGCGTGGCGATCGTCGGCATTCTGAGCATCATCGGCCTGATATCGCTCGCTGTCGCCACGCGCGCGGCCATGCACAGCGCGCCGATCGCCGAGATCGGATCGCGCCAGTAGAAACGGCCTGCCCGTCATCCGACCAGCGGAGCACGCCGCCACCTAACCGACCGGCGCGCGACATGCAACCCCCTCGAAGTCGGCGGCGAGATCTGCCTATGGTCGGCCCATGCTCCCTGCAGACATCCCTGACACCGAACAGCTGCTCGCGCTCGTGGACCACCGCGACCCGGCGAGCGTCACGATAGCGATCGAGTCGTCGCCGCTTCCGAGCGAGCACGAGCGCATCCGCATCAGCCTGCGCAACGCGGTCGACGAGGCCGAACGCCAGCTCAGTGACAAGGACCTGCCGCATGGGGCTGCGGCATCCGTCATCGGCGACCTGCGCGCCCTCATCGAGGACGACGAGTTCTGGCAGCACCAGTCGCGGTCGCTCGTGGTGCTCGCCGCGCCGGGCCGGCTCGACGCCTTCCGCCTGCCGAGCACGCTGACCGGCAACGTCGCCGTCGGCGACAGGTTCGACACCGGCGCCCTGCTGCGCGCGATCGCCTTCCCGCATCGCGCGTTCGTGGTCGAGCTGACCGAGGGCGGCGCGCGGCTGCTCGAGTACGGACCCGATCACCGCCCGGTCGAGCACGAGCTTGCTCTGCCCGGCGACCACGCGCTCATGCTCGAGCACACGACCACCGGCGGCCGCTTCGACCGGCACCGCGCCGACGGAGCCACCGGCGACCGGCCCGAACGCGAGAAGTATGCGCGGACGGTGCAGGACGAGGTCGTGAAGGCCGTGCCCGACGACGTGCCGCTCATCCTCGCGGCGACGCCAGATCTCGACCCCGCCTACCGCGCGGTCAACACCCATCCGCTCCTGCTCGAGAACGGTCTCGAAGCCCACCCTGACTCCCTCGACGACGAGCGGCAGACCGCCGCCGTGCGCGCACTCATCGACGCACACAACGCGACGCAGCTCGATGCGTGGCGTGAGCAATTCGGCACACTGCGCGCCGAGGGCCTGGCCACCAGCCGCCTCAAGGAGGTCGCACTCGCGTCGGCATCTGCCGGCATCGCCGAGCTGTACTTCGACATGGATGCCACGGACGAAGGCACCATCGATGAGTTCGGCGCCGTCACGCACGCCGACGAGCCTGGCCCCGACACGTACGCGCTGGCCGACGAGATCGCCGCGCGGGTGCTGCGGACAGGCGGCACGGTGCGCGCGGTGCGCAACAGCGATCTGCTCGACGGGTCTCCCGTCGCGGCGGTGCTGCGCTTCCCGCTGCCGGCCTGACCTGCTGCCGGGCTGACCCGGTCAGCTGACCGCGGTTCCGGGAGACGACAGCCCCGCGTTCGTGTCGCAGGACGTTTTCGCCCTGACGGCGTGTCGACGCCCCGACACGCCCGGGATCGCGATTCCGTCCTGCGAACGGCACGCGCCCGCGCACGCGTCCGGCGCGCGAGCACGTTGCCGAGTCAGTCCACTTTCGCGACCGTCCCGCCGGTGAGCGCGACCAGTTCGTCGTAGGTAAGCGGGAACACGGTGTGCGGGGTGCCGCCGGCAGCCCAGATCTCGGGGAACGCGGCGAGGGCCTCGTCGACGATCGTGGTAAGCGGCGCCGGGTGTCCCGTGGGCGCGACGCCGCCGATCGCCTGGCCGGTGGCGTCGCGCACCTGGTCGGGCGTGGCCCGCGTGATCGATTCCCGCCCGAGGCGCTCGGCGAGCGCGGCGGTGTCGACGCGGTGCGCCCCGCTGGTCATCACCAGCAGCGGCTCGCCGTCCGACCAGAACACGAGGCTGTTCGCGATCGCACCGACCTCGACCCCGAGGGCGGCGGCGGCCTGCGGCGCCGTCGATGCGGCATCCGGCAACACGACGATGTCGCCCGAGATGCCGACGGCGCGCAGCGCGTCATGGACGAGACGGCTTCGGGTCGGGAGGTGCGCAGTCATACGTCCCAGCCTATGAGCCCGCGGGGACCTCGCGGTGCACGCCCGGGCGGCGTCGGCGGGGGCTGGACGTCACCTCCCCCGAGGTGAAGACTGAGCCCCGAGCCCCTCCCCCGACCGACAGGATCCCCCGCCGCATGCCCGACCGCCGCCGACCGTCCATCGCCGCCCGCATCGGCGCCATGGGTCAGAACCGCATCGGCGCGCTCATCCTGCTGCTGGCCACGGTCGCGGCGATCGTCTGGGCAAACGTCGCCGACGGTTCGTACACGTCGTTCTGGGAGACGCACCTGAGCATCGGCATCGGCGACCTTCATCTGGAATTCACCCTCCATGCCCTGGTCAACGACGCCCTCATGGCGATCTTCTTCTTCACTGTCGGCCTCGAGGTGCGCCGGGAGTTCGCAATCGGCGAGCTGACGAGCTGGTCACGTGCCATGGTGCCGGTGATCGCGTCGATCGCCGGGCTGGTCGTTCCCGCGCTGTTGTTCGTGACCATCGCGGCTCCCTCCGGCCACGCCGGGGCGTGGGGTGTCGTCATCTCGACCGACACCGCGTTCCTCGTCGGCGCGCTGGCCCTGGTCGGTCCCCGGGTGCCCGGGCGACTGCGCATCTTCCTGCTGGCGCTGGCGGTGGTCGACGACATCGGGGCGCTGAGCATCATCGCGCTCGTCTACACCGACACCTTCTCACCGCTGCCGCTGCTGGTCGCCGCCGCGGGGCTTGCCGGGGTGTATTTCACTCGCTACCTTCGCAGCGGCCGCGGGCCGGTCTACGCGACGCTCGCGGTCATCGTGTGGCTCGCGTTCCTCGCCTCGGGAGTGCATCCGACGCTGGCCGGAGTGGCGATCGCGCTGCTCGTGCCGGTGTATCGGCCCAACCGTCGCGACGTCGAGCACGCGCTCGAGCTGGCGCGCACCTTCCGCCAGTCCCCCAACACGGAGTATGCGCGTGCGGCTGCCAACAGCCTGCGCGAGTCGATCTCGATCAACGAGCGCCTGCAGTCGGCGTACGCACCGTACGTCGCTTACGTCATCCTGCCGCTGTTCGCCCTGGCCAACGCGGGCGTCGTCGTCGACGGCGAGATCCTCGCCGGCGCGCTGCAATCGTCGCTGACGTGGGGCATCGTGGTGGGCCTGGTGACCGGCAAGTTCGTCGGCATCTTCGGGTCGACCGCCCTCATGAAGTCGCTGCGGCTGGGCGAGTTCGGTCCGGGGCTGACGCTGGATCGCATCGCCGGCGGCGCCGCACTCAGCGGCATCGGGTTCACCATCTCGCTCTTCATCATCGACCTGGCGATCGACGACGCCACGGCGCAGAACGAGGCCCGGGCCGGCGTGCTCGCGGCATCCGTCATCGCATTCGCCGTGGCGACGGTGGTGTTCCGCGTCTCCGACGCCGTGCACCCCGAGATCGAGACCGGCCGGACACTCGTACGCCCCGTCGACTCGACACGCGACCACACGTACGGTCCGGACGACGCGCGCTACACGATCGTCGAGTACGGCGACTTCCAGTGCCCGTTCTGCCTGAAGGCGTCGGGGTCCATCCCCGAGGTGCAGCGCGAGCTCGGCGACGACCTGCGGTACGTCTGGCGTCACGCACCGCTGACCGCGCAGCATCCGAACGCCCTCGCCGGGGCGGAGGCGTCCGAGGCGGCCGCCCTGCAGGGACGGTTCTTCGAGTTCGAGCGGGCCCTGTTCGCGGACCAGGAGCACCAGCTGCCGTCCGACATCGTACGCATCGCCGACCAGCTGGGGCTCGATGTCGAGAAGTTCGAGCGCGACCTCGAATCGGGCGAGGTGACCGGACGGGTGCGCGACGACATGCTGGATGCCGAAGCGATGGGCATCACCTCGGTGCCCACCTTCTTCGTCAACGGGCGCCGCCACGTCGGCCCGTTCGACGCGCAGTCCCTGATCCGCGCCCTGCGGACCGCACCGCAGCCCGAGCCACAGCTTCAGCCGCGGGCCGAGCCCCGGAGCTGACGGCCCAGAGGAGGATGCCCCGTGACCGAATCCACCACCGACCAGCTCCTGTGGCCGATGCTGGCCGACGCGCAGTGGGAGCGCCTGTCGGCGTTGGGCACGCCCGAGACGGTGGCCGCCGACACCTACCTCTTCCGGTCGGGCGACGCCGACTACGACCTGATCCTCGTCGAGTCGGGCCAGATCGAGGTCGTCCGCGATGCGCTGCGCTGGGTCGACGAGGTGGTGCTCACCCGCATGGGGCCGCGCACGTTCGTGGGCGAGCTGGGACTGCTCAACGGTCAGGGCGCGTTCCTGTCGGCGCGGGCCTCGTCGTCCAGCCGGGTGCGACGGGTCTCACGCGCCGAGCTGCGTCGACTCATGAACGAGGACGACGAGCTGTGCGACCTCATCCTCCATGCCCTGTGGGCACGGCGCGAGTCGCTGCGCAACGGCCCGGCCGCGATGACCCTGAAGTTCGTCGGCGATCCCGCGTCGAGCGACTTCCTGGCGCTGCGCCGCTTCGCCGAACGACTCGACCTGGTGCACACGGCGGTGGCCCTCACGCCCGACAATGCGGGATATCTGGCCGCGCACGACATCCCCACCGCGGATCTTCCGCTCGCATTCATCCAGGGTGAACCGCTGCCGCAGGCCACGCCCGAGTTGATCGCCGAGCGGCTGGGGCTGAGCTATCAGGCGCGGTCCGACGAGGTCGTCGACCTCGTGGTGGTCGGCGGCGGCCCTGCGGGGCTCGCCGCCGCGATCTATGGGGCTTCCGAGGGATTGAGCACGGTGCTGCTGGATGCCGTGGCCCCGGGCGGGCAGGCAGCGGCCACGTCGCGCATCGAGAACTTCCTCGGCTTCCCGTTCGGCGTCAGCGGCGGCGATCTGATCGGCCAGGCGACCCTGCAGGCGCTGAAGTTCGGCGTGCGCGTCTACGCACCGTGCGAAGCCGTCGCGCTCGCGCCGGTGCCCGAGGCGAGGCCCGCGTCAGAGGGGATTCCCCCGCCGGACAGGGACGCCCGCGAGCTGGATGTGACGCTCGGCGACGGCCGCATCATCCGCGCCCGTGCCGTTGTGATCACCTCCGGCGCGGCCTACCGGCGTCTCGCCGTCGATCGCTGGAGCGACTTCGAGCGCGCTGGCATCCATTACGCCGCCACTCCCCTCGAGCTGCGGCAGGTGACCGGTGCGCCGGTCGTGGTCGTCGGCGGGGCGAACTCGGCCGGGCAGGCCGCCCTGTACCTCGCGGCGAACGGCTGCCCCGTCGACCTCGTGGTCCGAGGCTCCGACCTCGGCGCGCGGATGTCGTCGTATCTGGTCGACCGGCTCATGGAAGAACCGCGGGTGAGGGTCCACCGCAGCTCGAACATCACCGGCCTCGACGGCGACGGTGCGCTCGAGCGGGTCCGCATCGACAGCGCCGGCGACATCGAGGCTCGCGGCCTGTTCTGCTTCATCGGCGCCGACCCGGCCACGTCTTGGGTACCGGCCCTCGACCGCGACCAGGAGGGGTTTCTCCGCACCGGCACCGACGTGGCGGTGCAGTCGCTGCAGCGGTGGCAGAGTCTGGGCCGTGAACCGCTGCCGTTCGAGACGTCGATGCCGCGCGTCTTCGCGGCCGGCGATGTGCGACGCGGGTCGATGAAGCGCGTCGCCGCGGCGGTCGGCGAGGGATCGAGCGCCGTCGCGTCAGTGCATCGTGCGCTGGCCGGGTGAGACAGACAGGAGGACAGACGATGACGGATGCCGACACGAGCGCACCGCCGTCCGGGACGGGGTGCGTCGAGTGCGACGCGGCCGACGGCTGGTGGATGTACCTGCGCCGCTGCGCCGCGTGCGGGCACATCGGCTGCTGCGACAGCTCGCCCGGAAAGCACGCCACCGCGCACTTCGAGCAGACCGGACACCGCGTGATGCAGAGCTTCGAACCGGGTGAGGACTGGTTCTGGGACTTCGTGGCCGGCGAGAGCATCGAAGGACCCGAGCTGGCGCCCCCGACGAGCCACCCGCAGTCGCAGCCCGCACCCGGGCCGCGCGGTCGCGTCCCCCTCGATTGGCGGGCGATCGTGAACGGCGCGGAGGGGTGAGCCGGCCGCGGCCGGAGCGAGTGACTTCGCCGAACCGCTGAGGCACAATGGGAGCAGGATGCCGCAACGCCGCGGCGTCCACAGCGCAGCGCCCACAAGGCCGGCCGAAGGAAGAACGCGATGACGCACCTGCCCCTACCCGAATTCACCCACGAGCGCGTGGAGGTGATCAGCGGGCGGCGCAGCGGCCTGTTCATCACCGTCGCGCTCCATTCCTCGGTGCTCGGCTCCGCCCTCGGCGGCGCGCGCCTGTGGACCTACCCGCACTGGAGCGACGCGCTCGGCGACGCCCTGCGGCTGTCGGCCGCCATGACCCTCAAGAACGCCGCGGCCGGCCTCGACGCCGGCGGCGGCAAAGCGGTCATCCGGCTCGAACCGGGCCAGACCCTCGACGCCGAACGGCGACGCGCCGCCTTCCTCGACCTCGGCGACGCCGTCGAGTCGCTGGGCGGGCTGTACCGCACGGCCGAGGACGTCGGCTCGACCACCGACGACATGCTCACCGTCAGCGAGCGCACCGCGCACGTGGTCGGGCTGCCCGACACCGTCGGAGGCTCGGGCGAGCCCGCCGGCCCCACGAGCCTCGGCGTCTACGCGTCGCTGTGCGCCACCCTCGAACGCGTGACCGGGTCGGCCGACGTCGCCGGCCGTCGCATCACGATCTCCGGTCTCGGCCAGGTCGGCAGCCGGCTCGCGGTCCGCCTCTCCGCCGAGGGCGCCGTCCTCACCGTGACCGACGTGAACCCGGCCAAGCGAAGCCTCGCCACCGACCTCGGTGCGCGCTGGGTCGAGCCCGGGACCGAGCACCTGGTTCCCGCCGACGTGTTCGTCCCGGCCGGCATCGGCGGCGTACTCACCGACGAGGTCATCGACACGCTCGACGCGGCCGCCGTGTGCGGACCGGCCAACAACCCGCTCGCCGACCGCTCCGGAGCCGATCGGCTCGCAGCCCGCGGCATCCTGTACGCCCCCGACTTCGTCGTCAATGCCGGCGGCGTCGTCTACCTCGACCTGGTGGCGAAGCAGCTGGGCGCCCGCGACGAGATCATGGCGCGTGTCGCCGCGATCGGCGACACCGTCCGGAACGTCTTCGACACGGCATCCACCCGCGTGATCACCCCGCTCGCCGCCGCCGAGGCCCTCGCCGCCGAGCGACTCGACGTCGGCCGCCGCATCCCCGCCTGACGCGGCACCCGGTCCCTCTCGATGCGGCACCGGGTTCCGACCAACCGGTATGTCATGATGGTGGCATCCGGCGACGATGCCGCGTGTTCAGCGATTCAAGGGAGAAGCGCCTCGTGTTCCACAGCCCCTTTCCGGACATCGAGATTCCAGAAGTCAGCATCTACGATGACCTGTTCGGCTCACTGACCGCCCAAGACGCCGCCCGCGTGGCGCTGATCGATCCGGCCACCGGTGCCGAGACCACCTACGGGGCGCTGAAGGCTCAGGTCGACGCGTTCGCCGGAGCGCTGGCGGCCCGCGAGGTCGGCATCGACACGGTACTGGGGCTCCTGTGCCCGAACGTGCCCGCGTTCGCGACGGTGTTCCACGGCATCCTCCGCGCCGGGGCGACGGTCACCACCATCAACTCGCTCTACACGCCCGGTGAGATCGAGAAGCAGCTGAGGGATGCCGGTGCCTCCTGGCTCATCACCGTGAGCCCCCTGCTCCCCCAGGCGAAGGCCGCGGCCGCTGCGGTCGGCATCGCCGACGACCACCTGATCGTGCTCGACGGCGCCCCAGAGCATTCCGAGGCGGGCCACCCGAACCTGCGCGAGCTGCTCATGGAGCAGCGGACCCCGCCCGAGGTGGCCTTCGACCCCGCCACGCACGTGGCCGTGCTGCCCTACTCGTCGGGCACCACCGGCATCCCGAAGGGCGTCATGCTCAGCCACCGCAACCTCGTCGCGAACGTGGCCCAGTGCCGTGTCAACATCGATCTGCGCGACACCGACAGGGTGCTGGCGGTGCTGCCGTTCTTCCATATCTACGGCATGACGGTGCTGCTGAACCTCGCGCTCAAGCAGCGCGCGAGTCTGGTGACGATGCCGAAGTTCGACCTCGTCGAGTTCCTCACGATCATCCAGAAGTTCGGCTGCACCTACCTCTACATCGCCCCGCCGATCGCCGTGGCACTGGCCAAGCACCCGGTCGTCGACCAGTTCGACATCTCCACCGTGCACACCGTGTTCTCGGGTGCAGCGCCGCTCGACGGCGAGACCGCCGAGCTCGCCGGACGCCGGCTGCACACCCGCATGATGCAGGGATACGGCATGAGCGAGCTCAGCCCCGTCTCGCACGCCATGCCGTACACGCGTGACGACATCCCGGTCAGCTCGGTCGGCTGCTCGCTGCCGAACGTGGTGTGCAAGCTGATCGACACCGCCACCGGTGAGGAGATCACCGAGTACGGCGACGACGGTCAGACCCGGCCGGGCGAGCTGTGGGTCAAGGGCCCGAACGTGATGCTCGGCTATCTGAACCAGCCCGAGGCGACCGCCGAGACGCTCGACGCCGACGGGTTCCTCCACACCGGCGACATCGCGGTGGCCCACCGCGGCGACTACTTCTCGATCGTCGACCGGGTCAAGGAGCTCATCAAGTACAAGGGCTACCAGATCGCTCCCGCCGAGCTCGAGGCGCTGCTGCTCGGCCATCCGAAGGTGCTGGATGCCGCGGTCATCGGCGTCCTGGACGAGGACAAGCAGGAGATCCCGAAGGCGTTCATCGTGCCGGCTCCCGATTCGGGGCTGACCTCGGACGAGGTCATGGCGTTCGTGGCCGAGAACGTCGCCCCGCACAAGAAGGTGCGCCGGGTGGAGTTCATCGAGGCGATCCCGAAGTCCTCGGCGGGCAAGATCCTGCGCAAGGACCTGCGCGAGCGCGAGGCCGCCGGCGTCTGACCGGGGCGTCCGAACGGCGGGTGGTGCGATGGCATCGCCCGCCGTTCGCGCTATGTTGGGGGCACTTTCTGGGGGTGGCGTATGAGGGCGGCGGTCATCGGCTCGGGCATCGGGGGCCTGTGCGCGGCGATCGGGCTGCGACGGGCTGGCGCCGAGGTCGTGGTGTTCGAGCGTGCGGCCGACCTGCGACCCGGCGGATCGGGCCTGTCACTGTTCGGCAACGGCATCCGGGCGCTGGCATCGCTGGGCGTGGAGCTGATGGGCGTCACCTCACCCGAGGCGGCGATGATGCGCGGCGGCCAGCGACGGCCCGACGGATCGTGGCTGTCGACCTACCCGGGTGACGCGCTCGCGCAGCTGCGCATCGTCGACCGTGCCGATCTGCACGCAGTGCTCCGGGCGGCCGTGCCGGTGGGAGTCGTCCGCGGCGGGCATGAGGTCACCGCGGTCTCGCCGGACGGCGAGGTCACCCGGGTCGGACCGGACGGTGCCCACAAGACCGATCGGTTCGACGTCGTCGTCGCCGCCGACGGCCTGCGCAGTACAGTGCGGCCGACATTCGGCGACGATCCGGGCGTTCGGTACGCGGGCTACTCGACGTGGCGGGCGATCACCGACCGCCCCGTCGATCTGCACGGCGAGGCCGGGGAGACGTGGGGCGTCGGCCGCCGGTTCGGAATCGCACCGCTCGCCGACGGCCGGGTGTACTGGTTCGCGGTGGTCACCGCGGTGCCGGGCGTACCGGTCGACGACGACCTGGCCGCGCTGCGCACGCTGTTCGGCGCCTGGCACGACCCGATCCCCGAGCTGATCGAGTCCACCCGGCCCGAGGCCATCCACTACCTGCCGATCGAGGAGCTGGCCGGCACGCTGGGTTCGTTCGTCCACGGGCGCATCGCGCTGCTCGGCGACGCCGCGCACGCCATGACGCCCAACCTCGGGCAGGGTGGCGGGCAGGCGATGGAAGACGCGGCCACGCTCGCGGCGCTGCTCGCTCCCCTGGCTGAGGATGCCACGCCCGACCCCGTGGCTGTCCGGGCCACCCTGGGTCGCTACGACGCGCTCCGGCGGCCACGCAGCCAGCGCATCGCGCGGCGCTCCCGCATGATCGGCCGGCTCGCCCACGTCCGGGGCAGGGTGCTGTCGCGGGCGCGCGATGCCGCCGTCGCCGCCACCCCGGCATCCGTTCTGCGCCGTCAGCTGGACGGACTGCAATCGTGGGAGCCGCCGGCGTGACGGCGCCCCCGGTCACGCCTCGGCTGCGTCGACCTCAACTGCGTGGGGCTCGGCCGTCCGCGACCGTGCGCCGGCGGCGAGCACGGCCCCCAGCAGCACCGCGGCGACGGTCAGCCAGATGAGGATGCGATAGTCGGTGATCGCCAGGAAGCCGGCGCCGATGATCGAGACGATCGTCTGGGGCAGGTTGATGCTGACGTTGCCCGCGGCGGCGGTGCGCCCCTGCAGGGCGTCGGGTGTCAGCCGCTGCCGCATGGTCGCGAAGCCGACGACGGTGACCGGGATGCCGAGGCCGGCGATGACCATGCCCACCGCGGCCAGCGACAGCGACCCGAAGGTCAGCAGCGCCGATCCCGCGGCGAGCAGCACGAGGCCCAGCGCCGCGGCGCGACCCTCGCCCAGCTTGGTGACGAGCATCGCCGACAGGATGCCCCCCACGAGCGCCCCGGCTCCTTGCAGCGGCACGAGCCATCCGATGGTGGCGGCGTCGACGTTCATCGCGTCGAGGGCCGGGAAGATGATGATGTTCAGCAGCCCCGTGGCGCCGAACGCGATCGCGATCGCGAGGGTGAGCCGGCGCAGCGCGACGACGCGGAACAGGTGCTCGAACCCCGCGACCAGTTCGCGCAGGTAGCCGCGGTCCTCGGCACTCGGCGCCGGAGCGGCGGAGGCGGGCAGCCACGCCAGCACGACCGCCGCCAGCGCGAAGCACGCGGCCGTCAGCATCACGACCGCGTGCGCCCCGATGCCCACATACAGCGCGGTGCCGATGAGCGGCGAGATCAGCCGGAGGCCGTTGTCGATCGTCGAGAGGATGCCGTTGCCGCTGGCGAGCTGCTCATCGCGCAGCATGCCGCGGATGATGCCCGACTGCGCCGATGCGGTGACGTATCCGGCAGCGCTGTAGAGGAAGATCACGCTGTACACGAGCCACAGCTGGGCGGGCCCGTTCACCAGCAGCAGCGACAGTACGAGCGGGACGAGCACGATGTTGTTGGCGACCAGCAGCGCCTTGCGCGACATCCGGTCGGCGAGCATGCCGATGAAGGGGGCGAGCAGCGCCGGCAGGCCCAGCGCGACGAAGACGAAGGCGGCCGCGACGTCCGACCCGGTGAACTCCTTCACCCAGACCGCGACCATGAGATACAGCGCGCTGTCGCCGAGGTTGGTGAACACCCACGCGGTGGAGAGGCGTCGGAAGCCCGGGGCTGTCCAGGCCTTGGTGGAGACGGTCATGTCAGGTCCTCGGGCTCCGTGGTCGTGTGATCGACGTACCCCACCGGGTCGGGGTGGGTGATCGCGGTCATGCGTGCGTAGCGGGCCCCTTCGGGCCGAAGCGAGGGATCCTTCTGGCGGCCGGCGAACCGGTCGGTGATGCGCTGCAGGTCGCGGCTCAGCCCGGCGAGTTCGTCGGCGGTCGCCCAGAACGTCGACCGGGTGAAGGTGCTCGCCTGCACCCACTCGTCGGGTTCGGTGCCGACGTGCTCGAAGTAGGAGCGGATGCGGGAGACGTCCAAGTCGAGCCCCAGGAGGGCGATCTCGGCGACGGTGGTCAGCGACGCCCGTTGGCCGGGCTCGGGGCGCATGTCCCACGAGGGTGCGCTCAGTCGCCAGGGCTTCTCGCGGCCCCGTGCCTGCGCCCGCTCGATGAACCCGTACTTCTCGAGCATCCGAAGGTGGAACGAGCAGCTGGCCGGCGACTGGCCCACCAGCTCTGCGCATTCGCTGGCGGTGAGCTCATCGTGGTCGTTGAGCAGGTCGAACAGCCGGATGCGCAGCGGGTGCGCCAGCGCCCGCAATCGCGCCGGATCGGATACCTGCCGTGAGACCTGCTCTGCCATGTCGACGAGACTAGTTTATGAAAGACTTCTTGCGCAAGCTTTCTTTCATACTTGTGGCGAAGGGATGCCGGTGCCGCGAGCGGTACGGATCAGATCAAGAGCCCGATGGCCAACGCGATGACCCCGAGCGCCGGGATGGCACCCTGCTTGAGAGCCGCGGACGCGTACTTCCGGTCGGAGGCCACGAGTACCAGTGCCGCCGCGGCCATCGATCCCGCCCCGGCGAAGACCAGAGTGGCGCCGACGGCAGTCATGCCGACCACGAAGAACACGAGGCCCAGGATGACCGCGATCGCGAGGAACAGGTTGTAGAAGCCCTGGTTGAAGGCCATCGCCTTGGTCGCCTCGGCTTCGGCCTCGGACGTGCCGAAGGTGTGGCGAGTTCTCCGGCTGGTCCAGGTGACGGACTCCATCCAGAAGATGTAGACGTGGACGAGCGCGGCGATGCCGGCGAGCACGAGCCCTGCGATGACCATGCTGACTCCCCTGTTCGGGCCTGGTTCGCCCGATCCCTCACTCTGTCAGCGATTCAGCGTGGCGTCGACCGTGAGACCCCCAGCCGCGATGATCCTCGCCGCTGGGCACACTCCCACGTCCGTGACCATCGCACGAGCCGTGCGCACTGGGGCTTCGACCCCGACCCGGGCTACGTGACGGGGCCGAGTGCGCCGCTGATCATCTCCCCGGCGGCTGCGCCTTTCAGCTCGATCAGGATCGTGTGTGTCGGCGTATCGCCGGTGTTCTCGCCGGAATGGCGTTGCGCGGGTATCCACACCGCGTGCCCGGAGGGAAGCTCGGTCTCGAACACCCGGTCGCCGGCTGAAAGCGTGCGCGAGAACGCGCTCAGCGTGACCATCACACTGTTCGGATGGTCATGGGGAGTGGTTCGATCTCCAGGCTGGTCGACGTATTCGAGGACACGAACGAACTCGTTCTCCCACAGCGTGCGGTAGCGGTCGGGATTCGTGAGCGTCGGATCGTCAGTGACCATGCCGCGACTGTACGCCGGGAATGTCGACGACGACAGGGGGCGTTCGAGACTCGGCTGCATGGGCGTGCACCCGCTGCGCGATTGATCACCTTGGTGGACCTGAGGGGATTCGAACCCCTGACCTCTTCATTGCGAACGAAGCGCGCTACCAACTGCGCCACAGGCCCAAGAACCTGAATAGATTATCACGCGCCGGGGGCCACTCCCGACCGCCGGTGGCTACTGACCGGACGCCCGCCGCTCGAGCAGCGAGCGCACGTGCGCCTCGATCCGCTCGTCGTCGGCAGGGCCGGCGAAGGTGTCCCCCGCGGCCGGTCGTGCACGCCGCGCGGTGTCGATCGACGGCGGCGCCGCCTGCGCGGCACGCTCGCGGATCGCGTCGTCCAGAGCGGCACGGCGCAGGGCGTCGTGGGCGGCCGCACCATCGAGCACGGCGGCGGCCCGTGAGCCGGCCGAGGCGGTGAGGGGGCGAGGCAGCTCCCGGGGGGTCCACGACGGACGGTCGGGGTCCATGATCGTGCCGGGGGCGGATGCCACGGTCTGCACGACCGCAATGGGCACCGCCCGCGCGGCGGCGCGACGCTGGACGACCGACATGCGGTTCAGCGTGACCGCGCACCCGGCGAAGACCGCCACTCCGGCCCACAGCATCAGCTGTCCGGCTCCGGCGATGATCTGCACGGCACCCCATCCGATCAGCCCGAGCGAAGCGGCGGCCATGACCGTGGTGACCAGGCGCGCACGGCGGCGGGCACGGGCACGGCGTGCGGCGGGTGCGGCCAGCGCGGCCGCGAGGTCGACGTGTGCGCGCTCGCGCGCGGCGGCGGCATCGGCTCGCGAGACGGCCGCGTCAGCGCGAGCCTGGTCGCGGGCTGCGAGGGCATCCACGCGAGCCTGCTCACGGGCGGCCAGCGCCTCCACGCGGGCCTGTTCGCGCGACGCCTGCACTTCGGCGCGCGACCGCTCGCGTGAGACGACCGTGTCCGCGCGCGCACGCTCGCGTGCGGCGGCGGCGTCGGCGCGGGCGATCTTGAGCTCGGCGCGTGCGATCTCGAGCTCGGCCTGCTCACGCTCGGTCTGCGCCTGCTTGGCGAGCTTCTGCTGCGCAGCGGCGGTGCGGGCGTTGAGTTCGAGCCGGACCTCTTCGGGTGCCTCGCTGGTCTCGGCCAGCACGCGCAGCGCCCGGTTGAGGCGGAGGGCGTTGCGCTCGGCGGCGTTGAACTGGTGCCGGCCGTGCCACGACGGCAGCAGGTACACGAGCCACAGCACGACCGCCACCAGAACGATCACACCACCGCCGAGAACCTGCCCACCCATGTGGTCAAAGGTAAGCGCGCGGGGCCCTCGCGGCCCGGCACCGGCCCGCGTGTCTGAAGTTCGAGTTCAACTCGAAGGTTGCTCAGGACGGCAGGCGGTCCACCGGCGGCACCGTGGCCCGCTCGGACGGCGCCCGGCCCGACACCCAGCGCTGCAGCACACCCTCCGGAACCTCCTCGCGCACGAGCGCGAAGGCGTAGTGATCGCGCCAGTCGCCGTCGATGTGGATGAACCGTCGCCGCAGCCCCTCGTACCGGAATCCGAGCTTCTCGACCACGCGCAGGCTCGCCCGGTTCTCGGGCCGGATGCAGATCTCCATCCGGTGCAGATTGAGGTCGGTGAAGCACATGTCGGTGGCCATCGCGACACACGTCGGGGTGATGCCGCGGCCGGCGAACCGCTTGCTGACCCAGTACCCGATCGTCGCCGATGCGAGCGACCCGCGCGCGATGCCCCAGACGTTCAGCTGGCCGGTGATCTCGCCGTTGTACTCCATGACCAGGGGCACGCCGCCGCCGTCGCGGTACTGCTGCAGCAGCCGGCGGATGCCGACGCGCATGTCGAAGGACACCGGGCCGTCGGGGCTGGTCGCCTCCCACGGCCGCAGCCAAGACCGGTTGCTGAGAAGCTCGTCCTGCAGGGGGCGCGCATCGCGCGGGCGAGCAAGGCGGATCGAGATCGGTCCGTGCTGGCGGGGTGCCGTCAGATCCACCCGCGTACTCCTCGGCGAGGCGGCGTCAGAGCTGCGCCGCGAATTCCTTCAGCCACGGCCTCACGTCGGGTCCGAGGTCGTCCCGGTCCGCGGCGATCTGCACGATGGCCTTGATGTAGTCCACCCTATCGCCGGTGTCGTAGCGGCGCCCGCGGAAGACGACGCCGAGAACACCGTCGGTGACGGCGAGCTCCTGCAGTGCGTCGGTGAGCTGGATCTCGCCGCCCTTCCCGGGCGGGGTGCGCTCGAGGATGTCGAACACCTTCGGCGGCAGTACGTAACGCCCGATGATGGCGTAGTTCGACGGCGCGTCTTCTTTCTTCGGCTTCTCGACCAGGCCGGTGACCTTGACGATTCCGGCGTCCTCGGTCGGCTCGATGGCGGCGGCGCCGTACATGTGGATGGACTCGGGGTCGACTTCCATGAGGGCGACCACCGTGAGCCCGGTACGCTCGTGCGCCTCGAGCATCGTGGTCAGCAGTTCGTCGCGCTCGTCGATCAGGTCGTCGCCGAGCAGGACCGCGAATGAGGAGTCACCCACGTGGGCGCGTGCGCGCCACACGGCGTGACCCAGCCCCTTGGGCTCGCCCTGCCGGACGAAGTGGATGTCGGCGAGTTCGGTGGACCGGCGCACCCGGCCGAGCTTTTCGTGATCGCCCTTGTTCTCGAGGACGGTTTCGAGTTCGGGCACCGAGTCGAAGTGGTTGGAGATGTTGTTCTTGTTGCGGCCGAGGATGATCAGCACGTCCTCGATCCCGGCGGCCGCCGCCTCTTCGACCACGTACTGGATGGCCGGCTTGTCCACCACCGGCAGCATCTCCTTGGGCATGGCCTTGGTCGCCGGCAGGAACCGGGTGCCGAGGCCGGCGGCGGGAATGACGGCTTTTATGCGCGTAGCAGACATGCCCCACACTCTAGCGATCCGCGGTGACACCGCCCGGCATCCATGACACCCATTTATGATCGGAGGATGGGCGACGGCATCGATGACGCGAAACGGGCGCTGCGTGCCGACCTGCGCGAGCGTCGCCAGCAGCGATCCGAGCAGGCCAATGAGGCCGCCGCCAGTGGCATCCGGGAGCAGCTCGATGCGCTTGTGACCCAGCTCGGCGTCCAGACGATGTCGTGCTACCTGTCGACCACCATCGAACCCGGCACGCGTGAGTTCATCGCCGGGGCGCTGGAGCGCGGCATCCGGGTCCTCCTCCCCCTCACCCGTACCGACGGCCTGCTGGACTGGACGGTCGCCGATCCCGACGCGGAGGTCGTGGAGGGCGTCTTCGGCGTGCCCGAGCCGATCTCGGACGTGCTGAGCCCGCTGGCCGTCGATGAGGTCGACGTGATGGTGATCCCTGCGGCCGCCGTCGACCGGCACGGCACGCGTCTGGGCTGGGGCCGGGGCTACTTCGACAAGACTCTCGGTTCGATGGAACACCGCCCGCCGGTCTACGCTGTCATCTTCGACTCCGAGTTGCTCGACGACGTCCCCCGCGACCTGCACGACCAGCCGGTGACCGGCGTCGTCACCCCCACTCGCACCGTCACCCTGACGCGCTGAACCCTGCTGAACCTCGAGGACCCATGCCCACTTACGCCTACGCCTGCACGCAGTGCGGTCACCGCTTCGACGCCGTCCAGTCGTTCTCCGAGCCCTCGCTCACCGAGTGCCCGCAGTGCCAGGGGGTGCTGCGCAAGCAGTACGGCTCGATCGGCGTGACCTTCAACGGCTCGGGCTTCTACCGCACCGACTCGCGCGCCGCGTCGAGCTCGTCCACGAGGTCCTCGTCCGATTCGAAGTCGTCCGATTCGACGTCTTCCGATTCGTCGAGTGGCGCCGCCGCGGCGTCTTCGACATCATCGAAGTCCGAGGCAAAAGCCTCGCCCGCTCCGTCGGGATCGTAATCGCCGGCCGCGGGCCGGACACGGAAGGCACGCAATGATCCAGGGATTCAAAGAGTTCATCCTGCGCGGCAACGTCATCGACCTCGCCGTCGCCGTCGTCATCGGCGCCGCGTTCACCGCGATCGTCAACGTTGTGGTCGACGCGCTGGTGAATCCGCTCATCAGTCTGTTCTTCGCGGCCGACAGCCTCGACACGGCGCTCATGTGGGAGGTCCCGACGCTGTTCGGCGGAACGGCGACGTTCGCCATCGGTGCGATCATCGGCGCCGTCATCAACTTCCTCGCAGTGGCCGTCGTGGTGTACTTCGCGTTCGTCATGCCGATGAACAGGGCCAAGGAGCGCGCCGCCCGCAAGGCCGGCGTCACCGAGGAAGAGCCCGCGCTCCCCACCGAGCAGGAGCTGCTCGTGCAGATCCGCGACCTGCTCGAGAAGGACCAGACGCCCCGCGTCTGACCGGTCGGCCGGGGCGCCGATCAGTAGTGCGGGGGGACGTCCCGTCGCAGGCGGTCGTCGTTGGGGCCCGCTGAGATTCCGGATGCCGGGGCGGCGCCGTTCGCGTCTGCTCCGGCATCCATCGTCGACGCATCGCCGGGAACCGGCTCGGCGCTCGTACCGGGGGCAGGGGTCAGGCGCACACGGCGGGAGCCGGCGACCCGCACGATGCGCTGACGCTCATTCGGAGACATCGATCGGCTGGGTCGTGGTGTCGGCCGACGGCGTCTGCGGCTCGACGCCGAGGATCGCGGCGACGCGCGACGCGACGCCGGCCGGGTCGCTGTACAGGTCGAACGCGTGCACGCGCACGTAGTGCCAGCCCAGGCGCCTCAGGATCTGCGGGCGCAGGCGCAGCGCCTCGCGCAGGGACTCCCCCACCGTCTCGGGGTCGCACTCGGCCACGACTGCCTTGCCGCGGTACTGGGCCACCAGCGGCAGCAGTCCGCGGTAATGCACGTCGACCGAGATGCCGAGGCTGCGCAGCTTCTCGGCGAGCATGAGCGTGAGCGGGTCGGCGAGGTCTTCGAGGCGCGACTCGCGGGCACGGGCGGCGATGCCCCCGAGGATCGACATGAGGGTCGCGGCGCCGTACTCGAGCCGGCCCTCGTCGAACGCCGACGGGCGGATCGACGACACGATGACCATCGAGCGCCGGGCCCGGGTCATGCCGACGGTGAGCAGGCGCTCCCCGTCGGCGCCGGACAGGTCGCCGAAGTCGGTGAGCACGCGGCCGTGCTTGGTCAGGCCGAAGCCGAGCGAGAAGATGACGCGGTCGCGGCTCTCGGCGACCGACTCCTCGAGGCCGAGCACGGCGAACGGCTCGGCGGTGTCGCGCCCGACGAAGTCGGCGACGTCCGAGCGTCCCGCGAACGCGGCGGCGACCGCGGCCCGCACGCGCTCGGCGTGCCGGGTGGAGGCGGTCACGACCATGAGCGACTCGGCGGGACGGTTCACGGCGTGCTCGACGACGAGCGTCACGACGCGGGCGACCTCGGCATCGGGGCTCTCGACGGCGCCGGTGACGGGGTCGGGCGCGCCGGTGCCGCCCTCGACGTAGTCGACGCTGAGGCTGCCGCGGCCGAGGTAGGAGCCTGCCCACGGCAGCGAGACGATCTCGCCGTCGTAGAACGCGTCGTTGACCAGCTCGGCGAGATCCTCGCCGCCGGCGCGATAGCTGTGCGTGAGCTTCTCGACGGGCAGCAGCTCGGCGATGCGCGCGAACAGGCTCTGCTCGTCGAAGTCGACCTCGGGCTCTTCCGCGGTCTCGTGGCCGAAGCCGGCCGCGAGCTGGAAGGGCGTGGGCTTCTGCGTGACCGGGTCGCCGAACAGCACGACCTGCCGTGCGCGCCGCAGTGCCGGCGCGGCCTCGGCGAGACACAGGGCGGCGGCGTCGGCGATCACGACGACGTCGAACTCGGGCGCATCGGGGATCGCGGGCACTTCGTAGGGCGACGCGAGCCACACCGGCGCGAGCGTGCGCATGAGCGTGGGCGCGGCGGCGACCAGCTCACCCGCCGTGGCGGTCCCGGTCCGCAGCGCGGCCTTGAGCGCCGCGGCTTCGTGGGCTTCGTCGACGATCGCGATCTTCCAGCGGGTGGCCAGCTCGGCGGCCAGCAGCGGGCCGGCCGAGCCGGCGTGCGACTCGTCCACCAGGCGGTAGTCGCGCTCGAGACGCTCGACGACCGAGGTGTTCGCGCCGAGCAGGGCTCGGTCGGTGCGCAGCATGGCCTCGAGGGCCGACTGCCACCACGCGAACTCGAACTCGGCGGCGACGCGGTCTTCGGGCACGTGCTTGACCGACAGCTCGGTCAGCAGCGGCTCGAGGCCGAGCGCGGCCAGTTCACCGCGCAGCGTGGCGCGCTCGACGAGGTTGTCGAACACGTCCGACTCGGCGGCCAGGCCCGCGAGGGTGCGCAGCAGCTGCGGGATCGGCAGCGACGCCAGCGGCGTCTGCCGGCCGAGCGCCGTGTCGAGGTCGGTCAGGTGCGCATCGACGCGCTGCCACGCGGTGACGACGTCGTCGAGGCCGAGCGGGATCTCGGGTGTGACTCCGGCATCCACCAGCCCCTGCCACTGGGTGCGCTGCTGCTGCACGCGCACGAGCGCCTCGTGCATGTCGGTGATGTGCATGCCGGGCCGCACGTACTCGCGCGACAGGCGGCGCAGGCGGCGGCGGTTCGCGCCGGACATCTCGGTGTCGCCGCGTGATCCGTGCGCCTCGATGAGCTCACCCAGCGGGCGTTCGAACACGGTGATGCTGAACCGGTCGAGCGAGGCGCGGATGCCCTGCAGCAGCCGGACGTACGCGCCCATCTCGGCGATCGTCGTGAACGGCCGCATGCGTGTCTGCCCGATGAGCTCGTAGCCGCGCTCGAGGATGCCGGGCACCTCGGTGCGGTGCAGGCGCGACGCGAGGGCGTGCGCCGAGGTCGCCTGCTCGTTCGAGGCGAAGGTGACGCCGTACCACGGCGAGTCGTCCGGCCCGAACCGGAACTCGCCCAGCCGCGCGGCGGTCGCCAGCGTCGTGGCCGCTTCGGTGCGCCGGGTCGAGAGGGTCTGCAGGGTCCGCATGTCGAAGCGGGTCTCGACCATCGGGGTGGCCGCGCCCGTGAGGGTCGACAGCGTCCGCAGTGCTTCCAGCGGTGAGACACCGATCTGCGGATGCCGTCCGGTCAGCGCCGCGCGATAGTCGCGCAGCACGGTGCGCAGCCGCACGAGCGCGTCGTCGACCTCGGCGACCTTGGGCTGGGTGGCCTTCTCGTTGCGGCCGATCGCGCGGATCAGGTCGCGGTGCAGGCGGCGCGGCGAGATGGCGAGGCCGGGCAGTCCGATGCCGGCGAGCCGGTGGCCGACGCCGTCGAGGGTGGAGCGGCGGGCGCTGACCACGAGCACGCGCTTGCCGGCGCGGACGAGCTCGCCGACGGCGTTGATGACGGTTTGGGTGCCGCCGGTGCCGGGCAGGGTGTGCACGGCGAGCGACTGTCCCGCGACGATGCGTGCGAGGACCGCTTCCTGTTCGGCGTCGGCGTCGAGCAGGAGGCGATCGGATGCCGGGGGCCGGTCGTCCGCGCCGATCGCGGCCGGCACGGGGCGGGGGCCGGTCAGCTCTTCGCGGTCGGCGTCGTGGCCGGCGAGCGCGTTCAGCAGCGGGTGATCGAGGTTCACGGCGTCGCGCTCCATGTCGGCGGCGACGTCGGCGAAGGTGGAGACGATCAGGCGCGGGCGGACCGTGAAGGTCGCGACGTGCGCGGTCAGGGCACGGAGGTGGTCGATGACCGGCTGCGGCTTGAAGACCCCGTCGTCGTAGGCGAGGGACGACAGGGCGCGTCCGTCGAGCGCGATGCCGAAGTGGGTGCGCGCGGCTTCGACCAGCTCGGGGTTGATGCCGAACGAGCCGTGCAGCTTCAGGTCGAAGTCGTTGTGATGACGGCGGATCGCGAGTGGCCGCAGCAGCACCGGCGCGGTGCAGACGATGCCGCCGATGCGCCAGGTCGCCATGCCGACCGCGAGATGCACGGTGTCCAGGCCCCGCGAGGTGCGCAGCTCGACGTCTTTCGCGGCGATGCGCTCGGCCGCGAGGCGCGCGCTGTGCATGCCCACTTCGTCGCGGAACAGGTTGGACAGCAGCGTCGAGCGGCCGGTGATGAACTGGGGCAGGCTGCCGGGGTGTGCCTTGGTGATGTCGATGCCCGCGTCGCTGTCGTCGGCGAAGTGCAGAAGCGTCGACCGGCCGCCCAGCTGCGCCGCCTCTTCACGGAGTCTGTTCCGCTCAGGCTCTGCGACATGCGACACGACCACTCCCGGTTCCGACAGGTCGAGGTCGGAAGGGGTCACCGCATTCGCGTGCCCGGCCTCGATGTCGCCGCGCACGGCTCCGCCCTCTGCTCGCCACACACGACACACCCTAAGCGCGCGGGATGAGCGTGGGCCGCAAGTCGCGCGAGTTTCGTGCGATTGGGCGACGTGCCGGTGTCTTCAGAGCTTCCTCCACAGGATGCCGATGTGCCGGCTCCGTCCACAGATCGGCGCGCGGGGCATAGTCGCGTCGTGCCCGGCCGTCAGGATGGACCCATGACCACCACAGCGTTCTCGGTGCACCCGACACCGATAGGCGAGGCTCTCATCGTCGTCACCGATGAGGGCCTCGCCGCCCTTCACATCAAGGACGGCGCCCACGACGGCGCGCTGGCCCAGCTCGGCGTCCGGCTCGGCGCCGTCCCCCGTGAAGACGTCGACGCCACGGCACCGGTCGCCACCCAGCTCGACGAGTACTTCGCCGGCACCCGCCGCGACTTCGAGCTCGCGCTCGACTGGCAGCTGGCGAGCGGCTTCGTGCGCACGGCGCTCGAGGCGGTCTGCGAGATCCCCTACGGCGAGACCGCGTCGTACGCCGAGATCGCGATCATGGCCGGCTCGCCCGGCGCGAACCGGGCCGTAGGCACCGCATGCGCGCGCACGCCGATGTCGATCGTGGTGCCGGCGCACCGGGTGGTGCGCAGCGACGGGTCGATCGGCGAGTACGGCGGGCATCCCGAGCGCAAGCGGTTCCTGCTCGACCTCGAAGACCGGGTCGCCGTCCTGAACGCGCCGGCCCAGAGCGTGCCGGGCGTGTAGGCCGCCCCGCGCACACGACGCGGCCCCGGGGGTCCCCACTCGCCCCGGGGCCGCGTTCTGCGTGAGAGTGCACTTGCCTCATGGGGTATCGTCGACGCTACGAAAGGCGGCGACGCGGCCGTCACCCCCGGAAGTAGGTCGTCAGTGGGATCACCCGTCGACATCGACAGTGACACCCAGCTCGTCTCCCGAGCCGTGAGCGATCTCGCCCGCGACACCCGGTTCCCCGTCGTGTTCGCCGGCCTCGAGCACGGCGGCGCGATCCATGTGACCTCGATCGCCGGGGCCCGCACGCACAGCCTCGACGGTCTGGTCGTCCAGCAGGGGCGCGGACTCGGCGGCGCGGCGCTGCTCGAGAAGCGCCCGCGGCTGGCCCTGGAGTACCGCACCGCCCGCTCCATCACCCACGACTACGACCGCGCGATCCTCGGCGAGGGCATCGCCACACTGCTGGCCGTGCCGGTGGTCGTCAGCGGCCGCCCGCGGGGCGTCGTCTACTGCGGGTCGTGGGCGCCGGCGCCGGTCGGCGACCTCGTCGCACGGCCCGCGTTCCGTGCGGCCGACACCATCTCCACCGAGCTCCGGGTGCGCGAAGAGGTGCAGCGCCGGATCGCGACGCTGACGCCCGCCGAGCCGATCCCCACGCTCCCCGCCGCGGCGCAAGAGGATCTGCGCGAGAGCTTCGCCGAGCTGCGCAGCATCGCGGCATCCCTCACCGACGACGGCCTCCGGCAGCGCATCGCCGCCGTCCAGCAACGGCTCGCCGCCATCTCGCGCGACGAGCCCGACCCGCCGGCGGTGGAAGTATCGCTCTCGCCGCGCGAGCTCGACGTCATCGCGTGCGCGGCTCTCGGTGCGACCAACGCCGAGATCGCGGCATCCCTCACCCTGCGCGAGGGCACCGTGAAGTCGTACCTGCAGTCGGCGATGTCGAAGCTCGACGCGTCCACACGGCACGCCGCCGTCGCGAAAGCCCGCCGGGCGGGCCTGCTGCCCTGATCGGCGCGCGGCACTGTCGCCGCGGCATCCGCGCTGACTATCCTCGGTCTATGGCCCGACGAATCGTTCACCAGCTCGTAGACGACCTGGATGGCACCGTGCTCGAGGTGGGTGAGGGCGAGACGGTGTTGTTCTCGCTCGACGGCACCGCCTACGAGATCGACCTCACCGACGAGAACGCCTCCGCCCTGCGCGCGGCGCTCGCTCCCTTCACCGCCGCCGGGCGTTCGGTGTCGGCGCGCGCGGCCCAGGCGTCGAGTGGCCGGCGCGTGCAGAAGCGCAGCGGGCAGCGCGACTACGGTCCGATCCGGAAGTGGGCGGCGGAGAACGGCTACACCGTCTCGGAGCGGGGCCGCGTGCCCGCGAGCGTGCTCGAGGCGTACGACGCCGCCCACTGACGGCTAACCGAACAGCCGCCGCCACACGTTCGTGTCGGCGAGGTCGAGCAGCTCGTCGCCGCGCCCCGACATCACCGTGCGCAGCGCCCACAGCGTGAAGCCCTTCGCCTGCGCGAGCGTGACCGCCGGCGGGATGGACAGCTCGTCGCGCGCGGTGACGACGTCGACCAACGCCGGTCCGTCGATCGCGAAGGCGGTCGCGAGCGCATCGTGCAGGTCGGCGCCCTTCTCGACCCGGATGCCGGTGATGCCCACCGCCTCGGCGATGTCGGCGAAGCTGGGGTTGTCGAGCTCGGTGCCGAAGGTGAGGATGCCGACGGCCTTCATCTCGAGTTCGACGAAGTTCAGTGACGAGTTGTTGAACACGATGATCTTCACCGGCAGGTTGTTCTGCCGGATCGACAGCAGGTCGCCGAGGAGCATCGACAGTCCCCCGTCGCCGGCGAGCGCGATCACCTGGCGAGAGCGGTCGGCCGCCTGCGCGCCGAGCGCCTGCGGCATCGCGTTCGCCATCGACCCGTGGATGAACGAGCCGAGCAGCCGCCGGTGGCCGTTCATGGTGAGGTAGCGCGCCGCCCAGATCACCGGGCTGCCGACGTCGGCGGTGAACACCGCGCCGGGTGCGGCGAGTTCGTCGATGAGGCGTGCGACATACTGCGGGTGCAGCGGGGTCTTGCCGTCGTCGACGGCGAGCTCGTCGAGCTGCTTCCGCGTCTTGCGGTAGTCGTCGACGCTGTCGGTCAGGTGCTTGCTGTTGCGGTCGGCGTCGATCAGCGGCTGCAGCGCGGTCGCGGTCTCGCGCACGCCGCCGACGAGGCCGATGTCGATGGGCGTGCGACGGCCGAGCTGCTCGCCGCGGATGTCGACCTGCACGATCCTCGCCTTCGTCGGGTAGAACTGCCGGTAGGGGAAGTCGGTGCCGAGCATGAGCAGCGCGTCGCACCGGTCCATCGCCCGGTACCCGGAGGCGAAGCCGAGCAGACCGGTCATGCCGACGTCGTACGGGTTGTCCCATTCGATGTGCTCCTTGCCGCGCAGGGCGTGCACGATCGGCGCCTGCAGCGCTTCGGCGAGAGCGATCACCTGGTCGTGGGCCCCTTCGACGCCGGCACCGGCGAGGATCGTCACCCTCTTCGCCTCGTTGAGCAGGTCGGCCGCGGCGCGCAGCTCGGTCTCGATCGGCACGACGCGACTGAGCGCGCGGCGGATCGGCGCGGACGCCCGGCGCTCGGGGCCGTCCTGGAAGAAGACATCGCCCGGCACGACGACGACCGCGACGCCGCGCTTCTCGACCGCGGAGCGCATCGCGATCTCGAGCACCCAGGGCAGCTGCGACGGGTCGCCGACCATCTCGCAGTAGACGCTGCACTCGCGGAACAGCTCCTGCGGGTGGGTCTCCTGGAAATACCCGCCGCCGATCTCGGACGACGGGATGTGCGAGGCGATCGCGAGCACCGGCACGCGGTTGCGGTGCGCGTCGAACAGCCCGTTGATGAAGTGCAGGTTGCCGGGGCCGCACGAGCCGGCGACCACCGCCAGGTCTCCGGTGAGCTCGGCGTCGGCACCGGCCGCGAACGCCGCCGCCTCTTCGTGCCGCATGTGCAGCCATTCGATGCGCCCGTCGCGCCGCAGCGCGTCGGTGAACGCGTTGAGCGAATCGCCGGCCAGGCCCCAGATGCGGTCGATGCCGGCGGCGGACAGCGTGTCCACGAAGTACTCAGCGACGTTGGCCATGGCGCTCACGCTACCCACGTGGCCGGGCGTTGCCCACCCCTTGACAGGGAGGGTGGTGATGGATGCCGGGGCCCTCAGCCGGCGGTCGCGTAGACGAGCACCGTGTCGTCGCCCAGCACGAACTGCAGCTCGGAGCCGACCGGGTACCGGTCGCGCAGCTCCTGCGGCATCCCGTCGACGACCTCGATGGCAGCCGTGGGCGGGAACTGCTCGGCGCCGCAGCCGGCCGAGAGCATCATGCCCTGCGGGTCGGTCCGCGCGATGAACAAGCAGGGCGACGCCGTGCCGACGCCCCACGACTGCGGAACGAGCACGACCGTGAGTCCGTAGAACTCCTCGAACAGCAGGGAGTCGGCCTGCGCCTCGCCGAACTGCATCGGCCACTCGCCGGCCGGGTCCAGGTTCAGCGTCGCGACCTGGCCGGGCCGGTTCACCGCGGTGGTGATGGAGACGACCATGGCCACGAGCGCGACCACGACCGCCACCGCGGCGAGGAGCACGAGTGTGCGGCGCGAGCTCAGCAGCGACAGCATCCGCGCCGCGCGGCCGGCGGGTTCGGCGGTGACGCCGGAGGCGCCCGGATCGGCCCCCGATGGCGTCGTCGGCAGCGGCGGCGCAGGCCGCATGGGTGTCCTCAGGTCCGCGGGAGTGGCGGCGACCACATCCGCTGCGAGGCGGGCGGGCGGGCGCGGTGGCACGTCACCGGCGGCCCCTCCCCCCACGCGTGCTTCTAGTTCGCGCAGCCTTTCCAGACCGGCCGCGTCGATGTCGGGGTGCCGCCCGAAGGCGCGTGCACGCAGGAGCCCCAGCTCCTGAACGTCGGAATCGTCCATCAGGTCCCATCCTGGCATCCCGGCGTTCGGTTGCTCGGCCGAGGATCAGCGCGCGAGCTCGCAGCGGGGCATGTCGGACAGGCGCGGACTGCCCCGCCGTGCCCGGAGGTAGGTCGTGCCGCTCTTCATCCGCACCAGCTCGAGCTTCGACAGGCCGCGCTCGGGATGGCGGACCCACAACCCGTCGTCCACCTCGGCGAGGACCAGTGCGTCCTGCAGCGACAGGTGCCACATCCGCCCGTCGGGGCTCGGCCCGCCGAACGCGTCGATGGCGCGCCCGCTGTCGGTTCCGTCCGGGGTGACGCAGGTGACGACGAGGGGCTGGGGCAGCGGTGCGCGAAGCAGGATCGCGTGCACCTGGATCTTCAGCCGCTGGTCCCACAGCGCCTGCGCGTGATTGATGGGGTTGTCGGTGTGCACCGAGAACGGCAGTCTCGTGCGAGAGGCCGCCGTGAGGATGTCGCCCACGCCCCATGCCAGCTCGGGGATGGGGATGTCCCGTGGCGGCAGCGCGAGAAGCGTCTGATAGAACGTGCTCCAGAAGAACGGCGGATCGTGGAACTGCGGGATGACCGACGTCGGAGTGAAGGCCCACCCGCGCAGTCTCACGACGATCGGGCTGGTGCCGCCGAACGTGTAGTACTCGACCCCTTGCACCGGCTCGCGCGATGCGATGGCGGCAAGGGTCCCAGACCCGATCGTGAAGTCGGCGAAGGCGGGAACTCCGGCCTGCGTCTGGATCATCTCCAGCAGGTCGTCGATCGCCTCGGCGGCCCACGGCCGCTGGTCCCCGGGGACATGGTCATCGATGAGCCGGCGCCACCCGTCCGCGAGTCTCGCGACGGATTGGGCGACGTTGGCCAGCGTCGATCCCTGGTTCGGCGCATGCAGGGTCACACAGCTCGTGATCCGCTCCAGGAGGGGTGCGCCGCGAGCGGCGAGCTGAACGAGGGCGAGCCGCGCCAGGATTCCGCCGCGACTGTGACCGATGAGCACGACGGGGCGCTCCTGAACCGCCTCCAGACCGCTCGGCGGCGGTGATCCGGTACGCGCCGCGTCGAGCGCATCGAGCACGGCGATGAGCTCGGGCGCGGCCCTGGTGAGTCGGCCTCTCGGATCGATCTGGCTGTAGTTGAGGACAGGGAAGCCGCGAGAGGTGAGGAACGACGCCCAGCCCTCGACCGGCACCTCGGGGTCGAGCCCGATGGACCAGTACCCCACGTTGGGATACGCCCGCCAGCCCCGGTTGCGAACGGTCCCCTCGCGCACGTGCTCGAAGTTGAATCCGGGGCTCACGCCGGGATCCGACATGTGATTGACGTCGCCGTCGGTGCCGTGCAGAAGCACGATCAGCGGAGTGTCGCGCCCGGCCCCTTCGGGAACGTCCAGGTGGACGACAGTCTGCATGGGCGCACCGTCGAGGACCCAGTCGATGGCGACATCGGCCATGTCAGGCTGCCCGGTGCAGTACGGCAGTGTGCGCGACGACGTGCACACCCGTGGAGCTGATCCGGCTGGTGACGATCGACAGCACCTCGAGCGCGTCCAGCGTGCTCGACGCGACCGAGCCCTGCCGAGCCGTCTCAGCACCGTCGACGAGGGTGTGGAAGGCAACCAGCCGGAACGTGGCTCCGGGGGTCTGGGCCCGAAGCTCCTGTACGGCGACCGCGAGCGCCGTGGGAAGCGATCCTTCGTCCGCCGTTACGGCTGACGGCGTCCGCGCCCATCGCGTGACCAAGTCCAGATCGGACGGCTCTTCATCGATGTACGCGTCGTCTTGCATGGTCACAGCTGCCCCAGTCTGTCGCCAGATGCGGCGTCGTTGCCGCGTGCCACCCGCTCTTGCGGAGCAGGCTACCATGCGGGTCGCGCTCGCGCTGGGCTCCCCGCGTGCACGACCGAACCGGGGTCGCTACGCTCGGATCGGACGGGTGAGGGGCGATCGGATGACACTGGATCTGGCGATCGTACTCGTGCTGCTGGTCGCCGCGATCGTCATGTTCGCGATCGGCAAGCCCCGCATGGACGTGGTGGCTGTCGTGATGATCGTGGCGCTGCCGCTCACCGGCATCCTGAGCCTCAGCGAGACGTTCGCGGGGTTCGCCGACCCGAACGTGGTGCTCATCGCCGCGCTGTTCGTCGTGGGTGAGGGGCTCTCGCGCACCGGGGTCACCTATCGCATGGGCGACTGGCTGGCCCGCACCGCCGGCACGAACCAGGCGCGGCTCATTGTGCTGCTCATGCTGTCGGTCGCGCTGCTGGGCGCGATCATGAGCTCGACCGGGGTGGTGGCGATCTTCATCCCGGTGGCGCTGAGCATCGCCACGCGCACCGGCATCTCGCCACGACAGCTGATGATGCCGATCAGCCTCGCGGGGCTCATCAGCGGCATGCTCACCCTCATCGCGACGACCCCGAACCTGATAGCGGATGCCGAGCTGACGCGCAGCGGGTTCGATGGGCTCGGGTTCTTCAGCTTCACCCCGATCGGTCTCGTGATCCTCGCACTCGGCATCGGCTACATGCTGTTCGCCCGGCGACTGCTCGGCGACGGTGGTACCAAGCGGCCCCCACGGCGCACGTTCGACTCGCTGCTGGTCGACTACGACGTCGACGTGCGCACCCACCGCTATCGGGTGGGGTCGCGTTCGCCGCTGTCCGGCGAGACGACCGCCGACATCGACATGGGCAGCTGGCGTGCCCGGGTGCTGATGATCGCGCGCAACCGGCTCTTCCGGCCGACCGTCCGCACATCCGCCGACGCCACACAGGTCAAGCGCGGCGACGTGCTGTACATCGACGCCGCGATCCCCGACGCCCAGCTCGAGAAGTTCGACCTCACCCGGCTGGAGCCGACCGAGGAGTTCTTTGACTCGTACTCCCGGCAGCTGGGGCTGGCGGAAATCCTGATCGGGCCCGATTCGATCGCCGCAGGCAAGACGCTGCGCGAGATGCGGTTCCATGCGACGTATGACCTCGTCGTCCTCGGCGTGCGGCACTCCGGGCACAACGTCACCGGCGAGTACGTGACCGCGCCGCTCGCGATCGGCGACACGCTGCTGGCGTCGGGGGCGTGGGACGCGTTCGAGAAGCTCAGTACCCGCGACCACGGGTTCATCGTGCTCGACCTGCCGGCCGAGGTCAGCGAGGTCGCCCCGGCCGCCAACCAGGCGCCGTTCGCGCTCGCGAGCGTCGCGGTCATGGTGGTGCTCATGGTCACCGGCATCGTGCCGAACGTGATCGCGGCGCTCATCGCCTGCCTGCTGCTGGGCATCTTCCGGTGCGTCGACATGGCCAGCGCCTATCGGGCCATCCACTGGCCGACGATCCTGCTGATCGTGGGCATGCTGCCGTTTGCGACGGCGCTCCAGCAGACCGGCGGCATCGACCTGGTCGTCGATGGGCTGTTCGCCGTGCTCGGCGGCGCCGGACCGTCCGTGATGCTGGCCGGCATCTTCGTGATCACCGCCGTCATCGGGCTGTTCGTCTCGAACACCGCGACAGCGGTGCTCATGGCGCCGATCGCGATCAGCACGGCGGCGCAGCTCGAGATGTCGCCGTATCCGTTCGTGATGATGGTGATCCTCGCCGCCTCGGCGGCCTTCATGACACCGGTCTCCTCACCGGTGAACACGCTGGTGGTCGAGCCCGGCCGGTACAGCTTCGGCGACTTCGTCAAAGTGGGTGTGCCGTTCACCGTCGTCGTGCTGATCGTGAGCGTGCTGCTCGTGCCCGTGCTGTTCCCGCTTTAGTGCTCGATCCGCTGCCGCGCCACGCGCGTGATGGCCGGCGTCTCGTACGTTCCGTCGAGCACTTCGGGGCCGGGTTCGTACATGCGCAGGACCGGGCGGAAGTCGCCGGCCGGTGCCGGGAGCCAGTTCGCGCGTGCCGTGGCATCCGCCGGCTCGGTGTGGCTGATCGTGATCACGAGCGATCCGTCGTCCTCGTGCACGATGCCGGCCGTCCGATCGCCGATCGAGTAGCGGTCGATGGGGTTGTCGACCATGAAGAAGTTCGGCACGTCGTACATCGTGAGCGACCAGAACGCGCCGACAGGCGGCGTGGGCTTCAGGTGCAGGGTGTAGGTGCGCGAGCCGGTGAGCTGCTCCCCCTGGTCGTCGACGTACGTCATGATGTACGCCGCCTCGTACGCGTGGTTGCCCCAGAGGCCGCCGGCGGCGGCAGCGGCCCGCTCGACGATCCGCATCTTCGGGTCGGTGATCTGGAAGCCGGGATCGTCCAGGGCACCGACCTGGAAATAGTCGAGGTTGTAGTCGAACGCGTGGAACGTCAGTTTCCAGCCGTTGACGACCGGGCTGGTGCCGCCCGAATGGAGAACCTTCTGCAGGATCGCCTGGCCGCGGGCGTGCGCCTCGGTCACAGCTTCGGTCACCGGGGCATCGGCCGAGCCCACCGACCGGGCGGGGTCGTTGAGGCCCAGCGGCGTGAGGCTCTCCTGCAGCGCGCGGTCGCGCTCGGGGCCGGGGAACGCCTGGCTCCACAGTCGCAGCTTGTCGAAGAAGACGAGCGCCTCCGAGCCGGAGTCGTCGGGCTGCGGGATGCCGGCGGGCAGGGCCTGCGGGTCGAGCGGCGTCAGGGTGGTCGCATCCTGGAGCGCAGCGACCGCCGCCAGATCATCGGCGCCGCTGCAGGCCCAGCGTCCGACGATCGACGCCACACGCGTGGGGAACTCGATGACGGTCGCGCCGGCCGGCGCATCGCCTGCCCACCCGGCCGGGACGAGCAGGAAGTCGCCGGCGGCCGTGCCGGTGGCGCGGTGGCCGACATAGGCGAAGTTGTTCGTCCACGCGTCGACGAACTGCAGCACGTAGTAGCGCCCGGCCGTGTCGGGCACGCGCAGCAGCACGGGACCCACGCTGAGGTCGAGCTGCGCCATCGAGTAGACCGTGTCGTTGTTGATGGTGACGAACGTGTCGGCCGGCCCGGCCATGGTGCGGGCATGACTGAAGGAGTTGAACGGGGCCGCCGCGTTGGCGCCGACGCCGTCGTTCACATAGCGCTGCACCTGATCGAGGTTGAAGACGAGCGGGAACCCGTACAGGTACGCCTCGGTGGCCAGTTCCGTCAGCGTGGTGTCAGGCATCGACGGCTCCGATCGATTCGATTTCGGGGACAGGCCAGGACGTGAGCTCTTCGAGCCGCGGACGGTAGAGCCGGATGAGCAGATTCCAGCCCTCCGGGGTCGCGATGGTGTTGGGCTCGTCGTCATCGAAGTCGCCGAACCGGACGGTCATCGAACCGTCGTCGTTGCGGACGCCGAACACGTTGTTGACGTTCGTCACCCCGGACGGCCCGGGTTCGAAGTACCCGTCGGCGTTGTAGACGCTCACCGAGTAGAACGCGTCGGCGGGCACATCGCGGAACGTGATCCGGTACCGGCCGGGCGCAGCTTTGGGGAAGATCGAGACGTACTGTGCCTCGTCGTCGGGCAGGCCGCCCCAGCCGGAGGCCGTGCCGAGCAGGTGATGGACGGAATCGACTTCGTCGCGGCTGCCGAAGCTGCGCGAATAGCCGGGCAGCCCGGCGGCGAGGGTGAGCAGGGCGTCGCGGGTCGTCTTGTGGCTCGGTCCGTCGAACGTCCGCGGCTGGAACGGCCGCGAGGAGCGTGCGGTCAGGATCATCCCGTCCTGGACTTTGTGTGCCTCGGCGATGTCGTCGGCATCGTCCGGGTTGAAGAGGGTGCGCGCGGCGAGCACGATGTAGTCCGAGCCGAGTTCATCGACGGTCAGCTCGTAGGTGCCCGGATCGTGGAGCACCCGGTTGATGTAATGATCCTGGTTGATGAGCATGACCGAGACGTAGCGGTCGCCGGCATCGGGCACCACGAACGTAGCGCCGTCCGAGATGTCGACGATCGCCACGGAGTAGAGGGTGTCACGGTTCTGCCGTATCACCGTCTGGTTGTCGAGCGGCCCCAGAGTGCGGTCATGGTAGATCGCATTCACCTCGCCCGTGAGCTTCAGGAGGCCCGACATCATGGCATCCGTCTCAGCCCGCACGAAGTTGTCCACGTTCACGATCGGCTCTGCCATGTGCCGTCTCCCCGTCGTCATGAGGCGATCCGCTCGATCTCGCCGGGGCGCCAGGTCTGGTCGAACCAGGGCTCGAGAGGCCCGTAGAGCCGGAGCATGACGAACCACCCCTTGCCCGGCACGGTCTCCAGCCAGTTCTGCTCGCCCTCACCGCGCTCAGGCGAGAAGTGGATGACGGTGTCGCCGCCCGGCTCGGCAGGAATCTCGCCCGAGAAGCTGTTGATGGACGGCCACGGGTTCGAGGTCTGCAGCAGCGAACGGGTCTGCGGATCGTAGATGTCGATCGACCAGAACGTCTTCGCCGGGATGCCCGCCGGCAGCCGCAGCGTGTAGTGGTTGCCACCGTCGAGCCACGCGCCGGTCGAGTCCTCCGCCGTGTACGCGTACTGCGAGCCGACGCCGACACGGGCGATGGCCATTGCGGGCGTGATGCCCGTGGCGACGTACTGCATGAGCGCGCGCGAGTCGAGCAGTCGCACGCCGTCGCGGAGGAAGTCGTAGCTGCCCCCGAGCAGCGGGGACTTCCACGACCCGTCCGGGTAGTAGTAGACGCTGCGGTCGCGCGGCTTGTAGGTCAGGCTGCGGGCGATCGCGCCGCCGATGTGAGCACCGGCATCCAGATTCCCCTGCATCCGCTCGTCGGGTGAGAACGGGGTTCCCTTCACGATCCCCAGCGCGGCGATCTGTCCCGCCCGCTCGGGGTCGAGGCATCCGATCGGCTCTTCCTGCACGATCGTGTCGATCTCGGCGTAGAACGAGCGGTCATTCGCATGCACGCCGAGAAAGCTCGCCCCCGCCATGTCGATGAACTCCATCTCGGGCGGGTGCTCGGCATCGGCGAGCGCGTAGATGCGCGTGGTGAGCAGGTCGTCGACGCCGCCGAGTGCGCGGATGACGAGCCAGTTCGAGTACGTCGTCGACTGCCGCACGTAGTACCCGTCGGGCACGTCGCCGTCGTAGCCGGGCGGCAGGAAGAGGTATTTGCCGCCGGCACCGCGGTCTTCGCCTGCGTTGCCCATGTCGCTCACGTACCGCTGCCAGATGTCGTCGACGAACGACAGCGAGTTCGGCGGCACCTCGACCACGACCGGACCGGCGCTGAGATCGATGAAGTTGGTGCCGTACGCGGTGACCGTGTTGGCGGTCAGCACGATCTGGGCCGAGTCGGCCTTGGGATCGGTGTAGATGAGCTTGTGGTTGGCATCACCGCCGATGCTGCGGAATCCGTTGCGCATCGCCACCATCGATGCACCCGGCATCGCATTCAGGAACACGTCGACCGCACGGATGAGATCCAGCGAGTCCCACGCCTTGGTGACGGTGTCGGGCAGCGGCATCCCATCGAAGAACTCGAACGCACCCAGTGGCGTCTCGACCTTCGCCGGGGTGCTCACCGCGGCCAGCGCCTCCGCCGACACCTCCGCCGAGACAGCCTGCTTATTCGACATCCGGACCTCTTCCTGCGCGACGATTCTCATCGTGGCAGGCGAAGCGCTCGACGCCAAGTCGCGTCGGCTGCCCGCTACGCGGAGGGGTCCTCCGCCGCCCACTTCCACGTGCGCGGGTGACCCCCGACGAGCCAGGCGATCGTACCGACCAGGGGGCCGTCGACTTGCTTTCGTATGGCGTTGGGATATGGTCACTCGGATACCCGCCAGCTGACGAAGGGAAGCGAGTATCACCATGGCCAGAGACACCGGAGCGAAGAAGAGCGCGAAGAAGGCGCCGCAGATGACCCTGAAGGAGAAGCGCGCTCAGAAGCGTGCCACTGACGACGGATCGTTCATCAAGCCGCGCAAGGGCTGAGTCCTTCCGGCCGAGCGCTGGCGACGCGCATACGGCGGCGCTGGCGGTCTCGCTATTTTGCCTTGTTCTGTATCTGGAGGCCGCCAGAAGGCCGCGGCTCGATGCCGAACAGCCCGATCGTCCGCACCAGATCGGAAAGTTTCGCATACCCCCAGTTACGAGGGTCGAAGTCAGGTTGCTGTTTTCGCATCAGCGACCCCACAACGGCGAGGTTCGCCCAGCCGTCCTCGCCCGACGCCGACGCAACAGCCGCACGGAGCCCCGCGACAAGCTTCGTGTCCTGACGAAGCGTCGGACTCGCCGCACGCGCCAGCGGCGCCGTGACAGGCTCGTCCTCTGCCTCGACAAGCACCTCGAGGTAGGTGAAGGTGTCGCACGCGTTGCGAAACGACTCGGGAGTTTTGCGCTCTCCGAATCCGTAGACGGTCACACCCTCCTCGCGGATGCGAGTTGCGAGGCGAGTGAAGTCCCAGGGCATTTCGTCGAGATCCGGGGGCTCGGGGTGTCGCGAACCCCGAGCCCCCCTGCCGCTCACGCGAACGAGCACCCCTCACTTGTCGCGACGTACTCGTGCGTGTCGCCCGCCGACCGGTGCCAGAACCCGTCCTCGACCTCGCGGGCTCAGGTTCCGCAGTAGGTCCGGTACGCGCCGAAGGAATCGGGGGCGGCTGCGGCGTAGCGCTCCAGGCCGGGGCGTTCGTCGTAGGGAGCGGTGACGGCGTCGAGGAGGCGTTCGAACGGGCCCATGTCCCCCGCGGTGGCGGCATCCAGTGCCTCTTCGACAAGGTGATTGCGGGGGATGTAGACCGGGTTCGCGGCATCCATCGCCTGGGGGTCAGGGTCGAGCGCTCTCCACCGCTGCGCCCAGGCGTCGAAGGCTGCCAGGTCGAGGAACAGACCACGCGCACGTTCTCCATCGCCGTCGACCGCCGTGCTCAGCGCACGGAAGAACGATGTGTAGTCGACTCGGCTTGGCGCCATCAGGGCGACCAGGTCTGCGATCAGCGGGGCGGTCACCGTTTCGGCAAGCGTGTCGCCGAGGCCCAGCTTGGCGAGCATCCCCGCCGACCAGGCGGCGTTGTATTGCGGACGGAAGGCTCCGAGCGCCTTCCCGGCGAGAGTGACCGCTTCGTCGGGTTCGTCGTGCAGCACGGGGAGGAGAGCTTCCGCAAGGCGCACCAGGTTCCACTCGGCGACCGGGGGCTGGTTGCCGAATGCATAGCGTCCGCCGGTGTCGATGGAACTGTAGACGGCGGCGGGGTCGAAGGCGTCCATGAACGCACACGGCCCGTAATCGATCGTCTCCCCCGAGATGGTCATGTTGTCGGTGTTCATCACCCCGTGGACGAAGCCGACCAGCATCCATTGGGCAACCAACGACGCCTGAGCGGCGACCACCGCTTCGAGGAGCGCCAGCGCAGGGTTGTCCATGCCGGACAGCTGAGGGTAGTGACGGTCGAGGGCGTGCGAAGTGAGGCGGCGCAGAAGACCCACATCGCCGGTAGAGGCGGCGTACTGGAAGCTGCCCACGCGCAGATGACTGGATGCCACGCGTGTGAGCACTGCGCCCGGCAGCATCGTCTCGCGAGGCACGGTACGGCCGGTCGCGGTGACCGCCAGCGAACGCGTCGTCGGCACACCGAGCGCATCCATCGCCTCGCTCACGACATACTCCCGAAGCATCGGACCGAGCACCGCCAGTCCGTCGCCCGCGCGAGCGAACGGCGTGCGCCCTGACCCCTTGAGGTGGATGTCGCGAAGCCGGCCGTGCGCGTCGACGACCTCGCCGAGAAGGAGGGCCCGCCCGTCGCCCAGCAGCGGCGAGTAGCCGCCGAACTGATGCCCGGCATATGCCTGCGCCACCGGTGCCGCTCCGTCAGGAATCAGGTTGCCGATGAGAAGCCGCACACCGTCGCCGGTTCGCAAGTAGGCCGGGCTCCACCCCAGCTCCGCCGCCAAAGGCTCGTTCAGAATCATCAGGCGCGGCTCGAGAGACTCTTGCGCCTGCCACGCGACGGCCAACTCCGGAAGGTCCCGAGCGAACTGGCTTCCCAGAGTCACGCTCACTTGCACCGCGCCACTCATGCGAACAACATAACTCCGCGCCGGACCAGCGAGGGCCGCCGGGCGCCGATGTCAGCTTCACCATTGCCCGGCAACGATCCCGCAGCGTCCAGAGGAACCGTGCTCAGAGCGCGAGAGCGAAGCAGAGCGAGTCCGGCATCGTCGCCACGTATGGCTCGTACACCGCGATCGGCGTGAACCCGAACGAGCGGTAGAGCGCGACCGACTCGGGTTGTGCCGGACCCGTCTGCAGGATGATGCGTGTGGCGCCGTCCGCGCGGGCACTGTCGATCACGGCCTGCACGAGCCGGCGCCCAGCGCCGGTGCCGCGAGCTTCGACCGCGACGATCAGCCGTTTGAGTTCCCACTCGGCACCGAGGCGGCGCAGAATCACGTGGCCGACGGCGTGGCCGTCGTCGGTGACGGCGAGCAGCGTCGCGACGAGCTGATCGGAGTGCACGCGCAACGCGTCGGCGCGCGCGGCCGAGACGGCGGGCGACTCGGGCTCGGCGCTGAGGTAGCGCACGTTCAGTTCCTCGTCGAGCGCGTCGCGCAGCAGCGCTGCCCGCGGATCGTCGTGCGGCACCGCCACGATCTCAACGCGACGAGCGAGCGCTGCAGCATCTGACAGCGGGGAGTTCTCGGGCATCGTTACAGCCTAAATGCCCGCCTGCGCACTCGCAGCGGGTGGCTGGATGCCGAAGAACGGCCGTGCGAAGTCCGTCTGGTTCTCGACGCTCGACGCGATCTGCCGTGTGCTCGACTGCCAGTCCGGAGACATCCTGCGAGGGGTGCCCGCCCTGCGGCCGTGACCCGCCAGTCCGAGACTCCTTCAGGCTGATGGAACGTGGATGCCGAGATCACATCCGTTCCACTCGATGACTCCCCCATTGCGAACTCCTTCCCGATCGCCGACGGAGTCTGCTCCGTCGGCGGGAGCGGACTGATGCGAGCCCCACGGTACGCCGGAGCCGGCGGACGCGGGATGGCCGCTCCCCCGAGCGCTGCGCCCGCCACACGATCCGTATTCGTGCGGTCAGAGCCGCCTTGTCGGTCTCGACACCGCTCGGTATTGTCCGGAACATGGCGATCAAGCTGGAGAACGTGGGGATCGCGGTCCGCGACCTCGAGGCGACGATCGCATTCTTCACCGATCTGGGCCTCGAGGTGGTCGGCCGCGACACGATCAGCGGTGACTGGGCTGACATGGCTGTCGGTCTGGACGGGAATCACGCGAAGATCGCCGTGCTCACGACTCCGGATGGCGCCGGTCAGCTCGAGCTGTTCGAGTACTTGCACCCCGACGCGATCGAAACGGAGCCCACTCTCCCCAACGAGATCGGCATGCACCGCGTCGCGTTCTCCGTTGACGACATCGATGCGGCACTCGAGGTAGCTGCGCGTCACGGCTGTTATCCCCTGCGCGGCGTGGCCACGTACCGCGACGTCTACAAGCTCACCTACCTACGCGGCCCCAGCGGCATCCTCGTCATGCTGGCCCAGGAGCTGACGAAGCACTGACAACAGCACTGCGTCGGTAGTGAGTCTGGCCGCGGGGCGTAGACGCCTGCATGGGGACGAACGTTGTCGATCCGTCGTCAGCCGTTGTTGGACACGGCGCGGGACGATTCCGTCTTACTTCAACTGCAAGAGCGGTCCGGCGTTCGTCTCCCGGACCGTGCTCAAGGTATACGCGCCTGACGTACTGAGTCGTTACTCGTTGCTGCACACGCGCTGCGGGTCGAAATGCCGAGGACAATACGGATTTGCCGCGCGATCGCCCATCCATCGACGGTCGGCAGGATGCCGCATCGAGATCACCGATAGGCGAACGCCGGGCCACTTCACAGGTGCGCGCGATACGCTGGTCGGGATAGGCGAACTTCTCATTCGTCTCGCCCCGGCTGTGTGGTAACAGTCGGGGCTTTCTCTTTGTGTGGAGTCATCAATGCGTCCAGGCCAACCGCAGGCGCACTCGCCCAGCGGCATTCGGAATCCTGCGAGGTGAGGTCGCCGCCGCGAAGCGGGTACGCACGCTGTGGGGGGCAGCAATCGTCCTCGCGATCGTCGGCATCGCCGCCGCACCAGCGCTCGACTTCTCCACGCGCATGTACGGGGCCTGAAGGGTCATCGCCCGGCCACTCAGCCGCCCGCACGCTCCTCGAGCATCTTCGCCACCAGCATCTCGCCGTCGACGGCTCCGTACCGGTCAAGCGCGTCGTGATGCAGCCGCTGGATCACCCGACCCACGTCGAACGGTGTCTGCCGATCATCGGCCAAGTCGCTGACGATGTCGATCTCGTCGATGCAGCGGTCGAGCCCGAACGACGCCGCGTAGTCCCCCACCCGAAGCCGCCCGGCATAATCGCGCACGAACGTGCTGTCGGCCGCGGAGCCTGTCACGAGGTCTTCGAACCACGCGGGGTCGTTCCCGAGCGCACGCCAGAGCAGCGCCGCCTCGGCATAAGCGGCGACCTGTGTGAACCACAGCTGGTTGATGAGCAGCTTCGCCGTGTACCCGCTCGCGACCGCAGGACCCGCATCGCGGATGCCACCGGGCCGCGCCAGCACCTGGAGCACCGGCTCACACCGCGCCCGGGCGGCGACATCCCCACCGACGAAGAACTCCAGCATCCCGGTCTCGGCGCTGCCGACTCCCCCGCCCATCGGAGCGCCGACCGCCCACACGCCACGAGACGAGGATTCGGATGCCGCGTGCTCGGCCACCCGCGGATCGTTGCTCGTCAGGTCGAGCCACCCCGCACCGGCACGCAGCCGTGCGATCGCCCCGTCGGCCCCGCTCATCACGCTCGCGAACTCGGGCGCGCCGGGCAGGACGGTGATCAGGATGTCGACGTCCGCGGCGAGCGCGTGAGCGTCCGGCGCCGCGACCGCACCGGCCTCCCCCGCCATCCGCACACGCTCGGGGTCGACGTCGAAGACCGCGGTCGCGAACCCGGCCCGCACGAGGTGCGCAGTGATCGGCAGGCCCATCTGCCCGAGCCCGATCACTCCGAGGCGCGGCAACCGCTCGGCGCCTGACACGGATGTCGGCGCGTCGTGTTCATGGTGAGCCATGGCACCAGTCTGAACCCCGCGCAGCCCGAGTCAGGTGAGGGATGCCAGTAGTGCACCGAGCGCAGGCGGTATGCGGTCCAGCGGAACGGCCTCGGCCAGCAGTCGCGCGTACCGGCGCTTGCACGCGCTCGAAGTCGCGGCGCTCTGCCGCGTCGACGAGCCCTACCAGCTGCTCGCCTACCAGCTGCTCAACCGCACGGCGAGCGCCCTTCGAGCCGCCCACCGGCAGGACGCGCGGCACCGGCATCCCGAGCCGCCTGGCCAGCGTCGTGACCGCGACGGCGTCGCTCTCGCCCTCCACCAGCACGACCGTCATGCTCTCTCCGTGAACTCCCTAGCCCCGTTCTGCTACTCCGCCGGGTCGAGGAACACTCCTACCCTGTCATCGTCGAGCACGAACGTCCCCGGTATGTTGAGCGCATGCGTCTGCGCTCAGGACTGGTCGTCGGTGTCACGCTGCTGGCCCTTGCACTGGCGGGGTGCGCGACCCCGGTCGCCTCCGTCACGAGTGAGCCCGGTGCGAACAGTCAGCCCGCCGTCGAACCCGACGACGCCGGCACCGATGCGGCGGCACGCGCGCAGGCAGAGGCGTGGCTGAATGCCGCCAACCTCCCGTCGGGTGCCGTGAGGTCCGATGAGACCATCGCCGGCTTCTCCTCCTACACCGGCTGGCCCTGTGGACCAATCGAGCAGATCGAGGCCTTCTGGACCATTCCGGATGCCACGGTCACCGGCACCGGCAACTGGCTGAGGGAGAATCCCACCGCGGATCTCATCTCGACCGCGGGGCCGTCTGTGCCAGATGATCCGGCGATCGATTCAACGAGCGTCGGCTTCATTCCCGCAGCGGACTCTCAAGAGGGAATCGTCTACACGATCATGAAAACCGAGGACGGCGTCGCGGTACGCGCGGAGATCGCGGCACTCACCGAGTCCGCCGTCTGCCCCACGCCCCCGGGTGGCGGGATGTGGGGCGCGCCGGGCCAGGGCTGAACTGTCCAGGACGATGATGAGTCCATGACGACCTTCACAATCGAGGGCGCGGCGGTGCACGACATCGCGTCGTTGTACAACGAGCTCGATCGGGTCTTCATGGCCGACGAGGATTGGCAGCTCGGCCCGAGCCTCGACGCGCTGAACGACCTGCTGCACGGCGGGTTCGGCGCACTGCACGGCCACGATGCGGTCCGGATCGTGTGGCGCGATCATGCCGCCAGCCGTCGCGCGCTCGGCCGAGAGACGACTGCGGAGTACTACCGCGAGAAGTTGCGGCACCCCGAGACGTTCTCGGCCGAGCGCTTCGAACCACTGCTCGACGCCGTCGAGGCCGGCACCGGCTCCACGTACTTCGACATCGTTCTCGAAGTGTTCGCCGACCACCCCGAGATCGAGTTGGTACTCGCCTAGGGGCAATCGAGCGTTGGCGACGCTGTGCGATGGATGCCGGCAGCTCAGCCGAGCCCGGCGATGAAACCGGCGACGTGCTCGCGCAGTCGCAACATCCGCATCTCGCGCGCGAGTTCGCGGTCGTATCCCTCATATGCGAGAGGTGGCAGTCGGCGGACGTTGGCCGAGCACCCGAAGTTCTGGCAGATGAGGGTGCCGATGGTGTTGCCGTTGCGGCCCGCGGTTCCGGCTTTGCGCGCGAAGAAGAACTGCACGTCGTTGCGCAGCGTCACGTCGTCGCACCACGAGCACTGGGCTCGGGCCGCGATGCGCTACTCACCGCGCTGCAGCAGAACGCCGACGACCCGGTCGTCGACCTCGGCGACGACGTAGGCGCGCTTGGGCAGCTTCGGGTCGAACCAGCCGAGGTAGTCGAGCGCGGAGAAGTCGATCTCGGCGAAGCCGGCGGGCAGGGTGAGGGAGGAGACCTCTTTGCGGGAGGCGTTGATGAAGGACGCACGAATCGTGCGCTCGTCGAGGGTGTGCATGATGATGCCTTCGGTGTCGGCGCGCTGGCGGCGCAGGTGAATGAGGAAGCCCCGCCGAATGCGGGTACGTCGACGCGCCGGTGACGGGAGTTCCGCCGCCGGCTGACTGTCAGCCTCTACCGCCGGCGCAGAGCGCGCCGACGATCACCTTCGAGAAATGCACCCGGCGATTCTACCCGCCAGGGCGGAAGCGGGGTCCAGCGGTCGCCCCGGCCGGCCCGCGTCGAGCGCGGTTGCCAATCCGCATCGCGGTTCTTGAATCGCCTGTAGGACCCCACACTCCATCGCACGCAGCGCGCGCCAGATGTCCTCGGCCCCGAACCACGTCCGCATGGCGGACTAGCTCGTGGGGAGGTCGAATTGCGTTGCGAAATGCGGACGCCGTCCCGGGCCGGCGACGCACTGTCAGACGACGAGGAAGTCGAGCAGTGCCTGGGGATCTTCGCGCACTACTGCCGCCGGCGAATCCAGCACGATCGCTCCCTTGTCCATCGCCAAGACCCGCGTGGCGAACTCCACGAGCGGCTGCGGCGATTGGTCCACCAGGACGATGACGACGCCAGCGCGCGCGATCTCATGGAACGCCGCCAGCACGTCGCGCACGAGCGAGGGCTGCAGCCCCTGTGAGAACTCGTCTACGAGGATCGCCTTCTCACCCGCCAGAATCGCGCGCGCGAGTCCTACCTGCTGCTTCTGCCCTCCGGAGAGATCCTGGGCGTTGACGTTCATGCGCTCCCGGATCACGGGAAACAGAGCTACGACATCCACCGGCGGCTGGTAACCACGACGGCGCGCCAGGGCGAGATTCTCCGCGACCGTCAGGCGCGGAAAGACGCCCCTGTCGTCGGGCAAGAATGACATCCCAGCGCGCGCGGCGAGGTCGGCACGGCCTGAGCGAAGCGGCGATCCGTCTAGGAGCACATCGCCGTCGATCGAGGGTAGGTGGCCGGCCAAAGTGCGCATCATCGTGGTTTTGCCCATGCCGTTGCGGCCAAGCAACGCCACCACTTCCCCGGCGGCAAGAGTCAGGTCCAGATGCGAGACGACGGGGATTCCGTCGTAGCCGGCCGCGAGGGCGTTCACCTCGATCACGTCACAACCCCCAAGTAGGCGTCCTTCACATCGTCTCGCGCAGTGATCTCCTCCATCGTCCCCTCTGCAAGAAAGCGTCCGTTCGCGAGCACCACGACGCGGTCCGCGAGCTCGCGCACGATGTCCATGTCGTGCTCGATTATCACCAGCGTCGCGCCCGTCTCGGTCGCGACCCTGCGTAGGAGCCGCGCCAATGCGACGGACTCCTCATGGGATAGGCCAGCGGCGGGCTCGTCCAGGATGATGACCTCCGGCCCCCACACCAGCACCATGGCGAGCTCGAGCGACCGACGGTCCGCCAGCGGCAGCTCTGCGGCCGACCGTGCGTCGTCGCGCTCGAACCGTGCAAGCGCTTCGGCGGTCTCGCGCGGCTGGAGCGCCTCACTATGGGCGAGGCGGAGGTTGTCGGCCGGAGAGAGCTCGGTGAAGACGCTCGGGATCTGGAACACCTTGCCCATACCCGCAAGGGCGCGACGGTGGATGCGCCACCGGGTCGCGTCGACGTCGAAGATTGCCACGGTACCGGCCGTCGGCGCGACATCTCCGGCGACGATGTTCAGCAGTGTGGTCTTGCCTGCGCCGTTCGGCCCGATGATGCAGAGCACCTCCCCTGTCGGGACCATGAGGTCGACCCCCAAGAGCACCTTGGTAGCACCGAACGACTTGCGGATGTCACGGGCCTGCACGGCGAACTCCGTCTTCGCGGGCAGCTTTCGCCGGAGAATCGCACCGGAAAGCCGCGCGTCCTGCCTCGCGGCGATGTGCGCGGGAATGCGCACGACGCGGCGCACGAGCCCGACGAGTCCGCCCGGGGCGAAGCGCACGACGACGAGGAAGATCACGCCGAGAACGAGCAGATACCACGAGCCGATCGCTTCACCGAGGTACTGCTGGCCCATCGTGACAATCACAGCTCCGGCGAAGGCACCGATGAGTGTGCCCCGGCCCCCGACGGCCAACCACACGAGCACCTGTGTGGAGAGCATGATGCCGCCAGCCGATGGCGAGACGAGGCCCATGACGGGAGCTGCGATCGCGCCCGCCGCAGCAGCCACCGCCGCGCTGACGACCAGCGCCGACAGCCGGGTGCCACGGACGTCGATGCCCAGGTGCGCCGCTCGATCCGGATTGAGATTGACGGCAAGGGCTCGGCGACCGAGGCGCCCGCGGAGCACGAAGAGCCAGACCACGGCAACGATCAGCACCACCAGGGCGGCTGTGGTGTAGTAGTCGGGAATGAGACCGCGGGAGCGCACGACGATGCCGTTGCTGCCGTTGGTGACATCCGACCAGGTGCGCGCTAGCTGTTCGAACAGCAACGTCAGCGCAAGAGTGAGGATCGCCATCGTGGAGGGCAGTGCGCGGCGGCCGAGTCCGGCGAGCCCGATGACGACTGCGACGCAGACCGCCACAAGGATGCCGCCCCCCGCGCCGACGACACCGGGCAGGCCCTGACGTTCCGCGATGGCCCAGCCGTACGCGCCCAGACCGAAAAACGCGGCGTGGCCGATGCTCACGATTCCTGTGCGCCCCCACGCGATGTCCAACCCGAACGCGAACAGACCGTAGACCAGCGCGAGCGTCAGCAGGGCGAGCGGGTACGGCGGCAAGATGAACGGTGCAAGCCCGAGCAGCCCTACCGCTGCGGCGAACACGAGGGCTCGCCGCAGCGGTAGGCGGGGTTCAACGGAGTGCATCACGAGCAATTGCGAGCCGTCGTGTCGTCGATCGGGTCAAGGACCTTGACGGTCGAGTAGACGCCGCCCTCGTCGATCTGCACGAGCACCATGTCGCTGCTGACGTAGTGGTTGTCCTCACGGAAGCCCAGATCACCCAGGAGCCCATCGAGCCGGATGGTCGACATCTGCTCGCTGATGGCCTCGGCGTCGTACCCACCGGCGGCGTTGACGGCGGCAGCGATGAAGCGCACTGCTTCGTACGAGGTCGCGGCGATCGCCGATATCGAGCCGTTGTCGCCGTGCTCCGCGCGGTAGGCCGCGACGAATGCCTCGTTGTCGGCTCCCGGCGTCTGATCGGAGTACTGCAGCGCCGTCGTGCGACCCTCCAGAATCGGACCGAGCGCGGCGTAGAACTCCTGCTGCGACGTGGTGCCGGTGACGCCGCGATCGGTGAGCAATCCGAATTGGTCGGCCTGAGTCATGAACGACACCGCGTCACCGCCGACGACAGCCGTCAGTATCCAGTCGGGGTCGGCATTGCTGAGCTTGCCGATCACCGGCTGCCAGTCGGCCGTTCCCAGGGGGCTGTACTCCTCTGCGACGACCTCGCCGCCGTTCTCGGTGATGATCTCGCTGGCGACCGCGTGGTACGTGTGAGGGAAGATGTAGTCGTTTCCGACCAGTCCCACGCGCGAACCATACTGCTCGATCATGTGCGGGATGAGGTCTTCGACCATCATGCGCTCGCTCGCACCGAAGGGCCAGAAGTGCGCGCTGCAGAACTCGACGGTGCCGTTGACGACGCTCGAGAACGGTACACCCGCCTCGGCGGCGACCGACCCCGCCGCGACGGACGTGTCACCGGCGATCGTCCCCAGAACGTAGTCCACATCGTTCTGGCGGATGAGCTGTTGTGTGACCTGGGTCGAGGTTGCGGCATCCGATTTGTCATCGACGACGACCAGCTCGATCGGGTGTCCGAGCACGCCGCCATCGGCGTTGACGGCTTCGATGCCGAGCTCGACGCCCATGACGAGCGAGTTGCCCTCGAGCGAGGCGACTCCGGTGGTGGGTGCGACGAGGCCGAGGCGGAAGGCGCGGTCCTGTGCGCCGTCGGCACCGTCACCGGCGTCGCCGGCGAACGATCCTCCACCGCAGGCGGAGAGCACCAACGTGGCGACGGCAAGTGCCGCGGCTCCGGTGGTTGTGCGGCGCCAGTTCAGGCGACGCGCTGTTGAGACGGCTTCCATAGTGTGAACCTCCAGTTGGGGCCTTGTGGCTGTAGGGCGATCAGGACGATGAGAGCAACGAAGAAGACGACGCCGGCGACCGTCTCGGGAAGGACCGTGCGCAGTCCGATGTCGAGTACAGCGACGACGAACGCGCCGAAGATCGGTCCGCCGATGCTGCCGGGACGTCCCAGCAGCACGGCGAAGAAGGTGGGCGCGAGCAGTGACACGCCCACCTGCGGGGTGATGCCGAGCATTGGGCTCTGTAGAGCGCCAGCGAGGACCGCAAGCGCCGTGCCGACGGCGAAGGTGCCGGTGACCATGGCGCCGGTCGGTATACCGAAACCGGCGGCCATCGCACGGTTGTCGATGGATGCGCGCAGCCGCAGTCCAAGGCTTGTCCGGTACATCACAAGCACGAGCCCCGCGAGGATGAGCAGCGAGACGGTCGCGCTGACCAGGCGGAAGGTCGGGTAGTCGACCCCGAGGATCTCCACGGTGCCGGTGATAGGTGCTGGCACCGACGCCGGAGTGGGACCGAAGATCGCCTCAGCGGTCTGGCGCAGGACGATGCCGGTGCCCCACATCGCCAGAAGCGTGGCAAGCATGCCGTGCTCATACAGACGGCTGAGCAGTCCTCGTTCGATGAGTGCACCCAGGACCAACCCCCCGATGACGGCGAGGAGCAGGCGGAGCGGGAAGGCCACGGGGGTCAGCACGACCATGAGGTAGGCGCCCACCATGGCCATGTCACCATGGGCCACGTTGACCACATTGAGCTGACCGAAGATGAGCCCGAGGCCCCACGCAAGCAGCGCGTAGAAGCCGAAGGCGGTGAACACCGACAGCGCGAAGAGGACAAAGGACTCCATCAGCTCACCACGCGAGTTCGGGGATGGGAAGTCGCTCCTGCAACCCCAGGGCGATGGCGAGCGTCTCGGCGTCGCTTTCGCCGGGTCCGACGACCGAGACGCCGACGGGTAGACCGGTGCGGCTGCCGACTCCCGCGGGGAGCGCGGCGACGGGGAAACCGGTGACGTTCCAGGTGGCGGTGAAGGCGGTGAGTGGATCGGTGCCGCCCATCGGGCGGCCCGCGTCGTACCCGTGCCCGCGCACGGGCGCGGTGGATGCCGCCGTCGGCTCGATGAGTGCGGCAATGCCGTTCTCGGCGAACCAGCGTTGCCAGGCGGCGGTGACGCCTGCCCGGCGCTGCTGAGCCGCCAGATAGACGTCAACGGCGATGGGCGGAAGGTCGTGGGCAAGGAACTCGCGCACGCTCGGTCGGTATTCGCTCGCGCGATCGGCGTACTGCGCGTGATACGTGCGCGCTTCGGCGAGGAAGATCGTGTCGTAGTCAGCCTTGGACAGATCCGTCGGTGCGGGGATGGTCACGACGGTCGCGCCCAGCTCCCACAACGCCGCGACGGCCCGCTCCAGACCATCGCGCACATCCGGTTCGAGGTCGACAGAATCGGGGCGATCGGTCACGGCCACCCGGACGCCGCGCAGGTCCGCCGCCCGCGGCGCGACAATTCCGGGGCGCGCGCCGACACCGAACGGGTCGCGGGAGCGCGGCGCGGCGGTGAGGACCTCGAGCGCGACAGCGCAGTCATCGATCGTGCGGGCGATGGGGCCGGCGTGGTCGAGCGTCGTGGACAGCGGGATGACGCCGTCGGTCGGCACACGGCCGAACGACGCCTTGAACGAGGAGACGCCGACGAGGGCCGCAGGGATTCGGAGGGAACCCGCCGTGTCGGTGCCGAGCGCCAAGGGCACCATGCCGGCGGCGATGGCAGCGCCGGAGCCTCCGCTGGAGCCCCCGGGGCTGTGGGCGAGATTCCACGGGTTGCCGACCTGGTCGGTGGTGCCGCCGGCGGCGAACTCGTGCGTGTGAGTGTGCCCCACGTAAACGGCACCGGCGTCGGACAGCGCCGACCACGCCGCGCTGTCCTGGTCCGCTGTCTCGTTTGCGCGGAGGCGGCTCGAAGCGGTGAGCGGCTTGCCCGCGACGGCGAACAGATCCTTGAGCCCGACGGGTATGCCCGCCAACAGCGAGGGATCACCCTGCGCTATGCGCCGATCCGCGGCATCTGCAGCTGTCAACGCGGCATCGCGATCAAGACGCGCCCACGCGTTGACAGCGTCCGGGCCGCCGTCGAAGTCGGGTTCGCCGCCGTTTCGCGCGCCGATCCTGTCGAAAGCGAGCTCCGTCAGTTCGCGCGAGCTGATGCTGCCGTCGCGTAGCTGTTCCGCCAGACGGCGGATTCCGGAATCCAACGGATGAGCAACATTGTTCAACACGTCTCGATAATGCGAGAGCCAGACAGTCCGTGCGACGGAAGTGAGGGAACTACCCCGTATCCGTCACAGTTGGGCAGATCGGTGCGGGTGATGCACGACGCGCAACAGTCGTTCCACATCGACTTGCGGTGCCACGAAGCCCCCGACGACGGTTGCCAGCATGGGAGTGCGGCGCTCCTTGTTACGGATAGAGCCGACGAGCTCGACCGCATCCCTGGGGTCGGCCCATCGGCGGACTGACCCCGACGCCCGGGCGGCGTTCCAGAGTGAGTCGAAGCGCGCGTCAAAGACCTCGCGCACGGGCGCGATCGCCGCCGGCGTCGTGCCGACCTTCAGCCCCGCGGCCACGATGAACTGCGCGTCGTCGCTGACGAGTCGCGAGAACCGGTCGAGCACGCGAGCGATGTCGAAGACCGCCGCACGGGGACTGCGCGAGCCGCGCGCCCACTCGCTCATGCGCTCCCAGCGATCCACCGAGATGCCGTCCACGAGGGCCTGTTTGTTCGGGAAGTGACGGTACAGCGTCGCCGAGCTGACGCCTGCACGATCGGCGATATCGCGCGCGCTGATGTCATCGGTGCCCGCCTGGGCGATGAGATCGCACGCGGCATCCAGCAACAGCACGCGATTCTGCTTGGCATCACTGCGCAGCATCGCGGACTCCCTCGTCGAAGTGTCAGTCACCATATCACCGACTCGTCGACTTCGATCCCGCGCCCGTCGCACCGGCAAGATCGACCTCCCTCCGCGCAGTCGACTCGGTTGAGTCACGTCAAGGTCGGGCACGACGAAATGAGCCCGGGCGAACCTGAGGTCGCGCCCGAAACTGTCCAATAGCCCTGGAGGGACTCGAACCCCCAACCGTTTGCTTAGGACGCAACTGCTCTTCCATTGAGCTACAGAGGCTGGCGTCACTCAGTCTATCTTCCACATTGGTTCGAATATTTCTTCCCATGTCGGCGATTGCGTGTTAGTATTTTTGTATGGTTAGCTCGACGGTGGTACAGGACCCGGTAGCGGCATCGTCCGCGGGGTCTGACTACGTCGATGCCTTCCTGGCCAGACTGTGCGAGGAGTACGAGGCACGCGGCGGTGTCATCATCGATTTCAAGTCCGGAGTCCAGGTGGATTTCGCTTCCAGTTTCGCAGCGGGTCACGACACGGCATCCGTGCCGGAGTCACCATTGGACTTCACCGACCTTGACGATGCCACCCCGCCGGGAGTCGGCCTGGAAGACCTCGTCCGATACGGGCGGGTGGCCGCGGCGCGGCAGGATCAGCGGATCAACGACCTGCTCACCGAAGCGGCGAACGACCCGTCGGCGTGGACGGATGTCGAGGGCAACTACCCGGCGGCGGTCGCGGGCCGCGGGATGTCGCTGACCGAGTATCAGCGGCACTGCCGCGACCTGGCCGTCAGCGCCGTGGCGCTCGACATTGCCGTGCGCACTCAGCTGTCCGAGGGCCAGGTGCACGCGCGCGCCAGTCGTGCGCAGGTGCTCGCGGCGCGATGCCCGCGACTATGGGCGGCATACCTGGCCGGAGACGTCCCCGAACAGAACGCGGCTTACGCCAAGACGCTGGTCGACGAGCTCCCTGCCGATCCGATCGCGTGGGCTGCGTTCGACGAGCAACTGGTCGACGCAGCAACCCGGCAGAACAGCGGGAAGTTCCGCTCCCGCGCCCGCAACGTCCGCGAGCGGGTGCACCCCGAATCGGTCAACGAGCGCCACGCTCGGGCTGCGAAGAACCGCGATGTGTGGGTCACGCCGGAGCTCGACGGCATCATGGAGATGATCCTGCGCGTTCCCGCCACCGCCGGCCACGCGATCGCCGACTACCTCGACATCCAGTCCCGGTACCTGGCCACCCTGCCCGGCGAGACCCGCACCCTTGCACAACTGCGCGCCGATATCTCCACCGATCTGCTGCTGAGCGGCTCCCTCGCCGCGCTCCCCGACGATATCGTCGATGCAGTCCGCGCCGCCGCCGCAGGTGGCAATGACGCCCGCGACGATGCGACCGACACCGCAGACGGTGCGGATGCGCCGGGTGACCCTGAGACGGACGCAGACACCGCAGACCTTGCGGAGGTGCTGAGCGGATCCGAGACCGGCGCAGACACCGCAGACGATGCGGATGCGCCGAGCGAACCCGACACCGACGCCCCAGGCGAGACCGAGGCGCCGGTCGGTGCGGCCGGGCCGAACGAGACTCTCCCGTCACTGAAGGGCATCACGCCGACGGTGCGGATCACGATCCCCGCCCTCGCCCTCCTCGGACACTCCGACGAACCGGCCACCTTGGACGGATACGGGCCGATCGACATCGAAACCGCCAAACGACTCGCCGGACGGGCGAAATCGTGGATACGGGTGCTCACTCACCCGGTCACCGGAACCATCCTCAACGTCGACCGCAAGACATACCGGGTTCCCGCCGACCTGCGCCGGTGGCTCGACACCCAGTACCCGACCTGCATCGCCCCAGGCTGCACCAGACCCGCGCACCGATGCGACATCGACCACCGCACACGCTGGGCCGATGGCGGCACCACCGACGCCGAAAACCTGTGTCCGCTGTGCGAACACCACCACATCATCAAGGACGAGACGCTCTGGCAGCTGATCCGCGACAAGGCGACCAGCCAGCTGTACTGGGTCAGCCCCACCGGATTCACCACTCGCGTCGACCCGCCCCTCGACACCGCCACGTCCACGCCCGCCGCCGACCCGGCAACCACCAAGTACGACGGACCGCCACCGTTCTGACGTACCCTCGAGGCCATGCCGCGACACGGTTCCGCGCCCTCCACCGAGCGCGCCTTGCGGGTACATCACACCGGCCGCAGACGAAAGCACCACACCGCCGCAGTGACCGCAGCCACACTCCTCACGCTCGCCACGCTCATCGGCTGCGCGAGCCACAGCGTCGACGACCACAGTCCGACCGGTGAGCAGACCCCCACGATCTCCCTGCCACCCGTTGCCGCCGCATTCGACTACCAGCTCGGCGGGGCATACGAACCCGGCCCAGCGGTGCAGATCGTCGTCCGTGATCGACTTGCCCCACCCGCCGACGACCGCTACTCGGTCTGTTACCTCAATGCCTTCCAGACCCAGCCCGACGAACTCGACAACTGGCCCGACGACCTGCTCCTCCACGACGCGGACGGCGACATCGTCTACGACCCGGACTGGCCCGACGAAGCCCTCATCGACACCCGCGACGCTGAACGCGTCGCCGCGATCGTCACACCCTGGATCGACCAGTGCGCCGACGCCGGCTACGACGCCGTCGAGTTCGACAACCTCGACACCTATACGCGCACGAACGGCCTCCTCACCCGCGACGACAACCTCACCCTCGCCAGTGCGCTCGTCACCCGCGCCCACGACGCTGGACTCGCCGCCGCGCAGAAGAACGCCGCCGAAGACGCCGCCCTCCTCCACACCGAGGCCGGCTTCGACTTCGCCATCACCGAGGAATGCGCCGCGTACGACGAGTGCGACGCCTACACCGACGTGTACGGCGACCACGTGCTCGCCATCGAGTACAGCGACCCGGCCGCCTTCGCCGACGCATGCGCCGCCCCCGACCGGCCCGCATCCCTGATCCACCGCGACCGCGCCCTGACGAAGCCCGAAGAACCCGGCTACGTCTTCGAGCTCTGCCCATAGCGCCGGCCGAGAGACCTACTCGTCCCGCACCGCGACGACGACCTTGCCCAGCGCACGTCCCTCACCGTGATGCTCCAGCGCCGCAGCCGTCTGCTCGAGCGGGAACGTGCTGTCGATGCGGATCTGCACGTCGCCCGCGACGCATGCCTCAACCAGCGGCCCGAAGTGCGCCGGCCCCTGCCGCACCGCCAGCACCCCCAGCCGCGTCCCGCTCACCGCACCGACGACAGTGCCGACGGTCAGCGCCCGCAGCAATGCCCGCACCGTGCCACCGACCATCAAGAACCGGCCACCCCGCGCCAGCGCACGCCGGTACGCGAACATCGAACGCCGCGCCACCAGATCGACCACCAGATCGTACGGTCCGGTGCGCGTGAAGTCCTCGGCGCGATAGTCGATCACCGCATCCGCCCCGAGCTCACGCATGAAGGCGAGCTTGCCGGCGTTGTCGACGCCGGTGACGTGCATTCCGGCCCGTGCGGCGAGCTGGATCGCGAACATCCCGCTCCCTCCCCCCGCGCCGTTGATCAGCATCGGCATGCCCGCGTCACCCCGGGCGACCGCCTGCACCGCGATCGCCCCCGCCTGCGGCAGCGTCGCCGCCTCGGCGAACGTGAGCTCCGCAGGCTTGGGCGCCAGCACCGCCTGGGGCGCGACCGCATACTCAGCGAACCCGCCCATGCGCTCCAGGTTGTCGCCGAACACCTCATCGCCCACCCGGAACCGGTCGACGCCGTCCCCCACCGCCGCCACGCGCCCCGCGATGTCCGACCCCAGCACCCGCCGCGCCGGACGCCACAGCCCGCCGATCCGCGCGTACGCCGGACTGCCGTGCAGACCCTCCCAATCCGAGAGGTTCACGCTCGTCGCGACGACCTCGATGAGCACCTGGCCCGGTCCGGGCGTCGGCACCGGGATGTCAGCCACCCGCAGCTCGTCGACGGTCCCATAGCGGTCGTACACGACGGCTCTCACTCGACCAGTGTGTCGGCGGGTGCCCATTGCGGTCAATGCGCCGTAGTCAACTCAGTCCCCGCCGCCGGCTACGAGCCCTGAAGCCGGCTGCCGCCCGCGGCATCCACACAAAAGGGATCGTCCCGACGGTGAAATTCCGCCGGGACGATCGTCGTCAGGATGTCACCAGAGCCAGGTCTTGTCTCCGACGACGGTGCGCCACACCCGGGCGACGCTCAGCCGCTGGTCCGCGACCCCGAAGAAGACGATGGCCATCACGCCCATCTCGATGATGTGGCCGTCGATGAGCGGGTTGGTGGCCCCGGTCAGGGTCAGCGGGAACTCGGCGAGGAACATCAGGAACAGCATCGCCGCACCCGCGATCGCGCCGACCCGCACGCCGATGCCGAACAGCAGAGTGAACCCGACGCCGAACAGGCCCAGCATGAACAGCCAGTCCACGACCGGGTTGCCGGCGATCGCGTTGAACACCGCCGCAAGCGGGCTCTCGGCCGTCGCGTTCGTGAGGAAGCCCGTCGTGGGGCTGCCACCGTTGATCCAGGCGCGCTCGACCGGCGTCGCGAAGCCGAGGCCGAACACCTTGTCGAAGAACGCCCACAAGAAGTAGAAGCCCATCAGCATGCGCGTGACCGCGATCGCGATCGGCAGGGCGGAGGAGTGTGCCGCGACCGGAACGTCGGCGGGTGCGCCGGACAGGACGGTGGTGGCGGTGGGGGCGGTCATGTGAGGGCCTTTCTCATTCGTGTGCCGGCTTGTCCGGCGCTCTGTGATGACCTCAGTTTCCGCCCGTCCGCGCCCACCCTGGGAAAAGTCTGTGCGCACTCCTCATGTGGTCTGACCACAGATCGATCACATTTGTATGAATGCTACGAACGCGGCGGATTCGACGCCGTCCGCGCATCACCGGAAGTCGCGCGACCGGTGCTGCACGCCCACGCGCAGGTCTTCGAACCGGTCGGCGAGCAGGTTCGTGACGCCTTCGGGCGAGCGCTCCAGCATTCCCCGCGCGATCAGCGCCGGAGAATCGCGCAGCACCCGCCGGTACTTGTTCCACACTCCCACCGAGCAGATGACGTTCACGAGGCCGTGCTCGTCCTCGAGATTGAGAAAGGTGACACCGGATGCCGTGGCCGGGCGCTGCCGGTGCGTCACCAGCCCCGCCACCTCGACCCGTCGCCCCGTCTCGTGCCCACGCAGCTCTGCGGCGGTGAGCACACCCCGGGCATCGAGCTGCGACCGGTAATGCACCAGCGGATGATCGTCGGTCGAGATGCCCGTCGCCCACAGGTCGGCGGCCAGCACGTCATAGCTCGACTGGTCTCCGAACAGCGGCGGCTGCACCGACACGAGCGACCCCTCGAGGTACTCGATGCGGTCCTGCGCGGCGTCGCCCGCCAGCCAGATGCCCTCGCGCCGGCTCACCCCGAGACCCTCGAACGCGCCCGCGGTAGCGAGGGCCTCGAGCTGCGCTGTGTTCGCCCCGGTGCGGCGGGTGAGGTCGCGCAGGTCCCGGAACGGCCCGCGGGCCTCGCGCTCGGCGACGATGCGCTCGGCGAGGGGCTTGCCGATCCCGGTGACCGATGCCAGTCCCAGCCGCACCGCGAATGCTCCGTCGCGGCGGTGCGCAGCGGATTCGTCGGGGGCGTCGCGATCGAACCTTCCGACCGGCGGCTGGGTGCGGTGGGTGCAGGCGTCCATGCCGGTGGCCGGGCGGCGCGTCGACCCGGCGTCGGCGGCATCCACCCCGCTCTGCCTGGCGTCGTCGGGCGTGACCGCCTCCAATCCGGCATCCACCCCCGACAGATGCAGGTCGGGGCGCCGCACCTGCACACCGTGGCGGCGCGCGTCGGCGGTGAGCGAGGCCGGCGAGTAGAACCCCATCGGCTGCGCGCGCAGCAGCGCCGCCAGGAACGCGCCGGGATAGTGCAGCTTCAGCCACGACGACGCGTAGACCAGCAACGCGAACGACAGCGAGTGGCTCTCGGCGAACCCGAAGTTCGCGAACGCCTGGATCTTCGCGTAGATGTCGTCGGCGACCTCGCCGGTCAGGCCGTTCTCCGCCATGCCCGCGTACAGCTTCTTGCGCAGCGAATCGATGCGCTCGATACCGCGCTTGGATCCCATCGCCCGGCGCAGCAGATCGGCGTCCTCGCCGGTGAGCCCGCCCACGGCCATGCCCATCTGCATGAGCTGCTCCTGGAACACCGGAATGCCCAGGGTCTTCTCCAGCACCGGCTTCAGCTTCGGGTGCGCGTACGTCACCTTCTCCTGCCCCAGCTTGCGCCGCACGTACGGGTGCACCGCCCCGCCCTGGATCGGCCCGGGCCGGATCAGCGCGATCTCGATCACGAGGTCGTAGTACCGGCGCGGCTGCAGCCGCGGCAGCAGCCCCATCTGCGCCCTCGACTCCACCTGGAACACCCCGATCGAGTCGGCCCGGCACAGCATGTCGTAGACGGCGGCCTCCTCCTTCGGGATCGTCGCCAGCTCCCACCGCTCCCCCGTGGCATCCGCGATCATGTCGAAGCAGTACTGCAGAGCGGCGAGCATGCCCAGGCCCAGCAGATCGAACTTCACCAGGCCCATCCAGGCGGCGTCGTCCTTGTCCCACTGGATGACGGTGCGGTTCGCCATGCGCGCGTGCTCGATCGGCACGACCTCGCCGACGGGTCGCTCGGTGAGCACCATTCCTCCCGAGTGGATGCCGAGGTGACGCGGCGTCTTCAACAGCTCAGTCGCATACTCCAGCACCCGGTCGGGGATGTCGTGGTCGGCCGTCTCGAACAGCCCGTCCCACCGCTCGACCTGCTTCGACCACGCGTCCTGCTGCCCGGGCGAGTGTCCGAGCGCCTTCGCCATGTCGCGGACGGCGTTCTTCGGCCGGTACTGGATGACGTTCGCGACCTGCGCCGCGCGCTCGCGCCCGTACTGCCGGTACACCCACTGGATGATCTCCTCGCGCCGATCCGAGTCGAAGTCCACGTCGATGTCGGGCTCTTCGTCGCGCAGCGCCGACAGGAACCGCTCGAACGGCAGGTTGTAGGCGATCGCGTCGACGGCGGTGATGTCGAGCAGGTAGCAGACGGCGCTGCTGGCCGCCGATCCCCTCCCCTGGCACAGGATGCCGCGGCGCCGCGCCTCTTGCACGATCCCGTGCACGATGAGGAAGTACCCCGGGAAGTCCTTCTGCGCGATGACGCCCAGCTCGTTCTCGATCCGCGCCCGATCGGCATCGGTGGCATCGGGATACTTGCGCGGCACCGCCTCCCACACCAGCTCCCGCAGGTACGACATCGGCGTGTGCCCGTCGGGGACGGGCAGCTTCGGCAGCGCGGGCTTGGCGCGCCGCAGCGGAAACGCGAGCTCGTCGGCGAGCGTGACGGTGCGGGCCACCGCGCCCGGGTAGCGGCGGAACCGGCGGGTCATCTCCTCGCCCGAGCGCAGGTGCGCCCCGGCGTGGGCCGGCAGCCACCCGTCGAGCTCGTCGAGCCCACGGTTCGCGCGCACCGCGGCCACCGCGGCGGCCAGGTGCACCCGCTCGGGCACGGCGTAGTGCACGTTGCCGGTCGCGAGCACCGGCAGCCCTCTCTCGCGGGCGAGGGATGCCAGTACGTCATTGTCGCGGGAATCGGTGGGGTTGCCGTGGTCGATCAGCTCCACGTTCACGGCCTCGGGCCCGAACAGCGCGATGAGCCGGTCGAGTTCTTCCGCGGCGCTCTGGGCCCCCTGATCGTGGAGCGCCTGCCGGACGGCGCCCTTCCGGCATCCGGTGAGGATCGCCCAGTGCCCGCCCGCCTGCGCGGCGAGCTCGTCGAGGTCGTAGTGCGGCTTGCCCTTCTCCGCCCCGGCCAGCTGCGCGTGGGTGAGCGCCGACGCGAGCCGGTGATAGCCCTCCTCGCCGCGGGCGAGGACCAGCAGATGCGAGCCGACGGGATCGGGCTCGCCGTTCTGCGGCGCGGGCAGCTCGAGCGACAGCTCGGCCCCGAAGACGGTCTTCACCTCGAGGGTCTCAGCCGCCTCGGCGAAGCGCACGATGCCGTAGAAGCCGTCGTGATCGGTGACCGCGAGCGCGTGCAACCCCAGCCGCTCGGACTCTTCGGCGAGCTCTTCAGGCGAGGACGCCCCGTCGAGGAACGAGTACGACGAGTGCGCGTGCAGCTCGGCGTACGGGATGGGGTTCTCGGGCCGGACGAGCGGCGGCGGCGTGTACTTTCCGCGCTTGCGCGACCAGGCCGGGCTGTCGCCGCCGTCCGCGCCGTCGGGGACGTCGCTGTCGCGGGTGCCCGCGGGGGTGGCGGTGGCGGGATTCTTCTCGGGTTGCTTCGGCCGGCCGCTGAGCAGCCGCTCCATCTCCGACCACGGGACGGACGGATTGTTGAATCCCATCAGTCGTACCTCCCCTCCACGTGCCAGACGCCCTCTTCGCACACCAGCAGCCAGGCCGTCTGCGCGGCATCCACCATCTGGAACCGGTGCGCGCGGCGCGCCCGCGTGGGGTCCCACCCCCGCTCGAACACCGGCCAGGGGCCCGCCCATGTCTCCACCCGGCGCGACCGGTCGTCGCTCAGCAGGGTGGCCGGCGGCGCGGTGAGCTCGCCGCGACCGTCGACGGCGACCATGTCACCCTCGGCGTCGACCACCGCAACCGGCAGCGGATCGGCGAACACGGTGGACGGCAGCGGGTCGGGCAGGCTCCCCGGCCACGGGCGCGCCCGCGCGCTGGTGACCGACCGGTCGCCCCACGGCACCAGCACCTGCCGCTCGGCCAGCCACCGGCCCCCGCCGATCGCCGGCGTCAGCACGCCCCGGTGCCCGAGCATCGCCTGCACGCGCGAGAGCGCATGGTGCACGCGCTCCTCGGGCCCCGACCCGAACAGCGCCCGGACGTGGTGGGATGCCGCGTCGACCGCTTCGGGCTCGATCCGCACCCGCGCGACGGCACTGCGCAGCCCGCGTGCGACGAGGGGCTGCTCGGCCAGCTGCCACCGCACCCGGTCGACGACCGCCGGCGCGTCGAACGTGCCGGGGTGCAGCCACACCCGGTCGCTGTGGTCGCCGCGATCGCCGATGAGCACGACCCGCAGCTCGGTGCACACGAGGTCGACGGCGCCGAGCCCGGCGATGAACTCCTCGGCGGTGCGGCGCATGCCGAACGCCACCTGGTCGGCAAGTTCCAGCGGCGGCTCGAACGCGACCTCGCGCTGCAGCTCGGGCGGCGGGGTGCGCGGCGACACCGGACGGGAGTCCTGCCCGGCGGCCAGGGCGTGCAGCCGCGCGCCACGGGGCCCGAACCGTTCCACGAGTCGCTGCGGATCCATCTCGGCCACCTGGCCCAGGGTCTGGATGCCCAGCCGGGCGAACAGGTCGACGACGTCGTCGTCCAGCGCCGTCACCGGCAGCGGCGCGAGGAACGCGGCCGCCTCGCCGGCCGGCACCACCCGCACCGGGTCTTCGCGCCGCGTGCCCACCCGCGCGGCCTGCTCGGCCGAGAACGGGCCGTCGGCGATGCCCACGCGCACGTCGGGAGTGAGGTCGGTGGTGTCGAAGGCTGGCACGGCGGGGTCGCCCATGGAGCCGGCCGCGGAGGCCAACACGGGTGCGGGCAGGGCGTCGACCATGGCATCGCGCAGGACGATCGCCGCGGCCGCCTCGCCGCCGTAGTAGCGGGCGGGACCACGGGCGTGCACGGCGCACAGCCCCGGCCGCACCAGCTGCACCCCGGGTGCGTGCTCTTCGAGCCGGGCGATCAGCGGGGCGAACATCCGCTGGTCGCGCACCGGATCGGCCTCGGCGACGATCAGCTGCGGGCACCGGGCCTGCGCGTCACGGCGCCGCTGCCCGCGGCGCACCCCCTCGGCGCGGGCGGCCGGCGAGCACGCGATCACGGCGCCCTTGTCGAACACGGCGATCGGCTCCTGGGGATCGGGCGGACTCTCGCCGTCGCGGGTCAGGGCGACGACGGGCCAGTCCGGAACCCACACCACGAGGCTGCGGACGGGAGCGGCGTGCCCCTCAGTGCCGCGGGCCCCGGTGCCGCGGACCCCGGTGCCGCGGACCTCAGCGCTGCCAGCCCTGGTGTCGCGGACGTCAGCGGCGCCCATCTCACCCCACCGCCCGCATCGGCGCCGGCTCGTGCTCGAGATCGCCGATGTCTGGCGTGTCCGACGGCCGGCTCGGCTGGATCACCGGCACAGGAGAAATCACCGACACAGGACGTGTTTCCGGTGCCATCTCCTGTTTCGGCAATTTCTCCTGTCTCCGTGAGGCGGGCAGGCCCGGCGAGGCATGCAGATCCGGTGAGGCGGGCAGACCCGGCGAGGCATGCAGACCCGGCGAGGCCTGCTCGAGCGCGCCCCCCTGCGCGGGCAGCAGCATGCGCCCCGTGCGCGGCATCGGAAAGCGCCGGCTGGTCACCGTCACCGTCAGCTGCCGCTCGCTGAGCAGGCCGTACCCGTCGCCGAGCCCCGACCAGTGCGGGTCGGCGACGTCGATCATCGCCTCGGTCTGCGGCCAGGGGCCCTGCACCAGCAGCACCGAGCCCCGCTCGCGCATGCGTGCCGCCAGCCGCGAGACATCGGCATCCCTCGCCCGCTCGGGGGGACGCACCGCCACCACCGGCAGGGCGTCGGCGATCGTCGCAGCCACCGCCAGCCACCGCGGACCCGGATCGGGGATGAGCACGAGCCGCGACAGGTCGACCCCGGCCTTCTCAGCCGCCTCGGCACCGAACCCCGGCATTCCCAGTACCGCGCACCACGACCCCGCCTGCGAGGGCTGCGCGAGGAGGGCGAACAGCAGCGACATCGACCGGCCCAGCGAATACGACGACCCGGTGCGCAGTCCGCGACCGGGCAGCAGGCCCGCGAGCACCGGATGGGTCGGCAGCACAGGTGCGTCCATGCGCCGCCCCTGCACCCTTTCGAGCTGGGCGCGCAGCCGCTGCACTTCTTGCAGAGTGGAACTCTGCGCAGTGGAGTTGGGCACGATCGACCTCACTACGACAGGATAGAACGAATGTTCTAGATCCTCAATATGATGAGATCGAAGATACGCTCTAGGTCCGACATCGCCGCCGGACCGGCGGAATCACGCGGCGAGGGACGTCATCCGTCCCGAGTCGTCGCTTCGAGGCGCGGATGCGACGGTTCAATCTCGCCGCAGATCAATCACCCCGACCGAACCGGTGCACGCCCACGGCGGCACCCCCTCAGGCGGCGAGTGCCAGGTACGGCTCCCAGACCGGGTCGGTGCGCTCGGTGCCCCGCACGGTCCAGTGCGCCCCGCGCGGCGGCTGCGGCATGATCCGCAGCGACCACGACATCTCCTGCGGCGTGCGATCGCCCTTCACGTTGTTGCAGCGCAGGCAGCACGCGACGAGGTTCTCCCACGAATCCGCTCCGCCACGCGAACGCGGCTGCACGTGGTCGATCGTCGTGGCCCCCGACCCGCAGTACGCGCAGCGGTGCCCGTCGCGGCGCAGCACCCCGCGGCGGGTGACCGGCACCCGGCGGCTGCCGGGAATGCGGACGTATCTGCTCAGGAGGATCACCGCGGGGCGGTCGTACACATCACGTGTCCCCCACACCGGGTTGCCCTCCATCCGTTCGATGACGGTGGCCTTGTCGTTCATCACGAGCACGAGGGCCCGCTTGAACGACACGACGGCCAAGGGTTCATATCCTGCGTTCAGCACCAGAGTGCGCATCCGTGTCCTCTCGAACTGCCGTGACGGCTTCAGCGGTTGTTCGGTTGCGACGAGGCGTTCAGTGAGCGGGTGCGGGCACGAAAAAAGGCGCTGTCACGAAGACAGCGCCTTGACTCCACGACGAATGTCGCGGCAGTCGTACACACGATGCCGCAGGACGTAACGACCGAGCGCATTCACGGTTCGAATGCGAGGCACGTCATCCATTGGCTCCCCCTCGGCTGTGCGCGAGCGTCGGGATCAGGGTAATGCATGCCCGTGACACCGAGGACCAACAGCAGGTGAATGGATGCCGCGTGTCGGCGGCTCCGCCCCGCTCAGTTCGCGTTGGCCTGCAGCCAGCTCTCGGCGTTCTGGTACGCGCCGCCCACGACGACCTCGAGGTGCAGGTGCGTGCCGTAAGCGCGACCGCTGTCGCCGACCTGGCCGATCAGCTGACCGGCCGAGACCGTCTGGCCGACGGTGACGCGGCGGGTGCCGTAGCTCATGTGCGCGTACAGCGAGGTGACACTCTTGCCGCCGATGTTGTGGGCGATCTTCACGTACACGCCCCAGCCGGGGCCGCTCTCGCTCGACGCGACGACCACGCCGTCGGCGATCGAGTAGATCGGGGTGCCGCGGCCGGCCATGTAGTCGGTGCCCTTGTGGCCCGCATACGGCGTGCCGAAGCTGTTGAACGAGGTGAGCGGGCGCACGACGTCGCCGGAGGCGGCGATGGTCAGCGGCACCGCGGTGCTGAACGAGGCCGAGCTGGCGCGCGAGGCGAGACGAGCGGCGAGGGCCTTCTTGGCGGCTTCCTCGGCCTTCTTCTTGTCGATCTCTTCCTTCGTCGTAGCCGAGTAGCTGTCGCGGTCGAGGGCCTCGGGGGTCGCCTCGCTGGCCACGACGAGGGACTGTGCGTTCTCGGCGGCGACCTGCTGCACCGTGGTGACGGCGTCGGCCGAGGCGCTGCGGTCGGCGGAGACGACTGCGGGGATCGCGACGGTGGCGACCAGGCCCGCGACGGCGGCGACCGTCAAGAAGCTGCGCACCGGGTGCGGCTTGGTCTGCGACGACGGTCGCGCGGCCTTCGTGGCCACAGCGGTCGAGCGACGGGCGGGAGCCTTCGCAGCGGGGCGGCGCGCGGTGAAACGGCGCGCACGGTCGCGTTGCGTGAGACTCGTCGTATCGGTTTCGGGTCCGTCAATCGACGAATCGGTCTCTTCAGCCAAACTGGATCCTCCGGCGCCTCTGCGCCCGAGGGCACTGGTTCGTCGTACTCGGTGTCGGGCACAGATGTACGGGCTTCACCACGCGAGTGACGAACCGGTGAGGCAACTCGGGTGGCGGTCCTGCGGCGGGCTTCTCGCCTTCGGACTTTCCGAGGCTACCCGAAAGTAACGAATAAGTCACGCTAGGCGGGCGCCGCCCGCGTGTTCGGAGGGGATGCTCAGACGCGCTCGCGGGCGTCGACGAGGAAGAGGTGCGCGGCGACCTCGACCGGAAGCTCGAGCGCTTCCTCGTTGCCGTCCATCTGCACCAGCACGTATCCCTCGCTGAACCGGAAGCCTCCGGCAGCCCCCGGAACGACCCCCGCAGCGCGCAGCTGGGTGAGCAGCTCGGGCTCGACCTGCACGGGCTCGGCGAGCCGGCGCACGGTGCCGGTGATGGGACCGCCCGCCTCGTTGAGCGCACGGACCAGGCCTACGACGCCCTCGTCGAACGTCCGGGCCGGCACATCGCCGAGCTGGTCGAGACCGGGGATCGGGTTGCCGTAGGGCGACTCGGTCGGGTGGTCGAGCAGCTCGAGCAGGCGGCGCTCGACCAGTTCGCTCATCACGTGCTCCCACCGGCACGCCTCTTCGTGGACATAGGCCCAGTCGAGGCCGATGACGTCGCTGAGCAGCCGCTCCGCGAGACGGTGCTTGCGCATCACGTCCACGGCCTTCTGCCTGCCGGCATCCGTCAGCTCCAGCGTGCGATCTTCGCTGACCACGACTAGCCCGTCGCGCTCCATGCGCCCGATCGTCTGCGAGACGGTCGGGCCGGAGTGGCCCAGGCGTTCCGAGATGCGGGCGCGCAGCGGCGTGATGTCCTCCTCCTCGAGCTCGAGGATCGTGCGCAGGTACATCTCGGTGGTGTCGATCAAGTCGGTCATGTCTGGCCTCTACGCGCGGGGAATGATGCTCCCCCAGCCTATCGGCTCCCCCTGTCACGGGATCGGGATGCCGGAGCCCAGCGTCCTAGAATCGAACCATGGCCCATGTGACGCTGCCCCGCGAGATCCTGCCCGCCGACGGACGATTCGGCTGCGGCCCGTCGAAGATCCGCGCCGCGCAGCTCGAATCGCTCGTCGGCCCCGGCTCGGTGCTGATGGGCACCTCGCACCGCCAGTCGCCGATCAAGACGCTCGTCGGTCAGGTGCGCGCGGGCCTGTCCGACCTGCTGCGGCTGCCGAACGGGTACGAGATCATCCTCGGCAACGGCGGATCGACCGCGTTCTGGGATGCCGCGGCGTTCGGCCTCATCGAGAACCGCAGCCAGAACCTCGTCTTCGGCGAGTTCGGCGGCAAATTCGCGAAGGCCGCCGCCGCGCCGTGGCTGACCGCCCCCGACGTCCGCAAGGCCGAGCCCGGATCCTCCATCGCCGCCGAGGCGGTCTCCGGCGTGGACGTGTACGCCTGGCCGCACAACGAGACCTCGACCGGTGTCGCCACCGCTGTCTCGCGCATCGCCGGCGACGACGGCGCACTCACCGTCATCGACGCGACCAGCGCCGCCGGCGGCATCAACTTCCAGGTCTCCGAGGCCGACGTCTACTACTTCGCACCGCAGAAGAACCTGGGCTCCGACGGCGGCCTGTGGTTCGCAGCCGTCTCACCCGCCGCGATCGAGCGCATCGAGCGCATCGCGGCGACGGACCGCTACATCCCCGAGTTCCTGAGCCTGAAGAACGCCGTGGACAACTCGCGCCTGAACCAGACGCTCAACACGCCGGCTGTGGCCACCCTGCACCTGCTCGACAAGCAGCTCGAGTGGATCAACGACAACGGCGGCCTCGCCTGGGCCGACGCCCGCACGACCGAGTCGTCCGGCGCACTGTACGCGTGGGCCGAGGACCGCGCGTTCGCGACGCCGTTCGTCGCCGACCCGGCCGACCGCTCGCCCGTCGTCGTCACGATCGACTTCGACGAGAGCGTGGATGCCGCGGCTGTGGCATCCAGTCTCCGTGCCAACGGAATCGTCGACACCGAGCCCTACCGCAAGCTCGGCCGCAACCAGCTGCGCATCGCGACCTTCGTCTCGATCGAGCCCGACGACGTCCGCAAGCTCATCGAGTGCATCGACTACACGGTCGATGCGCTGCGCGCCTGACTCACTCCGTCAGGGCTGACGGCCGCGGGTCGAGGACGGCGGCGAGGATGGCCTCGATCGCGAGCTGACTCGATCGCCCGAGGTCGACGGCGGTGGGGTCGAGCAGCCACTGCACCTGCAGTCCGTCCATGACCGCGAGGATGCTCGCCGATGCCGCCCGGGTGCGCCCTTGGCCAAGCCCCGGGGACGAAGGCTGAGCCCGCGCCGGCGGCTCTCGCCGCCCAGGGCTTGAGTTGGCGCTTGCGCCGGAAATCGACGCGCATACCCGGCGCAAGCGCCAACTTTGCTCAGCCCCCAGTGCCTGAGTTGGCGCTAAGACGCAGAACGACTGCGACACACCCGGCGCAAGCGCCAACTTTACTCAGCCCCCAATGCCTGAGTTGGCGCTAAGACGCAGAACGACCGCGACATACCCGGCGCAAGCGCCAACTTTGCTCAGCCCCCAATGCCTGAGTTGGCGCTAAGACGCGGAACGACTGCGACATACCCGGCGCAAGCGCCAACTGTGCTCAGCCCCCCGGCGTGCGCGTCGGGTCAGCGGCCTCGACGCCAGAAGCCTCGTCCCCGTTTCCGGGATTCGGAGCGAGAGCTGGAATCGGCGTCGGCAGAGTCGGAGTCTGAGGCGTCGGAGTCGTCGGCGTCAGCGTCGGCGTCGGAGTCGTCGGCGTCAGACTCGTCAGAGTCGTCATCCTTGTCGTCGCCAGAGTCGTCCTCGTCCTCGTCGTCGTCGTCCTCGTCGTCGTCCTCGTCCTCGTCGGAGTCAGAGTCTTCGTCATCCTCATCGTCGTCGGCGTCCTCGTCGAGCGCGTCGATGTCGACGCCGTCGAGGTCGCCGGCGTGCAGGATGGAAGATCCGTCTTCGTCGAAGTCCACGGCATCCAAGTCGTCGAGATCGTCGAGTTCGTCGGAGTCGTCCTCATCCCCATGCTCGTCCTCATCGGCGCCCGCAGCCTCGGCCTGCGCGGCCTGAGCCGCCTGGTAGTCGGCGAGGCGCACGGCCCACGGCACCCACTCGGGGGCGAGCAGCGCGTCGTCTCCGGGCAGCAGCTCGACCTCGAGCACGGTGGGCTCGGCGTCTTCCACGACGGCGACGCTGACGGTCCAGAACCAGCCCGGATAGCCGTCCATCGTGTTGTGGAACCGCAGCGAGACGACGCCGTCGTCTTCGAGGGTGTAGCCGACGGGGTCGCCGACGGTCGTGGAGGCGGTCACCTCGTGCAGCGCCGCGCGCGCGAGATCGTGCGCGCTCAGCAGCCGCTCATCCGCGGGTATCGGGGTCTGGGGCGGCTCGACCGCGTTGGCCGGCTCGACGACGTCCGCAGCCTCGACGGCTTCGGCAGCCTCGACGACGTCCGCGGCCTCGGGCGTCACACCGGAGTCGGCCGACTCAGGTGTGGCGGCCGACTCCGGCGTCACGCCGGGCTCGGGCGTCTCGGACGACTCAGGCTTCGAGGTCATCGGCTACCTTGCGCAGGATGGCGGCGACCTTCTTGCCCTGGGTGGCGCTCGGGTAGCGACCGTGACGCAGGTCACCGCCGAGACCGTCGAGGAGCTTCACGAGGTCTTCGACCACCACGGCCATGTCGTCGGCCTTCATGCGCGTCTTCTTCGCGAGGCTCACGGGAGCATCGAGCACCCGCACCGAGAGCGCCTGAAGTCCGCGGCGCCCGTCGGCGACGCCGAACTCGAGTCGCGTGCCGGCCTTGACCGACGTGGTGCCGGCCGGAAGGGCGGTGGCGTGCAGGAAGACGTCCTGGCCGTCATCTCCCGTGATGAAGCCGAAACCCTTCTCGTCGTCGTAGAACCTGACCTTGCCGGTGGGCATCTCAACCTCGCTGCATGAAACCCGTGTTCGGGCGCTGTGGAACCGGGACCGAACAGCCCCTCATACAGCCTAGGGCACGCCCCGGACGCAGTAGGCTGAGGCTGATGAGCAAGCAGGCAGCGGGTGAGCAGCTCCCCGTCCGACGCGTCGACCGAATCCTCGCTGCGACAGCACTGGGACTCATGGTCCTGTCGATCGTGTGCTTCGCTGCGATCTTCATCGGCGGGGCCGCCGGCATGGAGCACGCGGACTTCGGTGAGGGCCTGTGGCCGGTCATCGGCACGGTCGTGTACATCGCGCCCATCGCCGGGTTCATCTCGCTGATGATCGTGCTGATCTCTACTTTCGTGCGGAAGGCGCGAGCCAACAAGGGTCGCTGACGTGGCCGCCACCGACGCCCGGTCACTCGCGAGCCGCCTGGCCGCACTCGACGACGCTGCCCTGGGACGTCTGCTGGCCGAGCGCCGCGTCGCACCGAGCGTCACCTGGTCCGATCACTTCGACGCCGCCGACGCGCTGCTGCAGCCCCCGCTCCTCGATCGCGGATTCGCCGCGCTGACCGCCGCCGAGGCCGGCGCGCTGCGTCATGCGATCGACACCGCGGAGCCGCTCCCTGCGGGCCCGCTGCGGGCCGCCCTCGCCGATCGCGGAATCGTCGCCGAAGACGGCACCCCGTTCCGCGCCGTGGTCGAGGCGTGGCCCGAACCCGTCGAGCTGCCGGGCGAGTCCTCCCCGGCCGCATCCGAGTCCGACGCAGCCGCCGCGGAACGCGTGTTCTCCGCCACCGCCGCGATGGCCGACATCCTCCAGCTGACCGTCACGACACCCCTGGGCCGCATCGGATCGGGTGCCCTCGGCGCCACCGATCGACGCCGGCTCGTGGATGCCGGTGCCGCGAACGACGGCGCAGAGGCCGACGAGCTGATCGCCATCGCCGAGATCGCGGGCCTGCTCGCCGGCGCCGACCGCGCCTGGCTGGTCACCGAGTCGGCGTACGACTGGCTGATCTCTGACACGGTGTCCCGCTGGCGCACCGTGGCCGATCACCTGCGCGAGGCATTGCCCCCCGGCATCCACTCCCTTGACGGAGGCTGGATCGATCCCGCCGACTGGCCATCGGCCCACCCGTTCGACCCGGCGTGGCCGGAGCGGGCGGCGCACCTGCGCGCGCTGCTGCGCCGGTGGGTCATGATCGGGCCCGACGGCGCACCGCCGCACTGGGCGGCCGACGTCGCGCGCGGCGGCGAGGCCGACGCCGACGCGCTGCGTGCCCTGCTGCCGCCCGAGGTCGACCGGGTGTACCTGCAGAACGACCTGACCGCCATCGCGCCCGGTCCGCTCGCGCCGCGCCTGGACATGCGCCTGCGGTCGATGACCCGCCGCGAGTCGCGGGCACAGGCCTCCACGTACCGGTTCACGGCCGAGTCGATCGACGCGGCGCTCGCCGGCGGCGAGACGGCCGACTCGCTCCGCGAGTTCCTGCAGGAACTCTCGCTCACCGGCGTGCCGCAGCCGCTCGCGTACGAGATCGAACGCAGCGCGGCGCGGCACGGCAGCATCCGCGTCGGACCCGACTGGACGGGCCGCACGCGCGTCGCCAGCGACGACGAGGCGCTGTTGCGCACGGTCTCCGTCGACCAGGCGCTGCGCCCGGTCGGGCTCGTGCCGGACGGCGACGCGCTCACCAGCCGCAGCACGCCCGAGACCGTGTTCTGGATGCTCGCCGACGCCCGCTACCCGGTCGTCGCCGTCGACGCCGACGGCCGGCCGCGCCGTCTCGACCGGCACCGCATCGCCCCCGCGCCGCCTGCAGACGACGCACCGTCGGTGTACGCGCCGCTGATCGCGCGGCTGCGCGCCGCCCACGAGGACGACGCCGACGCCGCATGGCTGGAGCGCGAACTCGACCAGGCTGTCCGCGATCGCGCCGTCATCATGATCGTGGTGCGCATGCCCGACGGCAGCGACCGCGAGGTCACCCTCGAGGCCACCGGCATCGGCGGCGGCCGGCTGCGCGGCCGCGACAAGGCCGTCGACGTGGAGCGCACCCTGCCGATCTCGAGCATCGTCCAGGTCCGCCACCCCTGACTGCGCCCCCGCGCCGAGGCGGCCACTCCCGCGCCGAGGTGGCCACTTTCTCCCTCTCGTCGAGGTGGCCACTCCCGCGCCGAGGCGGCCACTCTCTCCCTCTCGTCGAGGTGGCCACTCCCGCGCCGAGGTGGCCACTCTCTCGGCGAGGTGGCCGGCCAGGTCGCGGCAGAACCGGCCAGGTCGCGGCAGAACCGGCCAGGTCGCGGGAGAACCGGCCAGGTCGCGGGAGAACCGGCCAGGTCGCGAAGAGACCGGCCAGGTCGCGGAAGAACCGGCCAGGTCGCGAAGAGACCGGCCAGGTCGCGAAGAGACCGGCCAGGTCGCGGGAGAACCGGCCAGGTCGCGAAGAGACCGGCCAGGTCGCGAAGAGACGAGGCGGGACACGTCCGGCACCGGCGGACCCGGTAGACTGGACCGCTATGGCTGACGGCCCCCTCATCGTTCAAAGCGACCGCACGGTCCTCCTCGAAGTCGCGCACCCGCAGGCCGAGGACGCCCGCCACGAGCTCGCGATCTTCGCCGAACTCGAACGCGCGCCCGAGCACATCCACACCTACCGGATCACCCGGCTGGGCCTGTGGAATGCCCGTGCCGCCGGCCACGAGGCCGAGGACATGCTCGCCACCCTCGAGCGCTGGACCCGCTTCCCGGTGCCGCCGTCGGTGGCGATGGACATCCGCGAGACGGTGGGGCGGTACGGCCGGCTCGTCATCGAGCGCGACGACGAGGGCACGCTGATCCTTCGATCGATGGATGCCGCGGTGCTCACCGAAGTCGCCAAGAACAAGCGGATCCAGCCGCTGCTGATCGGCCACCCCGCCCCCGACACGTACGTCATCGACGCGTGGGCGCGCGGCCAGATCAAGCAGGAGCTGCTCAAGATCGGATGGCCCGCCGAAGACCACGCCGGCTTCACGCCGGGCACGCCGCACGAGATCGACCTGCACGAAGACGGCTGGACGCTGCGGCCCTACCAGCGCAAGGCCGTCGACATCTTCACCGAGGGCGGCTCGGGCGTCGTGGTGCTCCCCTGCGGCGCCGGCAAGACGCTCGTCGGCGCCGCCGCCATGGCCGACACCAAAACCACGACCCTGATCCTCGTGACCAACACGGTCAGCGCCCGGCAGTGGCGCGACGAGCTGCTCAAGCGCACCTCGCTCACAGCCGACGAGATCGGCGAGTACTCCGGCCAGTCCAAAGAGGTCAAGCCGGTCACCATCGCGACCTACCAGATCCTCACCGCGAAGCGGAAGGGCCAGTACGCGCACCTCGCGCTGCTCGACGCCCTCGACTGGGGGCTCATCGTCTACGACGAGGTCCACCTGCTGCCCGCTCCGGTGTTCAAGCTGACCGCCGACCTCCAGGCCCGCCGCCGCCTCGGACTGACCGCGACGCTCGTGCGCGAGGACGGCCGCGAAGGCGATGTGTTCAGCCTCATCGGCCCCAAGCGGTTCGATGCCCCGTGGAAGGAGATCGAGGCTCAGGGTTTCATCTCCCCCGCGGTCTGCTACGAAGTGCGGGTCGACCTTCCGGCATCCGACCGCCTGGAATACGCCGCCGCCGCGGATGACGAACGCTACCGGCTCGCCTCGACCGCGCACGCGAAGATCGGCGTCGTCCGCGACCTGGTCGAACGCCACGCCGGCGAGCAGATCCTGGTGATCGGCCAGTACCTCGACCAGATCGACGTGCTCGCCGAGGCGCTCGGCGCGCCGAAGATCACCGGTGCCACGCCCGTCGACGAGCGCGAACAGCTGTACGGCGCGTTCCGCGAGGGCACGGTGCCGGTGCTGGTCGTCTCGAAGGTCGCGAACTTCTCGATCGACCTGCCCGAGGCGTCCGTCGCGATCCAGGTGTCGGGCTCGTTCGGCTCACGGCAGGAAGAGGCGCAGCGCCTCGGCCGGCTGCTGCGCCCGAAGACGAGCGGCCACACGGCCAGCTTCTACACGCTCATCGCCCGCGACACCGTCGACCAGGACTTCGCCCAGAACCGGCAGCGCTTCCTCGCCGAGCAGGGCTACAGCTACACGATCCTCGACGCCGACGGACTGCGCGCCGCCTGACACGGGCGGTGCACCCGTTCCGCAGTCACTTGCGGCGGGTGTCTCCCCCGGCGCTGACACGAACCGACTGCTCAACCCGCCGCGGGCGTCAGGATGCCGGGGCGACGGTCGCCGCGATCGCGAGCCCGAGCGACCCGAAGTAGACCACCGGGGCGAGCAGAGCATGGAACACGACGCGCCGCGGCATCTTGCCGGTGAAGACCATGCCGATCGCACCTCCGTAGTCGCGCATGCCGGGTCTGGTCCGCCCCTGCAGCCGGCGCGCACGCCGGACCATCATGACGTCGCCGAATGAGAGGGCGACCGTCAGCACGGCCACCGCGATCCACGCCCACCAGGCGGCACCCGTGACGACGAAAGCCACCCAGGGGGCGAGATAGAGGACGACCAGCGAGATATGCACGAGCAGCGGGCCACGGCCTGCGCCACGGGCGTGACGGAGCCACTCGCCGAGCAGGATCGCCCCGACGATGGCCTGGATCACCCAGGCTCCCAGCACCACGTACCCCATGGCCGCAGAATACTACGTTTATAGTGCCTTGTCACTACATTCGTAGTAATCGACTGCTATCGTCGAGCCATGGCCACGACCCGCGACCGCGCCCTCACCGCCGCCGTGCGACTCGTCGGCGAGCAGGGGGTCCGCGCACTCACCCATGCCCGGGTCGACGCCGAGGCGGAGCTGCCCCGGGGTTCCACGTCGAACTGGTTCCGCTCCCGCGACGCGCTGCTCACCGGCGTCATCGACTGGATCGCCGAGCAGGAACGCGCCGACCTGACCGCGGCCACGACGCCGGCACAGACCGTCGACGACCTGATCGATACCCTCACCGCGCTGATCGAGGACGCGACCGGACACCACGCGGTGCGCACCCGGGCCCGATACGCCCTGTTCCTCGAGATGACCGCGGGGGGCGAGGCCCACGGCCCTCTGCAGGCGCAGCGCGCACGTTTCGAGGCGTGGGCGCGGGAGCTGCTCACCGCGTTCGGCGCGGAGGATCCGGATGCCGCGGCGCGGTCGCTGCTCGCCGTCAGCGCGGGCTTGATTCTCAACCGTCTCACCGTCGCCCCGGACGCCGCGCTGCGCCCGACCGTGGCGATCGCGGTGCGCGGCTGCCTGCGGGGCTGAACGCGAGCTCAGCCGGGATGCACCGGCGCCGGGACCGGATTCGCCTGCGGCGCGACCGGCGTGAGCACCAGCGTCCGCCCGAGCGCGCGCCGGCGGAACAGCCACTCCACGCCCCCCGCGTAGGCGAGCACGACGACCGTCGACCACACGAAGCTCGTGACACCGGGAGACGTGGCGTTGATGTCGCCCAGCCCGAACAGCGCCAGCAGGAAGGCCAGCAGGTTGTTGACGACGTGCAGCGCGATCGCCGCCTCGAGCCCGCCGGTGCGCCAGGTCAGCCAGCCGGCCACGACGGCGAACACCCCGACGCTGAGCTGCCCGAGTGGGTCGTAGAGGTGGCCCAGGACGAACAGCGGCACGGGGAGCAGAATCGCGAAGAGTGGATGCCGGAGCCAGCGCCCGATGGCCTGCTGCAGGTATCCGCGGAAGACGTACTCCTCCGCGGCGCACTGCAGGGGCACGATGAGCAGGATGATGAGCAGGCTCCACAGGAACATCGGGTTCTCGGCGGGCTGCATGATCGTGCCGGTCGTGTCGACGACCTCGTCGGTGGGCAGCAGCGCCGACAGCGCTGTGAGCACCAGGGCGACGACAGCGGCCGCGGCGGTGCACAGCAGCATCCATCCCCAGCGCAGCCGCCCCGCGGCCGACGAGATCAGCCCGAGCCGCCGCCCGTTGACGATGAGCGAGGCGAGCACGTAGGCGGGCAGCATCAGCACGATCGAGCCGAGCAGCAGCACGAGCATCGCCGGGTCGGCGAGGTCGAAGCTGACGTCGGTGCCGATCGTCAGCAGCCACTCGCCGGCGGCGGGAGACGCCAGCGTCGCGATCAGGATGCCGACGAAGATGACGACCAGGAAGGCGAAATAGATCGCGACACCCAGCGCACCGACCACGAGAGGCGTCCACCAGCCCGAGCGGCGGCGCGCGAACAGCAGCCGGTGGAACGCGAGCCCTCCGACGGTCGCATCGGCCGGCAGCGGGCGCGGCGCGGGCGGCCGCGGCGCTGCGACGGGCGGCATGGCCACGGGCGGCACAGGGGGCGGTGTCGTCATGCCTCTATCTTCGCCGAAGTTCTCGCGGGCAGCGCTCGTCATCGCGTCCGGTACCGCAGGAACACGTACCCCTCGTCGTCGGTGAGCACCCCCGCAAGCTGCCCGTGCCGGTCGGCCTCGCCGGCGCCCTGCACGATCCGCCCGGCCCGCCCGCCGATCAGGCGCGGGGCGAGGGTCACGCAGACTTCGTCGACGACACCGGCATCCAGCAGCGAGCCGAACAGATGCGGTCCGCCCTCGCACAGGATCTGCGGCATGCCCCGCCGTGCGAGTTCGTCGCGCATCTCGATCAGGTCGACGGATGCCGCGCCCGCGACGACCACATCGGCGACGTGCGACAGTTCTTCGCGCCTGCCCGGCGGCGCCCCGGCATGCGTGATCAGCAGCGGCCGCGACTCGGCGTCGGCGAAGACGGGGTGCCCCGGGTCGAGGTCGAGGTCGTGCGACACCACGGCGAGCCGCGGCTGCGGAGAGAGCCCGTTCTCGAGGCGCCACGCGGCATCGTCACCGGCGACGCGGATGCCGCCGTAGCCCTCAGCGCGGACGGTGCCGGCGCCGATGAGCACCACGTCGGCCATGGCGCGCAGCACCTGCATGAGCACGCGATCGGTCTGGCCGCCGAGCCCGCCGCTGCGCCCGGCGAGGGTCACGGCGCCGTCGAGACTCTCGACGAAGTTCATGCGGATGCGCGGGGTCGCGCGATCGGGCAGCGCATAGGCCGCGCGCAGCCCGGTCCGTGCCGGCATCATGTGTTCCCCTCCGGCCGGGTGTTGTGCCGTTCGCATGCGGGCTCACGCCAGCCCACGATCGCCTCCACCATCCGCATGGCGTCCACGGTCTCACGGACGTTGTGCGCCCGCACGATCCGCGCGCCCTGCAGGGCGCAGAAGACGGCCGCGGCCAGCGACCCCGGCATCCGGTCGTCGGGTTCACGGCCCAGCGCCTCGCCCACGAAGTCCTTGTTCGACAGGGCCACCAGCATCGGCATGCCGAGGTCGGCGAACTCGGCCAGCCGGCGCGTCAGCTCGAGTGAGTGCCGCGTGTTCTTGTTGAGGTCGTGGCCCGGGTCGATGACGATCCGGTCGGTCGGCACCCCGCGCTCCCGCGCGAGCGCGACCTGTGCGCGCAGGAACTCCCGCACCTCGTCGACGACGTCGTCGTACTGCGGCAGCGGGTGCTGCGTGCGCGGCGTCGCGAGGCTGTGCGCGATCACGATCGCCGCGCCGCTTCCGGCGACGACGTCGGCCATCGCGGGGTTCGACAGACCGGTCGTGTCGTTGATCATCGCCGCGCCGGCAGCGATCGCCGCCTGCGCGACCTCGGGATGGAACGTGTCGACGGACACCGGCACGCGAGGCGCGAGCGCCGCCACGACGGGGACGACGCGGGCGATCTCCTCATCGATCGACACCGGCGGCCCGGGGGCGAACTTCACTCCCCCGACATCGACGATGTCGGCACCGGCGTCGGCGGCCGCGAGCCCGGCGGCGACGGCGGCGTCGAGCGAGTCGGTGCGGCCGTGGTCGTAGAACGAGTCGGGTGTGCGGTTGACGATCGCCATGACCGCGATGTGGCAGGACAGCTCGAGCGTGCGGCCGCGCAGGTCGAGCGTGGTCGCAGTCGCCGTCGCCGCAGCCACGTCACTCACGCGACGAGATCCGCCAGCGGCACCGCCGGATCGCGCAGCCTCGCGGCATCGATGCGGTCGCCCGCGCGGATGAGCGCCTGCACGGCCTTGTTGACGTCCCACACGTTGACGTTCATGCCGCCCACGACCCGACCGCTGTCGACCCAGAAGGCGATGAACTCACGGCCGTCGAGGTCACCGCGGATGATCACCTCGGCATCCCTCATCAGCGGCGGGTAGCCCGACAGCTCCATCCCGAGGTCGTACTGGTCGGTGTAGAAGTACGGGATCTCGGAGAAGGTCGAGTGGATGCCGCGCATCGACCGTGCGGCGACCTTCCCGCCGCCGAGGGCGTTGGCCCAGTGCTCGCTGCGCAGGTGCCGCTGGATCACGGGGTGGTAGGGGTTCGCGACGTCACCGGCGGCGTAGACATCCGGCGCGCTCGTGCGCAGCCGGGCGTCGACGAGGATGCCGTTGTCGATCCGCAGCCCGGCCACCTCGGCGAGCGCCGTGTTGGGCACCGCGCCGACGCCGATGAGGACGAGGTCGGCCGGGACGGTCTCGCCGTCGACGACGACTCCGTCCGCCCGGTCCCCGCCGGTGATGCGCTCCACGCCGACCGAGGTGCGCAGGTCGACGCCGTGCTCGACGTGCAGGGCGCGGAACATCTCGCCGAACTGCGGTCCGACCGCCGCGGCCAGCGGCACGGGGTCGCGCTCGAGGATCGTGACCGCGTTGCCGAACTGGCGCGCGGTGGCCGCGACCTCCATGCCGATCCAGCCCGAGCCGATCAGCACGAGGCGCTTCCCGCCGTCGCGCAGCGCGGCGGCGAGGCTCTCGGAGTCCTCGATCCGTCGCAGCGTGTGCACGCCGGCCAGATCGTGGCCGGGGATGGGCAGCCTCCGCGGCGACGCGCCGGTCGCCAGCAGCACCGCGTCGTACGTGAGCTCCGACCCGTCGGCGAGCGCGACGGTGTGCGCGTCCGGGTCGAGCCCGGTCGCGGCCACGCCGGTGCGCAGGTGGATGCCGCGATCGGCATACCACTCGTCGGGATGCAGGATCACGGCATCCATCCCCTCCTTACCGGCGAGGAACCCCTTCGACAGCGGCGGGCGCTGGTGCGGCGGATGCGCCTCGTCCGCGACGAGTGTCACGTCGCCGTCGAATCCCTCGCGCCGCAGGGTGGCCGCCGCCGTTCCGCCGGCGAGCCCTCCCCCGATGATGAGCATGTGCGACATCGTGACCTCCTCGGATCTCAGACCGGCCGGAACCTCGCCTGCCGGACGGCGTCGCCTGCGAGCTCCCCGCGGAACAGCGCGGTCGCCGTCGTGGCGCCCGCCGCCTGCACGCCGCGGATCGACATGCACAGGTGCTCTGCCTCGATGACGACACCCACGCCGCGCGGCGCGAGCTCGTCTTCGAGCGTGCGTGCGATCTGCGCCGTCAGGTCTTCCTGCACCTGCAGGTCGCGGGCGTGGAAGGCGACGATGCGGGCGAGCTTCGACAGGCCGACCAGACGCGTGCCGGGCAGGTAGCCGACGGTGGCCGTTCCGCGGAACGGCAGCAGATGGTGCCGGCAGATCGAGGCGAACGCGATGTCGCGGACGACCACGACCTCGTCGTAGGCCGCGTCGTTCGCGAAGGTGGTCATGGTGAACGGCCGCGGCGTCAGCATCTCGATGAACCCGTCGACGACGCGCCGGGGCGTGTCTGCCAGATCCTCGCTCGCGACATCGCGACCGAGTGCGCTCAGCAGGTCGGCGACGGCGGTCATCGCGCGGTCCCGGTCGATGGGCCCGTCGTCGGTCACGGCGTGGAGCGCACCGGTCTGCACCATGGTCGACATCACCCACCACCCCTTCGCCTGATGCCGACGATAGGTCGCGCATCTTCTTTTGTCAAGATTCATGTTTTTAGAGATAGACTGCGGAATGTGAGCACTGTCGCGACAAATCATGCGGCCGCCTTCGCCGCGCTCGCCGACCCGGTCCGCCGGCGGCTCTACCGTGCGGCGATCGATCGTGCCCTGGGGCGCGACGAGGCCGCCGAGCTGCTCGGGATCCCCCGCAGCACGGCCGCGTTCCACCTCGATCGACTCACCGAGGCGGGCCTTCTCACGGTGACGTTCGAGCGGCCGCCGGGCCGCTCCGGGCCCGGCGCCGGGCGGCCGGCCAAGCGCTATCGCGCCGTCGCGGCCGAGATCGCCGGCACCCTCCCCGAGCGGCACTACGAACTGGCCGGCGAGCTGCTGGCCGCCGCCGTCGAGCGGGCCGAGGAACGCGGCATCGCCGTGCGCGCTGCGCTGTCCGAAGAGGCGTTCTCGACGGGAGCCGCCATCGGCGCCGCGCATGACGACCTCGACACCGCGCTGGTGGAGTGCGGCTACGAGCCGCGCACCGCGGCATCCGGAGACACGGTCCTGGACAACTGTCCCTTCCACGTCCTCGCCAGAGCGCACACCCCGCTCATCTGCGGCGCCAATCTCGACCTCGTGCGCGGCCTCGCCGCCGCCACCGGCGACACGCGGACCCCCGTCCTCGCACCGCGGACCGGCTACTGCTGCGTCGCCCTGCGGCGCCACGCGACCGAGTGAACCTCGCCCATTGCGACTGATTTCCCGCATTCGCATCGATTCGGATGCCAGTATGGGCCTATGACCGCACCGCGCATCCTCGTCGTGGACGACGAACCGAACATCCGGGACCTGTTGGTCACAAGCCTTCGCTTCGCCGGCTACCAGGTCCGTGCCGTCTCCAACGGCGCGCAGACGATCTCCGCCGTTCTCGAAGAAGAACCGGACCTCATCATCCTCGACGTCATGCTCCCCGACATGAATGGATTCAGCGTGACCAAGCGCCTCCGCGGCGCGGGCTACACGGCGCCCATCCTGTTCCTGACGGCGAAGGACGAGACCGAAGACAAGATCGAGGGGCTCAACGCCGGCGGCGACGACTACGTCACCAAGCCCTTCAGCCTCGACGAGATCGTCGCCCGCATCCAGGCGATCCTGCGTCGCACCATGCAGGCCGACGAGGAGTCCGCCATCCGCGCCGGCGAGCTGACGATGGACCAGGACACCCACGACGTGCTGGTCGGCGACGTGTCGATCGACCTGTCCCCCACCGAGTTCAAGCTGCTCCGCTACCTCATGCTCAACCCGAACCGGGTGCTCAGCAAGGCGCAGATCCTCGATCACGTGTGGGAGTACGACTTCAACGGCGACGCGGGCATCGTCGAGAGCTACATCTCGTACCTGCGCCGCAAGATCGACCCGCACTCGTCTGAGCCGCTCATCCAGACCAAGCGCGGTTTCGGCTACATGCTGAAGGTCGGCAAGTCGGCCTAGGAGCCAGCATGCCGCCCCTGGCCGCGCACGCGAAGAAGACCGACCGGGTCACCGCATGGTGGCGCGGCATCAGCCTGCGCGCGAAGGTCACCGGGGTCACGGTGGCCGTCCTCGCCATCGGCCTGGCCGCCGCGGGCATCGGCACGATGGTGTTCCTGCGCACCACGCAGATCACCGCGCTCGACCAGAACCTGCAACAGGTCGTGCCCACCGACATCGCCAGCACGATCTTCGAGGTCGAGGTCGTCGACGGCGTGGCGCAGTTCTCCGAGGTCGACGGCGCCACCCCGACGCAGTTCTTCGTCGCGGTGTACGCCGCCGACGGCACGCTGCTGGCCACCGGCGGCGGCACCGGGCCGGCAGAACCGGTGTACCCCGAGACGTTCGCGCTCGACGAGACGACCGTCAAGGGCACCTCGCCGTTCGAACTGGAGTCGAGCATCGGCGGGGCGGGGTTCCACGCCAGCGTCGACACCCTTCAGGTCGCCGGGGCCCGCGAGTTCAACACGCAGCTGGTCGCGCTGCCGCTGGCGCCGGTGAATCAGACGGTGGCGAGCTTCATCGGCATCTACACCGCCCTCGCGCTGGTGGTGATCCTCGTCGCCGCACTGCTGACCCGGTGGGTGGTCACGCTGACCTTCCGCGGGCTCGGCCAGGTCGAGGACACCGCGATGTCGATCGCCGCCGGCGACTTCACCCAGCGCATGACCGAGATCTCACCGCGCACCGAGGTCGGCCGACTGAAGACCGCCATCAACGCGATGCTCGACCGTGTCGATCAGGCACTCGGGCAGCGGGATGCCACGGTGCAGCAGATGCGGCGGTTCATCGGCGACGCGAGCCACGAGCTGCGCACCCCGCTCGTCACCGTGCGCGGCTACGCCGAGCTGTACCGGATGGGCGCGGTCTCCGGCGACGAGCAGACCGCGCAGGCGATGGAGCGCATCGAGAAGGAGGCGATCCGCATGGGCGTGCTCGTGGAGGATCTGCTGGCCCTCGCCCGCCTCGACGAGCGCCGCGACCTCGTCGTCGCCGAGATCGACCTGGTGCCGGTCGCACGCGACGCGGTGCTCGACGCCCGTGCCACCTCGCCCGAGCGCGAGGTCACCTTCCTCGACCGCACGTCCTCGGCGCCGACCACCGTGACCATCGCCGTGGTGCCTGACGCCGCGGCCGCCAAACGCTCCGGGGCGGGCATCGCCGGCATCGCCGGTTCGCTGCTGCGACGCCGGCCGCGCACGCCCGCGTCGCCGAACGTGGCGCTGACAGCCCCGATCACGACGCCCCCGCCCCCGCCGATGGCGCCGACCGGTCCCCCGATCGTGCTGGGCGACGAGAACCGGATCCGGCAGGTGGTGGCCAACCTCCTCGGAAACGCGCGGCGCTACACCCCTGAGGCCACGCCCATCGAGGTGGCCGTGGGCGTCGATGCCGCCACCGCGATGGGATGGATCGAGGTCATCGACCACGGCCCGGGCGTGCCCGAGCAGATCCGCGACAAGGTGTTCCAGCGATTCTGGCGGGCCGACACCTCGCGCACGCGCGAGACGGGCGGCTCGGGCCTGGGCCTGTCGATCGTGGCATCCATCGTCGACGCGCTGCACGGCACCATCGAGGTGGTCGAGACGCGCGGCGGCGGCGCGACCTTCCGGGTGTCGCTCCCGCTCGCGCAGCGGCGTGATGCCGCCGAGCATCTGTTCATCGAGACGCAGCCGCTGCCGAAGCTGCGCGACGAAGACGTCTGAGCCGGCCGCCGGTCCCTGCTCCCGCACCGGATCGCCGCCTCCTCCCCAGGCGCCGGTGTCCGGCATCCCTCCACCGATCGCCCGCCGCGCCCGTCTCGCGGCGGCCACCGCGCTTACGGTTACGGGACATCCACCGGAAGGAGCACTCATGGCCATCTTCTCCGTCGACAGCGACGCGGTCCTCACCGCCACCTCGGCGATCCGCGCGACCGGCGACCGCATCCAAGGCGAGACCGCGTCCATGCTCGCGCAGCTCACCCAACTGCAGGGTTCATGGACCGGCAGCGCAGCGACGGGCTTCCAGACCGTCATCGAACGCTGGCGCGCCGCGCAGCGTGATCTCGACGGGGCGCTGGCCGACATCAGCACCGCGCTGGGCGCGGCCGGGCAGCAGTACGCGCAGACCGAGCTGGCCACCGCCGGCCTGTTCCGCTGAACGCAGAAGGGCCCCTCCACGCGGGAGGGGCCCTTCTGTCAACAGGGGTGGATCAGAAGTCCATGCCACCGGTCGGGTCAGCCGGCATGGCCGGAGCCTTCTCCGGCTTGTCGGCCACGACGACCTCGGTCGTCAGGAACAGACCGGCGATCGACGCGGCGTTCTGCAGCGCCGAGCGGGTGACCTTGGCCGGGTCGATGATGCCCGCCTCGAACATGTCGACGTACTCACCGGTCGCGGCGTTCAGGCCCTGACCGACGGGCAGCTCGGCCACCTTGGCGGCCACGACACCGGGCTCGAGGCCCGCGTTGAGCGCGATCTGCTTCAGCGGAGCCTCGATGGCCACCTTGACGATGTTGGCACCGGTCGCCTCGTCGCCCGAGAGCTCGAGAACCGCGAACGCCTTCTGGCCGGCCTGGATGAGCGCGACGCCACCACCGGGGACGATGCCCTCCTCGACGGCCGCCTTCGCGTTGCGAACGGCGTCCTCGATGCGGTGCTTGCGCTCCTTGAGCTCGACCTCGGTCGCCGCGCCGGCCTTGATGACGGCAACGCCGCCGGCCAGCTTGGCGAGGCGCTCCTGCAGCTTCTCGCGGTCGTAGTCGCTGTCGGTGTTCTCGATCTCGCGGCGGATCTGGGTCACGCGACCCTCGATCTGCGCGCTGTCACCGGCACCCTCGACGATCGTGGTCTCATCCTTGGTGATGATGACCTTGCGGGCGCGGCCGAGCAGGTCGGTCGTGGCGTTCTCGAGCTTGAGGCCCACCTCTTCGGTGATGACCTGGCCGCCGGTGAGGATCGCGATGTCCTGCAGCTGCGCCTTGCGACGGTCGCCGAAGCCGGGCGCCTTGACGGCGACCGACTTGAAGATGCCGCGGATCTTGTTGAGCACGAGGGTCGCGAGCGCTTCGCCCTCGACGTCCTCCGCGATGATGAGGAGCTCCTTGCCCTCCTGGATCACCTTGTCGACGATGGGCAGAAGGTCCTTGATGTTCGAGATCTTCTGGTTCGCGATGAGGATGTACGGGTCCTCGAAGACCGCCTCCTGGCGCTCCGGGTCCGTGACGAAGTAGGGGTTGATGTACCCCTTGTCGAAGCGCATGCCCTCGGTGAGCTCGAGCTCGGTGCCGAAGGTGTTGGACTCCTCGACGGTGACCACACCCTCCTTGCCGACCTTGTCGATGGCCTCGGCGATCAGGTCGCCGATCTCGGTGTCAGCGGCCGAGATCGATGCGGTGGCGGCGATCTGCGCCTTGGTCTCGACCTCCTTGGCGTCGGCGAGCAGCTGGTCGGACAGTGCCTTGACGGCCTTCTCGATGCCCTTCTTGAGCGAGATGGGGTCGGCGCCGGCGGCGACGTTGCGCAGTCCCTCGCGCACGAGCGCCTGGGCCAGCACGGTGGCGGTGGTGGTGCCGTCACCTGCGACGTCGTCGGTCTTCTTGGCGACCTCCTTGACGAGCTCCGCGCCGATCTTCTCGTACGGGTCGTCGAGCTCGATCTCCTTGGCGATCGAGACGCCGTCGTTCGTGATCGTGGGGGCGCCCCACTTCTTCTCGAGCACGACGTTGCGGCCGCGCGGGCCCAGGGTCACCTTGACGGCGTCGGCCAGCGTGTTGAGTCCACGCTCGAGGCCGCGGCGGGCTTCCTCGTCGAAAGCGATGATCTTTGCCATAAGTGTGTCGTCCCTCCCGGACGTTCAGTCATTAGCACTCTCCAGTAGTGAGTGCTAACCCATTCTGGCACTCGACCATGGGGAGTGCAAGCCGCACGGGCGGAGTCGATCAGTCGTGCACGCTCACGCTGCCGCTGTCGGGCACGAGTTCGACCCAGGTGTTGCCCGGAGCCAGTCTGATCTCGCGTCCGACCGCGTCGGTGAGGGTGATCGCCGCGGTGCGGCTGTCCTTGCTCCAGGTGCCCTCGCGGACGCTGCCGCCGGTCGAGATCCAGGCCTGTCCGGAGTCGATCATCACGGTGCGCGGCACGATCCCGTATGACCAGTCGATCGCCACGCGCAGCACAACGACGTTCGTCGCCGACAGCTGAGCGCCGGTGGAATCGGTGTCGGCCCTGCCCTCCTGCGCCCGCAGGTAGGTGTTCGATGCGGCATCCCACGTCCACGAGCGCGGCGACTCGGGCGCGAAGGCCAGGTCCACGCCGCCCGATGGCGTGCCGAACACGGGGGCCGAGCCTCGGGGCGAGTAGGCGAACTGGGCGGCCGGCGGGTCGAGCTCGTCGTACTCGGCGACGATGTCCTGTGCATCCAGCACCACGTTGTGCGGCGCGAGCTTCTGGGTCGACCGGAACATGAAGCGGTCATCGGCACCGCCGTGGATCGCGTTGTGCACGTCGGTCTTCTGCATCATCGCGACGAACCGCGCCTGGCCGCCCGAGTAGGCGATGATGCCGCCGAGCGGCGAGACGATGTCGGGGTCCATCGGCCGGATGCTGCGGATCGGACCGACCTCCTCCGGGACGTCGGAGTGCCACACCGCGACATACCGGGTCAGGCCGCCCTCGACCAGCTCCTCGAAGACGATGTCGGTGTGCTCGAGCCCCCACTGGGGTCGCGCGTCCCAGTGGTTGTCGATCTTGGCGGACAGCGCGGGGGTGTCGATGGATGCCGGTACCTCGGTGCCCCGCAGCGGCGCGACCACCGGTTCGGGCGTCGGCGTCGGCGTCGGGGACGGCCGGGCCATGGGTGCGGTGCTCGTGCTCGTGCTCGGCGACGGCTCGGGAGTGGTCGGCGTGCAGCCGGCGATCAGCACGGCGGCCACGAATGCGGCCGCGGAGAGGGCCACGCGGCGTACGGGTCGCCGCGATGCGAGAAGGGTCACCGACGAAGAATAACCCGCGGATCGCGCGGTATCGCTCAGGCCTGCGGTGTGGGTGTCATCCGGTCGAGGCCGATGACCACGACGAGCTGGCGGGCCTGGCTCTCATCGACATCGGCGGTGTCCGGATCATCGGCCGGCTGATACGAGTCGTTCAGCGCGACCTCGGCTCCCCCGATCACCTCTGCGAGACCCCGGGCGGCGCCTTCGTCGTCGACCGTCGGGAAGTAGACGGTGGTCGTCGGGAAGTCGTCGCTGCCGGCCTCACCGGCGATGATGTCGTCGGCCGACCATCCGGCCGCGATGATCGTGTCGCTCATGGCACCGGCGAGCCCGTCCTCGGGCGTCGCATTGAGCACGAGGACCGAGTAGCTCGTGTCGACGACGGCCTCGACCGCGGGGGCATCGGGCACCGGTACGGGCGCCTCGGCTCCGGGCGAGAAGCGGCCCGTCGCCAGCATCGTGCCGAACACGCCGACGGCGATCAGCACGATCGTCGCGATCACGGACCACATCACGACGACGCCGGCACGCAGACGGGGATTCTCGGCGCGATGCACGCCGATCCGTGTCACGTCTGCGGGGAGGTCGTCGAAACGGTCCTTCGGGTAGGTCGTTTTCGGCACCAGAGAATGCTACCGGCCCGTGCCTGTGAGGACGGCCGAACGCGCAGCACGGTCCCGTTCGCGGGCGTCGCGCAGCCGGCGCAGACGGTGCACGAGCATGGGGTCGTAGGCCACGGCATCCCCCGTATCGAGCAGCCGGCCCAGCAGCTGGTAGTAGCGGGCCGGGGTGATGCCCAGATCGGTGCGCACCGCCTCCTCCTTCGCGGCGTCGTGTCGCTGCCAGCGGGCTTCGAAGTCGAGCAGCTCACGGTCGCGGTCAGTCAGGGGCACCCCTCCACGCTAACCGGCATGTGCGTGCGCGCCCGGGAGCCACTCCAGCGATCCGCCGAGTGGGTCGGCGGCGGCGAGCACCTCGCCGTCGAGCGCGAGCGCGAATCCGCCCGGCCAGGTGCCGGGGTCGATCGGCGCCGACCACGCGTCGTGCAGTCCGGGATCGTCGAGGGTGATCCAGCGCCCGGCGGCGCGTGCGGCCGCGATGGTGCGCAGCCGGTCGGCATGCGGGATGTGCGCGAGCACGCCGGGCGTCGTCACGACGAGCGTCGCATCACGCGGCGCGGATGCCGCGACCTGCGCGAGCACATCGGGCGCGTCCCCGGCGACGAGCCGCGGCGGGTCGGCCGCGGCGATCTCGAGCGCCGCGCGCACCCGTTCGGCGCGTCCGGTCTCGCCGGGCCACACGAGCCCGGTGAGCCAGTCCGCGGTGCCGGGCAGAGCCGGATCGAGCGGGTTCAGATCGATGCCCGCCCGCCATACGATCTCGGGCAGCGCCACCGGCGGCACGGAGCCGGTGACTTCGCAGGTCAGCTCCACGGTCGAGGGCCCGGCGGCCGGATCGAGGCGCGCCTCGCCTTCGCCGCCCGCGTACCGGTACGAATAGCGGTCGGGGTAGAGGCACAGCCCGGCACTCGCACCGACCTCGAGCAGCGCGATCGGCCCGGGGATCCTGCTGAGCGCGGGCAGCAGCGCCGCGCACCGCAGCGGCTCGTTGGTCTGCAGCGACCGGCTGCCGCACTCGGCGACGACCTGGTCGGCGTTCTCGAGCAGCCACCGGCGCCACGTCGGGTAGTCCGGCTCCCCCACGCCGAGCAGGCGGCTCACGGCGAAGACGAGGGGCGGCTGGCGGTGGGATGCCGGGATCCGCGCGAGCACATCGCACACGTCCTCGTCGGCTGCGGCCCCTGCGGCCCACTGGGCATAGAGCTCGGATCTGCCCGGCGCTTCGCGTCGCGCGAACCGGTCATAGCGGTCGGCGACGGCGGCACCGGCATCCCTCATCTGCCCCATATGACCATTGTGACGCGCGACCCGCGCCGACCCCCGCGGATGCGGGTTTAATGGAGGCAGAAGGAGTCGACATGACCTACCGCGTGACGAAGACCGACGACCAGTGGCGCGACGAGCTCTCGGATGAGCAGTACGCCGTGCTGCGTGAGGCCGGCACCGAACGTCCCTGGACCGGCGAGCTGCTCGACGAGCACCGCGCCGGCCTCTACACCTGTGCCGCGTGCGGTGCCGAGCTGTTCCAGAGCGGCACGAAGTTCGATTCGCACTGCGGCTGGCCGAGCTTCTACGAGTCGATCAACCCCGACGCGGTGCAGCTGCTCACCGACGACTCGCACGGCATGGAGCGCACCGAGGTCCGCTGCGCGAACTGCGGCTCGCACCTGGGCCACGTGTTCCCGGACGGGTTCGGGACCCCCACCGGCGACCGCTACTGCATGAACTCACTGTCGCTCGGGTTCGCCCCCGCCGAGGACTGACGCATGTCCGGCGCGCTCGAGGCGATGCGCACTCGGCGGTCGTGGTCGAAGGTCACCGATGAGGCGCCCTCGCGCGCCGAGCTGCTCGATCTCGTGTCGGCCGCCGGCCGGGTCGCCGACCATTCGGCGCTGCGGCCGTGGCGCCTGATCGAGCTGCGCGGCGACGACCGGCTGCGGCTGGGCGCAGCGATCGCGAAGGCCGAGGGCGACAGCAAGCCGTCGACGAAGCCGCTGCGCGCTCCGCTGCTGATCGCGGTCGTGGCCAGCCACAAGAAGAGCAGCAAGGTGCCGCACTGGGAGCAGGAAGCGGTGGCATCCGGCGTCGCACACGCGCTCAGCCTGCTGCTGGACGACGCGGGCTGGGGCGTGTTCTGGCGGACCGGCGGCTACACGCGGTCGAAGGCCGTCGCGAAGGCGCACGGCCTGGCGAAGGACGAGGCGCTGCTGGGCTGGCTGTACGTCGGCGGCAAGCCCGCGAACGCTCGGGGCGGCGGACGCAAGCCGGTGGACGCCCGCAAGCACGTGACCCGGATGCCGAAGAAGGCCAAGAAGGTCTCGTAGCCGGGACCGCTCAGGCGCGCCGCCAGGGCGCGACGGCGACGATGACCGACCCCGCCGCGATCGCGATGGTGAGCAGCCCGATGAGCCACCCGCTGTGCGCTTCGGCAGGCCAGAGCAGATCGAGCAGGTACGCCGTGATCAGCTGCCCGGTCACCGAGCCGAGGCCGAACAGCAGCACGCCGGTGTAGGCGATCAGCGCCGCCGACAGCATGATGTAGACCAGGCCCAGCACGCCGCCGACGTAGAGCCACGCGTCGGTGGGGAGCGCACGGGGCGGCCCGGCGATCGCGATGTGGATCGCCGCCGCGACGACGAGGATCGCCGTGCCGCCGATGAAGTTCACGAGGGTCGCGGTCATGGGAGACCCGACCCGCTGACGCAGACGACCGTTCGTGGCCTGCTGCCACGAGATGCCGATGCCGGTGATGAGCGGCATGAGCAGCATCCACCACGGCACCTGCCCGAGCACCCCGCCCTGCAGCGAGATGACGACGGCGAGGATCGCGAGCGCGCCGCCGGCGACGCGGGGCATCGTCACCGCGACCACGCCCGACGGCCCGTACCCGATGCGGTCGAGCACGAGCCCGCACACCGCCTGCCCTGCCACGACGCCGACGGTGAACAGGGAGACGCCGATGATCGCGACGGCCACACCCTGCGTCGCGACCGTGAACGCGCCGGCGGCGCCGCCCACCAGCATCCACCACGGGATCGTCCGTTCGCGCACGCCGGTGACGAGGCGGCCGACGCCGCGGCGTCCGGCCGGGAGCGCCGCCGACAGGAGGATGAGCAGCACGAGGCCCGAGCCGAACGAGATCGCCGCCGCCAGCAGACCGTCGTCGAGTCGCAGTCCGAGCTGCCCGTTGATGCGGGCCTGCACGGCGGTCATGACGCCCACCAGCACCGCTCCGCCGAGCGCGATCCAGGCGGGCATACGGCGAGAGGTCACGAGCGGCGAGTCTACCGGCGCGCTGGAGCAGGCCCTGCTGACCCCACCGGCTCGTCCAGCTCCCCGTCTTCGTAGCGCTTCCCGGGGAAGAGCGGGCACGCGTCGCCGCAGCCCATCGTGATGACGACGTCGGCCTGCATCACGTCACCGGTCGTGAGCAGCCTGGGCGAGGTCACGGTGATGTCGATGCCCTCTTCGGTCACGGCGACATCTGCTCGGTGACCGGTGCGTCGGTGGTGTGGTGCCGGCTACAGGACTTGAACCTGCAACCCCCGTATTACAAGTACGGTGCGCTACCAATTGCGCCAAGCCGGCAGAACGCCCAGTCTATCGGGCGCCGCGAGCCGGTTACGGCGTCGGCGAAGCCGTCGGAACGGGCGTGGCGGTCGGCGTCGGTGTGGCCTGTGCGCGGTAGAAGGCACCGCTGGAGCTGGTGAGCACGAACTGCGAGAACTCGGCCGGGTCGGTCAGTTCGCCGACGTACGCTTCGCCGTTCACCACGATCATCGGTGTGCCTGTGAGAGCGAGACCGTTCGTGTCGGGGATGCCGCTGACAGCGCTCTCGGTGCTCTCCTTCACCCACGAGATGAAGGAACCGTCTTCGATGCAGGCGCGGATCCGCTTCGGCTCGGTGACTCCGGTGGCCTGGGCGATGTCGGCGAGCTCCTCGTCGGAGAAGCCGTCCGAGTCGATCGCGGGCTGCCGCATGAGCAGTTCCTGGTTGAAGGGGAAGAACAGGTCGGGTGAGTGGGTGGCCACGCATGCCGCGGCACCGGCGGCGCGCAGCGAGTACTTCGTGCCGTTCGACTTCGCGGTCAGCATCGACACCGGGTGGTAGGAGAGCGTCGCGGCACCCTGGCTCAGCCAGCTCGACAGCTGGTCGGAGTTGGCGACCTGCCACTCGCGGGCGCCGGGCGACAGGTAGTCGACGTACACATCGATCTCGACGGCGGCGGCGGTCGCCGTCGGCGTCGCGTCGGGCGCGGGCGTGGCCGTGGCGTCGGCGGGCGTGGGCGACGGGGTGGCGAGGCTCGCGTCGAGCGTGCCGGTCGAGCCGGTGATCGACGTCACGGGGAAGCCGCCCTCGTGCGAGAGGTTCGCCGGCGTCAGCTGCGGGCGACCCGCGGTGGTCGAGACGGTCCAGGTGACCACGACGGCGACGGCTGCGACAGCGGCGACGAGGGTCACGCCGATGGCCGAACGGCGCGCCCACTTCGCACGCGACTGGCGCACGCGGACCTGCTGGGCCTTCTCTCGCACGGCGTCGCGGCGGTCGCTGGACGTCGTCGCGTTCGTGGTGTCGTCAGTGGACATGGAACCTCAAGCAGGAGACGGCGGGGCCCCGATGGGGCAGGATCGCCCGGGCGTGGCGATTGTTCGATGGTAGCCAGACAGGCTGGGAAATGACCAGACGCACGATTCATGCCGTCTTCAGATCCGTGTGATACTGGGAGGTGCGCCCAATGGCGGGCGTGCGGGAGGTCAGCCCTTCCGCTCATTCCATCACTACGGATCGTCCGGCACGTACCTGCCGGTGAAGGAGAAGAAAAAATGGCGTCCGTCACATTCGACAGCGCAACCCGCCTCTACCCCGGCGGCACCCGCCCGGCAGTCGACAAGCTCGACCTCGAAGTCGCCGACGGCGAGTTCCTGGTCCTCGTCGGCCCCTCCGGCTGCGGCAAGTCCACGTCGCTGCGCATGCTCGCCGGCCTCGAAGAGGTCAACTCGGGCCGCATCCTCATCGGCGACCGCGACGTCACCGACGTCCCGCCGAAGGACCGCGACATCGCGATGGTGTTCCAGAACTACGCGCTGTACCCGCACATGACGGTCGCCGAGAACATGGGCTTCGCCCTGAAGATCGCCGGCATCGGCAAGGAAGAGCGCGCCCAGCGCGTGCTCGAGGCCGCCAAGCTCCTCGACCTCGAGGAGTACCTCACCCGCAAGCCGAAGGCCCTCTCCGGCGGTCAGCGTCAGCGCGTCGCCATGGGCCGCGCGATCGTCCGCCAGCCGCAGGTGTTCCTCATGGACGAGCCGCTGTCGAACCTCGACGCCAAGCTCCGCGTCCAGACCCGCACGCAGATCGCGTCGCTGCAGCGCCGCCTCGGCGTCACGACGGTCTACGTCACGCACGACCAGACCGAGGCCCTGACGATGGGTGACCGCATCGCGGTCCTCAAGGACGGCCTCCTGCAGCAGGTCGGCTCGCCGCGCGACCTGTACGAGAAGCCGAACAACGTGTTCGTCGCCGGCTTCATCGGCTCGCCCGCCATGAACCTGTTCCCGGCCGACCTGGCCGAGGGCGGCGTGCGCTTCGGCTCCGAGGTCGTCCCGCTCGACCGTGACACCGTCGGCCGCGCGAACGGCAGCCAGGTCACCGTCGGCGTCCGCCCCGAGGACATCGAGGTCGGACCCGCCGACGGCAAGGGCCTGCCGGTCCAGGTCGACCTGGTCGAAGAGCTCGGCGCGGACGGCTACCTGTACGGCCACACCGACATCGCCGGCACGCGCACCGACATCGTCGCGCGCGTCGACGGCCGCAACCACCCGAACGCGGGCGAGACCGTGACCCTGGCCGCCAAGCCCGGACACGTCCACGCCTTCGACCTCGAGACGGGCGACCGGCTCAACGACAAGGCCATCACCTCGGCCTGACCGAAGACGTGCAGCGCGGCGCGGGCAGGTCTTCAGACCCCCCGCGCCGCCGCACATTCCGGCGACAGAAGGGCGTGGCATCCGTGCCTGATTCTCTGACGATCACCGCCAGCAGCATCGACGCCGGGCTGCTCTCCCTGCCGTGGTCGACCGGCCTCGCAGAGTGGCCGAGCGAGACCATCGTGTCACTGCCCAAGGGCATCTCCCGCCACCTGGTGCGCTTCGCGAACCTGTCGGGGCGGGTCGTCGCCGTCAAGGAGACCACCGCCGAGATGGCGCGCCGCGAGTACGAGATGCTCGGCTCGCTCGTCCGCCTCGACGTGCCCTGCGTCGAGCGGGTCGCCGCGATCGAGGGCCGCCGCGACGCGAAGGGCGACCCGCTGCCGGCAGCCCTGGTGACCGCGCACCTGCGCTTCTCGCTCCCCTACCGCGCCCTGTTCACGCAGGTGCTGCGCCCCGACACGGCCAGCCGCCTCGTCGACGCCCTCGCCGTGCTGCTGGTGCGCCTGCACACCGTCGGCTTCTTCTGGGGCGACGTGTCGCTGTCGAACACGCTCTTCCGGCGGGATGCCGGTGCCTTCGCCGCGTACCTCGTCGACGCCGAGACGGGTGAGCTGCACGAGGCCGGGCTCACCGACGGCCAGCGGGCGCACGATCTCGACATCGCCCGTACGAACATCGCGGGCGAGATCATGGACCTCGAGGCCGGCGGGCGCCTCGAAGGCGGCGTCGACGCCATCGCGATCGCCGACGGCATCATGTCGTCGTACCACTCGCTGTGGGCCACGCTCACCGAGTGGGAGAGCTTCTCATCCGACGAGGCGTGGCGCATCACCGAGCGGGTGCGCCGGCTCAACGACCTCGGGTTCGACATCGGAGAGATGTCGATCCACACCACCTCCGACGGCACCACGGTCTCGATCCATCCGAAGGTGGTGGATGCCGGGCATCACCAGCGCCGACTGCTGCGCCTGACCGGGCTCGACGTGCAGGAGAACCAGGCGCGCCGCCTGCTCAACGACATGGACGAGTACAGCGCCCGCATCTCACGCCTCGGCTCGGACGAGGAGATGGTCGCGCACGAATGGCTCACCCGGGTGTTCGAGCCGGTGGTCAAGGCGATCCCGTGGGATCTGCGCGCCAAGCTCGAACCGGCCGAGCTGTTCCATCAGGTGCTCGACCACCGCTGGTTCATCTCCCAGGCGCAGGGCCGCTCGGTGCCGCTGGCCGAGGTGCTCGCCTCGTACATCGACAACGTGCTGCGCCACCGCCGCGACGAGGCCACGGTCATGGGCCCGCCGACCGAGACCACGTCGCTGGCGGTGATCGATCCCGACACGCCGGACGACGAAGTGCCCACCGACACGGGAACGATCGACTGGCGCGATCTGGTCTAGCTCAGTACCCGACCGAGAAACGCTCGCGCACGTGCTTCGGCGACTCGATCTCGTCGACCACCGAGACACCGAGGTCGGGGCCGGAGATGAACGACTCCCCCGCGGCATCCGTCACCAGAACATCGCCGCCATCGCGGTAGGCGCCAGTCCGCTCACCCGGGTTCCAGGCGCCGAAGCCGCCGGCCGGGTGGACGAAGAACCAGTCGCGCCCGCTCTGGTCGGCCTGCAGGTCTTCGAGCACCCCGATCATCTCGAGCGACTCGGCCCGGTAGTCCTCGGGGAAGTCGGTGTCGACCAGGCGCGGACCGCCGGGAGCGACCAGGCTTCCTCCTGCGCCGCCGATCACGCCGATGCGCACGTCGGCCGGCAGCAGCGTGTTCAGCGCCTCGATGCTGGGGCGCACCTGGCCTGCCATCGTGTCACGCGGCGCGACCGCGGAGACCACCACGTCGACGCCCTCGAGCTCTTTGACCAGCGACGTCGCATCGAGGAGCGTCCCTTCGAGGTAGGTCACCCCGGGCACGCGCTCGCTCGATGCCTTGCGCGAGACCGAGACCACGGTGTGCCCGCGGCTGGCCGCCTCGGTGACGATGTTGCGGCCGGCGTACCCGGTTCCGCCGATGACGGCGATGCGTGCCATGGGTGTCCCTTTCCTAGAGATTCAGTTTCATCTGAATGCAATCAGGACGAGCCGCGATTCATTCCCCCGCGGCAGCTCCCGCGGCGCGCAGCGTCGACACCTGATAGAGGGCGACGGATGCCGCGATGCCGGCGTTCAGCGATTCCGTGGCTGCGGAGATCGGGATCGACACGATCTGGTCGCAGGTCTCGGTGACCAGGCGCGACAGGCCCTTGCCCTCGGAGCCCACGACGATCAGGACGGGTCGGTCGGCCAGTTCGAGCGCGGGCAGCGACACGTCGCCGCCGCCGTCGAGGCCGAGGACGAACACGCCCTGCTTCTTGAACTCCTTGAGCGTGGTCGTCAGGTTCGGCGCCATCGCGACCGGGATGCGCGCGGCGGCGCCGGCGCTCGTCTTCCACGCGGCCGAGTTGACGCTCGCCGAGCGGCGCTGCGGGATGATCACGCCCTGCCCGCCGAACGCGCCCGTGGAGCGGATGATCGCGCCGAGGTTGCGGGGGTCGGTGACCCCGTCGAGCGCGACCAGCAGCGGCAGCGCGCCGGTGTCGATGATGTCCTCGAGCAGGTCCTGCGGGTGCGCGTACTCGTACGGGGGCACCTTCAGCGCGACGCCCTGGTGCACGCCGTCGAAGCCGGCCATGCGGTCGAGCTCGGGGCGCATGACTTCCATCACCGGAATGTCGCGGTGCGTGGCGATCGACAGCATCTCCTTGACACGGTCGTCCATCTCGACGCGCTGCGCGATGTAGAACGCCGTCGCGGGGATCTTCGCCCGCAGCGCCTCGAGCACGGAGTTGCGGCCGGTGACCGTCTCGGTGTCGTCGTCCTTCTTCGCGCGCGGGCGCCCGCCGGTCTGGCCGCCGGGCTTGCCCTTGCCGCCCGCGGCGGCATAGCGCTCCGATGCGGCCTTGCGCTTGCCGGCCGGGTGCCATGCACGGTCTTCGGCCTTCGGCGTGGGGCCGCGGCCCTCGAGGGACCGCTTGTTCTTGCCGCCGGTGCCCTTGAGGGGGCCCTTCTTGCCCTTCGCTGCGCCGGGGCGTCCTGGCTTGGCCATCAGTTCTCCTTCGTGCCGGACTCAGCGCCGGCGAGGCTCCAGTGCGTGCCGTTCGGCCCGTCTTCGAGGGTGATGCCGGCCGCCGCGATCGCGTCGCGGATGCGGTCGGCGGCCGCCCAGTCCTTCGCGGCCCGCGCGTCGGCGCGCTGGGCCAGCATCGTCTGCACGAGGGTGTCGAGGGCCGATGCCGCCTCGCCGCCCTCCGTCTGCCACCGCGGGTCGAGGGGGTCGAGCCCGAGGATGCCGGTCATCAGCGCGACGTCGGTGAACGCGGACAGCACTGCTTCGCGGTCGCCGGCTTCCAGCGCGGTGTTGCCGGCGCGGACCCGCTCGTGCACCACGGCGAGTGCCTGCGGAACGCCGAGGTCGTCGTCCATGGCCGCGGCGAATCGCTCGGGGATGACGCCGTCGATGGCCAGGTCGTCGTCCGCGTTCTGCAGCAGGCGCGTCGCGCGCTGCAGGAAACCGCGGATCCTCTCCAGCGCGGCCTCGGCCTCGTCGAACGACGATGCGGTGATGTCGAGGTTAGAGCGGTAGTGGGCCGCGGCGAGCGCGTAGCGCACGACCAGCGGGTCGCGTTCGGCCAGCACGTCATCGGCGAGGAGGTAGTTGCCCAGCGACTTCGACATCTTCTGGTCGCCGACGGTCACCAGGCCGTTGTGCACCCAGTACCGGGCGTACGCGTCACCGGCCGCGGTCGACTGCGCCAGCTCGTTCTCGTGATGCGGGAAGCGCAGGTCGAGACCGCCGCCGTGGATGTCGAACTCGGTGCCGAGGTAGCGGGCCGACATGGCCGAGCATTCGATGTGCCAGCCGGGGCGGCCGGGTCCCCACGGGGAGTCCCACGTGGCCGAGGCAGGCTCTTCGGGCTTGGTGCCCTTCCACAGGGCGAAGTCACGGGGGTCGCGCTTGCCGCGCGGGTCGGTGTCTTCGGCCGGTTCCATCGCGTCGAGGCTCTGGCGGGTCAGGCCGCCGTAGCCGGGCCAGGACCGCACATCGAAGTACACATCTCCCGCGGCATCCGAGTCGTCCGGGGCCGCGTAGGCGTGACCGGCGGCGATGAGGCGCTCGATGATCTCCTGCATCTGCGGGATCGACGCGGTCGCGCGCGGTTCGTAGGTCGGCGGACGGATGCCGATCGCGGCATATGCCGCCGTGAACTCGAGTTCCATGCGGTAGGCGAGCGCCCACCACGGCTCGGTGTCGGTGGCGTTCAGCAGCACCTTGTCGTCGATGTCGGTGACGTTGCGGACGAACGTGACGCGCCCGTGCCGGTGCTCGAGCCACCGACGCAGGATGTCGAAGCTCAGGGCCCCGCGCAGGTGCCCGATATGGGGCCCGGACTGCACCGTCGGACCGCAGACGTACACCGTGACGTTCTCGGGGTGCAGTGGCACGAAGTCGCGCAGGGCCTGCGCCTTGGTGTCATAGAGCTGAACGGTCACCGCACCATCGTACCGGCGGGCGCCTGTGCGCCCGCGTGCGATGACACCCGGTAGAACTGTAGAGTGCTCCACGTCCTCGCCGTCCTCGCCGCGGCCCTGCTGTTCGGCACGACGGGCACCTCGCAGGCGCTGGGTCCGGACGGGACCACGCCCCTGTCGATCGGCGTCGTGCGCATGGTCATCGGCGGCACGGTTCTGGCGGTCATCGCATTCCTGCTGGCCGCCCGTCATACCCGGCGGCGGCAGATGGATGCCGGTGCCGCGCGGCCGAGCCTCGGCATCCGTCCCCTGTCTCTGATGGTGCTGACGGGCGCGTGCCTGGCGATCTACCAGCCGCTGTTCTTCCTCGGCACGTCCGTGAACGGGGTCGCTGTCGGCACCGTCGTCGCGCTCGGGTCCGCGCCCGTGCTCGCGGGCCTTCTCGAGTGGGCGCTGACGCGGCGGCTGCCGACAGCCACCTGGATCGGCGCGACGGCACTCGCGACCGTCGGCGTCGTGCTCTTGGGCTTCGGCGGCGGGGCGGACGCTGCGGGCGGCACCGACCCGGTGGGCCTGCTCGGATCGATCGGGGCGGGTGCGTCGTTCGCGGTGATCGCCAATGCACAGCGCCGGCTGCTCGACGCCGGCTGGGATCCGTTCACCGTCGTCGGCGCGATGGGCGCGAGCTCGGCGGTGCTGTGCGCCTTCGCGATCCCGTTCGTGACGCTCGACTGGCTGGGCACGACCAGCGGCCTCATCATGGCACTGTGGCTCGGGGTCGCCACGATCGGCGTCGCCTACATCCTGTTCACGTGGGGACTCAGCGGGCTCACGGCGGCGACAGCTGCCACCCTGACGCTCGGCGAGCCGCTGACGGCGAGTGTCCTGGGCATCACGGTGCTCGGCGAACGGCTGTCGGTGCTCGCCATCGTCGGTCTCGCCGTGCTGGCCGCCGGGCTGGCGCTCCTCGCCTGGGGCTCACGCTCGCCCCGCGATCCCGCACCGTTCGCGGTGGAGGGGTGATTCACGCAGGTACGACCAGCGCCACGGCGAAGGCCGCGACGCCCTCGCCCGCGCCGGTGAACCCCAGCCCGTCGGTGGTGGTCGCCGACACCGACACCGGAGCGCCCAGCGCCGCCGACAGCACCGCCTCGGCCTGCGTCCGCCGCGCCGCGAAGCGCGGCCGGTTCGCCTGCACCTGCACCGACACGTTGCCGACGGCCCAGCCCGCCTCACCGAGGATCGCGCGCGTGCGCACGAGGAAGACGTCGGCGTGTGCACCGGCGTACTCGGGCGTGTCGGTGCCGAAGTGCGTGCCGATGTCGCCGAGCCCCGCGGCGGCCAGCAGCGCGTCCACGATCGCGTGGGCGACGGCGTCGCCGTCGGAGTGACCGTGCAGCGCCTGCTCGCCGGGCCATTCGAGCCCGGCCAGCCACAGCGTGCCGTCGCCGCCGAACGCGTGCACGTCGGTGCCGACGCCGACCCTGGGCAGCAACGGCGCGGGGTCGATCGATGCGACGGCCGGTGCCACCGGCGACGCGAGTAGCCGTGCCCGCTCCAGGTCGGCCGGCGTCGTGATCTTGAAGGCGCGATCATCGCCGGCGACCGTGAAGACCGAGAATCCGGCCGCCTGGACGAGTGCGGCGTCGTCGGTGTACTCCTCGCGCGCGATCTCGTACCCGGTGTCGAGGACGTCGCGGCGGAAGCCCTGCGGCGTCTGCGCGGCAGCGAGGGCCGAGCGGTCGACCGCGGCGGTGACGGCATCGGCATCGACCCGCTTGATCGTGTCGACGACCGGCAGCACCGGCACCACGGCATCGCGTCCGCTGCGCACGGCGCCGACGACCCGTTCGAACACGGACGCCGGGGTGAGTGCACGCGCGGCGTCGTGCACGAGCACGATCTCGACGTCGGGCCAGACGGCCGAAAGGCCGGCACGCACCGAATCCTGCCGGGTCTGCCCGCCGCCGACGACGGTGACGAGGTCACGGTGCGCGCCGGCCGCCTCCACGGCATCCGTCCGCGCATCGCCGACACGATCGGCGGGGGCGACCACGATCACCTGCGCCACCGGTCCCTCGAAGACTCCGCGCAGCGCGTGCCGCAGCATGGAGTGCCGGTCGATGCCCACGAACGCCTTCGGCCCCCCGGCCCCGAGCCGCAACCCCGAGCCGGCGGCCACGACGATGACGGCGACGGAGGGCACGGGGACGATGCTCATGCCTTCGAGCGTACCGAGCGTACGCACACCGGAACGGACCGGGTCAGCTCGCGAGGACCTCGTCGAGGACGCCGCCGGCGTGCTCTTCGTCGGCCTTCAGCGCGAGCGCGATCTCGGAGACGAGGATCTGGCGCGCCTTGGCGAGCATGCGCTTCTCACCGGCCGACAGACCGCGGTCCTGATCACGGCGCCACAGGTCGCGGACGACTTCGCTCACCTTGATGACGTCGCCGGAGGCGAGCTTCTCGAGGTTCGCCTTGTACCGGCGCGACCAGTTCGTGGGCTCTTCTGTGAACGGTGCGCGCAGCACGTCGAACACCTTCTCGAGGCCGTCCTTGCCGATCACGTCGCGGACGCCGACCAGGTCGACATTGTCTGCCGGAACCTCGATGATCAGGTCGCCCTGGGTGACGTTGAGCTTCAGATACTTCTTCGTCTCACCCTTGATGATCCGGTCTTTGACCTCGATGATCGTCGCGGCCCCATGGTGCGGATAGACGACGGTCTCGCCAACCTCAAAAAGCATGCAATTATGTCCTTTCGGCAAACTAAAGGATACCACAGCGGACATACGCTAAGGTTCGCCCCTGCCCCGTTTCCTGCGCCCTGCCGCGTCGGGACCGCCGACGACGACTGCGTAGAATGTACGCACAGACCCTTGTCGTCATCTGGAGGAATCGTGAAGAAGTCGCGTTTTGTGGCATCTCTTGCCGTCGGTGCTGCACTCGCGCTGGGAACGACCGGCTGCAACATGGTGGCTCCCCAGGCTACGACGATCCCCTACTCCCCCGCCGACGGCGTGAACATCCCCGAGTCGGGCCCGCTCGAGATCCGCAACGCGCTCATCGTGGCCGATGACGACGGCGTGAACGGCAACCTGCTGGCCGCCGTGATCAACGACACCGACGAGCCGCAGACCCTCACGATCGGCGTCGACGGCACCGCGCACACCGTGCGCGTGCCCGCCGACGGCGTGGTGAGCTTCGGGTTCGACGGTGTCGAGCCGCTGCTGCTCGAGGGCATCGACACCCCGCCCGGCGCCAACCTGGACGTCTCGTTCCAGTCCGGCACGGGCACGGGCGTCGAATTCGCCGTCCCCGTGCTCGACGGGTCGCTCGACTACCTGGCCGAGTTCGTCCCCGCCGCCTGAGCGGGCGCAACCGCGCGAGCGGGCAGCACCGCCTGAGCGGTCACCCCTCGAAGCGGTAGCCGAGGCCGCGCACGGTCAGCAGCATCACCGGGCTGCCGGGGTCCTTCTCGATGCGAGAGCGGATGCGCTTGATGTGGACGTCCAGCGTCTTGGTGTCGCCGAAGTAGTCGCTGCCCCATACGCGATCGATCAGCTGTCCGCGCGTGAGCACGCGGCCGACGTTGCGCATGAGCACCTCGAGCAGTTCGAATTCCTTGAGGGGCATGGCGATCTCCGTGCCCTCGACGGCGACCGTGTGCCGGTCGATGTCGATCGTGACCCGGCCCCCTTCGAGCACGTGCTCGTCGATGTCGAGCGCCGCCGTCTCGGCGCGTCGCAGCACCGCGCGCATGCGGGCCAGCAGCTCACGTGACGAATAGGGCTTGGTGACATAGTCGTCGGCGCCCAGTTCGAGCCCCACGACGATGTCGACTTCGGAGTCCTTCGCGGTCAGCATGATGATCGGCGTCTGCGACGTGGTGCGGATGATCCGGCACACCTCGGTCCCCGGCATCCCGGGCAGCATCAGGTCGAGCAGCACGATGTCGGCGCCGCGCGCGGCGAACAGCTCGAGGGCGGTGGGCCCGTCCTCGGCGATCTCGACGTCGAAGCCCTCGCGACGCAGGAGGTATGCGAGCGGGTCGGCGAGGTCGGGCTCGTCCTCCACGATCAGAACGCGGGTCATGACGCTTCTCCCTTCGCCCGGTCCACGGGCTTCTTCTTGCGCTTCTTCTTGACGACGGTGGGTTCGGGCGCGGCGACGGTGGCGAGCCGGACGGTGAAGGTGGAGCCGCGACCGGGGCGCGACCACAGTTCGACTACGCCGCCGTGGCGCTGCACGGCGTGCTTGACGATCGACAGGCCGAGTCCGGTGCCGCCGGTGCGACGCGATCGTGCCTGGTCGGCGCGGTAGAAGCGCTCGAAGACGCGGTCCTGCTCGGCGTCGGGGATGCCGATGCCGCGATCGGTCACGGCGATCTCGACCGTTCCGTCGCCGTTCTTGACGCCCACGCCGACGCGACCGCCCGCCGGCGAGTAGGCGATGGCGTTCGCGACGAGGTTGCCGATCGCCTCGCTGAGGATATGGACGTCGCCGCGGACATACAGCCCACGGGCGCCGCCGCGCACGACCTCGATGCCCGCCGAGTCGGCCGCGATCGCCTGCGACTCGATGGCCGAGGTCACCACCTCGTCGATCGAGACGTCGCGCAGATCGGTGAGATCGGTGTCGGACTGCAGCCTCGACAGGTCCATGATGCGCGCGGTCAGCTGTGACAGGCGGGTGGCCTCGGCCATCAGGCGGCTCGCGAAGTGGCGCACCTGCGCGGGGTCGTCGGCGGCCGACTCGACCGCCTCCGACAGCAGGCTGATCGCCCCGACCGGAGTCTTCAGCTCATGACTGGTGTTGGCGACGAAGTCACGGCGCATCTCCTCGACACGCTCGCGCTCGGTGATGTCGCGCACGATCACGAGGGTCATCCGCGGAGTGACCGAGCCGGCGCGCGCCACGACCGAGCGCATCTCGACGCCCCGGCGCAGCCGCAGCGTCGCCGTCTCATGCTTCTCGTGCGCGCGCGCCGCGCGTGCGAGGGTCCGCAGCTCGTCGGGCAAAATCTGTCCCTCGCGCAGACCGAACAGTCCCGCCGCCGCCGATGCGACCGCGATCGACATGGAGGAGTCCACGATGACCGCGGCGTCGTCCATGGCCCCCAGCACGGCGTGGGCGCCGTCGGGGATCTCGGTGGACGCCTGGACGCCGGCGGTGCGCCGGGCACGCAGGGCCTGCACGACGATCCACGCGATGGCGACACCGACCACGACGCCGACGGCGAGCGCCAGCAGCGCGGCCGCAGTCGTGTCCATGCTTCCCAGCGTAGGCTGGTCGCGACCCCCGATCTGTCGGAGTTTCCGGTCCCGCACCACATCGCACACACTGTTCACGCACAGGGCACCGTTCGTTAACCTTCGGCAGAGACGATTACCGTGTCGCCGGGCGGGCGCCGTGCCGTGCCTGCGAGAGGAGAAGTGCTGACATGCGCGAAGTTTTCCACCAGTCGCTGGAAGACGTCCAAGGGCGTCTGGTCGAGATCGCCGAACTGGTGACGGTCGCCATCGACAAAGCGACCCGCGCGTTCGGCAAGAGCGACGTCGGCTTGGCCGAAGAGGTCATCGAAGAAGACCTCATCATCGACGAGAAGGCCGTCACCCTCGATGAGCTGGCCATCAACATCCTCGCCCGCCAGCAGCCGGTCGCCCGCGACCTGCGAATCGTGGTGGCCGCGCTCCGGGTGAGCACGTCGCTGGAGCGCATGGGCGACATCGCCGAGCACATCGCCCAGATGACCCGCATGCGCTTCCCCGAGCGGGCGATCCCCAAGGGCCTGAAGAGCACCTTCGTGAAGATGGGCGAACTCGACGTCGAAGTGGCGCGCACGCTCGCCGATCTGCTGCGCACCGAAGATCTCACCCTCGTCGAGATCCTGCGCGACCGCGAGGAGCAGCTCGACGATCTGCACCTCTCCGTGTTCGAGAAGGTGCTCGGCGCCAATTGGCAGGGTGAGGCGGCGGCGACCGTCGATGCCACCCTGGCCAGCAGGTATCACGAGCGCTTCGCCGACCACGCCCTGTCGGTGGCCAAGAAGGTCGCCTACCTCGCCACCGGAGATTGGACCGCCGACACCGACACGATCGCGGTCGTCTCGCGTGCCGAAGCCGCCGGTCTCGTCTCCTCCGCTGACGAGACCGAGGCAGGGGTGGATGCCGCGGGAGAGCCCGGCGTCACCGCGGAAGAACCCGCGAACTGACGACAGACCACAAGCGCCGGTGGGGTTTCACCCCCACCGGCGCTTTCGCGTGGTCCGCCGGGTCACCCCCGGCCGACGACTACTTCTTGCCCTGCGCCGCCACGGCGGCAGCCCCGGCTGCCGCCGCCTCGGGATCGAGGTACTCGCCCGGGCCCAGCGGCATGAAATCCTCGCCGAGCTTGTAGACCAGCGGAATGCCGGTGGGGATGTTCAGCGCCGCGATGTCATCATCGCTGATCTGGTCGAGGTGCTTGACCAGGCCGCGCAGCGAGTTGCCGTGTGCTGCGACGAGCACCGTCTGACCGGCCTTCAGATCGGGGACGATCTCGCCCTCCCAGTACGGCATCATCCGGTCGATCACGATCTTGAGCGACTCGGTGCGCGGGATCCCGCCGTCAATGCCGGCGTACCGCGGGTCGTTCGCCTGGCTGTACTCCGCGTCGTCGGCGAGCTCGGGCGGCGGAACGTCGAACGAACGGCGCCACAGCATGAACTGCTCCTCACCGAACTCCTCGAGCGTCTGCGCCTTGTCCTTGCCCTGCAGCTCGCCGTAGTGACGCTCGTTCAGGCGCCAGGTGCGCTTCACGGGAATCCACAGCCGGTCGGCCGCGTCGAGCGCGATGTCGGCGGTCTGGATGGCGCGAGAGAGCAGCGAGGTGTGCAGGATGTCGGGCAGCAGGCCGGATTCCTTGAGCAGCTCGCCGCCGCGGGTGGCCTCGGCCTTGCCCTGCTCGGTGAGGCGGACATCCACCCATCCGGTGAACTGGTTGGTCTTGTTCCACTCGCTCTGGCCGTGGCGGAGGAGGATCAGCGTGTAGGGCGCAGTCATGGCGCCAGTCTATCCAGCGGTGGTTCTCCGCGCGGCTGGCATCATGGGTCCATGGCGCGTGGACCGGTGGGGCAGATCACCCGCGGGACGACGGGCACCAACCGCCTGCGCCGCATCGACCGGTGGATCGCCCGGCACCCGGTTCTGCGCCGGGCCGCCGACCCGCTCGTGGTCGATCTCGGCTACGGGGCCAGCGGTGTGACGACCCTCGAGCTCGAGGCGCGGCTGCGCCGGGCACGCGCCGATGTCGAGGTGATCGGCCTGGAGATCGACCCGGTTCGCGTCGCCCGCGCACGGGCGCAGCTGGCCGGCGTGCGGGCGGGGCGGACGCCGTTCGCCGCCGGCGCGCGGGTGTCCTTCGCGCGGGGCGGGTTCGAGGTTCCCCTGCCCGGCGACCGCCGGCCGGCCGTCGTCCGCGCGCTCAACGTGCTGCGTCAGTACGACGAGTCCGAGGTCGCCGAAGCGTGGGCGCGCATGTGCGCGCGGCTGGCTCCGGGCGGCATGGTCGTAGAGGGCACGTGCGACGAGTTGGGGCGCATCTGCACATGGGTCGAGGTGGGGACCGATGCCGTTCCGCGCACCCTCACCGTTTCTCTGCGCCTCGCGGGCCTGGACTCCCCCGCGATCGCCGCCGAGCGCCTCCCGAAGGCGCTCATTCACCGCAACGTGCCCGGCGAGCCGGTGCACGCCTTCCTCGCGGCGCTCGATGGGGAGTGGACGCGCGCGGTGGCCGCGTCGGCGTTCGGCCCGGTGCAGCGGTGGCGTGCGGCGCTGGAGGCGATGGCCGCGGCGGGCTGGCCGGTCGCCGGCCGCTCGCGGTGGCGGCTGGGTGAGGTGACCGTACCGTGGGACTGCGTCTCCCCGGCACGCTGACGCGCCGGGGTACGTCAGCGGCGCTGCGACAGGCGGGGCATGCGGGGGATGGATGCCGTCCTGCCGGCATCCGGTGGCACGATCAGCTCGGGCGCCGCGGCGATCGGGCCGTCGGGGGTCTCGACGGTCAGCTCCGCATCGACCGGGGTCGTGCGTTTGACGATCGCGAGGGCGATCGGGCCCTCTTCGTGGTGTCGCGCGACCGACGTCACGGCGCCGACCGCGTTCTCACCGAGGTGGACGAGGGCGCCGGGCTCGGGCAGCACGTCCGTGCTGCCGTCCAGCTGCAACGCGACCATCCGGCGCGGCGGGTGACCGAGGTTGTGCACCTTGGCCACCGTCTCCTGACCGCGGTAGCAGCCCTTCTCGAGGTGGACGGCCGTGCGCAGCCAGTCGACCTCGTGCGGCAGGGTCCGCCCGTCGGCCTCGGCGCTCACGCGCGGCCGCCAGGCGGCCACCCGCAGGGCGTCGGCGGCGAGCCGGCCGGCCAGCCGCTGCTCACCGGTGGCCGCGGCATCGATCAGGCGATCGAGCTCGGCGACCGGGACGATCGCCTCCACCCACTCGCGCTCGCTCCCTGGGTGCGGCTCGACGGCCGCGTAGCCCCAGCCGCCCACCGTGACACCCGGCCACGGATCGCGCCAGGAGGCGGCCGCCGCCAGTGCCGCCGTGGCATCCACCGTCCCGGCGATCACCCGATAGCGGTCGGACGCGTCCTGCGGGTCGACGCGCAGCCGGAACCGCATGCGGGTCAGCCAGGTCAGCAGCGCGTCGGCGTCGGAGCGGTCGGCGATCAGCCACGTCGTCTCGCCATCGTCGACGACCGCCGCGGCGTGCTCGACGTGACCCTGCGGGTCGAGCACGAGCGTCTCGGTGCTCTCGCCGGGGCGCAGCGCCGTCAGCGCCTGCGAGGTGATCGAGTCGAGCCACGACAACCTGTCCTCGCCGGTCACGGTCAGCACAGTGCGGTCGCCCAGCGGCGCGAGCGCGGCGCCGGCGGCCAGGTCGCGCTGCTCGCGCAGCGGCGCGCCGACGTGCAGCAGGCCATGCTCGTCGCAGACCGCGCCGGGCACGCGGGTGAAGTCGTCGGTCATGATGCTCCCTCAGTCGACGCGGGCGAGGCGCGCCGACGCGTGCGAGGCGAGCTCGCCGCCCAGCGCGGCGATGTCCCACGCCCACAGCAGGTGGCCGTCGACGAGCCCGTACATGCGGGTCGCCGCGGTGTAGGCCTTGGCGCCGGCAGTGCGCACGACGGCGTCGGTCGCGACGTCGATGCGCGGCCCCTTGACCTGACCCAGGTACAGCTCGGTGACTCCGTCGGAGTGGACCACCGACACCTCGATGTCGAAGCCGTCGTCGGCGTTGCGGAGCTCTTCGACGTCGTCGACGTCGCGGGGCTTCTCGCGCGTCGCGAGCGGGGGCAGGAGTCCGGGACCGGCATCGGCATCGGTCGCGGGACGGGTCAGGCGCCAGTAGCCGAGCTCGGACACGAGCGGCGTGCGCTGGTCGTCGGCGCCGAGCAGCCAGGCGCTGGCGGCGTAGTTGACGACGTCTCCCCCGTCGTGGCTGAAGCTCACCCGATGGGCGAACTCGCCCGAGAAGTCCTGATCGCCGGCGTGGTAGTCGATGACGCCGGTGCCCTCCCAGACGCCCAGCAGCCACGACAGCGGAACGATGTCCGCGGGCAGGTCGGTGGGCAGTTCGAGCATGCGGCTCAGCGCTGGCCGCGGTAGAGGTTCTTCAGAACCACGACCGAGACGAACGCGATCGCCAGCGACGCGAGCCCCAGCAGCCCGACGAAGAACAGTTCCAGTGCGACGAGGTCCATGTCTTCACTCTACCCGGCGAACAGCGTCGCGAGCCCGAAGCCGACGCCGATGAGCCCCATCACGAGCATGGCGCCCAGCACACTCGCCGCGACCCGCTGGATGAAGCCGAGGGCGTGGCCCCCGGCGAGGTGGACGGCGAACGCGATGATCACGCAGGCGCCCAGGCCCACCGCCATCCACGCGGCCCGCCAGTCCGAAGGAGCGACGACCCCGATCACGAGCGCGAGGACCGCTGCCGCGATCCAGACGGCGATGACACCGCCGAAAGAGCTGCGAGGGGCGAGTTCAGGGGCCGACATGACTCCATTGTGACGCACCCCGGTCGCGGGCGCAGTCGGAGCGCGGGCGCGGTTGGTTCTAGGATGGGCTCCATTCGGTCTTCCGTACCGGGAGGGACTCTCCGCTTGGCTCGACTTCTCGTCTTGAGCACCGCCGGCCCCGGCGGTGCGGTCCTGCCCGCCCTCGAACTGCTCAGCCACGACGTCCGGTCGATTCCGGCCGAGCCCGCCCAGCTGGTCCACGCCCCCGACGCCGATGCGGTGCTCGTCGACGCCCGCGCGAACCTCGCCGCCGCCAAGTCGCTGTGCAAGATCCTCACGGCGACCGGTCTGCACGGCCCGCTGCTGCTCGTTGTCACCGAGGGCGGCCTCGCCGCCGTCTCGACCGACTGGGGCGTCGACGATGTGATCTTGCACACCGCCGGTCCCGCCGAGGTCGACGCGCGCGTGCGCCTCGCCATCGGCCGGCTCGCGCAGGACCAGGTGCCGCCGCGGGTGCAGACCTCGGGCATCACGATCGACGAGTCCGCCTATTCGGCGAAGGTGCGCGGCAAGCCGCTGGATCTCACCTACAAGGAGTTCCAGCTGCTCCACTTCCTCGCCACGCACCCCTCGCGCGTGTTCACCCGCGAGCAGCTGCTGAGCGAAGTGTGGGGCTACGACTACTTCGGCGGCACCCGCACCGTCGACGTCCATGTGCGGCGGCTGCGCGCGAAGCTCGGCGACCTCGAGCAGCTCATCGGCACCGTCCGCAACGTCGGCTACCGGTTCAACGTGTACGAAGACGACGAGATCCCCGCCCCGCACGAGCCGGCCGCGGCCACCTGAGTCACGCGCCGTTCACGTCAGACTGCAATGATGATCAGATGATCGACACCGACGTTCTCGACTCCGGACTGGGCGACGCGGACGACGACGACTTCGACAGCGTCGTCGAGGTCTACGATTCGCAGCTGCCCGACAACCGCTATCTCGACCGCGAGCTGAGCTGGCTCGCCTTCAATCAGCGGGTCCTCGAGCTCGCCGAGGACCCGAGCCTGCCGGTGCTGGAGCGCGCGAACTTCCTCGCCATCTTCGCGAGCAACCTCGACGAGTTCTTCATGGTGCGCGTCGCCGGGCTCAAGCGGCGCATCGTCACCGGCCTCGCCGTTCCGACCAACGTCGGCCGCCCGCCGCAAGAGGTGCTCGCCGACATCTCCGGCGCCGCGCACGCCCTTCAGCTGCGGCACGCGGCGGCGTGGGCCGACCTCGTCAAGCCGAAGATGGTGGATGCCGGCATCGAGGTCGTCCTGTGGAATGAGCTGACCCCGGCCGAGCAGACCAAGCTGTACGAGTACTTCCAGAATCAGGTCTTCCCGGTGCTCATGCCGCTCGCGGTCGACCCGGCACACCCGTTCCCCTACATCTCGGGGCTGTCGCTCAACCTCGCCGTGCGCATCCGCAACGCCCGCACCGGCCGTCAGGAGTTCGCGCGACTGAAGGTGCCGTCGATGCTGCCCCGGTTCGTCCAGGTCCCGGCCGACGGCAACATCGGACGGGTCCGGTACCTGCCGCTGGAATACCTCATCTCCGAGAACCTCTCCGACCTGTTCCCGGGGATGGAGGTCCTCGAGCACCACACCTTCCGCCTCACCCGCAATGAGGACATGGTCATCGAAGAGGACGAGACCGAGAATCTCATCCAGGCGCTCGAGGCCGAGCTGCTGCGCCGCCGGTTCGGGCCGCCCATCCGGCTCGAGATCACCGAGGACATGGACGAGGTCACCCTCGACCTGCTGCTGAACGAGCTCGACATCACCGAGCAGGAGGTGTACCGGCTCCCCGGGCCGCTCGACCTGCGCGGGCTGTTCGACCTCGCCAAGATCGACCGGCCGGAGCTGCACTACCCGCCGCACGTCCCCAAGACCGCCGCGGCCTTCCAGCCGCCGGACCAGAGCCCGCGCGCCGACCTGTTCACCGCCATCCGCAAGGGCGACGTGCTCGTCCACCACCCCTACGAGTCGTTCACGACGAGCGTCGTGGCGTTCCTCGAGCAGGCGGCCCGCGACCCGCACGTCCTCGCGATCAAGCAGACGCTCTACCGCACCTCGGGTGACAGCCCGATCGTCGAGGCGCTGATCGACGCCGCCGAGAACGGCAAGCAGGTCCTCGCGCTCGTCGAGGTCAAGGCCCGCTTCGACGAGGCCGCCAACATCGTCTGGGCGCGCAAGCTCGAGAAGGCCGGCGTCCACGTCGTCTACGGCCTCGTCGGCCTCAAGACGCACTGCAAGCTGCTGCACGTCATCCGAGAGGAAGACGGGCTGCTGCGAAGCTACAGCCACATCGGCACCGGCAACTACAACCCCAAGACCAGCCGCACCTATGAGGACTTCGGCCTGTTCACCGTCGACGAGCAGGTCGGCCGCGACCTGACGCGCCTGTTCAACGAACTGTCCGGGTACGCGATCGAGAAGAAGTTCAAGCGCCTGCTGGTGGCCCCGCTCCACCTGCGCAAGGGACTGCTCCGCCTCATCGACCGGGAGCACCGCAACGCCCTGGCCGGCAAGCCTGCCGGCATCCGGATCAAGGTGAACTCGATGGTCGACGAGCAGATCATCGATGCCCTCTACCGCGCCAGCCAGGCCGGGGTGCGCGTGGACATCTGGGTACGCGGGATCTGCTCGCTGCGCACCGACCTCGAGGGCGTCAGCGACAACATCACCGTCCGCTCGATCCTCGGGCGCTACCTGGAGCATTCGCGCATCTTCGCCTTCGCCGGCGACGGCGACCCGCAGGTGTACATCGGCAGCGCCGACATGATGCACCGCAACCTCGACCGGCGCGTCGAAGCACTCGTCCGGGTCGTCGCACCCGCCCACATCAACGAACTCGACGACCTGTTCGATCTCGCGATGGCCGACACGACCAGCTCCTGGAACCTGGGCCCCGCCGGCGAGTGGACGCGGAACAGCCGCGACGACAGCGGTACACCCCTCGTGGACATGCAGGAGAAGCTCATGTCCCAGATCCAGCGCCGCCGGCGCTCCCGCGCGGTGCGATGACGGACACCGCCGTCTACGCCGCGGGAGGAGTCGTCTGGCGCCTGGTCGAGGACAGGCTCATGGTGCTGGTCATCCACCGCACCGCCTACGCCGACGTCACGCTCCCCAAAGGCAAGGTCGACCCGGGCGAGACCCTCGCCGAGACCGCCGCGCGCGAGATCTTCGAAGAGACCGGCATCCGCGTCGCCCTGGGCATTCCCGTCGGCGTCTCGCGCTACCGGCTGCCCAGCAAGCGGCAGAAGATCGTGCACTACTGGTCTGCCGAGGCGACCGATGCCGCGATCCGCGCCTCCGCGTTCGTTCCGAACAAGGAGATCGCGGCGCTGGAATGGGTCACGCCCAAGAAGGCGCTGGGGCGCCTGAGCTACCCGGTCGACGTCGAGATCATGGAGCAGTTCCTCACCTTCGTCGGTGACGGCGTGCTGTCGACGTTCCCCATCATCGTGCTGCGTCACGCCAAGGCGCGGTCGCGCGAGGACTGGGCCGGTGCCGACGCCGCGCGCCCGCTGACCGGTCGCGGCACGACGCAGGCAGGCGCGCTGGTCGGACCGCTGCAGTCGTTCGGCGTCCGCCGCGTGATCTCCAGCGACGCCGTCCGCTGCGTGACCACCGTCGCGCCGCTGGCGGCGGCCCTGGGCCGGCAGATCGTCCGGACCCCCCTGCTCAGCCAGGACGCGTGGGAGCAGGGTGAGGCCGACGTGCGCACCGTCGTCGGCAAGCGGATCCGCTCGCGCAAGCCCGCGGTGCTGTGCTCGCACGGCCCCGTGCTCCCGGACATCCTCACCGAGCTCGCCCTGGCCACCGGCACGATGCGTGGCTCGTACCTCGGCAGCGCCTCCGCGCTGGAGCCGGCGGCGTTCTCGGTCGTGCACCTGTCGGCGACCAACCCGGGGTCGGGAATCGTGTCGATCGAGACCCACGAGCCCAAGCCCTGACCGGTGGATTCCCTCCCCGGCATCCATCGCCGCGGGCACCGGCACGTTCCACGTCGTTCACCTGTCGTTCACCGAGACAGCGCACTCTCGTAAGAGTGGATGTCTAGCGTCGGGGCGAGCCCTGCACCAAGGGCTGACCCCGACACAGAAGGAAACGACACGTGAAGCTCAATCGTCTCGCCCAGCTGGGCGCTGTCGCCGCCGTGACCGCACTCGCATTGACAGGATGTGCGGCCAACGAGCCGAACGCCGCGCCGGCCGATGACACCGGGGCCGAGACGCCCTCGCTCAGCGGCACGCTCAACGCGACGGGCGCGTCGTCGCAGGACGCCGCGCAGCAGGCGTGGGTCGCTGCGTTCCAGACCGCGAACACCGCCACCACCATCAACTACCAGGCCACCGGCTCGGGCGTCGGCCGCGACAACTTCCTCTCCGGCGGACAGTCGTACATCGGCTCGGACCGTGCGTTCAACGACGAGGAGATCGCCGAGGGCGGCTTCGGCTCGTGCGCCACCGACGCGATCGTCGAGATCCCCGTGTACATCTCGCCCGTCGCGATCATCTTCAACCTCGAGGGCGTCGACACGCTGAACCTCGACGCGACCACCGTCGGGCAGATCTTCAACGGCGACATCGCGAACTGGAACGACCCGGCCATCGCCGCGGACAACCCCGACGCGACCCTGCCCGATCTGGCGATCTCGCCGGTGCACCGCTCGGACCCCTCGGGCACGAGCGAGATCTTCACCGACTACCTCGCCGCCGTCGCGCCCGACGCGTGGCCGCACGAGCCCTCGGACGAGTGGCCGCTGTCCTCCGGTGAGGCCGCGCAGGGCACCTCGGGTGTCGTCTCAGCCGTCAACGGCGGCGCGGGCACCATCGGCTACGCCGACGCGTCGCAGGCCGGTGGCCTGGGCACCGTCGCGATCAAGGTCGGCGACGAGTTCGTCCCGTACTCGTCGGAGGCCGCTGCCGCGCTCGTGGACGCATCGCCGCTGGTCGAGGGCCGCGGCGCCGGCGACCTCGTGTTCGACGTCGACCCGGCCGCCGCTCCGGCCGGCTCGTACCCCATCGCGCTGGTCAGCTACCTGATCGCGTGCGAGGAGTACGAGGACGCCGCCGCAGCCGAGCTGGTCAGCGCGTACTTCGAGTTCGTCGTCAGTGCCGAGGGCCAGGACGTCGCCGCCGAGGCCGCGGGCTCCGCTCCGCTGTCAGACTCGCTGCGCGAGCAGATCAACGCCGCGATCGCCCTCATCGGCTGATCGCATCCACCTCGTGTTGCCCCGGCCCGGTCACCGGGCCGGGGCAACACCTGGAACCCGCACCACCCGAGAACCACAGGTCTGAGGAGAAGATGACCACCGACACCGAATCGGCGACCAGCATCGCCGAGCGACGCCCGGCCAAGCGCCGCCTCGGAGACCTCGTGTTCTCCGGAACCGCACTCGGTGCGGGCATCTTGATCCTCGTCATCCTCGTCGCCGTCACCGCCTTCCTCATCGCGCAGTCGCTGCCGGCCCTCACCGAGGACCCCGATGAGAACCCGATCCTCAAGGGCGAGAGCTTCCTCACGTATGTCACCCCCCTCGTCTTCGGCACGATCTGGGCGGCCGTGCTCGCCCTCCTCATCGCCGCGCCGCTGAGCATCGGCATCGCGTTGTTCATCTCCCACTACGCACCGCGCCGCCTCGCCACGATGCTCGGCTACATCATCGACCTTCTCGCCGCGATCCCCTCCGTCGTGTTCGGCTTGTGGGGCGCGCTCGTCTTCGCCGGCTTCCTGCAGCCGTTCTTCGTCTGGCTCAATGCGAACCTCGGCTGGTTCCCGCTGTTCAGCGGCACCGTCTCGGCCACCGGGCGCACGATCCTCACCGCCGCGCTGGTGCTGGCGGTCATGGTCCTGCCGATCATGACCGCGATCTGCCGCGAGGTGTTCCTCCAGACTCCGAAGCTGCACGAAGAGGCCGCGCTCGCCCTCGGCTCCACGCGCTGGGAGATGATCCGCATGGCGGTCTTCCCGTTCGGGCGCGGCGGCATGGTCTCGGCGGCGATGCTGGCGCTCGGACGCGCGCTGGGCGAGACGATGGCCGTGACGATGGTGCTCTCGGCCTCAGGCGTCATCACGTTCGAGGTGCTCACCTCGACCAACCCCACCCCGATCCCCGCGAACATCGCCCTCAAGTTCGGCGAGGCCCACGGCACGGGCGTCAACGCCCTGATCGCCACCGGCCTGATCCTGTTCATCGTCACTTTCGCCGTCAACGCGTTCGCGCGCTGGGTCGTAAGCCGCCGCGCCGAGTTCTCTGGAGCAAACTGATGACCGTCACCGCTGCCGCCCCGCCCTCGACCGTGTCGGGCAAGGCGACCTCGCTGACCGCCGGCCAGCTGCCCAAGTGGCTGCCGTGGGCTCTGCTGGGGCTCGGCATGCTGGTGTCGGGCTCGGTCTTCACGATCCTCAACCTCGGCGGCGAGCTGCACGACTTCAACATCGCGGGCGCCCTGTTCTTCGGCTTCCTCTTCTTCGCCGTCAGCACCGTGATCTTCTCGAACATCGTCGAGACCTCCCGCCACGCCGCCGACCGGCTCGCGACCGTGCTGGTCAGCTTCGCGTTCACCCTGGCGCTGATCCCGCTGGTCTCGCTGCTCTACACGGTCGTCGTCGACGGCATCACGCGGTTCGACCCGACGTTCTTCTCGTGGACCATGCGCAACGTGGTCGGCGAGGGCGGCGGCGCCGTGCACGCGATCTGGGGCACCCTGCTGGTCACCCTCGCCGCGAGCGTGATCTCGGTGCCGATCGGCCTGCTCACCTCGATCTACCTTGTCGAGTACGGTCGCGGCCGGCTCGCCAAGTCGATCACGTTCTTCGTCGACGTCATGACCGGCATCCCCTCGATCGTGGCGGGTCTGTTCGTCGTCGCCCTGTTCTCGATGGTGATAGGTCCCGGACAGTACATGGGCATCATGGGCGCGCTCTCGCTGACCGTGCTCATGATCCCGGTGGTCGTGCGCTCCAGCGAGGAGATGCTGCGGCTGGTGCCCAACGAACTGCGCGAGGCCTCGTACGCCCTCGGGGTGCCCAAGTGGCTCACCATCGCCAAGGTGGTCCTTCCCACCGCCATCGCGGGCATCACCACGGGAATCATGCTCTCGGTGTCCCGCGTCATCGGCGAGACCGCACCGCTGCTGCTGACGGCCGGCTTCACCACCTCCCTCAACCTCGACCTGTTCAACCAGCCCATGATGACGCTGCCGGTGTTCGTCTACACCCAGTTCCAGAACCCCGGCACCAACATCGACGCCGCCCTCGGCCGCGCCTGGGCGGGCGCCTTGACGCTCATCATCATCGTCATGGTGCTGAACCTCCTCGCCCGCTTCATCGCGAAGAGATTCGCTCCCAAGTTCGGCCGCTGACCGGCATCCGCTCCACCAAGAAAGTACCCGACGTGTCCAAGAGCATCGAAGTCAACGACCTCAACGTCTACTACAGCGAGTTCCTCGCCGTGGAGGGCGTCTCCCTCGAAATCGAGCCGCGCAGCGTGACCGCGTTCATCGGTCCGTCCGGGTGCGGCAAGTCCACCTTCCTGCGCACCCTGAACCGCATGCACGAAGTGATCCCCGGTGCACGCGTCGAGGGCAAGGTGCTGCTCGACGGCGAAGACCTCTACGGCAACGGGGTCGACCCCGTGCTCGTGCGTCGCCAGATCGGCATGGTCTTCCAGCGTCCGAACCCGTTCCCCACGATGTCGATCCGCGAGAACGTGCTGGCCGGCGTGAAGCTCAACAACAAGCGCATCTCGCGCTCCGACGCCGACGCGCTCGTGGAGCGCTCACTCGTGGGCGCGAACCTGTGGAACGAGGTCAAGGACCGGCTCGACAAGCCCGGCTCGGGCCTGTCGGGCGGCCAGCAGCAGCGACTGTGCATCGCGCGGGCGATCGCGGTGGAGCCGGACGTCCTGCTCATGGACGAGCCCTGCTCGGCACTGGATCCCATCTCGACGTTCGCGATCGAGGAGCTCATCCAGGAGCTCAAGCAGGACTACACGATCGTCATCGTGACGCACAACATGCAGCAGGCGTCGCGCGTGAGCGACAAGACCGCGTTCTTCAACATCGCCGGCACGGGCAAGCCCGGAAAGCTCATCGAGTACGACGAGACCGGCACGATCTTCACGACTCCTTCGGTGCAGGCCACCGAAGACTACGTGTCCGGCCGTTTCGGGTGATGGCCGGGCCTGCCGCTGGGGCTTAGCGGCCGTCAGTCACGCGGGCTCAGCAGGTAGGCGTTCATCGCCGTGGTCAGGGCGCGGTCGTGTGTCAGCGCGGCGCCGTCGACGGCGGTGACCGGTGCGGCCAGTCGCAGGCTGGAGACGAGCCATGCGGCATCCACCGCCGGAAGAGTGGATGCCGGGATCGTCTCATACGCGGTCGTGAAGCCCTGCGACTCGAGGTGCTCGAACAGGCTCTGCTGGGTGGTGCCCTGCAGGATCGCGCCCTGCGCGGCCGGGGTGACGAAGGTATCGCCCCGGCGGAGGATCACCGAGGCGGTCGGCGCCTCGAGCACGAATCCGTCGCTGGAGACGAAGATCGCATCGTCGGCGCCGCGCTGCCGTGCTGCTCGCAGGGCGGCCATGTTCACGGCGTAGGAGAGGGTCTTGGCCCCCAGCAGCAGCCAGGGCGCGCGTGCCGGGGTGTCGAGATCGTAGCCGCGGTCGAGAGTGACGACGCGGACGCCTTCGGCGCGCACGGCTGTGAAGTCCGCGGCCGGCGCCGCGGTCACCCAGGCGGTGGGGGCGGGGCCGTGCTCGACGCCGCGACTGAGGACGAGCTTCACGATCGACTCCCCCGGCCCGCACGCCGCCGCGGCGCGGGCGATCGCCTGACGCCACTGCGCCAGGTGCGGCGCGGGGAGGTCGCACAGCCGCGCGGAGTGGGCGAGACGGTCGAGGTGCGCGGCGACTTCCTGCGCGTGCCTGTCGATGACGCCGATCGACTCGAACACCCCGTCACCGCGCTGGGTGCTGAGCTCGCCGACGGTGAGTGCGGGGGCCGAGGGGTCGACCTCGGTGAAGGTGGTCGCGAAGTCGGTGCGCGGATCATCGGATGCCGCGGGCTCGATCATCAGCGCGAATCGCCGTGTCATGTCATCGAGCCTACGACTCCCGGGGTTCGGGAATGTTCACGCCGCTGGTCGGTTACACTTCTATGGCCGGGCCGCAGTAACCCCGGGCTCCATCTTCTGCCGCTGCGAGCGGCCTCGCGCCGAGAGGCGTTCTGCGGCCCGGCATTTTCTTTGCCCGGCGATCGATCGTCGCACTCAGGTGAGGGCGTCGCGGCGCCACAGCCGGGCCGCGGCGGCGAGGTCGCCGGCATACGTGGACAGGCGCAGCGCGCGGGCCGTCAGCGCCGTGGCGCGGTCGGGCTCGGTCGCGTCGTAGTCGTCGGCCAGGTCGGTGGCGCCGGCCCCCACGACGCGGCAGAACGCGGCGGCGCGTTCGAGCGCGACGGCGAAGTCGCCGGTGAACACCCCGCGCAGGATGGTCGCGATGAGGGCGACGAGCTCGTCCGGCCCGGCAGGCGTCGGAGCGCCCGCGACCACCGCGTCCGAGGAGTGCAGCACGGTCCGGCCGCGTTCGAACAGCAGCGCCACGGTCTGCGGGTCGTCATGGATCATCAGCTGCACGAGGTACAGCCGCCAGAGGGCGCCGGGCAGCGTCTTGCCCGGCGAGCGCGACCACAGCTCGGCGATGGCGTCGATGCCGTGTTCGTCGGTGAATGACACGAGACGCTCGACCACGGCATCCGTCGGCTCTTCACGCACCCGCGACAGCAGGGCCGTCGCGGTCTTGTGGGCCACGCGCGACACCTCGGCGGGGTCCTCCCCCGCGAACAGCCGATCGAGGTGCTCAGCGGGGCGACGGACGGGCTTGTGGAAGTCCCGGGACGCGTCGCTCATCGTTCCAGGCTACCTGCGGCCCGGCACGCTGCGGCCGCAGGCGGGGGCCCTCATGGTTCGATCGTGAGCAACGGGGCGGCGAGTGGCTCCCCCGATGAGCCGCCGCCGACCGGGTCGACCGACAGTTCGATCACGGCGCCGTCCGGCCACAGTTCGCTGAGGATGACGGTCGCCGACCCGTCGATCGGGCGGAACCGGTCGGCGCGGTCATACTCGTCACCCTGGACGTACCAGACCGCGATCTCCTCTTCGGCGGTGACGTCGGGAAGTCCGCTCGCGTCGAGCACGGCGGTGCCGAGCGCGGCCGACCACGTCACGGCCGCCCGCACATCGTCCTCGCCCTCCGCGGTGGCGGTCAGGGAGTCAGCCGCATCCCGCACGTCGGCGAGCGCCCGTTCTTCCGGCGTCAGCGCGAAGGTGTTCATGATCGTTCCGGCGATCCATCCCAGTCCGACCAGCAGCACCATGGCTCCGACCACGCCGACGATCGTCCGGGTCCAGTTGCGCCGCTGAATCGTCTGCAGCGCCTCGGTGTTCGGGGCGGGTTCCACGGACGGGTCATCGGGTTGGGCGGCCACGGCATCCCCTTCGTCGTCGTTCGGCTGTGTGAACCCAGCATGCCGCATGTGCCGGGGCGGGGCGAGCGGGCTACTCCGCGGAGTCGCGCATCACGTCATGCCTCTTGCCTGATCCCGGCCGATGATCGAAGTCGAGAACGCGGAGGTCGGTGATTCCGCAGTCGATACACGGATGATCTCGCAGGTAATCACGACGACCTTCTCGGCGCCCGTCCTTGCTCGACGACTTTCTGTTGTACTCGGCGAGTGGCTTAGACTTCCCACAGGAGCCGCACGTCTTGTGTACGTCCACGCGCCCCCGTAGCTCAGAGGCAGAGCAACCGGCTTTTAACCGGTGGGTCGAGATATCGTAATTCTCCGGGGGCACCTTTCCGTTCTATCGGCTACCTCCGACGTTCCACGGTCCTAGCCGAGCTCGCCCGGGTGGGTCAGACGCCACCACTCGTCGGGCGGCTCGATGGTGCCCTCGATCTCGACGGGGACGGTGACGGAGTTCGGGCCGCAGCCCGCGGGCATCGCGCAGGGCGGCCGCCGGCGTCAGGCGTCCGTGACGAGCTCTGCGCCGGCGTGCGCGAGCTCGGCGAGGGCGGCTTCGCTCGACTCGGCTGCGACGCCCGCGACCAGTGCGGTGAGGATGCGCACATGCCGGCCGTGCTCGATCGCATCGAGGGCGGATGCGCGGACGCAGTAGTCCGTGGCGATGCCGGTCACGTCGACGTCCACCACACCGTGCTCGTCGAGCAGCTGCGCCACGGTCTGGCCGTCGTCGGTGACGCCCTCGAACAGGGAGTACGCCGGGACCCCCTGGCCCTTCTTCACGTGATGGGTGACCGCGTCGGTCGACAGCCCGGGGTCGTATTCCGCCCCCGCGGTCTCGGCGACGCAGTGCACCGGCCAGGTGCCTGCGAAGTCGGGCTCGTCGGCGAAGTGACCGCCGTTGTCGCCCTCGGCATCATGCCAGTCGCGCGACGCGATGATCAGACCGTAGTCGCCGGCGTGCGCGGCGAGGTGGGCTGTGATGCCCTCGGCGACGGCGTCTCCGCCCGCCACGCCGAGCGCTCCGCCCTCGGTGAAATCGTTCTGGACGTCGACGATGAACAGTGCCCTGGTCATTCTTCGAGCGTACGCCGATACTCCGCGCGCGTCATCGTCGCCGGATCGCCCTCGGCTGCGGCATCCACTTCTCCGGCGTCCGTCGCCCCGGCATCCGTCGCCCCGGCATCCATGTCGCGAGCATCGACTCCCCCGGCGCCTTCGGCCACCGCGCCCCGCCGCGAGAGCTGCGACGGCCACCAGATGGCCCGGCCGATGTCGTACGAGAGCGCGGGCACGAGCAGCGACCGCACGACGAAGGTGTCCAGCAGCACGCCGAAGGCGACGATGAACGCGATCTGCGCGAGGAACAGGATCGGGATCACCCCGAGTGCGGCGAAGGTCGCCGCCAGCACCAGCCCCGCCGAGGTGATGACTCCGCCGGTGGTCACCAGCCCACGCAGGATGCCCGGCCTCGTGCTGTGCACGAGGGACTCCTCACGCACGCGCGACATCAAGAAGATGTTGTAGTCGACGCCCAGCGCGACGAGGAACACGAATCCGTACAGCGGCACCGCGGGGTCCGCGCCGGGGAACTGGAACACCCCGTTGAAGACGAGTGCGCTGACGCCCAGCGCCGTGAGGAACGACAGGATCACGGTCGCGATCAGGATGAGCGGCGCCACCAGCGAGCGCAGCAGCAGCATCAGGATGAACAGGATCACCACGAGGATCACCGGGATGATGACGGTCCGGTCGCGGGTCGACGTGTCGATCGTGTCGATGTCGGTCGCCGTCTCGCCGCCGACGAGGGCAGTGCCCGAGCCGAGGGCGTCGTCGAGGTCGGCGCGCACCTGTCGCACGGTGTCCTCCGCGGCGACGGAGTCCGCCGCGTCGGCCAGCGTGCCGATCACGAGCACATCGCCGTCCGCGACGGTCGGCGCGGGCGCCGCCGTCCCCGGCGGGCCGACCGCGGCGAACACCGGCTCGCCGTTCTCGAGCGTGACGGTGGCTTGACCTGTGGGCGAGTCATCGGATGCCACGGCGATGCCCTCGATGCCGTCGTTCGCGTCGAGCGCGTCGACGGTGGCGGTCAGGTCGGCTTCGGGCACGACCACGTAGACCGGGCTGCCGGAACCTGCCGGGAAGTGCTCGGCGAGCACCACCTGCCCGTCGCGGGCCTCGGACTCGCCGAGCACGAACTCGCTCGTGGGCACCCCGTCGGCCTTGAGCTGCGTGACACCGGCGGCCCCGGCGAGCAGCACGACCGTGCACACGATCCAGACCACGCGGGAGTGGCGGGCGACCAGGCGCGCCTGACGCGGCCAGAAGCCCTTCGCCGGCTGGGTCAGATCGGTGGGAACGGCCAGCGGCTCTTTGGGGATGAACGGCCAGAACGCGGCGCGGCCGGCCAGGGCCAGCAGCGCCGGCAGGAACGTGAGCGCCGACAGCACCGAGAACGCGATGCCGATCGAGGCGATCGGGCCGAGCGCGCGGTTGGTGGCGAGGTCGGACAGCAGCAGGCACAGCAGACCCGCGATGACCGTGCCGCCGGATGCCACGATCGGCTCGACCGCACCCTTCCATGCCTGCAGCATGCCGCTCCAGCGCGTCGCGCCCGCGGCGATCGCCTCACGGAACCGCGCGACGTACAGGAGCGCATAGTCGGTGGCGGCGCCGATCACGAGGATGAACAGGATCCCCTGCACCTGGCCGTTGAGCACGACGATGCCGGCGTACGCGAGCCACCAGACCGTGAGCAGCGCCACGCACAGCGCGAACATCGAGGTCAGGAGCACCAGCACCGGCAGCAGCGGTGACCGGTAGACGATCACCAGGATGATGAAGACGGCCAGCAGTGCGACCCCGAGCAGCAGGCCGTCGATGCCGAGGAACCCCTCGACCAGGTCGGCGGTGAACCCTGCCGGTCCGGTCACCCACCCCTGCATGCCGGCGGGCAGGTCGTCGGAGACGGCGGCGCGCAGGCCCTCGACGATGCCGTCGATGTCGCCGCCGGTGTCCAGCGGCACGATGATCTGCGCCGCCATCGAGTCGTCGGAAGGGAGTGCGGGCGACACGTCGCCGTTCACGCCGTCGACGGCGCCAAGATCCTCGGCGAGCGTCTGCAGCGCTTCGAGCTGGGCATCGGTGAGCTCACCGTCGCCGGTGACGACGACCAGCGCCGGAATGCTGTCGGCGCCCAGGAAGTCGGGCAGCCGTTCGTTCACCGCGGTCGCGTCGGCCCGCTCGGGCAGGAACGTGGACCGGTCGTTCGTCGACACCTCGCCGACCTTGCCGAAGTACGGGCCGCCGATCGCACCTCCGACGAGCCAGACGAGGACCAGGAGTGCGGGGATGCCGATGCGCAGCCAACGTGACGGTTGGCGGGCAGCGCGGCTGCTGCCGGACATGCGGGCCAGCCTACCGCCGGTCAGGACACGTCGAGGAACAGCAGCACCCACGACGCCGCGAACGCGAGTACGCCGACGCCGAGCAGCACCAGCGCCGCCCAGCCGACGCGCCGCACGTCGGGGGCGTGCGGCGTGAGGCGCATGCGGCCGTGCCAGCCGTGCCGATACCAGATCGATGCGCGGTCGACGCCGGCGAGGGTGGCTGCCACGGCACCGACGGCCGGCGCACTGTTGGCGTCGCCGTCCGCGTCGAACCATCGCACGGTCGTCACGCCGTCCTCGTGGTCGACGTAGGCATCGGCGGGTAGCCACGACCCGTCGGCGGCCCACATGGCGACCGCGATGACACCCAGGAGGGCCGCGGCACCGAACCCGACCCACGTGAACACCTCGAGGATCACGTCGAGCGTGTCGGCCATCGGCCCTCCCGAGTCAGAGGGCGCTCTCACTCGAACTCGACCGTGGCCGCCTCGTTGTTCAGGACGATGACCGGGGTGATCGCCGACAGCCCGCGGTCGCGGATCTTGGCGGCGTCGAAGCGGACCAGCGGGGTGCCGGCTGTCACCTTGTCGCCGGAGGCCACGAGCGACTCGAACCCGTCGCCCTTGAGCCCCACGGTGTCGATGCCGATGTGGATCAGCAACTCCGTCCCGTCGTCGAGCGTCAGCCCGATCGCGTGGCCGGTCGGGAACACCGTCGCGACGGTCGCATCGGCCGGCGCGACGATCGTGTCGCCGGTCGGGTCGATCGCGATGCCGGGGCCCATCGTCCCCTGCGCGAACATCGGGTCGGGCACCTTCTCCAACGGCAGGACACGCCCCGCGACCGGCTGCCGGAGGATGACCCGTGTCGCCCCCGGGGCAGTGACGGTCGTCGTCGGGGCACTCGCCGCGGCGGGTTCGTCCACCGGGACGATGTGACGGTCGTTGATGATGTCTTCCATGGCATCCTTCACGAACTGCACGTTGAGCCCGTAGACGACCTGAACGGAGTGTCCGCCCGGTTTCACCGTGCCGGCGGCGCCCGCACGCTTGAGGGCGTGCTCGTCGACCTTCGACACGTCGGCGATCTCCATGCGCAGCCGCGTCGCGCAGTTGTCGACGTCGATGATGTTCGACTTGCCGCCGAGCCCGGCGATGAACTTCTCCGCCGTGGAGTGGTAGCCGGTCAGCGAGGCCCCCACGTCGTCGGCGTCGAGGGCATCCTCGTCGTCCTCGCGACCGGGTGTCTTCAGGTTCCACCGTTTGATCACCCAGCGGAACGTGAAGAAGTAGATCGCGAACCAGAACACACCCATCACCGGGATCAGCCACGGGTTCTGCGCGAGCGGATTCACCCAGCCGAGGACCAGGTCGATGAACCCTCCGGAGAACCCGAAGCCCATCCTGACGGGCAGGATCGCGGAGATGAACATGGATATGCCGGTGAACAGCGCGTGGATCGCGTACAGCCACGGCGCCAGGAACATGAACGAGAACTCGAGCGGCTCGGTCACCCCCACGAAGAACGACGCGATCGCCGCCGACAGCATGATGCCGTAGGTGACCTTCTTGCGCGTGGTCTTCGCGGTCAGGTAGATCGCCAGGGCGGCGCCGGGCAGACCGAACATCATGATCGGGAAGAACCCGGTCATGTACTGCCCGGTGACGCCGAACACGCCGTCGCCGGTGTCGCCCTGCTGGAAGTTCACGAGGTCGTTGATGCCGGCCACATCGAACCAGAACACGGAGTTGAGCGCGTGGTGCAGGCCGAATGGGATCAGCAGACGGTTGAAGAACCCGTAGATGCCGGCGCCCAGAGGACCGAGCGTGACGATCCACTCGCCGAAGATCACCAGCCCGTTGTACACGAGCGGCCAGACGAACATCAGGATGACGGCAACCACCAGCGAGATCCCTGCGGTGACGATGGCCACCGAGCGCTTGCCGGAGAAGAACGACAGGGCGTCGGGGAGTTTCGTGTCCTTGAACTTGTTGTAAGCCCAGGCGCCGATCAAGCCGCAGATGATGCCCACGAAGACGTTCTGCACCTGGCCGAACGCCGGGTCGACCTCCTCGAGCGAGGCGGCACCGGTCAGCCCCTGGATGGTCGCGGGGGCGAGGAGCGTGGTGACCGTCAGCCATGACACGAGGCCGGCCAGCGCCGAGGTCCCGTCGGTCTTGTTGGCCATGCCGATCGCGATGCCGACGGCGAACAGCAGCGCGATGTTGCTGAGCAGCGCACCGCCCGCGGCGCTCAGGAACGCCGAGACGACATTCTCGCCCGCGGCGCTCGCGATCCAGTAGCCGACGCCGGAGAGGATCGCGGCGACCGGCAGGACGGCCACGGGCAGCATGATCGATCTGCCCAGGCGCTGGAAGAACTTCATCAGTCACTCCGTTCCGAGGGCTGGGGCCCTCTCGGAAGTGAGGCTACACAGGATCGACGCCGACGCACAGGGTTTTCCCAGATTCAGGCGAGGGATGCCGGGGCTCAAGCCACCGGCATCCACTGATCACGACGTGGAGCCACCTGTCAGGATTGAACTGACGGCCTTCCCATTACGAGTGGGATGCTCTACCACTGAGCTAAGGTGGCGTACTTCGCTCGCGCGATGCACGATCATCAATCCTACAGGGTCGTGCACCGTGCCGCGAACCAGCGGGTCACCGGCAGACCAGTCCGTCTTCGGGGACGACGTCGTCGAGGAAGTAGGCGACGACCGCCTCGTCGACGCACGCGCTGCCCTTGTTGAATCCCGTGTGCCCCTCGCCCTCGCGGGTGATCAGGACGCCGCTGGAGAGCTGACCGGCCAGCGACACGGCCCACTCGTACGGCGTCGCGGGGTCGCCGGTGGTGCCGATGACGACGATGGGGGCGGCGCCGTCCGCGGCGATCTCCTCGCGGACGCCGGTGGGCTCATCGGGCCAACTCGCGCACCGGTCGACACCCGACCAGTACGGGGCGATGGTCGGCGCCAGCGCGTTGACACGTTCGTCGGCCGCCGCCTCGGCGGCCGGGTCGTCGTCGTTCGGGTAGTCCATGCAGTTGTACGCCGTGAACGCCTCGGTCTGGTTGGTGAGGTAGACGCCGTCCGCCCGGTCGTAGTAGAAGTCCGCGAGCCGGAACGCCTGCGCCGGGTCGCCGGCGAGCGCGTCGCTGAGCGCCGCGGTGAGCACCGGCCAGCTGCCCTGCGCATAGAGCGCCGCGATGATCGCGGTGGTGAGGGTGTCGGCGCCGAGCATGCGGCCGTCCCTGTTCGGCAGCGGGGTGCGGTCGACGGTCGCCAGGAGCGTGCCGAGGTCGGCCATCGCGTCGTCGACCGTGCCGCCGAACGGGCAGCCTTCGGTGTTCAGGCAGCTCGCCATGTAGGTGCGCAACGCGGATTCGAACCCGATCGCCTGCGTCATACCGACCTCCAGACTCGAGGTCGACGGGTCGATCGCGCCGTCGAGCACCAGCCTGCCGACCCGTTCGGGGAACAGCTTCGCGTAGGTCGCGCCCAGGAACGTGCCGTACGAGTAGCCGATGTAGTTCAGGGTCTCGTCGCCGAGGACGGCACGCAGCAGGTCCATGTCGCGTGCGGCGTTCTCGGTCGTGATGTAGGGCAGGATGCCGTCGCTTCCCACCTCGCATGCCGCGGCGAACCCGTCGTTGCGCGTTGTCAGCTCGGCCTCCCACTCGTCGCTGCCGCGCGTGCCCGCGGGGATGTCGAACAGGAACGCGTCCATCTCGGGGGCGTCGAGGCAGCGCACGGCGGTGGAGCGGCCGACGCCGCGCGGATCGAACCCGATGACGTCGAAGTTCTCGGCCAGCTCGTCCCCCACGGCGAACAGCGCCGAGTCGGCGACGAGGTCGAAGCCGCTCGCGCCCGGGCCTCCCGGGTTGGTCAGCAGCGACGCCGTGGACTTGCCGCTGCCGCCGACGCGCACGACGACGGCGAGGTCGAGCGCGCCGTCATCGGGGTCGGTCCAATCCAGCGGTGCGGTCACCGTCGTGCAGTAGTAGCTGCCCTCGTCGATGCCGTCGCATCCCTCCCACGTGATCTCCTGCCCGTAGAACGGCAGGAGATCGGAGGCGACACCCTCGACGACGGGGGTGCGCTCGGGAGCCGGCAGATTCATGCATCCGGTCAGCAGGAGGGCCCCCGCGATGAGGCCGGTCATCGCCAGTACGAGGCGCCGTCTCACGGGGTCCTTCCGGTTGCGACGGTGATGAGCATGCTCTCCAGCGCCAGGGCGGGCGCCGCATTGCCCTGCAGGTTCGTGCGCGTGAGGGCGATCTGGTCGAGCACGGTCAGGGTGCGCGGCGAGGTCCAGGCGGCGGCGAGGGTGACGAGGTCGTCGGTCAGCTCGCGGTTGATGAGGTCTTCCGAGCGCCCGAACTGCAGCATGAGCGTGTCGCGGTACATCGACTCGAGGTCGGTGAGGACACGATCGAGACCATCGCGCAGGCTGCGCGTGGCGCGCCGCTTCTGCTCGTCTTCGAGGGCGTTGACCTGGCCGCGCACAGCCGGCGGGATGGCCGCGCCCGGCGCGACGCCGAGCGTGTGCAGCAGTGCTTCGCGCTCGGACTCGTCGCGTTCGGCGGTGAGCGCCTTCGCGTCTTCGGTCGCCAGCTGCACGATGCGGGCGGCGACCTCGACGGCGTCGCCGACGCCGCGGACGCGGAGGACGGCACGGAGCGTCTCGTCGCGGCGCGCGCGCGATGCCGCGTCGGTCGCCAGCCGCTGCGCCATGCCGATGTGACGCTGCGCGAGGCGGGCGGACTGCTCGGCGACCGCCTCGTCGGCGCCGGTGCGCGCCACGATGAGGCGGGCCACGTCGGCGACATCGGGTTCGCGCAGCCGCAGCGTGCGCACGCGCGAGCGGATCGTGGGCAGCAGGTCGGCGTCGCTGGGGGCGCACAGCACCCACACGGTGCGCTCGGGAGGCTCTTCGAGCGCCTTCAGCAGCACGTTGCTGGTGCGCTCGACCATGCGGTCGGCGTCCTCCATCACGATGACACGGTGGCGGCCCAGCGACGGTGAGAAGTACGAGCGCTCGACGAGCGCGCGGGCGTCCTTGATCGAGATGATGACACCCTCGGTGCGCAGCGCGGTGAGGTCGGGATGGGTGCCGGCCAAGACCTGGCGCATCGCGGTGTCGTCACCCGGTTCGGCGATGAGCGCGGCCGCGAACGCATAGGCGAGCGTGGAGCGCCCCGACCCGGGCGGGCCGGTGATCAGCCAGGCGTGTGCGAGCTGGGCGGGGTCGGATGCCGCGGCGCGCAGCTGCGCGACGGCCTCGTCCTGCCCCCAGACGTCGCCCCACGGCAGCTCATGGAGTGCGGCCTGGGTCATGCATTCCACCCTATGCGGTGCCGGCGACGTGCCGTTTCGCCGGCCGGCACCCAGGTCGGGCAGTCAGTTCACGCCCCGGCATCCACCCTCAGGTCACCTAGGACACCGCAACCGGAGTCCCCGGTCCAGGAGAACTCACCACGACAGGAGATATCACCAGGACAGGAGAGGTTACCGGTCACACGTCCTGTGTCCATGACTTCTCCTCCCTCCGGAAGGTGGTCAGGCGGGTGCGGCCGGAAGGTGGTCAGGCGGGTGCGGCGGGGAGGTGGTCAGGCCAGGGCCGTGGCGACGCGATCGCGAATCGTGGATGCCAGTTCCTCGGGCGACCGGGTCGCGTCGAGCACCAGGAACCGCGCAGGCTCCGCGGCAGCGAGCTGCAGGAACGCCGCGCGCACACGCTCGTGGAACTCGGCCTTCTCGGCCTCGAGGCGGTCGAACGGTTTGTCGGCCGCGTCGAGCCGGGCGCGCGCGGCCGCCGGGTCGAGGTCGAGCAGCACCGTCACGTCGGGCAGCGCTCCGGCGGCGGCCCAGAGGGACAGATCGCGGATCTCCCCGGCATCCAGCACCCGACCCGCGCCCTGGTAGGCGACGGACGAGTCGAGGTAACGGTCCTGGATGACCACGTCGCCCCGCTCGAGCGCCGGTCGCACGAGCGTCGCCACGTGGTGAGCGCGGTCGGCGGCGTACAGCAGCGCCTCGGCGCGCGGCGCGATGTCACCGCGGTGGTGCAGCACGATCTCGCGGATCAGCACCCCCACCTCGGTGCCGCCCGGCTCGCGCGTGCGCACGACCGCGCGCCCCTGGTCACGCAGCCAGTCCTCCAGCAACGCCGCCTGGGTGGTCTTGCCCGAGCCGTCGCCGCCTTCGAACGTGATCCAGAGGCCGTCGGTCACTTCTTCTTCGCCGGGGCTTTGCGGGTCGTCGTCCGCCGTGCCGGCTTCTTGGCCGGGCCCTTGGCGCGCTTGTCCGCCAGCATCTGCACGGCGATCTCGTACGTGATGTCGTCGACGGTCTGTCCGCGCGGAATCGTCACGTTCGTCGTCCCATCGGTGACGTAGGCGCCGAATCGGCCGTCCTTGATCTTGATCGGCTTCTCGCTGACCGGGTCGGGCTTCTCGAAGTCCTTGAGCGCACTGGAGGCTCCGCGGTTGCCGTACTTGGGCTGCTTGTAGATCTCCAGCGCCTGCTCGAGCGTGATGTCGAAGATGAGCTCTTCGCTGCCGATCGAGCGCGAGTCGGTGCCTTTCTTCAGGTACGGGCCGTACGGACCGTTCTGCGCGGTGATGGGCTGCTCGGTCTCGGGGTCGACGCCGACGGTGCGCGGCAGCGCCAGGAGCTGCAGCGCGGTGCCCAGGTCGATGGTCTCGGGCGACATGGACTTGAACAGCGACGCCCGGCGCGGCTTGGGGGCCGCCTCCTTCTTGGCGCCGCGCTTCTTCGGAGCTTCTTCCACCGGCGCCGGCGCCTCGGGCAGCACCTCTTCGAGGTACGGGCCGAACCGGCCGTCCTTCACGACGATGTCGCGGCCGGTCTCGGGGTTCTGCCCGAGCAGCCGGTCACCGCCGACGGGGGCATCGATGAGCTCCTGCGCCTTCTCGGCCGTCAGCTCGTCGGGCGCGAGATCGTCGGGCACGTTGATCCGCCGCGGCGTCTCGTCTTCGCCCGTCGCCGGCAGCTCGAGGTAAGGCCCGTACTTTCCGAACCGGAGGGTGGCGACGTCGCCGATGGGCGTCGAGTTGATCTCGCGCGCGTCGATGTCGCCGAGGTTGTCGACGATGTTGCGCAACCCGACACGGCCGTCCTCGTCGCCGAAGTAGAACTTGCGCAGCCACGCGGCGCGGTCCTGCTCGCCGCGGGCGATCGCATCGAGGTCGTCTTCGAGCGCCGCGGTGAAGTCATAGTCCACCAGCTCGGTGAAGTGCTGCTCGAGCAGCCGCACGATGCTGAACGCGAGCCAGCTGGGCACGAGCGCCTGACCGCGCTTGCTGACGTAGCCGCGGTCGAGGATCACATCGATGATGCTCGCGAACGTCGACGGCCGACCGATGCCCTTCTCCTCCAGCGCCTTCACGAGCGACGCCTCGGTGTAGCGGGGCTTGGGGCTCGTGGCGTGACCCTTGGCCTCGATCTCGCGCAGCCGCACGTCGTCGCCGACGGTGAGCGGCGGCAGCGCCTGGTCCTGATCCTGGTCGCTGTCGCCGCGCTTCTCGTCGCGGCCCTCTTCGTACGCCTCGAGGAAGCCCTTGAAGACGTAGACGGTGCCCGACGCGGTGAACGTGGCCGTCGCGTGGTCGCCGGCGCCGGTCACCACGGCGTCGAGCGTGACGGTGGTGGTCTCGTACTTCGCGTCCGACATCTGGCTGGCGATGGTGCGCTTCCAGATGAGGTCGTACAGGCGTGCTTCGTCGCGATCGAGGGCGGATGCCACGGACGCGGGCGTGCGGAACTCCTCGCCCGACGGGCGGATCGCCTCATGCGCCTCCTGCGCGTTCTTGCTGTTGTTGCGGTAGCTGCGCGGGTTCGCCGGTACGGCCTTGTCGCCGTACAGCGCGACGGCCTGCGCACGAGCGGCGGAGATCGCCTGCGTGGACAGGGCCGTCGAGTCGGTGCGCATATAGGTGATGTAGCCCTTTTCGTAGAGTCGCTGCGCGACGCCCATGGCGTGCTTGGCGCTCATCGAGAGCTTGCGCCCGGCCTCCTGCTGCAGGGTGGAGGTCGTGAACGGGGGCTTGGGGCTGCGGGTGCCGGGCTTGGCCTCGACCGACACGACCGAGGCGGTGCCGTTCTTCTCGAGCACGGCCGCGAGGTCGCGGGCCTGCGTCTCGGAGAGCACGACGACGGCCTTCTTGAGCTGGCCGTTGTCGTCGAAGTCGGTGCCGCGCGCGAGCGGTGCGCCGTCGAGCCGGGCGAGGCGGGTCGCGAAGGACTGTGCATCGGATGCGAGGGCGGATGCCGTGGCGTCCACGTCCCAGTACGACGCCGACACGAACGCCATGCGCTCGCGCTCGCGGTCGACGACCATGCGGGTGGCGGCGGACTGCACGCGGCCGGCGGAGGTGCCCTGGCCGACCTTGCGACGGGTGACGTCGGAGACGTCCCAGCCGTAGAGGCGATCGAGGATGCGGCGGGTCTCCTGCGCGTCGACGAGCGCCAGGTCGAGGTCGCGGGTGTTGTTGACGGCGGCCTGGATGGCGTCCTTGGTGATCTCGTGGAACACCATGCGCTTGACGGGGACCTTGGGCTTGAGCGCCTCGAGCAGGTGCCAGGCGATGGCCTCGCCCTCGCGGTCCTCATCAGTGGCGAGCAGGAGTGCGTCGGCGGTCTTGAGGGCGCGCTTGAGCTCGGCGACGGTCTTGCGGCCGCGATCGCTCTCCACATATAGAGGAGTGAAGTCGTTCTCGATGTCGATCGAGTACTTGCCGACGGACGTCTTCTTCAGCTCTGCCGGGATGTCCTTCTTGTCCGCCAGATCGCGGATGTGCCCGACCGAACTGAGCACCTCGTACCCGTCGCCCAGGTATCCCTGGATCGACCTCATCTTCGTCGGAGACTCGACGATGACGAGCTTTTTGCCGTCTGCCACGTGGCGTCCTTTCTTCGATGCACACCATACACACAGCGGCAACCGGAGAAAGCTGGGAGTCCGCCGATCAGGGTGCCGACCCCGCGCGGGCGCGCGCGCGAGCGGTGAAGACCCCGACGGGAACGGTGACCTCGACGGTGGCGATGAGCGCATCGACGGTGCAGGACGCCAGTTCGGCACCGGCCCGGCCGGTGAGAGCGGCCGCGCGCTCGCACGGGATGCCGGAGATCGCACCGGCGGCGGCATCCGCGGCCGCGAGCGCTGCGGCGTCGGCCAGCCCGGCGGCCTGCACGCTGCGGACGGCCGCGACCCCTGCCCCGGCGACGCCGACGGCGAGCGTCGCGGTGACGGCGAGCGCGCCGACGGCGAGGGCCGTGCCACTCATGCGATGGCCGTCGTCGAGCCGCCGGAGGGAGTGCTCATCGCCCGTCTCCGGCGGCGCAGGCGACGGCCCGCATGGGCGGCAGCGGCAGCGGGACGGGAACCGAGACCCGCGCCTCGGCGCAGACGAGATCGCCGTCGTCGCTCATCCGAACGGTTGCGTCACCGCCGACCTGGGCGAGCGCAGCATGCACACGCGCGTCGGTCTCACCGCGAGATGCCAGCCGTGCCGCCTGCGCGGCCGCCTGCTCGAGGCGGATCTGCCGGGATGCGCCGGCAAGTGTCGCGACGGTCAGCACGATGATCATCACGACGGCGGGGACGATGACGGCGAACTCCGCCGTCACCGAGCCCCGCTCGTCGCGGTGACCGGTCACTGCACCGTCAGGGCGCGGCGCACGAGATCGGTGAGGATCCCCCGCACCTCGTCGCTGCGCATGATGATCACCAGCAGGCCGGCGAAGGCGACGGCGGCCATCGTCGCGATGGCGTACTCGGCGGTGGCCGCTCCGGTCTCATCGTCGTAGAGGGTGCGGGCACGACGCATGGTGAGGCGCGGGAGTCGTTCGGGTGACGTGGTGCGCGCCGGCGCGGCGGGCGCATTCAGGGTGGAATCGGACACGGGGTCTCCTTCGGATGGTGGGTGTCGGGTGGGCACGATCAGGGACGAGTGCGAGCGCGGTCACAGGACCACGACCTCGCTTGTGAGCACGGACAGCAGCATCGGCCCGACGCCCAGCAGCATGAAGGCCGGCAGCGTGCACACGCCGAGGGGGACGAGGAGGCGGCCGCCGAGCCTGGCCGCCCGCAGGCGTCCGTCGGTGCGGGCCCGGTGGCGCGCCGAGGCGGCGGCGGCGCGCAGGAGGTCGATGGCAGGCGCGCCCGCGATGCGGGAGAGGCGGAGGATGCCCTCGGTCTCGGGCTGGATGGCTCCGCCCCCGCTGCCTTCGACCACGCGGAGGGCCCGGTCGATCGAGACGCCTCCACAGAGCGCGATGGCCACGACCTCGCACTGCAGGCCGGGGATGCCGGCATCGGGCTGCGCCCCGGCGATGAGCCGCCGCGTCCAGTGCCGGGCGACCAGCATGAGGACGGCGCCGAGGACGACACATGCGATGCCGATCGGGTGGGTCAGCGTCGCAGCGATGTCGAAGCCGAAGAGCAGGCCGAGGGCGATGGCGACCAGGGGCAGCCAGGCGATGAGCCGTGCAGTGGCGACCGGCTCGGCGAGGGCGACGGTGACATCGTCGCGAGACTCCTGACTGTCGCGCAGGGCATCCGCGGTGCTGCGCAGACTCGGGGCCAGCGGGGCACCGACGGTCTGCGACACCCGCCACGCGACCGCGACCTGCTGCCAGGCGCCGCCCATCCCCTCGAGGGTGTCGACCGTCGACGCACCGCCCGCGGTCGCTGCCGTCACGCGCGCGGCGACCGGGTCGCCCGCGGTAGCCAGATGCTCCCAGGCGCGGTCGGGGATCACACCGGCCTGGAGCAGCACCGCGAGCCGCTGCACGGTTTCGGAGACGACGGCAGCCTCGGCGCCGTCGTCGGCCGGGCCGGGCCGCGTCGCACGCTGCTTCCGGCCGGTCGAGGCTTCGGTGGCGATGGTCACGAGGTTCTCTCCTCCACGTCCAGGCGACCGCCGGTGACGACGGGACGGGCGATGCCGGCGACCCGGCGTTGCCCGTCCGGTCCGCGGTCGACATGGATGACGGCGCCGATCGCGCTGACGACCTGGCGGGCGACGGCGTGGTCGTCCATGCCGGCGAGTGATCCGAGTGCCTCGAGCCGGGCAGGCACGTCGCGGATTCCGCCGGCGTGCACGGTGCCGGCGCCGCCGTCGTGCCCGGTGTTCAGCGCCGTCAGCAGCTCGCGCACCTCTTCGCCCCGGCACTCGCCGACCACGAGCCGGTCGGGCCGCATGCGCAGCGCCTCGCGCACGAGCCGGCTGAGCGGCACGCCGCCCGCGCCTTCGAGGTTCGCCTGCCGCGCTTCGAGCCGAACGTGATGCGGGTGCACGATCCGCAGCTCGGCGACATCCTCGATGGTGACGATGCGCTCGGCCTGCGGCACACGGCCCAGCAACGAGGCCAGCAGGGTGGTCTTGCCGGCGCCGGTGGCACCGGTGAGCAGCAGGTTCTCCCGATCGGCCACGAGCTGCTCGAGCCGTTGCGCCGTCGCCGCGTCGAACATGCCCCGCCGCCCGAGCTCATCGAGGTCGGGCGTGCGCGTCGCCGGCAGCCGGATCGAGATCGCGGTGCCGCCGCACGCCACCGGCGGAAGCACCGCGTGCACGCGCGCGCCGTGCTCCCAGCGCACGTCGACGCACGGCGCGAGGTCGTCGAGATGACGGCCGCCGATGCCGATCAGCGCGACGGCGAGTTCGCGTGCCCCGGTCTCATCCGTGTGCCAGCCGTCGACCGGCTCGACGCCGCTGCCCCGGTCGATGAACAGCCCGTCGGCGCCGTTGACGAACACATCGGTCACTGCCGGATCGAGCAGGAACGGCAGCAGCGGCTCGAGAGCGGGATGGTCCGGAAGCCTGCGGGGCGCGGCAGGGGCACGATCCATGGATGCCGGGAACGCGAGGCCCTCCGTCGTCGCGCCGCCCGGGAAGGCTGCGCCTTCCCCGCCGTACGCCCGATCCCGCATCGCCGGTGCCGCCGGAGCGCCGCCCCGGGACAGGGCGGATGCCGCCGCGGCCGGCCGGGGCTGTACGACGAAGAGCTCGGGCATACGCCGACGCTAGGCCGGTGGCATCCATCGCCGGAGACGGAGACGTCGATCCGTGGACAGCGCACGCGATCGCCGCGTTGGGGAGGAGGCGATGAGGCCGCGTCGCCGGAAAAGAGAGGGGCGGCATCCCATTGGGGGGAAATGGGATGCCGCCACATGCAGTGCCCCGCAAGTTGGGGGGACGGGACGCTGCATCGCCAGAATCAATGTTCGGCCACGGAAGAGCATACGCATCAGGTCGGTAGGCGCAAAACACCCCACGCGTCGCGACACGATATATCTGTCCGGATACTTCCGGATGCCGGTACTCACTATCGGCGGTAGTGCTCTCCACGAGCGCGACATAGATTGTGCGGTACCGTCCGGCATCCGTGCCGTCCTCATACCCGACGCGAAGGAGCGTGCCCATGAGCAGCCAGATCGACCACCTGCTGAACGAGAACCGCCGTTTCGCGCCGCCCGCCGAGTTCACGGCGACCGCGAACGGCACCGCCGAGCTGTACGCACAGGCGAAGGCCGACCGTGACGCGTTCTGGGCCGAGCAGGCCCGCGCGCTGCACTGGGACACCCCGTTCACCGAAGTGCTCGACTGGTCGAAGCCGCCGTTCGCGAAGTGGTTCGCCGACGGTGAGCTCAACGTCGCCTACAACTGTCTGGACCGTCACGTCGAGGCCGGCAACGGCGACCGGGTCGCCCTGCTGTGGGAGGGCGAGCCGGGCGATGAGCGCCGCGTCACCTACGCCGAACTGACCGACGAAGTCAAGCGCCTCGCAAATGTGCTCACGGACCTCGGCGTCGTCGCCGGCGACCGCATCGCGATCTACCTGCCGATGATCCCCGAGGCCGTCGCCGCCATGCTGGCCGTGGCGCGCCTGGGCGCGATCCACTCGGTGGTGTTCGGCGGGTTCTCGGCCGACAGCCTGCGCTCGCGCATCGACGACGCCGGCGCGAAGGTCGTCATCACCGCCGACGGCGGCTACCGCAAGGGGAAGGTGTCAGCCCTCAAGCCCGCCGTCGACCAGGCGCTGAGCGATCGGGGCGCGGGCGCGCAGGAGACGGTCGAGCACGTCATCGTCGTCCGTCGCGGCGAGAACGAGGTCGACTGGACCGAAGGACGCGACCTGTGGTGGCATGACGTGGTCTCCGCGGCATCCGCCGATCACACGGCGCAGCCCTTCCCCGCCGAGAATCCGCTGTTCATCCTCTATACCTCGGGGACGACGGGCAAGCCCAAGGGCATCCTGCACACCTCGGGCGGCTACCTCACCCAGACCGCGTACACGAACCGGGTCGTCCACGACCTGCATCCCGAGACCGACGTGTTCTGGTGCACGGCCGACATCGGCTGGGTCACCGGCCACTCCTACGTCACCTACGGCCCGCTGGCCAACGGTGCGACCCAGGTGCTCTACGAGGGCACGCCCGACACCCCGCACCCGGGCCGCTGGTGGGAGATCGTGCAGAAGTACGGCGTGACGGTGCTCTACACGGCGCCCACCGCGATCCGGTCGTTCATGAAGCTCGGGCGCAAGATCCCGAAGCAGTTCGACCTGTCGTCGCTGCGACTGCTCGGCTCGGTGGGCGAGCCCATCAACCCCGAGGCGTGGATGTGGTACCGCCAGGTCATCGGCGCCAAGACCGCGCCGATCGTCGACACGTGGTGGCAGACCGAGACCGGCGCGATGATGGTGTCGGCTCTGCCCGGTGTCACCGAGGCCAAGCCGGGCAGCGCCCAAGTGCCGCTGCCGGGCATCGCCATCGACGTCGTCGACGAGGACGGCGTGCACGTCGGCAACGGCAACGGCGGCCTGCTCGTGGTGACCGAGCCCTGGCCGAGCATGCTGCGCGGCATCTGGGGCGATCCGGACCGCTTCGTGGAGACGTACTGGGAGAAGTTCGCCGACAAGGGCTTCTACTTCGCCGGCGACGGAGCCCGCCTCGACGAGGACGGCGACGTGTGGTTCCTCGGCCGCGTCGACGACGTCATGAACGTGTCGGGCCACCGCCTGTCGACCACCGAGATCGAGTCGGCGCTCGTCGCGAACGAGGCCGTCGCCGAGGCCGCCGTCGTCGGCGCGTCAGACGAGACCACCGGGCAGGCGGTCGTGGCATTCGTGATCATCAAGCAGAGCTTCCTCGACGAGCACTCGCCCGAGGGCCTCGCCGGCACGCTGCGCCGCTGGGTCGGCGAGCAGATCGGCCCGATCGCCCGCCCGCGCGACGTCTACATCGTGGGCGAGCTTCCGAAGACCCGCTCGGGCAAGATCATGCGCCGCCTGCTGCGCGACGTCGCCGAAGGCCGCGAGGTCGGCGACACGACGACGCTTGCCGACACGATGGTCATGTCGGTCATCAGTGCGCAGGTCAAGTAGGCAGCTGCCCGATCTGGACGCCGCCAGGCCTGACGAGCAACGGGGCCGGCACCGCGAATGGTGCCGGCCCCGTGCAGGTCACATCGACCTCAGCTCAGCGCGAAGGTCACCTCGACCTCGACGGGGCTGTCGAGCGGCAGCGCGCTCACACCCACGGCGGAGCGGGCATGCCGCCCCGCATCGCCGAAGATCTCGCCGAGCACCTCGCTCGCGCCGTTGATGACGGCGGGCTGGCCGGTGAAGTCGGGGGTGGATGCCACGAAGCCGGTCACCTTGACCACTCGCACGAGCCGGTCGACACCGCCGGCGGCAGCCGCTGCCGCCGCGATCGCGTTGAGCGCGCTCTGGCGGGCGTAGGCCTTCGCGTCGTCGGGTGAGACGAGGCCGTCCGCGTCCCCGACCTTGCCGGTGGCGGGCATCGCGCCGCCGACCATCGGCAGCTGCCCGGAGGTGTAGACGAGGTCGCCGTGCACATTCGCCGGCACATAGGCGGCGACCGGCGGGACGACGGCAGGCAGCTCGATGCCGAGTTCGGCCAAGCGGTCTGAGACCGACATCATGCGCCTTCGAACTGCTGAGCGGCTTCGGCCGCGGCATCCAGCCCCGCGTTCGCGGCGCCACCGCCGACAGGACGCTTGAAGTAGGCGACGAGCCCACCCTCAGGGCCGGGAACGACCTGCACCAGCTCCCATCCCTGCTTGCCCCAGTTGTTGAGGATCGCTGCCGTGTTGTGGATCAGCAGCGGGGTGGTGAGGTACTCCCACGTGGTCATCGAAACTCCCTGAATAGTTGGCAGGAATCGGCGCGGCATACGGGGAGCCACCAAGGCTTCCCCCAGCTATCTCCCTTACGATCAACCCTATGCCCCACAAGAAACGGACGACCACCGGTGTGCTCGGTGGTCTCGCCGGCCTCGTCGGCCTGAGCGCTGTCGCCGGTGTTCTGGTGACCGCCACGGTCACCCCGGCCATCGCCGTATCCGGCTATGCCGCATCCAGTGCCATCGAAGTCTTCGACAACATGCCGAGCTATCTCGAGATCGACAAGCTGATGCTGCCGACCGAGATCTACGTCAAGAACGCGGACGACAAAGACGTCCTGCTCACGGAGTTCTACGACCAGAACCGCATTCCGGTCGCCTTCGATGAGGTCGCACCGGTGATGTACGACGCGATTCTGTCCAGTGAGGACAAGAACTTCTACTCGCACGGCGGCATCGACCTGATCGGCACCGTCGGCGCGCTCGTGGGCAACGCGACGAGCGGGTCCAACCGCGGTGGCTCGTCGGTCACCCAGCAGTACGTGAAGAACGTGCTGCAGCAGAACTGCGAGCTCACCGCCAACGGGCAAGAAGAAGTCAACGCCTGCTTCGAGCAGTACAGCGTGAACGAGGGCACCGCCGGCTACCAGCGCAAGCTGCAGGAGATGCGGTACGCCATCCAGCTGGAGAAGAAGTTCACCAAGAACGAGATCCTCAACGGCTACCTCAACATCGCCGGCTTCGGCGGTGTCGTATACGGGATCGGCGCGGCAGCCGAGTACTACTTCGGGGTCAACGCCAAGGACCTGACCATCGGCCAGGCGGCCACGATCGCCGGCATGGTCCAGGAGCCCAACACCTACCGCATCGACCGGCCGGACGGCTCGACCACGAACAAGGACGGCGAGCTCGTCAACAGCCAGGCGGACGGCTACAAGCTGACCAAGAACCGCCAGGTGTACGTGCTCGGGCGCATGCTCGAGGACGGCAAGATCACCCAGGCCGAGTACGACGAGGCGGCCGCCGCCCCCATCGAGCCGAACATCACCCCCCGATCGCAGGGGTGCGTCGAGGCGAAGGGCTCCGAGTTCTTCTGCGAGTACGTCGTCTCGCTCATCCAGAACGACGAAGCGTTCGGCGAGACTCCTGAAGAACGCTCCGCGAAACTGCGCCGCGGTGGCCTGAAGGTCTACACGACGCTGGACTACGACCTGCAGAAGGCCGCCCGCGACGCGATCTCGGTGGTGCCCGCCACCATGCCGAACATCGATCTCGGCGCCTCCGGCGTCCAGGTCGAGGTGGGCACCGGGCGCGTGCTGTCGATGGTGCAGAACCGCCCGTACAGCCCGAACGGCAGCGAGGACGGCAGCACGACCGCCGTCAACTACAACGTCCGCATGGCCAACGGCGGCAGCATCGGCCATTCGGCCGGTTCGACCTACAAGGTGTTCAGCCTCATCAACTGGATGGAGCAGGGCCACTCGGTCAACGAGTACCTCAACGGCCGTGTCGGCAAGAAGACCGTCGAGACCTGTGACGGTGCCGAGCAGGTCGTCCCGGCCGACAACAGCGGCGTACCCGGCCACATCGGCAACTTCGAGAACAACAACGGCTACACCGGCACGATCTACAAGTTCACGGTCGACTCGCTGAACTCCGGGTTCCTGTCGATGGCCGAGAAGATCTCGGTGTGCAGCACGAACGAAGTCGCCGGCAAGCTCGGCGTGACCTGGGGTGACGGCACGCCGCTCACCGACGTACCGGCATGGTCGGATGACCCTACCAACGCGCCGTACAACGTGCTGGGCTCGTCTGCCGTCGCCCCCATCGACATGGCCGCGGCCTATGCCGCGATCGCGTCGAACGGCATCCTCTGCGCGCCGAAGGCCATCGACAAGGTCGTGGACTCGGACGGCGTGGAACAGCCGATCCCTGACACCAAGTGCGAACGGGTCATGAGCGAGGCCGTCGCCTCGACCGCCGCGTACACACTGCAGGGCGTCATGAACGGCACCGGCGTCGGCGCGCGGACCTTCGATGGCACGCCGGTGTTCGGCAAGACCGGTATCCACCAGTACCTGCACACCTGGATGGACGGCGCCTCCACCGAGGTCGCCACCGTGGTGTGGGTCGGCAATGTCGTCGGCGAGAAGGAGCTCTGGCGGTACAACGCGAGCGGCTACCAGCTGTCCCGGATCCGCAACTCGATCTGGCCGAACATGCAGCGCGCCGCGAACGCGAAGTACGGCGGCGATGCGTTCCCGCAGCCGGATGCCACGCTCACCAAGCGCACGTACGTGACACTGCCGAGTGTCATCGGCATGGACGAGGACCGGGCCGTCGCGACTCTTGAGGCAGCCGGTTTCGATGTGAGGGTCGGCGATCCGGTGGACGGCAGCGAGTCCGAGGGCACGATCATCGAGCAGGATCCGGGCGCCGGTCGCGTGGCCGGTGGCACGACCGTCACCATCCGCCCGAGCAACGGCAAGGGCGCCACCGTGCCCGCCGTCAACGGCACGCCCGATGACGCTCGAGGACAATTGCGCTCAGCGGGATTCAGCAACATCGAGATGAAGTGCACCGAGACCGAGGGCGCGCCCGCCCAGGGCGTCGTCACCGGCACCTCCCCGGCGGCAGGAACCTCGGCGAACCGTGACACGGCGATCACCGTCGAGTACCAGAGCGACCGCTGCGGCGGCCGCGGCGGAAACGACGACGGGTGACCGTGACCGGCACCAGCCACCGCGTTGCCGCCCCCGTGAGCCCCTGGCTCGTGGGGGCGGCGGCCGTCGGTGCCGCCGGTGCGGCGGCAGCCGCCTGGGGCATCGGCATCGAGCGTCACCTGTACACGGTGCGGCGGCACGAGATGGCTGTCCTGCCCGCCGGCGCTCCCCCGGTGACCGTGCTGCACCTGTCCGATGCGCACATGGCGCCGTGGCAGAAGCACAAGCAGCGGTGGATCGCAGCGCTGGCCGCGGATGTGAAGCCCGACCTCGTCATCAACACCGGCGACAATCTCGGGCATGCTGACGGCCTCACCGGCATCCGGACCGCGTTCGCGCCCCTCCGAGACGTTCCCGGCCTGTTCGTGCACGGCTCCAACGATGTCATCGGCCCCATCGCGCGCAACCCGCTGCGGTACCTGGCAGGCCCATCCGCCCGTGAGCATCAGGTCGAGGAGCTCGACACGGCGGCGATGGACGCGTTCTTCACCGACGAACTGGGCTGGCGGGGTCTGAACAACGCGGCGGCCAGCCTCGAGATCGCGGGACTGCGCATCGACGCGTTCGGCGTGAGCGACGCGCACCGCGACTGGGACGAGCTCGACGCGCTCCCCGCCGCGATCGCGGGTCTACCCCGCGGTGAGGCAGCCGTGACGCTCGGCGTCACCCACGCCCCCTACCGCCGTGTGCTCGACGGATTCATCGACCTCGGAGCCTCCGCGATCTTCGCCGGCCACACCCACGGCGGGCAGGTGCGCATCCCGTTCTCACCGTCGGCGCTGGTCGCCAACTGCGACATCCCCCTCGATCAGGCCCGCGGACTCAGCACGTGGACCACTGCCGGCCGCACCGTGCCGCTGAACGTCAGCGCCGGCCTCGGCCACTCGATCTACGCCCCCGTGCGGTTCGGATGCCGGCCCGAGGCCTCCGTGCTGACGCTGACCGCGGTCGCGTGAGGTGAGCTGATGCGAAGACTGCCGCAGGAGAGCTGCGTCGATCTTCGGAACGCTCGATCTGCCCGTCGATTCGGTATCGGCGGCGCGAACGGGTAGACTCTCAGGGTTGCCACGGGGTGTGGCGCAGCTTGGTAGCGCGCTTCGTTCGGGACGAAGAGGCCGCAGGTTCAAATCCTGTCACCCCGACCAATCGAGAGGCTCCGACCGGTTCACCGGCCGGGGCCTCTCGTGTGAATACCGCGCACAACGAGAGGCCAGCATGACCACTCCCCGCCTTGTCGCCTTCGATCTCGACGACACCCTCGCCCCGTCCAAGAGCGCGATCCACCCGCGCATGGGCGAGCTGCTGCTGGCTCTCGCCGAGCGCGTCGAGGTGGCGATCATCTCGGGCGGTCAGCTGCTCCAGTTCCAGACGCAGGTGGTCGACCGGCTGCCCGCTGCCGATGCCGGCATCCGGTCTCGCATCCACCTGCTGCCCACGTGCGGCACCCAGTACTACCGGCTCAGCCCCGACGGCGTCACGACGGTGTACGCGCACTCGCTCACCGACGACGAGAAGCAGCGTGCGCTGAGTGCCGTCGAGGGCGAGGCCCGCCGCCTGGGCTTGTGGGAGGCCGAGACCTGGGGCGACATCCTCGAGGACCGTGGCTCGCAGATCACGTTCTCGGCCCTGGGCCAGACCGCTCCGCTCGAGGCGAAGAAGGCGTGGGACCCGACCGGCGAGAAGAAGAACGCGCTGCGCGATGCGGTCGCCGCGCGCGTTCCCGACCTCGAGGTCCGTTCGGGCGGCTCGACGTCGGTCGACATCACGCAGCGCGGCATCGACAAGGCCTACGGCATGCGCCAACTGGCCGATGAGACCGGCATCCCTCTCGACGACATGCTGTTCGTCGGCGACCGCCTCGACGAGCACGGCAACGACTACCCCGTCCTGGCGATGGGTGTGACCTGCCACGCCGTCACCGGCTGGGAGGACACGATCACGTTCCTCGAGCAGCTCATCCCGACGCTGCCCGCCCGCTGACGCGGGTGCGCCGAACTCCCGCGAGAGAACAACTCGGCGCCGAGAGAACGGGTCTCAACCGTTCCCTCGGCGCCACACTGTTCTCTCGGCGCGGGTGGGGACGCGCGGGCGGCCCGTCAGGCCTCCGCGCGCGCCGGAGCGCGGCGCGCGGCGGGCTGCGCCACGGGCACGAGGGCCTGCAGCTGCGTCACGTGGCGCGGTTCGAGCTCGGCCAGTGACGAGACGCCGAGCAGCTTCATGGTGCGCTCGATCTCGCTGCTGAGGATCGCGATCGTGCGGTCGACGCCCGCACGACCCCCGGCCATGAGCCCGTACAGGTATGCGCGGCCGATGAGCGTGAACTTCGCGCCCAGGGCAATGGATGCCACGATGTCGGCGCCGTTCATGATGCCGGTGTCGACCATGATCGTGGCGTCCTTGCCGACCTCGCGGACGACGTGCGGGAGCAGCCGGAACGGGATCGGGGCGCGGTCGAGCTGACGTCCGCCGTGGTTGGACAGGACGATGCCGTCGACGCCCAGGTCGACGAGCTTCGTCGAATCGGCGACGTTCTGCACGCCCTTGACGACGATCTTGCCCGGCCACAGCGACCGGATGACCTCGAGGTCGTCGTAGCTGATCGTCGGGTCCATCGCCGCGTTGAGCAGCTCGCCGACGGTGCCGCCGGTCGTGGTCAGCGATGCGAACTCGAGGCTCGGCGTCGTGAGGAAGTCGATCCACCACCACGGCCGCGGGATCGCGTTGATGATCGTGCCGAGCGTCAGCTGCGGCGGGATCGAGAAGCCGTTGCGCTTGTCGCGCAGGCGGGCGCCGGCCACCGGGGTGTCGACGGTGAACATGAGGGTGTCGAACCCGGCATCCGCAGCCCGCTGCACGAGCCCGTACGAGATCTCGCGCTCGCGCATGACGTACAGCTGAAACCAGTTGCGTCCGTGGGGGTTGGCGGCGCGGACGTTCTCGATCGAGGTCGTGCCGAGCGTGGAGAGGGTGAAGGGGATGCCGGCGGCGCCGGCCGCCCCGGCCCCCGCGATCTCGCCCTCGGTCTGCATGAGGCGGGTGAAGCCGGTGGGTGCGATGCCGAACGGCAGGGCCGAGGGACCGCCGAGGATCTCGGTGGACATGTCGACGTTCTCGGCCGGGCGCAGGATGTCGGGGTGGAACTCGATGTCCTCGAACGCCTGCCGGGCACGCGCCAGCGACAGTTCGCCCTCGGCGGCGCCGTCGGTGTAGTCGAAGGCGGCCTTGGGCGTCCGCCGCTTCGCGATGGTGCGCAGGTCGCTGATCGTGAGTGCCGAGTCGAGGCGGCGCTTGGTGCCGTTGAGCTCGGGCTTCTTGAACTGCATGAGTTCGAGCAGCTCGGAGATCTTGGGCAGCTGACGCTGAACCATGGGTGTCCTTCCTGGGTGTGCCGGATCAGCCGCGCAGGCCGGTCGCGGCCAGATAGCCGGTGATGTGCGCGCGAACGCGGGCGCGCGCCGTCTCGGCGTCGCGGTCCTCGATCGCATCGAGGATGTGGTGGTGTTCTTCCTGCAGGTGGCGGGCAGCCTCATCCCAGTCGGCGATCCGCTCGGCGCCGGTGCGCACGTAGCCCTCGATCACCGACCGCAGGCCGTTCATCGTCGCCGCGACGATCTGGTTGCCCGCGGCATCGGCCAGGCCGGTGTGGAACTGCGCATCGAGGGCGAGGAACTCCTCGCGGGTGAGGTCGGTGGCATCCAGCGCCTGCAGGGTGGCGCGGACCGCGGTGAGGTCGGTGTCGTCCCGCTCGGCGAGGTGGCTGACGGCCCAGGCCTCGAGGAGCAGCCGGGTCTCGACGACATCGTCGATCGGGAAGCCCTGTGCGGCGACCTGCAGTCGCAGGAACTGCGCCAGGCCGCCCGCGGGCGTCGCGATGATGATCGCCCCCGAGGTCGGGCCGGAGCCGGTGCCGGTGCGGATGAGTCCCATGACCTCGAGCACGCGCAGCGCCTCGCGGACACTGGAGCGGCCCACGCCGAGGGTGGCGGCCAGCTCGCGCTCGGGTGCGAGGTGATCGCCGGGTGTGAGCGTGCCGTCGAGGAGATCCTGCTCGATCTTCTCGAGCACGACGCGCCATGCGCGGGGGGTGGGTGTGTCGGCCATCGACATCCTTCCTGATGTCGGACCACACTAGTCGCCATGGTCTGACCACGCAAACCCGAGGTCACGGAATCAGCGCAGACGACCGGCCGACTCCTCCAGGTAGCAGCGTGCGCACATCGACTCGTACGTGACCCGGTCGGCCGACAGCTCGTCGATCGCGACCTGGTCGCCGTCGAACACGAACCGCCCGCCGACCAGGCGCGCGTTGAACAGTGCTTTGCGGCCGCAGCGGCAGATGGTCTTGAGCTCTTCGAGGGTGTGCGCGAGTTCGAGGAGGCGCGCCGACCCGGGAAAGGCGCGGGTCTGGAAGTCGGTGCGGATGCCGTAGGCGAGCACGGGGATGCCGTCGGTCACCGCGATCCGCAGCAGGTCGTCGACCTGGGCGGGGGTCAGGAACTGCGCCTCGTCGATCAGCAGGCAGGCCACGTCGGGGCGGGCTCCGGTGGCAGCCGACTCGGGGATGAGGGCGTCTTCTGCGCGGTCCTGCACGCGGCGGCGGTGCACGGCGAACAGCGCGCGCACGTCGTCGTCCGGACGAATCAGGAAGTCGACGTCGCGGTCGACACCGAGCCGGCTCGAGATGCGGTCGGCGCCCTTGGTGTCGATCTCCGGCTTCGCGAGCAGCACGTGCTGGCCGCGCTCTTCATAGTTGTAGGCCGCCTGCAGCAGTGCCGTGGACTTCCCGGAGTTCATCGCGCCGTAGCGGAAGTACAGTTTGGCCACCGGATGAGTCTACTGACCGCCATGCAGAGCGAAGCGGCGGGTCACCGATCGGTGACCCGCCGCCGCACTGTCAGAGTGCTACCTCTTGTGCTTCTTGGTGTCGTAGCTGAGCCCGTAGCCGAACGGGTACAGCGCCCCGTCGTCGGTCTCGTCGTAGCCCGGGGTGTCGCTGTTCTGCTGCTCGACTGCGGCACGGGTGCCGGCCAACGCGAACGGCATGCGCCCCTGCGGGTTGACATCACCCGAGACGATGTCCATCAGCGCTGTGGTGCTGTTGCCGAAGTTGGCCAGGATCGCGCCGGCGTCACGCAGGCCGCTTTCCTCATCGAGGACGAACGGCTGACGGAAGTAGATGTCGAGCACCGTGTTGGTGGCACCGACCTCGTCCATCACCTGCTGCACGTCGGCCAGCGCCGGGGTGACCTCCCACGAATCGGCCTGGCTCATGCCGGTGAAGTCGATGACGCTCGACTCCCACGGGAATGAACCGCCGAACCGCAGCCCGTTGTCGGTGCACGCCCCGGCCCCGTTCACGACACAGGCGTCTGCCGCACCGTACGGGCTCTGCCCGTCGAGACCGGTGATGCCCTCGATCGCGCTCGGGTTGATGTGATCGGGGTTGAGTCCGTACGCCGGGTCGTTGCTGACGTACTCACCCGTGTTGACGTTGCTCGCGGTCATCGAGATGAGCGCGACATCGGCGTCGGCGGCGGTGCGCTGCTCGGCGGGGTCGTTGCCGTCGATGACGTCGTAGCCCGCGTCAGCGACCTCGGCCGCGTCGACGTTGCCCAGCACGTAGACGGTCTCGCGTCCGTCGAGCGGGAGCACGGCGCCCCGGCGATCCTTCTGGTTCTGCAGAAGGACTGTCGACTTGCGCTGCAGGTCGAGTGCCGTCTTGCGGTGCTTGTCGCTGCCGACAATCTTGTCCGCGGCGCGGGCATCGACGTACGGGTTCTCGAACAGCCCCATCTCGAACAGCGGGGCAAGCAGGCGCTCGGCAGCAAGGTCGACCCGGTCGACCGTCACCAGTCCGGCATCCACCAGATCGGTGATCGTCTGGACCTCGTGGAAGCCCGACAGCGTGTCGGTGCCGCCGTTGATGGCCGCCGCGACCCGCTCGGGGATCGTCGCGTCTTCCAGGCCCCAGGCACGATCGTTGATGATGCCGGTGTCGGAGTTGACGTAACCGTCGAAGCCCATCTGGTCACGCAGCAGGCCGTTGACGATCTGGTCGGAGAAGGCCATGCCCACCTCGTCGTAGTCGACGCCCTCGTAGGTGACATCCACCGGCACACCGTAGTACGGCATGATCGACGAGACCCCGGCCTCGATGGCCGCCTCGAAGGGCTTCAGGTGATAGCCGAACGCGTCGCCCGGGTAGACCTGCGCCTTGCCGAACGCGTAGTGCGGGTCGAGGCCCAGCTCCTGCGGGCCACCGCCCGGGAAGTGCTTCATCGTCAGCGCGACGTCGGTCGACGGGCTCAGTGAGTTGCCGTCTTTCCCGACCTTGCCCTGCAGGCTCTCGACGAGCTCGCCCATGATCTCGGCGCCGAGGTCGGCGTTCTCGGTGAACGTCTCGTGCGTACGGTACCAACGGGGCTCGGTTGACAGGTCAGCCATGTAGCCGTACATGCCGCGGAGGCCGATGGCCGACCACTCGTCGCCCATCACTTCGGCGAAGTCCTCGACGATCGACATGTCGCCGATGGTGTTGGGCTTGTGCTTCTTGCCCTTCTTCTTCGCGTCGGCCTTGGCCTGCTCGCCGAGGGCCGCGGCGGCAATGCCCGCCTCCTTCGGGAACGCGGAGAACGCACCGGCAGCCTCGTTGATGCCGGCGCGAGCCTGGGGGTCGATGTGGTTGCGCGCGTTCGACTTGTAGAGCACGGGGATGCCGAGGCGCGTCGCCTCGCTCATCTCCTGGATCTCGTTCATGAACGTCGCCGCCTCGCCCGGGGTGACCCGCACGTTGGTGCCGAAGCCACCGCCCGCCGGCACGCACTCACCGCGCTCACCGGCATCCACGACGTTGCGGAAGATGAACCGGTGCATCTGCTGCGTGCCGATGTAGTCGGATGCCAGATCGTCCACCGTGCCGAACTCGCCCGTCTCGGGGTCGCACGACGCGTTGAGGGTGTCGATCAGCATGAGGCCCGCCTTCTCCTCGAGCGTCATCTGCGACATGAGGTCGGCGACCCGGTCCTCGACCGGCAGCCGCCAGTCCTCATAGGGGTCGAGTGTGCCGTTGGCGTTGAGGTCCTTGAACTTCTTGCCCTTGACCTTGATGATCTCCTTGGCCCGGGCATCAAGCGCGGGCGTCTTGACGTGGTGGCCCTTCGACCCGTGCGCGGATGCGCGGTCGTTGCGCTGAGCGTGGTCGGGTGCGGCGGCGACGGTGCCGGCTCCCATGACGAGCGTCAACGGAACGGCGACGGCGAGTGCCGCCATGCCGATCCGTCGACGCTTACGCGAGAATGCGTTCACAGTGGATCTCCTTTGAACTGGGTGCGGAGCACCCCTGAAGGCCCAGTCTGAGTGACACCGACAACTACCGCCCATGGTTGCCACCTGTTGTTTGGCGGTTGCCGACAATTGCAGCGGGTGGATGCCGTTGCTACGGCCGCTCCCACGCCTCGATCGCGCCCGGGATGACGGTGAAAGTCTCGGCGGCTGTCGCAACGCGCGGCAGCCGGCTGAGCCAGTCCGCGTCGCGAGCGGTGATCTTGCGCCGCAGGTGCTCCAGCTCGTAGGCGAGCTGGCCGTCGGTCACCGGGATGGCCGGGGAAGCGGCATCCACAACCGCGATGCGCGACGCGTCGAACCGGTAACCTCGCGCCGTCGCCTCGCTCTGCAGGCACCCGAGGAAGTGTCCGACCGCGGCGAGCGGGTCCGCTGCGCTGCGGAAGCGTTCGAGCTGGGGATGCCGCGTGTAGCCGCGGGTGCCACCGGCGAGCACCTTCTGTGCGAGCAGCGCCTCACGCCAGCAGGCGACCAGCGCCGCGCGATCGAGGATCGCGGCGTTCAGAGACCAGAGTCGCATCGGGCACCTGTCGGTATCAGCGTCCGCCGATGCCGCCGCCTCCCCCGCCGCCGCCCGAGAAGCCGCCGCCGAACGATCCGCCCGATGACGACCAGCCGCTGCTGGACGAGCTCCACGACGAACGCGAGCCACCCTTGGGTGACACCGGCGTGGCGGCGAGACGGCCGACCGACGAAGAGGCGCGGGCGAGTGAGCGCGAGGTGATCGCATCGAACAGCACGGCGCGCGACGCGAGATGCTCGGCTGGAAGCTCGGCACGGATGACCTTCGCCCACTCGTCTTCCATGCCGAACAGCACAGCGTAGGGCAGCAGTCGTTCGTAGACGTTGACGACGGGGCCGAGCCGGTTGTCGCCGAACGCGCGCCGGCCCGATGACACGAGGTCGGCCGTCTGCGGCGACTGTGCGGCCTTGAGACGGTCTTCCTCCGCCAGGGCGAGGTACTGCGTGATGCCTTCGAGCTCGTGGGCGTGCATGCCGCCCGCGACAGTGAGCACGGTCTTCGGCATGCGGATCACCAGTGCGCCGAGGAAGGCGAGCACGCAGCCCACAAGCGCAACGGCGACCACCCAGCCCGGGACGACGGTGAGCTCGTCGATCGTGCCCAGGGTGAACAGCGCCGTCAGCAGCGCTCCGAACATGACGCCGAGCCGCAACCCGCCGACCCAGCCCGGCCGCATCGCACGGTAGCCGCGCTGCAGCGTGAACTCGTCGATACGTCGCACGTAGGTGACGGCGCGCGCCGGCGGCGACGAGGTGAACGCGGTCAGTCGCACCCGCGCGCCCACACCGGCCTTGCGGCCGAACAGGGTCTGCACGATGCGCCGGTCGTCGTGGTCGAGGCCCTCGGGGTCGGTGAGGACGAGTTCGAAGTCTTCCGGGTCGTCGCGGTCGCCGGTGCCGTGGATCTCGATCTTGTCGCGGACCGCCAGGTCGACCGTGTGCGCGGCGAGTGCCCGCGCCGGCACATCGAGTACCCCGGCCGACAGGGTCAGGGACTCGTCGTCGGCGGGCGTGTACTGCACGATGACCGGGGTGCGGTCAGGGTTGCGTCGCAGCGTCCATCGCACGATCAGCAGCAACGGCAAGCCGAGTACGGCCAGTGCCAGGCCGAGCACCGGCACGATCCACTCCCACCACGGGTACGCGGCCGGCGGGGGCAGTGTCGCCGCGGCGAACGTGCCCGGGGTGAAACCGAGCGCGACGGTCACGTTCTCGTTCGGCCCGAGCCCGTCGGCCTGCGTGCTCATCGACACGGCACCCGATGCCGATGCACCGTGCCACGACGCCCACGATGCGGCGTCGGGCGGCCACTGAGCACCGATCTCCGGTTCGGTCAGCTCGCAGGTGTCGGTCGATCCCTCGGCACCCTGGTAGCACGAGACGGAATCGTCGAGCAGCCCCGCGGCGACCGAGCCGATCATGTGCACGGTGATGTCGGCGCGGTCGACCGGCTGCGGGTGGTCCGTGCCGACGGTGTCCCAGTAGAACTCCTCCGCCCCGGTGTCGGGGTAGCGCACCACGACGTCGCTCATCGTGTAACGGAACGTGTACTCCTGCGGGCCGTGTACGTACGAGTCGTCGCCGGTGAGGACGTAGACCCACTCCTCGTCCTCCTCGGTCCACCACGGCACCGCGGCATCATCCGCACCGGTGACCGAGATGACCTCGGTGCCGAGGTCGATGCCGGATTGGACCTTCGGCAGCGCCCGGACGAGGCCCTTGTTCTGATCGACGTCGGGGAAGGCCGCCACGAGCGTTTCGACCACGTAGAGCTGCGCCTGCTGGTCGGCGGAGCGGCTGAGGAAGTAGTCGCCCGTGAACGAGTCGAACGTGAAGTCGTCAACGTCTGCGTGGGCGGTGGATACCGGCATCCACACCATCAGCAGCGCGAGCAGGGCGGTGACCAGCGCCATCGGCATCCGCACGGCGCGGGAGTGCAGTGCTGGGCCCGCCATCCGTCAGGCGTTGATCGCGAGGGCCTGAGCCGTGCGCGTGACCGAGGCCGCGGCGAGCGGCGGGTCGGTGTTGAGGGTCTCGCCGTAGCTCGGAATGAGTGTGGTGAGCGGTTGCTTCCAGCCCTCGATGCGATCGGGGAAGCAGGTCTTCAGCAAGTTGAGCATGATGGATGCCGCGGTCGACGCGCCCGGGGATGCACCGAGGAGCCCGGCGATCGAGCCGTCGGCGGCGGTGACCACTTCGGTGCCGAACTGCAGCACGCCACCCTTGTCGGCATCCTTCTTCATCACCTGCGCGCGCTGACCGGCCTGGATGAGCTCCCAGTCCTCGTCTTTCGCGGTAGGCATGAAGGTGCGGAGCGAGTCGACCTTCTTCGCGTGGTTCTTCAGCAGCTCGCCGACGAGATAGGTGATCAGGCTGGGGTTGTCGATGGCGACCTTGGTCATGGGCCAGAGGTTGCCCGGGCGCACCTGGGCGACGATGTCGGTGATGCGGCCCTGCTTGAGGAATTTCGGGCTGAACGTGGCGAACGGGCCGAACAGGAGCGAGGCCTGGCCGTCGACGACGCGGGTGTCGAGGTGCGGCACGGACATCGGGGGCGCTCCGACCGAGGCCTGCGAGTAGACCTTGGCTTGGTGCTGCGCGACGATGGCCGGGTTCGTGGTCTTGAGGAACTGGCCGCCGATCGGGAAGACGCCGTAGCCGCCGATCTCCGCAATGCCCGACTTCTGCAGCAGTTTCAGCGCCCAGCCGCCAGCGCCGACGAAGACGAAACGGGCCGAGAAGCTGCCCGGGGTCTTGCCGAGCGAGTTGCGGTGTGAGACCTTCCAGGTGCCGTCGGCCTGCTTCTTCAGGCCGCGCACCTCGCGGTTGGTGACGACGTCGACGCCTTCGCTCTCGAGGTGGGCGAACAGCTGGCGGGTAAGCGCACCGAAGTCGACGTCGGTACCGGCGGGGACGCGGGTGGCCGCGAACGGCTCACCCTTACGGCGCTGCTGCATCAACAGCGGGGCCCACTGATTGATGACACGGGAGTCCTCGGAGTACTCGATGCCGGCGAAGAGCGGCTGGCCCTTCAGCGCCTCGTAGCGCTTCTTCAGGTAGGCGACGTCCTTCTCACCCTGGACGAACGTCATGTGCGGCACGGCGTTGATGAACGTCGACGGCTCGTCGAGGATGCCCTGTTCGATCCAGGACGTCCACAGCTGCCGGCTCTGCTGGAACTGCTCGTTGATGGCCACTGCCTTGGCGGGGTCGACCTCACCGTCGGGGCCGGCAGGCATGTAATTCAGCTCGCAGAGCGCGGCGTGGCCGGTGCCGGCGTTGTTCCACGCGTTCGAGGACTCCAGCGCGACCTCGGAGAGGCGCTCGCAGACGACGATCTTCCAGTCCGGCTGCAGCTGGTGCAGCAGCGTTCCGAGGGTGGCACTCATGATGCCCCCACCGATCAGGACGACGTCGACTGGTTCACTCACAATCATCAAGTCTAGGCCGCGGGCCTGGGTGTGCCGTCCGTGCCGGGGCACCGGCATCCGGCAAGGATCGCGGTTCTTTCACCTCTGTCATGCGCCGCGGTCCCTGGCCCAGCGTCTCAGCGCATCAGCGCCTCAGCAGCGGGAGAACAGGGTGGCGCCGAGCGTACACACCTCAGCTGTTCTCTCGGCAGCGAGGGGTTCTCTCGCGGTGACGGCGCAGGGCTGCGGAGCGGCGGGTCAGACGGGGGCTGACAGGCGGGCGGCGACGATCTCGGCGATCTGGACCGTGTTCAGCGCGGCGCCCTTGCGCAGGTTGTCGTTGCTGATGAACAGCACGAGGCCCTTGCCCTCGGGTGCGGACTGGTCGGCACGGATGCGGCCGACGAAGCTCGGGTCCTTGCCGGCCGCCTGAAGCGGGGTCGGCACCTCTTCGAGCACGACACCGGGGGCGGATGCCAGGACCTCGCGCGCCCGGTCGGGCGTGATGTCTCGGGTGAATTCGGCGTGGATCGACAGCGAGTGGCCGGTGAAGACGGGTACGCGCACGCAGGTGCCCGCGACGCGGAGGCCCGGCAGCTCGAGGATCTTGCGGCTCTCGTTGCGGAGCTTCTTCTCCTCATCGGTCTCATTGTCACCGTCGTCGACGAGGTTGCCGGCGAACGGGATCACGTCGAACGCGATCGGGGCGACGTACTTCTCCGGCTGGGGGAACTCGACCGCGCTGCCGTCGTGAACCAGCCGAAGGGTGTCGCCCTGGGCGAGGACGCTCTCGACCTGTCCGAGCAGTTCCTGCGCTCCCGCCAGCCCCGAACCCGACACGGCCTGGTAGGTGCTGACGATGAGGCGTTCCAGGCCGGCCTCGGCATCCAGCGCCTTGAGCACCGGCATCGCGGCCATCGTGGTGCAGTTGGGGTTGGCGATGATCCCCTTTGGCGGGTTCTCGGTCGCGTGCGGGTTGACCTCGCTGACCACCAGCGGAACCTCGGGGTCCATGCGCCAGGCGCTGGAGTTGTCGATGACGACCGCGCCGGCCTCGGCGAAACGGGGTGCGTGCGCGCGAGACCCGGTGGCACCGGCCGAGAACAGGGCGATGTCGATGCCGGTCGGGTCGGCGGTGGCGATGTCTTCGATGGTGATGGTCTCGCCGCCGAACTCGATGGTGGTGCCCGCCGAGCGGGCCGTGGCGAACAGCCGCAGCTCGCGGATCGGGAAGCCGCGCTCCGCGAGAATCTCGCGCATGACTGTGCCCACCTGGCCGGTGGCGCCCACGACGGCGACGGAGAGTCCTGAGTCAGAGATACGTGTCATGGCAGTATTCCTTGCGGCAGCGCGGGTGAAGTGCCCGAAGGGGCGGATGCCGCGAGTCTACCGGCCGGGCGGGTGTGCGCAGCGCGGTGCGCCCCGCCGGGCAGCCCCGGACCGCCGGATGACTGCCACCTCATGAAGGCAGGAGAACTCACCGAGACAGGAGCGGTTACCGGTAACACCTCCTGTACCGGTGATTTCTCCTGTGTTCCGGATGACACGCGACTCCGGATGCCGGGTGGCTACCGGCCGGTGCCGGCGTGGACGACCGCTTCGATGTCGCCGTCGAGGCCGTAGGCGGTGTGCACGACGCGGGCGGCCTCGGCGAGGTCGTCGCCGCGGACGACCACCGAGATGCGGATCTCGGACGTCGAGATCATCTCGATGTTCACCCCCGCGGTGGACAGCGCTTCGAACAGCGTGGCCGAGACGCCCGAATGGGAGCGCATGCCCGCGCCGACGACCGAGAGCTTCCCGATCTGGTCGTCGTGCACGAGGTTCTCGAAACCGACATCGCCCTGCTCGGCAGCGAGCGCGCGCAGCGCGGTGGAAGCATCGGACTTGGGCAGCGTGAACGAGATCTCGGTGCGCCCGGTGCCGGCGACCGACACGTTCTGGACGATCATGTCGACGTTGGCACCGCTCTTGGCGATGATCTTGAAGATCTCCGCTGCCTTGCCGGGCACGTCCGGCACGCCGATGATCGTGATCTTGGCCTGGCTCAGGTCGGTCGCGACTCCCGCGACGATCGGCTCTTCCATCTCTTCTCCCTCTGCGCCCTGCGGTGCGGTCATGCCCGGGCCGAGCACGAACGTGCCGGGGCCGGTGCTGAACGACGAACGGGCATGGATCATGACGCCGTGGCGGCGGGCGTATTCGACCGCGCGGATGTACAGGACTTTGGCGCCGTTGGCGGCGAGCTCGAGCATCTCCTCGGAGCCGACGGTGTGGAGCTTGCGGGCACGCGGGACGACCCGCGGGTCGGCAGTGAAGACGCCTTCCACATCGCTGTAGATCTCGCACACGTCGGCACCCAGCGCGGCGGCGAGCGCGACGGCGGTCGTGTCGGAGCCGCCTCGGCCGAGGGTCGTGATGTCGCGGGTGTCGGTGTTGAATCCCTGGAACCCCGCGACGATGACGATCGCGCCCTCATCGAGCGCCTCGCGCACGCGGGTCGGGGTGACATCGACGATGCGGGCCGCCCCGTGATCCGCCGTGGTCAGCATTCCGGCCTGCATGCCGGTGTAGGAGCGCGCTTCGAAGCCCATCGAGTGGATGGCCATGGCCAGCAGCGCCATCGAGATGCGCTCGCCGCTGGACAGCAGCATGTCCAGCTCGCGCGGGGCCGGGATCGGCGACACGCGTGCGGCGAGGTCGAGCAGTTCGTCGGTGGTGTCGCCCATCGCGCTGACGGCCACCACCACGTCGTCACCGGCGCGGCGCGCATCGACGATGCGCTTGGCGACCCGCTTGATGCTCTCGGCGTCGGAGACGGACGACCCGCCGTACTTCTGGACGATCAGCGCCACGTGTGAAACTCCCGGGAGACGGTCGGCCTCGACGAGCCGACGGGTGGGCGGATGCCACGACCCCACGTGCCATTGTAGAGAGCGATCGGGTGGCGCCTGCCCATGTGACGACGACGACGGCGTACCGTGGTGGTCATGAGCTCTCCTACTGACGCCGTGTGGAACCGTGCGCTCGATCTGGAGTCCCCCGCCGCCGCCGAACGCCCGGGCGATGCCGCCCTGCTGACTGTGCTGACCTTTCACGGCCTCGTGATGAACGGCGGCCTGCTGAGTGCGGTCGAACTGCACGCGAACGATCCGGTGTACCCGGCCGACGCGGTGGTCGAGGCGTACCGCTTCCTCGGCCTCGAGTCCGCCGCCGGTGCGATCGACAACGCCGTGCTCGAAGAGCGCGACCTCGACGACGACGCGAAGGAAGCCGCCGAAGAGCGCATCGATGAGACCTACGTGCTCGAGGATGAGGACATCGAGCAGGCACTCGAGGTCACACTGACGAACGACCCCGACGCCTTCGCGCCGCTGTGATGGCAAAGCCTCGCCGCCGGGTCTTCGCACCCCTGTCCGGCTTGGTGCGCCCGTCGTACGGCAGCGACGCCCTGACGGAGTCCCTGCCGATCATGGACGACGCCCACGCCGCACGGATTCTCGACCTCGCGGTCCGCCTCGGCGAGTCGACCCTCGTCGCCGGCGCACCGGCGAGCGAAGTGACCCTGACGATCGTGCGGGTGGCCGGAGCATACGGACTGCAGCCGGTGCACGTCGAAGTGACCTACAACGCGATCACCGCCGCCCACCACCGCGCCGGAACGGCACGGCCCATAACGCTGCTGCGCGTCGTACGCGCCGCCGTGCCCGATCACGACAAGCTGCAGAGCCTGCAGGCACTCGTGGCCGAGGTCCGGTCCGGGATGTCCGTGGATGCCGCGTACGAGCGCTACCGCACCATCCGTCGAGCCCCGTTCCGGTATCCCCCGGGCGTGGTGGTCGCTGCGCAGGCGCTGCTCGCGGTCGGTGTGGCCATCATGTTCGGCGTGAACTGGCTCGGGATCGCATTCGCGTTCATCGGCGCCGCACTGGCCGCACTCACGCAGTACGGCATGGCGAAAGCGCGAGTGCCGTTCTTCTTCAGCCAGATCGCCGGCGCCTTCGTGCTGACGATGGTCGCGGCCCTGTCGCCACTGCTGCAGTTGACGGGATGGCCGCCGGCCGATGGCATCCGACCGTCGGTGATCGTGGCATCCGGAATCGTCCTGATGCTCGCCGGGCTCACCGTCGTCGGCGCGGCGCAGGATGCGATCGACGGTTTCGCGTTGACCGCGATGGGACGCATCCTTGAGCTCGTCACCCAGACGCTGGGCGTGGTCCTCGGCATCCTGATCGGACTCGAGACGGCCCGGGTGATCGGCTTGCCCATGGCGCCGCCCAGCGAGACGCTTCCGCTGGGCCCGGTCCCCCTGCAGTTCCTGGGGGCTGCGATCATCGCCGTGGCCGTCGCCGTGTTCAACGGCGCTCGTTCGCGCATCATCGTGGTCAGTCTGCTGTTGAGCCTCGTGGCCTGGTCGGGCTACCTGGCCGCCACAGCGCTCGGGTTCGACGTCGCCGCGGCGAGCGGAGTGGGCGCGTTCCTCGGCAGCGTCGTCGGCGTCATGCTCGCGTTCCGGCTGCACGTGCCGTCGGTGGCGATCACGACCGCGGCGATCCTGCCGATGGTGCCCGGTGCCGCGGTGTTCCGGGGCTTGCTGAGCGTGGTGGAGTCCGGTGAGGACACGGCAGTCCTGCTGGCCGGGTTCACGACGCTGACGCTGGCCGCCACGGTCGGCATCGCGCTGGCGGTCGGGGCGTCGTTGGGCATCTACCTCGGACAGCCCCTGCGCGCGTCGCTGGGCGGGGTGCGGCGCGCCCGTGCCCACGTGCGGGCCTGATCCCGCAGCCGCGGACGCCGTCCAGACGGGCCCATCGCCGTCTCGCACCCGGCTGGCGCGCGGCGTCGATCACGCGACCGGCGGCACTCCCGCGGGCATGTCCGGTGCGGGCCGACGGCGAAGCTGTCCGCCGGTGGCGGCCAGCCAGCATCCGACGATGACGAGCGGGAAGCCCAGCAGCAGCCCCGGCGTGAGCTGCTCACCCAGGATGACGATGCCCAGCCCGATCGCCACGATGGGGTTCACGTAGGTGAACAGCGGCGCCCGGACGGGCCCGACCTCACGGATGAGGGCGAAGAAGCCGATGAAGGCGACGGCCGTGCACAGCACGCCGAGGGCGACGAGCGAGACCGTGCTGCGCACCGTCGGGATCTCGTGCTGGGTCGCCAGCGCGAGGGGCAGGTAGACCAGGCCGATCACCAGCAGCGCGAGGCCGATCGTGCCCATGGACGGCACGTCCTTGAGCTTGGTGGCGATGATGAACGGGGCGATGGCGTAGAGCACCGCCGTCAGCAGAACCTCGCCGACCGCGAACAGCGCCGCGGGGTCGGTCCCGATGGCCAGACCGGGACCGGCGACAGTGACGGCCACTCCCCCGAAGCCGATGAGCAGGCCGAGTGCGCGCAGCGGCGAGAACGCCGACCGGTCGCCGCGCAGGAGCGCGATGATCGCGGCGAACAGCGGCACCGTGGCCACCAGCAGGCCGGTGATCCCGGAGGGGATCGTCTGCTCGGCGTGGCTGAGCAGGAAGAACGGACCGGCCATCTCGATCGCGCCGAATGCGAGCACCCACGGCCACAGGTGCAGTGCCGGCCGCAGCGCGCGCCGGTGGATCGCGATCGGCAGCAGGATCGCCGCCCCCAGCAGCGTGCGTCCGGCGACGACCGCGGCCGGCGAATAGCTCTCGACGGCCTCTTTGATGAAGAGGTACGGGATGCCCCACAGCACGGCCATCGCCGCGTAGAGCAGCCAGGCGCGTCCCGAGACGGCGGCCATCAGACGCTGCGGCGTCCTTCGAAGGCGCGGCCGAGTGTCACCTCGTCGGCGTATTCGAGGTCACCGCCGACGGGCAGGCCCGATGCGAGCCGCGTGACACGGATCTCGAGGGTGTGCAGCAGACGGCTGAGGTAGGTGGAGGTCGCTTCGCCCTCGAGGTTCGGGTTGGTGGCGAGGATCACCTCCTGCACCGTCCCGTCGGCGAGTCGCTGCATGAGCTGCGTGATGCGCAGGTCGTCGGGCCCGATGCCCGCGATCGGGCTGATCGCCCCGCCGAGCACGTGGTAGCGGCCGCGGAACTCGCGGGTGCGCTCGATGGCCGCGACGTCCTTGGCGTCCTCGACCACGCAGATGAGGCTCTCGTCGCGGCGCGGGTCGCGGCAGATCGCGCAGCGGTCCTGCTCGGACACGTTGCCGCAGACCTCGCAGAACCGCACCCGCTCGCGCAGTTCGCCCAGCAGCTGCGACAGCCGCGAGACGTCGAAGGTCGGGGTCTGCAGGATGTGGAACGTGATGCGCTGCGCCGACTTCGGGCCGATGCCCGGAAGGCGCCCGAATTCGTCGATGAGATCCTGGACGATGCCGTCGTACATGGGCTAGTTGAACCTCGTCGGGGGTGTGTAGGGCTCTTCGCGGATGAAGGTGGCGCCCAGCATCTGACGCACGACGGCTTCGCCGACGCGTTCGATCCCGGGTCCGCGCGCCGGTCGCGCCGGAGTATTCGGTGCGACGGGACGTTCGACCACGACGGGCGCCCGCGGGGGCACCGGTGCGTCGATGTCCTCGGGCGGCGGCGGGGCGTCGTCATCGTCGTAGGGCCCGGGTTCGGGCACGGTGAGGATGTCGCCCTCGCGTTGAGCGGTGAGAGTGCGCAGCGGGGTGGATGCCGCTTCCTCGGGCTCGTCGTCGACCGCGAACTGGGCAGCCTGCGGCCCGGTGGGATCGTCGGTGGGAATCGCCGCGACGGCCCACTCGGTGACCGGCGCCGCCACGGCAGGTGCAGGACGCGGTCCTGAGGCGGGTGCCGGACGCCCGGAGGCCGGTCCGGGACGGGAAGACGGCGCCGGACCCGGGTCTGGCATTGGACCGGGGTCTGGCGTCGGACCGGCGTCAGACGCTGAACCGGGGTCGGGTGTCGGACCGACGTCAGACGCTGAATCGGGGTCTGGTGTCGGACCGGCGTCAGACGCTGAACCGGGGTCTGGCATCGGACGGGCGCCTGGCCTCGGACCGGCGTCCGGCGCCGGAGCCGACGCGGCGGGGGGTGCTGCTGCTCCCCGGTCGGTTGCCGGGTCGCTGTCAGGACCGGCTGCCGGCGCGCTGCTCGGGCCTGAGGAGGGCTCCTCTGCGCGTGGGTCGGCCGGCTGGTCGCCGCCGCCCGGTCCGCCGCGGTGCGAACCGGCAGCAGAGGGCGCGGGTTCGGCATCGTGCCGCGCCATGTACTTCACGCGTACGCCGAGCACCGACTGGATCGCCCCGCGCAGGTCTTCGCTGGGCCCCTTGCCGGCGTTGAGCTTCTTGAATCCGGCCACATCGGCCTGGCTCTGGAACGACAGCGTCAGCACATCGCCGTCGGAGTAGGCGACGGGGCGCGCGGCGCTCGCGATCATCCACGACGTCCGACTCACCGGTTCGAGCCGGTTGAGGATCTCAGGCCAGGCGTCGCGCATCTGCGGCAGCGTGATCGGCCCGCTCGGCACGGCCGGTGCGGCCGGGGTCGATGGCGGAGCGGCCGCGCCCGGGCCGGCCGCGACGTCCGCGCGGGGCGGTTCGGGGGGCACGGAAGCGGATGAGGCTGGTCCGGATGTGGCGGCCGTCCCGGCTGCGCCGGTCGGTGCCGCGGCCGCAGGGGCGGACGGGCTCGGCGACACGGAGGGGGCCGGCGGAGCGGTCGACACAGGCGCAGCCGACGACGCCGGGCGCCCCGGTCCGGGATCAGCCGCCGCGGGCGCTCCAGCGGCCGGCGCCGGCTGCGGCGCGCGGGGTACCGGCGTCGCGGGCACTCCCGGTGCTACCGCTCCCGGTGCCACCGCAGCCGGTGCCCCGGCGATGGGCGCCGCGGCACCGGCATCCGTCGCCGCAAGAACGCGGGCCACCATGAGCTCGAGCTGCAGCCGCGGGCTCGTGGCACCGGTCATCTCGTCGAGAGTCGCCACCACCAGGTCGGCGATGCGCGACAGCCGGTCGGTCCCGAATACAGAGGCCTGGGCGCCCATGCGTTCCAGCTCGTCGGCCGGGATGCCGCGCAGCACGGCGCTCGCGCCCTCACCGGTGGCGGCGACGATGATCAGGTCGCGCAGGCGCTCGAGCAGATCGTCGACGAAGCGCCGCGGGTCCTGACCGGTCTGCACGACACGGTCGACGGCGGAGAACGCCGCCGCGGCATCGCGGGCGCCGAACGCGTCGACCACTTCGTCGAGCAGCTCGGCGTGCGTGTAGCCGAGCAGCGCGACGGCGCGCTCGTAGCGGACCACGGCCTGCGTGGAGTCCGTCGACGGATCGGATCCGGCGATCAGCTGGTCGAGCAGCGACAGGGTGTCGCGCGGCGACCCGCCGCCCGCGCGCACCACGAGCGGCAGCACCCCCGGCTCGACCTGGACGCCCTCGGCCACGCACAGCTGCTCGACGTACTCGAGCATCGGCCCCGGGGCGACCAGCCGGAACGGATAGTGGTGGGTGCGTGAGCGGATCGTGCCGATGACCTTCTCGGGCTCGGTCGTGGCGAAGATGAACTTGACGTGCTCCGGCGGCTCTTCGACGAGCTTGAGCAGGGCGTTGAAACCCTGCGCCGTGACCATGTGCGCCTCGTCGAGGATGAAGATCTTGAACCGGTCGCGCGCCGGCGCGAAGATCGCGCGCTCGCGCAGGTCGCGGGCATCGTCGACGCCGTTGTGGCTGGCCGCGTCGATCTCGACGACGTCGAGCGAACCGCCGCCCCCGCGACTGAGTTCGACGCAGCTGTCGCACGTGCCGCACGGGGTGTCGGTGGGTCCCTGAGCGCAGTTGAGACACCGGGCCAGGATGCGCGCCGAGGTCGTCTTGCCGCACCCGCGCGGACCCGAGAACAGGTAGGCGTGGCCGACGCGGTCGCTGCGCAGCGCGGTCATCAGCGGATCGGTGACCTGCGCCTGCCCGATCATCTCGCCGAAGGTCTCCGGGCGGTAGCGGCGGTACAGAGCAGTGGTCACCCTGACAGACTACGGCGTGCCGCCGACACCGCGCCCGGCGGCTCGGCTCACGAGTCGACGCCGAGGTTGCCCTCCTCGACGGGCTGCCCGCTCACGACCGGGATGATCCCGCTGATGATCGGGATGCCGGTGGTCGCCGTCGAGACCGGCACCGACGCCGACAGTCGCGTGCCGTCCTCGCGCATCGCGTCGCCGATGTCGCTCAGCGTCGGGCGTCCGGTCAGTATCGGCCCCTGCCCGTCCAGCGGCACCGAGACGGACTCGCCGGCCCGCACCGTGTGCATCTCGCCGCGGACGGCGAAGTCCACGTCGTCGCGGGGCTCCTCCGTCTCGCCGTGCTCGGCGCGCTCGGCGGCGACGGTGATCTCCGTGGCGGTGACGGTGACATCCAGCTGCATCCCTCGCCACCGCAGCTTGTACGACAGCGACGGCCATTCGGCCGGCAATCGCGGATCGAAGCTCAGATCGCCGCCGTGGTCGCGCATGCCGCCGAACCCGCTGACGAGGGCCGTCCACACGCCGCCGGCGGATGCCACGTGCGCCCCGTCGGAGGTGTTGCGGTGCAGGTCTTCGAGATCGACGAACGCCGCCTCGTGGAAATACTCGAGCGCCAGCTCCCGGTAGCCGACCTCGGCGGCCAGGATCGACTGCACGACCGCCGACAGCGTCGAGTCCCCCGTGGTCAGCGGGTCGTAGTAATCGAAGTCGGCGCGCTTCTCCTCGGCGGTGAAGTGATTGCCCTGCAGGAACAGCGCCAGCACCACGTCGGCCTGCTTGAGCACCTGATACCGGTAGATCACCAGCGGATGGAAGTTCAGCAGCAGAGGGTGCTGCTCGGCCGGCGTGTTCTCGAGGTCCCAGACCTCCTTCTCGAGAAAGACCGCATCCTGCGGGTGGATGCCGAGGCCCTCGCTGTAGGGAATGTGCATCGCGTCGGCTGCCGCATCCCAGGCGTCCGCCTCGGCCGGGTCGAGGTCGAGCCGCTGCATCATCGCCCGGTACTCGTCCGGCGCCCGGTCCGCCATCTCGCGCACGACGCGCGACGCGGCACGCAGGTTGAACCGCGCCATCACGTTGGTGAAGAGGTTGTCGTTGACGACGGTCGTGTACTCGTCGGGTCCGGTCACGCCGTGGATGTGGAATACCTCGGCGGAGTCCTCGTTGACGCGCCAGAAGCCGAGGGTCGCCCACAGCCGGGCGGTCTCGACGAGGATGTCGACGCCCTCGGTGTACAGGAAGCGCATGTCGCCGGTCGCGCGCACGTACTTGCCGACGGCGAAGCTCACGTCGGCGTTGATGTGGTACTGCGCGGTGCCGGCCGCATAGTACGCCGAGGCCTCTTCGCCGTTGATCGTGCGCCAGGGGAACAGGGCACCGGCCTCGTTCAGCTGGGCGGCGCGACGGCGGGCGGCGGGGAGCATGTGGTACCGCATGCGCAGGGCGTTGCGCGCCCAGTGCGGAGTCGTGTAGGTCAGGAACGGAAGGACGTAGACCTCGGTGTCCCAGAAATAGTGGCCGCTGTACCCCGAACCGGTCAGCCCCTTGGCCGGGACTCCGCGCCCGTCGGCACGAGCGGTGGCCTGCGCGAGCTGGAACAGGCACCACCGGATCGCCTGCTGCAGCGCGTCATCGCCGGCGACCTGCACATCGGAGCGCTCCCAGAAGTCGCGGCACCACGCCTCCTGCTCCTCGAACTGATACTCGACGCCTTCGACGCGGGCCCGGTCGAGGGTGCGGCGCCCGCGGTCGACGAGCTCACGGGCGGGCACGCCGCGCGAGCTGTGATAGCTCACGAACTTGGTCACGGTGACCGGCACGCCCGCCTTCGCCTGCACGCGGAAGACGTTCTTGGCGATGTCGGGCTCGATCAGCGTGCGCGCGGTGTACTCGTTCGCGGTGTCGATCTCGTGGTCGGCGATGACCGCGACGGTCATGCCGGAGCGCGTGACCTGGTAGGACAGCACCGACCGCAGACCCTCCTGCCAGTACTCCACCGGCTGCAGCACCCGTTCGTCGATCGCCTCGGCCTTGCGCGGGTCGAAGGCGGCCGGCGCGGTGGGCGCCGACGCGTGCGGCGCCATGCCGCCGTAGACGTCCTCACCGTCCTGCCGGTTGACGAGCTGGCAGTTGATCACGACCGGGGCATCGGCGTTGAGCACCGTGACGCTCACCCGCATGACGGCCAGATGCCGTTCCTCGAACGACACCATCCGCTCGAGATCGACGACGACGTCCTTGCCGCTGGGGGTCATCCAGCGCATGTGCCGGGTGAGCACCCCGCGCCGCATGTCGAGCACCCGCTCGTATTCGCGGAAATCGGCGACGTCGAACGCGAGCGGCTCGTCGTCGACGTACACGCGCATGATCTTCGCGTCGGGCGCGTTGATGATGGTCTGGCCGGTCTCGGCGAATCCGAAGGCCTGCTCGGCATGACGGATCGGGAAGGTCTCGTGCAGGCCGTTGATGAACGTGCCGTGCTCGTGCGCGTGACGCCCTTCGGGCGGGTTGCCCCGCATGCCGAGGTAGCCGTTGCCGAGCGCGAAGAGCGTCTCGGTGAGGCCGACGTCCTCGATGGACTGCCGGGTCTCGACGAGTCGCCAGGGGTCTGCGGGAAAACGGTCACGATCCACTGGGGGCTCCTCTCGGGAGGGGGGTCGGTGGGCGGGTCTACTCGACGAAGGCCGCCAGGTCGTCGACGACGACGTGTGCGCCGGCGGCGGTCAGCATGTCGGCGCCGGCGCCGCGGTCGACGCCGACCACGAGGGCGTACCCGGCTGCGGCGGCGGACTGCACGCCCGAATGCGCGTCTTCGACGGCGGCGCTGCGCGCGGGGTCGACCCCCAGCATGCGGGCCGCCTCGAGGAACATGTCGGGTGCGGGCTTGGAGGGGATGTGGTCGCGCTCGGCGACCGCGCCGTCCATGACCACCGGGAACCGGTCGCGGATGCCGGCGACGGTGAGCACCTCGACGGCGTTCTTCGAGCTGGACACGACGGCGATCGGCACACCGGCGGTCTGCAGCACGTCGATGAGCGCGAGCGAGCCCGGGTACGGCGCGATGCCGACCTCGTCGAGCACCCGCTGGAACGCCGTGTTCTTGCGGTTGCCGATGCCGCAGACCGTGTCGGCCGTCGGCGGATCGGACGGGTCACCCCACGGCACCTCGACCGAGCGCGAGCGCAGCAGGGCCGCGACGCCGTCGTACCGCTTCTTGCCGTCGAGGTAGAGGAAGTAGTCCCGCTCGGCATAAGCCGGTTCGACCCCCCAGTCGGCGAACAGCTCGGTGAACATCGCCTGCCAGGCGGACATGTGCACTTCGGCCGTGGGCGTCAGCACGCCGTCCAGGTCGAAGAGGACGCCGTCGTAGGTCGTCAGGTCGGGGAGTTCGTCCGCTGTCACCGTTTCAGCGTAACTGTGCTGTGTGACGCGCAGGTATCGATCGAGAGAAGGGGATGCCGGAGTTCACCCGGCCACCGACACCGTCTGCCGCGCGATCTCGAGTTCTTCGTTGGTCGGCACGACGAGCACCGTGACCGGCGAGTCGTCCGTGGAGATCACACGGGCGCCGCGGTCGGTTGACGCGTTGCGCTCGGGGTCGAGCACGACGCCGGCGTAGCCGAGCGTCTCGAGCGCCGCCGCACGGACCGTCGGCGAGTTCTCGCCCACCCCCGCGGTGAACGAGATCACGTCTGCCCCGCCCAGCTGGGCCAGGTAGGCGCCGAGGTAGGCGCGCAGCCGGTGGATGTAGACGTCGAAGGCCAGCGCGGCGTCGGCGTCGCCGTCCGCGCGGCGCTGTTCGATGTCGCGCATGTCCGAGACCCCGGCCAGGCCTTTCAGCCCGCTCCGGGTGTTCAGGAATGCGTCGAGCTGCTCGGGCGCCAGGTGCTCACGCTGGGAGAGGACGAGCAGCACCGACGGGTCGAGGTCGCCCGAACGGGTGCCCATCACCAGGCCCTCGAGCGGGGTGAGCCCCATCGAGTGGTCCACCGACCGACCGGCGTCGATTGCGGTGATCGAGGCGCCGTTGCCCAGGTGGAGCACGATCTGGCGCAGCTCGGCGTTCGGGCGCCCGACGAAGTCCGCGGCCGCCTCGCTGACGAACTTGTGGCTCGTGCCGTGGAAGCCGTACTTGCGGATGCGGTGCTTGGCGGCGGTCCGCTTGTCGATCGCGTAGGTGTATGCCGCGGGCGGCATGGTCTGGTGGAAGGCGGTGTCGAAGACGGCGACGTGCGGCACGTCGGGGAAGCCGGTGCGGGCGGCACGGATGCCCTGCAGGGCTCCGGGGTTGTGCAGCGGGGCGAGCACCGACAGCTCATCGATGTTGATCTCGACGAGGTCCGTGATCAGCGTGGGCTCGAAGAAGCGAGCACCGCCCTGAACGACCCGGTGGCCGACGGCGACGGGCGCGTACTCCTCGAGCGACGGACCGTGCGCGGCGAAGGCGTCGAGCATGACCTGGAAGCCGGCCGTGTGGCTGGGGATCGGCAGCTCCTGCCGGTAGGTGGCATCCGTCGCGGTCACGGACGGACCCTCGGCCTTGCCCAGCATGACGGTGTGCTTGGCCGCCCCGATGTCCTGCCCGATGCGCTCGACCAGTCCGCTCGCCAGCGGCGACGCCGTGTCGAGGTCGATCAGCTGGTACTTGAAGGACGACGATCCGCTGTTGATGACCAGAACGGCGCTCATGCAGCTCCCTGTGCCTGGATCGCCGTGATGGCGATGGTGTTGACGATGTCCTCGACGAGCGCACCGCGCGACAGGTCGTTGATGGGCTTGTTGAGCCCCTGCAGCACCGGGCCGATCGCGACGGCGCCGGCCGAGCGCTGCACGGCCTTGTACGTGTTGTTGCCGGTGTTGAGGTCGGGGAAGATGAACACCGTCGCCCGGCCTGCCACGGCGGATTCGGGCAGCTTCGTGCGGGCCACGGCGGCATCGGCGGCCGCGTCGTACTGGATGGGGCCCTCGACCAGCAGCTGCGGGGCGCGCTCGCGCACGAGCGCGGTGGCGGCGCGGACCTTGTCGACGTCGGCGCCCGAGCCCGACTCCCCGGTGGAGTACGACAGCATCGCGACGCGCGGCTCGATGCCGAACTGCGAGGCGGTCGCCGCCGACGACACCGCGATGTCGGCCAGCTGCTCGCTGGTCGGATCGGGGATGACGGCGCAGTCGCCGTAGACGAGCACCCGGTCGGCGAGGGCCATGAGGAACACCGACGAGACCACCGAGGTGCCCGGCTTGGTCTTGATGACCTCGAACGCGGGCCGGATCGTGTGCGCCGTGGTGTGCACGGCCCCGGAGACCATGCCGTCGGCGAGGCCCAGGTGCACCATCATGGTGCCGAAGTACGACACGTCGGTGACGGTGTCGGCGGCCCGCTCGTACGTGACGCCCTTGTGGGCGCGCAGCTGCGCGTACGTCTCCGCGAAGCGGTGTACGTGCATCTCGTCGAAGGGTGAGAGCACCTCGGCGCCGGTCAGGTCGATGCCCAGCTCCACGGCGCGGGCGTGCACCTCGGCCGGCTCGCCCAGGATGGTCAGGTCGGCGATGCCGCGGGTGAGCACGGTGGCCGCGGCGCGCAGCACGCGGTCGTCGTCGCCCTCGGGCAGCACGATGCGCTTGCGCGCGGAGCGGGCGCGCTCGACGAGCTGGTACTCGAACATGAGCGGGGTGACGACCGTCGCGCGGGCGACGCCCAGCGCGCGCATGAGCTCGTCGGTGTCGACGTGGGTCTCGAACAGGGCGAGCGCCGTGTCGTAGCGTCGCTGCGAGTCGGCGGCGAGCCGCCCGCGGGTGCGCATGACGCGCAGCGCCGTCTCGTACGTGCCGTGTGTCGTGGTGATGATCGGCACCGTCGAGTCGAGGCCGTCGATGAGACGCTTCACGTCGGACGGCAGGTCGAACGGGCCGTTGAGGACGATGCCCGAGATCGACGGGAACGTGCCCGAGGCGTTTGCCAGGAGCGTCGCCAGCAGCACGTCGGTGCGGTCGGCGGCGATCACCACGGCCGCGCCCTCGATCAGGCGCGGCAGCACGTTGTTCATCGACATGCCGGCCACGACCACGGCGAGCGCTTCGCGGGTCAGCAGCGCCGGGTCGCCCTGGAGCAGCTCCCCCTCGACCGAGCGCATGATGCCGCGGATCGACGGGGCCACGAGGTAGCGGTCCTCGGGGATCGCCCACACCGGCACCGACGATTCGGTGTCGGCTGTCGCCGGCTGCGCGTCGCGCACGGCGCGGTGGATCGCCGCGACGGTCTCCTCGAGGTGCTCGGGGTCGGCGCGGTTGGCCACGACGGCCAGCAGTTGCGCGCGGCCGTGCGCGAGCTCGGCCAGGGCGAGGTCGGTGATCTGCCCGACCTGGCTCGCGGCCCGCGGGATCGTGGTGCCGAGCTGCTCGGGCTGGTCCTGTGCGGCGCGGCCGCCGACCACCAGCAGCACCGGTGCGCCGAGGTTCGCGGCGATGCGCGCGTTGTAGCCGAGCTCGGCCGGGCTGGCCACGTCGGTGTAGTCGCTGCCCACGATGACCACCGCGTCGCACTGCGCCTCCACCGCCTTGTAACGCTCGACGATCGTGCTCAGCGCGGCCTCGGGATCCGCGCGCACATCGTCGTACGTGACGCCGATGCACTCCTCATAGGAGAGGTCGACCCCGTCGTGGTCCAGCAGCATCTCGAGGACGTAGTCGGTCTCCTCGGTCGAGCGCGCGATCGCCCGGAACACCCCCACGCGCGGGGTCGCGTGGCTGAGCGCGTCGAGCACGCCCAGCGCGATGGTGGACTTGCCCGAGTGCCCCTCGGCTGACGTGATGTAGATGCTCTGCGCCACCCGCCCAGCCTATGGCGGCGGTGAACCGGCGGGTAGGTGCGGAGCCGGGCAAAAGCCCGCCGCCGGCCAGGCGTCCGGGCAGAAAAAAGACTCTCCGCGAACCCGGCAGAGCCCGGTTACCCTTGCTACGTTTCCGTCCTGGGGGAGTTGGCCTGGATGCCGCCTCGCGGAGAGCTCTGCCAGTCTACCGGACTCTCAGGCACCGGCATCCACTCGCCGGGTTAGCATCTATCCATGGGGATGCGACGACGCCCCCTGCCGACTCTCGACCAGGGGGCCCGATGCCGGACGACAGCACACCACTGATGCCACCGCCGGTGCCGCCGCGGCCCCCCGCTCCCCTCCCGCAGACCCGCAGCCTGGGCCCCGACGCGTTCGCGGCGACCACCGGGAAGATCATCGACTCGGTCTCGCGGGTCATCGACGGCAAGCCCGCCGCCGTCCGCTCGGCCCTGGTGTGCATGCTCGCCGAGGGGCACATCCTCATCGAGGACGTCCCCGGCGTCGGCAAGACGATGCTCGCGCGGGCGCTGGCCGCCTCGGTGGAGGCGACGGTGCGGCGCATCCAGTTCACCCCCGACCTGCTGCCGGGCGATGTCACCGGGGTGAGCGTCTACAACCCCGTCGATCGCGAGTTCGAGTTCAAGCCCGGAGCGATCTTCGCGCACATCGTCATCGCCGACGAGATCAACCGGTCCTCCCCCAAGACGCAGTCGGCGCTCCTGGAGGCGATGGAAGAGGGCCAGGTCACCGTCGACGGCACCTCGCACGCCCTCCCCGACCCGTTCCTGGTCGTGGCCACGCAGAATCCCCTCGAGATGGAGGGCACCTACGCCCTGCCCGAAGCGCAGCGCGACCGGTTCATGATGCGCATCTCGATGGGGTATCCGGATGCCGCGAACGAAGCTCTCATGCTGCGTCAGCGCGATGTGGTGAATCCGCTCGATGCGGTCACGCCGGTGGTCGGAGCCGCCGGGGTGCGCGATCTCATCCGCTGGGCGCGGAGCGTGCACGTCTCCCCCGCGGTGGAGGAGTACGCCGTGGCGCTGGCCCGTGCGACGCGTCAGCACCCCGACCTGCGCCTGGGCGCGAGCCCGCGCGCGACCCTGCAGCTCGTGCGCGCCGCGAAGGTGTGGGCCGCGCTGGACGGGCGCGAGTTCGTGATCCCGGACGATGTCGCGACCCTCATCCAGCCCGTGTTCGCCCACCGCGTCATCGCGGCGCGCGGGTCGGGGCTGGCCCGCGGCCGGTCGGCCGCCGAGGCGATCAGCACGATCCTCGAGTCGATCACCGGCTCGGTGCGGATTCCCGTCGCCACCCGCTGAAGGATGATGCGATGAGGGTGTGGCCGCTGACAGCGAGGGGCACCGGCGCGGTGCTGCTGGGCATCCTGTGCTTCATCCTCGCGCACGCTTTGCACCTGACCGAGCTGCTCTACGTGAGCGTGCTGCTGTTCGCCGTCGTCGCGGCGAGTCTGGCCATCCTGTACCTCGTGCGCCGCACCGAGACGGTGACGCGCGCCTTCCGCCCCGACGTCGCGCCGGCGGGCGGCGAGACACACGTGCGCGTGCAGGTCGACATCCGCGCGCCGCTGCCCAGCGCCCAGGCGAAGTGGAGCGACAAGCTCGCGCCGGGCCTGCACGGCGCCGCGCAGGGCGAGTTCCCCGCGCTCGGCTCGGGGCTCGGATCGGGGGCGCAGCGCGTCGAGCTGGACTACGTCGTGCAGGCCGAGCGCCGCGGCATCCGTCCCGTCGGACCCCTGTCGGTGACCTCGACCGACCCGTTCGGCTTCGCGCGGCGGCGCCACGTCATCGGCGACCCGGTGCCGCTGACCGTCACGCCCGCCGTGATCGATCTGGGCGCGCTCGACGAGCTGCCCGGCAGCGTCGGCGGCAGCCTGCACTCCGAGACCAACGAGCTCGGCCAGGGTGCCGACAACCTCATTCCGCGCATGTACGTGCCGGGCGATTCGATGCGGCGCATCCACTGGCGGGCCAGCGCGCACCGCGACGAACTCATGGTGCGGCAGGAGGAGCAGGAGTCGACCCCCGAGGCGACGGTCGTCTTCGACCGCGGCGTGCGCCGCTACGCTCCCGAGTCGCTGGTGACACCCGGTGAGGACCCCGGGTTCGAGGCCGCGGTGTCGGCCTGCGCCTCGGCGGTCGCGCGACTGTCGTCGGAAGGGTACGTCGTGACCGTCATGGACATCGACGGGTCGCAGCTGGTCGAGCGGATCGACAGCGAGGACCACGCCGCCGTCGACGAGATGGCGGTGTCCTTCGCATCGCTGACCGCGCGCCGCGAGGGGACGCTGGAAGACCTCGTCCACCTGTTCCTGGGCACCACGACCGGCCCGCTGGTGGTCATCACGGGACGTTTCGATGAAGCGGATGCCGAGACCCTGATGCCCCTGGTCCACCACAGCACGCTGCCGATCCTGCTTACCGTGAGCCCGCAAGGTCAGGCCCTCGCGCATGTGGCTGAGGCCGGCTGGCGCGCCGCCGCGATCAGCGTGGAGAGCGACCTGTCCGACGCGTGGATCGCGGCGATCGACCGGGAGGCCGATCATGTCGTCTCGTAGTGCGGCGGCTGCGCCCGCGACGGCGTCACCCGCGCCGGGCTCGTCCGCGCCGGGTTCGTCCGCGCCGGACTCGTCCGCGCCGGGCTCGTCCGCGCGACGCGGCGAGACCCGGTTGACGATCGGGCTCTTCGTGGCGATCGTCGCAGCCCTCGCCCCGCTCACCGGCGTCATCGCCCCCGGCGGCTGGGTGGCGGGGGTCATCGCGTTCGCCGCGCTTCTGCTGGGCGTCGGCTACGCGGCGCGACGTCTTCGGGTGCCGGGGCTGGCCGTCACCCTGATCGAGATCGCGCTCTGGGTCGCGGTGGTCACCGTGGTGTATCTGCGCGATACGGCGATCCTCGGGTTCATCCCGAGCTTCGAGTCGTTCGGCGAGACGCCCGTGATCGTGCAGGTGGCCGCGAACGAGATCCTGCTGGGGGTGTCGCCGCTCGAGCCGACCCGCTCTGTCACGTTCATCGTGGTCACCGCCCTCGGCGCGCTGACGATCGCGCTGGATCACGTCGTGCTGACGGCGCGGATGCCGCTGCTGGCGGCCGTCGCCCTGGTCGCGGTCTGGCTGATCCCCTCGATCGCGGTGCCCAGCGACGACAGCGTCATCTCGTTCGTGTTCCTGGCGGCATCCATCCTCTACCTGATCCGGGCCGAGACACGGACCCGCGAAGCACCGTCACCGGCCGGGGCACGCGCCGGGGCCGGAGTGACGGCCATGGCCGCGAGCATCGGCGCCGCGGCGATCGCCCTCACTGTGCTGACGACCCCCACGCTGCCCCCGGCGACGGCCGGATCGGGCACGGGGCTGGGCGTGGCATCCATCGACGCGACGCTCGAACTCGGCAAGGACCTTCGCCAGCCGGCCGACATGGAGGTTCTGCGGGTGCACACCAATGCGCCGTCGACGCCGTACCTGCGCGCGGCGACGCTGTCGTCGTTCGACGGCGAGGTGTGGAAGCCCGATCGGTACCGTTCGGTCGATCTGGAGCAGTCGGCGCCGTTCGGCCCGATGAACGTGGACGACGACGTGCGGATCACGCAGTACCGGACGACCATCGAGATCGACAAGCTGGCATCGGCGCGGCTGCCGGTCCCCTACCCCGCAGTGTCGATCGAGGGGCTCGGTGGCTTCTGGCGGGCCGTGGCCGCCAATCGCACGGTCGTCACCGCGCAGAGCACGACGCAGGGGCAGAACTACGTGGTCGTGAGCCATCTGCCGCGACCGACGCGCGAGCAGATCCGCGCGGCCGACGCCACGATGGCCAACACCGACTCAGACGTGTTCGGCCTGCCCGGCGACATGCCTCCGATCATCGGCGAGACCGCGATCGAGGTCACCGCGGAAGCCGGCAACGACTACGACAGGCTGATCGCCCTGCAGTCGTGGTTCCGAGGGCCCTCGTTCTCGTACTCGCTGTTCTCCCCCGTGCAGGCGGGCTTCGACGGCACGGGAGCCGACGCCGTCGCCGAGTTCCTCGATGTGCGCGAGGGCTACTGCGTGCACTTCGCCTCGTCGTTCGCGCTGATGGCGCGGACCCTCGGCATGCCCTCGCGCATCGTCATCGGCTTCCTGCCCGGAACCATGACCAACGATGTGGTCGACGGCGAGCGCGTCGCCTCGGTCTCGACGAGCATGCTGCATGCCTGGCCCGAAGTGCACTTCGAGGGCATCGGGTGGGTGCCCTTCGAGCCGACCAAGAGCCTGGGCGTGCCGACGAGCTTCCTGCCCGAGACATCCGCCGTGCCGGACGACGGCGGCGAGGACATCAGCGGCCCGGCCCCGAGCGCGAGCCCGAACCCCACCGGTTCGGCCGCCCCGCTCGACGACCAGGACGGGCCGGAGGCGGGGGGCGCCGGGCCCGGTTCGGCGCCCGTGGACCCCGCGCCCTACCTCATGGCACTTGCGATCGCGCTGGTGGCAGGAGTGATCCCGGGGGCGGCCGGACGCGTGCGGTTCGAAGTGCTGCGCGGACGCGCGCGGGCGGGAGACGTGAGCGCGGCCTGGCGACTCGTGCAGGACGTCGCAATCGACCTGGGCATCTCGGTCCCCGGCGCCGAGTCACCCCGCGCGTTCGGTGCCCGGCTGGTGCGCAGACACGGAGCCCCGGCGGACGCCGTGGGGCGCCTGGTGGCGGCGGTGGAGTACGCCAACTATGCCCGCACGGCTCCGGACTCGTCGGATGCGGGGATGGATGCCGTGATCGTGCGCCGCGGACTGCTCGCGGCCGCACCCGCCCACGTGCGCCGGGGCGCTCTGCTGCTGCCGCGGTCGCTCGTCGTGCGCCCGGGTTCGGCCATCGCACAGCGGCCGGGCCTGCCGTCGGTTGCCCCGGCCGCCACCAGGTAGACTGTCTTCGGCCCGCTCGCGGGACCTGGAGGATTCGCCTAGTGGCCTATGGCGCACGCTTGGAAAGCGTGTTGGGTGCAAGCCCTCAGGGGTTCGAATCCCCTATCCTCCGCCCTTGTGATGAGTCGCGTCATAGGTGACATATGAGTCGCGACATAAGCGACTTTCATGAACGAGAGCTCGGCCATCGGCCGGGCTCTCGTTGTTGGCTGCTCGCGATGAACCACATCCTCATCCTCGACCCGGCCACGGGTGTCCTCCTCTCCCAGGAGACCGTCCACACCGGTCCGGGCTCGAGTTCGTGTCGCCACCGGCCGCCGTCGAATACACGCTCTGGAGTCAGCACACCGGCGCCGCACGCGTCGCAGAGTGGCACACGACCGCCCCCGACGAAGAGGACCTCCATGCCCACGACCAGTCGCGAGATCAGGCTCGTCCACCGTCCGGACGCGCTTGCGCAGCCCGACGACTTCGCACTCGTCGAGGTCCATCTGGATGAGCTCCAACGCGGTCAGGTGCTCGTGCGCAACGACTGGATGTCGGTCGACCCGGCGATGCGCGGTCGCATGCGCGACGCCGCGTCCTACGTGCCGCCGTTCCCACTCGGCGCGGCGATGGATGCTCCCGCCGTCGGCACCGTCGTCGCCTCGCGCTCGGACACCGTGGCCGAGGGGCAGGTCGTGCTGCACTCCCGGGGCTTCCGCGACCACGCGGTGCTCGGCGAGGATGAGGTGCGGGTCATCGACGCGAGCCTCGCGGACCCCGAGCACCACCTCGGCGTCCTCGGCCTGACCGGCCTCACCGCGTACGTCGGACTGACACGCATCGCACGCGTGGCCGACGGCGAGACCGTGTTCATCTCCGGCGCCGCCGGGGCCGTCGGCGTGACCGCCGCACGCGTCGCCCGCCACCTCGGGGCATCGACGGTGATCGGATCGGCCGGCGGACCGGAGAAGGTCGCTCGCCTGACCGGCGACCTCGGATACGACGCCGGCTTCGACTACCGGGCCGGCCCCGTCCGCAGGTCGCTCAAGGCTGCTGCGCCCGAGGGCATCGACGTGTATTTCGACAACGTCGGCGGCGAGCATCTCGAAGCCGCGCTGTCGTCCCTGCACGTGGGCGGCCGGGTGGCGATGTGCGGAGCCATCTCGCAGTACAACGCCGAGCGTCCCCAACCCGGGCCGACGAACCTCTCGCTCATCGTGACCAAACGCCTGACGATGCGGGGCTTCATCGTGCTCGACCACTACGACCTGTTCGCGGAGTGGATCGAACTCGCGTCGGGATGGCTGCGAGACGGGTCGCTCCCGGCGCCGATGACGGTGGTTGACGGTCTCGAGAACGCCCCCGATGCGCTGCTCGGGCTGTTCGAGGGCAGGAACGTCGGCAAGATGCTGGTGCGGCTCAGCGACCCCGATTGATCCAGCCGGCGAAGACGGCGTGGAGCAGGGGCACGGCCGACGCCCACATCAGGACGGCGCCGAAGACGGCATCCGTCTCACGCAGCAGGATGCCGCCGATCAGCAGGGCGGCGAACAGGATCGCCGACACGACCCGGCGCGCGGTGCGTTCGAGCACCGTGAGCCGCCGATCCAGGCGGGGACTGTTGACGGCGATGCGACCGTCTTCGATGCGGGATGCCAGTTCGTCGAACCGCTGCGGCAGGCTGACGGCCGAGGTGACCGTCGCCAGCGCACGCGACCCGAGATCGCGCAGTGAGTTGCCGCCTTCGTCGCGCAGGAGCTTGGCAGCGTAGGGCTCGACGGCGTCCCAGATGTTGAATCCGGGGTCGAGCGCGCTGCACATCCCCGAGGTGAGGGAGACCGCGCGGACGAGCAGGAGGAAGTTCTCGGGCAGCTGGAACGGCATCGACCGGGCGAGGTCGCCGAACTCGACGCCGAAGTCGCGGAACTCCCGGGGATCGACTCGCTGCAGCTCGGCGAAGCCCATGCCGCCGAACCGGGCGAACAGCTGCGTCATGGCGCGTTCGAGTTCGGCGGTGTCCGCCGAAGGCAGCAGCGCACCGACCTCCTGGATCGCGGCAACCAGCCCCGCGCCGTCTCGCGCGGCGGCGGCGATGATCGCCCGTCGCAGGCCACGCCGCAGCGTGGCCGGGATCTCGCCCATCATCCCGAAGTCGATGAACGTGAACGACCATGCCCGATCCCCGGCATCCATCCCCGGTGCATGCGGGGTGACGAAGATGTTGCCCGGGTGCGGATCGGCGTGGAAGTACCCGTCGACGAACAGCTGGTCGAACATAACGGCGGCGAAGTCACGCGCGACATCTGCCGGGTCGATGCCGGCGGCGCGCAACGCGTCGACGTCGTTGATCTTGATGGCCGTCACATCGCGCAGAGTCAGCACGCGGCGGGTGGTCCGCTCCCAGGCGACCTCGGGCGCATTCACGCGGGCGTCGCCGGCGACGTTCTGCGCGAACCGCTCCGCCGCCGCGGCCTCGTGCAGATAGTCGATCTCCTCGAGACTGGTGACCGCGAACTCCTCGACGAGCGCGCGCGTATCGACGCGGCGTGAGACCAGGTCGACGCGACTCAGCCAGCGCGCCACGCGCCGCAGTGCCGACAGATCCACGTCGACGATCTCATCGATTCCCGGCCGCTGGACCTTCACGACGACCTCAGCGAATCCGCTGATCTGCGCGTCGGCATCGGCCAGCCGTGCGCGATGCGCTTGACCGAGGGATGCCGCTGCCAGAGGCTGCGGGTCGAAGGATGCGTACGCGGTGTCGAGCGGAACGCCGAGTTCGGCCTCGGTGAGCGCGCGGATGGCGTCGAAGCCGACGGGCGGGACCTCGTCCTGGAGTCCGGCGAGCTGGTCCGTGATCTCGGGCGGCAGCACGTCGAGACGTGACGACATGAACTGGCCGACTTTGATCATGAGACCGCCCAGGTCGACGGCGAGGACGTGGAAGCGGCGGGCGATGGCCTGCATGCGAGTGGGGCGTCCGCGCGCGGCGAGCGCGCCGAACCCGAGGCGCGGGAGGAACAGCTCGAACCACCACGCCTGCAGCATGTGCCGCGCGGCGAACCGCATGATGCGGCGGTAGCGCGCGCGGGCGGTCGTGGTGAGCCCGGGCTGTCCGGGCGCCGGGCGCACCCGGTCAGTCCTGGGCGAGGATCGAATAGAGCTTGCGGCGCGCTTCCTCGAGCACGGCCACGGCCTGCTCGACCTGCTCGGGCGTGCCCGAGCGACCGACCTGCATGGCCGCCTGCGCGAGTTCGGCGCCGGCCTTCGGCAGGGCCATCGAGTGGGGTCCGTCCGAGCTGCGCGCGGTCGACTCCCAGGGCGTGGCTCCTTCGGAATCCGCCACAGCCCGCCCCTCATCGGTGAGCGAGTAGGTCTTGCGGCCACCGGCCTCCTCGACGCTGATCAGGCCCTCATCGGCCAGCAGCTGCAGTGTCGGATACACCGACCCGGGGCTCGGCTTCCACGCTCCCCCGCTGCGCTGCTCGATCTCCTGGATGACCTGGTAGCCGTGCATCGGCCTCTCGGCCAGCAACGTCAGGATCGCGGCGCGGACGTCGCCTCGCCCCATGCGCGTGCCGCTGCCGCTGCCGCGCGGGTCGAATATGCCGCGCAGCTGGTCCATCGCTTCGCGCAGCCCGGCCACCGGCCAGCTTGCGCCCGGTCCGCCGAAACCCTGCCCGCCGAAACCTGTGCCACCGAAACCCGGGCCGCCGAATCCCTGTCCGCCGGAGCTCTGCCCGCCCGAGCTCTGCCCGCCGAATCCCTGTCCGCCCGAGCCCTGCCCGCCGAATCCCTGTCCGCCGGAGCTCTGCCCGCCGAAGCCCTGTCCACCGAATCCGTCCATGACGACCTCCTTCGCCCACGCGCGAGATGCCCAGCGACATATCTAGCGATACATAACGATACATCGCTCAGGTGGTCATGTCACGAGGATGGCGCCAGGGTCATTCCACGAGCACGGGAACGCACACCTGCCCTGTCGGCGGCTCCGACACCGCCTCCGGCCACTGTTCCGGCCGTCGCTCCGTCGCCGGGACCGGCGGCGAGCGCCAGCCGCATCGATCCGGCGGCGGATTCCACGCCCAGCGCAGCGGCGACTTCGACTTCAGGACGATCTTCTCCCCGGTGGGAGAGTGCAGGATGAATGGTCCCAACTCCGGACCGGTGTCAAACCCCTCGCGAGTGATGCGCCACCCTCCGTTGTGCAGCAGGAGGTGGTGGAAACGACACAGCAGGATCCCCGCGTCGACGTCGGTGGCGCCGCCCTCCGCCCACGGCGTGCAATGGTGCGCCTCGCAGAACAGGGGCGGCCGTTCGCAGCCCGGCCACATGCACCCTCCGTCGCGGATCGCGAATGCGAGTCGCTGCGACGACGTGAACAGCCGCTTCTCTCGCCCGAGGTCGAGCGGGTTCCCGCAGGAATCGACCGTGATCTCGCGGCTTCCGGTGTCGCAGAGCTTCGCCTCGAGCACCGAGCCGGGCAGCGCGTCGCCGCCGTCTTCGAGGTGCGCGGTGGCCAGGAGACGGCCGAACGGGTCACGCGGACCCACGATGTCTTTGACCACGACCATGCGAACGCCCGGCTGCCGGGACCCGAACACATCCTCAGCAGATGCGAGCGCCCCGGCGCGGATCACGTCGACCATGAGGTCGTAGGTCAGCTGGTCGTTGGTGCGCGGGTCGCCCTCGAGCGACTCGGCCTGCGCACGCTCGGCATCGGTCATGAACCGCGGCCCGCCCCGGCGCGGACGCAGCGCCGCATCCATGAGCGCATCGACCCACGCACCCATCTCGTCGTCGTAGACGATATGCGCATGACGGACGCCGTGCTCATCGGTCCACCGGCGCCACGACCGGTTCGCGAACCGCTGCGCGAAGCGCTCTTCGGCCCCGATCGGGTCGAGCGCGTCGCGCACCGCACGCGCGCGACTGCCGAGTTCTTCGACGGCGATGCCCCTCACCTCTTCCATGAGCTGACGCGCGGCGAGGGCCCACACCTCATCGGCGCGATCGGCCGCGGCCGGCTCGCCCAGTCCACGGCGGATCGCATCGTGCGCCGCCGTCGACAGCGTGCCCGCGAGCATGGCTTCGCGCAGTTCCGCGTGCCAGATGAAGACCGGCTCCTCGAGCTGCACCGGCGGCCCCTCGCCACCCGGCGGCACCCCACCACCCGGCGGCACCTCCTCGCCACCGGGCCGCACCTCCTCGCCCTCGGCGGGCACGTCGTCGAGCAGGGACGACCCCACCCGCATCGTCCGTGACGCCTCATGGCGCGTGCCGCCCGTGATGTCCTGCACCAGCTGCACCGGCGTACGGAACCCCCGCCGCCCCGACAGCCCGCCGTGCGGCGCGGCCGATCGTTCGGCGATGACCGCCGCACCGACAACCTTCAGGCGCTCGACGCACGACCCGATCTCGGCGGCCTCGTGCACCAGCTCGATGACCGCGTCGTCATCGAGTCCACGCAGCGCTTCCAGCAGCTCGCCGGGTGCCACGTCGAGCTCGGCATGGCCGCTGACGGCCTGCAGTTTCTCGATCAACTCGGCGAGGAAGGTCATAGATACAGCATGCCAGCATGCTCAGACATACGTTCGAACTGAGATGGTATCTGTGGGGAGCCAGTCTCGTACATCGATTGTGGAGGAGGCTGTAGACATCCCCCAGCGCGTCTCAGTCCGCGAGCGGGACCACCTCGACCCGGTCGGCCGGGCCGGTCAGCACGAGCACGCGATGCGCGCTGACGCCGCTGAGGGCGGCGACCACGGCATCCACAGATATCGCGCTGTCCGCCGCGTCCGCACGCGCCCAGCGGGCGACCGACGCCCCCGTCGCCGCCTCGATGGCCGCCGCGAGTGCACCCGCATCGCCCGAGGCGACGAGCACGACGCGGTCGATCGTCCGCACGTGGGCAACAGCCGGCGCCGCGGCCCGGTCGCGCCGCCAGACGGCGAAGTGGTACCCGGCGACCAGGGCCGTCGCCAGCAGCAGGCCGAACGGCGCGCGGATGCGCTCGATGAGCGCGGTGCCGCCGCCGTCGAGGCTGAATTCGAAGACGCGATAGCCGACCACCAGCAGCGCGATGATCGCGACCACGGCGCTGACGCCGAACACCGCGACGAGAAAGACGCGACGGGCGACGGCACCGGCATCCATCACCGGTTCGAGAGGTCGCCACGCGACCCACCAGACCGGCGCGCCGACGACCAGCGCCGCGATGCCGGCGAGCAGCAGCGTGCGCGCGTCGGACCCGGCGAGCGGTGCGGTGAGCGCGGCGAGGAGGGCATTGACGATGACGCCGATTCCGGATGCCGCGGCGATGAGACCGAGCCCCGCTTCGACGAGCCGGGTCGCGCTGCGCGTGAGTTCGGACCGCTCGCGCGCGACGCGCCGGTGGTACAGCCATGCGATCGCCCCCACGCCGGCCGCCGCGATGGCCAGGCCCAGCAGGTCGAGGAGCTCGGGCCACGGATCGGTGCGGTCGAACGCGGCGCGCAGGCCGATGTACACGGCCGTCCCCACGCCGCCGAGGGTCACCGCGCCCGCGCCGAGCACGCCGGTGAGGACGAGCATGACGTCGGCGAACCCGCCGGTGAAGCCGCGTGCCCTGTCGCGCATCCAGTGCCACCACCAGACGAGCGCGCCGCCGGCGAACCAGACGAGCCCCTGCAGCGCGGTGGTCCACCACGGATCGCCGAGCTGGACCTGGGCCGGAATGATCGCCTCGTCGAACAGGCTCGCGAGGGTGCGGATCGCGCCGGACACCACGACGCCGAGGCCATATGCCGCGCCGAGCACGATCGGCACGGTGGTCAGCCGGAGCGGGCTCTTGCGGGGGTGCGCCCACATCCAGCGGTGGGCGATCCAGACGGCGAGCCAGGCGATGCCGGTACCCAGCGAGTCGGGCGACCAGCGTCCGCCGATGAGGTCGGAGAACATCCCGAGCAGCGACGTCGCGAAGGTGACGAGCGCGACGAACGAGATTGCCGCGAGGTAGAGACCCCACGCCACCGATGAGCGATCGGGTCCGTCGAGCCGGCGCCAGGTGAACCACCACAGCACGAGCGCGAGCGGTCCGCCGACGAGGGTGAAGGCCAGCGACAGCGCGAGGCCACCGATGCCGAAGTCGAACTCGGGACGCGTCTCGAACAGCCGGCCGAGCAGCCCGCTCACGCCCATCGCGGCGATGGTCACCAGGACGAACAACAGGATGAAGACGATCACCCGGCGCACGGTGCCCTGAGCGCCTCGCTGAGGGGTGGATGCCGGGGTGCCCACGGCTGCGGAGTCCGGTGTCGCGGCGCTCACGGGGTCGACTCCACGCAGATCGCGAACTCCCACGGCGTGGTCTCGATCGCCCAGCCCGACGAGGTGCGCACCAGGGTGAACTCCACGTCGTACTGATACTCCGAGGTGCCGAAGATCCCACCGCCGGAGGATTCCGAGATCGTGACCGTCACGTCGGCGGTGTCGTCTCGTTCGGTGGTGGATGCCAGTGTGACGCGCACGTCGTCCGACAGACCCGGCTGGGTGCTCTCGCAGTCGTCGGCGACCTCGGGGACGAGGTAGCCGAGAGCCGCCTCGTCATCGCCGTCGAGGACAGCCGCGGTGTAGCGCTGCACGACGCCCTCGGGTGTCGATTCATCCAGGGGTGCCGGCTCCCCGCGCGTGAAGACGACGATGAGCGCGATGATCACGAGCGCCGCCACGACGCCGATCACGATGAGCAATGTGCGGTCCGGTTTGCCGCTGGCGGTGTCCATATCGACATCATGGCGGTGAAGCACGCCCGGAGCCAGCATTGCGGGACCGGCGTGCACATCGAGAACGCGCTGCAGACAGCGAGTGGGGACGACGCACCGTCGGCATCGTGCGCCGCTATTCGATCGAGGGCCCGCCCGTCAAGCCCCTCGCCGGTGCGGCCGCCCGCGCAGAGGCTGACGGAACGCATCGCCCGATGCCCGATCTCACGTGAGGACCAGCCATGACCTTCCCCGACTCCCCCTCTCCGATGCCCGGAGAAATGCCCCCTGCGCCGGGCGAGATTCCCCCCGGCCCCGCTGAGCCGCCCACGCCCGACGAACCGCAGTCGCCGGTGCCGGACTCGCCGGTCACGCCGGTCACGCCGGTCACGCCGGAAGAGCCCACCCCGCCGTATCCCGACGAGCCACTCGCGCCGAACCCGGACGAGCCGCTGGCCCCTCACCCGGTCGAGCCGACGCTGCCGCGGGATGGAGTCGGATCAGGCCGCTAGGCACGTCGTGCTTGATCCCGCGTCCCCTATGCTCATCAGCGGGGGACGGCTGGGGACCGAACATGGGGATACGTGTTGTTCGCGTGTGCTGGGGACTGGCCGGGAGCATCGCGCTCAGCGCACTCGGACTCATCGTCGTCGTGAACCCGCTCACCGAGTACATGCTCGGCTCCGGCTTCCCGGCGGGCCAGGCGAGCGTGCTGCCGGGAGCCGGCTATGCGATGTCAGCCGCGTTCATCCTCGCGGGCATCGTGCTCACCACGAGCGCGACCGCCACTCTGCTGGCGATGGATGCCGGTGTCGCACCGGTCGCGCGGGCACACGCCCCGTGGGCGATCAGCACCGCCGTGCGCTGAACGGTGGTCCACTCCATGCACGCCGTGCCGGCACCCCCGCAGACATGGTCCACATGCCAGACTCGACCCGATGTGGATCGGATGGATCGAGTTCGACGTGCTGCTGGGCGACGTGCATTCGCTGAAGCAGAAGCGCAGCGTGCTGCGCCCCCTGCTGGCCGACGTGAGCCGGCGAACCGAAGTCGCGGTCGCAGAAGTCGGTGCGCACGAGCTGCACCGTCGCACCACCATCGGCATCTCGGTCGTCGCCGCCGACGCGACGCACATGCGCGACGTGCTCGACCGCGCTGAGCGACTGCTGGCCGAGGAGCATCCCGAGGTCACGCTGCTGTCGAGCCGGCGCGGCGTGCACTCGAGCGAAGACTGAAGCGGCCGGGTCTCACCACAGCTGCGCGAGCACGTCGGCGAACAGCGCTTCGGCGTCCGCCTCGAACCCGCGCCGGGCGAACCAGGTGCACACGTTCACGACGTCACGGTGCAGGAAGTCGGCTCCTGACGGGTTGAAGGCCATGTCGACCACCTGCGGCAGGTCGATCACCACGACCCGCCCGTGGTGCAGCAGCAGGTTGTACGCCGACAGGTCGCCGTGGACGAATCCACCGCGGGCGAATGCCAGCAGGACGGCGCGCACCTGGTCGAACGGGTCGGCGAGCTCGGCCCCGCGCAGGCGCGTCTGCGCGAGCCGGGGCGCGGCCGTGCGGTCGTCGCCGACGAACTCCATCAGGATCTCGGTGCCGCTGATCTGCACGGGATACGGCACCGCGACACCGGCATCCCACGCCCGGCACAGCGCGTCGAACTCGCTGATCGCCCAGTGCCCGGCGGCCACGGCGCGCCCGTATGCGGACTTCTTCTGCACGGCCCGGCCGTCCCGCGAGCTCTCCATGCGCCGGCCCTCTTCGTACCGGCCCGACCGGTGGAAGTCGCTGTGCTGCGTGCTGCGGTACCGTTTGGCCGCCAACCGGCATCCACTCTCCCCCGCAATCGCGCGCTCGAGCAGGAAGACATCGGCCTCCTTACCGGTCTTGACGATGCCCAGCTCGGTGTCCCACGCAGCCGCGGCGGTGACGAGCCAGTCCGGGCGCGGCTCGGGCCCGCGTTCGGTCGGCATGCTCGAAGGCCACGTCGACCAGCGCTGATCGGGGCCGGGCTCGTCGAGCGAGTCCGGCGAGAGGTCGAAAGCGGACGCGAAAGTGCGTCGATCGTTCATGAGGATGATCTCCAGGAAGGGAGGTCACCCTCGATGCGTCAGCGGGCGACCTCGGTGTGGGAAGGATGAGAACCCACGACAAAGACGGTCATGTCCGGCTCCTTCCTGGAAGGGCATCCGATAGCGGATGCCGGTGTCTCCGGGTCACTGTACACGCCGGCCTTCCCGGCGTCGATGCCCGAACCTACACTGAGATCAGGAGGTTCGCATGGGCAGCACGACGTGGACCGACCCGCGAGAAGAGATCGAGTTCAGTGTCCTGATGGCCAACGGCCGCCTGGCGGGTCGCAGATTCGCCGACCGCGCCGAGGCCGAGGCATGGGCCTGCCCCGAAGAGGGCGATCAGGTGGTCTCGTTCAACCACATCTGCGAATGCGACCAGTGACCTCGGCATACACGGCCGGGCGGGTCACCGCCCGTGATCGCCGTCGTCGGCACCGGGCACCGCGAGCGGCACTTCGCGATCGCGGTCCCAGGGCACGGTCCAGCCGAGGCGGTCGAACAGCGCGTCGAGCAGCATCGCGGTGAAGCCCCAGACGAGGTGGTCGCCGACGACGAACGCCGGGCCGCGGAACTCCTGACCGCCGCGACGGATCACCGTCACACCGCGGTTCGCCGGGTCGAGCAGGTCGGCCACGGGCGCGCGGAACACGTCCGACGACTCGGCCTCGTCCACGACGCCCACCGGTGACGGCCGCTGCCACCACGCCAGCACCGGAGTCACCTGGTGCTCCGAGAACGCGAGTGACACGTCGCCGAGCGAGCCGAGCACCTCGACGCCGGCGGGATCGAGCCCGGTCTCCTCCTGCGCCTCGCGCAGCGCGGCGGCGATCGGGTCGGCGTCACCGGCATCCACCCGGCCGCCGGGGAACGCCACCTGCCCGGGGTGCGAGCGCAGCGTGGTCGCCCGCGCGAGCAGCAGCACGTCGAGCGCACGCGACACGACCGAGCCGTCATGGTCGCTGGGCACGGTGTCGAGCACGCCGAACAGGATCAGCACGGCGGCGGGACGGGTGTTGACCGCCGGCGGAAGGCCGGTCCACGCCGCCATCCCCGCGCCGTCGGCGGCCGACTCAGCCAGTGCCGCCAACTGCGCGCGCGCGTCTTCGGCGGATCGGTCGGGACGCACGGCAGACATTCCTTCAGGCTACGCGGCGCTCCATGGCCGCGTTGACGACGCCGCACAGCAGCACGAACGCGGCGGCTACGACGGGCAGTGCCATCGCGGCGCCGAGCGAGACGTTCTCGGCGACCGCGCCGGTCACCGCCGATGCCAGTGCCTGCGCCAGTGTCAGCGCCGAAGTGACCAGCGTCATCGTCGTCGCCTCGCGCCCGAGCGGGGCGCGGTCGCCGGCGAGACTGAACAGCGTGACCAGGGTCGGGCCGACGCCCAGACCCATGATCAGCAGCATGATCGTGACCATGCCGAGACCGGTGGATGCCGCGTATCCGGCCGCCGAGGCCGTCAGCAGGGCCGCGAACACCAGCCACCTCCACCGCTGCCGGAATCGCGGGGGCAGCAGCACGACGGCGAGGGCGAGCGCGGCCGACCCGATGCCCATGAGCCCGTAGAGGATGCCCGCCTGCGCCTCGTCGCCGTGGACTTTCGCGAACGCGGTCAGCGAGGTGAGCGTGGTGCCGAAGAACAGGCCGACGCCGAACGTCGCGGCGACCAGGATCAGCACGCGGGTGTGCAGCACATCGCCCAGCGGTGCGCGCTCCTGGTGGGCACGGCTGCCCGCGGCGGCGACCCGCCCGGTCGGGTGCAGCGCGAAAGCCGTCACGAACACGAAGCTCAGCCCGGCGGCGATCGCGATCGGCGCCCAGGGGGCGATGAAGGCGGCGAAGATGCCGACCAGGAACGGACCGATGACGAACGCGGTCTCGTCGGCTGCGGACTCGTACGACATGATGCGCGACATCGTGCGCGGCTGCCGCATGATCGCGATGCGATCGCGCACGATCGCCATCAGCCGGCTGCGCGACATGGCCGCCGCCTGCGGAGCACTGAGGCCGATGGCGAGCCCGGTGGCCAGGATCACGGCATCCGTCATCTCGTTCAGGACGACGAAAGGGAAGACGGCGAGCAGGATGCCGTTGACCAGGCCCACCGGCACCAGGATCGCGCGCTGTCCGTAGCGGTCGACGGCGATGCCGATCGCCGGGCCGGCGATGACCACACCCACGCCGACCGCGGCCGAAGTGAGGCCGCCGAGACTGACCGAGCCGGTCGCCGAGACGACGAGGGTGAGCACGCCGACGACCATCATCGCGAACGGAAGACGGGCGATGAACGCGATCGGGAAGTAGCCCCAGCCCGTCTGCTGGATGATCGTGTGCTGCGTGGGCGAGTGCGCCATATGACCTCCGGAACAGTCAGCTCGTTCTCACGTGCCGCCTTGCTCCGGAAGCAGGTAGTTGCACTCGTGCGGCACGCCCGGCGGCGCGCAAACCTCTCATTCTACGCGCCGTTTCGCACCTCGTGGTCCTGACCGGCGCAAACACACGCTAGGCTGTACTCAGGTCTGGCTCATGAACGCAGAGCTGCGCTCCGCACAGCCGGACCTGCAGGGCCTCTCTGAGTGCAATCTTTGCCTCGGCCCTGGCGCCGTCTCAGGCGTCCACCCTAGAATCGAACCATCATCACCCTCGCTCCACTCTCCACCGTTCGTCCTGTTTCCCTGCTCTGGCGCCAATCCGACCACGACGTCCATGTCGCCACCCGCGCCGGCGAGTTCGCCGGCTTCACCGTTGATCTCGGCAACGGCTCGTTCGAGCTGTTCGACCACCACAGTGTCAGCCGCGGCGTTCACGCCTCGCTCGTCGGCGCCCGGTCCGCACTCGCGTCCGGCCCGGCAGTCACGCCGGATCAGGCGCTCGCGCCGGCCGTGCTGCTCATTCCGGCATCCAGCCCGGACTCACTCTCCCGCACCCATCTGGTGCGCTCGACTTCGCGGCGGCGCCGTCGCCGCGGACACCCGGATCACTCGCGTGGTCCCAGAACAAGAAGGAATGACGTCATGGCCACCGGCATCGTCAAATGGTTCAACTCCGACAAGGGCTACGGGTTCATCGCACCCGACGACGGCTCCGCCGACGTGTTCGCGCACTTCAGCGCGATCGCCGGCTCGGGACACCGCAACCTCGAAGAGAACCAGCGCGTCGAGTTCGACACCGAAGCAGGCCAGAAGGGCCCGCAGGCGACGAACATCCGCGCGCTCTGAGAGCCGCACCGTCGCGGGGAGGACTCACGGGTCCTCCCCGCGGCACCCGCGTGCGGCAACCGTTCGCCGCACGCTGACGACAACACCCCGCTGCAGTCCGTGCGAACGGATCTCAGCGGAACAGGTCGTCGTACTGCGCCCGCACCAGCTCGCCCGCCCCTGCGATCAGCACGGGATCATCGGTGATGAGAGCATCGGCCTGCAGCACGGCGACAGCCAGGTACTCCGCGGGTGCGGGGTCGTCCCAGTCCAGCCCGGCGGCGATCTTCCACGCGCTCGAACGCGAGACGCGGTCGCCGAGCAGCCGGATCTTCAGCGCGGCGATGCCCTCGAGCACGCGCCGCCCCTCAGCCTCATCGAGCCGCCCAGCTCGCACCTCCCGGTACAGTGCCGCCATCGCATGCGAGCGGAGGATCGCCGGGCCGACCAGGGCATGCGCCCCATTCAGGGTGCGCTCGTCCCTGACGAGCCGGACAGCAGTGTGCGCGTCGATCGCGAAGCGGGTCATGCGCCGATCCTGCCACTGCGCACCGACGTTCCCCAGTGCCTGCGCGGTCAGACCGGCACCGACTGACCGATCGGCCCGGTGGGTCGCGGAGCCTCGATCTCGGCGAGCCCCTTCGCGATCGCGAGCGCCAACTCAAGATCCCGAGCGCCGCCACAGTTGGCGCGCCGAACGGGTATATCGCCTGATACCCGACGCAAGCGCCAACTCACGATCCCGGGCGCCGCCACAGTTGGCGCGCCGAACGGGTATATCCCCTGATACCCGACGCAAGCGCCAACTCACGACCCCGGGCGCCGCCACAGTTGGCGCGCCGAACGGGTATATCGCCGCATACCCGACGCGAGCGCCAACTCAAGATCCCGAGGTCCCGGGTTCAGCGCGTGAAGTAGGCGGCCGCGACGCGTGTCAGGTCCCACAGATCGCTGACGCCGGCGAGCTCTCGGGCCGAGTGCATCGACAGGATCGGGATGCCGACGTCGACGGTCCGGATGCCCAGCCGGGTCGCGGTGATCGGCCCGATCGTCGAGCCGCACGGCACGGTGTTGTTGGAGACGAACTCCTGGCTCGAGACTCCGGCATCCGCACACCATCCGTTCCAGGCTGCGGCGCCGACGGCGTCGGTCGCGTAGCGCTGGTTGGCGTTGATCTTCAGGATCGGGCCCGAGCCGAGCACGGGCTGGACGACCGGGTCGTGCTTGTCGGCGTAATTCGGGTGCACCGAGTGGCCGACATCGCTCGAGACGCACCACGACGCCGCGAGCGCGCGCAGCTGCTGCTCGCGGTCGGCGCCGAGCGAGAGCTGGATGCGCTCGATCACGTCCGCCAGGAACGGCCCGGCCGCACCCGACCGGGTTCCCGACCCGACTTCCTCGTGGTCGAACACGGCGAGCATGGCGATGTGATCGGCGTCGAATCCGTCGGCGGCGCCGGCGAGCGCGACGACGCCCGCGTGAACCGATGCCAGATCGTCCAGCCGTCCGGAGGCGAAGAACACATCGTCGTGCCCGAACACCAGCCCGCGGGCGGCGTCGGCGGTCACGATGTCGTAGCCGCGGATGCGCGCGGCATCGACCCCCGCCGAGCCCGCGAGCTCGGCCAGCAGATCGGCCGACTCCGACTCGCCGAGCCCCCAGACCGGCTGCGTCTGAGCCTGCTTGTTGAGGGCGAGGCCGTTGTTCGCCTCGCGGTCGAGGTGGATCGCCAGCTGCGGCAGGCGCAGCAGCGGGCCGGAGTCGGCCAGCACGGTCGACCCGTCGTCGAGCACGAGCCGGCCGGCGAGCACGAGCTCCCGGTCGAGCCACGAGTTCAGCAGCGGGCCGCCGTAGATCTCGACGCCGGCCTGCAGCCACCCCAGCTTGCCTGTGGTCGGCTGCGGCTTGAGCTTGAAGCCCGGTGAATCGCTGTGCGCACCGAAGATCCGGATGCCGGTGGCTGCGGTCGCTCCCCCGGGCACGACCCAGGCGAGCACGGCGCCGTCGCGGACCACGACGAACCGGCCGCCGGGCTGGTCGGGCCAAGCCGCGTCTTCGCCGAGCGTGGTGAATCCGGCATCCACGAGTCGACGCGCCACCTCGGCGGCAGCGTGGAAGCTCGACGGGGACGCCGCGACGAAATCGGCGAGATCGGCGGCATGGGCGAGTGCGTCAGCGGGCACGAAGGACCTCCTCGGGTGATCCTTCGATCGTAGTTCGCGACGTCGTCACTCCTTGAAGTCGTCGGGGTCGACATGATCGAGGAAGTCCTTGAACTCGGCGAGGTTCTCTTCGGTCTCTTCAGCCGCCATGACGTCGGGGACACCGGCATCGGCGAACACGGCGTCGGCGACCCAGATGGGCGCTCCCGCGCGTGAGGCCAGGGCCACCGCGTCCGAGGGTCGCGCATCGACGACCCGGATGCCGGACAGCGACGACAGGGTGATCTCGGCGTAGAAGGTGCCCCCGTCGATGCGGGTGACCTCGACCTTCTCGACACTCGCGCCGAGGGTCTCCAGCAGCGACATCATGAGGTCGTGCGCGAGCGGGCGCGGGGCGACGGCGCCTTCTACCGCGATGAGGATGGAGGTGGCCTCCTGCGCCCCGATCCAGATCGGCACGATCGTGCCCTCACCCGGGAGCGCGTCGACCGGCTTCAAGAGGATGACGTGCTGGCCGGTCGCATCGAGTGCGACGCCGGCCACGCGAACCTGGACCATGAAAGCCTCCCTCCGCCGCGCGGATCGGTTCCATCGTAGACAGAGGTCGGGGGCGGGCGGTCAGCGCTGGTTCAGCCGGTCGTCGACGAGGTCGCCCGAGAGCTGTGGATGCCGGGCTCCGGCCACCGAGACGGTGAGCGCCCCGGCCGCCGCCCCACGCCGCGCGGCTGCCAGCAGGTCGTCGCCGGCGGCGAGGGCTGCAGCGAGCGCGCCGACGAACGCGTCACCGGCGCCGACTGTGTCGACCGCTTCGGCCGGGAACGCCGGGAGACGGACCTCGGCGTCTCCGCGACGGAGCACCGAGGCGCCGTCGGCGCCCCGCGTGATGACGATGTCGAGGTCGAGGCGCGCGCCGAGGACCGGCAGTTCCACGTCCACCTGGGCGAGGAGTGCCGTCGCCTCGGGCTCGTTGACGACGAGGCAGTCGACGAGGGGCAGCAGCCGCTCGGCTCCGGGAGTGGCGGGGGCGGCGTTGAGCACGACCCGTGCGCCCGCTGCGTGAGCCGTCCGCGCGACGTGCTCGACGATGTCCAAGGGCAGTTCGAGTTGCAGCACGACGACGTCACCTGCGGTGACCGGCACCTCGGGCCGGGTCTCCCAGCGGTGGTTCGCGCCGGGCGCGACGACGATGACGTTGCCGCCGTCTGCATCCACGGTGATCAGCGCCGTTCCCGACGGGCCGTCCACCTCGCGGATCAGCGAGACGTCGACACCGGCCGCCGCGAGCTCATCGCGCATCTGCGCACCGCGCGCGTCGTCGCCGATCGCACCGGCCATGAGCACCGCCACGCCGGGCCGGGTGCACGCGGCCGCGTACGCCTGGTTGGCTCCCTTCCCACCCGACGCGTACTGGACGTCGTGCGCGACGACGGTCTCGCCGACGAGGGGGATGCGCTCCACGCGCAGAGTCGTGTCGGCGTTGATCGACCCGAAGACGAGGACGCGCGCTGTTGCCATGGCTCCCATTGTGCCGCTCGGCGTCCAGCGCCGGCCGACCGCGGAGGCCGTCGCGTCCCCCGCGCGCCGTACGATCGAGGGATGACCGACTCGACACTCGCCCTCGTCGCCAACTCGGGCGACGGGACCATCAGCACCTTCCGACTCACCGACGGCGCGCTGGAGCGCATCGCCGTGACCGAAGGCCTCACCGGGTGCTCGAACTTCGCGATCGACCGCTCACGCAACCTGGTCCACGCCGCGGTGAAAGGCGCCGGCGCGGGCGAAGCCCCCGGCATCCTGACACTCTCCCTCGACCGCGAGACCGGCGCGCTCACCGTGGCAGACCGGCTCGACCTCCCCGCCGGCGGCATGAACTACCTCGCCCTCACCCACGACGGCGCCGGCCTGCTCGGCGCGTCGTACGGGGGCGGCTACGGCATCAGCGCACCGATCGTCGACGGCGTGGTGGGGGCACCGGTGTCGCAGATCGAGTTCCCGAACCTGCACTCGGTGCTGCCGAGCGCGGACGGGCGGTTCGCCTACTTCGTCTCGCTCGGTGCGGACCTCGTCGCCCAGTACGCCGTCGCCGACGACATGCGCCTCACTCCGCTCGACCCCGAGACCGTGGCCGCGCCGGCCGGCAGCGGACCCCGCCACCTCGTGCTGAACGAGGCGCAGGACGCCGTGTACGTCCTCACCGAGTTCTCGGCGGACGTGCTGCACTACGCGCGCGACACCGCCACCGGCACGCTCACCCTGCGCGGCTCCGCCCCCGCCCACGACCCGTCGAAGGGCCTCGGGCACAGCGAGTTCGGGGCCGACCCCCGCGCGAACCACTTCATCTGGGGCGCGGACCTGCACTGGGGCGACGACGGACGCCGGCTGTGGGCGTCGGAGCGCACCGAGAGCACTCTCGGGGCCGTCGCGGTCGCCGCGGACGGTTCGCTCACGGCCCCCGACACGTTCACCGTCACCGAGCCGCAGCCGCGCGGGTTCGCGCTCAGCCCCGACGGCGCCTGGCTGATCGCGGCGGGCGAGCAGTCGACGACCGTCTCGCTGTACGCCGTGGACGGTAGCCGGCTCGAGCTGCGCCGGCAGGCCGAGACCGGCCGCGGTGCCAACTGGGTCCGGTTCGCCTGACCGGGCGCCGCCCTGCACCGACTGTGACCGACTCGACCCCGCGGATCGGCATCGTCGTCACCGACGCGTATGCCGCCGATGACCCCGACCACGACACGCCCATCCTGCTCGCCGCGCTGGAGACCCGCGGCGCGCCCGCCGAAGCCGTCGTGTGGCACTCGACCGCCGACCTCGCGCCGTACGACCTGCTCGTCCTCCGGTCGCCGTGGGACTATCCCGACCGGCCGGACGAGTTCCAGGCGTGGCTGGACCGCGCCGAGTCCGCGACGCGCGTGGTGAATTCCCCCGCACTCGTGAGGTGGAACCTCGACAAGCAGTATCTGCGCGACCTCGAGTTCGCCGGCATCCGCGCCGTCCCGACGCAATACGGCCGCACGGCCGCTGATGTCCTCGCAGCGCTGTCCGCGTGGACGGATCGCCGCGTCGTCGTAAAGCCGGCGGTCTCGGCCGGCGCCCGCGACACGGGGCTGTTCGATGCGGCCGACCCGGCGGCGCTGCGCCTCGCCGAGCGCATCATCGCCGGTGGCGGTGTCGCGATGATCCAGCCCGAGGTCACCGAGCTCAGCGCCGGCGGTGAGAAGGCGCTGTACTCGATCGAGGGCCGGCACACGCACGCGATCGCGAAGGGCGCGCTGCTCGAGGCCGGCGGCGGGCTGATCGGCGGCGTGTACGTGGAGCATCCCGAACCGGTGGAGACGACCGAGGCCGAGCGTGCGTTCGCTGCCGAGGTGATGGATGCCGTGTGCGCCACGACCGGCCAGGCGATGCCGCTGTATGCCCGCATCGACATCGTCGACTCCGCGGAGTTCGGGCTCGTCGTGCTCGAGGTCGAGCTGATCGAGCCGGCCCTCAACCTGCACGTCGCACCGCACGCGACCGACGCCGTGGTGGATGCGATCCTGCGCGCGGCGGTGCACTGAACGGCACCCCGCTGTGGTCAGTTCAGCGCGCGCGTGCCCTCGGGGATCACACCGTCGGCATACAGGCTCTTCGCCACATCCTGCAGCGCGGTCAGGGCGACGCGCTGCGTCGTCGGCCCGTAGGAGATCCGCGCGACGCCCAGTGCCTCGTACTCCGCGGCGCTCAAAGCACCGGGCAAGCCGATCACGCTCACCTTGCGCTGGCCGATGCCCTCGACGAGCTGACGGGTGACGTCGGCGTTCAGGACCCCGGGGACGAACACGACGTCCGCACCCGCATCGAGGTAGGCGCGCCCGCGCTCGATCGCATCGGCGATGGACTGCTCGACGGGCCGGTCGCCGGCACGCACGAACGCATCCGTCCGCGCGTTCAGCGCGAACGGCACGCCCTCAGACTCCCCCGCACGCACGATCGCCTCGACCGCGGCGACGGAGTCGGCCAGCGGCTTCAGCCGGTCTTCGACGTTCGCACCCACGACGCCGACACCGATCGCGCGGCGCACGGTCTCGCCGGCGTCGCCGAATCCGGCATCCAGATCGGCGGTGACGGGCAGATCACCGGCGACCTCCACGATGCGTCCGACCATGTCGAGCACGAGTTCGAGGGGAATGTTCTCGCCATCCGGATACCCGAACGTCGCGGCGATCGAGTGCCCGGCGGTGGCGATCGCCTTCGTCTCCGGCAGGGCGATGACCGCCTTCGCCGATACGACATCCCACACGTTGACGACCCGGAGGATCTCCGGCGCGGCGTGCAGGGCGGACAGGGTCTGGGCTCGCTGTGCCTGAGTGGTCATAGCTCCACCGTAGCCTCGCCCGGGAGTCGCACACACGCTAGTCGACCGTCGTCCGCCTCCGCAGCCGCGCCGCCGCGTACGCGATCGCGCGCCAGCCCACGAGGGCGGCGCCCAGCACGAGTGCCGCGACGATGATGAACGGCGGCGCCGTGCCCTGACCCGATGCCATGCGCAACAGCATCCCGCCCACGAGTGTCACCGCCCACACGCCGACGCCCGTGCGGATCGGCGCTGCGGGCGCTCGCCACGCACGGGTGACGATCCAGCCGGCGGCGAGCGCCGCGAGGAACGGCCACGCCGTCTGCCACAGCCCGCTGAGCACATCGGAGTCATGGCTCGACCGGCCGGCGGCCGCGAATGCGACGATCAGCACGACATCGAGCGCGAAACTGCCGATGAGGGATGCCGGGGTTGCACGCGGGGTCATGGTTCCATTCTCGCGGTCCCGCCCCTGGCATCTGCCCGCCCGGCGCGGTAGACCTGTGCAATGAGCAGAACACGCAGCTGGCTCGACGGCTACATCACCGCATGGAAGTCGAAGAACCCCGACGACGTCCGGGCGATCTTCACCGACGACGCGGAATACCTGTTCCGGCCCGACGACCCGGAACCCGCACGCGGCATCGACGCGATCGTCGCGGCGTGGGTCGAGCCCGAGCCCTCAGAGCCGGAGTACGAACTCGACGTGCTGATCGAAGACGACCGGCTCGGCATCATCACGGGCCGCGTCGAGTACCCCGGTCACGAGACGTACAGCAATCTCTGGGAGGTCCACTTCGCCGACGACGGGCGCGCGCAGAAGTTCGTCGAGTGGTACATGACGCCACGAAAGCGGGCGGCCTCACCGCAGTGAGCACCCACGTGACGTCGCGTCCGCGCACGTGACGCCCGGAGACCGCGTGTGACCGCGGATGTCGGCGCCCCGGCATCCGCTTCACCGTCCCGATACGGTCGCGGCATGACCCTTCTCACGGCCTCTGCCCTGACCGACATCACCGCCGACGAGCGAGCCGCGCGCCTCACCGGCGCGGGAGCGGCCTGGAGCGATCGGATCGATGCGGACCGGACGGCCTCGCACCTCACCTTCCGCGCCGAGGGGATCGGAGAAGGCTCGGTCGCGACGCGCGTGCGGGCAGGGCGGCACGAGTTCTTCGTGGACGAGCCGGCGGTGCTCGCCGGCGATGATGTCGCCGCGAGCCCCGTCGAGTACGCGCTGGGCGCCCTGATCGGATGCCAGGTGGTGGTGTACCGGCTCTATGCGCAGGTCCTGGGCATCCCGTTCGACGACATCCGCATCACCGCCGAGGGCGACCTCGACGCCGCACGACTGCTCGGCAAGGACCCGGCGGTGCGCGCGGGATTCACCGCGGTGCGGCTGCACATCGAGCTGTCCGGCCCCGAGAGCGCGGAGCGCTACGACGAGCTGCGCGCCGCCGTCGACGCGAACTGCCCGGTGCTCGACCTGTTCACCAGCCCCACGCCCGTGGAGACCGTGGTCGTCAAGGCCTGACTCGCCGGCCCGTCAGGCCACGCGCTCGGCCACGGGCGCGTCGGCGAGTTCGCGGACGATCGCGGTGACCGCTGCGCGGCCGGCGCGGTTGGCGCCCACCGTCGAGGCCGATGGTCCGTAGCCGATCAAGAAGAGTCGCCGTTCGTCCGTCGCGCGCGACTCGTCGACGCGGATGCCGCCGCCGGCCACACGCAGCCGCAGCGGGGCGAGGTGATCGAGCGCGGCACGGAAGCCGGTCGCCCACAGGATCGCGTCGGCGGCGCGGAAGGTGCCATCCGGCATCCACACCCCCGCTTCGTCGATCGACGTGAACATCGGGTGCCGCACCAGCACGCCGCGCGCTTGGGCGGCCCGGGCCCACGGCGTCCAGTGCATGCCGGTGACCGAGATGACGCTGCCCGGCGGCAGACCCTGCCGGACGCGCTCTTCGATGCCGGCGATCGCGGCGACGCGCGTCGGGATGTCGAACTCCTGGTCGATCCACTGCGGTTCGCGCCGGGTCATCCAGGTCGTCTCGGCAACGTGCGAGATCTCGTCGAGCAGCTGGACACCCGACACCCCCGCACCCACGATGATCACGCGCTGCCCCGCGAACTCGTCGGCCGACACGTAGTCGGCGACGTGCAGCTGGCGTCCGCGGAAGCGCTCCTGCCCCGGATACCGCGGCCAGAACGGCGTGGTCCAGGTGCCGGTCGCGTTGACGACGAACTGGGCGCTCCACGCACCATTGTCGGTCTCGACGAGCAGCCGGCCGTTCGGGTCGTCGTCCTCGCGACGCACGCTGTGCACGGCGACGGGGCGTTCGACCCGCAGGTCGAACCGGTCCTCGTAGTCGCCGAAGTACGCCGGCAGGACCTCGCGCGCCTGCGCCCCGGGATCGGCGGGCGGCACGGGAGCACCGGGAAGCTCGTGGATGCCGTTCACCGTCGCCATGCGCAGCGACTCCCAGCGGTGCTGCCAGGCCCCACCCGCCGCCGGGTTGGCATCGAGGACGACGAACGTCCGGTGGTTGTCGTGACCGAGTGATGCGGATGCCGGGGCCACGCCGCGGCGACGCAGATGGTACGCGGCGGACAGTCCCGCCTGCCCCGCACCGATGACGACGACGTCGACGGGTCGCGGGCGGGAATTCATGCTGAGGAGAACGCCGAGACCGGCCGCGACATTCCGCGGACGCGTTACCGTTGATGCAGCACCTATGACAGACCCAGGAGCAGGCAGCATGAGCGACACCGGAACCATCACCCGCACCCCCGGCACCGAGACGGCGGTGCTCGCCGGCGGATGCTTCTGGGGAATGGAAGACCTCATCCGTCGCGAGCCGGGCATCCTGTCCACCCGTGTCGGCTACACCGGCGGGCAGAATGCGAACGCGACCTACCGCAATCACCCGGGCCACGCCGAGGCGGTCGAGATCGTCTTCGACCCCGCGCAGACCACGTACCGCGACGTCCTCGCCTTCTTCTTCCAGATCCACGACCCGTCGACGCGCGACCGGCAGGGCAACGACATTGGCTCGAGCTACCGCTCGGCGATCTTCCCCCTCAGCCCCGAGCAGGAGCGGGTCGCCCGCGACACGATCGCCGACGTCGACGCGTCGGGCCTGTGGCCGGGCAAGGCGGTCACCACGATCGAGCCCGAGGGCCCGTTCTGGGAGGCCGAGCCAGAGCACCAGGATTACCTGATCAAGTACCCGAACGGCTACACGTGCCACTTCCCCCGGGCGGGCTGGGTCCTGCCGAAGCGGGCTGAGGCCCCGGCCTCGTAGTCACCCCGGCCGCGGGCTCACGGCCGACTCGCGACGTCGCGCACGATGCGCGCCACCTCGGGGCTGGCGAGCAGCCGGAAGTGACCGCCGTCATCGAGCGTGATGTTCGTCGCGCCGGCCAGTTCGTGCGCGGCGGGGATGTGCGGATCCCACACTCCCGCCACCGTCGTGATGCGCGTGTTGACCTCGAGGCTCTCCAGCAGCTGCAACGTCGTGGCGTCGGTCGGCAGGAACGCCCGCAGGCTCGGCACCAGCATGAACCGCGCGTAGGCGGAGCCGGCGAACGGCGTGCACACCGCCACCATCGCGGTCACCCGCTCGTCCGGGTCGAGTCGGGACATGACGTACTTGCCGATCAGCCCGCCCTTGCTGTGCGCGACGATGACGACATCGCGCACGTCGTGCTCGGCGAGATACGCGGAGACGACCTCGGCCGTCGCCGGGATCGGGCGGCCGTTGCGGCCCAGCGCGGGCAGCACGTGCACAGGGTGCCCACCGGCGCGCAGCACGTCGATCAGCGGCCGCAGGAACCCCCACGTCTCCCACACGCCCGGCAGGATGATGACCGGACGCGCGTCACCGGTGCGCAGCTCGGACGGGTCGCGGCGGTCGAGGAACGCCCGCACCTGCCCGTACCCGGCGTAGAGGTAGTCGCTGGCCCACCACCGTGCGATGCGCAGAGGCTTCATCGGTCGGGCCGCAGCACCGAGCGGGTCCAGTCCCACAGGCGTGCCCCTTCGTGCCCGTCCGAAATCGATGCCGGGGTCCGGATCCGCGCGGCGGCGCCGGAGAGCTGACCGAGCCCCGAGGGCGCGAACATGGCGGGTGGCTCGGCGGCGGTCGTCACCGCCATCAGCGCCGGCTGCGCGGCCCGCTCGGGGCTGTTGCCGATCCCGTTCATCACCAGTCCCAGGACACCGTGCTCGTGTCGGCGCCTGATGATCGGCGCGATGGCGGTGCGCGGCGCGATGCCGGGGTGGCACAGGTGGACGGTGAGCCCCCACTGTCGTGCGATGGTGTGCCGCGCGAGTTCGGTGCCGAACAGGCCCAGCGCGACCTTCGAGGACCCATAGGCCCGCAGCGCGGTGTAGCGCCCCTCGAGCTGCAGGTCGTGATGCTCGAGCCCGATGACGCGGGCGGCCAGGCTGCACTGCACCACCACACGGGCGCGAGCTGCCTCGAGCAGGGGCAGGATGCCGAGGGTGAGCGCCACATGGCCGAGGTAGTTCGTCTGGAAGTGCAGCTCGAATCCGTCTTCGGTCACGTGACGCTCGCGGTCGCCGAGCATCACGATGCCGGCATTGAGCACGAGCACGTCGATCGGCGCTGCCTCCTGACACAGCAGATCGGCGAGGGCGTAGACGCTCTCGAGTCGCGCGAGATCGAGATCGAGCAGCGAAAGGTCGGCGTCAGGCGCCGAGGCGCGGATGCGGGTCGCGGCGATCTCGCCCTTGTTCCGGTTGCGCACCGGCATGAGCACATCGCACCCGGCGGCGGCGAGTGCCCGGGCGATCTCGAGCCCGACACCGTCACTGGCCCCGGTGACGAGGGCCGTGTTGCCGTGCAGGTCGGGCAGGGTGACCGTGCGCGCGCTTCGACTGGCCCACGCCATGCGACCTCCTCCGGTATGCCGAATCTAGCTCCGGCGAGCGCCTGCGGCCAGCGCCGCGCAGCCGTGTCGGGGTTGTGCCCCCGGATCAGCGCAGGCCGGTGACTTCGACGCCGAGCCACTCGCCGAGATCGCGGATCTCGGCGTGGACCATCTCGCGTTCCTCTTCGTCGAAGGGGAACATCTCGTGGATCGCGGAGACCACGAGCGTCTCCCTCTTCTTGTCCAGCGCGGCATCGAGCTGCCCCATGAACCGGTCGCCGATCAGGATCGGGTGCGCGAAGTACCCGAACACCCGCTGCGCCTTGGGCTTGAACTGCTCGGACACGAAGTCGAACTCGAACAGCTCGCTCAGGCGCGGCCGGTCGTACAGCATCCGGTCATAGGGGTTCAGAATCGCCACGCGCCCGCCCGGGTCGTCGTCGAGCGCGGCGATCGCCTCGGGGTCCACCCGCCACTTCCACTCGCTCCCCTCGACCTCGGCCGGCTCTCCCGCCTGGCCCACCCCGGCATAGGCGGAGGTGGATCGTGCGATGCCGTAGCACTGCAGCCGGCGCCTCGACAGCATGCGCTCGGCTTCTTCGACATCGATGCGCGGGACATCGGGGTGCGCCCGTTCGGCCAGGTCCCACCGGCGCAGCCGGCCGACGCGGCCGACGACGGCGACCTCACCGGTGAGCTCGAGCACTTCGAGCATGCGCGGAACCTGGTTCGAACTGCGCCAGCCGCTGTCGCTATCGGCTGCCACCTGACTCGTGTCATCGATCTCGGACGCCAGAATCGGGCCGTCGGCCTCCACCCGCGCCAGCACGTCCTTGCGGAAGCGTGCGTTGGCGTCGAGCCACGAGATGGTGCTCCGGTACAGGAGCCCACGCCCGAGGCGGGCGCGCACGAACGGCAGCCAGGTGCCCGGATAGAAGCGCCCGGCGTGCTCGAACAGCAGCCGGTCGTCTTCGACCGCCTTGGTGAGCTGCGCCGCCTCGAACGACCACCCGATGCGGCTCCACGGCACCGTGAGCTGCGACGGAGCGATGACCGCGGTCGGGTCGATCTTGATGGGCCCGATCTGCTCGGCGACTTCGACGACGTCGCCCGGCCGGTCGGCATCGAGCAGCTGCGCACGCACAGCGATGCGGCGCGCCTGGTCTCTGGTCAACCGGTGCATGCGTCGAGAGTACCGGCGGGCAGCGACACTGCCGCGCGCTCGACGTACGCTGAGGCCATGGAACCCGCCGGTGCAGTGGTCGTCGGATTCATCGCATTGCTGGGCCTTCTGCCCGTGTACTTCGTCTGGATCGCCATCGACGCCCGCCGCCGCCGCGCGCGTGGCGAGCGGGCCGTGCACTCATCGGGCGGACTGATGGGCATGGACGAGATCTGGCGACCCTCGGTCGCCGAAGCACAGGCGATCTGGGAGGCCGAGCAGATCACCCCCGCGCCCGCGCCGATCCCCGGTGACGGACCGGGTGTGATCACCGGCGGCCGGATCGTGATCGAGACGGGCCTGCGCCACGACCGCTGACGCCGTGGTGACGCCGTGGTGACGCCGTGGTGACGCCGGGGTGTCAGCGCCGGACGGCCTCCGCGATCGGAACATCGCCGGAGTTGAACCGGATCGTGCGGCCGATCGTCGAGTCGTCGGCCAGCACCGCGTCGATCACCGCGGCGACGTCGGCACGCGCCACCGACGCCGACGTCGTGGCCGTGGTGTCGATGCGCCCAGTGGGCCCGTCGAGGGTGAGGCTGCTGGGCCCCAGGATCGTGAAATCCAGGCCGCTGGTGCGCAGGTGCTCGTCGGCGGCGGCCTTGGCCTCGGCATACGCGAAGAACGAGTTGTCCGGCGCGACGCCGTGGTCGGTGCGCGCCCCGAAGTACGACACCATCACGTAGCGTCGCACGTCGGCGGCGACCGCGGCATCCATCGACCGGATCGCGGCGTCGCGGTCGACGGCATACGTCCGCTCGGGGTCGCCGCCGCCGGCGCCCGCGGTCCACACGATGGCGTCGTTGGCGCTGACGAGGTTGGTCAGCTGCTCGGTGTCGAACACCTCGACGTCGGCGACCAGCGGGACAGCCCCGGTCGCGGCGACATCGGCCTCGTGATCGGGATTGCGGATCACGCTCGTGACGTGCACACCCCGCTCGACGAGCAGCGGCGCGAGCTGGAGGGCGACTTTTCCGTGTCCTCCGAAGATCAGAATGCGGGCCATGGGAGTGTTCCTTCCGGTCGGACTCCCGAGCCTACGCAGACTCCCGCAGGGAACGAAAACGGGGCGCCCAGGCCGGGGGGAAGCCGGGACGCCCCGCAGTGGTCGGCCGGTTACTGGACCGACCAGCCCCCGTCGCTCGGGAGGATGACGCCGTTGATGTTGACGCCGTCGTCCGAGAGCAGGAACGTGATGGAGGCGGCCAGCTGCTCGGCCGTGGCCAGCGTCGGGATCGCCGACTGGAAAGGCTGCAGCCGCGCCGAGCCCGTGGCCGACACGTTCGGAGGGAACGGGATGCCGGTGGCTACGCCCCCGGGTGCGACGGCGTTCACGCGAATGCCGGCGGGGCCGTACATGAACGCGGCGCTGCGGGTCATGCCGACGACGGCGTGCTTGCTGGTCGTGTAGGCGTTGCCCGATGCATTGCCGCGCAGGCCCGCCTCACTGGTGACGTTGACGACCGAGCCCTTGCCCGCGTCGAGCATCGCCGGCAGGACCGCCCGGGTCAGCTTGAACGCGCCGGTGACGTTGACGCCCATGACGCGGTCCCACATCGCGTCGCTGGTCTCGCCCAGCGGCGAGAAGTCGTCGTTGATGCCGGCCACGTTGGCCAGACCGTCGATCCGGTCGCCGGCGGCCGCGACGATGGCGTCCACCGACTCCTGCGCGGTGATGTCGCCGACGACGGTGATGATCTCGGCGGAGGGCAGTTCGGCCTTCAGCTGCTCGAGGCGCTCGGCCGACACGTCGACGGCGACGACACGGCCGCCCTCGCGCGCGATGCGCGAGGCGGTGGCCTTGCCGATGCCCGAGGCGGCGCCGGTGACGATGAGGGTCTTGCCGTCGAAGCGGCCCGGGTTGATCTTCTCGACCCAGCCGGACTCGCCGGCGTCTTCGGGCATGACGCCGCCGTTCGCCTTCAGCACGAGGCCGTCGACGACCTCCTGCGGCATCTTGCCCTGGCTCAGGGCGACGAGCTGCTGCAGCGGCAGGCCGCGGACCGGCGCGAGCGATTCGGCGCTGCCGCCGGACGCTGCCAGCAATTCGCGGACGATCGGTCCGCCGATCTCGCTGTCGAGCCATTCTCCGATCGTGCTCTGGGCGGTGAGTGCCTTGTCGGCCATGAGTCCCCTCCTTGGTTGCCCGGGGGTTGCCCGGAAGTACGTTCATCGGGTCAGAGTTCCCGCTCGGGAACTATATTCCCGTACGGGAAATACTAGGCTTCCGGATGCCGGAGCTCAATGCTCCGGGACCGTGAATATCGAGGGAGGTGAGGCTCATGGCGACACGCCCGGAGCCCCCGCGGCGCGGACGGGGCTCGCGCGCCGGACTGGACCTCGACCGGATCATCGCGGCCGCTCACGGCATGGACCCCGAGACGCTCACCATGCAGTCCCTCGCCGATGCGCTCGGTGTCGACCGCAAGGCTCTCAACCATCACGTCACCGACCGGCAGAGCCTGTTCGAACTCCTCGCGCTCGATGCGTTCCGGCGCCGATTCGGCGACGCGGAGGTCACGCTCGGGACCACCTGGCAGGACGCCTGCCGCGCCTATGCCCACGGGATGGTCGAGAGCCTGCTCGACATCGGAGCGTGGAGCGAGCACTTCCGGTTCACGAGCCAGCGCGACCTCACCCTCGTCGGCCCGGCCGAGGCCGTTGCGGAGCGCATGCTCGCAGCCGGGTATGAACCGGTGACCGTGAGCCGGTCGATGCACCTGCTGGCCACCATCTGCACCGGCTTCGCCCGCGACGCCCTCAACGGGCGACGCACCGGCGGCCACCCGCAGATCGAAGAGCTGCGGCGGGCGCTCGACGACGCCCGCGGCGAGTACGACGCGCTGCGCCGCCTCGTCGACGCGCGGGTCGACAACTTCGGCCACGAGCAGCTCGATTTCGACCTCGACGCGTTCATCACGGCGATCGAGCGGCTGCCGCACTGACATCGGGGGCGCCGGACACGCCCGACCGCGAGAGAACACCTCGCCGCCGAGAGAACGGGTGGTGCCCGTTCTCTCGTCCGCCCGTTGTTCTCTCGCGGCGTGGCGACGGGCGGACGCATGCGGCGGAATGGAGAGCGGCGGCGGGCGGTTACATCGAGCATGCAACGTTTCGGAACGCTCTCGTTCGGCCACTACGGTCCCCTCGGCGGCGGGCGCGAGCTCACCGCCGGTGATTCGATGAAGCAGGCCATCGACCTGGCGCAGGGCATGGACGATCTCGGGGTCAACGGCGTCTACTTCCGCGTCCACCACTTCGCTCGGCAACAGGCCTCGCCGATGCCGCTGCTGGCGGCGATCGCCGCGACGACCACGCACATCGAGATGGGCACGGGCGTCATCGACATGCGGTACGAGAACCCGCTCTATTTCGCCGAAGAGGCTGCCGCGCTCGACCTGATCTCCGATCAGCGCATCGCGCTGGGCATCAGCCGCGGGTCACCCGAGACGGTGCTGCGCGGGTTCGAGGCGTTCGGATACAGCGGGGCGACCGATCCGCGTGGCGCGGACATCGCACGTGCGCACACCGAGCTGTTCCTGCGGGCGATCGACGGCGAGGGCATCGCCGAGCGCGACCCCGAGAGTCCCTTCGGCGGCGGCAGCGGGCTGCAGCGCATCGAGCCGCACTCCCCCGGCTTGCGCTCGCGGATCTGGTGGGGCTCGGGCTCACGCGAGACCGCCGAGTGGGCCGGACGCCAGGGGCTGAACCTCATGTCGTCGACGCTCGTGACCGAAGCCGACGGCCGGCCGTTCGACATCCTCCAAGCCGAGCAGATCGACCTGTTCCGCGCCGCGTGGAAGGATGCCGGTCATGCCGGCGCACCCCGGGTCTCGGTCAGCCGGTCGGTCTTCCCGATCACGACGGCCGAAGACGAGCTGTACTTCGGGCACAGCCAGGAGGGCGACGGCATCGGCTACATCGACGGCTTCCGCTCCACCTTCGGCAAGACCTACGCCGCGGCGCCGGACGTGCTCGTCGAGCAGCTGCAACAGGACGCCGCCGTCATGTCGGCCGACACCCTGATGCTGACGATCCCGTCACAGCTGGGCGTCGAGTTCAACCTGCGCGTCGTCGAGTCGTTCGCCACGCACGTGGCCCCGGCGCTGGGCTGGAAGCCCAACCCGACCACATAGTGCGAGAGCGTCCACGCGCGTGCACCTACAGTGATCGACCGCGCACTGCGCGATGGCTTTGTAGACCAAGGTCAACCTTGCGTGCGTCGCCGTGAGAAACGTGAATAATATGAGGTATGACCACAGCTCAGGCGACCGGGTACAGCGCGATCTCGAGTTACTCGCGAGTGGAGCTGATGCATCTGCTGCAGCAGCGGCCGCAGCGCACGATCGCCGAGCTGACCGAGGCGACCGGGCTGCACGCCAACACGGTGCGTGAGCACCTGCAGCGACTGATCGACGAGGGCTACGTGGTCGCGGTGACCGAGCGCCGCACCACGCGTGGTCGCCCGCGCGTGCTGTACAGCGCGGCCGACGGCACGGCGGCATCGAGTCCGGTGCAGCGCCGTCGCGTGCGTGCCGCCGCCGAGCGCGGAGACCTCATGCGGCGCGTCATGCCGGCATCCACCCCCATCACCCTCGACACCGAGGCCCTGCACCAGCTCGACGCCATCGTCGACGACCTCGTCGACTCGGGCTTCGACCCGATCGTCGATGAGGATGACCTCTCGCTCGAATTGACGCCGTGTCATCAGGCACAGGCACAGGCCGAACACCTCGAGGTGCTGTGCCAGGTGCACCTGAGCATCATGCAGGGCGTGCTGACCGAAGCAGGGGGCCCGTTGCGCGTCGAGGGCATCCGCCCGTCGTGCGACCCGACCGAGTGCGTCGTGCTGCTCAGCCACGCGGGGCGCCCCGCCCAGTAGGTCGCGGCTGCGGTGCTGACCCACGGCGTCGGCGTGCGTCACATCCGGATGCGCTCGGCTCCGCTGTAGACGTTCATGGTGTCGCCGCGCAGGAAGCCGACGAGCGTGAGCCCGGCATTCGCCGCCAGCTCCACGGCGAGCGACGACGGCGCCGACACCGCGGTCAGCATCGGGATGCCCGCCATGATCGCCTTCTGCGCGAGTTCGAAGCTCGCGCGACCCGACACCATCAGCGCTGTCCCGCGCAGCGGAAGCCGGTCGCTGAGAGCCGCCCACCCGACCACCTTGTCCACGGCGTTGTGCCGGCCCACGTCCTCGCGCACGACGAGCATCTCGCCCGTGGTGAGGTCGAAAAGGCCCGCCGCGTGCAGTCCCCCGGTCTTGTCGAACACCGCCTGCTCGGCGCGCAGCCGATCGGGGAGATCGACCAGCATGCCGGGGTCGACGGCGACGGTGTCCGTCGACAGGTCGTACGACGACACCGTCGCCACGGCCTCGATCGAGGCCTTGCCGCACACGCCGCATGAGCTGGTCGTGTAGAAGTTGCGTGCCAGGTCGGCCGCCGGCGGAGCGACGCCGGGCGCGAGTGTGACATCGAGGACGTTGTAGGTGTTGCCGTCGGCGGATGCCGTGCCGAGCACGCGCAGGCTCGGGCCGGCCACCGCTGAGCCAGCGGCATCCGTCCCAGTCGCTCCCGGGCCGCCGGTGCCCGGGCCGCCGCAGTGGACCGCCGCGGCGAACTGGCCGCCGTGCGAGATGACACCCTCCGAGACGAGGAAGCCGGCCGCCAGTTCGACGTCATGACCGGGCGTGCGCATCGTCACGGTCAGCGGCCGCCCTCCGACGCGGATCTCGAGCGGCTCCTCGACGACGAGGGTGTCGGCCCGGCGGCGACTCGCCCCGTCGAGCGAGAGCTTCACGACGGGGGCGCGGGCCGTCAGTCGTCCCATGTCATCCGCCGATCGCGTTCATTCCGCGAGCCGGCTGCAGGAACGACGGATCGTTGATGGCATGACCGGGCAGCTTGCCGCGCACGCAGGCGCGCAGGACGCGGTCGACGTCGGCATCGGCGCCGTCGCCGCGGAGCACCGGCAGCAGGTCGTACTCGCTGGTGGAGAACAGACAGTTGCGCAGCTGACCGTCCGCGGTCAGGCGCATGCGGTCGCAGTCGCCGCAGAACGGGGCGGTGACCGATGCGATGACGCCGACCGCCTGCGGGCCGCCGTCGAGGAGGAACAGCTCGGCCGGCGCACCCCCGCGACCGGGGACCGGGGTGAGGTCCCACCGGGTCGCCAAGTCCTCGAGGATCTCGTCGCGGGTGACCATCGACGTCCGGTCCCAGGTGTGCCCGGCATCCAGCGGCATCTGCTCGATGAACCTCAGCTGCGCACCGTGTGCGAGCGCGAATTCGACGAGGCCGATCATCTCGGTGTCGTTGACGCCGCGCATGGCGACGGCGTTGAGCTTGAGCGGTCGCAGGCCCGAGGCGGCGGCCGCGGCGATGCCCTCGAGCACATCGTCGAGCCGGTCGCGGCGGGTGAGCTCGCGGAATCGCTCGCGGTCGAGCGTGTCGATCGAGATGTTCAGCCGCTGCAGGCCCGCCTCGACGAGCCCGGGCAGAAGGCCGGGCAAGCGGATGCCGTTGGTCGTCATCGCGATCGCGACGGGCCCGTCGGGGCCTTCGATCTCGGCAAGCCGGCGCACCACCTCGACGATGTCGGTGCGCAGCAGCGGTTCCCCGCCCGTCAGCCGGAACGTGGTGATGCCGGCATCGGCCGCCACGCGCGCGACCCGGACGATCTCGTCGGTGGACAGGATGCTGTCGCGGGCCAGCCACTCGTTACCCTGCTCGGGCATGCAGTACGTGCAGCGCAGCGAGCAGCGGTCGGTGAGCGAGATCCGCAGGTCGCGGTGCACGCGACCGAACGTGTCGACCAGTGCCGCGCCTGCCCCGGCATCCGCGTCGCCACGCACGTCGGCACGACGGGTGAGGACGAGCGGGACGGCAACCATGCCTTCGAGGCTACCCGCGCCACGCGGCGAAGAGGCCGACCCGGACCGGGGAAAGGTGGGGAAGGATTAAGTACGGCCGTCTCGCCGGACCGTATTCCACGGGGTTGAGTACGGTGACCTTCAGGCAGTCGAAAGGAGCACGCGGTGGATTTTCTCGATCCTCTGTTGCTGGCGCGGTGGCAATTCGGTCTGACGACCCTCTACCACTATCTGTTCGTCCCGCTGACGCTCGGGATGGCTCTCACTGTCGCGATCTTCCAGACCGTCTGGCATCGGACCGGCAACGTCAAGTGGCTGCATCTGACGCAGCTGTTCGGCAAGATCTTCCTCATCAACTTCGCGATGGGCGTGGTCACCGGCATCGTGCAGGAGTTCCAGTTCGGCATGAACTGGTCGTCGTACTCGCGCTTCGTCGGCGACATCTTCGGCGCCCCGCTCGCGTTCGAGGGGCTGCTCGCGTTCTTCTTCGAGGCGACCTTCATCGGCCTGTGGATCTTCGGGTGGGACCGGCTGCCGCGGCGCCTGCACCTGGCATCCATCTGGGCCGTCGCCTTCGGATCGACCCTGTCGGCCTACTTCATCCTCGCCGCCAACGCGTTCATGCAGAACCCGGTGGGCTACACGATCAACGCCGAGGCCGGCCGTGTCGAGCTCACGGACTTCTGGGCGGTGCTGACCAATCCCGTCGTGCTCGCGGCCTTCCCGCACACGCTGTTCGCGGCGTTCATGTTCGCCGGCGCGGTGGTGATCGCCGTCTCGGCCTGGCATCTCTCGCGGGGCCAGCACATCGAGACGATGCGCTCGTCGCTGAAGTACGGCCTGTGGTTCACGATCATCACGTTCGGTCTCACCGCCCTGTCCGGCGACCAGCTGAGCCTCGTGATGGTCGACACGCAGCCGATGAAGATGGCCGCCGCCGAAGCGCTCTGGCATACCGCCTGCGGGGCGGATGCCTCGTTCTCGCTCTTCTCGATCGGCACACCCGACGGTACGGCGGAGGTGTGGTCGCTGCGGGTGCCGTATCTGCTGTCGTTCCTGTCGACGCACTCGTTCGACGGCTGCGTGGAGGGCCTGCACGATCTGCAGGTGCTGTACGAGCAGCAGTTCGGCGCGGGGTTCGACTACATGCCCATCATCTGGGTCACGTACTGGTCGTTCCGCTGGATGATCGGCCTCGGCGCCGCCTCCACGCTGATCGCCGTCGCCGGGCTGTGGGTCACCCGCAAGAGCGCGAAGCGTCCGGTCGCGCCCTGGATGTGGAAGATCGCGATCTGGGCCGCGCCACTCCCCCTGCTCGGCAGTCTGGTCGGATGGGTGTTCACCGAGATGGGCCGCCAGCCCTGGATCGTGTTCAGCCTCATGCTCACCGAGGACGGCGTCTCGCCGAGCGTGCCCGGGTGGACGGTGCTGATATCGCTGATCGCGTTCACGCTGATCTACGCGGCGCTGGCGGTGGTGGAGTTCGGGCTGATCCTGAAGGCCGCGCAGAAGGGCCCGGCTCCGCTGCCCGAACCCGGATCGCCCGAGGCGGACGCCCCGAGCCCGACGTCGACGACGGTCTACTAGGAGGACATCATGGATCTCGCATACCTGTGGTTCTTCATCGTCGGCATCCTGTTCGTCGGCTACTTCGTCCTCGACGGATTCGACTTCGGCGTGGGCATGTCGCTCCCGTTCCTCGGCAAGGACGAGGTGTCCAGGCGCCAGGTGATCAACACGATCGGGCCCGTCTGGGACCTCAACGAGACGTGGGTCATCGTCGCCGGCGCCTGCCTGTTCGCCGCGTTCCCGGAGTGGTACGCGACGCTGTTCAGCGGGTTCTACCTCGCGCTGCTCGTGATCCTGCTGGCGCTCATCGCGCGCGGCGTCTCGTTCGAGTACCGGCATCAGCGCGACTCGCTGAAGTGGAAGCGCGGCTTCGACCGGATGATCTTCTGGGGCTCCGTCCTGCCGGCGCTGCTGTGGGGCGTGGCCGTGGGCAACATCGTGCAGGGGGTGCCGCTGGATGCCGACCACGAGTTCACCGGCTCGCTGCTGACGCTGCTGAACCCGTACGGCCTGTGGGTGGGCGTCACGACGCTGCTGCTGTTCTGGCTGCACGGGGTGTATTTCATCGGGCTCAAGACCGATGGGCAGGTGCACGACGACGCCCAGTCGCTGGCCAAGAAGCTGGCCGTGCCGACCGTGGTGTTCGCCGCCGGCACCGTGATCTGGACGGTGATGATCGCCGCCGGCCGCGAAGCGCCGCTGCTGTGGGCGGTCATCGCCTGCGGCGTGATCGCCGCGCTGGCGCTGCTCGCATCGGTCGCGCTGAACCGGGCCGACCGCGACGGCAAGGCCTTCGCGTCGGGCGCCGTGACGATCGTCTTCGCCGTGCTGACGCTGTGGCTCGCCCTGTTCCCGTTCGTCATGCCGTCGTCGCCGGACCTGGCGAACAGCCTGACGATCGAGAACGCGTCGAGCACTGACCTCACCCTGCAGATCATGAGCTGGGCCGCCCTGATCTTCCTGCCGCTGGTGCTGCTGTACCAGGGCTGGACCTACTGGGTGTTCCGCAAGCGCGTGACCCGCTCCCGCATGGAGGAGGCAGAGGCCGCCCCCGCGCACTGACCGCGGCGGGGACGGGGCAGGACTTCATCCGTCGCTTCGTGTCGATGGATGCCGGTGTGCCGGCATCTCCGGCCGGATGAGCGATCGGACCAGCAGGTGGGGCAGGATCGAATGGTGGCAACGGACAGATCGGACGCGCGCGAGCGCATGCGGCCCGTCGACCCCCGCCTCCTGCGCTACGCCCGGGCGTCGCGCGGCTTCTTCGTCGCGATCGCGGCGATCGGGTTCGCCCAGACGCTGACGATCGTCGCCTTCGCGTGGCTGCTCACGAGCGCCGTGACCACCGCGATCGCCGGCGGTGAGCTCACCGGCATCCTGTTCCCCCTCGCCGGCGTCGTCGCCCTTCGTGCGGTGCTGCTGTGGGTGCGCGAATCGATCGCCTCCCGCGCCGCGGCCCGCGTGCAGACCCAACTGCGGACCGGCCTCATCGACGCCGTCGGCACGCTCGGTCCAGGGTGGCTCGCGACGCACAACAGCGCCCGTCTCGCCGTGGTCGCCGGCCGCGGACTCGATGCCCTCGAGTCGTATTTCGGCCGCTACCTGCCGCAGCTGGTCCAGACCGTCATCGCCACACCGATCCTCGTGATCGTGATGTGGTGGCAGGACTGGATCTCGGGGCTCACGGTGCTGCTCACGATCCCCCTCATCCCCCTGTTCATGGCGCTCATCGGAGTCGCGACACGCGCCGTGCAGCAACGCCAGTGGGCCACGCTCGGCCAGCTCGCCGCACGCTTCGCCGACACCGTCCGCGGCCTGTCGACGCTGAAGGTGTTCGGACGCCAGCACCGCGCCGTGCGCTCGATCGAGCGCGTGACCACCGAGTACCGGCGCGAGACGATGCGCGTGCTGCGCGTGTCGTTCCTCTCGGGATTCGCACTGGAGTTCCTGGCATCGATCTCCGTCGCCATCATCGCCGTGTCGATCGGCTTCCGCCTGCTCGACGGCGAGCTGGGCCTGTTCGTCGGCCTGTTCGTGCTGCTGCTGGCGCCCGAGGCGTATCTGCCGCTGCGGCAGGTCGGGGTGCAGTTCCACGCAGCCGCCGAAGGGGTGGCCGCGACCGAGGACGTCTTCGCGGTGCTCGACGCCGCGGCCGGCGTCCAGTCGACGGTCGCCGCCCCCGCCGTACCGCCCGCGCGCGATGGTGTGCTCGAGATGCGCGAGGTGCGCGTGCGTCGCGGCGACCGCACCCTGCCGCCGGTGTCGTTCACCGCCCGGCCGGGGACGGTCACGCTCGTCGAAGGGCCCAGCGGCGCCGGCAAGTCGAGCCTGCTCGCCGCGCTGCTCGGCGCGGCGGGCTTCGACGGCACCGCGACTTTCGATGGTGTGGATGCCGGGACCCTCACCCCTGCGACCTGGCTCGCCTGGGCGGGACAGCAGCCGGGCCTGATCGCCGGCACGGTCGCCGCGAACGTCACGCTCGGTGACCTCGCGCCCGATCCGGCTCTGGTCGATCGCGCCCTCGAGCTCGCCCTGGTGGGCGGGCTCGCCCCGGAACACGAACTCGGCGTGCAGGGGTCCGGTCTGTCGGGCGGGCAGGCGCAGCGCGTCGCCGTGGCCCGGGCGTTCTACCGGCACCTGCGTGGCCTGGGCCCCGTGGTGGCGCTGGATGAACCCAGCGCCGCGCTCGACGCGGGCACCGAGGCCGATCTGTGGGCGTCGGTGCGCTCGCTCGCCGACGCCGGCGCGACCGTCGTGCTGGTGTCGCACCGCGAGACCGCCCGCGCGATCGCCGACCGGGTGGTCCGCCTCACCGCGGAGGTGCCGGCATGACGACCGCCGCGGACGTGCTGCGCCGCGCCATGCCCGGCCCCCGCCGGTTCTGGCCGGGCGCGGCATCGGGGTTCCTGTCCGAGGCCTCGGCGGTCGCCCTGCTCGCGGTGAGCGCGTGGCTCATCGTGCGGGCCAGCGAGCAGCCGCTGGTCATGTACATCACGGCGGCCGTCGTCGGGGTGCGCGCCTTCGCGCTGGCGCGGGCCGCCTTCCGGTACACCGAGCGCCTCGCCAGTCACGATGCGGCGCTGCGGCAGCTGGCATCCACCCGCACGGATCTCGTCCGCCGGCTCGTGCCGCTGGCACCGGACGGCCTGGCCCGCGCGCGCCGCGGCTCGATGCTCGGCGCGCTCGTGGACGACGTCGACGAGCTGCAGAACCTGCCGCTGCGCGTCGTCCTGCCGCTCGTGTCGTCGACGGCTGTGGCCGTGGGGGCGCTCGTACTGGTCGCGATCGTCTGGTGGCCGGCCGCGCTCACCCTGCTCGCATGCCTCCTGGCCGCGGCAGTGGTCGCAACCGGGTGGGGCTGGGTGGCCGGATCGCGTGCGGAGCGGGCGATCGCGCCGCTGCGGGGCCGGCTGGCCGATGCTGTGCTCGACCACCTCGGCAGCCTCGACGTGCTGGTCGCGTACGGCGCGGACGACGCCAGCCGGTCGCGCATCGCTCAGGCCGATGCCGACCTGCGACGCGCCGTCGTGCGACGGGCGGGCGCGCAGGCGGGGTCGAGCGCCGTCGTGTCGCTGCTCGCCGGTGCCGCCTCGTTGCTGGCGGTGCTCGCCGTCGTGCCGGGGGTGGATGCCGGTGCGCTCACCGCCCCCGCCCTCGCCGTCGTGGTGCTGGTGCCGATGGCGGTGTTCGAGGTGTTCGCCGCCGTCCCGCTCGCCGCGGCATCGTGGCGGCAGGTGCGGGCGGCCGCCGAGCGGATCGCCGAGGCGCTGCCGGATCGGGTGCCGCCCGAGCTGCCGGACGAGTCGGTGACCGCCGATGCCGCCGCCGTGGAGCTCGGCGACGGACTGCACCTGCGGGGTGTGAGCGCGCGGTGGCCGGGGGCTGCGGCTCCCGCGCTGCACGATGTCGACTTCGATGTGGCTCCCGGCGAGCGTGTGCTCGTGACCGGGTCGAGCGGCGCCGGCAAGACGATGCTGGCGCACGTGCTCGTGCGGTTCCTCGACGTGGACGGCACGTATCGTGTGGGCGCCCGTGATGTGCGTGAAGTGTCGCCTGATGCGGTCCGCCGCGTCGTGGGGCTCTGCGAGCAGCACCCGATGCTGTTCGACGAGGACATCCGGCAGAATCTGCTGTTCGCGCGCGACACCGCGAGCGATGCCGAGCTGGAGGCCGTGCTCGAGCGCGTCGGCCTCGGCGGCTGGCTGCGCGAGCGGGGCGGGCTCGATGCCCGGGTGGGCGAGCGCGGCGCCCTCATCTCGGGTGGTCAGGCGCAGCGCCTGGCGCTGGCCCGCGCGCTGCTGCACGGCTTCCCTGTGCTCGTGCTGGACGAGCCGACCGCCGGCGTGGACCCCGCGGCATCCACCGCCCTGCTGACCGACCTGCTGACTGCGGTCGGCGACGATCAGGCCGTCGTGCTCATCTCGCACGTCGCGGTGCCCGGCGCGCTGGTGGACCGCACCGTGCACCTGGACGCAGGGCGGCTCAGGTGAGCGTCAGGGCGAAGGCCTGCACGCCGGGGTGGGATGGGATCGGGGTGAACCCCACCCGCGGGTAGAACGCGATCGCCCCGGTGTTGCCCACCGATGCGGCCAGATGCACGCCGGTCACGCCCTGGGCGCGCAGTGCGTCGGTGAGCGTGGTGATGAGCGCGCGCCCCCAGCCCTGGCCCTGCGCCTCGGGCAGCAGGTCGATGTGCAGGTGCGCGGGATGGTCGTCGCCGTAGGGTTCTGCACCGCCGCGCCGCCCGTACGCGTACCGCACGATCCCGTCCTGCCGGCTGCGCTCTTCCGCCGGCTCGGGCCACCGGTGGGCGAACCGCGGCCACCACTGGTCGTGGAACCAGTCCTCGAACGCGCGAGTGTCGGGCACTCCGACGATGTACCCGACCAGGCGTTCGTCATCGGTCTCGACAACGAACGCGAACTCCGGATGCCGCGCCGCATACGGCAGCACGAACACGTGAGCCCAGAGGTCGTCATCCTCGAGCAGACCGGTCGCGTCGGACCCTTCGGCGGCCGTGCGCAGGCAGATCTCGGCGAGCGCGGGCTCGTCACCGGCGTGGAAAGGACGAATGCGGGCCATCCGTATATTCTCGCACCGGCATGCGCTTCAGATCGCCAGCAGCCGCACATTCTCGGCAGCGACCCGCAACCGCACCGGCACCCCCGGCGCCAGACCCAGCTCCGCGACATCCTCGACCGGGACCTCGGCCACCACTGCGGGGGTCGCGGTGTGAACACGCACCCCCGACGGGGTCTGCTCGAGCCGCTCGATCCGCGTCAGCCACTCCCCCGGCACCCGCGCGCGCTCGCGCTCCACCCGCAGCGCGGCCGTCCACGACGGCACGTCGACGCGGCTCACCGACACCGCGGACGGGCGGAAGACGGCAGCCAGTCCCCCTCCGTCGGGGACGGATGCCGCGGTCGCACCCGGCAGCACTACGCGCCGGTCATCGTCGGTCCACGCTCCGCGCACGCCCTGCCCGACGACCCGGTTGAGCCCGGCGAGACTCGCGGCGAACGCCGTCGCCGGACGGGCGAACACCTCGCGGGCCGGCGCGTCCTGCGACACCCGCCCGTCCTCGAGCACGAGCACGCGCGAGGCGAGCGCGGCCGCATCCACGGCGTCGTGTGTCACCAGCACGGTGGTGATGCCGACGCGCAGTTCCGCGATCACCGCACGGATGCCGGCTGCCGTCACCGGGTCGAGCGATGTGAGCGGCTCGTCGAGCAGAAGCAGCTGAGGCTGCGCCGCCAGCGCGCGAGCGAGGGCGACCCGCTGCTGCTGCCCGCCGGACAGGCCCGCGGGGCGCTGACCGCCGAGGCCCGGAAGCCCGACCCGCCACAGGAGCTCGTCGGCCTGGTTGGCCGCGATGTCCCGCGCCACCCCATGCGTACGAAGCGCGAAGGCGACATTGTCGCGCGCGGTCATGTGCGGGAACAGGCGTGCATCCTGGCCCAGCAGCACGACCCCGCGCTTGTTCGGGGGAACACTCATGCCGCGCGATCGCGCCGAGCCACCGGCATCCACCCGCCCCGACACCACACGACCCGCCACGCGCACGTAACCGCCGCTCAGCCGCACGAGACCGGCGATCGCCGACAGCAGGGTGGACTTGCCGGCGCCGCTCGGGCCCATGATCGCGATCGTCTCACCCGGAGTAGCCGAGATGACCGCATCCAGCCCGAAGCCCTTGCGGGTCACCATGACCCGCGCGTCGAGGGCGGCGGGCCCGGCCGCCGTCGCACCCGTCCCGGCGCCGAGCGCCGCGGCGCCCCCGGTCATCGGATCGCCCCGGGTCGCCAGGCCCGCACGAGCACGAGTACCGCGACGGCGGTCACCAGCAGCAGGAGGGCGAGGGCGACCGCCGTCCCCTGCGAGACGCCTGCCCCGTTGAACGCGGTGTAGATCGCGAGGGGCATGGTCCGGGTGGTGCCCGGCGCGTTGCCGGCGAACAGCGCGGTCGCACCGAATTCGCCGACCGCCCGCGCGAAGCACAGCACGGTGCCGGCCACGAGCCCCGGCGCCGCCAGGGGCAGCGTGACCCGCCACAGGATCGTCCACCGGCCGGCGCCGAGCGCGGCCGCGGCCTCTTCGTAGCCGACGCCCGTGGAACGCAGCGCTCCTTCGAGGGCGAGCACCAGGAACGGCATCGCGACGAACACCTGCGCCAGCACGACGGCGGTCGTGGAGAAGGGGATCTGGATGCCCCAGCCGGCCAGCACGGGCCCGAGCCACCCGGTGCGGCCGAACAGGAACAGCAGTGCGACACCGCCGACCATGGGCGGCAGAACGAGCGGCACGGTCACCACGGCCCGGAGGACCGCGGCCGTCCGCGCCCCGGCACGGGCGATCGTCAGGGCGAGCGGCACGCCGAGGACAAGACACACGATCGTCGCGACCAGCGCCGTGCGCAGCGACAGGCTCAGCGCCGACAGTGCGGCGGGATCGGTGATGTCAGCCCACAGCGTCGACCAGTCGACCCGCCCGATCAGTGCGCCGAGCGGGACGACCAGCAGTGCGATCCCGATGACCGCCGGGACCACGAGGATCTGCGGGACGAACCCGCGCACATCGCGATCCACCGAACTCACGGTGCGCCGAAGCCGTACTCCGCAAGGACCGTCTGCCCGGCCTCGCCCACGACGAACTCGGCGAACGCCGCGGCGGCGTCGGCGTTCGGCGCTGAATCGAGAACGACCAGCGGGTAGCGGTTGACGACCGCGTCGGCACCTGTCGTCTTGACGGTGTCGACATCACCGGCACCGATCGCGGCATCGGTCACGTACACGAGGCCGGCGTCGGCCTCGCCGGTGGCGACCTTGGTCAGCACGGCGGTCACGTTCTGCTCGAAGCTGTCGACGGATGCCGTGACCCCGGCCGCCGCGAAGACCTTCTCCGACGCCGCACCGCAGGGCACCTCCGGCGCGCACAGCACGATGGTGAGCGACTCATCGGCGAAGTCCTCGATCCCGGTGATGCCGGCGGGGTTGCCGGCGGGCACCACGATGGTCAGCGTGTTGGTGGCGAACAGCTGCGGGTCTGCGGCCAGGCCCGCATCCACGACCTTCTGCATGTTGGCCTCGTCGGCCGAGGCGAACACGTCGACCGGGGCGCCCTCGATGATCTGCGTCGCCAGCGTGGACGATCCGTCGTAGCTGGGCACGATCTGCACGGCCGGGTGCTCCGCGGTGAATGCGGCGGCGAGGTCGTCGAACGAGGCTGTCAGCGACGCCGCGGCGAAGACCGTCACCTCGCCCGTCAGCTCCTCCGCGGCCGGCGGCGCCGGATCGGTGGCGGCGGGTGCCGCGGGAGTGCTCGCGCAGCCCGCCGTCAGCACAACGGCCGCGAGCAGGGCGGTGAAGGGAAGGGCACGACGCATTCTCAGTCTCCTGGGGTTTCGACGATGACGTTGGTGGCTTTGATGACGGCGACCGCGAGCGACCCGGGTTCCAGGCCGAGCTCTCGCACCGCTTCGGCCGACAGCAGCGACACGACCCGGTGGGGTCCCGCCTGGATGTCGACCTGCGCCATGACCCCGTCCACCTGGACGCGGGTGACCAGACCCACGAACCGGTTGCGGGCGCTCGAGAGCACATCGGTCGGATCGGCGGCCGCCTGCCGCAGCTCGACGGCGTGCGCGGCCAGCGCATCCCCCGGGATGGTCGTCGGGGTCTCCCCCGTCGTCGGCAGCACGCCGCGGTCGACCCACCGGCGCACCGTGTCGTCGCTCACACCCAGCAGCTGGGCGGCCTGGGCGATGCGGAAGCTCTGCATGAATGCCACGCTAGCACCGCACTTGCATGCACTGAGCCGTGTTTATTGCGCACCTGCGGAACAGCGGCATCCACTCGACCGCGCTAATTCCCGGTCATGCACCGCGCCGCGCCTTGCCCGGCCGATTACGCTGGGGACATGCCCCTTGCCCCGCTCGTCGAGCCCGTCGCCGCGCTGTCACCGGCCGAGCGCGAGCGCACGCTGCGGCACGCGACGCTCGCCGGCTTCGGCGAGATCGGTCAGCGCCGCCTCGCCGCCGCGCACGTCGCCGTCATCGGTGCCGGGGGCCTGGGCAGCCCCGTCATCCTCGCCCTGGCGGCGGCCGGAGTCGGCACCCTCACGGTGATCGACGACGACATCGTGGAGGCCACCAACCTGCACCGCCAGATCCTGCACCGCCACGCCGACATCGGGGCCGCCAAGCTCGACTCGGCCGTGCGCGCCGCCGCCGATCTCTCACCGGAGACCGTCGTCCACGCGGTGCCCACACGACTGACCGGCGACAATGCCGCCGGCCTGCTGGCCGGCGCCGACCTCGTCGTCGACGGCAGCGACACCTTCGCGACCCGCACCGACGTCGCCGCCGCGTGCGAGGCGCTCGGCATTGCCCTCGTGTGGGGGGTGCTGCAGGAGTTCCACGCACAGGTCACGGTGTTCTGGTCGGCGCCTCCCGCCGGCACGACCCCGGTGCGCCTGCGTGACCTGTACCCCCCGGGCAGCATCGGCGAACCGCCCTCGTGCAGCGCGGTCGGCGTGCTCGGAGCCCTGTGCCTGCAGGTCGGCGGCATGCTCGCCACCGAGGCCATCAAACTCATCACCGGCATCGGCGAACCCCTCCTCGGACGGGTCGCCGTCATCGACAGCCTGCGCGGGACGCAGCGCGAGATCCCCCTCGCCCCCGCCGCGATCACCGAACCCCGATTGGACGCCATGACCCCGGAGCCCACCCTCGAGATCCCGCAGCTGACCGCCGAAGAGATGCTCGCCGCGCAGGCGGCCGGCGCGACACTGCTCGACGTCCGCGAACCCTTCGAGACCGCGACCGGCATCGTCGCCGAGTCGGTGGTCATCCCCCTGGCCGACTTCTTCGCCGACCCGGGGCAGGTCGAGGGTGATCAGGTCGTGGTGATCTGCGCCCACGGCGTCCGCGCCCAGCGGGCCGCCGAAGTCCTCCGCGCCCGCGGCGTCGAGGCATCGGTGCTCGCCGGCGGCCTGGCCGCCTGGGCGTCATGACCGCACCGATCGCCGTCGAGGAGCAGCTGGCCCGGGTCCTGGCATCCACGCGCCTACTCGAGGTCGAGACGCTGCCGGTGCCCGAGGCCCGCGGCCGCACGCTGCGGCAGCCGGTGCGCGCGGCCGTCGACATCCCGGTGTTCGACAACTCGGCGATGGACGGGTTCGCGGTGCGGTTCGCCGATGTGACCGATGCCACCGGCGCGGCGCCCGTCGCGCTGACCGTGGTCGCCGATCTTCCCGCCGGCACTGCCGACGATCCGGCGCTGCGTGCCGGTGAGGCCGCGCGGATCATGACCGGTTCGCCGGTGCCGGCCGATGCCGACGCCATCGTGCCGTTCGAAGACACCGCCGGCGGCCTCGCCGATTCGCTCGGCACCGTCACCGTGCAGCGCGCACCGGCGAAGGCGGGTGCGCACATCCGCCGGGCGGGCGAAGACCTGCGCGCCGGCGACGAGGTGCTGCCGGCCGGAGTGGTCTTCGGCGCGTGGCAGCAGGGCGCGGCTGGGGCCGCCGGGGTCGCGGAGGTCGTCGTCTCGCGGTGCCCGCGCGTCGCGGTGATCTCGACCGGCACCGAGCTGGTCGCCCCGGGCTCTCCGCTCCGGCGCGGCCAGATCCCCGAGTCGAACAGCGTGCTGCTGGCCGGACTCGTCGCCGAGGCCGGTGCCGACCTCGTGCTGCGGACGAGCGTCGACGACGAGGGCTCGCAGCTGCGCGATGTGCTGGCCGGCGTGCTCGACGAGGTCGATGCCGTCATCTTCTCGGGTGGGGTCAGCGCCGGCGCCTACGAGGTCGTCAAGAACGAGCTGGCCGGCACGATGACCTTCTCCAAGGTCGCGATGCAGCCCGGCAAGCCGCAGGGGTTCGGCGTCGCACCGTCCGGCGCGCTCCTGTTCGGGCTCCCGGGCAATCCGGTCAGCGCGGCGGTGTCGTTCGAGGTGTTCGTCCGGCCGGCGCTGCTGGCGATGCAGGGGCGCGCGGCGCTGGCGCGGCCGGTGCTGCGCCTGCCGGCATCCACCGCCTGGAAGACCCCGCCGAACCGGCGTCAGTACCTGCCCGCGACGATCGACCGCTCCGACCCGTCGCGCTGGACCGCGGGCCCCGCGACCGCGGGCGGCTCGGGCTCGCACCGCGCCGGCGGCCTGGGTGCGGCCGAGGCGTACGTCGTCGTCCCCGCCGAGGTGGATGCCGTCGCCGCAGGCGACGAGGTCGATGTCTGGACCTTGGAAGGATGAGCACATGAGCTTCACACACCTGGACGACGCCGGCCACGCGCGCATGGTCGACGTGACCGCCAAGCAGCCGACCGTCCGCTCGGCGACGGCGCGCGGCTTCGTGCGCTGCGCCCCCGAGGTCGTCTCAGCGTTGCGCGGGGGCACGGTGCCCAAGGGCGATGTCCTGGCCGTCGCGCGGATCGCCGGCATCCAAGCCGCGAAGCAGACGCCCGCCCTGCTGCCGCTCGCGCACGTCATCGGCGTGCACGGCGCGGTCGTCGACCTCGAGGTGACCGGCGACGGCGTCGAGATCTCGGCCACAGTGCGCACCGCCGACCGCACGGGCGTCGAGATGGAGGCCCTCACTGCGGTGTCCGTCGCCGGACTGGCCGTGGTCGACATGGTCAAAGGCATGGACAAGGGCACGTCGATCGAGAACGTGCGGATCACGGCGAAGACGGGCGGCAAGAGCGGCGACTGGGTCCGCCCGGAATGACGGCCGCGATCCTGCTCGCCGGCGGCCGCGCGACGCGGCTGGGTGGCCGCGACAAGCCGCAGCTCGAAGTGGGTGGACGGTCGCTGCTGCAGCATGCGCTGGCGGCGGTGGACGGCTGTGCGCCGGTGGTCATCGTGAGTGACCCGGTGGCCGGGGTGACGGGCGTGCGGTGGGTGCGCGAGCAGCCGAGGTTCGGCGGACCGGCCGCCGCCGTCGTGGCAGGGGTCGGGGCGCTCGGCGAATCCGGGAACGTGGATGCCGCGGCGCTGCCCGAGTGGACCGTGCTGCTGGCCTGCGACCTGCCCCGGGCCGGTGACGCGATCGCACGCGTACTGCGCGATCTGCCGCTGCTGCCGGCCGACACCGACGGCGTCTGCCTGGCCGACCCGACGTCACGGCCGCAGTGGCTGACCGGCGCGTACCGGACGGCGGCGCTGCGGCGGGCGGCCGCCGCGCTGCCCGACGCCGGGGCGGGCGCATCGATGCGCGACCTGCTGGCCGACCTTGCGATCGCGGTGGTCACCGCCCCGGCGGACGAGACCGCCGATGTGGATACATGGGAAGATCTGTACAGGGCCCGCGCGCAGTACGGCGGGCCGGATGAGGAGCGATCATGAGTGAGAAGACCCTTCCGCCCGAGGCCCTCGACGCGTGGGCCGCGGCACTGCGCGAGCGGTTCGGACTCGCTGAGGAGGATCTGCCGATCTCGCTGATCCTCGACCTCGCGCGCGATGTCGCGGTGGGCGTCGCACGCCCCGCCGCGCCGTTCAGCGCCTTCGCCGCGGGACTGGTCGCCGGACGTGCGGGCGGCTCGCCCGCCGACGTGCGGGCCGCTGCCGCGGCGATCACCGAACTCGCCGGCACCTGGGAGAACTGATGGTCCGCGTCCGTTACTTCGCGGCTGCGGAGGAGATGGCCGGCCGCGCCGAAGAGCACAGAGCCGAGGCGACCCTCGGCGCCCTGCGCACCGCGCTGGCGACCGAGCGGCCGGGCTTGGGCGGCATCCTGCCGCGCTGCGCCGTGCTGGTCGACGGCTCCCGGGTGGGCGACGACGCCCCGCTGGGCGCGGACGCGCTGGTCGACGTCCTGCCCCCGTTCGCGGGCGGCTGACCGGCGCCGAGCACCGCGTCGCCCTCGACGGCGCCGAGCGCGCATCCACGGCGCCGGGTGCGTACCCGGGCTATCCCCCGAGGCCCTTCCAGGCCGTCGTGCCATCGGCCTCGACCTGCCGCTTCCAGACCGGGAGCGACCGCTTGATGTCCTCGATCACCTCGCGGCAGATCTCGAACGACTCGGCCCGGTGCGGCGTCGCGACCGCGATCACCACCGCCGCGTCTCCGACCGCGAGCCGCCCGATACGGTGACTGACCGCCATGATCGCCTCCCGGTCGCCGGCGGCCCGCAGCGCGATGTCACGCAGCGTCGCCTGCGCATCGGGGTGCGCGGTGTATTCCAGCGCGACGACCGGCGTCGCGGCATCCGGATCATGATCGCGCACCGTGCCGATGAAGCTCGCCACCGCGCCGGCGGCCGGATCGTCGACGGCCGCCAGGTGAGCGGCGACGTCGAGGGCCGTCTCGCTGATCCGCGCGATGCGCACATCGGCCATCAGTGGTCACCGCCGTCGAGCTGATCCAGAACGTGCGTTGCCACCGACAGCACGACCGGCATGCCCACCGCGACGGCGGCGGGTGACCCCGGGAGGTTGACGATGAGAGCGGTGGATGCCGTGCCGACGAGCCCCCGGGTCAGCATGCCGTGCGGCTTCTCGAGCGTGTCGCGGCGACGGAGCTCCTCGGCGATGCCGGGCAGCTCCCGGTCGAGGACGCGGGCCGTGCCCTCGGGGGTGCGGTCGCGGGGCGAGATGCCGGTGCCGCCGGTCGTGACGATGAGCCGGATGCCGGCGGCGAGCGCCTCGCGCAGTGCCGCCTCGACGGTGTCGGCGCCGTCGGGGATGACGACCGCATCGACCGCGGAGAAGCCGGCGTCGCGCAGCGCGGTCACCGCGACCGGCCCGCTGCGGTCCTCACGCTCACCGCGGGCCGTCCGGTCGGAGACCGTGATCACGCGCGCACTCAGACCCATATCCTCAGCCTATGCGCGGTGCCCGCGCACGGCCGCTCACGGCTTGGGGGCACGGGCGTCGCGCAACATGCCGGCCACCACGAGCGCGGCGGCGCCGACGAGCACCAGCAGCCACAGGCCCAGCGCATACGAGTTGGTCTCGGCCTGGTAGGTCGCGCCCATCACGAGCGGCGGGAAGTAGCCGCCCAGGCCGCCGGCCGCGGCCACCACGCCGGTCACCGCGCCGACCTTGTCGGGCGGTGTGGAGGGACCGACCCAGGCGAACACTGCGCCCATTCCCAGGCCCATCGCCGCGGCCATCAGGATGAACACGACGCCGGTGAGCACTCCCTCCGGGGGCTGCTGGCCCACGATGTAGGCGGTGGCGACGATGCCCGCCAGCGACACCAGCGAGATCACCTTGGGACCGAAGCGGTCGGCGAGCACACCGCCGATCGGGCGCGCCACGACGGCGGCCGCCGCGAACAGCGCTGTGCGCGTGCCGGCGCCCACGGCATCCACGTCGTCGGGATAGATGGTCATGAGGTACTTCGGCAGGAAGGTCGAGAACGCGACGAACCCGCCGAACACGATCGCGTACAGGAACGACATCTGCCAGGTGATGACGAGCTTGAGCGCGCCGGTGACCTTGGGAATCAGCGCCTGGTGGCTGGGCTTCCACACCGGCGACTCGCGCATGCCGAACCACACGACCACGGCCATCACGACCATCACGGCCGCGATCAGCAGGTGCGTGGCCAGGTAGCCGATGCCCTCGGCCAGTCGGGGCGTCGCGAACGCCGAGACCGCGGTGCCGATCATGCCCATGCCGAAGATGCCGTTGGCAAGGCCGCGCCGTGCGGGCGGGAACCAGGCGCTCGCGAACGGGATGCCCACCGCGAAGATCGTGCCGGCGACGCCGAGGAGGAATCCCGACACGAGCAGCAGCCAGTAGCTGCCGATGCTGCCCGCCAGCGCCACCAGCAGCACCGGAGGCACCGCGGCCAGCAGCACGAGGGTGAACATCTTCCGGCCGCCGAAGCGGTCGGTCATCGCACCGACGACGATGCGGCCGAGGGCGCCGACCAGCACCGGCATGGCGAGCATGAGCGAGACCTGCCCCTGGTCGAGCCCCATGTCCGTCGCGTAGATGTTCTGCAGCGGCGCGATCGCCATCCAGGCCCAGAATCCGACGGTCGAGGCGAGGGTGGCGAGGATCACCTGCCTCAGCCCTCCGCGCAGGTCGGGCTCGGCGGCGGTGGCCGGTTTCTCGGTGGTGCTCGACGACATGCGGTCTCCTCGGTCGGGCCGTCACAGCGGCCACAACAGTCACAGCGGTCACCGCCGGCAGACCGGCGTATCGCGACCCAACCTAGCGGCGCCACGCCCGCGCGTCACCCTCTCCGGCCGTGTCAAAACCCCTGTCCAGATAAGGCAAACCTAAGTTGGAAGCCGTTTCATTTGACACGGGAGAGGGGGATGGACACCCCGGTACGACGCCGCCAGACTGGGGTCAGCCGGTCACCTTCAGGAGGACTCATGACCCCCGACACACGCGCGATCCATCCCGCGACCGACGGCCCGCTGGCCGACACGCTCCTGAACATGGGGCGTTTTCTGCGCCGCGGTGAGACCAGCGAGGATCTGCGCGCCCTGTTCCTCGAAGGCGGACGCTCCGGCGACGTCTTCTACCGCGACCGGTGGTCGCACGACAAGGTCGTCCGCTCCACCCACGGCGTCAACTGCACCGGCTCCTGCTCGTGGAAGGTGTATGTCAAGGACGGCATCATCACCTGGGAGACGCAGCAGACCGACTACCCGAGCGTCGGCCCGGACTCCCCCGAGTACGAGCCCCGCGGCTGCCCCCGCGGTGCCGCATTCAGCTGGTACACGTACTCGCCCACACGCGTGCGGTACCCCTACATCCGCGACACGCTCGCTCAGCTCTACCGCGACGCCAAGCGCACGCACCCCGACCCGGTCGACGCGTGGGCCTCGATCGTCGAGGACCCCGAGAAGGCCCGCAGCTACAAGTCCGCCCGCGGCAAGGGCGGTCTGATCCGCACAACGTGGGACGAGGCGATGGAGATCGCCGCGGCGGCACACGTGCACACGGTCAAGGAGTACGGTCCCGACCGCATCGCCGGCTTCTCCCCCATCCCCGCGATGTCGATGGTCAGCCACGGCGCCGGCGCCCGGTTCCTGAACCTGCTGGGCGGCTCGATCCTCTCGTTCTACGACTGGTACGCCGACCTTCCGGTCGCCAGCCCCCAGGTGTTCGGCGACCAGACCGACGTCCCCGAGTCCGCCGACTGGTGGAACGCCGGCTACCTCATCATGTGGGGCTCGAACGTGCCGGTGACCCGCACGCCCGACGCCCACTTCATGGCCGAGGCACGCTACCGCGGTCAGAAGGTCATCACCGTCTCGCCCGACTACACCGACAACACCAAGTTCGCCGACGAGTGGGTCGCACCCCATCCCGGCACCGACGCGGCCCTGGCCATGTCGATGGGCCACGTCATCCTCACCGAGCACTACGTCCACAAGCGCACGCCGCGGTTCGAGGACTACATGCAGCGCTACACCGACTCGCCGTACCTGGTGACCCTGGAGGAGCACGGTGGCGGGCTCGTGCCGGGCAAGTTCCTGACGGCGAGCGATCTGGGTGGGACGGATGCCGCGGCTGCGCGCGCCGACTTCAAGACGGTGATGCTGGACCAGCACGGCGCCCCCTTCGTGCCGAACGGGTCGCTCGGACACCGTTTCACACCCGAGGACGAAGGCAAGTGGAATCTCGATCTCGGCGACGTCGTGCCACCGCTGTCGCTGGCCGACCTCGCTGACACCACCGCGTCGGCCGAGGTGCTCCTGCCCCGGTTCGATCTGACCCCCGACGCCGAGTCCGAGCACACCGGCGGCAGCGGCGTGGTCGTCCGCGGCGTCCCGGTCCGCACCGTCGCCGGCAAGCTCGTCACCACGGTCTTCGACCTGCTGCTGGCCCAGTACGGCGTGGGTCGCGAGGGCCTGCCCGGCCAGTGGCCGACCGGCTACGACGACCCGTCGACTCCCGGCACCCCCGCCTGGCAGGAGGAGATCACCTCGGTCCCGTCTGCGCAGGCGATCCGCATCGGCCGCGAGTTCGCCGACAACGCCGACCGTTCGGGCGGCCGCTCCATGATCCTCATGGGCGCCGGCACCAACCACTGGTTCCACTCCGACACCATCTACCGCACGTTCCTCGCGCTGACGACGATGACCGGATGCCAGGGCGTCAACGGCGGCGGCTGGGCGCACTACGTCGGTCAGGAGAAGGTCCGGCCCATCACCGGCTACTCGCAGTACGCGACCGCCGGCGACTGGAACCGCCCGCCCCGCCAGCACATCGGCACCGGCTTCTGGTACCTCGCCACCGACCAGTGGCGCTACGACGGCCTGCCCGCCGACCAGCTCGCCTCGCCGCTCGCGCGCGGCACGTTCACCGGGCGCACCACGGCCGACTGCATGGTCGAGTCCGTCAAGCGGGGGTGGATGCCGGCGTACCCGACGTTCTCGCGCAACTCGCTCGACCTGGTCGACGAAGCCGAGGCCGCGGGCAAGGAGCCCGCGCAGCACGTGGTCGACAGCCTCACCGACGGCTCCCTCGAGTACGCGGTCGAAGACCCCGACGCCCCCGAGAACTTCCCCCGCATCGTGCTGGTCTGGCGCGCGAACATCCTCGGCTCGTCGGGCAAGGGCAACGAGTACTTCCTCAAGCACCTGCTCGGCACGGACTCCGCCGTCCGCGCCGCCGAGACGCCGGAGGACGCGCGACCGCGCGACATGCGCTGGCGCGACAAGGCCCCCGAGGGCAAGCTCGACCTGCTGATGACCGCCGACTTCCGCATGACGTCGACGACGCTGTTCAGCGACATCGTGCTGCCGGCTGCCACGTGGTACGAGAAGTACGACCTGTCCTCGACCGACATGCACCCGTTCATCCACGCGTTCACCCCGGCGATCACCCCGCCGTGGCAGACCCGCACCGACTTCGACCTGTTCGGCGCCCTCGCACAGAAGTTCAGCGAGTACGCGCGGACCCACCTGGGCGTGCGGAAGGACCTGGTGGCCTCGCCGCTGCAGCACGACACGGCCGACGTCATGTCGACCCCGCACGGCACCGTCGTGGACGGTCTTCCGCTGATCCCGGGCAAGACGATGGCCAAGCTCATCGTCGTCGAGCGCGACTACCCGAACCTCTACGAGAAGTGGAAGTCGCTGGGCCCGCTGACGGCGAAGCTCGGCATGACCACCAAGGCGATCACCTATCACCCCGACAAGGAGATCGAGCGTCTCACGCATGTCAACGGCACCGTGGCGTCCGGCCCCTACGCCGGGACGGTGCGGCTGGACTCCGACAAGCGCGTGTGCGAGATGATCCTCGCGTTCTCGGGCACCAGCAACGGGCGCCTCGCCGTGCAGGGCTTCCGGGAGCTCGAGAAGCGCACCGGACAGCGCATCGCGCACCTGGCCGAAGACCACGAGGGCGCGCACATCACCTTCACCGACGTGCAGGTGCAGCCGCGCAGCGTCATCACCTCGCCGGAGTGGTCCGGGTCGGAGCACGGCGGCCGGCGCTACACGGCCTTCGCGATCAACGTCGAGCATCTCAAGCCGTGGCACACCCTCACCGGGCGTCAGCACTTCTACCTCGACCACGACTGGATGGAGGAGCTCGGCGAGAACCTGCCGGTGTTCCGTCCGCCGCTGGACATGCACCGCCTGTTCGGCGACGGCAAGGTCGGCGCGACCCGTCGCGTCGCCGGGCCGGGCGCCGCGGGCCAGACCGAGGTGACGGTGCGGTACCTGACGCCCCACTCGAAGTGGTCGATCCACTCCGAGTACCAGGACAACCTGTTCATGCTCTCGCTGTCCCGCGGCGGCCCCACGATCTGGATGAGTCCGCAGGACGCCGACAAGATCGGCGTCCGCGACAACGAGTGGATCGAGTCGTACAACCGCAATGGGGTCGTGGTCGCCCGGGCGATCGTGTCGCACCGGATGCCGGAGGGCACGGTGTACATGTACCACGCGAAGGATCGTACGGTCGATGTGCCGATCGCGGAGACCAGCGGTCTGCGCGGCGGCATCCACAACTCTCTGACACGGATCCTGCTCAAGCCGAGCCACCTCATCGGCGGCTACGCGCAGCTCGCATGGGCGTTCAACTATCTCGGCCCGACCGGGAACCAGCGCGACGAGATCACCTCGATCCGTCGCCGCAGCCAGGAGGTGGAGTACTGATGAAGGTCATGGCGCAGATGTCGATGATCATGAATCTCGACAAGTGCATCGGGTGCCACACCTGCTCGGTGACCTGCAAGCAGGCGTGGACGAACCGCACCGGCGTGGAGTACGTGTGGTTCAACAACGTCGAGACCCGTCCGGGCGTGGGCTACCCGCGTGGCTACGAGGACCAGGAGAAGTGGCGCGGCGGCTGGGAGCGCACCAAGCGCGGCCGTCTCAAGCTGAAGGGCGGCGGCCGGCTGGCGAAGCTCTCGCGCATCTTCTCCAACCCGAAGCTGCCCGAGATCCACGACTACTACGAGCCGTGGACCTACGACTACGACATGCTCCTGAATGCGCCCAAGGGCGCGCAGGTGCCGGTCGCGCGCCCCAAGAGCCTGCTCACCGGCGAGAACATGAAGATCTCGTGGTCGGCGAACTGGGACGACGACCTGGGCGGTTCGATGGAGACGATGCAGGACGACCCGATCCTGCAGAAGATGAGCGAAGAGGTGAAGGCCGAGTTCGAGAAGGCCTTCATGTTCTACCTGCCGCGCATCTGCGAACACTGCCTGAACCCGTCGTGCGTGGCATCGTGCCCCTCCGGTGCGATGTACAAGCGGGCTGAGGACGGCATCGTCCTGGTAGACCAGGACCAGTGCCGCGGCTGGCGCATGTGCGTGTCGGGCTGTCCCTACAAGAAGGTGTACTTCAACCACCGCACCGGTAAGGCCGAGAAGTGCACGATGTGCTACCCGCGCATCGAGGTGGGTCTGCCCACCGTGTGCTCCGAGACCTGCGTCGGGCGCCTGCGCTACCTGGGCCTGGTGCTGTACGACGCAGACCGCGTCGCCGCGGCGGCCAGCGTCGAGGACGACAAGGCCCTCCTGCAGGCGCAGCGCGACATCATCCTCGACCCGAACGACCCCGAGGTGATCGCGGCGGCGCGGCGCGAGGGCATCCAGGACGACTGGATCGAGGCCGCCCAGCGCAGCCCGATCTGGAAGCTCATGCAGTACCAGGTGGCGCTGCCGCTGCACCCCGAGTACCGCACGATGCCGATGGTCTGGTACATCCCGCCGCTCTCCCCCGTCGTCGACGTCGTGACCGGCTCGGGCAACGACGGCGAGGACGCGCGGACGCTGTTCGCGGCCATCGACAAGCTGCGCATCCCGATCAGCTACCTCGCCGAGTTGTTCACCGCAGGTGACATCGCGCCCGTCGACTTCGCGCTGCGGCGGCTCGCGGCGATGCGTTCGTACATGCGCGGCATCTCGATCGACGACGAGCGCGATGAGCGCATCGCGAACGAGGTCGGCATGTCCGGCGCCGAGGTCGAGGAGATGTACCGCCTGCTCGCGATCGCCAAGTACGAGGAGCGCTACGTCATCCCGTCCGCGCACACCGAGCAGGCGCACGAGCTGGAAGAGATGGCGTGCTCGCTCGACTTCGACGGCGGCCCCGGCATGGGCGGCGCCGGCCCGTTCGGCTCGTCCAGCGGTCCATCGGTACCCGTCGCGGTGGAGAACTTCCACATCCTCGCCGACCGGCAGACCGCCGACCGCCCGTCGACGCCGGGCCGCGTCAACCTCCTCAACTGGGACGGCAACGGCACGCCCCAGGGCCTGTTCCCGCCCGACACCGCTGACGACGTGCGCGCACGCCCGGACGACCAGTCATGAGCCCGACAGTCACCCGCGTCACTCCGCGAAAAGCCCTGCCGCCCGAGCTGGCGGCGGTGCGGCTGAGTGCCGCGCAGCGCGCGAACGTGCACATGATCGCCTCGCTTCTGCTCGATTACCCGGATGCCGCGTGGTTCGCGCGCCTGGACGCGGTGCAGTCGCACCTGGTCGGGCTTCCGTCTGCCATCGCCGGCCCGTTCGAGGACTTCATCGCCCAGGCCCGGCGCGCCGGGGCGACCGAGTGGCAGCGCCGGTACGTCACGACGTTCGACCTGAAGCGCAAGTGCAGCCTGTACCTGAGCTACTACGCGACCGGCGACACCCGCCGCCGCGGAGTGGCGCTGGTCACCTTCCTCGAGGCATACCGCGCCGCGGGCTGGGAATTCGACGCCGACGACCTGCCCGACTATCTGCCGGCCGTCCTGGAGTTCTCGGCGCGCTCGGACTCCGAGATCGCCGGCGCGCTCATCGCATCACATCGTGAAGGCATCGAAGTGCTGCGCGCGGCGCTGGAGGGCATGGACAGCCCGTGGGCGCTGGTGGTGCGCACGATCACGCTGTCACTCCCGCCCATCGACGCCCGCACCCGCGAGCGCTTCCTCGATCTCATCAGCGAGGGGCCGCCCACCGAGACCGTCGGTCTCAGCTTCCTCGGTCAGCTCGCCCCCTTCCGTCCCGTCTCGCAGGAGGAATCGTGAACGCCCTGCAGTTCATCCTCTGGGTCGCGCTGCCGTACGCGGCGATCGCGGTCTTCATCGTCGGCCACATCTGGCGCTACCGGTACGACAAGTTCGGCTGGACCACCCGGTCGAGCCAGACGTACGAGAACCGGCTGCTGCGCTGGGGGTCGCCGATGTTCCACTTCGGCATCCTGATGGTCATCGCCGGGCACGTCGTGGGTCTGCTGATCCCCCGCGAGTGGCTCTACGCGATCGGCATCTCCGAGGAGATCTACCACATCGGCGCGACGGTGCTCGGCACGGCGGCCGCCGTGCTGACCCTCGCCGGTCTCGCGATCCTGATCTACCGCCGCCGCACGGTCGGGCCGGTGTTCCTGGCCACGACGGTGATGGACAAGGTGATGTACGTGTTCCTCGGCGCGACACTCCTGTTCGGCACGGCGGCCACGGTCGTGCACCAGGTGTTCGGCGGCGGATTCCACTACCGCGAGACGGTCTCGCCGTGGATCCGCAGCATCCTCGGTTTCCAGCCGCAGCCCGAGCTGATGCTCGACGTGCCGATCCTGTTCCAGCTGCACGTCATCACGGCGTTCCTCCTGTTCGCGCTCTGGCCCTTCACGCGCCTCGTGCACGTGTTCTCGGCCCCGGTGGGCTACCTGTTCCGCCCGTACGTCGTGTACCGGTCGCGCGACGCCGCCCGCCCCCAGCGCCCGACGCGCCGCGGCTGGGACCCCGTCAAGCAGCCCGACCCCGAGAAGCTCCACAAGCTGTAGGTCTCACGCCCCGGGTCGCCGTCACGAAGTCCGCAGAATCGCACCAAGTTCGTATCGAAACCCGCGACCGGGTGCGGAGTTCGCGCGATTCTGCGCATCAAGTGTGGTCAGACCTCCGCAGGTCGAGCCGGCAGGATCGCAGACCCAGCGGCCTCAGCGGATGCGCACGGGCACGGTGCGGTATCCGGCCACGGGTGGCTCCTCGCGGACCGGGTCGCCGGCCGGCTCGAGGTCGCCGGCGGCGAGCACCGCGCGCACCAGCACGCGCAGCTCGCGCGCGGCGAGCGGCCGTCCGGGGCACACGTGCGGGCCGGTGCCGTACACGAGGTTGTCGTCCGCGTGGGCCGCGGCGTCGAACTCGGAGCCGAACACCTCGGGGTCGGTGTTGGCTTCGCGCCAGTCGAGCACGACGACCTGCCCGGCCGCGATCGGGCATCCACCGACCGAGGTGTCGCGGGTGGCCCGGCGCCGGTTCGACACGAACGGGTCGTCGCGGCGGAGGAGTTCGTCGACGATGGCATCCACTTCGGCATCGGAGGCCGCCCGCACGCGCGCGGCCAGCTGCGGGGCAGCCATGAGCCCGGCCACCACCACGCCCGCGCACAGCGCGATCGAGGAGAGGTCTCCCCCGGTCCAGTTGCGCAGGATCGAGACCAGCTCGGGGTCGGTCAGCAGCGTGCCGTCGGACTTCGTGAGCACCGTCAGCCGCGTCGTGAGATCGTCGTGGGGTTCGGCGCGGCGCTCGGCCAGCAGCGCGCGGATGATCCCGTCGAACCGCGCCGCCACCTCGGTCGTGCGGGTCTTGTCGCCGCTGCGGGTGGCGGCCCGGTTGTCGGCCACCCACTCGAGCAGCGTGTCTTCGAGCCGGGCCGTCCAGCCCAGCCAGTGCGACTGGGCCCGCACCGCGAACCGCGCGCCCAGATCGGCGACGGCGTCGAACGAGTCCGACGATGCCAGCGACGCGACGAGGTCTTCGGCGATGCGCTCGAAGCCGGGCATGTAGCCGTCGAGCTCGTGGTCGGTGAAGAACGGGTCGATGAACCGGCGCGCGGCGGCGTGCGGGGCGCCGTCGAGTCCGTTCGGGATCTGCAGATGCTGCGACACCGCAGCCGAGAACGTCTCCGGGTCGTGCGCGGCAGCCACCACGTCCGCGTGCCGGCGCAGCACGACCCGGTTCGGCCGCTCACGGATGGTGGAGTGGACGTCATTCCTCGACATGGAAGATCCCCTGTGCACCCTTCTCTGCGTCGCTCATGATGTGGGTGACGAACGGGTAGTCGCCGGCCTCGGGGAAGGCCAGCTCCACGAACCCGCCCTGCGCGGGCTGCAATGCCAGTGCCTGCGCACCGCCCGGGTCCGAGGCGAGCAGCCGGTAGTCGCCCTCCAGGTAGACCGTGTCGAACTGTCCCCCCACGACGTGGAACGAACTGGCGACGTTGGGTCCGGCATCCAGCACCCAGATGCGCACCCGCTCGCCCACCGTCGCCGGCAGGGGCCGGTACGCGTACTGGTTCGCGTAGCCGTTGAACGCGACCAGGTCGGGGGTCTGCGCGGCGATCTTGTCGGCGTCGGCGGTGGACTCCTGCGGCCCGAGATACAGCTCGCCCTGCACGAACACGTACTCCTTGTCGACGGGCTCCAGGTCGGGCGGGTCGATGATGACGGCGCCGTGCATGCCGTTGGCGATGTGCATCGACATGGGGTGGGTCGAGCAGTGGTACATCCAGATGCCGGCCTGCGTCGCGGTGAACGTGTAGGTCAGCGTCTCGCCCGGCTGGATCGTGCGCATCGGCTCGTTGGGCGCGAGCGCTCCGGCGTGGAAGTCGACGGAGTGACCGATGGTCCCGTCGTTGACGAGGGTGATCTCGAACGTGTCGCCGATCTTGCCGCGCAGCACCGGGCCGGGGGCGCTGCCGCCGAAGGTCCATCTCGTCTGATGGATGCCGGGGGCGACCTCCGCCACGGTCTCTTCGACGTTCAGGGTGATGCGGTGGACTGTGTCGCCGGATGCCGGGGCGAGAGCGGCCGGCCACGGCGCGAAGCCGGCATCCGGCTCGCGCTGCAGGTCGATGTCGTCGGCTGCGGATGGACCGGGCGCCGCGGCCCCGTGGTCGTGCTCGGACTCGGCGTCCTCCGGTGCTCCGACGGCCACCACGGTGAGCTCCATGCCCATCTGGCGGTGACCGGCGATCGAGCACCAGCCGTCGAGGTCCGCGCCGATCACGCCGACCTCGAGCGTCTCGGTCGCGCCGGGCGCCAGTCGCTGCGAGCGCACGCCGTTGGCGAAGGTCAGATCGTGCACGTCGGTGCCGGTGTTCTCGAACACGACGACCAGCTCGTTGCCGGCCGGCACCTCGATGACGGCGGGGGTGAACCGCATGCCCTCGACCTGCACGGAGACCTCGGTGGTCTCGCCCGTCGCGGTGACGTCGCTCGCGGCGGCGGTGTTGATGCCGATCGCGGCCGGGTCTGCGGCCACGCCCCCGGCCACGCACAGTGCGAGCACGGCGAATCCGGCGACCACGGCGCCGCCGTGTCGGGGCTGCGGCGGTGGTGGGGTGGATGCCGGTGCCATCAGCTTCACGCGTCCGCTGCGATCCGGGTTCGCGCCCTCTGCCCTGCGCACCCGGCGGCCGGCGATGAGCGCGCGCACCACGAGCACGAGGAAGGCGATGACGACACCTGCGGCGGCGAACGACAGCAGCACCCTGGCGGCGGAGGGCATGGGCAGCAGGTAGAGCACGATCGCGCCGTTGTAGATGACCACGCGGGCGGCGGCGCCGCGGTCAAGCATCTCCGCGCCGGCCTTGGCCGCGGCGGGGCTGCCGAGCGCGACGACCGGCAGCAGATAGCTCAGGGCGCCGCTGACGATCTGCACGGCGAAGCCGGCCACCAGCGGACCGAGCATCATCAGGTACTCGCCGCGCAGGCTCGCCCAGTCGGGCTGGATGACCGCGTGCACACCGAGGGCGGCCGCGGCGAAGACCACCCAGCAGAAGGCGGCGGCCAGGCTCCACCCGGCGAAGGTTCCCGGCGGCATGGCGCGCGCTTCGCGCCACCCCTCGACGGCCAGGCGCACTGCGCCGGCCAGCCAGATCGCCATGCCGACGGTGACGAGCAGCTGCAGGTCGGCGAGGGGACCGACGGCCGCGACGGCGAGCCCGGTGATCAGCACCGGCAGCGCGTGGCGCGCCGCGGCGTCGGCCGAGGCGGGCACCTTGGCGTGCAGGATGGTCGGCCACAGCAGCACCAGCGTGCCGAAGACGGTGAGGCCGATCCAGCCGTACGCGTTGAGCACGATGTGGGTGTTCACCAGGCGGTCGGTGATGTCGGGGTCGCCCAGCGCCGGCATGACCGCGCCGACCGCGATGCCGCCGAGGAACACGAGCGCCGCGGCGACGTAGTAGCGCACGAGCGGCGCGAACCGGGCGGGCAGAGCACGACGCAGCTGCAGCCACAGGATCACCGCGTGCGCGATGATCGCCACGGCGACGGCGATCGCACCGCCGATCACGAGTGGCACGGCGCCGGTGAGCATCCCCGCGATGATCACGCCGGCACCGGCGCTCTGCAGCCCGAGCCGCACCCCCAGTCCGATGCGCCCGGCGGGTGCCGCCCGGCGCAGCAGGGTGTCGGCGAAGTGCTGCGACCAGATCAGGATCGCCGCGGTCACCGCGCCCAGCAGGGGCACGTGCACCATGAGCCACATCGGCTGGTTCACGAAACGGTGGATGGTCACCGCGACGACGGTGAGCACGATCCACAGCAGGATGACCGAGTTGGTCAGCAGGTACCAGTTACGTCGCGACACGACTCTTCTTCTTTCCTCGTTCGCGCAGCGAGACCGTCACGGCCGTGGCGGCGAACAGCAGTATCGCGACGACGGCGCCGATGCCGCCGGCTTGGAGCGCACCCGTGATCCCCCAGGCGTCGCCGGCGACGACGCGCACCAGCAGCGCCGCCTGCAGCAGCGCCACCGGCACGTACAGCGCGGGGTGGTAGGGGATGTCGACCTGCAGCACGGCCGGCAGGATCAGCGGCGCGTGCGCCATGATCATCGTGATCACGAACCCCAGGAAGATCGCGTGGGTGGTCGCGTCGTAGACCGGCCCCTCGGTGCGGGCGCCGCCGAGCAGCCACCCGGCGCCCGCGATCAGCAGCCAGCCGTATCCGAGGTACACGCACACCGCGACGAAGCGGGGCAGTCCGTGCTGGCGAATCGTGCCGCGGACGATGTCGTATCGCAGCAGCCAGACGACGATGGCCAGCAGCAGGATGCCGGAGACGGGCACGGCGATGACCGGCATGGTGAGGGTGAGCAGAGCGGATGCCGACAAGCCCACCGAGAGGATCAGCAGCAGCCGCTCGGCGCGCGCGCCGGGGCTGGCAAGACGCGCGAGCTCGAGGCGCTCACCGGCGATCGTGAGGATCAGGAAGACCGCCAGCAGCGGCACGAGCCGGTTCGGCGGAACGCCGCCGCACCAGGCCAGGCCGGCGGCGATGCCCGTGACGGCCCCGGCGGCCTGCACGGCGGTGGCCGTCATCGGCTGGCGCTGCCAGATCGCCCGGTACTGGAGCAGGTGCATGACGAGCCCGGCGGTGATCACGACCTTGCCGATGATCGTCGGCAGCGGCGTGATCGTGATGACGGACCCGAGCGCCAGCAGTACCGGCGCCGAGTAGGCCCATGCCGCGCGCAGGGCGACGGCGCGCTCGAGGCTGATGAGCGTGCCGACGAAGCCGAACACGAGCAGCGTGGAGTGCAGATCCGGCTCATTCACGACCGGCATGGCGACGCCGAGCAGCAGCAGGCCCGAGTTCAGGCCCAGCAGCATGAGGGCGGCCGCGGGCACCATGATGAGGATTCGGGCCGCCCGTCGAGACGTGGCATCCACCCTTCCAGCTTAGGTGCGCCTCACCCGCCCAGATCCGGCCCCGGCCGGGGAAAATCGGCGCGCGGCCGGGATCAGCGACGCTCGAGACGGATGATCACGGCCTTCGACGTCGGGGTGCCCGACACGTCGGCCACCGACTCGAGCGGGACGAGAACGTTCGTCTCGGGATAGTACGCGGCGGCGTTGCCGTGCGGGGTCGAGTACGGCACGAGCCGGAACTGTTCGGCGCGGCGCTCTTCGAGGCCGTTCGGGCTCTGCCACTCCGACACCACGTCGACGATGTCGCCGGGCGCGAAGCCGGCCGCCGCGATGTCGTCGGGATGGATGAGCACGACGCGACGGCCGTCGTAGATTCCGCGGTAGCGGTCGTCCTTGCCGTAGATGGTGGTGTTGTACTGGTCGTGAGAGCGCAGGGTCTGCAGCAGCAGGCGCCCCTCGGGGATGTGCGGGTACTCGAGCGGATTCACCGTGAACCGTGCTTTGCCGTCGACGGTGGCGAAGCTGCGCTCATCGCGGGGGCCGTTGGGCAGCATGAAGGTGCGGCCCTTCTCGATGCGCTTCTCGTAGTCATCGAACCCCGGGATGACGTTCTGGATGTGGGTCCGGATGCCGGCGTAGTCGGCCTCGAGGGCCGCCCAGTCGGCCTGGGGCACATTGCGCGCGGGAGCGGGCTCGCTTGTCGCGTCTGCCGTCGACCCGTCGTGGGTGCCGTGGGCCGGGGCCGGCTCGGTGATGTGGTCGTGCTCCGGCTGGCCCGCGTCGACCGCGACGGCGGAGCCGCCATGCCCGGCGGCGTTGCCGAGCGAAGGCGATTCGCCGGAGGAAGGCTGTATTCCACTGGGAACAGCCTCGTTTCGGCGATCCGCCTCCCCTCGGCGAACCCCTGGGTCACCGTCGTCCTCCCCGAACAGCAGCGCGCACAGCCGCGCCACGATGGCGACCTCGCTGAGCAGGTCATCCGCGGGCGGGGCGAGGCGTCCGCGCGAGGCGTGCACCGCGCCCATCGAGTCCTCGACGGTGACGCGCTGCTCGCCGCCGCCACGACGGTCGCGGTCGGTGCGACCGAGGGTGGGCAGGATCATGGCGCGTCTGCCGGTGACGGTGTGCGACCGGTTCAGCTTGGTCGACACGTGCACGGTCAGGTCGACCTTGGCCATGCCGGCTTCGACGACCTCGGTGTCGGGTGTGGCCGAGACGAAGTTGCCGCCCATGGCGAGGAAGAACCGCACGTCGCCGGCGGCCATCGCGCGGATCGCGGCGACGGTGTCGTAGCCGTGCTCGCGCGGTGCGGCGAAGCCGAACTCGCGGTCGAGCGCATCGAGGAACGCCGTCGACGGCTTCTCGTAGATGCCGACCGTGCGATCGCCCTGCACGTTCGAGTGCCCGCGGACGGGGCACACGCCGGCGCCGGGCCGGCCGATGTTGCCCTGCAGGAACAGGACGTTGACGATCTCGCGCAGCGTGGGAACCGAATGCTTGTGCTGGGTGAGGCCCATCGCCCAGCAGACGATCGTGGAGCCCGACGCGCGGACGATCTCGGCGATCCGCCGCAGCTCGGCCTCATCGATGCCCGTGGCCGCCTCGAGCTCGGGCCAACCGGCATCCATCATCGCCCGGGAGTACGCCTCGAAGCCGCTCGTGTGCGTCTCGATGAACGCGCGGTCGAGGACGCCGCCGTGCTGCGCGTCGGCTTCGAGCAGGTGCTTGCCGATGGCCTGGAACAGGGCCTGGTCGCCGCCGAGCCGGATCTGCACGAACTCATCGGCGAGGGCGGTGCCACCCAGCAGCACTCCGCGCACGGTCTGCGGATTCTTGAAGTTCAGCAGGCCCGCCTCGGGCAGAGGGTTCACGGCGATGATCTTCGCGCCGTTCTGCTTCGCCTTCTCGAGCGCGCTGAGCATGCGCGGATGGTTGGTGCCCGGGTTCTGGCCCGCGATGATGAGCAGTTCGGCGTTGTGGATGTCTTCGATCGACACCGTGCCCTTGCCGATGCCGATGGTCTCCGTCAGCGCCGAGCCGCTGGACTCGTGACACATGTTCGAGCAGTCCGGCAGGTTGTTGGTACCGACACCGCGCACCAGCAGCTGGTAGAGGAACGCGGCCTCGTTCGAGGTGCGACCCGAGGTGTAGAAGACGGCGTCGTCGGGGGCGTCGAGATCGCGCAGGGCGGCGGCGATCTCGTGCAGGGCATCGTCCCACGAGATCGGCCGGTAATGCGTGGCACCCTCATCGAGCACCATCGGATGGGTCAGGCGCCCCTGCTGCCCGAGCCACCAGTCGTCGTGCGCGCGCAGTTCGTCGATGGAGTGGGCCGAGAAGAACTCCGGACCGATGCGGCGGACGGTGGCCTCTTCAGCGACGGCCTTCGCACCGTTTTCGCAGAACTCGGCGACGTGGCGCTTGTCCTCTTCGGGCCACGCGCAGCCGGGACAGTCGAACCCGTCCTTCTGGTTCAGCCGCAGCAGCGTCTGCGCACTGCGCACGACGCCCATCTGCTGCTGTGCGATCTGCAGCGCGTGCAGCACACCCGGAACGCCCGCCGCCTTGCGCGCGGGCTCTTCGACGCGGACGCGGGACTCATCGATATCGCTGGTGGGGGGCTTCGTCGCCATGGTCCGATCGTAGGCCCCCTGGCACCGCCCGGGGCTGCCTGGGCGCGGCCGGGCGCCGGTTGGGCGCGGCCGGGCGCCGGTTCGGGGTCACATCTGGCCGGGTCACCAGCCCCGAGGCGGCCAGACGCGACCACACACCGCGACCACACACCGCGGTCAGCGGCGGCCGGTGCCGAACATGCCGCGGATCACTCCGCCGAGGATCGTCTGGGTCGCCTTCGACCCGAGGATCTCGTCGATCGGGCTCTTCGCAGTCGACCGCGTGGTGCGGTTCTTGCCCGCCGTCGCCTTCATGAGCCGCTCGTACTCCTTCTGCGCGGCTGCGGCCTCCTTCTGCTGCTGCTTCTGGATCGCGGCCTGCTGCTTGGCGTACTCGGCATCCGTCTTGGCCTTCGCCAGTGCCGCCTCTTCGGCGGCCGCCGCGGCCTCGGCAGCGTTCATCTTGGCCGTCAGGATCTCCCGCGCCGACTCGCGGTCGATCGCGGTGCCGTACTTCGCAGCAGCGGCGACGCCTTCACGGCCCGGACGATGTCGGGCTCGGGCGTCGGCGACATGAGCCCCAGCGGGGCGCGCAGACGCGTCCACGCGACGGGGGTCGGCGCACCCTTCTCGCTCATGACCGTCACGATGGCCTCGCCGGTGCCGAGTTCCTGCAGCGTGCGCTCGAGGTCGTACCCCGACTTCGGGTACGTGCCGACGGTCGCCCGCAGCGCCTTGGCGTCGTCGGGCGTGAACGCGCGCAGCGCGTGCTGCACCCGCGAGCCCAGCTGTCCGAGCACGTCGCCGGGCACATCCTTCGGCGTCTGGGTGACGAAGAAGACCCCGACGCCCTTCGAGCGGATCAGGCGCACCGTCTGCACGATGGATGCCAGGAAGTCCTTCGACGCGTCCCTGAACAGCAGGTGCGCTTCGTCGAAGAAGAACACCAGCTTCGGCTTGTCGAGGTCGCCCACCTCGGGCAGGATCTCGAACAGCTCGGCCAGCAGGTACATGAGGAAGGTCGAGAACAGCGCCGGCTTGTCGGCCACGCCGGGCACCTCGAGCAGCGAGATGATGCCGCGTCCGTCGGCCGCCGTGCGCAGGAAGTCGGCCACCTCGAACTCGGGCTCGCCGAAGAAGACGTCCGCACCGTCGTCGGCGAACGTGATGAGCTCGCGCAGGATCACGCCCGCGGTGGCCGACGACAGCCCGTCGAGGTTCTTCAGCTCGGGCTTGCCCTCGTCGCTCGTGAGATAGCTGAGCACCGCGCGCAGGTCGGAGAGGTCGACGAGCGCGAGCCCGTGCGCGTCGGCGTAGTGGAACACGAGGCCCAGGCTCGACTCCTGCGTCGCGTTGAGCCCCAGCACCTTGCTCAGCAGCAGCGGACCGAATCCGGAGACGGTCGCGCGGACCGGGATCCCGGTGCCGATGCCGCCCAGGGCGAAGTACTCGGTGACGGATGCCGCAGGCGCCCAGTCCTGACCGATCGCAGCCGTGCGGGTGAGCAGCTTCTCACTCGGCTCACCGGGAGTCGCGACTCCCGACAGGTCGCCCTTGATGTCGGCCGCGAACACGGGAACGCCCTTGGCGGCGAGCTGCTCGGCCAGGCCCTGGAGCGTGCGGGTCTTTCCGGTGCCGGTGGCGCCGGCGACCAGGCCGTGCCGGTTCATCATCGCGAGCGGGATCCGCACCTGTGCATCGGCCACGGGCTCGCCGTTGACGAGGGCGCCCAGGTCGAGTGTCTCGGCCTCGAACGTGTAGCCCTTGACGATCGCGGCGACCTCGTCCGCGCCGAGCGGCCCGCCGGTCGCGGCCGTCGCGGGTTCACCTTCCGCGTCCGCCGTTCCGCCCGCACCGGCATCCACCCCGGGCACGGCGGCCTTCGCCGCTTCGGCCTGCGCCGCGGCGAGCGCAGCCTTGGCCTGGGCCAGTTTCAACTCGGCGGCGGCGGCTTCGGCTTCGGCCTGAAGTCGGGCGAGTTCTGCGGCGGCGGCATCCGGCGACTGAGACGCGGTCATGGCGCACAGCCTACTGTGACCGGTGGATGCCGGAACGGCAGGTCACCGCGTCTTCCGCAGCCGATGCCGCTCCTGCTCCCGGTACAGCGGAACCGTGAATGCCGCGGCGACCAGCAACGCGGCACCCACCCCCGCCAGCGCGCCGCCGACGGTGTCGCTGAACCAGTGCGCATGCACGTGCGTGCGGCTGAACGCCATCAGCACCACCCACGCCGCGGCGACCAGCGTCACCCACAGCCGGGGGAACACGATCACTGCGACGGCGGCGAGCGTGGCCGCGTTGGCGGTGTGGCCCGAGGGGAAGGAACCGTAGTCCGAGACCACGAGGATCTCTTCGGGGCGGGCCCTCCCGAAGACCTGCTTGAGCAGCTGCACGAGCAGGACGCTGCCGAGGGAGGCGGCGATCAGGTACACGCCGGCCCACGGTCTGCGCATCAGGACGAGCACGAGCAGGCCGCCCAGCGGCACGGCGAACGTCGCGATCCACCCCCCGCCGGCCGCGTTCATGAACAGGCTCACCGGCTCGAACCCCGGCGCGATGCCCGTCACCAGGCTGTTCCACCAGGCGTCAAGGTCGATCGGCTCGGCGCCGGTCGCCACGACCAGGCCCAGCAGGAACGCCAGCACCACCAGCACGCCGCCCACGACGACGCGCTGCAGCGCGTACGTGATCTCGAGGTCGGTGACGCGAGCGGTCATCGGTCCAGTGTGCCGCACCGCACCGGCGGCGCCAGCGGGACGCACCGGGCGCACGGGGGCCGCAGTCACCCGAACGCGCCGGGTGCCGTCAGATCTCGCAGGTCGGCCGGGTCGCGCAGCGGCGGCGTCTGCCACCGGCGCGTGACGACGCCGGCCGCACGGTCGAAGCGCAGGTGCAGCCGGTGCGGCGTCTCGAGGAAGGCGACGTCGAGCAGCAGTTCGTCGTCACCGGCGAAGCCGCCGCTGACCGCGATCACCGGCCCGTCGCCGGAGGTCACGCACCAGCCCGGCTCACCGGTGAACCGCGCCCGGACGTCTCCGGTCGAACCGGTCAGCGTCAGCACCCATCCGTCGCCGTCGCGCCGCACGCGAGCACCGTGCCCGCCGGCATCCCCTGAATCGCCGGACTCCGCGCCATCGGCCGCCCCCGAGAAGGCCGCCCCGTCCCATCGGTCTGCGTCCACCGCGACGCGCGCCACGACGCGCTCCGGCAGCGAGGACCCCGCGAGCCGCGCGGCCAGCTCGGCATCCGCTCCCGCCGACCCCGCACGACCGATCGCGGGCAGGAGGTGCTGCCACACGGCATCCAGCAGCCGCTGCATATCGCCGGACTGCCCCTGATAGGCGACCACGGCTTCGTGCTCGGGCAGCACCAGGCACAGCTGCCCGAACGCGCCGTCACCGCGGTATCCGTGCCGCGACCGCCAGTGCTGGAAGCCGTAGCCCCGCGACCAGTCCGACGCGCCCCGCTCGGGCGCCGGCGCCGTGTCCACGTGCACCGAGGTCGCGGCATCCACCCACTCCTGTGACAGCACCCGCCGGCCGGCCCACTGCCCGCGGCCGAGCAGCAGCAGGCCCAGCCGCGCAATGGTGTCGGTTGTCATGAAGGCGCCCGAGTATCCGATGTCGCGACCCTCGGGCCACTCCTCCCACGCGATGGGCCCCGCGCCGATCGGGTCGAGCACCCGCTCGCGCAGGAACTCGACCAGAGTGCGCCCGGTGAGTCTGTGCACGATCGTCGCGAGCGTGTAGGTGGCGGGCTGGTTGTACGCGAACACGCTGCCCGGTTCCTGCTCGGGCGGATTGAGCAGGAACCCGCGGACGGGCTCGACGTCATCGGTGCGCAACGCGACGTCGATCATCTCGTTCTCGTGACCGCTGGCCATGGATGCCACGTGCCGCACGCGCATGCGCCGGGTGCGCTCGTCGGTGATCTCGTCGGCGAACTCGGGGAAGTGCGAGACCACGGTGCTGTCGAGGTCGAGCACCCCCTCGTCGACGAGAACGCCTGCCGCGGCCGAAGTGAAGCTCTTGCTGAGCGAGTACACCAGCTGCGGCCGGTCGGCGGTGTACGGCGCCCACCAGCCCTGCGCGATGACCGCGCCGCGGCGCAGGATCATCAGCCCGTGCGGTTCCTGGGCCGGGTCGGCTTCCAGCGCATCGATGAGGTTCAGGATGCCGGTGGCGTCGACCCCGGCATCCATCGGCGTCCGGGAGGGCAGCGTCGCGACGGGACTCATAGCGCAACGTTATCGACCAGCGACCCCTCCCCATATCCGCGCGAATAGAATCATGGGGTCCGCGCACGCCGACGCGGGTACCCCGAGCCGAGATCACGCCCATGACCCCGACCCCCTCCGGCAAGCGCACGAGCGGCAACCCCGCCACGCAGGCCACCATCGAACTGACCGTCAAGCAGCAGCGCGAGCAGCAGAAGCAGCAGAAGCTGGCGGAGTACCAGAAGCAGCTCTCCAAGCGTCGCCGCACCACGCTCACCTGGTGGGTCGTGGGCGGTGCCGCCGCCGTCGTCGTGATCGCCCTGGTGGCCGCGTCGATCATCTTCACCCCGCGCGCGGTCACGATCGACCGCGGTGACGGCGACGCGACCGCGGTCGCCGGCGTCGAGACGTTCGAGAACACCGCCAACCACGTCGAGGGTGCGGTCGAATACGCGCAGACGCCCCCGGCGGGCGGCGACCACAACGCCTACTGGCTCAACTGCGGTGTCTACAGCGAGCAGGTGCCCAACGAGAACGCCGTGCACTCGCTCGAGCACGGGGCCGTGTGGGTCACCTACGATCCCGCCGCCGTCAGCGACGCCGAACTCGACACGATCAAGGCGCAGCTGCCCTCGACCTATGTCATCGTCTCGCCCTACGAGGGCCTGGACTCGCCCATCGTGATGAGCGCGTGGAACGCGCAGCTGAAACTTGACTCGGCCGACGACGAGCGCGTCGGCGAGTTCCTGGCCACGTTCTGGCGCAACCTCAACGCCCCCGAGCCGAACGCCGCCTGCACCGGCGCGATCGACGGGCCCGGCAAGCAGTCGTGACCGACACCGCCCATCCGCAGCGGTCGCTGCCGCCGTGGTGGGCGGTGCTGCTGGTCGCACTCGCCATCGCCGCCGTCGCGTTCGCGATCGGACGCTTCTCGACATTCGGCGTCGTCGCGAACACGACGCCCGGTGACGACTCGCCCGAGGCCGGCTTCGCCCGCGACATGCAGGTGCACCACGCGCAGGCCGTCGACATGGCCATGACGATCCACCGCGAGACCGAGGACGAGGAGCTGCGGGTCATCTCATACGACATCGCCACCGGCCAGTCGGCCCAGAAGGGCGAGATGTTCGACTGGCTCGTCCAGTGGGGCCTGCCGCAGGTGAGCACCGACCCGATGGCGTGGATGAGCGCGTCCGATGCCGGGCACGATCACGGCGGGGCGGGCGACGAGCCCCTGACCGATGAGGAGATGCGGGTGGCCATGGGCATGGCATCCCCCGCCGAACTGACCGCCCTTCAACAGGCGAGCGGTCAGGCAGCGGACTGCCTGTTCCTCGAGCTCATGATCCGCCACCACGAGGGCGCGATCCCCATGACCGACGCGGTGCTCGAGCTCGGCTCCGAGCCGCGCACGCTCGCGGTGGCGTCGGCGATGCGCTCTGCCCAGCTGTTCGAGCTGGATGCGATGCAGTCGGTGCAGACAAGACTCGCCTGCACCGACTGATCGCCCACCCGTCTACTTCTGCGACCCCGCCAGCAGCGCCTGCACGAAGTACCGCTGGAACGCGAAGAACACGATCAGCGGAACGATCATCGACAGGAACGCCCCGGCGCTGAGCACGTCGATGTTCGATCCGAACTGCCGCAACTGTGACTGGATCGCCACCGTCAGCGGCATCGAATCGGGGTTCGTGAAGATCAGCGCGACGAGCATGTCGTTCCATGTCCACAGGAACTGGAAGATCGCCAGCGACGCGATCGCCGGCAGTGCCAGGGGCAGCATCATCTGGAAGAAGATGCGCCACTCGCTCGAGCCGTCGATCCGCGCCGCCTCGAGCAGCTCGGCGGGCACCTGCAGGAAGAAGTTCCGCAGCAGGAAGATCGCGAACGGCAGCCCGAACGCGGTGTGGAAAAGCACCACACCGAACACCGACCCGAAGATGCCGAGCGCGCCGAACATGGTCGCCAGTGGGATCAGCGCGACCTGCACGGGCACCGCCAGCAGGATGATCACCACGATCAGCAGCCAGTCCCGGCCCCAGAACTCGGTCCACGCGAACGCATAGGCGGCGAGCGCGCCGATGATCACCACCAGGGCCGTGCTGGGCACCGCGATCATGATGGTGTTCCAGAACGATCCGGTGATCGTCGAGTTCGACAGCAGGTTCACGTAGTTCTGGATCGTGAGTTCGGCGGGCTTGGTGAGCACCGTCCACCAGCCCGACGAGGAGTTGTCTCCCACGGTCCGCAGCGACATGATCAGCAGGCCCACCGTCGGCACGAGCCAGAAGATCGCGACGATCAGCAGCACGATGTTGACGACGCTCGACGAGATGACGCCCAGCACGCGCTGCGCGACGGTCTTCTTGCCCGTGACGATCCCGAGCTCGGATGCCGCGCTCATCGGCTGCGCTCCTCACGGAAGCGCCGCACGTTGATGATCATCGACGGCAGCACGAGGATCAGCAGCAGGATCGCCAGCGCCGAGCCGAGGCCGTAGTTGTTGCCGCCGCCGAACGAGACCGTCCACATCTCGACCGCGATCACGTTGGCCGCCGGCTTGGATGCGCCGGGGGGTATGACGTAGACGAGGTCGAAGATCTTCAGCACGTTGATGATGAGCGTCACCAGGACCACGACGAGCACCGGCGCCAGAAGCGGCGCGGTGATCTTCGTGAACACCTGCCACTCATTGGCACCGTCGACCCGGGAGGCCTCCTGCAGCGAGCGGTCCATCGCGGACAGCCCCGACGCGATCATGACCATCGCGAAACCGGCCCAGATCCAGATGTACGACAGGATGATCACCGCGTTGATGAGCGAGGCGCTCAGCCACGACACGCCTTGGAAGCCCGCGTCGAAGTTCGCCGCCGGCAGGGCGATCCGGTACGATTCCCCCGCCGTCAGCCCTTCGATCGTGAAGGTGCCGTCCGCGCCGGTCGTCGCATAGCCGTGGATGGATCCATCCGGTGAGACGGCATCGACGCGGATGCCGGGAAGCCCGCTCTTGCCCTGCTCGATCTCGCCGTTGCTGCCCCCACCGCCGCTGATGACGTCGAGGAAGACGGTTCCGGTGACCTGGGTGTCTCCGGCGGACGGAGCCGCCACCGCCTGCGCGGCATCATCGGGCAGATCCGACTGGCGGATGCGGATCAGCGGGAAGTCCACGGTGGCGCCGGGTCCGACAGTGTCCTCGGTCGCGATGACCCCGCTGTCCTCGATGATCCCGAACCCGTCGCGTGGAGCGGCGCCAGGGTAGTTCGCCTCGTCGGTGAAGACGTTGTTTATGCCCACCAGCGTCGCGTTGACCACGCCCAGGTTGGGGTCCTCCTGGAACATCCCGCGGAAGATCACGCCCGCCGCGAGCATCGAGATCGCCATCGGCATGAAGATGATGAGCTTGAACGCGGTCTTCCACTTCAGCTTCTCCAGCAGCACCGCGAAGATGAGACCCAGGATGGTGCACGCCGCCGGGGCGACGATCACCCACATGACGTTGTTGCGGATGGCCGTGAAGGTGGTGTCGTTCGTGAACATCGTCACGTAGTTGTCCCACCCGACGAACTCGTCCCCGGCCCGCGAGAAGAACGAGCGGATCGCCGTGTAGACGATCGGATACACCACCAGGGCGCCCAGGATGATCATCCCGGGGGCCAGGAACGAGGCGATGAGCGCGAACTTGCGCCAGCCGCCCGACCCGCGCACCCGCTGGGGAGCGCGCGGGGCGGGCGATGTGGCCGGCGCCTTGGCGACGGTGGTCACCGGTCAGCCCCTCAGTAGGCGGCGGCTGCCGCGGCCTCGAGCCGCTCCATGGTGCCCTGGACGTCGTCCGGGTTCTCGTAGAAGGTGATCATCTCCTGCCAGAAGCCCTGACCCGCCGTGCCGCCGAAGGCGCTGGGCGTGAGGTCGGACATGTCGAAGCGGAACTCCTCGGCGCCGGTCAGCGCCTCGGCGATCTGCCGGGAGATGTCGTCCGGGTACAGCGACGTGTCGACCGCGGTGTTCGGCGAGGTCAGACCGCCGTTGGGGACCCACGCCTCGGCCGAGCCCGGCGAGGCCAGGAACGCCATCAGCGCCGCGGTGGCCTCGTCGTCGGTGAACTGGACGGCGACGTCACCACCGCCGACCACGGCCGGTGCGGAGCCGTTCACCGACGGGAAGTCGTAGAACAGCGCGTTCTCGCCCACGACGGAGTTGCCGTCGTCGGTGATGTTGCCGGCCACGAAGTCGCCCTCGAACACGGTGCCGGCCTCAGGGTCGGCGCCGAAGACGGCGGTCACGCTCTCCGGGAACGTGCGCTGCGCGCCGCCCGGCTGCAGCGCGGGGCTGCTCCACAGCGTGGCCATGACCTCGAGCGCCTCCTGCACAGACGGGTCGGTCCACGGGATCTCGTGGCCCGTGAGCTGGTCGTACATGTCCCCGCCGGCGGTGCGCAGGTACACGTTCTCGAACCAGTCGGTCAGCGGCCATCCGACGTCGGCTCCGACCGAGATGCCCGAGTAGCCGGAGTCGTTGATGACCTCGAGCTGCTCGAGGAAGCCGTCCCAGTCCTCGGGCACACTCGCCCCGGCCTCCGAGTAGATGTCGTCGTTGTACCAGACGGTGGACTTGTTCGCCGCCTTGAACCACACGCCGTACAGCTCGCCGTCGACCGAACCGAGGTCGATCCAGCTCTGCGAGTAGTTGTCGGCGACCAGGCCGGCGGTCGTGTCGTCGACGGGCAGGATGTCGCCGTTGCCGGCGAGCGACTGCATGAGCGCGGGCTGGCCGATGACGGCCACGTTGGGCGGTGTGCCGCCGGCGAGCTGACCCTGGATGTAGGTGGGGCCGTTGTCGCCGAAGCTCGTGTAGGTGACGGTGGCGCCGGTCGCCTCCTCGAAGACGTCGAGGACGGCCTCGAAGTTCGCCTGCTCGGCACCGGACCACGCCGCGACGACGTTGAGAGTCTCTCCGGAGAAGTCCTGATCGCTGCCGGGAACCTCCTCGTCCGGAGTGTCGCCGTTGCCGCCGGAGCAGCCGACTGCGACGAGGCCGATGGTACCCAGGACCGCGAGTGCGGCGAGTCGATTCTTGTGCTGTCCCATGGTCATCTCAGATCCTCCTGATCGCTGGTGACGTACTTGATCGATGCATCGGCGATGATGCCGGGAGGAACGGCGGACGTGCCGTTCGGGTTCCGCGACATACCGCCGCTTTCCACACGCTAGCGAGAGGCCTCGACGGCGAGAAGAGGGTTTCCCGGATCGTTACCTCCGAGTAGAGTCCGCCCGATCCCTCAGATCGCGGAACAGCTTCGCCTCCCAGACGGCGCGCTCGGCACGTTGCGCGATGTCCGGGACCACGCGGAAGAGCTCCCCGCCGCGCTCGACGGTCTCGAACTGCCCGGGGGCCAGCGCTGCGGCATCCGGTCCGGTGACGATCTCCTCGAGCACGCGCGTGAACGCCCCGGTGGCGGCCAGCGGGACCCATCTGAGAATGCGCAGTCTTGCCCAGGGGAATGACGTCGATCCACGAACGACGAAGGCCCCCGGGATCACCCGGGGGCCTTCGTCGTGGTGGAGCTGGATTACTTCAGGGTCACCGAAGCGCCGGCCTCTTCGAGAGCGGCCTTGGCCTTCTCGGCGGCTTCCTTGGTCGCGCCCTCGAGGACGGCCTTGGGAGCGCCGTCGACGACGGCCTTGGCCTCGCCGAGGCCGAGCGAGGTGAGCTCGCGGACCGTCTTGATGACCTGGATCTTCTTGTCGCCGGCGGCCTCGAGAATGACGTCGAACGAGTCCTTCTCCTCCTCGGCCTCGGCCGCGGCACCCGCGCCACCGGCGCCGGCAACGGCGACGGGAGCAGCAGCGGTGACGTCGAACTTCTCCTCGAACGCCTTCACGAACTCGCTGAGCTCGACGAGGGTGAGGTCTGCAAACTGCTCGAGCAGCTGCTCAGTGGTGAGCTTCGCCATGATGTGTCTCCTAAATAGATGGGGTTGTGGGAAGAGATCGCTGGTCGCTTACGCGGCCGCTGCGGTCTCCAGCTTTTCGCGAAGCGCGTCGATGGTCGCGGCAGCCTTGCCCATCGTCGCCTTCATCATGCCCGCCGCCTTCGCGAGCAGAACCTCACGGCTCTCCAGCGAGGCGTACTTGTTGACCTCGTCGGCGGTCAGGGCGTTGCCCTCGAACACACCGCCCTTGATCACGAGCAGCGGGTTGGCCTTGGCGAAGTCGCGCAGAGCCTTCGCGGTGGCGACGAAGTCGCCGTGCACGAATGCGATAGCCGAGGGACCCTTGAGGTCTTCGTCCAGCGCAGAGATCCCGGCCTTGTTGGCCGCGATCTTGGTCAGCGTGTTCTTCACCACGGCGTATTCCGCGTCCTGACGAATGCTGTTGCGCAGCTGCTTGAGCTGGGCAACCGTCAGACCGCGGTACTCGGTCAGCAAGACGGCGTTCGAGTCCTCGAAGTTCTTCGTGAGCTCGGCAACCGATGCATCCTTCTGCGCCATGGTCACTCCTTGTGTTTACGTCACGCTCCGCGGTGGCGGGGCGTCGGCCTCGACCGGATTCCGGCAAAGAGAAAAGCTCCGGCGCAAGCGCACGGAGCTTCGGCCCGGATCTCCCGGAAGTCTGTCTGTGACACCTGCGCGGGCCCCTGCTTTGCAGAGCTTCGTCGGTACACGCTTTCGCGCGCACCGAGACCAGCGGTCTTTGGCTTCCTCAAGTGTACGGGATGCCGGGGCCTCCCCCAAATCAGCACGGGTACGCCCTCGCCGCTCGGCACGCGCCGACTACACCGGGGCGTGCGCCGCCAGGAACACGGCAGTCGCCCCGGCGCGCGTCTGCACGCCGAGCTTGCGATAGACCCCGGCGACGTGGAACTTCACGGTGTTCTCGCTGATGCCCAGCTCCCCGGCGATCACGCGGTTGCGCCGGCCGTTCGCCAGCAGCTGCAGCACCTCGAGCTCGCGCGGGCGCAGCCCCCAGCCCGCGACGGCCGCCGCCGACGGATGCGGCGGATCGAGCGGGATGACGATCGACAGCTGGGTCCCCCACCCGCGGGTGGCCTCCACGCTGATGGTCCCGTCCAGCGCGTGGATGCGCTGCCGCGCCAACTGCAGCTGGGTAGCGGCATCGGACAGCTCCCGGGGACCGTCGTCACGCATGTCGATGAGCAGATTGGTGCCGTCGCACCCCCATTGCACCCGGACCCGGGTGACCTCGGGCCGATCGATCAGGGCCAGGATCAGTCCGCGCACGACGGCGCGCGCCCCGTGCGCCACTTCGCTCGGCAGCGGCCGGCCGTCGACGGGCGGCTCGACGAACTGCACGTCGAGGTCGCGGAATCTCACGAGCGGACGCAGGTCCTCGCGCAGCCGCGCGAAGGCCGACACGACGGGCTCTTCGGTGAAGGTGCGCACCCGGTCGCTCGCCGTCCGCAGCTGCACCATGCCCTCGGCGGCCACCCCGGTCGCCGCCGTGCGCGCCGCCCGGTCGTCCAGTCCCGACGATCTCAGCACCGCGAGCACGGATTCGAGGGTCGTGGAGTACTCGTCGGCGAGATCGGTCAGGACCTCCATCCGGACACCGGATGCCGCGCGGGCCAGCTGCAGATAGTCCGGCGGCGCCTCGTCCGCCAGTTGCTGCACCCGCAGGGCGACGACGTTCCACAGCTGCGCCACGGTCTCTTCGGCACCCGACTGGAGGCGAGGCCGCGCGATCACGAGCAGCGCCCCGTTGCGCGAGAGCACCTCGAGCGTCGGCACGGGCATCCCACCCACGATGAGCGATCCCCCGCGGAAGCCCCCCGGCTTCAGCGTGCGCCTCAGGTCGTCGAGGTCGAGGAAGGGCACGCCTTCCACGAACGCCGGATCGCCCGCGCCGCGGCGTCTGCCCCCGGCCGCGTCGGCACCCAGCAGCACGATCGCGTCGTGCTCGACGAACACCCGCAGGAGGGCGGCCAGCAGTTCGGGCAGTGCTTCCGCCGGTGCCGCGACGACCGCCGCGAGATCGCGCAGCACGTGCTCTGTGCAGGCCTGTCCACCATCGGGCATGACGCCAGCGTACGACGCGCCCACCCGTTCGGGTAGGGGGCACCCTCCCCCGGGATGATCGACGGCCACCGGTCCACAGGCGAACCTGGAGACAGCTCACCCGAACGCCCGAGGCCGAGCCTCGACAACCCGATCGACAGTCCCCAGCGCAGCGGAAAGGATCTCCATGTCCGGTAACAGAGCAGTCGCCTATCAATCCCCCGGCGTCGTCGAGGTGATCGACACCCCCTACCCCGAGTTCGAGCTCAAGGACGGCCCGGGCGTCAATCCGGCCAACGTAGGCCGCAAGGTGCCGCACGGCGCGATCCTCCGAACCGTGAGCACCAACATCTGCGGCTCCGACCAGCACATGGTCCGCGGCCGCACCACCGCGCCGCAGGGCCTGGTGCTGGGCCACGAGATCACCGGCGAGGTCGTGGAGGTCGGCCCCGGGGTCGAGTTCATCAAGGTCGGCGACATCGTCTCGGTGCCCTTCAACATCGCCTGCGGCCGCTGCCGCAACTGCAAGGAGGGCAAGACCGGCATCTGCCTGAACGTCAACCCCGACCGGCCCGGCAGCGCCTACGGCTACGTCGACATGGGCGGCTGGGTGGGCGGCCAGGCCGAGTACGTGCTCGTCCCCTACGCCGACTGGAACCTGCTGCGCTTCCCCGACCACGACCAGGCGCTCGAGAAGATCCTCGACCTCACCATGCTCTCCGACATCTTCCCCACCGGCTTCCACGGCGCCTACACCGCCGGAGTCCGCCCCGGCTCCACCGTCTATATCGCCGGTGCCGGCCCGGTGGGACTGGCCGCCGCCGTCGGCGCGCAACTGCTCGGCGCCGCGGCCGTCATCGTCGGTGACCTGAATCAAGACCGCCTCGCGCAGGCCCGGTCCTTCGGCTGCGAGACCGTCGACGTGTCCCAAGGCGACCCGCGCGACCAGATCGAGCAGATCCTCGGCGTCCCCGAAGTCGACAGCGGGGTGGATGCCGTCGGCTTCGAGGCCCGCGGACACGGCGCCGACGCCGGCCACGAAGCCCCCGCCACCGTCCTCAACTCGCTGATGGACCTCACCGCCGCCGGCGGCGCCCTCGGCATCCCCGGCCTCTACGTCACCGGCGACCCCGGCGGCATCGATGAAGCCGCGAAAGTCGGCTCGCTGTCGATCCGGCTCGGGCTGGGCTGGGCCAAGTCGCTGTCATTCACGACGGGTCAGTGCCCGGTCATGAAATACAACCGGCAGCTGATGATGGCGATCCTGCACGACAAGGTCCAGATCGCAAAGGCCGTCCAAGCCACCCCGATCACCCTCGACGACGCCCCACAGGGCTACGCCGAGTTCGACCAAGGCGCCGCGAAGAAATACGTCCTCAACCCCAACGGCTACATCAAGGCCTGAACCGAAAGGAATCACCATGTCCGTCACCCTCGAGGACGCCCGCCGCGTCATCGCCGCCGCAGAGAAACGGGCCGACGAGATCGGCCAGCCCATGAACATCGCCGTCGTGGATGCCGGGGGAAACCTCGTCGCACACGTGCGGCAGGACGGCGCATGGATCGGCAGCGTCAACATCTCGATCAACAAGGCCTGGACCTCGAAGGCGTTCGACATCTCGACGAAGGACCTCGGCGACAACTCGCAGCCGACGCAGCAGTTCTTCGGGATCCAGAACACCAATGGCGGCAAGGTCGCGATCTTCGCCGGCGGCATCCCGCTCTCGCGAGACGGCAGGGTCGTCGGCGCTGTCGGGGTCAGCGGCGGCTCCGGCGAGCAGGACCACTCGGTCGCCGAGGCGGGCGCCGCCGCCTTCTGAACCAGCCTCAGGACCCGTGGTGCGTGCTCATCCGTCCCGTTTTGTCGCCATCCGCATCGATGGTGACAAAACGGGACCGATGAGCCGCGCCCCTGGCATCCGCGCGCGGCGCATGTCGCGACGGCGGGATGTCCGGTTGGGCGGTTAGCCTCGAGAGGTGACTCCGGAACTGGCTGCGCGCATCGTCGCCGACTCGCGCGACCGGGTCGCTTGGATCCGGGCACGGTCTCGCGGGATCACCGCCACCGACGTCGCCCAGCTCACGACCGAGAAGTCGATTGCGCGCGCCGCCGACGCGAAATTGGGCGGCTCGGGCTTCTCGGGCAATGCCTATACCGAGCACGGCCGTCGCCGCGAGCCCGAGATCGCGGCATGGGTGGCAGCGACCCACGGCATCCAGCCCTCGTCGGCCCTGTTCCACGCGGTCGTCGAGAAGCGCCACCTGGCCACCCCGGACGGCGTCACGGTGGATGAGGCCGGCCGCGTCGTCCTGGCCGAGATCAAGACGACCAACAAGACGTGGCGTTCGATCCCCCGCAACTACCTGCGCCAGGTGTGGTGGCAGCAGCACGTGCTGGGCGCCGAGCGCACCCTCGTCGTCTGGGAGGAGCACGACGGGTTCGTACCCGTGGGCGACGAGCCGCGCTGCGCCTGGATCGACCGCGACGAGCGCGAGATCCGGGGGCTCGTGAACCTCGCGACCGAGCTCATCGACGAGCTGTACCGTCGCACGCAGCTCGGCCGGGCCGTTGCGCCTGCCACCGCGCCGGCCCCGGCATCCACTCGCCAGCCGTTCCGCGCGCTCGCCCTCGCCGACTGACGCGCTGCACCCTCGCGCGGGCGCGCAGGTGACCTCCGCGCGCCGGCGCGCGCTGCCACTCTCCGCACGTAGTTGACATGTGTCAACCACAGTCGTATAGTTGACAAATCTCAACCGTTGACTTCGATCAACGATATCGCGCCGTCGCCGCCGCCTGCCTTTCACCCTCCGCACGATCCCCCAGGGAGCACTTCCGTCATGTCCTCATCCGCACTCGCGGCCCCGCCCAAGATGTCGCACCGCCAGGTGCTCGAGGCCCTGTCCGGCCTCATCCTCGGCATGTTCGTCTCGATGCTGGCATCGACTGTCGTCTCGACGTCGCTGCCGGTCATCATCCACGATCTCGAAGGCAATCAGGCCGCCTTCACGTGGGTGGTCACGGCGACCCTGCTGACCACGGCCATCTCGACCCCGATCTGGGGCAAGCTCGCCGACCTCACCAACCGCAAGGTGCTCTACCAGCTCGCCATCGTGATCTTCGTGCTGGCCACAGCCGCGGCGGGTTTCTCGACGACCCCCGAGATGCTCATCACCTTCCGCGCCATCCAGGGCATCGGCGCCGGTGGCCTCGCCGCCCTCAGCCAGGTGCTGATGGCCGACATCATCAGCCCGCGTGAGCGCGGGCGCTACATGGGCCTGTTCGGCGCCGTCATGGCCGTCGCCACCATCGGCGGCCCGCTGCTGGGCGGCGTGATCACCGACGCCTGGGGCTGGCGCTGGAACTTCTTCGTGGCGCTGCCGGTCGCGGCTGCAGCCCTCATCATCGTGCAGCGGACGCTCCACACCCCGCGGCGCCCGAAGCAGAAGACGCGCATCGACTACCTCGGCATCATCCTGCTCTCGGCGGCCGTCTCGTCGCTGCTGATCTGGGTGAGCCTGGCGGGCGCCTCGTTCGAGTGGTGGAGCGTGGAGACCGTGCTCATGGTCGGCGGCGCGCTGCTGGGCGCGATCCTGTTCGTCATCGTCGAGCTGCGCTCGGCCGAGCCGCTCATCCCGCTGTCGCTGTTCCGCAACCGCACCTTCACGCTGTCGGTCATCGCCTCGATCGCGACCGGCATCGCGATGTTCGGCGCCTCGGTCTTCCTCAGCCAGTACATGCAGCTGGCCCGCGGGGCCACGCCCACCGAGGCGGGCATCATGACGATCCCGATGATCGCGGGACTCCTGATCTCGTCGATCGGCGTCGGCGCGCTGATCACCAAGACCGGACGCTGGAAGCCGTTCCTGCTGGTGGGCGCCGTGTTCCTGATCGCCGGCTCCACCATGCTGTCGACGATCCACTACGACACGAACTTCGCCCTCGTCTCGCTGTACATGTTCCTGCTGGGAGCCGGTGTCGGCATGACGATGCAGAACCTCGTGCTGGTCGTGCAGAACACCACAAAGCCGACCGAGATCGGCGTCGCGAGCTCGGGAGTCACCTTCTTCCGCAGCCTCGGCGGCACGATCGGCGTCTCGGTGATGGGTGCCGCACTGGCCACCAAGGTCACCGATCTCGTCGGCGAGCGCGCGGACGACATCGCGGCGGCGCTGGCGACCCTCGGCGCCGATGCGCAGACCTGGGCGGCTCAGCTGCAGTCCGGCACGCTGCCGGCGGTGTCTACGATGCCCGAGGCGCTGCGCATCGTGATCGAGGACATCTATGCCACCGGCATCTCGCACTCGTTCCTGATCGCGGTGCCGTTCGCCGTGCTCAGCCTGATCGCGATCGTCTTCCTGCCGAACAAGCCCCTCACGACGATGACCACGAGCGAGCGCATCCAGGCCAGCGAGGCCGACCTCGCGACCGTCTCGGTCCCCGCCGGCATGGGCTCGCTCACCTCGACCGGCGCGATCCGGACGGCCGATGCCGCGGCCGGGTCGTCCGACTCCGCTCGATAAGGTGAACACGATGACCGCGAACGATACCCGAGAGGCGCGCGCCGATGCGGTGCGCGCCCTCGAGGGCGAGTTCAGCGAGCTGTTCACCCACGTGCGCCGGCTGTTCGCGGAGAACGCGAACCGGCTCAGCCCGGGCATGCTGCCCGGCGCCTACAAGGTGTTCACGACCATCGTGCGGCGCGAATCGATCACGCTGTCGGCACTCGCCGAGTCGCTGCACACCGACAAGGGGCAGCTCAGCCGCACGGTGCGCGAACTCGAGGATCTCGGCCTCGTCACCCGCACGCCGGACCCCACGGACGGCCGCTCCAGCCTCATCTCAGCCACGGCCGACGGTCTGCGCCGACTGCGCGAGGTGCGCGCGCCGCGCGAGAGCGCCCTGTCGAACGCACTGGATCGCTGGGATGTCGACGACATCCGCGAACTCACGCGGCTGCTGCGCGCCCTCTCGCAGTCCGCGGTACCGGGCTGAGTCCCCGCGTCACAGCGCGAGGAAGTCGTACTCCTGGAATTCGGCGACCTCCGTCGCCCACCGCTCTTCGACGAATGCGACATGATCGGGATGCGCGTTGTACGCCGCGTATGCCGCGTCGTCGGCGAAGACCATCGCGAACTGATGGGTGAGGGCGCTCTTCGGACTCACCTGCCGCTGCACGGTGAAGTCCCCGACGCCGGGGATCGATGAGAGGATCCGTCGCCCGTCCGCGAGGAACGCATTCTCCCGCTGGTCGCCGTGGGGATGAACGAGCCGGAAGACGACCGTGTGCTGGATGCTCATGCGTCGGTGTCCTGACTGCTGAAGGCCGCGTCGAAGGATGCCGTGGGGGCCTTCCACAGCAGCGAGCGGACGAACCCGAGGGCCTCGGATGCGCCGTGGAGGCGGTCCATCCCGGCATCCTCCCACTCGATCGAGATGGGTCCGGTGTAGCCGATCGCGTCGAGAGCGCGGAACGCGTCCTCCCAGGGGACGTCGCCGTGGCCGGTGGAGACGAAGTCCCAGCCGCGGCGCGGGTCGCCCCAGGCCAGGTGTGAACCGAGCACCCCGGCGCGGCCGTTGCGGGGCCGCATCCGGGTGTCCTTGCAGTCGACGTGGTAGATCCGGTCCTGGAAGTCCCAGATGAACCCGACCGGGTCGATGTTCTGCCACATCATGTGGCTCGGGTCCCAATTGAAGCCGAACGCCTCCCGGTGCCCGATCGCCTCCAGCGTCCGCACGCTGGTCCAGTAGTCGTACGCGATCTCGTTCGGGTGCACCTCGTGCGCGAAGCGCACCCCCTCGGCGTCGAAGACATCGAGGATCGGGTTCCACCGGGACGCGAAGTCCTCGTAGCCGGCGTCGATCACGGCGGCGGGCACCGGCGGGAACATCGCCACATACGGCCAGATCGACGATCCGGTGAACCCCACGACGGTGTCGACGCCGAGCTTGCGGGCCACTCGCGCCGCGCGCTTCATGTCCTCCGCAGCGCGCTGCCGCACCCCCTCGGCATCCCCGTCGCCCCACACGTAATCGCGCACGATCGCCTGATGGCGGAAATCGATCGGCGCGTCGCAGACCGCCTGGCCGGCGAGATGGTTCGAGATCGCGAACACACGCAGTCCGTGCCGGTCGAGCACCTCGAGCCGCGACGTGAGGTACGCGTCGTCCTCGTCGGCGCGCTTGAGATCGAGATGATCGCCGGATGCCGCGATCTCCAGACCGTCGTAACCCCACGACGCCGCCAGCCGTGCCACCTCCTCGAACGGCAGATCGGCCCACTGGCCGGTGAACAGGGTGACGGGATGCTGTGCCATGAGTTCCTCGGTTCGGGTGCGGTTTTCGGGGCGTGGTCGTGCGGATGCGGGTCAGGGTGCCGGCTGAAGCGCGTTGAGGTAGGCCAGCGACCGGGTGGCCAGTTCGTCCTGCGACGGCGCGAGCGGTCGCCAGACCGAGGCCGCGACGGCAATGGTCGCGTTCGCGCCGGTGAAGCTCTCCAGGCCCAGGATGCCGTCGTAGCCGGCATCGTCGAGGGCGGCCAGCGTGGCGGGCCAGTCGGTGTGGTCGTCGCCGACCGTTCCGCGGTCGCTGCCGCACACCTGCACGTGGGCGATGTGGCCGCTCGCCGCGCGGATCGCGGCTTCCGGGAGCTTCTCCTCGATGTTGAGATGGTAGGTGTCCAGCGCGAGCCCGAGTCCGGGTCCGAACAGCGGGGCGAACGCGTCGAGGCCCTGTGCAACGGTGTTGACGACGCTCGTCTCGTAGCGGTTGAGCGGCTCGATGCCCAGCATGATGCCGGCGTCGGCGGCTTCGTCGATGAGCGGGCGCAGGTTGCGACGCAGCTGAGCGACGACCTCGGTGCGCTCGTCGGCGGTCATCCGCCACGTCACCCCGGTGGGGGCGTAGAACGGCCCGGCGACCACGGCTGCGCCGACCTGCTGCGCCGTCGCGAGGCAGGTGCGCAGATACTCCTGCGTCGCCGGCACGTTCCCGGCGCGGTCGACCAGTGACCTGCCGGGACCCATCGCGCCGATGACCACCGGAGCGAGGCCCAGCCCGGCGAGCAGGTCGCGCGCGCGGGCGGCGTCCCAGTCCGCGGCGTTCTCGAGCGGCAGCTCGATCGCGCCGAATCCCATCCCCGCGATCCGCGGGGCGAGCTCGGCCAGCGATTCGTCGGTGAGCGGCGAGGTCCACACCCAGGTGTTGACGCCGATGATGCGACGCATGCGCGTCCTTTCGGAGACGAGGTGATGGGTCCCACCCTTCCATCCGGCGGGAGGCCGGCGGAAGTGCGGGACCCATCTCGCGGTTACGGGATCTGGCGCTGCTGCCACACCTCGGGGAACCCGGGAAGATTCTCACCGCCGAACTTGGCGTAGTGCCCGTCGGGCATGCCGTCGTTCGCGGCGAGGTACTCGTCGAGCTCGCCCGCGGTGATGGGGCTCTGCGGGAGCACCCACTCCTTCGGGATCTCCTCGCCGGCGAAGATGGCCTTCGCCGCCAGCAGCGGGGTGCGCCACTGGAAGTTCGAATACACCGGCGCGAGTCCGGTCAGACCCGTCTCCTTCCACTTGCGCAGGAAGCTCATCTCGTCTTCGCCGGTCATGACCGGGTAGTCGACGCCGGCGTCCTCGAACGCCTCGATCGCCGCGACGGCTCCATCGCCGGCATCCATCCAGATGCCCTTCACGTCGCCGGTGGCGAGCTCGTCGCTGATGATGCCCTTGATCTCGGCCGGATCGGCGCCGGTGAAGTAGTCGACCGCGTCGATGCCGGCCTCTTCGAACAGCTTCTCCGCCGCGGCCCAGCGCTGCTCGAGCACGTCCACGCCGGGCAGGATCCGCAGGCCCACGACCTTGTCGCCCTCTTCGAGGTTCTCGATGAGGAACTCCGCGGTGTCGATACCCCAGGCGAAGCCGCCGATCGGGTGGATGAACGTGACCGGGCAGTCGGTGTTCACGCCGCGGTCGAACACGATGACCGGCTTGCCGGTCTCGCATGCCCGCTCGACGGCCGGAGTCATGGCCGCCGTGCTGTTGGGAGAGATGATGAACACGTCGCACGCGCCCTCGGCGATGAAGTAGTCGATGTCGGCGATCTGGGTGTCATCGGAGTCCTGCGCGTCGCGGGTCTCCATCTCGCTGATGACGCCTTCGTCCTGCAGTGCCTTCAACTGCTCGTTCATCGTGATCCAGCCGGTCTGGCGCCACGGGTTCGAGATCGACGCGTTCGCGAAGCAGGCCTTCTTGGCGCCCTCGCTCGCGTAGTCGGACGTGTCGACCATCTCGGCGTCGATGTGCTGCAGGTACGGCTCGTCCTCCGGACCTTCGGGCACGACGTCGCGCTGGGCGTCCTGGGTGTCGAACAGCGCCTGGTCGAACCACTCGTTCGACGACGCGGGCGGTGCCGCGTCGCCCGTCTCTTCGGGCGGCGCCACGCTGGGATCGGTCGTACACCCGGCGAGGGCGAACAGGCCGACGAGCGCCAGGGTGGCGGTCGCGATCTTCGTTGATCGTCGCATTGCTAGTCTCCTCTGGTTTCTGTGACGCCCTCGGCTGCGAGGGCAGGTGATGCGGACGTGCGACCCTCCGCACCCGGGGGCGCGTCGGGTTCATCCCCCGGTGCGGGGGAAGCGGTGGCGGGCGCGCTCTTGCGGCGCGCCCGGAAGACGACGCCCGAGTAGGCCACGGCGGCGATGATGATGACTCCCTGCACGGCATCGCGCAGCGACGAGGGGATGCCGGCGATGTTCAGCAGCAGGAACAACGCCTCGAGGACGAACGCCCCTGCGACGGCGGCGACGATCCAGCCGCGCCCGCCGCCGAGGACGACCCCGCCCAGCACGACGGCGGTGATGGCGATGAACTCGTACCCGCGGCCGACCGAAGGATGCACGCCGGCATAGCCGACGAGCAGCACGCCCGAGAGGGTGGCCGACACCGCCGAGATGATGAACGCGCGCGTGGTCACCCACCACGAGCGCGCACCGGCATAGCGGGCGGCACGAGGGTTGTCGCCCAGGGCGATCAGGACCTTGCCGAAGGGCCGTCTGGTGACCCAGATGCCCAGCGCCAGCCAGCCGGCGAGGATCAGCACCGACCAGGGCAGGAAATCGATCAGCGGCAGATCACGGATGCCGCCGCGCCCGATCTGCCGGAAGCTGTCGGCGGGGTTGCCGGTGGCCGCTCCGCCGGTCCACCACATGACGCCGCCCAGCAGGGCCAGCATCATGCCGAGCGTCACGATGAACGAGGGCACCTTCAGCAGCGTGGTCAGCAGTCCGTTCACGAGACCCACCAGCGCGCCGAACACGACCATCAGCAGCAGCACGGGCACGGTGCGGGCATCGTCCTGCCCGACCAGGTTGCCGGCGATGATCACCTGCGCGGTGATGAGCGAGCCCTGTGACAGGTCGAACTCCCCCGCGATGATCACGAAGTACTGTCCGATCGCGACGATCGCCACCGGCGCGACCCGCTGGATGTAGCGCATGAGCTGCCCGGGCTCGGCGAAGCCGGGGTTCAAGATCGTGATGGCCACCAGCAGCACGACCAGCAGCAGGAACACCGCCCCGCGGGGGCTGATCAGGGTGCGCACGACGTTCATCGCCCGTCTCCCTCGCCCCGGTCGGTCTCGGCTGTGAGCGCCGCCGATGCCGCGGCCATGGCCGGTGCGGCGGCGAGGGCCGCGGCATCCCCTCCGGTGCGGGTGCCGCCCGGGCCGAACCGGGTACGGCGGCGCACGATCGCGCGGCGGCTGTAGACGGCGACGGCGGCGACGATGACGACACCGCGGACGACGTCCTTGAGGAACGGGTTGACCTGCATCACGCTCATGACGTTGTCGACGACCGCGAAGATCGCGACGCCGCCGATCGTGCCCCACACCGAGCCGCGGCCGCCGAGCAGCAGCGTGCCGCCGAGCACGACCGCGGCGATCGACAGCAGCGCGTACCCGCCCTGCTGGCCGACCGTGGGGCTTCCCACGCCGAGGCGGCTTGCCAGCAGCAGCCCGGCAAGCCCGGCGAACACCGAGCACAGCACGTGCGCGGCGATCAGCGGCGGGCGGGTGCGCACACCCGAGAGCCGTGCCACCTCGGGGTCGCCGCCGACGGCGAACAGGTGCGCACCGGTGCGGGTACGGTCCAGCAGGAACCAGACGAGCACTGCGAGCGCGATCATGATGATCGTCGACACCGGCACGGGCCCGATGCCGGTCGCCCCGAGCAGCTGGAAGTCCCACGGGACCGAGCCGGCGCTGCCCTGGAAGCTCGTGTTGAGCACGCCCTGCAGGATCAGTCCGACGCCGAGCGTGGCGATGAAGCCGTTGACCTTCAGCACGGTCACGATCAGGCCGTTCGCCAGCCCGATGCCGGCGCACACCAGCAACGTCAGCGTCACCGCCCAGGGGATGTTCGCAGGGTTCCCGGCCATCGTGGTCGCGCCGATGAGGCTCGCCAGACTCATCACATAGGTGACGGACAGATCGAGCGAGGCGCCCAGGACCACGAGGGTCTGCCCGATGGCGACGAGCCCCAGCACGCTCATGCCGGTGAGGATGTCGCGGATGTTCCCGGGGCTGAAGAAGCTGCGACCCTGGGTGGCGACGAGGATCGCGCCGACGACGATCGCCAGCAGCAGGATCGCCAGGACGATGACGGTCGAGTCGATGCGCAGGCGCTTCATGACCGCTCCTCCCCCGTCCGGGTGCGGGGGTCTTCGATGACGTCGGCGGCGGCCTCGGGCGTGCCCGTGGCTGCGGCGAGTACTTCGTGCTCCGCCGCGCCGGCGGGCAGCTCGGCGACGAGCTCGCCGTCGCGCATGACGAGGATGCGATCACTCATGCCGATCACCTCGGGCAGCTCGCTGGACACCATCAGCACGGCTCTGCCCTCGGCGGCCAGCTGCCGCATCAGCTGGTAGACAGCGACCTTCGCGCCGACGTCGATGCCGCGCGTCGGCTCGTCGAACAGGACGATCTGGGGCTCGGTCACAAGCCATTTGGCCAGCACGACCTTCTGCTGGTTGCCGCCGGAGAGATAGCGCACCTCCTGGTCCACGCCGCGGGCGCTGACCTCGAGGGAGGACAGGATGCCGGGGATCGACCGGCGGGACGCGACAGTGCGTCCGGCGAAGACGCTGCGCATCACCAGCAGCGCGTTGTCGAGCACGGACTGCCCGAGCGCGAGCCCCTGCGCCTTGCGGTCTTCGGTGACCAGCGCCACACCAGCCCGGACGGCCGCTCGCGCGCCCGTGAAGCGCACCGGCTTCCCATCCACTCGGACCGTACCGCGAGTGAAGGGATCCACGCCGAAGATCGCCTCGACCAGTTCGGTGCGGCCCGAGCCCTGCAGCCCGGCGACGCCGACGATCTCGCCGGCGCGCAGCGCGAGGCTCACCCCGTCGACGTACTCGTTGCCGCACGTCTCGAGCTCGAGGCGCACGTCACCGGTGACGGTGCCGTCGGCCGGCCCCGGGAAATAGGACTGGATCGGACGGCCCACCATGCGGCGGACGAGCTCACCGGTGGTCAGCGCAGCGGTGTCGTCGGTCGACACGAGCGCACCGTCCTTGAGGATGGTGATGCGGTCGCACAGCTCGAAGATCTCCTTGAGCCGGTGCGAGACGTAGATGACGGCCACACCGCGCGCGGTGAGGCGCCGCACGATCGCGTAGAGCAGCTCGACCTCGCGATCGCTGAGCGCCGCCGTCGGCTCGTCCATCGAGATGACCCGCGCGTCGAACGAGAGGGCCTTGACGATCTCGACGATCTGCTGCTCGGCGACGGTCAGCGACGCGACCCGGGCGGTCGGGTCGATGAACGTGACGCCCAGATCGTCCAGTAGTGCGCGGGCGCGGGTGATCATCTCCCGCTTGTCGACGAACCCGGCCCGCCGCGGCTCGCGGCCGAGGAACACGTTCTGCGCGACGGTGCGCTCGGGCAGCAGGGTGAACTCCTGGAAGACGGTGACCAATCCGGCATCCATCGCCTGGATCGGGTGCGTGAAGGACACCTCGCGGCCCTCGAGCTCGACGGTCCCCTCATCGGCGGTGTGCACGCCGGCGAGGATCTTCATGAGCGTCGACTTGCCGGCGCCGTTCTCGCCGACCAGACCGTGCACCTCGCCTCGGCGGACCTCGACGTCGATGCCCGACAGCACGCGCACGCCGAAGAAGCCCTTGCCGATCCCCCGCGCGCGCAGCACGACCTCGCCGGCGCCGGCGTGGGCGGCTGATCCGGCGAGCAGGGTGTCCTGATTCATCGGGGCACCTCGATCCACTGCCCGGTGGCCGCCGATGCCAGCACGGCCTCGGTGAGCACGGCGGCCCGCAGGCCGTCGGCGAAGGTCGGCAGGCCCTCTGGGTGGGCCCCTCCGACGGCGGCATAGACGTCGGCGACGAAGCTGTTGAACGCGTCTTGATATCCCATGGGGTGGCCGGCCGGCATCCGCTGCAGGCGCGCGGAGTCCGGCGACGCGGTGGCGGGATCGCGCAGCAGCACGCGCGATGAATCGCGGGCGCCGATCCAGAGCTCCTCGGGCCGCTCCTGTTCGAACCGCACGCTCTCGTTCGCACCGTGGAACTCGACGACCAGCGCGTTCTTGCGGCCGGCAGCCATCTGGCTCACCAGCGCCGTGCCCAGCGCCCCCGACTCGGTCTCGAACAGCACCGCGGCGACGTCTTCGTTGGTGACCTCGTGCGCACCCCGGCGGTCGAACACGCGGCGTGTGCGCGCCAGCAGCCGCGCCACCGGGTCGCCGGCCACGAACTCGATGAGGTCGAACAGGTGCGAGCCGATGTCGGCGAATGCGCGGGAGTCGCCGCCCGACGCCGCCCGGGTGCGCCAGTCGTCGTCGCCGGGCAGGAGCATCCAGTCCTGCAGATACGCGCAGTCGATCGTCAGCAGTGCGCCGAGGTCGCCGCGCGCGATGCGGGCGCGGGCTTCGCGGACCATGGGGTGGTAGCGGTAGACGAACGGGACCGCGCCGACCACCCCTCGCCGTGCGGCGGCCTCGACGAGGTCCCGCGCGTCGTCGACGCGGGTCGCCAGGGGCTTCTCACACACGACATGATGGCCGGCTTCGATCGCGGTGAGCGCCAGCGACGCGTGGGTCGCGTTGGGGGTGCAGACGTGGACGACATCGAGATCGGATGCCGCGAGCAGAGCCTGCGCGTCCTGCTCGGCCCGCTCGTAGCCGAGGTCGCGGGCGGCGGTGGCGGAGCCAGCGGGGGTGGAGGTCGCGATGCCGGCCAGCTGGGCGCCGGCCGCGCGCGCTGCCGCAGTGTGGACCCGCGCCATGAACCCGCCGCCGAGGACTCCGGTGCGGATCGTCCCGACGCCGGTGTCGGTGACATCCGTTGTCATGCGGCGATTCTGACATGACTCACCCGACTTTTGCTAGAGCAAAATCAAAAGTCACAGTTTCGTTATTCGTAAGTCGCACACACATCGGCAGGAGTCGCTGTGATTTACTGTGGCCATGGTCGATGCCGTCCGCGCCACGGGAGCGCCTGTCTCGGGGGCCGGCGAGATCTTCCAGATCCTCCGCGACGGCCGCGCGCGCACGAAGGCCGAGCTGGCCAACCTCACCGGCCTGGCACGGTCGACCGTCTCGAACCGCGTCGACGCGCTGCTGGCCTCGGGCCTGGTCCGGCCCGCCGGCGAAGCGGTGTCGACCGGCGGCAGGCCCCCGGCCCGCGTCGCATTCAACCCGCTCGCCGGCTACGTCCTCGCTGCCGACCTCGGCGCCACACACGCCACGGTGGCCATCGCCGACCTCACGGGCCGGATCGTCGCGTCGCGCACGCATCCTCTCGACATCGCCGCCGGGCCGGAGACCGTCCTCGACGTCGTCATCGCCGAAGGCGGGGCTCTCCTCGATGCGGAGACCGACGCCCGCGCACGACTGGCCGGCGTGGGCATCGGCGTCCCCGGACCGGTGGAGCACTCCACCGGACGGCCCACCAATCCGCCGATCATGCCGGGCTGGGACCGCTTCGACATCCCGCGGTACGTCCAGGGCAGCTTCGACGTACCGGTGCTCGTCGACAACGACGTCAACATCCTCGCGCTGGGCGAGCAGTCCGTCGGCTGGCCCGGGATCGCCGATCTGGTCTTCGTGAAGGTCGCGACCGGCATCGGCGCAGGCATCATCTCGGGCGGGACGCTGCAGCGCGGCGCCCAGGGCTCGGCCGGCGACATGGGGCACGTGCAGGTGCCGTACAGCCATGACTCGCCCCGGCCCGCCGGTGACGAGCGCGACCTCGAGGCGATCGCCAGCGGAACGGCGATCGCCGCAGAGCTGCGCTCCCAGGGGATCGCCGCGGCAGGCAGCGCGGACGTCGTCGACCTCGTGCGCAGCGGACACCCGGCGGCCATCGCGGCGACCCGTCAGGCCGGCCGTGAGGTCGGCGAGGTCTTATCGACCGTCGTCAACATGCTCAACCCCTCCATCATCGTGCTCGGCGGCAGCGTGGCCCGCGCCGGCGAGCATCTGCTGGCGGGCGTGCGTGAAGTCGTCTACCGCCGCTCGATCCCGCTGGCGACGCAGCACCTCGGCATCGTGCAATCGCAGGGTGGCGAGACGGCGGGCGTCATGGGGGCGGCCATCATGGTGATCCAGCAGGTGCTGTCGCCTGCGAGCGTCGACGCGCGGGGCGCACGCGCATAGCGGTCGTCGCGGTGTCGCACCACCGGCGTAACACATCCGAAACCCGGACCGGGTTGACTTGGCTGTGCCGGTCACGAGGCCGGGACGCGAAGGAGGGCCCGATGCGATTTCGGCCGTTGCACCCGGCATCCGTGCCGCCGACCGTTGCCGTCGCCCCGCCCCCGCCGACCATGCGGGCGGTGGTCTTCTCCGCCCCCGGCGACGTGAGCGTGCTGGGCGAGGCCGAGATCGCCACGCCGTCTCCGGTGATCAGCGAGCTGCTCGTGCGCGTGGTCGCCGCGGGCATCAACCCCATCGACGCCAAGACCCGCGCCGGGCGCGGCACCTTCGGTGCGATCGACGCTCTCCCCAGCACCCTGGGCTTCGACTTCAGCGGGGTGGTCGTCAGATCTCCCGACGAATCGCACGCGCTGCAGCCGGGCACGGAGGTGTTCGGCATGGTCCCGTTCCCCCGCTCCGGCGGCACGTACGCCGAGTACACGGTCGTGCCCACGCTGTCGGTGGCGCGCAAGCCGGCTTCGCTGTCGCACGTCGAGGCGGCCGGGGTGCCGCTGGCCGCCCTCACCGCGTGGGGGCTCGTGGTCGAGACCGCCCGCGCGCACGAGGGGCAGCGCGTTCTGATCCACGCCGGGGCCGGCGGCGTGGGCCACTTCGCCGTTCAGCTGGCCGCCTACTTCGGCGCGCACGTGACGGCCACGGGCTCCGAGCGCAATCTGGCGTGGCTGCGCAAGCTGGGAGCGCACGAGGTCATCGACTACGCCACGACGCGGTTCGAGGACGCGCTGCACGATGTCGACGTGGTGATCGACCTCGTCGGCAACGTGCACGACGAGACCGGCACCCGCTCGCTCGGGGTGCTGCGCCCCGGCGGCCTGTACATCATGGTGCCCACCGGCGCGTTCCCCGACTACGTTGCCGCCGCCGCCACCGCGGGCGTGCGGGCGACGCAGCACAAGGTGGTCCCCGATGGCGCAGCCCTGGCCACGATCGCCCGGCTGCTCGATTCCGGCGGTGTCCAGGTGTACGTCGACAAGGTCTTCGATCTGGTGGATGCCGGTGCCGCACACGCCGAAATCGAGCGCGGTCACACGCGCGGCAAGATCGTACTCCGAGTCAGCGACGACTGAGACGGTCACACCACCAGGACACGACGCCCCTCCGCCACGATCTCGTCGGCGACGGCATCCAGCACCGGCGAACGCAGGTTCCACTGCTGCCAGTAGAGCGGCACGTCGACCGGCGGCCCGCCCAGCAGCACGAGTTCATTCGCGTCCAGCGCCGCCTGCGACTGCAGTCGCGGCAGCAGCGCCCAGCCCAGTCCGAGCCGCGTCGCGGCCGCGAAGTCGTGCGACGCGGGCACGAAGTGGCGTGGCGGCCGCGACGGATCGACCCCGCGCGCGGTGAGCCACTGCCGCTGCAGGTCGTCTCGGCGGTCGAAATCGATCAGCGGGGCCGCGGCGAGGCTCCGCTCGCGGTCGGGGCCGCTCAGCCACGTGCCGACGTATGCGGGGGTCGCCACGGCTTCGTAGCGCAGCACCCCGAGGGAGCTGACGGCGCACCCCGACACCGGCTCGGCGCGCGAGGTCACCGCCCCCATCACCGTGCCCGATTCGAGCAGGCCCGCGGTGAAGTCCTGGTCGTCGCGGTGCAGGTCGAAGACGAGTGGATACCGCGATGCCAGCCGCGCGAGCGGTGCGAGGAACCAGGTGGCCAGCGAGTCGGCGTTGACCGCAAGCGGCACGGAGACCCGAGCGTCATCCGCGCCGCCGAGCTCGGCGAGCGCATCGTGCTCGAGCAGCGACAGCTGGCGCGCATAGCGGACGATCGCGTGCGCCGCGTCGGTGGGCCGGACCGGCTTCGAGCGGACCAGCAGTACTCGCCCCACCTGCTCCTCGAGAGCTTTGATGCGCTGGCTGACCGCCGAGGGGGTGATATGGAGACGTCGCGCAGCGGAATCCAGGCTGCCCTCATCGAGGACGACGACCAGGGTCTCGGCGAGCTCGGCGGACAATCGCAACGTAAGCGCTCCTAATGCGGGAAAAGAATTCTGAGCTGGACTGTATCAGTGCGTGAACGTAGCGTCTGGGTGTGCTCCCTTCCGCAATCGCCGGCCTCGGCCTCGGGCTGTCGCTGATCATCGCGATCGGCGCGCAGAACCTGTTCGTCCTGCGCCAGGGTGTGCGCCGGGAGTACGCGCTCACGGTCGCGGCCGTGTGCGCGGTGTCGGACGCCATCCTCATCGTTCTCGGTGTCTCCGGTCTGGGCCTCGTGCTGCACACGGCGCCGTGGGCCATCGACGTCGTGCGATGGGCGGGCGCGCTGTTCCTCGCCGGGTACGCCGTTCTGGCGGCGCGGCGCGCGATGCGTCCGACCGGTTCAGCTCTCACCGTCGTCGCCGAGACAGCGACGGCGACGACCGCCGCAGCCGTGATCCTGACCTGCCTCGCGCTCACCTGGCTGAACCCGCACGTCTACCTCGACACCGTGTTCCTGCTGGGCTCGGTCGCCAGCACGCACGGCGACGCGCGCTGGTGGTTCGCGGCCGGTGCGGTCGTGGCATCGTTCCTCTGGTTCTTCGGTCTCGCCCTGGGCGCGCGCTGGCTCGGCGGGTGGCTGGCCACCCCGCGCGCCTGGCGGATCCTCGACGGTGTCATCGCCGTCGTGATGCTCGCCCTCGCGGTCTCACTCGTCCTCCCCCGTTGACGAAAAGACGCTCACGTCCCCTCGATCTGCGCCTTCCGCGCCCGCACGAGCGCACGGATCGTGGCGTCGGGCAGCGGCGCATCGGGGGAGAACCGGATCGTCCCCTTGGCCGAGTCGACCCCGTCGAGCAGCTCGGCGATCTCGTTGATCGCGGCCGGACTGAACGGGTAGACGCCGACGTGCTGCTTGGCGCGCATGAGAGAGAGCAGCGCCTTGCCGCGGTAGGTGAGCGCCGGCATCCCGTACCCGAGCCCCTGCTCCGCGTCGGGAACCTCTTCCCGGGCGATGTCGTAGGCGTGGCCGATGACGGCCGCATCCAGCGGATCGAGCCCGGCGAGGTAGTCGTCGATGGTTCCCATGGCGGCATCCTGTCATCTTCCGGACGGCCGCGACAGGATGGAGGCATGAGACGCGTGCACGTGATCGTCCACGGAGACGTCCAGGGCGTGGGCTACCGCTACACGATGCGGATGGTCGCGCGTGAGGCCGGCGTCCACGGATGGGTCCGCAATCGCCGCGACGGGACCGTCGAGGCCGAGGTCGAGGGCACCGACGTGCAGGTCGACGAGGTGCTCGCCTGGATGGCCGAAGGCCCGCCCGGGTCGCGGGTCGCCTCGGCGCAGGTGACCGATGCCGAGGCCACCGGCGCGCGCGGCTTCGAGGTGCTGCCGACGGCGTGAGCCGCGGCATCCGTCCACGACGAGAGGCCCCACCCGAAGGTGAGGCCTCTCGTTATGCGACGGATGTCAGCCGATGGCGTTGACGTCCAGCGGGATGCCGGGACCGAACGTGGTCGACAGCGCACCCTTCTGGATGTAGCGGCCCTTCGCGCTCGACGGCTTCAGACGGACGATCTCCTCGAGAGCGGCCTTGAAGTTCTCGTCCAGCTGTTCGGCCGTGAACGAGGCCTTGCCGACGATGAAGTGCACGTTGGCGTGCTTGTCGACGCGGAACTCGATCTTGCCGCCCTTGATCTCCTCGACGGCCTTGGCCGGGTTGGGGGTCACGGTGCCGGTCTTGGGGTTCGGCATGAGGCCACGGGGACCGAGGACCTTGCCGAGACGCCCGACCTGGCCCATGAGCTCAGGGGTCGAGACCGCGGCGTCGAAATCGGTCCAGCCGCCCGACACCTTCTCGATGAGCTCGGCGCCGCCGACCTCGTCCGCACCCGCGGCGATCGCGGCCTCAGCGGCCGGACCCGTCGCGAACACGATGACGCGGGCGGTCTTGCCGGTGCCGTGCGGCAGCATGACGGTGCCGCGGACCATCTGGTCGGCCTTGCGCGGATCGACCGCGAGCTTGAGGGCGACCTCGACGGTGGAGTCGAACTTCTTCGAGCCGGTCTCCTTCGCGAGGACGACCGCCTCGGTGGACGTGTAGAACTTGTCGCGGTCGATCTTCGCCGCGGCAGCTTCGTAAACCTTGGACTTGGCCATTGTCGTTATCCCCTCAGCCCTCAACCGTGATGCCCATGGAGCGGGCGGTGCCGGCGATGATCTTCGAGGCGGCCTCGAGGTCGTTCGCGTTCAGATCGGGCTGCTTGGTCTGCGCGATCTCGCGCACCTGGTCCTTGGTGAGCTTGGCCACCTTGGTCGTGTGCGGGGTCGACGAGCCCTTGGCGACGCCGGCGGCCTTCTTGATGAGCTCCGCGGCCGGCGGGGTCTTCAGGATGAACGTGAAGCTGCGGTCCTCGTAGACGGTGATCTCCACGGGGATGACGTTGCCGCGCTGCGACTCGGTCGCGGCGTTGTACGCCTTGCAGAACTCCATGATGTTGACGCCATGCTGACCGAGCGCGGGCCCGATCGGCGGCGCCGGGTTGGCGGCGCCGGCGTTGATCTGAAGCTTGATCAGGCCGGTCACCTTCTTCTTCGGTGCCATTCTCTTTCCTTTCCTCGAGTGGATGCCGGTGGCATCCCTCTCCCGCACGCTCGGCATCTCCGAGCAGCGGTGTCCCCGGCACAGCCGGGAAGTCTCACACCATCTTGGTGACCTGGTCGAACGACAGCTCGACCGGGGTCTCGCGCTCGAACAGCGAGACGAGGACCGTGAGCTTGCCGCTCTCGGGCTTGATCTCGCTGATCGTGCCGGGCAGGCCGGCGAAGGAGCCTTCCTTGATGGTGATGGTCTCGCCGACCTCGAAGTCGACCTCGGCCGGCAGCGCGCGGGGCTGCGTCGCAGCACCCTTGGCCGCACCGCCCTTGGCCGGGGCGACCTCCTTGGCCTCGACGAGCGACTTCAGCATGTTGAAGGCCTCTTCGAAGCGCAGCGGGGTCGGGTTGTGGGCGTTGCCGACGAAGCCGGTGACGCCGGGAGTGTGGCGCACGACCGACCAGGTGTCTTCGTTCAGCTCCATGCGCACGAGCACGTAGCCGGGGATCCGGACGCGCGTGACCATCTTGCGCTGGCCGTTCTTGATCTCGACGACGTCTTCGAGGGGAACCTCGACCTGGTAGATGTCCTCTTCGACCTCGAGCGTCGACTTGCGCTGCTCGATGTTGGCCTTCACCTTGCGCTCGAAGCCGGCGTAGGAGTGGATGACGTACCACTTGCCCGGGAGCACGCGCAGGTCGGCGCGGAACGCCTCGTACGGGTCTTCGGGCTCTTCGTCGGCGTCGGCCTCGTCATCGCCGCCCACCTCGGGGCCGTCGTAGGGAGTGACCTCTTCAGCGGCCTGCGCGGCGCGATCGGCGGTCTCTTCGGCGAGGGAGTCGTTAAGCACCTCGGCGGCGGCCTCGGCCTCTGCTGCCTGGTCGATCTCGAGTGCGTCGTTCACGATCGCATCTGCCTCCGGGTCGTCGATGTCGATGTCGTCGAGGTCGGCGTCGGTGTCATCGCCGCCCTCGGTGTCCACGACGTGCACCGCCGTGTGCTCGGGCGCCTCGGCCGAGCGCTCCTGGTCGGCGAGGATGTTGCCCTCCTGGGCCTCGTCATCCTCGCTCGACTGCTCGGCAGCGGTCGCCCAGTCGGCGTCGTCGACATATCTTTCAGACACTTGCGTTCTCTTCCATTGGTGGTCTGGATGCCCGTCGTTTCCATCCCGCGGGCGAGCTCACGAGGAACTCAGCGCGGGACGCCGAAGACGATCTCCACGACCCACGTGAACAGCAGGTCGAGGCCGTAGACGAAGCCCATCATGACGGCGACGAACCCGAGGACGACACCCGTGAACTTCAGGAGCTCCTGTCGGGTCGGGGTGACGACCTTGCGGAGCTCGGCGAAGACCTGACGGATGAACAGTGCGATCCGCTGGAAGAAGTTCAGCTTCTTCTCTCGGGTCGCCCCGCCTGCCGCGACGATCTCGCCGTTCGGCTCATCCTGGACCATTCAACCCACCTGTGTGATGTGTTCCGTGCCAGCACGCTGCTGGCGCGTGGTGCCAGCGTGACCGCTGGCGCGCGCAGGGCGGACAGGAATCGAACCTGCAACCTGCGGTTTTGGAGACCGCTGCTCTGCCAATTGAGCTACCGCCCTAAGATCTCTCGATCCCGGGTGTCCACACTTCTACCGTAACCATTTTCAGGGGGTTCCCGATCCGCGGGCACGGCAAAAGAATGCAGACAACTGCATCGTCAAGTGTACGTCATGCCCGGCGGGCGACGCGAATCTGAGCGGATGCCACAGGCCCCGCCGTCAGTACTGCTGGATGCCGTAGCGGTCGGGCTCTTCGCTGCGGACGAACGCGCGCCCCGACAGCGACGTCGGCACGATGCGCACATAGTTGTACTTCAGGGTGGGGATCCACGGCTTCAGCGGCAGCGCATCGGCGGCCTGCACCTCGTCGTTGGTGCGCAGCCGGCGCGCGTGCCCGCGGACGACGACGCTCCACGCATCGGTCTCGGTGTGCGCGTCGACCTCGAAGAGCACCTCGTCGTTGATCGTGAGCTCGGTGAGCTTGCTGCCCTCCGCCGTCCGGAAGACGATCGTGCCGTCGTCGACGACGAAGTTCACCGGGAAGACGTCGAGCACCTCACCGACGTGCGTGACCAGTCGGCCCAGGGCCTCGCCGGAGATGTGGTCCCAGCAGTCCTGGTCGGTCAACCGCTGGACGACCTCTGTGTTCTCGTCCATACCCCCATCTTGCCCGTCCCCGGCGCGGGAAGCGAACGGTGTCTCACGCCGTGCGAATCAGCTTCTTGTTGACGAACTCGTCCGCGCCCAGCAGCCCAAGTTCGCGCCCGGTGCCGCTGCGCTTCACGCCTCCGAACGGCAGGCCCGCCTCGTCGGCGAGGACGAGATTCACGAACACCATCCCCGCCTCGATGCGCTCCGCAACGCGCTGCGCCTGCGCCGGATCGGTGGTGAACAGATACGAGCCCAGCCCGAACGGCGTGTCGTTCGCGATCCGCACCGCGTCGTCCTCGTCGTCGGCGCGGTAGACGACCCCGACCGGGCCGAACAGCTCTTCCCGGTACGCGTTCATCGACGCGGTCACACCGGTCAGCACGGTCGGCGCGAAGAAGGCGCGATCGCGCGTGCCGCCGGTCACCACCCGCGCGCCTTCGGCCACGGCATCCTGCACCTGATGCTCGAGGCGCTCGGCCGCTGCCAGCGACGACAGCGGCCCGAGCACGACGTCGTCGAACGGGTCGCCGACGGTGGCGGCGGCCATCGCGTCGGAGAACTTCTCGACGAAGGCGTCGTAGAGGCCGGATGCCACGATGAAGCGCTTCGCAGCGTTGCACGACTGTCCGGTGTTGTCGAGCCGGGCATCGACGGCCTGTGCGACGACGGCATCGAGGTCGTCGGTCGACAGCACGATGAACGGATCGGAGCCGCCCAGCTCGAGCGCCACCTTCTTCAGGTTGCGGCCGGCGACCTCTGCGACGGCGGCGCCGGCGCGCTCGGATCCGGTGACCGACGCCCCGCGCACGCGCGGGTCGGCGACGACCGCGGCGGCCTGATCGTGCGACAGGTAGAGGTTCACGTAGGCGCCGCGCGGGAAGCCGGCGTCGTCGTAGATGCGCGCGATCGCGGCGGCCGACGCCGGGCACTGCTCGGCGTGCTTGAGGATGATGGTGTTGCCCATCGCCAGGTTGGGCGCGGTGAAGCGGGCCACCTGGTAGTACGGGAAGTTCCACGGCATCACGCCCAGCAGGGCGCCCAGCGGTGTGCGGCGGATCACCGCGGCGCCATCGCCGTCGATGGGCACCGCCGTGTCGGCGGTGATCTCGTCGATGTGGTCGGCGTAGTACTCGGTGATGTCGGCGGCGAAGTCGACCTCACCGAGCGCCGCCTCGAGGGTTTTGCCCATCTCACGCACGATGATCTCCGCCAGCTCGTCACGGCGGTCGCGATGCAGCTGCGCGGCCGCGCGGAGCAGGCCGGCTCGGTCGGCGGTGGCCGAGGTGCGACCCCAGCCCTGAGCTGCGGCGTGCGCATCGGCGATGCCCTGTTCGACCTCGGCGTCGGTGGCCAGCGGATACGTGGCGAGCTGCTCGCCGGTGGCGGGGTTGGTGACGGTGTAGCCGGTCATGGATCCTCCAGTTTCGGGCGCGGGTTGCGCGCCGGTGTCACGCCGCCGCGAGGGATGCCGCGACGACGTCGAGTCCTTCGTGAAGCAGCGCGTCGTCGATCGACAGCGGCGGCAGGAACCGCAGCACGTTGCCGAACGTGCCGCAGGTGAGCACGATCACGCCGTCGGCGATGCACGCACGTGCGACGGCGGCCGCGAGCGCGGCATCGGGCGCGCCGGTGCCGGGGTGGACGAACTCGGCAGCGACCATCGCACCCCGCCCGCGCACGTCGCCCAGGCGCGGATCGGTGGACTGGATGCCGGTGAGCCGGCCGGCCAGAATCTCCCCGATCGCCACGGCCCGCCCCGGCAGATTCTCGGTCTCGTAGACGTCGAGAGCAGCCAGCGCCGCGGCGCACGCGACGGGGTTGCCGCCGTAGGTGCCGCCCAGCCCGCCGGGGTGCGCGGCATCCATGAGCTCGGCGCGGCCGGTGACCGCCGACAGCGGGAATCCGGCAGCGATCCCCTTCGCGGTCGCGACGAGGTCGGGCACGACGCCGAACTGCTCGCTGGCGAACATCGTCCCGGTGCGGGCGAACCCGGTCTGCACCTCGTCGGCGACGAACACGACGCCGTTCGCGCGACACCAGTCGGCGAGCGCGGGAAGGAATCCGTCGGCGGGCACGATGAACCCGCCCTCGCCCTGGATGGGCTCGATGACGATGGCGGCGAGGCTCTCGGCGCCGACCTGCTTCTCGATGAGCGTGATCGCGCGCGCCGCGGCATCCACCCCCGACAGCGCGTCCCGGAACGGATACGACCCGGGCGCGCGGTACACCTCGGGGGCGAACGGGCCGAAGCCGCGCTTGTAGGGCATCGCCTTGGCGGTGAGGGCCATGGTGAGGTTCGTGCGCCCGTGGTAGCCGTGATCGAACGCGACCACGGCGGGGCGCCCGGTGGCCGAGCGGGCGATCTTGACGGCGTTCTCGACGGCCTCGGCACCCGAGTTGAACAGCGCCGTCTTCTTGGCGTGATCGCCGGGGGTGAGCCGGTTCAGCGCCTCGGCGACGGCGATGTAACCCTCGTAGGGCGAGATCATGAAGCAGGTGTGCGAGAAGCGGGCGACCTGCTCCTGCACCGCGGCGACGACCTTCGGATGCCCGTTGCCGACGGTGGTGACCGCAATGCCCGAGCCGAGGTCGATGAGCGAGTTGCCGTCGGCGTCGACGACGACGCCTCCGCCGGCGGCGACCGCCGCGATCGGCACCGTGTGCGCCACGCCGGCGGCCACGGCATCGCTCTTCCGCGCGAGGATCGCCTGCGAGGCAGGACCGGGCAGGGCGGTGACCAGACGCCGTCGCTGGGGCAGGCCGGGCCCGCCGGCAGCGACCGTGTCGTCGACAGTGACGCTCATGCTCCGAGCGTAGCCGTCCGCCCGCCGCGAAAGCGCCTCAGCCCCGCGGCGCGTGCTCCTCGAGGAACTCGTACAGGTCGGTGGTGTCGACGCCGGGGAACGAACCGGTCGGCAGGGTCGCGAGCAGGGTGCGGGGCGTGCGTACGTTCGGCCAGGCCTGGTCGCGCCACTCCCCCTCGAGCTCCGCCGGCGCGCGGCGGCAGCACACTTCGACCGCATGCCGCGACACGCCGCGGTTGGTCGTCTCGCGGCCGATGAACCACTTCGTGTCATCGAAGCGCACGCCCACGCTCACCGAGTGCGCGCCCTCGCTCGAGTGCTCCACACGCGCGGTGCACCAGTACGTGCCGTTGCCGGTGTCGGTGTACTGGTAGTACGGGTTGAACTTGTCGGGGATGTCGAACACGACCCGGCTCGTCCACTTGCGGCAGCACATCTGCCCTTCGATCGACCCGAGCCGGTCGGACGGGAAGTTCACGTCGTCGTTCTCGTAGACCTTCGTGATCGTGCCCGACTCGTGCACCTTCAGGAAGTGCACCCGGATGTCGAGGTGCCTCGTGGCGAGGTTCGTGAACCGGTGCGCGGCCGTCTCGTACGACACCGAGTAGGCGTCGCGCAGGTCTTCGATCGACACCGCGCGGCGGCTCTTGGCATCCTGCAGGAACGGTGCGGCGTGGTCCTCGGGCACCAGCAGCGCGCCGGTGAGGTAGTTGGTCTCCACGCGCTGGCGCAGGAACTCGGCGTACGAGCGCGGCTCCGCGTGCCCGAGGATCCGGCTGGCGAGAGCCTGCAGCACCGGCGTGCGCGAATCGCCCTTGGCGGGCACCAGGCTCGAGAGGTAGAGCCGGCCGTGGCGAAGGTCTGCGACGCTGCGGGTGGATGCCGGCAGGTCGGGCACGTAGTGCAACGAGAAGCCCAGGTGCGCGGCGATGTCCGATGCGGTGCGCTGGGTGAGGGGCCCGCCGGGGTGGTCGACGGCGGCGAGGATCGTCCGCGCCTGGTCCTCCAGCTCGGGGAAGTAGTTGTCCTGCCGGCGCATGAGGTGTCGCAGTTCGACATTGGCGCGACGCGCCTCTTCGGGAGTCGCCGACCGTTCATCGCCGAGCCTCTCGATCTCACCCTGCAGCGCGAGCATCGCCCGCAGCACGTCGTCGGAGACCGCTTTGCCGATGCGGAACGGCGCGATGCCCAGCGCCTGGAAGGTCTGGCCCTTCATCGCGCGCTCGAGCGCGATCTCCATCGTGGCGCGCTCGTCCAGCGGCTCCGCTTCGAGCAGTGCGTCGACGGTGACCCCCAGCGCCGTCGCGATCGTGCGCAGCAGCGTGAGCTTCGGCTCGCGCTTGCCGGTCTCGATCATCGACAGCTGACTCGGGGCACGGGAGACCGCGCCGGCGAGCTCGTCCAAGGTCATGCCGCGGGCGGTGCGCAACTGGCGGATGCGGCGGCCGATGGTCAGTGCATCGGACGCCTCCGACTCGTCCGGAGGCGAAACGTCGAGGATCGTCATGTCCGGAAGTGTGTCACGAAAGTAGAAATATCAGCAAACTTCCCCCGCCTCCTGGTCGCCATTGCCTGTGATATTCACCCAGAGTGGAATCACAACCCCGGTGTGACACTCACCGGCAGACCACGACACAGGAAGACAGGGCCATGACACCCACCGCCACGGGCACCGCGCCCGCCATCACCGAATACACCGAGATCGACCCGATCCGCCCGACTACGGGGCCGATCGACACTGGAGCCTGCGCCATCGAGATCGCAGGGCCCATCCGTGACCGCTACGAAGAGGTGCTGACCGAGGATGCGATCGCGTTCCTCGCCGCCCTCCACAGCCGCTTCGCGGGGCGCCGGCACGACCGGCTCGCCGACCGCATGCGCCGCCGCTTCGAGATCGGCAACGGGCACGACCCGGCCTTCCGCGACGACACCCGCCACATCCGTGAGGACGCCGAATGGCAGGTCGCCGGCGCCGGTCCCGGCCTCGAGGACCGCCGCGTCGAGATCACCGGCCCCACCGACCCCAAGATGACCATCAACGCCCTCAACTCGGGCGCGAAGGTCTGGCTGGCCGACCAGGAGGACGCCACCAGCCCCACCTGGCGCAACGTCATCGAGGGCCAGCTGTCGCTGCGCGACGCGATCCGCGGGCAGCTGCGCTTCACGAGCCCCGAGGGCAAGACCTACGAGGTCACCGCCGAGCAGACGCCGACGATCGTCATGCGTCCGCGCGGCTGGCACCTGACTGAGAACCACATCCAGTACACCGATCGCGCGGGGCGTACCCTCGCGGCATCCGGTTCGCTCGTCGATTTCGGACTCTACTTCTTCCACAATGCGCAGGCGCTGATCGACGGCGGCCGCGGCCCCTACTTCTACCTACCGAAGCTGGAGTCGTCCGAAGAGGCGAAGCTGTGGGACGACGTTTTCAGCTTCAGCGAGCAGTACCTCGGCATCGACCACGGCACCATCCGTGCCACGGTCCTCATCGAGACGCTGCCGGCCGCCTTCGAGATGGAGGAGATCCTCTTCGAGCTGCGCGACCATTGCGCCGGCCTGAACGCGGGCCGCTGGGACTACATCTTCTCGATCATCAAGAACTACCGCGGCCGCGGCGCCCGGTTCGTCCTGCCCGACCGCAGCGAGGTCACCATGACCGTGCCGTTCATGCGGGCCTACACCGAGCTGCTCGTCCAGACGTGCCACCGGCGTGGGGCGTTCGCGATCGGCGGCATGAGCGCGTTCATCCCGAACCGCCGTGACCCCGAGGTGACCGCGCAGGCGTTCGAGAAGGTCGCCGCCGACAAGAAGCGCGAGGCCGGCGACGGCTTCGACGGCACCTGGGTCGCCCACCCCGACCTCATCCCCGTGGCGCGCGCCGAGTTCGACGCGATCCTGGGCGACAAGCCGAACCAGCTCGACCGGCAGCGTCCCGAGGTCACCGTGCGCGCCGAAGACCTGATCGACGTGCACATCGGGCGGCCGATCACGGCAGCAGGGGTGCGGGGCAATGTGTCGGTCGCGATCCGCTACATCGAGGCGTGGCTGCGGGGCTTGGGGGCCGTCGCGATCGACAACCTCATGGAGGACGCGGCGACCGCCGAGATCAGCCGCTCGCAGGTGTGGCAGTGGATCCACCAGGATCGCCGCACCGAGGACGGCACGGCGATCACCCGCGACTACATCGAGGGGCTCATCGCCGAGGTGCTGGGCGAGGCCGACCGCCGCGACGGCGACCGGTTCGACGATGCCGCCGAGGTGTTCCGCGAGGTGGCCCTGGGCGTCGACTTCCCGACGTTCCTGACCCTGCCCGCGTACTCGCGCTACCTGGTCGAGACCGACTGAGCAGGGCAGCACGAGAAGAGTGGATGCCGGAGACCCCGGCATCCACTCTTCTGCTGTGTCAGCGGCGCGCGGCCACGACGGTGGCGGCGATGGTCCAGGCGGCGATCCAGACCGCGCCCAGCACGAGTGCGGCCAGCGGCAGGAAGGCGATCGCGTACGCGATCCCGGCGCCGAACGTGCCGTAGACGCTCAGCGCCGCGATCAGCAGCGCACCGGCACCGCCGATGATGCGCAGGATGCCGGCGTTGCGGCGCGCCGGCACCTCGGCACGGTTGACGTCGACGACGCCGACCGCGATCAGGGCTATCCCCGAGACGGCGAGCAGGGCGGGAACGGCGAACAGCAGCACTGCGGCAAGCGACATGCGCCCACATTAGCCAGACCGACTCTGAACCCAGATGTCGATTCCCCGCCGTCCCGTTCGACGTGATCACGTAGCGTCACTGACAACGGAAGGACACGACGATGCGTTATCTCATGCTGGTACTGACAGACCCCGCGCTCGAGACGGCCGAGGAAGGACCGGTCACGATCGAGGACTGGGTGGACGAGACCTACGGCTCGGGTCGCGCGGTGCTCGGCGACCGGCTGCGTCCCGCCGGCGAGGCCAAGACGGTGCGCCGGCGCAAAGGCGAGGTCATCGTCAGCGACGGCCCCTTCGCCGAGGCGCACGAGCTGATCGGCGGCTTCGACGTGCTCGAATGCGACTCGCTCGACGAGGCCGTCGAAGTCGCGTCGCGGCATCCGATGGCCGCCGCCGGCATCATCCAGCTGCACCCGGCCTGGCCGCTCGATCTGTGATGGGCGCGGGGAGCGCGCGCGGACTACGCTCATAGCGTGACCGAACGCGCTCCCCTGTCTCGCAAGCTGTCCGCCATCGCCGAGTCGGCGACCCTCAAGGTCGACGCGAAGGCGAAAGCGCTCCAAGCCGCCGGCCGCCCCGTCATCTCGTACGCCGCCGGCGAGCCCGACTTCGCGACGCCGCAGTTCGTGGTGGATGCCGCGGCCGAGGCGCTGCGGGACCGCGCCAACTTCCGGTATACGCCCGCCGTCGGTCTGCCGGTGCTGCGCGAGGCCATCGCCGCCAAGACCGTGCGCGACTCGGGCCTCGAGGTCGCGCCTTCGCAGATCATCGTCACCAACGGCGGCAAGCAGGCCGTCTACCAGGCGTTCCAGGCGGTCGTGAACCCCGGCGACGAGGTCCTGCTGCCCGCGCCGTACTGGACCACCTACCCCGAGGCCATCGCACTGGCCGACGGCACGCCGGTCGAGGTGTTCGCCGGGGCCGATCAGGAGTACAAGGTCACCGTCGAGCAGCTCGAGGCAGCCCGCACCGACAAGACGACGGTGCTCGTGTTCGTGTCACCGTCCAATCCCACCGGCGCGGTGTACACGCCCGAGGAGACCAAGGCGATCGGCGAGTGGGCGCTCGAGCACGGCATCTGGGTGATCAGCGACGAGATCTACCAGAACCTCGTGTACCAGGGTGCACACGCCGTCTCGATCGTCGAGGCCGTGCCCGAGCTCGCCGGGCAGACGATCCTCGTCAACGGCGTCGCGAAGACCTACGCCATGACGGGTTGGCGCGTGGGCTGGATGGTCGGGCCCGCCGACGCGATCAAGGTCGCCGCGAACCTGCAGTCGCACCTGAGCTCGAACGTCAACAACATCGCGCAGCGCGCGGCGCTCGCGGCGCTGACCGGTCCGCAGACCGAGGCCGAGAAGATGCGCGCGGCGTTCGACCGCCGACGTCGCCTGATCGTCGCCGAGCTCGCGAAGATCGACGGCGTCACCGTCCCGAACCCGCTCGGCGCGTTCTACGTCTATCCCGATGTGACGGGTCTGCTGGGCCGCACGTGGGCGGGCAAGACGCCCACGACGTCGCTCGAGCTCGCCGATCTCATCCTCGAGTCCGCCGAGGTCGCCGTCGTTCCCGGTGAGGCGTTCGGGCCATCGGGCTACCTGCGCTTGTCGTACGCGCTCGGCGACGACGCGCTGCTCGAGGGCGTGCAGCGCCTGCAGCGCCTGTTCTCGTGACGCCGGCTACAGCTCGACGCCGATGAGCACGGGCTCGGGCTGCAGGATGAGCCCGAATTCGGCTTGAACGCGCTGCTGGATGAACCGCGCCAGCTGTGCGAGCTCGCCGGCCGAAGCGCCCCCGCGGTTGGTCAGCGCCAGCGCGTGCTTGGTCGACAGCCCGGCCCGCGAGCGCGGCAGCTTGAAGCCCTTGCGCAGTCCGGAGTGCTCGATGAGCCACGCGGCGCTGACCTTGACGTCCGGCTCGGACGACGTGGGCGGCGCGACCAGGCCGGTGTACTCCTCGAGCGGGATCACCACGACCGGGTCGAGGTCGGGGGCCATCGGCCAGCGCGGGCACTCGTCGGGAAGCGTCCGTGCGAACGGGGCCGTGACGATCGCGTTCTGGAAGAACGATCCCGCACTGTACGTGTCGGGGTCATCCGCGTCGAGCACCATGCCCTTGCGCGCCCGTGTCGCGAGCACCGTCTCGCGGATCCACTGGAGGGTCACGGCGTCGTCGGGCGCGAGCCCGAGCGCGGCGCGCAGCTGGTCGCCGGGCACGGTGGTCGCCCCGGCGCCGATCACCGGCAGATCGAGCGTGACCGACAGGATCACCGCAGACCTCGCCGGCACCGACCCGTAGTGGTGCTTGAGCACCGAGGTGCGGAAGCCGAGTCCGAGCTCGGATGCCGGGACCGTCGACACCTCGCCGGTGGCCTCGTCGATGAGGTCGACCTCGACGAGCGTCTGGACGATCTCCTGCCCGTACGCTCCGACGTTCTGCACCGGGGCGGCGCCGACGGTGCCGGGAATGCCGGACATGGCCGAGATGCCGCCGAGGCCCTCGCGCACCGCGAAGGCGACCAGGTCATCCCATTCGTGTCCGGCCTGCACCCGCAGCCGCGCGAAGCCGTCGCAGGGCGATTCCAGACGCTCAATGCCCGTCGTGCGGACGAGGACCACGGTGCCGTCGAACGGCTCGTCGCCGATGAGCAGGTTGGAGCCGCCACCGACCACGAGCCACGGTTCGCCCGTGGCCCAGACATCGCGCAGCGCCGCGACGACCTCGCCGGTCGTCTGCGCCTCGACCATGCGGTCGGGCGTGCCGCCCGTGCGCAGGGTGGTCAGTTCGGCCAGCGGCCGCGGACTGATCTCGGGCATGTCAGGCGGCGAGCCGGACGCGGACCTGCGCCTTGCCGAGGACGGTGGTCTCGCCATGGGTGACGGTCAGGTCGATGCGGGCGGTCTCGTCGTCCACGGCGCCGACCTTGGCGACGACGGTGAGGTCGGCGCCGGCTTCGACGTCGACGACGACGGGACGCGTGAAGCGCACCCCGTACTCCACGATGCGGCCGGCATCACCCAGCCACGGGACGATCGTCTCAACGGCCAGGCCCATCGTGAGCATGCCGTGTGCGAGGACACCCGGCAGGCCGACGCGGGTCGCCACGTCGTCGCGGTAGTGGATGGGGTTGAAGTCGCCGGACGCACCCGCGTAGCGGACGAGCGACTCGCGGGTCAGGTGCACATCGCGCTGCGCGACGACGACGCCGATCTCGAGCGCGGTCATGCGTCTTCACCGCCGATCAGCAGCACAGAGGTCGCGGTCACGACGTGCGCGCCCCCGGCATCCATCATCTCTGCCTCACTCGTGACCATGGCTCCCTTTCCGAAGGGACGGATGCCGGTGATGCGCAGCTGCGCGGTCAGCTCATCGCCCGCGACGATCGGGCGCGTGTACCGGAAGCGCTGCTCGGCGTGCACCGTGCGCTCGAGGGCGATGCCCGAGTCGGGCTCGGACAGGAGCTGCTGCAGCGTGAGGTCCTGGACGACCATCGCGAACGTGGGCGGTGCGACCACATCGGCGTAGCCGAGCGCCTGCGCGGCGGCGGGGTCGAGATGCTGCGGGTCGGTGGCGAAGACGGCGCGGGAGAACTCGCGCACCTTTTCACGGCCGACGAGGTACGGGGCGGTGGGCGGGAAGTCACGGCCCACCAGCTCAGGGTTCACGGACACCCCTCGATCCTACCGACCGGGTCAGCGGGAGCGACCGGCCTTGATCGCGCGGATGGCCATCTGCACGGCTACGTAGGTCATGAACAGGGCGAACAGCACGTTGCCGGTGAACGGATCGATGCGGGTGGCGATCACGGCGCCGAGCGCGGTGGTGACGCAGGCGGCGCCGCCGACGAGAGCCGCCGCGAGCAGGTCGACGTTGCGGCGCTGCAGGTTGCCGACGGTGCCCGAGATCGCTGTGGGGATCATCATCAGCAGCGAGGTGCCCTTGGCGACCAGGTCGCTCGTGCCGAACAGCAGCATGAGCGCAGGGACCACGATGACGCCGCCGCCGACGCCCAGCAGTCCCGCCAGGACGCCGGTGATGACGCCGAGCACGACGAGTCCGATGATGGTGATCCAGTTCAGCGGCAGGTCGGCGTCGCGGGAGGGCACGACGACGAAGAGCATGACGATGACGACGACGAGGAAGCCGACGAACCCCCAGCGCAGGACGTTCTGCGACAGTCGCGCGAGCAGCCATGTGCCGACCTGCGCGCCGACGACGGCGCCGGCGGCGAGGATGAGCGCCGGGATCCAGGCGACGGAGCCGTGGACCGCGTAGGAGATGACCCCGACCGTCGCAGTCGGGACGATCGCCGCGAGCGAGGTTCCGGCGGCGAGGCGCTGGTCGAAGTGGAGGAACATCACCAGCAGCGGAACGATGATCGTGCCGCCGCCGACGCCGAACAGGCCCGACATGAGGCCGGCGGCCAGTCCGATGCCGATGCACGTGAGAAAGAATCGCGGGGTGCGCGCGGGGCGCGGCGCGACGTTCGTCATGTGTGGGGCCTCCGACTCCGGGCGCCACCGTCCGACGCCCGGACGAGCCTATCGCGCAGTGGTGAGGTGCGACCGACCGCGAGGCCCGGAACGGTTCACGCCCGCTGCCACTCCCCGTCGTACAGCCGGCGGTGCTCCGCACCCCCGGCGTTGCCGGGGCAGGTCACCGCCACCCGGAACGTCGGCCGGGCGTGTGCGCCCAGGCATCGGATCTCCCACTCGACGCGCTCGCGCACGCGTGCGGTCACCGTCTCGTGATTGTCGTGATCCGGGCAGCGGTACACAGCCGGAACGAGCGTCACCTGACTCATCGGACCCCCAAAGTCCTTCGACGGAGAAGCCCCACGCTTCCCGCGTGACGGGACCCCAGATCCCGTCAGTCCAGATCTACCAGGTGGATGTGGCCGCATGCAAGTGAACGGCTCGCTAATCCTCCGTCTACGGGGTGTCAACCCCCTCGCCCGTCGCCGTGTGGGTCGGTTGACTGCGGATACGAGCAATCGACCATCGGCGGGAGCCCCTCACCATGAAAGACATCCTGATCGACGGACACCGCATCCTGACGACCGACGAAGTCGCCGATGCCGTGATCGAATACGCGCGCAAGCTGCTCGTCGCCGGCTATTCCGACATCGTCGAGTTCCCGACGGTGCATGACGGCGAGCTGGCGCGATGCTCCCTTCTACTGGGCAGCGGCTCGCTCGCGGTCGTCGACGCGGGGGTGGTGATGTCGTCGTCCTTCGGGGACGCCGACCAGGCGCGGGCCGAGATCCATCGTCGCGCCGACTCGCTGCGCAGTACCCGGTCTCTGACCTGACGATTGCGCCCCCGCCGATTCTGGGCGGGGCCGAAGGCGTCTCTCGACCGGGGCTACTTCTTGGCGGGGCGCCATCGACGTTAGGTCGGCGTCCGAGTTGCTGCGAGGGGCTTGCGACGGCGTGTGGCGGGTGCTGCCCGGAGGCCTTACGTCGCGACGACGTGGACTTCCTGCGGCGCGGGGTCATCGGCTTCACCCGGTCCGACGTCCATGTGCTCGGCGACCAGCATGATCCCGCCCGACGAGTTCGCCGAGTCGGCGAGCTCTTCGATCCACTTCCGGCTGAGTTCGGTCGACTCGGGGTCGTCGAAGACGAACCGCAGCGGGATCGACGGGTGCAGCCAGATCGCGCTGCGGCCGCGCGGCTGATCGTCGGGGTGCTGCCACGAGACCGTGAAGCTCTCGCCGCGACGCAGCTTGGTGGCGATGACCACCTTGAGGTGCGCGAGGGCGCGATCCTCGATGTGAATAGGCGTGGCCGAGCCGCCGTAATAGATAGTGCCCACGTGCTCACCATAAGCCCTCTGCCGGCGGTCCGGTGACGACGAGATCCGATGTAGCGGGAGCGGGGCTTGAACCCGCGACCTCACGATTATGAGTCGTGCGCTCTCACCAACTGAGCTACCCCGCCGCGATACACCCGAAGGTGGATGCGAGCCCCGAGTCAGGATTGAACTGACGACCCCTTCCTTACCATGGAAGTGCTCTGCCACTGAGCTATCGGGGCGCGCTGCCCGCTTCCGGGCAACCAGAACAGAATACCATCGGCGCGGCATCCTGCAGAATCGATGTCAACTTGTCGTGTGCTGCTGCATCCAGGTGTACGGGTCGATCCGGGTGCTGCCGTTCACGAGCACCTCGAAGTGCAGGTGAGGGCCGGTCGCCTTGCCGGTGCTGCCCACTTTTCCGAGCACATCTCCGACGCTCACCGTGTCGCCGGCCGACACGCGCAGTGAGCCGTATTGCATGTGCGCGTAGCGGGTCGAGACCAGCTGGCCGTCGACCACGTGGTCGACGATGACATTGACGCCGTAGTCTCCCCCACCCTCAGTCGCCAGCCGCACGGTGCCGTCGGCGATGACGTGCACCTCGGCACCGGCGCCGGGCGCCAGGTCCACACCGTGGTGCGGCGACGAGAACTGTGCGAGGTAGCTCGCCGAGCCGTACGCGGCCGATACCGGCACTCCCACCGGGAACGGCCACTGGATGGCCGCCGCCGGGTCGTTGACCCAGGTGCCGGCGAAGTGGGTGACGCCGGAGTCGGCGGCGATGTCGGCCATCGACGCGACATCGTACTTCTCGGTGCGGTCGAGGGCGTCTGCCGTGAGGTCGGATGCCGCGACATACGCCTGGATCTCGTCGTCTTCGATGACGGTGGCCGACTTCGGCGCCACGACGGTGATGTCGGCGCTCGTCTCGCCGACGGCGGCGGCGATGGATGCCGGTGTCGTCGTGCCGATGGCCAGCAGGCCGACCGCGCTCATCACGAACATCGAGAACGACACTCCGGCAAGGCGCTTCAGCGCGATGCGGCCGTTCAGGCGACGATGCCGAGGTGCGGTGTGGACCTCGGGCACCTCCTGGGTCTCCTCGGCCAGCGCGGCGGCGGCCACCTGCACGGGCGTCTCGCCGGTGAAGGCGAAGAGCTGTGCGGAGAAGTCGAAGTCGTCGATACAGGTCGGATCGGTGCCGACCGCGGCGAAGGCGGTGCCGGCGAGCTGTTCGGCCGCGGTCGCCGTGGGAGCATCGATGGACGCGATCGCCTCGAGCCGGTTCGGCGCGGCGATCGCGCGCACCGGCTCCGCTGCCTCAGCGGCGGCCAGCGCAGGCAGGGAGACGAGCGCGGCGGCCTGGATGGCGCGCATCGGCTCGATCGGGGACGCCGGTTCGAGCGGAGGCACCTCGGCGGCGGTCTCGATGCTCTGAGGTGCGGCCGTCTCGGCTTGCGCTGCACGCCGGCGACGCAACTCGGCGCGGGTCAGCGGCGCCTCTTCGGCGGTCGCCATGTGCGCGAGCGCAGCGGTCACGCCGACCACGAGCGCCGTCTCGGCCAGGGCAGGGATCTCGACGAGCCCCGCCGGCTCGGCCTGACCGGTCGACTCCACCGGTACCTCCGCACCCTCGAGCGCCACAGGCGCAGAGGGTCGACGGCGTGAGCGGCGCGTGGGCGCGGCATCGGCCGGGGAGGTCTCGACGGTCAAAGAATCGGGCTCTCGGGTCTTGGTCGCTCGGGAAAACGACAGCACTTCGGGGGGCTTCGATCGCGTCCTGCTTCGGGTGCAAGAGTAACGATCGGGTAAACACTACCCCGGAGAGACTGTGAATGCCATGAATCCCTACCGATATACCGCTTCTGAAATCTGTTCGTAAAGTTCCGGCCCGGCAGCGATGGTCATGTCCCGCCCGGGTGCGTCACCGGGCTGTCCGCCGATGCGTCCGCCGGCCTCGGTGACGAGCAGTCCCCCGGCTGCGTGGTCCCACGGATGCAGCCCGCGTTCGAAGTAGCCGTCGAGCCGGCCGGCCGCGACGTATGCGAGATCGAGCGACGCGGCACCGGCCCGGCGCAGGTCGCGGGCGAGCGGCATCACGCGACGCACCCGCGCGAGATCGCCCTCGTGCGTCGCGGGGTCGTATCCGAACCCGGTGGCCAGGAGCGCGCCCGCCGGCGACGGCGCTCCCACCGCCAGCCTCGTCTCACCCAGCCATGCCCCGCCCCCGAGCGAGGCGGAGAACATCTCGTCGAGGCTCGGGTCGTACACGGCCCCGGCAACCGGCATCCACTTCGCAGAGACGGGCTCCCCCGTCACCGCGGCGATGCTGACGGCGTAGTGCGCAATGCCGTAGGCGTAGTTGACGGTGCCGTCGATGGGGTCGACGACCCAGGTGACCCCGCTCGTGCCGCGCTCGGCGTCGGTCTCCTCGCCGAGGAAGCCGTCTCCGGGGCGGGCGCCGGCCAATCGCGCGCGGATGAGCGCCTCGACCTCGCGGTCGGCGTCGGTGACGATGTCGGCGAGCGCCGACTTGGTCGCGGCGATCGCGACGCCCTCGCCGCGTCGGGTACGCGCGAGCGCCCCCGCTTCGCGCGCGATGTCGACGGCCAGAGTGAGAAGCTCGTGCGGATCCACCATGGACCCCACGCTACGCAATACCGTGAGGAGATGAGCGACCGATACGACGCCGTCATCGTCGGCGGCGGCCACAACGCCCTCGTCAGCGCTGCCTATCTCGCCCAGGCCGGCCATCGTGTGGTCGTGCTGGAGCGTCTGGAGACGCTCGGGGGCGCCGCCGTGTCGCAGAGCCCATGGCCAGGAGTCGACGCGCGCCTGTCGCGGTACTCGTACCTCGTGAGCCTGCTGCCGCAGACCATCGTCGCCGACCTCGGCCTCGAGCTGACGCTGCGACGACGCCGCTACTCCTCCTACACGCCCGACCCGACCGACCCGGCGCGGGGGATCCTCATCGACACGATGGATGCCGCAGCCACCGCCGCCGGCTTCGCTCGCACGACGGGGGACGGCGCTGAAGCCGAGCGGTTCGCGCGGTTCGGCGCGCGGTTGCGCCCGTTCGCCGAGGCCGTGTTCCCCACCATGAACGGCGCACTTCCCCGTGCCGAGGATCTGCGCGCGCGCGTCGGCGACGACGCCCTGTGGGAGTCGCTGACCGCCGTGCCGCTGGGCGAGCTGATCCGCTCGTCCCTGGAGTCCGACATCGCTCGCGGCATCGCCCTCACCGACGGTCTGATCGGCACGTTCGCCGCGGCCGATGATCCGTCGCTGCGACAGAACCGGTGCTTCGCGTACCACGTGATCGGCGGCGGAACGGGCGACTGGGACGTGCCGGTGGGTGGCATGGGCACGGTCAGCGCGGCGCTCGAGCAAGCGGCGCGCCGTGCGGGTGCCGAGCTGCGCACCGGCGCGACGGTGACGGCTGTTTCACCCGACGGCGAGGTGCGGCTCGCATCGGGTCGCACTGTGCACGGCCGCGTCGTGCTGAGCGGTGTCGGTCCTGCCGTGCTGGCGGAGCTGGTGCGTGCGGCGGGGGCGGATGCCGCGCCGGTGGCCCCGCCGGAGGGCGCGCAGCTGAAGGTCAACATGCTGCTGCGTCGGCTGCCCCGGCTGCGCGATGACAGCGTGGCGCCCGAGGCGGCGTTCGCCGGGACGTTCCATGTCAACGAGACGTTCACCCAGCTCGACGCGGCGTACGACGTCGCAGAACGCGGCGAAATCGCCGACCCTCTGCCCGCGGAGATCTACTGCCACTCGCTGACCGATCCGACGATCCTGGGCGCCGGTCTGCGCGCCTCGGGCGCCCACACGCTGACACTGTTCGGCCTGCACGTGCCCCACCGGCTCACCCGCGGTGCCGATCCGGATGCGCTTCGCACCGATCTGCTGGCCGCGGCGACGCGTTCACTGGACGCGGTGCTGGCCGAGCCGCTGGCCGACTGCCTGTACGAGGCGCCGGACGGGTCACCGTGCATCGAGGCGCGGACGACGGCAGACCTCGAGCGGTCGCTGGGCATGGCCGGCGGCGACATCTTCCACGGCGACCTGTCCTGGCCGTGGGCCGGCGACGACGAGCCGATGGACACCGCGGCGCAGCGCTGGGGTGTCGCCACCGAGCACGACCGGGTCCTCATATGCGGGACGGGCGCCCGGCGCGGCGGCGCAGTCAGCGGGATCGGCGGGCACAACGCGGCCATGGCCGCGCGCGAACTGCTCGCCCGCTGACGAGCTGCACCCCGCGGTCACAGCGCCGTCCGGATCACAGTGGCGGCCGGATCACTGCGCTCTCCCGGATCACACGGGCAGCCGGATCACGGCGCCGCAAGGATCACTGCGGCGGCGCCGGAGGCGGCGGGTAGCCCTGGTAGCCGGGCTGCGGCGGAGCCGGGGGCGCGGGCTGCGGCGGCGCGGGAGGTTGCTCCGGCTGCCCGGGTGCGGGTGGAGACGCGGGCGCGACGGGCTGCCCCGGAGCCGGCACTTCCGTCGGTTCGGGAACCGGCGGCGTGTGCGGGGCGTCCGTGCCGACCCCGGGCACGGGCGTGACCGTGGGCGCGATGCCCGGCACGCCCTGGGTGTAGGTCGGCTGGCCGGTGTAGTAGGCATTCCAGTCCGGAGAGCCGTCGGGAAGCATCGGCAGCGGAGTGATGCCGTCGACATAGGTCGGCCACGGCGCCTGCGCGAGCGGCTGCGCGTAGCTCTGGGCATACGGCGTCGCAACCACGGCGGCCGGGCGGGGCTTCTTCGGCGCGAACAGCGCGTTCACGAGCGGCACGAGGGCCGTTCCCACTGCGGCGAGGATCGCGAGCGCGACGACGACACGCCAGTAGATGGGCCGGAAGACGACGTACTCCTCGATCACGATCGGCACGATCAGCATGATGGCGAGGATCACGACGAGCGCGATCGTGACGTACGTGACGATCGACGTGAAGGTCGTCTCATAGCGCTGGTGCGCCTTCGTGTAGAGGCGCACATGCAGCAGGGCGGCCTGCAGGATGAGGGCGATCAGGAGGAACTTGAAGAACCGTTCGGCACCGGCGCCGAAGTACTGGCTCCCCTCCGGCATCCAGATCAGGAATGCACCCACAAGCAGGACGAGCACCCACGTGACCATGCTCGCCAGCGCGAACCAGGCCGGGCGGCGCGGGGCGAGGTTCGCCTCCAGGATCGCGATGCCCGCGAAGCCGGCCAGCAGCAGGATCGTGAGGAACGCCTTGCCGACCATCCCGTTCGCGTCGCCCAGCAGCACCCAGATGACGCAGACGATGGCCGCCGCGATCAGTGCGCCGATCGCGATCCAGATCGCCGAACGCAGGATCCTGTTCGAGTTCGGTGAGGTGATCGGTTCGCTCATCGCCTGTCCTTCCGCCGGTGCGGCCCGTTCGCCGCACGCCCATCCTGGCATGCGAGGCGAGGGGATGCCGGAACCGTCCACACCCGGCCCTGCTACGCGAAACGGCCCCGTTCGCACGGGGCCGTTTCAGACGGTGGCGAGTGAGGGATTCGAACCCCCGAAGTCGAAGACGGCTGATTTACAGTCAGATCCCTTTGGCCGCTTGGGTAACTCGCCAGGCGCACCCGCCCGGCTTGTACAGTCGACCGGAGGCGCGATCATCCATATTACCCGCACCCGGAGGGTGCCGAGAACCATGGGCTCAGGATGCCGCGGCGATGCGTTCCACGAACGATTCGATGCGGTGCCGTGTGCCGTCGATCCGGCGGTCCACGCTGGCACGGACCTCGTTCGGCGCGAGCGGAGCCGCGAGCCGGACGTTCTCGTGGCATGACAGATCGGCGCAGATGTAGGTGCCGACACTGTCGCCGCGCGCACCGGCATCCCCCGCCCTGCGTGCGGTGAACAGCGCCACCTGATCGCCGGGCTGCATCGCATGACAGAGATTGCACATGGCCGGGTGTGCGCGCCCACCGGCATCCGTCGCCCGCATCAGCACGCCCACCGGCCCCTCGGCGAGATCGGCCACGATGTAGCCGCGGCCGCGGGAGTGCGGATCGCGCCACGCGTAGAAGTCGATGTGGTCCCAGTCGAGGAATCGGAAGTCGGGTGGCACGGCGAGCCGGTCGCGCTCCTCGGGCGACGCATTGATCAGGGCCGCGCGCACCAGTTCTTCGGTCAGCGCCTGCATCACGCCAGTCTACGAACTCACCGCCGCAACGGCTCTGCCGGGGCGAGGCTGACGGGGAATCCGGTCGCGGCTAGACTCCTCGCATGGCTGACTCCTCGTTCGACATCGTCTCCAAAATCGACCGGCAAGAGGCGGACAACGCCCTCAACCAGGCCCGCAAAGAGGTCGAGCAGCGCTATGACTTCAAGGGAACCGACGCCGCCATCGAGTGGAGCGGCGAAGCGATCCTCATCAAGGCGAACACCGAAGAGCGTGCGAAGGCGGTGCTCGACGTGTTCCAGTCGAAGCTCATCAAGCGCGGCATCTCGCTGAAGAGCCTCGAGACGGGCGATCCGGTCGCCGGCTCGAAGGAGTACCGCATCACGTCGACGCTCAAAGAGGGCATCTCGCAGGAGAACGCGAAGAAGATCGGCAAGATCATCCGCGACGAGGGTCCCAAGTCGGTGAAGTCGCAGATCCAGGGCGACGAACTGCGCGTGCAGTCCAAGTCTCGCGACGACCTGCAAGAGGTGCAGCGTCTGCTGAAGGCCGCCGACCTCGACGTCGATCTCCAGTTCATCAACTACCGCTGAGGCGTGCGCTGACTCAGTTGGCGCTTGCAATGGGTACCAGGCAGTAGATTCCGTCGCCAGCGCCAACTTCTCCAGTGGGCTCGCTGTTCAGTTGGCGCCTGTGGCGGGTAACACGCAATTGTTTCCCTCGCCAGCGCCAAGTGAACATGCGGGGCGGCACCGCCGGTGCCGTCAGCGTTCCAGCGCACCGCGCAGCACCCAGCGACGCAGGGCGGCGTAGGCGGCATCGCGGGCGGCCGGGCGCGAGAGGAACACGTCGTGGATCGCGCCATCGATGCGCGCCAGGGTGACGTCGCGGCCGATGCGGGTGGCCGCCCGGGCGATGTCGTCCACGGTGAGCACCGCGTCGGCCGAGGTCATCGCCTCCGACCAGGCGAACGGCTGGACGGATGTCGTGGACAGCAGCACGAGGGCCGGGCACCCCACGTCGACTCCCGCCGCGACTTTGGCGTGCCCGGCGATGACCGCCGCCAGCCACCCGGGGTGCGTGGAGAACCCCCGTTCGGGCCGCCAGTCCTCGTGGCCTGTCGGCAGCGTCTCCAGCTCGCGCTGCGCCCGCGTGTAGAAGCCGAGGTCGACGGCCGGCTGCGCCCCGAGCGGATCGAGACGGGCGCGCGCGTGCACGAGCGGTGTGAGCGCCTGCCGCGCGAACGCGCCGGTCTGCAGCTCGAGCCAGGGGCTGTTCAGCACCAGCGCCGACGCGACGCCGGGGTGGCGCGCGGCCCACAGCGTCAGCGTGAGCCCTCCGGTGGAGTGTCCCATGAGCACCAGAGGGCGCCCGGCGCGGCCGGGCATCGCAGCCAGCGCGGCGTCGATGTCGGCGTCGTAGTCGTCGAGGGATGAGATGTAGCCGGGTGTCTGCCCGGGCCTCAGGCTCCGGCCGTACTTGCGCAGGTCCAGCGCGTAGAACCGGGCGCCCAGACCGTTCCAGAACTCGGCCAGCGCGGTCTGGAAGAAGTAGTCCGACCAGCCGTGCACGTACAGCACGTCGACGTCGCGCAGCGGCCGGACGAGCGCGCCCAACGCGTGCGGGCGCCGGCGCACGAGGGTGGCGGCGACCGGCCCGTCGACATCGGCATCCAGCTCGAGCGTGAGCTGCTGGAACGGAGCGCCGAGCACATCGGGGATCCACTCGGCGGTCATACCGCCAGCGTATCGGCGACCGCTCGGATCACTCTCCGCGCGAGATCTTCACCATCTCGTCGCGGTCGACGACCTTGATCCGCGCGCGCTCGAGCGGCTCGCCGAGCGCGATCTCGTGCTCGTCGAGCCGGTGCCAGCCGTCGAGGTCGGTCCATGCGACACCGCGCTCTGCGAGAAGCGCCGGGATCGCGTCGGGCGACGGATCTGCCGGGTCCCACCATGAGCCCTGGTCGTTGATGAGATGGCTGATGGTCTCCATCGCGTCGGACTTGGTGTGCCCGATGAGACCGACCGGGCCGCGCTTGATCCAGCCGGTGGCGTAAACCCCGGGCACGCGCTCGTTCGACTCCTTGTGCAGCACCTGGCCCTCACGGTTCGGGATGACGCCGTGCCTTTTGTCGAAGGGCACGCCGGGCAGCGGCGATCCGAAGTAGCCGACCGCCCGGTACAGCCCCTGCAGCGCGACCTCGCGCAGTTCACCGGTGCCGACCACGCCCCCCTCGCCGTCGGGCCGCGTGCGCTCATAGACGAGCGCCGCCGCGCGGCCATCGGCATCTTTGCGGAGCTCGACCGGCTTGGCGTAGAAGTGCAGGTGCAGGCGACGGCTGGCCTGACCCCCGGAGTTGTTGACGCTCGGCCGCTGGCGCCACGACTGCAGGATCCGGTCGATGACCATGACCTGTTTGTTCGATGCGATTGCGGACTTGGAGGCTTCGTCGTAGTCGAAGTCCTCGTCGTAGACGACCATGTCGACGTCGCGCAGCTCGCCGAGCTCGCGCAGTTCGAGCGGGGTGAACTTGACCTGCGCGGGGCCGCGCCGGCCGAACACGTGCACGTCGGTGACGGGCGAGGCCTGCAGACCCTCGAACACGTTCTGAGGGATCTCGGTGGGCAGCAGGTCCTCGGCGTGCTTGGCGAGCAGCCGCGCCACGTCGAGTGCGACGTTGCCGTTGCCGACGACGCCGACCGACTCGGCCTCGAGCGGCCACTCGCGCGGGAAGTCGGGGTGCCCGTCGTACCAGCTCACGAAGTCCGCCGCGCCGTACGAGCCGACGGCATCCGTCCCGGGGATGTCGAGGTCGGCGTCGCGGATCGCACCGGTGGCGAAGATCACCGCGTGATAATGCTGCTTCAAGTCGTCGAGCGTGAGGTCGGTGCCGAAGTGCACGTTGCCGAAGATGCGGATGTCACCGCGGTCGAGCACGTCGCGCAGCGCCGTGATGATGCCCTTGATGCGCGGGTGGTCGGGTGCCACGCCGTAGCGCACGAGCCCGTACGGTGCGGGCAGCTGGTCGAACAGGTCGATCGCGACCTCGAACTTGCGCTCCGCTTTGAGCAGGATGTCCGCGGCGTAGATGCCGGCGGGTCCGGCGCCGACGATGGCCAGCCTCAGCTTGGTCATGGGGTCCTTCCGAAGGGTGAGCGCGGGCGACAGCCCGAGGGGTTCAGCGGGAGCGGTCGACGACGAAGCGCGCGAAGCGGGTGAGCGCATCGCGCACGGCGCCCGACGGCAGCGGCTCGAGCGCGGCGACCGCCTGCTCCGACCATTCGACGGCCAGCAGCCGGGTCTGCTCGGTGGCGTCGTGGTCGCGGAGGCGGGCGAGAGCATCGTCCAGGATGCCGGGGTCGGCACCGTCGACGATGCGTGCGACGCCGTCGTCGATCGCGGTCTTCAACTGCTGTGCCTCGGCATCGCCGGCACGGCCCAGCAGCAGGTACGGCATGGTGGGGACCCCGGCGCGCAGGTCGGTTCCGGGCACCTTGCCGGTCTCGTCGGCATCCGCCGACAGGTCGATGACGTCGTCCAGCAGCTGGAAGGCGATGCCGGCCTTCTCACCGAACTCGAGCACCGGCTGCTGGTACGCACCCGGCGCGTTCGAGAACAGCACGCCGGCCTGGGCGGAAGCGGCGATGAGCGACCCGGTCTTGTCGGAGAGCACCTGCAGATAGAACTCGACGGGATCGTCGCCGACCTGCGCCCCCACGGTCTCGTGCATCTGGCCGAGGACGAGGCGCTCGAACGTGTCGGCCTGCATGCGGATCGCACGCTCGCCGAGTCCGGCCATGAGCTGGCTCGCCCGCGAGAACAGCAGGTCACCGGTGAGGATTGCGACGTTGTTGCCCCACACCGACTGCGCGCTGGGCACACCGCGACGGGTGTCCGCGCCGTCCATGACATCGTCATGATAGAGCGAGCCGAGGTGGGTCAGTTCGAGAGCAGCGGCGCCGGCGATGACGTCGTCGTTGACCCCGTCACCGAACTGCGAGGTCAACAGCGTCAGCATGGGGCGGATGCGCTTGCCGCCGGCCTCGTACAGATACCGGGTCGTGGCGTCGACGAGCGGGTCGGTCGTCTGCAGTTCGAGCTCAAGCCGCTCCTCGACGCGCGTGAGGCCCTCGTCGACGGTCGCGGCGAGCGCGCGCATGCGCGGACCGGCGAAGATGCGCTCGGTCGGGCCGAGACGGCTCGCCAGCTGCGAGCTGGGCGAGGACGGGCGCGGAGTCACCCTGACAGCCTACCGTCGGCCCGGAGCATCGAACGCGGCTCGGCGAGCGTCGCGCGCGCGGGGCGGCGTGAGCACCGACGACTCAGTGCGCAGGGTGCGGTTTGACCGCGCGATGCAGCGCAACGATCCCGAACGACAGGTTGCGATGCGCGACCCCGGTCCACCCCGCTTCGCGGATCCAGGCGGCGAGCGTCGCCTGATCGGGCCAGTCGCGGATCGACTCGCCCAGGTAGTCGTAGGCGTCGGCATTCGAGCTGACGGCTTTCGCGGCCACCGGCAGCACACGGTCGTTGTAGAAGCGGTAGAACGCCCCGAACACGGGCGACGGCGGCTGCGAGAACTCGCAGATCACGAGCTTGCCGCCGGGCGCCGTGACCCGCAGCATCTCGCGCAGCGCGAGCTTCGGGTCTTTGACGTTGCGCAGGCCGAACGAGATGGTGACCGCGTCGAACTCCTCGTCGCCGAAGGGCAGCGCCATGGCATCCGCTTCGACGAAGCTCAGGTTCGCGATGTCGCCGTGCCGGCGACGGCCTTCGGCGATCATGCCCGGCGAGAAGTCCGCTGCGACGACCTCGGCGCCGCTGCGCGCGAGGCTCACCGAGCTCGCGGCGGTGCCGGCTGCGAGGTCGAGAATGCGCTGGCCGGCACGCGGCGCGATCGCCCGCGTCGTCGCAACCCGCCACAGCTTGTCGTTGCCGAGGCTGAGCACCGTGTTGGTGCGGTCGTAGCCGGCGGCGACCTGGTCGAACATGCCGCTGACGCGGTCGGGATCCTTGCCCAGGTCAGCGCGTCGCGGTTGCTCAGTCACCGTTCGATCCTAAGCGTTGCCACTGCCGGGGCCCGGCCCGAGCTCTGCCAGCACCGCGAGCCAGCGCGCCGATGTCGCCTCATCGAAGGGCGGGGTGGATGCCGTGACCCGGCGCTCCAGGTCAGCCGTCACCCGCTCGAGCCGTGCCATCACCTCGGGCGGGTAGCCGAACTGCTGGGCGTGCTCGTCCCACTCGTCGCGGTCGTCGACGAAGATGCCGCGCTCGTCGGTGGCGTGGATGACGTCGAGGTCCATGTCGATGCCCTCGGGTTCGCCGCCTCGCCAGCCGACCTGCCAGGCGACGTCGATGTAGATCCACATGCGCGGGTGGGAGGCGTTGAACGTCGCGGCCCACTCGCCGTCCGGCGGCATGAGCGTCACGTTCGGGCCCTCGGCGCGCAGTTCGCGACCGGGCCGTGAGCTGAGCGCCCCCGGCCATTGGCCGACCCAATCGCCCCACTCGTCGCTGCCCAGGTAGACGCACTCGTGCGCCCAGTGCGGCGAGCCGTCCCATTTGCGCCAGCGGAAGGTGAGGCGTGCGCCGGGTGCGGGTCGTGTCGTCACCTTCGCGAGTGTAGGCGGTGCCCGATGACGCGGCGCCGTGCGCGCGGCGCGACGGATGCTGCTCCCGTGCGAGCGGAATAGGCTGACAGGATGCCCACCCGACAGCTTCCCGCCCCGCGACTGCGCGCGGTCACTCGCGAGATCGAGGCGGTGGACGAGCTCCTCGAGTACGCAGCACCCGCAGACCCGCTGGTCTGGTCGCGCCGCGGCGACACGCTCGTCGGCACCTCGGCCGTCCTCGAATACGAAGGTCCGCCGGACGACGCCGCACAATGGTGGCAGCGGGTCGCCGACGCGGGTGAGGTCGACGATCCGCTCGGCATCCCCGGCACGGGTCTGATCGCGTTCGGCGCGCTCCCGTTCGACCCCGCTTCGGCTGCGCAGGCGCGCCTCACCGTCCCCGCGGTCGTGCTGGGACACCGCGGCGGCCGCACCTGGATCACCCGCATCTCCCCGATCGACCAGCCCGAACAGCCGGGCCCCGGCCAGCCGGGCCCCGAGACGCCCGGCCGGCCCGAAGTGGAGTCGCCCGTCGAGCCGGCGCCCTATGGCCCGCACTGGTCCCCCACCGTCGGTCCGGGGGCGCTGACACCGGAGGGCTATCAGGCTGCGGTGCGCGCGGGCCTGGCGGCCATCGCCGGCGGCGAGGTGAGCAAGGTCGTCCTCGCCCGCGACCTCGTCGGCTCGATTCCGCCCGGCTCCGATCTGCGCCGGCTCGTGCGCGCCCTCACCGTCGCGTATCCCGATACGTGGGTCTACGCCGTCGACGGCCTCATCGGCGCGAGCCCCGAGACGCTCCTGACGGTCTCGGGCGGCACCGTCACCGCTCGCGTGCTCGCCGGGACCATCGCGCGCGGCGTGGACGCGGATGCCGACACCGCGGCATCCGTCGCCCTGGCCACCAGCGCGAAGGACCTCGACGAGCATCAGTACGCCGTCCAGAGCGTTCTCACCTCGCTGCGGCCGCACACGAGTGCCCTCGTGACCGAGGAGCAGCCGTTCATGCTGAAGCTGCCCAACGTGTGGCACCTCGCCACCGACGTGGAGGGTACGCTGCAGGGCGGCGCGTCAGCGCTCGATCTGGTGCACGTGCTGCATCCGACGGCGGCTGTGGCCGGAACGCCGACGGATGCCGCGATGGACCTCATCCGCCGGCTCGAGCCGTTCGATCGCGGCCGCTACGCCGGTCCGGTGGGCTGGATCAACGCGCACGGCGACGGCGAATGGGCGATCGCGCTGCGGTGCGCGCAGTTCGAGCTGGGGGCGGCCACCGACGACGGCGGCATCCCGTTCACCGCCCACGCCGGTGCGGGGATCGTCGCCGGCAGCGATCCCGAAGCCGAGATGCTCGAGACCCGGCTGAAGTTCCGTCCGATCGTCGACTCGCTGGCGTGAGCTGACTCAGCTGGCGGCCAGCCGCTTCTTCTCGGCCTCGACGTCGAAGTCCGCCGCCGGCCACTGCGGATCGATGCGCTCGAACGCCTCGATCAGCAGCGTCTGCACGGCCAGTCGCGCGTACCACTTGGCGTTCGCCGGCACGACGTGCCATGGGGCCAGGTCGGTCGAGGTCCGCTCGAACACGGTCTGGTAGGCGTCCATGTACTGCGGCCACAGCAGCCGCTCGTCGACATCGCCGGGGTGGTACTTCCAGTGCTTGTCGGGGCGGTCGAGCCGTTCCGTGAGCCGCGCCTTCTGCTCGTCGGCCGAGATGTGGAGCATGACCTTGACGATGTGGGTGCCGCTGTCGGCCACCCGCTCCTCGAAGGCGTTGATGGCGTGATAGCGGCGTTCGATCTCCTTCGGCGACGCGAGCTCGCGCACCCGGCCGATCAGCACGTCCTCATAGTGCGACCGGTCGAACACCCCGATGTATCCGGCCGGCGGCAGTTCTTTCTCGATGCGCCAGAGGAAGTCGTGCGCACGCTCTTCGGGCGTCGGCGCCTTGAATGCCTTCAGCCGGACTCCCTGGGGATCGGTCGCTCCGATGACGTGGCGCACGATGCCGCCCTTGCCGGCGGTGTCCATCGCCTGCAGCACGAGCAGCACCGCGGGGGTGTCGTCGTCGACGCGGCTCTGGGCGTACAGCCGCTCCTGCAGCTCGTCGAACCTGCTCTCGCCGTCGGCCAGCTGCTTCTGGCCGTCCTTCTTGCCGCCGTCCACTCCGGGCGTGGCGTCCGGGTCGACCTCGCTGAGGAGGAACCCCGCGCCGACGCGCAGCAGGGCGCCCGACAACTCGGTCTCGTGCGTGCTCTCTTGGGCCATGGACTCATCATGGCCCGAAACAGGCGTCAGCGTTCGAGTGGGACCTCGATGATCTGACGCCCGCCGACCGGCGACGTCAGCGCCTGGTCGAGGGCCGCGCGGGTGGTCACCCGCCGGTGCTCCCACCCGTAGGCGGCGGCCAGCTGCTCGATGCGGGCCGTGTGCGGCGTGTAGAGCACGCGGTCCATCGCCTCCGCGGAGGCGACCGCGGCCACCTCGAGTCCGTCGAAGATGGTGCCGCCGCCGTCGTTGCCGACGATGACCTGGATGCGCGGCTCGTCTTCACCGGGCGGCAGCAGCATCGCGCCGACGTCGTGCAGGAAGGCGAGGTCGCCGACCAGCAGCCGTGTCACGCCGGGTGCTCCCCCGGTCTGGCTGGCGATCGCGACGCCGGTCGCGGTGGCCAGGGTGCCGTCGATGCCGGCCAGGCCCCGGTTGGCGTGCACGGGCACCCGCTTGCCGCCGAGCACTGCGTCGGCGACGCGCACGAGGCGCGACGAGGCGAACATGAGCCGGTCGTGCGGCCACGTCGCCCGCCACACGGCGTCGACCAGGGCGGTGCGATCCAGCGGCGCGCGGATCACCTGCAGTTCGGCGGCGATCGCCGGCAGCCGCCGCTGGGGCTCTGCCGACGAGAGGCCCTCCGCGTCGGGGGCGGCGGGGCTGAGGTCGGTGGATGCCGCCTGTGAGGCCCGCATCCAGGCGCCGAGCCATGCGCGATCGGCGTCGCCGGGGCTGACGGTCACGGCATCCACCGCCCGCGTCGCGCCGTTCAGATTCAAGAGCTCGCCGGGACCGCGGACGGCGAGGATCTCGACGTCGGCGCGTGATAGCAGCGCGACGATCTCGCGGCTGAGCGTCGGGTGGCCGTAGACGATCGCGCGCTCGACGCGACCGCCCAGCGCGGGCTCGGCCAGCAGGGTGCGGTAGCCGTGCACGAGGTGGCGGCCGAACCGTGCGCCGCTGACGATCTCGGCCACGAGCGGCCAGCCGCCGTCGTGGGCGAGGGCTTCGGCGTCGGGCCCGGCGTCGGCGCCCGCGACGACGATCGTCCGCGGGCCGCGGGGCACCGGGGTCGGTGCCGGAGCGGGCGGGGCGGATGCCGGGGCCGCGAGGTCGTCGTCGATCCAGGGCGGCAGGGTGCCCGCCAGCGGCTCCCGGTAGGGCAGATTGAGGTGCACCGGGCCCGCCGTCCGGCCGTCGGCGCCGAGGCTCGCCGCCACCGCGAGGCGCGTCACCCGGCGGACCTCGGTGATGGCGTCTCCGGTGCCGTCGGAGTCGAGCTCGGCCGGCACGGGCAGGTCGGCCTCGAATCGCACGTAGGGGGCGAACATGCCGGGCTGATGCGTGGCCTGGTTGGCGCCCACGCCGCGCAGCTCAGGGGGCCGATCGGCCGTCAGCAGCAGCAGCGGGACCCCGGCGTGGTGGGCTTCGAGCACAGCCGGCAGAAGGTTCGCGACGGCTGTACCGGAGGTGCAGATCACCGCCGCGGGTACGCGGTTCTCGCGGGCGATGCCGAGGGCCGTGAACCCGGCGACGCGCTCGTCGATCCGCACGTGCACGCGGACACGGCCGCGGGCTTCGAGGTCTGCAGCGACGAGCGCCAGCGCCTGCGAGCGGGACCCGGGGCTGACGATGAGATGCTCCACGCCGAGGGCGTTCACCTGTGCGAGCAGTGCCGCCGCGGCATCCATCGCCGGAGCGCGCCCACCGTCGGGCGCGTCAGCGCGCGCAGGCTCGCCGGGCGCCATGTCAGCCGTGGGTGCCGGTCTGATCGTCGGTGTCGCCGTCGCCGGAGCCGTCGTGCGGCCGAGGGACGGGCGGGTCGTTGCGGGGCGGGTCGTCCGCCTCGGAGTCCAGCGCGGCCAGTTCTTCTTCGAGCCTGCGGATGCGTTCGTCCTGGTCACTGGTCGAACCGATGCGTCCGAGGAACTCGGGGTTGTCGTCGGGGGCGCGGTAGCTCGGGGCGGCCTTGGGGCGGCTGCGGCCGACGATGAACCAGAGGATGCCGCCGATCACCGGCAGGAGGATCACGATGAGCAGCCACGCGGGCTTGCTCACGCCGCGGTGCCGCGTCGGCGGTTGCAGGGCGCAGTCGAGGATGCTGAAGATCCAGAAGGCGATCAGCAGCAGAGCCAGGGGTATCAGGACTCGCGCCATTCATCCATCCTAAGTCGCCGGACCGCGCTCCGGGCCCGCCGTGGCCGTACGTAGACTGGAGGGATGCGCACCCGTTCCGTCGTCGTCTACACGGTGCTGCGTCTGCTGCTGTTCGTCGTGCCGTTCGGCATCATGATGCTGTTCCCGATCATGCGCGAGTTCTCCTGGCTCGCGGCGATCTTCGCGGCCCTCATCGGCCTCAGCCTGTCGATGCTGCTGCTTCGGCGGCCCCTCGATGAGGTGACCAGCGATCTGGCCGAGCGCCGGGCGCGGGCACGCGGCCAGGTGAGCGATGAAGATGCCGAGGATGCCGCCGTCGATGACTCCGAGCCGGGAACGACCGGGCAGGTCTGACGCGGCTCAGGCCTGGCCGCGAGACGGCGCGGACCCGCCGGTCCCGCGGACAGGGGTCAGCCGACGAATGCCCACAGCAGCAGGGCGCCGTACCCGAGTGACGTGAGCGACGTGACGCCGAGGGCGACGACCAGTTCGCGCGGGTGCCGGTAGGTCCACACGATCAGGATCGCCGCGGCGGCCGGGATCAGCGCGAGCAGCGCCAGCCACGCGATCGGGTAGAACAGCGCCAGGAAGGCCGCGATCGCGAACGGCACGATCATCAGCACCGTGTACAGGATCTGCGTCCAGAGCTTGCCGATGCGCACGGTCAGGGTCTTCTTGCCAGCCGCGCGATCCTGGTCGATGTCGCGCAGGTTGTTCGCGAGCAGCACCGCGCACGCGAGGGCACCGGCCGCGACGCCGCCGAACCAGGCCTCCTGCGGCACCGCGCCGGACTGCACGAAGGTCGTGCCGGCGGTGGCGACCAGCCCGAAGAAGACGAACACGAACAGCTCACCCAGCCCGGCGTACCCGTAGGGTCGTCTGCCGCCGGTGTAGAACCACGCGGCCACGAGGCATGCGGCGCCAACCAGCAGCATCCACCAGTGCTGAGTGCGGATGACGATGGCGATGCCGGCGACTGCCGCGACGGCGAAGAACACGAGCGCGGCGTTCAGCACCCTGCGGGCGGGCACCTTGCGCGAGGCTGTGAGACGCGCAGGGCCGACGCGATGGTCATCGGTGCCGCGGATGCCGTCGCTGTAGTCGTTGGCGTAGTTCACGCCGATCTGCAGCGCGACGGCGACGATGAGGCAGCACAGCGCGATGACCCAGTGGAACCGCGGGTCGATGATGAGCGCCGCGCCGGTGCCGATGAGGATGGGCGTCACCGCGAGCGGCAGGGTGCGCAGCCGGGCCGCGCCGACCCAGTCGCCGAACGTCGCCGGCTCGACCGTCCGCGGGTCGCGCGAGACGTGCGCCTTCTGCGGGTTGCCGTGTCGCTGCCGCTTCTTGGCGCCGGAATGCTTCTGCTGTCGGGATCTGCCTGCCACGACCAGTCATCTTAGGCCGACGCCCCCTGGCAGGCCGTGCACGGCGCGACGAGAATGTCGGCATGCTCCGCATCGGCACGACCGTCCTGACCGTCGAAGACCTCCCCCGCGCGGTCGCGTTCTGGACCGCCGCGCTCGGATACGCGCCCCGCAGCGCACCGTCGGACGACTGGGCGATCCTCGATCCGCCGGGCAAGGCGCACTGGAGCGGACTCGAGGCGAGCCTCGCCCTGTCGGTGACCGGATACCCGCAGCACTACCCGCCGCGCCTGCACCTCGATCTGTACGCCGAGGACCGGGCAGGCGAGACCGCGAGACTGCTTGCGCTCGGGGCGCGGGAGGTCGACTGGAACGGGTACCCCGACGACGCCGACTACATCGTGCTCGAAGACACCGAGGGCAATCGGTTCTGCGTCGTGGAGACCGGGCCGTTCTCTGGCACCGGCTGACTCTTCGGCAGGACGCCGCGGCAGGCGTCGCGCGGCCTGTTCAGTGGGCGCCCACGCCGGGAATGGATACCGGATACCCGGCGCACGCGCCAGGTGAAGCCCGCGCGTGACCGGTTCAGTGGGCGCCCGCGCCGGGAATGGATACCGGATACCCGGCGCACGCGCCAGGTGAAGCCCGCGCGTGACCGGTTCAGTGGGCGCCCGCGCCGGGAATGGATACCGGATACCCGGCGCACGCGCCAGGTGAAGCCCGCGCGTGATGCTCAGTCACCGATGAGGTCGCGCAGCGCGACCCGGTCGGGTTTGCCGCTCGGCAGCGTGGGCATCGCGTCTACGAGTATGACCTCGCGGGGGCGCGCCGGAGCGCCAAGTTCGTCGCCGACGGCATCACGCACGTCGGCGAGGAGATCCCGCGACAGCGCATCAGCGCGCCCCGCCACGTCGCGTGCCGGAACATCGCCCCGCGGCACCACGACGACGGACGCCTGCCCCCACCGATCGTCGGCGACGGGCACGACGACGGCGCGCTCCAGGCCCGCGATGCCGCGGACAATGTGCTCGACGCGGTCGAGCGAGACGTTGATGCCGCCCGAGACGATGACGTTGTCGCGACGCCCGGTGATGCGCAGGACGCCGTCCGAGACCTCGCCGGCATCGCCGGTGCGGTACCACCGCGTGCCGTCGACGTCGCGGGGGAAGATGTCGTCGGTGCGCTCGGGATCGCCGAGATACCCGTCGGCCAGCGTGGGCCCGGACAGCTGGACTTCGCCGTCGACGACGCGCAGGCCGACGCCGCCCAGCGGCCGGCCGTCGTACACGCAGCCGCCGCTGGTCTCGGTCGAGCCGTACGTGCGGACGATCCGTGCGCCCGCCGCGGCGGCGCGTTCGGCGAGCGCGAGGGGCAGCGACTGGCCGCCGACGAGGATCGCTTCGAACGAGGCCAGGCCGGTGCGGATGCCGGCTTCCTCTCCCTCGAGCAGCGTCTGCAGTTGCGCGGGGACGAGCGAGGTGTACGTGGGCATCCGCTGCCCGCCTCGACTCGAGACCATGCCCGCCGCCGCAGCGGCGAACGCCTGCGGAGTGAAGGAGCCGGACAGGATCCCCGGTTCCCGGCCGCCGACCAGCGCCCGCACGAGCACCTGCACGCCGGCGACGTACGACGCCGGAAGCGCGAGCAGCCAGGCTCCTTCGCCGATGCGGTCGGCCGTCGCGAGGGCGCTCGAGGTCAGCGCGGCGCGGCTCAGCGCGACCCGCTTGGGGTATCCGGTCGACCCGGAGGTCGTCAGCACGACGGCCGTGCCGGCGGGCACCTCATCGGGCAGGGGCGCCGCGGCCGCGGTAGTGCCCTGATCGGAAGCCGGGCGGGGCCCTGAGGGCGCGGTCTTGCCTCGATCGGAGTTCGGGCGGGGCGCCGCGGCGGCAGTATCGCCTCGATCGGAGTTCGGGCGGGGCGCCGCGGCGGCAGTATCGCCCCCATCGGAGTTCGGGCGGGGCCCCGAGGCGGCAGTATCGCCCCCATCGGAGGCCGGGCGAGGCCCCGAGGCAGCGGGGTTCGCGCCGAGCGAGGCAGCGGGGTCCGCGCCGAGCGCGACGGCGGGACCCGAGCCGAGCACCGCCTGGCGCAGCGCCCGGAGCACGTCACGCGGATCGGCGCCCGCGACAGCTTCGAGTCTCACGGCGAACAGCCCCCGGATCCCTTCGCGCCGGCATCCGTGATCTCACCTCTCATGCGGCGGCCTCTGTTCGGCTCGCAGGAGATGTCCGCCGGCACGGCTCTCCGCACGGCGGAATGCGGCCCGAATGGGGCCGGCACGCGCGAAAGTCCTGCGAGACGAACATGCTCAGAAGTGGTACGGGTAGGGGGCCCAGTCGGGGTCACGCTTCTCGAGGAACGCGTCGCGGCCCTCGACGGCCTCGTCGGTGCCGTAGGCGAGGCGCGTGGCCTCCCCGGCGAACACCTGCTGGCCGACCATTCCGTCGTCGACCGCGTTGAAGGCGAACTTCAGCATGCGGATCGCCGTGGGCGACTTGCCGAGGATCGTGCGCGCCATCGCGATCGCCTCGCCCTCGAGCTCGGCGTGGGGCACCACCCGGTTGACCGCGCCGATCTCGTAGGCGCGCTGCGCCGAGTACTCCTCGGCGAGGAAGAACACCTCGCGTGCCGTCTTCTGGCCGACCTGACGCGCCATGTACGCCGAGCCGTAGCCGGCGTCGAACGAGCCCACGTCGGCGTCGGTCTGCTTGAACTGCGCCCGCTCCGAGGCGATCGACAGGTCGCAGACGATGTGCAGCGAGTGCCCACCGCCGGCCGCCCAGCCGGGGATCACGGCGATGACGACCTTCGGCATGAACCGGATCAGCCGCTGCACCTCGAGGATGTGCAGTCGTCCCGCGCGGGCGGGGTCGGCCACCGACGTCTCGTCCTCGGAGTACTTGTAGCCGTCGCGCCCGCGGATGCGCTGGTCGCCGCCGGAGCAGAACGCCCACCCGCCGTCCTTGGGGCTCGGACCGTTGCCGGTCAGCAGCACGACGCCGATCTTCGGGTCCTGCCGGGCGATGTCCAGCGCCCGGTACAGCTCGTCGACCGTGTGCGGGCGGAACGCGTTGCGCACCTCGGGTCGGTCGAACGCGATGCGCGCGATGCGGCCGTCGGTCGAGGTGTGCGCCGTGATGTCGGTGTAGTCCTCGGCGCCGGGTGCCGGCATCCATTCAGCAGGGTCGAACAGCTCGGAAACGGTCACCTGCCCAGCCTACGCGGAGGCGCGCGGCGCTCAGCCAACCGTGCGATCCTGGAAGGGAGGGTGTTCATTCCGAATGGATGCCGGAGAAGAGCGGCCCATGCAGATCAGAACTTCGTCGGATTGGCGCGATGCCCTCCCCTTCGACACCCCGGTCCGGGCCGACGAGGCCATGCCGGGCGAACCGGCACGGTGCGCGGCCTGCCCCGTGGACGAGCCCGCGCGGGACCGCGCCGACCTGTGGGCGGTGAAGCTGCGACACCCGAACAACCCGGCCGGGTTCGTGCGTCTCTACTGCGGCATCCACCGCCCGCTGCCCCGGCGTATGACGCCCGAGCCCGAGGGCCGAGCGCGCCGTCAGCGCAGCGCCGCACCGCGCAAACCGGCCGCCCCGAGTATTCCGGAGCGGCCGGCTGTGCTGTGCCCGGACTGCTTCATCGAGGTGCCGCCGTCGGGCCTGTGCGGGATGTGCGGCCAGCAGGTCGGCTGAGCCTTCCGGTCAGCGACGGGCCTTCAGGAACCCGTCGATGATGTCCCACACCGAGACCCCGGCGATGACGAAGCCGGTGACGATCGTGACGATCTGCTGCACCTTCGGCCCCTCGCCGTCGGTGACGAGCGTGGGGAAGAACTCCGGGTTCAGCAGCTGACCCTGGAAGAGCAGCCAGAGCGCGGGCACCGCCACGGCGACGGCGAGCACGGTGTTGAGCACCGCCAGCGGCATGGTCCAGCGACCCTTCAGGAACACGGCGATCGCGAGAGCGGCCTCCATTGCCATCACGACGAACAGCCCGGCGATCCACCAGGGCCACAGGTCCTGGTTCAGGAACGACAGGTGCATGCCCGGCACGAAGCCGAGGAAGTGATCCCACAGCACCGCGGCGGCGCCGATCAGCAGCATGATGATCGCCGCGACCATGTCCACGAAGGTCGCGCCGCTCTGGCGGGGCTCGGGCAGCTTGTCGAGGCTCCAGGTCGTCAGCGGCGCGGCGTCGTTCCCCGACGAGCGCTCGACGAGCGCGAACACCAGCGTCGTCCAGAACACCGTGTGCACGGCGACGGTGATCGTGATGCCGATCGTGGTCCCGATGATCGTGCCGGGCGCCTCGCCGCTGAGGGCCTGGCCCAGCGCGACGCCGAACGCGGCGGCCGGCGGCACGATCCACAGCAGCAGCTTCACGAGGCGCAGCCAGTCGAGGTAGTAGCGCGGCCCGATCAGCTGCAGCGTGCGGTCGGCGTAGCCGGCGGCGAGCGCGTCGGGGTCGCCGAGCGCGGTGAGCACCTCGCGTTCGAAGGCGCCCGCAGGCTGGCCGTCTGCGCCGCGGTCGTCGATCTGGTCGGCGATCGACGCGCGCAGCTCGGCGGCGACGTCGGCCCGCTGCGACTCGGGCAGCGATCGGATGACGGCGTCGATGTAACGGTCGGTCAGGGTGGCGGTCATGTCAGCCCTCCTCGGGCAGTGCGGCGATCGCGGTGGCGATCGCGTCGAAGTCGGTCGTGAGAGCGCGCGCCAGCCGCCGGCCGGCGTCGCTCGTGCGGTAGAACTTCCGCGGACGGGACTCGTCCGTGTTCCACTCGCTCGTGAGGTGCCCCTGCTTCTCGAGACGGCGCAGGAGCGGGTAGAGCGTGTTGGCGTCTGTCTCGAACCCGCGGCCGGTGAGTTCTTCGAGAAGCGCGTACCCGTACCCGGAGTGCTCAAGCAGCCGCAGGCACGCCAGCACGACGGTGCCGCGACGGAGCTCCTGCAGATGCGTCTCGAGGGCTTCGGTATCGGTCATGATCAACACTATACAGTATGATACACACTATAGGCGAGTGACACATCATTGGACTGCGGCCGGCGCGTAAACGGACCAGGATGGACCCATGACCGCCACCCGCCTTCCTCCACTGGCCGATCTGTTCGCCGAGGTGCACGTGGTCGCCTTGCCGCTGGTCACCCGATTCCGCGGGGTGGATGTGCGCGAAGCGCTGCTGCTGCGCGGCCCCGAGGGGTGGACCGAGTTCTCACCGTTCGCCGAGTACGACGACGCCGAGGCGGCGACCTGGCTGGCCGCGGCGATCGACTTCGGCTGGACCCGGCAGCCGGCCCCCCTGCGCACGGCCATTCCGGTCAATGCGACGGTGCCGGCCGTGACCGCGGACGCCGTGCCGGGAGTGCTGGCGCGGTTCGATGGATGCCGGACGGCGAAGGTCAAGGTCGCCGAACGCGGCCAGTCGCTCGACGATGACGTCGCCCGCGTCCGCGCCGTGCGCGAGGTGATGGGACCCGAGGGCCGCATCCGCATCGACGCGAACGGCGGCTGGAACATGGATGAAGCCGAGCACGCCCTGCACCGGCTGGCCGAGTTCGACCTCGAGTACGCCGAGCAGCCCTGCGCGACGGTGGAGGAACTCGCCGAGCTGCGGCGGCGCGTGAAGTACATGGGCGTGCCGATCGCGGCCGACGAGAGCGTGCGCAAGGCCGCCGACCCGCTCGCGGTCGCGCGGGCCGGCGCGGCCGACCTGCTGGTCGTCAAGGCGCAGCCCCTGGGCGGCGTGCGCCGCGCACTCGAGATCGTCGCGCAGGCCGGGCTGCCGGCGGTCGTCTCGAGCGCGCTGGACACGAGCGTCGGATTGTCCATGGGCGCTGCGCTGGCGGCATCCCTCCCCCAGCTCGACTACGACTGCGGACTGGGGACGGCCGCGCTGCTGCGCGCCGATGTCACCGCCGCCCCGCTGGTGCCGCGGGCAGGGTTCGTCACGGTCGAGCCGGTCGCACCCGACCCCGACCTGCTGCGCGCGCACGCGGCATCCACCGACCGTCGGCAGTGGTGGCTCGACCGGGTCTCGCGCTGCTACGGGCTGCTCGCCGCAGTCAGCTGACGTCGACCAGCAGCGTCACGAGGTGCTCGAGGCGATCGGCCAGCACCGCACCGATCTGCGCCTCGCTCTTGCCTTCGATCGTCGCGAACATCGAGCTCTCCTCCGAAAGACTCAGCAGCAGCCGCGCCGCCTCGTCGACGCTGAGCCGCAGGCGGACGCCCTGGGTGTCGACGACGGTACGGATCACCGCCGCAACGCGGGCCTGCAGCCTCTCGTGCCAGGCGAGGTAGGCCTGCGCCATCCGCGGATCGCGGAGCGCCTGCGTGCGGATCTCGCTCATCAGCTGCGGCTCCGTGTGCTCTCCGAGCGAGACGCCGAGCACCTGTCGCACGAGCGCGGCGGGCTGCAGCGGGGCCGAGGTGCTCAGATCGCGCACGCGACCGGCGACCTCGTCCATCTTCGCCTCGGCCATTCTCGACACGAGGGCGAGGAACAGCTCGTCCTTCGAGTCGAAGTTCGAATAGAACGCCCCTCGAGTGAAACCCGCGCGTTCGCAGATCGCCTCGACCGACGCACCGTCCATGCCGACCTCGCCAAAGATCTCGTGCGCCGCGTCGAGCAGCCGCGCGCGCGTCTGCTCGCGGCGGCGCGTGCTCGGCCGTGTGGTCGCGTCGCTCATGCGGGCGGCCTCCTTCCGGCATCCATCATCCGATGTTCACACCGACTCCCCAGGATTGCGGGGAGCCGCGTCGTTACGATACAACAGTGTATTGGATACAGCGCTGTATCGAATCATCCTGATCATCACACCGGAGCGCCTGTTGTCCACCATTCTTTCCTCTCTCGGCCGCTGGTCCTACCGTCACCCGTGGCGGGTGCTGGTGTCGTGGCTGCTCCTGCTCGGCCTCGCCGGCGGCGGCGCACTCGTGTTCATGCAGGGCACCGACAACTCCTTCTCGATCCCGGGGACCGAGGCGCAGGAGGGCATTCAGCTGCTCGAGCGCTCGTTCCCCCAGGCCAGCGGCACGAGCGCCCAGCTGGTCGTGGTCGCGCCCGAGGGCATGAGTGTCACCGACGACGCCTTCGCCGTGGAGATCGGGACGGTGGTCGATGAGATCGCCGCCGTCGACAAGGTGCTGGCCGTCACCGACCCGTTCGACGAGATGGTCACCGGACTCGTCTCGGACGACGAGCAGGCGGCCATCATCCAGATCCAGTTCGACGGCCAGTCGACCGACATCCCCGAGGACAGCGTCGCCGAGGTCGAAGCAGTCACCGACTCCTTCCGCGCGGCCGTGCCCGAAGACACGCAGATCGCCCTCGGCGGCGACCTGTTCGCGACGTCCATGCCGGCGCTGTCGATCATCGAGGCGGTCGGGGTGCTGATCGCCCTGTTCGTGCTGATCATCACCTTCCGCTCGTTCGCCGTCGCCTTCTTCCCGCTCGTGAGCGCGCTGATCGGCGTGGGCCTGGCGATCGCCCTGATCTACTTCTCCACCGCGTTCGCATCGATCTCATCGGTCACCCCCATGCTCGCGATCATGCTGGGGCTGGCCGTCGGCATCGACTACGCGCTGTTCATCGTCGCGCGACATCAAGACCAGGTGCGCACCGGCGTCGACCCCGAGGAGTCCGCCTCCCGGGCGACCGGAACCGCCGGCTCCGCCGTCGTCTTCGCCGGCGTCACGGTGCTCATCGCCCTCATCGGGCTGAGCTTCGCGGGCATCCCGTTCCTCACCACGATGGGCATCGCCGCCGCGGTCGCCGTCGCGATCGCGGTCGTGGTGGCCGTGACGCTGACCCCCGCGCTGCTCGGCTTCTCGAAGGGCAGGGTCGCGGGGTGGGGCCACCTCACCTCGGCCGGCATCGCCCTGCCGACGGGCCGCAGGGCAGGGAAGCGCGAGACCGCTCAGGCCGCCGAGACCGAGGCGCCTGCACTGGCCGAGAAATCGGCGAAGCGTCGTCCCAAGTACAACCGCTGGGTCATGCTCGTGACCCGCCATCCCGTGATCACCACGGTCGCCGTCACGGTCGGCCTGGGGCTGGCCGCCATTCCTGCGGCGAGCCTCGCCCTGGCCCTGCCCAATGCCGGCGTCCAGCCGGTGACCAGCGAGGCCCGCCAGGCGTACGACCTCAACGCCAAGCACTTCGGCCCCGGTGCCAACGGCCCGCTCGTGATGGCCGGCACGATCGTCACCTCGACCGACCCGCTGGGTCTCATGGCCGACCTGAAGGCGGAGATCGAGCAGATCCCCGGGGTCAAAGAGGTCGCTCTGGCGACCCCCAACGAGACCGCCGACACCGGATTGATCCAGATCGTCCCCGAGACCGCCCCCGACGACCCGGCCACCGCCGAGCTGGTGCGCGAGCTGCGCGCCCAGCACGACCGGCTGCTCGAGGAGTACGGCGTCGACCTCAAGGTCACCGGCTTCACCGCCGTCGGCATCGACATCTCCGACAGGCTCGGCGCGGCGCTGGTCCCCTTCGGCGTCTTCGTCGTCGGCCTGTCACTGGTGCTGCTCATGATCGTGTTCCGGTCGGTCTGGGTGCCGATCAAGGCCGCCGTCGGGTACCTGCTGTCGGTGGGCGCCTCGTTCGGCGTCGTCGCCGCCGTGTTCGAGTGGGGCTGGCTGGCCGACCTGCTGCACGTCGACAAGACCGGGCCGGTCATCAGCTTCATGCCGATCATCCTGATGGGCGTGCTGTTCGGCCTGGCGATGGACTACGAGGTGTTCCTCGTCTCGCGCATGCGCGAGGACTACGTGCACTCCCGGCGCGCCCGCCGAGGGCGGGCCGACCGGCACACCGCCGTCGCGGCCGTGCGCAGCGGGTTCACCGCCTCGGCCCGCGTGGTCACCGCCGCCGCAGTCATCATGTTCGCGGTGTTCGCCGCGTTCGTCCCCGAGGGTGACTCGTCGATCAAGCCGATCGCCCTGGGCCTGGCCGTCGGCATCGCCGTCGACGCATTCCTCGTGCGCATGACGCTCGTTCCGGCCGTCATGACATTGCTGGGCGAGAAGGCATGGTGGATGCCGCGGTGGCTCGACCGGGTCCTCCCCCACTTCGACATCGAAGGCGAGGCTGTCGAGCGTGAGCTGCAGCTGGCCGAGTGGCCCGAGCCGGACTACGCCGAGCCGCTCGCCGGGGACGACGTCGCCGTGCGCGTGGACGGGGGACGCGGCCTCGGCGAGGTCACGCTTTTCTCGGATGCCACATTCCGCGTCCGGCACGGCGAGACCCTGCTGGTGACCAGCGCCGACCCGCGCGCCGCACGTGCCTTCGCACTGACGGTCGCCGGACGCGTGACCGCCCAGGACGGCCGCCTGCGGGTGGCCGGGCACTTGCTCCCGGGCCGTGCCGCCTGGGTGCGCGCCCACGTCGGCCTCGCGCTACTCGACGGTGCGGCCGAGCCGCTGACGGAACTGCGTCGTGCGCTCGAGCGCGACACCCGCCTCGTGGTCATCGACGGCATCGACACCCTCACCGGCGCCGACCGCGACCAGGCAGCCGCGCTGCTGCGCGATGCCGCCGACCGGCTCGCGGCCGCCGCGACTCCGCTCACCGTCGTGGCCACTGCGCGCCGCGACGGCCCCGCCCTCGACCTCTTCGCCGATGCGCACCGCCCCAGCGTGCTCACGCTGCCGCTGCAGACCCACCCGGCATCCACTGATTCCACTCCCACCGATTCGCAGGTGATCTCCGCATGACTCTCCCCATCGAACGCGCCCGCTCCCGGCGGCCTGTCACCTGGCTGACGCTGATCGGCGTGCTGCTGCTGCCCGTCGTCATCGGCGGCGTGCTCGTGGCCGCGCTGTACAACCCGGTCGAGCGGCTGGATGCCATGAACACCGCCGTCGTGAACAACGACGAGCCGGTGACGCTCGACGGGCAGATGGTGCCGCTGGGTCGTCAACTGACCGCGGGCCTGGTCGAAGGTTCGGACGACCTCGAATCGAACCTGAACTGGACCATCTCGAACGACGAGGACGCCGCTGCGGGCCTGGCCGACGGCACCTACGACGCCGTGATCACCATCCCCGAGAACTTCTCCGCCGCCGCGACGTCGACGGCGCCCGGGAACACGCCCGAGCGCGCCACCATCGAGGTGACGACCGCGCCCGACAGCCTCATCGTCGACGACGCGATCACCGCTCAGGTGACGCAGGCGGCCGCTGACCTGATGGGCGAGCAGCTGTCGTCGCTGTACCTCGAGAACGTCTTCCTCGGCTTCACGACACTGGGCGATCAGCTCGGCGAAGCGGCCGACGGCGCGCAGCAGCTCGCCGACGGGGCGACCGAGGCGGCGACCGGCGCGGCGACCTGGGCCGACGGGGCCGACACTGCGGCGGCCGGCGCGTACTCGCTGGCCGACGGCATCCGTGAACTCGCCGGCGGGGCCGACGGACTGGCCGACGGAGCCGGCGGCATCGCCGACGGCGCGTCCGGTCTCGCCGGCGGCGCCGCGCAGCTGGCTGCGGGAACCACCGCGACCGCAGACGGCCTGAACACCTGGGCGGCCGGCGCGCGCGACATCTCGGCCGGCACGTCCGACCTCGCCGGCGGCCTGCAGCTCATGGCCGACCAGGTCGGCCAGCTCCCCGCCGTGCCGCAGGAGATCATCGACGGCGTCAATGAGATCGCCGGCAACAGCGGCGAGATCAACACGGCGGTGACGGATGCCGCGGCGCGGCTCGCGCAGGCTGCTGCCGACTGCGCGGCGCAGGGCGGATCCGCCCAGCTGTGCGCCACGCTGGCCGAAGTCTCCACGCGGACGAACGAGGCGCTGCCGACCATCACCGGCGTGATCGACCAGTCCGCAGATGTGGCCGCGCAGGTCGAACAGCTCGCCCAGTTCGGACCGGCGCTCACCGCCGGCCTGCAGGACGCCGCCGACGGCGCGTCCGCGCTCGCGGGCGGCATGAACGAACTCGCCGACGGCGCCACCGCGACCGCGACCGGCGCCGGCCAGCTGGCCGGCGGCATGTCGGACCTCGCCGACGGCGCCACGCAGCTCTCGGGCGGTGCCACGCAGCTCGCCACGGGCGCGCAGACCTTCGCGACCGGAGCTGGAGCAGCCGCCGGCGGCGCCGGCGAGTTCGCCGACGGCATCGGTCAGCTCGCCGACGGCGCCCGCGACCTCTCCGACGGCGTCGGCCAGCTCAGCGACGGCGCCGGCACGCTCGCTGAGGGCCTGGGCACCGCCGCCGAGGCACTGCCGTCGTACACCGACGACGAGGCCACCGACCTGGCATCCGTCGTGGCGAACCCGGTCGAGGCGAGCGGCCTCGGGACGAACATCTTCGGCGCCTCGGCGATCCCGCTGCTGGCGATGCTGGCCCTGTGGTTCGGCGGCCTCGCGTCGTTCATCGCGCTGCAGGCCGTGCCGCGGCACGCGCTGAGCTCACGCCGCCCGTCGGCGCTGCTCGCTGCGCGCAGCCTCGCTCCGGCCGCCGCGATCGGTGCCGCGCAGGGCCTGCTCGTGGCCGGTATCGTGCAGCTGGCCGCGGAGTACGACGCGGGCACGTGGTTCGCCTTCGCGGGCCTTGCGGTGCTCGCCGGGGTCGCCTTCGCCGCGGTCAACCAGGCGCTGGTGGCGGTGTTCGGCGGCGCCGGGCGCTGGATCGCTGCGCTGGTCGGCGTGCTCGCGGTCGCGACCGGCATCGTCTCGACGGTGCCCGGCGTGCTGACCTCCATCGCCGGGCTCATGCCCACGACGCCCGTCTACGACGCGATGCTCGCCGCGCTGACCGGCGCCGGCGGCGTGGGCGCCGGCATCGTCGGGATGATCGTGTGGACCGGCCTCGCATTCATCGCGACGATCATCGCCGTCACCCGCCGCCGCTCGACGAGCGCGCGGGCCGTGCTCACGGCATCCATCGCCACCGCCTGACTCGCACCCCACTTCGCCGAGCCGCATAGGTTCAACCGACCCGCATACGTTCGTGCGGCCCCACCTATGCGGCTCGCACGGAAGTACGCGGCTCGCGGCGGGAGCCGTGGTCAGTTCAGGCCGCTGTAGGCGTGCAGGCCCTTGAAGAACTGGTTCACGATCGTGAAGTTGAAGATGACGGCCGTGAATCCGATGATCGACAGCCACGCCGACCGGGTGCCGCGCCAGCCGCGCGTGGCGCGCGCGTGGATGTATCCGGCGTAGAGGACCCAGATGACGAAGGTCCAGACTTCTTTCGTATCGAAGCCCCAGTAACGTCCCCACGCGTCGTTGGCCCAGATGGCGCCGGCGATGAGTGTGAAGGTCCAGAAGCTGAAGCCGATGATCGCGAAGCGGTACGCGAGGGACTCGAGCGCATCCGACGAGGGCAGCGTGCGCAGGAAGCGCGGCCCCGTCTTCGCCGGCTTCTCGGCAGAGCCGGTGATGGATGCCGCGGCGAGAGCGAGCCGCTCCCGGCGCGCCTGCATGAGCTGAAGCACCGACAGCGCGAACGCCAGGGCCAGGAAGGCGCTCGCGAGCGAGGCGACGAACACGTGGATGACCAGCCACACGCTCTTGAGCGGGTCGGCCAGCGGGGTGACCTCGACGTAGTAGGCCATGGCCGCGCCGCCGAGGAGCACCACGATCATGCCCGTGATGAACGCCCCGAGGAAGCGCAGGTCGTAGCGGAACAGGACGACGAGGTACACCGCGACGATGAGCATCGTGCCGGTGAGGGCGAACTCGTAGTTGTTCGACCAAGGGACGCGTCCGGCCGCGATGCCGCGGGTGAGGTCGGCGCCGACGTGGAACAGGAAGCCGAGGACGGTCAGCGACGTGCCGATGCGGGCCCACAGGTAGCGGACGCGCTGCGCGGGTGCGGCTTCGAGCGCGGTCAGCGCGGCGGCCTCCTGCGCGCGGACCTCACTGATCGTCTGGCCCCCGGCGGCGACCAGCTCGCGGGTCTGGGCAGCGTCCTTCGACTTGATGGCGAGGTCGGAACGTCGCGCCAGGTCGATCGCGTACGCGAGGAAGGCGAGGGTGTAGATCGCCAGCGCAGTCCACACCAACAGCACCGAGATCTCTTCGAGCGTGATTCCGGTATCGGGCATGGCGATCATTCTACTTTCGGTCGTCTTCGAGCGGGGCGTCGCGCTCCGGCTCGGTGTCAGGCTCGGAGGCGGGCTCGCGCTCGGAGGCGGGCTCGCGCTCGTGCTCGGGGTCGGACTCGGGCTCGACGGTCAGCCCGGCCGCGGCCAGGGCGGCTCGATGGTCACGGGCCAGGTCGGCCACCGCCGCGGCGATCGCCGGGTCCTCTCCGCGCGCGAGACCCGCGTACTCGACCTGCAGCGTGCCACCCGCGGGGGTCGCCTTCACCCACATGCGCCGGCGGGGAACGAACAGGGCGACGAGGAGTCCGGCGAGCGCGAGGATCGCGAACGCGAGCACCCACGGCGCGCCGACGTCACGGTGGACCGACAGCGACACGTAGCGCTTGACGACCTCGTCCGCTCCCGCTTCCGTGGCGTCCTCGAAAGTGACGGTGCCCAAGCCGCCGGGCAGGTCGACGGTCTGTCCGGGGGCGAGCTCGAGCGCTTCGGCGTCACTGTCGCCGCCGGCGATCTGGGTCATGCCGGTCGGGTCGAGCGTGTACACCGAACGCGGGGTGCCGTCGTCGATCCCCAGATCGCCGGAGTACACCCAGAATGTGAGGAGCGGGTTGATCAGGTCGCCGTAGCCGGAGGCGAACGCGCCGCTGTGCCCGTCGACGGCGGTCGGGTAGAAGAACCCGACGAGGCCGAGCTGCTCGTCGAGCCCGTCGGCGACCTTGACGACGCCCTGCGACGTCATGAACGTATCCTGCGGCAGGAACGGCACGTCCTTGCGGAACACGACGTCGCCGTCGGGGTCGCGGACCGTGATCGTCGGCGCGTAGCCGTTGCCCATCAGGTAGACGCGGTCGCCGGCCATGTCGAGCGGGTGGTTGACGCGCACATCCTGTTCGACCGGCTCGCCGCCCGGTTCCCTCGTCGTCACGTGCGCCGCGAAGTCCCCCGCCTGGCCCTGGCCGGCCATGCCGATGGGCACGTAGCTCACGTCGAACCGGTCGAGGGTGATCGAATACGGCGAGAGGTTCTCGGTGTCGACGAACCGGCCGGGGTTGAAGGACGAATAGCCCAGACCCAGCGAGTTGACGAACCCATCGCCCTCGATGATGACGGTCTGGCCGGTGTAGGTCAGTCCCCCGCCGACACCGACGGCCAGCAGTACGCCGACCAGAGCGCCGTGGAAGACGAGGTTGCCCGTCTCGCGGAGGTATCCCCGCTCTGCGGAGACGGATGCCGCGCCGCGCGCGTCGTAGCGCTCGACCCGGTACCCGGCGCGCTTCAGCTGCGCCTCGGCCAGGTCGACGGCCTCGGTCGCCGCGGCACCGGCATCCATCCCCTCCGCGACGCGCACCGTCGCTTCGGCGTGGTCGTCCAGTCGCGTCAGCCGCGCGGGCGTGCGCGGCGGGCGTGCCTTCATCGCCTTGAAGTGATGCTTGGTGCGCGGGATCACGCAGCCGATCAGCGAGATGAACAGCAGGATGTAGATCGCCGAGAACCACACCGAGGAGTACACGTCGAACATCTGCAGCGAGTCGAGGACCGGGTACAGGTCGGGGTTGTCCGCGCGGTACTGGGTGACGCCGTTCGGGTCGGCGGTGCGCTGCGGCACGAGCGATCCGGGAACGGCGGCGATCGCCAGCAGCAGGAGCAGCACCAGCGCGGTGCGCATGCTGGTCAGCTGACGCCAGCCCCACCGCAGCCAGCCCACCAGGCCGAGCTGGGGCTGGACGATCGTACGATCCTCCGGCGCGGAGTCGGCGTGGTCGCGCGGGCGCAGCGGATCGGACACGTCGGTGGTGGCCTCAGATGGGGAGTTCGACACTGTTCATCACCCCCATCAGCTGCGACATGGTCGCCGTCCAGACGCCGGTGACCATGAGGACACCGAGGATGATCAGCAGTGCCCCGCCGATGATGTTGATCGCGCGGATGTGGCGACGCAGGACCGCGACCGATTTCGTGGCCCAGCCGAAGCCGACCGCGAGCAGGACGAAAGGCAGGCCGAGGCCGATCGAGTACGCGGCCGCGAGCAGTCCCGCCCGGCCGGGGTCGGCCTGGCTGTAGCCCATCGACAGGATCGCGGCGAGGGTCGGGCCGATGCAGGGCGCCCAGCCCAGGCCCATCGCGATGCCCAGCAGAGGAGCGCCGATCAGGCCGACGTTCTCGCGCAGCTGCGGGCGGAAGGTCCGCTGCGCGAAGCCGAAGACGCCGATGAACACGAGGCCCATCGCGATGATGACCACGCCCAGCACGCGGGTGATCGGATCCTGGTACTGCAGGAAGACGCGCCCGATCGTGCCGGCGAACACGCCCATCGCGACGAACACGAGCGTGAAGCCGGCGATGAACAGGACGACGCCCAGCAGCAGGCGGCCGCGGCCGGTGGCATCCCCCCGCCCCGCGGCGCGCGTGGTCGTGGCCGACTCCGCAGGATCGCGCGAAGTTCGCACGTAATCTCCGGAATCGTGCGAATGTGACGCGATTCTGCGAACTTCGGCGTCTCCCACGTGAGCGTCTGAGGTGTCGTCGCGCCGCGGGCGGCCGGCGGTGGCGCCACCCAGGAATCCCAGGTAGCCGGGGACCAGGGGCAGGACGCACGGCGAGAGGAAGGAGACGAGGCCGGCCAGCATCGCGATCGGGATGGCGAGCCACAGCGCGCCGTCGAAGACGACGGCACCCGGGTTCACGAGGCCTCCGCGACGGTGTCTTTGACGATGCTGCGCAGGATCGAGCTGCTCTCAAGCTGCCCGAAGAAGCGGGCCGCGACCCGGCCCTCGGCGTCGAGCACGAGGGTGGTCGGCGCGGCCTGCAGCGACGTCCAGGACGTGAATGCGAGTTTCAGGTCGACGTCGCCGCTGGCGAGCACCGAAGGGTAGGTGATGCCGTAGGTCTCCTCGAAGGCAGCGGCCTGCTCGGGGCCGTCGTAGATGTTGACGCCGAGGAAGTCGGCCCCGGCGGGCACGGCTGCCTCGTAGGCCTCTTCGAGCAACGGCGCTTCGGCGCGGCACGGCCCGCACTCCGCATACCAGAAGTTGAGGACGAGCACCTGATCGGCGTAATCGGCGCTCGTGACCGTCGAGCCGTCGACGGCGGTGCCGGTGAACTCGACGGGCTCGCCGCGCTCATCGACCGGAATCTGCTCGACCCGCCCGTCGCCGGAGATGAAGCCCTGGTTGCCGCCCTGCTTGTAGAGGTCGGCGAGGTCATCGTTCTCGCCCGCGCAGGCGGCGAGCGTGAGGACCAGCCCCGCGGCGGTGGCCACGGCGGCGATGCGGCGAAGAATGGTCATACGGCTCCCACATCCACGGCGCCGACCGCGTCTGCCGGCTCGGCATAGTCGGTCTCCCGCCAGGTGTCGCCCTCGAGCTCGAAGCTCGTGACGCTCGACAGGGTGCAGCGACGGCGGCGCGGATCGTGCTGCAGCGGCTCGTCCGCGATGGCGAGGTGCGTGACCCAGATCGGCAGCTGGTGCGACACGATCACGACGTCTCCCGAGGCCGTGCGATGCCAGGCGTCACGCATCGCGGCATCCATTCTCCGCACCACCTGCGCATACGGCTCACCCCAGCTCGGCACGGCGGGTGCCCGCAGGTGCCGCCAGTTGAGGGGGTTCATGAGCGCACGCTTCATGCGCTTGCCCTCGAAGACATTCGTCGGTTCGATCACACGGGCATCGACGACCGGCTCGGCCCCGAACAGCTCGGCGAACGGCATGGCCGACTCGCGGGTGCGCTCCAGCGGAGAGCACACCAGTGCCCCGACCGGGCGTTCCATCGCGTGGATGTGCTCGGCGGCGGCCCGCGCCATCTGCCGCCCGGCGGCGCTCAGCCGGAATTCCGGGAGCCGCCCGTACAGCACACGACGGGGGTTGTGAACCTCCCCGTGGCGCACGAGATGGAGGCGGGCTGCGGGCACCGCCCCAGTCTACGTGAGCGGCGTCTGTGGACGGCCTGGGTGCGGGCGGCGCCCGTCAGGCGGCGTCGGAGAGCGCCCGCTGTGCGCGCAGCTGCCGGATCCGGATGCCGATGAACACCACGACCGCGATCACCGTGGCCGCGATCACGAAGTACTGCAGGACGTCCGCGTACGTCTCGACGACGTGCCACTGGTCACCCAGGATGTATCCGGCCAGGACGAAGACCGAGTTCCAGATGGCGGAGCCGGCGAGTGTCAGCAGCGTGAATCGTGGCAGCGGCATGCGCACCACACCCGCGGGGATGGAGATGAGGCTGCGGAAGATCGGGATCATGCGCCCGAAGAACACCGCCTTGCCCCCGTGCGCGCCGAACCACGCGACCGTGCGGTCGACGTCTTCGACCTTGACCAGCGGCAGCCTGTCGGCGATCGCGCGGACCCGGCGCAGCCCCAGCCACGCGCCCAGCCCGTAAAGCATGAGCGCCCCGACGACCGATCCGAGCGTGGTCCAGATCAGCGCCTCGGCCAGTGAGAACGAGCCCTGCCCGGCGGCGAGGCCCGCCATGGGCAGGATGATCTCGCTCGGCAGCGGAGGGAAGAGGTTCTCCAGCGCGATCGCGATGCCCGCGCCGACGGGTCCGATGACCTCCATGAGCGAGACGATCCCGTCGACGAGAGTGCTCAGCCAGGAACCGTCGGGCGCAGATGCAGTCACGCCTCCACGCTAAACGGCCCGGATGAACAGTTCATGGGAGCCTGCCCCCGGGCAGTCTGCGGGCTGCCCCGAACTGCCGCCCTCCGCGCCCGGGACGGCGCCCGCTGCACCCCACACGTAGACTGTTCCCTCGTGAGCGAACGCGTATTGGTCCAGCATCTGCAGGCACGTCAGGACGGCCCCGTCTCGGTATCGGGATGGGTCGAGACCGTCCGCGACCAGAAGAAGGTGCAGTTCGTCATCCTGCGCGACGAGACCGGGTCGGTACAGCTGGTCAACCCCGCCACGCGCCCCGCGGAGGACGGGTCGGAACAGGATGCCGGAGCCCTCGCCCTCACAACGCTGATCTCCGAGCTGTCCCACGGCACATTCCTCACCGTGGCCGGTGAGCTCAAACACGACGAGCGCGTCAAGCTGGGTGGCGTCGAGATCAAGATCGGCGCGCTGGACGTTGCCGCCGCGGCCCTGGCCGAGACGCCGATCGCGGCCGACAGCGGCATGGATAAGCGCATGGACTGGCGCTTCCTCGACCTGCGTCAGCGTCGCAACAACCTCATCTTCCGCGTCCAGACCACGCTCGAGCACGCCATGCGCTCGTACTGGATCGATCGCGACTACATCGAGGTGCACTCGCCGAAGCTGATGGCCAGCGCATCCGAGTCCAACGCCGAGCTGTTCTCGCTCGACTACTTCGAAGACCAGACCGCCTACCTCGCGCAGTCGCCGCAGTTCTTCAAGCAGATGGCGCAGGTCGCCGGATTCGGGAAGATCTTCGAGATCGCCCCGGCCTTCCGCGCGGACCCCTCGTTCACGAGTCGTCACGCCACCGAGTTCACCTCGATCGACGCCGAGATCAGCTGGATCGATTCGCACGAAGACGTCGCGACGATGCAGGAGGAGCTGCTCGCCACCGCGATCGGGGCCGTCGCAGACAAGCACGGCGCCGAGATCAAGGAGCTGTTCGACCTCGACATCGTCGTGCCGACGGTGCCGTTCCCGCGCATCCCCCTGGCCGAGGCCCGCGAGATCGTCAAGGCCCGCGGCTACGACATTCCCCGCACCGACGGCGACCTCGACCCCGAGGGAGAGCGTCAGATCTCGGCGCACGTGCTCGAGACCTACGGCCACCAGTTCGTGTTCATCACCGACTACCACCCTGAGATCCGCGCGTTCTATCACATGCGCGACGAGAAGACCGGGCTGACCAAGTCGTACGACCTGCTGTTCCAGGGCGTCGAGATCACCACGGGTGCCCAGCGCGAACACCGCGTCGACGTGCTGATCACGCAGGCCGCCGAGAAGGGCCTCGAGCCCGAGCACCTCGACTTCTACTTCGACTTCTTCCGCTACGGCGCCCCGCCCCACGGCGGCTTCGGCATGGGGCTTGCCCGCCTGCTGATGTTGCTGCTCGGCCAGGACTCGATCCGCGAGGTCACCTACCTGTTCCGCGGCCCGACGCGCCTGGCCCCGTAGTCATGGGCGCGGTGCTGAGCTGACGGCTCTGCGCGCCCGCATCACCGCCTGAGCAGCAGCGACCAGATCTGATCGGACTCCGGTCGGTGCAGCCTCAGACCTCGACGTCGACGGCCACCCTGTCGGCGCGGATCGTGCCGATGTACGCGGCGACTTCCTGGTGCGCAGGGTGCACCTGGTAGGCGTTGAGCCCGGCCTCGTCGTCGAAGTCGGCGACGAGCACCAGGTCCCAGTTCACGTCGGGGCTCAGCATGTTGCCGCCCGCACTCATCGCCCGCAGCGTCGGCACCACGCCGTTCAGTGCGTTGAGCCGTCGGGCGGCTTCTGCGGCTTGTTCCGCGCGGACCCCGGCATCCCGAGCCGCGAGCCGGAAAGACACGATGTGGCGGATCATTCCGCTGCCTCCTGAGTCAGGGCGACGCGCAGCCGATCGGCCGACAGTCGCCAGTGCGCGTGCAGCCGGTCGTCGATGAGGACGACCGGGATCTTCTCCCACCACTGCGCATACAGCGCGGGATCGTCGGCGATCGACCGCTCCTCGATGTCGACCGCACCCTCGGGCAGGTCCGCCACGACCGTCTCGACGATCTCCCGCGCGACATCGCAGAGATGGCAGTCGGGCTTCGAGATGAGGGTGAGCGTGGCCACGGATCCATCTTCGCGCATCGGAGACCGGTGCCGGTCACCGTCGCCGCAGACACGAAGCGCCCGTCACGAGGACAGGCGCTCGGTGCATCTTGCGGCCGATTACTTCTTGTTGCGGCGCTGGTGGCGCGTCTTGCGAAGCAGCTTGCGGTGCTTCTTCTTCGCCATGCGCTTACGGCGCTTCTTGATGACTGAACCCACGGATAACCTCACATCGTCTGGGGTCTGGACGCAATGAAACAGCGTCCGGGAACGGGCAAACCGAAAAAATGCCTCGGGTTATTCTAGCCGACATCCGAGATCGGGCGTTGCAGGGCCTCGGTGACGGCCGTCTCGGGCACGCGATAGCTGCGGCCGAAGCGCACGGCGGGCAGTTCACCCGAGTGCACGAGCCGGTAAACGGTCATCTTGGACACACGCATGAGCTCCGCCACTTCTGCGACGGTCAGAAAGCGCACATCAGGCAGCTCTGACATCGTGTCCCCCCGGATTTCCGTTCTGTTCAGTGAATCCTATGGGGTCGGCGGGACGCGTGTAAACCTGCGTGACTGCTGTGACAGCGTCGCTGCGGCCGGGCGCGGTCACCGCAGGCGGTCGCGCGCGGCTCGCGCGGCCTGCCGGGCCTGCTTGCGCGCGTCGCGCAGAGACCGCTCGGCCTCGCGCACGGCCTTGACGGCCGCTCGGTAGCTCTTGTCTTCGGCGATGTCGGCGTCGTCGCTGGTCACCCACGGCCGCGGGGCGTCGCGGGCGCCGTCGGCCGCCCGGGCAAGATACGCGTCGACGCCGTCGAGCACCCGCGCCAGCCCGAACGAAAACGGGTCGCCCTCTTCGAGGAACACGCCCGCGTCGATCGCCGCGCGCAGGTCGGGGTAGGCGTCGGGCGAGATCAGCAGGCGGAACAGCGCATCCTCTTCAGCGGTGACCTCAGCATCCGAGACCCCCCGCTCTCGCATGCTGCGCGCGTATCCGGCCATGACCATGCCCGTCCAGCGCGACTGTCCGGTCACCAGCAGGATGACCGCGAGCCGTTCGTCGTGGGTCAGCACAGTCTCCGTGAGCGCCGCCAGTCCGGCATCCATCCACGCCGCACCGTTCGGGGTGACCGGTGTGCCGCTGATCGGGACGTCGAGCACCCACGGGTGCTGCAGGTAGAGCTGCACCTGCTCGCGATAGATCGTCTCGAGCCGTCGGCGCCAGTCGCCCTCGCGCGTCTGGTCGGTCGGCAGCCCCGTCGCCTCCTCCTGCATGAGCAGGATGAGATCGTCCTTCGCGGTCACGTACCGATACAGCGACATGGGCGTGTAGCCCAGCCGGGCGGCGACGGCCGCCATCGACACCGCCGCCAGCCCCTCGGCATCGGCGAGCTCGACGGCCGCCTCGACGATCCGCTCCACGGACATCTCACGCTTGGGGCCGCGCTGCGGGGTCGCGGCGACGCCCCACGCGAGCGCGAGTCCGCGCGGCAGGTCGGGATCGCTCGGGTCGGTCATGCCCACAGTCTAGGACTGTATATCTCGTAAACAGTGTGTTAGCGTCATAAACAGTTTTGCCCGTACACAATGAAGGGACACCGAATGGATGCCGCAATCGACGTCCGCGGTCTGCGAAAGAGCTACGGCCCGCACACGGTGCTCGACCGCCTCGACATGACCGTCAGTCGCGGGGAGGTGTTCGCACTGCTCGGCCAGAACGGCGCCGGAAAGTCGACGACCATCAACATCCTCACCACGCTGGAGAGCGCGGACGGCGGTACGGCCGTCATCTGCGGCGACGATGTCGCACGCGCACCCGGCCGGGTGAAGCAGCGCATCAGCCTCACCGGCCAGTCGGCCGCCGTCGACGACGTGCTCACCGGCACCGAGAACCTCGTCATGATGGGACGGCTGCGGGGGCTGTCGACCCGATCGGCCCGACGCCGCGCGAGCGAACTGCTGGAGCAGTTCGACCTCGCCGACGCCGCACGAGGGCGCGTCGGCACCTACTCGGGCGGCATGCGACGCCGGCTCGACCTCGCACTCAGCTTCGTCGCGACGCCCGAAGTGCTGTTCCTCGACGAACCCACGACGGGGCTGGACACGCGCAGCCGGCGTGAGCTGTGGAACGTGATCCGGGCGCTGGCCGGCGGCGGCACCACCGTGTTCCTCACGACCCAGTACCTCGAGGAGGCCGACCAGCTCGCCGACCGCATCGCGGTGCTCCACGGCGGGCGCATCGTCGCCGAGGGCACGGCAACCGAGCTGAAGGCGCGCGTGGGCGGCGAGACGCTCGAGGTGCACGGCGAAGACGGCGAGGTGCACGCAGTACATCCCACCGACGGCACCGCCGCCGGTATTCGTTCGGTGCTGTCCTCCCTGAGCCCCGACTCCGCAGCGGCGCAGATCACGCTGCGCCGGCCCACCCTCGACGACGTGTTCCTCGCTCTCACCGGCGACGCGCCCACCCCCGACACGCGCATGAAGGAGATCGCATGACCACGCTCACAGCCCCCGCCGCGCGCGGGCTCGTCCCCGAGGCCGTCTTCGTCCGGCGCAGCCTGCTGCACTCGCTGCGCGACGGCGAGTCACTGCTGATGGCGATCATGCTGCCGGTCATGCTCATGCTGCTGTTCACGTTCGTCTTCGGAGGCGCCATCGATGCGACCGGCTCCTACGTCGATTACGTCACCCCCGGCATCATCCTGCTGTGCGCCGGCTTCGGCGCCTCGTCGACCGCGCTCTACGTCGCGAACGACACGAAGACGGGCATCGTCGATCGCTTCCGCACGATGCCCATCCGCGCCAGTGCGGTGCTGACCGGCCACGTCGTCTCGAGCCTGCTGCGCAACCTGCTGGCCACGGCGATCGTGATCGGCGTCGCCCTGCTGGTCGGGTTCCGGCCGACAGCCGGCCTCGCCGGCTGGGTCGGCGCGGTACTGGTGATCGCGCTCTACATCCTCGCGATCACCTACCTGTTCGCCGCGATCGGCCTGGCCGCCGGCAGCCCCGAGGCCGCGAACGGCTACGGGTTCATCCTGCTGTTCGTGCCGTACCTGTCGAGCGCGTTCGTGCCGGTGCCCAGCATGCCCGACTGGCTCCAGCCGATCGCGCAGCACCAGCCGATCACTCCGATCATCGAGACGATCCGCGGACTGCTCATGGGCTCACCGACGACAGGCACGGCCCTGATCGCCCTGGCGTGGTGCACCGGCATCCTCGCGATCGGCGTCCTCTGGGGCGCGTGGCTGTTCCGCCACCACCGCTCCCGAGGCTGACCGTGCCGCCGCGGCGCCTCAGCGCCCGGGCAGCTTCTTGAACGCGTTGTCGAAGACGTGCTTGGCCGATGCGGCGGCGCGGCCGAGCCGCTCGGCGGCCTGGGCGGCGGATTCGGACAGGGCGACCGAGACGGCGGCATCCACCGACCCATCGTCGAGGAACGGCACCAGCCAGTCGTCGACCGCGTCGAGCGGCTCGGGCGACAGGCTGTAGTAGCGGTGCTGGCCCTCTTCGCGGACCGACACGAGCGCTGCTTCGCGGAGAACCTTGAGGTGCTTCGACACGGTGGGCTGGCTGACGCCCAACTCGGCGACGATCTGCGACACGCTCGTGCCCCGCTCCCCCGCATCGGATCGACCCAGAAGCAGTTGCAGGATGTCCCGACGGGTGCCGTCGGCGATCACGTCGAAGATGTCCGCCATGACCATAGGTTAGCCCGCCCACCCGCCGGAGTACCATGACAACGGTTCTGCAGCGAAAGGGGCGGCGACATGGCGGGTCCGACCGTCGGTGAGCGCCTCCAGCGCACGCTGATCTCCACACCGCGCTCGTGGTGGCACACGCTGCGCAATCTGACCACCTCATCGCCTTCCCGCTTCGCCGTCCTCATCTTCACGACGCTGATCCTCGTGTTCACGGCGCTGTTCTCACTGCCCGCGGCATCGGCCGACGGCACGCCCACTCCCCTGGCCGACGCCCTGTTCACAGCGGTGTCGACCATCTGCGTCACAGGCCTGTCGACCGTCGACATGGGCACCCACTGGTCGCCCTTCGGGCACGTGCTGGTCTACGTCGGCGTCAACGTCGGAGCGCTGGGAGTGCTGACGCTCGCGTCGATCCTGGGGCTCGTCATCTCGAAGAAGCTCGGACTGCGGGCCAAGCTCCTCGCCGCCGGCGACTCCAATCCGCTGCGTGCCCGCGGCGGCCCGGTCAACGAGGGCCAGACCGTGCGACTGGGCGAGGTCGGCCAGCTGCTGGCCACCGTCGCGCTGTCCACTCTCGTGATCGAGGTGGCGCTGGCGATCCTGCTCTATCCGTCACTCCTGCTGTCGGGGATCGACCCGCTGACCGCACTGTGGGAGGCGCCGTACTATGCGGCGATGTCGTTCACCAACACCGGCTTCAGCCCGAACGCCGGCGGACTCGACCCCTTCGCGGACAACTACTTCATGCTCTCGGTGCTGATGGTGGGCGTGTTCCTCGGCTCGATCGGATTCCCCGTCATCTTCACCCTGTGGCGCCACCACTGGCACGTCCGGCGCTGGTCGCTGCACGCCAAACTCACCCTCATCACGACCGTCATCCTGTTCTTCGTCGGCGCCGGCGTATTCGCGCTGCTCGAGTTCGACAATGCCGCGACCTTCGGCGAGCTGGATGCCTGGGACACCACCTTCCAGGCCCTCTTCCTGTCGGCGATGACGCGCTCGGGCGGGTTCTCCGTCGTCGAGATCGGCGACCTGCACGGCTCGTCGCTCGTGGTCGGGTCGATGCTCATGTTCGTGGGAGGCGGGTCGGCCTCGACCGCCGGTGGCATCAAGGTGACCACCCTCGCCGTCATGGCCCTGGCCGTATGGTCGGAGGCCCGTGGCCGCCAGAGCGTCGAGGTGTTCGGCCGCCGGATCCCGAGCGACGTGCAGCGCGTGGCACTGTCGGTCGTGGCGTGGGGCGCGACGATCATCGCGATCGCCACCATCACGATCGCGCAGATCACCCAGGCACCCATCGCCGACGTCCTCTTCGACGTCATCTCCGGCTTCGGCACCGTGGGCCTGTCTACCGGTCTCACCGAGACCCTGCCCGACTCCGCGTCCTACGTCATGGCGCTGACGATGTTCATGGGGCGCGTTGGTACAGTGACTCTCGCCGCGGCCGTGGCCGCGACATCCCGTTCGCAGCACTACTCGCTGCCCGTGGAAAGGCCCATCGTTGGTTGAGCAGCTGCGGAGCGACGCTCCGGTCCTCGTCATCGGCCTCGGCCGCTTCGGCGCCGCCTGCGCCGGTGAACTCGACCGGCTCGACCGTGAAGTCCTCGCGATCGACGGCAGCCTCGAGCTGGTGCAGAAGTGGTCGGACCGCGTCACCCACACCGTGCAGGCCGACGCGCGCAACATCGACGCCCTGCGTCAGATCGGCGCGCAGGACTTCCAGGTCGCCGTCGTCGCGGTCGGCTCGATCATCGAAGCGTCGGTGCTCATCACGGCCAACCTCGTCGACCTGAAGGTGCCGCAGATCTGGGCGAAGGCCGTGTCGCAGTCGCACGGCAAGATCCTGGCCCGCGTCGGCGCGAACCACGTCATCTACCCCGAGCGCGAAGCCGGTGAGCGCGTCGCGCACCTCGTCAGCGGACGGATGCTCGACTTCATCCGGTTCGACGACGACTTCGTGCTGGCCAAGATGTACCCGCCGAAGTTCATCCGCGGCGTGGGCCTGAACCAGTCCGGCGTGCGCACGAAGTACCACGTGACGGTCGTCGGCGTGAAGAGCCCCGGCAAGCCGTTCCGCTATGCGGAGGCCGACACGATCGTGACCAACCACGACCTCATCATCGTGTCGGGGACCAACTCCGACATCGAGCGGTTCGCCGGCCTCGACCGCTGACAGAGCTGCCCGCCGGGTGGATGCCGGTTCAGGCGCCGGTGGCGAGCTCCCGCGCACGTGCCAGCGCGGCGTCGGTGGCTTCGGCGAACAGCGCCGGCAGCCCGGCGTCGGCCAGGACGGCCACGGCGCGTTCGGTCGTGCCCTTCGGGCTCGTCACGCGACGTCGGAGTTCGGCGGGGTCCTCGCCGGTGGCATCCAGCAGCGCAGCGGCGCCGATGAAGGTCTGCTCGGCCATCAGCCGCGCGTCCGCGTCGGTGAAGCCCTTGCCGCGCGCGGCCTCGGTGAGCGCCTCGATCAGCAGGAACACATAGGCAGGCCCCGATCCCGAGATGGTCGACAGCGCGTCGATCTGCGATTCGGGGAGGTCGACGACGGCGCCGCAGGTCTCGAACACACTCCTCACCAGCGCGCGGTCCTCGTCCGACACGGCGCTTCCCGCGGCGAGACCCGTGACGGCTCTGCCCACGACGGCCGGCGTGTTCGGCATGGACCGCAGCACCGGGACCTCGGTGCCCAGGATCGACTCGAACGTCGCGATCGTGACACCCGCCGCGAGGCTGACCACGATCGTGCCGGGGCGTATCGATGGGCCGATCTCGCGCAGCAGGTCGGGCACCATCGCCGGCTTCACGCCTACCAGCACGACCTTCGCGCCGGCGAGCGCATCGGCGTTGCCGTCCGGGCGCTCCTCGAGCGCGATGCTGGTCACCCCCGCCACGCCGTCGAACGCCGCCGCCTTCTCGCGCGTGCGGTTCGTCGCGGTGACGCCGCCATCCCGCCCGGAGGCGATGATGCCCTGCAGGATCGCGCCGCCCATCGAGCCGGCGCCGAGGATCGCGATCGGGGGAAGTGAGGTCATGTCAGGCACGCGCTCATCCTACGAGGCCGAGCTCCACTGAGGCAGCCACCTGAGAGTCGGTTCATGTGCCCGAGCCGACCCGCGACTATAGTCGAATCAGCGGGAGACCCCGGCGCTTCCGCTGAAGATCGAAGGGCCCGCGAATGACACTCCTCGACGGCATCACCAGCCGCCTCGTCGACACCGACCGACTCACGGTGAACATCCTCGAGCGCGCCGGGGACGATCCGGAGACGCCCGCCGAGCACACCCTCGTCCTCGTCCACGGGAACGTGTCATCCGCCCTGTTCTGGCAGGAGCTGATGCAGGATCTGCCGAGCGATCTGCGGATCATCGCCGTCGACCTGCGTGGCTTCGGCGACACGGAGAACCTCCCCATCGATGCCACGCGCGGGGTGCGCGATTTCAGCGACGACCTCTTCGCGACGATGCAGGCACTCGACCTCAAGACCGCCCACCTGGTCGGGTGGTCGCTGGGCGCCGGCGTGATCATGCAGTACGCGCTGGACCACCCGGTGCTGTCCCTCACGCTGGAGGCACCGATCTCGCCCTACGGCTTCGGCGGCACGCGGCGCGACGGCGCACGCCTCACGGACGATGACGCCGGCGTCGGCGGCGGGGGCGCCAACGCCGACTTCATCCAGCGGCTGACCGACGGTGACACCGGCGACGAGGCGCCGACCTCGCCGCGCAACGTGTTCCGGTCCAGCTACGTGTCCAGCGACTACGTCACGGCCGTCGAGGACATCTGGGTCGAGTCGATGCTGACCACCTCCACCGCCGACGGGAACTACCCCGGCGACAGCGTCGAGAGCCCGAACTGGCCCGGGTTCGCGGCAGGGACCAACGGTGTGCTCAACACGATGGCGCCGAAGTACTTCGATACCTCCGGCATCGTCGACCTGCCCGTGAAGCCCTCGATCCTGTGGGTGCACGGCACGGCCGATGCCATCGTCTCGGACACGTCGTTCTTCGATCTCAACCACCTGGGCAAGGTCGGCGTCGTGCCCGGATGGCCCGGTGATGACGTCGCCCCGGCGCAGGAGATGATCGCGCAGACGCGCGACGTTCTCGAGGCGTACCGCGCCGCCGGCGGCCAGGTGACCGAACTGAGCCTCGAGGGAGTGGGGCACTCCCCGCACCTCGAGCAGCCCGGCGTCTTCCGCCGTGCACTGCTCGAGGTGATCGGATACATCGGCCACCCGGCATCCCCCGCCCCTCCGACCGAGACGATCATCCTCAGCTCGTCCGACTGACCGTCGCGGTCCTGTCAGACTCGGGGTATGGAGTACACGATCTTCACCGAGCCTCAGCAGGGCTTCACATACGACGACCAGCTGGCCTTCGCGCACGCCGCCGAGCGCGGGGGCTTCGACGCCTTCTTCCGCTCCGACCACTACATGCGCATGGGCGGGGGCGACGCGCTGCCCGGGCCGACGGACGCGTGGACGACGCTCGCCGGACTGGCGCGCGAGACCTCCCGCATCCGGCTCGGGACGCTCGTGTCGTCGGCCACGCACCGGCATCCGGCCATCCTCGCGATCCAGGTCGCGCAGGTGGACGCGATGTCGAACGGCCGCGTGGAGTTCGGACTCGGGCCGGGCTGGTTCGAGGCGGAGCATCGCGCGCTCGGCATCCCGTTTCCCGCTCGGCGCTTCGGCCCGTTCGAGGAGCAGCTGGCCATCGTCACGGGGTTGTGGTCGACGCCGCTCGGCGACACCTTCTCGTTCAGGGGCGAGCACTACGCACTCGAGGATGCCCCCGCGCTACCCAAGCCGGTACAGGAGCGGATGCCGGTGATCATCGGCGGGAGCGGCCCGCGCCGCACCCCCGAGCTCGCAGCCCGATTCGCGACGGAGTTCAACGTCGGCTTCCGGTCGGAGCAGGACATCGCCACGGGCTTTGCGGGGGTCCGGGCGGCGTGTGAGCGGATCGGCCGCGATCCGGCGACCATGAAGTTCTCGGTCGCGCTGCCGACGATCGCCGGCACCGACGACGGTGAGCTGGCCCGGCGCGCGGAGGCCGTCGGCAAGACCCTCGCCGACGCCCGCAACGACATCGACATCGTCGGAACGCCGGCCGAGATCGCCGAGAAGGTCGAGCGCCTGCGCGCGCTGGGCGCGGAGCGGATCCACTTCCAGCTCATGGACCTGCGCGATGTCGAGCACGTCGAGTTCCTGGGCGCGGAGGTGCTGCCGCTCCTCCCCCGCTGAGTGCCCGAGGCACGTCGGGGCCGGTTCAGATGTGCCGGGTCGCCGTCGATCGAGTTCGGTTCAGCGGCGCGCGTCGAAAAAGGTGCGCAGCAGAGTGGATGCCGCTTCTTCACGCACGCCGCCGACCACCTCCGCACGATGGGGCAGGCGCCGGTCGCGCAGCACGTCGTACATCGATCCGGCCGCGCCGGCCTTGGCATCCCACGCGCCGAAGACCACCCTGCCCACGTGCGCCTGCAGGATCGCCCCCGCGCACATGAGACACGGCTCGAGCGTGACCACCAGGGTGCAGTCCTGCAGGTTCCACGAGCCGGCAGCCGCGGCGGCCTCGCGGAGTGCGACGACTTCGGCGTGTGCGAGGGGGTCGGCGCTACGCTCCCGCAGGTTGGCGCCTTCGCCGATGATGATGCCCTGGGCGTCCACGACGACGGCACCGACGGGGATCTCACCGCCCTCGCCGGCCACGGCGGCGTTCGCGAGGGCACGGTCCATCGCGGTGAGATCCGATTCGCGGGCGGGCAGCGTCACGCGATCAGACTATGCCCGGGTACCCTTGCGACATGCGCTTGCACGTCGCCGACCACCCGCTCATCACCCACAAGCTCACCGTGCTGCGCGACAAGCGCACGCCGTCGCCGGTGTTCCGGCAGCTGACCGAGGAACTCGTGACGCTGCTCGCGTACGAGGCGACCCGCAACGTGCGGGTGGCGTCGGTCGAGATCGACACCCCGGTCACCCATACGACGGGCGTGAAGATCGACGACCCGCGGCCGCTGGTGGTGCCGATCCTGCGGGCGGGGCTCGGAATGCTGGAGGGCATGGTCACGCTGCTGCCCAGCGCCGAGGTCGGCTTCCTCGGAATGGCACGCAACGAAGAGACGCTCCAGCCGATGACCTACGCCGAGCGTCTGCCCGAGGATCTCAGCGACCGGCAGTGCTTCGTGCTCGACCCGATGCTCGCGACGGGTGGATCGCTGGGCGCGGCCATCGAGTTCCTGTTCACGCGGGGCGCGCAGGACGTCACCGCGATCTGCCTGCTCGGCACGCCCGAGGGTATCTCGGTGATCGAGAAGCAGTCCGCCGGCCGTGACGTGACCCTCGTGCTGGGTGCGCTCGATGAGGGGCTGAACGACAAGGCGTACATCGTGCCGGGTCTGGGCGACGCCGGCGACCGCCTGTACGGCACGGTCTGACCGGTCAGAGCGAGTCCGGGCCCAGTGGGTGCTCGGGGCGACGCCCCGTCTCCTGCTCCCAGAACTCGAGCTGCTGAGTGAGGGCCTTGGCCAGTTCGAAGACCTGCTGCGGGGGGATCCGCACGCGCTGGACGACCCGTGCGGGCACGACGGTCACGGCCGCACCCTCGTCGTCGACGCCCTGGTGCGGCGGCTGCGCCAGCGACAGGAAGTCGAGCACGAACACGTCCGGGGTGTGCCACACGTTCGCGAAGTCGGCGTAGCTGCCCGGGATCTTCTCGGGCGGCAGATCGATCTCGAACTGCCGCGGTGCGTCGTCGGTCATGCCGCGCCTCTCTCGTCGACGCCGAGTCTACGCAGACCGGCGTCAGCCCCCACGAGCCGCGCGAACGCGCTCAGGCGCGCCACGCCCTCGGGCGTGCGGGGCACGTCGTCGAGCAGACCGGTCGAGAAGACCAGGTGCGCCGTGTGCATCGCGCGCGAGATGGCCACGTTCAACCGGTTCTGCAGCAGCAGGAACTCGAGCCCGCGCGGGGCGTCGCGTCCCGACGATGCCGCCAGCGACACGATCGCAACGACCGCCTCCTGCCCCTGGAACCGGTCGACCGTCCCCACCGGAACGTCACCGAACCCGGCCGCGACCAGAGCCTCTTCGACGAGCACCTGCTGCGCGTTGTAGGGCGTGACGACGATGAGATCGGATGCCGTCAGCGCGCGTTCGCCGTCATCGCCGTGCCAGCGCCTGCCGATCAGGTCGCGGACGATGCCCACGACCGTCTCCGCCTCTTCGGGAGACTGGGTGGCGTTGCCGGTATGCGCCAGCGGCACCGGGACCACCCCCGCAGCCACGCCGTCGAGTCTCCGGTCGGATGTGCACGGGTGCGCCGCAAGCTTTCCCTCGTAGGACAGATGCGACACCGGGGCGGCCACCTCGGGCCGCATGCGCCGGCTCTGCGCGAGGAAGTAGCCGCGGTCCTCGCCGATCACCGCGAGGTCGTCCATGACCCAGCCCAGTGCCGAGGTGTCGACCGGCTCGGGATGGGTGCCCTGGCTCACCTGCGGCAGCTGCTGCGGGTCGCCGAGAAGCAGCAGTCGCTGCGCCGCCACCGACACCGCGATGGTGGATGCCAGGGAGAACTGCCCGGCCTCATCGATGACGAGCAGGTCGAGGCTCCCCCGCGCGATGCGTCCCGGATGGGTGAGATCCCAGGCGGTCCCGCCGACGACGAACCCGTCCTGCTGCTCGGCGATGTAGCCGGCCATCCCGTTCTTGGCGATCACGGTGAACGACTGGCCGCCGGCGGCTGTTCCGCTCTTGAGTGCCTTCGCGACCTGGGCGGGCGGAACACCGGCATCCACGATCCGATCGAGCATGTGCTCGACGACCGCATGCGACTGCGCGACCACACCGACCTTGAAGCCGTGGTCGCGCACGAGACGGGCGACCACATGCGACCCGACGTACGTCTTGCCGGTGCCCGGGGGCCCCTGCACGGCCAGGTAGCTGCGGTCGAGGTCGAGCAGCGATCCGACGATGTCGGACACGTCGTCGCCCGACCCGCGGACGAGCGATCCGCCCCGCAGCCGCGGCGGTCGGCGCAGCAGCAGGTCGGTGGCGGCGTCCGCCGGGAAGCCGGGCGATGCCGCGACCACGGAATCGGCCCACTCGTCGATCGCGACCTGCTGACTGCCGGCCCGCGGCGGGGACTCGGGGGTCAGCGCGACCGGCCACTCGTCCCACGTGAAGCCCTGGATCGCGTTCTCCTCTACGACGACCCCGTCGTCGAGCACGTCGACGATGCGGACCGTGCGGGCCACGTGGATCCAGCGGGGATGCGCCTCGGCGGGGAACGGCGCCGGCAGGTCGTACACCGCGCTCGGGCTGCTGTCGACGCTCAGCCGCGTGCCCGGTGCCAGTTCGCCGCGCAACTCGACGACGCGCTTGGTCACCCGCGCACCCTCGGGCAGATGCCAGTCGGTCAGCACCCGGCAGCGGTCGCGGTCGATCGCGATGACGTCGCGGGTGTCCTCCCATACCGAGACGGGCTCGCGCAGCCGCAGGAAGTGGGTCGCCCAGAAGGTCTTCGCCTCGCGCGGGTAGTAGTCGATCGCGGCCGCTCCCAGCCGCAGCGCCTCGGCCTCGCGGTCGCCGGCCGTCTCACCCGCGAGCCGGGTGAGCGCTTCGGCACGCGGCGACGGCTCATAGGCGCGCTCGGCTGCCTCGAGGTCGGGCGAGGGCTGCAGCTTCGCTTCGCGCGCCCGGTCTATCAGCCAGTTGCGCAGGCGCCGCGTCGAGACGCAGTCGTACCGGTTGTAGTCGGCCAGGTCGGCCAGGATCCGCTCGGCGGACTGGGCATCACCGGCTGCGGCGAACGCCCGCGCCTCGACGTACTGCACGATCGAGTCGTCGCCGCGCTGCACGTCGCTCGTGCGGACCTCGGCGCCCATGTACAGCGGCTCGAGCTTCTTGATCGAGTACGACCGTGACCCGACCCTCAGCGCGCGGCGCACGATCGGGTACAGGTCGACGAACACGCCATCGGCCAGCAGCCGGTCGACGTCGTTCTCGCGCACGCCGTATTTCGCGGCCATCGCGAGCAGATGCGTGGGCTCGTACGGGGCGTAGTGGTAGATGTGCATGCCCGGGTGCGCCTGCCGCTGCGCGTTCACCATGTCGAGGAATCGCTCGAACGCCTGCCGCTCCTCGTCGAACGTGTGCGCCCACAGCGCACTGTACTGATCGCGGATGTCGGTCCAGCCGAACAGGTAGTCGATGCCCCACTGATGGCCGGGGCCCTCGGTGAACAGCGGATCGCCCTCGAAGTCGAAGAACAGATCGCCCTCGTCGGGCCGGGGCAGGGCGCCCAGCGCCTTCGGGAACACGACCTCGTACGTCGGCACGGCGGGGGCAGGCGCCGCCGGTTCAGTCGCGTCTGCCGCCGGCGCGATCGGGGCGAGCCCGCCCGCCGGACTCGACAGCTGCAGCCGCGCCTGCGTCCGCAGGCTCGCGAAGGTGTCCCAGGACATGCGCGCAGGCGCCTCTCGCGCGGCGGCGAGTTCGTCGATCGAATGGATGCCGGCGGCGCGCAGTCGCTGTCGCTGGACCGGTCGCATGCCGGCGACCAGCAGGAGGTCGCGGTGGGCGATGACCTCGAGGTCGCACGTGGCGCAGCGGCCGCACGCCACCACCCGGAGTGCGCCGCGCTCGTCGCCCCAGGCGATCGGGTCACCTGCGGCACCGGCGGCCAGGTCACGGTCGTCGATCAGCGCGTGCAGCCGTTCACGGCGCAGGGCGAAGACCGGGGCGATGTCGCGCAGCGCGTGGGTGGAGACGGTGCCGTCGCCCAGCAGCAGCTGGACCTCCGGCGCACGCGCCATGCCGAGCCGGTCGAGCTGGTCGGCGTATGCCGCGAGCTGCATGAGGGCGGTCACCCGTGCGTGACGGGCGAGCTTCGTGTCCTGCACGATCCAGCGGCCCGCCGCGTCGCGCACCAGGAAGTCGGCGAACCCGACGAAGTCGGCGGTCGCGAACGCTGCCTGGTAGACGATGTCGGCATCGGATGCGAGCGCGGTATTGGTCGCGTCGACCGCGGCGGCCAGGGCAACGGCATCCGTCGACCGCGTCTCCGGGATCTCGACGACGCCGCCCGGGAACTGCCGCCGGTAGTCGGCGAGCACGCGCAACTCGTGCTGCGTGCCCAGCCGGCCCGCCCGCTGCAGCGTGAGGTCTTCGGGATCTTCGACCGCCGGCACCCGCCCCAGCTTCGCGTCGATCGCCCGCAGCCAGGCGAACTCGCATTCGGCCGCCGCCTTCAGATCGCTCGCGCTCCAGACGATCCGGCCCTCATCTGCTATGTACCGCATGCCTCCCCTTCGCCTCCGACAGTATCGGTGGCTTCCGACAGCGGGCGCCGTCCGGGGTCCGCGTGCCAGACTGGACCGGTGACCGAGAACCTCGAGTTCGACAGCGCCTATCGGCACGGGTTCGCACGCATCGCCGCATGCACGATCCCCGTGGCCATCGCCGATCCCGTCGCGAACGCGGATGCCGTGATCGCGGCCGCCCGCGAATGCCACGACGATGCGGCCGCCGTGGCGGTGTTCCCGGAACTGTGCCTGACCGGCTACGCGATCGAGGACCTCGTCATGCAGGACGTCGTCCTCGACGCCGTCGAACGCGAGCTCGTGCGCATCGCTCGGGAGACCGCCGACGGTATGCCGCTGCTGTTCGTGGGCGCGCCGCTGCGGCACGGGTCGCGGCTCTACAACTGCGCCGTAGCGATCCACCGCGGCGAGGTCATCGGCATCGTGCCGAAGTCGTACCTGCCCACCTACCGCGAGTTCTACGAGCGCCGCTGGTACGCGCCGGGCGACGACACGCACGGCCAGTGGTTCGACCGCGGCGAGCTGTCGGCGCCATTCGGCCCCGACCTGCTGTTCGACGCCCTGGACGTGCCCGGGCTCACCGTCCACGCCGAGATCTGCGAAGACATGTGGGTGCCGATCCCGCCGTCCTCGCGCGCCGCGCTGGCGGGGGCGACGGTGCTGGTCAACCTGTCCGGCAGCCCGATCACCGTCGCACGCGCCGAGGATCGCAAGGACCTGTGCCAGTCGCAGTCGCTGCGCTGCCTCGCCGCCTACGCGTACGCGGCCGCGGGCATGGGCGAGTCCACGAACGACGTGTCATGGGACGGTCAGACGATGATCTTCGAGGGCGGCGCCCTGCTGGCCGAGACCGAGCGCTTCCCGGACGGCCCGCGCCGCTCGGTCGCGGACGTCGATCTCGACCGTCTCCGTCAGGATCGGCTCCGCCAGGGCACGTTCGACGACAACCGGCGCGCCCGCGATCTGCGGGTCGCGGCGGTGGACGCCGACTTCCGCCAGGTGACGTTCGTGCTCGATCCCCCGGCAGCGGACATCGGCCTGCGGCGACCGCTCGACCGCTTCCCGTTCGTCCCCGATGACGCCGCCCGCCTCGACCTGGACTGCTACGAGGCGTTCAACATCCAGGTGTCAGGGCTCGAGCAGCGCATGCGCGCGATCGGCTCTCCCAAGCCCGTGATCGGCGTCAGCGGTGGCCTCGACTCGACGCACGCCCTGCTGGTCGTCGCCCGCGCCATGGACCGGATGGGCCGTCCGCGCAGCGACATCCTCGCGTACACGATGCCCGGGTTCGCGACCAGCGATCACACGAAGTCGAATGCGATCGCGCTGGCCGAGGCGATCGGCGCCACCATCTCCACGATCGACATCCGGCCGATGGCGACGGAGCTCCTGAAGGGCATCGACCACCCGTTCGCCGGCGGTGAGCCCGTTTACGACGTCACGTTCGAGAACGTGCAGGCCGGCGCACGCACCGACTTCCTGTTCCGCCTTGCCAATCAGAACGGCGGCTTCGTCGTGGGCACCTCCGACCTGTCCGAGCTCGCGCTCGGCTGGGCGACCTATGGCGTCGGCGACCACATGAGCCACTACGCCGTGAACGCGGGCGTGCCCAAGACGCTCATCCAGCACCTCATCCGCTGGGTGATCGCGCACAGTGCCTCGGATGAGACCGGGACATCGCTCACCGACGCCGCCAAGACCGTGCTGCAGTCGGTGCTCGACACGGAGATCAGCCCCGAACTGGTGCCGGCCGGTCAGGACGGCAAGGTGCAGTCGACCGAAGACACCATCGGCCCGTACGCCCTGCACGACTTCGCGCTGTTCCACGTGCTGCGCTACGGGCTGCGGCCGTCGAAGATCGCGTTCCTCGCCGAGAAGGCATGGGCGGATCCGGATGCCGGAGCCTGGCCGCCCGGATTCCCCGACGCGGACCGGTACGGCTACGAGCGGGCCGAGATCGTGCGGTGGCTGCGGGTATTCCTGAAGCGCTACTTCGGGTTCGCGCAGTTCAAACGCTCCGCGATCCCGAACGGTCCCAAGGTGCTTCCGGCCGGATCGCTGTCGCCGCGCGGCGACTGGCGCGCCCCGTCGGACGGCAACGCGACCGTCTGGCTCGCCGAACTGGATGCCGCGCTGCCCGACCTCGTGGAGTGAGTCCGGAACCCGACGCCGAGTCCGGCGACCCCGGCATCCATCACCGCTCTATGCCTTGGGCAGCAGTCCGTAGGCGATGGTGATGATCCAGGCGTCGCGCGACACGTCGGCCAGCGCGTACTGCATCGCGCGGTCGGGAATCCATCCCTTGGTGCGGGCGGAGTTCAGGCGCACGTGATCGGGCGCCACCCGCACCCCGCGCCCGTCGGCCTCCAGCACCGCCTGCGCGTGCGTCCAGTGGTGGACCAGCTCGGGGACGTTGCTCTCGTCCAGGAGGTGCGAGTGCTTGCGCATCTGACGCAGCTCGTCCGCATCGGGCTGCAGATCGCGGATGTCGACGCCGACCGGCAGGCCCGGATCGCAGATGGCGACGATGGTCGCGGCACGGTAGCTCGCCGTCTTGATCGCGATCGGCAGATCGGCTCCGTCGCGCGAGGCGATGAGCTGCGTGTGATAACCGAAGCTCCGGGGGGCCTCCCGCTCGATCTTGATGTCTTTCACCTCGCAGCCGAGCTGTGCCGCGATCAGCTCTTTCGCGAGGATCCGACGACGATCATGCACCGTCGTGGCAGGATCCCATCCCAGTCGCGCCGATATTCCAGCGGGTGTGTCCAGGACTACGCTCTGCAGGCTCATGTCGCTCCCTTGTCGGTGCTTCCATCCTGGCCCAGATCGGGACGGCTCGGGAGAGCGGGTCCCGTGTCAATCCGAAGATCGCATCATCGTCCGCAGCACGAAGTACACGATGAGGGCCACGACGGCGACCAGCAGGATCTTGACCAGGAACCAGACGAGCCCCAAGACCACGTCGACCACGAGCCAGGCGATCACGATCGCGCCGACGACGGCGAGGACGGTCCACAGGGTGTTCTTGGTCATGTCTCAAGCCTAGACAGCCAACAGGGCCCCCGGTCGGGGGCCCTGTCAGGTGGCGCTGTCAGATCAGTTCGAGTTCGCCGAGTTGACCGATCCGGCAGACGCCGGGCTGTCCGGCGAGGCGGGGGTGGGCGGGGATGCCGGGCTGGGCGCCGAGACAGGGCTCGGCGCGGAGACGGGGCTGGGAGCCGATACCGGGCTCGGTGCGGAAACGGGGCTCGGTGCAGAAGCGGGGCTGGGAGCGGAAGCGGGGCTGGGAGCCGATGCCTTGGTCGGCGCGGAGACGGCGCTGAGGGCAGACGCAGTGCTCACCTGCGCGGCGGGACTGACCGCCGAGACGACGGAGACCGAGCTGCCGGTGACCCGCAGCTTCACGCCCGGGCTGTCGAGGACCTTGCTCTCCTTGCCGGTGAGAGTGCTGCCCGGAACGACATCGCCGCCGGTCGTGCGCAGGTCCATCGTGCCGGCCACGGCCGCCGCACCGCCGGCGATCACGCCGAGACCGACGATGCCCGTGACGCCGTAGGCGATCCACTTCTTGTTCATCTTGTACATTTCGTTTCCTCCGTAGTGTCAAGTTCCTGCCGGTCCTGGTGACCGCGTACTTCGAGTCTGTTCGACGGCCGTAAGCTCCCTCGAAGAAGTCGATGAGGGCTGTCTTACCTGGATTCATCTGGGATGCAGACGAGGGAACGGGACCCCTTCCGGGCCCCGTTCTCCGTGCCTGCGAGTGTCAGTTCGAGTTCGCCGAAGCGATCGAGCCGGCCGATGCCGGGCTGTTCGCCGACGCGGGGCTCGCGGGTGAGGCCGGGCTCGGCGCTGACGCGGGGCTCGGGGCCGAGGCCGCACTCGCGGCCGATGCCGCACTGGCCGCCGACGGAGCGCTCGCCGCGGAGGCGCGACCCGGTGCCGACGCGGCAGATGCCGTGCTCGTCAGTGCCGTGGGGCTGACGGCCGAGATGACCGTCGCCGAGGTGTCGGTGACCCGCAGCTGCACCGTCGGGCGGTCCAGCAGCGAGCCGTCCCTGCCGGTGATGACGCCACCCGGGAGCACGTCGCCCCCGGTCGTGCGCAGTTCCATCGAGGCCGCGGCCGCCGACGCACCGCCGGCGAGAAGGCCGATGCCCACGATGCTCGTGACCGAATAGGCGATCCACTTGCGGTTCATCTTGAATCCTCCTGTTCGAGAAAAGCGCTTCGTTCATTGGTTCCAGTCTTGGCGGCGAGGCTAAGCCGCATCGAAGTCGTGGATGAGACGTCTCTTACCAATGGATGCCGGTACCCGGCACCCGCCCGATCGCGTCAGTTCGAGTTCGCCGAGGCGACCGAGCCGGCAGACGCCGCACTGGGCGGCGACGCGGGACTGTCCGCGGAGGCGGGGCTCGGCGGGGTGGGAGCGGACGGCGGCGATGCCAGGCTGGGGGCGGACACCGGGCTGGGCGCCGACGCCTGGGCCGGCGCGGACGCGGACGAGGGCGCCGAGACGGCGCTGGGTGGGGAGGCAGGGCTGGGTGCGGGCGCCTTCCTCGGTGCGGAAGGTGCACTGGCCGCCGACGCGACGCTGGCCGCCGACACCGCCGTCCGGGTGGAAACGCGTGTGGGTGCCGATGCTGCAGAGGTTGCCGAGATCGTACTCACCAGCGCCGCGGGGGTGACGGTTGACACGATGGTCACCGAGGCGCCGGTGACGCGCAGCTGCACGCTGGGACGGTCCAGGAGCGCGCCGTCCTTGCCGGTGATGGCGCCGCCGGGCACGATCGACCCGGCCGTGGTGCGCAGGTCCATGGTGGCGGCGGCCGCTGCCGCACCACCGGCGATGACGCCGATCCCGACGATTCCGGTGACGCCGTACGCCATCCATCTGCTGCTCATCGCGAGTCCCTCTATCTCGACGGGCCCCGGTATCGGGACCACGCAGTCCGGGGACCGCGTACTTCGAGTCTCGGCGTCGCCGGTAAAGCTTCTCGAAGAGGTCGATGAGAGCTTTCTTAGGTCTCGACGATGTCCGCGGCCCGGGAGAGCAGCAGGTCGGCGCGAGGCTGCACGCCCGTCTCGGCGGCAGCGAGCGCATGCCCCAGCAGGTGGATGGCGATGAGCGCTCTGGTTCCGGCATCCATCGCCCACCGCTCGACCGCCAGATCGACCAGAGTCCATACGGTGTCGGCGTCGCCGCCCTCCTGCGTGAGCACGGCGCTGGCGATCGCGTGCCCGATGAAGGCCGCCGCGTCGTCGGCGGGGTTGCCGGCACCCGCGGTGTCGACGTCGATCAGACCCGTGACCTCCCCGGTGCTCTCGTCGACGAACAGCTGGCCCAGATGCAGATCGCCGTGGATCGTCTGGATCCGGTGGTCGGCGTTCATTCCGGCATCCGCCCGCCGTGCGACCCCGTTCACGAGATCGGCCTGATCCGGACGTGCGGCGCGCAGCCGTTCGGCGTACCAGGACAGCCGGCTCGACAGCGAAGTGCGGGCCTTCCCTTCGATATCGGCGGATGCCATCTGCGCGCGCAGCCGGTCCAGTTCGTCGAGCAGTGCCTCGGGCAGCCACCTGCCGTCGGTGGCAGGGACTCCGGACGCGTTGTCGAGCACCAGCAGGCCCTCCGGCGACCATCCGCGCACCGGCGGCACCGGCAGTCCGCGGTCGCGCAGCGCAGTGTGCACCTGCACGACCCGCTCGATGCGCCGTGGGCGCACCACCTTGACCCACGTCATGCCGTCTGCGGTCGGCACGCGCAGCACCGCACGCCGGCCGGGCCGGTAGCCGACGATCTCGGGCATGCCCGCCGCGGCGATGCCCAGCCGGCTCAGCAGCACCTCGGCGGCGTGCCCGAAGGCCGCGGGGGCGAGGGCGGGCAGGTGCGGGTCAGCCGGGTGGATCCACACGCGCGCCTCACCCTCGAGGACGAGTCCGGTCTCCTGCCGCACGCGGTGCAGCGAGGTGTCTACGTAGGCGACGACGGGCGGGGCGGCCGTGACGCTGAAGCCGGTCACACTGCCCGGGCCGAGCGGCTCACGTGAGATCAGCTGAAGGGCGTCGAGAGGCACGCCCAGCGCATCGGCGGCGAGGATAGCCTCAGCGTCGACGGGCTGCACAGGGGTGGTGTCCACGTGTCCGATCCCACCATGAACGGGCCTTCGATGGGGCCGGCAGACGATGAGACATCTCTTACGGTCGACCCCGCGCGTGGCCCGGTGTGTCCATACTGATGGCCATGGACGACACTCCCAGCCGCCGCCGGTTCACCGTGTCGGTGCGCACGCGCATCGTCGCCGTGATCACGCTGGTCGCGGCGCTCGGACTGATCGCCACCGGCGTGGCGGTGTACTTCGTCGAGCGCGCCAACATCCTCGAGAGCATCGACGACCGTCTGCAGGACAACCTCGAATCGGGTCGGTTCCTCGTCGAGCAGGGCAAGGACGGCTCGGGAACGTGGGCGGGCGCCGATGAGGCGCTGAGAGCGGTCGTGCAGCGCATGAGCCCCGATGACAACACGGGTGCACTCGGCATCATCGACGGCCGCGCCGTCATGGCTCCGGGAGTGCCGCTGGACGTCGACCTGCAGTCGGTGCCCACCTTCGCGGGGCACGTCGCGGCGCAGGCCTCCGGCGCCGATCCGGTCATCGGGACGTTCGTGCACGAGGACGTCGCGTGGCGGTACCTCGCCGCCCCGATCGCGGTGGAGGGCGGCCAGGAAGCCGAGCATGTCGTCTTCGCCATGGCGTACGACGTCAACGAAGAACTCGCCGAGATCAACGAAGCCGCGCAGGCCTACCTCATCGCCTCCGGCATCGTCCTGGTGGTCATCGCCCTCGTGGCGCTCATCGTCTCGACGCGCCTGCTGCGCCCGTTGCGCCAGATGCGGGAGACCGCCGAGCGCGTCTCGGCGCAGTCGCTCTCGGAGCGTCTGCCCATCAACGGGCGCGACGACGTCTCCGGTCTCGCGGCAACGATGAACGACATGCTCGACCGGCTCGACGCCGCCCTCGACTCTCAGCGGCAGTTGCTCAGCGACGTCGGGCACGAGCTGAAGACCCCGATCACGATCGTGCGAGGACATCTCGAGGTCATGGCTCCCGACAACCCCGACGACGTCGCCGAGACGCGCGACCTCGTCGTCGACGAACTGGAGCGTATGGGCAATCTCGTGCAGGACCTCGGGCGCGCGGCGAAGCTGCACGGACCGTCTCCGGTCACACCGCAGGCAGTGGATGCCGGTGACCTCGTGCGGCAGATCATCCGCAACGCGCAGGCGATCGCCGGCGCCGACGTGACCGGCGGGCCGGTCGCCGAGGTCGTCGCGAACGTGGATCCGGAGCGAGTGACCCAGGCCGCGCTGCAGCTCACCCAGAATGCCGTCAGCCATGGCGGCGGCGACATCGAGATCGGCAGCCGCGCGCGCGGAGGCGACTTTGAGCTCTGGGTGCGCGATCACGGTCCGGGCGTTCCGGACGACGCAAAAGACACCGTCTTCGAGCGGTTCTACCGCGCCGATCAGGACAGCCGCGGCAGCGGCCTTGGTCTGAACATCGTGCAGGTCATCGCTCGCGCGCACGGAGGCCGGGTGCACCTCGGCGACGCCCCGGGTGGTGGCGCGGTCTTCACGATCATCCTTCCGGGGGCTGTGGTCGGCCCAGGCCCGCAGCAGCCGTTCGCCGTCGATTCACTCGAGTCGCTCAGTATTCCACCCAAGCCCCCGTTGCCGACGACGGTCGGCGCCGGCCCGAAGGAGTGACACGTGGCATCCATTCTGATCGCCGAGGACGAGACCCGCATATCGGGGTTCATCGACAAGGGGCTGCGCGCCGCCGGCTACGCGACGCAGGTCGCCGCAAACGGCACGCTCGCCCTGGAGCTCGCCCAGTCCGGCGAGTTCGATCTGCTCGTGCTCGACATCAACATGCCCGGTATGGACGGCTTCCAGGTGCTCGAGCAGCTGCGCGGCGGAGGGTCGCGGATGCCGGTCATCATGCTCACCGCCCGCGTCGAGCTGCATGACACCGTCGCCGGGCTCGAGGGTGGTGCGGACGACTACCTGGGCAAGCCGTTCCGGTTCGACGAACTGCTCGCCCGGATCCGGCTGCGCATGCGCCGGGACGAGGACACCGGGTCGGTCGCGACACTCACCCACCGCGACATCACCCTCGACATCCGCACCCGGGAGGCGCACGTGGTCGGGCGTGCGGTCGAGCTCTCGGCCCGGGAGTTCGCGCTGGCCGAGGAATTCATCCGCAACGCAGGGCAGGTGCTCAGCCGCGAACAGCTGCTCAGCAGGGTGTGGGGCTTCGACTTCGACCCCGGTTCGAACGTGGCCGACGTGTATGTCGGATATCTGCGCGGCAAGCTCGGGTCCGAGCGCATCGAGACCGTCCGAGGCGTCGGGTACCGGCTCGTCTGATCTGCGGGGGCGGGCCGCAAACCCGGGTCACCTCTTGCCACCTCCCACCGCACGAGACGACCACACGCGACCCCCATCGCAGGCGCGCCGACCCCCACGCGCAAACCCGGGTCACCTCTTGCCACCTCCCACCGCACGAGACAACCACACGCGACCCCCATCGCAGGCGCGCCGACCCCCACGCGCAAACCCGGGTCACCTCTTGCCACCTCCCACCGCACGAGACAACCACACGCGACCCCCATCGCAGGCGCGCTGACCCCCACGCGCACATCCGGGTCACCTCTTGCCACCTCCCACCGCACGAGACAACCACACGCGACCCCCATCGCAGGCGCGTGCGCACTCCGGCCCCCAGCGTCGTCTCGGGGCCGCACCGGGCCGGCAGGCTGCGTGCTCACCGCGGAGGGCGGTGCCAGACGACAGCCGCCCGTTCAGACGACCGGCGCGGGCAGATCCTGGCTGATCGTGCTCGGGCCGTCGGGTGTCGCGGTGACCGTGAGCTGTGCGGGCAGCTGCTCCTTCATGGCCTCGACGTGGCTGATCACGCCGACGGTGCGCCCGCCGACGCGCAGGTCGTCGAGCGTGCGCATGGCGAGCTCGAGCGTGTCGGGGTCGAGTGAGCCGAACCCCTCGTCGACGAACAGGGTGTCGAGGCGGAGCCCGCCGGCGCGGCTCGTGACGACCTCGGCGAGCCCCAGCGCGAGCGCGAGCGAAGCGAGGAACGTCTCGCCGCCGGACAGCGACTGCGGTGACCGCATGCGGCCGGTGTGCGCATCGAGGACATCGATCCCGAGGCCGGAGGCTTTGCCCCGCGCCTGGAGCGCATCGGAATGATGCAGCGTGTAGCGCCCCGACGACATCTCGGTGAGCCGCAGGTTCGCAGCGGCGACGATCTCTTCGAGCTCGGCGGCCAGCACGAACGTCTCGAGGTCCATCTTCTTGGTGTTCGGCGCACGGCCGGCGACCGTGTCGGCGAGACGGGAGACCACGGCCGCGTCTTCGGCGCGGGCGGCGACGGCGGCGTAGGCCTCGTCGGCCTGAAGCAGCAGTTCGCGCAGTCGGCCGGCGGTGCTCTCGGCGTCCCGCAGCGCCCCGATCGCGACCGTGCGGGCGTGGTCGGCCGCCGCCGCCGCACGCTCTGCCCCGGCCACCTCATCGTCGCCGATCTCAGCGTCATCAGCGGCAGCGAGTTCGAGTTCGAGAAGGCGCGCACGGGCCGCGGACAGCGCCGCCGCGTGTTCGTTCAGACACGCGTCGATCTCAGACCGCGCGGCGTCATCGAGCAGCGACGCCGCCGCATCATCGGCGTCGCGGAAGTCCGATGCCGCGAGCCGGGCGTCGCGATCGGCGAGCGCCTCCGCGTAGACGCGCTCACGATCGGCGACGGTGCGCTGCGCGTCGCCGAGGCCACGGGCCAGATCACGGCGTGCGGTTGCCGCCGCGACACGCTGGGACACCGTCTCGTGGTCGCCTCGGGCGGCCGCGACGGTCACCTCCAGGCTCTGCACGGTGGTCTCCAGCACGACGCGCTTCTCGGCCTCGGCTGCGAGCGTGGCCGCACGCTCTGCACGCTCGACTTTGGCGGCCGCGGCCAGGACGTCGAGCTCGTGGAGCTGTTCGGCGAACCGGGCGACCGCGGAGACCGCGCGTTCGGCGACGGCAAGCTCGTCCTCGGCCTTTGCCAGTTCGTCGGACAGGACCGTGACGGCGTCCCGGTCGCCGGTCACATCGCCCATGCGCGCCCGCGCGGCCGCACGCCGTTCGCGCACAGCCCGGGCCGCCTGCGCCGCCGACGACTCGGCCGTGGTGGCGTCATCGCGCCGCCGCTCGGCGACGGTGAGGTCGTCGTCGGTCACCGTGTCGTCACCGGTCTCGGCCGGATGCGGGTGCTCGGTCGACCCGCAGACCTCACACGGTTCGCCGTCGACGAGCCGCTGCGAGAGCTCGCCGGCATAGCCCGCCATGCGCCGCTGCAGCAGCCGGGTCACGGTGCCCGCCGCCTCGCCGGCTGCAGTGCTCGCACGAAGGTAGGCCGCCTCGGCCGCCTCCACCTCGGGTTCCAGTTCCGCCGCCTCACGCGCGGCACCGAGCCGCTCGACCAGCAGGTCACGCTGCTGCCCCACCACATCGCGCCGCGCGGCATCGGCCGCAGCAGCCGTGCGGGCGGCCTCCAGCCGTGCCCGCTCGGCGGGGATCAACGCCTGCTGCGCATCGAGCGCGGCGAGCGTCTCCGCCGACTCGCTCTCTGCGCGGCGACTCGTGATCAGCAGGGCTTCCTTCTCGGCCAGTTCGCGTTCTTGGGCGACGGCGGCCTGCCAGCGGGCGACGTCGCCGGTCAGCTGGTCGATGAGCGATTCGAGATCGGCGTCGGCGTCGCCACCGGCATCCACCCACGCCTGCTGCGCCTGGGCGCGCGCTGCCGTCGCATCGGTGCGTGCGGCGTCCGCGCGGACGAACGCGTCGAGAGGTGCGCGCAGCGCCTCAGCCGCGCGGGCGCGTTCGAGGTGGGAGCGGTCGAGGTCTCGAGCCGGGCTCTCCGCCTCGAGCGTGTCGAGGCGCACTCGCGCGGCAGCCCGATCGGCGAGCCGCTGGGCGCGCTCCACGAGGGCCGCGTGTGCGGCGGTCGCGGCCGCAGCCGCGGCATCAGCCTGCCCGCGCTCGGTGGCGCGCGCCTCGATCCGGTAGGCCGCCCGCTGATCGGCGAGTTCCGCTGCCTGGCGGCGAGCGGCCAGCTCCGCCGGACGCTCAGTGTCACCGGCGAGCTCGTGGGAGTCGATGAGCTGCTCGGCCAGATCGAGGATCGTCCGGGCGTGCTCACCCGCCGTGTCGAGCTGCTTCTGCGCATCGCGTCGGCGCTGTTCGAGGTCGTCGATGTACTGATCGAACCGGCGCGTGCCGAACAGGGTGCGCAGCAGGGCCTGCCGCTCGTCGTTACCGGCGAGAAGGAACCGGGAGAACTTGTTCTGGGCGAGCAGGATCACCTGCTGGAACTGCTGGGCGGTCAGCCCGAGGATCTCGTCGAGCTCGTGGGCGACCTCGCGGGGCTTGGCCGCCCGTCCGACCCAGTCGCCGCCGATCCACTGCTCGAGCACGGCCCTCGGAGCCTCGGTCGTGAGCTTGTCGCCGCGCTTGGCCGGCCGTTCGTATTCGGGCGACCGGGTCACCCGCCAGCGGACGTCTCCGACGGTGAACTCCAGTCGCACTTCGGTCGGGTCACCGAGGAAGCAGTGGTCGCTGCGCAACCGCCGTTCGCCGCCGTCGTAGCGGGGCACCGATCCGTACAGCGCGAAACTCACGCCGTCGAGGATGCTCGACTTGCCCGCGCCGGTGCGCCCGGAGATGAGGAACAGGCCATCGGCGTCGAACGCGTCGAAGTCGACGACCTGCGTCTCACGGAACGGCCCGAACCCCGTCAGCTCGAGGCGGTGCAGTTTCACGCCAGGGCCTCCACGCGGGTGCGCTCGTCGAGCACCTCGGCGAGCAGTTCGGCCTCACGCCCGGACGCGCCCTCTCCCTCACGCACGTGCACGAGGAAGGCCTCGACCAGTTCACGATCGGTCACGGCGGCCCGGACGCGGTCGACGTAGGTCAGCTCGTCACCCTCGCGCCGCACGGCCGGCAGGTGCACGACCTTGGCGCAGAACGCGAACCGCTCCTGCAGCCGGCGCAGCGGGTCACGCTGCGGCAGCGTGTCGGTGTATTCGACGCACACCCAGGCGTCCTCGGCGGCGGCGTACCGCGCGTCGGTCAACAGCGCGTCGAGCGGCGCGCGCAGCGTCACGAGACGCCGCGGCACCGGCAGTTCGAGCCAGTCGACCGACGCCACGCCCGTGGCATCCATCTCCACCAGCCACGACCCGCGCGGCTTGTCGCCCTCGCCGAAGGTGTAGTGCAGGGGCGCGCCCGCGTATCGCACGGTCGGCGCGAGCGCCTGACGACCGTGGATGTGGCCGAGCGCCATGTAGTCGACGCCGTCGAACGCGGACAGCGGCACGACGTCGAGACCGCCCTGCTGGATGTCGCGCTCGAGGTGCGGGGTCGGCTCGACGCCGGCGGCGAAGCAGTGGGCGATCGCGACCGACCGGCCGCCGCGCGTGGCGAGGTCGGCGCGGACGAGGCCCATCGCATGCGCGAGCGCCCCGGCCTGCGTACGGGCAGCCGGCCATTCATGCCGCAGCAGCGCCGGCTCGAGATACGGGATGCCGTAGAAGTGCACCGGCCCGTCGGCGTCGTCGATCGTGATCGGCGTGCCGACGGCGTGCGGATCGGTGAGGACGTGGATGCCGTCGCGCAGCAGCCCGGCCTGGAAGCCGAGCCGCGCCGCCGAGTCGTGGTTGCCGCTGGTGACGATGACCTGGGCGCCCGTGTCGGCGAGCGCGCGCAGCGTGTCGGACAGCAGGGTGTAGCACCCGGCGGCCGGCGTCGCGGAGTCGAAGACGTCGCCGGCGACGATCACGACGTCGATGTTGCCTGCCCGCACCCGGTCGACGAGCGTCTCGAGCACGCCGCGCAGCGCATCGAGCGTGGCGTGACCGTGGAAGGTCCGCCCGATGTGCCAGTCAGAGGTGTGCAGGATCCGCATGCTCTCACGGTACGAGAAGCCCCCGACATCGCCGCCGAGGCGTACCGCGGACGGCGCGATTGCGCGGTCCGGGTACCCTCGAGTCCGTGACATCGACCCACGAATTCGCCTACGGCGGCGCCACGCTCGTCGCCGAGCGGCGCAGCGGCGGCGATCCGACGTTCGTCCTGATCCACGGGATCGGCATGGGGCGCGGGGTGTTCGGCGACCTGATCGACCACCTCGGCGACACGGCGGACGTCGTCTCGATCGACCTGCCCGGCTACGGCGAGGCGCCCGAGCCCGAACGCGTCCTGACGATGGAGCGCACCGCCGACCTCGTCGCGGCCTACCTGAGGACGCACGTCGGCAGGCCGGCCGTGCTGGTGGGTCATTCGATGGGGGCGCAGATCGTCCTCGAGGTCGCGGTGCGGCATCCACTCGTCGTCGAGCGGATCGCACTGCTCGGACCCTCCGGAGACCCCGGCGCCCGGTCGGCGCGGGCGCAGCTCTGGCGGCTGCTGCGCGATGTCGCGGTCGAAAGTCCCAAGGTGATCGTCCTGGGCGGCCGCGAATACGTGCGGGCGGGGCCGAACCTGCGGGCGAAGCTGCGGGCGATGCTCACCCATCGGCCCGAAGACGTGCTGGGCCGGGTCACCGTGCCCACGCTCGTGATCCGCGGCGAGAACGACATCGTCGTGCCGCGCGAGTGGTGCCGGGCGATCGTGCGCGGCGTGCCCGATGCACGGCTGGCCGAGATCGCCGGGCACGGTCACGAGACGATGATCCGGGATGCCGAGCCTTCGGCCGCCCTGCTGCAGGCGTTCGCCGCGGAGTGAGGGCTGCTACGACGCCAGCCGCGGCGCGTAGCGACCCGACTTCTCCGCGCGGGCACGTGCCTTGGCGGCTTCTTCGTCACGGTTCTTCGGCGGCGCCACCGCGACGAGGTCTGCGAGCAGATGACGCGTGGCGTGCGCGACCTCGGCGACCGCGTGGTCGAACGCGGCCTGGTTCGCCTTGGACGGCTTCGTCGTCCCGGCGATCTTGCGCACATACTGCAGCGCGGCGGCGTGGACCTCGTCGTCGGTCGCAGCGGGTTCGAAGTTATGGAGTGTGTGGATGTTGCGGCACATGCCAAACACGGTACGTCCGGGCGCGGACGCGCAACAGGGGTCAGCTCGCGCGGCGGGCCAGCAGGTCGCCGTGCTCGGGGTGGGCGGCGAACCAGTCGGCGACGTACCAGCAGACCGGGCTGACGACGCGGTCGCCGCGCGCCTCGATCTCGGCGACGGCGCGGGCGACGACCTCGCCGGCGTAGCCGTGGCCGCGGAAGGTGGGGACGGTATAGGCGCGGGTCATCGCCACCGTGCGGCCGTCGTCGCGGTAGTCGAGGACGCTGACGAGGTCATCGCCGCGGTGCAGCGTGTATCGCGAAGCATCGGGCTGATTCGCGAAGGTGAAATCGGTCATCTCTCCACGGTACGTCGGTTTTCGGCCAGCGAGGCCAGCCACGCGTCGACCTCGCGCTGCCCGCGCAGGTGGATGATGCGGTCACCGGCATCGATGCGGTCCCGCATGCGCTGCTGCACCCGCGCATAGCTCGTCCACGCCCAGCGGATGATGTTCTCTTCGGGGTTCCAGCGCAGCCAGGTCGAGATGCGCTCGCGGTTGCCGTGCCAGAGCTCTTCCCGATGGATGCCGCGGCGCACAGTCCTCGTGATGACGCGCCACATCACGACCCGGCGCGGGTGATCGACCCAGACCATGGCGTCGGCCCCGCCCGGCGTACCCGGATCGAGGAGGCCGTCCAGAAGGCTCGTCCAGTTGCCGTCGGCGACCCAGCCGTCCGGATTGTCCTCGGCGAACCGCCGCACGATCGCGCGGGCGTCGTCGGGGTCGCGGCGCGTCCATCCGGCATCCCAGAACACGGCATCCAGCTCCAGATGCGGGACGCCGAGGATGCCGGCGACCTGCCTGCCCAGACTGGTCTTGCCCGAACCCGAGGTGCCGACGATGCGCAGACGGCGAGGGGCGGGTCCGGCGGGCGGCATCCGTCGATTCTGGCACGCGAGCCTCGCCACGCCGTCGACCGTGCAATCTGTCACATTCCGTCACGTTGGCGCCGTGGCAGCCGTGCAGTTTGACATGAACGGACACGGTTCGTCATAATCGACCCCATGACTGACAACACCATCGCTCTGTCCGCCCGGGAGGCGAACGGAACCTGTGGCACGATGATGCCGCAGCGTGTTGTCATGTGTTGCCGAATGTGTCGCTGACACGGTGATCCCCGCCGGGCCGTCCCGCCGCTTCTGAATGCGGCGCCACACGACCCCCGAGCCAGCGGTGCCGTCCGCCCACGACGCGGAGCCCGCCTGTCTCGCACATAGGCCACTCGAAGGCCACCACGCAACACCTCCGAACCCGCTTCCGGCCCCTCGCCCGGGTTCCTCCCCGAAGGACATCGCCATGTCGAACACCGCACTCCTCACCCGCCCGTCCACCACCGCCCGCCACCTGCACGCCATCGAGGACATCACCACCGCGGCGCCCGTCGCTCCGGCACCGGTCGTGCCGGACGCGCCGACCACCGGCGCGATTCCGGTCGGCACCGCACCGCGCGGCTTCGCCCTCTACGTCGGGCTCGACGAGATCAAGGCCGCCGTCGACGGCGTCTCGCTGTCGACGATCGTCGCCGCCCTGCGCCAGACGCTCGGCGAGCTCGCGCCCAGCGCCGAGACCTATGCCACCGTCGCCCTGGCCCCGGCCGGCGCCGGCGGCCGCGACGTCGACGTGGTGCGCCTCGCCCTGCACGAGCCGAGCGCCATCGCCCGCACCAAGCAGGACGAGCCGGTCGACGACCACATCGAAGGCGGCGTCACGATCGACATCTCGCGTCGCCGCGTGCACATCGACGGCGAGGCCGCGGCGCTCACCTTCAAGGAGTTCGAACTGCTGCAGTACCTCGTGCTGCGCGAGGGCCGCACGATCGAGCGCACCGAGCTGGTCTCGTCGCTGTGGAGCCACGCCGCCGACGAAGAGGTGCCCGGCGAGCGCACCATCGACGTGCACGTCCGCCGCCTGCGTTCGAAGCTCGGCCGCTACGAGGACATCGTGCGCACCGTGCGCGGCATCGGCTACCGCTTCGACCGCCACGCCGACGTCGTGATCCGCTACGGCCACGGCACCCCGTCGCCCGACCGTTTCTGAGCCTCAGCGGATCGGCATCCGCCCGCCGCGCGCAGCCCCCGGAACTTCAACAGTCACTCCGGCACAATGATGGATGCCGGGACTATGCCGAACCGACTGCCCAAGCCCGCTGCGCGCAGCCCCCAGAACTTCAACAGTCACCTCGGCACAGTGATGGATGCCGGGACTATGCCGAACCGACTGCCCAAGCCCGCCCGTGACCGACGTCGGAGGTCGTCGCGTAGGGTGACGGCATGAGGTCGGCGACGCGCGAAGGGATGCCGCCTGCCGGCGTGCCGCGCAGCGGTGACGTGGCCCGTGACCCCCGGCCCGTCCACGGCCGCCCCCTCGAGACCGAGTATCGCCCACGTGTGCCGATCGACGCGCGCCGCGCGGTCATGGCACAGCAGCAGGGTGCGCACGATCCGGCTCACACCACCGCCGGCCCCGTGATCTGGCGCGCGATGCGCACCCCCGAGGGAGTCGCGACCCTCGCGATCCGCGTCGGCCGCGACCGCATCCGCGGGGCGGCATGGGGCCCAGGAGCCGAATGGGCGCTGGAGCAGCTCCCCCGGCTGTGCGGCGCGGACGACGACCCGGCCGGGTTCGACGCGTCCCGGCATCCACTCATCGCCGACGCCCATCGCCGGCACCCCGAGCTTCGCCTGGGGCGCACCGACCTCATCTTCGACGCCCTCGCGGGGGTGATCTTCGAACAGAAGGTCACGGGGCTCCAGGCGTTCGGCGCGTGGCGGATGATCCTGACCTGGTTCGGCGAGCGCGCTCCCGGGCCCACGCCGCGGCCGATGTTCGCCCCGCCCGCCGACTGGCACCTGATCCCCAGCTGGGGGTGGCACCGGGCCGGGCTCGAACCCCCGCAATCGCGCACGATCGTCGCCGCCGCGCGCCGCCGCGCATCGATCGAGCGTGCGGCGACGGCCGCCGCTGCCGACCACGACGACATCTTCACGAGTCTGCCCGGCGTCGGGGTGTGGACCAGCGCCGAGACCCGCATCCGCGCGTTCGGCGACCCCGACGCGGTGAGTGTCGGCGACTATCACGTCGCCCATGAGGTGGGCTACGCGCTGACCGGTCACCGCACCGACGACGACGGCATGCTCGAGCTGCTCGAGCCGTGGCGCGGCCACCGCCAGCGGGTGATCCGGCTGATCGGGCTCAGCGGAGTGCACGAGCCGCGGCGCGGCCCCCGCCTGCACCCCGAAGACCACCGCGATCGCTGACGCCCCGCCCGCGTAGTGTGGATGCCATGACGCAGACAGGCTGGCCCAAGGGACGCATCGGGTGGATCGCCGGCACCGTGGTGCTGCTCGTGCTCGGTGTCGTGATCGGGCTGATCCTGCACAACGTGTGGCTCGGACTGCTGCTGGCCGTGATCATCTCGATCGGCTGGCTCATCGCGTACGAGTCATGGCGCGGCCGCACACCCGGCCTCGACGACCCCTTCGACGACGGCGCACAGCTCTGACACCGGCCGACGCCGCCTCATCGGCGCGCTGACCAATAGCATGGGCGCATGGTGCTCCAGCTGCGCGGTCTGGCCTTCACGTATCGCGCACTGGCATCCCTCGCCATCGCCATCGGAATCGCACGGGTCTCGGGTGTACTGAGCGGCGACCCCACCTGGAGCGCGTTCCTCTATTACACGGTCCTCAGCAATGTGCTGTGCCTCGTGTGGATGCTCTGGTCGGCGATCCGCACCCTGCGCGACGCGCAGGAGGACGGCTGGCACGGCATCTCGACGCCCTCGCCGCGGTTCGCGGCGGCGGTGATGATGGCGATCACCGTCACGATGCTCATCTACCTGGTCGTCCTGGTGCCCTCGCTCTATGTGCAGCCCGGCGCCTACGAGCCGTTCACACTGACCGACAACCTGGTCCACATCGTCACGCCGCTGCTCGTCATCGGCGACTGGCTGCTGTTCGTGCCGAAGGGCGAGGTGCGCCGGCCCGACCCGCTGCTGTGGGCGCTCATCCCCTGGGCGTACCTCGTCTTCGCCTTCGTCTACAGCGCACTGGGCGGGCGCTTCGCCGCCGGCACCGCCTACCCGTATCCGTTCATGGACGTCGAGACGCTGGGCATCGGTGGCGTGGTCATGTGGCTCGTCGGGCTGACGGTCGCGCTGATCGGCATCGGCTACGGGTTCTATGCTCTGGATCGCCGACTCGCCACACGGAGGCCCGCATGAAGATCGCTGTTGCCGGGGCCACCGGTACCGTCGGAACCCACATCGCCGCGGCCGTCCGTGCGCAGGGCGACGAGGTCGCGCCCCTGACGCGCGGCAGCGGGGTCGACCTCGTCACGGGCAAGGGGCTGAGCGAGGCACTTCGAGAAGTGGATGCCGTGGTCGACGCCGTCAACATCACGACACTCTCCGCAGACGAGGCGACACGCTTCTTCCAGGCCGCGACCGGCAACCTCGCCACGGCCGCCCGGGCGGCGGGCGTGCGGCACTTCGTGCTGCTGTCGATCGTGGGCATCGACCGGAACCCGCACGACTACTACGCCGGCAAGCTCGCGCAGGAGCAGGCGCTCACCGCCAGCGGCATACCGGCAACCATCGTCCGGGCGACCCAGTTCCACGAGTTCGCGGGCCAGATCGCAGCCCGTGCCACGTTCGGGCCGCTGCAGCTCGCGCCGCGGGCGCGGACCCAGCCGATCGCCGCAGCCGAAGTGGGCACGCACCTGGCCCGCATCGCGGCCGGCGACCCGCAGCCGCTCGTCGAGCTCGCCGGTCCACGCGAGGAGCAGCTCGACGACATGGTGCGCCGCTACGCGCGCGCCCACGGTGCCCGCGGGTGGATCCCGGCGATCTCGGTTCCGTCGACGCAGATGAAGGGCATGCGGCAGGGACTGAACCTGCCCGGACCGGGGGCGATCATCGGCACGCAGACCTTCGACGAGTGGCTCGCAACCGACGCCACGGGCTGACCGGCTGCGTCACCCCACGCCGCGGTTGCGGCGGCGCATGGGCCGGGGCGCGCGATCTCCGAGGAAGGAACGCGCCGAGTCGACCACGAAGCCGCGACTGAGCGCCTCGCGGCCGATGAGCATCCGGAACCCCATCGCATCGCGATTGCTGAGCGTCACCTCGGCGGCCACCTCGCGACCGAGGAGGATGAGCCGCATGAGCACGACGACGCGCTCCTCGACGTGTCCCGACGAGCTGCGCACCCGACGCACGTCGAGCACAGGCGACTCGACCTCGACTTCGTCCGCGTCGGACCGCTGCCACGGCCGGATGCGGAAACGCACCCACGCCGTGCCGTCGCGGTCGAAGGACTCCACGTCGTAGGCGTGGATGGACGAGGTCTGTGCCCCGGTGTCGAGCTTCGCCTTGATCCACGGCACGCCGATATCGGGCAGCTGAACCCACTCTCGCCATCCCGCGAGGGTGTTTGAATGGGTGGACTCGCTCACCGCACCATCTTGGCAGGGGTTCCTCATGAAGCTCGCGATCCTCTCGCGCGCCCCACGGGCTTACTCGACGCAACGACTGCGCGCAGCCGCACAGCAGCGCGGTCATGACGTGAAGGTCCTCAACACCCTGCGTTTCGCGATCGACCTCTCGGGCGAGCTGCCCGATCTGCAGTACCGCGGCCGGCAGCTGAGCGACTACGACGCGATCCTGCCGCGCATCGGCGCCTCGATCACCTACTTCGGCACGGCGGTCGTCCGCCAGTTCGAGCAGATGGACGTGTACACGCCGAACACGGCCAACGGCATCTCGAACGCGCGCGACAAGCTGCGCGCGAACCAGATCCTCTCGCGTCACAACATCGGCATGCCGGCGACCGCTTTCGTGCGCAATCGCGCCGATGTGCGCCCCGCGATCGAGCAGGTCGGCGGCGCGCCCGTCGTCATCAAGCTGCTCGAGGGCACGCAGGGCATCGGGGTGATCCTGGCTCCTGAGGTGAAGGTCGCCGAGGCGATCATCGAGACCCTGCATTCGACGAACCAGAACGTGCTCATCCAGCGGTTCGTCGCCGAGAGTCGCGGGCGCGACATCCGTGCGCTCGTGGTGGGTGATCGCGTCGTCGCGGCGATGCGGCGTACCGCCCGCGGCGACGAGTTCCGTTCGAACGTGCACCGCGGCGGCTCGGTGGAGCCGGTCGAGCTCTCGGCGGAGTTCCGGGAGGCAGCCGTCAGGTCGGCGCAGATCATGGGTCTGCGCGTCGCGGGCGTCGACATGCTCGAGGGCGCCGACGGGCCCCTCGTGATGGAGGTCAACTCCTCACCGGGGCTGCAGGGGATCGAAGCGGCGACCCAGCTCGATGTCGCCGGCGCGATCATCGACCACATCGCCGGGCAGGTGGCGTTCCCCGAGATCGATGTGCGCCAGCGACTGTCGGTGTCGACCGGCTACGGCGTGGCCGAGCTCGTGATGCACGGCAATGGAGACCTCGTGGGCAAGACGCTCGGCGAGGCCGGTCTGTGGGAACGCGACATCACGGTGCTCACGCTGCACCGCGGGACCGCTGTCATCCCGAACCCCCGCAAGGGCGTCCAGCTCGAGGCGGGCGACCGGATGCTGTGCTTCGGCAAGCTCGAGGAGATGCGTTCGATGATCCCCGAACGCCGGCGTCGGCGCGCGCGCGTGCGGAAGCTGCCGGCCGAGCCGATTCCCGCGGAGGAGTAGGGCGCCGACCGAGGTCGCGCGGCCTGCCCGCGCCGGTCGCATCGTGGCAGACCGCGCACCCCCGCCGGTGACATCCCGGCGTGCAGCTCAGCCGAGCAGCCCGGGCCGGGCGAACTCCGCCCCCCGCACCCGCTCGTCGAGGAACGCGAAGACCGTCTCGTACCAGAGCTTCGCGTGCTGCGGGGCGAGCACCCAGTGGTTCTCGTCGGGGTAGTAGAGGAACCGGTGCGGGCTCGACCCGTCGTCCGCGGCGTAGTGCTCGTTGAGCTCCGCCCACAGCCGCAGGCTCTCGCCGATCGGCACGCGGTAGTCGCGGTCGCCGTGGATGACGAGCATCGGCGTGACGAAGTCTTCGACGAACCGGTGCGGCGAATTCTCGAGCATCGCCTCAGGCGTGAAGATCTGCTTCCAGTACCCGGCGTGATCGGTCGTGCCGCTGAACTGGTCGAGCGCCCACAGACTCGCGTGCGTCACGATGCCACGGAACCGATCGGTGTGCCCGGCGACCCAGTTCGCCATGTACCCGCCGAACGAACCGCCCATCGCCGCGGTGCGCGTCTGATCGATGTCGGGGCGGGACACCACGGCATCCGTGATCGACAGCAGGTCGGTGTAGGGCGCAGCGCCCCAGGCGTTCCAGCCGCGGGCGATGAACTCGAGCCCGTACCCGGTCGACAGCGCCGGGTCGGGCAGCAGCACCGCGTAGCCGCGGGCGACGGCCAGCTGCGGGTTCCAGCGCCAGCTCCACGCGTTCCAACTGCTCAGCGGGCCGCCGTGGATCCACAGCAGGAAGGGTGCGGGAGTCTCCGCCGACGCCCCCTCGGGCAGCAGCAGCCAGCCGCGCACGCGGGCGCCGTCGGCGGCGGCCGCCTCGACCTCGGTCATGGCGGCCGGCACCTCGGGCAGCGCGACCGGCGTCGTCAGCAAGGTGGCGGTGCCGTCGCGGGCGATGCGGACGGCGTGTGGCGGCGTCATCCAGTTCGTCCGCAGCGCGACCAGCTCCCCCGACGGCCGCACGTCGACGTCCGTGTAGGTGAAGTCATCGTCCGTCAGCTGCTCCACCGCGCCGCCGTCGACGGGCACCCGGAAGATCGGTCCGCGACCGTCTTGGTCGGCGGTGACGATGAGGGCGGTGTCGTCCTGATCGAAGTGGATGCCGGTGGGCCAGCGGTCCCAGCCCTCCGCGAGACGTCGCGGGTTCGACCCGTCGATGCCGGCGACCCACAGCTCCTGGTCCGCGGGTCCGGACGGGGTGGCCATGGCCGACTTCACGTAGGCGATCGTGGCGCCGTCGTGGCTGATCGCGGGCGCCTCGAAGTACGTGTCGCGCTCGTCGAACAGCTCGGTCACGGCGCCGGAGTCGGTGTCGATCGCGACCAGGCGGTACCGGGCGTCACGGCCCTGCGGCGTCTGCAGCGACACGACGAACGTGCGCCCGTCGGGCGAGAGGGCCGACCCGGCGGCATCGGCCTGCCGGCCGCGCACCAGCGCGCGGGGCCGCGGCAGCGATGCGGGGTAAGGGGTGGTGTCGATCTCTGCGTCTTCCTCGGACCCGGAGTCGCCGTCGGTCGCAGGCTCGGCGGCGAGGACCTCGATCGTGTCGGCGAGGCCGCCCAGGTCGAGGGCGTGGAACGCCGGCGCGGCGGGGCCGAGATCGTGGTCCCAGTGCCGGACGGGGTAGCTCTCGTGCAGGATCGCCGAGATCTTCTTCTTCTTGCGGTCGGCGCGGCGCCGCGCGTCGTCCTCGATCGACTCGGAGGCCGGCAGCAGCGACGAGCCGATGACGATTCGATCGGAGGCCTCGGCAGTGACCACATCGGACACACCTGCCGCCAGCCTGGTCACCGGGCGGGCCTCGCCGCCACCGGCAGGCAGCAGCCACAGCTGCGCCTGCGGGTCGTCCTCACCGTCACCTTCGCTGTCGGGACGGGCAGAGATGAACAGCACGTCGCCGTCGGCGGTGAAGGCGGCACCGGACTCGCCCTTGGCCGAGCGGGTGAGTCGCACCGGCATCCCCTCGCCTTCGACGGGAACCTGCCACAGCGAGCGCTCATAGGCGGTCTTGTCCTTGTTCAGCGTGGCCACCGTCAGCACCGCCCGGGTGCCGTCCGGCGAGAGGGCGAGCCCCTCGATGCGGGGAAGTGCGTAGTAGTCGTCGAGGGAGTCGAAAGCGGTCGCCATGCCTTCCACGGTACCTGCGGCGATCACCGCCGGGGCACCGCCGGAAGGATGAGATCGGCGGTGCCGCCTCCACGGCGAGCGATGGCGCGCAGGTTCACATCTCTTCGTGGGTGTCGGGGTCGCCGTCCCACAGCCGCCCGCGCTCGAGACCGCTGAGGGCTGCCACCTCGGCATCCGTCAACGAGAAGCCGAACACGTCGGCGTTCTCGCGCTGCCGCTGCGGGTCGGCGGACTTGGGGATCGGCGTCGAGCCGAGCTGGACGTGCCAGCGCAGGACGACCTGAGTCGGGGTGACCTCGTGCGCGGCGGCGATGTCGGTCACCACCTGCTCGGCGAGCAGTTCGGTGCGGCGCGCGAGCGGGCTCCAGCTCTCGGTGCGGATGCCGCGCTCGGTGTGGAATGCCCGCAGCGCCGCCTGCGGGAAGTACGGGTGCATCTCGACCTGGTTGACCGCCGGCGTGACCCCGGTCTCGTCGATCAGCCGCGCGAGCATGGGCTCGGTGAAGTTGGAGACGCCGACCGAGCCGACCTGACCCTCGTCGCGCAGCGCGATCATCGCGCGGAACGTCTCGACGTACTTGCCGACCGAGGGGTTCGGCCAGTGGATCAGGTAGAGATCGATCTTCTCGAGCCCGAGCCGCTGCAGCGACCCCTGCGCGCTGCGTACCGTTTCGTCGAATCCGTGGTCCCGGCCGGGCACCTTGGTGGTGACGATGAGCTGATCCCGGATGCCGGTGCGCCGCACCGCCTCGCCCACTTCGGCCTCGTTCTCGTAGTTGACGGCGGTGTCGATGACTCGGTAGCCGCTGTCGACGGCGGCCACGATCGCGTCGACGCCTTCCGCACCGCGCAGATTGTAGGTGCCGAGACCGAGGGCGGCGAACTCGGAGCCGTCGTTGAGCGTGACCGTGGGAATGGTGACCATGGCCCCAGGCTACGCCGACAGCAGCGACTCGATCGTCGAGATGACGCCCTGATCGGCGTTCGACGGCGCCCGGAAGCGGGCGACCGCGGCGACATCGGGGTGGGCGTCGGCCATCGCGTACGACCAGTCGGCGGCCTGCAGCATCTCGAGGTCGTTGAGGTAGTCGCCGAAGGCGGCCGTCTGCGCCGTGGTCACACCCATCGCCTCCTGCAGCCGGCGCAGCGCCACGCCCTTGTTCACGCTCTGGTTCATGACGTCGACCCAGTGCTGTCCCGACACGACGACCTGGAAGGTCTCCCGCAGGTCGGCGAGGTGGCGCGCGGTGTGGGTCTCGCCGCCGTCGAAGTCGTAGATCGCGATCTTGAGGAACTGGTCGTCGACCGCGGTGAGGTCCTCGACCGCCTCCAGCGCCGCGTAGTACTTCTCGGTCTCGGCCACGAACTCGGGATCGGCGCCCTCGATGTAGGCCGACCGCTTGCCGCACAGCACGACCCCGGCGCGGAGGGTGCCGTCGGCGACGAGCTCGCGCACGCGGGTGATGATGGATGCCACGTCCTTCGGGTCCATGGCATCCGAGCTGACCTCGGCACCGTCCCGCACCACGTACGCGCCGTTCTCGGCGATGTAGTCCAGTTCGCACGCGACACCGGAGAACATGCGCTGCAGGGTGCTCAACTGCCGCCCGCTCGCGGGCGCGAAGGCGATGCCGCGCGCGTGCAGCCGCTCGAGCAGCGGCCACAGGGTCGCGGGGATCGCGCCCGAGGGTTCGAGGAGCGTGCCGTCCATGTCGACGGCGATCAGGCGGATGTCAGCGGTGGTGGTCACCCCGCCATCCTTCCAGGCGGGGGCGCCGGCGGGCCGGGCAAGCGTCCGCCGGGGGCGACCACGCCGGTTTCGGGTTAACCCGAAGCCAGGTCTCCGGGTGGCTCTGGTGTCACGCGCGACGCCCCGCCATACCTTGGTGTCATGACTTCGACAGCTCCCCCTCCCGTGCGGCAGCGCATCGGCATCCTGACCCACCTCGGTGCCATCGCCCAGCTCGCCGCCATGGGCATCGTCGGCACCGGCGTGTTCACGATGCTCACCGTCCTGCTCAGCGTCGGCCTCAGCCTCCTTCTGGTCATCGGCATCGGCGCGCTCTTCCTGATCGCGTTCGTCTACGTGCTCTACGCGGCCGGCTGGCTCGAGTACGAACGCGTGGACGGCCTGTACAACTGCGGACTACCGGCGCTGCGACCGCGCCGCAGCGGCCGGCCCGGCTTCGGCGGCTGGCTGCGCACGCTCTGGCAGCAGTTCATCGACGGCCCGATGTGGCGAGGCATCGCCAGCGCGGCCATCGCCACGGTGCTGGGCCTGATCGTCCTGCCCTCCATCACCTGGTTCGTGCGCAGTATCGGCATGCTGTTCACACCGCTCTCCGGTGCCGACGTGACCCGGTTCCCGGGGACCGGCATCGTGATCGGCACGGAGTGGGCCGTGATCGTCGGCATCATCGGGCTCCTCGTGTCGGCCGCCATCCTCGTCGGCATCGCCCCGCTGCACGCGGTGCTCACCCGGTCGATCCTGGTGCCCTCCCGCGAGGCGATCCTCGCCGAGCAGGCCCGCACCGCCGGTGTGCAGCGCGAAGGCGCCGTCCGCGCCAGCGAAGTCGAGCGCACCCGCATCGAGCGCGACCTCCACGACGGCGTCCAGCCGCGGCTGGTCTCGGTCGGCATGACCCTGGGCCTGGCCCAGCAGAAGATCGACAGCGACCCTGCCGCCGCCAAAGAACTCATCGACGAGGCGCACACCTCGACAAAGGCCGCCATCACCGAACTGCGGCAGCTCGCCCGCGGCATCCACGCCTCTGTGCTGGACGATCGGGGGCTGGATGCCGCACTCTCGGCGCTCGCGGCCCGCTCGCCCATCCCGGTGCAGCTGGACGTGCGTCTCGACGGCCGGTGCAGCTCGACGGCCGAAGCGGCCGTGTACTTCGCGATCGCCGAGTCGCTCACCAACGCGGCCAAGCACTCCCGTGGCTCGGAAGCCCGCGTGGTCGTGCGCCGCCGCGACGACGGCACCCTGTGGGCCCGCGTCGAGGACAACGGCATGGGCGGCGCGCGGGTGCTGCCCGGCGGTGGCCTCGACGGCATCGTGAACCGCGTGGCCGCCGCCGGCGGCACCGCCCGCATCGACAGCCCCACCGGCGGCCCGACCGCCCTGGAGGTGAGCGTCCCGTGCGCATCCTGATCTGCGAAGACTCCGCCCTGCTGCGCGAAGGCCTCGTCCGCGTGCTCGCCGATGCCGGCCACGACGTGGTCGCGGCCCTGCCCGACGCCCACGATCTCGTGGACACCGTGGCATCCGCCACTCCCGATCTGTGCATCCTCGATGTGCGACTGCCCCCGACGTTCACCGACGAGGGCATCCGCGCGGCGCTCACCCTGCGGGCGGCGAACCCGGCCCTGCCGGTGCTGGTGCTCAGCCAGTACGTCGAGGAGCGGTACGCCAGCGACCTCATCACGTCGCACGGCGCCGCCCTGGGCTACCTGCTCAAGGACCGGGTCGCCGATGTCCGCGAGTTCCTCGAGTCGATCGAGCGGATCGGGGCGGGGGCAACTGTCCTCGACCCCGAGGTCGTGGCCCAGCTGCTGATGCGGCGCTCCCGCGACGAGCGCATGGCGCGGCTCACCGACCGCGAGCGCACGGTGCTCGCCCTGATCGCCGAGGGCAAGAGCAACCAGGCGATCGCCCAGGCGCTGTTCGTCTCGGAGGCCAGCGTCGAGAAGCACATCACATCCCTCTTCCAGAAGCTCGACCTCGAACAGGACGAGCACGGCAACCGGCGCGTCCTCGCAGCGCTGGTCCACCTCGAACACGGCGGCGCCCAGCCGCAGAACGGAGCCTGACATGAGCACCACGATCACTCCCCCGCCCCCGGTCCCCCCGACAGGCGGCTACGCGCCGCAGCCGCCGCAGCCGCGCTCGACCTCACGGGTCATCGCGATCCTCGCGATCTGCCTCGGTGCCGTGCTGATCCTGGGCGCGATCACGACCGCGGCCTTCTCCGCGATCCGCGCGGCGGCGGTGAGCACCGGCACGCTGACCGCCGACGCGACCGGCATCACCGAACTCGACATCGACGTGGACGCGGCCGGCTTCCGCCTCGCCTACGGCGGTGACGAAGCGAGCCTCGAGGTCACCGGCGGATCGGGATCGTCGGCCTGGCGGCTCGACCGCGACGGCGACACCCTTCGGGTCCACTCGACCCGCCCGTGGTGGGGCGGCTGGAACTGGTGGGGCGATGACGAGCGCGTCGTACTGACCCTGCCCGACCGTTACGAGGACACACCTCTGGACGCCTCGTTCGACCTCGGCGCCGGTTCGATCACGGCCGACGGCACCTATCGCGAGCTCGAGCTCGACCTCGGTGCCGGGGCGATGGACATCACCGGAGTGGCGGAGCACGTGGATGCCGAGATCTCGGCCGGCCGCGCCTCGCTCGACCTCGACGAGGTCGACACCGCCACACTGAGCATCAGCGCCGGCTCGATGGACGGTGAACTGCGCGGTCCGGTGACGGCCCTCGACCTGGACGTGAGCGCCGGGCGCATGGTGCTCACCATCCCCGACCAGACCTACAACCTGGACCAGGACGTGTCGGCCGGAGACCTCACCCACGACCTCGACACGTCGAGCAGCTCACGCAACACCATCACCGCGTCGGTGTCGGCCGGGTCGATCGACCTGCGCCCCGCGCGCTGAGCACCACCGAAAGGCTCCCGGACCTGCGCCGGGAGCCTTCCGGCATCCCTCCCCACGATCCGCTCGGCCGACCCGCCGCGCTGGGGGATCTCGAGTTGGCGCACAACTCGGACACGCAGACCGATCCTGAGTTGGCGCTCCCGTCGGGTGTTTCCGCGAATACCCGACGGGAGCGCCAACTTTCAAGAGCGCCCGGCCATTCGGCCCGGACGAGTAGTTTGGTGACCGTGACCACTCCCATCGATGCCACCGCCACGTCCGCCTGGGCCGAACTCGACGCCCGTTCGCAAGACTTCACGCCCGACCTGCGGGGCTGGTTCGCCGCCGACCCGGATCGGGTCGAGCGGTTGACGTTCGACCTCGCCGACCTGCGCGTGGACCTGTCGAAGAATCTCGTGGACGACGGCATCCTCGCCTCGCTCGTGAAGCTCGCCGAGCAGACCGGCGTCGCCAGGCGCTACGCCGCAATGCTGGCCGGCGCGCACATCAACGCCACCGAAGACCGTGCCGTGCTGCACACCGCGCTGCGCCGTCCGGCCGGCGCACAGCCGGCGCTCGTCGTCGACGGGCAGGACATCGACGCCGACGTGCAGGGGGTGCTCGACGCGATGACCGTGTTCGCCGAGCGGGTGCGCTCGGGCGACTGGGTCGGGGTGACCGGCAAGAAGGTCACGCACGTCGTCAACATCGGCATCGGCGGGTCGGACCTCGGGCCGGTGATGATCTCGGCGGCGCTCGAGCCGTATGCGACGGCCGGCATCCAGGCGCGGTTCGTGTCGAACATCGATCCGTTCGATCTGGCCCACAAGACCAAGGACCTCGACCCTGAGACGACGCTGTTCATCGTCGCGTCGAAGACCTTCACGACGCTCGAGACCCTCACCAACGCGCGGCTCGCGCGTGACTGGCTGTGGGCGGGACTGGCCGCCGCGGGCGCGATCGACGGGTCGGACGCAGCCAGGACAGACGCCGTCGCCCACCATTTCGCCGCCGTCTCGACCGCGCTCGACAAGGTCGCCGCGTTCGGCATCGACACCGCCAACGCGTTCGGGTTCTGGGACTGGGTCGGCGGCCGCTACTCCGTCGACTCGGCGATCGGACTGTCGCTGATGATCGAACTCGGGCCGGACACGTTCCGCGAACTGCTCGCCGGATTCCACGCGGTCGACGAGCACGTGGCATCCACCCCTCTGGCACGGAACGTGCCGGTGCTGATGGGGCTGCTGAACGTCTGGTACACGAACTTCCTCGGCGCCCAGTCGCACGCGGTGCTGCCGTACGCGCAGCAGCTCTCGCGCTTCGCGGCGTATCTGCAGCAGCTGACGATGGAGTCCAACGGCAAGTCGGTGCGGTGGGACGGGTCGCCGGTCACCTCCGACACCGGTGAGATCTTCTGGGGCGAACCGGGAACGAACGGCCAGCACGCGTTCTACCAGCTGATCCACCAGGGCACGCGGCTGATCCCGGCCGACTTCATCGCGTTCGTGAATCCGGCGTACCCGCTGGCCGACGACGGGCGGGACGTGCACGGCCTGTTCCTGGCGAACTTCCTTGCGCAGACCAAGGCGCTCGCGTTCGGCAAGACCGCCGCAGAGGTCGAGGCTGAGGGAACCACCGGACCGCTCGTGGCGGCACGCACGTTCGCCGGCAACCGCCCGACGACATCGATCTTCGCACCGGCGCTGACACCTTCCGTGCTGGGGCAGCTGGTCGCGCTGTACGAGCACATCACCTTCACGCAGGGCGTGATCTGGGGCATCAACTCGTTCGATCAGTGGGGTGTGGAGCTGGGCAAGCAGCTGGCGCTGCAGATCGCCCCCGCCATCGAGGGGGATGCCGATGCCGTGGCCGCGCAGGATGCCTCCACCCGCGCGCTGCTGGACTACTACCGCGAGCATCGGGCATAGGACTGCAGCGGCGGGGTAAAGCTGCGGCGTGCACAACTCCGTCTGAAACGCCGCATACGCGGGCGTGCAACGCTCCGGGGCCGGCAGAACCCCAAGCGCGGCGCCGGTGCCGGCGATGTCAGCGAGCGGCTTCGGCTGCGGCGGCAGCGCGGGCCAGCCATGCCGGCTCACCGCCGTAGCGCTGCATCTTGATGAGCCGGCCCGCGGCACAGTCGCCGACGAGGGTCGCGAAGCGGTCGGCGCGGGTCTGCTCGCGCTTGGCGCTCTGCACCCAGTGCGCCGCTATGCGCCGATACGACGGTGTCGCCTGGTCCCAGAACGCCGCGGCTGCGGCATCGGCCTGCAGCGCAGCCACCCGCTCGGGTGTCAGCTCGTCCGGCCGCTCGTAGGAGTAGATCGCCGACTTGTCATCGCTGCGGCGCTCGTACGCGGCGCGCCCCGCGGGATGCATGCGTCCTTCGGCGGTGAGCCGCTCGACGTGCGCGATATTGATCGCGCTCCAGTTCGAGCCGGGCTTGCGCGGGGTCCACCGCTGCCGGCGCGCAGACTCGTCGATGCGCTGGCTGACCGAGTCGATCCAGCCGAAGCACAGCGCCTCGGGCACGGCCTCGGCCCACGTGATGCCCTGACGCGGGTCGCCCTTGCGGTAGAGCCCCATCCACAGCTCGGTCTCGGTGTCGTGATGCTCTTCGAGCCAGGTGCGGAACTGAGCAGCCGACGCGAAGAAGACGGCTGGGCGATCGGGGTCCTGCTGGGCTGCGCTCACGCGTGTGACGGTAGCACCGGCCACAGACACGCCGCATCAGCCTCGGGGGTGCCCCGATGTCGTCGTCAGGCACCTGGAATCTACGCTGGTGTCGTGGTTGTCGTCGCGGTGGTGTTTCCTGCCCTGTTGCTCTTCGCAGCGGTGCTCATACAGCTCGCAGCGAACGGTCGGCTTCGGAAGAACCGGCTCGCGGGTATTCGCACGCGCGCAACGATGAGAAACGAGACGACGTGGGTCGCGGGTCATCGCGCCGCGTCGTCCACGGTCTGGATTGGGTTCGCGCTCAGTGCGGGCGCTGGAGTGCTCACTCTTGTTGCCGATGGCGCGGTTGCCATCACATTCGCCGCGGCGGTCGTGGTGATTCTTTTTGCGACGGTCACGGTCGCTTTGGTGAAGTCGGAGCGAGCAAGCGCGGTCGCTTCGAAAGCGTAGCGTCAGCGGCCACGCCGCACTTTGCTGCGACCTGCGTGATCTGAGCGGCGAGGTCGTCATCGAAGCCGCAGCCGTCGGCGTTCGGCACGCGTCAATGCTCGGCCCACGTCGGCACCCGGCACGCGTCAATGCTCGGCACGCGTCGACACCCGGCACGCGTCAATGCTCGGCCCGCGTCAGCGCTCGGCCCGCGTCGGTGATCCCTCACCGTCAGGCGGCGCGCCAGTTCGGTTTGGAAGGTGGGGGTGGCCGGTCCCACGCCCATTTCCAGGGTGCTTTGGAGACCAGGGTGACGGGTGGGCCGCCGATGTCGGGTGGCGGTTGCAGGATGAACGCGCGTTTCCCGTCGCGGGTGATCCGCCAGCCCCGGTTGTGGAGCAGCAGGTGATGGTATTTGCACAGCAGGATGCCCCGGTCGATGTCGGTGCGTCCGCCTTCGGCGACCGGGTCGATGTGGTGGGCCTCGCAGTACGAGCCCGGCATGTCGCACCCCAGCCACATGCAGCCGCCGTCGCGGGCAGCCAACGCGAGACGCTGTTTGGGTTGGAACAGGCGGTGCTCACGCCCGGCGTCCAGCGGGTTGCCGCACCCGTCGACGGTGACCTCGGTGGTCCCGTGCATGCAGATGTTGCGGTCGATGACCGACCCGGGCAACGGATGCCCACGGTCTTCGGTGAACCCGGCAGTCAACAGCCGCCCATACGCGTCACGCGGACCGGCATCGTCGCCGCCGGCGGGGTCTTTCACGGTGATGATCCGCACACCGGGCTGCCGCACCCCGAACACGTCCGTCGCGTCGGCCACAGCCCCGGCACGCAGCACCGACATCACCAGGTCGTAGGCGAGCTGGTCATTGCTGCGCGGATCATGAGCAAGCTCAGCCGCCCGGGCGCGTTCCTCATCGGTCATGAACCGGGGGCCACCGCGGCGAGGCCGCAACCCGGCAGCGGTGATCGCGTCCATCCACGCGCCGTCTTCGTCATCGAACGCGAAACTGCCGCGATGCTGCCCCTCACCGTCGATCCACGTCCGGAACGACCGGTTCTCAAAACGTCTGGCGTACCGCTGCTCCGCCCCGACCGGGTCGATCGCGTCACGCACCGCGCGGGCGTGAACCGCCAGATCCTCCACCGTCAAGTTCACGGCGTCATCCACAAGCGAGGCCGCCGCCACCACCCACACCTGTGCGGTGTCCTCGGAATCGTCGAACGGCTCCCCCAGACCCCGGCGGATCACATCATGCTGCTCCGCGGTGAGCCGGCGACCCAGATGCGCATCACGCAGCACCGTCTTCCACGTCGCCCGCGGTGCCGCCGCGGGGACAGCCGCCTCGCCCGAAGTACCCTCGCCCTCGCCCTCGCCCTCGCCGCCGGCACCGGACTCCGACCCTCCGGGCACGGACTCGGGTCCTGCGCCGGGCTGCCCCTCGCGCACCTCGATGGCGCCCTCGAGGAGCGCCTTCCCGACACGCACCTGCCGCAGCACGTCAGCCTTCGACCCGCCCGTGATGTCCTGGATCAACGACGCCGGGCTCGCATGACCCTCCGTGGCCGACAGCCCGTTCTGCCCGTCCTTGCGCTGCGACCGATGCGCCGCCACCCCAGCCACCAGCGCCTGCAACCGGGCCACGTCATTCGCGATCGCCGCGAGATCCCGCGCGATCTCCACCACCGACCGGTCACTGAGATCCAGCACCGCCGCCGGCAACTCCGCCGCCGGCACCCCCAGCTCAGCGAAACACGACAACCGGTCCAACCGGTGGCCACATCCGCCAAAACATTCCTAAGAACAGTATGACAAGAACCCCCGACACTCGAACGGGCGTTCGAGTCACCTGTGGATAACTCACCGCAACACCCGAGACCAGGCAACCTCCTGGCCCAGCTTGCCGTCCGCCGGAACAGCCCCACCTGGTGCGTCCAGACCGCTCAGGGTCAGGTCGACCTCACGCAAGAAGGTCCGCGACCCGCCGCACCTGCTGATCGGCGACGCCCGACATCCATGCCGCACCATCGCACCTCAGGTGCGCACGGCCAGCAGGTAAGCGAGGTAGGCGAGGTAGGCGCCGATCATGATGACGCCTTCGACCCGGGTGAGTCTGCGCCCGCTCATCATGAACGTGCCGACCAGGAACGTCCCGGCGATCATCATGGGGATGTCGACGAAGACGAGGGCATGGTCCACGGCGATCGGCGCCGCCAGCACGGTGATACCCAGGATGATCGTGATGTTGTAGGTGCTCGATCCGATCAGGTTGCCCAGCGCGATGTCGCGGTCGCCACGGTACGTCGAGACGATCGCGGTCACCAGCTCGGGCGCCGAGGTGCCGATCGCGATGACGGTCAGACCGATGACGGTGCTCGAGACGCCCATCGCCTCGGCGAGATCGACCGCGCCGGTGACCAGCCAGCCGGCGCCGAGCAGGATGATCGCGATCCCGGCGATCAGCAGCACGATCGCCAGCACGAGCGATCCCGTCTCCCGAGGCGCGTCGTGGTACTCGTTCTCGTACTCGGCCAGGACGGCGGCGCTCTCGCGTCGCGCCCATCGCACGAGTGCGAGCGTGTAGCCGATCGCGACGGCGACCAGCACGCCGCCCTCGATCCGGTCGAGCCGCCCGTCGATGACGAACACGAGCAGCAGCAGGGCGACCGCGCCGATCATGGGCAGGTCGAGGCGCAGCGTCTGCAGGGCGATCGGGATCAGTCGCAGCGCGGCGGCCAGCCCCATGATCAGCAGCAGGTTCACGAGGTTCGTTCCCGCGATGTTGCCCAGCGCGAGCGAGCCCTGCCCGATGCGGGCGGCGTCGATGCCGACGGCCAGCTCCGGCGCACTGGTGCCGATCGACACGACGGTCAGCCCGATCATGATCGACGAGATCCCGAGGCGACTCGCCAGCCGCGCGCCGTATCGCACGATGAGCTCTGCCCCGACGATGAGCAGCACAAGGCCCAGGATCACCCAGAGCCACGCCGTCATGTGCCGAGAATATCGGGGCGGGCAGGTTCGCTGTCCAGAGCAGGACGCAGCCGAAGCGGCGCCGATTCAGGCGAGTTCGGGCCTGTTCCACTGCCCGGGATGGTCGAACTCGCCGTAGACGACGTCGACACCGGCATCCGTCACCGATGCCGCGCACACGAGCAGCGACAGCGTCGGGTAGCCGTACGGACGGTTGTCGCGCACGATCGCGCGATCGTCGGTGGGACCGACCTCGGCGGTGCGCTCGAGCACGTCCATCCAGGCGGTCCACCAGCGCTCGTCGTCTTCGGCCGGCGCCGGGAACGCGCCCCGCCAGGCGATGATGCGGGCGCTGGTCGGGTCGTCGACGTCGTCATGGGCGATCATGTGGATGCCGGGGCCGAGATCGACCGCACGCAGCACGTCCCCGTTCCACATGGTCACCCGGGTGCGCTCCGCGGTGACGTCGACCAGGTTGAAGCCGTGGGTGCGGGGATCGGCGATCTCGGTGCCGTCGACGGCATCGAGCACGAGGTGCCCGCGCGAGGGCACGGGGCGCCCGTCGTCGGGCATGACGTCGGCCCGGTTGAGGATGACGGCCAAGTGACCGGCATCCGGATCCGCGGCCAGCCACGCCCCACCGGCACGGGCGTCGCGCACGCCGACCACACCCGGGCGGGTGTCGGGCCACCACGGGCCGAGCGGGTCCCACGCGCGGGAGGGGTCTTCGTCGCGCACGGCCAGCACGCGGGTGGCGGCGCCGGCCTCTGCGGGGACGTGGACGATCACCGTGCACATGTTCGGGCCTCTCGTCGTCCGGCATCCGTGGCAGGATCGGACCATGTTCGTCGTCGTCGGGGTCACGGGCGGGATCGCCGCCTACAAGACGGTTCACCTCGTGCGCGCACTGGTGACCAACGGTCATGAGGTGCACGTTGTTCCCACCGAGGACGCGCTGCGCTTCGTCGGGACGACCACCTGGGAAGCGGTCAGCAGACATCCTGTCACGACCAGCGTGCACGACGAGGTCGCCGAGGTGCGCCACGTCGCCCTGGGCACCCGTGCCGACCTGGTGATCGTCGCCCCGGCCACCGCGAACACGCTCGCGAAGATGGCGGCGGGCATCGCCGACGGGCTGCTGGGCGTCACACTGCTGGCGACCACGGCTCCGGTCGTCGTGGCCCCCGCGATGCACACGGCCATGTGGGAACACGCGGCCACACAGGCGAACATCGCGACCCTTCGCGATCGCGGCGTCCACATCGTCGGCCCCGCCGACGGTCCGCTCACCGGCGGTGACAGCGGCCCGGGGCGCATGGTCGAGCCGGACGAGATCGTGGCGGCCGCCCTCGCCGTCGTCCAGCCGCACGGCGACCTCGCCGGCCTGACCGTCACGGTGACCACCGGCGGCACCCGGGAACCCATCGACCCGGTCCGCTACCTGGGCAACCGGTCGAGTGGCCGGCAGGGTGCCGCCGTCGCGCTCGCCGCCGCCGACCGCGGCGCCACGGTGACGCTCATCGCCGCGCACGTCGACGACGGCGTGCTCGACGCCGCGTCCCGCCACACGGCGATCACGGTGCACCGTGTGTCGAGCACGGCCGAACTGAAGGCGGCGACGGATGCCGCGGCAGCGGCATCCGACGTGATCGTCATGGTCGCCGCCGTCGCCGACTACCGGGTCGCGGGAGTGTCGGATCACAAGCTCCGCAAGGAGGACGGCGCCCCCCGCCTGGAACTGGTCGAGAATCCCGACATCCTCGCCGGACTGGTCGAGGCCCGCCATGCCGGACAGACGGTCGTCGGCTTCGCCGCCGAGACCGCGGCCGACGACGGCGAACTGCTCGAGCGGGGACGCGCCAAGCGAACCCGCAAAGGTGTGGATCTGCTGGCGGTGAACCGGGTCGGCTGGGAGGCCGGGTTCGAGTCCGGCACGAATCGCCTCGTGGTGCTCGACACCGCCGGCGCGGTCGTCGCCGATGTCGACGGCAGCAAGCGCGAAGCCGCCGAGGCGCTGTGGGACGCCGCACTCGCGGTGCACGCGGGCCGAGTCGGCGCCCATCGCCCGTCCGATCAGTCCGCGGACTGACGATGCGCTCCCGCCGCGCCCTGATCCTGCTGGCCGTCGTGCTGCTGGCCGGGTGCGCGCCGTCGGCTCCCGAGACATCACGCGGTGACCCGGTGGGCACCTGGGGGACGGTCGCCGAGAGAAGCGCGTACCTCGTCATCGATGCCGACGGCTCGCTGGGCGGCCATGACGGCTGCAACGGGTTCGGCGGCAGCTGGGAGCAGTCGGCCGCCGAGGACCCGATCGTCTTCGCCGATGTGTACATGACGCTGATGGCATGCGATTTCGGTGACCAGTGGCTGACCGCCGGTCGCTCGGCGCTGGTCGACGGCGACCGGATCGTGGTGTTCGACGAGGACGGCGAAGTCCTCGGGTCGCTCCCCCGCACGGCGTGACCGCGCGAATGCCGCCGGCGCCCTCGGCCGCGCGGGCGCGGGCACGGCCGAGGATCGAACGCTACCCCTTCTGCTGCACGTCCAGCAGCGGGTCGCCGTGCTCGACAGGACCGAGTGCCACCGGATCGACGGTCGCGAAGGCGTCGGCGTTGAGCACGATGACCGGGGTCACGAGCGGGTAGCCGGCCTTCTCGATCACCGCACGGTCGAACGTGACCAGCGGGGTGCCGACCTCGATCCGGTCGCCGTTGGCGACCTTGACGTCGAACCCCTCGCCCTTCAGGTTGACCGTATCGATTCCGACGTGGATCAGCAGCTCGATGCCGCTGTCGAGTTGCAGCCCGAACGCATGACCGGTGGGCTGGGCCGCCACGACGGTGCCGGCACCGGGTGCGTAGACGGTGTCGCCGGTCGGCTCGATCGCGACACCCGGACCCATCACTCCCCCGGCGAACACCGGATCGGGCACCTCCGACAGCGCGACGGCCGTGCCGTCGAGCGGCGACGCGAGCTGGATGAGCGCCCCCACCTCCGTGCTCTCGCCCTCGGCGACGGGCTCGGCCCCCGTCCCCGGTTCTGCCACGGCCGTCGCCGTCCCCGCCAGTGCGGAGGCTCCCGCGACATCCGAGACCGACTCGGCCGTCCCGGCGTGGGCGCCGACGACGCCGGACCCGGCGGTGGCGGCGGCCACAGCGGCCTCGCCCGCGGCATCCTTCGCCGGCTTGTCCTTGTAGCCGCCGATGACGATGAGCAACATCGCGACGACGAACGCCGACAGCACGGCGATCGCGTACAGCCCGATCGGTTCGAACGCAGGGATGGTCAGCAGCGACGTGAACACGAACGCCCCGGTCGTGATGCCGTTCTCGAGTCCCAGCATCCAGCTGCCGGCGCCGATGATCAGTCCACCGGTGAGGCAGCCCACCAGCATGCGGGGATAGATCCGCTTGAAGCGCAGGTGGATGCCGTACAGCGACGGCTCGGAGATGCCGCCGAGCAGGCCCGCGGCGAGGGCGCCGGTCGCCGTCTGCGTCATCTGCTTGTCCTTCTCGCGCCACGCCAGCAGCAGCACACCCGCGGTCGCGCCGAAGCATGCGAAGTTCCATGCGCCCATGGGGCCCTGGATGAAGTCGTACCCGAGGGTCTGGATGTTCAGCAGCATGATCGCGTTGATCGGCCAGTGCAGCCCGAGCGGCACCATGAAGGGATACGCGAGCGGGATCACGATGGCGAAGATGAACGGCGAGAAGGTGTTGATGGCGCTCAGCGCGTTCGCCAGCGCCGCGCCGATGTAGACGCCGATCGGGCCGAGCAGGAACGCGGTCAGCGGGATCATGATGAGCATCGCGAGGAACGGCACGAAGATGAGGTGCAGGTTCTCGGGGATGATGCGCTTCAGCCCCTTCCACAGCGGGCCGAGCACGGCGGCCATCAGAAGAGGCGGGAACACCTGAGAGCTGTAGTCGAAGATCGTGAGCGGGATGCCGAAGACCGGCACCGTGGTGATCTCAGAGCCCAGGAAGACGAGCTGTGTGGCGGTCGCCTCTTCGGCCAGCGCTGTGAACCCGGGGAGCATGACGACCGCCATGATCGCGAAGCCCACCCAGGGGTCGGCGCCGATCTTGTTGGCCGCGTTGTAGGCGACCATGAGCGGCAGGAAGATGAACACGCACTGCCACATCAGGTTGATGAACTGCCACGACGGCTCGAGCACCACCCCGGGCTGGTTCCACGCCGGAATCCACCCGAGCGTCGCGGCGAGCGCCATGAACGTGATGAACAGCGACGCGCCCAGCAGTGCGCCGAGGATCGGGCGGAACGAGTCGGACAGGAACTCGAACAGCGTGTCGAGCCACGCGGTCTTGCCTCGGGGACCGCGCGCTCGCTGGGCCGCCTTGATGTCGGCATCGGAGGGCTGATCGACGCTCGCCATCGCCGGCAGCGCCAGGATCTCGTTGTACACGGTCTGCACACCGCCGCCGATCACTACCTGGAATCTGTCGCCCGCCTGTGGGACAGCACCCATGACGCCGTCGACGGCTTCGACGCGGTCCTTGTCGACCGCCGTGCCGTCGCGCAGCTGAAACCGCAGTCGTGTGGCGCAGTGGGTGAGACTTTCGATATTGCTGGGTCCGCCGAGCGAATCGACAATGTCGGCTGCGGAATTGGATGCCATGGCCCTTCTCCCTTGCAGTTCGTCTGTGGCGCGACTCTAGCGGTGTGCGCACGCCGCCGATAGGGCGGCGCTCACCCTGGTGTCCGACGCCATGCTCGTGCACAGCCGGTGGACCGTCGTCGATCGCCGTCGTCGGCATGAGCCGGCCGTCGCGGCTCGGCGCGGCGCTGACCGCGGCATCCACACCCCTGCCCGAGGAGATCTGGGACGAGCTCGAATCGCACGTGCCGGCCGCCGAGCACTGGCTCGAACCGCCCGCAGAATGATGCGCAGCGGTGCCCGCGACCAGGTGATCGGGGGCATGGTGCGTGGCAGGCGCCCGTGACATCATCGGGGCATGGCCACCCCCGCATCCGACACCGCAACGCTCATCGCCGCCGGCGCCGCTGAACTGCTGGCCGCCAACCCGATCCAGGCGGGCCGCATCACCCCGCACAAGGCGTTCGACGGGACCGGGGTGCGCATCCGCCAGCTCGCCCTCGACGCGAACACGGTGATGACCGAGCACGCCGCGCCGCGGCCGATCCTCGTGGCCGTGGTCTCAGGCCGCGTGCGGTTCACGGTCGGCGAGGTGACCCACACGCTGGTGCCCGGGGGCATCATCCACGTCGAGCCGAACGTGCGGCACGAGGTCTTCGCCGACGAGCCGAGCCACCTCCTCGTCTACCTGCTCGGCTGACGCATCCGGCGGCCCGGACCGCGTCGAACACGCGGTCGTACTCATCGGTCGGCGAGGACCGCGGAGAGGAAGTCACGCGTACGCTGCTCCTTCGGCGCGGTGAACATCGTCTCGGGGTCGGCCTCTTCGACGATGCTGCCGTGATCGAACATGAGCACACGGTTCGAGACGTCCCGCGCGAACTGCATCTCGTGCGTCACGATGAGCATCGTGATGTCGGTGGTGGCGGCCACGTCGCGCAGCACACCGAGAACTTCGCCGACGATCTCGGGGTCGAGCGCGCTGGTGACCTCGTCGAGGAGCAGGATCTCGGGGTCCATCGCGAGGGCGCGCGCGATCGCGACCCGCTGCTGCTGTCCGCCGGAGAGCTGGAGGGGGTGCGCGTCCTCCTTGTCCGCCAGCCCGACTTTGTCGAGCAGCTCGCGCGCCTTCGCCGTCGCATCGCGCTTGGACAGCCCCAGGACGTGCACCGGCGCCTCGATGAGGTTCTCCATGACGGTCATGTTGGGGAACAGGTTGAACTGCTGGAACACCATGCCGATGCGCTTGCGCACTTCGTTGCGGTGCTTCTCCTTGAGCTCGACGCGCCTGCCGCCGCGCTCGACGTGCGTGAGCGGCTCGCCGTCGATGTAGATGTATCCGCCGTCGGCTTCTTCGAGGGTCATGACCAGGCGCAGGATCGTGGTCTTGCCCGATCCGCTGGGGCCGATGAGGGTCACGCGATCGCCCGTGGCGACCTGGAAGTTCAGATCGTCGAGCACGACGTTCTCGCCGAAGCGCTTGTGCACGTCGTCGAAGCGGATGGCGGGCGTGGGTGCGTCAGGAAGCGTACTCAAGGCGCTTCTCCAATCTGCGGATGAGGACGGATGCCGGATAGCTGGCGACCAGGAAGATGATGCCGGCCAGTGTGATCGGCTCGAGATAGCGGAAGTGGTCGCCGCCGAACTCGAGCGCGTTGCTGACCATGTCGGACACGGTGATGGCGATGAGGAACGGGGTGTCCTTGAGCATCGAGATGACGTAATTGCCCAGAGCCGGCACGGTCGCGCGGATCGCCTGCGGCAGGATGACCGCGCCCCACGTGCGGCCGCGCGACAGGCTCAGCGCGGTGGCCGCCTCCCACTGGCCGCGCGGGACGGCGTCGATGCCGGCACGGTAGACCTCTGCCATGTAGGTGGCGTAGTGGATGCCGAACACCGCGATGCCGATGGTCAGGGCGTCGAAGCTGAGGAAGAAGAAGTAGGCGAACATCAGCTGCACGACGATCGGCGTCATACGGATGAAGTTCACGAAGAAGGTGACGATGCCCGCGATCGGCCGGGGCGCGACGCGCCGCACCATGGCGATCACCAGGCCCAGCACCACCGCGATCGCGCTGCCGGCCACGGTCACCACGAGAGTGACGGTGAAGAACCCCTCGAGCAGGGTCGGCAGGGCCTCCCACGCGGTCTCCCAGCTCCACTGCAGTCCGTCGTTCATGCGGCCGTCCTGCCCTTGGTCACCGGCGCCCGGAACCGCAGCGCGTCACGCAGCGACTCGCCACGGCCGAGACGGTGCTTGGCGCGCACCTCGAGGGCGTTCATGGCGAGGGTCAGCACGTACGCGATGGCGAAGTAGAGCACCATGCCGACGGCGCCGAAGAAGAACGTGTCGGTGGCGATGCGCAGCTTGTCCAGTGCCACGGTGAGGTCGAACAGGGTGATGAAGCCGACGATCGCGGTGCCCTTCAGCAGCTGGATGAGCAGGTTGTTCAGCGACGGGATCATCAGCGCCCACGCCTGCGGGAAGATGACGCGCCACATGCGCTGGGTCCGCGTCAGGCTCAGCGCCGTCGAGGCCTCCCACTGCCCGGCGGGCACGGAGTTGATCGAGCCGCGGACCACCTCGGCGCCATATGCGCCGTAATTCAGCCCGAGCCCGATGATGCCGCACAGGATCGCGGGCAGCTTGAGGCCGAGCTGGGGCATCACGAAGAAGAGGAAGAACAGCTGCACGACCAGCGACGTGCCGCGGAAGAACTCGATCACGACGCGGGAGGCGCCGCGGACGATGACGTTCTGCGCCCGGGCGCCGAGCCCGAGTCCGACCGCCAGGACGAATGCCAGGAGGGCGCCGCACACCGTCAGCAGGAGGGTGATTCCCAGTCCCTGCCAGATCTGTGGCAGCGCCGCTCCCAGCGCTTCGAGGTCATCCATCAAGGTGCGGGATCAGCCCAGGTCGCCCGAGCAGAGCTGCTCGGTGGTCAGATCTGCCGGAGGCAGGTTCTCTTCGGTGAAGCCGAACTCGCCGACCAGGCCCATGTAGGCGTCGACGTCGCCGGTGATGGTGGCCAGCTGCTCGTTGTAGGCGTCGAGCAGCTCGATGTCGCCCTGACGGAAGACCGTGGAGCCGGCGCCGACCTGCTCGACGCCGTCGATCACCTGCACGAACGCATCGGTGGTCTCGACACCCGCGTCGGGGTTGTTGTCGGCCATCCAGTTCAGCGAGATCGCGGTCATGGCGAAGGCGTCGGCGCGGCCGTTTGCGACCAGGTCCATGCCGGACTGGGCGTTGTCGACCGAGACGGTGTCGGCGATGTCGAGCTTGTCGGCGTAGCCGGCTTCGATGCCACCCTTGAGCACGGCGAGGGTGACGTCGTCCTTGCCCTGGACTGAGTCGAGGTCGGTGAGGCCGTCGGGGTTGCCCTCGGGGACCATGAGCGCGGTGGTGTACATGATCTCGGGGTCGCTGAACGCGGCCTCGGCGCAGCGCTCGGGGAGGATCGACATGCCCGCGCTGACGGCGTCGTAGCGGCCGGCCTTCAGACCCGGGATCAGCGAGTTCCAGTCGACCTCGACGACATCGACGTCGTCGATGCCCATGCCGGCGAAGATCGCCTTGTGCATGGCGATGGTCGCACCGGTGGCCTCGCCGCCTTCGACCCATGAGTACGGACGCTCGTCTGCGATCGCGACGGTGATGGTGCCTTCGTCCTGCAGCCGCTCGAGCGTCGAGGCCGAGTCCGAGGCGCTCCCGCCCGTGTCGCCGCCGCTGCCCGTGTCGGTGCAGGCGGTGACGCCGACTGCGAGAGCCGCGGCGCCCAGGACGGCGGCGCTGCGCCGCAGGATCGTGCGTGAGGTGCTCATGGTGTTCCTCTTTCCATGTCGATGGTCTCGATGTCGGTGGGGACCGGCGCTCGGGGGTGCGGCGATCCGGTTCGGGTGAACAGCCGTGGATCACACTATGCCGATTTTCAAACATGCGCACATTCTGACGTGCAGATTGTCTACATGTATACAGACTTGTTAGCCTTGCCCGGGCGCTGCGCCCCGAGTCGCGACCGGATGTCCCGCGCCGGTGGACAACTTGAGGAAGAATCGAACGAGGACGACCGAGAGACACGCCATGCCGATCACCCCCGCCCGCTCAGGACTGCCCGCCTCCGTGCTGCGCGTGGCGCGTCCGTCGACGGTGGATCTGATCGCCATCGAGCTGCGGAACGCGATCTTCTCGGGTGCCCTCGCCGTCGGCAGCCAGCTCGGCGAGGTCGACATCGCCACGCAGCTGGGCGTCAGCCGCGGACCGCTGCGCGAAGCCACCCAGCGTCTGGTGCAGGAGGGCGTGCTCACCTCGCTCCCGGGCCGCGGTCTGCGCGTGAGCGTCGTGCCGCCCGAAGACATCCCCGACCTCTACCTGGCCCGGCGCGCCGTGGAGGGCGAGGCGCTGCGCTGCCTGGTCGCGGCCGGTGCGGCGTCCACTCTGCCCGCCCTCGAGACGGCCCTCGATCAGCTGCTCACCGCCAGCGAGGGCGACGACGCGCGGGCGATCGGCGACGCGGACCTCGCGTTCCACCAGGTGCTCGTCGACGCCGCGGGCAGCCGCCGGCTCTCGCAGGCGATGGCCACACTCGCCATCCAGACCCGCATCGCGAGCTTCAGCGCGAAGGACGGTTATGCCGTGCCCGCGACAGTGTCGCCCACGTTCCGTGCACTGCTGGATGCACTCGTCGCGGGGGATGTGGATGCCGCGGTCGCCGCACTCGGCCGTCAGTTCGACGACGCGGTGGCGCGTCTGACCGGTGTGCGCGACGTCGAGACCGTCGAGACCGACACGGCGGCCCTGACCGCGCCGCTCATGCCGCTGGATCAGCTCGCAGCCGAGCCCGAGTGAGCGTGCCATGGCGCTGGGTGGCAAGAGAGGCGCAGTGGATGCCGTCGTCGTCGGCGCCGGCCCGAACGGCCTCGCCGGGGCGGTGACCCTGGCCCGCGCCGGGCTGAAGGTGCGGGTGTACGAACGGGATGAACGCGCCGGCGGTGGTGCGGCGACCCGCGAACTGACGCTTCCCGGCTTCGCGCACGATGTGTGCTCGGCGGTGCATCCGCTCGCGTTCGCCTCGCAGTTCTTCGATGCGTTCCGGCTGCGCGAGCGCGTCGAGTTCGCCACCCCCGCCGTCTCGTTCGCGCAGCCGCTCGACGGCGGCCGCGCGGGGGTCGCGTACCGCGACCTCGACGCGACCGCGAACGGGCTGGGCAGAGACGGGCGCGCCTACGCCCGGCTCATGCGGCCGCTGGCCGAGCGCGCGACGCATGTGGCCGAGTTCACCGGATCGACGCTGCTGCGCATCCCCCGGCATCCGCTCACCGTCGCACGATTCGGACTGAGCGCCGCCGAGCAGGGCACCCCACTGTGGAACCTGCGCTTCCGCGGCGAGGCGGCGCCGGCACTGCTCACCGGCGTCGCGGCGCACTCGATCCTCGCGCAGCCCTCGCTCGCCGGCGCGGGCGCCGGCCTGACCCTCACCGCCTATGCGCATGCCGAGGGCTGGCCGATACCGGTCGGCGGCAGTCAGGCGATCATCGACGCGCTCGTCGACGATCTGCGCGCGCACGGCGGCGAGCTCGTCACCGGCCACGACGTCACCTCACTCGACGAGCTCGACGATGCGCGCGTGGCACTGCTGGATGTCACGCCGCGTGCGCTGGTGCGAATGGCGGGTGGGCGGATGCCGGCCCGCTACCGCCGGGCGCTGAGCAGGTTCCGGTACGGCGACGCGGTCGCGAAGGTCGACTTCGCGCTGAGCGAGCCGGTGCCCTGGACGCACGCCGAGGTGCGTCGGACCGGCACGGTGCACGTCGGCGGAACGCGCGCCGAGATGGCCTTCGCCGAGAACGAGGTCCATGGCGGGCGGCATCCCGAGCGGCCGTACGTGCTCGTGTCGCAGCCGACGCTGTTCGACCCGTCGCGGGCTCCGGCGGGCGCCCACACGCTGTGGGCGTACACGCACGTGCCGGCCGGCAGCACGGTCGATCGCCGCGAAGCGGTGACCGCGCAGATCGAACGGTTCGCACCCGGGTTTCGCGACACGATCGTCGCGGTGGGCTCGCGCACGGCCGCCGAGGTCGCCGCACACAATCCGAACTATGTGGCCGGCGACATCGCCGCCGGCGCGCCCGACCTCCGGCAGCTGCTGCGCAGGCCCACCCTCTCGGCCGACCCGTGGCGCACGCCTCTTCCCGGCGTGTATCTGGCCACCGCTTCGGCCTCCCCCGGGCCCGGCGTCCATGGACTGGCCGGATGGCATGCCGCGCGCAGCGCCCTGCGCCACGAGTTCGGTGTGCGCGAAGCGCCCGACCTGTCACCCGGCGGCGGGGCGTCGTAGGGTGACGCCATGGACGGCTTCGCGGCGGTCTGGTTCGAGTTCGCGCGGCAGGTGCTGCAGCGCGGGATCGCTGCGCTGTTCCTGGTCGCCTTCTTCTCCACCCTGAACCAGTTCCGGCCGCTGCTGGGCGAGAACGGGCTGCTGCCGGCATCCACTCTCCTGTCCTGGGCGACGTCGCGGAAGAAGTGGCCACTGCATCCGACCCTGTTCCGCTGGGTCGCCTACACCGATCGGCGGCTGGTGCTGCTGTGCGCGGGCGGCACCGTGGTCTCGGCGCTGCTGGTCGCCGGTGTGCCGCAGCTCGGGCCGCCATGGGTGCCGATGCTGGCCTTCCTTCTGCTGTGGCTCGGGTACATGTCGATCACCTCGATCGGGCAGACCTTCTACGGGTTCGGGTGGGAGATGCTGCTGCTGGAGGCCGGGTTCCTGGCGGCGTTCCTGGGTTCTGACTCCCAGCCGCCACCGACTGCGGTGATCGTGCTGATGTGGTGGCTCGTGTTCCGGCTGGAGTTCGGGGCGGGCATGATCAAGATCCGCGGCGGGCGCGAGTGGCGCGACCTCACCGCGCTCATGTACCACCACGAGACCCAGCCCATGCCCGGGCCGCTCAGCCGCCAGGCGCACCTGCTGCCGGCGTGGTTCCACCGCGGCGAGGTGCTCGGCAACCATTTCGCCCAGCTCGTCGTGCCGTGGCTGCTGTTCGCCCCTGTGATCGGGCTTTCCGTATCGGGCCCGTGGCCGGCGTACATCGGCACGGCTGCGGCGGCCATCGTGATCGCGACGCAGCTGTGGCTCGTGCTGACCGGCAACTTCGCGTGGCTCAACTGGGCGACCATCGTGCTCGCGTTCTCGGCGTTCGGTGTACCCCCGACCGCTCCCGCACCGGGTGCGGGCACCCCGGCATCCATCCCCCTGTACTGGATCGTCGTGACCTCCATCGTCTTCGTGGGCTATGCGGTGATCAGCGTGCCGGCGGTGCGCAACCTGTTCGCCCGCCGGCAGCTGATGAACGCGAGCTTCAACCGTTGGCAGCTCGCCAATGCGTATGGGGCGTTCGGGACGGTCACGAAGGAGCGCATCGAGATCGTCGTCGAGGGGACGACGGCCGATGACCCCGGTGCCGGCGACTGGCGCGAGTACACGTTCAAGGGCAAGCCCGGCCCGCTCGGGCGGATCCCCCGCCAGTTCGCGCCGTACCACCTGCGGCTGGACTGGCTGATGTGGTTCCTGCCGCTGGGGCGATCGCTGGATGATTGGTTCACGGGTCTGCTGGTCCGTCTTCT